>NZ_FOTE01000045.1 GCF_900114475.1 Paenibacillus sp. 1_12 | reverse complement strand
TGTTGTGTTGCTTTTGCAATGAATTAATCCAAGTTAAAATTTTTTTAAACCCAACATCGTTGTTTTTAAACGAGCATGGCCTACCTAGCTCGATACCTCGGTAAGTGACAGCTCGAGCGACTTGGGTCTCTTTGGCTATGTCGATACCGACAACAATGTGATTACTGGTAATATGTTCAATCCGTTGATTTTGAGCGTTATGTTGTTTAAATTTCATTGTAGAGCATCCTCCTAGATAGTGAATTTTAGGGTTGCTGACCCTGTGCACAATTCTATCTTACGAGGGCGCTTCTCTTTTTTCAAAGCGGAAAATTAACGCTCTACAGGAATGCTTCGTTACGCCTATCCGGTGGGTGGAGGCCGGTTATCCTAACGGTACGGGTCTGTGCCCTTTTGTTCAATGTAATCCGGTACTCCGTGCAGTCTTGAGATCCCGCGAATAAGCCAGTATTCGTGCTCATTGAGAAGCGGTTACGCAGCTTGTTTCATAGGAAGAACTCGATCTGGTTCGTAGGCTTCGCCGCTTCGTGCCATGGCAACCAGAAGGCGAGCAAGCTTGCCGCATAGCTTCATCACAGAGCGCATCGGCTTCATGCTTTTCGTCTTCACATTCAATTCATGCTGTCGTTTAAACGATACATCGTTCATGATGAGGGCCATGGTTGCCATGAACAGGGCATGCCGAAGCCTTGGTCGACCACGTTTGCTGATGGACATCTGGCCCTTCCACTTGCCTGAGCTCGCTTCAGCCAGGTTGAGGCCAGCATGCCGCAGCAGTGCATTACCATGTGCATAGCCGCTGAGGTCGCCAGCTTCACCGAGAATGCCGGCGACAGATAAGGTGCTCATGCCTTTCATTGCAAGCAGGGGCTTAGCCAGCGGGATCTGGGCCAGTGCAGCTGCGACTTCATCCTCAATGACCTGCAGTTGCTCCATAGCCAGGTCATATTCGGCCAGCAGCTGTTGCAGATGAAGCTTGTAGGCTTTCTCGGCATGCTTGGCGCCGACGGAGCGCGCTGCCAGCGTCAGCAGCTCGCCAGCTCTTCGTTCACCGCTGTGCCGCTTCATGACCGTTTTCCAGCCGTCGACTACCTGGCGAACGGTGAGTTTCTGAAGATCGGCAGGCATAGGAAAGAGGCGCAGTGTGGCTAGCGATCCGGAGCCAATGAGGTGCTTGTATACCTGCCGAAGCTCGGGGAACACAATGTCTACCCAGCGGTGAATCTGATTCTTGACGCTGACGAGACGGTGGACAATGGTCTCCCGGTTCGCCATGAGCACGCGCAGTTCCATGAATACTTCACTGGTTTCTTTGATGAAGGAGTAGTAGCCGTTTTTCACTATGTCGGCGATAACGAAGGCATCTTTGATGTCGCTTTTGGATGGTGTATTGTCGCGGTTTTCCTTGTTCTTTTTGACGAGATGAGGATTGACCAACACGACCTCGAGTGTGCGGTGTTTGAGCCAGACAGCAAGGCTGAGCCAGTAGTGGCCGGTTGGTTCCATGCCAATTATGGTGTCGTCTAGTTGGTGCGTTTCCTGCAAATCTTTCATCTACTGCAGCAGTAGGCTGAAGCCGGCGTCGTCGTTAGAGAAGTGAAGTGGAGTGCCGAGCAGAATGCCACGGAAGTTGACGGCGCGTGCGACGTGGGTTTGCTGGGCGATGTCGATACCGACGACAAGGTGCTGGGTTGAAATACGTTCAAGGAGATGATTTTGTTTGGTTTGGGCTTTAAACTTCAAGATAGAGCGACCTCCTTAAGATGGCTAAAGGGCAATGACCCGTGATTAACCCATCGTACAGGAGTCGCTCGTTTTTGTGCAAAGCGCAAAATTAACGCTCTACAGGAATCCTAACGGGTACGATAGTTGAGGGGTTGCTTCGCGGCAGCTCTTCTTTTGTTTTATTAGAGTAAACCGAGGGACGGGCAGAATATTTTAATCGATTCACGAATATTTAAATATTCCCAATCCTGCTCATTGTCGTTTTATGAGCTGTTGATATTAAAGGCTTTTTGTTTCAAATATAAGGAGGATTCATGGAATGGAAGAAAAAGGTGTATGGGCAGAACCTGAAAACTTTGTTTCAGTATTTCGCTGCACTACTCAAAAATATGCTGAAACTTTTTTAAAAAAAGGTGAAATCAAATTTAGTACACCGAGCTCTTGGGTTAAATACGCTTTTGAAAAAGGGGAAGGACTTGGAGACAAATTAGAAGTAACAATGGCAACATTTCATGTGTTTGATATTGAGCATGCAATTGAATTGAATCAGAAATATAAAAAATATTCTGATCTGGTGCTTATCCCCATTGGCCAACGCGTTTACTTGAAGAGATCTCGGGATATGGAGTTGCCATGTTTTTGTTTTTATATTTTAAAGCAAAGTATGTTTGATTGTCCAAAAGAAGAGGGAAAGCATAGCTTAACAGCGACGGTACCAGCATCATATTTTAGAGATTTTATGGACAATCTGGATCCTCAAGAAGTAGAGAAATTGAATCGAAAAGAAAAGTCTGCCGTTATTTTTATACATGATTACAAGGAGTTTGAACAAAGAATCATCAATGCTCTTATGGCATTAGGACTAAATAGAGAAGAAATAATCATTACACGCGTTTCCTATATTGATTTTGATAAATACGGTGAATATAGTTGGTGGGATTTTGGACAGAGACCACCTAAGGAATTAACAATTAAGCATAATCGGTTTGAAAATCAAAGTGAAGCAAGAATAATCATAAATACGGATGACGAAAAAATTAAACAGATTTTAGTAAAACCAATTGAAATTGGTTCCTTAGAAGATATTGCTACGGTAAGTAATATTTATCTTCATGGAGGAATGTCGGTAGAGATAACTGTAAATTTGGAATTATTGGATTGAGGAATTTTTTTCAGTTATCTAGAAAATTCAATGATTTTGAAGTGGTAACTTACTCGGATTTTATGTTCCTAAACACATCGCAGCCGCCTCTTCGGAGCTTAAGTCGCTGAGGGTTCGTGAAAACGGGAACGTTATGAGAAAGTATTAAGCTCCCTCGGAGAACGATAGTTGAATAACGAACTCCAACAAGGCTGCCGGCACAATCCGCAGCCTGTTAAGCCTAAAAAGGCGGTGCTTCTAAGGCGTACGGGTAAAGTATGCAGGTAGGGGCCGATATGATGGGCATAACACTCAGGCAATAGAATAATGTTCTCTGCAGGCTCGTCGATGGAAAGAAAAGGTTCCAAATAAGAAGGGAAGACCAAGAAATGCAAGTTGAAAACGTCCCATTTATGGGGTGTTTTGTCATTGAAAAACAAATGGAAATAAAATCCTCTCCTGCTATACTAAAAGATGGAAACGCGAAAGGGGAGAGCATATGAAGCATGTGGTAAAACTCTGTCCGAGGCATAAAGAAGAGATGTTTGAGAAAATCGAGAACAACAAAATCGTGGTGTTTTGCTTGGACTGCGAGATTGACCGCATCTATAAAGGAGAAGAATCGAAGCATCGCGCTACTTATCAAAAAATAATCGATGAAAACAAAACCATCATGCGGAAATACGAAGATGATTATGCCAGAAAACGCGTCAAATACCTGGCCAAAAAAACGCTGGAGTGCATGCTTTCCACGGGTCTGACGTTTGCCATGATGGGATGGTGGGTTTCGTTTATTATCGAATTAGTGATAGCGTTTGTAGGAGGCGTACTGCATCGTTCTTTAGCCGTCCAGCTTTATGAGAGTTTTGGTGAGTTTAACAAGCTTAATTACTGGACATCTGCCGGCATCTACGTGTTGATTGCATTTATTTTTTTTTGGTGCGATGACAGGACAAAAATGCCCCAACCGCAGCTGAATCCCGAATCCGTCCCTCCCGACCGCAAGAAAATTGGGAGAGATATTTTAGATATACCTTTCTGTTCGTTAAACGGCGTTTGGTCCGAAGTTACTTACATCTGCACAAAATATTGGATTTTATACACATATGAAACTGCCGGTGCAGCGCTATGGACGGGCAGGATAATGTAATAAACAGTATGGATATGCTACAGTTTTTTTTCAGTTGAACTTGACATGCAATTAAATGGTTGCATATAATAGGGGCATGGACAAAGTATTTAAAGCACTTGCCGATGGAACTCGCAGAGATTTACTCGACCTCTTGTTCGCAAATAATGGACAATCATTAGGAGAACTTTGTAAACAAATGACTATGACTCGTCAAGCTGTTACGAAGCACCTTCAGCTGCTGGAAGAGGCAAACCTTATAACTATCGTTTGGCAAGGCCGTGAGAAGCTGCATTATCTTAATCCGATACCTATCGGGGAAATTTATCAACGCTGGATCGGCAAGTTTGAACGTCACCGGATTGAAGCATTAAACACACTGAAGCAAGCCTTAGAGGAGGATTCTAATCATGAATAAAACTTCATTCGTTTATACGACTTACATCGCAACTACACCCGAGAAGCTTTGGCAAGCCCTAACTAACAGTGAATTCACCAAGCAGTATTTTTTCGGTCGTGAAATCATCTCAGATTGGCAAGTTGGCTCCAGCTTTAAATTGATGGATAAAGATAAGGTTGATCATCATGGTGAAGTTCTTGTATGTGAGCCCTATCGTTTACTCACAGTTACCTGGAGCGTCAGAGACGTTGAAGGGGAGCGATTCTCCAAAGTTACATACGAATTAACACCTATGAACTCTACTGTAAAATTGACTCTCAGTCACGATGATATATTAGAGAAGGATGGATTTAATAATGGCTGGCCTTCCATTCTCAGCAATTTAAAGAGCCTGCTCGAAACAGGCAAAACCCTGCCAGCCTTTTAGTTTAACATTGGTTTAGACTAAACCTCTGGAAGTCCCGGCTTGACGAGTGTAATCGTAGTAATAACCACGGCTGACAACGTCTGCAATGACGAGGGCGTCTTTGGGGGCGCTCTTCGAAGGGCAGTTATCATTTTATTAATGGAACAATTAATCTAAGGTGAGGTGAGCAAATTGGAGTCGAATCAAGCGAATTACTCTGTTAACCATGTAGGTGCGTTTTCGAATTTTGGAAACGTTACGGAAGGAATGCTAAAAGGAAAAATTTTCCTAAAAGATTTCTTAAAACTTACGAGCATGGAAGTTTCACTCAATAATCTGCCCCCCAAGGCGGAAATCCCCTTCTATCACAAACACCAAGAAAATGAGGAACTCTACATCTTTCTTAAAGGACAAGGTCAATTTCAAGTGGACGGAAATGATTTAGATGTGTTCGAAGGAACTTCAGTTCGAATCGCTCCTGACGGAGTAAGAGCGTTGCGGAATACGTCCGCTTCGGAAGACCTGTATTTTATCGTTATTCAAGCCAAAGAGAACAGCCTAACCCAATGGGTGGAGACAGACGGGGTAATCCTGGAACAACCCGTCGAATGGGGGAAGAGCGTTGAGTTCAACGGATACGATAGCTGAATAAAGGATTCTATACAAACGATGAAGGAGCTGCCGCGGCAGCTCCTTTTACTTCTTCACAAAATAGGGTATTTGATACATATGTCCCGCTGAGCGTTGAGCTAACGGGCAGTTTTGCGCAGGACATGTTCGTTCAATGACGATTTGTTGGGCCTTACTGAAATTCGCAAGTTGAGAGGGCGGAGCGATGAAGTTTATGAATATAGCAAAGTGGAATTTCAATCAGTAAATAAATATGGATGTAAAAGTAACATGGACTCGTAACCATGTGGGGTTAATTAATGATTATACTTTATATTAAAAATCAGAATGCCGCGGCATTCTGATTTTTTTGCGTTCGTCTAGCAATAGAGCTATCCTGGGTTTAAAAATAGGGGATTCGATCTCGAGATTACCTAATTTATCGAAAAATGTTGAATAATAATGGGAATCAGTTTTGAAGCGATTGGGGTTAAAGATTTTGATTGCCTATTTGAGGAAAACCAACAAACTCTTGAAGATACAACCTAGCAACTTTAGGAATATTATAAAAATTTATTGTCAAAAGGGGAAATAACTTTAATGGTGAGAAAGAGTCAAAAGTCCGAACCACTAGAGCAACCGTTGCTATTGAAAATGACACATGAAGAAGCTGAAAAAAAGCTAACTAAGCGGTTAGCTGAAGGAAATGAAATACTAAATACCCACGTTGGTTCGGAGGAACAATACGAAGAGGTAGAAGCACGTTATAACAAATGGAATGATTATAATTTGCTTATGTTGAACGGTATGTTTACGTCCGATGAAATTACACAGGAATACGATTACGCTTATGGAGATCTTGCTGTTAGTTCATCGTGGAATGAATCATATTATTATTTTAAAAATACCTTTAACGCTAAAATGTCGAAATTAGACTCAATTATTGGACGACTTGAACTAATGCCAACTGAGCTTGAAAGTATTCAGGAACAGATACCATATATCCAAGAAAAGGCAAAACCACAATCAATTTTTATCGGCCACGGTCGAAGCAAGTTATGGAGCAGAGTAAAGTCTTTTTTACATGATGACTATGGAATTGATTCATTTACATTTGAAACAGAATCACACGTTGGAGAATCAATAGTTCCTATCCTTGAGGTTTTTATGGGAAAAGCTTCTTTTGCAATCTTAATACTTACTGCCGAGGATGAGGTTTCCGAAGGGAAAATCAGAGCTAGACAAAACGTCATTCATGAAGCTGGACTGTTTCAAGGTAGATTGGGGTTCAAAAAGGCAATACTTCTAAGGCAGGAAGGGTTAGATGATTTCTCAAATGTTGATGGGCTGCAATACATAGGTTTTTCGGCAGATAACATCGAACAGACCTTTTATGAACTTGGTCGAGTTCTCAAACGTGAAGGTGTAATAAAATAGGGTATTCCTATAGGTTACCCTACTTTTGTCGAGTGAAAATAACCGATAAGTATCCGCAGAAATTGCGGATTTTTTATATTATTGGAACAAATTCATCGGTGGCATGAATTGATATGACATGCTCAAAACAAGGTATCGCAGTAAAAATTTGATTAGTTCTTCTTCGCGTTCACTCACTTGGGTGAACGCTATTTTAAATGAGATGACGCATGCATGCGGCGATTAAACTAACGGGCAGTTTTCTTCAACAAGACGTGTTGTACTGACTTCAAATATACATTGATTTTAAACCGATCATTAATGTAGTAAATACGCTTCATTTATGATACATTTTGTATCAAGGCAACTTTAGGTTACCGCACTTTATGCTAAGGAGGATTTTAGGATGACTGACCGATTCAAAAATCAAGTTAAAAGATCCAGGGTTTGGTGTTTTATTTTACTGCTCATAAGCACCTTTCTCCCGACAACGACGATATTTGCTTCACCAGGATCAACGAATAGCTCAACGATTGCAGGCGGGTATGAACATACGATAGTCCTGAAAAGCGATGGGACAGTGTGGACCTGGGGATCGAATGCAAATGGCCAACTCGGAGATGGAACAATGACGGACCGTTCAGCTCCAGTTCAAGTGTCAGGCCTTAGTGGAGTCTCCGCGATTACAGGCGGGGGATTCCATACGATAGCTCTGAAAAACGATGGGACGGTGTGGACCTGGGGATTGAATGCAAATGGCCAACTCGGAGATAGAACAATGACGGACCGTTCAGCTCCAGTTCAAGTGTCAGGCCTTAGTGGAGTCTCCGCGATTACAGGCGGGGCATACCATACGATAGCCCTGAAAAACGATGGGACGGTGTGGACCTGGGGATTGAATGGATCAGGCCAACTCGGAGACGGGACAACGACGGGCAGATTAGCTCCAGTTCAAGTGTCGGGCCTCAGTGGAGTCACCGCGATTGCAGGCATGGGATGGCATACGATAGCCCTGAAAAACGATGGGACGATGTGGACCTGGGGATATAATGGACAAGGCCAACTCGGGGACGGAACAAAGACCAACAGATCAGCTCCTGTTCAAGTGTCGGGCCTCAGTGGAGTGACCGCGATTGCAAGCGGGTATGAACATACGATAGCCCTGAAAAACGATGGGACGGTGTGGACCTGGGGATTGAATGGATCAGGCCAACTCGGAGACGGGACAACGACGGGCAGATCAGCTCCTGTTCAAGTATCAAGCCTCAGTGGAGTCACCGCGATTACAGGCGGGGGATACCATACGATAGCCCTGAAAAACGATGGGACGGTGTGGACCTGGGGATCGAATGGATTAGGCCAACTCGGAGACGGAACAATGACGAACAGATCAGCTCCTGTTCAAGTTTCAGACCTCAGTGGAGCAGTCACGTTTGCAGGCGGGGGGAACCATACGATAGCCCTGAAAAACGATGGGACGGTGTGGACCTGGGGATATAATGGATCAGGCCAACTCGGAGACGGGACAACGACGCTCAGATTAGCTCCTGTTCAAGTGCCGGGAATAGTCTTGATCTCGACACCGATTAAGGCACTCACGTTTAGCTCTAAGACTTCAAGCAGTGTTACTTTAACTTGGCCTACGGCAGCGGTGGCAACAAGCATTACAGTGGAGCAATCGTCGGACGGCGGCACAACTTGGAGTCCTTCGACGACTGGTACGATCGCGGCGAACGCTTCAACAACAACAGCAACGGGATTGTCGCCGAACACGGCGTACCAATTCCGGCTCATCGTCACAGGCGGCAGTAGTGCGGGAACGTCCAACGCGGTGAGTGTTACGACAAGTGCAGTACCGGTAACTACCCCACCAGTAGCAGTAAATATCACAGTTACCAACAATCCGGTAGGTACACCAGATACAGTTCTGGTCCATGGTTTAACGACAGGGGACCTCATTAAGGTGTATGACTCCGCAACCGGTGGTATTCTGTTAAGCAGTGCGACTGTACCTATGGGTCAAACCTCGGTTACTGCTTCCGTTTATCAGTTAGGAACCGCAGCTGGTCAAGTTTACGTATCCGCAACAAGCACAGGAAAAACAGAAAGCGAACGCACCGCTAAGGCATATGAGGCAGAATCAATTGTTGATACGATTGCACCCCTTACAAAATATCAATTTGATCCCATTTACGAAACATCCAGTAGTGGAATACGGTATTTAAAAGGTTATACCACTACCTTGAGAGCCACCGATAATGTATCCGGATCCGGTGTAAAAACCACACAATATCGGATTAATGGCAGTACTTGGATAACCTATACGGCCCCCTTCACTTTCTATGCAGGAGTCACCCATACAGTGGAATACTTCAGTATAGATAATGCAGGTAACGTCGAGAATCCGATGAATCTGATGGACTTTGATAATGGCAAATTTACTGGAGCAGGGAAATTTTAAGGCTTTTCAAGGAAAAATAATCGGAGAAAGGAGGTGCGGACATGGACAATTTTGAAAAGGTCAAAGATGAATGGAAAAAAGTATGGGTAAAGCCGGAGTTGGTAGTGTTAGAAATCAAACAAACGGAATATTGGAGATTTGACGACAGCGGTGAATTCCCAATAAATGTATGGGAGCCGAGTTAATCAATATACACAAAAAAATCTACCGCCTTGCATGAAATGATGAGCTGATTGATGATAGGTAAGAGGGGCGTATCAAAAGATACGCTCTTTTTTTAATGCGACATTACGGGAATGAGATAAAGTTCTTGTCATCCGACAAATGTCGGGTGACAAGAACACTATCTCATTAAGGGTCGCGTAAATCGCGGCTTTTTCGTTTTATGAGATAAGGTTCTTGTCAAAACCAAATGACAAGAACCTTATCTCATTCCCGATTTTGACAAGAAC
>NZ_FOTE01000044.1 GCF_900114475.1 Paenibacillus sp. 1_12 | reverse complement strand
TTTTTCATTCTCATGTTCCAACTGCTTGAAATCTTCAGCTGTAGGGATAAAAGCAGCCTGTCTTTTGCTGGCTCCATCCAGTTGATCTACATCTTTACGGTTCAACTCTCTTGCCCACCGCAACACCATCTTGGGATCCAATTCGTGCTGTCGGGCTATAGCTGTAAAGTTCCCGATTTCTTTCCCTTTTCGAACGATATCCATCTTGAAATTAAGATCATATTGTACTCGTTTCATAACGTTCCCCTCCGTCTATTCATATTGTATTTGATTAAGGGGTGTACTGTCCAAAGCTTCTAGGGGGCTAAAAAGGAAACAATAACAGACATTTTAAAGGACGAAGGAATAAACGTTATTGTTTCAAGTCCTTATGCTCGAGCCATTCTAACATTGGAGGGGTTGGCCAAAGAGTTAGACTTAGATATTCAGATCTTTGAAGATCTTAGGGAAAGGCATTTCTTAGGGGAAGACTATATCATTTCTAATGAGGAATTTATGTCTGCTCTGAATAAAGGGTTTGATGACCTTGATTTAGTACTGCCAGGAGGAGAGTCAAACACTGTTTGTCAAAATAGATCAGTGGGAGTATTGAAAAATATTTTAGAAGAATACAAAGGAAAGAAAATTGCGATTGGTACACATGGGAATGTAATGACGTTGATGATGAATTATTTTGATTCGAATTATGGATTCGATTTTTTGAATCAAACAAAGAAACCAGATATCTATAAAATACAATTTAAAGACCTAGAAATAGAAGAGGTAACAAGACTTTGGAAAGAATAGAGTAATGTTCACTACAACGTTAGCCGAAGCCTTCAGAAAAGAGGAATTACCTATGACCTTGTTTACTATTCGGCCAATTATCGAACAAGACATACCATTTTTGTGGGATATGTTATATGAATCCATGTATATACCCGAGGGTCAAGAACCGGCTAGTAAAGATATACTAAAGCATCCCGCAATATCTAAGTATGTAGAGGATTGGGGACGTGTTGGAGATAGTGGGTTTATTGGAGTAAATCACTTAGGTCAATCGATTGGCTCGATTACTTTACGATATTTTAATAAAGACAATAAAGGCTATGGATATATAAATGATGAAACGCCAGAACTTGGAATGGGCATTAGAGCTGAATATAGAGGAAAAGGCTTAGGGACAGAATTACTAACAACCCTTATAAAACAGTCAAGGATCAATGGGATTAAGACAATCTCGTTAAGTGTAGATCCTAATAATCGAGCGATGGAATTGTATAAGCGTTTTGGATTTAGAGAAGTTGGGATGGTAGAAACCTCTATAACGATGAAAGTTGACTTATGAAGATTTAAAGGTGTGTGGGTAATTCAGAGTGAAATCGATTAACACTGTATCTGCGCTGCGGGGCTGCGATCCTTGGTTTGAAATGAGAGTGATATTTTGTTAAATCGAGTTCAAAGAGACTTAAATTATTATCTTAAAGCACATACGAACAAGTACAATAGAATCTTACATTATTTTGCTTTTTTATCCGCCTTTATTGCATGGATATTTTTGTTTATAGATCTAAGAGTGACCCTAGTACTTGCAATCTTCCATTATTTATTATCCTGGATCGGGCACTTTTATTTCGAGGGTAATAAACCAGCATCATTCCGGTATCCACATATAGGCTTTTACATTGGATTCACATGGTTTTTTATAAAGACCTTTGAAATATTAACAAGAAAAGAAATTTTGAATACATGGATGAAGAAGACTGATATGGAAATATAATGCTAAAAATTTAATTTTAAATACAAAAAATACATATTGGTGGAATAGCAAATGAAACCTAAAAAGATTAAAGCCATCTTATTTGATTCTGGGCGAGTTTTAAACCATCCAAGAACAGGGCATTGGTTTATCCCACCTAATTTTTTCAAATATGTTGATAAAGATAAATATGATCAAATAGAGCCTCATGTTTTACAAAAAGCATTTCAAAGCAGTTTAAAACTCATTGATGAACAAGTTTTTATTTTAACGGAACAGGAAGAATTTCAGCATTTTATTCATTTTTATAAACTTTTTTCTGAGCAATTACCGGAATTGAAATTGACAGATACACAGATTCAAAGTATAGCAAGAGATACGGTCTTTAATGATGAGAAATTTTATTTTCATGATGATGTGTTTGATGTCATACCTAAATTAAGTGAAAGTTATCAGTTAGGTGTTGTTTCAGATACATGGCCATCTTTGGAGAGGGTATTTAAAAATATTCATTTAAGGCATTACTTTTCAACATTTATTATGTCGTCTATGATTGGGGTTAGAAAGCCCGATCAATTAATGTTCACTAACGCACTTAAAGAACTTAAGGTTGATCCGGATGAGACTATCTTTATAGATGATAGTATTAAGAATTTAGAGGGCGCGAGGGAATTAGGCATCCATACGGTTTGGTTGTTAAGAGATAGAAATGAGGCTAGAGATGGGGATTACGTTAGTATCCATGATTTGTATCAATTTATGACTATACTTGAAAGACAATTTTGAGTGGTGCCAAAGGGAGTGGGATGAGTGCGTATACAGCCGTGTTCTCACGTTGAAGCTTGACCGCTCCATGTCTGCCGAGGCATTTCAAGGAATCAGACTCAGGCAGACAACCATACTAGACTAAGTGTTGGAGTTACCCTTTATGAGCACCTTGGGTTCGTGAATACATGAATATTATATGCAATTCGTGCGGCGGCCTAAGGGGCCGTTTTTTTATCTCTCTCGGAGAATATTGTAAAAATTAGTATCAAGTCATAGTACCTTATTATATAATTATGGTTGAAATTACCATTATATTATGGAGGGAATAGTATGGATGATTTTGAAAAATATTTATTTTCAACTAGAGAGCGATTGTTAAATGAGATTTCATATCTAAATGAAGATGAATTCAATCGTACATTAGAGATTAATACGTGGAGTATAGCTCAGATTTGTCATCATTTATTGAAAACGGAAACTTTGTTCAGAAAGGCAATTTTCTACGGGGTTGAACAACGGATTTTATCCAAAACAGAACGAAAACCGATTCAAATTGTGTTAGATATGTCTAAGAAGTTTCCAGCACCTAAGGTATCAGAACCTAGTTCTGGACCTTTTCAAGTTCCGCAGATCATTCAACTATTAAGCGACTCAAGAAATAAATTAATGGGTGTTCTTGATAAGATAGATGATAAATCCATTTTGAAAGAAATAGCCGTGAATCATCCAAGGTTTGGTGACTTGCCTTTAGATCAATGGATTGAACTGCTATATTTACACGAGCAACGACATATAGAGCAAATAAAAGATCTAAAAGCACTTAGCTAATACGACAGCTAAATTAATCGCCTTGTCAAAGGGCGGTTTTCTTTTATTCGATAATCAACAATAAACGAAAACAGAGCATTCATAATGAGAAAAAGTAATTTACTAGTTTAATGAAATGGAATAAGATGGAATATAGGATTGCATAATAATCTTGCCAATAAAGACGGAGTTCAACATAGTGATGATTTTTTGATAAGTGCTCTCATCTGTGAAGAATTTATCAGGTCGACTAAGACACGGACTTTTTAAAGGGAAGATTAGAAGTTGAAGGTATGATGCAAGAAGAGGACTGCATAGAGGAGTCGAGATGTTATTGAAATGGGATGGACATACACATACTAAATTTTGTTATCATGGGAGTAATGTTATCCAGGAGATGTATATAGATCGGGCAATTGAACTTGGTTTTGAGAGATATACTCTTAGTGAACACTCGCCATTACCAGTGGGCTGGATTGACGATATTTCCTTATTCAAGAGGCTAGCAATGCCAATTATGGAATTGCCACTATACATCCAGTACGCTAAGGAGATCAAGTTATTATATCAAGGGAAATTGGAAATTACCGTAGGTCTAGAATTGGATTATTTACCAGGGCAATTGTCTTTTACTGAGCGTATCGTAGAGGAATGGCTGGGGGACTTAGAGGACGTTATTTATTCTGTACACTATTTACCAGGTGTTGATGGTATTCATTGTATAGATTATACGGCAGATAACTTTCGAGAGAATATATTGGCTTTTTACGGTACTATGGAGAATGTTGTGAATACGTATTACGATCATGTGGAAGCAGCTATTACCTGGGTGTCCCATCTACCAATGCGAAAACGAATTGGCCATATTAATTTAATAGAGAAATTCGCTAATGTGTTGCCTGAAATTGAAGAAACGCAGATTAGAGTTCGGCTTGAAGCGATTATTCCACTCTTAGTTAAATCAAATGTAGGGATCGATGTGAACACAGCGGGGCTTAGGATGGGCACATGTGGTAAGCCCTATGTTCCTGAATGGTTTATAGTTGAATGTAGGAAACACAGAATCGCATGTATCTATGGCTCCGATGCTCATGCACCTGAGCATGTAGGTACAGGATGGGATTGGTTTAAAAAGCAGCATGATTAGGGTTGTTATAACACTGAAGGCAAAATATAAGGCACCGGTTCGTATAAATAGCATTTGAGATTGAATTCGAAGAGTCACCGATATCATATAACAACGCATTCACGCTACGTTAGCTATAAGCCCCTTGAGTATGCTCTAGAAACCCAAGTAAGCGCATTCAGCAGAAAACTCTATACTGCCTAACCGCGATGCAGTCAGCCGCTACATTCCTTTAATGCTCAAGGGCTCGTAACATAAAGACTTTATTGTTGAGGTGAAATCATGGATGATAAGATCCAGGAACTCTTATACGAAATTCAGCATAAAGTCGATTTTGATCGAGCTGAGATGCTTAATAAGGGCTACTCAAATGCAAAGAAATATATCTTGTACCAGTCTGCTCAACCACTATATTTACTACGTGTGTATGAATGGGATTCATATGCTCGTTGTTTTGAAGAATACAAATACCTTAAACTTCACATTGATAATGGCGTAAGGTGTCAGAAGCCCATATTTATGGATGTTTTACATGATTTGAAACTGTGTTATTTATTACTTACCTATACGGAAGGGGAGTGTGGAGACGAAGTTCTACCGTATTTAACACCCCAAACTCAATATCAACATGGATTAGCGGCAGGAGGAGAATTAAGCAAAATTCACAAGGTTGTTCACGAAGCACCCATAAATTGGGTTGAACGAAGAAATGCTAAATACATTCAGAAAAAAATGAAAGTTAACGAACTTAATATTCATTTTCATAGACAGGGCTACATCGAGAGTTATATTGAGGGTAATTTTGATTTACTAAGTAATAGTCCTGTGTGTTTTCAGCATGATGATTTTCACCCGTCAAACATGATTTTTAATAATAGTGAATTAGTTGGAATTATAGATTTTAGTAGATTTGACTGGGGTGATCCATGGGAAGAATTTTTCAAGTTGCCCAAGTATACTTGTTATATAAGTAAATATTTTGCTAATGGACAGGTTCATGGTTATTTTAATGGTAATATTCCAGAAGAATTCTGGTTGAAATATAATTTTTTCGTGGCACTAAACCAACATGCTACATTAATTGGTGGATTTCAGAATCATCAAACAAAAGAGACGCTGGACAAGATCAAATTAACAATCGAAACACATGATTTTTCTAATGGTGGTCCTCCGAAGTGGTTTCTTGAAAGTAAGACAGTGGCTCAATAAACTTCCCCTAACATCTCATTCTCGTTACATGGCTAATGCTCCTTAGTCTCGTCTAAATAAAATAAAAGAGGAATTCTATATGACTATAACAATCCGTTTTGCTCATCATGATGATTATAACGATGTATCAAACCTAGTAAGACAAATCCATCAGCTGCATGTTACGGCTCGACCAGATATCTATTCCCCTGATCCCAATCCAATGGATTCGGATTACTTTCTAAAACTTCTTGAAGAAGATAGATTTCAAGTAATTGTAGTTGAAGATAAAGAAGTAGGAAAGATAATAGCATATAGTGTGATTAGAATGGATGCTTCCCCACATCGTCCTATTTTTACTTCTAGAAAGTACATTTTTATTGATGATTTTTGCGTGGATGAGAATGAACGAGGGCAAGGCATTGGTAAGGAGTTATTTAACTTTATTATCTCTTATGGTAAAGAAATTTCGGCGACCTGTATTGAATTAAGTGTATCTGAATTTAATAAAGAAGCCATAGCTTTTTACGAAAACCTTGGAATGCAAACAAGAAGTAGAAAACTAGAACTAAATATTGAATGATTTCGTATCAATAGAGATCTGAAGGTGCAAACTTTCTCAACCATCGTATCTACGTTATGGTCTATAGACTGGGTCTGGCAGTGGGATTATAGGGATACAAGAACGTAAGGTGAAATAGTCGGAAATCTAAACACATGAAAAGAAGTGAACAAGAATAAATAAATAACTTTCAATCTAAAGATATTTTATCTAAAGCTAGACTATTAAGAAATATGTATTTAAATGGCTTATTAGGTGGAGAAATCATGCCTGAGGATGCCAGTCCTAAATTATCTAAGGACTCCGCGTTAAATTATTTATATTTTACATTACCGATGGCTTTAAATTATCAAAGGAATTCATATGCTTTATGGGCTTCTGCACTTAGTTCATATTCTGATGTTGAAACAAGAGAAATATTTAATTCACAATATGTACAGTCAATTGATGAAAGCAAATTACGTCAATTACTTATGAAATACAAGGTAGCACTCCAGCCTGTTAAGCATTGTGCTACATGGAGAACACTATGTCAAACGATCAACAATCATTTTGACGGTGATCTTCGAAACTTATTTAGTGAAAATAATTGGAATATCCCGAATATACTTGAGTACATTCAAAAGACTCACAAAAAGGAGTTTCCGTATTTAAGTGGCCCTAAGATATGCAACTATTGGCTATATGTTATAAGCAATTACACGGATGCCAAATTGTCCGGTACAGAAGCATTATCTATTGCACCAGATACCCATGTAATCCAAGCGACAATACAGTTGGAACTAATTGAAGCGAAATATGTTAATGATAGCAATGTTCAAAGTATTGTAAATCAGGTCTGGCGAGACTTATTAACGGGATCTGAATTATCATTAATAGATCTTCATACACCACTATGGCTATGGAGTCGAAACGGATTTCAAGAACTGATTAGTTAGTTTATCCAAATACGGTATTCCCGCTTTGGGGCTAACGCCCTTACTATTAATCTTAATAAGAAATCTGGTGATTTACACTATGAAGAAAATATTATTGAGATATTTCCCTTTTTTATATCGATTGAGAGTTCAACAACTGATCTTAAAGAGACATATAACTAATCTAAATCCTTCAATAAACTATGCGTCCGAAATAAGCAATGAGAAATTAAGCTTTATATGTATGAAACATAAGTCGGTCTTAAGAAGAGTATTAGGTCATTCAGATCCATCTTTACAAGAAAATAAAATAAATAACCTGAGAATAGCTCTACAACGAGTAGATGGAATTATGATAAAACCAGGAGAGACCTTTTCTTATTGGAGACTAGTTGGTAAGACAACAAAGAAAAAAGGATATATTGAAGGTTTAATGTTATCCAATGGAGAAGTGCGCACAGGAATTGGTGGTGGGCTTTGCCAAATGGCCAATATGCTATTTTGGTTGGCACTTCATACACCGTTAAAAATTAAAGAAAGGCATCATCATAGTTTTGATATTTTTCCTGACGACCGAAGAATTATTCCTTTTGGAACTGGCACAAGTGTGTTCTATAACTATGTAGATTTGCAATTTTACAATCCAACCAATTATACTTTTCAATTTCATTTATTTTTATCTGATGAATATTTAGAAGGAAGGATAAGCAGCAATAAGAAATTGGATTACAATTACAAAGTGAATGAAAGAAATCATAAATTTTACCAAAATGAGAACAAAACGTATAGGGAGAATGAAATATGGAGGTTAGAGATAAGCAAATTAGATAATCAACTTGTACATGAAGAATTAATAATTAAAAATAATGCAGAAGTAAAATATATGAAATCAAACAATTAGAGATGAATTCAGCGGTTTCAAGATGTCAGTTCCATCGAATAGCATAGTATGTACACTTCGGTTGCTACGCTTCCTTGATCTATCTGTGGTATTTTGAAAAAGTCGTATTAGACAGACAACTCCTGTGAGGCTGCGTCTAGGACTCAGTCGATACGCTCCTTTAGTGCTGTCGGGTTCGTAAATACAAGTACTTCAGTAGGAATACTGTTCTTATATTTTAGCTGTTTGGAGGGGGCATCTTGAAGTTGTTTATTAAATTAGGGATATCTATATTTGTAATATCACTCACTTTACTAACAAGTCAGTTGACTAGCTGTTACGCATGTTCGTGTGTACCTCAAACACTTAATCAATATGTAGAAAGAGCAGAATATATCTTCGTTGGTAAAGTTGTTGGAACAAGATTTATGAAGGACCCGAGAAAAGGATCTAACAATAATATGACGATAGAAACTACATTCGAGGTTAGTAAATCGTGGAAAGGGGGCGAATCATCCGACGCGGTTGTTTACACATCCTATAGTAGTTGTGGTTATTTGTTTAAGTTCCAACAAGAATATTTAGTATTTGCAGGTAAAGACATGGAAGTGTCCTATTGTACAGGAACAAAACCATTAGAATTAGCCGAGATTGAATTAAAGGAGCTTGGTCCAAGTAGCGAGATTCAGAAGGAACAACGAGAAGAAAACAATACTACCTTAGACATTATGCTAAACAATAAATTAATTGAATTTAAAGATCACTTACCTTATTTAAACGCAGAAGGAAGAGCAATGATCCCTTTATTAAGGGATGGAATACTTGATCAACTTGGTATAACTGAGAGTGCTTTTAACGATAGCAAGGATATCCGATTTTTAACTAAAGGTATAGAACTAACGATAACTGTAGGAACTAATTATTTATCTTTAGATAAAAAGGATAGCGTTTTAATGGACACGTTGGTCACGAGAAAGAATGGAATTGTCTATGTACCTATAAGATATATTTTAGAACCCTTCGGTTATAGAATTAGCTTGAATGAAGAAAACAAAGTTGTTGAAATCACTAGCAACTGATTTGGTAAGCAATTTAGTTTTTAATCATAAAAAATCAAAGGAGGTAATATAAGTGCCTTGGCCAATGGTTCATTTTGCAATAGCGACAAAAGTTTCTTTTTTTGATCCTTCACCTAGTTTTTTATTAGGCAGTATAGCACCAGACGCCATACATATGAGAGGTAATATAACAAGAAAAGAGAAAGGTATTACTCATTTAATGGATGAAGACAAGTTTCCGACTATTGAAGTTCTAAAAAAAGAATGCCTTTCTTATTTAAGCATCATGAATATGGAATTAGATTGGAAAGCGTATATTTTGGGCTATTTTGCTCATATCTATGCAGATATCAGATGGACTGAAACGATTTATGCCGAATTTGAAAGCGAATATCAAGGAGATAACAAAGAGATAAGGAAAATATACAATCAAGAGGTCAGTCAAGTTGAGTTTAATTTGTTAAGATCCGAAGAATGGGCACAACCAATTATTCATCGATTACAACATGCAAATGCATATTCAATCGAACCTTTGGTTACACAAAATGAAGTAAGTCAATATAGAGATATAAAGATAGAATGGCTTCTAGATGATAGTAATGAGCCAAAGCACAAGAACATCTATTTTAATGATGATAAAGTAAGGGATTTTATCATAAATACATCGAATGAACTGAATGTATTATTTAATGAATGGGGAATTAACCAATTTGAAGAAGTTAAGGACCTCAGGTAAATAAAACCCATAGAAGTACTTCTACCAGAAAAGTGTATAAGAACTCTTTGAAAGGATATATAAACCATGACACTATTGGGTATTTGTGCCGCTGTAGCAGCTGCCATTTTGATATCTCTTTTTCTTGGTCCATATGGATTATTAGTGCTTATTTCTATCATATTTGGATTAGTTTTAAGTACGCACATAAGAAGCAAAGAAATTCATTCCGATTTACAGAGAATCAAAGAGAAGCTAGGAATAGAAGATAAAGATGATTTTAATATGTCTAACGATGAGATTGAAGAGGAATTAGAAAAAGAACAATTAATTGAAAATCATGAAAACGAGTTAACAGATTTGGATATAGAGATTGAGAAGGAGTTAGAAAATTATATAGAAACAGACGATAAGGACAATAAGAAGACTTAATAATAGTTAGAAGAAGTTGAATTGGACCTTATGACTACAGAAAGGAGTAAAAAGAATATGAAGGATGTAAATCTTCAAAAAAGAATTGTATCGGATATTTCTATTATGGAAGTATTTGATTCAGAAAATAGGGAACAAAAGCCTATAATTTTTATATTTCATGGAGCTAGTGGAAGAACGGAAGCTGATTTAGATAAAGCGATGTTGCTTGCTAATGAAGGGTATTATGTAGTTCTAATTGATGCGTACGGTTATGGAGAATCCATTGATTCAGTTTATCACGATGAATATAATCCGAATGATCCAATGGAAATATTCAGAATTTATACGGAAACATCAACCTACATAAACAAGTTAGTTCATTACTACAGTGATGATTTTCGGGTTAATACTTCAAGAATAGGTTTACTTGGATTTTCAATGGGAGCACATATTATTTATTATTACTTGGCTAATCAAAGAATAAAGAATATTAAAGTCGCTATCCCCATCATAGGTTCACCAAACTGGAATCCAATAGTTGGAAGATTTATTAGATCAATCGATAGATTTGAGAAATTAAATAATGACAAGGAAATTAAAAAATATGAAGAACAAGTTTCAAAGATTAACCCTTATAATCAATTAATAAATCTGAAGAGCATTTATTTATTAATAATTAACGGTACTGTAGACCCGAAAATTGATATTAATGACATAAGGCAATTTTATTCTGATTTAAAACCCAATTTCGATAATGTTGAATACTTACAATTAATAGAATATAAAGAGGTAGGACACAAAGTAACAGAGGACATGATGAATAGTGCGTTAAGTTGGTTTAAGCTGCATTTATAATGAGTTGTGAATTGAGTTTTTTCTGGATTTGCAGAAAAGGGCTGATTTATCATATAACAGAGTACCAACTATGGGCGGGACGTTGGTCCCTTGGTCTTCCAGATGGATGCATAACAAAAAGGAGATTTTAAATGAAGAAGTTTATATTGGGACTTTTCATAGGAGGTTTACTTTTTTCAAATGTTGGAGCACATGCTGATTCTATAGCTGAGATTTTATACAATGTAAACGCTATAAGGATTAATAATGAAGAAGTTGAACCAACGAATAAATCATTTATCTATAAGGGATCTACCTATGTTTCATTAAGATTTGTATCTGAGACACTAGGTAACATCGTACGCTGGGATAAAGATAACCAAGAAATTGATATCTATACGGTAAATTCGTGCAAAGATTTAGAACCCATATATAAAAAAGAACAAAAGGGCAGCATAATAAATCTTCGCGAATCCAAAGAGATATGTATTAATGATAAAGTTGTCATTTTACCTGAAGATGTGTTTTATGAAGGTTTTAAAGTAAGTGGACATCCTGGAAATATATTACGAAGAAACAAATCCATAATAACAATAGGTAACGATGGGATGGTATTAAAACCATATATTGATGAAGAGGATAGAGGTAAAGAGCCGTTTAAGAGTCTGTAAAATAGATTGTGTAAACTCCTAAACCTATTAAAATGGAAGTATAGGAAAGGTTGGGGAGAATACATGGGATTATGGACAAAGCAGCAGCTCCGCGAGTTTATCAAGGAGAACAAATTGGTCACGGCTCAAGATGCCCAGAACGCATTGAAGAATCTGTTTGCAGAGACAATTCAGGAAATGTTAGAAGCGGAAATGGATACACACTTGGGCTATCAAAAGCATGAAATAGAGAATAAAACAACCACAAACAGCCGTAACGGTAAGAGTAAGAAGCGCGTAACCAGTGAATATGGTGAGCAAGAAATCATGGTTCCAAGGGATCGCCAGGGTGAGTTTGAACCGCTTGTGGTTAAGAAGCATCAATCGAATGTAA
>NZ_FOTE01000041.1 GCF_900114475.1 Paenibacillus sp. 1_12 | reverse complement strand
AATAAAAATGCACATATTGAATCTTTCCACGCTATTTTGGAGGCCGAATGCTATGGGAGGCATGAATTCGAAACATATCCACAGACCTATGAGATCGTCACGCAATTCATTCAAGACTACAATCAGCAGCGGATTCACGGGAGCATTTACGACTTGTCGCCCTATGAATATATCGATGCTTTAAAGAAAAACGAGGTAAAACCTAAATCTATTCAGGTATAAGACACAAAAGACTAAGCAAAACATAGCAATTTCAAGCAATTCTATGAGACCCGCTGATTAAGAGGTATAGTGTCCAGCATTAGGGTGTTGAACCGGTTTCACCATTTCATTGCAATCATGTATCGAAGGTCTAAGGGGTATAAAAAGATCATTTAATCCTTTTATTTACGGAAGCGAGCGAAATGTCTACGATGCCATGCGCACATTGCCAAGCGACAGAGGAACTTTCGAGGAAATCAGCTAAGTTTACTCAGGTTTCAAGCCAGCTAAAGTAGCTTTTGCCCTTCAAGGATTGGTATCTAAAGGTTTGGTAGTCAGCTAGGGAACGGTGTATTCAGTTGTAAGCGAAGCGAACAATAACATCAATTAACTGGTTCCCCATTTTCATACCATAGTAACAATGAAGGTGCTGACAAAGTCAGCACCTTTCTTCATTTCATCCAACCACATCCTCTAATTTACGTCCTACTAGAAGTTACTGTAAAATATCAGTGAGTTAAGTTTCGTTAAAGATTTTTGTTGCTTCTGAAATGAATGGAGGTAGAAAAGGATGCCAAGAGGAAAGAAAGTAAGACGTATTGATTATGGCAGAAAAGAAATGATGGGGTTAAGTGAAATTAACATTCCACAGACATTTACAAACTATATGAATAAGTTCTATGAGCTATATGGTTTTGAAGAAACTGACTTTAGAGTAGGTAAATCAGAGAACGCGGATTACTATTTCCCTGCTGATTTTGCAGAGCTCCTTGCTTTAGTCTTAAGGAACAGCAGTAAACACCCCTTTATTAGGGTAAATCATGTCAAAGAGAATGTTAATGCTTCACAAATACAGGAGTACAATCAACTGATGTGCGAGAGCATTGATAATGAGCTGCCTTCAGTTTTCAGAGATTTAATCTACACTATGCCTTCGCACCTTCAGTCAGTTAAGCTCGGAGACTTAACTTCAGTTTTAGTGGAGCGCCTGACGTTATTTATTATGAATATAACCAAATTGGAACATCAAGCGATGGGCGATACAGTTGACTGGCTATGTAGACAATTAGATCAGGCGAACTATAATCTGTTCAGGGATAACTACTTTTTTGAGATGGGTCAAAAGTCTAATGAAGCTTACGATAATGAGCACAATAAAGAGCTTATTGAGAAATTACACGGACCTAAGAATGAAAAAGTTGACGATATAGAGAGACGAATGGTTGCGACAAACAACAGTATTGATTATACAATTTCATTGCTTATAAAACGTATTCTGCATGAAACAAATGAGTTGTATCACGGAGAAAAGGGTTTTGAATATCTAGACCTTGAAAATAAAACGATGCTCTTAATGTTGGGGTTAGAGGCAATGCCAGCAGATGAAAGCAACTCGGATGGTCAGGAAAGTCACTTAATTGAACGGACTCTTTATTATAATCACGAGATGTCCAAAGCGGTAAACCAAGGAAGAGTTGCTATGGCTGAGTCGGTATTAGAGGGGTATAGAGAAAAAATTCTGACGAGAAAGTCAATCGTTGACCAGATTAAAGACAAGAGCTTCCGTGAGCCAGGCGAGATGAGCATTAACGAGAAGAAGAAAATTCTAGAAAGTCAGATAAAAGAGATGCAAGAGGAGTTGGCTAGATTAGACGCAGAAGCCAGCGAACCACAAAATGACTTCGTAGACAGTTTCATGGCTGAGATGAAAAGCAAGTATGTGGAGCATTGTGAGAAAGCAAATCAAGACTCAGAGAAGTTGAAACCGATAGTGGATCACTTTGTAGGACAAGTCCTTACAAACTTCATGAATAGTGGTGGTATAAAGTAAAGTCTTTTTATATTTGCTTTACTTTATCACCACACACCTTTTCTTCATTATACAATTGAGGCATCTCCAGTAAAGGAAGGTGCTTCAATTATGAAGAAGAGGAAAAGGACGGACAGTCGGGACAAAATCCTGCTGGACATCATCAAACGATCGGACGAGCAATTGATGCTTGATGAAAAAGGGACAGTCATCATATACACTGATGCATCGGTTCAGTCCGTATCGGATGATGAATACAGATCAGGCATAGGCGTAGTGATTTTCTATCGGAAGAAGAAAAAGTTCGGCGTTAAGCTAATTGCTGAGTGTGAGTACAAGTCCGAAAAGGATGATATCGGTAAGGAAGAGTATAAGGCTCTCAAGCGGGGTATTGCAGAAGCTATGGGAACGTGGGAGTTTGATCAGGCGTACGTCCTATCTGACAGCACTTCTGCCTTAAAGCGACTGACTAAGGAAATCAAGGATAACACCTCCATTCCATTCGATTTAAATCTCTACTGGGTGGAAAGTCACAAGGGCATTTTGTTAAATGCTCTTGCAGACCACTTGGCTAAAAACAGGAATGTTGAACAATTCGCCAGTGTAGACGAGGCACTTGTAGTCCCCGATGCCAGCCCATTTGCTAAGTATCGGAGTTATACGGGAATAAAAGGCGGCATGAAACGTGCCTATCATATAAATGAACGCCAAAAGGCTTTTCAAAAACTGTTGAAGTCAATACCCAACACAAATATTTACCAAAGTCTACTGCCAAGGTAGTATAAGCAGGGATTCCACCTTGAATAGCTCTGATTATATTGAGAAGGGTATGCCAAATGAGTTTAGAGTTGCCTATCAGTCATCAAGAACAACTCGACTGTGAAGTTTGTGGTACGAAGGTAACTAATTGAAGTAGTTAAGAAAAATCAAAGGAGATGATTAGCTATATGATCACAAATGAGCAACTCGATGATTCGTTTAAATCTGCTTCGGTTGTTGTTCTAAAAGCAAGGGGATTTGACACCCTTGTAATTAGAAAGGGTTTTGAAGATGAATCTTCTCTTATGGACGATGAGAAAAATCAGATATTATCCTATTTAAGGGAAAGAGTGAGTAGGAGTGATCCTCTGTTCATTAAAGCAAAGGATTGTATTGATCAGAGTGAGATGTCGAGCGATTATTTTCATAATTATCCAAGGAAGTTCCGTGGAGCATATTATTCTGTAACATTGAAGTTTATCGCAAGTCTTATGGTTAACTCACTCGTCAGGAACATCAATTCCCCTTGTTCATCATCGCAAGTCATCCATTAATAACTCATAAGAGTAATCAAACAACTGCTGATGCCCTCAGCAGTTTTTCTTCATTCTGGGATAGGTGAGATCGTCGGACGGGTCAGTCTAGAACCTTGAAGCGCACCTTTAAGAAAAAATAGAATTTAGCTTCATACCGCATTATAATTCACCCGCCCACCCATCATCAGAGCCTGATTTCCTCGCCCTCGAATCGACTTGTGAACTTCGCTCAAGGTATCATCATTCAAACTGCTAAGTGAGGTGAAGGTAGAATGTCGCAGGACTACTGGTCAGAGTCGTTCAAGAATTTAATCGATCAGCGTTCAATGTACTGGCGGGAGCTGCTTCATCGGTCGAAGAGCGGGAAAAGATGGGATTTGCCTTTACAAAGACCTCTTTGATCTTATGGAAAGCGGCGAGATTCAGCCGCGACAGTAACGGATGGTGGATCAAGTACATTCGATAAGCACCAAGATCCTATATGTAGGAGATTATTGGTACTTTTGTATGTTCAAGGCAGGACATAAGGAGTCGTCTGTAGAATAATGTAGAAATTAGGGGGTATCGAAGGTGTTTCGTCGTTTCCATGCACTCTCTGGAGATGCACTGGAGCGACTTACTCATTTCTACCCTTACAACTAAGTGCTTGGAGGGAATGGTAGTGACCTTAGCTGTCGATAAAAAGTGGATTAACCGACTTGATCCGAATGAAGTGGTCTTATATCCACTTCAGTTTGCTAACACCGAACGATTAAACAATCATGGTAATGATGCAGTTTACATATTTGATGAAGTCGGTAGCGGTAAGACAATAAGTAGTGGTATTATGGCACTTGATTTTCTGGAGCATAATCCAGGTGAAGATGTCTTAGTCATTACAGCCAATGCTCTAGCACGTAGCAGTGATATTAAACCTAGAGGTCAGTTTCTGAGTGACTGGTTTGACAAGCTCCCTTTCGAGGAATTGGGGTATGGCAATAGGGTTCAGGTCGTTAATAATCACCATTCTAAATTCAAGACTCTACGTAAATACGGACTTGTAATCATCGATGAAGCTCATCTATTCTTGGGTGATTGGACTCAGCGTTATCTCAATCTGACTAATAACATCAGGGCTAAGAAGGTGGTATTTCTAACAGCCACTCCGATTAAGCAAGGGAAACAGGATTTACAGGTCTATCCGCGAATAGCATCTAAATTACTTGAGAAGCCAGTAGATTCCAGTTGGATCGATCAACTTCTGACAATCGGTAAGCAGCCTGAGGCGTTGATCTGCAGCCAGTTCGATGTGAAATTTCCAGTAACACGATACTTCAAGGATACGATTAAGTCCCTTGAGACTGAGGGCTATAATAAAACAAATGTGAAGCGGTATGAGTCCTTGGTTTGGCAGTATCAGTCACGTAACAATAAGAACGAAATATTGGTAAAGAATTTGAAAGCCATATCTGCAAAATCCAAGAATAATCGTTTCGTTGTGTTCACCAGATATGTAGAAAAAGAAGTTGACGTTATTGCGGGGTATCTAGACGTAGCAGGATTCGAGAAATCTGTCACTGAACTCCCTGACAAGCCGACTTATTACGTGGTCACTGGACGTAATCCGCGAGAACTGACGGATTTCTCGAGATCAGATAATCTTCCCACTGTTCTCATTTTGACGTATCAAATCGCTGAGCAAGGCATTAATCTGCCAGGGTATAACCATATTGTAAATTACCACATCTCTGCTTACCCATCTGCCTTAGAACAGCGTTACGGACGGATCGACCGCTTGAATAGTAAGAGCGAAGAGATCTTCAATTGCTTCCTTGTCGGCTCCAACTACTTTGACACGAGTTCAACGAACTTCCTCTATGCTATTAGCACCTGTCTTGGTTCGATGTTAAGCTATTTACCCTCGAGGAACACGATCTTGTCGCCCGATATCTTAAATCGGTATACGACCATGAAAAATGATGCCCAGAGGTATCTCACCCGACTTTCTGAAACCCTGGAGGATCAGGGGGTCAGCGAATTATATGATTACCTTACCGCATGGGAAGCACTTCAAAACAAACCTGCTACGGAAGCATCCGAGTCTGAAGCCGGTGAGGTAAACTTAGCCGAAGCCGATTCTGCAGCTTTATCTGAAGCGCTCGGTGAAGCATCTTTCGATACTGACCCTGTGTTAGCAGATGAGGATCAGAATGAGTTATTCGTGTTTTGCAGAGAAAGGTTGTCTCTCGATCAAGATCTAAAAGCGAGCAGGGATGAAGCCGAAAAAGCTCTGTTAGAAGATATTCAAAGACGTATAGACGAGTTTCAAGCAGACGTTTCTTATAAAAGTGATGAGAAAAATAAGGTAATTGAGTGGCTATCAAGAAACGAAGGTATTTGGGATCACATCTTTTATGTTAATGAACGATCAGCTGATTGGACGCAGCTTGATGTTGGTCGTGTCGATGCTGTTGAGGGGTGTGCGAAATTCATCTCTGCTAACAGTGATTATGTTGAGTATCTAAAGATATTCAACGAGCAGATTCGTCTGCCGAAGGAGTTCCAAAAGTATCGTGCTCTGATAAACAGGGGATTCGAGAAAGCCTTTGAAGCAAATAGGTTTGATATCTTGTTCCCTGCCCTTGTAAACAGCACTTACTCAGAGAAGTTTAAAGCTTCTCTAAAACCGATCCTTGATGCCAAGCTAGAAGCTCAGGCTAAAGCCGAACTTGAAGCCAAACTCGCACCTAAGCCCGAATCCAATAACAAAATAAGCGACTTGGTAATCGATAATATTGACCAATTAATCCCTACCCTTCCTCTGTTCAAGTTGATGGAGCTATACAAGCAGGAGCTTAAGAAGTTAGCTCGAATCGAGAATGGAGCTTTGCGGGATAAATTTCATGGCGAGGTACATGTCTTTGCGACAGCAATGGGTCGCCTAAGAAATAGTCGTGTAAATGTCTCAAACGAATTCTATAATAAGTATTTTGGGCATGTTCGGGGTAAGGAGTATTTTTCCTTTAAGGAAGAGCTCAAGTCCTTCTTTGAGGTTGCCTTTACCAAAGAAATTGTTGAGGCTGGAGTAGAGAAGAGGATTAGCTCATCCAGTAACTGGTTAAAACTGGCGTACCACATGTCGCGTAAGGAATCTGTATCGTGCTTATTCGATTATGTTGATGGTGTTAAGAGACTGACGAGAATAATTGATACTCAAAATGGAATCATTGCTTCACCAAATGGAAGTCGATCGCTCTTTTCGCACTTCATTGAGCGGAATAGCAGAACTGGTTTCCGTACATGGGCTCAGAAGTATTTTGTTGATGACATCGTTAAACCTGACTACGTGTGGGCTGACGATTATTGGACAAAGGGCGTTCTAAGAGAAGTAAAAGGTCTGAACTATAGTTAATAAGATAGAAGAATTATTGAAGACGATCAAGCTGCTGAGTATTTCGGCAGCTATTTCATTTATCATCGATAACTGTATGTCTTTCTTGTTTTGACTTGCAAAAATAGAAGATTAACAGATCAAGGACTAAAAATACTTTCCGAGTGTATTTGTGATTGATTTTATTACTAGTAGGATTACATTTTTATAAATGGAGGTCACTAGTATGGAACCAATATGTAAGGACATTGCAATTTTATACCTCGATTCATCAGAGAAGATGTATCTCCGCAAATATGTGCACACGGACACAAGCCGTGACTCTCTCACATTAAAAAACAATCATCTTGACGACATATCAGATGAACTGGATTTTCTGAATTTCTATCAATGGGCGTCAAGAAATCGGTATATGTTAATTGCTTTAGTTTGTAATAAGTTAACTAACAAAGCAGATTTTGATGCCATACTAGATAAGCTATCTAAGACCGGAGTCAAATTATATTTTGCAGACTTGATATATTACAACAATGTTCCTTTTGAGCTGCTTTTAAGAAGAGATCAAAAGTCCAAGAGAACGATGTCGTATTACTGTAATACAAATCAACTTGGGGGATTCAGACTTACAAGTATTAGCTAGTACTGAACGATTCAAGAGTAATCCCCCATTGTGGGGTTCCGCAGCTGCCGCGAAAATCGGCAGCTTTTTATTTTGATACGGATAAATTATCTCTTAGGCAGCAAAATTAATGTGTTTTATTTGCTCAAGTAGGTCAGAAGTAATAATCACTTTGACCTAACTCAAAGCTGTGGAGTAAAATGGAAGAATACTACAGAACTAGAGGTTAGGAGATTTGAACAATGCTCCAATCTACCATGAGAATGGAATCAATCCATGATATACATGAATGGCTAAACCAATGCACTGAACTTAATCAAAAATTAGATATGTGCGAAAACCTTTTCGTTGATTTGGGAAAATTAAAGTGGGTATCTCCTTTAGGTATAACTGTTCTGTTATCTTCATTAAATTATTTGGATCGTAATTTTTATTTAAAGACAGAGTCACCATCCTTAGATGTAGCGGATCGATTTGATATTTTGGGGTATTTAGAACGCATGAATTTTTTGCAGTTATGTCCATCAGATGTCAAAGAATCCTTCGAGATGAGTAATAATATGACAGCGTACTATCATCGAAATCGAAATAAGAAAGATGAGGAGCTCGATGAATTACGAGTATCCAAATCTGATGGTGATATCGTGGACCTCGATAAGTCAGTCAAAAAGATAATGAAAGCAAAAGGGCTTCACAGGAACCGAGTGACTGATATTGCTGGCATCGTCACGGAGTTAGGTCAGAATGCTGTAGAACATACTGGAACGGATAGCTACTCTTGTGTTCAGTATTATAAGAAATCAAGCACGCGCCCTGAGCGTGTCGAGATCGCCATATGTGATAATGGACAAGGTATTGTTAAATCGCTAGAGGGTCATATTTCTGCAATAGATAAGGATGAAATAGTTAGGCAGGCTATTTTCACAAGAGCGACCAGTTTACCGGAGCAGGATCGTGGTAAGGGGTTGATGGATGTTAAACGCACCACTTTCGATTGGTCATCTGATGCGGAGTTTTATGTAAGAACACATGACAGTGCGTATAGAATACATGCTGATAAGCTTGAGTTGCTTGATAGGGGTAAGTATTTCTATGGAACATACTACTACATAATCATATATCTATAGAAATGCTTGACAGATTGAATAATATGAACTAAATTTAAGAAAGGGTTTGTTTTCAAACGTTGAATTGAAATCGAACCCTAAACTATATAGAAAATGGTGGACCAGAATGTTTAAGATTAACTTACTAACTGATGGACAAGAGAAGGTAAGCCTAATCGGTAGACGAATAATGATTCCGCTGAACCAGAGGGTAATGCAACAAATAGAAGAAGCTCCGAAATCAACAGTATTTGTTTACGATATGGAGCAGGTTGAAGGTATGAACGGTTCTGGAATCGATGAGGTCATCGTCAAGCCGCTAAAATGGATTCGACAAGAATATAAGACGCAGGACAAGTACTTGTTCCTCATTAACTTAAGTGAAGAAGAAGACCATTTGTATAATCTTAAGAAAACCCTACGTGATGAGGATGTCGTTGTTGTTGCCAACTATGGGGTATCGCTTGAGATTATCGGTGATCTTGGAGAGGTATCAAGAGAGCTTCTAGAGTTTACTTATAAACATAAACAGATAACTGCAAGATTCGCATCGGACTCACTCGATAAAAAACTCAATTTAGTCAGTACACAGCTTACAAAATTGAACGAGCTAAGGCTATTGAAGAGACAAGAAGAGCAGCTTGAAGAAGGCGGCAGACAATTTGTATATAGCAGTTTATTTTAGAGGGGGATATTCCCCTTTTAATAACTCCAGACTTCAATTTACGGATTGAAACCGATAGGTTCAATCTTTATTAATAAAATCGATTTCAAATTGTTAATTGAAATCAGTGGAAGGAGGTGAAATAAGATGGATTTTGCACCAAGGTTGATCTACAGATTCGCTATACCTGCTGTAGCTTTGTTATTAATGGTTGTGCTGTTGATAATCCCATTGGGAAAATCGGCGTATAACTCAGTCTTTGGAGAAAAGGTAACAGTCGAGTATAGGGCTTCAGTTGTTTCCATTGACGGTGATCAAGGCGTTATCGAATGGAATGAAGATGAGATAGTAATTGCAACACAAGGTAATACTTATGTGCCACAAAGACGGAATGTCGACTTGAATACTTACAAGCAAGTAAAAATCGGTGATACATTCACTGTTGCCGTAACAGAACCAGGTTTAATGAAAAAGCTTGGAACTGAGAGCCAAAGAACGGTAGAAGTTAAGAAGCACGACATAAACTTCTTCAAGTCTACATGGAGAAAACTCTTTGGATAGGGGTATGAAAGTTGCTAGAGAAAAAAATAACCCGCAAGATTCCTTGTCGGGAACCTACGGGTTAGTACTAATCCAATCCTAATGCCTGCCGATTAAACTCGAGATGGTTCTAATAATACCATTAGGATGGGTTCCTTACAAGTAAAATATAATAACAAGGGACTGATAAAATGCTTATTTGTAGAAAATCGATTCGCCGCAAAGACGGTAAAATTGTAACAGCTGCACAAATGGGTCTTAAAGCAATATGCTTCGAAGTAACAGAAGAACAAAACCAAGCTTATCTCGATAAAAAGAAAAAAGAGAAGGCTGATAAAGCAGGTTAGAAGACAAGTATAAATTTAGTTCCGTGGCAGGGGAACTTCAAACTATAAAACAATATATCATTGGAGGTTTTTAAGATGGCAAAGAATACAGGAAATGGTTATCGAAAAGGTGCAGTGACAGAGCGTACACAATTCCAGACTCCAAACGGGAACTGGGCGAAGCGTGACGCCGATACTGGACGCATTATGGATCAGAAGACATCGGGCGGTAAATTTAAAGGGGTTCGAACAGAGAAGTGATGAAATAACTAGAGCAGAAAACAGTTAGATCATTACTGACGGTTTTGTCGTATCTAGCGATTAAAAATAAGAAGAAAATGTATATTGCTCTTGAGGATTTTTTAAACAGGTACTATAATGGTGATTCAATATTACTGACGAGAGGGGTAAATAAAATGAGCTTAGAGCTTCCTATCAGTCATCAAGATGCATTCCAATGTGAGGAATGTGACACTACAATCAACCATACTTTTACTATCGAAGATCTTGAATATGAGAGCAGCGAAGAAAGAGGCATGGGTGAAGAGACTCAATACGGATTTACTGAAGAGGTTACGTGTCCGAGTTGCCAACATACTAATGAAGTTACCGGAGAAGTTTGGGAGTATCCAGATGGCGCGGTAAATCTTATCCAGTTGACTTGAATAAAAAGAGATGGTGCCCTCACAGGCACCATCTCTTTCATTTACTAGGAGTTCTTACGACCTGAACATTGAACCCACCTAGCTTTCAGATGATTGTTGTTGGGTTAAGTGATAAATTTGTTCATTGATTGACACCTACAGTATGAAACCAAGTACTCTGAGCAAGAGCGTAGTACATCGCAGTTTTCCAATAATTTAGATGCTGCTGCTCACAGCTTTCAGCACTATCCGATAACTGATTACGAACAGCGTCTGCTCCAACTGTTTGGTATATCTTTGATAATAAATACGTAATGTCGCTCAGTTCAGTTGCAGCTTGTATACTATAAAGTCTGGATAGTTCCAGTGTATCGAAATGATTCTGAACACGATTTGCCTTAACCGAATCCCAATGACTAGGTGGACTAACGAAATATTGAAAGGCTACAGGATTACCTTGTATCACTTCAGCATATAACCAACGGTCACCTTCAATGTCATCAAAGTAAGGATGTAGGGGCTCCTCATCTGGAGAGGATGGTCGGGTATTTAGTTTGCTTTTATTGCAGTCTGAACAAGATGGCACTAAGTTTGCTGGTGATACGACAAGTGATGGATGATGTGCCTTGGGAAGATGATGATCAAGCGTTTGGACAACTCGATGACCACATAGCGGGCAAATGCCATTTTTAGGTGCAGTTATCAGTTTGTCATAATAAACTCTTCCAGGTGAGGTTTTCCCAACCATCCTGTCTGTATAGACTTTCTCCATTTCATTTTTTAAGACATTATTCCCTACAACATTTTTTTCAGCTATCAGATGTAACGTGTTATTTGTTGCATGTTGATCAAAAGCTAGAGAGTCATCGATGATTTCTTGTTTACATGTCATAAGGCGAATTTTCAAGCTGGGATCTCGAACTCTGCTAATGCAAGTTGTATATACAACTTCTGGCTGATCAGTAGGCTTGGGCAGTTTGCGCATCAACTACTATTCCCTTCAATTTTTAGTGGCTAGAAGGGCTCGGATGATGGCTTTAGCTTCCATTCCCAATTCCCCGTTAAAATGTTCAACAATAGATTCAAAATCATCATGTTCATTTACTGCATCGAGTAGCATTTTATGAAATCCGGAATTTGTAACTTCGAGCCCGAATACTTCCCTTGTTAATGCTCCAATATTTTCACCGAATGTTTCGAGTTGGGGTCTATCAACTGCCATTTGGCTTCCGCTTCTCCTTAAAATCCAGACACAGCTTTTTGGTACTTCTTGTAGTACAACAGGTGAATGAGTGGCAATAAGTGCTACACCGTTCCTCCGAATCAATAGGTCAGATAAGGCTCTTGTAAAGGCAGATAAGAGAGGTGGATGTAGATGTCCTTCAGGCTCATCTAAGAGAACCAAGGTTCGTTCTTCTACAGTCTCCACTAATTTTGTAATAGTCAGAAGGATGATCTTATGTCCAGAACTGAGCTTATTGAACAGGTAAGTAGCTCTTTCCTTGAATTTCTTATCAGATTTTATATCTACCAAATCAGTAACTTCTGCAGCCTTAAACATGGGATCTGATTCAAGCATATTTATAGCTCGAATCCAACGGACGCTTTTCGAACCGATACAACATGCCCTTACACTTTCTACAAATTCAGCTAACAATTGATCTGTACTTTTAGGAAGCAAGCTTTCCTCTTTTTCAGTTCGGGGCTGCTTTAGACCCACACAAAAGTATCTCATACCTTTAGCGGCATCCGTTTGTTCAGCTGGCTGTTCCGCTGTATCAAATGCGCTAAATGTTACCGAGACCAGATTAGCGAAGAATTCTTTTCGGTTTTCTTCAGCATTTGAGAGGAAGTAACCGACTTCTTCAGGATCTATTTCATCGTCAACCAGAGCATGTATCATATTGTTCAATAAGTGCGTTTTTCCAACACCGTTTCTCCCGATTAGAATATGAATGTTAGTCGGAGGATTGGACTCAGGCGTAACTTCAAAGGATATCTCAACCGGTTCCGACAAGCTACTTTGGATTTTTTCAGTAGTATACTTAAATTTGTAATGAGATAGACTTGAGTCACCGTGTGCCAACCTTCTGTATTGTCCTTTTACTGATGCCGTTGACACATCTCGTAGAAGGGAATTATGCATTACGTTTTCATACTTAATTTTCTCGTAAACATCAGGCAAGAGGGCGACATCGTTTAGACCGTTAAGGATATCTTCACGAATATTGTCTCCTAAGCGATTTAATTTTTCATAATACGTTACATCCTGTCCTAACGAGAAGAATTGTTCATCGAGATTATTAAATGAAACAGGAATACCAGGGCGACCCTTTGCTAAGGCAATCTCCCCAATTTTGACACTACCGATATAATGTGTCTCTCCAACGACATCGACGTATGCTAAAGAATACATTGTTTGATATGTAAACCAATCATCCCAGTGATCAGTAATTAAATACACTTGATTGGTTGGTTGTCGTTGAGGGTTAAATCTACTCGGCTTAACTTCAAAAAGCATGCACATTCCCCCTTGCTCACTTTTAGTGATTATAGCTTATACCTCATTAATTGATTTTTATGATTATAAGCAAATCGCTATACATTATTACGTTTATGGTCAAAGGATACTTGAAATTGCAGATATATGTCAGGTCAATGATAATTTATAGGGTAAAGAAGTGTAACTCGGAAATAGTCCGGGATGAACTAGAAGTACTGTTCATTGGGCATTGAATTCTTTAGGGGACAAGACTTCCATACCTGACTGCGTAAAACAAGGAAACTCATTTCATGGTCAAAAAAATGAGGCAAAAGAATGTATCAAACTAAGTTTTAGCTTCTATGTTGATTCTTCTTTAAAATATAACGTAAAGCCGCCAGCTCAGACTGGCGGCTTCTTTATGTCTTCAATTTAATCAAATCATTGCCGTTAATGTCCAACATATCGTAAGCCTTACCAACCATTTCTTTATCCTGTCCAAAAATATGAGTAGCTTTATTGATAATTCCACTGTGGGTAGCCACATGATTCAAGTTTTGAACCATAAATTCTGAATTGCAGAGAGCCACGACTCGTTTACTATATTTCAAAAGTTCTTGTTGAAAAAGTATAGCCCGATCTGCAACTTCAGGTGAGTAAACGACCACTTCACCTTGGGAATCCTTCATGTCTCGGTGATCAACTAAGATATTTAACTCCCCTTTGCCAAATGCATTGCATATCCCAATAAGTGTTTTCGACATGTAGTCTACATTTTCACTAGTAAGTAAGCCATGCACCTGAAAGGCTAATATCTTCTTATCACTGTCAATTTGGTATTTGAAACGTTCCACAAACGGAACAGTAAAATCCTTTTGATGATAGGCAGGGGTTGTCGAGAATCTTTCAGCAGTGAACATATAAGCCATCGATACCTGAAGCGCATCAGCAATTTTCTCAATATTAACAATACTGATATTACGCTCCCCACGCTCGACACCGCTAATGTATGTCCGATCTAGCCCTGCTCTATAAGAAAGAAGTTCCTGTGACATACCACTTCTTGCTCGAAGCTCCCTTATTCTTTGTCCAAATTCAGATCGTATGTCCACAAATAAAAGACCCTCCAATATTCATAGTTCCTTATTGAGTATATCGGAAAAATGGGTCTAAAGTTGTATGATTTTGTAATATTTTAGTTCAATGTGACTTAAAGTCAACAGACTTCCGTTAGAGTTCTCTTTATTCTAGATAGGGGTATTACTTTAGACAGATGGTCGTCTATCTTTCCATTCATCGATCTTACGGGGGTCTACTTTTAGGACCTCACAGATATGAAGAGCAATATTCACTGTTGGTGCTGTTAAACCATGTTCAATGTTCTGATAATGTTTCAAAGAAATATTGACAGCACGACTAACGCTCTCTTGGCTGAGTTTTTTTATTTCTCTAGCTTCTTTCAATTTCATAAAAGGAAACAGCCCCTTGCATTCGTTTCCTTAATGTTAGAGAATACGCGAATTTTTGATAACTAATTATAGTTGGCGAAGTATAGTTCGTATAGTATAGTTAACAATATGCTGTGGGAAATGGACTTTTGCTTGAAATGGGGTGAATGAGCTTAGAGCCGAAGTCACTTTTATGAAGAGAAACTAATTATTAGAGTGCGAAGCATGAGCACAACAGTAAATACTTTTCCACAGTTATAGAGGGAATGGGTTTAACATCTGACTTTCGTGCATCTATTATAAATCCCGAAAACGAACTCAATAGTGGTTTTTTGGAGATCGACGGTGCAGATGTCCATATGACTGTAAACAATGCAAGGTTTCTGGTATATATCTATTTTTGACAAGTAGTGTACTATGCAGCTTCAAATCCTTTGGTTTATAAAATAACTGAATTATACCGGGGGAAATACTAGGGAAGTTATCGGAGGGCTTCATTTGAAAAAATATGTTGCTATTCTATTGACCTCAATCTTGACATTTGGCATTTTTCCATGTTGGACAGCAGCTTCACCGACAGTAAACTGGCAAGCTATATACAAGGAATACATAGTGCAGGCTTTGACAGATAAAGATGGTCTTACTTTAGGACAAGATTGGGAGGTTGTATTAATTGACTTGGATATGGATGGAGTCCCCGAGTTGATTGCTGGAGAAGCCTACCGTGAGGTGTCTCCGGTGGATTTTATAAAAACCATCCGTGATGGACAACTCGTTGATTTACGGCAAAGAGTGGTAGGCAATTCTAACCCAGGCTCTTTGAATGTTAATGTTGGCATGAATGCTTTTTCAGTCATCAAATCATCTATTAAGCTTTACCTAGTTAAAAATACAGGCAAGTACAAGTACATAGGTCGGGATGGTTTTAGTGGAGTAGACAGCTGGGGAGATTGGGAATACGAAATGAACTTGGCAGGCATGACTTTAAACACGAATGAAATTACCCGTTCCCAAGCCCCTAATTCATGGAAAAAAGATGATGGTTTTACTGACCAAACCGAATTTTACTATACTAACGACAGAAAAGTATCTAAAAAGGACTATGATCTTTTTCGTGAAGAATATTATGCTGACTTAATAGAAGTACCACATGGAGCAGTATCCTCATCTTACATGAAGCTTTATAACTTTGATAATGGCAGAATCAATACTACAGAAATCGATACCTTCCTTTCGAGCTATATGCCTACAAAAGCGATCAAGCTGAATCAGATCCCGGCGGACTGGGCAAAAGATGAAATTGATCAAGCGCTGGCGTTAAATCTTATACCAGATGACTTACAAGGCGGCTATGCAAATCCGATTACGCGCTCCGACTTTTGTAGACTGATAGTCCAGATGCTAACTACCAAAACAGGAAAAACAGTTGAAGTATTACTATCGGGTTACGGCAAAGCACTAGATCCTACTGCATTTAATGATACTTTGGATCAAGCCATTTTAACTGCACAAGCACTAGGCATTGTGAGCGGCAAGGGCAAGGGGCAATTTGATCCGGATGGGAGTATTAAACGTCAGGAAGCTGCTGTAATGCTTTCACGTGCAGCAAAGGTAATTGAAATAGATATTAATCGTTCCGGCGTTTCCTTTGCTGATTATAAACAAGTTGCAGAATGGGCAAAAGAACCAATTTCATTTGTATCTGCCGCCAAAGATAGCATCACCGGTCTCGCTATCATGAGTGGTACGGGCAACGGTAAATTTAGTCCACTTGAGTATTATTCACGACAACAGGCTATGATCACGATAAAACGATTGTATTATGCAAACTAAGATAAAACTGGATTTACAAAAAAAAATATAAGTATATGTGTTGAATGCAAAATTTAAGAGCCTATGCGCTTGATCAATCATTTCGTGATCTTTGCCGAACAGATGATTCGTTTTATGGAATGCCCCGCTTTTTTGAGTAATTTGATTTAACTGGTTCATCATATATTGAGAGTTGCATAAGACGGCAACCTGATCACAATATTCGGTCATTCTCTCTTGTATCTTGATGGCTTTCTCTGCAACATCTGGTGAATAGACGATAGGCTCTCCGTTCACCATCATCTCACGGTGATCGACAAACGCTCGAACTTCACCTTTTCTAAAATGTGATAATACGGACAATATTGTTTTTCCTAATGATTCTGTTTCCTGACCGCTGAGGACACCGTTAACTTGCCATGCGATAATTTTGTTTTCATAGTCAACATTATAGACAAATCGCTTTGAGAACGGGATTTCGAAATCTTTCCTTAAATATGCTGCTTCAGAATAAAAACGTTCATCAGAACATAAGTAGGGGACAGTAATGTTTAATTCTATCGCAATTCGTTCGATATTGTGAAGGCTAATATTACGCTCTCCTCGTTCTACCCCTGATATATATGTTCTATCCAGACCCGCCCTGTAGGCTAGGATTCCTTGAGACATTCCACTTCTTGCTCGCAGCTGTTTTACTCTTATACCAAATTCAGACCGAATATCATTGGAAAAGTAGGTCAAAGTTGTAGAGATTATAAATAATTTTGTCGAGATAGTGTCGATGTGACTCAATGTCGACAGACTAAGATGGAAGTTCTCATTATCATGTTATAAGGGGATATAATCCGTGTTAAACAGGCGGACGTCTATCCTTCCACTCATCAATTTCTCGAGGGTCAACCTTGTTGGATTATTTCTAGATATGGGGCGAGTGAACTAAGAATAGAAAACGATCTTATTAAAGGTACAATTTAATGATTAAGGAGATGGAGAAGTATGAGTGTAGGGGCAAACCCATTGCTACAGTTGTTATTTCTTGCAGCAATAGTGACACCAATTATTACGTTTTTTCGGGTTAATCAAGCAAAAAGATCTGGTAAGAAGGTGAATTTAACTGAGGATTCTCTAGGGAAATTTGGAGCTATCTTTGTGGAGCCGACCGAACGGTATATTGCTTCAATTGGTAATGGTTATATTATTAATTTTTTAGCAGGTAGCAATGTTGCTAGTGGTTTTGCAGTAGTCAGTAATAAAAGGGTTTATTTCAAGGGAAAGTGCTACTACAAAGAGGAAGGTAAGCTTAAAAAGTCATTCGAGGAGCGAACGGTTGATCTGAAGGACGTCACTGGGACTGGGTATACAAGGACAAATCCGTTGTTCTTACTTATTACGGCAATTGTATCTTTTCTGGTTTTTGTAATTTCAGCGATTGTATCTTTTGACAGTGACTCCATGAGTGACACCGCTAATCAAATCGGATTGACAGTGTTCCTTTCAAGTTTGGTTGTATTCAGTATAACAATAACGTCATATTTACTGAAACGACATAATCTATTTGAAATTGCTTTTGCTGGCGGGAAGATTGCCTTCGATACTAACTTATACGACAAAACGGAAATCGATGATTTTCAGAAGCAACTCAGAAGGGCTAAAGACCATATTGTTGAATCAGCACATTCTCAGGTTGCAGCGGCAGCCGCATCACAAGTGCCCGCTGAAACCAACTCCAAACTTGGTATTGCTGATGAGATCAAGAAATATTCCGAACTACTGCAGCAAAAGCTTATTACCCAAGAAGAGTTTGACGAAGCTAAAAAGAATCTCCTATTCAATAGTAACAAATGAGTCCTGTTATTGAAGGGTTAACCTTGAGTAATGGTGAGGAGATCAGAACGGTATTAGGTAAGGGGCATATCGGGAACAACGATAAAAAGCCTGTAATAGTCCTTACTAATAAGTACGTCCACTTTTTTGGTGAGCATTATCGATATGTAAATGGCGATACTTCCCGAAAAATATATGAACCAGAATCGGTACTGTTGCAAGATTTCATTGGTGCTGGCAACATACGTAAGAGATCGAGACGTAATCTTTATTACCTGATTTCTGTTGGGGTATTAATCACGATCCTGACGCAGATCTCTAGAGGAATGAAGAAATTCGGTTTACATGTTAGCCATTTAAAGCAATTTAGCTCGATAATGGCTGGAGTTTTTTTCATCGCATTGATTCTCTACCTATTTAAGAGGTACAAGTTGTTTGAAGTCGCCTTTATAGGAAAGAGAATCTGTATCAGCGAACACCATTTTGAGAAATCGGAAATTCAAGTATTCATCCAATCAATCTATCAAGAGAAGAGAACAGTTCAATAATTTGGCTATTAGATCAATTGCTCATGATAAACATACAACAATGAAAATGGAGTGATGATAAATGAAGAAGATATCTATGATGTTGGTCTTGTCTTTAGTTATTTCCCTATTTTCTTCACTAACGGCTTTGGCTGAGAGTGGAGCGAAGGTAGAGACAAAGCAAGGTGGTTATGTCTCAATCTCAAATGTAACTGATAAAAAACGATTCACTGATGAAGGATCAGGTGTTGGCGATTCGATTTTCGTTTCTGATAAACCAGTAACACTTACCATTACCGGTAAAGACTCGCATCCGAGCATCAATTTCCTTCCTGACGCGAAGCTTGTTGGTGAATCTTTCATAATGGGAGAAGCATCCGAAGATATCACAGTAAAAGAGTATACATTAAGTCTCAGCAAAAAGGGTTACTATGGCGTGAATGTGCGTTTTGGTAGTGAGTTTTCGCCTGATACGGTAGCCGAGTTCGTTGTACAAATTACAGGCGAGGCAACTGCAGGTAATGATCTCAAGGCTAACTCCGAATCCGGAAATAATGCAGTGGACCAAGGTATGTCGACAGTAAATGTCCTTAATGAAAATTCGGGGTATACGATTAAATTCCCAAGCAGTTCTTTGAGGCTCCAGAAAGTTAAGGGAAGCGACGATGAAATTGGTGGTTTTGAAGTATCTGCGATCACTTTGAAGAACCCGGAATTTGAGAAGGACTCTAATGTATTCTTGTTCGATCTTGTAACCACAAATCCTAAGGCACATTCAGTATATGTGAGTGTTGATAGTTATTTTGGCGGTCAAATGAAATATGTAGACGAAGAATTCAAAGACGGTAAAGTATCAGTATTTATGCCTAGTGTTACCTTCAAATCTGTTATGACAGACGATGTTTTGGATGTGATTATAGAGGTTTATGACAAAGATCGCAATGTAATCGACTCTTTTAAGAATATTTACTTTATGTATGAAGGATTCAATCGTTATAAAGTGAGTGATGCCGATACAAATCAGTCGAACAAACCTGTATCTGCCAAGCCAACAGCATCCAAGGTTATCGTCAATGGCAAGCAGGTATCATTTGAAGCTTACAACATCAATAATAACAACTTCTTTAAGCTTCGCGACATCGCTTCGGTTGTGAATGGCACTGAGAAACAATTTGAAGTGAAGTGGGATGGAGCAAAGAATGCAATTAGCCTTCTTTCCGGTAAAGCGTACACTCCAGCTGGCGGAGAGCTTAAAGTATCTGCTAAGCCAGTAACAAAAGAAGCAAAGCCAACTACTTCCACGTTATATATCGATGGTAAAGAGGTAAACTTTGTCGCCTACACTATAGATGGTAATAACTACTTCAAGCTTCGTGATATCGCAAAGGCGTTCAACATTGGCGTAACTTGGGACAGTGCAATAAATAACATTGGAATCGATACGAAGCTTGATTACAAAGAGGAGTAATACAACCCGTATTAATCGAAAAAAAACGTTCAATAAGGAGATAACTATATGGGATCAATGAAGAAATTTTATTCTATTCTAATAATATTAGCAGTATCAAGTTTCTCTATTGTTTCTGGAGCAAATGCAGCAAGTAAAGAATTTGATCTTTCCGTTAAGGGAGAAGCAAACTATAAAGTTTTTGTACCGAATTATATTGGGACCAAGACTGTGCAAGAGAAGGTAGATAGTAGTTACAATAGGAAAAGAAATATTGTAGAGTATCGTGATCATGTAGTCAATGTAATAAGCACACCTAAAAAAGATAGCCATGGAAACTATCCTTTCTTCGAAATCATAACAGATGATAAGAACGCTAATTTTGTTTCAATATGGGTTGATGTGATTAATTATGATGGACTTGATAATTTCTTTTATATGGCTGGATACCAAAAATCAGATTTCAAAAATGGGAAAGTACAAGTAAGTCCTTCATTTAGTACTCCAGGGTTGGAATTTACAGATTACGCGGGTAAAACCTTTGAACAAGTAGCAGGGGAATTAAAATACATAAATTCAAATGCCATCTTCACTGTTAATTTCTCAGTAAACGATAAAAATGGACGGGAAGTAAAGAAGGATAGTATTAAGTTTGTTTTTGCTGATAACGGTCTAGTGAAGGTATCGCCAACTACTTCATCAGTTGTTGTTAATGGTAAGAATATCTCCTTTGAAGCTTATAATGTCGGAGGGAATAATTATTTCAAACTGCGTGACATTGCTATGGCAGTGAATAACACTGAAAAGCAATTCGAAGTAGGTTGGGACAAAGAAAAGAATGCAATTAATTTGATTCCAAACTTAGCTTACACGCTTGTTGGCGGTGAACTCGAAGTAAAGACTAAGTCGGGTTCTAAAGATGCAAAGTCCTCAAACTCCAAGATTTATTTGGACGGAGAAGAGGTTCAAATAACTGCTTATAATATCGACGGTAACAACCACTTCAAGCTTCGCGATATTGGAAAAGCCTTCAACATTGGAGTAACTTGGGATGGCGCATCCAAAACTGTAGGTATCAATACAAATATTGATTATACAGAGGAAACTTTAACACCAACCGAAGAGTCTTCTAGTGTGTCGCTTAAGCGGCTAACGATAGATGAAATAATAACCAAAAGTAAAGAAGTTGTTAATGAAATGGGTTATATCGTAAAAGAACGAATCATTGTAGTAGAAGACTCTAATGCTCCATACATTGGAATTTCTAAAGACGGCTACGCTGACTTCGGGCTAATAACAATTCCGGAATATAGCTATGAAGGATATAAAGATGAAAAACTTGAGGAATTTGCTTCGTTATCACTTTACAGTTTTGCTTCTGACGAGACTGCTCTTAACTTTTCTGTGAAGTGGTTAAATACTATGGGATTTGTTGTGAATGGGGATTTTAAAGACGAACTTAAAACGTTTTGGAAAGAAAATAAAGATAAATCAACTAAAAAAACAATAACAAAAGGAAATATCGTTCTGGTTGTGGGAACTAACGGTCGTGGGTCTGGACTTGGACTGGTATTGTATTATAGTGAGTAGAAATGGGGAATCAAGAGTCTTGATAACAGAGAGCAGATTAAGAGTATCTAAACTTTCATTTTTATAACATTACTTTAACGAGATGGTGTCCTTACAGGCACCATCTTTATTTTTAATTGAGTAGATGTACTCAAGCCCATCGTAAGTCAGAGAAAATATATTACATGTAGGTATATATATAAATTCTCTGAAAGGGGTTTACCGCCAATGAATGTTATTGACTCAATCATCCAAAAGCGTGATCATATCCTAACACTCGCCACCAAGCACGGAGTAATCGCACTCAAGCTCTACGGTTCTGTCCTCGCCCGAAGTGAATCTGAAGAAAGCGACATCGACTTTCTAGGACTCTTCGATCCAACCATACTTTACGATTGGAAAGCAAGGTTAGTTGTTGCAGACGAACTAGAACAGTACTTCAACAGAAGAGTCAGTGTAGTAGATTCCAGAGATATCCCCGAGGTATTTCGACCTTCGATTGATACTGATCCAGTAGACATCATGGAGCTATCTACCTATCAACAGTATTCGATTACACCCAAGTCGAGTAAACTGTATTATCTGATGTTGAACAGGACGTTAACCGAGTATGACCTTAATCAATGGGGGTATGTAGAAAGCCTTTATATCTCATTGGCAGAAAATGTAAGTTATTGGCTCAGCAGGTTGCTTAGACTTAATGACAACGACCTGAAAGAGTACCAAGGATTTTACTACGTTGAGGTGCTTTATTTTTGCGATAAGTTCAGCCCTATCTCCAATTACGACTATATCCCCATGGATATGATTCGGTTAAAAATGTTGCTTCAGCAGATATATGAGTATGTCGAGTTAAGGTTGGAAAAGTGATTTAGAAGCGAACTTATAATCACTGTCAAGAACATAAAGCTTATATTATGAGGTGCCATAACTTTTTAGCCCCCTAGAAGCTTTGGACAGTACACCCCTTAATCAAATACAATATGAATAGACGGAGGGGAACGTTATGAAACGAGTACAATATGATCTTAATTTCAAGATGGATATCGTTCGAAAAGGGAAAGAAATCGGGAACTTTACAGCTATAGCCCGACAGCACGAATTGGATCCCAAGATGGTGTTGCGGTGGGCAAGAGAGTTGAACCGTAAAGATGTAGATCAACTGGATGGAGCCAGCAAAAGACAGGCTGCTTTTATCCCTACAGCTGAAGATTTCAAGCAGTTGGAACATGAGAATGAAAAATTGAAAAAGCTTTTAGCG
>NZ_FOTE01000068.1 GCF_900114475.1 Paenibacillus sp. 1_12 | reverse complement strand
TGATGCTAGACTAGAAATTGGACACTGAGAAACGAGAATGCGACAATAAACTCAACAAAGTCGAGGTGTCCGAGATGAGAAAGAAATATGATAAAGAATTCAAAAGAGAAACGGTGAAAATGATTCAGGAACAAGGGAAGCCGGTGGCTCAGGTAGCAAGGGAGCTGGAGTTGTCCGACAATACTTTATACCGCTGGATGAGCGAATTCAAGAAGGATTCGGGTAATGCTTTTCGTGGCAGTGGCAACTTAAAAGTCGAAGACAAGAACCAGGCGGACCTGCAAAAGCGGATCCGGCAGCTTGAAATGGAGAACGACATCTTAAAAAAAGCCATGCACATCTTCGCAAAAGACCAGAAATAGTCTACTTGTTTATCCACAACCACCGCTCGTACTATCCGGTTTTGGAGATGTGCAGAGTCTTAAAAGTATCCCGGAGTGGTTATTATGAGTGGACGAAACGATCGGAAAGTGCCAAGAGGAAGCTGCGTAAAGAGCTGGAAACGCTCATTCGACGTGCCTTCCTCAACTCCAGATGTTTGTATGGAAGCCCTAAAATCAAGCAAGTCCTTAAGCAGCAAGATGTGCAGGTATCAGAGAAAACCGTAGCCCGCATTATGAAAGAGTTGGGCTTGAAGTCACGTACGGTCCGCAAATATAAAGCGACCACGAATTCGAACCATAACCTGCCTGTCCATGACAATGTGCTAGACCAAAAGTTCAAGGCCGAAGCGCCGAATCAAGTGTGGATGACAGACATTACATATGTACACACGGATGAAGGATGGGTCTATCTAGCCAGCGTGATGGACTTGTACACCCGAAAGATTATCGGTTGGAACGCCGGTGAGCGAATGACTAAGGAACTTGTTATACAAGCCTTGGACCAAGCCTACAGCCGTCAAAAGCCGAACAAAGGCGACGTGTTGCATCATTCTGATCGTGGCAGCCAGTATGCTTCTGTTGACTACCAAGAGCGTTTGAAAACGTACGAGATCAAGTCGAGTATGAGCCGAAAAGGCAACTGTTACGATAATGCTTGTATCGAATCGTTTCATAGCGTGCTGAAGAAAGAACTCATTTATTTAGAGAAATTCAAGACTCGGCAACAAGCTTACCGTGAACTTTTTGAATACATCGAATACTTCTACAACCGCAAAAGAATCCATTCGTCTATTGGCTATTTAACGCCAGATCAGTACGAACGTACGTACCGTAAAACTGTGTAACTTTCTCGATTCTATGTGTCCAATCTATTGACTGAGGTCCA
>NZ_FOTE01000036.1 GCF_900114475.1 Paenibacillus sp. 1_12 | reverse complement strand
GTATTTGAACTAAGGCTAGAGTACCCCATTACTTCATTACTGCAACTGGCTCAGATTCCACGTAGTACGTACTATTACTGGGTAAGTACAATGGATTGTCCAGACAAAGATACGGACTTAAAATCTCGTATTTTAGCGGTCTATCATGAGCATAAAGGCCGTTATGGATACCGTCGTATTACAGACGAGCTACACAATGAAGGGCAATTAGTGAACCATAAAAAGGTGCAGCGCATCATGCGTGAACTTGGCTTAAAATCCATCGTTCGTATGAAAAAATATCGCTTGTATAAAGGAATAATTGGTAAAATTGCTCCAAACATCCTAGATCGAAATTTCAACGCTACAAGACCAAATGAGACAGACTCCCTATTCGGAACACTCGATGAGCACCAACTATTTATGATCCGCTTTCTTTGGAACGAAATTGCATTTTAAGAAGAATCAATTCGTCAGTTGGATGAGCGAATTGATGGGGAATAACATGGATCAATTCCCAACGGCAGCTCACCTCACTTCTTGGGCTGGTGTAGCACCAGGAAATCACGAAAGCGCTGGTCAAAAAAAGTACCCGCACGGTAAAAGGAAATCCCCACATCAAAACAGCCTTGTGCGAAGCTGCTTGGGCAGCCCCCAAAACCCGTAATCCCCGGTTGTCTGCTAAATTTTGGTCTTTAGCCTCTCGACGAGGTAAGTAAAAAGCACTTGTTGCACTCGCGAAAAAGATGCTCGTTATTCTCTATCAAATGTTATAAACCAAACAAGTTTATATCGAGAATGTTTTTACTAAAATGCCAAACTTATAAGTATTTCCACCTTTTATACTTGTAAACCTTGGAATCGAATCTTTCTCTTCCCGGGCATCCTGTTGCCATTTTTCTGCTATTCTTCAACTTTTAAAGACGAAGCCCACCATGAGTGCATATTTTCTTTTCACAGAAAAAGCCAAGGGCTGATCAATATGTCAACGTGGGTGATGTATTGGGCAGCCTTTTGGCTTTTTTACTGAGAAAATAAAGTTGTATCTCAAAAATAAATTTTTAGACCGGGAAGGGCATTGAACTCCCTCAATATGATTTGATTTTCTCACGCAAGCTCGTGAATTCGCAGAATTCCATCCCCTATTAAAACTAAGGTGTACAGATAGGATAGTGAGAACGGTATTGTGATCTGCCAGAAGGTATAAGGGTCCAAGGTGGGGGTATCCTCACCCAGATGTTATGGTTTAACACCCGCGCACTTCAAACGCCTCCTCAAATATATACCGGAAAATATCTTATTACAATAAAGTGAACCTGCAAGTGTCAAGCATATAAAAAATAAATTCTTACTCACGAATCCTAAACACAGCGAAAATAATCATCCTCGACATTATGGGTTTGTCGTGTTATTTTTTTCAAATTACAGTACATTTTGTTATGGGCAAGAGAACAGAATTCCATTATATGTCCAACCAGATGTCATCTAAGCTAGTGTTCTGGATGCGAAAATATGCGTGAATAACGCAGAATGGTGACCCTGTATTCTGCTATCTTATGCAATGAAGGTTTACCACAAAAGTAAAAATAAAAAGGAGCAGAAGTGATGTTTGAAATAAAATCAGATCGTTTGCGTGTTGAGATTGCACACCCGAATGAAGCACCAAATATAACTACGCGTTTCGACCGGGCGGGGTTTATAACCGAAATCGTGCTTGATGGAGTGCATCGTTTCTGCACCACGGAGCCTAATAATCTCTCTCATCCGTCTTCCGGTGGACGCGGGCTTTGCAGCGAATATTTATTCGATGTCAGCCAAGAGGCAAAAATAGGTGAGCCTTTTCCCAAATTCGGCGTCGGTCTTTTGAAGAAGTTCGAAGACGCACCGTATAAGTTCTGGGAAAGATACGAAGCTGAGCAGTACCCGATTCGTGTTGAGGAAAGTAAGGGCAGCGCCAGATTCATAACGGAACCGCTACTTTGTAATGGCTATGCAATAAGCCAAAAGAAAGATATATTGGTTAAGGATAACATGCTCATAATGCAAATCACGGTTAAAAACGAGGGAGAAAAGCCTATAAGCGTCCGCGAATATTGCCATAATTTTCTTTCAATCAACTCAATGGCCCTTGGACCGGATTACAAGATACGAATGGATTCGATCAAAGATATGGGGAAAAACGTGCTAAACGGGCATATAAAAGGTGATGGACATGGATTTAGCTTTGAGCAATATTCACCCTCACCTGCCTCTGCAAAGGTGACGCTGGAAGAGATACAAATAGGCATCCCCAAAATATTTGAATGGTCGATGATAAATCAAGCCTCTGGTGCCCGTATAGACGTAAAGGACGAGATTGATATCTGCGGCATGACGATGTGGTGCGCAGATCATATAGTAAGCGTAGAAACCTTTCACAAGCTGGAGCTTGCGCCGGGTCAAAGTAATACATGGCAGCGCACCTGGATTTTTGACAACATATGAAAGAACTATTGCCCCTTATCGGTTTTCCTTGGTCCCACCTCTCTTGTTACAGGGATTCCACTGTAACTTTGGCAATGGCGACGCTGCAGATGTTATCCCGTTCGCGGAGCGTACAGGAGATATACAGATGCCCCTAGTATTCCGTCGTGCAGCTGTTTGGGTGGGGCATTGCAGATAAAGCCGCCGCCAATACGGGCTATTTTCTCCCATTTCTCCTCATCCTCAGCTGTCTTTCAAACAAGTCAATTGAGGTGGTAATATCCATTGTTTTGGTTGTTTTCACAACCTGAGCCACATGTTCGTCGTCACGAATCGCCGGGACTATGGTAAAGCGATCTTTCAGGATATCTGTAAAGGCACCCATGCTCATCCCTCATTCCAATAGTTGGAATGGTTCATTCACTGTTGCTTTTACCATTTCCTGTTACTTCACTTTATTGGACAAATATTTTCACGATTCACCAACAAGCTCTCTAAGCTATCTTTTCAGAAGATTAGATTTTCTCATACTTTTTTGACTGTTTATTTCTTCATTGTGTATAAAAAATGGAAAATAGCTAACAGGGTGCAATGATCAGGGTAATATTTTTAAGAAAATTCGCAAGAAAAATCAACCTCGACAAACCTTACCGAGTCCCAATACAATAAGCGTTAGTATGGTGAATGCGCCTGTTGGAAAGACGGTGTATTAGCATACTTTCTTTATAAAATAACAGGTCAACAATATAAAGGAGGACAGTACAACTATGTATCAGTCATTACAAGACCAGCTCAAGGAGAGCCGGTATATCCGCCGCTCCATGAAGGTGGACGAATCTGATTCGGGGTTTGAGCGCTGGCGCAGAAAGCCCATTCTGAAAACCCGTGATCTACCTCTCTGCGAGAACTTTGACAATCTGCGAAACATAGGCTTCGGCACCATGCATAAGGATTTTGAAAACACCAAGTCCGGCAAGGGCAGCATTCGGCTGGATTTCCCCAATTCTACCGAAATTATAGCCCCTAATAACCGCGGCTTCGGCAAAGCTGGCTTCATGTACCCTGTTGCAAACGAGAATCTCTATGAATACAACCGCATCTCATTCTGGGCTTATGCAGAGCCTACCGGACTAGGCACCTATTCCGTCAAAGTATCCCTTCATAATGCGGGAGAGCACATCATGCCCGTACCAGGACGCTTTGAAGGCACCCATGACATCTCTATCAAACCCGGCGAATGGACACAAATTATCTGGGAGCTGCCCGACATCTACCGGGACAAGGTCACTGGAATCTCGTTTGGCACAGTTATGAACGGCTCACCTGTGAATGCCCTGGAAAGCAGGACACTGTATATCGATGATCTGCGCCTTGAAGTGGTGGAACCCGAAAAGAGCCGCGGCTGGGACCTTCCAGTAGGTTCCATAGCATACTGTCACAGCGGCTACCTGAGTGATGCGCGCAAACAGGCGCTGGTACAGGGCTCCGATGCTGAAACCTTTACCCTTACCGACGATAAAGATAAAATCGTATACACCGGAAAGGTTCAAACTTGTGAGAATGGTTTCGGACTTCTGGATTTTACTGATTTTGAGACTCCGGGTTTTTATACCGTCACCGTGGGCGATATTTCCTCCAAACCATTCACCATAGGCCCGGACGCTTTCCTTGGCGCTGCATGGAAGAGCCTGAGTTTCTTCTTCACCGAGCGCTGCGGCTTCGAAGTACCGGAGCTTCACATAGAATGCCACCTCGATACCTTCTGCAAACACCCCGACGGGCGCACTGTACCTATACATGGCGGCTGGCACGATGCTGCAGATTTATCGCAGGCTATAGATAAAACCGCAGATGTAATTGTCGCCATGCTGGACCTCGGCGACGCCACCCGTGAAACGCAGCCGGACCTTTCCGACCGCGTACTGGAGGAAGCCCGCTGGGGACTGAACTGGGCGATGCGCACCCGTTTTGGCGATGGCTACCGCCATGCCAGCCTCACTAAGGCCATCTGGACCAAGAATTACTGCGGCGATAAGGACGACATGACGGGGGAAGCAAAGAATACCGCCATACACAACTACACCGCCGCCTATACCTGCGCCTACGGCGCGCCGTTCTACAAGTGGGACAGGAATTTCTACGAATGGTGTGTCAAGTGCGCCGGTGAAGACTTTTTCTTTGCCGAAGATACGATTGAAACTTCGAACGATAACAGTTTGATGTCTGAGCGTATCGCAGTGGCCACTTCCGCCGCTGCCATGCTCTACCGCGTGACTGGCGAGACACGCTTTCTTGACGCGGCGGCGAACCGTGCGCGGCAGCTGGCCCAATGCCAGCAGCTGGAGCGCAGGACGGACTTTTCCCTTCCGCTGCACGGCTACTTCTACGAAGATCGTGATAAAACAAGGCCCATCAGCTTTTACCACCGCAGTTATGAACATTTCTTCATGAAGGGCTTCACACTGCTGCTCGCCGACGCGCCGGACCACCCTGATGCGGGTTTGTGGAGGCAGTGCGTAGATGCTTACACCGACTACATCAAGGAAACCGCACACGTAATGGAGCCCTACGGCATATTGCCGGCAGGCGTATACGAAGTGGGCAACACCGATTATTCCAAGATGTCGCACGAGGGGGCAAAGGACATTGGCGGTCCGACGGTAGAAGAATATAATGCGCAGGTGAAAAACGGGATCAAGCTGAACGAAAAAACATATCTGCGCAGATTTCCGGTGTCCTACCAATTCCGTGGCTTTCATGCGACCTTGCTGAGCAAGGCCAAAAACGTTTTCGCCCTGGCAAGGTTCCTTGGCGACCGAGAGCTTTATGACATCGCTGCCAGGCAACTGGAATATGTTCTGGGCTTCAACCCCTTCGTCATGAGCACCATGTACGGCGAGGGCTATGACTACCCGCTGCTTAATGGTGGTTACGCCGGCCAGCCTGTGGGCGCAGTTCCTGTCGGCTTCGAGACCTTCGAGAATGACGACGAGCCCTATATGCCTATGCAGTCAAGCCCGACCTATAAGGAGATATGGGTGTGCAGCACTGCGCGCGTGATGTGGAGTATTGCAGAGGTTTACAAGGGCATCTGACCGGCTGAATTAAACGGTTTGAGTAACAACATCGTTACGGATGTTCCCATCACGCCAGGCAATGTCCATGATTCGGTTCCGTACGTTGAACAGCTTAAGCATCAGGTCGAGAAGTTTGGTTTTATGAATACGTTAGAAGCAATTGCATTAGATTCCGGCTACCTTACAACAGTCTGAATTGATAGAATCAATGATTGGGTAATAAGAAGAGCAAGGCAGTTTTTTTCATATTCTGCCCTGCTTCTATTTTGAATTGTCTATAAGCAAAAAGAACCCTGTATTCTCAATGGTTTCCAGCATCTCTACACTCTTTTGTCAAATTTCCTTAAAAGGTTCGACGAGCTGAGGCAGCCGCTCAATGAGTTCGTCCTGATGCCATGGCTTACCATTGACGAGGCCGTGGAAATAGGTGTCAGAATTTTCGGCGAATTAATGGAAGTGATGCGGCGGTACCTGGGGCACAAGCCTCCAGTGAGATGTACGACGCGGCCTCCGGCACGTATCTTTTGGGAGGGAAACGGGTCGGCTCGTGATGAGATGATTGCCTGCGCCAAATACCTCAGCGAGACCTTCGACCTCGTGTATGTCGAAGACCTGCTGGAAGAAAACGATTGGGGATTCACACACAAAGGCGCTACGGGCGCTTCCGCGCACTTTCATGATCGGCGACGACTTCATTGCAAGCAGGTCTGGTCGGAATCGTGCGCTTTTAGTCTTGCATAAAGCAGCTTTCCCCCGCAATACGAGCGCGGGAAAGCTGCTTTTTAACCTTTACACGCAATTACACGCGATATCCCGTTTCAGTGTCAACACGGTTAAGCAGGGGTTCACCCGCCTGCAGACGGCGCAGGTTTTCACACAAGACCTCGATGATGGAAGGATAGATTTCCCCGAATTTGTCTCCGCCAGCGCAATGGGGAGTAATCATCGCCGTTTTGATACCCCACAGGCGATGGCTTTGTGGAAGAGGCTCCGGCTCCACCACGTCGAGGCCAGCGCCCGCCAGCGCACCGCTTTCCAACGCGTCGCAGAGCGCCTCGGTGTCTACGGCTGAACCCCGTCCTACATTGAGCAGGAAAGCCCCTTGCTTCATTTTATCGATGCGCTCACGGCTGAAAAGGCCCTCCGTGTCTGGGTGGTTCGGCAGACACAGAGCTACAATGTCGCATTGCGGCAGGATGTCGTCAATCTGATCCATACGATATAGTGCCTCCAGATAATCGGGTTTTTCGTCGACATGCCGGCGAATGCCGAAAACCCTCGCGCCCAGCGCATGCATTTTTTGAGCATAACGACCGCCGATATCGCCGATGCCGACGACCAGCACGGAAGAGCGCGCTACGATCCCGATGTGCCCCAGATGCCTCCAATTGCGCTCATGCTGGAGATCGCGGTACAGGTGAAGCTTGCGCATGAGGACGAGCGTATGGGCAAGCAGAAATTCGGAGATGGCAAGCCCGTAAGCGCCGGAGCAGTTGCACAGCAAAGCGCCTTTCGGCAACACGCCCGGCCGTGTATACCGGTCATGCCCGGCTGTCAAGAGCTGCAGCCATTCCAATCTCTCACACAGGGAAAGCTGCTCCTCGTTGGGGTTCCCCCAAATATAGGCGGCCCGTTTGAGCGCTTCTTCGGAGGGGGGCTGCTTCTCGCAGTAAACGATATCGAGCCCGGGCGCCTGCGCCTCCAGTTTAGCGCGAAATTCAGGTAAAAAGGCCATCATGACAAGTAGGGTCTTTTTCATCAGTACATTCCTCCCATGCAGTTGATAATGGAGTGCGCCTTTGTCCGGCAATTCCGGAAAGGACATATCTCAGCCTTTACATTATAGCTAAAAGTTGATTTAAAATCGGATGATAAAATCTCCTACCAAATCGGTTTTTGGCGGTGAAGAAACACGGATAAACGCATATCGGGGGGGTATCTGGTTAAAATCGGGAGAAAACGGAGTGAAATTATTCATTCTCGACTGCGCCAGCGTATATGCCTATAATTCAACAATAGGGGAGGAACGCTATGTGTGCCCTAACCGTTGTCAACAAAGAAAGGATGGATCGTCATGTCGAGCCAAGAACCGTATATCCTGTGCGCATTGGCGCAAATGGATCAGCTGAGTGTGGGAGACCTTTCACGTTTTTTATTTGAAACAGGCCTTGTCGCGGAAACCGATCTCAAGCTGCCGCTTACCTCTCTCAAGGAGCAAGGACTTGTTTGCCAGGCCGTGAATTTGAGTGGCGTTGTTTACGAAATCACGGACGCCGGCAGAACCCTGGTGAGCGACGACGCGTCGCTTGCGCAGATAAAAGCGGACGTAGCCGCCAAAAGCGCGGAGTACCAGCGTGTCTTTGAGCAAGAAAAAGACTATATTGCCCAGTACACCGAGTCGTCTACTGGGGTTGTTCCTGTATTCCTTTCTATCCGCGATGGCGCAAGGATTGTCATCAAAATTAATATTATCGTCAGGGATATCGACACAGCGAAAAAAATATGCTCCGGATGGATGAGCAACTCTGGGCGCGCATTTGACGCCGTATGGCAGGCCATCGCCGGGGATGAGCCGGAGCCGGGCTTTTGGACAAGTCGGCCGGAGGAGGGGAAGGCATGAGACTACCCGTCTGGAAGGAGGGGCTCCCTTACCCCGAACCATCCGAAATGCCTTATCCCGGCGGCATGACAAGGATACTCGCGCACGATGGACGGCGCGATCTGTTGCCCTTTCTTCACGATTGCACGATCACCTCGCACGGCGGCAAATTGTATTTGGGCTGGTATAACTCCACCGACGCGGAGATCTGCGGTTCTTCCCTGATCCGGGGGCGCTATTCCGAGGACGGAGGGGAGAGCTGGTCGGAGGTATTCAACGTGGTGGGCGAGATCGGTAGCGCCGAGGAGCACTTTGTGCCGGCGAGCTTCTTTGTGCACGAAGACAAACTGTTTTCACTGATCACCGAGATGGGTGGCAAGAATCTGTCGATTTCTCTTGACCTGTTCGAGGCTCCGCAGTCTTCTCTAGACGATTGGAGAAGAGTCTCTGTCATATCGGGGGGGTTCCTTAGCAATTCTCCCCCAATCCTGATGGATACGGGTGATTACATTGCGGGCGTCTGGATGCCGCTGAAGGGGGAAACTCCCGCTTTTCCGGCAGTGCTCATTAGCCAGGGAGCGGATATCGCGAAGCCGTGGCGCAGCTCTTTCTTGTATGATCCGCTCGCTCCAGACGCCGTGAAAATCAGGTGCCCCGAAATTACTTTGATCGTACAAGGAAGCGCTATCACTGCTTATGTCCGAAATGACAAGGGCAAGCATGGCGATCCCACAAGCGGAGCGTCTTTTGTCTTTACGAGCGAGGATTACGGTGAGAGCTGGTCAAAGCCGGCCAAAATTTCCATGCCGGTCGGAAACTGCAAAATGTTCGCAGGCATTCTGTCCGATGGCAGGCGATACATGATTTACAACAATGATCAGGGCTACTTTAAACGAGGTCTGCTCTGCATGGCTCTCACCGAACCGGGAGAGGTGGAATACACAAAAGTCTATAAGTTATTCGAAGGCGGGGCCCCGGAATTCGATGGTCGGGGGGGCACTTGGTTTTATCCCTGCGCCTGCGAGCAGGAGGGATTCTTGTATATCGCCCTCACCATGCAGGAGAATCGCGTAAGAAGCGCCGTCGTCGCTAAAATCCCATTGGACTCGCTGTAAGCACCAAGTATAATACTGAGGCTAGCGTCGGAATTTGCCAATAAGCTGGGCGCGGTTCCCAGCGTGTATACGCAGTATTATTACCACAGAAACAGAAGAGTCACGGAACCGCGTATACCTGACGCACTTTTTCAGTAAATAAAATGGAGTGTTAATCATGTCATTAATATTAGCTGTTGATCTAGGTGGAACGAAAGCTCATGCTATCATCGCCGACCACCAGGGCCATATTCTGGGCTTTGGAGACGATAAGGATTGGACATATCAAGCGATGGAAAGACGGATATTTAAAATGGTACGTATCCGTTTCGCCGCCGACAAAGCTCTCGCCGACGCAGGATTGCCCATGTCAAAAATAGAGCGGGTATCCGCCAACTGTTCCGGAGCGGACTGGTCGTTTGAATTTCCCATTGGAGTCAGACAACTTGGAGAGACTTTGGGCGTCCAGAATATTTCTTACTTTAATGACTGCATAGGCGCACTTAGGGGCGGCACGGAGATTATCGGGCGTGATTGCGCAGTCATCTGCTTGGGCTCAGGCGCCAACTGCGCGGTCTATAACAAGGACGGCCAGAGTTACGAGTATGCCTATTACTTAAAGAACATACATCAGGGCGGCGAAGCCATAGGCCGCTTCATTGTGGACGCTGTGGTGGACGCCAGCGTCGGCCTTGCACCGGAAACCGAACTAACGCGCCTTTTGCTGGATTTTACGGGTTTTTCCTCCGTAGAGGAGTTTTATATGCTCTGTACGACGGGCCGAAGCGAAGACGAGTCTCCCAAACAGCCGGTGTATAAGGAATTCTGCCCGTTGCTTTTTGAGGCCATACGTCTCGGAGACGCCGTGTCGCTGCAGTACATTGATCAATTTTGCGCCGCTTTGGCTAATTATGTAGTGGTTGCCGCAAAAAAACTGAATATCGTTGACAGGCCGCTGCCTGTGGTCATTTCGGGAGGCGTGTGTAAGGGCGACAACATTATTCTGGAACTTATTGAAAAACACCTCAAGGGAAAAATACCCGGGGCATACTGTATAAATGCGAGGTTCGAACCGGTAGTCGGGGCGTTGTTACAGGCTCTGGATCGCATTTATCCGCTGGGTATACCCGAAGACGTTATGAAAACGCTTGAGCGTTGCTGCACCGAACGGAAGCTTTTCCGGGAAATCGGATATGCGGGGGCGGAAGTATAAAAAAGCCTGGTTTATGCCTAGGCAGCAAACAATAGATGATTCCTGTATTACGTATTGCACAGGGGTCATCTTTTTTTTAATCTCCACTGATACTTATGTCCAGTGTGAGGCGATTGGACAGGTTATAGGAGAGGTGTTCTCCTAGTGAAGCATCGGAGTAGGGTGAATAGAGAAGCTGTCTCTGAGTGGCCATAAGGGAGGTATGAATGTCGGTCAGCAAGGCAAGCCCAGGAATACCTTGACATCCGAAAGAGACCGCTCTTTGCGGGTATACAAAAAAGGTACCCACAGACTGAACGCTTTTTTCCAAAGTGTCCATTTTATGGTTACCTGTGTAGGTAATAAGAAGAGTAGGGCAGTTTTTTTCATAATGCCAGAATTTATAAGTTTTCAGCGGAGCTGAACATTCTGATATTGCAAGAAAACCTACATGTAAAACACGGTCGCTCTTCTTTGTAAGACCTCGATAGAGGTTTTCTTATATTCTGCCCTGCTTCTATTTTGAATTGTCTACCAGCAAAAAGAACCCAGTACTCTCAATGGTTTCCAGCATCTCTACAACATTCTTTTTGTCAAATTTCCTTAAAAGGTTTGAAATATGGGTCTTCATTGTCGTCATTTCAATAAAGCGGACGTCAGCTATTTCCTTATACTTCATGCCGGATCGCAACATGCGCAGTATATCCATTTCTGACGGGGTGAGCTTCAGAATTACCTGAATAGTATAAGAAAGGTTCTCTTGGGCGTTTTTTAACTGGATATATTCCTTCCTCAAATACTCCGAGGCTTCCGGGTGTATGATAGAGCGGTTTTGCGCAGCCCGTATTATGGTGTCGGGTAAGTCGGGTTCAGAGACGCCTTTTATGAGATAGTCGCACGCGCCGAATAGAAACGCGTTGGAGATGTAATAGTCGGAATTCTGGACTGTATAGATAATAACTTTGGTATTTGGCCGCAGCTTGATGATCTCGCGCATAGCGTAAAGCCCCGCGAGTTTGGACTCTATTTCAATATCCATTACCGCAACGTCAGGGGCGCTATTGGCAGCGAAAGCCACCGCTTCATACCCGTTACCAACAGAACCAACCAAAGCAATAGCCGGATTATTAGCTAGAATGCGCGTTAGCTTATTCCGCGTTTGTTCCGAGCCGTCCACAATTAGAACTTTTATATGGTTAACAGTCGTCTTCATAACATCACCCTCCGGACGAATGCCCCAAAATATATTTAGTTCGTAAAAAGTAACCGTATCCAAGGTCAGGTAAGCGTATTCAAGGCCGAACGAAATAACGAATCAATATAAAATGAAGGGCGTCCTAGTATGTACCGATCAAGCGTGGGTCGCGTTCGGTGTTATTTGGCATCTTATACGCAGCAAGCCTTGTCGTGTACTTTTTTTACGAAAGCCTAAGAACGATTCGATTCTATACTATTCTATTAATATAGATCCAAAAAGTCTAGTCTTAAAGCAATTATGAAAATTCATACTTGACAAATAGAAGTTAGCATAAAAGTTCCAATTGATAATGCGTTAATTTAGTCCTAATGCACAAAACATGTTCTATATTATTAATTTATTAACATCAATACCCAGCGAAAAACGTAATAGTTCTTGGGGAAAAGGTCTTGATCGCAAGTTTATTCATCCTTTACATTAAAATCACTTAAATATAGAGTGAAATTATAAAAATTAACTAATCGAGGGGATGTAACTTATGGAACAGGTAATGCAGCAGTATCATGATATGTTGCGGGAGATGTACAGATATTATCGCAGCCAGCCTTCATGTATGGAGGGACTGCTTTCTAGAAGAAAGGAAATAGTTGGAGGTTTCGCACGTTTTTATAACGAACTAAAACCGGATCGGGTTTATCTGATTGGAAGCGGTTCCAGCCTGAATGCCTGCAAAGCGGCAAGTGAATATATGGAAACTACCTTGGGGGTGGAAATAACCTGCGCACCGCCCAGCAAGCCGCCGGTCATCCGAGGTTCGCGCCCGCTTGTTCTGGTGGTCTCTCAGAGCGGTAAGTCGTCTAATACCGTGGCTTTGCTGGAAGAGCTGCGAGGCGAAGTTCCGACGGTATCGTTTACAGCGGGCGATAACAATCCCGTTGCGCGCATTGCAGATTTATCTGTAGACATCTCGGTGGGCGAGGAGACTGTGGGCCCCAAAACCAGAGGTTTTACGGGAACGGTGCTTTGCCTATACATTGCGGCGCTCGAAGCCGCGCTGTTAGGCGGGAATTTAAGCGAGGCAGGGTATGGCAAAGAAATCGGCCTGCTAGAAAAAACTATAGGATATGGCGAGCAAAACTTGGAGGCGTGTGAGAACTTTTACCGCGCTCATCTAGACGATTTGAAAACCGCTCGGCATTTCCTGTTTGTGGGTAAGGGACCGGCGGCGGCCGTGGGCGAGGAAGACACGCTGAAAGTGTTGGAAACCCTTTGCTTACCCAGCGCTGGATATGAGTTTGAGGAATTCTTGCATGGCCCACCTCTTTGTATAAATGAGGAAACCGCCTTATTCCTCTTCAATTCTGGAGACAAAGACAGCGTCAGGATGGAAAAACTAGCGGACATCACTCGTAAGGCCAGCAAAAACAGTTACATTATTGATCGAACCGGTTCCATGCAGGGTGATCATATACTTCGGTTGAATGCGGGAGACAGTAAATTCATGTCACCGTTTGTGGATGTTTATTTTGGACAGCTTATATCGGCGCTACTAACCCAGGAATTGGGGATTGTCCGCCACCCTGCCGTACGTTCAATAACTTCTGATATGGGCACTAGGACGCCGGATGCGGGGAAATGAGGGTTCTGTATGAAATATGTAATCGGCGTAGACGACGGGATGACAAAATACGTCATTAAAGCAAAGGATTTGGAAGGAAGAACGCTGGCGGAAAAATCGAGAGGCACGATCAATCGCTCCATAGTCGGAGCCAAAAAAGCCGGACGCTTAGTATCCGAAGTGACCGAAGCTCTTTTGAATGATTTCGGCGGTAAAATAGAGGACTGCAAATGCGTTGTCGTCGGCGCGGTGGGCATTGATTCGTCCGGGGATCTTTTAGTCGTGGAGAGTTTTTACGCAGCACTGGGCTTTCCTTGTCCCATCTTCTGTATGAACGACGGAAGGGTAGCGCTATACGGGGCGACGGGTGGCGTCGGCGTCGTGGCAATTTCAAGCGCGGGTTCTATTGTGGTCGGTCGGAATAAAGCGGGAAAAATAACGCGCTCAGGAGGATATCCTCTCACAATTATGGGCAACGAAGGCTCCGCGCAGTGGCTCGCCGTTAGGGCCCTTAAGCATATGTCAAAATGGGTGGATGAAAGCGTTCCTACGACAAAACTGGTTATGAATATGATCGAACACTTCCACGGATTTGACTCTAACAAACTGATTAAGTGCGCAAACAGCCTCCGACGCAATCTGATTAAGCCTGAAATGGCCTCTCTGGTATATAGCGCGGCAAACGATGGCGACGAGGCTGCCATAGATATTTTGCGCGAAGGTGCCAGGGAACTCATCAATGTGTCGCGGAATGTGGTTCAGAAACTGGAATTTGAAAAAGAATCTGCTTTTCTGTGTGGAATGTGGGGTAGCGTATTTCATGACTCAGCGATCTTTGCGGATGAGTACAGGCGGCTCTTTTTGCAGGAATACCCCAATTCCAGCTTGATCTACCCACAGATTGACGGCGCGGACAGTGCGGCGCGGATGGCTTTGGATTATTTAGGCGGCGGAATACCATTTATTACTGAGCTTTAGGAAAAATAACCGAGAGGAGAAGGCCAAAATATGAGTACCTCATTTACGGAAAGAACGCAAAAGCAAAAATTCGGAGAACTTATGGCATTGATTTGGAAAAACAGGGTGATTTACACCTTATTGTTTCCCGGCATTGTCTGGTATATCATTTTTGCTTACGGACCCATGGGTGGACTTACCTTAGCTTTTAAAAGCTATCAGGCGAGCGGCGGAATATGGGGCAGCCCGTGGGTTGGCATGCAGAACTTCAAATATATATTTCTGGATCAGGCGTTTATCCAATCGGTATATCGTACCTTGGAAATCAACCTGGGAAGAATGGTCTTTCAGTTCCCGATGGCAATTGTAGTTGCCCTGCTTTTAAATGAAGTGATTTTCCTAAAGATGAAAAGAAGTTTGCAAACGATACTCACGTTTCCCCATTTTTTATCATGGGTGGTACTATCCAGCGTCCTGATTACTGTTTTGTCTTATGACGGGTTTATTAACGGCATTTTGAAGGCGTTTGGCTTTGAGTCGTTTAACTTTTTGGGGAATGAACCCATTTTTGTCCCCATGCTATACATTACTGAGGTCTGGAAGAATTCAGGCTGGGGGGCCATCATATACCTGGCGGCTATAGCCGGCATTGATGCAGAGCAATACGAAGCCGCGGCCATTGATGGGGTGAACCGGTTTCAAAGAATATTCCACATTACGCTGCCCAGTATTATGCCCACTATCATTGTTATGTTTATCCTCTCCATGGGCAATCTGATGTCCACAGGATTTGATCAGATCTTCAATCTGAGCAATGAAGCGGTACGCGACGTAGCTGAAACGCTGGATATGTATATTTATAAAATCACATTCCAAAGCGCGCCGGATTTTTCTTACTCAACGGCTGTAAGCCTTTTCCGTTCCGTAGTTAATATGACATTTTTATTGCTGGCTGACCGCTTAGCAAGGCTGATGGGCAAAGAAGGATTATTGGGCTAGAAGGTGAGGGACATATGAAATTAACTAAAAGATTGAAAAGACGGACGATAGGCGATTATGTGATTCCAGCTATTCTGATTATATGGGGATTTATAGTTTTGTTCCCGTTTTATAGCGTTGTCGTGATTTCCTTTACATCACAGACCGAATACATTAAAAACCCGCTGCTGCTTTTCCCAATGGAACCGACGCTGGATTCGTATAAACGGATATTTGAGGACGGGCGCATCGCCAGCGGTTATTTGAATACATTGAAGATCCTGGCAATGTCTTTACCGCTCAGTTTATTTCTTACCATAAGTTTTGCTTATGGGATGAGCCGCAAAAATTTTCCCGGGCGCAGAATCCTTTTCTACTTTGTGTTGGTCGCTATGATTTTTGACGGCGGAATAATTCCTTTGTATATGCTAATGAAGGATCTGAACCTGGTGCCCAATAATTTATGGGCTGTTGTTTTGGCAAACACAATTAGTACCTTTTACATGATTCTCATGCACAATTTTTTCAAAGCCCTGCCTGATTCGCTTATGGAATCGGCGAGGATGGACGGAGCGGGGGAATGGCGGATTCTTGCCAATATTGTTTTGCCGCTGTCCGCGCCCGTAATTGCCACAATAACCCTGTTCTACACAGTGGACCGCTGGAATGAATGGTTTCACGCCATGATTTTTCTTCAAAAAGGGACTCTTCATCCGCTGCAACTGGTGCTGCGAAGCATTGTAATCGATACGCAAATTCAATTGATGTCAAGCGGTGGGGACACTATCGAGCTGGCACAGACAAATTTCGCTATGGGAGTAAAAACAGCCGCTATCATATGTACCATGCTTCCGGTTATGCTGTTCTTCCCGTTCCTGCAAAAACACTTTGTAAAAGGAATAATGATCGGCGCGATAAAATAACAACAATCCGCCGCGTTATAATATGATTAAAAAGGGAGAGGACTTGTATGAAAAAAACAAAAACAATACCGTCTCTGCTTGTGACGGTCATGCTGGCCGGTATTGGTTCGGCATGTTCTTCAAGTGGGACTACGCCCCCGGCTGTATCCGCACCGAAGTCGTCGGAAGCCACGGCGAAAGAACAAAATAAGTATGCCCAGCATATGAAAATTTCGTATGCCAGCGGCAATAACAACCTTGACGTAAACAACGATGTCTTTGCAAAAATCTGGAAGGATAAGTTCAATTTTGATTGGGAGATACTTCCCGTACCCTCAAATAACAACAATGAAATGTTTCGAATCATGATAAATTCCGGCGATATGCCCGATATTGGGAGCTGGAACTACAATCATTCAGAGTATGTATCCTATGTAAAGCAGGGACTGCTTAAGAAATTGCCTGACGGCTGGCGTAAAAAGTGGCCGAACCTCGCCGCAGCCCAAGATATGACAGGCATTAATAAATATGTTGCGGATCAAGTGGGCAGTGAGAATATTCTGTTTAAGCCTGTCATGGGTAAGAACTATCCAGTTGATACACTGATCAATCACTCGGGAATTTGGTACCGCGCGGATTGGTTCCGTGCCGTTGGTGCCGAAATAAAGGAGTATTACACGACTGTTGAACTCATGGATATCGCGCGGAAGATCAAGCAACAGGATCCCGGCAAAGCAGGCAAGGCGCTGATTCCTATAACCATTCCCACATCGGAGCTTCCTATTATCTTTATCCACCCCAACGCTACACATTACCAGGAGGTCTCTCAGTTCTACCAGGACGCTAACGGCGTGTTTCAGTGGGGACTCGCCGAGCCCGAGATTCTGGAAGGGTTGAAGCTTTGGCGGCAGGCCTATGATGAGGGGCTGTTGCATCCTGAGTTCTACAATCTGCCATACGGAGCGGAAACTGAAGCGAAAACGTATACCGCTGGGATTTCTGCGATGAATGCCGCCGCCGGTATGGGCTCCGTGGGCACCCGGCAGGCCAGCTTTATGAAATCGAATTTAGGCGTTGATCCTAACGAGTCGTTGAACTTTTCGTTTTTTACGGATAAAAACGGCACTTATCGGGCCAATGAAATTCCCAACTTCGCTGGTAGTCTTATATTCAACCCGAAACTGGACGATGCCAAGTTTGAACGCATACTCGACATTCTCAACGAGTCCGCTTCTGAAGAAGGGCAGCTCTTAATTAACTTGGGTATTGAAGGCACAGACTGGGAAAAGAAGCCCGACGGCACGATTGTTAACTTGAACGGGGACCTCCAAATTTCTGACAAATACAAGAGTGTCCCGAACTTATGGCCGCCTCTGCTCGTTTTGCGTGACAATTTTACGTTGGTTAATCCGTCATTGCCGAAGATTTGGCGCGATAAAGCCCGCAATCAGTATGTTAAGAAAACAGAGCTCACTGATCCCAAAAATCCGAAGATTTTTGCGAAACTCGACCCAGACGTATACTTTTATAGTTCACCTGCACGTACCCGCGCTGTCATGAACATTTCTACAGAATTAGCGGGAATTGTCCTGAAGGGACCTAATGTAGAGGCCAACTGGAACGCTTGGGTTAAAGCAAAGATGCCTCTGATTCAGCCTGTTCTGGATGAGCTTACCGCTATGAAGAAGAAAAAATAGGATGTAAAGAGAAAAGTCAAAGACACCTTTCCATTTGCTTGATCCGGTAAAACGGACAATAAACAAGAAGCCCCCTGTTGCAGGATTATAAACCCGCAACAGGGATTAATATTTCTTTAAGTACCCCGAAGGGACGATGTGAAGTGAGCAGAAGAAAGAAGTTATTCATTGACGGCAGGTGGTTTGAAGCTCAAAACTATGAGACTCTGAAATCGCCCTACTCAGAGGAGGCGATCGCTGAAATTCCTCAAGCTACGATACAGGAGACCGAATCTGCAATCGCCGCCGCTGATCGTGCCGCTAAGGTCATGGCTGCGATGCCGAGCCATCAGAGAGCCGAAATTTTGGGTAAAGTCACATCGCTCCTGACCGAGCGAGCCGAGGAGGCGGCCCGGCTGATCGCCGTGGAAGCCGCCAAGCCGCTTGCCATGGCCCGCGCGGAAGTGCAGCGTACGATCATGACCTATAAGTTTTCCTCGGAGGAAGCAAGGCGCATTCACGGTGAGCAAATCGCGATTGACGCCGCGCCCGGCGGGGAAAACCGGACAGCCTACACCGTCAGGGAGCCGCTGGGAGCCGTCGGTGCCATTACGCCATTCAACTTTCCGATGAATCTTGTCGCCCATAAGGTCGGGCCTGCGATTGCAGCGGGCAATTCGGTCGTTTTGAAACCCGCTTCGCAAACCCCGCTAAGTTCGTTTTTGATAGCGGAGTTGTTTGCTGAAGCCGGTCTTCCGGCCGGAGCATTAAATATTGTGACGGGGGATGGAAGGACAGTTGGCGACAAGATCGTGACGGACCCGCGTATCAAAGCCGTGACGTTTACGGGAAGTCCGGGAGTCGGAATGGAAATTCGCAGCAGGGCGGGGTTAAAGCGGGTGACCTTGGAACTCGGCTCGAATTCGGCGTTGATCGTAGACCGGGACGTTGACATCGACGAAATTATTGCCCGTTGCGTCATCAGCTCGTTCAGTTTCCAGGGGCAAGTGTGCGTTTCGCTACAGCGGATTTACGTTCATGATGCGATTTACGACGCGTTTGTTAACAAGTTCGTAGAGGAGACACACAAGCTGACCATCGGAGACCCGCTGGACGAAAGGACCGATCTTTCCGCCTTGATCAGCCGGAGAGACGTCGAGCGAACGTTGAGCTGGATTGAGGAAGCCAAACAGAACGGTGCGGTGATCGCCACAGGGGGAACCGCTGAAGGCAATATTGTTATGCCTACGGTTTTGCTCGGAGTCGATCCGGAAACGAAAGTTTCCTGCCAGGAAGCTTTTGCGCCTGTCGTGCTAATCAATAAGGTGAAATCCGTGGAGGAGGCCGTGAATTACGTCAACGACTCGCGCTTCGGACTGCAAGCCGGCATTTATACCTCGAACATGCATAATGCTTTCTACGCGGCAAAAACACTGCATGTCGGAGGTGTGATGCTCAACGATACGCCTTCTTTTCGGGTGGACCACATGCCCTACGGTGGCGTGAAAGACAGCGGCGTGGGCCGCGAGGGAGTCAAATATGCCGTTGAGGAAATGACGGAAATGAAGTTGATCATGATTAACCATAATATAACGCATGCCGGTAAATGAGAGGGGATTCACCATGATCATCGGGATTCCACAAGAAATCAAAAATAATGAGAATCGTGTCGCCATTACGCCATCCGGAGTGTTGGACTTGGTCGGGCGAGGTCATGATGTATTCGTCGAGTCGGGTGCCGGAGTAGGCAGCGGTTTTGCGGATGAGGATTATTTGAAGGCTGGGGCGCAGATCGCAGGGGCATCCGATGTTTGGTCGCAGGCGGAGATGATTCTCAAGGTCAAGGAGCCGTTGCCGTCGGAGTATATGTATTTTCGAAAAGGACTGATTCTGTTCACGTATTTGCATTTGGCGGCCGAGCGTAAGCTTGCCCAAGCTCTCGTGGATAGCGGTGTTACCGCTGTTGCGTATGAAACGGTGGAGACAGGCGGGAGATTGCCATTGCTTACCCCAATGAGCGAAGTGGCCGGCAGAATGTCGGTGCAGATCGGCGCGCAATTTTTGGAAAAGCCGCACGGAGGAATCGGAATTTTACTGTCCGGCATCCCGGGAGTCAAACGTGGCAAGGTGACAATTATCGGCGGCGGCGTCGTCGGAACGAATGCGGCCAAAATCGCGATCGGGCTCGGCGGAGACGTCACGATTATCGATTCCAATCCTGATCGGCTTCGCGCGTTGGATGATCTGTTCGGAAAATCCGTGAACACGGTGATCTCGAATCCGGCGAACATCGCGGAATGCGTGAAGGAGTCGGATCTGGTCATCGGAGCGGTGCTCATTCCCGGTGCGAAAGCTCCCAGACTCGTCACGGAAGAAATGGTCAAGACGATGAAACCCGGCTCCGTCATCGTCGACGTTGCCGTAGACCAGGGAGGTATTTTTGAAACGGTCGACAGTGTGACGACGCATGACAATCCGACTTATATTAAGCACGGCGTTGTTCATTACGCGGTCGCCAACATGCCGGGTGCGGTGTCGCGGACTTCCACCATCGGACTTACCAACGTTACGATGCCTTATGTCCTAGAAATCGCGGACAAGGGATTGGCAAGCGCGGTGAACGGGAATCCTGCCTTGGCCAAAGGCTTGAATGTGACGGAAGGACAGGTCACCTGCGCTCCGGTCGCCAGAGATCTCGGTTTCCCTTACGTTCCTTACGAGAAGATCCTACTAGTAAACACCAAATAAACCGCATCCTAGGGAAATAGGGAGCGCAATGGAGGGTTAATAACGTGAAAGTTCTAGAAATCGCCGTCCTACCGGGCGACGGCATCGGCAAAGAAGTGGTACCTGAAGCGCTCGAAGTGCTGCGCTGCATCGAACAGATTCACGGCGGTCTTCGTTTCGATTTTGTTGAGTTTCCGTGGAACTGCGAATATTACTGCGAGACGGGCAAAATGATGCCGGATGACGGGTTGGACATACTTGCGGGCTTCAATGGCGTTTTTCTCGGTGCAGTCGGCGATCCGCAGCTCGTGCCGGATCACATCTCGCTCTGGGGATTGCTGCTCAAAATCCGCAAAGGCTTCCGCCAGACGATCAATCTCCGTCCGGCCAAGCAATTAAGAGGCGTCGCATCGCCGCTTGTGAACCCCAAAAACTTCGACCTGATTGTCGTACGGGAGAACAGCGAAGGAGAATACAGCGAGATTGGCGGGAGAATTCATCAAGGCGAGGATGAAATCGCGATCCAGAACGCTGTATTTACGCGCAAAGGGTCCGAAGCGGCGATGCGCTATGCCTTCGAGTTGGCGCAGAAAAGAAGAGGACATGTGACGAGCGCGACCAAGTCGAACGGGATTTATCATACGATGCCGTTCTGGGATCAGATTTTCAAGGAAGTGCAGACCGATTATCCCGAAGTGAAAACCAGCTCGTATCATATCGATGCGCTTGCCGCGTTTTTTGTCAGCCGTCCGCAGCTGTTCGATGTGGTGGTGGCCAGCAACTTGTTCGGCGATATTTTGACCGATATTGGGGGAGCCATTATGGGAAGCATCGGAATCGCCCCTTCCATCAATATCAATTTGGACGGCAAATATCCATCCATGTTCGAGCCGGTACACGGTTCCGCACCTGATATATACGGCAAAGGCATCGCAAATCCCGTCGGCCAGATTTGGACGGCGAAGATGATGCTCGATTATTTTGGTGAAGAGGAACTCGGAACCGCGCTTCTTCAGGTCATCGAAGATGTGATGGAAAGCGGGATTCGTACGGCGGATATTGGCGGAACGGCATCGACGCAAGAGGTTGGGAACGCGATTCGGGAAAGGCTTCATCGGTTGAATTAAAGATAGTAAAATGTTCCGTCATCCAATTCCACGAAGTTGGCACGATAATTACTATTAATTAAGATGACACGGCATGATACGTCACTCGAAAAGCACGGTTTGACGCATGGGGAAGTCGGGTTGATTTTGGTCAACGGGGAACTGGCGGACGAGAACAAGATTGTTCCTAACGAAGCATGGGTTAAATTGTACCCTTTTCATTACAAATTCGACGTGAGGTGAAGAAAGATGGCTGATAATCAACGATTGATGGAACTGGATCGTAAGCATATTTTGCATCCGACCAGCTCGATTAAGGATCATTACGAACAGGGACCGTCTGTCATCATGCAACGGGGCGAAGGCATTTATTTGTACGATACCGAAGGAAAACAGTATATCGACGGGTTATCCTCCCTGTGGAACGTAAATGTGGGCCACGGGAGGCAGGAACTGGCGCAAGCGGCTATGGAGCAAATGAGCAAGTTAGCCTACAGCCACTCCTTCAACCGGTTTTCCCATGAGCCCGCCATCCTGCTGGCCGAGAAAGTGGCGTCTCTCGCGCCCGCCGACTTGAACGTCTGCCATTTCACATCGGGCGGTTCGGAATCGAACGATACCGTATTTAAATTGGTTCGCCATTATTTCAAATTGAAGGGCGAGACGAACCGTTATAAAATCATCGCCCGCTATCGCGCCTACCATGGCGTGACGATGGGCGCGACGAGCGCCACCGGCATCCCGGCGTTCCGCCTGGCGGGCGGACCGCTCGCCGGTGGATTCGTGCAAACGGGCGCACCATACAGCTATCGCTGCGACAAGTGCGAATCTTGCGCCGAAGGCGGCGCCGCCTGCGCAGTGCAAAGTATGGAGGAGACGATTCTCCGGGAAGGTCCTGAAACAGTGGCGGCGGTTATTGTCGAACCGATTCAAGGAGCAGGCGGGGTCATCGTCCCGCCGCCCGGCTACATGAAAGAAATCCGCCGTCTTTGCGACAAGTACGGCATTCTGATGATCGCCGACGAGGTCATTACCGGCTTCGGACGAACCGGAAAATGGTTCGGCATGGAGCACGAGGGTGTGGTGGCCGACCTGATGACGTTCGCGAAAGGGATCACGAGTGGGTACATTCCGCTTGGCGGCGTGATTTTGAACGACGGCTTGCATCAGGAACTTGCGGAACTGTCCACCGCTATATTGCCTCATGGATATACCTACAGCGGGCATCCGGCCGCTTGCGCAGTGGCGCTTAAAAATCTGGAGATCATCGAACGGGAAAATCTGGTCGCGAATGCTGCCGCCATGGGCCAAGTTCTTAGCGCCGGGCTGGAGCAGCTGAAGCGGGATTCGGATATTGTAGGCAACGTCACGTACCGGGGGCTGCTCGCTTCGGTTGAGCTCGTCGAAGACAAGGCGGACAAACGGGCGTTTCCGGCAGCCAAGAAGGCTGCACAGCTCGTATTCGACAAAGCGAAGGAAAAAGGTCTGATCACGCGCTCGATCATGATCGATAATACGGACATCATAGCCGTATGTCCTCCTTTGATCATTCAGAAGGATCAGGTGGAGTCGCTTGTAGACATCCTGGTGACATCGATTGCGGAGGCACGGAAGGAACTGCTGGGTTGATAGCCGAAATCCCATGCGCACGATTCGTACGAAATCTATTACACGCGCACCGGGGAACGCTATTATATCAAGGACCGGACCTACCGCATCAGCCAGGGCGACCTGGTGCTGATCGAGCCGTGAACATGTAGTATTTGGAAGAGACAAGGAGGGAACAGGTTGGAAGAAAACATAACCGTACTGGGCGCAGGGCTGATGGGCCATTCCATCGCGCTGACGGCGGCATGGGCCGGTTTTTCGGTCGTTTTGCAGGGGCTCAGTGAAGCCGGTCTGGCGCGCGCGAACAAAGGAATTTGCGACAAGCTGGCGCTGCTGGCCGACAATGGTCTAATCAGGCGGGAGGATATTGCGGTGATGCACGGGCGCATCCGCACAACGGTTTCGGTGCCGGATGCTTTAGCGAACGCGAGCTTCGTTATCGAGTCGATTCCCGAGCAGCTGGAGCTGAAGCAGCAATATTACGAGCAGCTGGATGCGCTATGCGATGAAAACGTTGTATTGGCGAGCAATACGTCCGGACTGAGCCCGACGGCGATTGCCGAGCGGATGAAGCGGCCGGAGCGGATGGTTGTCACCCACTTTTGGAATCCCGCGCATTTGCTGCCGCTCGTCGAGGTCGTACGCGGGGAGAAAACCGACGACAAGACGGCGGATCGGGCGATGCAGCTGCTGCGGGCTATGGACAAAAAACCGATTCTCGTGAAAAAGGATGTGCTCGGATCGGTCGGCAACCGGCTTCAGTATGCGCTGTTCCGGGAAGCGCAGTATATTTTGGAGCAGGGCATCGCCAGCATGGAGGATATCGACGCCGCCGTGACGTACAGCCTCGGGCGCCGGCTCCCCTTGACCGGTCCGTTCATGACGGCCGACATGGGCGGCCTTGAAGTGTTTGACGCCATTTCCAACTATTTGTTCGCCGATTTGAGCAAGGTCGATCAATCGCTCGGCGCTATGCGCGCGCTGGTTGATAGCGGCAAGTACGGGCTAAAAACCGGCGCCGGCTTTTACGAGTGGGACGAAGCGTTTTCCGCGCAAATGAGCAAGGCCCGAGAGCAGGAGCTCATCCGGTTTTTGAAGCGCGATATGGGGCTGGAATAGCCTGAATTTTTCAATTGAAGGACGCCGAGGTGGCGTTCTCGCTGATCGCGCAGGCGGGCTTTGTAACCGGACAAAACTGTTGTCGTCGACGGCTGCATGTTTATTTGGGCGAAGCTTAGCGGGAATGATTGAATGGGAATGGAGACCGCCTTGTGGGCGGTCTTTGTTTTTTGCGGAGGGGGGAGCGGGTATTGGGCTATTCCGCTTTTATATCAAATAAAAGACGCCTCTGAAAATGATTTCTCAGCCAAAGAAGAGTTATGCGATCGTTATTGCAGAGCACTGTCTTTAGAAAGAGGCTGGGAATATAGCGTTATTTATCCTAAAACCATGCCCAATTCTGACACTGGATCGACTTAGAAAAATTATTATACATTATTTAACTGATATTTACCCTATCAGACCTCATCGTGGTCGTGGTAATAATACTTCCCCTAAAGGTCCTTAGATAGCTCCTTTTCATGATTAATTTTTATCTCATTTATAATACTCATGAACCCACGTTGTCTCATTTATAATAATTGAATATCTCAAATAAACATCGTAAAAAGAACCTAATGTGGTACTTTTTAGTCTCATTTATAATCATTACTCACACGGGCAGTAATAGTGCTCTCAATATACTTGCAAATTGCAAATAATTACTGTATAACTATCTTATGAGGTGAACCGAAGTGGAAAATACTCGCGAACTATTTCAAATTATGACTCGCCGTTTTGGTTTTCTTAATAAAAATTGCTGTTCAGTCGACGGTTGCGACATTTCTTTAATCCAAAGCCATATTCTTTACGAGATTGACCATCAACACAAACCTTCTATACAACAAGTAGCGGAGGCGTTAGGAACCGATATAACGACTTTTAGCCGACAAGTTCAATCTTTAATTAAGATGAATCTAGTTAAAAAGACTCCCGATCCAGATGACCGAAGAGTTTATGTTCTATCTTTGACGATGGAAGGAAAATACGTTGCTACGACGATTGATCAGCAAATGAATACTTATCTTAACGAAATCTTCTCTCACATGAACGAATTTGAAAAAGAAACTGTCATTCGTTCAATTAAGCTTTTGAATGAGGCGATGGCGAAATCTAGTTTATGCTGTACTACCCCAATGGGGTAATCTTTTCTTCAATACTTGCAAAATGCAAATAAAATTGTAAGTGCTGTTGTATGAAGAGGTTATCAACCGTAGCGTTGCAGCTTATATGAAATTTATTACGAACGAAGAGTCAAATCAACTTGTCCGTTGCGATAGGCGAGCATAAGTGCCAACTGCTGATTAAAATAAAATAAATATGATAGGGAGTGATCATTTATGAATCAAGTAAGTAACGATCAAATACGTCAAAATGTCCGCAACCGGTACAAAGAAATTGCCTTGCAACCGATGAATACTGGTTCAAGTTGCTGTGAAAAGCCGGTGAACTACAAGGATGTTTCCGTACGACTTGGCTACTCAAACGAAGAATTAACGATCGTTCCGGAAGGCGCTAATCTTGGCCTCGGTTGCGGTAATCCTCAAATAATTGCCGCACTGCAACCGGGAGAAGTAGTATTGGACCTGGGTAGCGGCGGCGGATTTGATTGCTTTCTAGCATCCCGTCAAGTAGGCGAAGCAGGTCGTGTGATTGGAGTGGATATGACAGCTGAAATGGTTAGTCGTGCCCGTAGCAATGCGATCAAAGGCGGGTTTACGAATACGGATTTTAGACTGGGAGAAATTGAACATTTGCCTGTTCCAGACCAAACGGTGGACGTGATTATTTCCAACTGTGTGATCAATCTCTCACCAGTGAAACAGCAAGTCTTTAATGAAGCATACCGTGTATTGCGCTACGGTGGCCGCCTTGCCATTTCGGATATAGTCACGACAGTCGAACTTCCGGAGGAAATTAAGAATGATTTGGATTTTATGTATTCTGGATGTATTTCTGGGGCATCATCCGTTGACGAACTTAAAGATATGCTAAAGCAAAGCGGATTTATGGATGTGGTCGTGGAGCAGAAAGATGATTCTAAGGAATTTATTAAAGATTGGGTTCCTGGAGCGAATGTGGAGAATTACATTGTTTCCGCTCATATCAAAGGGATCAAATCATAAAACACGTGCAAGGCTCAGCATGATTTGCATAGTGATTCTGCCACGGTTGGTCTGCGTCTGGCTCTGCATCTTTGAACAGTTCCGATTGGTTCTGATGCATCTGCTAGCTGTTACAACCAGAATTAAGGCAACCCAACACATCTTCATTTATATACAACGTGAAACCAGAAAATGGTTAGACTACAAAAGTGATTCCAGACATCACTTTAAATTAAAAACTTTGTGGGGTTCCAAAGTCGTCCTTAACGACTCTGCGAGCCTCTTTTTAAATTTCCAATATTTACAATGACTGATATAATGGAAAGGCGAATTAGTGCGATAATTTTATTTCCAGAATGTCTCAAACAAAATGAATCTGCCTCCTACATTAGAACTAAATATAAACATAAATTTCCGAATGATTTATCCCTCAATGAAGTTATGCTCAGGATTACGATTTAGTGAGTTCGTACGTTTACGATTCTAGGATTTTGACAAAGAACTTAAAACACTTCGTATTCGCCAAGGTAAAGGAAGAAAAGATCGGCTTACCCTTCTATCCGATACAGCATTAGAAATATTTCTGTGCTGTTATCAGCAAGAAAATCCAGAAATCTGGATGTTTCTAGTCTATTCCTTCACAAAGCCAAATAGCCACAACAAAATTAATATTTTGGGGGTAATTTAATGAAGGCTATTGGTTTCGATTTAGGCGAAACATTGATATATTATTCAAATGTCCCATTAAGTTGGGGTTTCGAAGTTACGGATATAGAAATTTTCCAAGGCATCTTTAAAGAATGGACGATTTAGACAATACGTACCTTTTTCAAGCGATTGAAATATTTTTTAACTTCTTTCAACAGGGTTCAAGTCCTTATGAAAAGACATTAAATACACTTAAAACATTAAAGGAACGAAATATTAAAATAGGAGTACTTACGGATGTTCCCTATGGAATGAATAAAAAGCTTGTTTTACGAGACATTAAAGCGATACAGGAATATATAGACGTGATCATAACATCAGTGGATGTAGGATTTCGAAAACCCCGGTCGGAAGGATTTATTCAGAAATAGAACAGGAGCAGAGTGGAATCAAAGCATAGTATTGAAGAATCTGACTGAAATAATAGATTTTTGTTAGTAGATCGAGGAAGGCTGCTACAACAACGTAAAATGAAACTAGTGCAGGATTAAAATACATTAAAAACGAGGTTTTATATGAGTAATATCGTATTATACTCGGAAAGATTAGTTTTAAAAACCATTAATGAGTCAGCTGCGAAAGAAGTATTGAATTTTGTTATACGTAATAAGGAGTTTTTGATGGAATGGGAAGCACAGAGGACTATGGATTATTATACACTTGAGGCACAAAAACAGATCTTAATTGACGAGAGTAAAAAGATACAGAACGGTGATTTATTTAAGTTATGGATATATAAAGCAGAGGATACGAAACGAATTATAGGATCAATAGCTTTGAATAACATTATTGGAGGAGTCTTTCAATCTTGCCATTTAGGGTATCGGATTGATAAAGATGAACGAAATAAAGGCTTTATGACAGAAGCATTAAGACAAGTCATTACATATGCTTTTATTGAACTGCGTCTTCATCGAATTGAAGCAAATATAATGCCGAGAAATAAAGCCTCATTAAAAGTAGTAGAAAACTTAGGATTTTATAATGAAGGAGTAGCTATAAAGTACTTGAAGATCAACGGTGCTTGGGAAGATCACTTGCACATGGTAATTCGCAACACGGAATTAGAATAATTTAAGGGAGTTATCTAGTAATTAGAAAAAGGCACTCACCTCATCTAACAACATTTTCCCGCTGCGGATCACAGACGGTCCTCGGTCTGCAAGAGGAATTCCAAGGAAGCATACTCAGCAGACACACCTGCACCGATTAACCGCATTGAGGCAAACTCTTTGGGCTTTAAGTCCGTGAGGCGTCGGGAACATAACAACGTTATATAAAAGGGCACGAAGTGCCCAGAAAGGTAAATTTATGAATATACATGATATTCCAGTTGAAATTTCAGATCAAATTGGAGAAATACATAACATTAATTTTCCCAGACAAGGTCATACTTCTATCGTGGCAATAGTGGCTACTTCCAATAAAAGATTTGTGATTAAGAAGACTGAAAACGATCTCTATAATGAGTGGTTATCAGAAGAGTACAAAGCACTTCAATATCTTTCCCAAACAGAATTATTAGTACCAAAAGTATATAGTTATCATGTTGAGAAAAAATCAAGATGGCTTTTAATGGATTATATGAATGGGATAAGTTTGAGAGAGTATCTATCCAGAGAACCGAGTCTCAATGAGAAACAAAAAGCTATTTCAAACTTTGGATTATGTCTAAGGAAAATACATGAATGTCCATGCCCAATTGGATTAATAAAGAATGATAAACCATGGTTAGATACGATGCTTCTAAAAGCAGAAAATAATCTAACTCAATATGAAGTAGACGGATCAGAAGAACTACTTTCACGGTTGAAGGAAAAACGGCCAAAGCCTATAGAAAATACTTTGATCCATGGCGATTTTACAATAGATAATGTATTAGTGAATGAGGGCAATATCGTAGGAATCATTGATTGGTCAGGGGCTGCGTATGGCGATCCAAGATATGATGTAGCGTTAGCGATTAGACGGAAACATAACGCTTTTGATAATGACATAGACAAAGAAATATTTTTTAATGCCTATGGCAAGTTAAGAATAACAGATGAAGAGTTTAACTATTTTGAAAATGGAATTTACAATTTTTTTTAGTATTGCTTCGAACTGTGCCCGATCATTTAACACCAGAGTCACGCTACGGGACTATCGTCCCACGGTTACCAGATGTATAATCATGGAAGAAGCTCAGACAACAAACGCCCCAACCTAAGATAAGTGCTATCTAAGGTTGGGGCGTTTCGTGAATACAACAACGTTATATGAAAGTGATGCAATTCATATTTAATTTAGAGAGGTGATATCTAACATGATTAGAAACACTGTTAGAGCTTTGATAATCCAGGACGATAAGTTACTTTCTATAAAGAAAGAGAGGCCCAATGTCGGTGTGTATTATGCATTACCGGGTGGTGCACAAGAGCCGAGTGAAACATTGGAGCAAGCTCTAAACCGTGAGTGTATGGAAGAACTTGGGCTTGAAATTATAGAAAGCCAACTACTTTGTTTAAGAGAATACATATCCAGAAACCATGAATACTCTTTTATAATGAAGGAAGTTCATACAATAGATTTTATATACACATGTAACACTAAACCAATTTTAACTGAATTAAAAAGTACTCATGCAGATATTGGACAAATCGGAATTGAGTGGCTACCCATTAACAAAATCCGAGAAAGCTTAGTGCAAGCCAATGAATCGTTAAGACCCTTTAAATTCCCCAGAACACTTCATGATTTTTATCAAGAATATTTTTTAAATCAGATTGTAGAGACTTATACAAGCACGATATTTGAAGGCTAATTCAATAAGGCATCACCAATCACATAACACCGTTTTCCCGTTGTGGCTAAGTCTCCTGATCTGCTGAGGATTTTGGAGGAAGAGGTTTCAGCAGATAACTCTGAACAGCCTATGCGTCGCGGCCTGTGGCTACGTTCCTACTTTAAGGCAGTGAGAGTTCGGGACACAGAAAGTTATAGGAAATTAGTACAAACGACTAAATCATAGATTGAAGTTACTATTTGATATGTAACGCAGCTAGGGGGAATTATTAAGTGATTATTCTAATTAGTGGCAACAGCTGTACGGGTAAGACACTAATGTCTCAAAAATTACTTGAGAAATATCACATACCCTATTTTTCTATTGATCATTTAAAGATGGGATTGTACAGAGGAGATACCGACTGTGGGTTTACACCACTTGATAGCACAGAACTTATTGGTGAGAAATTGTGGCCCATTATTAGAGGAATGATTATGACTAATATCGAGAACAATCAGAATATTATTATTGAAGGATGCTACATATTGCCTCACTATATAAAGGACTTTGATGTCGCATACTCAGAACAAATCATCTCAGTGTTTCTTGGTTTTTCACAAAAATATATTGAGGAAAACTTCAAATCTAACATTGTAAAACATAGGAATGCTATAGAAGATCGGGGCTATCCAGAAGAGGGCATAATTACTGATTACATTAACGAACACGATACTTTTAGAAGGAATTGTTTAGATAACGGTGTTGATTACTTTGAAATTGACAAAAATTATGAAGAAGAGATTATCAAAGTGTATGATTTTATAGAGACTCAAAAACGCATTATGGATAGGAAATTCAACGTTAGATGAAACGGGCAAGAAAAATATAAAAAACGAGGCAAGTATTATGACTGATAAAGTTTCAATAACTTATGACGATCTTGAAGTTCTCGATTTAGGTTGTGGAATAGGTAAAAATAGTATTCTCATGGCTGAGATAGGTTACATAACTCTATATGAAGTTGGTGAATGGCAATGATAAAGATCAGAAGGGCTAAAGCAAATGATTCCAACATCTTAGCTAAAATGGTAGTCTTACTTTTGTCTGATCTCACTGGTAATGAGATTGATCAAGAACCATATATGGCTATAAGTTCGCAGTTACTTGATAAATCAGATTCTTTCTCGGCGTTTCTTGCGTTTAATGAGTCGGATCAATGTATTGGTGTGATAACAGTGACGGAGTGTTGTGCAATTTATGCCAGAGGCAGTTATGGGGTCATACAAGAATTATATGTCTTACCTAACTACCGTTCGAAGCATATAGGTCATGAATTAATGAAAGAAGTGGTTTGTTTAGCAAAGACAAAAGGCTGGAATCGTCTAGAAGTAGGGGCACCCAATGAAGATAAATGGGAAAGAACAATACAATTTTATGAAAGGGAAGGGTTTAGAGAAATTGGTCCAAGGCTTAAATTAGTCTTGTAAGGAAAAAGAGGAACAATCAGATTTTGAAGGTAAACCATCCAAGGCGGAGACTTCTTATAACACCTTACTCACGCGGCGACCTGCCCGAAGCATTACGGAGAAGTCGTGTCAGGCAGACAAACCTGCGAGTCTAAGTCCTGACCGACCCAGTCGATATCGCTCTTTCAATTTTGTATTCAAATTACACAAGGCAGGTGAACTGGTGAGACAATTCATTATTATAACTCTGCTACTTTTAATAACGGGATGCCAGGGAAAAACTGATCCTATTCATTTAAAACCGATTACATTATCTGAAGCCTATCCAGGCAGCATTATGGAAGTAGATAAGATTGAATTGTTGGATGGATCCTCGGGGGAAAGGAAAATTATAGAGAATAAAGGTGAGATTAAGCAATGGATAAGCAAAATAAAGGATATTAAGTTAAATCCAGAGGATAAACAAGAAGGCAGGGTAGGATATATATTTGGAATAAGCCTTTATGAAGGTGAAAAAATAATGTTGGGTTTTATACCAAATCAAATAAACAAAATGTATTACAAGACCAATATTGAATTTGAACAGCACATAAGAACATTTTTTGAAGAGCAATTCGGAAGAAAGTTCTAAAAATCGGCAACCTCGCCAAACGCCGTTTTCCCGCTGCGGGCCTTTTGTCCCTTGGTCTGTAGAGGCGTTTCACGAAATCAAATTCAACAGACATCCCTGCACAGCCTAACTGAAAGAACTTAAAATCAGCCTCGATATGGCTCAAAGCCTCGATAAATCGGGGCTTTTTTTAATAATCCATCCAGTGTGCGATCACGAGCGTTACAGCGAGCAGTAGGCGAACCCATTTATTTCATACTGCCTTTTTTACACACACAAGTAAGTTTCATTAAGAATAAAAATATTCATACACAAATCAAAGAAATGGAAAGGATGCATTCAATTGAGATTGAAAAGGAAAGATCATCAACTTAGTAAAGTCAAACTTTTTTTCAAAACGAAACTCGTACGCAAAGCGGCTGTTCAAGTGATCAACTTTACAATTATTGGCGATAGTCATGTTGGTTATGGGAATGGACTCAGCATTTATAAAGGGCTGTTATCTAAAGCAGTGAAAACGGGTAACAAAAAGTTTGTTATTTTTGGTGGTGATAACAAACACGGTTCGACGGGTACAGCAGCCGATATGGATTATAAAGCTTTCAAAGACGTCGCCAGAGGAATTTTGGGGCCAAAGAATATTCCCTTTAAAGCTTCTATAGGAAATTGGGAAGATAATACTAGGGTTTTATTCAAAAAATATTTAGGAAATGTTTTTGGACAAATGAATTTTCCCGGAACGAATGGTAAGGTGAAATATGTCTGGTTGGATAATGCACCTGGAAAATTCAGCTTTGCAAGTATAAGCTTGCTTAAAAATTTGGACCCCAATTATTACTATATTATCGATTGTCATTGGCCTTTAAAGGTGAAAGGAATTACAGTAGATCCTACGCATGTTTTAAATCAGACGGAAACGAATCATTTTTTCAATGCAATTCCTTCCAATGTGAGAGATAAAGTTATAGCCATTTTTACTCACCATGCTCACACCTTTTATGAAAAACTAACGAATATTTACCCTGGATTTACAAAGACCAAATTTTATGTGTGCGGATGTTCAGGTGCGTACCAATGTAAATGTAATTCCTCAAGTTGTGGTAGAGGTTATTATGAGGCGGCCTTGACAAACAATAATAATCAATTCGATGTCACGGTCAAAGAAGTAAGATCCTAACGATTGTCTTCAACTTAGTAATCTTAGAAAGAATCGTATCGGCCGCTTCTGCAGGTATCCCTCCCGGAGCTATACTTCGGCATGATGACCTTCAGAAGCGCTGGGGCCCAAAGTACCTACGGTTTATGACCATTGTCATTACATAGAATTCCAAACTGAATGACAACTTCCAATTATATCAAATAAATTATTAACAGTATCGAGGATTTTTAACTCTACCTTTTGGGGATAATGACCTAAAAATGGACAGGGTGATAAAGTGAGCAGGAAACTTGTCATTAACATCTTGATATTCTTTTGTATTTTTATTACAGGTACTAATTCTATGGCCTACTCAGAGCCAATAGAAAATTTAATTGAAGCGTCACTGCTGCAGCAATTACATCCAGTTATTATGACTGCCCTTAGAAATATTTATAAAGAAGAGTATTCCCAATATGGATGTGAACGGATCATCTCAATTAACGAGCGATTAACTATAAAAAACACAGATCATAGAGCAAGACCTGTCGATGCAATCCATGGAGCAAAATATTTTGAAATCACCATTGTGGTATGCAGAACCGACGCTGAAAATGTTGAATTAATTTTAAAAAATGATACTGCCACAGCTCAATATTATCTTTCAGGCTACAAAATATTCAGTACAAAATGAGGGATCGTTCCACGCAGGGCTATTATTGTGATATGTCTAGTACTTACATGCTGCGGAATCAGATGCTGATAATGAAAAGGGGATTTGCGTATAGAACGAACCTTGATTGACAAAAATATGGAAGAAGATATGAATAGGAAAGGAGGGATTCACATTGGATATCACACTGGGAGCAGATGAGGTTATTAATCGCATTAAGCAGCTTCAATCAAATGGAGGAACGATAAGTAAAAAACATGTAAAGCAAAATGATCCTGAATTAATGAGAAATGCGTTGTTTTATTTTCCGAGTTGGGATCATGCTGTGAAAAACGCAGAACTATTGTAGGAACGCATATCAAATAGCCGAGTAGGTTACAGATGTTCATTCTGCATTCTTCTCGGCTAACATTTCAGGCATTTGACATATTTTCAAGTTGAGAACTAATGACATGGACTCGAACACAATCTTCTTATCAACTCCCGGTTAGCATGATCCCCTTTTGAAGCCTACGCTTATATTTATCGTCTCGCAATGCCCCGCGATATAAACATATCACTATCGTCCTTACTCGCTCCTATATCGAGAACTATTCCTGACAACAAGAACTGATTTTTGAACAGAAAAGTCGGATTTTTATCTATTCATCTATAAAGAAACCGCTTACAATGTGAGTAACATAATAGGAAAAATATTACATAAAAGACATTGTTAGGTTTGGTGTTTCGATTTCGTGCTAGTACCTGGAAGGAGGAGAACGATCTAACGCAGACAGATTAGACCCATAATGAATAGGAGGCAATGATTAATGATTGGTACCTTGTCCAAATCCAAGCGCTTGATGTCAATTGCTGTTGCTGCAACAACCTTCTTATCCAGTTTTCTTGCTTATGGGGCAAATCCATCATCCGTTTCGGCTGCCGCCGCGCGCCAAATGGAAAAGATCAACCGTGGCGTGGTAGCCGTGAAGGTTAGCGGAGGTGTGTTCGTTTCATGGCGTCTGCTGGGCACGGAGGCCGCTGATACGGCGTTCAATCTGTACCGCGGAAGCACCAAAGTGAATGCAAGTCCAATTACGAATAGTACCAATTATCAGGATGCCGCGGGCACGACATCGTCGACATACACAGTGAAAGCTGTGGTGAGTGGGACGGAGCAGGCAGCTTCAAGTTCCGTCGCAGTATGGGCTAATAACTACCTCGATGTTCCTCTTCAAATTCCTCCGGGCGGCACAACGCCGAGTGGGGAAGCCTATACGTATAGTGCTAACGATGCGAGCGTGGGGGACCTGGACGGGGATGGCGAGTATGAAATCATACTGAAATGGGATCCCTCCAATTCAAAGGACAATTCCCAGTCGGGCTACACGGGACCGACCATTATTGATGCTTATAAGCTGAACGGCACACGACTGTGGCGCATCAATCTTGGTAAGAACATCCGAGCAGGTGCGCATTACAGTCCTTTTCTCGTATACGATTTTGACGGGGACGGGAAGGCTGAGGTCGTCTTCAAAACAGCAGATGGCACAATCGACGGCGGAGGGACGGTGATCGGCAGCTCTAGTGCGGATTACCGTAACTCCAGCGGTTACGTGCTGAGCGGGCCCGAATTTTTGACGGTCTTCTCTGGCCAGACGGGCAAGGCGCTCTCGACGATCGATTATGTGCCGCCAAGGGGCACCGTCTCGGACTGGGGCGACAGCTATGGCAATCGCGTCGACCGCTTCCTGGCGGGCGTCGCGTATCTGGACGGCGTGCATCCGAGCATCGTCATGGCCCGGGGCTACTACACACGGACCGTGCTTGTTGCTTACGACTGGAAGAACGGAAGCCTGACGCGCCGCTGGACCTTCGACAGCAACAGCTCCACCAATGCTGGTACCGCGGGACAAGGCAATCACAGTCTGTCGGTAGCTGATGTGGATGGCGACGGCAAAGACGAGATCATATACGGTGCACTGACGATCGACGATAACGGTACGACCTTGTATAACACAGGCCTTGGGCACGGAGATGCCATGCATGTTGGCGATTTGAACCCGAACCGCCCCGGCCTGGAGGTATTCAAGGTCATGGAGAACACGTCCTCGCCTTACGGAGCGGCGGTATGGGATGCCAAGACGGGTCAGATACTTTGGGGAGTCCAGACAGGGGCAGATACCGGCCGGGGCATGTCAGCGGATATTGATCCCAATTACCCGGGGGAAGAGGTCTGGGCCAGCAATGGTGTCGGTCTCTATTCGATTACCGGAACGAAAATTAGCACCTCAACACCATCAATCAATTTCGGAATCTGGTGGGATGGCGATTTGTCCCGCGAGCTGCTCGATGGTATCAAAATCGACAAGTGGGACTACACGAACAAGACTTCGATCAATCTGTTGACAGGTTCAGGTGTAGCTTCCAACAACGGTACGAAGGCGAATCCGACGCTGCAGGCGGATCTGTTCGGCGACTGGAGGGAAGAGGTCATTTGGCGGAAGTCCGATAACTCGGCCCTGCGGATTTATACGACGACGGCCGTCACGGATAAGAAAATTTATACTTTGATGCACGATCCTGTATATCGGCTCGGCATTGCTTGGCAGAATGTTGCTTATAACCAGCCGCCTCATACGAGTTACTTCCTTGGAACCGGCATGGCTCCAATAACGAAGCCAAACATTTATACAGTACCATAATAAAGATGAATAGAAGCCGGCTCATGATAACCGTCTTGTCGTTCATTGGCAAGCCCTCCGAAGAGAATCGTCCACCCGCGCAGGAATAAGACTCTATTTGGTGGATGTTGTAAAAAACTAAAACTACAGGCTGATTCCTCAACTGATATGCTCCCCAAATAGTAGACAGGTGAAATATTAAAAACCTGATGCTATGAGGGGAGCATTTTTATGTCTGGGGAACCATTTCAGGCGACAGAGAAACTCGCCATTATCGAAGAGATTGAACGTGGTGAACTTGGCATCATGGCTGCTACGTACAAATATGGAATATCAAAGACAACCTTGGTTAAGTGGCGACGCCGTTATGAAGTCTATGGCATCGAAGGATTAGAGGTTCAAAAGGGAAACCGTACCTATTCCGTTGAACTGAAGCTTCAAGCAGTGAAGGATTACCTGGAGGGGGAGTTATCTCAGTACCAGATTATTGACAAATA
>NZ_FOTE01000037.1 GCF_900114475.1 Paenibacillus sp. 1_12 | reverse complement strand
AAGGCGACGTGTTGCATCATTCTGATCGTGGCAGCCAGTATGCTTCTGTTGACTACCAAGAGCGTTTGAAAACGTACGAGATCAAGTCGAGTATGAGCCGAAAAGGCAACTGTTACGATAATGCTTGTATCGAATCGTTTCATAGCGTGCTGAAGAAAGAACTCATTTATTTAGAGAAATTCAAGACTCGGCAACAAGCTTACCGTGAACTTTTTGAATACATCGAATACTTCTACAACCGCAAAAGAATCCATTCGTCTATTGGCTATTTAACGCCAGATCAGTACGAACGTACGTACCGTAAAACTGTGTAACTTTCTCGATTCTATGTGTCCAATCTATTGACTGAGGTCCAATCGTTACCATAATATAATATTCAATGAATAATAACAGATGAAGCAAAATTCAACAGAAAATGGATGATTCCTATAAAATTATTCGTTTATTTCAGCTTCTCCATAAAAGCTAGCACATGTTCTTTCACTCGCGCTTTTTCTTCCTGTGTCATATTTTGTAATTTATAATTCTTTGTATAATCAGGGGTTATAAGGATTGTTGAGGGTTCTTGAAGTTCTTCTTTAAGGGTATTTCCTTCTTCAGTCAACAACATCTTAGATTTGTTTGCATAGGAATGGATTATTTCTGTTTGTATATAATTACCTTCCCTATCGTAAAAATCCTCAATAGATTTTACATCTGATTTTATATGGGTTTTTCCTTCTTCTATAATGGTTATCGCATTCACTACCTTGTAACCCGTTGTTTCAAACATTCCTTTATCATTTTGATTATCATCAAGTGTTTCTATTACAAAAACCTCAATGGTTTCATATTTCTCGGCTTGACCACATGCACATATAAGCAGAAAAGTGAACATGAATAAGCACATCTTCACTAAAATCATTAGCTTTTGGTTAAAATTCATTTCTTCACTCCTAACTTGGTTTAGTTCTGTATATTCAAATTCCTATCATACCATATAATGGGTATTCGTGAATTTTAACTTAACATATATCTGCTGAACTATGACCGCTAAGGCTCTGGATTACACTTATGTCCTCTCCTGCACGTACTAGCCCTGTAATGAAGCTATGTCGAGTCTGATGAACGTTGTGTCCATTCTTCTCCATTAGATGCTGAACGCTTCTGATGCTAATACGCTCTTGTCTGTTGCTAATAAATAATGCTGAATGGCTATCTACCCGTTCTTCTAAATACTTTTCAATAGCCCTTCTCGCTTCAATGTTGAGTGGCAATGTACGCTCCTTGTTCCCCTTGCCCAACCTAACTACCAATGATCCTTTTCGGTCACTTACATCAACGTCTGAGCGGTCTAGGACGACTAATTCCGACACCTTGATACTCAGCTTTCTTAAGCATACTTTGCTCAAAAAAGATCAAATAGAATAAGAAGCACGAGTCAATCAATTTTGTTTACAACTGCAAATTTCATTAAACAACTTTATTTCAGGTTAAACTACTTTATTTCAGATTAAACAACCTTATTTCAACTAGCCACTTTGCAGAGAATTCATCATTTCTTGACACTTTAGTCATCAATTGATCATACTTGTTGTGAAATAAATCACATACATAAGATATAATAAGTGGTAAATAGGAGCATAATTATCAAAAGGAGAGTGCATTCGGATGACGACTTACGACCCGGTATTTTATAGCCGTATTTTGACAGGCCTTACGCTCGGTTTTCACATTATTTTTGCTACAATAGGCGTTGGACTGCCTGTAATGATTGCCATTGCCGAATTTCTCGGCATCAAACGCAAAGATCCGCATTATACCCTGCTCGCACGCCGCTGGGCACGTGGATTTGTAATAACGGTTGCTGTTGGCGTCGTTACTGGTACTTCGATAGGCTTGCAGTTGAACTTGCTATGGCCAAGCTTTATGCAAATCGCCGGTCAGGCCATCTCGCTCCCTCTATTCATGGAGACTTTTGCTTTCTTCTTTGAAGCAATATTTCTCGGGATTTACTTGTATACCTGGGATCGCTGGAAAAATCCATGGACGCACTTTGCAATCTCCATACCAATTATTATTGGATCAACGTTATCAGCTTTTTTTATTACGATTGTTAACGCCTTTATGAACACACCACAAGGTTTTAAGCTATCCGGTCGAACTATAATCGACATTGATCCACTCGTCGCGATGTTTAATCCGGCCACACCTACTAAAACTGCGCATGTGATTTCTTCGGCTTATATGACAAGCGCTTTTGTTCTCGCTACTATAGCCGCGCTAGCCTTATTGGCAGGTAAAAAGCATGTATATTACCAGAAAGCACTCAAGCTGACCATGGTTTGCGGACTGATCTTCTCCTTATCTACTGCTTTTATCGGTGATTTGTCCGGTAAATTTCTCGCTGAATACCAGCCGGAAAAGCTAGCTGCGGCAGAGTGGCATTTTGAAACAACCGCTCAAGCCCCCCTTGTATTTGCTGGATATATTGATAAGGAGCACAACGTTCACTATGCCATGAAGCTCCCTTATGCACTGAGTATATTGGCATTTGCCGATCCGAATGCGGTTGTGAAAGGCTTGAATGATATCCCAGTGGATGAACGTCCACCGCTCTATATTCATTATTTCTTTGATGCGATGGTGGCGATTGGAAGCTTGATGATTGTACTCTGTATGGCTTATTTATATTTGAACAGGAAAAAGCGGCGACAACAAGGAAAAGAAGTACCACGCTGGCTGCTTCGGTTCATTACCTTCTCAGGCCCGCTTGCGATGCTGGCTATTGAATCCGGATGGATCTTCGCTGAGGCGGGTAGACAGCCATGGATTCTACGCGGCTATATGAAAACAGCGCATGGTGCTACTACAGCGCCACATGTGGACTGGATGCTGCTGATGTTCTCGCTTCTGTACATCGTACTTGGATTTGGTGCGTGGACTGTGCTTCGCCGTATGTTTAAAACGAATACACCCGAAGAGGAATTGGCAATGCGGCTGGATAAAGGGGGTGAGCACCAATGAGTATTGAAGTCATCGGAATAACTGTGCTCTGGATTTTCCTTTATGGATATTTAATTGTAGCTTCGATTGATTTCGGAGCCGGCTTCTTTAGCTACTACACGATGGTAACCGGGCGCAAAAATATGGTGCACGGCATTATCGAACGCTATTTATCGCCTGTATGGGAAGTCACCAACGTCTTTCTGATCTTCTTCATGATCGGTATGGTCGGCTTTTTCCCTGATACCGCTTTTTATCTGGGGACCACTTTATTGATCCCTGGCAGCATTGCCATTGTATTGATCGCCATCCGCGGCTCCTATTATGCATTCAGCACTTACGGCTCCAAGGAAAGTCATCTGTATAAGCTGCTTTATGGGGGGAGTGGTCTATTGATTCCAGCTTCACTCTCCATTGTATTGACGATCTCGGAAGGCGGTTATATTGAAGAAAGCGGCAATGACGTCTCACTTCTCTTCTATAAACTGTTTACCAGTTCCTATGCCTGGTCGGTTGTCGTCCTGTCGCTTGTCAGTGTGCTCTATATTTCCGCTGCTTTCTTGACCTATTATGCTTACAAAGCGAAGGATACCAAAGCTACTGAAATATTACGAAGATTTGCAATCGGTTGGAGCGGCCCGACCATACTAGCGAGTTTATTCGTATTTTTCGCGATCCAGCGCCACAATCCGGTGCATTTTGACAACATGCTGAAGCTGTCCTGGATGTTTGTATTATCCTTGGTGTGCTTTATTATTGCCAACTATTTGATATGGAACCGCAAACGGCTTGGTGTTGCTTTTTTATTCGTGATGCTGCAGTTCGCCTTCGCTTTCTTTGGATATGGCGCGGCCCATTTACCCTACATTATTTATCCTATGGTTTCGATTCACGAAAGTGTCACCAGCCCGGAGATGGGGATTGCCCTGATCGGAGCTTTTATAGCAGGCTTGTGCTTACTGATCCCTTCACTGATTTTGCTTATGCGGTTATTTCTGTTCGATGCGAATTATGTGCAAGGCTTGCAGAAAAAGTAACAAAACAAGTAACCGTACCTCCCTGGTAGTTTGAATAATTGTGATCGTATGCGGCACAGATACCTATATAAAATGAACAAAAGAAACACACAGCCCGAGCGAAGAAAGCAGACCCTTCTGGAGAAACGAAGTGTTCGCCTTTGCAGACGGATTCTTACCTTTGGGGCTAAGAATCGAAAGAATCTGGCTGCAACAGCGATTGGAAGAGGGGTCTGCTTTCGCAGCGCCTCTTTGCTGTCATGATGTTTAGTTCATCTTATATAGTGTCTTTGCCAAACAAATAACCTCCAAACCCATTATTGGATTTGGAGGTTATTCACATTAATCAATTATTCAAAATAAACCGCTTTGCCGGTTTTAGAAGACTCATAAATGGCTTCCAAAATTTCCGATACGACACAAGCCTGCTCAGGTGTAACTACCGGATCTGTATTCTCTTCAATGGCTTTCAGCCACAGACGTGCTTCCAGATCTGCAGGTGATTCTTGCTTGCCATCATAGAAATCGACGCCTTTGGCATCCAATTGAATTTCATTCATGTACAATCGGCTGTGTTTTTCGCCGTTAATACGCAGACCATCCTGCATATCTGCACCGCCTTCGGTTCCGCACAAAGTCGTTTTGGCTTCACCTGTTTGCAGCATATTAATCGCCCAGCTCGATTCCAAAACGATCGTTGCTCCATTTTGCATCGTAATCATCCCGAATGCCGAATCCTCAACCGTAAATTTCTCCGGGTCCCAGGATCCCCATGCATTAGCAGCATCCTTCTTGGACGATAGCTTATGGAAGGCTGTACCCAACACTGCTTTTGGCTTATAGTTATCCATCATCCACAAAGTCAGATCCAGTGCATGTGTCCCGATATCAATAAGCGGTCCTCCGCCTTGCTTTTCTTCATCAAGAAACACACCCCAAGTCGGAACGGCACGGCGGCGAATGGCGTGAGCTTTGGCATAATAGACTTCACCCAGATCACCATCGGCACATACGGTTTTCAAATATTGGCTGTCCGAGCGGAAACGGTTTTGGTATCCAATTGTGAGCTTCTTGCCTGACCGTTTGGCGGCATCGACCATACGACGGGCATCCGCTGCTGTTTTGGCCATCGGCTTCTCACACATTACATGTTTATCGGATTCCAAAGCGGCAATCGTAATCTCAGCATGTGAATCATTTGGCGTACAAACATGTATAACATCAATGGAACCGTCCTGCAGCATTTCTCTAAAATCGCTGTATACCTTCGCGCCCTCGGAACCAAATTTATGCGCAGCCTCATAAGCTTTTTCTACTACAGTATCACAAAAAGCTACCATTTCTGCGTTCGGCTGATTTTGCAAAGCTGGCATATGCTTACCATTTGCAATTCCTCCGCAGCCAATAATTCCAATTCTGAATATTTTCGACATAATTAGAGCCATCCCCTTTATAAGTTTAAGTCCAGTATAGACAAGCTTATACCAAAAAGATATTACTAATTTGGCCTATCTATTATTCAATTTGGCTATTTCAAATTTCCTGGGAAATAAAAAAAAGCTCTCTGATATCAGGAGCTTCATTTTACGTATTATTCTATGCTTTCTTGACAACAGCTGTGACCAATTTATAGCCAACACCACGAATGGACTCAATCTGTACGCTTTGTTGGTTCATTTCCAGCTTTTTGCGCAAGGAGCTGACATGAACATCCACCGTTCGCTGACCACCGATATAATCAAAGCCCCAAACAATATTCATCAGATCATCTCTGGTAACAACCACACTTGGACGCTGCACGAGGTATAGCAGCACCTCGAATTCTTTGGGTCTAAGTGGGATCGATTCGCCACCGAGCATAACCTCGTATTTCTCTGGGTAAATGTACAAATCTCCTACGGTGATGACCTTCTCACCTGCTGCTTGCTTATCCTGAAGCTGCTCTTCTGACAACGTTCTGCGCAGTACGGCCGATACTCTTGCCAGCAGCTCGGCAACACCGAACGGTTTCGTAATATAATCGTCCGCACCATATTTCAAGCCTTGTACGACCTCTTCCTCAGCGTTGCGGGCTGTCAAAATAATGACAGGCGTCTTGTTCCCTTTTTGACGCAGCTTGGATAAAATCTCGAAGCCATTCAGCCCTGGAAGCATGATATCCAAAATAATCAAATCGTACGCGTGCTGAAGCGCAGCCTGCAGCCCTTCGCTGCCATGATCAATTACTTTGGTCTCATATCCCTCTTGCGATAAATTGTAGGAAAGCAGTCTAGCCAACGTAGGCTCATCTTCAATAACCAAAATTTGTTGTGCCATGGGAATCCCCCGTATCCATTTCTTTAAGTCAACCTTATCATAGCATAATACTATACAGCATTAATATGCTTTCAGCGCTAATATTGAATAACCGGTAATTCTATAATAAATTTGGTACCCATCCCGACTTCACTTTCCACACGAATCGTACCTTTATGCAGCTCAACCAAATGTTTTACAATCGACAATCCAAGACCTGTACCGCCGGAGCTGCGAGAACGTGCTTTATCCACCCGATAAAATCGTTCAAAGATGCGCGGCAAATCTTTTTTGGGAATTCCAATGCCTGTATCGGTAATCGTCATTCGAATGCGCTCGTTGTCCATACCCTCCACACCAAGGAATATCGGCTCGACTTTAATTTTAACTTTACCGCCTTCCGGTGTGTAATTAATTCCGTTGGAAAGTAAATTTATCAAAATTTGCCGCAGCCGATCCTCATCAGCTTCAATGTAGAGATCCTCCTCTACTTGCAGTTCAAGCTCAATGGACTTTTTCTTTGCCTCCGAATTCATCACATGCAAGCAATTGCTCACAAAGGTATGCACAGATACGGGTGAAAACTGCAGGGGTATGCGTTTGGACTCAATCTTGGATAACTCCAATATATCACCGATCAAGCGATTCAATCGTTCACTTTCATCAAATATAATTTGCAAAAATGATTTTGCTGTCTCTTTATCGTTCAATGCACCTGCGAGCAGCGTTTCCGCAAACCCTTTGACTGCCGCGATAGGAGTCTTGAGCTCATGAGAGACATTGGCGACAAATTCGCTTCTCATCCGTTCCAATCGCCGGACCGCGGTAATATCATGCAGCACAATCAAAACACCAGCCCACTCATTTTCATTCAATGAAATCGGACTGAGATTAATCTCCAAAATACGCTCAGAGGGATAGTAAAAGATCATCTCATCACGGATATGCTCACGCAGATCAATACATTCCTGAATCAGCTGCGTAAATTCAAACTGCTGCTTAGCCTCATCAAATTTTTTGCCCAGCAGCTCCTGAACAGAGAAGCCCAGAATATCTTCAGCGGATCGGTTTAATAACACAATCTTGCTGTCACGATCAATCATCATCACACCGCTGATCATATTGTCCAAGACGCTTTTTAGCCGGCTTTCATCCTCCTGAATGCGATTCATTTGCAGCTGCAAACTATCCGCCATCCGGTTAAGAGCTTGACCTAACTGGCCTATCTCATCCTTCTTCCGTACATTGACTCTTGCTTTATAATCCATATTCGTAATTTGCCGTGCGACCCTCGTGATCATCTCAATCGGTCTGGTAATGCCCCAAGCAACACGAAAACTGATTAAAACAGCTATGATAAACACAGCAAGCAAGCCAAATAATAAAACGTACCACACACGAAGAATGGAAGCCTCAACCTCCTGAAGACTCATCGACAAGCGTACATAACCTTTTGTAATGGCGCCGTTTTTGACCGGAACTACCACATATAGCATATTGCGTTGAATCGTAGAGCTGTATCGAATATCGGAGCCCACTACACCAGTTTGCTCAGCCTCTATAATTTCTTTTCTCTGTAAATGATTGTCCATATCTTCGGGATTATGATCCGAGTCTCCCAACACCTTGCCGTCTGAGCGTATAAAGGTCACACGGGCATCCGCTGAATGACGCAGAAGTTTCACTTGTTCCCCATAGTAGGCAAGCTGCTCTGCCTCAGTTCCTCCCCTGTTCCAATCCATGGTCGTCAGGATAATCCGCAGCTCCCGCTGCATATTGGTTTTTAAGGCTTCAATATGAGATTCCTTGAGCACCTGTGCCATGAATAGTCCTGCGATCAACACCGAGGAACCGATCAGCACTATAAAAATCAACGTTAAACGTGCACGGAATTTGTGCATATGGGGTTGTCCCTCCATCATGGGCTTAGGCATTGTTATGAATATCCAACCTGACTGCATTACACCTTATCGTATCTTTTTCACACAAGAAATACTAGTTAATTATTTGTAAAGGTATCTCATGCCCCGTTGTTTTTTTATTTTTCCCAGCGTTCTAACAACATACAAAAGCACCTCTGATAAAGCGTAGACAACCCGTGGGGATCTACTGCCTACTTCAGGAGGCGCTTATTACTTTCAGTGATTTATTATCATTTTCTAATCGTTTTGGATTCAATAAGCACTCCAACCCGCATCTGCTGTTATAACAGTACCATTAACAAAGCTAGAATCTTCAGAAGGAACAGAGCAACTTTCGCAATTTCTTCAGGCTTGCCCATGCGTGGATTAATAGCCATTCCTAATTGTTGTCGAGAAGCACCAAATGCATTTCTTTAGTATAATTAATTTTAGAAGTAGTATTCATAGGCAAAAATAAACCTTCGTGTTGAAAATTAACATAACCCGCACGACCATAAATAAGGTTGTGCGGGCTTGTCTGGTTTATACTAAGCTTTAGCTTCTCTTACACAAATACAGGCTCTTTAAACTGCGAAAGCTTGGCAAAGGAATCCTTTTCCACTTCGGCATGCAGACTGTTACCGTGAGAATCCATAGTAACAATCGCTGCAAAGCCTTCGGTTTGCAGATGCCACATCGCCTCGGGAATACCGAATTCCATATGGTCAACACCTTCAACCTTTTTGAAGCATTCCGCATAATATTGCGCAGCACCGCCGATTGCATTCAGGTATACAGCACCGTGCTCCTGCAAAGCTGCAAGCGTTTTGGCACCCATCCCGCCTTTTCCGATAACGGCACGGATTCCAAACTTTTTAATAATATGACCTTGATAAGGCTCCTCACGAATACTGGTAGTCGGACCTGCCGCTCTCACATGCCATTCGCCACTTTCATCTTTGGACATAACGGGTCCACAATGATAAATAGCTGCCCCATTTAAATCAACAGGCGCATCATGATTCATCAAGTGATGGTGCAGCGCATCACGTCCGGTATGCATGGTTCCATTAATAATGACCACATCGCCAACGTGCAAGCTGCGAATTTGTTCTTCACTGATAGGAGTTTGCAGGACAACCTCACGACGCTCCGATGCTACAGCAGCCTCGGGCTGCTCGTTTTTGGTCATTGGCAATGTATCCCCGGTACGATATACCCATTCCTTAATCTCACCCGAGTTTGCATCCAACAAAACACCTTGACGGCGGAATGCCCAACAATTGTAGGCAACTGAAACGAAAAAGCTGGCAGGCAAACGGTTCATCACGCCTACCTTACAGCCGAGCAGCGAGACTTGACCGCCAAAGCCCATCGTGCCAATACCAAGCTGGTTAGCATGCTCCATCACATATTCTTCAAGCTTGCGAAGATCTTCATTTGGGTTTACATCGTCGGCATGGCGAAACAATTGATGCTTAGCCAATTCATAGCCTGTTGTCCGGTCTCCACCGATTCCCACACCGATGAAGCCCGCGCTACAGCCTTGTCCTTGGGCTTGATATACCGAATGCATCACGCATTTACGGATACCGTCCAGGTCACGTCCTGCTTTACCCAATCCTTCGAGCTCCATAGGCAAGCTGTATTGAATATTTTTATTTTCGCAGCCGCCTCCCTTTAAGATCAGCTTGACCTCGACATCATCCTGCTCCCATTGCTCAAAATGAATGACAGGCGTACCCGGACCCAAATTGTCACCACTGTTAGCTCCAGTCAAAGAATCAACGGAATTGGGACGCAGCTTGCTGTCCTTCGTCGCTTGCGCAACAGCCGCCAGTATTTGTTTTTTCATGACGATCTGGTTAGCACCTACAGGACAGTGTACGATAAATGTCGGCATGCCTGTGTCCTGGCAAATTGGCGATACGTTGGTTTCCGCCATATGAATATTATCGGCAATCGTCGATAGTGACAGCGCTGAGCGAGTTCCCTCGTCCTCCTGCTCTCTTGCTGCCTGAATCGCCTCGCGTACGTCCGCCGGAAGGTTCGTTGAGGTTTCCAAAATCAGTTTATACATACTTTGTTCGAAATGCTGCATGATTAAAAATCTCCTCTCTGCTATAAGTGCCTACTCTCATTGGTTCCCTAACACGCTATTCTATAATATCATAATCTGGCAGCTTCAAATACTGTTATCGGTTCACAATTCGTGTATAATCCTACTATAAAGAACCTCTTAGAGAATAGGATGAGATCAATGGAAAGTCATTTTTTTGCTTATATGTACCGTTTACGTTATATCGAACGCTGGAGCCTGATGCGTAATGTCGTAAAGGAAAATGTAGCGGAGCATTCCTTTCATGTCGCACTGCTCACTCATGTGCTTTGCACAATTGGCAATGAACTATTTGACCGTAAAATTCCGACGGACCAAATCGTAAGCATGGCGCTGTTTCATGATGCGACAGAAGTATTCACTGGCGATATTCCGACCCCTGTTAAACATCATAATCCCAAAATTTTATCGAATTTCCGTGAAATTGAACAACTCGCCGCTGAACGGCTGCTAGATATGATTCCGGATTCACTGCGTCACGTATATGAACCATTAATTGATACGAAAAGCAGCCTCCAAACCGAATTAAAAAAATATGTAAAAGGCGCAGATCTGCTTGACGCATATTTGAAATGCGTAACGGAGTTGTCTGCTGGCAATAAGGAATTCGGCAGTGCCAAGAAACAGATCGAACAATCCATTCAGGAGCTTAATATGCCTGAGCTGGACTATTTCCTGCAATATCTCGCACCAAGCCTGGAAAAAACATTGGACGAATTATCCGAGGAATAGTTCTGTTAGTCCTGCTATCCGAGTCGTTCCTTAGTTCCACCAAAGCTCCACATCATCGTTATCATACAAAAACGCCTTCAACGCTTCCATTGAACCGACACCCTGGTCGATCTGATCAGGGCAATAGGCGTATAAATCGCTGCACAGCAGTGACATATCCCCGGGAACAGCCTTGATCACAAATCCCCCTCAGGCTTATGAGGCTTAGCCTCATCCTGCTTTACTTCACTTTTTGTTGGCTCCGAGTCAGAGGGTGTCCACCGATAAGGTTCCTGTATAGTTGTCTCGGCTTTTCTCTCCATCTCCCTTGCAAGCTTCCTTTTTCTTTCTCTGTGGTTGGTCCATTTGACAATAATAATACCCAGCAGCGCACCGAAAACAATCCACTCCATAATAATCCTCCTTCATTTTTTCTCTCAGCACAGTTATAACAATCCAATTCTCTCAACCGTAAGTTTACTTTGATCTTCAGCTAGAGTATACCATTACCCATTGGTTTGGTTTACCCCTTTTAAATTTTCGAATGCTTGGGGCATCAGCAGTAGACAGAAAAGCCCAAAGGTATCACACCCTTGGACTTAGCTGGCTGCATGGCAAACTGCCGAGCCTTTTTTAAAAAGGGAACTTCATAACTCCCACTATCAGGAAAAACAAGATTCCACAGATCACGCTCATCGATTTGATTTTGCCCAGGTGGTCCTTGATCTTGGCTCCAGATGGGTCCGACAATGCTTTACGCATAGCTCCGCCCATTACACCCGTTAAAGCACCTAAGGCCAGAAACAGTACGACGGACACAATCATCCACGCAACCGAATTTCCTACCTTACTGACCAAATAGCCACCGGACAATAGAGCAATAACTAACGCCAGCTGACCTGTCCGGTTCACAGCGAACAATACGCTTAAAAATCCGAATTGCGCTTGACCTGTCAAAGCTTGAATTCGCATGGACAGGAAAGGAAGCAGTAGATAGATTCCCATCATTATAGCCGCAAGTACATGTAAAAAAACGAACACTTGAACCATCAGAGTACCTCCATATATACATAATTTATATAAGTTAAGTATACCTGATTACGCAAAGCCATAGCAAATGAAAAGGAGCATTATTGTCCATTTTTAACGGTTTACGACCCTAAATAAGAACTATCCGTGAATAGTGATTCCTTTGCGGGCAGCACGCTTTTCGCGCCATGTTTCCAGTATAACGAATAGGGAGGGTACGACAATCAAAGTCAGTATCGTCGAGTAAATCAAGCCCGAGATAATGGTGATTCCCATCGGTCTCCACAAGTTTCCTCCCATAATCGTCATTGGCAGCAGACCACCTATAGCTGTTGCCATCGTGAGCAGAATAGGACGTAGTCGGGCTCTTCCGGCTTCCGCCACAGCCTCATACAGCGGCAATCCGCGTTTTCTCGCCTGCTCAATAAATTCAATCAGGATGATCCCATTTCTCACTACAATTCCGGCCAAACTGACCAGGCCCATGAGCGCCATAAATCCGATTGGCGAATTCGTAATATACAGACCGATAACAGCACCGCCAGCAGCTAAATATACGGTTGATAAGATCAAAAGCGGGATCGATAAAGAATAAAATTGCATAACCATCAAGATATAAATCAGCAGCAAAACAATAATAGACAGCTTGCCGATGGCAATGAATGCGTCATTGCGTTCCTCATTTTCCCCTCCATACTCAACCGTATAACCGGTGGGCATTACATAGCTGTTCAGCTGTGCTTTGACCTCCTTGATGACGTCATCAGGCAGACGATCCTGCGTATAGCTTCTGACGATAATCGTTCTGGTTTGATTGCGGTGATGAATCGATTTAATCATGGAGCTCGAACGAATATCTCCGAGCTCACGAACCGCCACAGTTCCTCCTTTTTGGGTCGGAACATAGAGCTTGCTCATCGTGTCTACGGGATCTGCACTACGTGCTTTCGCATACAAAGTCACATCTATCAGCTTATCCCCCTGCTGCATGGAGACAATCTGCAAGCCCTCCGTTGCCATGCGCAGCGTCCTTGTCAAATCCTTATCACTCACACCAAAAAGATTCAGCTTGGCCGGATCGGCCTTCATCTCAAATGTATTCATGTTACCGCCGACATCGTCAGATACACTTGTCGTGCCTGGAACTTGTTTTAATATATCCTGTACATCATTGGAAAGCTGACGAAGCTGATCCAAATCATCCCCGCTGATTCGAATCGCTATAGGTGCTCCCACAGGCGGCCCTTGCTCCAGCTCACGCGGCGTAATTTCGATATCCTCGGGGACCAGCTTCCTCAGCTCTTGCCGCCAGCTGCTTATCACCTCTTTGGTATGGATCACCTTCGGATCTATCTTGACAAAGAGCTGCCCTATATTCGTACCTGTACGTTCGGACTCTGAATAATAAAACTTAGGCGCCGTGCGACCCGAATAGGCTGATACAAATTTGACTCCAGGCTGATGTTGAATCCAGTCAGCAGCTTTATTCATAGTAAATTCGGTCTCCATAAATATGCGGTCTGTCGGCAGCTTAAAATCAATCAGCATTTCGTCCTTTTCAGCAGGAGGAAAATACTGTACGCCCAAAAACGGCAGCAGGCCAAAGCTGCTGGTGCCCACTAGCAAAGCAACAACCCCCGTCAGCAGCGGACGTTTCAGGAACACATATATTTGCTTGCTGTAAAACGTACTCAAGCGTTGGATCGGCTTGCCCAGCAGCCCTGATGACTGTTCCTCGGCCACCTTGGTATCGGCTGTGACAGTACGGGAATCAGCTTCAATCGACTCAGAATCAGCTTTCGTCGAATGGACATCCGTGGACGCCATTTGTTTACTTGGTTTATTGTGTTTATTCTGCAGCCTCCGTTCTGCCCGCTCACCTACCCATTGGCGAAAAATCGGGATGACTGTCAGTGACATCGCCATAGAAGCCGCCAAAGTCAACGAGATTACAACAGGCAGCGGTCGAATAAAGCTTCCGATATTGCCTTTGAGAAATAACAGAGGCAAAAATGCCGCCGCCGTTGCAATCGTTGCCGTCAGGATGGATACCGCAACATCACGGCTTCCGAGAAGCGAAGCCTGCTCTGGCGTATCGCCCAATTGCAGCCGCCGCTGAATATTATCATTGACAACAATCGCATCGTCGACCAATATTCCGAGAACGATAACAATGGCTACCACTGTAATCTGATTTAAATCGATGCCTAGGAACTCAATAGGAATAAAACCGACGGTGATCGAAATGGGAATAGCAAGAGCCACTACCCAAGAGGTGCCAAAAGTAAGTCCCATTGAGCAGACAACAATAACGACCGCAATCCCAGTAAGAAGCTCCTTGCCTAAATCAGTAAATAAATGATCCAGACTTTCCTTTTGCGTAAACAAGGATACCAATTCCACATGCGCCGGTAATTTAAGCTTCAGCTCCTTTACCTTCACATCAATGCGCTTCTGCAAAGATGGAATATCGGCACCCTTCTCTGCGTTAATAACTAGATCAAGCGCTGGTTTACCATTATGTATAATACTGACCTCTTGCTTCTTAGGCCGAAGCTTAACCTCTGCAACATCTCTCAGCTTCAAGGTATTGCCGTTAGGCAGTCCCAAAATATCCGTATTGGCGACATCCTCAGCTGACTTCCACTCTCCCGGCATATTGACATAAAAGGATTTCGTAGTTTGATCGACCATTCCGAGCGGCACTCGATCATGACGATTGGTGAGTGCCTGTGCTACAATACCCCATGGCAGCTTAAACGTATCCAGCTTATCCGTATCTATAAGCACGGCTACTTCCTGTTCAGGCAGCCCGATAATATCCACATTGCTTACACCTGTCAGGGTGCTTAGCTGTTTTTTCCATTGCTCCAGCATGGGGCGAAGCGCTTCTAATTGCTCTGGCTGTTCAACGACAAAATGCAGGATTTGCTCAGCGATTTTGCTCAAATCATCATTAACCACAGGCTTATTCGCTTCTGCAGGCAGCTCGCTATCAGCTGATTGAACCTTCTGTCGCAGCGTATCCCAAGCTCTCTTAATATCCGTTTCCGGTTTGATTTCCACATTGATAATTGACACGTTCGCCATAGAAGTTGAGCTGAGAGTTGAAATATCACTCATTTCCTTGATCTTCTGCTCTAACGGCCGGGTAACAAATTGCTCCACTTTCTCCGGCGAAGCACCCGGATAAATCGTTTTGACCATTGCCGTTGTGATCTCGACCTCCGGATTTTCCCGCTGCTTGAGGGTAAATACATTCACAATTCCCATCAGCACCGCCACTACAAAAAACAACAAAGTCACTTTACGGTACTTGAGTAATTTAGTGATCATTCGCCACCCGCTTCCGTTGATTCCAGTCCGCACGGCGAATTCACGCCCACCAGTACTTGAGCAATAGAATCAATATGCGTATGATCGTAATTTTGAACGACAAAACATTGATACGCGACCATTTCAACCATGCCTATTTTTGAATATGCTGCAATTTCAAGCTGTGCCTCCGAATAGTTAGGAAAAGCCCCCCAGTCCATTAAGGACTGCTTGATAACCAGCATAATTGTACGATAAAAAGCATCCGAAATATCAGCGATCTCCGTGGAAGCTGTCCCATGCCCGTTTAAAATTTTCAAAATACTTTTGTTATTATAATATACACGCAATGACTCAAGTATCATCCGATATAGCGCCTCTTCCTTAATGCTGCCTGTGCAGTTTTGCTTGATCGCATCCGAAATTTGACCTAAGCACGATTCGGCAATGCTGCGAAACAAATCCTCCTTGCTTTTAAAATATAAGTAAAAAGTCCCCTGGGCAACACCAGCTTTATGTACAATATCCGAAACCTTCGTTGTATGATACCCCTGCACCTCGAATAGCTTTAGCGCTGCCTCTATAATGCTTTCCCTCTTATCCTCACCCATATATGCGTTGCCCCTCCGATTTCCAGATAATTACTTATGACTGACTCATCAGTCATTTTTATTTTAACATCATTATCCAACAGCTGCAACCTATCTGAGTCCTCATATCCTTCCTAAATCTTGTTCATTGCAAGCCTTGTTTCATAAGTGCAGCAGATGTATAATTGTAACCATTTATTGAATTGAAATCATGGAGGAGCTATGACAATGAACATTCGCTGCCTGGATCCAGCAGATGCTGAAATTTATCGCCAGATTCGATTGCGGTCTCTTCAAGAAACTCCCGATGCCTTTTTAACTACCTATGAAATACAGCAGGCAAGGCCATATGAAGATTTCCAACAAAACCTGCAGAGGACAGCTATGAAATTCACGTTAGGCTGCTTTGCGGAAAATAATGAGTTGGCTGGAATTGTTACCTTTGTACGTGAAAGTAACTCCAAGATCACCCACAAAGGGAATATTTACGCTATGTATGTCAGCCCTGAATTTCGTGGCAAACACGTCGGTTATGCGCTGCTTACAGAATTGCTTCAACAAGCCAAACAATGTCCGGGTCTTGAGCAAATTAACTTAACCGTAGTATCCACTAACCTAGCAGCGAAAAAGCTCTACGAATCCGTTGGTTTTACTACGTATGGAACCGAACGAAATGCGATGAAAAGCAGCGGTAGATACTTGGATGATGATTTAATGGCAATACGAATATACACATAAACTCCCATTCTAGTTTTCCCCTCAGAACTCATCCTTCTGCTTGCACACAAAAAAACCGGGATTGCCCTGATTCGGGTCTCCCGGTCTTGCTTACAAGCCATATCTAAGAACATCAAAACAACGTCCGTAGAGCTTCTGGGGTAAAAGGTGTCAGCTCATCGGTCCGGCCTTCGCGGATCTTGGTCGCCCAAGCAGGATCAATCAGCAAAGCACGGCCAACAGCGACCAAGTCAAACTCATTGCTGCCCAGCTTATCTATCAATGTATCAACGTTAGATGTACCTGCACCTTCCCCTTTAAAGGCAGCCAAAAAATCATTATCGAGTCCTATCGAGCCCACTGTAATGGTTGGTTTTCCAGTTAATTTCTTAACCCAGCCAGCAAAATTAAGGTCTGAGCCTTCAAATTCCGGTTCCCAGAAACGGCGGGTAGAGGAATGAAACACATCAACGCCTGCTTCCACTAAAGGGGAAAGAAACTGTGCCAGTTGATCCGGATTTTCCGCTAATTTGGCTTGATATTCCGTTGATTTCCATTGTGATAAACGGATGATGATAGGGAAATCCGGACCCACAGCGCGACGGCATGCCGCGATGATTTCAGCTGCAAAACGAGTTCGTTTCACCAAATCACCGCCGTAGCTGTCATTACGTTGATTGGTTTTCTCCCAGAAAAATTGATCAATCAGATATCCATGTGCCCCATGAAGCTCAATACCGTCAAAGCCAATTCGTTTGGCGTCAGCCGCGGCTTGCGCGTAGGCTGCAATAACGGACGCGATTCTGGATTCACTCATAGGCTCATTGACTTGCTCGCCAGTTGCGATGTCAATACCTGAAGGCCCAATCGGCTTTTCGTCAGGGTTAGGAATGGCACCAATCTTGCGATCCGTACCGATGTGCCAAAGCTGTGGCATAATAAGCCCGCCCGCCTCATGGACTTGAGAGACAACTTCTGCCCACCCCTTCAATGCATCAATCCCATGGAAATTAGGTATATTAGGATTATTCGTCGCAGCTGGATCATTAATTAAAGTACCTTCAGTAATAATGAGACCTACGCCATTCTCTGCACGGCGACGATAATAAGCAGCCACATCAGGTCCTGGCACACCTTCAGGAGAGAAAGCTCGAGTCATTGGAGCCATAACGATCCGGTTTTTCAACTTCAGTTTTCCTAAAGAAAAAGGTTCAAACAACGGCGCTACCTTTGTGGATGATTGTGTATCTTGATTGCTCATTCCTTATTACCTCCGTTTTATATGAATATTCGTATTGACCAAGCTTTTCTGATTAACTGTCATAGCAATTATTACAGTTAATATAATTTACTATACCATAAGTTTTCTCATCCGACTACTATTGACTTTTGGCATAATGAATATAGATCACCTTTCTGTTAAATCCGTGCAATTATCCTACCCACAATCACAATAACCTGCGGATAGCTTATCTGTTCTCATGAGCCTAGAATGCTGAAACATCGATTAGCATAAAAAAACAAGCCAACTCCGATTCAATCTCGGAGCCAGCTTGCAGTGTAAGACTTTATTCATCGTTGACTACAATTAAGCAGATACCACTTTGATAACGTTGCGAACGGAATCCGCGGATTTATCCAGAGCTGTCTTCTCTTCAGGCAGAAGCTCCAATTCAAATATCTTTTCGATGCCTTCGCCGCCCAGCAAGGTAGGTACACCCATGAACAGATTGTCATAGCCATATTCGCCTTGAAGCAATGCGATAGCAGGAATGATGCGTTTTTTGTCCTTGATGATCGCTTCAGCCATCTGAACCAAGGAAGCCGCAGGTGCGTAGTACGCACTGCCGTTACCCAACAGGTTCACGATCTCGCCGCCGCCTGTACGTGTACGTTGTACAATAGCTTCGATACGGTCAGCTGGGATCAGCTTCTCGATCGGGATACCGCCAACGTTGGAGTAACGAACCAAAGGCACCATATCGTCACCATGACCGCCCAATACGAAGCCGCGAACATCTTCGACTGATACGTTTAATTCTTGTGCGATAAATGTGCAGTAACGAGCTGTATCCAAAACGCCAGATTGACCGATTACGCGGTTTTTCGGGAAACCCAAAGCCTCGTAAGCTACATAGGTCATAGCATCAACCGGGTTGCTCAAAATGATGACGATGGAGTTAGGGCTCGTTCTTTTCACATTTTCACAAACGGATCTTACGATGCCTGCATTTGTGTTAACAAGATCATCACGGCTCATGCCTGGCTTACGAGCAATACCTGCTGTGATAATAACGATATCGGAGTTAGCTGTGTCGTCGTAGTTGGAAGTACCTACAATGTTACTGTCAAAGCCTTGAACTGGAGACGCTTCGAGCATGTCCAAAGCTTTACCTTTTGTCGGGTTTTCCAATTGTGGGATGTCCAGCAAAACGACATCTCCCAGTTCTTTTTGCGCTGCCAAAAATGCTGTTGTAGCGCCAGTGAAGCCTGCGCCAACAACGGTAATTTTTTTGCGTTGGATTGCCATAATAGTTAGCCTCCTGAAATGGTTTATTTTTGGGGATGAGAGGTAAGTTAAAGATTTATTGAGTAGATAACCAAATCTTGGCTTTCAGGATTAGGGATGTGCCTCCGGCCGCTGTTGAAACTGTGTTCTTGGTATTAGATTAATCGGTGGGAACACAGTTTCAAAGGCGGCGCGTAAACTCTGCGGCACAATCCCTAACTCCTTATCGCACGATTTGGAGTAAAGATCAAGATCAATCAACCTTTTCACTCGTTGAGTGTAGAAAGAATCGCCTCGATTGAACCCGAGTCGTAACGAGATCATAGAAGACTAAGATCAGATTAAGACCAAACCAAGTTCAGACCAAACCAAGTTCAGACCAAGCCAAGTTCAGACCAAGCCAAGTTCAGACCAAGATCATAAACATGACGAGACCAATACCGCAAGAATAACCAAACGCAAGAAAAGGATCAAAAACCGACCAAGTTCAAACTTTGACCTACGCTAGGCTATTTCCACAAGAGCACTAAATGGAAATTCGTCAATGAAATGCTTCGCGAAGCTAAAGCTCTCATTGACGAACAAGTTTCCAGATAAACCACCATCAAAGAACCGTTGCGCTTGGAAGCGTGTCTGTAGGATGCTTTGCTCAGCAAAGCGACCACAGACGGACGCGTTCCACGCACCCAAACTTCCTCCACAACGCTCTCCCGCATGATAGCGTGTAAGCAGCAAGCTTCGTGTAACGATTCTTGCTGCTTACAGTCGCGTTCCATGTACCCCAAACGATCAAGAACACCCAATCCCCGATAATACTCGCAGAAGAGTGCTCTATTCGTCGTCCAGGGGACGAAACCCCTGGAATCCCCCTTATAAAGGGGGACTTAGGGGGATGCCTTTTGGAACCTATTAGGCCATGTGCTTAATGATTTCGTTAGCGAACTCGGAGCATTTCACTTCAGTTGCGCCTTCCATCAAACGTGCGAAATCATAAGTAACGGTTTTGTTGTGGATCGAAGTTTCCATTCCTTTGTATATCAACTCAGCAGCTTCCAACCAGCCCAAATGCTCAAGCATCATAACGCCGGACAAGATAACCGAACCTGGGTTAACAACGTCCAAGCCAGCATATTTAGGAGCTGTACCATGTGTTGCTTCAAAGATAGCATGCCCAGTTACGTAGTTGATATTAGCTCCTGGTGCGATACCGATACCGCCAACTTGTGCTGCCAAAGCATCGGACAAGTAGTCGCCATTCAGGTTCAATGTAGCAATAACGTCAAAATCAGTAGGACGAGTCAACACTTGTTGAAGCGCGATGTCAGCAATTGCATCTTTAACGATGATTTTGCCAGCAGCTTCTGCTTCTTTTTGTGCTTGATTAGCAGCGTCAGTACCTTTTTCTGCTTTAATTCTATCGTATTGGTTCCAAGTGAAGGTTTGCTCGCCGAATTCTTTTTCAGCCAGCTCGTAACCCCAGTTTTTGAACGCGCCTTCGGTGTATTTCATGATGTTGCCTTTGTGAACCAATGTCAAAGTTTTGCGTTTGTGTTTGATAGCGTACTCGATAGCGCCGCGTACCAAACGCTCTGTACCTTCGGAGGAAACAGGTTTTACACCGATACCGGAAGTTTCCGGGAAGCGAATGTTTTTAACGCCCATTTCGTTTTGCAAGAAATCGATCACTTTTTTCACTTCAGCGGAACCCGCTTCCCACTCTATACCAGCATAAATATCCTCAGTATTTTCACGGAAAATGATCATATCTACAAGCTCAGGACGTTTAACCGGAGAAGGTACGCCTGTGAAGTAACGAACCGGACGGGAACATACATACAGATCCAATTCTTGACGCAGTGCAACGTTCAAAGAACGGATACCGCCGCCAACTGGAGTCGTTAATGGCCCTTTAATAGCCACTATGTATTCACGAATCGCTGTTAATGTATCAGTCGGCAACCAGCTTTCGAATTTATCGAATGCTTTTTGACCAGCAAATACTTCGTACCAAGCGATTTTTTTCTCGCCATTATAAGCTTTCTCAACTGCAGCGTCCAAAACGCGCTTGGAAGCAGCCCAAATGTCAGGACCAGTGCCGTCGCCTTCGATGAAAGGAATAATTGGGTTGTTAGGTACATTTAAAACTCCATCAACGATGCTGATCTTTTCGCCTTCAGTAGGTAATGCGTATTTTTCGAATTTAGCCATGAGTAGTAGTTCCTCCTTAGAATGGGTAAGTACACAAAATTGAACGGGAGCTACTGCGCTTGTCCCGCTTCACATGAATGGGACAGAACTCGCAGTAACAACCCGTTGATTACAACAAGCCGGATGATCTTCGATTAACGATTTTCAATTGGAATATACTTTTGATTCACCGGTCCTGTGTAATCAGCACGCGGGCGGATCAAACGGTTATTCTCGTATTGCTCTAAAATGTGTGCGGTCCATCCGGATGCACGGCTGATCGCAAAGATCGGCGTAAACAAGTCACGCGGAATTTCAAGGGATGTATATACGGATGCTGAGTAGAAATCAACATTCGGCTTCAAGCCCTTCTCGCCTGTTACAATCTCTTCGATCTTGATCGACATTTCGTACCAGTTAAGGTTGCCAGTAATTTTGCCCAGCTCCTGGGACATCTTTTGCAAATGCTTAGCACGAGGATCGCCATTTTTGTAAACGCGGTGTCCAAAGCCCATGATCTTTTGCTTGTTATTCAGCTTATCATGGACATAGCTGTCTACGTTGTCGAGCGATCCAATGTCTTCAAGCATCGCCATTACCGCTTCATTCGCACCTCCGTGAAGAGGACCTTTCAATGCGCCGATTGCCGAGGTCACACCGGAATAAATATCCGATAATGTCGCTACAGTAACACGCGCGGCAAAAGTTGAAGCGTTCAATTCATGATCCGCATGAAGCACCAGCGCCGTATCTAATGCTTGAATAGCTACTTTGTCTGGGTCTGTGCCAATCAGCATATACAAAAAGCTCTCGGCGATGGACTGGCTCTGTTTAGGTGCAACAGGCTCCTTGCCTTCACGAATACGGGCAAAAGCAGCTATGATTGTCGGAATCTGTGCTTGCAGCTTGATCGCTTTACGCAAATTCGATTCAGGCGTCATATCGTTGGCTTCTTCATCGTACAAAGCCAAACAGGAAACCGCTGTACGAAGTGCTGCCATCGAATTAGCTTCTTTCGGATAAAGCTTCAATTGCTCGATAACCTGAGCAGGGATAGGTGCATACTTATTAAAATCTGCAATCAATTGCGCTAACTCGGCAGTATTCGGCAATTTACCGTACCACAGCAAATAGGCAACCTCTTCAAATGTAGCATTCTCGGCCAAATCATCGATATCGATCCCCCGATAGGTAAGGACACCGTCAATTATGGAACTTATTGAGGATGTTGTTGCGACAATACCTTCCAAACCTTTGGTAGCAGTCAAAGCAATCTCTCCTTTACGTTCAATTCAAAACCTATACATAACGATATAGATAACTATATCACATAACACATATCCTATTGCAACTTGAGCGCAGGACGGCCATTCTTAATAAGCGTTCTATTCTACTATAATTGATTTAACACGCAATGTGAACAAATACAGATATAAAAGTTCATTATCGGCACAATAAACTTATGCTATCTCTGTCATCAAATTGAATCACAATAATATAAAACGTTCATCGCGTAGTTTTTTGCCATTCCAGTATTCGCAAAATGTATCGTAAAAAATCAGGTTATGTCAAATTTTATGTGGGTAAATTATGGGAAATAACCCCGCTTCTCACACAACAAAATCGACAAAAGTTGGTGTTCTCAGCATGCCATGACGCGTCCAGCTGTTAAATTGAACTTTAGCCTGGATTCGCGGATCGATATAGACAAAATCGTTATCTTCGCCGCTTTTCAGCCGCTTGCTGATCGCGTTGAAAGCTTTTTTTTGTGAAGGACTCACTCCAAGCTCAATAATACCAGCGGGCCGCATGTTCCCGTTGTCCAACACATAAGCAAGCAAGCCAAATCCAACCTTACGATATCCTGCAACATATACATCCGTATATTGATAATTCATGATCTTCAGCCAATCGTGGGAGTGCCGCGATACATACATACTGCTTTTCCGTTTTGCCACGATACCCTCCATGGAACTCTCCACTATAGATTCATATAAGTCCTCTCCACGCTCTTCAACCTGAGTAACTATATTGAAATATTCGTTCGGTAATAGAACGGACTCCAGGATTGAGCGGCGCTTCATCAGGGAAAGCTGTCGAAGATCTCGGCCTTTATGAAAAAGAATATCCCAGATCACATAGCTGACTGGGCTTTGATTTCTATATGCTTGAATCTTTTTTTTATGATTTAACTGAAACCGGTCCATCACCAAATCATATTGAATTTGTCCTGATTCCTGATCTTTACAGCAGACCTCTCCATCCAGAACCACATCTCCATCTATTGGAACATCCCAAAGCTCGGGATATTGTGTAGTACATTCTTTTTGATCTTTTGTGAATAAACGGGTCTCTTCACCAATCTTCGAAAGTATTGTACGGTGCCCGTCTATTTTTGGTTATCTCCATTAAATTGCACAAAAATAATATGTACATAAATAATAAATTTATAGCTTATTAGAATAGGATTTTAAGAGTTTTCATTAAAACATTACTGTACAAAAATAAATAGAATGATATTATAGAAAATGGTACATATCCAATATTCCACCTTTTCGGAAATACTGTACATAAATGCACTTCCATTGGAGGACAAATGGTCAATTCAAAATCTTCTACAATAATTACTCTTCAAAATTTTAAATTTATTATGATTTCTGTTTGGATTGATTGGGGGACATTAAGAGACGGCAAAATTCTAAAAAAGCAGTTCGCGGCAATAGCGTTAAAAAATCTGACAGCGGGTACCCACATCATCCATCCGCTGTCAGATTTTATTTTAAACTATTGGCAGGCAAGAAAGTTCAACACCCAGAAGAAACATGCTTTGAATACCGTGAAATTCCTTAATTACATACTATTTAATAGATTGAACATACGCTCGCTGTCCGATTTAAATTTTAAGAATGGCAACAATTATTTGAATTCACTCACTTCCGAAGGACAGTCCAGGGGTTCAGTAAAAGACAGTGAAAGGACTCTTACATATCTTTATCTTTGGTTAATTGATAAGGGCATAAGTAACCTAGACAAAAATCGGTTTATAAAAAAAGAAACGCAAAATGGCTCGAGTTATTACGAATCCCCTTTTCAGGTGATTTATCCAGATCATAAGCCACCAAATGTGGAACATACACTTCCAATTCGATACATTCCTCTCTTGATTGAAATAGCTATCCTTGTTGCAAGACCAATTACACTCGGGGTTTATTTACAATTGTTCGGTGGACTTCGAGTCGGTGAAGTGGTCAATTTAAAGCGCACTCAATTAAAGAGAAGAATAGCAAACGGGGATTTTCTTTTTGAAGTTAAGGATCAAAATTTCCGCACAGATCTCAAGGATAGTTCTGGCGGCAACTATGTAAAACGTAGCAGAAACCAAAGGGTCTTTCAGATTAACGATTGGGGAGAGTCTCTATTTAATGATCATATCGAATTGTTCACAGCGGCCGGTAAGACCCCTGCGCTTTTTGTAAATAGGGATGGAAAAGCAATGTCTGGACGTAGTTACCGTCAATATTTTGATAAATTAAAAAGATGCTTCATTCAATACTTAAAAACATACGGAGACAGCGATGATAAACTGGTTGCCCACCATTTAAGTATGATGAGTTGGTCTACCCACATTGGCAGAGGAACATTTACAAATATGTTAGCAGAGATAGCTGAAAATCCCTACGATATTGCATTCCCTCGTGGAGACAAAAACCTCCTTTCTTCACTATCTTATATGTCTAGGACAGAACGCCTACGAAAGAAGTTAGAAGATAAGTTTCATAACATGCACGGAACGTATATTCCAAAATTAATTGAAAAACGAAATACGTAAAAGGAGCATTTTATCGTTGCATACTTCATCGGAGTATCTCACAAAGTCAGAACTCGCAAGAGTTTTAAATGTCAGCCATAGCACCGTCATAAGATGGATTTCCGAGGGAAAAGTGCCATCAATCGTTGAAATCGATAATAAATCCTTAATACCACAGGAAACCATCCCTTTGATAAAAAAGAATGTTGGGTATATAAATACGGACGAGTACAAGAGTCTCGAAGAATTTCTTCGGTTCTTTAATATCAGCCATGAAACTTATTTGAATTGGATTAAAAGGGGATGGGTTAAAGACAATGTTCGATATGGTAACACATCCTATATCCCCCTTAGTTCCATAGATGAGATAAAGAAGCTAAGCGGTTATGTAAATGAGGATGATTATATAAACGTCAAACAGTTGAGTAGCATACTGGATGTGAGTCCGGAGAAAATTTTCAGATTCATTAAAAGTGGCCTACTTGTAGATTTCCATCAATACAAAGATAAATATCTCTTTAAATTGGATTCTATTGAGGAAATCAAACAAAGCATTGGATATTACGACGGTTTTAATCCAAATGAATATTTTAGGATAAATCAGGTTAAAGAAAAATTGAATTTGGATTTCGATTTCCACTATTGGAAATCGAAAATACCGTACATCCTGCATTTGGGAACACCCTATATACATACCAAGGATTTAAATCATATTTTCCACCTGATAAAAGAAAAAAAAACTAAAGCAGCCTCTTCAATTAAAAAGTTAGAAAACTATGTGATTCCAGGACTAGAAAACTATGTGAACACTCGAATGGCCGCCGAATTATTACAAATCAATCAGGGAACGGTGTCCGTTCTTATAAATACAGAGAAAATTAAAGGAGCTATTAAGGTTCCATTTAACAAAAGCCAAACCATATGGATGATTCCGATGGAATCAATCGACGATTATAAGCAATACCGTATATCTTTGATTGCGGATAAAACAGCAGTTATTATGCCTGCCGATACATTAAGTCTAAAGAAGATAGCCAAAAAGACCGGAGTGCCATATAATTCACTTCTTTTGAAGATCAGAAATAAACAGTTATTTACAAATGCCCAAAAGGTTAAAGGGATGTATTGTATACCGATTGAAGAAGCAAATCATTTTATTGAGAACAACCGGAAATATCGGTACGATAAAAAGGTAGACTTCTATACGAATAAAGACGCTCTAGAGGAGCTATTACACTATATAACTGCCTTTCCTTTCTTGTTTCATTTATGGAAAACGGCAGAGCTGTTTACGGAGTTCTGTACGGTTAAAATGAGCAAGCTAAGAGGAATCCCAACACACATTCGTACCTTTTTTAATTATTACAAGTTTGTGTTCGAAATATTACGGACCCTAGATAAAAATTTACATGAGTTGGAAGTTAATGTAATAGACAGTATCGTATTTGAACAGATGACAAACGAGCATACCAAACGAATTTTCGTTTCATTTTATTATTATTGTTATTCAAGCTACGACCTTCCGGTCCCGAAACAGTACGTAATTTCCAAAAGAAGCAACGATAAAGAGAAGGAAAAGGAAATTTATTCTCCTGAATCATTTTATTCCTTTTACAAGTATGTGAAAGATGTTTCGTTGCACTTACCGTATGCCATTAACAATGACTATTACTCAAATATGTGGGCATTTACGATTATGCACCTTACGAACGCATGGAGAGCTTCGGATATTGTTTTTAAGACTCCCAATCTCGACATCTCCTCGATTCAGGTAGATTCGTTTAATTGGTTCAACAATAACTCATTAACGATAACACAGTGCCAAAAAGTCATAAATCAATTGTATTTGCATTTCCGTTCAATTACGACAAGTAAAACAAGTGCGTTTGTTACATTCTTAGTCGAGCCAGAACTGGTGGAACCATTATCGACTGCACTTATTATTTCGGAATTGCATAGACAGAAAAATAAGAAACCATTTCTTCTAGAATCTTTCATTACGGGGACTAAAATTAAAACAGTGGTTACCTCAGGGAAAGCCCAACATCTACAATTTTTTAGGTTCGATTTATCACTCGAACCTTTTAAAAGTTTGAAGTTTAACAACAGTACGATGACTTATCTTTTTTATAGCATTAGTGATGAAGACGGGAATGATTCTGATGTGGCATTAGAACTAACTCAAAGGGTAAGATCCCATAACTGGGCTGAGACCACGGCTATTTATGTTCAAGCCACAAACAAGGACGGGAGCTTGAATCTGGTATCTTCTAACCTCTTCAGGCGAGGACACTTTGGTTGGCTATATAACTATTTAATATTAATGGCTAGCGAAAAAGATGATACGCCCCGAACAATGGAGGATAAAACACTAGCAATATCAGCGCTTAGAAATCAATTAGGGAGCCCGGTTAATACCGAAGAATGGGCTCAGTTTCTTTTACAAATAAGACAAAAACGAAGCTCTGTTATGTCAGTATTGGCAAAGCTAAGTAAAGAATCTCTCATTGAATTATTAGTAAAGATTTTCAAAGGGGACATGCCTTCAAAGACGGAAAACGCCCAGTGTATCACGTCTCCTAAATGTGAATACCCACGATTGAATTCGTGTTATTCTTGCCCAAACGTCATTCCTAAAAATTACTTATTTATCGAACTAAGTGGTGAGTTTGACCGATTGATTAATTCGATTGAAACCACTGAACATGATGCCATTCGAAAAAAGGAATCCTATTTCCTTTTTAATTTACTCCTATTGCTTGACGAAGGAATCAACTTCTTCGGAGAGGAATACATTGAAGCATTTTTAAAAATACAACATGTACGCGAAAAACTTAGCCAACTGGCTGACAAAATATATATTGAATAAGGTGGACATTTTGGAATTAAAACTGCCTCAAGAATTATTTGGAAATTCAATGGTGAGCGTAATTGAACATATACATTTCGATAAAATGGAAAATGAATTATATCTGAACACTTTTTCAGCCTTAAAAGAAAATGGATATATTGTAGCGGACTCTTTCAATGACCCTTTATGGACTATGCCATGTAAGATAAAGGCAAATGATTTTCATCTGGTATTTGATCTCGACATATATAGGGATCTAAATGTAGCTGTTAAAGCCTTCATCACCTTACGGAGATCATCCGGGGTAAGTGCGCATAAGTGTTATGATGAAGTACAGTTGCTTAAAATTGCGATAAGATTTTCCAATGGCTTGAAACAATCGAATAAGGTGAAAGACAAATTGGTATCTATGTCAGAACCGCGCGCCTACTCTTTTTCCAATGTCTTGAAGAACTTTATCAGCTTTTTCCCCTGCGAACAGGGAGAGGAATTACAAAGGATCTGCGATACAGTTCCTTTCGCGACATATGGGAATAGAGATTTACCTCACTTTCACGACGTTCTGGTATTCAATGATATTGTAAATGATTTTTTTCAGACCAAGCCATTCGAAGAGACCCTAAAATATATGCCGATTATGTTTTGGTGGCTTATCACGAATATCCTGCCTCAGAGACCAACAGAGCTACTTTTAATGAATATAGACTGCCTTGAACTTAGAACAGATGGATCCATGGGGCTTAAAGTTCCCAGAATCAAAAATGAAAGTGATTCTCCAGATAGAGTTGTTCAGTATGATTCAATCCAGATAGACAGCAAAACCTACCAATTAATCTCTTTCTACAAAGTGAAGCTAATTCAATTTGGTATTGAGGATGACTACCTTTTCCCAAGAGATTTATATCAGCTTTTCCGGAAAAGACCAAAACGTCAAGCATTCAATCGAATGACACTATACAATTTTGATGTGTTACTGCAGGAGTTTTATAACGAGGTAGTTGAGGGTATCTATTCGGAGACAAACATTGAGAAAATAAAGCCTGGAGATACCAGGCACTTCGCAATTATCAATATGTTTCTGCAAGGCTTTAACATGCTTTCCATCGCCAGAATGGCAGGACATGATGTTATTGCCACACAAGATAATTATTATTCACATGCCGAGCATTTTTCTCAATCGTATGTCTTTATATTGGCTCAAAAGATGCTGGAACGTAAGATTTCAGACACTATGCCTGAAGGATTTATTGGATGGAGACGAGATACATATGATAGAGGAAAGATTTACAACCACCATGACACATTGAAAATGGTAAAAGTAGATTTCGGTTATTGTATGGAAAGGAAAGAAATCTTCCCCTCCTCGTGTGTCGAAGACTGTAGGGTATGCAGCAAGTACGTTTTTAAACCGGCAATTGATAAATATGAAGAAGGGGTTGAATGGCTGCAAAACTATGCCAGTGTCCTTAATCAGCGAATGAATGAAGTACACTTAATAATGAAGGAACATTGCAGATCATCACTCCTATCGAACCATCCTGCTTCTGACGAAATTTCAAAGACAAATTCAATGAAACTGGTAAAATGCATGGATCAGAAAGCGATTATTGATTCGATCTTGATGGAGGAAGACAGATATGACTAAAGAACACGAAGGACTGGCTGGAAAAGGCAGACCTTCTAATTATACTGACGAACAACTCAAAGAATTGGTCTTGGATATTAAAAAGAAATATAAAGGACAAAAACTAACTTACCTTTTCTTGGAGAAGGAAACCGGCATCGGGAGGAATACATGGAGTAGACGTATTCCTGAAACGATAGATGTATTAAATAATCCTGTTCCGAGGTCAATTGGAGTATCCGAAAGTGATGATGTTTACTTTCCGAACATAGAGCAAATTTTTGACTTATATAAAAATGATAAGAACAAAATTATCAATGAACTTTATTTCATCGAAACGGCATTCTACGAGCTTTATAATACGGTTAATAATTTGAAAGAGGAGCTGAATCGAAGAAAAGATGACAGTGCCGAGCTAAAAATGAAAAATGATGAAATAATACTTTTGCAAGAACAAGTAAAACACTATGAACAATTATATAATCAACAAATGGTTTCGAGTGCATTTTCTCACCTTCAGTCACAAAGTCAGGCAAAAGAGAATCTAATACAGTTTAATAAAAACAACAGGAACCATGTAAGTTTGGAAAATTTAGAATCCTTTTTTGAAACGAATGGATCTAATACCTCTGAAAGTAATACAAGCTTAACTAAAATGGAGAATAGGTTTGGAAATATATTCAAAAAGGACCATTAGGTCCTCAAATTGTTTAATTAACTAGATTTTAATTCCTTTCCTAGTCATTTATTTCAATTACATAGGTCATATTAGATAATTGACAATTTTCCGCACCAAAACTTACCGCCTCAATCGCTAAAGCAAGCGTGCTATAATTGCGGTAGAGGTGTCTCTATGCACAATATAATTTTTCCGATGTTACTGAAGACAGCGCCCGCGTCATTTGACGACGAGCGCTACATATTCCAACCGAAAATAGACGGTCATCGCGCCATTATTAAACACCACAACGGTGAGACCCGTATATTTACTCGACACGGTACCGAAGTCACGCGCTACTATCCTGAGCTATGGGACGTACCCGTGCTAGACGATGTCATTTTAGACGGTGAAATCGCGTGCCATGACGAAAGCGGTGCGATCAACTTCGAGTTGATGCAAGCACGATTTGCCATTAAGAACCGTGTTAAAATCAAGGCTGCTATGCTTCATAGTCCCGTTACATTCTACGCGTTCGATATTATAGTTTTAAATGGGCGTGATCTACGTATGCTTCCCTTAACCGACCGCCAGCGTATCCTAGCGGATGTGTATGGTGAGTCAGTACACTTCCGAACACTGCTTACAGTAGATAGCACTGGTAATGCGCTTTTTGGCGCGATTAAGGCCCGAAATATGGAGGGTATCGTTGCTAAAAAGAAAGAGTCCGTATACGTTAGTAAGCGCAGTTCAAATTGGTTAAAAATCATTAACTGGACGTATGCAGACGTTTATATAACTGGCTGTCTTAAGCAGGAGTTCGGATGGCTAGCGGCGGTGCACGGCGATGGCGGCAGGTTGCGTCCTGCTGGCGTAATAAAACTAGGCGTACCTCCTATTGCGAAGAAGGCGTTTAAAAGCGTTGTAGAGCCGCTAGTTATCGGCGAAGATAACACCAATGTTTATTTAGAGCCAAAGATTAGAATACGCGTGAAGATGAGGAATTGGACGCAGGCAGGCTTGTTGCGAGCTCCTAGTTTCGTGGAATTTATAGTATCATAGTATTAATATTATGTTCTTTAAATAGCTTAATAAGTGCGTGTATTACTCAACCATGCATCACTAAATCTTTTCTTGAATATTGAAATTATCTTTTCTTGTCTGCATATATAGTTCCCCCAAATATTACAAAAAGATACATCTATATAAAATCATCAATTTTTATAACATAAAGAGGTGCCTTTCTAAATGAGAGGCACCTCTTTATGCTATACAGACGTATCATCAAGGTTCCAGGGCCAGGTAATGTGAAAAACAGCAGCCCATTGCGGAGCTCGTTGCATCATTTTGTATTGAGTGTATACGCCGAAGCAACCACCACAACCACCGCGGGAAGCCCACAGAAAGTCACTATGGCAATTTTTATTGGCTCGAATTACTTTTCCCTTTTCGTCAATCATTTCGATTTCGAAAAGATTATTGTTAATGAGGGAGGTCCCCCGCTGGGGTAACCCGATTCCCCTGCCGAGCGATTCCGGCGATCTTGAAGCTACGGAGTGTGCTTATTGTATAAATGACGTTCAATTGGCTCCAGGTGCCGCTTGGTGACAATGCAGAAGGTCCCAAGCCCCTAATACTCCAACAAGCTATAAAACACTTTGTAGAGGCATATAAGCGCTGCAAAAAGGGTAAAGTTTGGATCGATCCATTGCGGTAGTGGAAAAGAACATACCGTCGCTGTGGCAATTGGCTACTTAAATACTTTTGCTAACGAAGATGCTGTAAATTTGGCAAAAACATTATTTGAGAATTAGATAGTCCGTCCTTTTATTAATTCTATAGTCAAAAGACAAAAGGCAATCCGATTGAAGGATCGCCTTTATTATTTTTCTTGACTGCTTGAACTACATATACTATCCGAAAATTGTTAGCACACCAATATTAAGCCATCATTTGATCTGCTAACTCCTCAGCTAATTTCTTCGATCCACTTAAACCTTTTACATATTTTAGCGGACCATCCGCTGACCACTCCACTGATAATTTATTTACATATTTTACGATAGCCGACAGGTCAACTTGCTTTTTGTTTTCTTTTAGTGATGCGCTTAAGATAGAGCTTCCAGCAATAGATAAAGCATCTATGGAAACAATGTGGGTTGTTCGATAATTCTTATAATCTTTCCATTCGAAAATAAACTTGTCCCGAAGGGCATTGTAATAAGTAAGAGCCATTTGAATTTTTTCTTCTTTAGGCAAAATACTAATATTTTCACTTTTCAACAAATATGTCAGTGTTCTGTATAAATTTTGAAGAGTAACATGTCTTCCTTTAGTTCGTTTACCAATTATACTTCCAATGAGATAGAAGGGGCTATCTTTTCTAGTCATCATTTCTGTGGCTATCCAACTAATATCGTCGGAATCGCGGCGTAGAAATTTACTTAAAGATGTGCCTATTCCTTTTGCCTTCGTATTTATAGTATCAAATAGTTTAATTTCCTCGTCCTCATCTAAGCTATGAAAGGCTAAAAACGGAATGTTAATATCTGAATTCGTTTCACGTACATACTTTTCTATTCCACCTACACGATGCTGCCCATCCATCAGAGAAGCCCTACCTCTGCAAAGCAATCTGCCATATGAGGGGCGTTGTTTATCATAACAAGCAAATTCCCAATTAGCTGCAGCGTTCAATAAAATCGGAGTAAAAAGAGCATCTTCCCCTTTGGACAAGTAATATGCAAAATCAGCACATCTTTTGGCATCGACCGGGCGCTGATAACCCTTTCCAGAAGGGTGATCAAAAGGCTTTACATAAATTAAATTAATTCCAACAGAAGCAGGAAAGTAGCTTTGATATGCAACCCTGCCTCGCATTTTGCACTGGAGTACATTTTCAATAACATACTGCTGTGGAAGCTTACTCATTCTTTTGGCTCCTTGATATTAGTATAAAGCCATAATAGTTCTTATAAGATCTAAAATCAAATGGATATATATGTTATAGGTATCTGTAATTTGGTCAGAGACTCCACTAGTCTGAAAAAGAGGTGAGTCTGTTGTCCAAACTCTCAAAACATGTAGGAGTAAAAGTTAGAAATTTACGTAAAAATAGAGGATTAACCCAAGAACAACTAGGTGAGCTCGTTGAGCTCCCTCAGTCCTACATTGGTGGTATTGAGCGCGGTGAAAAGAATATCTCATTAGAAACCCTCGAAAGGATTGTAGAAACTCTTAGAGTAGAGCCTAGCGATCTATTTAGTGGTTATGACCTTACTAATTCGCAGTATGAGAGATCCAAATTATTAGATTCTACATATCTTTTAATTGAACAATGTTCGGACAAAGAAATAGCTTTAATTAAAAAATTAGTGGATGTTGTAATTTCAGAGGTGCGGTCTAAAAGTATTTAAAATTAGTCAGTGAAGATAAAACGAGTGTAACTCAGGACTTATAAGGTCCTAGAGAGCATTCGTTTTTCTTTTAGCTGCATCCATGCAGCTCGTCGAGATTTATTTTATAATCGTTGTGAAGTCTCGCGATGTCGTCAGATTAGTCCGGCGATGTTTAACTTGTTTTCCACCATTGGATTTCCTATATACGCAGCATGTGAAATTGCGGGTTTGTCCAATATCTCGTCAGTCGTGTCAAACAAGAAACTCTGGCGGCTTGCCTGCCGTGCTCAAGGCGAAATAGCAGCTCTCCCGCAACATGGTTTGTTAGGGAAGTTAATGGCCTTGTTCATGGGGCCGCGCATGATGGTATCTATACACCTAAAAATGGAACGGAATATGCTTCCGATAGACTATCAGGCATTCAACCGGTCCCATCATGGTGGTAAGGTTCGTGCTCAGGGCGTGGATCTATGCGCAATTCCCTTTTGGAAGAATAACATAGAGGACGCCAGATGAGGGCTTTGCAAGAATTTCTAAAGTGTTTATCAGAGTACGAAAGGGCAAGTAAAGCCAGTGTATTTACTCAATATACCAAAAAGAGAAGATGCCACGAGGCAATCTTCTCCACAATAGTTTTTTCACCGTTAGCATTATAGCAAATAAATTACAACTCGTTATTTCTCCCAAAGCTCGATCAGTCGACCTTCAGGATCTTCAATCCAAATAAACTTTCCAATAATGTTATAGATATCGCTATAACACCACTATAAAGGAGAAATATAATTTGAAATAATTACAAACTTTCTATGTAAATAATCTCATTTATTCTTCCATAAATCCCTTCAAGTTTCTGTAGTATTTCCTTTTGTTCCTCAATATTATGGGTATGTTCATGCCTAAGAACAAAGGAGATACATTCGATCAATTTGCGTAATGAAATGCTCTCGAAAACAAATTGATTAATATCATCAATGTGAGAAAAAATTTGTCTACTAGCTTCAAGAGAACTGTTGCCATCTATAAAATCGAGTCTGTAAAATAGTTTGTGTAAACTCCTAAACCTATTAAAATGGAAGTATAGGAAAGGTTGGGGAGAACACATGGGATTATGGACAAAGCAGCAGCTCCGCGAATTTATCAAGGATAATAAGTTGGTAACAGCTCAAGATGCCCAAAACGCATTAAAGAATCTATTTGCCGAGACGATTCAAGAGATGCTGGAAGCGGAAATGGATACGCATTTAGGCTACCAAAAGCATGAAGTAGAGAACAAAACAACATCAAACAGCCGTAATGGAAAGAGTAAGAAGAGAGTAACAAGTGAGTACGGAGAGCAAGAGATCATCATTCCGCG
>NZ_FOTE01000015.1 GCF_900114475.1 Paenibacillus sp. 1_12 | reverse complement strand
TTCTCGCAGCATTTTCGAAGAAGTAATGCTTCGAAAAAAGCGTAGGCTTACGAAGCCAGCTTTCTAACGAAAGCTTTTAGTTTGGTGATGATGGCGAAGGGGAACCACGCGTTCCCATCTCGAACACGACCGTTAAGCCCTTCAGCGCCAATGGTACTTGAACCGCAGGGTTCTGGGAGAGTAGGACGTCGCCAAGCACGATGAAGCAGTTGATCTTAGAGATCAGCTGTTTTTTTGTATATTCAGGCCCTTGTTAAGCCTAATTTGCAGCACGAGCGGATCAAGTGATTATTGGAGGATATTACTGTGGTTCACATTCTAAATCAGCGCATGCTTGATTCTGTGTCAGACAGTGAGCAAATCATTGTGGTGGAGATAGCTGACAATAGCTTGTTTCACGCAACAGTAAAATTGTTTGAAAAGACCGATCAGAAATGGGCTCAAACGATAGACACCATCCCTGCGGTCATTGGTAAAAATGGACTTACCGATGACAAATCAGAAGGTGATGGAAAATCGCCAAGGGGTCTATATGAGCTTGGTGAGTCGTTTGGTAGCAGAAGCGTATCAAATGGGTTTTCCATCCCATACCATCAAGTGACCCTACATGACTACTGGATTGATGACCCTTATTCCGATGAGTATAACCAGTGGATTTATTATGAAGGAATTCCTTCCAGCAAGTGGAACTCATTCGAGACGCTGGTTCATCCCTTGTACACATATGCAATCATTATTAAGTATAATATGGAGCCTGTGATTAAGGGTAAAGGGAGCGCTATCTTTATTCATGAATGGGAGAGTGAGAGCAGCCCCACTTTAGGCTGTATTGCCATGTCCTATGACCATTTAGTTCTTCTAATGAACTCAATCCAGCCGCAAAAAAATCCGAAGATCAGGATAGGCTAAGAAGGAAACAGCCGGTTACTTTATGTAATCCGGCTTTTTTTGTGCAAATTATAGCTTAGATGCTGAAAAATTGTGGAATTTACATAGAAAGAAATAAAATTACAAAAAAACCTTTACAATAAGTAACAATGTTTAATATACTTTCATTAAGAAGTTACGAAATATTATAAAAAGGGAGCTTGATGACATGAAAAGGAATAAATTATATTTCGGTACCACGTTAATTTTGCTGGGCTCGATTGTTAGTGCTTGCAGTGGTGGAAGTGCAACCACTCCTACTGCTACTAAACCTGCTGATTCCAAGCCTGCAAGCAGCGAAGTGGCCAAACCGAAAGGTGATCCGGTAAAGCTGGTCATGTATAGCTGGAGACCGGAAGATAAAGATGGCTATGCCAAATTTATTTCAGAATTTGAAAAGGATAACCCAGATATAAAGATAGAATTCAAGCCGTACAAAGCGACAGAATACAATACGATACTCGCGAATTCTCTGCAATCGGGCACAGGCGTAGACATTTTACAGCTTAGACCTTACGACGGTGCTAAAGCGCTTGCAGACGCAAACTATCTAACTGCTTTGGACAAGGTGAAAGGTATAGAGAATTTTCAAAACAGCTATTTGGATGCAGCGAGAGGCACAGATAATAAGGTCTACGGTATTCCTTTAATGTTAAATAATGCTGTTATTTTCTATAATAAGAAGCTCTTTGATGACAATGGTCTGCAGGTACCAGAAACTTGGGAAGAATTCGTGAAAACCTGTGATGCGCTGAAAGCAAAAAATATCATTCCGATCGCTCAATCTGGCAAAGCGGCTTACTTGCTCTCAACGAGTCACGCGGTAATTGGTCCAAGCGCATACGGAGGGACCGAATATTTGCAGTCTCTTCTCAAAGGAACCACTAACTTCAAGGATGCTAAATTTTTAGAATCTGTAAAGAGAATGAAGCAGCTCGAAGCGTATTTTCCAAAAGATTTTATAGCTATTGAAGACAAAGACGCGCAAGGCTTGTTCTATACGAGTAAAGCCGCCATGTACATAAACGGAAGCCAAAGGCTGGAAACGTTCGAAGCCAACAAAGTGACGTTCCCTGTTGAATTTATGGCTGGTTTTTCCGCTAAAAAAGGAGAACCGGCTCAAATCGCTACATGGGTAGACGGCTCGTTCGGTATTGCTAAAAGCTCAAAGCATCAAGAGCAAGCAATCAAATTTATCGAATTCATGGCGTCTAAAAAGTTTGGTCAAATGTTCAGCGACGAGCTCACCCGTGTTAGCCCGATTAATGGAGTTGAACCGAAGCATCCACAGCTCAAAAAAATGGCTCAGTTAAGCGAGAAGAATAGTACGCCATACTTGCTGCTCAGCTACTTCAGTCAAGGCACGCCTACTACAAAAGTGACGTTTGAGGATTCACTCCAAGGCATGTATATTGGCAAATTGACGCCTGAGAAAGTGGTTGAGGACACGCAAGCTTCCGCTGACAAGTGGTTTAAACCACAGAAATAATTAATAGTGTGAAACTTACGAAGTATGTTTTCTATGAAAACTTAGTAATGCTTACGAAGTAAGTTTTCTGCGAAAACGTTAAGGAGGCGAGATTGTGGAAATTCGGAGCATCGACACGATACGCCAATCCGTCCCTCTGATCAAACCTTTTAAAACGGCACTTCGGACGGTTCACCACGCTGAGTCGGTATTGGTTAGAATCACATTGAATAACGGTAATATGGGGTGGGGAGAAGCCCCGCCCACCGTTGTTATAACCGGGGACAGCTTGGAAAGTATTGAAGCGGCAATTGTCAAAACATTCACACCGCTTTTGATTGGTAAGAACGTGCTCGCTTACGAGCAACTGCTGCAGTCTATGCACCATTCCATGGTTGGCTGCAGCAGCGCCAAAGCGGCTGTCGATATGGCTATCTACGATTTGGTGAGTCAGTTTAGCGGCATGCCGTTATATAAGTTTCTTGGAGGCTATAGAGATCGGCTAGAGACGGATTTTACCGTCAGTGTCAATTCGCCCTATGAAATGGGGGAAGATGCGGTAGAATGTGTGAAATCGGGCTTTTATGTTCTGAAAATCAAGGTAGGAAAAGATTCGATTGAACAAGATATTGAACGTATTCGAGAGGTTCGTCTGCGGGTAGGTAACGAAATCAAAATTCGAGTTGACGCTAATCAAGGCTGGCAGGCCAAGGAAGCGGTTCGCTCTATCCGTCGTATGGAAGATATGGGGTTAAATATCGAGCTCGTAGAGCAGCCGGTGAAGGCGCATGATATTGACGGCTTGAAGTGTGTAACCGATGCGGTGGAAACACCTATTATGGCGGATGAGAGCATGTTTTCTCCACAACAGGCATTTGAAATTATTAGACGCCGTGCGGCGGATATGTTAAATATTAAGCTGATGAAATCGGGCGGCATTTATAAAGCACAACTCATCAATCAAATGGCCGATGAGTTTGGTATCGAATGCATGGTTGGCAGTATGATCGAATCACGATTAGCCGTCACGGCTGCGGCCCATTTTGCGGCAAGTAAAAAAAATATTACCCGCATCGACTTAGATGCGCCGTTGATGCTGCTTCATGAGACTGTAAAAGGCGGGGTCATATACGAGGGTCCGCTGATGATACTTCCACAAGAAGCTGGGCTTGGCATCCAGGAGGTAAAGCCCTTTGTGATGGAGGCAGTGGAATGAATGCGTTGATCAGGATGCAAGTGGCAGTATCGGTAGCAACGGTATGGACAACTCCTGAATCGCCCAGACCCATGGATGAACCGGCTATGCAAAACCCGGTGGACCTAAAGAGCTGGGTTCAAGGGTTATCGGTTACGGATAAGCTGGACCTTTGCGATGCGAACCGGGTGCAAACGCAGATATTGATGGGAACGGAAGTTATTGTTATGGAGGAAAGCAGGGATTGGGTGAAGGTTTGCATTCCTGATCAATTCAAACGAAACAGCGCTCTTGGCTACCCAGGGTGGGTACCTAAGCGACAACTGGCGGAACAGCTTCATCGGACAGCTGATGCTGAGATACAATATGCCGAGGTAATGTCTAATCGTGCTATGCTTTCTATAGAATTATCGGAAATGGAGCTGAGCTACTTAACCCGGCTTCCAATATTAGCTGAAATCGGTGAAACCATAAGAGTAGATACACCTATTGGGGTTGGACAACTCAACCGGAAAGATGTGCGAATTATTACGGGATCGAAGGATGAGCCGCGCCATTCTGATGCAGGTAAGCAGATAGTGGAAGAAGCTAAGAAGTTTATAGGACTGCCTTATTTGTGGGGTGGCATATCATCTTTTGGTTTTGACTGTTCGGGCTTCGCATACCAATTACACAAGTCACAAGGAATAGAAATTCCCCGCGACGTCTCCGATCAAGCGCGGCACGGGATAGAAATTCCTCGCGATCTATTGAAACCGGGAGACCTGTTGTTTTTTGCAAGGGACGAGGGAAAGGGACTTATCCACCACGTATGCATCTACATGGGAGACAATACGATGATCCATTCACCTGATTCCAGAAGCAAAGTGGAGAAGGTACGTCTGGACGAATACAAGCTGGCAAAAGAGCATTGCTTGTCAAAAAGATATTGGGCATAGATAAGCCGTAACAGAAGACGGTTGGGGATGGTAGGACACACAATGATGGATAATGTAGATAAATTGGTGCAAGGCTGGGTTCAGGAACAGAAAATACCGGGTGGGGTACTAAGCGTAACGATAAAAAACAAGTTTCAATTTTTTAAAGCCTACGGCGCGTATTCAGATGGCAAAGAACTGAAATCTATGGCTTTGGATACGATATTTGATCTCGCATCGCTGACAAAAGTAGTGTCCACATTGCCCGCTATTCTTACGCTCGCAGCTGCAGACAAGCTAAGTCTGGAGCATAAAGTGAAGACATATATCCCCTCATTCAATCAGGATCAGGTAACGATTCGTCACTTGCTGATGCATAGCTCAGGATTGCCCGCTGATCTCCCTGCTGAGCCGAGGTCGATGCAAGGACGACGCGTTCTGGACGATGTTTTAAAGCAAGAGCTATTGTCTCCTGCAGGGCAGCAAGTTGTATATAGTGATCTTGGCATGATATTGCTGGGTGAAATCATATCAACTGTATCCGGTGAGTCCTTAGAACAATATGTGCGTAAAGCTGTATTTGAACCGCTTGGCATGACAGACACCAGATTCAATCCTGATGAAGCTGTAAGAACAAGGACTGCTGCTACTGAATTCGTAGACGAAGCCTATATCGTTGGAGAAGTACATGATGAGAAATGCTATCATCTGGGGGGCGTTTCGGGAAGTGCCGGGTTGTTCAGTTCGATTTTTGATCTAGCCAAATATGCAGATTTTTGGTTGGACTCTGAAAAAGGTGGGATTATTCCACTGCCTTTCATACAGGCGGCGCTAAGTAAACCGTTACTAAATAGAGGCCTGGGTTGGGAAGTACTGGGCGACCCTCAAGCGATACCATACAGTTGCGGAACATTGTGGGGGCAGGGTAGCTTTGGACATACTGGCTTTACGGGTACAAGCTTATGGATTGATCCTTCACGGGAGCTTATTGTTGTGTTTTTAACCAATGCTGTGCATTTTGGCCGAAACAATCCCATTAGACATTTGCGTCGACAGCTGCATGATGAAATATTTTCTTCACTTTTTCACTCATAGGGCGGGTGTCGAATAAGCCTATTCATAAAAGGAGCTGCCTATGACAGGTACAGGTATCGATCGTGTAGAGGAAGTCAACTTACCTAAACCGCCCCTTAAGAAAAATCGGCGGTTCATGAAGCATATGGTCCATCTGTTTTTGCTTCCGGCATTGATTTTTTATGTAGGGTTTATGATTTATCCCATTTTTCAGGCTCTGATTAATAGTTTGTTTTCTTGGAAGGGACTTTTACGGGGAGAATTTATCGGACTGCAAAATTTTATCCGCCTGTTCACGGAGTCTCCATTTAAAGAAACGTTTACGCGGGCGCTCGGACACAATGTGGTGTTTTTTATAGGGACAATGCTGTGCAAGCTAGTCGTAGCTTTTATATTGGCATTGTTGATCAATAGTAAAATTCGTGGGAAAGAATGGTTCAAGACGTTATTTTTCGTTCCTAAACTGCTATCCGTCATCGTCGTCGGCTTTTTGTTCAGCTTGATCCTGAATCCGACCTATGGTGCATTAAACACATTTCTTAAGGCCATTGGGCTTGAGGAGCTTGCTAGGCCATGGCTCGGAGATCCGAATACGGCGCTTTACACAATTATTGTTGTGAACAGTTGGTACGGTATTGGCTTTGCCGTCCTTATATTCCTGGTAGGATTGCAGGCGATTTCGCCAGAGATTTACGAAGCGGCGAGAATCGACGGGGCCTCGGGCTTTCTGATGATTTACAAAATCACCATCCCACTAGCGATGCCATCCATTATGATTATGTCGATACTAACGTTTATTGGTGCTTTCGAAACCTTCGAACTTATTTATGCGATGCAAGGTTCATCGGGGGGACCCTATTACTCAACAGATGTGTTAGGCTTATACTTTTACCGTTTAGCGTTTGGTTCCGTTGGCGGTGGAGAGTCGATTGGCTTGGGCTCCGCGCTTGCTGTTGTCTTGTTGCTTTTAATCTCCGGAGCTACTGCGGTTTCCATGTATTTCTTTAAACGCAAGGAAGTCGATCATTAATAGAAAACTCCATCTAAGAGTGCATGTTCGTTTTGTTGAACAACCTCTACAAGTATAAAATCCTCGGAGGTCATCCATGGCGATACGGCTGCAACAATCGGTAAAGTATCTCATTTTGTCATTATTCACGTTTGTGTCCATATATCCGATTTTTTTGATGATCACCTCTTCCTTCAAGACAAAGCAGGAAATTACGACGCATCCGTTAGGTTTGCCTAGCAGCTTTTCTTTGGAAAACTATGTAATGGTATGGCAAAAGGTTCATTTTGCGGATTACTTTTTGAACAGTTTATTCATCAGTGGCGTATCTGTACTCTTGATTTTGCTCGTTTCATCTATGGCGGCATTTTATATAGCCAGGTATCCATTTCGGTGGAACAGTTTGGTTCTGTTTTTCTTCATGCTCGGTCTTATGCTTCCTATGAAGCTGGCGATATCGCCGCTATACATGATGATGCTGAAGCTGAAGCTGTTAGATACGTTCACTGCGCTTATTATCGTGTATGTAGCTGGTCACATCTCGTTCGCTGTGTTTGTGTTTTACGGATTTTTTCGTACGCTGCCCAAAGACCTGGATCAAAGCGCACGGATAGACGGCTGCAACGAATTCCAGGTATATTACAAAATCGTGCTGCCACTGATGAGGCCTGCATTGGCCACCGTCAGTATTGTTGATTTAATCGGGATATGGAATGATTTCTTTTACCCCCTAATTTTTATTAAAAGTACCGAGCTGGGCACTATCCCTCTTGGCATGTTGATGTTATTTGGAGAATATGATACAGATTGGAACCTGCTGTTCTGCGGATTGACGCTGTCTTCGCTCCCGTTGATAATAGCATTTCTTTTTGCTTCCAAACAATTTATAGAGGGAATGACGACAGGAGCTGTTAAATAATGAAAAAATGGATTACATTTGATCTGGATGGTACTTTAATGAAGAATCCTTTTGGAGAATGGGTTTTTCCAGAGGTGGAGGAGCTCATTTCGAATCAATTGCAGCGGAGTTTCAAATCGACGGAAGCACTTGTATGTGAGCACGAGCTTCGTATGCAGCAGAACCGGACCGTGGAGGCATACGATTGGGACGAGATGGTCAGGAAGCTGCTGCAAGAGCTGCAGATCGATATTGAAATTGATGTGGAGCAGCTGGTGCTGAAACATTCCATAGACCCTAAAATTTATTTGCTCGAAAAAACGATCATTCCTACACTCAAACGTTTGAAAGAAATGGGATTTATGCTTGCAGTTGTAACAAACGGATTTTATAAATATCAATTTCCGGTAATGAAAGAGCTTGGTTTAGACGTATGGTTTGACGAAATCATTACACCTGAGAAGGTAGGTTGCGGCAAGCCGGACGTCAATATATTACGCGAGCTGAAGGAGCGCGGGCAAATCATTGCTCATGTGGGAGATAGACTTGATCATGATGTCTACTTAGCCAATGAATCGGGTGCTCAATCCGTATTCATTTATAGCAAATTGCCCGAGTCGCTGCGGACAATGAGTCCGCAAAAACGTGCAGAAAGCGCTGAGTTTTTGAAAATATGTGAGGAAAAGCTGAAAGCGGAAAACCCGCACATCTCAACAGTACCGTATCCTCCTCCATTTGTTCCGACTCATGTTGTGTACCAAATGGAGGAACTGCTTGAATGCGGCTTTACGGATAAGATTAATGGATGAATTACAATTTCATACATGTATAGGAAGGAAGAAGGTGAGCTTTTGTCAAACAGTGGGCTCGTCAGTATTCGTGAGGCGCTTCAATCATTAAAGCCAACAGAAAAGAAAGCAGCAGAGTATATCCTTGAGCATCCGGAGAAAGTCATTAATATCTCGGTGCAAAAGCTGGCACAATTGACAGGTGTTAGTGAAGCGACCATCGTCAGGCTGGCGCATTCGCTTCATATGAAGGGCTTCCAAGAGTTGAAGCTGCATATCGCCGCTGATCTCGCTAAGTCTTCAAACAACATCTCTGCGTCATATCAGGAAATTCAAATCGATGGGTCCGTACCTGCTTTGATCCAATCGGTATCGCATAATAACATCAAATCGATTCAAGATACGCTAACGGTCCTTTCATCAGAAGATGTGGAAAAAGCAGTTCACTGTCTCAGCAATGCTCGCAGGGTATATGTATTTGGAGTGGGGGCATCATCTGTCATCGCACAGGACTTCAGACAAAAGCTATCGCGAATCAATCGCTGGTGTGAGGCGGCACCCGATTTTGATTCCCAGGCTACCCTTGCGGCGAATATGACTGAAGAGGACGTAGCTTTTGGGATCTCCTACTCGGGACAAACAGAGAATATTATACAGGCGCTGCATATTGCCAAAGAAAGCGGAGCTACTGTCATCTCCTTAACGAAGTTCGGCAGCAATCCGGTTGAAGAAATAGCCGATATCCGGTTATTTACGAGCTCCTTGGAGCAAAGCATCCGAAGCGGTGCAATGGCTTCTCGGATCGCACAGCTCAATGTGATCGATATCCTATACGTGGGCATTGCCAGTCAAACCTACGATGAGAGCATCGTGGCTTTGGAAAAAACACGTAAGGCAGTTAGAGGCTCTAAGCGGAATGGATAAGGTTACGTAATGGATATCATTTAGATAAACAGACCTGTCGAAAAGCAGAACAGGAGTGGAGATGGGTTTATGTCAGGTTTGGAACGAGATAATAACAGCAAAAGATTCATCGCTGTGGATGGCGGTGGAACGAAAACAGCATGTGTGATCGGTGATGGCTGCGGTCATATATTGGCTGCATGCAGCGGGGAATCCAGTAACATCAAATCAAGGCCGTGGGATGAGGTTAAGCTGGAATTGTCGACGCTGATTGAGCGTGTTATGGAGCTCTCGCACAGCGATTCGTCGCAGCTTGACGGTATTTTTCTCGGAATGGCCGGTGCGGACCGACCAGAGGATAGAGAGCAGTTTGTATCTTTTTTGGAGGAAAGATTTGCAGGGAAGGTTCCTATAACCATTCATAATGATGCCGTGACCGCGCTCTCTGCAGGCACGTGGGGCGAGGCGGGAATTGTGCTCATATCGGGCACTGGCTCGATTGCTTACGGCTATTTACCCGAGACCGATACGTACGTGCGTGCCGGAGGATGGGGATATTTGCTCGGCGATGAAGGAAGCGGCTTTGATATTGGAAAAAAAGCATTAACCGCAGTGATGAAACAGCATGATGGGCGCGGCGCGCAGACTGAATTGACGGAGCTTATATTAAGCCATTGGTCCTTAAGGGACCCTAATCAGATCATTACTTATGTGTACGGTCAACCGAACGTACGTACAGCGATGGCCGAGTTGGCTAAGCTCGTCGTTACTGCAGCGAAGTCTGGTGATAGCATGGCTCTTACTATTATGGAAGAAGCAATAGAAGAGTTGGCTGAGTTGGCTTTAACGGTGAACAGGAGATTGGCTGATATACAGCCGGGAACGGAAACGAAGCAGTTGCCACTTGTTTTGAGTGGTGGCGTATTTTCTGATGATTGGTTTATGAATCTGTTAGGGCAGCAGACTGGCATTCGGACTAGCGGACTTAGATTAAGCAGATTGCGTATCCCGCCTGTCGCAGGCTGTTATATTCTCGCACTAAAGCAGGCAGGCATTACCATTACTGAATTAGTTAAAAAAAGGATCGGAGCTTGGGAAACAGGGAGGAAAGTATAATGAAATACATCGAAAACCAACCTCTTACGGAGCAAAGAAATGAGCGTACCGCTAATTTAGATAAGCTTAATGTCCATGAAATTGTCCAGATCATGAATGCTGAGGACCAGTCCATGGTGATTTCGGTGCAGCAGGCTCTGCCAGAAATAAGTGCAGCGATTGAGGCAATTGTTGAGGTCATGAAGCATGGTGGGAGACTCTTCTATATAGGTGCAGGTACAAGCGGCAGATTAGGTATTCTTGATGCTTCAGAATGTCCGCCGACATTTGGTGTGAGTCGGGAACTAGTGACCGGGATCATTGCTGGCGGCGAAGCGGCAATTATGACTTCGATCGAAAATGCCGAGGATGACGCTGACGCGGGGGCACGAGAGATCCAATCGCATATAACTGCTGCGGATGCGGTAGTCGGTATTGCGGCGAGCGGGAATACGCCTTATGTCATCGGCGCGATCCGCAAAGCGCGTGAGATGGGAGCGCTGACCGCGAGTGTATCTTGTAACGCAGGCGCCAGATTAAGCGAGGCGGCGCAGTATGCGATTGAGGTGCCTGTAGGGCCGGAAATTGTAACCGGGTCGACTCGGTTAAAGGCCGGTACGGCAACGAAAATGGTGTTGAACATGATCACGACGACAGCGATGATCAAGCTTGGTAAGGTGTACGGGAACCTGATGGTGAACGTACAGTCATCGAACTTGAAGCTGCGGGATCGGATCGTACGCATTGTCATGGAGGCTGCGGATGTGGATCAAGCAACAGCTGAATCGCATGTACTGCAGTCGGACGGAGATGCAAGGGTAGCCATCCTGATGATTAAATTCGGCATCGGGAAAGTAAGAGCCTTGCAAGCCTTGCAGGTAAACAATGACCACTTTGGCGAAGCCGTCGGATGGTTGGAGAAGGAAAACTCAGCTTAGCAGCTGTGCTTAATGTTTGAATGGGTGGAAACAACAAACGGGTAAGCGAAGCGTTTGATGAACAACCTGAATTAGCAAAAACAGCCATCAATCCCACAATGGGTTTGATGGCTGTTATGCTTCATATAAGAAGAGCCTTAACGGATGGAACGTCCTCCAATCCAAACATGCTTCAGCTCCAGCTGCTTATCGAGCAGAAGTACGTCAGCTTGCTTGTGAGGCTGAAGGGAGCCAGTGCTTTGATCGATGCGAAGCTCTCGTGCAGGGTTACCGCTGGCCATGCGGCTGGCGTGCTCTACGGAGATTCCTGCACGGAGCACAGCATATCGGAAAGCTTCGATCATGGTCAGTGTACTGCCGGCCAGACTGTCCCCTTCCTTCAGTCTGGCTACTCCGTCATGCACAATGACACCAAGACCACCAAGATCATATTCGCCATTTCCAAGACCAGCAGCCGACATGGCATCGGTGATCAGCAGCAGCTCGGAAGGTCCTTTTGCTTGTGCAAGCAATCCGATAACTGTGGGATGAACGTGATGACCATCAGCAATAACTTCAGCCATGATTGCCGGGTTGGACATGATAGCGCCGACAGTACCGGGTTCACGGTGATGCAATCCGCGCATCGCATTAAATGCATGGACGGCATGGCTAAGACCATAATTTACTGACGTCTCTACTTGTTCATATGTGGCATCGGTATGGCCAAGCGCGGCTATAATCCCGTGATTGACTAACGCTGCGATGTAAGCAGGAGCGCCATCTGTCTCGGGAGCAAGTGTCTGCATGCGAATAACACCAGGAAAGCGCTCCGTCCAATCCTCAAGCCAAGCGGGCTGCGGCGGTACGATATGCAAAGGGTTTTGCGCACCAGGCCATTTCACGCTAATAAACGGCCCTTCGAGATGAACTCCGATTAACTGAGCATAAGGCATTTCCTGCTTGCTATAGGCTTCTACCCGTTCCAGAACCTGATCGAGCGCTGCTTTGGGAGCTGTAACAGTTGTAGCCAGCATGGTCGCCGTACCGTTCATCGCATGGAATTGTGTAATAATATCAAGTTCAGCTTTATCAGCATCCATGAAGTCATGACCGTATCCGCCGTGAACATGCACGTCTATGAAACCAGGCAGCACCCAACCTCCATCGGCATCAATTTGTTGGAAATCGGATACCTCGCTGCTAGCTGCTGTTTGCTTAGCTTCGGACAAGTTCTCCTCGAAAGAAGCTTCATTTCCTATAGCTTTGATTTGACCGTCCACGAAATAAATCCAGCCTTTTTCCAATATCGTCTCAGGAGTAACGATTTGGGCATTATAAATAAATGTAGATGGTTGGGTTGCGATCATGGTAGTAACCTCCCTGCTTCTGAATCCAGAAGTACGACCAGATGTGGATGTGTTTGTAAAAGGGATGCCGGGCAATCGGTCGTGATTGGACCCTTCAGTGCGCGTTGGACAATCTCCGCCTTATCGCCACCCTTGACGATGAGCAGAACCATTTTGGCTTTCAAAATTGTCCCTACACCCATAGTTAATGCGTGTGTGGGGACTTCGTCGATGGAATCGAAATAACGGGCATTAGCTTTTCGTGTCTCTTCACGGAGCTCCACAACATGTGTACCTCCGATCAAGGCATGATTAGGCTCGTTAAACCCAATATGTCCGTTATGTCCCAGTCCGAGCAGCTGAAGATCAATTTGCCCCGCACGCTCAAGCAAACAATCATAGTTTTGGCATTCTGCTTCCAGATCGGCTGCATTGCCATCAGGAATGTGGGTTTGACTGCGCTGCAGCTGAATAGGTTCGAACAAATGGGTATTCATATAATTGTGGTAGCTCTCCTGATGATTTTCAGCAAGGCCGACATATTCATCCAGATTAAAGGTAGTGGTATCTTTGAAGCTGACGATTCCTTGTTGATAGCTATTGACGATTTCCTGATAAATGCCAATAGGCGTGCCCCCTGTAGCAAGTCCCAATACGGCTCTGGGATTCGTTTGTACTAAGCCGATAATAATGCCTGCACCGGATTCATGAAGTTTTTGATGAGAATCGAAGGATAGTATGTGCATGATAGTAGAGCTCCTTTTTTTAACGGTATTTGCGGACCATCTGGTATGAAGTTTCCAGCCGTGGTACGAGCTGATCAAATTGTTGGCTCAACAAGCCTACAAATACAATATCAATGACATGCAGCTGGGCAATCCGGGACGCCATATCACCGCGGCGCATGCCTTCCTCTAGGGTTGAGGTGAAGAGGCAAATATCTGCAATCGAGGTAAGAGTATGGGTACCGAATTTGGTAAGTGAAATCGTGGTAGCTCCGTGCTCAGAAGCACATTTTAACGCGGCGATGGTTTCTGTAGTTTCTCCTGAATAGGAGATGCCAATGGCGACGTCGCCCTTAGTCAAGCTGGATGCTGAAGTCACCTGCATATGTGGATCGGAAAAGGCGACACTGCGCTTGCCTATCCGTATCAGCTTTTGATAAAAATCTTGGGCAACCAGCCCTGAAGTGGCTACGCCGTAGAGATCGATTTGTCTGGCAGCAGCAATAGCATCAATTGCTTTCTGAAGCAGCTTCATATCGAGCAGGCGAGTGGTATCCGTGATGGAGCGCACATGATTAGCTTCCATAGCCGCTACGATATTGCTGAGTGAGTTATCCGCAATGATGTCCTGGTAGGATTGGGCTGCAGGTGGCTGGGCTAGCTCAGCGGCCAGCTTGATTTTAAATTCGGTAAAACCGGCAAAATGAAAAATTTTGCAAAAACGCGATATGGTGGCTGTACTGCTGCCGGAGTCTTTGGCCAATTGAGTAATCCCGATCTGAGTCATATTGGCTGAATGATCAATAATATAAGCGGCGAGTTCTTTTTCTTTGCGGCTCATGGAACCCATTTGTTCTTGAATAGCGCTTAAAATTCCCGGCATCGTGACTCATTCCTTTTTGAAAATAATTTACTTAATATTTATATATTTAAGAAAATAATTTACATAATTACTATACCGAATTGGAGTTGTATTTTCAAGTGGAATGTTGGAATGGTTAATCGATGGTATGCTATATTAGTGTTCTCAGTTCAAAGAAAATTGTGCATAATCATTTTGAAAATTAGGGAATCAAACGCTAGAAAGGAATGGATGCTTCGTGGCCAACATATTGATCGTCGATGACGATATTCATATTCGCGAGCTAATTAAAGTATATTTACGGCAGGAAGGCTTTGATATTACGGAAGCTGGACATGGTGTTGAAGCCTTGCAGCAGATGGAGAAAACCCGAATTGATCTGGTCATTCTGGATATCATGATGCCTGAGATGGATGGATGGGATTTGTGCAGCGAGCTTCGCTCAGCATATCCGAACCTGCCGCTGCTGATGATAACAGCCAAGGGTGAGACAGGAAACAAGGTAAAAGGGTTTCAGCTGGGAACGGATGATTATTTGGTCAAGCCGTTCGATCCGGAGGAGCTGGTTGTACGGGTGAAGGCTTTGATGAAAAGGTATCGGATTGTGGCTTCGCAAATGGTGCAGTTTGGTGATATCGAGTTAAATCGGCAAAGCTTCGAAATTATTATAAATGGTGTGAGAACAACACTGCCGCTCAAAGAATTCGAGCTGCTGTTCAAGCTGTTCAGCCATCCTAATCAAATTTTTACGCGTAATCAGCTCATCGAGCAAATTTGGGGAATGGATTACGAAGGGGATGACCGGACGGTGGATGTCCATATTAAGAGGCTCAGGGAGCGTTTTCCAGAGGCTGGTGATACCTTCAGTATCGTGACCATTCGTGGGCTTGGCTATAAGCTTGAGGTGAGATCATGATCAAAACCTTGTATGTCCGTGTGGTACTTACATTTTTGGGTGCAGTTCTATTCGGAATGGCGTCAGCATTTTTTTTGACGACCTTTTTTTATACGAATCTGGTCAGGGAAGAAATTCAGGATAAGATGATGGATAATGGCAAGGACATCGTGCACACGTTAACCCTTCTAAAGGAAGAGAAAATACACGAATATTTGACTACTGTCAGCCGATTATCCGAGTACTATATCACTTTATATGAGGAAAACAAAAGTAAGAATGTATATGGGGAAACCGAGCCAAGGGAGAAGGTGGATATTGCTGATCCGGTGGTCGTTCAGGTCCAAAGCGGAGAGGTTTATCGGAGTTTGAGCGGTTTCCCGGACCAGATCGTAGTGGGATTTCCGTTCCAAATCGATACGGTTCACTATGCGATATTTTTCCAATATTCTAGGCACAACAAGGAGAGTGCGCTGCAGAAGGCGGTAATTACCACTTTATTCATTACACTGCTAATGGGAAGTTTGTTTATTTTCGTAGCCGCGCGTTATGTAGTCAAGCCCTTAAGAGTAATGACAGAAGCGACCAAGCGGATGTCCAAGGGTGATTTCAATATGGATTGGAAGCTGAAACGCCGTAAGGACGAGCTGGGGATGCTAGCACAAAGCTTTAGTGAAATGGCACTGGAGCTCAAGCAGCTCGAACAGATGCGGCAGGATTTTGTATCTAATGTATCCCATGAGATTCAGACGCCGCTGACGTCCATTTCGGGCTTTTCCAAGGCGCTACGCAGCAATCGGATGTCTGAAGAAGAGCGGCTGTATTATCTGGAGATTATCCAATCGGAGAGTGAGCGCTTGTCGCGTATGAGCGAAAATTTGTTAAAACTTGCTTCTTTGGAATCGATGCATCATCCATACCAGCCGCATACCTACGACCTGGATGAACAAATCCGTCATGTGATCGTCGCTTGTGAGCCTCAATGGTCAGCAAAACAAATCGAATTTGAGTTGAATATGCCCAGTATCAAAATATGCGCTGATGAGGATTTATTAAATCAGGTTTGGATGAATTTGATTACGAACAGTATTAAATTTTCACCACAGAGCGGATGGATTCATATTCAGGTAAAACAAACTACGAATGAGATTACAGTCAGCATCTCTGATCAAGGAATAGGGATTTCCGAGGAGGATCAGGGAAGAATTTTTGAGCGCTTTTATAAGGCCGACAAGTCGCGGACAGGCGAGCATAGCGGCAGTGGACTCGGTCTGGCCATTGTTAATAAAATTGTACTGCTGCACTTAGGGAGAATTAGCATACAGAGTGCGACTGGTAAAGGCTCCACGTTTTCGGTGACGTTGCCCAGTATACCCGTTACGACTATCCGACATTAAATGAAAAATGAAAGTGGCAATTAAGTTTATTCAATAATGGTGATAAATGTTAAATGTATCAAATATTTAGCGTATAGATGTTTAGGATTGTCAAAGATTAATGCCATGGAGCAGCTCTCCATGGTTTTTTTGATATTTGCTGCGATAAAAGATGACTTTGTTCATATTGAGTTCATATTGGTTATGTATGCTTGGCTCTAGATGTTTAAGAAGTCCGTTTTGCTTAGCAAAACTTAGAATATGCTTACGATGCAAGCTTCCTATGAAGCTATCAGGAGGGGGAAACCATGAACAAGCTTACAAACTTCTCAATGAAAAATGTGGCGGCCATTCTGATTATTGTCGCTATTTTGTTAAGCGGAGGTATTTATTCGGCTTCTACGATCAAGGTAGAAAATATGCCGAACATTTCTTTTCCGGTAGTGTTGGTTTCCACGACTTATCAAGCATCTCCTACAGACGTGATGAAGGAAATCACGAAGCCTATTGAGGATAAGATCTCAAATATAGAAGGCTTGGATAACCTGACTTCGACTTCCAGCGATAACATTTCAACGGTTATCGTTCAGTTCGAGCAAGGTGTGGACATTGATAAGAAAAAGCAGGAGATAGAAAGCCTAGTTCAGGAAGTGAGCTTGCCTGCATCTGCCCAGAGGCCTAAAGCTTCGACATTCGGCTTTGCTTCGATTCCCGCGTACTACATGTCGATTTATGCAGACAACGGGATGAGCCAAACCGAGTTAGACAAGATCTATGAGGATCAGATCAAGCCTGGCTTGGAGTCCATACCTGGTATGGATCATATCGATTCGATTGGTGCCAGAAAAACCTCGCTGGATATTGAGCTGGACGCTGATGCACTGACAAGCTTCGGATTGACACCTGTACAAGTAAGTACGATCTTGAAAAATACATTGGCTAACGGAGCTATTGGTACCGTTGATTTTAACGGAAATACGAAAGTCGCCCGTGTAACAGGAAACATTGACAGTCTTTATAATCTGGAAAATATGGAGATCGCTGCAGGTAATGGCAGTACGCTGATGCTGAAGCAGGTAGCGAAGGTTCAGGCTGTGACAGATTCCGAGTTTATTGCCCGCTTGGATAATAAGCCTGCACTTGGTATTCATTTGTATAAAACAAGCAATGCGAATGCCGTGAATTTCTCGGATGATACAGATAAGCTGATCAAGAAATGGGAACAAACCATTCCGGATATTACGTTCAAGTCCGTGTATAACAGTGCAGACTCCGTTAAGGAATCGATTAGCGGTATGTTGAAGGAAGGGATAACAGGAGCTTTACTGGCGTCCTTAATGATATTGATCTTTTTGCGAAATGTAAGAATGACCTTGATTGTACTCGTCTCGATACCGTTATCGATTATGATCACGCTGCTCGTCATATCGCAATTTGGAATCACCTTAAACACGATGACGCTTGGCGGTATCTTTATAGCAGTAGGTCGAGTCGTCGATGATAGCATTGTCGTTATCGAGAATATCTATGCATCGCTGCAGAAAGCGCAGGAGCGCAATGAATCTGTCATTAAGCTTGCGACTAAGCAGGTAGCGATGGCCATTACCTCGTCAACACTGGCTACAGTTGGGGTGTTTGCCCCAATCGGGATGGTCAGCGGTATCGTTGGCGAGCTGTTCCGCCCGTTTGCAATCACGGTTGCTACGGCAATGCTGGCTTCTCTACTGGTAGCCTTGACGGTAATCCCGATGATGGCTAAGCTGCTGGTACTCAATAATGACAAGATTAGCCACCACGACGAAAACAAGCAAGGCAGATTTATGATGCTGTACGAAAAGATTTTAAAAGCATGTTTGTCCCATCGCTTCAAAACATTAATTATTTCCGGACTGTTGTTTGTGGTATCGATAGCTGCGATTGTTCCGAATTTGGCTGTCAGCTTTATCCCAAGCAGCGGATCCGAACGTCAGATGTATTTCCAGATTAAGCTGCCTAATGAAACTTCCATCAATGGAACCGATCAGATTTCCAAGGAATTGGAAGGCATGATGCAGGAAGCCAAGGACAGCAAGGGGCAGCCGCTGTTTACCTTTGTTGAAGCGCTAGTGGGCTACGGCGGTGGTAAGGATCAGGTAGCGAATATGGCTGAGATTTATACCGAGGTTAATGCTCAGGCCGATCCCGATCAGGTGAAAAAGGATTTCAAGGAACGCATGCTCTATGAACTGCCGAAAGGATCGGAAGTAACACCGAAGTCGCTAGCTGGCGGTGGCGGTGGGGTATCATCGACAGATTTCTCGTATTCATTAAAAGGGGATAACCAACTCCTGTTACAAGAAGCAGCTGTCACGATTAAACAAAAATTAGAGGAATATCCGGAGTTGAGCGAGGTTGAGGATTCACTCAGTGATTCCAAAACTCAGGTGCAAATCACAGTTGATCAAAGTAAAGCTAGATCTTTTGGACTCAGCACCTCGCAGGTTCGCGACACCGCAAGAAGCTGGATTATGAAGGATCAGCTCGGAGACATCCAATTTGACAATGTGACTTATACAACAACCGTACAGCTGTCCAAATCGGATAAAGATTCAATCGAGAAGCTGGGAAAAATCCCGCTCAAAACAGCTTCAAACGCCACGATTTATTTGAATGAGGTTGCGAAGCTGACGGAGGTTGTAGCTCCACTGTCCCTTCAACGTGAAAGTAAGGAGCAGGTGCTGAAGGTAACTGCGAAGATTGAATCCGTCAATAAGTCGGCAGTCAGCGCTAAAGTATCTGCTGAGTTAAGCAAGGTGGCACTGCCAGATGGCGTATCCCGCGAAGTCAAAGGGGTTAGCGCCGATATCAATAAAAGCTTTTCACAGCTGTTTGTAGCTATGGCGGCTGCGATTGCCGTCGTATATCTCGTCATGGTTTTAGCCTTTGGTAATGCAGGTGCACCATTCGCGATTCTCTTCTCACTACCATTAGCCGCCATTGGTGGATTATTGGGACTGCTGATAACACGGCAATCGCTCGACGTAACTTCCATGATTGGTTTTATGATGCTGATAGGTATTGTAGTTACGAATGCGATTGTGCTCATAGACCGTGCCCAGCAGCTGCGTGAGGAAGGATACACCGTACGCCATGCACTGGTAGAGGCGGGGATGGTTCGTTTCAGACCTATTATTATGACAGCAGGTGCTACGATTATGGCGATGATGCCTTTAGCGCTTGGATTTACAAAAGGCACGTTGATTTCGAAAGGCTTGGCCGTCGTTGTTATTGGGGGTCTGACGACTTCGACAATCCTCACACTGGTAGTTGTTCCTGTTGTATATGAGCTAATAGAATCTACCAAAAAGCGTATTGGTCAACGGATGCAGCGTAAGAACAAACCAAAGGCAAGCACCACTATAGAGATGTAAGGGAGAGAAGAGTATGAATAATCGGATGGCAAAAGTTAGCTTCGGCAGCGGCTCGCGGGCCGTCGGCATTCTTCTTGTGGTCACCGCATTGGCGACAGGATGCTCGACTTCTGCGCAGCCACAGGCAGCAGCAGCCGTTCAGCCGCAGAATAAGCCAGTCAAGGTGGCTGCAATCGTGCAGCAAAGTATGGGTGATCCCAAGGAGCAGATCGCGGATGTCAGCGCCGCAGTGCAGATTGATGTGATTCCGAAAGCCGACGGACAGGTTCTGGAGGTTTTGAAGAAGAAGGGTGAGCTTGTCAATCAGGGTGATGTGATTGTCCGGCTGGATGCCCGTGATGCCCGGCTGCAAATGCAAAAGGGGGAGCAATCGCTTAAAGGCGCGGAGGAAACACTACGTAAATCGATTGAAGATCAGAATAACAGCCGGGTTGATCTACAAAGCTCGCTGGTTAAGGCCAATGAGCAATTGAGTAATGTTGAAAAGGACTATAACAAAGCACGCAATGATTATGAAGCCGGTACGGTGACTAAGCGTCAGGTGGATCAAGCGGAAACACTCGTAACCAACGCACGACTGGACGTACAATCGGTTCAGAACAAGCTGGACGCCTTGGATAAAACCAACCCGATTGCTTCACAGGAATCACAGGTGGCGACAGCGCGGCTAAGTGTGGAGGACGCAGCCAATACCGTCGCAAATTATGAGATCAAGGCACCGATTACTGGCGTGTTAACAGATCTGACTGCCGAGGTGGGCATGAATATGTCCCGATCAGGCAAGATCGGTCAGATACAGCAGCTGGATCCGCTTAAAATTAAAGCCGATTTGACAGAGTCAGCCGTCAAGCTGGTTAATAACAAGCAGGAGCTAACCTTTTATAGTGCAGATAACCCGTCAAACAAAAAAACAGCCAAGGTGACGTATCTTGCCAATCAGATGAACAGCAACAAAGCATATTCGATCGAGCTGGATATGTCCAACCCGGATGGTTCGATTAAGCCTGGCAGCCGTGTTCAGCTGCAATTGACTAGCCCGCAGGAAGAAATGGGGCTTGCTGTACCAAGCTTAAGCATCGTCAGAGAGGGCAACGAAGCCTTTGTCTTCATTCTGAACGGAGATCAGGTAGAGAAACGTGCGGTTAAGATTGGACGTGTTAAGGATGCATTTCAGGAAGTGCTGGACGGAGTAAAGGCAGGAGAATCTGTGGTCGTATCCGGTCAGCATCAATTGAAAAACGGGCAAAAGGTTGAAGTAGCCAAGTAAAACGCAGCAGGAGATAGAGACAAAAAAGGTAGATAGAGACAGATAAATAGACATAGAAACGAATAGATATAGAGATAGATAGGCAGATATGAAAAGGCAGAAACAACGGAACCAGAATGAACAGCTATTATTCATGTAGATCAGCATACGGATTGAACTAGCAGGAAGGATGGAAGTCAGCAGCATCGATTTCTATCCTTGAAATTAGAGGAGGCTATACAAACATGAGAAAAAACCGAACTTCAGCACCTAATTGGAAAACTACGCTCGGCGGCACATTGCTGTCCATGTCTTTAGTTATATCGGCTGTCCCTTCAATGGCACTGGCAGACTCCATATCCGTACAGGAGCCAGAAGCACAGGTTCAAACACAAGTACTCACGCCAAGCGCACCAGCTTATGCATTAACAGACTCGATTCAAGCCAGCTTGAAAAGCTTGTCCGTCAGTAAATCAGCTGATGGTACGCGTATCGGTGCGGTAGTTCGTCTGCATAATAATACGACGCAGATGAAGCGGGTTCCAGACTATGAAATCAGAGTTAAGGCTTCCGACGGCAGCGAATATAAGATTACACCTAGCGCAAGCAATCCGAAATCGATGCTGGCGATGGAAAATGTGGAGCTAACCGGTATGGTCACTGTAGACCGTCAGGATGATATTACGTTAACGGGGATGTCTTTTGTGGAAGTAGATGAATACGTGTATCCTAAACAGGAAACGGTTCGATTGACCCTTCCCATAACGTCCGTGTGGAATACAGCTAAGCCTGATATTACCGATCCATCTTTCGTAAAAGCATGGGGAGACACGTTTATGGTGCCTGAATCACCATCTCCGATTAAATTTACACCTTCCAGCTTATCTGAGCAAACAGATGACAAGGGCGTGCATACACAAGTCGTAACGATATTGGCCGAAAATCCGGGCAAGGCTAGTGAAACAGTCCCTGGCTTCCGCTTGGATGGCAAAGCTGGTGATCAAATTTTTACAGGTAAACGTGCTGATACGAATCCGATTGTGCTGGCAGCAGGAGATCGTAAATATATCCAATATTTGATACCGACAGATAAAGACATTAAGCTGGATAGCTTGCTGCTGATGACTACAGAAACCTTCTCAGCCTCAGCTGGAGCTGCAGGATCCGCAGGTGGCGCCGCTGGTGCCGCAGCAGGAACCCAATCCACTACTCCTGGATTTGATGTCGGACGCTTGAAAATCAATGTGAGCGAAGCTGCTGTTACTTTACCAAATACGCTGCCTGCATACACGATAGGCACTCCGATTGCATTTGATCCATTGAACCGTTTAATGAATTCAGGTACTCAAGTTTCTTTAATGGAGCTTCACATGCACGAGAACACAGGATCGGGCTTTAAAAGCGTAGTTGCCAAATTCAGATTACAAAATAAAAGCGATCAGACCGTGACGCTTCCCGCATTTCAAACGGAGTTGTTAGGCAGCGATGGTTCCAGCTATGCGGGTACTCGCCAAACTGCGACTGCAGCTAATCTAATGCCGAACCTAAGTTATGTAGTGAGCTATTCCTTTATGGTACCAGCCTCAGAAAAGGGTGAACAGTTGGGAATCAAGCTACTGGACAACCTGACCTCTGCGCCTTACAGTACGACGATTGCCGGATTCCAAACGGCTGTCCAAGTCGATAATGTGGATAGCTCGGAGATGGCGTTCTATCCATTTAATGTAAAACTGAACGATTGGACCTTGTCTGCTTATACGAATCCAGGCTTGCCGATCACTTATTCATATAAGCTCAAAATGGACTTGAATGTTGACCGTGTTGAGGATGTAGTTGTCGATGCCAACTTCCCTAAATTCACGATTGAACTGGTTGATGGCTTGGGCCGTACGCTTGGATCACAATCGGTTCCATTCACTGGAACGGGTATGCTGATCAGTGGCGAACAGACGGTTCAGATCAATAACATCAAAACAGAGCAGCAGGAATATCCGCTGACAATTAAATTATATGAAACTATTGATACGCCAAATGGCGAGGCCAAACGTCTTGTGAAAACCTTGCAGCAATAAGCATTTGAAGGAGAAACTCCCTTTCGCTCTTTAGCGAAGAGGGAGTTTTTTGCGTCTATTATTGAATGGATATTTTTAATTTAATACATAAGTCCGACACTACTTTTGCTAAGTTAAAATGATAGTGAAGGAAGAAGTAAAGGTTAGGTCAATTATCTGGGAAATGTATGAAAATTAACACGAAAAGCTACAGATTTATTTAAGATAATACGATAAAATAAATGAAGTATGTTATTCGTGGAATTTACAGTTTATATCGTAGATATAGGAAGAAGGGTTGTTGGATTATGCATACATATTCGATTATGTATTTCAAACGAATGAGTAAGAGAGCTGGCTTCATAAGGGGACTTGCAGCTATTATATGCTTGGCGATTGTATTATCGGGGTTGTTGTGGCATTCAAGCAAAGGGTTTGCTGAAGAACCTTCACCTTCTTCCGTTATGTATCCCTTTGCTAAGACATCACCGGGTTATTCAATGGAAGACTCTGATAGTTGGTTATTCCATTTTACTAGCAGTCAGATTATGAATCACGGTGATAAGATATTTATAGAATTTCCAAGCGGCTCAGTGTGTAATGTCAGCCCCTATAATGAAATTCCTTATTATGATGAGGGTGAGGGAGAAGGCGAGGGTGAGGGCATGAGTAGATTTGCTATTTTTGTTAATGGCATTCCAGCGTCCGCTACTCCTTGCACGGGTTCGAAGTTGGAAATTCAACTGGCAGGGGTCGAAAAACCGTCTAAGGATATGACCGTTTTTATTACGGCAGGAGCAGTCTTGAATCCTTTAACAATCCAACCAACGGCTATCGCTATTTCAACCAACTATGATAAAAAACCTGTACTGATAGAACCAGGCTCATTGTCGATGACAGTAAGTGACAGTACTTTGGGTGCGGAGAATGTTGAGTATACATTCAGATTCAAAGCGCAAAATGACATTAATGAAGAAAGGCCACTTCAACTGGCTGTATCATATGACTACGAATTGCTGCAAAGCATGGGGAATGCTAATGCTTCCAATGTGCTTCTATATGCTGAATCAGATTCCGAACAACGAAAAGCAAAAGAAATATCTAAGCTATGTACTGAAATATGTAATTTTGCATTTATAACTCCATTGCACGAAATTAAACGGGGAGATAATGTGGTCTTGAAGTTTACTGGTGATGCAGGCGTACGTAATCCCATTTTTTATGGAGCTAACCTATATGAAGGTAATGAGTTCGAAGGAGGTCGAATTGTATATTTTGAAATCGGAGACTATGACTATTACTATGATGATTATGATATGCCTTATGAGTTCTATGAGTTGACTTACTATGATGCAGAGATCACCTATACCACGGATCAAACAAACCAGCAAGCTGTGGATACAGCAATTAGCTTGTTTGATTTAACTGACCACATCCTTAAAGGCAGCATGGCGCTTCCATCAACTGCAAGTAACGACACAACGGTAACGTGGACCTCCTCGGACAATTCCACAATAAATATAACAAGCGGAACTGGAATAGTTACAAGGCCAAGCTATGGCAGCGGGAACAAAGTAGTAACATTGACTGCGACAATTACCAAAGGTGACGTATCGCGTCAGAAAACGATTCTGGTGCTGGTGCTGGAAGCTGAGCATGTTCTCTCAACCAACGCGGATTTGTCCTCTTTAACAGTGGGAGGGGCAGCTATATCGTTAATTCCAGGTGTCACTGATTACACGCAGAGCGTTACGAACAACACGTACAGCACGATTATCAATGCGGTGTATAGTCCTGGGGCTTCCATGAAGATCAATGGCGTTAAGGTGGCCTCGGCAGCGGATAAGGAAGTAGGATTAAGTCTGGGCAGTAATACGTTCACTATCGTGGTCACTGCAGAAAACGGGACATCTTCAAAAACATATCAATTAACAATTATTTTCCAAACACAGCCTGGCAGCCAAACAATTATTGAACAGCAATTGACCGTGGCTATTAATTTGCTGGATCCTTCGTCATTCCTGAATGGCAACGTCTCTTCCAGTCAAATTACCGGCGACTTAAAACTGCCAGCGACAACAAGCGTGGAGAATGGCTACCCCATTATATGGACATCTTCAGCTAATGCTTTTATTACGCCTATTGGTGTGGTGACACGACCTTCGTACACCTCAGCAAGTCCATTTGAAAATGTCATCTTGACTGCAACTGCAACGGTAACGAATACGACTTACACCTCTGTACCTCGGCAGTTCTCGTTTACTGTGCTGAGAGCAGAGATACCACCAACACAGGAAATAGCCGTTAACGCATCACAGCCGATAGTCACTTTGATAGGTGGAACTAAGATTGATTTTACGGGAGCCAGCTTTGGGCCTAATGCCAGAGTAACGGCTTCGGAAGTAACCCCGCTAAATACGAACGGAACAGGCTTGGTGTCCGCTGGAAAGACTTTGGAGTTTACACTGACAGGCATCACGATTGAACCTTCAAATCCGGTGAAAGTATCCATTCCTACGAATGCAAATGCGAATCGCAGCAAAATAGGCGTCTTTTACTATAATCCGTCGACTCTAAGTTGGGAATATCAAAAAACAGAGATCGATAGCACAGGAACTGCATCGGCAAAAGTAACACATTTTTCAACTTACGGCGTGTTTGAAGCGAATAAAGTGGCAGCTCCTGTATGGGAATCTTTATTCACGAACGACACTACGAAGCAGGTTACTCTATCCACAGCTACAGCGGGAGCAGCGATCTACTACACATTGGATGGTTCTGATCCGACCACAATAAGCAGTCTGTATAACGCCAGCAATAAACCCAAGGTATTGTCGACACAGACACTTAAAGCAATAGCTGTTAAGAACGGAATGATTACGAGTGATCCGGTCAGCATTGTTGGGAAAGCACGCAAGACGATTTCCAACGTATTAACGAGCATTTTAAATAAAGCAGATCAGAACGGTGATGGTCAATTTGATCAGACGGATGTAAGAGCATTATTAACTCAGGTAGAAGCTTTAAACGGTCACTAAAAAACCATGGAACCATAGCTGGGCATATTCCCAGGCGATGGTTCTTTTTTATTTCGCATCAGCACCGCTAATTTTTCAATCGTCTCCGCAATAAGGTACAATGAGCTTATAGGACTCATGGCTGGGAGGAATCATAATGTACCAACGAGATTATATGATGCGAATGATTGAACAGTTTACAGTGACATTAGGTCAGGTACTGTTCCAACGACGGAACCAACGATTTGCGGAAGCTATGGAGCTGCTGACTCAGGCAATGAAGCAGCTGCTGGGGCTTAACTCCAAGATGGTGCTTGCTTTATCCGTGAAGGATTTGTTGGCCTTGCTTTCAACTCAGGGCGAGTTCGATGCCGGTAAAGGCTTGCTGCTCAGTGATATGTTAAAAGCAGAAGGCGATTTACTGGTAGATGCCGCGGAGGAACCAGAAGGCGTTGCATGTTATTTGAAATCACTTGAGCTACTGCTCGAAATGAGATGGATGCATGAAACCGTAGAAATAGAGCAGGAGATGGAGGAAAGAATCGATAGTCTGCTTGCGGTCGTCAAGCCCGGTTTGATGCCGCTGCGGGTTTTGAAGCCTTTGGTCAATTATTATGACAGTGCGGGGAGGCTGGATAAAGCGGAGGATACGCTATTTTTCATACTGGATGCAGATGTGAACAATATGGAGTGGATGGATACAGGGCTTCGAATGCTGGAGCGTTGGCAGATGATGTCGAAGGATGAGCTGGCACAGGGAGGGTTGAACACAGAGGAAGTTCACGAAACCTACACACAGCTGGCTAAAATGAAGCAAAAAGTGAGTAAGACCGAGAGAATGTAACAAACTGCTTTGGAAATGCGAACTTTCCTACTGATTATTTAAGATAATGTTCGTCTTCTTCGGTTGACAGCCGCTCGCTATCCCTGTAAACTAAACACATAAAAGCTTTCTTTTTTTGATCTAAACTTGTCGAAATAACGTATATGAAAGGTCGCACTTTGGTGTTAGGCCTCAGCTTGTGCTTGGGATTATTTTACCGTCCTGTGGGTCAATGATAATGATCTTGGTCTGCCGGACTTTTTATATTGTATATATTCAAGCTTGCACGTATTTCAAAAGTAACCAATTATGGAGGTCGAAATGTCTGTTCTTGTTGGAGTCATTATGGGAAGTCAGTCGGATTGGGAAACCATGAAGCACGCCTGTGACATGCTGGAGGAATTGGGAGTCTCTTATGAGAAAAAGGTTGTATCTGCCCACCGTACACCAGATTTAATGTTTGACTATGCAGCATCTGCAGTAGAACGAGGCTTGAAGGTTATTATAGCAGGAGCGGGAGGAGCCGCTCATTTACCCGGTATGGTTGCCGCAAAGACGGAGCTGCCGGTTATTGGTGTTCCCGTTAAAACGTCTACACTGAACGGACTGGACTCCCTATTGTCTATTGTCCAAATGCCAGGTGGTGTTCCTGTAGCAACCGTAGCCATAGGTCATGCAGGAGCCACGAATGCAGGCTTGCTGGCTGCACAAATATTGGGAGCGTTCGATCCTGAGCTGCAGCAAAAGGTACGTGAGCGCCGTGAACGGACTCGTGAAAAGATCACAGAAAGCAGCGTGCTGGAATGAGTGAATATGATCGAAGAGACACCAAAAAAATAATTCGTCCCGGCAGCACCATCGGTGTGTTAGGCGGCGGTCAGCTTGGACGTATGATGGCATTGGCTGGACGTGCGATGGGCTATCGGTTTATAACGCTTGACCCGACGGTGGATTCACCTTGCGGTCAAGTGGCTGACAGGCAAATTGTCGCGGCGTACCATGATATTGAGGCAGCAAGGATGCTGTCCGAGCAGTCCGATGTAATCACCTATGAATTCGAAAATGTCGATGCCGAAGTGACCGAGCTGTTAATGGAGGAGTCCTACGTACCTCAGGGGAGTCGTCTACTCTATATCACTCAGCACCGCTTGCGCGAAAAACAAGCGATTGAAGCCGCAGGCGTCAAGGTTGCGCCCTACGCGCAGATTGCAAGTGCCGTACAGCTTCGTGAGGAGCTGCAGCGGTTAGGTACTCCTTGTGTGCTGAAGACGGCGACAGGCGGCTATGATGGCAAGGGCCAGTGGGTTATACGTTCGATAGATGAAGCTGATGAAGCTTATGAGGAGATTAGCCGGGCTGGAACCGAGCTGGTACTTGAACAATTTATCGACTTTGATAAAGAAATATCCGTGATTGCGGCGCGAAGCCCAAGAGGAGAAGTCAAGGCGTTTCCCGCAGCGGAAAATATACATGTAAACAATATTTTGCATCTGTCAATCGTACCAGCTCGTATCGATGTGGCTGTGCAGCAGGAAGCCGAGCAGTTGGCTATTCAAATTGCGGAATCATTAGATGTAGTTGGACTGATCGCAGTCGAAATGTTTGTTACGCACGAAGGCGAATTATATGTAAATGAATTAGCGCCGCGGCCTCATAATTCTGGTCACTATACGATGGAAGCATGCAAAACCTCACAGTTCGAGCAGCATATGAGAGCGATTTGCAATCTGCCGCTTGGCTCGACGGAATTGCTCACACCAGTTGTTATGGGTAACATTTTGGGTCAGCATGTTGAGTCCGCTATGGACTGGATCATGCAGCCAGAATCGGAGCAGGTTGGCAGTGGCATTACTGCAAAGCTACATATGTATGGAAAACAAGATGCCAAGGAAAACCGGAAGATGGGTCATTTGAACGTGCTCGCACCTACAGTTGACGAAGCCTTGCAATGGATTGAAGCCTCAGGCATATGGAATACGAATGAATAGCCAGCACGAAGAACGGGGGATTAATTAATGATTGAACGTTACAGCAGGCCGGAAATGGCCCGGATTTGGACGGAAGAAAATAAATTTAACGCTTGGCTTGAGGTCGAGCTGCTATCTTGCGAAGCATGGGCAGAGCTTGGGGTCATTCCCAAAGAAGATGTGGTAGAGCTGCGCAAAAATGCTGCTTTTGACATTGAACGTATTTATGAGATCGAGCTGGAGACACGCCATGACGTGATCGCATTCACGCGTGCCGTTTCCGAAAAGGTAGGCCCTGAACGTAAATGGGTACACTATGGCTTGACCTCGACAGACGTTGTTGACACGGCTCTCGGTTATTTGCTTAGACAGGCTAACGAGATTTTGGAGAAGGATTTACTAAATTTCATTGAAATTTTACGCAATAAAGCGATTCAATATAAAGATACACCGATGATGGGACGGACACATGGCGTACATGCCGAGCCGACAACCTTCGGTTTGAAAATGGCACTGTGGCTGGAAGAAATGAAACGGAATCTGGAGCGTTTTCGCTATGCAGCAGACGGCGTACAGTACGGTAAAATTTCCGGCGCAGTAGGCACTTATGCAAATATCGATCCTTTTGTCGAAACCTTCGTATGTGAGAAGCTGGGCACAAAAGCGGCTCCAATCTCGACGCAAACCTTGCAGCGTGACCGTCATGCCGAATATATGGCTACACTTGCACTGATTGCAACATCCATGGACAAATTCGCGACTGAAATTCGTGCACTGCAAAAAAGTGAAGTGCGCGAGGTTGAGGAAGCTTTTGCAAAGGGGCAAAAAGGTTCGTCCGCTATGCCACATAAGCGTAATCCTATCGGCTGCGAGAGCATCTCGGGCTTGTCCCGTGTAATTCGTGGTCATATGATTTCGGCTTATGAGAATGTGACATTATGGCATGAACGCGATATTTCACACTCGTCCGTAGAACGGATTATTTTGCCGGATGCAACGATTTTGTTGAATTATATGCTGAACCGTTTTGGAACGATTGTGAAGAACCTGACCGTGTTCCCGGAAAATATGAAGCGCAACATGCAAAGCACTTATGGTGTACCGTTCTCAGGACGCGTTATGACGAAGCTGATCGATAAAGGCTACAGCCGTGAGCAAGCTTATGATACTGTACAGCCACGTGCTATGCAGGCTTGGGAAGAGCAGCGTTCGTTCCGCGATATTATTGAAAACGAGCCTGTGATCCGTGAGCAGTTGAGTGCGGAAGAAATTGAAGATTGCTTTAACCCAACCTGGCACTTGAAGCATGTCGATACGATATTCAAACGTCTTGGCTTGACTGAATAATAAATTAAGGGAGGACCACAAACGATGGTCTCAGCAAAGGCAATTTCGAGCGCCGAGTCTTATCTGAGCGCACCGCTGATCTACAAAGGTAAGGTTCGTGAGCTTTACGATTTAGGTGAGCACTATTTGATCGCGGTAACGGATCGGATTTCGGCATTCGATTGGGTGCTGTCACCTGCGGTACCGGACAAAGGCAACGTGCTCAATTCCTTAAGCAAATTCTGGTTCGAGCAAACCGCGCATATTCAGCCGAATCATGTGGTTCATGGCGATGTTGATCAATTAGGCGATATTGTTAAAGACCGCGAGATTATGAAGGATCGTTTTATGGTTACCAAAAAAGCGGAGCGTATTGATATCGAATGTGTCGTCCGCGGCTATATTACAGGCGGTGGCTGGCGTCAATATGTACAAACTGGCGAGATCAATGGACAAAAGCTGCCAAGTGGTTTGCGTAAAAACGAACGCTTCGAGAAGCCAATTTTTACACCAGCAGCCAAAAACGATGTTGGTCATGACGAGGATATTTCGATTGAACGGATGAAAGAACTAGTTGGAGCCGAATTGACTGAGCAGCTTCAAGCCAAGAGCATTATGCTTTATGAATTTGCACACCGTTTCTGCGAAGAGCACGGCATCATATTAGCTGATACCAAGTTCGAATTTGGACTGATCGACGGAGAAATCATCTTGATCGATGAAATCTTTACACCAGATTCCTCACGCTTCTGGGCCAAGGAAAAGTACGCCTTCGATATTGAAATCGACGGTATGGACAAAGAACCAGTTAGATCCTATCTGTCCAGCACGAATTGGGATAAAAACAGCGAGCCTCACCCGCTTCCAGCTGATGTCGTTGAGGAAACCTCCCGCCGCTACAGAAGCATATATGAGCTGTTAGTTAAGTAAAGCGTTAAACAAAAATTCATAAAAGTTCGGTAAAGATGTCCCGCTGCGCGGTCAAATATCCTTACGATCTCTGTTGTTTCCGTATTTTTTGATTTTATAAGATATTTAGCGGTAAAAGTACGGAAACAAAGGCGAACGCTAACGCTTCTCCAGGATAATTTGACCGCTGCGCTCATTCTTCACCGAACTTTTAAAGTTAAGCACATAAGCTCCTATCATTAAGTTCTCAAGCAGGCGCTTGCGAAGCGAGTGCTCTGCGCAACGCACGTAGATGCTTACAATACAGTCTCTATGAAAACTCAGTAGACGCTTACGAAGTAAGTTTTCTACGAAAACTCTAAGGAGGATTCACCCCATGTTAAAAGCAACTGTATATGTCACGATCAAACAAAGCGTACTCGACCCTCAGGGTGTAGCCGTACAAGGCGCTCTTCATTCGATGGGCTTCGGCGAAGTTGATAAAGTACGTGTAGGTAAATACTTGGAATTTGAACTGGGCACAGCTGATCGCGTAGAAGCCGAGCAACGTGTCAAATCGATGTGCGAAAAGCTGCTTGCTAACACCGTTATCGAAGACTACCGCTACGAATTGGTATAAGCAAAGGTTTGTTTTCAAGCCCGATTCTCAAGCTTGGTTCATCGCTGCCGTAGCTGCAGCGATACAGCGAGCGAAGCTATGCTGTACTGTTTAAAGGCTCTTGCCTTAGCTAACAGCACCGAAACTTAAGCGTGTCCCGAAAGGGACGAAAGCGATCATCATAAGCACCACAACATGCGTACGAACGTATCACCCAAGTCAAGCGGGTCCCGTTAGGGACGAAAGCGCCCCGAGAACACTCCAGTGTGCATACATGCCAAGGGAGTCCAGAGGGCAACGCCCTTTGGGGCTCTCCCTATAGGGAGGGTTTGGGAGGGTACATCAAAGGAGGATAATCATGAATTTCGCTGTATTGGTGTTTCCAGGCTCCAACTGTGATATCGATTGCTATAAAGCGGTTGAAGAAACAATCGGGCAGCCTGTTGAATATGTGTGGCATACCGAAACCGATTTGTCCAAGTATGATTGTATTATCGTACCAGGCGGATTTTCGTACGGGGATTACTTGCGTACAGGCGCGATAGCCCGTTTTGCTCCAGTGATGACGGCACTTGTTCAAGCTGCTGAAAAGGGCACTTACATTATCGGGATCTGCAATGGGTTTCAAATTTTGCTGGAATCGGGTTTACTGCCTGGCGCGATGCTTCGCAACAATTCACTTAAATTCCGCTGTCATGCGGCTATGCTGCAGGTGGACAATAACGTAAATCCGTTTACAAAAGAATACAAGCAGGGTGAATTGGTTAATATTCCAATCGCTCACGGTGAAGGCAACTATTATTGTGACGATGCAACACTTGCGGAATTGCAAGCAAACAATCAAATTGTTTTTCGTTATGAAAAGGGTAATAACCCGAATGGTTCTGTGGACGATATCGCAGGCATTTGCAACAAAGCGGGTAACGTATTAGGTATGATGCCGCATCCGGAACGTGCAGTAAAAGAATTGTTGGGTTCGGCAGACGGCAAGCGGATGTTTACATCGATCTTGAGCACTTGGAGGGAACAACATGGCGCAGCAGTTAACGGTTAAGGAGCCAAACGCAGAACAAATCGCGGAGCAGAAGATATACAAGCAGATGGGTGTAACCGACGCGGAATATGATCAAGTATGTGGATTCCTCGGACGTAAACCGAATTATGTAGAGATCGGCGTATTCAGCGTTATGTGGTCCGAGCATTGTTCTTACAAAAATTCGAAGCCGGTTCTTCGTAAGTTTCCTGTAACAGGCCCACGTGTATTGATGGGTCCAGGTGAGGGGGCAGGAATCGTTGATATTGGCGATAATCAAGCTGTTGTTTTCAAGATTGAAAGTCATAATCACCCTTCTGCTATCGAGCCGTTTCAAGGTGCGGCAACAGGCGTCGGCGGTATTATTCGTGATATTTTCTCTATGGGTGCACGTCCAATAGCTGTTTTGAACAGCTTGCGTTTTGGTAATCTAAAGAATGACCGTGTTAAATATTTGTTTGAGCATGTAGTATCGGGGATTGCCGGTTATGGCAACTGTATCGGAATTCCAACGGTCGGCGGCGAAGTCATGTTTGATGAGAGCTATGAGGGGAACCCGCTCGTTAATGCAATGTGTGTAGGTTTGATTGATCACGATAAGATTCAAAAGGGTGTTGCCAAAGGCGTCGGCAATCCGGTGTTTTATGTTGGACCGGCTACGGGTCGTGATGGTATCCATGGTGCTACCTTTGCATCGGAAGAACTGACCGCAGAATCCGAAGCGAAACGTCCTGCTGTACAGGTAGGCGATCCGTTCATGGAGAAGCTGGTATTGGAAGCTTGCCTGGATTTGATTAACTCCGGTATCGTGCTGGGCATTCAGGATATGGGTGCAGCCGGACTTACTTGTTCAAGCGCCGAGATGGCGAGTAAAGCGGGTAATGGGATGGAACTGTATCTGGATGAGGTACCGCAGCGTGAGGAAGGCATGACGCCTTACGAAATGATGCTGTCAGAATCGCAGGAGCGTATGTTGTTTGTTGTTGAGCCTAAGGATGAGGCGCAAGCCAAAGCGATTTTTGAACGTTGGGGTTTGCATTGTGCAAAGGTTGGTAAGGTAACTAACGACGGGTCGCTTAAGCTGTTCCACAAGGGTGAGATGGTTGCGGACATGCCGGTTACAGCACTTGTTGATGAAGTTCCTGTATATAATAAACCTTCTCAAGTACCTGCGTACTACCTGGCTAATGCTGAGGTGGATACGAATCGATATGCGGAAGTAACAGATTTGAATGATGCGTTGAAACAAGTGTTGGCTTCCCCGACAGTTGCAAGTAAAGAATGGGTCTATAGTCAATATGACTACATGGTTCGTACAAGTACAGCTGTTCGTCCGGGCTCGGATGCAGCGGTCGTAACGATTCAGGGCTCACGTAAATCGCTCTCGATGTCGACTGATTGCAATGGACGTTTTGTTTATCTGGATCCTGAAGTGGGTGGTAAGATTGCGGTTGCGGAAGCAGCACGTAACAATGTATGCTCTGGCGGTGAGCCGCTGGCGATTACCGATAACCTGAACTTTGGAAGCCCGGAAAAGCCGGATATTTTTTGGCAGCTGGAAAAGGCAGCAGACGGAATTTCAGAAGCCTGCCGCAAGTTGGATACACCAGTTATCGGCGGAAACGTCAGCTTGTATAATGAAAATTCCAAAGGTGCCATCTACCCAACACCGGTTATCGGAATGGTTGGATTGGTTCATGATACTGATCATATTACGACGCAAGCCTTCAAAAAAGAAGGCGATGTCATCATTCTATTAGGCGACACCAAAGCAGAATTAGGCGGCAGTGAGTTCCAATACGTACTCCATGGAGTGACAGAAGGACGTCCACCTCAAATCGATCTTGATGTTGAGAAAAAGCTGTTAAGTACCGTGCTTGGCGGCATTCAAAAAGGTCTGGTTGCTTCTGCGCATGACTTATCCGATGGCGGTTTGGCCGTAGCTCTTGCTGAAAGCTGCATCAGTGGCAATCTCGGAGCTCAAGTCGATTTCTCGACTGACTTGCGTAATGATTTTGCATTGTTCAGTGAAAGCCAATCCCGTATTCTGCTCAGCGCTTCTCCTGAAAAGGCGGAGGCATTGACGCAATGGATTTCGTCACAAGGCGTGCCATATCAGCAATTAGGTCAAGTTCAAGGAACAGAGTTGCATATCCACATTAACGCTAAACCAGTCATCCAGTCACCGGTTGAACAACTACAAAAGGTTTGGAAGGATGCGATTCCATGTCTGATGAAATAAAGACATTGCAGGAGCAGCAGCTATGGACAGGCAATTATTATAATGAAGATATGGGCAGCCGTGACGGGCTGCTTGATAAGCTAGGGGAGGAATGCGGCGTATTCGGAGTGTTTGGTCACTCCGAAGCCGCTTCACTCTCCTATTATGGTCTGCATGCGCTGCAGCACCGAGGTCAGGAAAGCGCTGGAATCTGTGTAGCGGATGGTGAGAGCTTCAAATACCATCGCGGCATGGGTCTTGTGAAGGAAGTTTTCAATAATGATAATTTAACGACTTTAGCCGGAGCCAATTCCATCTCACACGTTCGTTATTCGACAGCCGGTGAGAGCAAGCTGGCTAATGCTCAGCCTCTAGTGTTCAAATATCGCGGCGGTGATTTGGCGATTGCTACAAACGGCAATTTGACCAATGCAGCCGAGGTGAAAAGGAAGCTCGAGGATATGGGCTCGATCTTTCAAACAACAAGTGATACGGAAGTAGTTGCCCATCTAATTGCACGCTCCAAGCATACCGATATTGAGCTTGCAGTGAAAGAAGCATTGCTTCAGGTGGAGGGGGCATACGCCTTTTTGTTCCTGACCAAGGATAAAATGGTTGCAGCTCTAGATCCTCATGGTCTGCGTCCATTTGTTATCGGCCGTTTGGGCAATGCCTATTTGTTCGCTTCGGAAACCTGTGCTTTTGACGCGGTGGGTGGAACTTATTATCGTGATGTAGTACCTGGCGAATTACTTGTACTCGATGCAAAGAATGGTATGGTTGAGGATCGATTCTCACCGATCAAGCAGCGTGCTATTTGTGCGATGGAGTACATTTATTTTGCACGACCCGACAGCGATATGGATTCAATTAATATTCATTCTGCCCGTAAAAGGATGGGAAAGAAGTTGGCACAGGAAGCGTTCGTTGACGCTGATGTGGTTACCGGCGTACCGGATTCCAGTATTTCAGCGGCAATTGGCTTTGCTGAGCAAACAGGTATTCCTTATGAGCTCGGCCTGATCAAAAATCGCTACAGCGGTCGGACATTTATTCAGCCCAGTCAAGAACTGCGCGAGCAAGGTGTGAAAATGAAGCTGAGCGCCGTTCGCAGTATCGTTGCCGGTAAACGGGTCGTAATGATTGACGATTCGATTGTCCGGGGCACAACCTCACTGCGTATCGTCAACATGCTCCGTGAAGCGGGTGCAACCGAAGTACATGTTAGGATCAGCTCGCCGCCATTTATGAATCCTTGTTATTATGGGATCGACACACCGGACCGCAAAGAATTGATCGCGGCACAAAAGTCTATTGAGGAAATTCGTGTGGCGATCAATGCAGATTCGCTTTACTTTCTTAGTAAGGAAGGTCTGCTGAACTCCATTGGTCGTCCTAATGGTGATGTGAATCAAGGCAATTGTACAGCCTGTTTTGACAACATGTACCCGACGCGCATTACTCAAGAGTCTGAAGTCGGATGTGGGTGTGACTAAGGGTCTTTTCGTGGGAATTGATTGAAACCTGTGAATTTGGATTCATACGGACGGTTATTCCGGAAAAAGGTTGCCATTCCACCGCTCTTGAAATAAAGCTGCTTGGAATAGATTTCTTATAGGAAGCAGCTTTCTTTCAAAGGCGGCCGTTGCACTTTCCATGGCAATCCCTTTTCCTCCATACACCTGCATGAATCCAAATTCACAAGCACTCCCCACTCACAGAACCTTGTCTGTGAGTAGTAGAAAGAAGGCGGAGGCATTCGCTTGCTCTGCCAGGTTAGAGCTAGCGGTGGCGCAAGTCGAGCCACCAAGTGACAACTAAGTGGTGCCATAGTCAGACCACTCGGGTAACAACTAGTCGGTGCTGCAAGCACGGCTTATTGGGTATCTATCGAGGCCAAGCAAAGCCGCCGAGTGGACAACTAAGCGGGACCGTGTCCCGGCCCGTCAAGTCAAAACTACGGGGTTATACATACCCCCCGCCAATCATTATTAAAACGCAGGTTGTGTGGACTGCGTTGAGCCTTTCGCACTTGTGCTTGTAAGTAGTGCGCCAGATCGCCAGTTAGGCGGAGGGCTGTGTGCTTGCCGGAGAGTTTACGAGCCGCCTTTGAAAATGGGTTATCACCACTCAGTCTAATCACCATAACCCATTTTCAAGAGCGGCCGCAGGCGAGCAGCACAGCCCGGAGCCGTTCCATGGCGATCAAGCATCCTCTTACCCTCACAAACGCGAACAGTAAAACCATCCACCAACCAAGATAAAGGAGTGTAACCAGTGTCGGATGCATATAAAAAAGCCGGAGTCGATATCGCGGCAGGCAACGAAGCAGTAGAGCGAATGAAAAAACACGTAAAAACCACATTTCGTCCCGAGGTTCTAACGGAGCTAGGCGGATTTGGTGGGCTTTTCGGATTGAATAAGGATAAATACGACGAGCCGGTACTCGTATCAGGTACGGATGGCGTGGGTACGAAGCTCAAGATTGCTTTTGCCATGGATAAGCATGACACGATCGGCATCGATGCTGTAGCGATGTGCGTTAACGATATTATTGTTCAGGGCGCAGAGCCGTTGTTTTTCCTCGATTATTTGGCATGTGATAAAGTCATTCCAGAGAAAATCGAATCGATTATCAAAGGCATTAGCGATGGCTGCGTTCAGGCAGGCTGTGCACTAATCGGTGGCGAAACGGCTGAAATGCCTGGTATGTATGCGGAAGGCGAGTATGATATTGCCGGATTTACGGTTGGTATTGTTGATAAAAAGAAAATCATTGACGGCTCCACAGTCCGTCCGGGTGATGTAGTGCTTGGTCTTGCTTCCAGTGGCGTGCACAGCAATGGATTTTCGCTTGTTCGCAAGCTGCTGTTAGAGGAAAAAGGCTACAGTCTGCATGACACTATTGACGCACTGGGCGGTAAGCTGGGTGATGTGGTGCTGGAACCAACGAAAATTTACGTTAAATCCGTACTTGCCGCTTTGGAAAAGGTAGAGCTTAAAGGATTGGCGCATATTACAGGCGGCGGTTTTATCGAAAATATTCCGCGGATGCTGCCTGCTGATGTAAATGTTGAAATCAACTACGGCTCCTGGCCGATTCTACCAATCTTCCAACTGCTTCAGGAAACGGGTGCAATCAGCAACAACGACATGTTCCGTACCTTCAACATGGGAATTGGCATGGTAATCATCGTTTCTGAACAGCAGGCTGCTGAAGCTGCGGCTATTTTCGCTGAGCAAGGCGAGCAGGTATATACGCTGGGACATGTAACCTCGGGAGATCGGGTGGTTACGTTTAGCGGAGCCGTTGTATGAGTAAGTCCTTTCGCATTGCCGTGTTCGCTTCCGGGAGCGGGTCCAATTTCCAGGCTATTGCGGATGCGGTGAATGCTGGCAGGCTCGATGTTCACATCGGGCTTCTTGTCTGTGACCGTCCCAAAGCACAGGTAGTGGAGCGGGCGAACAAGCTGGGGATACCGACATTTGTATTCCGGCCGAAGGATTATGAGAGCAGAGAGCAGTATGAACGGGAGATTTTGCAGCGGTTGCAGGAGCTGGAAATCGATCTGGTCGTGATGGCTGGTTATATGCGGCTTATTACGCCAGTGCTTGTCGAACCATGGTATGGCAAACTCATTAATGTCCATCCTTCATTGCTTCCTGCTTTCCCAGGTCTGGACGCTATTAAGCAGGCGCTCGATTACGGGGTGAAGGTGACAGGGGTTACGGTGCACTACGTGGATGGCGGTATGGATACAGGGCCGATCATTGCTCAACAAAGCCTGAATATAACCACAGACGATACGGAAGAAAGCTTGGCTGCGCGAGTTCATTCCATCGAGCATGTTCTACTGCCTCAAGTCATAGCACAGATCGCAGCGGGTCAGATCAAGCTGAGCCAATAAAGCGGACTCCATAAACCCTCATAAAGCAAGAAGCAATATATGAAATAAGGTAAGCTTCCTTAAACGCTCAAGCAGCACCCATTTAAATAAAAAGCCAATCAGTGCACCACTTTAATAAGTCCTGTTTCACCAAATACAGCTGCACAGGAAAGGAATTATACGATGAGTAACCCTAACGAAATCCATTTGCGCTATGGTATGAATCCGCACCAAAAAGAAGCCAAAATCTACAGTGAGAACGGCAATCTGCCACTTCGCGTTGTCAACGGCGATCCAGGCTTTATCAACCTGCTGGATGCTTTGAACAGCTATCAGCTCGCTCGTGAGCTGCGTTTGGCTACGGGACTTCCTGCCGCTGCTTCTTTCAAGCATGTTAGCCCTGCTGGAGCGGCTGTATATGCCCCGCTTAGTCCTGAACTGGCTAAAGCTTATTTTGTTGAAGGCTTGGAGCTGTCTCCACTGGCAACTGCTTATGCAAGAGCGAGAGGCGCTGACCGGATGTCATCCTTCGGAGATTGCGCGGCGCTTAGTGATATCGTCGATGCATCAACTGCACGTCTTTTAAAACGCGAGGTTTCGGATCTGGTTGTAGCTCCAGGCTATACAGAAGAAGCTTTGGAAATTCTGCGTTCGAAGAAAAAAGGCGGATTTTTGATACTAGAGATCGATCCTGAATATGTGCCAAACCCGGTAGAGAAGCGTAATCTGTTTGGCATGACCTTAGAGCAGCAGCGCAATAATGGTGTCATTGACAGCTCGGTTCTGAATCACATTGTTACGAACAATAAAGATCTTCCTGAAGATGCAAAACGTGATATGCTGATTGCTCTAATCACCCTGAAATACACGCAATCCAACTCGATCTGTTATACATTGGATGGCCAAACTATTGGAATTGGTGCTGGTCAGCAGTCAAGAATTCATTGTACCCGTCTTGCTGGTGATAAAACAGACCGTTGGTTCTTACGTCAGCATCCGGCAGCACTTGCAATGAAATTCCGTCCAGGCATCACTCGTCCTGAACAAAACAATGCGATTGACCTGTGGCTGGAGGAAGAAGTAACTTCTTTTGAAAACGCAAGCTGGGAGCAATATTTTGAGGAAGTGCCAGTTCGTTTAACTCGTGAGGAGAAGCGCGAATGGTTGAACAAGCTGCAAGGTGTTACTTTTGGTTCAGATGCCTTCCTACCGTTCCGTGACAATTTGGATCGTGCAAGCCGCAGCGGTGTAAAATACGTAGTTCAAGCAGGCAGCTCGATGCGTGATGAAGAAGTCGTCCAAGCCGCTAATGACTACAACATGGTGATGACCTATTCCGGAGTTCGCTTATTCCACCACTAAAATATACAGCTAGAAGTCCAGTGAAAAAGGTACCGCAGCGCGGCCAAATATGCTTCTGATCGTTGGAAATAAAGGCGAACGCTTACGCTTCTACAGGAACATTTGGCCGTTCCGCTCCTTTTTCACCGCACTTCCAGAATTTTTCATATAACGGATATCGATTTAATTATAAGGGGGAACTATCGACGTGAGTGCAAATGATAAGCTGATAGCCGAGCAAAATTTAGAGGGCTTGCAACAAAATCCGTACCCGGGACGCGGGATTGTAATTGGTCTGACACCAGATGGAACCAAGCTTGTTCAAGTATACTGGATTATGGGACGCAGCGTGAACAGCCGCAATCGGATTTTTGTCCAAGAGGAGAACGGCTTTTTGCGTACGGAAGCTAAGGACCCTGCTTTGTTGACGGATCCTTCTCTGATTATTTATTATCCCCTTAAGCATACTGAAGGCTCGCATATCGTAACGAATGGTGATCAAACCGATACGATTTATGATACTTTGCTTGCAGGAGGTACTTTTGAGCAGGCATTAATGACAAGAACCTTTGAACCGGACGCACCGAACTACACGCCAAGAATTTCCGGTTTGGTACAGTTGAACAATCCAGAGTGTCAGTACAAGCTGTCCATTTTGAAGTCCAATGCAGGGAACCCGGAGCAAACCTTCCGTCAGTACTTCCATTATGAGCAGGCATTAGCAGGCTACGGACATTGCATCCATACGTATTCCGAAGACGGCGATCCATTGCCATCCTTCCAAGGCGAGCCGAAGCTGGTTCCTTTATATGATGATATCGAGCAGACGCTGCATGCTTACTGGGATCGGTTGAATGAAGACAATAAAATTTCACTGCTGGTGAAAACCATTCAAATTGATAATGGACAAACGGAATTAAAGGTCATAAATAAGCAGTAATTTCAGATGTAGTGAGCTCAAAGCAGTCATTCCAAATGCTTTAAACAAGTAATAGGGAGGTATGTGAAGTGCGGATTTTAGTAGTAGGCGGTGGCGGCAGAGAGCATGCGATTTGCTGGGCATTGAAAAAAAGCTCAAAGGTGCAGGAGCTGTACTGTGCGCCAGGTAACGGGGGGATCGCCGGAGTTGCGGAATGCGTGCCGATCCAGGTTAATCAATTTGCGGAAATAGCTGAATTTGCTGTTGATCATGCGATTGATCTAGTCGTTATCGGTCCAGATGATCCTTTATCCGAGGGTATTGTTGATTATCTTGAAGCCAAGCAGCTGACTGTATTTGGCCCTCGCCAAAATGCAGCGATTATTGAGTCCAGTAAAGTATTTTCCAAGGAATTATTCAAAAAATATAACATTCCAACTGCCGCCTATGAGTCATTTGATAATTATGAAGCGGCTCTCGAATACTTGCATAGCCAGCAAATACCGATTGTGATCAAAGCGGACGGATTGGCTGCGGGCAAGGGTGTTATTATCCCTCAATCGATGGAGGAAGCAGAAAAGGCACTTCATGATATTATGGTTGCCAAAATTTTTGGCGAGTCCGGTAATCAGGTTGTGATCGAGGAATTTATGACGGGTCAGGAAATGTCGATATTATCGTTTGTTGATGGCAATGTGGTACGACCGATGGTTGCTGCACAGGATCATAAGACGGTTTTTGACAATGATAAGGGTCCAAATACCGGAGGCATGGGTACTTACTCACCGCTGCCTCATATTGATCCGTCTATTATCGACGAAGCGATTGAGAAGATCATCAAACCTACCGCTGCCGCGATGGTTAGTGAAGGCCGTCCATTCCGCGGTATTCTGTTCGCAGGTTTGATGCTGACGCCACAAGGGCCTAGAACGATTGAATTTAATGCGCGTTTTGGAGACCCCGAAGCACAGGTCGTGCTGCCGCGGCTAAAAACCGATTTGTTGGACATTTTTTTGGCAGCGATCAATGGTCAGCTGGGACAAATGGATATTCAGTGGAGTGACGAAGCTGCAGTTTGTGTGGTTATAGCGTCTGAAGGGTATCCTGGACCTTATCCAAAGGGACTGCCGATAGAAGGTCTGGATGATGTACAAGACGCGCTTGTGTTCCATGCAGGTACCGCGTTGAAGGATAACAAGATCGTGACCAACGGAGGTCGTGTACTGGGTGTTACAGCACTGGGAAGCGATATTGCTGATGCCCGTGCCAAAGCGTATGCAGCAGCGGAGCTTATACAGTTCCAAGGCAAGCACAGCCGCACCGATATTGCGAAGAAAGCACTAATCACTCATAGATGAATCATCAAGGAGGCGGATTCTTATCCGTCTTCTTTTTTGCTTACCTACTTGACAGAAATAACTGTAATCGATATAATAACAGTATAAGGTGAAGGCAGCAAGTAATACCGTCAGGAGGCTAACCAATGAATAGCGAATTTACAATAGCGGTTCATAGTCTGACGCTTCTTGCTTACAAGCCTGATCATATGGCAACCAGCGATATGATAGCACACAACGTTTGCACCCATCCGGCAAGAGTGCGCAAAGTAATGGCGCTGCTTCGCAAGCAGGGTTATGTAGGAGCGAAGGAAGGGATTGGCGGCGGATTTATTTTGAAATGCGAGCCTGATCAAGTCACATTAGGTGAGATTTATCAGCTGACTTCATTAGGGTCTGTGAAACCAGGCTGGTGTTCAGGTGACGTTGAGCAGGAGTGTATGGTTGCGTGTAATATGGCTTCGGTAATGGAAGGTATTTTTTTCGCAGCGGAGCGTCAGATGATTGAATACTTCAATCAATGGACGATTCTGGACGTATTGGTTCAGGTTCGTAAGGAACAGCAGAGCAAGGCTTAGTGGAGCTGTGGAGTCTGATCAAATCATAAAGCGCCTGTTTACTGTGAGGAACACAAACGTCATTTTATGCATAAACTGTAACAAATATTATTATAGTTTAATATAAAGTGTAAATATCAAAAGTATTACCTAATTAACAGTTTCTATTGATTAAACATAGGTTGTTAATGGGTAATATTGTAATATAAAGATTTTGGAGGGGAGAGTGGCAAGCATGGAATGGGCAAAACAAGCAATTATCGGTGTAGGGGACTGGGTCGGAGGGACCTCAATTGAGGACGAAAAAATGATCGGGTACGTAGATTCAATGGATGCTTATGGAACTGTAAAAGTAATGGTTACACAGTCGGATCATCAGGAAGCTATTGGGCACATCGTTACCAGTAAGAGATTTAAGCTGGAAAAGCTAGATGAATACACGCCTTCAAATGAGTCCGATGTGCTCAGTATGATGGATTTGGCGTTAATGACGAGGGATCAATTGTGGTTCGATGAGCTGGGCTCCACTCTCCGCAGCATTCAGTCCAAGAGACAGAATGGTTCTTCCAAGGAATTGCCAGAGTTCAAGCATGCTGCGAGAAGAATAAAAATTGATTAATGATAAAACTATAGATGGAACCAATGTACTCAATTTCAGATTATAAGGAGTGGTAATGATGGCAATCGTAAAAGTAGCAGATGATAACTTTAAAGAAACCATTGGTCAGGATGGATTGGTACTTGTGGATTTTTGGGCACCATGGTGCGGTCCTTGCAAAATGATTGCTCCAGTTCTGGAAGAGATGAACGGGAAATTGGGAGACAAATTGACGATTGCCAAAATGAATGTGGATGACAATCCGGAAACACCTGGGTCTTATGGCATCATGAGTATTCCTACGCTCAAATTGTTCAAGAACGGTGTAGAGGTATCCAGTGTAGTAGGCTTCAAACCGCTTCAGGATATGCTGTCCTGGGTTGAACCGCATTTGTCCTAATGTTTGCCTATAATAAAAGTTGCCGGAATCGTCCTGCTGCGCTTTACAAAAGCAGCGGGTGCGATTCCGGCTTTTGACGTTTTCCCGCAATAGGATAAGCTTCAACTTTGTCAGCACTACGCGTAAGTTATTTTGTTCATATAGGTTAAAATTGGTGATTAAAACCTGAATATTCTGATTGTTCACGTTAACATAGATTATTTGACTGCACTTTGTTATACTTCTAGACGTAGGATAAGTCCATAACAAGCTGGAGGGTTCGCCATGAAATTGTCTGTTTTTACCGTAGTTACACCCGATTTGACACCGGAAGAGCTGGCTGCAGCCGCTAAGGAAGCAGGAATTGAAGGTATTGAATGGCGTTTTAAAGAAGTTCCACAGGATGCAAAAGATGAATCTCCCTCTTTTTGGCGCAACAATCTGTGTTCCATAGATCCATCAGCAAGCGATGCTGAGCTGGGGCGTTTTGCCAGTGCTGCACGAGATAACGGACTGCAAACCGTTAGCGTTACTCCTTACTTACAAGCTGGAGATCTGAAAAGTACCGAGCGTGTGCTGCAAGTAGCACAAAAGCTGGGTGCGAGTACGATTCGTGTTGGTGTTCCGAGTTATGATGGCAGCAAGCATTTTAATGAGCTGTTCCAATTGGCTAGTGAGTATTTGAAGGGCGTTGAGCCGCTCGCTAAGCAATATGGCATAAAATGTCTGGTTGAAACGCACCATAATACCATTACGGCGAGTGCTTCCGCGGCTTACCGACTCGTTAGCGGCTTCGATCCTGCCCATATAGGCGTCTTGTTTGATCCGGGTAATATGGTTCATGAGGGCTACGAGAATTTCCGTATGGGTATGGAGCTTCTGGGACCTTATTTGGCACATGTGCATATTAAAAATACAGGCTGGAAAAAAGCTGACCTGCGTGAAGACGGGAGCCAAGCTTGGACTTCGTATTGGGAGCCGAACCTGCAAGGTATCGTGAACTGGCGCCAGGTTTTAACTGATCTGAAGGCAGTTGGCTACGATGGCTACCTAGGAGTAGAGGATTTCAGCGGACTTTATGGTTCGAAGGAATTGTTGAAGAAATACGGCGAACAAACGCGTGAAATTTTGGCAACTATTTAAGTAGACTATATCAAGTACAAATAACCTTCCAAAACCACTGTTAAAGTGAGATTGGGGGGTTATTTGTTTTGATCTGCGTTCATATTGTTGTTCTAACAGATGGAATTGGAGATAATAGAAACGGCGAAGCTGTTTGCTACAGCTTTTCTATGCTGCTTCCGGAGTCTGCCGTTCTGAATTGGGTAATGTAGAGTAAGTATCAATATTACTTATGTATTTTGGAAAGAGGGGTTGCTTATGGTCAAAAGAGTAGCAGTCTCGTTCATCGTCTGTGGTGTACTGGCGGTCATCACAGCCTCTTGCAGTGGGTATAAGGATAAGCCTGCAGTATCACCTGCTCCTGATAAGACAAGTACTCACGAGTTTCGATCACCATCTACGGTCAAGCCTCAGCTCCCCGAATATGTGTGGCCGCTCACAGGTATTAAAGCAGCAGCAGTAAGTACAAATCGACCCTTCATGGTTATGGTTAATAATGCACCACAGGCAAGACCGCAGTCCGGTCTAAGCTATGCTGACGTATTATATGAAATACTGGCAGAGGGGGAAATCACCAGATTAGTAGCTGTATACCAAAGTAAACATTGGGACGGACCGATTGGTCCTGTTCGAAGCATTCGTCCCTATTATATAGATTTGGGAAAAATGATAGATGCGGTACCTGTTCATGCGGGAGGCAGTCCGGATGCGTATGCGGAATTATCCGAGCAAAAGCTCGAGCATATGGACGAGATTACGAATGCTGGCCCATTTTTTTGGCGGGATGCTAACCGTAAGGCACCACATAATTTATATACCAATCTGGAGCATCTCGAAGCCGGAACGAGAAAACTGGGAATTCGAGAGAGCAGCCGGAATCTAAGGGCACAGCCCGTATTCGTGACAGAAATGGTGGAAGCACATGAAAATCGTCTGACCCGGATCAACGTTACTTTTTTATTGGATAGTTACGTGGTTTCTTATCAGTATGATCCGGAAAGCCGACTGTATAAGCGCTTTATTAACGGTGCACCGCATTTGGATCTGTCTAACAATGAACAGCTATCAGCAACTAACGTAGTTGTCATCGGTGCCGAGCATATTACTTTGGATGCAGAGGGTCGTCGTAATATAGGTCTAATTGGCAGCGGCAAGGGATATCTGTTTCAGAGAGATAAGGTACAGTCCGTGAGGTGGGAGAGAGCAGATAAGCAGGATATCTTCCATTATTATCAAGAAAATCGGGAGATTGCGTATTATCCTGGAACAACTCATGTGTTAGTCGTTCCGAATAATCCCACATTTGAAGGACATATTCAGATCATTGGGCATAAAAAAAACTAAATGTCGCACAATAACTGTTGTGCGACATTTTTATGCAGATTAATGTACATTTTTGTCAAAATATTACTCAATAAAGTATAGTTCAAATGCCCTATCAAATCAACCATTTTGTTAATTTTTTGATATCTTGGATATGATCCTCTAAATATATTTTTATAAAAATTCGGTCAAACTTTCATGTACAAAATCGGGAGCTGCCTTTTTCAACTGTTCAACTGTATGTAAATAGCGTTGAGTTGTATTGATATGAGAATGTCCCAAATTCTCCTGTACCTGCTGCAAGGAAGCGCCATATAGTAGCGCTAAAGTAGCATTGGTATGTCGAAGCCAATGGGGTGTGAAGCTTTTACCTAGATCACATTGTCTGCTTGCTTGCTGGATAATACGTTCAATTTGTCTACCCGATAATGGGAAAAGCCTCTGATCATTTTTCTTATCCGACTTATCGGATTTGAGGTGCTGCAGTAATAGCTCCCATAATGGCTGAGGTACTTTGATCGTTCGCTGCTTACCACCTTTTCCATCCATGACTGTTAACCACATGGATGCCTCCATCGCGTCTTTACTAAAGTGGTTCCATTCGATAGAATTTAACTCAGATAAGCGCAGCCCCGTTAGAATAAAGGTTAATCCAATCAAATAATCCCGATCACTTTGCTTTTTTAATTGATTGAGCAAACTGCCAACCTCCTGCTTGGTCAGATAATGATTTTTACTGTTAACGGGAATCGAGGGCATCCGTACACATGATGTCGGATTCATTTTGAACAAAGCAATATTAGGATCACTTCCCCATTTATAAAGAGAACGAAGTGGCGCAAGAAAACTTGCAACCGTAGCGGAAGCCAGAGGTTTTTTGTTGTGACTATAGTAACCCCTCATCAGGCCGATTTTGTAAACTTCGATTTCCTGCCAGGTTACTTCGGATAAGGATTTACGGGAAACGAACTGTCGGAATCGCTCAATGGCCTGCTTATAATTGCGAATCGTATATTTAGAACGACTGCAAGTTGCTAAGAACATATCGATAATCTGATCGTCTGTGTAGGGTTCCTGTTGCTGTTCATAATGGGGTTTTGGGGATGTCGCACAACAGTTATTGTACGACATGACCGTAGGGAGCGTAATCCCCCACCAGTAGGAAATGTAAAACATCTTGTCGTATTTTGTCGGAGGGTGGTGCAAAATGTCAAATGCAATACATGTTGATGATTGATGAAATGAATCAACTGATGGACAGGGACAGCCATACCTACGACCACAGTGTCAGAGTTTCCTCATTGGCCAAAGTGATGGCACTCGGATTAAATCTGAATGAACGGCAAACCAATCACTTGGTAACAGGATGTTTTTTACATGATATCGGCAAGCTGCGTATTCCTATAGAGATCTTGAACAAAACATCCTCTTTGACGCCGAATGAATGGAATCTGATGAAGCTTCACCCGGGCGTAGGGACGGAACTATTGCATGAGTATCAATACCTGGATAAAGAGATCATAGAAATTGTCCATTTTCATCATGAGCGTTGGGATGGAGAGGGCTATCCCAATGGCCTAAGCGGGCGGGATATTCCGGAATTTGCCCGAATTTGCGCGATAATCGATGCGTTTGATTGTATGGTCTCCAATCGTCCGTATCGAAAAGGATTGTCAGTCGGAGAAGCAACGAAGCAGCTTCTAACGAATGCCGGTCAGCAATTCGATGAGAATTATGTACGTATTTTTATCAAGCTGTTTAATTTGTAGGCCTTTGAGTTCCCGCAATGATCCTAAATAAAATTCAGCCGGAGTTGACAAGATGAGTATCCTTTTACAAGAGCAGTATATTGAAATCGTGCTAGGCAAGGCACATTATGCACTAGCCACTCAAGAAGTGGACAAGATCATCAAAATGCAGACAATATTCGACGTCCCTGATGACAATTCCTATTTACGAGGATTTATATATATACGTGATAAAGCAATACCAGTTATCAGCTTGCGAGGCCTGTTTGGTATGACGGATGAGGTTTGCACCTCGGCTACACGTATTATTATTCATAAGTATCGTAGAGAATCAATAGGCTTTATCGTCGATCAAGTAAACAAAGTATCGGTCTATGAAGACATACAGCCAGTACGGGATCATGTAGACTCTGTCAAAAGGGCTTATTGTAAGGGTATGACGAATCGGGATGGCGTGTTGGTAGGGATATTGAACATGAACGAGATTGTCACACAAGCTTAAATGTATGCTGTTCAGTACTTTGAGTTGTCAACCCCCTGAACATTAAAATTTTCTTATCTGATTCTAATAGAGTGATTGAAAGCCAGAAGTAGCAAGGGTACATGGAGCCCTTGGTAGATGCTGGCTTTTTTTTGCGTGTTATACTCGTTGCAAGACAGGGTACAGCCCCCTAAGAATTCAAATTCTTGTTAAACAGGAGGAACACAAATGAAAATTCTAAATAAACAGCAAATCGGTAAAACATTAATCGCCACGACAGTGAGCTTATCCATGTTATTCTCAGTTTCCGCCATTATTCCATCCCATACAGCTTACGCGTACAGCTCATCCAAAGCCAATTCTATTATTGCTACAGGTAAAAAATATATGGGTGTTCCTTATAAATTTGGTGCCACATCAGGTCAGACCCGAAATTTCGATTGTTCAACATTTACGCAATATGTATTTGCCAAATACGGAATTGATCTTCCACGTACAAGCCAGCAGCAGTCAAAAGTAGGTACTTATGTACCTAAAAGCCAGCTGAAGCCGGGTGACCTCGTTTTCTTTTATTCTCCTATCCATCATGTGGGGATTTATATCGGCAACGGCAAAATTTTGCATACGTACGGGAAGCCGGGAGTTACCATCTCGGACATGAACAACGCCTTCTGGTCATCTAAATATAAAACGGCACGCAGAGTCCTTTAGGTTGGACAAGCTGTCGACAATCAACTCTCCTCCGAGCTTGAATCGGGGGAGTTTTTTGTTTGTGTATCGTTACTGTGCGGTACATGTGCATCGTATCGTAGAGGCAGCTTCACGGTCACTTGAGTTCCGGCACCAATCGAGCTTGTAATGGTAACGGTGCCCTTATGAAGCCGGACGATATTGCGGGCAATTGCCAGCCCCAAGCCGCTGCCGCCGGTTTCACGGCTTCTCGCTTGATCGACACGGTAAAAACGATCAAAGAGACGGGGGATTTCCGTTGGCTCGACACCGATACCTTGATCTATGACACGCAGGATAATGATATCCTCATCGCGTTGATCCTTGAACAACTGAATACGAATTGGCTTTTGGCTGTATTTGATTGCATTATCGAGCAAAATAATGAGCAGCTGCTTGATTTGCCCCGGATCTCCATACAGGGAAATTATCGACGGATTATCCACGTGAACCGATCTATGAAATGTCTGCTGAAGCGTTGCGGCTGTAGTCCGTACAAGCTCGGTCAAGTCAAAGGTTTGCCAAAGCTTTTGACCCTCGGCTTCCGTATTGGCAAGTGATAATAGTGATTGAGTCAAATTGCGCAGTCGGGCGGCTTCAGATTGAATGGCTTCGATTGCTTCTTCACGAAGGGCAGTATCGCTGCCACCCCATCGTTTTAAAAGATCGGCATAGCTTTCGATAATGGTCAGAGGTGTTTTCAACTCATGGGACGCGTCGGCTAGAAACTGCTTTTGGCGATTAAAATTGTGCTCCAGCTTGCCGATCATCGTATTGAAGGTTTGGACCAATTGTCCAAGCTCATCATGGTGCCCATAAGGAGGAATCGCCATTTGCATGAATACGCCATTTTGCTGGTTGACCTCCATAATAAACGCAAGACGATGAATCGGCCGCAAAATGACCCTCGTATAATACATCCCGCTCATCAACGCAAAGAAGGCAGCACCAAGTGTCGTAAACATAAGTACGGTAACAAGAACACGCAAATATTCATCCAGTGTATCCAGTTTACGACCAATCTGGAGTGCGCCTAAGGTGATGTTATTTTCGTCAATAATAGGAGTTTGAATATAGACGATCAAGGTATTGGCCGTTTTTATCTTTTTGGCAAAGCCGCGGGCGCTGAACACCGCAGGTATTTGCGTCAGCTCATCCTGTGAATGCAAATCAGCATGGATCTGTGAATTCGTATCGATAATTCGGATCATGGACTGCGGCGACAGAAAAGGTCGCAGCCAGCTTACACGATTCCAACGATCAGGGCTGTACAGGCCAGGCTGTGACATAATGGGCTGTGCAGCCTCCCACAACAAGCGGATTTCATTGGTGGTTGTCATGTTGACGACGGTGATGTAGGTTATCACATTGAATAACAACAGAACCAACAGCAAGGAGAAGGCGATCAACAGCGTAATTTTCGTTCGTAGTTTCACTTAGGGTTCTCTCCATCTTTGACCAGATAACCAACACCGCGAAGCGTATGAATCAGCTTAGTGGGATAACCTTGATCAATCTTCTGCCTTAAGTACCGAATATAGACATCCACTACGTTGGTATCTCCGATAAATTCATATCCCCATACCTGTGACAATATTTGTTCGCGCGACATCACTTCCCCAGGTCGGCTTGCCAAATAATAAAGCAGATCGAATTCTTTGGTCGTAAGCTCAATGGCTTGTGACTCACGTTTCACCTGTCGGGTACGTATATTCATGCTTAAGCCGTCGATTTGAATCTCATCTTGCTGCCCCCCACTACCTGGACCATCAACAGTCTGTGATTGAAGGTTGGTTGCTGACATCCGCAGCAGGTTGCGAATACGCGCCAGCAGCTCTTCGATGGCAAAAGGCTTTGTCATATAGTCATTCGCTCCTTGATCCAGACCACTGACACGGTCAGGAACGGTATCCCTTGCGGTTAACAGGATAATCGGTATCTGACTTCCCTGCTGGCGAATGCGTCGGAGTACCTCAAGTCCGTTAAGCTTGGGGAGCATAATATCCAGCAAAATAAGGTCCCACTCTTGCTCGAGTGCAGCATCCAGCCCATCCCTGCCATTTTTGGCGCAATGCACGGTGTAGCCTTCATGCTCGAGCTCGAGCTGAAGTACCCGTGCAATTTTATTCTCATCCTCAATGACCAAAATGCTGTGCTTCAAGCTGTTCACCCGCCCATGCTTGGTATATATCGCACATGTAGTATGCGGTTTGATAGCAAAAAATATGAAGGGCTGTTTGCGAATGGCTGCATGTCATTCAGGTTCAAGTTGCGCTGCTCCAAAAGGAAAGAAATATCCGGTAAAAAACACTTGAAACATCATATGAATTATAATATATTAAATATACATCATATGAATTAGTGCCAAAAATGAAGAACTGCAGGTGATCCTGATGAACAAAAAGCTAACGTATGAAACCGTATACGATGAAATCAAACGGAACATCAAGGAAGGTCACTGGAAGCAGGGGGAGCAGCTGCCACCACTGGAGCAGTTATCCGCAGAGCTGGGGGTAGGCATTTCATCGGTTCGTGAAGCTGTACGTATTCTCGGCAAGCAAAAGATTTTGCGAATTGAGCAGGGCCGCGGTACGTACGTGGAAAGTGAGCTGACGGAAACACCGGAGGATCGGTTGGATTTTCTAGAGCGGGCGACTATGCTGCAGCTCACGGAAGCACGATTGATCATAGAGCCGGAGCTTGCGGCGATGGCTGCTGAGAAAGCGACATTGGAGGAAGCGGAAGCCATCATGGCGACTGCTGAGACGATGAAGCGCAAGGTGGAAAAGAAACGTGATTTTTTGAAGGAAGATATGGAATTTCACGATCAAATTGCCAAAGCCTCGCACAACGAGATTATGTACCATATGCTGGACCGGATGAGTGATTTATTAGTGGACAGCCGGCGCAAATCGATGAAATGGCAAGGAATGAATGAGAAAGCGTCTTCCTATCATTATTTAATCGCCCAGGCGATTGTACAACGAAATCCGACGCAGGCTCGTGCTTTGATGAAGTGCCATTTAGAAGATATGCTATTTGAATTTCATAAGGGAGAGATTAAAGATGAAAATTAAATCCATGGAATTGTTTAAAGTGCCGCCACGGTGGTTGTTTCTGAAAATTACGACCGATGACGGGATCGTTGGCTGGGGAGAACCAGTCGTTGAGGGCAAGGCAGATACGGTGCGCACAGCAGTAGAAGAAATGAGCGAGTATCTGATCGGCAAAGATCCGGGAAATATTGAAGACTTGTGGCAGGTGCTGTATCGTGGCGGCTTTTACAGAGGCGGTCCGATTCTGAGCAGCGCGATTTCGGGAATCGAGCAAGCGCTATGGGATATTAAAGGGAAAAAGCTTGGCGTACCCGTCTACGACCTGCTTGGCGGCCCTGTTCGGGATAAGATGCGGGTGTATGCATGGATTGGCGGCGACAAGCCTTCCGACGTAGCTGAAGCAGCCAAGGAGAAAATTGCTCAGGGCTATACAGCTATTAAAATGAATGGGACCTCGGAGATGGAATGGATCGATTCACCAGCCAAAATTGAAGAAGCGGTGGAACGTCTGGCTGCTGTGCGTGCTGCTATTGGCAATAGCAATGGAATTGGTGTCGACCTTCACGGCCGCGTACATAAGACCATGGCTAAGGTACTGATCAAGGAGATGGAGCCGTTCAAGCCTATGTTCATTGAAGAGCCGGTATTAGCTGAAAACTATGAAGTTATTCATGAAATTACCAAAGGTTCCAGCGTTCCTATTGCCACAGGTGAACGGATGTATACACGCTGGGATTTCAAACGTTTGCTCACGCATGGCGGCGTCGATATTATCCAGCCTGACTTGAGTCATGCTGGCGGTATTTGGGAGGTTCGCAAAATCGCGGCGATGGCGGAAGCTTTTGATGTTGCCGTTGCCCCGCATTGTCCACTGGGGCCAATTGCTTTGGCATCCTCCTTACAGCTGGACTTCTGCACTCCGAATGCTTTTATCCAGGAGCAAAGCTTGGGCATTCATTACAACCAAGGCTCCGACCTACTCGATTACCTGGTCGATCCGGGCGTATTCGATTATGAAGGCGGCTTTGTGAAGAGACTGACCAAACCAGGTCTTGGGATTGAAATTGATGAGGCGAAGGTACGTGAAATGGCTGCTATCGGCCATCAATGGCGTAATCCGGTATGGCGTAATGAGGATGGCGTTGTAACAGAATGGTAGTATAAAACGACTGACAGAGCTGTGCATATTGCCGACAGCTCTGTTTTTTTATTGTTTTGGAGCTAGTTAATCTGTCCACGGCATAGATATTCTCGCATTCATGCTTAACGAAGGGTACGCAAGCATTCAACTATTGTACCTATAGCCTGCTCGATAGCTGAATCCTTTACATTAGAAACATTCAGCCTCAAGATCGGCGCCTTGGGGTAGTGGGGTAAATAGTTTTTATCGATTGCTTCGATGATAATGGAATGAGGCTTTAGCTTAGCCGCAAGCTTGGATACGGAAACCGAGCTATTTAGCACCACATGGGTATGGAAACACGGTTGCTTGGTCCGGTTAAAGGTAAACAAATCTGGATACAGATCGCTATACCGCTGTAGGGAATCAGCCAGCAGTCGGGCCCGCTGTTCATAGGAAGAGCTGATGTATTGCTTATGCCTTTCGAACATGCCGCTTTTCAGATAAATTTCAAGAGCTCCCTGTGATAGCATGGAGCTGTCGATATCCAGCAGCCGCTTATATCGGTTGAACAAATCCGACAATACTTCGGGAATAACGGCAACACCGATGCGCAGGCCAGGGAAAATGATTTTGGAATAGCTTTTCAAATAAATAACATGATCCGTGGTATCATAAGCAAATAAAGGATCAACCTTGCTGTCCAGCTCAAAATCAGCTAAAAAATCATCCTCGACGATATACACATCGTATTTGCGTGCCAGCTCAACGATAGCGAGCTTGTCTTCCTTGCTATAGGAGCACCCAAGCGGATTCTGGAATCGAGGCATCGTATAGAAGAATTTAATATCTGCCGTGCGAAAAAGTTGCTCCAGCTCCTGCAGATCAATGCCTTGCGCGGTTCTTTTGATGCCGATTACCGGGATTTGATGGGTTGTCAGATGCTCAATAAACAAATGATAGCTGGGTTGTTCGATCAAAACCGTCTGCTTTCGATTTGGAAAGGGTAGAGAAGTCAAGATGGATAAGGCTTGTTGAACTCCAGAGACGATGAAGAGTCGACTTAGACTTGTAAATACCTGATAATTCGCCAACTGCTTCTGAATAACCTGGATGAGTGAGGGCAGGCCCTTGGATGTTCCGTATACGAATAGATCGTTTTTGTACGTATCGATAGCTTTATTAATACAATGTTGGAAGTCTATATAAGGGAATATTTCCGAGTCCGGAGAAGCTCCTGCGAAGTCTGTCAGAGCAGGCTCCTCCGTATGCTCACTCAACGTGCGCTTTACTACATAATAACCGCTCTTGGGCACCGAATAAATTTGATGTCGCTTCTCAAGCTCCCCTATCGCTTTGATGACGGTGCTTTTGCTGTAGCCGTATTGCTCTGACAAAGATCGGATGGATGGGAGCTTATCACCTTCTTTATACGGATGACTTTTGATCATTTGCTCCAATTCATTCAGCAGTAGCCCGTATTTTAGCATGTTCTCATTCCTCCGTAGCTATCTGTATCGGTACAGATGGTTGTTTTGATCATTGTAGCACAGCTGATTTCAGGTTACTATGAGACCATAACGGCCGATAAATCCAATGTACCGCATGCGTACAGAGAGAAGAATGCAAAATGAATAACAAACCGAATCGATTGGCTTATTTAGCTGCGGTTCTTTATGCCAGCATCATTGGCTGCTCCTATTTATTTGTTAAATTGGCACTGGAGTCCGCACAACCGGTAGATTTGCTGGCACACCGCTTTACGATATCGTTCGCGGCAGCTTCGATTCCTGTCCTATTCGGCTGGATTCGACTGAACATTAAACTTAAGGAGGTCGTTGCCATTTTACCCTTGGTTGCGATCTATCCAGTACTGTTCTTTACGTTTCAAACTTATGGATTGGTCGATACGTCCTCTTCAGAGGCAGGAATTATACAGGCAACCGTACCCATGATTACGCTGGTTATGGCGATGTACTGGTTGAAGGAACGCCCAAGCTTACGCCAGAAGCTGTCAACTCTGCTATCGGTAGCCGGCGTCGCTTATTTGTTTATATCCAAAGGGATACATTGGCAATCCGTTGGGTTTCAGGGGAACCTGTTGATATTGGCATCTGCTATTTCTTTGGCCGGCTATGGGGTACTTGCTAGAAAACTGCTGCGAAATATTAGTGCAGTGAGTATCACCTATACGATGACGGTTATCGGCTTTGTGTTCTTTAATAGTATGAATATCGTGCGCCATGCGGGAAATGGCTCATTGGGGCATTATTTCGACCCTTTTATGAACCTATGGTTTGTTGGAGCCATTCTATATCTGGGTGTTATGGCTTCATTGGTCTCTTCGTTTTTGTCCAACTACACGTTGTCGAAGATGGAGGCTTCCAAAATGAGTGTTTTTAACAATGTATCTACACTCGTTACGGTGACGACCGGGATTATTTTTTTGCAGGAGCAGTTGACCCAAGATACGATAATCGGAGGGGCAGCCATCATTGCCGGAGTGATCGGCGCCAATTGGAGACGCGCGGCAAAGCACACTGCTGCAACTAAAGTTTCTATATAGCCTCTCGGTGGTAATCAATAGAAACAACGGATTCAGCGTGGAAAAGGGGCTGCATGTATGCAAGAGCCAAGTCGTATCAAATCTTCTAACCGTTTGGTAAAAACGGAACACTTACCGTTCAGCTACAGATGGAAAGGCATTGTCGGCTTACTGCTGTTAGCGGTTGTACTTTTATTTATATTCTTGGCGCTCAAAATACCGAACAAGGTCCAAGCCGTTGGCATTGGAACAAAGCTTCCGGAGCATCTTAATTTGACTTGGCAGCATGATCCGAAGACAACCCAAAGCTTTACTTGGCGTACCGCTCAGGGACGGGTGGGAACCGTTGTGGAGTATGTGAAAACGTCTGAGTACGTCGGCTTTCCTTCAGAAGGCGCACAGCAAATTGCAGGAACTGAGGTGCCGTTCTTGTCTGACGTTGGTGAAATGTTGATTCATGAGGCGGAGGCCGTAGATTTGCAGCCGGGTGTTTCTTATACGTACCGTGTGGGAAGCGGTAAAAATGGGGAATGGAGCGGTCCGCATCAATTTGTAACGGATTCGAATGGGATGCAGCCATTTACTTTTCTATTTGTGTCCGATACACAGGCAGCAGCCGATCCATCGAACGTTAGCGGCTATGGTGTATGGGGCGAGATGCTGAATAAGGCGCTTATTCAACAGCCGGATGCACGCTTTCTGCTGCTTTCCGGTGACATTGTTGATCTTGGTTACTCGCAGGCGCATTGGGAGAACTGGTTCGAAGCGGCCAAAGATAAGCTGCCTGGGCTTAATATGGTGCCCACGCTTGGCAATCACGATGTGCTGAAAACCGGAACGAAAAATTTTCGTGCCCAGTTCCAGCTGCCACAAAATGGTCCCGTTGGTGAGAAGGAGCTGGCATACTCTTTTGATTATGGTTCTGTGCATGTGGCCGTGCTCAACAGTGAAGGTAATTTATCTGAGCAGGCTGCTTGGCTTCGTGAGGATATGAAGGCGAGTGAGATGCCTTGGAAAATTGTTGCCTTCCATCGTTCGCCTTACCAGAGTCACGCAGCACGTGCCAGTCTTGATGTGAGAGATGCATGGACACCGATCTTTGACGAAGCAGGTGTCGATCTTGTGCTAACAGGCCATGATCATGCATATATGCGCAGCTGGCCTTTGTATAAGGGCCAGAATGTAGCAGAAGGAGAAGGTACCACCTATGTAATTGGAGGTACGGCTGGACCAAAGTTTTACGATATGGGTGACTATCCATGGATGAAGGTGAAGTTTGATGATAATACGCAAATTTTCTCCGCCGTCACGGTAGCCAAAGAAGCCTTGACGTTTCGTGTGACGACTCGTGAAGGCAATAGTGTAGACGCGTTCACAATCCATAAGCCTGTTCCAGGTCAGCGCTATATGGATGTGACACCCTCACACTGGGCCTACACTACAATTGACAACTTAAGTCATGAAGGTATTGTGGATGGTGTGGAGCCGCAGCGCTTTCGACCGAGCCGGGAGACAACGAGAGCTGAATTTACCTCTATGCTGGCAAAAGCTCTCCACTTGCCAAAGGGTCCTGCTTCCACAAGCTTTAGCGATGTTCAGCCGGGCGATTGGTTTCAAGCTGTTGTAGCTTCTGTTGTGAAGGCCGGCTTGATACAGGGCAGCGATTTAAATCATTTTGCTCCTAATGAACGGTTGACCCGTCAAGAGCTGGCTGTACTACTCGTGCGTGCGTATGATTGGCAGACGAAGGTGGTGCGTCCGGGTACGAGTGTAAATACTCAGCTTACAGCCTTTACTGATCATAACCAGGTATCAAGCTGGGCTGCTGCTTCGATCGAAACGGCGCTTGAGCTCAAGCTGCTGTCAGGTCGTTCTGAAAATATTTTTGCTCCTAAGGAATTCGCAACGCGTGCCGAAACCGCTAAGGCTTTAGACAATTTACTAAGCTTGTTCCACCAAGGTAAATAACAAATCATACAATGATTGCCCCATTAAACCCTAAAAGCCATCCCTTATCATCTTAAGGGATGGCTTTTAAGCTCCAAAGAGAGCTTTTCCGAGTAAAGAAAAGATCGGTTTTTTGAAAGGTTTGAATAAAAAGTGAGATTATTAACCATTTAAATCTTATTTGAAACAAGCAAACTGTTTCATTGATCTGAGACAAGGTTATATATATATGTAGAACTAAGTTATACTTAAGTAGCAATGATAACGTAACTCAAACAATAAGGGGACCCATTATGAGCATCGCAATTGTTGACGATAACCCGGTAAATTTGATGGTAATCGAGAAAATATTAAAAAGTGCGGGGTACGAGCATTTTATTAAGATGGAGTCAGCAATAGAATTGCTGGCGGTATTGAACGCAGAATCAGATGGTCGGCCCAAGGTTTCTATAGATTTGATATTACTGGACATGATGATGCCGGAAATGGACGGACTGGAAGCTTGTCGACGTATTCAGAAGCAGGAAAGCTTGCGTGATATCCCGATTATCATTGTTACGGCGGTTGGCGATTCGAACCTGCTTGCCGATGTTCTTGAAGCCGGAGCGATCGATTACATCATGAAACCGATCAATAAGGTCGAACTGATTGCGCGAATTCGGGTAGCGCTGCGTCTGAAATTTGAGAAGGACTGGCATAAAGAAAATGAAGCGCGTATACGCAGCGAGCTTGATTTGGCTAAGCAGGTACAGAGCAGCGTGCTAAGCCAGCCGATTCATAGAGACGAGTTGAGTATTTCGGCATCCTATCATCCTTCTTTTGAGCTTGCTGGAGATCTATATTCTTGGTATCGGCTAGATGATAACCGTTATGGCATTATTTTGCTGGACATGATGGGCCACGGCATTTCCTCATCGCTCGTTTGTATGTTTATTTCCTCCGTTATGCAGGACACGATTACCCGTTTTGTCGCTCCTGAGATGGTTATTGCTGAACTCAATCGGTATATGAATCAGTTGAATAAGAAGAATTCGTCCGTAAGCTACTATTTTACGGCTATTTATTTAGTAATCGATACCCATAACAAAACTATCGAGTACGTAAATGCCGGACACCCGCCAGCTTTGTTGTTTGAAGGAGACAAACCTCCTGTTCAGCTCAGTCTTGGCAGCTTTGCGGTCGGTTTTTTTGAGCAGATGGACATTCAAAAGGGTGTACTCACCTATGACAACGAAATTGAGCTGTTCCTGTTTACGGATGGGCTGCTGGAAGCGCTGGAAGAAGAAGGCCTTGATGAGATTGAGAAGCTGACGGAAGGGTTGAAGGCATGTTCGGGAAAGGATTTGGCTTCTATCGTTGACAAGCTGCTGCCGCTGGAAATTCGCGATGAGCAGGAAGATGATATTTGCATGGTGCTGGTTCGCGCGAGATAACCGGTATATGGACAAGGTTGGCAGGGGGAAAGGTGAAGCGCATGATGAAAATCAAAACAAAACTATTTCTGGGTTTCGGAATATTGATGCTGCTAATGTTTGCTTTGGCAGGAATCGGTATTAACCGATTAACAACATTGGATCAGAGCATGAATGAAATATTCAGTAACCGTTACGCGAAGGTGCAAATAGCATCGACGCTGCGCAATGATACGGCGACGTTAGCCAAGTATGTGGCCAACTTGCTTTTGAGTGAGGATCCGGCCGCCAACGCCAAAATCATCGAATCGATTCGTACCTCTTCCCTTAATGTCAACAAATCGATGGAACAGATTCAGAATTTGTTTAAAGGGCCAAACGAGCAGCAAGTGGCTTTGGATATGATGAAAAGAGGTAAGCAGTTCCTAGATTACAAAAATGATGTTGTTAACTTAATCCGCGCTAATAAAAAGGAACAGGCGAATAATTTACGAACTGAAGATGGCTTGATCTATCAGCAGGATTTTATGGACAGTATCGCGGCAGCGAGTCAATATCAGAATGACGCCTTGATCCAAGCTATGGAAAGCGCGCAGGAAGAAAGTCGCAAAACCTATATGTACACAGGCTTGCTAACCATTCTCAGCTTGCTGCTAAGTGTGGCTATTATGTTCTGGATCGTCCTTGGAATTACACGGGGTCTTAGCATGCTTTCGAGTATCATTTCTAATTTCGGCAAAGGCGGAAGCACGGGCTCGTATCGGGTAGCGGTGAAAACAACGGATGAGTTCGGGGATATTGCCCGTATTTTCAATACGATTACGGATGATCTGGAAGGCAAGACTCATAATGAGCGTACACTGAGCAAGCTGAACGCGGAACGTGCTTGGCTTCAAACGAATATCGCTGACGTGTCCACTCAATTGCAGGATACACAGCGGCTGGAGGAAGCATCAGAGAAATTTATCGATGCTTTATGCCGTATTATTGGAGCTCAGAGCGGAGCCATGTATATTGTGGAGCAGGAGGGCAATGAGTGCAATATGGTGTTAAAAGGCTCCTATGCCATTCCTGAGCACCATATTGTAGAGCAAGTCAAGTCAGGTCAAGGCTTGTTGGGACAAGCTGTCAAAGACGGACAACCAATAACACTTAGCAATGTTTCCCCCGATTATATTAAAATTTCTTCTGCCTTTGGTACCATTCCTACCGTAACGCTTGCCGTTCGACCCGTTACTCATGCTGATCAGGTTATTGGGGTTTATGAGATCGCTGCCGTCAAACCATGGAGTGAGCTTGAATTACAGCTATTGGATCATTTAAACGAGGTTGCAGCAATTACGATTCATCGGATAAAAGGCCAGCTTCGAGTGGAGGAGCTTTTACGAATTTCGCAAATGCTGACCGATGAGCTGCAAAATCAATCGATGGAGCTGCTCTCTCAGCAAGAAGAGCTGCAAGCATCCAACTGTAAGCTGGAGCAGCAGACGAAAGCGCTGCAGTTGTCCGAAAAGCAGCTGCAGCAGCAGCAGCGGGATTTGGAGCATAGCAATGATGAGCTGAGGAAGAAAACAACGCTGTTAGAAGAACAGATACAGGAAACGGAAGAAATTAACCGCCAAATTGAACATGCCCGGGATACGCTGGAAAAGCAGGCACGAGAGCTGGCATTTTCCTCCAAATATAAATCGGAATTTATGGCCAATATGTCGCACGAGCTCCGTACGCCGCTGAACAGCTTACTTATTTTATCGCAGCTGCTGAAAGAGAACAAGGACGGGAATTTGAGCGAAAAGCAAGTGGAGTATGCCGAAACGATCCTTTCTTCTGGAACCGATTTATTAAGACTTATTGATGAAGTGTTGGATCTGGCTAAGGTAGAGGCAGGACATATGGATATTCAGTACGATAACATACTCGTGTCGGATTTAAAGGAAAACTTAATGAAAGCCTTTATGCCGGTATCTACCAAGAAAGATGTGGAATTTTATTTTGAAGTAGATAAGCAAACACCTAAGCATATGTATACAGACAGTATGAGGCTTCTGCAGATTTTGAAAAACCTGCTGTCCAATGCGTTCAAATTTACGAGTAAGGGCAGCGTTAGCGTGCATATTGCTCCTGTGGAAAAGGATGCTTCGATGTTAGCCTTCTCGGTTACGGATACTGGTATTGGAATCCCTACTGAAAAACGCCGTATGATTTTCGAAGCGTTCCAGCAGGCCGATGGCACCACCAGTCGAAAGTATGGTGGCACCGGATTAGGCTTATCGATCAGTAAGCAGCTGGCCAATCTGCTTGGAGGAACGATTGAATTGGATAGTACAGAAGGGATTGGCAGCCAATTTACCTTATATGTGCCTCATCATGCGAAACAGAGTCATGAAACCGTGGAAACGGGGTATAGAGAAGTAGCTGCGGCTTCAGAATTGGAAGCATTTTTCACTGAATCGCGGCAAGATTCTCCTGATCATGTCATTACGTTATCCATGCCTCTACCTGTGCAAGAGCAGCTGCGATCTGATAAAAAAGAGCAAATACAAACAGCGAATATGCTGCCATTGGATGATAGGGATTCTATAAGTGGAGATGACCGTATATTACTGCTCGTGGAGGATGACACCCATTTTGTCAGTATTCTGGCCGACATGGCTCGTGAGCGCGGCTTCAAGGTACTGATTGCACTTGATGGAGATTCAGGACTTCGTTTAGCGAAGCAGTATAAGCCTGATGCGATTCTTCTTGATATACAGCTTCCAATCATTGACGGATGGTCGATTCTCGTACAGCTGAAAAACGATACGGAAATGCGACATATTCCAATTCATGTGATTTCGGTCGTCGATGAAGTTCAGCAGGGGCTTGCAATGGGTGCGATTGCCTATTTGCAGAAACCGTCTGGCAAGGATCGTCTGGAGGAAGCTTTTGCCCAGATTGAGGCTTTTCTGGAGAAAGGACCGCGAAAGCTGCTCATTGTCAGCAAGGATTCGGTTCAGCGTCACAATATGATGGAACTTATTGGTCACGATGACGTACATATTGTAGCTGCAGATGGCGGTCAGGAAGCTTGGCAATGTTTGCAGCAGGAGTCTTTTGATTGTATGGTCATTGATATGGGGCCTGAAGATTTAAAAGAATTTGAGCTTTTGGATCAAATCAAATCGGCCGCAGAGCTTCGCGGTCTGCCTATTGTGATTTATACCCATCAGGTATGGGAGCAAAAGGAGAAGCTAAGGTTGAAAAAGTATGCGGAATCCATCATCATAAAAGATGTAAGGTCGCCAGAACGATTATTGGATGAAACCTCACTTTTTTTACATCGGGTTGAGGACAATCTTCCGGAGGAAAAAAGGCAGATTCTGCGCAAGCTGCACAGCAAGGAAGAGATATTTACTGGTAAAAAGGTGCTGATCGTGGATGACGATATCCGCAATGTGTTTGCACTTTCGAATTTGCTAGAGGGCTATGACATGATCGTTAATTTTGCAGAAACCGGTAAGCAAGCCCTAGATCGGTTGAGTGCGGAATCGGATTATGACATCGTGCTGATGGATATCATGATGCCTGAAATGGACGGCTATGAGGCGATGCGCCAAATCCGTAAACAGCCAGGCTTCGAATTATTGCCAATCATTGCATTGACCGCCAAAGCGATGAAGGATGATCGTGAAAAATGTATCCAGGCAGGTGCCTCCGATTATATTACGAAACCGATTCATACGGAGCAGCTCCTCTCATTAATTCGCGTTTGGTTATGTCAATAAGGAAGCTAAGCAATTCATCATAGAAGTATGTACAGAAGAAAGGGGTAAATGCCATTGCACAAGCTAAGACAGTCACCTGGTGTGACCGAACTTCGCGGGTTTTCGGATGAAGAACGGGAGAAGGTAGAAATTCAGCTGCTGCTAGAGGGTATGTTTCGATTATACGGTTACGATTTTCGCAATTACTCCTATCCTTCACTTAGACGCCGAATATGGAACAGGGTTTATGCAGAGCGGCTGCAATCTGTATCCGAGCTTCAGGCCAAGGTACTTCATGATCATGATAGTATGAAAAGACTCGTATCGGAGTTAGTTATTCATGTAACAGAAATGTTTCGCGATCCGCGTATGTTTGCTTATTTCCGAAAGCATGTCGTACCGATTCTGCGCGAACTGCCATCCATTCGAATTTGGCATGCCGGCTGTTCATCGGGGGAAGAAGTATATTCGATGGCGATTCTTTTACATGAAGAAGGGCTGTATGATCGGACAACCTTATATGCAACCGATATGAGTGAGGATGTATTGGAATATGCGCAAGCAGGGACGTATCCCCTCAACAAAATGCGGGAGTATACGAAAAACTATATTTTAGCTGGCGGCAAAAATGAATTTTCCAAATATTACTCAACCAATGACAATGCGGCATCCTTCCATTCTGTGCTGCACAATAATATTGTGTTTGCCCAGCATAATCTCGTTACTGACCGTTCATTTAATGAATTCCACGTGGTACTGTGCCGTAACGTGATGATCTATTTTAATGCGGAATTACAGACAAGAGTGCATGAGCTTATATATGAGAGCTTGTGTAAATCTGGATTTCTCGTTTTGGGCGACAAAGAAACGATTACCTTTACCAAATATTCAGCTTGCTATGAATTAATGAACCCGCAGGAAAAGCTGTATTGCAAAAGGGAATGAACGGCCAGCAGCAGACTAAAAGATTGGAGCAGCGACTATGATAGAGCCGATTCGTATTTTGCTGGTAGACGACCAGACGGAAAATTTACTGGCTTTGGAAGCGGTGCTGGGAGACCAGCAATATCTTTTGGTCAAAGCCAACTCGGGGGAAGCAGCACTTCGTTGTCTGCTTTCCGATGATTTTGCTGTCATTGTTCTGGATGTGCAAATGCCAGGGATGGACGGGTTTGAAACCGCCCAATGGATTAAATCCCGGGAAAGGACCAAGGATATACCGATTATTTTTGTAACAGCCGCTTATGGGGAGCGGGATCAATCCTTCACCGCGTATTCGGTAGGTGCAATTGATTATATGGTGAAGCCTGTGATACCTCACGTATTAAGGTCCAAAATCGCCGGTTTTGTCCATATTTATTTGACCCAGCAAAAGCTGCAGCAGCAGACAGCGCTTTTAAACGAACGCAATGAAGAGCTGGAGCTTGCCAAAGAAGCCGCTGAGCAGGCTGTTCGAGCTAAATCAGAATTTTTGGCTGTTATGAGTCATGAGATCCGTACGCCATTGAATGGTGTGCTGGCTATGGCTGATTTATTGATGGACACGGAGCTGAATACAGAGCAGCTGGAGCTTGCTGAGACGATCCGTAAGAGCGGCGCCTCCTTGTTGGCTATTTTAAATGATATATTGGACCTGTCGAAGATTGAATCCGGCAAAATGGAAAAAAGCGAGGAGCTGTTCCACCTACGCTCCAGCTTACAGGAAGTGTTCGACTTGTTTCAGCTGGATGGACGTAAAAAGTTTTTTGATATGGCCTTTGAAGTGGATGCCAACCTTCCGGAATATCTTCTTGGTGACGAAGCCAGATTAAAGCAGATTTTAATGAACTTAATCGGGAACGCTGTAAAGTTTACCACAGAAGGCGGTGTTTATCTGAGAGTGTCCATGCTTAAAACCTATGATGAGGAATTAGAGCTGGAATTTTGTGTTAAGGATACGGGTGTTGGCATACCAGAGGGAAAAAGAAGTGAGCTGTTTCGCCCTTTCTCACAGCTGGATTCCTCGACGACGAGAAAATATGGAGGAACTGGTCTCGGATTAGCCATATGCAAAAACCTGGCTGAACTGCTGGGCGGCACAATTCGTCTGGATCCTGATTACACAAATGGAGCTTTATTCATTTTTACGATCCGTGTCAAGGTAGGCGGAGTGGACAGTTTAAGCCGATAAGCAAAAATAAGGCAGCAGCAGCTTGGCCATTCTGGCAGGGCTGTTTTTTTTTGCTTCTGAACCCAATGTTTCAATGATTTCCTCATCGTTTAATAAAGATTAGGAGATCATATGGGATAGATGAAACTAACGAGAGGTCTGGTGATAAGGAATGGGCAAGAGGGAATGTGTGGCAATGTTACTTTCCGGAGGGGAGGGACGCAGACTTGGCGTATTGACCCATCACAAAGCAAAGCCTGCTGTTCATTTTGGCGGGGCGGCTCGAATGATCGACTATGCATTAAGCAATTGCAGAAATTCCGGCGTGCAGCACATCGGTGTTGTGACTCAATATCGGCCGGAGGCTTTGCATCAACATATTGGTGAAGGCACTGCATGGCTTGCTGACAAAGAGCAAGGAGAAGTGGCTTTGCTGTGCTCGACCCAGAAGCATGTGGGCAAGGATGGATTTACTGGGACTGCTGATGCGGTCTATCAAAATTGGCATTTTATCGAACGGCACCAACCGGAATACGTAATTGTATTGTCTGGTGATCATATATATAAAATGGATTACAGTAAGCTGTTAAAGCAGCACAAGGACACGAAAGCTATGGCGACGATTGCTGTTACTGCCGTTCCCTGGGCTGAAGCCAGCCGCTTTGGAATTATGAATACGGATGAGCATGGACGTATTACCGAATTTATGGAAAAGCCGGACAAGCCTGCTAGTAATTTGGCTTCGATGGGTATTTATGTATTCGATACGGCTTTCTTACGACAATATCTGAAGCAGGATGCAGCAATGAGCGTATCCAGTCATGATTTTGGTAAGGATGTGATTCCGGCGATGCTGAAGAGCGGAGCCAGACTGAATGCTTTTGCCTTTGACGGGTATTGGAAGGATGTGGGTACCTTGGATAGTTTGTGGGAAGCACACATGGATTTGCTTGGCGAAGCCCCTAAGTTTTCTGTGCATTCACAAGCTTGGCCTTTGCATACAATTATTCAAGAAGAGCCCCGAATATTTCGGGAGACAACAGGTATGATTCGTCACTCTATGGTGTATGATAATTGCAGTATACAAGGAATGGTCGAGCGCTCCGTCGTATCAGCGGGAGCCAAGATTGGTCAAGGAAGCCGAATTTACGACAGTGTGATCATGCCAGGTGCTGTGATCGGCCAAGGGGTAACCTTACACAAAGCAATTATTGGTGAAAATGCAATTATTCATGATGGCGTTAGTCTTGGAATTCCTAATAGTAATGGTGTTTCCGTAATAGGCGATAAAGAAGTCATTTATGGTAATGGTGAAAAAATGCCCAAGATCTACATTCCAGCCAATAAGCTGCTTGTAGAAATGATTGGATAATATATTAAACAGTAGGAAGAGCAAAACTCGGAAGATGCAAAACCGATGTTGCTTATAAAAGTTGACATGCAATGTTGAGCCCAGAAGATGCTTACGAAGGAGTTTTCTACGAAAACTTGAGGAGGAAAACCTTATGAACAGGCTGCTTGGAGTGGGTTTGCCGTTAGCCATGCTGGTAACAGGCGGTTTATGGACACAGTACCAGGAAATTAATCAGCCTGGGCTAATCCCTAGTATGCCAGCTGTTGTCGAGAACATCGCAGCAGCAGACATAACGACAGCCGTTCATAAGACTCCTGAGGCTGAGACTGTTAATGCAGCTGCTGAAACACCTTCGTCTCTTCTGCGGTTTGCTTCGGTTAACGGAATTTCCCTAACTGACGATTTAAAAACGATTGTTGAGCTTAAAGGGGAACCCATTAGCACCATTCAGCACGAAATCATACAATCATCGGTTACTTACCTTTTCAAGGATTGTGAAATTAATGTAGTGGATGGTGTTGTCCAAAGTGTTGCCGTGAGTGCAGCAGCTGGAAATGTTGATATAGATGGAATCAGCTTTCCTATTGATAAGCTAAAGGAAAGACTAGGCATGCCTTTTTTCGTTAGTGAGGATGGGATCGTCTATAAAAAAGGCAATATGGCCTTTAAAATCTTTATGGACCCTCATGATAGCCATATTATATCGGTTAGTTATTTTCATGCAGCGATGCAATAGGATTGCTTAGAAGTTAAAAGACGTTAGCAGATGGGGATTCATTACTGTAACCCCCATCTGCTAACGTCTTTTATTTGTACCTTATCCTGAGCCATCAGTTGCGTTCATCTGTTCATTTTATTGAAATGCCGGGAATACATACTTGACGATAAAATACAAAAATCCGAAAAATATAATAATATAAGCTGCGTACTTAATAAAGGTAGAAGCGACCTGTCCTTTATCCAGACGTGTTTCAGATGTATTGACCTTCTCGCTTTTAAACTCATCCATTGTTAATCTCTCCTTTATATTAGGCTGCTATAAATACCTGTTATGAGTTCCATTACCCTTGTAAAATTGGGTTGAATCATTGGTTCAAATCGTTGATTCAGGGGTAATGACTAACATAGCTGAAACAGGAAAACACAGTGTACATATGAAGGGGGACTTAGTATGAATAGTTGGATAATTGAAATTAGTGTAGCAGCTGTAGCCTTGGCTTTTGTTGTGTTAGTTGTGTTTTTGATAACAACTTTAAGATCGATGTCGGCTTTATTGATCCAAACGAATACAACGATCCACAATCTTCAGAATCATGTTGAGGGCGTGACTAAAGAAGCGTCCGATGTGCTTCGACATACCAATGCAGTGACGGTTGATGTGTTGAATAAATTGCATGCCTTAGAGCCAACCTTTCATTCGGTGAAGCAGGTTGGTGAAGCGGTGGATGAAATTACAGCCTCGGTGAAAAATGCATCTGTAGCTGTTGCAAGAACGATCAAAGATAAGGTAGCCAGCGAAGCTTATCTTCCAGCTACAAGCAAAATCGCGAAAGCAATCAACACCATTCCAATTGTGCTTGACTTATGGCACCAAATTAAACATAGAAGGCAAGAAGCGGCAGTTGCAAAATAATCAATAGTTGCTGTTTCGGAACCTTTGGTTTAGGGTAAGTAAAGATAAGCTATTGTACACCCTTATGATTTGAAGGAGGAACTACTTGAATGAATCGTCAACATGTATTTGAGATAGAGAAAGAGGCAACAGCGGACAGCTGGTTGTTATATTTAAAGGGAGAATTGGATTTGTCAAAGGCTGCGGAGCTTCGATCTGCAGCTGACCCTTATGTAGCTGATACAGGACGTAAGCTTATCCTTAATCTAAAGGACCTGTTATATATCGACAGTACGGGAATTGGTGTGATTTTATCCTTGCTAAAGGCTAGAAACGTGCTTAAGGCACCAATCGAAGTGGTGGAGATTCCGTTGAAGGTTCAACGTTTATTCGATATGACTGGCTTGACATCTTTTATCCAACAATCCTCGAATAATACGAATTAGAAAGGAAAGAAGCGACGATATGAACTGGAACAATCGAGTGGTCTGTATGACTCTGCCTGCGGATGCGGAATTTATTGATGTGGTAAGGTTGACGTTGTATGGTCTATGCAGCAAGGTTGGTTTTTCTTATGAGGAAATAGAAGATATGAAGGTTGCTGTAGCCGAAGCATGCAACAATGCAGTCGTGCATGCCTATGAGCCTGGGCGAACAGGTTCTATGGATGTAAAATTTGAATTGCTTGAGACGGGTATCCGCATCTCTGTGAAGGATGAGGGGGCCAGCTTTAATTATGCTGAAAAGGTACAGCAAGCACAGTCTTTACATGAACAAACGTTGGAAGAAGCCAATATCGGTGGTTTGGGCATCTATCTTATGCAGGCTTTGATGGATGAAGTCGAAGTGAAAAGCAACGGAGGCACAGAGGTCATTTTGACAAAATGGCTGAGTAAAAGTGAGGAACTTGTATGAAATTAAATTCTGAGAGACCGGCATTCAATACCCATGAGCTGATTACACAATATCAGGAAACGGGAAGCAACGAAGTCGCAACAACGCTACTGCTAAAGTATGAATCACTAGTAAAAATGGCAGCAGGTAAAATGTCGCGCAATCGTCCGGACCTCTTCGAAGATTTATATCAAGTGGGACAAATGTCGATGCTGCGGCTTTTTAAGCAGTTCGATGTTGCGCAAGGCCTGCAGTTTGAACCTTATTTAATGAAAAGTGTCATTGGACATATGAAAAATTACTTGCGCGACAAATCCTGGTATGTTCAGGTGCCAAGGCGGGTAAAGGAAAAGGGCGGTCGAATTCAGGAAGCGATAGATCGCCTGACAGTTATTTTGGAGCGTTCTCCGAACGTCGAGGAGATTGCTGCTGACGTCGAATTAACCGTCGAAGAAACGATTGAAATTTTGGCAGGAAGAGAGTACTACCACTATGTATCTTTGGATACCCCTCTTTCTACAGAAGAAAATGGAGCTACTATCGGAGATTTGCTAGGTACTGGAAAAGACGATTTTCAGCAGCTGGAGAGGCGGCTTGATATCGAAGAAGCTATGCGTCAGTTGAAGCCTGAGGAACAACAGGTGCTTCATCTTGCATATGTGGAGGGTCAGTCGCAGAGAATGATAGCTCAAGAAATGGATGTTTCTCAAATGAGTGTTTCACGAATCCAGAAGCGTGCATTGGATAAGCTGAAAATATTTTTTGCAGAATCAAGAGGTAGCCACGATGTATAGCTATGATAGATACTTACTGTAAAACACGTCCTGAGGGGCGTGTTTTTAATTTGATTCATGGGTGTATCCAACGGGTAATAAGTAGTAGGAACTCCAGTAGTACAACTCATAAAGGTGGTGGATGTTATGACGATCAAACACAGTATTACCTGTGATGGCAGTGAGGTATTGGTGCATGAGACAGATTCAAACTCCTATCAGGTAAGTATTCAATCTAAATCAAATCCCTTAGGAAAAGGAAACGTGTTGGAGACATTCACTCGATTAGAGGAAGCAATCGTTGCGGCGGAACACTTCTGCAAGCTGCATGCTACTGCTAAAGAGAAGGGCTACTATCTGGAAAATGGACATTTTGTTAAACCGGATCGGCCTAAGATTCACGTTGGCCAACTGCTTAATGAAAGAAAAGAACCTGAGCAATTATTGCAGCTGTTAGAAAAGTAAGGTCTCGTAATGGGTTAGACTCATACAATAATACAAAAGGATGGCAGCGGGGAGAGTCCTGCTGGGCCATCCTTTTCTGCATATGATGAGCGCGCATATAGAGTAAGCGTTTCGAAGAGGTACATAAGACTTCTACGGCGGCTGGGAGACACTCGACCAGTTCAGAGCGTTCGGATGTATCCCCGATCCAGTTGCTCTGATGAACCCAACAACTGGACAGCAGCGTGGCGTAGCGAATGCAGACCGTTCTTCCAATCGCTGTTGCAGCAGGATTCATTCTATTCTTATAGCCCCATAGGGGTGGAGATCCGTCAGCAAAGGCGAATACTTCGTGGCGAACACTTCGTTTCTCCTCCAAAAGAGCTCGCTATCTCCGCTTAGGCTGTGTGTTTTTTTTAATCTCATATTCCTTATCGGGTTTGTTTCTCTAGTTTTATTGGAATGGTATGGTTGTCACAATCGTCAGTTCATTCTATAGTCTCTTTCTGTAATGTGGATCATCAGCATTTAAGGAACTGCAGCAAAGAAAGAACGGTTCCCATTAAAGCTGGGAACCGTTCTAGATTTTTTTAGGATGCTGTGTGCTTGTCATCATTTAATTAGCTTTTGCTGCCAACAGCATCTAATTTTTTAGTCTCATGAATCGCTTGATGGGTTGCATTAGCTGCCGTATCTGTCGCTTTATGTGAAGACTCAGCAGCTTGATCAGTGACTCGATGAATCGAATCGGCGGCTTGATCAGTCGTTGTATGAACGGCCTGGGCAATCGATTCCGTAGCATTGCGAGCGGATTGTGCAGCACTGTCAGCAGCGCTCTTGGCTTTGTCCAACAGCTCAGAGCCATGCTCGGAAACTAATTGAATCGCGTCTGCTGTCGTTGTTTTTGCTTGTTCTACCCATTCAGAGCTTTTGGATTGCAGGGTTTGAACCGTGTCTTTAATATCTTCTCTAAGCTCACGACCTGATTTAGGTGCCAACAATAGAGCGACGATTGCACCTACTGCACCTCCAATAATTGTTGCTGTGACTACGTTGCTGCGATTCGATACTGTACTCATGATTAACCACTCCTATTTTGTTTTTTTGTGTAATTACTTTGACTTTTTGAACACCCACTAGTAGGATCTGCTGTTGATCGTTCTTGACAATAAAGTCAATAGGAATACAAACAATGCAGCCCCAATAATTGCAGGTAATACGGCGAAGCCTCCGATAACAGGACCCCATGCTCCCAGCAGCCAGCTGCCGAGCCATGCTCCAACAAATCCGGCAATCATGGACCCGAGGATGCCGCCCGGCATTCCGCCCGGTGCTATTGCGGAACCAATAGCTCCGATTACGATTGCCATGATAATGGTTACTATGACGCCTACCATGTCATCACGCTCCTTTCGGATTAGGTTTCCTTCCATGGTGTCTATTACCCTGCTGCTATGAAGCCGAAACAAATACACCAAGAGACCCGCAGACAACGAGCTGCGGGTCTTCAATCAAACTTTTTTATAACAGGAGGTTAATGTATTCGTATGAATAAAAGGCTTCAAACGTTTACGTCCAACGCCTCAAATCCGCGATTATCGTAGAACATGGGCCCCCTCGACCAAGTGCAAGCCAAATGCATGAGCAGCTCCCCGGTCATTCGTTCCCGAATTCCAGCATGGGTCTCATCTGCATACAGATTGTGCCACTCATTAGGATCTTCAGCGAGATCGTATAGCTCACCCTGATATTGGTCAACTCTGCCTACCGCTTCGCTCAACGTGCCACTCATGTAAAGAATGAGCTTCCAATCCTTCTTGCGCCACATCAAGCCTGGAGGGGTATGATGCGCAGATGCTGTTTTTGCATGCAGCTCGCAAAAGGTTCCTTGTCGCTGCAAGCTCCCGAACAAATCCAGCCCCGGCAGCAATGGATTGCGAGACAAACCAGCCACTTCGCTTAAGGTGGGGACAAGATCAATCAACTCGGCCGGTCGTTCGTCCACCGTTCCCCGACGGGCTTCGGGAATGTAAGAGCCGGCGAGGATCATGGGTACACGGACGCTGCTGTCGTACAAGCAGTATTTGCTGAACCGGTAACGGCGCTCGCCTAGCATCTCCCCGTGATCCGATACGAATACGATGAGTGCGTTATCGAGAATGCCCTGACGCTCCAGACCATCAAGCACACGTCCAAAATAATGGTCAAGCCAGGAGCAGTTTGCCCAGTAGCGAAGGGTTGTCCGCTTGCGTTCCTCTGGCGTAAGCGTTTCCCAGACGGCTCTGCGCTTCGAATAATTGCTCTCAGCGCTGGCTTCATCTTCGGAAGCGAGGTGTGTGGCGGTTTCATCAAGCCATGGGGGCTGGGCAATATCGGGTATTTCGTCCAGCTGGTACAATTCTTCAAACTCTTTGGGAACGTTAAAGCCGGCGTGAGGCTTCAGAAAGGACAAGTATAGGAACAAGGGCTTGGTCTGATCGATCCCTTTCTCAATAAAGCTGAGACACTGCTCGGCTACCCAGCCGTCCCGATGATGCTCCATCGGAATTTGGCTTGTTGCTCCGATGTAGCCATTTGCATTTTCCTCGCCGCTGCCATAGTGTTTTGTTTCTTCGTGATAGGCTTGTAACCCATCTGGCTCCAGATCACCCATCATAGCAGCACCCTGCTCATAATGTCCGCTGTTCCTCGCCAGACCAACGGCCCGTACATCAAATCCCCGTGTAGGGGGAAGCGGGTTATGCAGCCCATGATTCCAGTGTGTCTTGCCAAATCCGGCTGTATGGTAGCCTGCACGTCGCATCAGCTCCGGCAATGGCTCGGAAGGCAGTCTCTGCTCTTCATATAAACCGCCGTGATTCGTACGTACGCCAAGCTGCGACGGGTAGAAACCAAACATCATAGAGCTGCGGCTCGGTACGCACATGGGTGCCTGACAAACCGCTTGATTGTAGGTGATACCTCGTTCTGCTAGCTTGTCCAGATTTGGTGTTTGAATGTGCTCGTTAAATTGCCCCAGACAGTCCCATCGCTGCTGGTCCGTCATCAGAAAAATAATGTTTGGTTTGGTTGATTCCATAACCATAGACCTCCGATACTATTGAATTGTCATCCTTTTACTGAACCTACCATAGCTCCTTTGGCAACATGCTTTTGCAAAACAGATACATGATCAGAGCAAATACACATACGAGGCGAAGCTCCGCTGCATCGGGAACAGCGTCCTTTTATTAAATAAATATTCTGCTGAATCGGTTAGCGATACGATCAATAAGTAATGGAATGGGAAGACGGTGACTAGTATCAGCAGCCGAGCAAAGAAACATTAACCGATTGGGGCATCAGGCTGCACGCATTGTGGATTTTCATTTGTGTTTCCTCCTTATCCTACCAATTTACGTCCTCTTCGCCAAGCTTTTGGGCCAGATAGTTGGATAAAATGACCAGAATCAGCCCAATAACCGATTTGAACAAGCCCACGGCTATGCTGTAGCTGCTCAAGCGGTAATAAGGGGCAGTGGAGGATGTTCGTTCGTAATCCTATAGACAAAAAGAGACCCGCAAGCAACGGGCTGCGGGTCTTAAGTAAAACTATATTTTAAAAGGGGGTCATGGATTAGTATAGCCCAACAACATGTTGAGAAGATGAATACTTCATTTCAGTTCGATGACAAAATGATAACGATTAAATACAACGTGCTATCCAGTCGGATGGCCGCTGCATGAGACGGGTTTATGATAATTATGGTAATATGGGATTAACGATCACAGAGCAGCTGCATATGTGAAAGAGTCCTAATCCCCATAACGATCATAACCGTGAAGGAGCCAAACCCATGACAACTGTTCAAGTTCAACAAGCAGTACCAGATTTCACTTTGCCTGCGGCGAATGGAGCCGAAGTTTCCCTGAGCGATTTTTTGGGCAAGAGAGTACTGATCTACTTTTACCCGAAGGACATGACGCCTGGCTGCACGAAGGAATCGTGTGAATTTAGAGATTTTAACGGCCAATTTGGTCAACTCAATACCGAGGTTATCGGGATCAGTCCAGATGATCTGGCCTCCCATAATCAATTCATTAGCGAATACCAGCTTCCCTTTTTGCTGCTTAGTGATGTTGAGCATCAGGTTTGCGAGCAATTTGGGGTGTGGAAGCTTCGTGAAAGAGATGGAAATCAGTTTTATGGTGTGGAGCGTTCTACATTTTTGATCGATGAACAAGGCATTTTGATCAAGGAATGGCGTGTTGTTCAGGTCGATGGACACGTAGCTGAAGTGCTGGAAACAATCAAGTCGCTATAAAATCAGATAAAGCTTGTCGAACACCCGCGTTTGATAACAAATCCAATAACCGCCTATACCCGCAGGGAGATAGAGCGGTTATTGTGGCGAAGAGAGAGTCAGACTCTTTCCATCAGCTGCTCGCGGTTCGGGCCATTGGATACCCAACGGATGGGTGTCTGGATTAGCTTTTCCAGTAAGGCGACATAGGCTTGTGCCTGCTCGGGTAAATCCTCAAACCGTCGGATGTGCGAGATGTCGCATTTCCAACCTGGTACCGATTCGATCACAGGACGGGCATAACTAAGCTGCTCGGGTACCGGAAACGTTAGGGTATTGACGCCATTCAGCTCATAAGCAGTACAGATCGGAATTTCATCCAGATAGCCGAGTACATCGAGGTTAGTTAAAGCCACCTCAGTGGCTCCCTGCAGCAAACATCCATATCGGGTTGCGACTGCATCGAACCAGCCTACCCGTCGTGGGCGTCCGGTTTTGGCTCCGTATTCTCCCGCATCACCACCACGTTTGCGCAGTTCTTCAGCAGCATCACCTTCAAGCTCCATCACAAAAGGTCCGGCACCGACACAGCTTGAGTATGCTTTTACTACCGCAAGAACACGCTGAATCGAGTGAGGTGGAATTCCTGCGCCTATCGAGGCAAAGCCTGCCAAAGTAGAGGATGAAGTCGTAAATGGATAGATACCATGATCAGGATCACGCAGCGAGCCGAGCTGACCTTCAACCAGTATGTGTTTCCCTTCTGCCAAAGCTTGATTCAGCATAGTAGTCGTATCCGTAACAAAAGGCTTCAGCCATGCGGCCAGCTTCATTAATTCGGGTACCAGTTCCTCTACCTGAATAGGAGGTTCCCCGTACAGATGCTGGAGCAGCACGTTTTTAGCTGCAAGAGCGGCTTCCAGCCGGTTTCGTAAACGCTCTGCATCATAGAGCTCGGAGACCTGAATGCCGAGCTTTGCATATTTGTCCGCATAAAACGGAGAAATACCCATTTTGGTCGAGCCAAAGCTATTTGCCCCGAGTCTCGCTTCCTCCAGCTCGTCAAAACGGATATGGTAGGGCATAAGCACCTGAGCACGCTCCGAGACAGCCAGCTGTGGTGTGGGAATACCTCGTGCTTGCAGATTGTTCCATTCCTTCATCAGATCCGATATGTTAAGGGCAACTCCGGGTCCGATCACATTGACTACATGAGGGTCAAATACACCAGAGGGCAGCAAGTTGAGTACGAATTTGCCATAGTCATTAATAATCGTATGACCTGCATTGCTTCCTCCTTGATAACGTACTACATAATCAGATTGAGATGCCCATGCATCCGTCATCTTCCCTTTGCCTTCATCTCCCCAATTCGCTCCCACAATAGCCGTAACCGGCATATCCATCGCCTCTTTCTTCATATTGATTGCTTCTACAGGTTTCAGTATAATCAAAATATGGATATAAGTTAAATTGATATTATTGATATAGGATATAAAGGTGGTTGATATCTATGCTGGAAAATTTAGAGTGGTATCGCGTCTTTTATAAGATTGCTGTGGCAGGGAGCTTTTCCAAAGCAGCAGACGAGCTTTTCATTACCCAGCCTGCTGTGAGTTATGCGGTGAAGCAGTTGGAGAGCAAACTGGGGAGCAAGCTGTTTTTTCGGACCTATAAAGGGGTCAAGCTGACAAACGAGGGAGAGGTGCTGTTTCGTTATATCGAGAAAGCGTACCATTTCATTGAAGCTGGAGAAAAGGAGATGGCCTCGATACACGAGCTGCACAGCGGGGAGATCACTATAGGTGCAAGTGATACGTTATGCAAGCATTTTTTGCTGCCGCATGTGGAGAGGTTTCACCATGATTTTCCTTTTATTAAGCTGCGAGTGACGAATCGGACGACACAGGAAACGATTGATTTATTGAGACAGGGGAAGGTTGATTTTGGCATTGTCAATTTGCCAATTGAAGATAAACAGCTTCAAGTGCAGGAAGCGGTAGTATTGCAGGACACGTTCGTGGCAGGCAGGGACTATGTGGCGCTGGCACAAGCTCCGATTACTCTAGAGCGGTTGGTTACGTATCCACTACTGTTGTTAGAGAAGGGTAGTAGTATTCGTCGTTATGCTGACGGCTTTGCGGAAGCTCGCGGCTTGAAGCTTCAGCCGGAAATTGAGCTGGGCAGCATTGATCTGCTGGTTGATTTTGCACGGATTGGACTCGGTATTGCTTATGTGATCCGTAATTTCGTATCGCACGAGCTTTCATCGGGCACGCTGGTTGAAATTAAGCTGAAGGAGCCGATACCGCCTCGGCAGGCCGGTATTGTTACGCTCAAGGGTGTTCCCGTATCTGCGGCGGCGAAGCGGTTTATTCATATGCTGCTGCCTGGGAAGTAGCGGGATCTGGAGATTAGTCCAAGGGGATATTTTGGGTGACGGACCTCCGATCCAGCGTCATATCAATGAATTAGCAGTCAGGTGAATACGGAGAACAGCGGGAATGATTCACCTGACTCCCAGAATCCATGGACTATGGCTTAGCTTCTATGCACTCGCAGCCCAAGCTGCTCCATATCCTTGAAAAAGCGCGGATACGTCTTAGATACGCAGCCAGGGTCCAAGAGACGGATCCCGCCGATGCGAGAGCCGATCAGGGCCAGCGACATTGCCATTCGATGATCGTCATAGGTTGGCAATACGGTAGGCAGTGGTACGCCCGGATAAATCGTTATTCCATCAGGGTGCTCATCAACCTGAATCCCAAGACGACTAAGCGATTCGCACATCGCACGGATCCGATCGCATTCATGGGCTCTGATATGAGCCACATCTGTAATCGTGATCGGCGCATCGGTAAAGGGAGCCATAGCGGCCAAAGTCATCGTCTGATCAGACATTTCCTTCATACTGATTGTAAAACCACCCTTTAATTGCTGTGCTCCCCATAGCTCAATGCCAGTGGCACTCTTCTGAATACGGCAGCCCATTTGTTCAAAAACCGCCAGCATCCCGAGATCCGGTTGATTCGTTTGATCCGGCAAATTGGTAACCCTCACATGACCACCGGTTAGTGCTGCATAAGCCAGTGCGTAGCAGCTTGTCGACGCATCGGCTTCGAGTGTCAACGTCTGGGCTTCGTACATCTGCGGCTGAATTTCATAAGCATTCAATAGCTCATTGCGTGTTACAGTCACACCGAATTGCTTCATAAGGCTTATAGTCAAGTTCACATAAGCGTGCTGAACGATGGTGTCTATGATCCTGATTCGTGTGGCTTGCTTGGCATACGGACTTGCCATCAACAAGCCGCTTATGAATTGACTGGATACCGCTCCGGAAATAGAGACGTCTCCTCCACGAAGCCCCTGCCCTTGAATTTCTATAGGCAGCTGCCCATCAAGAGCCTTGTACTGGATACTTGCACCCAACTGCTGAAGAGCTTCAATTAAGGGCCGGATCGGCCGTTCGCTCAGACGTTGGCTGCCTTCAACCAACCATTGACCACTAGCGCTTGCCGCTAGTGCTCCTGGAAGAAAGCGAGCAGCCGTTCCAGCTGCGCCCAAATACAAGCTGCCGCTCTGGTTAGGCCACCTGCCGCCGGTTCCTTCAATCGTGACCGTGTTTCCAGTCACCTCAAGCTTTACACCAAGCCTTTGCAATGCATCCAGACACCAGTAAGAATCATCGCTGCGAAGAATATGTCCGATTGTGGATGTCCCTTCTGCCAACGCAGCTATAATCAGCGCGCGATTCGTACAGCTCTTGCTGCCGGGAATGGCGATAGCGCCATCCGGTACATGAAGGGGTGGATGAATCTCGACTTCCTTCGTATCTGGAAGTGCGGCCCAGGGCGAACGGGCTTGAAGATCGGGATGGGGATTGTTGTTCCTATCGCTGGTGTCATGAGTTGACGGTTTATTCGTAGTCATTAGCTTGTCACTCCTTGTTTACGAATTTGCTTGTTTTCTCTATTATAAGGAATATAAAGACATACAAATAATTGTTATATTCTATATTTGACATAGAGAGGTGCTATGCCATGAGCTCGATGGACTATTACAAAGTGTTCTATCACACGGTGAAGGAAGGAAGCATAACTGGAGCTGCTCAGCAGCTTTACATCACACAACCAAGCGCCAGCTACGCAATCAAACAGCTGGAGGAGCAGTTAGGTGTACGCCTGCTGCTGCGCAAGGCGAAGGGTATCGAGATGACAGAAGAGGGCAGGGTGCTGTTTCAATTCGTGGAGCAGGCCTACGGGCTGCTGCTTGCCGGAGAGCGGAAAATCAGCGAGATGCGAACCTATATAGCAGGGACGATTCGTCTGGGAGCCAGCGACTCGCTCTGCAAATATTTTCTGTTTCCGTTTCTCGATAAATTTCACAAAGCGCATCCGAGCATACGCATCTGCTTATCTCACGGGAAAACAGAGTCTATCCTGCAGCGTCTGAGGGACGGAGAAATCGATTGTGGGATTGCTCATCTACCGGTTGATGATCGACTTCATGTGCAGACCACGAAGCCGATCCAGGACTGCTTCATAGCAGGGCCGGAATATGCGGATCTTGCCCGAGCACCGATTACGCTTCAGGAGCTGAGCAAGCAGCCGTTTGTGATGCTTTCGGCACATAGCCGGACGCGCACCTTTTTTCATGCGCTGCTGCAAACCTATGGTTTGGAGGTTGTACCGGATATTGAGCTGGGCAGCGTCGATTTGCTGATAGATTTTGTCCGTAAGGGGATGGGCATATCTTTTATTACGAAAGAGTTCGTGAAAGAGGATTTGGAAGCAGGTACATTGGTTGAACTTAAGCTGGTCGAGTCGATTCCATCAAGGTCCATTGGTGTCGTCACCATACCGGACCTGTCTTTGTCGCAAGCAGCTGTTTTTTTTGTAAAAGAGCTTGTTGCTCATATGGAACAGATTGAAAATCGGACGCTCCCAATAGATCGTAAGGTATGATGAATAAGCAGATTCGCGGATCGGATTTTCATTAGGCAGTATGTTTCGCATCTGATTGTAGACCGGGGAATGATGGTTATGGGTGACTCTATGATTTCCAGAGACAGGAGCCGGCTTCTTGGTGGAGTGGGTTTGCTGTCGCCATTTTATTAAACGGTATACTTTTTATGTTAATCGATATTCGAACTACATTTTTTCCGTTATTTCTAGTTAATAGAGGGTTAACACATACTGAAATCGGCAGCATGCTGTCGGTGGCCGCTTTGGCTGCGTTGATCGTTCGGCCGTTGGCCGGGTATTTGATGAATCGACTTGGTTATCACCGGATTATGATGATTAGTATTTTTAGCGGAGCCGGCTGTTTGCTGTTACTGCTATTGAACACCGGGTATTGGCTGCTGGCTGTTAATGTGTTTGTATGGGGAGTTTGTACCAGCGTCAATCAGCCGGTTGCCCTTATGATGGTGTCACAGACGGTGAAGCCAAGCGAACGAGGGTTGGGGATGAGTATCCGTACCATGTCCAACAGGGTTGTTCAGTTAACCAATCCGCTGCTGTTTGGCGTCATGACGACGGTAATCGGTCTTGCTGGCGGTTTCGGTGTGATGGGTATCCTGCTGTTGGGCTTCGGTGTGCTTTATCATCGGCAGAGCAAGGCGAGGTCTTAGGTAATGTATTTGTTCACATAATTTTCAGAAAATTATAATTAATCAGAATTATTTCTTGACATGGAAATGCTTACAAAATTATGCTTTATTTATTCCAAAAACAAATACCATTGCAGGGAGCGGATAGCTGATGAGAATTTCCGAGGGAAATCATGAGTCGATTGTGGAGGCTTCAAACAGCTGCTATGCGGAGTATCAGTATTTTACAAGCTTGTCTGTCTTTGAGCTTAATCGCATACAAGGGAACTATTACTCAGAATTACATACGCTTCAAGAAGAATTCAATCGCTTGATGAATGATCTGCGCGAAGAATTGCAGCAAGCGAAGCCAGGTCCTCTGTCGCAAACTGCATAGGTCGCCTCTTTTCCACCCTCAGATATGAATTCAAATTTACAAGCAATGCTTTGCAAATCATAGAAAAAGACCTTGCTTGCTAAGATACGGCAAACAAGGTCTTGTCTTTTTTATGTTATAAAGCAGATGAAATCAGGGTTTCTTCACTGTGTTAGTTGTACCAACTGGTGCACTTAAACCGCCAATGTATTGATCGTAGGCCAGATACATTTTTGCTGCGATAGGTGCTGCGCCGTATTTTCCGAATCGGCCCTCGGGTACGACGACGGCAATGGCTAGAACAGGATCATTTATGGGAGCAAATGAGATAAATACAGCGTTATCTACACGTCCGCCAGGAACGTCCTGTGTGGATGTTCCGGTTTTGCGAGCTACTGGAAACGGCAGATCCTCAATGCCTTCCGCTCCACTCCGCATTCCATTAATGACGGTATCCCAATAATTTTTAGGATAATTAACCTCGTTAAGGACTACAGGCTCATACCCGCGAACAAGCTCTCCGCTCGATTTTGTCACTTTCTCCACGAATTGCGGCATCATGCGTTTACCGCGGCTCGCCAATGTTGCGGCGAACTGTGTAAGCTGCAGTGTCGTGTATTTTTCGTTTTGTCCCCAAGATGCATAGACCATAGCGGATTGATAGCTGCTTGTTTTTGCGTTTTTATAAAATTCATTGGAGCCTTCGTATTCGTTAGGCAGCTTGCTGCCAGTTTTGACACCCAGTCCAAACTCGGCAAAATATTTGGCCCAAATGTCGAGCACATCCGATTTCTCACCGCCGTATTTATTATAAAGCGGTATCCCGATCATGGCAGACATGTACGTATTGGACGATACTTGAATGGCCGTTGTCGGATTCAACAAACCATAGGCGTGACCGTCCGAGTTGCTGATCGTTCGTTTATCCTTACCGAATGTGAACGAACCGCCATCGCTGTAAGTAGAAGAAGGGGTGATTACGTTTTCCATCAAACCGATCAATACCGACAATGGCTTCACTGTCGAGCCCATGTAGACCAGGGAAGAAGGATGCTTGTTGCGCTCTTTTTCTGGATAATCAGGATATGAGGTCGTTATAGTGCCATTATTGATAAAAGGCATAATCTGGTTGTATTCTTCCGTGCTCATTCCGCCTGTCCACGTGTTTGTATCATAGTCCGGCATACTGGCCATCGCTACAATCTTACCCGTTTTGACCTCCATTGCTACTGCATAGCCCGAACGTGCATTAGGTGCATAGGCGAAATCGCCTGCTAAACGCCGATTACGAATGAAATTCAAATGATCGGTAATGGCCTGCTGGGTGACCAGCTGTATATTTTTATCAATTGTCAGATGCAGATTGTGTCCTTTTTCCGGTGGTGTGAGCGTGGCAGGGCCAATAATTTTTTGAAGTGCATTGACCGGATACGATTTGACTCCTTTTTGCCCGCGAAGCTCATCCTGATACATCAGCTCCAGCCCGTCAAACCCCACATCCTCCACCTCGAGATATTCGTCTCCCTTATTCTTGTAGAATTCTAGTCCCGAAACGGGATTCCTCGCAGCATTGTACCTTTTCATATAACCGACGAGCTGAGCTGAAATACTTTGCTTGTCATATACACGAATACTGTCCTCGAACACTTCAATGCCACGGAGCTGATCGCGGTGCTCTAATAAATAGGCAATTTCCGTATTGGTCAGATCCGTTTTGATTCTGCGGGGGACGGAATAATAGCTGGGCTCCTTCGTCTTGTTCTTGTCCATATCGAATCCGATATCCATCAGTTTAAGAATGTCGCCGGCACTCAGGCGTTTTTGCTCTGGTTTACCGTAGCGGGCAAAGATATCTTCAAGTTCTTTCGCAAGGCGAATAATATCGTCCTTATCCGTTGCACGGCCCTCTACACGATAATATACGGATTGCATGGATCGGGATTGTGCAATGGGATAACCCGTTCGATCGTAGATGGTACCGCGGATGGGGGCGATAGGACTTTTGCTCTTGGTAATTTCTGTCGTTTCTTCCTTCAGGTACTTGCTATCTACAAACTGTAAAATGGCCAACCGTACAATCAGTACAGTGAAAATCAAAAAGGTAGCGAAAAAGAATATATTCAGCCGAATAGAAAAATGCTTCTGAATTCTGCTCTTTTTCTGATCTGGCGGTTCATCCGTATATCGAGAAAAATGGTTTGCCATCCGTTCACTCTCCATGCCCTATCAGTTAGTTATACTTGCATTTGTTGGTAAAGCTGCCCACAGCACAATCACCCAGAAAAGAATGCCACTCAGCAGTCCCAGCATGAGGTAAACGATAGCCCTTCGCCATTGATAGCCCTTGTGCTGACGGATTTCTGTGTTTCGCATCCATGACTCTCCTTTTTTCTTTATTTTACCACGGGAATGATCGATATAGTGAAAGATTAATTATAAAAAATAGCTTTTATTTTCGACGATTAAGTTTCTCGGCGATTGCATATCGGAATGCCGCAGCGTCCTGCTGATACTCTTATTAAACTTTATAAGATGAACTAAACATCATGACAGCAAAGAGGCGCTGCGAAAGCAGATCCCTCTTCCAATCGCTGTTGCAGCCAGATTCTTTCGATTCTTAGCCCCATAGGGTTAAGAATCCGTCAGCAAAGGCGAACACTTTGTTTCTCCAGAAGGGTCCGCTTTCTCCGCTCGGGCTGTGTGTTTCTTTGGTTCATCTTATATAGCAGGGCAAAGTTTTTCTGATCAAAAAATTGGAAAAGGGAACCTTTTAATCGTTGGTTCGTCCAATTGTCTGAGAGGTGAACAAGGGTGGCCTTTGAATATTTAAAATCGCTCTCCAGCGGCATGGATAAAAATGTCATCTTAGAAGATTTGATGGTGGCTTACGGAGAGGATGTATGGAATTATGCATTTTTTTTGACGAGGCAACCGGAGTTGTCAGACGATATTACACAGGATGTGTTTGTACGGGTATATGAACGCTTATTTTCGTATAGGGGAGAGGCCTCAGTAAAAACCTGGATGCTCACGATTACGCGCAATTTGGTGAGGGATCACTGGCGGTCTGCCTGGTTTCGCAAGGTGATGCCGTTTGGGGCTCCAACGGAAAAAGGAGAGAGCGCACCTTCAGCGGAAACGGAGGCGCTTAAACGACTCGTAAGCGAGGAAGTGTGGCAGGTGGTTCTGTCTCTCCCGATCAAGCTGCGCGAAGTGCTGCTGCTGCATGCCCATCATCAATTGACGCATACCGAGATAGCGCGACTGCTGTCCATATCCGAAGGGACGGTAAAGTCAAGATTGTATCGGGCCCGGGTGAAGGTGGGCAAGCTCATGGAGCTTACGAAGTGAGTTTGCTCCGCAAACCAAGTTAATGCTTACGAAGTAAGTTTGCTATGCAAACCAAGTTGATGCTTACGAAGTAAGTTTGCTATGCAAACCAAGTTAATGCTTACGAAGTGAGTTTGCTCTGCAAACTTTTAGGGGGAGAAGACATGAAGCAAAACGAACCGGAATATTGGGAGAAACAGCTGGCAGATTCACCAATCCCCAAAGGTGAAACGGGCTTTTCCAAGGAGTTAATGCGGAAAATTAAGGAGCGTGTTGAAATGCAGGAACGTCCGAAAAACAGGCGGTGGCTGAGACTCACCCCTTTGCTTGCGATATCTGCTATGCTGGTTTTCGGTTTTTTCCAATGGGAGCATTTAGGTAATATGGTTGGTCCTCTATCCAAGCCCATCATTCCGATAGCCTTGGAGCCTATTGATGCAGAAAAGGAGATGACATTGAAGGTCGCGTATTTTCATGAAAACACGTTCATGATGCATTATGGCAAAGCATACACAATTCGTTACCCGAACGTCGAGGTCAAGGTAATCACGATGGGGGACAATGGATGGAATGGCTATGACGATAAGGAAAAAACCATTGAGATGCTGGAAAAGGAAAAGCCGGACGTCATCTACCTGTCTCCAACTATGTATGGGGAGCTGGCAAAGGAAGGCCGTCTGTATCCGCTTGATGCCGTAATGAAGCAGGACAACTATGATTTGAACAACATATACAGTGGGGTTACGGATGCATTACGAATGGCAGCTGACGGCAAGTTATATGGTCTGTCACCCGAATATGAGATGAACGCGCTTTTTTATAATAAGGATCTGTTTGACAAATATGGTGTACCGTACCCGAAGAGTGGGATGAGCTGGGAGGAGACGCTGCAGCTGGCGGCGCGTTTTCCGGTCAACGAGCAGGGCAACGACCGGATCTATGGCTTGATGCCCCATTATTACGATGATGCCTCACAATTAGCTGAACAAATTGGCAAGACGATGGGCTTGAGCATGACGAATGCGGACGGTAATCAAGTAACGCTGCGGACAGATGCATGGACCAAGACGTGGAGTCTGGCTACGGATGGGTATATCAAAGGCTATGTGTATCAGCCAAAGCAGAGGTCGAATATGCAGGGCAATATCTCAATGGTGGATTTGTATAAAAAGAATCCTTTTATCACCGGCAAGGCAGCGATGGCTTATTACAGCTATTCACTCGCCAGAGACATGGAGATGGCCAAATCGCAGTATAAAATGAATTCGTTTAACTGGGATATCGTCAGTGAGCCTGTCGATCCGTCAAGGTCGAATGAATCCTCATCATTTATGCTGAATGCTGTCTATGCTGTCAATGCCCAGTCCGAGCATCAGCGAGCAGCTTGGGAAATGGTTAAGCTTATTAATAGCGCGGAAATTGTCAAAAAGATGAACCGTTCGGAAGGATGGGGAGGCTTGTCTGTCAGACTTCAATCCATAAAGCCTGAGGATGGGCGCAATTACACGCCGTTTTACAGCATGAAGCCAAGCACGGTAGCGGTAGAATCGGGACTTCATCCCCGTGTACTGCGCAAATTCAAGGAAGCGTACAGCCCATTGGCCGTGCAGCAGGTAAAAGCGGTAGTAGAAGGTCGCTTGAAGCTGGACGAGGCTTTGAAACAGCTGCAGGAAGAAGCACAAAAGGGTCTGATCTCGGCGCTGCTGGACAGTAGGAACTAACACCTGAGCCATCATTATATTAAAAAATATTAGATAAGGAGGAATCGAATATGAAAACAGTTGACACTGGCAGGAAGAAATCAGCACGAATCTCGGGATGGCAATGGGTTGCATTATCCATCGCAGTTTTTGTTCTTGTGCTTAGCGGCTGTGATAAACAGGAAGAGGCAGCCGCATCTCCCAAAGGTGTTCTTCGCATTGCCATAGGCAATAAGACAACCTTTGACTATATGTACGCCGATTATTTTGCCGCCAAGTTTCCTGAGCTGGATGTACAGATTATACCGACTGAAGGTACGTATGGTCCCGGCAAAAAACCGTTGCAGGAGCTAACGAAGCTGATTGATGAGGAGAAACCCGATCTGTTGTTCACGAGTTCTTTTGATTATGAAAAGCTGGCTTCACAGGGCAAACTGTACAACCTGTCTGGGCTGATTGAGAAGGACCGATTTGATCTGAACAATTTGCTGCCGGCCGCTGTAGATTATTTGCGGATCAAAGGACAAGGGAATATTTATGGATTAGCCCCGAAATTCACAAACTCTGTATTGTTTTATAATAAAGAGCTGTTTGATCGCAATCACATCCCCTACCCGAAAGAACGGATGACTTGGGAGGATTTATTCCGTTTGGCTGGGCGTTTTCCGGCAGAGGGTGGTAAAGGAGAAAGGGTATATGGTTTTCATATGGGCTATATGAGCTCTCCACAGGATTTGGCCGATTACATAGGACAAGCTGAGGGACTCGGAATGATGGATGCCGAAGGCAAAAAGCTGCAGATGCAGACCGATTCGTGGAAGCGGATCTACCAGCTCGTTGTTGAGGGCTATCGAAGCGGAGTGCTGCAGTGGAAGTATTCGCCAGGCAAAACCCGTTACGATAAAGAAGATGTAGAAGCAGAGGATTTATTCAGCGCCGGCCGTACAGCGATGACGATTTCCAATGAAGGCCAGCTCAATGCTCTTCGGCAGCGGGGAGCCACGTTCGAGTGGGCAATGGTAGAGACACCGTCGGCAGATCCGGGACATACGCGGAATCCGAATTTTTATTTATCTCCGATTTACAGCATTAACGCTCAGGCCGATAATGTAATGAATGCATGGAAGGTCGTTAAATATTTTAACGGAGCTGAGGCTGCGAGGATTGAAGCCAAAACTTCGAATGATCTGCCAGTTCGCAAAGCGTTCGCCCAAGAGATGGACGGGCATAGTATGGAACCTTTTTATCCGGGGAAATATGAGGAAACCGCACAGAGCAGCTATAATGAAAATGTTCCGAGTACTTTTATTGATCAGTATCGGTCTGTCGCCAAGCAGCAGGTCGATGCCATGCTTAATGGAGAAGTTACCGTCGAGCAGGGCTTGCAGCGAATTCAGGAGCAAGGTCAACAAGCATTGGATGCGGCCTATGCGGCTGAAGTAAAGTAGTTGGCTTGATGAAATCAATAAGGTTAACATCCCTCAGCATAGCTGAGGGTCTTTGTAGTGCCTGCACATGCATTGGACTATCATTATAAATATTGAAATCAGTTGAAAAATAGTTTTTTAGTTATATTTACAGATGACAAATAGTTGATTATTATTTTATTATAGTAGAGTGGTAAAGTGTTAAAGATTTGTAAATAGATTTTGTAAATAGATAATGATCAAAGCTTTATTTTTTAATTTTTATGGTACGATAGTGGTTGAGGCTGCTGATCGCATCATCGATCTTCGCCAATCCTCATGAATTTCCTATTTATTCCTGAAACCTGCAGTATCTTCAGACAATGGAGCTTGTGACCTCCGATAACGATGCCTCTATCCTTTAGGAAAACCAAGGGGTATGTGCAGTAACGATGTTGTGCTGGAGCGCCCCAATAGATTTTTTACATGGGATGATTGAATAATTGAATAATTGTATATGGCATCGTAAATAAGCAAGCATATGAATAGGGGGTTCTTTTATGATTAAGGCGGTTGTATTTGATTTTGACGGACTGATTATTGATACAGAAACCGTATGGTTTGAAGCTTATAATGAAGTGCTGCGAACGTACAATGTTGAATATCCTTTAGAGGAATTTGTGAAGGTTATCGGTACTCACGATGCGCTGCTGAATCAATTTATCGAGGCTAAGGTTGGCTTGGCTGAAACGGCGGTCGTTCGAAAGCTGGCCAAAGAAAGTTATTTATTGAAAATACAATCGACGGAAATTCGGGACGGAGTCAAGGACTATCTGGATTCAGCTCAGGAGCTCGGTTTGAAAATCGGACTTGCCTCGAGCTCTAACCGAGCTTGGGTGGAAGGTTATTTAAAAGAGCTTGGGATCTTCGATTATTTTCAGGTTATTAAAACAGGTGATCAGGTTGAGAAGGTAAAGCCAGACCCCGCGTTATATATAAAAGCCATAGAGGAGCTTGGGGTAGCGGCAGAAGAAGCGATCGCTTTTGAGGACTCATCCAATGGTGCAAAGGCAGCCAAAGCAGCGGGTTTACATTGTGTCATTGTGCCTAATGAAGTAACCAAGTCGATTATTTTTGATCAATATGATTTAAGGATTCATTCCATGAGTGAAATGAGCTTGCAGGAAGTTATCGACGATTTAGAGAAAATTTGTGATTAAGGGGCAGTCTGTCTCAATAGGACTTGTTTTTGCCTACCAAAATGTCCTAAAATAAATTTACATGTATAAACGCGTTATTGACCGTTTATTTTAACCAAATCCATATAAGGAAAGGCCAACATAATGAATGAGACGAGCGCTTTATATCAAGATGCGATGGATGTATTGGCTGAAACCAGCCGAACTTTCTTTATACCGATCAGCCGTCTTGTACCTGGATTGCAGGAGGCTGTAGCTTCTGCTTACCTATGCATGCGAGCAATTGATGAGATTGAGGATGACCCTTCTCTAGCGGTTGAGATCAAGATTACACTATTAAAGGCGATCAGTGAAATTCTCCATCAACCGACCTATGACGAAGCTTTGGCAGCACTGTTAAACCCGTATAAATCGGTTTTGCCTGAGGTTACATTACGCTTGGCGGATTGGGTCCGATTCTGCCCATTGTCGGCGAGCGAAGTGGTGCGGGAATCAACTTCAACCATGGCCAGAGAAATGGCAGACTGGGTTGAAAGGGACTGGCAGGTTCATACCAAAGAGGATTTGGACAGCTATACCTATTGTGTAGCAGGTGCGGTGGGTGTGCTGCTGTCTGAGTTATGGCTATGGCACGACGGCACTGAATCGGATTATACGGAGGCTGTAGCTTTTGGCCGCGGCTTACAGGCTGTTAACATTCTTCGTAATCGTAAAGAGGATCTGGAACGGGGCGTCGATTATTTCCCCGATCAGTGGGGTACGGATGAAATGTTTGCCTACACTCGCGGCAATCTAGCTTTAGCTGACAGGTATGTGGCTAATTTGAAGCCTGGTCCTGTGTTTGATTTCTGCAAATTGCCGTTAGCTCTGGCTCATGGCACACTCTCAGCTCTGGAAGCTGGAGAAGAAAAGCTCAATCGTGCTGCTGTTATTGAAATAGTCAAGCAGGCAACAGCAGAATGATAGTATACCCATCGCATGAATGAAGAGGCTGTCCCGAAGTCATTGACTTGTGGGACAGCCTCTTTGTGTTGGGTGATTTTGATCAAAAGCTCTGATTGTTTCTCTTATAAGCCCATTCGGGTCAGCGCGCCCTCAAATGAGGTGTCAATCTTGTCATCACCGCATAAGAAACGCCAAAACTTGGCGGTTTGGATCTGATTGACACGAGCTTCGTCACCGCACCAAGGGTGGTACGCTTTTTTGAACACATCACGAACCTCATCGCTGTTGTAGCCATCGGTATTGAACAGACTGCGCTGCTCTTGTCCAGGGCGCAGCCGAAGCTTGAACACATAGCGGGTTTCATCTGTATGGTTCGGCTGTGCGCAATGCCAAATACCATGATGGAGAAAACCGATTGTACCGGCTTTGGCTACCATCCGTTTTTGTCCTACGATATTTTTATATCGGCCAATGCTGCCGTTGCTGACCTTACGCAGATGCGAGCCAGGGAGCACAAGGGTGGGGCCCATTTCATCCGGCGCGTCATGGGAGAAATAGAATGCTTGAATATCGTAACCGAATGGGCGTGTATCGATCACGGAATCGGCATGGTAGCCTTGTCCTTTAAGATGCTTGGCGCGAACAATATGCATAAACGAATGGTCATAGATAGGGTATTGACCGACAAAGCTTTGAAGAGCTCCCTTCACCTGCGGCAGATTAAAGATATCCTGAATCACCTTGGATTCATTCCAATAGGTCGAGCCATTACCCTGAAATTCGCGTTGCTCCTTATATGCGGCTTCATTCAGTTCTTGCGGTACAATTTCATCCAGTCTGAGAAAGCCATTAACGGCAAATTCGGCCATTTGCTTGGCGGTCAGTAAATGCTGCTTTTCAATGTTACTCATCGATGGTCACCTTCTTTTCCAATACAGTTTCATAAGGCAGATGTCCTTGTTCATGTTCAAAGCCAGTACGGAAGATCGGCATCGTTGGCAGCTGGATTACGTTCCAGCCGTCGCGCATAGCGTCAAGCACGGAACCGTAGATGGGCTCATTGGAATCGCCCGTGTTCATCTGCAGCTGCCCCTTGGGAATGGTGCTGTCATAGAGCGCCCAGGCTACGGTACGGCTCTCAAGATCGGGTTCACTGGAATGGAGTATCAAAATCTTTTGTCTGGTTGAGCTCATGGATAGTCCTCCTTAAAGTTTGCGAAACCAACTGGCTTCGTAAGCAATCGCTTAGAGATTTGGTGGAAAACTAGCTTCGTAAGCAATATCTTTGAAGTCCGGTGAATACGTCCCGCTGCGCGGCCAAATATCCTTCCGATCACTGTTGAAATCGTGAAATTGGATGAGATTAATAGGTTTATTCACGATTTCAAAGGCGACCGCTGACGCTTCTCCAGGATCATTTGGCAGCGCCGCTCATTATTTACCGTACTTCTAGAGTTTACGGAGCACAATTCTTCTTGGCATTCGCTTAGAATTGGCGAAGCCAACTTTCTCACTAATTGCTGCTGAGTCTTATTTCAGCAAAGTACACTTCATCAACACTGTATTGAAGTTAGCATCAGCACCTTGGCCTCGTATGTGGCATCAAGCTTGTGCGTGAGCAGCTTATGTATGTATTGTAGTATGCAAAAGGCATTCTGAGGATGTATGATAGTAGTATAAATTTACACAATACTAAGGAGTTATCAGTCTATTGGAGGCTAATATGGATCAGGAAAAGCTGCAGCTGCAATTAATACGAAGTTATTTGGAAAATGCGCAAATCATGATGCAGATGGCTCATTATACGAAGGTTGGACCGAGCTGGAGGGATTCATATCGGCTGACGGATGTGAACCGGCTCTATTTTATACGTGAAGGCAGCGGCTGGATACATATTCGCGGGAAAGATTATTATCCTAAGCCGGGTCAGCTGTATCTGCTGCCAGCCGGGATGAAAATGGCCTATGCGCGAGATGATGAGGATCCCCTGGGCAAATATTGGTGTCATTTTTCGGCTACGGTAGGAGATGTGAATTTGTTTCAAATGCTGGAGCAGCCTCATTGGATTCAGGTTCAGGATGAAGCGCGGCTGGAGCAGCAATTTCAGCAATTGGTTGAGCTGCATCGCAGTAACACTGTGACAGCACCGCTAAGGATCAAATCCATCCTGCTGGAGATTATTTCCGAATATATCGAGCAGTCCACCGAGCAGCCGCATTTGGCCGCAACTACAAGCGCATCGAAAATTCACAGCGTGCTGTCTTACATTGAGAGCCACTTGTCCGAGCAGATGACGGTGGATGAGCTGGCCAAGCTGGTGCACTTCCACCCCAATTATTTTATGCACTATTTCAAAACCATGATGGGCCTTTCGCCGATCGTGTATATTAACAAAAAACGTCTGGACATAGCACGCAGGCTACTCACTACAACCGAGCACACGATCTCTGCCATAGCTGATGAAATCGGAATGGAGCTGTATTATTTTTCGCGAATATTTAAAAAACAGACGGGTATGTCACCCTCAGAGTACCGCAAAGCTTCCGGGAAGACCCACTTTGCCGAAGAGGAATCAGAGCAGGAACCAAGCGGAATTTTCCCCCATTAAACAGAGGTAGGTTGTCAGTTATTCCGTGCAGCTGTATGAAAATTTTACTAATAATGGAATTGGGGATTTAAAAATGATTCTCAATTGATTATGATGGGACAGAGAACAATTTTATTCGGATACAGAGAAAGGAAAGTGATTGAGATGATTCGCCGCTTTTTTTCTTATTACCGGCCTTATAAAGGGCTTTTTATTCTCGATTTTGCTTGCGCGGTATTTGCGGCTTTACTGGAGCTCGGGTTCCCCTTGGCCGTTAATCAGGTGGTGGACAAATTGCTCCCAAGCAAAAATTGGACACTGATTTTATGGGCGTGCGTAGGACTCTTAGTGATTTATGTATTCAATATGTGCATGCAATTTGTAATCAACTATTGGGGGCACAAGCTCGGGATCAATATTGAAACGGACATGCGGCGCAAGCTGTTTGAGCATGTACAGAAGCTGTCGTTCCGTTTTTTTGACAACAATAAAACGGGCCATCTTGTTTCCCGCATGACCAACGATTTGATGGAAATTGGCGAGGTTGCGCATCATGGGCCCGAGGATTTGTTCATTGCCATTATGACGCTGCTTGGAGCGTTTGCCATTATGCTGTCGATCAACGTGAAGCTGGCGATTCTTACATTTGCAATGGTACCGTTCCTTATTTTCTTTTCGATCTATTTCAACAAAAAAATGACAGCTGCGTTCCGACGCATGTTTGCCGATATTGCCGACTTTAATGCACGCGTGGAGGACAATGTAGGCGGTATTCGCGTGGTACAGGCTTTTTCGAATGAAGAATTTGAAAAGTCGCTGTTTGCCGTGAACAACGGGCGCTACCGGCTAACCAAGCTGCTTGCCTACAAAATTATGGCTTGGAATTCGTCGATCAGCTACCTGCTGATGCGCTCGGTCTCACTTATTGTGCTCATTAGCGGAACTTGGTTTGTGCTGAATGAGTCGATGAGCTATGGATCGTTTATTGGGTTTGTGCTGCTGACCAATGTCTTTTTGCAGCCCATTCAGAAGATCAATACGGTTATTGAGAGCTATCCGAAAGGGATTGCTGGTTTTAAAAGATACACGGAGCTGCTGGAGACAGCCCCGGATATTGACGATGTTCCAGATGCGGTAGATGTAGGTCCGCTTCGCGGAGATATTCGCTATCGCGGAGTTTCATTCGGCTATGAAGAGCAGTCTCATGTGCTGCACAACATCGATTTGACTATCCATCAAGGGGAAACGATCGCGTTTGTCGGTCCGTCCGGTGCCGGCAAATCCACAATTTGCAGCCTGCTGCCTCGTTTCTATGAGGTACAGGAAGGAAGCATCAAAATTGACGGGATCGACATTCGCCAAATGAAGCTGGCTTCGCTTCGTAGGCAAATCGGTATTGTCCAGCAGGATGTATTTTTGTTCACCGGAACCTTGCGGGAAAATATCGCCTATGGCAAGCTGGGCGCAAGCGAAGAGGAAATATGGGAAGCTGCCCGACGTGCGCGGCTGGAGGAGTTTATCCGTTCGCAGGAGCTTGGCATGGATACGATCATCGGCGAGCGTGGCGTGAAGTTGTCAGGTGGGCAAAAGCAGCGGCTTGCAATTGCCAGAATGTTTTTGAAAAACCCGCCGATTCTGATCCTTGATGAAGCGACCTCGGCGCTGGATACAGAAACCGAAGCGGCTATTCAGCAGTCGCTGACCGAGCTGTCCAAAGGACGTACGACGCTCATTATCGCACATCGGCTGGCTACCATTAAGAATGCCGATCGGATCATTGTCGTTACCGAGGATGGCATATCCGAGCAGGGCCGACACGGTGAGTTGATAGCTGCAGGTGGTGTATACAGCCGGCTGCATCAGGCACAATTTGGTTCGTAAGGTGCGATGGATGTACACCAATTAATAGCTTGATATGGAAATAAATGTTTGACACAATAAAACAAGAACATAAGTTCTTATTTTATTATGATCCACCTACTTATCCAGTAAGTCTCTATGGAAAAAGAGTCATCTCTTTGGTATGCTGTTTGAACATCAATAGTTCGGGAGGTTAATCTGATGAGCGACCTGATATTGCAGCAAATTTTAACAGAATTGAAGGAAATTAAGGTTGAGCAAGTCAACACTACGCAACGTTTTGATCGGTTGGAGAACAGGTTTGATGCATTGGAAATAAGGTTTGACACTTTGGAGAACAGATTCGATGCATTGGAAGGTAGATTTGACGGTTTGGAGCAGAAAGTTGAAAGCAACTCCAAAGATATCTCGGATATCAAGGTTATCATGGCCACGCTGGCTACCAAGGAAGATGTCAAAGAGATTCCATTCATCCGTCAAGCTGTTCTGGAGATCAATGAGCGGCTGAAGCAAAATGAAACAGGAATAGGAAATCATGCAGAAGCTATCATCGACCACGGGCATCAATTTAACATTGTTAACAAGCGTATTTTCGCATTGGAGTCAGACGTCGATCGTTTGAAAAACAAGTAAATCAGAGTTAGATTCTTTACTGTGCTTACAACTTCTTTCAGCATCAGGCAGAGATCGTATCATTCCGTCCCAATGGATAGAATGGTGCGATTTTTTTGATATAAGTAAGCTCAAACGTGTCTAAATTCTATGTTTTCTGTGATTAATAGGGCAGATCAATTTTTGTCTTACCTGTGTAAAAGATGCGCTTGCTTGCGATTATTTTCTCCCTTTTTACGATAAATGAAGGAGTAGACAGTGCTAAGGCTTCCTTGGGATAACAGGTACATAGTATTACCTCCAACAGTGCAAAAAGTGTCTGTTCAGCGCCGCGCAGATCCGTGGTAACATGGGGCCAGTCTTCATAGTTGTTGATCACGCAAGTTATTTTGCACAAGTCATGTTATTGAGGGAGGACAATTCATTGAAGCTGATATACAATCATCGCGATGCTGTTATTCAATTTGGCGTGGAGCAGCTGAAAAATGCTTTGCAGCTTAAAGGTGTTTATTTTATCGAGCAGTTTGAGGGACATGGAACGGTAGTGCTGCCTGAAAACGGTATCCTGATTCGTAAAATCCAGACAGTACGAAACCAGGCTCCTTTATATGCTCAAGAAGCCTTTCGCATTTATAAAAGCGGAAACAGGGTACACATTGAAGGTTCGGATTCCCGAGGCGTCATGTATGGCTGCTTGGAATGGGCAGAAAGGATTGGACGCGGTGCGGATTTGAAGCCGCAGGAGGAAATCAGACGACAGCCTGCGCTTGGGATTCGTGGTATCAAGTACAACCTTCCTTATGTTCCGTTTGATGATGGAGACCCATTCGTTCACAATACGGCTACTTGTATGGATATCGACTTTTGGCGTGCTTATATCGATATGCTAGCGTTGAATCGCTACAATTGTCTCAGTCTATGGTCGGAGCACCCTTTTCATCTGATGGTCGTCTCATCAAAATTCAGGGAAACGAATCCATATAGCGATGTGCAAATTGACCGCAATATTCGTTTTTTCCGTGAGCTGTTTCGTCATGCTACTAATCGTGGCATCGATATTTATTTATTTACCTGGAATATCAGGCTGACGCCGGAAGTGGCACGCGGATTAGGACTTCCCGAAAATGTTGGCGATTATGGTGATATGTATGATGAATTGATTCATCGGGTGGGGCTGCCGCTAAATCGCTTCCGCGGACAATCCGAGGTGATTCGCGACTACATTCGTGAGATGGTGCTGCAGGTGCTATTAACCTATCCGGAGCTTAAAGGTCTGGGGACATCGGCAAGCGAATGGATGGATGGCAGTGGACATGAACGTGAGCAGTGGATCGTGGAAACGTACGTGGATGCAATCAAGCAGTCGGGACGGACGATTCCGTTCATTCACCGCACGAATATGCAGAGCGCAGGCAAGGAAATCAAGGAGCTGGTTCAGCCATTATTCGATCCAGAACAGTTCTATATCAGCTGGAAATATTCGAATGCACACGCCTATTCACACCCGGAGCCGCAGTTCGAGAAGCTGTGGGATGCTTGGGATGGGATTGATTTGTCATCAACCCAGATTCTTTATACAGTGCGTAATGATGATGTATTTACCCATCGCTGGGGAGATCCCGATTATGTGAGAGCGTATGTGAAGGGTATGATCAAGCCCTACATTAAAGGGTTTTATTGGGGCTCGGACGGCTATTTGTGGGGCAGAGATTTTCAACATATCGACCATGGGCATAAAACGTGGAAGTACGATTTTGAACGTCATTTGCTGCAGTTCCAGCTGTGGGGGCGGCTCGCCTATGATCCGGAAACCGATGATACGACTTGGACACAGCTTCTGGAAAAGCCATATGGACCGCAGCATGCTCCAGACTTTTTGCAGGGCTTGAGAGTTGCCTCACGAGTGATTCCTGCAGTAAATCGCTTGTTCTGGATCGATTACGATTTTCAGTGGCATGCGGAGAGCTGCTTGTCTCAGGTAAGCGGGTTCAAGACCATTCTGGATTTTGTCGACGGTGTTCCGATGCCAGGTGTTGGTGTAATGGGTGTGGCTGAGTATGCCCAAGCAGAACACAAGGGACAATTAGATAAATTACAAGCGCAGTACACGGAGACGCCTGTCGATATTATAAGCATTCTTGATGAGTCGGCTCAAGCAACAGAGCTGATGGCTGCACATTTGGATACAAAGCTTGGTGAATACAAAGGAAGTCATGCAGAATGCACATTGCTGGATTTAAAAGCCTACGCGTCGATGGGACATTATTACCGCTGCAAGTTTGCCGCTGCCCTGGAGCTGAATCGGTATCGTCTAAACGGGGAAACATCGCATAAAGAGCAAGCTGTCGTTCTTCTCGAGGAAGCCTGCGGACATTGGGAGCGGCTTGGATTTTTCTGGAGCCAGCATAACAAGCCTTACTTTATGGCGCGGGTGAAGCGAACCTTTGGTTATACCTATTATGCGGAGGATGTTCGCAGTGACGTGGAGCTTGCCAGGTTGTTTGAGCGGTAAGGAATGATGGGTTCCGGTCCCACTGAGCTCGTCTGTCAACGAGTGAATTCGATTCATGGTATACTGTAGAAAAAACGGAGCTCTGGAAGAGCGATTCGGCTCGCTACCCAAGCGGCTATACATGACTCATAATTGAATTCGGGATGGAGGCTTAGCGATGGAATGGAATTATTATAATACGTTCATTACGGTTGCCCCGGATTGTCCTGCTGCGAATGGCATCATACCAACAGATAAGAAGGCGGGCAAAACGAAGCCAGGCATCGAATTTGATTTAGTGTCACAGGCTCCTTATGTGTATACCCAGGAGGAACTGCTATACGAGGTGCATATTCGGCACAAGGAAATACCTGAAGAGGAATTATCAGCCAGAGGAACGCAAATCAGGGATGAATTTTTCCGAAAACCGACGGCCTGTCTAAGGGCGTCGATGCTGCCCAAGAAATACGGATGGGGGATTCATTTTAATGCAGAGGGTAAAATGGCTCTCGTCCCAATGGAGTCTGCCGAGTATCAGCATTTTATGGATGGAAATATAAAAGAAGTAAAGCTGGTTCCCGCCATGCGCAATCGTAAGCCAAAGTAACGTAAATAAAGAGCGATAGATGAAATACAAGGACGCATGGACAACCTGCTTCGGAGTTTTTTTCGTAAATATAGAGTGGAAATTATGAATCCGACCATCCATGGTCATGGATTCAGACTACTACTCTATAAATCTAATAAGCTAAGACCAAACAGCGTATCATCTGTCGGGTCTTGGCTTTTCTCATTTCTGAACCCCGAATTCGTTTATCAAATTCAAGTTGATACCGCAGGAACTCAGCTGTGCAATTAAGAAGAAGGGCGATGTCTAAATCGTACGGGACTAGCAAGCCATTATTACGCTCGAGTGGCTGCTATGGTCTACATGCCGTTTTTGATCGTCTCTGTTAGAGCTGGAGATGCCATATCCCTGCGCATTCAGGCAGTCGGATTAGATTGTGTTCGATGACCTTTTCAGCCAGAGCGTCTCCGAAGAAAAACCGCGTTAGCCGTTCTGCCTGCTGCAAATGATCAAACGTATAGTCGGTTCTAATCCATTGGCGAGAGAAGCCATATTCCTTTTCCAGCATGGCATAATACGGCTGCAGGAAATCAGGAGCGGTCGGTGTCTCATAACCTGTGCCTAACGTTTCGAAAATAATGGCGGTTCCATCGGGACGAAGGACACGTCGAATCTCGCTCATGACCTGATGAATATTTTGCTGCCAGTTCGAAACGTTGGTACTTCCCAAGTAACAAATGCTCCAGCCGGAGACGATCAAATCGACGCTTTGATCCTCCAGTGGAAGCCTGCGATGGTCAGCGGCTTGTGTGCGCCAATTCGTTAATCCAGCTCGTTCCAGTTTGTCAGCTGTAATGCGCAGCATGGCTTCCGATTCGTCAAGAGCTATGATCGACTTCGCTTTTGCTGCCAGCGCTGTTGTAAACCTTCCTGTTCCTGCACCGAGGTCTACAATATCCAGACCGCAGCAGGATCGCAATTCTTGAATCCTTCCCGTTAGATCAGCTTGCTTGGAAATAAGTTCGTGGTAGGTGAGGGCTTCTTTTTCATAAATGGTAGTATGGTCGGGCATGGCTGTTTCCTCCTCTTGTATCGATTGAATGATCGTGAACAATTCCATCGTACAAGTTGACGTAACGTTAAGGTCAAGACCTTTCCGTACATTAGTGAAATTTAGATTCGTCAATTGATGCGTATCTATGTGTAAGCAGGGATCGTACTTTTAAGAACCCGCAGAACGTTTAAACCGATAGGGGCTCATGCCTACGTGCTTTTTAAACAGCTGACAAAAATAAGGGAAATTGCCGAGACCAATCATGAGTCCAATTTCCTGCACGCTCAAATCGCTTGTTTGCAGCAGCCAGCAAGCCTGACGAATACGACGCGCAGTTAAATATTCGGTGATGGTCGTGCCAATCGTTTGTCTGAACACAGCAGAGGCATGATTAGGTGACAAGTGAACCGCTTTGGCTAATGCCTTCAGCTGAAACTCTTCCATATAATGTTCCTCAACCCATTCCATAATCTGCTCCGATGCCGTTGATTTAGGTCGGATCACAGGCTCTTTAAGCCGATCAGGCACCGCATGTCCCTTCAAACAATGCAGCAAGGCTACCAGAAAAAACATTTGTTCCTCCAGCAGCAGCTCTCCTTGGGCAGTATGCGCAATTCGATTTCGATGCTGATGAAGCAGAGGCAGAATCGTTTGCTGAGGAAGTCCGGTAAATATTTGCGGCTCCAGCAGGTCCTTCCATAAACGTTGAAAATACATTTGCAGACTTGCAAACGGACTTAAGTAAGAATCCAATACGGAGGGTTCGAATACAAACAGTGAACGTATATATGGAGCCTCGGGTTGAATATCCATTTGGATACGATGCAGCTGAAAAGGCCGGAAGCACATCAGACTGCCTGGTGCCAGCTCGATAATTTGTTGATTGACAATGACGCGTCCATGTCCCTCGTGAACATACAGAAGCTCCATGCCTTGATGAGCATGATAAATATCGACAAATTCGTGAGTTCGATCTTTGGCAAAAGATAATTGAACCGGATACTGGTTCAGATTCATATAGTTCATGATTTTCATGGCGTAGGCTCCTAGAGTATTCGTGAAAAACATATGCTGCGAATTCGCAGAGAACATATTTTACATCATTCATCGTAAGAATCAATCGTAATATAACAACATTTTATCATAAGGCTGCCAAACATTCCGATGCTATTTTTTGTTAAGCTCTTAAGTAGAAGCACAACGTACTTGAGCATAAATATAACCCTTAGGAGTGGATGGCTTGATTAAGCATCGATTGATTGACAATTGGCAGCATCACCGCGGAAGTCTAGGAGGTCCATGGGAAGTATGGAGACAGGACAAGCTGCAAAATCACTATAATGTACCTTGGCAGCAAGTCGAGCTGCCGCATACCTACAATGGTCTGGACGTGCTGGATCCCGATGGAAAATACTATCAAGGACAAGGCTGGTACAGGACACTGTTGAAGCTCGACAATCCGTACCCGCAGGGACGCACCTTGCTGCATTTTGAAGGGGCAGGACAACGCTCGGATGTTTATGTATATACGAAAAAAGTAGGCTCTCATCTGGGTGGCTATGATGAATTCACCGTCGATATAACCGAGGCTGCTGAGGAAGCGCTTGAGCTTGAGCGTTATCATGGGGCTACACCAATCGCTATCGCTTGCGATAACAGCCGTGATCTGGAAACAATACCTTCAGATGCGAGCGATTTTAACCTGTATGGAGGTATTTACCGCTATCTGAATGTAGTTTATGTGCCCGCAATTTCATTGGAGCGTCTACATGTCGAGACCGCGCTATCGGCAGATTTGGGCAGCTGTCAGGTTAAGGTTCGAGCTTCCTTGTACAATCCGCTTCAACGGGATGAAGAGCTGGAGCTTGTGATTCGCTTGCATGGACCTGACGGAAAAGACATCGCTGAATTTGCCGTAAATACACAAGCATGGGAAGGCATGAAGCAGCTTGCTGCCTATGAATTGAGCGAGCCTTCCCTATGGAAGCCTTCGGAGCCTCATTTGTACAGCTGTACGATTGAGTTAAAGAATGCCCAACAATCCAGTCCAAGCAGTCCAAACAATGCGAGCAATCAGACCAGCATCACGGAACGTTTTGGCGTTCGCAGCTTTGAATTTGTGAAGCAGGGACCGTTCAAGCTTAATGGCGAGCGTCTGCTGCTGCGCGGTACACATCGTCATGAGGACCATGCCGGGATCGGACCTGCTATGACGGAGGCTATGATCCGTATTGAAATGCAGCTGATCAAGGATATGGGAGCTAACTTTATCCGGCTTGGGCATTACCAGCAATCACGGATTGTACTCGATTTGTGCGACGAGCTGGGTATTCTGGTATGGGAAGAAATCCCGTGGTGCCGGGGTGGTCTGGGTGGCGAGCAATACCGTCAGCAATGTCGGGATATGCTGAGCGCGATGATCGAGCAGCATTACAATCACCCTTCCGTTATTTTATGGGGGCTTGGCAATGAGAACGACTGGGAGTGCGACTTTGATTATTTTGATCAGGAGGAAATTCGCAGGTTTATGCAAGAGCTTCACGATCTATCACATAAGCTGGACCCGAGCCGTCTGACGGCGATTCGCCGCTGTGAATTTTGCAAAGATATTATTGATGTGTATTCCCCTTCAATATGGGCGGGATGGTATCGCGGAATTTATACGGATTATGAAGAAAGCAGCAGACAGGCTTTTGAAAACGTCGATGCATTTTTCCATATGGAATGGGGTGCTGACAATCTGGCGACGCGCCATGTGGAGAAAACGTTCACCGGCTTCGAGTTTATTGGACAGGGTGGCGGGAATACCGATGAGCGCGACGGCGACTATTTGCTGACGGGGGGAGAACCCCGTGTATCGCGTGATGGTGACTGGTCGGAAACGTATTTTTGCGAAATGATTGATTGGTATTTGAAATCGCAGGAGCATATGGACTGGCTTACAGGTACTGCACAGTGGTCGTTCAAGGATTTTGCTACACCGGTGCGTCCGGATTCACCGATTCCTTATTTGAATATGAAAGGTATCGTTGAGCGGGATTTTACAAAAAAAGACGCCTATTATGTCTACCAATCGTATTGGACCGATCAGCCGATGGTTCGAATCGAAGGTCATACAATGCCGGTTCGCTGGGGCAGCCTCAATGAAATCAAGCGGATCAAGGTCTACTCCAATTGCTCGGAAGCAGAGCTGTTCCTGAACGGTGTGAGCCTTGGGATCAAGCAGCGCGATTCGCGTAATTTCCCTGCTGCCGGTCTTCGCTGGGATACGGTGCTGCAGCCGGGTATCAATCATGTGAAGGTGGTAGGGACGAAGAACGACATTACCGTCACAGATGAGCTGTCATTTGAGTACCAGACGGAAAGCTGGGGAAGTCCGGTGGAGCTAAGGTTAAACGCACAGGTTCAAAAGGACGGACTCGTGCTTGCCGAGGTTCTGGCTTATGATGCTCAAGGTGTGCTATGTTTGGACGCTACTAACTTTATCCGGTTCGGGCTGACAGGAGACGGAAAGCTGATCGATCATCAGGGCACAGTCCGCGGCTCCAGCTTGATACAGCTCGCCAACGGCCGAGCACGAATCTTGATCGATCCGATTGGCGGAGCAGGCGCCAGTATACAGGTTACCGGATTTGTTTCGGCGAGCGGACCTGCTTCCGGGGGAGCAGGCACAGCAACCGTTACTGCAGCAAATGGAACCAATGATGGTATAATAAATGATAATCAGGCACAAGAAACGATAGCTTCGGTCAGCAAAGCTGCATCAATCGTAAGTGCGGCAAGCGTAGGGATGCCTACCGTATTTATCTCCATTTAATAAGTCCTGCCGTGCTTTAACGGCTGCGATATCGAACTAATAAACCAATATCAGGAGGATGAACAGGATGACATCACCAGAATCAAGAACTTTTATGCAGGCTGATACTTTAGAGGAAGCACTGCCTCAATTATGGGAAGCACTGCAGAATAAGGTTGACCGGATGATTGTACAGATTGGCAGCAAGTCACCACATGTTGCGACCCGGGATGCGGGTATTTATGACGATATGCGTCACGACTGGTGGACGTCCGGCTTTTGGCCGGGAATTCTGTGGATTATGCACGAAATGACAGGCAAGGAGCATTACAAGCAAGCGGCTTGGGGATGGGATGAGAAGTTTGAGCAGAAATCGGTTCAGGAGAGCAACTTTCATCATGATGTAGGCTTTCAATATTTGCCGACTGCTGTTATCAAGTACAAGCTGACCGGGGATCAAGATGGCAAACGCAGAGGTTTGGCGGCTGCGAATTTCCTGGCAGGCCGTTTCAATATCGCAGGCAATTTCCTGCGGGCATGGAATCAGGACAAAACCGGCTGGTCGATTGTCGACTCCTCGATGAATCTGTCGATTTTGTTCTGGGCTGCGGAGGAGATTGCTGACCCTCGGTTTACGCATATTGCCAAGGCACATGCGGACACCGTTGCGAATCACTTTATCCGTCCCGACGGTTCAGTAAACCATATTGTCAGCTTCAATCCGCTGACAGGGGAAGTCATCGAGTCGCTCGGCGGCCAAGGCGCCGGTCCCGACTCGGCTTGGAGCCGCGGCGCCGCATGGGCGCTGCACGGCATGGCTAACACGTATCGCTATACAGGCGATACGAAGTATTTGCACGCGGCACAGCGCGTCGCGCATTACTTCCTTGCCATGCTGCCGGACGACCACGTCGCGCATTGGGACTTCCGCGCGGCCGAGTCGCTCGACGCTGAGCCGCGTGACACCTCGGCGGCATCCTGCGCCGCCTCAGGCCTGCTTGAGCTGGCCGCTGCGCTGCCTCCGGTACAGGGGAACCCGTACCGCAAGGCCGCTGAGCGCATCCTGCTCTCGCTGACGCAAAACTACGCCACATGGGATCGTCCCGATCACGAGGCGATTCTGCTGGCCGGCACCGGCCACAAGCCGGCCAACTCCAATGTCGATGTCTCCCTCATCTATGGAGACTACTATTACGTCGAAGCGCTCGCCAAGCTGCTTGGCTGGAAAACACGGATATTCTAATATCGCGTGGACATATAAAATAAATTTGTACAGAGCAATCGAATGCCCCGCCCCTTCCAACACAGAAGAGGCGGTTTTTTCATATACGCAGCGTTTCTCGGGCTAACCCAATCATTTCCATCAGCTTGTAACCTGCTGGAAAAATCGTTAAAATATATAATGATTATCATTATCATGTCGGCTTTCCGATCTTCATCTTGGGAGCGTAAGAAAGGAGATGTCTATTACTATGCGGCAGCCTGAACTGAACGGTCCTATGACCTTAACCTACAAGAGCACTGAAGAACTCAAAATCGCCAAAGGCCAGCCACTTATCCTACATACAGCAGCCGAGTATGGCTTTGCTTTTGTGATGCAGCACAAAGTGAAGGCGACGCTGCGAACCTCCCGTAAGCAAATGTCCGGTAATGCGCTCAGTGGAGAGATTTTTCTGATTCCTGCCCATTGCCAGTGCAAGCTGGAACAAATAGCGAGTCAGATGGTCACGGTCATCGTCATCCGGTTTACCCAAGATACAACTAAGGCGCACGGTAAAGGAGAAGCTACCCACGAGACCTTGGACTTGCTGCTCTCAGATGACTTCCACCCATTCCGGACGCCGCAGGTCCGCAGTTGGATTCATGATTTTATGAGCGAAAATGAGTACGTGGAAACATCGCTGTACTACCAGCTCCAATCCCATTTATATGCGATTGCGGCCTGTTATCTGGAATCTGTGCAAAAGCCGAAGGAGACGCATACGGATCTGATCATTTTTGTCGAACAGGCGCGACAACTCATGCTGGATCAATACAATCATCCTTTGGACATCGAAGAGCTTGCCAAATCCTCGGGTTCAAGTCCCAGTCGATTTTATATGGCATTCAAAGAGCAGACTGGACTTAGCCCGCACAAATATATGACCAAAATCCGTATGGACGCTTCCCTTCACTTGCTGGCAGGGGGGACCTCATCGATTGTAGAGGCAGCTCATGCTGTCGGTTATCTCGATGAATACTATTTTAGCCGTTTGTTCAAAAAGCACATGGGGATGACACCTACCGAATATACCGCTCGCGCCAAGAAAAAAATAGCTAATCTAAACGGTGTTTTTGCAGGAGATTTGTCGGTTCTGGGCATTTCCTCCTATATATCGTTCGAGCGGAGCTGGCGGGAAAATAATCCGGAGCTTGTACTTGAGCAGCTCGCTATTGCACAGCCGGAACTGATCCTGAGTGGACCGACCACGACCGAGTATTATGAGAAGCTTTCAGAAATTGCTCCGGTTGTTGTGCTCCGTTGGAAAGAATATTCATGGAAAGAGCGGCTGCTGGAAATTAGCGAGCTGTTAGGACTGACATCGATCGCAGAGTGGTGGCTTTCCTATTATGAGTTGAAGGTGGAAAATGCCCGCCGTCATGTGAAAAATGTGCTTGGTAATGAGCCGTTTCTTGTCGTCCATGTGGTAGAAGGCGGGTTTTATTTGTTTGGAATGAAGTCCAGGAAGCTGAGAGGAATTTTCTACGAGGATTTACAGGTGACTCCACCGACTCCAGCCGAGCAGATCAGCCTGCTGAAGGTCGATAAGCTTGAAGAAATTGCCGAGCTGGATTGCGAAAATGTATTGTTTCTTATGCATTCCTCGACAACAGAGGCCTTATGCGTGGAGCTTGAGCAGCAGTGGTGTATCCTTAAGCCAAGCCGTCTCAAAAAACGGTGTCTGTTTCTCCGCGAATACGATTCGCCGCTCTACAATCCGGTAGTCAACGAGAGTCTGGTAGAGCAGATGGTGAAGCAATTGCTCGTCAGAGTCGACTAAAATACCATATAGACACCGATGCACGAACTTTTTACAAATAGGAATATCCAAGCCTGTTACAGAAAAGTCCATTCTCAGTAGAGGATGGCTGTTTTATGATATCGAAGTGAGAATGATTATTACTATCACGATTTTTTATCAACCACTCTTTTAGGGGTTTAGCTTATTAGCAATTCAATCTGATCTTGACTATATGCTGGGGGAAGAAATATGAATTTAGCACAGCTTTTAAAAGAAAGACGGTCCGTTCACAGATTTCAAAGCCGTGAAGTTCCCGTTGAGCTTGTTACCGAGCTGCTAGACACTGCGGTATGGGTGCCAAACCATAAGATGACACAGCCTTGGCGGTTTGTGATTGTCCGTGGAGAAGGGCGCAAGCGTATCGCCGAAATCAGCCGTAACAATGTGGGAAAAAGAGAGAGAGACCCGGAAAAAGCTAAGGAGCTCGGACAAAAATTTTATGATAAATTTATGGCGGTCCCGACGTTCGTTGTCGTTGTGATGAAGGAAAATCCAGCGATTAGCGTTCGTGAAGAGGATTATGCCTCTACAAGCTGTCTGATTCATAATTTTAGCCTGTTAGCTTGGGAACAGGGGATTGGCTTGGTATGGGAGAGCTACCCACTGCTGTCTGACAACGCCTTCCGCGAAGCCTTGGGCATCGAGCCGGGGGAAAGAGCGATAGGCAGCTTGCATGTAGGATATCCGGAGCAAATTCCGAATGCACAACCGAGAATTCCCGCAGCTGAACGCATTACGGTTATCGATCAAGCCTTATGAAACAAAGATATTTAGTCATTGCGATCGTGATTTTATCCTTTTGTTCAGTGTTTATTGGTGTAAAGGATATCAGTCCGCTGCATCTATTCAAATTGACAGAGGATCAATGGGAGATCCTGTTTATCAGCCGCTTCCCACGTTTAATCAGTCTGATTATTGCCGGTGTCAGCATGAGTGTGATCGGTCTCATTATGCAGCAGCTAACCCGTAATAAATTCGTTTCGCCGACAACGGCAGGGACCGAGGATTCGGCGCGATTCGGAATATTGGTTTCCTTAATGGTGTTTACTACCGCCAGCCCGATGCAAATGATGCTTGTTTCCTGTGCTTTTGCCTTGCTGGGGACGTTCATTTTCATGAAAATATTAGACAAGGTTAAGTATAAGGATGTCATTTTCATCCCATTGGTAGGACTGATGTTCGGACAAATCGTCAGCTCGTCGACGACGTTTTTTGCTTACAAGCATGATTTGATTCAAAGTATTTCGGCTTGGCTGCATGGGGATTTTTCGATGATCATGAAAGGCCGCTATGAAATGCTGTATATCAGTATTCCGCTAGTGATTCTTGCCTATATGTTTGCTAACAAGTTTACTGTAGCAGGGATGGGTGAGGAGTTCTCAATCAATCTCGGGCTGAATTACAAGCAGGTGGTCAACATCGGGCTGGTTATTGTGGCCTTGGTCACCTCCGTTGTTATTATTACCGTCGGTATGATTCCGTTTCTCGGGCTGATCATTCCCAATATCGTCACGCTGTATCAAGGCGACCATCTCAAAAAAAGCTTGAGTCATACCGCCTTATTGGGCGCAGCCTTCGTGTTGTTTTGTGACATTTTCGGTCGGGTCATCATTTATCCGTATGAGATTTCGATAGGCCTTACGGTTGGTGTTATAGGGAGCGGGATTTTTCTGTACCTGCTGTTGAGGAGAAAGGCTTATGCATAATAAAGTCAAAATCACGATTTTGGCCGTGGTCGCACTGTCACTCATCATTACGTTTATGTTTATTCAATCCGGCACTAACTGGGGTTATGTGCTGCCCAGACGAGGAATCAAAATTCTAGCAATCGTACTGACGGCTGCTGCCATCGCGTTTTCTACGATGGTGTTCCAGACAATTACGAACAACCGGATTTTGACGCCAAGTATACTTGGACTGGATTCGCTGTATATGCTTTTCCAAACGTTTATCGTCTATTTCTTTGGTTCTGCAGCACTGTCACTGATGAGCAAGCATATGCATTTTGCGGCTTCTGTAGGTTTGATGGTTGTGTTCTCAGGGGTGCTGTATAAGGTCATTTTCAAGAGAGATGGTCAAAACATCTATTTCCTGCTGCTGATCGGCATCATAATGGGCACCTTGTTCCAAAGTGTTTCGTCTTTTATGCAGGTAATGATCGACCCGAACGAGTTTTTGCATGTGCAGGATAAAATGTTTGCCAGCTTTAATCGGATCGGCTCTGATCTGCTTACGGTTTCCTTTATTGTTGTGCTCGGCGTAGCGGTCTATTTCTGGAAATTCGCCAAGTACCTGGATGTGCTGTCGCTGGGGAAGGAGCATGCGATTAATCTCGGCATCAATTACGATCATGTAGTCAAAAGATTGCTGATCCTTGTTGCCATTCTCATTTCCATATCGACTGCCCTGGTCGGTCCGATTACCTTCCTTGGACTGCTGGTAGCGAATGTGGCCCATCAGATGTTCAGGACGTACCGGCACAGCATATTAATTCCCGGATCGATTCTGATCAGTATCGTTGCTTTGGTTGGCGGGCAGTTAATCGTCGAGCGGGTATTTACGTTCACAACGACCGTCAGCGTAGTGATCAATTTGATCGGCGGTATTTACTTTATTTACTTGCTGTTAAAGGAGAATAAATCGTGGTAGATGTAAGACGGGTATCCAAACGATACGGTAACAAAAATGTCGTCGATGATGTATCGGTCCAGATTGCCAAGGGCAAGATCACCTCATTCATTGGTCCGAACGGAGCTGGCAAAAGCACGCTTTTGTCTATCATCAGCCGGCTGATCACCAAGGATAGCGGAGAGGTGCTCATCGAGGATAAGGAGATTGGCAAGTGGAAGAGCAATGATATGGCCCGAAAAATATCGATTCTCAAGCAATCCAATCATATCAATATTCGTCTGACGATCAAGGAATTGGTCAGCTTTGGACGGTTTCCCTACTCTCAAGGTAGATTAACTCCAGAGGATTGGAAGTATGTGGATGAGGCGATTGTTTATATGGACCTGGAGGATATCCAGGACAAATATCTGGATCAATTAAGCGGCGGTCAGCGGCAAAGGGCTTACATCGCCATGGTGGTCGCGCAGAATACGGAATACATATTGCTGGATGAGCCGCTCAATAACCTGGATATGAAGCATTCCGTGCAAATTATGAAGGTGCTGCAAAGAATGGTCAGCGAGCTGGGCAAAACGATCGTTCTCGTGCTGCATGACATCAATTTTGCTTCCTGTTATTCCGACTATATCGTAGCACTCAAGGATGGAAAGGTCGTCAAAGAGGGCACAACTGACGAGATCATCAACTCCGAGGTATTGAAGGAAGTATACGATATGGACATTCAGATTGAAACGATTAACGGTAATAAAATATGTGTTTATTTCTCATAATCAAACGTTGGCTCAGTTAACTAACGTTTGTGCATGAGTACAAATAAAAAAAATTATAGAGGTGAACAGAGTGAAAAGAAATTTATTTATGTTAGTATGTATGCTTATGCTTGCTCTTGTTGCTGCTGCCTGCGGTTCGACCGCTTCCAATGAAACTGCCAAAGCTCCGGCTGCATCGACGCCAGCACCTGCTGCGTCCACAACGGCTCCAGCAGCTACGCCTGCCGCTCCGACTGAGCTTACAATTAAGCATCAATTAGGAGAAACCAAGGTCAAAACAAATCCGAAAAAAGTCGTTGTGTTTGACTACGGTATGCTCGATACTTTGGATAAATTAGGAATTGAAGTCACAGGGGTAGCACAATCGAGTCTTCCTCCATATCTGGCTAAATACAAAGATGCCAAATATAAAAATATCGGAACCCTGCAAGAGCCGGATTTTGAAAAGATCAGTGCGATGAGTCCTGACTTGATCCTGATTTCAGGCAGACAGAATGCTTCTTATGCAGAGCTGAGTAAAATTGCACCGACTGTATTCGTAGGCGTGGATGCGAAACGTTATATGGATTCATTCACGGAAAACTCCAAAATCATAGGCAAGCTGTTTGGTAAAGAAGCAGCAGTTGATGCAGAATTGGCAAAAATCAATGAAACAATCAAGAAAGTTAACGCCAAAGCCGCAGCCCCTGACAAAAAAGCTCTGATTACCTTGGTTAGCGGAGGCAAAGTAACGGCTTATGGACCTGGCTCTCGCTTCGGGATTATCCATGATGTACTGAATGTGGTTCCTGCTGAGAAAAACATTGAAGTGTCGACACACGGTCAATCGATCTCTTTTGAATATATTGTTGAAAAAAATCCGGATTACCTGTTTGTTGTTGACCGTGAAACGGCTGTAGGCGAAAGCAAAACAACAGCTAAACAAGTCATCGAAAACGAATTGGTCAAGAAAACGAATGCTTACAAAAACGGCAACATTGTTTATCTGGATGCGAACTACTGGTATTTATCCGGCGGCGGCTTGATTTCCGTTGCTGCGATGATCGATGAAGTCGATAAAGGTTTGAAATAGGTAAACAGGCGTGGAATAAATAAACAATCATAATAAACACCAAACAGGAGCAAGCGGCGAGTAAGAGGCTGCATGGCTCCTGTTTTGTTGTTTACAGGGTTTCTGGTTTATGACCTATTTAGTTTTTTTAGGGGATTCGTTATTGTTTTTGTTGTCTTTAGTGTCTTTGTTATTTTTGCTGTTGACCGCTTCATTTTTATCTTTGTTCTTGTCATTCGCGTCTTTGGACACGGCAGTAGTTTTCTGATCCTTACCAGCTGCGGATTTATCGCTGCTGACACTGCTCTTAGTACTTGTATCTTTCTTGGGTTCATTTGCTGCCGTTTGCGTTTTATTCTTATCTGCATTAGATGGAACAGGGGTCTGCTTGCCGTTGTCCTTTTTCGTGTCTGAAGATTTTTCTTTGCTTGCTCCCGCCTTGACAGCGAGTGCTGCAGCTTTGTCGGCCTCGGCTTTGGCCAGCTTGGCTTGCTTCAGGGCTTCTTCCTTATCTCTGGCTGCTTTCTCAGCAGCTGCTGCGGCAAGCAGGATTGCTTCTTGTTCTCCATTGATTCTTTTGCTGCCTCCTCGAACAAAGGCATACGCTTCAGGCTCTTCGAAATCAACTACAGGAGCATCCTGCAGAGCGCGGCTGACGACCTCCTTAAACAAAGCTGCGGGGTATCGGCCACCTGTCGTTGACAGGTAATGCTCTTTATTCGTTTTATCGTAGCCGAGCCAAACGGCTGCAACAAGCTCGGGCGTATAACCGACAAACCAGGCATCCTTGGTGCCATCGATTTGGTTGCCGTATTTATCCTTGAACTCCGGAATATCGGGAAGCTGGGTCGTACCGGTTTTGCCGGCAACAGGACGATCCATCTGAGCGTTTTGTCCGGTTCCCTCATTGACAACCTTTTCGAGCATTTTGGTCATGGTGTAGGCGGAGCTTGGGTCAAGCAGCGGTTCCAGAACGGGAACAGACTCCGAACCGACCAATTGCCCGTTTCTATCAACGATCTTCGTAATTGCATAAGCTTTAGCTAAGTTCCCATTGTTGGCGAATAAGGTATAGGCTTGAGCCATCGCGAGTGGAGAGGTCCCTCTGCTCATTCCGCCTAAGGCGATTCCCAGGGTTCGATCCTCTGGCAGCAAGGGTAGTCCTGCTTTGCTGGCAAAATCCAACCCCTGATCGATCCCGATTTCCTTTAACAAAGCTACAGCCGGAATATTGTAGGATTGAACCAATGCTTCTTCTAATGTGACCCAGCCGTGAATCTGCCGCATATAATTCATCGGTGTATAGGCACCCCCAAAGTCGGTTTCCGCATCAAAGATTTTATCCCTTGGTCCAAACCCATCACTTAGCGCTGGCGCATAGACAAGAATAGGCTTGATGGTTGAACCAGGCTGACGTTCATTTTGAGTAGCATAATTGAACTCACGGAACTCTTGCTTCGAATTGCGGGAGCCTACAATGCCAAGAACAGCACCGGTTTGCGGCTGCATCAGAGCGATCCCGCTTTGCAATCCGCCTGCATCCTCAGGGAAATAGGAAGGATCTTTGTATACTTCCTCCGCTGCATTTTGGACAGTAGGCGCCATCGTCGTGTAAATATGGTAGCCGGAGGATAAAATCTGCTGTTCGGTTAAGCCGTATTTGTCTATGGCCTCGTTGATGACATGATCGATAAAAGAAGGATGTTTGGCAACCTTCGGTTCAGTTCGAAGGGAAAGCTTGATATCTTCATTGCGGGCACGATCCCGATCTGCCTGCGTAATTCGCCCTTGCTCAGCCATCAGATTCAACACCAGATTCCGCCGTTCCTTGGACTGTTCGGGCTTTTTTACGGGTGAGTAGTTGGTGGGGGACTTTGGAATGGCTGCCAATAAGGCACTTTCCGCTAATGTTAAATCCAGCGCCTTTTTGCCAAAATACGATTGGGAAGCCCGCTCCAGCCCCCATGAGCCTTCACCAAAATAAATATAATTTAAGTAGAGCTCTAATATTTGATCCTTGGAATATTCATTTTCTATTTTGATGGATGCGACAGCTTCATTGATTTTGCGGGAATAGGTCTGCTCGGGTGAGAACAGCAAGGTTTTGGCAAGCTGCTGTGTGATGGTGCTGCCCCCTTGAACAGTCTCCCCAGACTTCCAGTTATGATAAAGAGCCCGAGCAATTCCACTGAAATCGATACCTTGATGCTCGCGGAACCGCGCATCCTCAACGGCAATAACAGCTTCCTGCACCGACTTCGGGAATTGGTCGAGAGTCATGTATTCCATCCGGGAATTTGTGAGCTCGGTGATGACTTCTCCATTGCTGTCATAAAAAACCGTGGATCGCGGAGGCTCTTTACTTAGCGCTGAGATATCAATAGCCCGATATATATTCATATACGAATTCCAGCACCATGCCACACTGACTGTTCCAAGTCCAGCTATCACGATGAGAAAAAGAAAGGACATTACTGCGATTTTTAGTTTGATTTGAATAGTCATCTGCTGTTCCCCCATATCATGTTGTACTAGGGTTTTTACCACTGGAGGGGAAGAGCCAAACATGAAGGTTGATTTAGAAGGGGAATTTGGTGCTGTTGGAAGAACAAATATGGCTTGCACGAAGCGCAAGCCTAGTCATTCCTTATACTGTTCGTAAAACCAAGACTATTTAGAGGTGTAGCAGGGGGCAATTGGATCAAATTTAGGATTCGAGTTTCATACGCAGCTTGAATTCCTTCGGGGAACAGTGATTATGGCGTTTAAACAGCTTATAAAATTGCGCCATATTTGGAATGCCTACAGCTTGGCCTACCTCCACAATACTGACATCTTGGGTAAGAAGCAGTCGCTCGGCTTTTTTGATGCGCTTGTAATTTACATAATCGACGAAGGATAAGCCCATTACCTTTTTAAAATATTTGATAAAATAATGGTAGCTCAGATTGAGTACTGAGCATGCCTGCTCAATAGTAATTTTCTCAGCCATATGCTGCTCTACGTAATCGAGTGCCGGCTGCAGTCGTGTCAGTTCATCACTTTCCGATCCATGCAGCACACCGTTTGTATCGTTCCGCAGTAGTAGCAGGAGCAAGCGCCGGATGGAGGCTGTAATGGCTAACTCGCAGCCTTTTTGCTTAGTTTGTGATTCCGTGAAAATGTCCATAATGATAGCGCAAGCCTGTTTCTGTACATCGGAATGCTCACTGAATATATAATTGAGAAGTCCTAACGGACGGCGGATTTCACTGAAATAATGCAAATAAGGCATCGTGCTCTCGTCAAAATGCTGCGCCAAATCAAACTGGCACACGATGTAATTGAGAGTCTCGCTCTCCTGCTTGGTGCGATGAAGCTGAGAGTTGCCCAACACATGGACATCCCCGCTCTGCAGCATGCGTGTATCATGCTTGGTCTGGACACTGAGCGAACCTTCAATAATAGCAATGAATTCGACTTCCTTATGATAATGCCAGCGGAATTTGGAGGGCGTAGCGACAACAGGGGATTTCATATCGTCACTTGTAATTCGCCATATTTTCAAACGAAGTAACGGATTTTGATAATCGACAAGCTCATTGTGAACCTCTGCTTCTTGCTCCGGCACTGTGAACATTTTGACGTCTACCTCCAGGCTTCAACCAATCATTAATACCAGTATTGGATACTCGCTTTGGTTGTGTATATCGACTAGTATAGCACGGTTTTGCGAGGATATGACGTTTTTGAATAAAGAACACACAGTTTTGAGAATATCATTTTATGGGTATATTCCTTTATAATACAGGTTATATTACAAACCAATCGATATGGAGGTTATAATCAATATGAGTAAAAAGCTGCGCGTTATCGTATGGAATGAATTTCGTCATGAACAAGAAAGTGAAGAGATCCGAGCTGTTTACCCGAACGGTATTCATCAAGTTATCGGGGAGGGTCTGGGAACGGAGTTGGATGTGTCCTATGCGACACTCGATGAGCCTGAGCATGGTTTGACCGAGGAGCGCTTAAATAACACGGACGTACTGATCTGGTGGGGACACAAGGCGCATGGTGATGTGCAGGATGAGATCGTAAATCGTGTACATAATCGGGTTCTGCAAGGAATGGGCCTGATCGTACTGCATTCCGGGCATTTCTCCAAAATTTTCAAAAAATTAATGGGCACGTCCTGCGATCTGAAATGGAGAGAAGCAGGCGAGAAGGAACGTCTCTGGGTCGTATCTCCAGGGCATCCGATCGTTGAAGGCATCGGCTCCTACATCGAATTGGAATCCGAGGAAATGTACGGTGAGCACTTCGATATTCCGGCTCCGGACGAGCTGATTCTGGTTAGTTGGTTTGAGGGTGGAGAAGTGTTCCGCAGCGGCTGCACCTTCCATCGTGGACAAGGCAAGATTTTTTACTTCCGCCCAGGTCATGAATCATATCCGACTTACTATAATGAGCAGGTGCGCCGTGTTATCCGTAATGGTGTTTACTGGGCTGCTCCAACAACGCGTGAATATCCGTACTATGGCAACAGCCAGCCTTTGGAACCGATTAAGGCGAAAGAGTAAGAGTAAATGACTCCACAACAGACCAGCTGCGCCGGATTTTAACATCGGCGCAGCTGGTCTGTTGTTTACATGCATGTTCACGGATGCTTCATTGAGCAGAAACGGGTAACGACATGGACGGTTCTTGGCCATTAAGGCTGTCACCTGCTAGACTAACGGGACGTTCGCCGTTTGCTGCGGCTGTTACTCGTCTTCTTGCTTTTGGTGCGTTTGCGTCGACGGCGGCGTGTCGGGGCATCGCCATCTTTTTTCTTTTTGCCGAAGGAGCCCATCAGCACTTTAACTAGCGGTGCCATCTGTTGTACGCTTTGGACCATCTTTTGCACCTTGCCCATGGTATCCATGATTCCATCGATGCCCCCAAGACGATCAAATATCTGCTTCATTTGAGCGATATTGATGGGGCTGGAGCTTGATCCAGTTCCTGTACTGGCCGCACTGCCCCCGCTGAAGAAAGAAGCCAGCTTACTGAGTCCCCCGCCCCCTCCGCTTGCTGGTGGAGTTGGTGGAGTTGGTGCTGCTTGCAGAAGCTGTGTCGTATACTGCGGTTGTGGTGTGAAGGAGTTGGTGCCGATCCCCGGATACGGATTGGGAAACTGTGTTCCCGCAGAATAGGATGGAGGTGCTTGCGTAAAGCTGCGGGTATTCACGCCTCGATTTCCTATAGTTGGCCTTTGTATGCTCACCGGATTCACATTCCTTTTATGGTTTGGTTATAGACGATTGCCCTTATGCAGTTTATGTGGTAGGCGAATGGATGGATTGGACTCCTATCACGGGTTTTCGGTTTTTTTATCAATTTAGCCAATTAACGCATAAAAATAGTAACGTATTGCTAACCTAAAGGAAGGATTTTTACAGGGCATGTCGAATACATTTACAATAGGATTTTAGAAGACCATCAAGGGGTTGAATGAATATGCAATTGAAAAAGCTAAACGACAAAGCAATCGATCAGCTGTTTGAGTCGATTTTGACTTTAAAAGATGTGGAAGAGTGTTACGTTTTTTTTGATGACTTGTGTACCGTAAATGAAATTCAATCCTTGTCCCAGCGGCTTGAGGTCGCCAGAATGCTGCGTAAGGGCAACACATATAACCAGATTGAAGCGGAGACCGGGGCCAGCACTGCAACCATTTCCCGTGTCAAGCGGTGTCTGAACTATGGTAACGACGGTTATAAGCTGACACTAGAGCGAATTGGGCGCTGAACCAAGACGGATTGCTTGAACACGGCTAGAAGCAGAAATAAGCTAACCATTTGCACGAATAGAACGCTCAAAACAGGACAGATTGCTTGATTATCGGTAGGGGCTTGATAAGTCTAGCTTACACGCGGATTGGACGCTGGAAGCAGACCAGGTCGTTTGGCCACAGGATAGGGAGCTGCTGAGGCAGGCTCCTTTTTTTGGTGAGTAGAGAAGTTTTCATACCGCATCATACACACCGTTATATCCGCAAGGAGAGCGGTTGCTATACACCAACGAATCCTATTGAATGATTTTCGATGAGGGATAGATTTTCTAATGTTTCATTGTGGTCCATCGTTGTAGACTGTCCACATGTTTACCTATTTGGGATGGGTGGATTTATGCTATAATGGAAGAAACAGCGGTAAAATTAACGGAGGGGCACCGAAGCGCTTCTTTTTTGGCACGAGAGAGGGGAAGGCCTTTGGTCACATATGGTGTATTGGTTATTAGCCATGGCTCACGCAATGAGCATTGGGTTCAACTGGTAGACGAGGCCGTCAATGCGGTGCAGGTACCGAAGGGAATACCCGTATATTCCAGCTTTTTAGAAATTGTCGAGGGTCGGCTCATTCAGGATGGAATTACGCATTTGGAGTCGCTGGGTGTGACGGATATTATTGTGGTGCCTTTATTTATTTCCTCGGGAAGCACACATATTGACGAAATCAGCTACGCGCTTGGCGTTAAGCCTGAACCGATTCTTCCGACGGATATGACACCCTTTGTCATTCGGGCCGTCATTCATTTTACAGCTCCGATTGATGATGATCCTGTTATTGCCGAAATTGTGTATGAAAAAATGAAGCCGCTGTCAGTAGATCCCTCAAAGGAGATTGTGCTACTGATCGGGCATGGCAGTATAGAAAGAAATTTTCATCTTCTGTGGCGGAGAGGTTTAGAGAAGCTGGCTTCACGGTTAAAAGATTGTGGAGGTTTTGACGAGGTGGATGTGGCGATGCTGCTGCCCAACCAGATTCCTACCAAAATGAATCGTTGGCGCAAGCTGAAACCGCACCATACGGTGCTGGTGGTACCGCTTTTTCTTAGTGAGGGGTATTTTACTAATGAGGTCATCCCCGAGAGGCTGCAGGGGTATACGTATCAATATAATGGGAGGTCGTTGCTTCCTCATCCGTTGTTGTCACGCTGGATAGAGCAGCAAACGGCTCCCTTCATGGAAACGTAAGGATGGTATTAGCAATATATGTGAACGGGTGATTAGGAAATGGCCAAACGTGCAAGATTAATATATAATCCATCCTCTGGCAGAGAGGAAATGAAGAAGCGTCTGCCGGAAATTTTGCAGCAGCTCGAACGCGGCGGGATCGAGACTTCTACCCATGCGACGATCGGAGAGGGCGATGCTACGCTGGCTGCGGCTGATGCAGTCGAACGTGGCTTTGATATCATTATCGCAGCGGGCGGAGACGGTACCCTATACGAAGTTATAAATGGCGTAGCCGAGAAGGCATACCGCCCTCCCATCGGTATTATCCCACTGGGAACAACTAATGATTTTGCCCGGGCGCTCAATATTCCGCGCAGCTGGGAGGGTGCCGTTGACGTTATCCTTCAGCAGCATGCGCAATATATTGACGTCGGTAAAATGGATCAACGTTATTTTATCAACATTGCGGGCGGCGGCTCCCTGACGGAGCTGACCTATGAAGTACCCAGCAAGCTGAAAACCATGATCGGCCAAATGGCTTATTATATGAAGGGGCTGGAAAAGCTGCCTCGCTTAAGCCCGATTGAGCTTTATATTCGTACAGATGATAATGAATTTCATGAAGAGGTCATGCTCTTCCTCATTTCTAACAGCAATTCAGTCGGTGGCTTCGAGCGGCTGGCTCCGGATGCTTCCCTAAATGATGGATTATTCGATGTACTGATTCTCAAAAAGTGTAATCTCGCCGAGTTCATTCGCGTCGTGTCGTTAGCGCTGCGTGGTGAGCATTTGGGAGATCCTAATATTATTTACCTGCAAACGCGTTCGATCCAAGTCAGTTCTCCGGACTACGTACAGATTAATTTGGACGGCGAATTCGGCGGAACGCTGCCGTGTACCTTTACTAACCTTCCCTCCCATGTACAGATTTTCGTGGATAAGAGTGGACTATCCGTATATAAATAGGGCTTAAGTTCGCGTGTGAAACGGATATGACAGGATTAAATAGTCGAACGGAATATTGTCGGCTTTGAGTGGGGAATAAAGAATATAAGCAAGTGCGAGTGGTCATAACGAATATTGAGAGCTTGGATTGTCAATTATGACAAGGTCGACGTTAATAACGAATAAAGAATTGATTCCGCATCAGGAGTCTGTCCAATGGGTTGGTAAGGGTGAGCATGTTTCACCGGTTTACTTTCAATGGACAGGCTCTTGCCGTGCTGATTTGGAAATACAAACATGGAGTGAACGGATATGAGCAAGAAGAACAACAAAGGTAACTATAAGAAGAATAGCTCCGGCACCTTATCTAAAGGTGGGAATAAAGCTCGCGGATTGAATGCAGGCGCTAGCAAGGATGTGAATAAAGTGGGCAGCTCTAGCGCCCATTTGAATTCGAATCGTGGATTAAAGAGCAAAACTGCGCCAAGTTTGGATACAGCGAATTTGCCAGTTGCTCGAAACGAAGAGGTTGAGGCCGAGATTGTTGGCATCGGGCATGAAGGTGAAGGGGTAGGCCGTGTGAATGGCTTCACTCTTTTTGTTAAGGGCGCGCTTCCGGGAGAGCGGGCGCTTGTTAAGGTGATGAAGCTGAAGAAGCAGTACGGCTATGCGAAGCTGCTGCGAATTGTGAAGTCCAGCCCTGACCGCATCAAGGCACCCTGTCCTATCTATGTGCAGTGTGGCGGCTGCCAGCTGCAGCACTTAAGCTACGAGGCGCAGCTGCGTTTCAAGCGTCAGCTTGTCGTGGACAATCTGGAACGAATCGGCAAATTAAAGGTAGCTGCAGGTGAGAATAGCTCCCTTATGGAAGTGAAAGCAGCAGCTTCCGATAGTGCTGACGACTCATTCTCCTCCGATGCATTGTCTGGCACGCCATCCAATCATTTTGAGAGAGAAGCGGGTGGAGGCATCATCGTTCATCCAGTGATGGGTATGAACGATCCTTGGCGGTATCGGAATAAAGCACAGGTGCCTATTGGACAAGCTGTCGCTCAACCGGCTTCGGATTTGAGCAGCAGTGATGATACTGTTCCGACAATGATGGAAGGCGGATTAGTAGGCGGCTTTTATGCACAAGGTACCCACCGCATTATCGATATGGAGGCTTGTCTGATCCAACAGGAAAATAATGACCGCGTCGTGTCCGAGGTTAAGCGAATCGTCCGCGAACTGGGTATCCGTCCGTATCATGAAGAGACTCATAAAGGCTTGCTGCGTCATGTGGTAGCCCGCTACGGCTTTAATACGGGTGATATCATGGTTGTTTTGATAACAAATGGTCATGACATCCCGCATAAGGATGAACTCGTGGGTCTGCTTCGTACAGCGATTCCCGGTATCAAGAGCATTTGCCAAAACGTTAACAGAGAACAGACCAACGTTATCTTCGGCGAACAGACGAAAGTGCTTTGGGGCGACGATGTGATCTACGATACCATCGGGGATATCCGATTCGCGATATCAGCGAGATCGTTCTTTCAAGTGAATCCCGTACAGACGGAGGTTCTGTACGGCAAGGCGCTTGAATTCGCCGGCTTGAGCGGCGAAGAAACGGTTATCGATGCCTACTGCGGCATCGGTACGATCTCGCTCTTCCTGGCGCAGCGTGCTCGCCAGGTGTACGGCGTCGAAATCGTCGAGGAAGCTATCGACGATGCGCGGCGCAATGCGCTGCTGAACGGCATCCGCAACGTTCAGTTTGAGGCTGGCCCAGCCGAGGTCGTCATTCCCGAGTGGCGGCGGCAGGGCATCAGCCCCGACGTCATCGTGGTCGACCCGCCGCGCAAGGGCTGCGATACGGCGCTGCTATCGACGATTCTGGAGATGCAGCCGAAGCGCGTGGTGTACGTGTCATGTAATCCGTCAACTCTGGCGAGGGATTTAAGAGTGCTGGAGGATGGCGGGTATAGGACGGTGGAAGTGCAGCCGGTTGATATGTTTCCGCATACCGTTCATGTGGAGTGTGTAGTGTCAACATATAGAAAAGACCTTTTATAGAAGACGATTAGGAATATTGATCATCGTCTCCTATAAATAATTTGTTTAGACGGTGAAATTGTAAATAATTTTTACATCACCGTCTTCTTTAATCTCAATTCGTTTTACAAGCATGAGCAGAAGCTCTCGATCTAGATTTTCAAATGATGTTAGCTTCGCTATGTCAGGAAGTTTCGGCTTACTAACTTCTTCTTCCTTAGAAAGATCGGCAATTTTTTGGCGACATTCAAAGATTTCCCCGTCATATCGTTCCAGAAATTCATGGTACTTTTCTTTGGTCATTTCTCCATCTAACCATTTATCTTCAGCATTATTTTTTCGTTTTACAATCTGTTCGATACTCTTATTGAGATTCAAAATTTCTTTGACATTTGACCGTTTCCCACGATCAGATTCCTTTTGTAACTTTTTTGTAAAGGTCTTAGTGTCAATATGTTCTCCCATTAAAATTCTGATATCGCTCAGAATGAGTTCCTCTAGATGAGATTCATAGACAGAATGTCGAGAACAGTAGTTCTTTCCCCTAAGTTTGTAATTTCCGCACATGTAATGAGTTTTCCCATACGAGCGTTTGACACAGTGCATACCAGAACCGCAGTCGGCACAGTAAAGTAGATGTGTGAAGAGGTTGGGCATGCCGCATGTTTTCTTGCGTCCTCTCCGATACAGTAAGTCCTGCACGATACGAAATTGCTCTCTAGAGATAAGAAGTGAATGGTTGTTTTCATTTATAACTTGATCTTCTTTGTCTTTCTTTTTGCGTCTCGTACTTCCTAGAGTGGCAGCTTGTTCTTTTTGCGCCACCAGATCCCCTATATATACCGGGTTTCTTAAAATGTACTCAATTGTACTTTGGCACCAGTACTCGCTAGCATTCTTCCGACCTTGAGTTTGCCCTGGTGTAGGAATGTTCTCGTCGTTCAAGAGATTGGCGATAGCTTGCATACCAAGAATACCTTCTTGATACTGATCAAAGATCCGTTGCACTATACCAGGGGTATTGTCGTCTGCAAGCACAAGCTTTTTATCAACTTTTTGATAACCGTATGGGGTGAATGAACCTGTAAACTCACCACGGCGAGCTCTTGTACGTTCAGCTAGTCTAACCCACTCGGAAGTTGTTTGGCTGGACATCTGATAAACCATAGAATACATAGCAATCTTACTCTGCCAATCAAAATTTTCAGTGTCGATACCTTCGGAAGTTGCTATGAAGCGTATCCCTTTTTCAACCAACTTCGGAATGATGGTGTTCAATTCTCCTACACTTCTTCCAAATCTACTTAAAGATTTTACCAAGATGACATCGAATTTCTTTGCCATGGCATCATTTACCAGACGCTTAAACTCGGCTCTCTTTTTGAAGCTGGATTCTCTTTCACTATATGGTTCATACAAGACCCAACCATCGTTTTTACGAATGTAATCGATCAACCCCTCTGCTTGATTAATGATTGAGGAATCCTGTTCCTCAAAAACTGTTGAGACACGAACATAAGTGGCTACCTTCACTTCTTTTCCCCCGTTCGAGGGAACGCCTAAACCATTGTTACCAAGCACATTATAGCTCATTTCTGTTCACCATCCATCTGTTTTTTTAACCATTGAAATAGAATCGACTCTAGTTTTTGTTCCCCTGCAAATTGCCTATCAACTATCCGAACAACTAGCTCTTCTTTCTCTTCATTCATGCGAATCACTCCAATTCTGCAAATGTGGAGTTGAAACTCCGAATACTTTGGAGAATCTCTTGATTCATGTGCATAAATCTTTTTGTGCATAACCCAGTAGTTCATCTCCTGAAAAACAAAAAAAAAGTCGCACCTAAGATTCGGGCGACCACTATTCAATCAAATATATTTTCAATATCTTAGGAAATCCTGTCCAATATCCAACTTGTTTATTGATCTAATTTACAGTACTTAAGGAATTACATTCCTAAGTTGATTATGGTCAAAGTAAATGGTGCATTGATAATAGAAAATACCGACTTTTAACTTGATTCTAATCAAGGTAGAGTACTGAAAATGATCTACTAAAGGAGGGCTATAGAAAATGTGGAATTTGAGGTGAATGTAGAGTATATTGCCTATTGTAGTAAGTCGGATATTTAAACGGTAGTTCACTTTTATTGAGTGAGAGTGTGTACTTAGATATTCATGGGAAAGGTGATGAAACCAGTGTTGGATATAACGGGGTATTGGGCACAAAATGTAATCTTTCATGCTGATTACGAGGAAGAAGGAATTGTTTTTGTGTCAGACGGAACAGGCTTCTTATTCTGGAATAACCTATTCGTTGAGACTATTGATTATTTTAGATGGTCTTTAGATGATGACAAAATCTCAATGACTGGCGTGAAGCAATTTACATTTAGAGAAGATAAACTTTCCGAAGTTAAACTGTCTAAAGTGAACGTTAAAGATGTCGAAGTCAAACGAGTAAAACGGAAGAATCTTAACGATGAGGAAGTGGATGCAATTGAGTTCTCTGAATCTTTGACCATGTTTTCCGATAGTAGGTATGGTTTCGTGCGTAAAGATGTCTGGGAGATTGATCATTATAGAAACTTGAAAGAATTAATATTGAATGCAAGTGTGACCAATGATGTCGGAACTTGAAGAGCAAATATTCATTCTTTATCCTTGGGCAAAGCCAATTGTGTTGCCAAATGATCACCAATTTACACTCCAAGTGTGGAGATGAAGAACCAAAGTAGGTGGATTAAAAAATATTTAGAAGGGACATGATTGTAATGCTAAGAGCAGATTTACAGGACAAGCTATTAGAAAGGTTCCCTTGGGCGGAATCGAAAAACCCTGATGGAACAGGTCGTGGTTATTTAGCACCTTGTTGGTGCGGAGACGGATGGTTTCAAATTATTTGGGATATGTTCGAGGAACTTGAAAGCTTATATGAATCTATGAATGTGCCGATTAATTTGCGTGTTAACAAGATTAAAGAAAAGTATGCTCGAATGAGAGTGTATATTTCGGGTGACGATTACTCCGAAGTTTTATCAGAAGTTGACGATATCATTGGTAAGTATGAAAGGTTATCTGAAGCAACGTGCGATTTATGCGGAGAAGCTGGAATAATCAGGGGTAATTGTAGATATGTTAAAGTCTATTGCGATTCCTGTTATGAGATAAATGTCGATAGTAAGCCAGTATTTAAGTATTATGATGCTAACAAGAATCTGTATATAGATGGATGTTTGTATGATCTGCAAGCTTTATTTTTCAGATACCTCGATGTCAATGGAAATAAGCGAGTAGGGAAGGGGAATACTATTTATGGAGGTTCATTGTTCTGTGGAATTATTGATCCCAATGTAGACGTTATGGCGAGATTCAAATCAATGGGATACTTCGATGCATACGGTAAAGCATATTTCTGGGGAGCTTCAGGTACTCAGTTAGTACCGTTCAAGTATTATGACAATCTAGGAAACGAGTTTATTATCTCACCAGTTGATGGTCAACCAATTCTTCTGCGGGGGTTCAACTATCAAGGCATTATTAATCCATATGAATCATAAAGGTAGCTTGAAATTACCAAGCTGCCTTTATTTTTTGGACTTTCATTCATTGATATGAGTAATGGGGCGATATTTATTTTAGTAAATATGAAATTCCCAAGAAACTTTAGGAAAAATCTTTCAAGCTAGATTATAGTACAAGCTAAGATACTCTGATTATAGAGGGAGGAAATTCTAATGGGTAATAAAACAAGGGAATCATTTGTAAATACTGATACAATGGTTCATATGACTACGGTTTACACCAAAAGAGGTAGCGGTAAGTTAACAAAACGTTCGTTTAGTTTTGTAGTTAAAGGTATGTTAATCAGTTCGATATTACTTGGCGCTCTAGCAGTATGGTCGGTTAACACTTATGCAGCAACCGATCCATCTATCCCCCCAACCTCGCTCGCTACTCAACAGCTTAAAGCTAATTATGAAGATGAAGACGCTATAATAATGAATCTGAAATCGGCGGTAAAAGTGATAAAGGAAAGTGGTTGGAGCGTAAAGGCATTGACTTCTTTAATGGATCAGTTAACCCTAATAGAAAAAGAAATATTTGATGGTAATGGTTTTAAGTCAACAGGGGTATTAAAGACTGCGATCCTAGAGACTGAGGCAGTAGTTGTAAGTTATGGTGGTGATGGATTAATGACTCTAAAAGGAAATGACAATTCGATTCTAGAGTCCCTTAGGAGAATTAAAGCCAAACTTGGAATATCAACTACGTTGAATAATCCCCCATCGCCAGTTACTAAAAAAGGCGAGGTAACCATCGCTTCAGCCACTGATAGCACTGTCACCGTTTTCATAGATGGGGTTAAGCAGATATTCCCTCAATCTGCATTGATAATTGATGGTAGCACTATGGTTCCAATGAGATCGATATTCGAGAAACTGGGAGCTGAAATATCTTGGAATGGGGAAACTAGAACAGTTACAGCAATCAAGGGCGATACTATAATTAAATTAACCATTAACAGCGGTCAAGCCTTCATTAATGGGAAGTCAGTTAAGTTAACCTCTAAGGTACAGTCTGTCAATGGCAACACTATGGTTCCTCTCCGTTTCGTTAGTGAATCATTGGGTGGAGCGGTAAAATGGGATGGCAACACAAGTACAGCGTATATTACAAGTGCAATAGGAACCGAAATACAATCAGGTAATCCCCAGGTCGTTAACGGAATAAAAGTTAAGTTTGGTAAACATGATTATGCTTCGAAGTCTCAGAAAGAATATGATACCGTTTTACGGATTGTGAATGAAGCCTTAACCAAATATGATGAGTCCGATTTTGGTGGTGAGTATCAATCATATTATTATGAGTTCATAGACGGTGCCAGATGGTCTGGTGATACAAAGGATCGGTCAGATCGAAATAGGGGGCTTAAGTCTGCCGAGGGAAGTATTGGTGATTTGGTAAAAGCAGGCGTCAGCAAAGAGGAAATCGTAAAAGTAAGAACTTTAGCTTCGATAGCCTATAATTTACTGAGAGGAGTCACTGATCCGAAAGATGGCTCACCGAAATCGGCTTATGATGCACTTGCAGCATCCATACGCAAAACAGATTGCGATTCGGATGCAGAAGTCTTTTCACTAGTGTTTGATGCGATGAATTACAACACTATGATTGGTTCTAGTCCAAATCATGCTCAGATGTATGTAGAGATTGATGGAAATTGGTATTCAATAATAGCAGGTTCATTCTCCAATGCAGGTAGTAGTGCTGATATATACAAATTCCTAAGAGAAAATCCCGATCGGGGTATTCATACTCAACCAACCTTCGGGTCAGTGATCGGTAAATAGTCAATCCATAACAGGGACGGTGTCTATATGGCATCGTCTTTTTATTTTGTAACTGAAAATCAAGAGAAACGTTCAACTTTTACACATGGTTTACCAGATACCTTACAAGAACAAGCAACGACTGCTATTACAGCAGTTAAGCAAACCAAGATTAGCACAAGGGAGGAAGTAAGGAATGAAGAGGTTATTTAGCATGATAGTATTACTCGTCCTATTTGTATCTATGTATTCTGCTTCAGCATTTGCTAGTGAAGTCGAGAATAAAGGAACTCAAGAAACTCAAGAAATCCTTCAGGAAGTCCAAAGCCTAAATCAATCAACTGAGACCGAGCAACCCGCACAGACCACTCTACCCACTCAAGGAGGTGAAGTAGAAGCTAACCAATCTACAATTAATGAAGCCATTCAAATGACTGACAATTCTGAGAGGACTGTAACAGACGGTCTGCATGTAGATGTCTACTACTCAGCAGATAAAGGCATTTACATCCCCGAGTTCACATTAGAACTTTGGAACGTAGCAGCTAACAAACTGATCAGTTCCAATGTAGGCAACAGTCAGAATTTCAAAAATGGTAAGTACAGCCTGATCTTTAATCACCCAGGCTACAAGCTCGGGGATGAGTTTGCATTGGTATTAAAGAAGACTGACGGTATCATAGAGCAAATTGAATTCAATGGTATCAACGTTAAGGTAAACACCCACACCAAGTTCAGCATTGAATTCTTTGATTATTATGAAGGGTTCGAAGACGAGAAGGCTTTTCGAGATTTGACAGCCACCAAGCTCCACCCGATAGCTGCGATTTTGCAGACTAACCCGAATAAAGTCGGCTTACAGCTTCAATCTGAATCTGGCACTCCATTAAAGCATACTCCAATCGGTATCAAGCTACTAGAAGGAAAAGGTTCACTCCAAGCCACTTCTGACGACAAAGGTATGGTCTGGATTGATAGTAGCAAGCTAACGTGGAAGTTCCAAGTATCATCTAAAGGGAAGATTGCCAAGGATGGTATCAACGGTAAAGCCGAAGTAGTACTCCCGTCATCAGTAATAACAGGCTCCCAAAAGTCAGCTCTAAGCTTGCCAATCGTATTCTCAAATGAAGCATCGACTGGCAGTGTGAAAGTAAATCTCTCAACTGATGTTAACACAGACTTGAGTAAGTCGTGGGCAGAAGTAGATGTTTCCCTCTCGTCTGGATCAGGGGTCTCGAGCACTCATACCGTAAATCTCGACAGTACTACGATCTCTATCCCAGAAGGTAAATACCAAGTAGCAATAGTTAACGCCAAGTATGCCGAAGGCAAGGTCAAGTCCTCGACCGTAGTTGTAGCAGGAGGTATAGGGGGCATCGCTTCTGCAGATGTTTCTATAAAACCGAAGCACCAACTCGAAGTAAGCAAAGACGGCAAGCTCTACAACTTCTCCGTCATTAACGTGGACAAGGTTGCCCCCAAGCAGTACAAAGGTACTCAACCAATCAGATTTGCCGTAACACCAGGTGAGTCGTTCATGATTAAAGACAATGAGACTGGCAAAGTAGATACGGTAGCCATCGATGCCAACTCCCCGATTACGCGAGTAGTCTTAGGTGCAGGTGTGGTATTCGGAGGTTCGGCAAGCACTCCGCATACCGGGGATAATATTATCATGCTAGTCATCCTGTTCTTGTTATCTTTTATGGGAGGGGTTGTAAGCTTCATGATCTATAACAAAAAGCGAAAAATTTCATCACCTAAGATGTCAATGATGAGTATTTTATTGGCGGTTGCACTGATAGTCCCGCTTTTCGTTCCTTCAGGGGTTCAGGCAGCTCAGTCTGACGCAAACGTAGGAGGTACGGCACCTGCATCAGGCAACGCCAATTCATCGACAGCAGCAGGAACATTCCAGACCTCAGACAAAGTAGCGTTACTCCAATTCGGTTTCATCCCAAACAAGGTAAAGTCCAATGGTGATGGGGTATTAAGCCCTGGTTCGACGAAGGTTGATCTTGAAGATCCATTCAAATTCGATTTGGAAGATCTTATGTTCTACATGGCACCAAATAAGACTTCGGACAATTTATTCCGTAAGTCTGGTTCAGGCGTAATCACATTCGAGCGGGCTGGTACGAGCAGCAAGGTAAAGACGCTCTATGGAAATAACCCACTCTACCCAGACAGTCCACAAAGTAAAAGCCATGCTGAGCTGATGAAGCGTACCCTAAACTATGCTGATAAAGCTGCAAACGAAAGCACCAACTATTTCGAACAAATTATTGCTGATGTTCTTTACAACATAGCTCCAAACGATCCGAACAGATCACTTTCTGGTGAAGGCAACAAGAAAGTCATCGGAGACTCTTTAAAGGATATGATAGAGGATTACATCCTCCGTCATGGTAGTGGAGATAAGTGGGAGAAGTTGAATGCTGAAATTATTGGTAGTATGGTGTTCTCGGGGTATATGGATCTTATCAAGTCTCGAGGTATCTTGAAAGGTGAAGCATACACTGCATTTGAGCAAATGATGCGGGAAAAGTTCAAGAAGAACCAGTTAATCTTTTTTGCACAAACAGTAGTTGGAATCAGCGTCAAAGATAACCAAAGTGCTTACGAGCGGAACTACGCCTTCATGCCGATGCACGATGCAACTGATTGGTATTTATGGACAAGACAAGTGGCTCGTCCAACCGATACTGTTATAATGGGGTTGACAGCAAATCGGGAGTTCGAAGCCGTGTCTAAGGGAGGTTCAACAACTGCTGAGCAAGGTACCCAATCTCCATACAAAGAGAACGGTAACCTTCCCAATACGTTCCGTACCTATGCTAGAGATTACTATGCAAGAACATTAAAACCAGTAACTTCAAAAGTTCCAATGTCATCTGACGCTTCAGTCAACGGATTCGGGGGTTGGGGTTTTCAACCTTGGGGTTATGGGGATGGGGAAGCCCAGAAGAAACCTGCGATCACTGCTCAATTGAATGTAACACTTGTAGATAAAAACGGTAACCCAATCGAGAAGCCATTTACAGTACCAATCAACGGCTGGTCAGAAGATAGTCAAAAGTATCTTGGGGTTCTAGATCTTAACAATGAAGCTGACAAGTTGATTAAAGGTGGAATGACAATTGATTATAAAGGAAAGACATACGATATCGTTCCTGACAAAAATGCGAAATTCAAATTGGTGGATAATAAGGACAACGAGAGCATTAACAAGGTAGAGCTAACTAAGGACGCTGTTGGCAAAGATGGAATAATCCCTATTCCAAGCGTAGAGGGTTCGGATACTTGGGAACTTGAGTTGGGTTATGATACACCGTTACCACTCGATCTTCACAAGTATTTGGGAGGAGATGATTCATTAAGCAATTCTGTAACTGAGAACAAGTATGCGAGTACAGATGGTTACTCCAACGCTCAGATCACCTTGTTCGTCAAAGCCAGAGAAGACCTTCCAGGCGAGCCTATCCAATTGATTCATGATGTTCCTCAGTGGAGGCTCTCGAAGTATTGGGGTAACATTTCAGACAAAGGCACTAATAAGGCGAAGTTCAACTTATCCTTACCGATCAGCACGTTTACGAATCCTCAATTGAATCCATCAGGAAACACAACATTTAGTTTAATCGATCCAGATTTGAGTAAAACGCACTGGGCGATAAGTAAAGCGAAGTTGTTTAAAGATTCACCATCTAAAAACTTCTCGGTATTCAATCCTTCTGCTCAGTTTAACTTGGCTGGTAATTTACTAGCGGTCAGGGATAACACTTCGGTAGCAAACATTAAGTTAGCTTCATGGTTAAATAACTTCAACCTATTCGATGGTAGAATTACGTCAACAAGTATGGGTTCTGGCGAGAATAAGCCAGTAGTCACCAAGTCACACGTTATGCAGTATGGGGTAAAAAGCCCTTCAAAGGATTACACATACAGCGAAACAAGATACGATTGGGTTTCAACAGAGTTTGGCGGTTACTATGTGCCATATACATGGTCTGGAGCGGCAGCAAGCAGTTATCAAACGGCAGACTATGAGACAAGCGTGAACTTCAATCGGTACATTCCGAAAGATAGCTCAGCTCAGATGTCATTTGAGGATGTTTCGGACTCATCCAACGGAATGTTTTGGCAAGCTAGACAAGGTAAAGAAACCTTCAAGGTTAATCCAGAAGTTCTATACGCCTATGATGATGCGTCAGGAAATACCTCAGTCGCTTTCACCGCTGGTGATAAGCTTCGTGAAATCAAGCCAGTCAGCTACAATCTGGCTCGCTTTGTAAATGTTGATGTGAAGCCAACGGTAGTAGGGATGTCGGCAGCTACAGATGCATCTGCAAAAGCTTTGGCTAAAAAGTTGAACGCCGGAGATAAACAGGTCATCTACAAGGGCAGTGCTATCACAACCAACTTCGAAGTGAGTGGTGACCTTGAATTAAAGATATTTGCTCTTGATATAGGTTCTAGCTCATTGAAGAATGCTTGGAATCCATCAAGCACCTATTCAACAGATGCCATCAATGACAAATATTTAAGCGAGTACGCTACAAAAGATGCAGCAACTGGTAAATGGCAGGTAACATTAGATGCTAACGGCAATCTGGTCATCAACTCCAAGGACTACGGTGGTCAAACTGTTAAGTTAAAGGCAGACCAGAAGTCAGTGGATGTAAACGAATATACATTGGAGATCAGGGGTGGTAAGTTAATCGGGGTCAATGGCTCTCGAAATCTGAACAGCCTTTCAAATGAACTAAAGGATGCCTTAACTAGGATGAAGATTCTTGGTAACGACAACATTTTTGGTTCCTTCGAGAACGGCAGTGGTGATAAGTTGACTGAAAGTATCGTTGCAAGCCTTGGAAATAATGTTAGGGGTTCAAGCGACCTTGCAGTTGGGAAGGGCTTTTACAATGAGGATACAACTGTGCTAGTTGTTCGCGAGTACACTAACACATTTGCACTCCCGCTCGTGGGGTATGCAGACAAGATTCCTATGCAAATACCAGGACTTGAAGCTAACGGTGATAAAAATTTGTTCTTCAGTAAGGGATTCACTGGTCATACGAAGTTAAGTTTTAAAGTTGCTAATGTTGGTATGACATATGACAGCTCCAAAGGTGACTTTGGAGGTTCGAAGTCCATAGACTTCGTAGTCGGCAACGCTTCTGTACTGGATTCATTCCAATAACGTGATTTTCAAAGCAAATAAGTACTTGCTCTAACTGGAAGATGTCGAGGAAATCGGCATCTTCTTTTTCTTCACTTATTTCTATTCCCAAGTTATAGTTAACCAACATAATTTCTCAGCGATTAGGAAAGGGGTGATTTGAATGTTATCCGAGCAATTGTTGTATGAAGAATATCCTTGGTCTAAGCCTGTGATACCTGATATCAATCCATCTGAGGGGTTCTATGATTCAATACCTTGGGTTTTTAATCAGGCGCAGCTCGAACTGATCGACAAGATGTTCTCTGAAATGGAGGGCTGGTTTTCCGATCGAGGTTTACCAGTTGATATTGCAATCTATGAGGTGAAATTGATTTTTGATGACAGTCTCGAGGTCGAATTCCTCAGCGGCGCACCAGAGATTCGCTTGATTGTGAAAAGATACAAGCAGATTTTTAAGAAACTGGAATAGAGGTATTGATGAGGTGCTGAAAAGTGGCACCTTATTTTTATCCGCAGATTATTTTATAGCTCAAAATAATTTAGAATCTCTTTTTCGAAACTATTTATTGGAGGATTTCTACGATTGGCGAACTGTAAGCTACTTTGTGAGTGGTTCTGAGAGAAACGAAACAATACATAGAAGGATAATGAACAAAACAGAATTACTTCGAAGTCGAGAAAAAATAGATACCCTAAACAGAGATTTCTATCCACATTAGTTCGTCCCCATTGAAGGTTCCCCAATTTCATGTATTAGCTTCCTCCATTCGATCAGTCGAAAAATCTCACATTTAGAAAAATGCTCAATCTAGTTCAACAGTTCGCTAAAAACCACTCTCACCACTAGACCACACCTGACATCCAAATTATTTCTTGTTCAAAGAGAGAGCATTCTGCAGTTTTGATGATCCTTATATGGTATGAAACTTTTCAAGGGGCTATCTTGAGATAATTTTTGGGATATCGGAGCAGTCTGGGGCAATAAGATAAAGTCTCTCCAAACATTTCTTATTTCGAGGGTAAAAGTGATTCAACTTCTGGTATTAGATCAAGAGATGGGCTTATAGAAGAGCAAAGTCAACGTGAATGTTTCAAGTCGCTTGTTTCATTTACGAAGCTTTGACTTCAACTAAGCGAGGCGATTGTAATGAGTGGTAATCAAAGAGATTCTCAACATGACCTTATTTTAATGAAAGATCAAAAGCAAGCAAAACTGAAAGTGGAATGGAAAGCATCGGAGAAAGCTTCTGACAAAGAACTTACTGTTCTCAAGCAAAGTTATGAGGAGTTTTGGAAAGTTACGAACTGTCGTAGTAGGAGTATGGAATATCCTGATGGTGTAATCGTGACTAGTTTCATTTCTATAGAGTCAGATGGGACGTTTGGTGCGACCAAGACTTTTCCACTTCACGAGTTGGAGGATAACAAGACTTTCGGTGAAGTCCTTGCAAAACTGAAGCCATTTGCTCGTTCCATTGACCGCGAAATGTTGTCAGCGATGATCACCTATGCAGTTGAACTAAGAAAACTTGGTCAATTCAGGGAAATCGGTACTGAGGAACTGGATTCCATGCTTGGAGGAGCCTTTAACCAATCGAACGCTACTTCAACCCATCGTCAGTTCGAGAATAGTGTAATAGAAGAATTGAGTAACTATGCTTCTGTGATGAACGGTGGGTATGATCCAAAAATGAGTTTCGGTATCTTGTTAGACACACCAGAGTTGAAAAGGAAATTTGGAGATAATACCATAGGAGTAACGAAATACACGCTCATGGAACTCTTTGTATGGGGTGAAGAGCCGCCTGAGTTACGTAAAGATTACAAAAGTAACAGTTATGACATGAAGCTCAATAAGATTCTACAAGGCTGGAAGAACGCAAATCTACTTGTCAAAAAGACGGAGTACTATCGTCTGAACGAATGGATCAAGAATCCGTGCGATGGTGTTGAAAAGGAGCGTTTCTACATCATTGAGTGCCCTAGAGTTTATGAGTATATTGCCAAAGGTGAAGGTGTTGGTCGTAATGAGTAGTACCTTCATCTATGGGGGTAACAAGGTGAGGCATCTCCTCACCTTTCCTCCCCACAAAAAGGCGATTTCATGGGCTGACATGAATAGATTAATACAATCGGTTATTCCATATCCAGGTGGGAAAGCGGGATTGGTTTCTCGCATTGTACCACTGCTGGAATGGGTGGCAAGGCAGTACAATTTGCTTGGCTACATCGAAGCAACTGGAGGAGCATGTCGTTGTTTGTTGAACATTGATCCTACACTGTTCAAACATCGGATATATTCGGATGTAGATTATCCCTTGGTATGCCTTTGGCATGTGTTAGGTAACGAAGAACTCACAGAAAAGTTGATTAGAAAGCTGTCAAGGCAGAACTACAGCGAAGAAGTATTTAATAAAGCATTGGTTATCAGGAAACGTGACAACGAGTTAGCGAGGCAAGGTAGATTCAGGGAAACGTCTGAATACGTTAATGCAGCAGCTGACACTTTCGTAGTAGCCTGCCAAAGCTATGCTGGGGGTATGAAGTCTTATGCTAGGTCTGTTGTTATTGAAAAGCGCAAACTGTATTTCGAGCGGGTTCTCGGTCTAAGTCAATTTACTCGAATCCTTTCAGGAGTTGAGGTTATGCGTAAGGATTGCAGAAAATTGATAGAGGAATTCAAAACCCGAGAAGATTATTTGATTTATTGTGACCCGCCTTATGATCCTAAGGCAATGAAAGGAAATAAGCACTACGAATTCTCTTGGAACAGAGAGGATCACATCAATTTCCGAGACTTAATTAAGGATACCGATTCTTACATGGTCATCAGTGGTTATGCAAGTGATATCTACGATGAGTTAGAGAATAACGGTTGGCAGAAGGTTTTCTTAAAGAATAAACATATAGGAATGTCAGGGTCAAGTGATAGAGAAGCTGAATATATCTATATAAATTTTGAAATAAGTGATGAGTTAAGAGCTATAATCTCGTCAAGAGAAGAACCTACTTTTAGGCGGTAGATAAGTTTTACAATTACCGCTTGAACCGGTAATACCACAGGACTACTGGTTCTAATAGTACAGTTGGACAAGCATACGTACAAGAAATTGAATTGTAGTCACCCCGAATCGGTAGTTTTCACTCGATTTGGGGTAAACCGCCCTGAAAAGGCTCTTGTAGGCTTAATTCATCGATACTCCCAAGCCAGGAATAGTAACTATAGTACTCAAAACAGTGTCTATAAGCACAAACATGCTTCATTTCATTGGGTTTTGCGATTCTTACTGACAGATAGTTGTCGCAAACCCCTCTACAAACACAAATTAGCCCTATATCAGTCCTCGCAGTCAATTCGAGTATCCGTCAAAAGATGTAACAGTAGCTTCAGTACCTCGTCAAAGAACACTTCGATCCTTATTCCATGCGGGTTCCCTAACCAAAGTGTCGAAACCTGTCAGTAAGATTTCTAATATTGCCTTTTTGCAGCAAGATTCCTACTTCCTTACGAAGGCAGGAATCTTTTTGAGAGTTAAGCACCCTTGGAATGATATTTGGTAGTCTCGCAATTCCATAACTCGTAAATTTCTCGAATGGTAGCCTATTCCATTATTCTCCTGCACTCCCTTCCGGGGTTCGCTCTCGCTCGGCTTTCAAAAATCCCCCAAACAGCCATTCTCCCTATTAGTCGGTTATTCCCTCGTCCTCGCCACTTTCTTGTCTTACGATGGCGTACAGGTTCTTCACGTTATCGGTCGCCCTGTCGGTCTGTGGGGTATCTAATTTCTTTAGGTTTTATAAGGGTTTTCGGGCTTTTTTACTGTTTAAATATACCGTAAAAAAAGGTATTAAGTACTTGATTTATTACCTATACCCAAGGTATACTACCACTATAGTTAAAGCAAATTATTTACAAAAAAGTAAATTAAAAGCTATTGTAGAGAGATGAAATAGAAAGGATGATGACAATGTTAGCAACGTTCATGAGCTTATTTCTTCTGCCAATTATGTTACTGAATCTACCCTTGATGAAGATTGGTTTCGATGATGAGGTTCCAAGTCACCAGCGAATTACCGTTGGGTATGCTTTTCTTGTACAAGCAGGATTGATTGGGATTCTAGCAGTACTATTAAGTCTTTAATTTGCAAGAGTAATCATGAGCTTTCGTAAAGAACACTCTGGAATCAGGGAAGGTGAATTTCATGAAGAGAAAGATCGAAATGTGTTTTGATCCCGATCAAGATCGATGGTATGTAGAGTTGAACGGTCGGAACTTTGGGCTACATTGTGGTGAAGGCTTCGATCTTTATATTGGCGGTGAACCGTTCCCATGCCGACTAGAGATGGATCGTCATTACTACATCATTCTAAAGGATGTCCGTTTCAATCTTCGTAAATCGGACAAGTACATGGTTAATGTATAGGGATAAAGTAAACTAAATGGGAAGGGGGAAAGTTTATGGCTAAGTTGGCTTATATTCGCGCACAACGTAAACAAGAAATTGAACAATTTGAAGTAAGAGCCCAAGCTGATATGTTGTACATTGATTTGTCAGACGGATTTGGAATCACTTTGGGTGATTCACTTGGATCATTGCTCGATCAGCTTGGTAATGGGGACAAAGTTATTATCCGTCAATTAAGTGAAATAGCAGATACGGTATCTGAATTACGTTCATTCCTATCGACTTTGAGAAATAACAATGCAGAACTGGTATTACTGGATTCAGTTAGTAATGGTGTCCTCTCGGAGGAGGGGTATAAAACACTAGCTTTCGTCGAGAATTTCATAAAAGAGAAAGACAAAGTTAAACAAGAAAGAAGAAATATACCAGGTCGACCTGTTCAGACTTACCCACTAAACTTTCTTAACGTGTATACGAGCCACCGTAACATTGAGTTCAACGGATTGGAAGCGGCTAAGAAATTATCGATAAACTACAAGACATACCGTGAACTGGTTAAGGTTTTTGAATCGAAGGTCTAAATGTAGGAGAGAGAGGATGATGGGGGTGATGTTAACTTTTAGTTTAAATCCGACAATGGAGCGCATTACAGCTGCAGGTACTTCCGTAGCAATTGACAAGCCAGTTTATCTGTATACTCAATATGAGCGTGAAGGGATCAGCGAAGGCTTTGTTAAGACAGTTGATGGGAAACAAACAGAGAACAGTGTAAACGTGGGTGGATATGGTTATGCAGTCGAACGTAATACTAAGATGGTAATTGAAAGTCGTGAGGTTAGTATTCTTTCCGTTGAAGAAATAGAGAGTGGCTCTAAAAGCGGGGTTACAGAGACGGTATTTATGACAATTGATTTTGCTAACAATGAAGAATGGCTCGAAGAGTTGGATTTTGATGAAGAGGCTTTCGTTACAATGTTCGAAATGGTAGCCCATCAGATCTCATCAGAAAATGGCGAAGATCTTGTCAGCATCATAAAGCTTGCGCTAACTTCTAACAAAAAAATGATTATTCGTTTATCAGCCTTGAATGATGAGTATAGCCGTTTTGATGATCTAGTGAGTTTGCTTCGGGAAGATAAACCAATGCCATTTAAACTGAGTTTATCGGGACGCAAACGATTAAGATGTCAAAAGAAAGAAATTTCACCTGAGGAAAAAGAATTGATGATTCAAAGACGTTCGGAATCGTTGAGGTCGCTTGTAAAACCAGAGATGCTTAATCGAGTATTAAAATATCTAGAGAATAATGACTTTAAGAGCATGCTTCATACTCTACTGGATTACAAAGAACTGGGATATGCAGTGGGAATTAACGAGGAGTAGGGGTATTTCAGACAGAAATGTTTGAGGCTTGTCAGTAGAAAATATGTGAACACATGATATTAAAAACTGGGAGGGAAAGACAATGAAGAAAAACAATGAACATGTAAACGAAGTGACGTTTAGAGCCACTGGTCTGAGTCTTGGGAAGACAATTGAAATAAAGGATTCTTGGGAACCAAGTCAGAAGAAGATGGCTCAAGCATACAATCAAGCACTTGAAGTATTCCCAGGAGTCGCCCAGACGATATACGGGAACTACACAATATTCGTTCATCCGGAGAGTGGTGAAGCATATTGGTTCAACCATAAACTTTATTTAGCAACATATGAGTTAAATAAACTGACTTTAACTAAGAAGGTAAAACGTTCAACCTCGCTAGTTGTTTATGAAAATGGGGTATTCAAACCAACGGAAGGTGGATTCTTGTTAAATGGATACTCCAAAGCCGGTGGAAAAAACCAATATAACTGCATCAAACTTGGAAACAAACAGCAAGGACATTTTATACCAAGAATACACCAACTGGTTATTGTTATGTGTTTCGGTTCCGACATGGCAATTAATGCTTTAGGTCAAAAGGGTCGGTTGTTCGATATAAACCATATTGACGGAAACCCTAAAAACTGTCGTTTGGATAACCTTGAGATCGGGACGCAATCACATAACAAGGCTCATTATGAGATGTATTTAAGAGAGCGTCCATTATTGGTATTTCGAAATGGAGAAGTTGTATTTGCAGAGTGGTATCTTCGAAATATTGAAGGCGAGCATCTCGGTTCCTAATCGCCTGTAACGAATTGATGGGAAGATAGTTAAATGAAGATCTGGTGGTGTAACAGGATAATGATAAATAAGTGTGCAATATCGGTAACAGTTTAGCGAGACTCGTATCCAGAGATCTCGCTATTTTTCTGCTCATGTGGGTGTAGCTGGGACAATATCAGAAAAAATTGACTTACAGGTACAGCGGCGGATGTTTAATCACTTACTCGAATCGAAATATCGATGTTTTGTAGTCTGGTTCCCGAGTCAGGCTTGTGATGGCATTGACCCGCTGAGAGGGGTATTGCAATTGTTTCGGGTAAGATATTGAGTTTCTTACAATATGCGAACGCATAATTTATTGAAATAGTGAATTCCTTAGCAATGTCGTACGCAAAGTATTACTGAACTTGGAGTAGGTTATACAACCCGAACGCCTTTCTTAGACAATATTAGAGATAGTTATAATCACCGAACAGGCTTAATAAATGGCGTACGCAATGATTATAAAAGGGCGGAGTGTATTAGACAATTCGAACGCCTTATTTATAAATAACCGGAGTGTATTAGCAAGACCGTACGCAATATCTAATCTCCCTCGACTTAATAAAATGATGAGTATGAGTGACCATCGTTATATTTAACAGTATTTGAATTGTAGACCAGAGACTAGTTTTTCTGTCTACCCCTAATTGTGTTGCTTACCCCCGCGTTGATCCACATGTATCGAACTTACACTCTAGATTTAAGAAGCACGTATTTCTACAAATAACTTTAAATATCGCTCGATCAAAAAGCATTAGATCGAATGCCCCGATTTTGTTGATTTACCTCAAGTTGCCTTCATTGACCTACACCACACATTAAGTCAGATAGAGAAATTATGATTCCTGTAAAATGAAATATTTATTATTGAGCGGCTTTGAAATATGTCCTGAGAAATATCAACATACGGAGGAGTAGGGTTCATATTCAGCAGCGGAAACCAAAGTCAAAATTATAGTACTTACAAGTTTACTGTCTTAAAGCTGACCAAATCAGAGTATAACCCTTTTGGCTCAGCTCCTATTTCCCTTGTCCCCTCTAGGGTTTTGCTGAAAATCGGGGAGCCTACTGTTTCACTTACATCAGTGTTCAGCCTTTCTTCTTGTCAATTGATTGATGATTAAGAGTTTGGCAGCTCAACTATGTTAATTTTTGTCGTTTTGTGCCGTTTTAGTTCAAGGTTGAATTGTGAAATTATGAAAGGATTTGATCCAATGGTGAATAAGAGAAATATGCTGTGGTGGCAAATAAAAGATGCTCTGGCTTCTATCGAGGAAAATCTAAAATTCACCGAAAATGACGTGGACGTTAGAGTACTAGAACTCCAAAAGTTGAAAACCGTTGAGACTGTTATCATTTCACTAGGACATCTTAGCGACACAAATGAGATTGCAAAATTGAAGTATCAGTTGTGGTTAAACAAAGGAATTAATCCAAGGCAGACAGCAAATTCGCTGGGCATCTCAGTCGGTGCATTACGAGCGAAGATTCTGCACTTTGATTACAAGTTAAAGAAGAAGGTTGGAGGATTCACCATAGAATCGATAGTTGCCGCAACATCGACAGAAGAACTCGAACAAATAATGAAACAGTTTGTGGAGATCGTCAGTACTGGTAAACCGTTATGAGTTATAACTCGGGTAAAGATAATTAGAGATAGAGAGGATGTTTCAAGATGCGAATCATATTTCCGAAGAAGTTGGCACTTGCAATTAGACAGGTTAAAGAAAGCTTTCCAAAGGACGGGCTAGAGGAGATACAAGTAGAACAGAACAAACTGGATGCTCTCATGGAGATCGTTCGTTATGTAAACAAGATGGACTACATTAAAAGCAATACTGTGAAGGAGAAGTTTTCTTTTTTCCTTCGCAATAAGTACAGCTACAAGTTAACAGCAGATAAATTCAATGAATCCCATGTCAACAATATTGAGGTGATGATATCAAGGGTATCTAAAGATTTGGAGCGTATGGTCGGCAAGGAGATCATTGAGCTAATCCTTGCAGGTAAAGTATCTGAGGCAATGAAAGTATTCAGAGCAGGAACGATGTCTGAGCCCTCAATGTGGTATTTCTTGCCGGAAGTAGTGAAGTATTTACCTGAACCGAAATTTGAGATGTTCACTACAGTAGATGAATGGACCTCAGTCAATAGATTGGACACATAGAATCGAGAAAGTTACACAGTTTTACGGTACGTACGTTCGTACTGATCTGGCGTTAAATAGCCAATAGACGAATGGATTCTTTTGCGGTTGTAGAAGTATTCGATGTATTCAAAAAGTTCACGGTAAGCTTGTTGCCGAGTCTTGAATTTCTCTAAATAAATGAGTTCTTTCTTCAGCACGCTATGAAACGATTCGATACAAGCATTATCGTAACAGTTGCCTTTTCGGCTCATACTCGACTTGATCTCGTACGTTTTCAAACGCTCTTGGTAGTCAACAGAAGCA
>NZ_FOTE01000029.1 GCF_900114475.1 Paenibacillus sp. 1_12 | reverse complement strand
CCCGAACGCCAAATAAAAATGCACATATTGAATCTTTCCACGCTATTTTGGAGGCCGAATGCTATGGGAGGCATGAATTCGAAACATATCCACAGACCTATGAGATCGTCACGCAATTCATTCAAGACTACAATCAGCAGCGGATTCACGGGAGCATTTACGACTTGTCGCCCTATGAATATATCGATGCTTTAAAGAAAAACGAGGTAAAACCTAAATCTATTCAGGTATAAGACACAAAAGACTAAGCAAAACATAGCAATTTCAAGCAATTCTATGAGACCCGCTGATTAAGAGGTATAGTGTCCAGCATTAGGGTGTTGAACCGCTATAACTTCTCTTTTTAAGAGTTCAGAAGGGTTAAAGTGCACCAACATCAGGGCGAAGATATTACCTTGCTGGGTAACTCTTATGTTCTAAACTTCTCAAGATATAGGGGATATCTGACTCGTAGCGGAAATCTAAGTTTGTGATGTTGCATTTTTCATTGATTGAGCTTACCTATTATCTTCTTACCTACTGTTATCTCTCCTTCGTGATAGTTTTCTATAATTATACCTTCATCAAAATTAACAACCCAGGTGTCAAACCCTACAGTGGCAATGTCTTTAAAATTCTTAATAACGTCTCCAATTGTCGTTTCTATTACCGGCAGGTTATTTTCATCCCAGATAATAAAGTAATTTTGGTTAAAATCAATCTTATACATTTTTAACTCCAAAGCATCTTTAATAGAAAATTTATGGGGAACAGTTTTCCAATCAACTCTGCCCCACTTAGTAAATGTAAATTCGTTAACCATCTTCTCTGTGAGTTCTTGTGATTTTTCAAGACTATAAATACGTGCGGTAACATCTAGTACTGCGATACATTCGTTGAATAATTCTCCATACGATGTATTTCTTTTTATATTCTTCTTAAGCTGCTCAATTCTAAACTTTCGAGCGGTCTTATCGTCCATGTAATCATCATCCTCTACAATGTTCTATGTTCAATTCAATTGCACGATTCTGACAACGCACCTCTTGGCACTCTTGATTTTTATGCGCATACCGAACCAATTACGAAGGTAGCTCTTCATCGGCCGAAATGACCCCGTAGCGCTCCAAAGCCTTCGTCGATGATTCGAGCATCCGCTTTTTCAAATAATCGCCTTCGATCACCCGAACCCGCTTCCCTAGAAAACGGATCTTGGAAAGTAAATACTCCATTTCATCCCCAAGCAGAGAAACTCTGACTCGATATGTATCGTGCTCCGTATCATACTCAACATTTTTTTCGAAGCTGGAGAAGGCGTATAGGATGCGGGATAACTCTGCGTTATAGACACGGACAATTTCAATAACCACTTCACTTTTACGCGAATCAAGTGTTTTTCCAATCTTCTTCAGAATGCTTTCTGCCGCTGATGGCTCGATAAGTTCTGACGTGACAAAATGTATCTTTTCCAGCCTGGTACTCATGAAGGCGTGATGCCGGGTGTGATACCAGAGCAAATACCATTCTCTTTTGACCATGGAGTATTCCAGCTTATACGGAAACCCTGAATGATCTTTATTAACCCGCCCACCCTTAATCTCGTAGGTTATAAGGATGCCAGTTTTGTTCATAATGTGCCGACGCAAAGGCCGCAGGAGCGGGTGATAAACCTGCTTTTCCATCGTACGGGCTTTTTCAATCATGTGGCGGGATATATCCATAACCTGATCCTGCCCAAGGGCAGAACGCAGCATGTCCAAAGTGTCCGCAGTGAAAGCATCTGCCGCCGCGGGATGCTCCAGCATGGTCTTCAGCCATGCCCGTTCGTGTGAAGTGACCATGAAGGTACCGGAATCCTCCAACCGGGAGATGATCTGATGATTAAATATTTTCTCAAACAGATTCATAGTAAGACTGGATCTCCTTCCATTCGGCAATCATTTCCCGGCGAAACTGAACGGGCTCCAGAATCTCGCAACTGGAACCGAAACTCCGCAGCCACGGCTTGATCTCGGTAGTTCCGTTTACAGTTATCTCGTAAATAAATGATTGTTCATCTTCATACACAATCTGTCCCCACTGTCCCTGCAGCATGACCCGCTCTTTGACGAAGTTAGGTTCAGAAGCTTCCGGGTTATAAAATCGGGCACGCACCGTCACTGAGCGGCCGGTATCAATCAACCAACTGTAGCGTATTTTCTCGACAAGCTCGCTTTTCTTTTCCTCATACCAAATCTCGTCAACGGATTCGTCCTCTTCAATTTGCGTGATACCTTCCATGCGGTATTTTCGAATCCCCTCTCGGCCGTGGGAAAGCAGATACCATCTTCCATATTGATGATCATAGACAATCTTAAGCGGCAGCGTCTTTTCAGCTTTGCCCTCCGTATCCCGTTCAAACAGGGGATTGGTGTTTTTGGAGGCGTAGCTTTTTTCCGACTTCGGCGAGAAGTACAGAAAAAGGACTTTGCGGCGGTGACGGATGGCATGGAGGAGCGTGAACAGATGTGCCTCATCTAGGATCCGCGAGTAGTAATGATATTTATATAAAAATGGCTCTACAGCATATTGCTCGACTTGATTGCGCAAAAGATGCTTCTTCAGTCCATCACGCAGCAGATAGCCTTGAACGGAAGGGACTTGGGTGTTCGCCATCACATCCACAAAATCGTACAAATCGAGAAGCTCTTCGTCCGATAAGCAGCGAATCAAGTTGTCCTGAATGCGATATCGGAAGGGGCGAGGCCCGGTCTCCCTCTTGATGACTCCGACCTCCTCCAAGTACTTGAGATCCGACCGAATTGTTTTTTCGTCAGGCAGAGGAAGATCAGAAGGAAGACTGCTGCAGCATATGTCCAAGAGCTCCATCGCAGTCAAAGCCTGCTCATTCATCGCGGCTAAAAGCAGCGAGATTCGTTGGCTTTCGGATTCCTTTACAGATTTGGCGCGAAACAGAAACAAGAGCAGTGGATCGGTGGAATCGTAGTAACTGAAGCGAATGGTCTCGGAAAATTCCTTTCTCTGTTCCTGCGGCAAATGCTGGTGCATGGAGCTGACGACTTCTTTGAGCCGCCGGAGCGTTTTATCAAAGGTGTGGACGGAAATGCCCAACCGCTCTGCGAACTGTTGTCTGCTGAACGCCCCGCTTGTCAGCACCAACATACGCAGGAATTGAATTTCTTTATCAAAGCTTTCCTTAGCCAAAGGTATCCCCCGTTCAAATGAAACATCTTCTTCCATTGTAACAGGGGAGGGAATTGGATGAAATGGAAAACTTTATGATCAGTCGTAATACTTTCGCCATGTTCGTTCAGGTTGAAATGAGCGATTATAGAACCTGTAAGACGCATTTAGCAAGGTGGTAAACGCCAAATGGTGTTTCATCATACATTGGTTCTTGTTCGGACGGTCGTAACGAGGCGGGGATATCGATTTATCCCGCAGTGCTGTGCATGGTATGTTACGGTATCCTGTACGATCGGATCGGTAAGAAACCACTATTTGGGGTTCGATTCCCCAATCGCCTAGGGAGCGATTCTGGTAGAATACTCGACTTCCAATCGAGCGAAAACTTGAACAAAAGACCAAAGGATAGAATCCCAAGCGGCTAGTTTTAGCGCACTGCAGTAAGGCTTTGCAATCCGTGGATACCGATTGAGCGAAATTCCAGGAAGTTCTCTTGAATAGAAGATAAAGATGAGCGGCTGAAACAGGGTCGCCCTCTTATTCAAATATCCTTGAAAACTACTGATAGATCGCTTAGCTAAAACGAGATTCCGCCGGAACTGGAGTGGGATTCTAAGTCCATTGGTCGAACTATTAAGGGGGTTAACTACTATGTTAAAAAAAGTAACGATTCAAGCTGACGAGCGTGGTTTGCTATTTCATAAAGGAAGTTATGTGAAAAAACTGATGCTGGGGACCTATCACTTTTTATTGTGGTCAAAATCCACTGTTGTGGTATTGAATATCGCTAAACCGTTTAATGTGGATGGAAAAGATTTAAAGTTGTTCCTTCATGATGAAGATCTCGTGCGAGAGCTCGATATCGTACGAGTGCAAGATCACGAGTACGTTCTGCACTACGAGGACGGACAATTCGTTCAATTACTTAAGCCTGGTGTCTACGCCTTTTGGAACATACTTAAAAAACATACCTTTTTGCATACAGATATCAGACGACCTGAATTGCCTGTCGAGGTAAACCGTTCAATTATACCGAAGCTTACAGCCAATGTGCTGTCCTACGAAATCGCGAGCTACGAATCCGGATTTTTGTTTTATGATCAAGTTTTACAACGAGAGCTTTCTCCTGGCAAGTACTACTTCTGGAGAGGTCCAGTCTCGACTATGGTAAAGACGATTGATTTAAGACAACAACAAATGGATCTCATCGGCCAAGAAATCATGACAGAAGACAAAGTTACGCTGCGCTTGAACTTTTTTTGTCAATACAAGATCGTAAAGCCATCACGAGCTTTGGAAATGAAATCGTATGACGAGCAAATTCATATCCAGCTTCAGCTTACGCTTCGAGAATATGTCGGAGCTCTTAAATTGGATGATCTATTGAAACGAAAAGAGGACGTGGCGACGTTCGTACTCTCCCGTTTGCGTGAGAAGGGGGAAGAGTTAGGAGTGCAATTCCTGAGTGCGGGGGTAAAGGATGTCGTTTTGCCGGGGGAAATGAGAGATATCTTGAACACCGTCCTGCTTGCGGAGAAGAGAGCACAGGCGAATCTAATCACTCGTCGTGAAGAAACGGCCTCGACCCGAAGTCTGCTTAACACCGCAAAGCTGATGGACGAGAATCAGACGTTGTTCCGTCTGAAAGAGCTGGAATTCCTCGAGAAAATATGCGAGAAAATCGGATCCATCTCTTTAACGGGTGGCGGGGATCTGTTGGAGCGGTTGAACTCTTTGCTTGGCGAAAGAAAAGCAGAAAGCAAATAACAAACACTAAATTAGTTTTTATCAACCTAACCGAATGTAAATCATTCTGCCTATGCAGGATTAGCAATTTGATGCATAAACCCGGGCTCTGGACGTTGATGTCCAAAGCTAAATATATTCGCCCACTAAGGAGGGATTCATATGAGCAGCAGTTACCATAAACAGATTTTGAATGATCTTGAGCGCATCGAGCACGAAGAAAACGTTCGGATCTTGTACGCTTGCGAATCGGGCAGCCGTGCATGGGGGTTCCCGTCTAAGGATAGCGACTACGACGTCAGATTTCTCTATGTTAGACCGGAAGATTGGTACTTATCGATTTTTGAGAAGCGGGATGTCATCCAGCGTCCGATCAACGACATGCTGGACATCAACGGCTGGGATCTGCGAAAAGCCTTGAACTTGTTCCGAAAGTCGAATCCGCCGCTGCTCGAGTGGCTTCAATCCCCGATTGTATATAGGGAGAACTATGCGATAGCAGAGCAAATTCGCCGTATTTCTCCACTCACGTTTTCACCAAAGTCATGTATGTATCACTATTTGCATATGGCGAAGGGGAACTACCGGGAATATCTACAGGGTGAGCGGGTGAAAATCAAAAAATACTTCTATGTTCTCCGTCCGATTTTGGCATGTGAGTGGATCGAGAAGCACAATACCATGCCGCCCATAGAATTTGATCGGCTTGTCGATGCTGTTGTGCCAAGGGAGAGCGAGCTTAAGGTGGTTATCGACGGTTTGCTTTTCCGTAAAAGAGCAGGAGATGAAATGGATTACGAACCGAGGATCAATCCGATAAACGAGTTTTTGGAAGAAAGAATCGGGTATTACGATCGGATGGCATCGGGTATGCAAACGTCTGGTGGGGATCAGGATCAGAGGCTTGATGATTTGTTCCGATCCGTACTAAAGGAAGTATGGGAAAAAGGTGATGAAAACAATGGTTATTTTCTTCAATAAAGCTGTAGGGCCTCTTTGGGAAGGCAAATCCTCCATTTATTCATACATTAAGGAACAAGGCGAATCCGTGGATGGGTCCTTGCCGGATGACGAAGAATTCTGGTCCGGCAGTAAAATGATGTGGGTAGCGGGCGGTTTGGATGGAGCATTCGGACACCATGCAGGGCCTGGTAAGATGACGGAAGAGGCACTCGAGCTAGCCCACCTGCTGGCGAAGCAATCCAGAAAGCCGAAGAATTCAACAAGAAAGGCTCTGTATGCTAAGCTTGTGAAGACGGATATAGGCGGCATGATTGACGTAATCTTAAATGAGGTGCGCAAACAACCCGGTATACAGCCAGGTGCATTATTCCATGAGGCGAAATGGTTGACGGAAAATGCGGCACACCGCAATGTCGTCAAATTCGGAATTGCGCTGCTGGGCCTTTTTCAGAACGAGCAAGTGAAAGAACTTCTTCTGACGTTGGGGAGACATGATGAATTTACGCTATATACTGCGGTTGCGATTCAAAATGGAATGGAAGATAGCAACCAGGTTCTATTTGAATTAGCTAAACGTGTACATGGTTGGGGGAAAATTCATATCGTCGAGAGACTTGAACCGTCTAGTCAGGAGATAAAAGATTGGCTGCTGCGTCAAGGTTGCCAAAACAGCGTCATGAACGAATATTTAGCTTGTATTTGTGCGAGAAATGGTGGTTTGCGGGAGGCTCTTTCGACTGATCACGTAGATAGCGCATTGTTTGATGGGGCAACCGATATCATTGAAGCGTTATTGAATGGCGGTCCGGCTGAGGACATCGATGATTACGAGCATGGCCCACAGGTAATATCCGATTACGTGAGGCTAGCCCGGGAGATGGGTTCAATCTCAAAGCATTTGTCAGTCATATTTAGCATTTACGACTTCTTGGCTCAGCACGAGGAGAAGTGGGCCGGTCGAATGTCGGTGGGATGGACCGAGCAGTTAAGAATCGATAATAGAGATGCTTGTCAATCGATTATGGCCGACTCCAAGTGGGCGAGCATTGTTATGGATGCTGTTAGTACCGGTGATTCGGTGGATCGCTACTATGGCGTATCTTGTGCCGAAAAGCTTGGTATTGATATTTGGGATACTCTCTATGATCAGCTTGCAGAAAACCCGCTACAGGATTTTCATTTCTTTCAGCTAATGAAATCGAATGATCCAAACCGAATTCGAAAATTGGTTCAATTCGCCACCGAACATCTTCCTCTACAGCAAATCGCCACTGGTCCAGGGGATGAGATGGGGCTTGGCAAAGAATATGCTGCGCACAGGAAATTGGATACCATTTTGCAGAGTTTGGATCGGTATGAGGGAATTGGTGTGGAATTGATCCTGACCGGTCTGAACAGTCCTGTGATCAGAAATCGGAACATGGCGATCAAGGCGTTAGAGGGCTGGAACGTTACTTCCTGGGGTCATCGGCTTATTGAAGCGATTATTCATTTATCACAGACAGAGCCTGACGACTCTGTAGAAGAACGAATTCACAAGCTCCGGGAAGCAAAAGGAATATAAATTCAAGAAATACATTCATTTATGTAGGAGTTGAATGGACTTATGGCTTATCAAAATATCGACGGCGTTCGTGTCTGGGGTAGTCCCGATAGCGGGGCGCTTGCTCAAGCGAAAACGTGCGCAGAAACCGGAAATGTGGTTCAAACCCTGCTTATGGCTGACCATCATAAAGGATACAGTCAGCCGATCGGTGGGGTTGTTGTATACGACGGGCAAATTTCCCCTTCCGGCGTTGGTTACGATATTGCATGCGGGAATAAAGCGGTACGAACCAATTTGTTTGCTGAAGACATAAAGCCAGGATTGTCGAAGATTATGGATGAGATTGCCCGCAAAATTTCCTTTGGGGTAGGTCGAGTTAATAATGAAAAAGTCGACCACGACCTCTTTGATGATCCCGATTGGGCCGTTTACAAGGTGGTAGGCAAGCAGGAGCACGACAAGCTCAAAGCATTGGCGCAGAGTCAGCTCGGCACAGTCGGCAGTGGCAACCACTTCGTAGACTTATTTGAAGAAGAGGGAACCGGCCGTTTGTGGATAGCGAATCATTTTGGGAGCCGCGGTTTCGGACATAAAACGGCAAGCGGTTTTATCAACTTAGCTGCGGATAGAGAGTTTCTCGCAAACGCTCCCGGTGAGAAGATGAATCATCCACCTGTACTGCTTGATCTGAGCAGTGAGCTTGGCGATATGTATTATCGGGCGATGAAGCTAACCGGGCGATACGCCTATGCCGGAAGGGATTATGTGATTAGGAAAGTATTATCGATTCTGGGGACGCAATCGGACCTTGAAGTGCACAATCATCATAACTATGCTTGGAAAGAGACGCACAACGGAAAAGAAGTCGTTATCGTCCGTAAAGGGGCGACTCCGTCCGCACCCGGTCAGGTTGGTTTTATCGGCGGTAGTATGGGGGACGTATCCGTTATCGTAAAAGGGAAGGACAGCATAGAGAACCGGGATGCTTACTACAGCACTGTTCATGGAGCGGGACGAATCATGAGCCGGACTCAAGCGGCAGGGAAAATGAACTGGAAAACCCGTACCCGCAGCGGCGGTCAGATCAGCACAGAACAAATGATGGAGGCTGTTCGGGATTTCGGTGTGGAACTGCGTGGCGCAGGCACGGACGAGAGTCCTTTTGTTTATCGGAAGCTTCAAGAGGTGCTGGATGCACATGCCGAAACGATCGAGGTCATGCATTTGCTGAAACCGATTGGTGTTTGCATGGCTGGGGCAGATGAGTTTGATCCTTATAAGGATTGATGTATTTCCAATAGTTCTTCAATTTGAGTTGGGATATGTTGTTTATCCAAAGAGTAGCCTCATCACGCCTGGTCTGTAAGGGATGACGTAACTCCCCTTAGCTCCTTAGCAGGGTGGACCTTTTCCCAAGGGGCGTGATGGCATGAAAAAAAATCTAGAAATAGAGAGCATGGGGAAAATGGCAGCCAACAAACAAGAAAATGAAGGTACAACCTGAAATACATACAGTTCGAACTGAAGTGCAAATATCCCGAGCGCAAGTCTCAACTGCCAAAGAAACAATCTGTACATGTGGTGCCCCTATGGTTTCAAGGAAAGGGAAAGAGGGAAAACCATTTTTGGGTTGTTCCACATATCCTTATTGCAGACAGACGAGATCAGTTGAAGAATGAAAGGCCTTGGAGTAGTGCCTATATAAAACTAACAAAACCCTAGAAGCTGCAGCTTCTAGGGTTTCTTACTTTCATCTAAGCCAGGGGTTCGACTTCCTACGTTTTTCTGAACCCTTTTCATGTAGGCGTGACAAAGTGAATATTATTTGCATACAGTGTTTATTGTGCTAAAGAAAGTGCCGCTCTCGGAAAAAGTACGACAATATTCGAGGGAAATGATAGAAATATGGGGAAAATTACTTTCTTCCACTTTGCATAAAAGCTAAAATCTGATAGTATATAAAGAAAGACGATAGATTTAGTAAGAATTAAAAGGAGGCACCTATTCCATGGAAAAAATGATGCTTGATTCTATAGATGAAATGACGCATCTGGATCAACTCGAGGCTGAAGCGATTTATATTATTCGAGAAGTAGCGGCGGAATGTGAAAATCCCGTGATGCTGTATTCGATCGGTAAGGATAGTTCCGTGATGCTGCATTTGGCGCTGAAAGCTTTTTATCCGGAGAAGCCGCCATTTTCTTTCATGCATATTGATACAACTTGGAAGTTCAAAGAAATGATTGAATTCCGCGACCGTAAAGCAAAAGAATTCGGAATCAACATGATTGTTCATTCCAATCAGGAAGGGATTGAACAAGGAATCAACCCTTTCGATCATGGTTCCGCGTATACCGATATCATGAAAACCCAAGCCTTGAAGCAGGGATTGGACAAATATGGATTTACGGCTGCGTTTGGCGGTGGAAGACGTGACGAGGAGAAGTCGCGTGCGAAAGAGCGGATTTTCTCATTCCGGAATAAGAATCATGCCTGGGATCCGAAAAACCAACGGCCGGAAATGTGGAAACTATTCAACACAAGAATTAATAAGGGAGAAAGCATCCGCGTCTTCCCAATATCCAACTGGACGGAAAAAGACATCTGGCAATACATTCGTAGAGAAAACATTGATATTGTGCCTCTCTATTTTGCAAAAGAAAGGCCCGTCGTCAATCGCGATGGACATATGGTCATGGTGGATGATGATCGCTTGAAACTCCAACCTCATGAGAAAATTGAAATGAAGAAGATGCGGTTTCGTACATTAGGCTGCTATCCTCTTACTGGCGGAGCCGAGTCGGAGTCGGATACGATAGATGCCATTATCGAAGAAACGCTTGGTGCGGTTTCATCCGAACGGACAACTAGGGTTATTGACCAAGAAGAGGCTGGAAGTATGGAAAGACGTAAACGGGAGGGTTATTTCTAAAATGAAAAGTCTGCTTAAATTTATTACTTGCGGAAGTGTAGACGACGGAAAATCCACCTTAATTGGTCATATGCTTTATGAGGCTAAGCTTTTATTCGCTGACCAGGAAAGAGCGTTAGAGCTGGATAGCAGACTGGGCAGCCGCGGCGGTAAAATAGACTATTCTTTGCTTCTTGATGGATTGCTGGCCGAGCGTGAACAAGGGATAACGATTGATGTGGCCTATCGGTATTTTACGACGGATCATCGTTCCTTCATCGTAGCGGACACGCCGGGACACGTAGAATATACACGTAACATGGCCGTTGGCGCATCCTTTGCGGATCTGGCTATCATTCTTGCGGACGCAACGAAAGGGGTTATTACCCAAACCAAGCGCCATACTCGGATATGTGCACTCATGGGCATTAAACATCTTGTTTTGGCTGTGAACAAAATGGATTTAGTAAATTTTGATCCTAAGATATTTGAAGCGATCAAACAAGAGTTCTCGCAATTGACCGCTGAGTTTCACTTTGAAAGTATTCAGGTGATCCCTGTTTCTGCGACAGAAGGGGATAACATTACGAAAAAATCACCAAATACCCCATGGTACGAGGGCCTTGCTTTGCTGCCGTATTTGGAAAATGTGGATGTTCACCAAACCGATGACACGAAGAAGTTTATGATGCCGATTCAGCGTGTATGTCGACCGGACCATACGTTCCGCGGCTTCCAAGGTCAGATTGAGGCGGGAACCATCGCGGTTGGCGAAGAGCTGACGACGCTGCCTAGTCGTGAAAAAGCGAAGGTCAAACGTATTTTAGTGACAGACCAAGATCGGAATTCTGCGCATGCTGGACAGCCAGTAACCATTCAATTGGATCGGGAAGTTGACGTTTCGCGGGGCTGTGTATTTACCAAAGACAATCAAATCCAAGAGGCGGATAGTTTCTCAGCTACGATTCTTTGGATGGACGACTCCGTACTGACGCCTGGTAAAAATTATTTAGTCAAAGTAGGAACGAAAGTCCTGCCTGGTACCGTGACGGCAATTATTCATAAAATCGATATCAATACGGGAAATACGGTTCCAGCCGATCACATTGTCAAAAATGAATTGGCCAAATGTGAATTTTCTTTATCGGACAACATCGTATTTGATTCCTTCGAAAAAAATAAAAGCATTGGCGGATTTATTCTAATCGATCGTGTAACCAATATGACGTCCGCTTGTGGAGTGATTGACCAAACCCTTCAAAGCTCCGACAGTTTTGTACGGCTAGATACGGAAATCACCAGAGATGTTCGTGCCCAGCTAAAAGGTCAGAATCCTTTAACCCTCTGGTTCACCGGTACGGTTCCGGATAACTCAACCCTTGCGAAGGAAGTCGAAAAACGTTTGGTATCGACAGGCCACCATACCATGTTACTCAAGAATGGCCAGGGAGAATCGTTGCAGCGATTAGCAGAAGTTGCAAAATTGATGAACGATGCTGGACTTATTGCATTGGTATCGAATGATTCCCCGATTGAAAACGACCAAGAAACCGCGCGAGACATCATTGGCAAAGAATATATTGAAGTGTATGTAAATGGACCGCTTGCAGGCAGCTCGAGCACAAATGATACACCTGGGAACCCGGAAATCGAAATCGATACAAGCAGGTTTTCAATCGAAGAAGCTGCAAATTATGTAGTGAAACGAATTATTAAATATCTAATCAATGAGAGTAGTCGTGGACAATTCCTTAATTTCTAATGCGAACATAACCCTTGTTTGGTAGCGCAGCCGAGCAAGAAGTGAAAGTGTACACATGCTTAAACAAATCGACGCTACGAAATAGTCTTTGAAAAATAGTATCCCTACATCACCGTGAATAGTGATGTAGGGACCTTTTTTGTCCACGGAATGGGGCACCTGTTAAGACTACCTTTTTTCTATCGTAGTCTACTAATGACCCTGTTGCGACCTTCCTTCTTCGCTTGATATAGGGCCTCATCCACAGATACAAACAATTCATTTAAATAAGCTTTGGGATCACTCTGATTTTCGTTATTAAAATTTTCGATGGATAACACGCCTATACTGATAGTTGTTGGTATAGAAGACCCTACATTTTCGACTATCACTTTATTAAAGGCAACGGCTAATTTCACTTGTTCGGCCAAGTGTACTGCATCGGATTGATGGGTATGCGGTAAATAGATCATAAATTCTTCTCCACCAAAACGAGCCAATATATCCGTTTGCCGCAGCGTCTGTTTAATGGCTTCCACAGTTCCGCAAATGACTTCATCGCCTACCATATGTCCATACTTGTCATTAATTGACTTGAAAAAATCGATATCTATTAAAAAGAGCGAAAACGGTATTCGACATCTTTCATGCATCATAACTTCGTGCTCTAAATGTTGTGTCAGGTAATGACGATTATAACAACCCGTTAAACTATCCGTTAAGGCCATAAGTTCAAGTTTCCGGTTTGCTTGAAACAGTTCATCTTGGATCACAATTAATGATTGATTCTGTTCCTGTAGGTTTTCGTTCTGGAGATTCGACTCATTCACGAGACGGCGGAGTTCGCTTATATCCTGAAAAGTGATAATCCTTCCCACCCTCACACCTGTAATGATGATAGGCACAACCTGAATGGAGATATAGGTTAGGTTGCTTCCAAGTACGGATAACTCAAGTTCAGCACGATCCAAAGGATGCTGTTGGTATTTGTGCAGAAACCCTTCCATGTTACAGTCAAAGTGTGCTTGAGAGAGCAGGGCTTCCATATCAAAGCGTTCACCAGGAAGCTTATCCAAATGGGGAATCAGCGCCCGGTTTATTTCCAATACGTTTTCGTTCTCGTCCAGCACCAGCATCCCGATTCCAATCGTATCGATGACATCTTGATGGGCGATAATCACTATATCAAAAACTTTATCCCGATAAATAGCAATCACAAAAAAAATGTCGGAAAGTAGAATGCCCAGAGAAGTTAACCCTGGTATGACCGGCAGCCATTCGGCTAATACCACATTGAGCAATACGTCCAATAGAGCGAACACGCTAAACACAAATATTCCCTGGAGTACGAGCTTAACCTGTTTTTTAACACGAAATGGAATGTCGGACACCAGCGCTGTATACAAGATATATAGGGAAATGAAAACATAGCTAATCAGGATCATGCAGACAATCCAAAATACGGGTCCATAGGTGCGCACGATGAAGCCGTGGTTCACGGGACTCACAAATAATCCATTCGGATTCGCTACCACAGCGATTATGGCTAAGAAAGCAGGGACAAAAAGGCTAAAGTATTTTTTTCTTTGTAGAAACATGGATCGATTCGTAAGGAAAATAGTGAAAACAAGCCATCCAATGGCCAACAAGGACAAATCAACAAAAGCTGCCTTTATGTATAACAATTGTAACTGGGGGTTGTCCGTTGCTTTTATAACAAATAAGCAAAATGGCCAAAGCATCATAGCAAAGTGGAACATGAAGTATACTTTATGTAGGTTGGTAATTTGAACAGATATAAAGACGTAAATAAATAGAGCAAATAAAAGGAAAAATAAGACAAGATCAATTCCAATAGATAAGCCCAAAATGGCTACACCTTCTTAGTTGTAAATGTCATAAATGATGTGTTCGAACCTAAGTCTTTTGAAGGATATACGCTATATAAGATGAACTAAGCATCCTGACAGCAATGAGGCGCTGCGAAAGCAGATCCTCTTCCAATCGCTGTTGCAGCCAGATGCTTTCGATTTTTAGTCCCCATAGGGGTAAGAATCCGTTTGCAAAGGCGAACACTTCGTTTCTCCAGAAGGGTCCCATTTATCCGCTCGGGCTTTGTGTTTCTTTTGTTCATAGTTTTAGAATAACATTAAACAGTACTTGGAAACTACAAATATTATTATAGAGGTCTACGTTATGAGATCTGATAACCGACACTTCACGAGTTGGTTGATATACTTCTGGGCAATTTCTTTTTTTGCAGGTTAAATATCTACTCGGCTACCAGAAGCGAAAATTGAAACGAGTCGATCAACTGGATTCCAACATATGGTACAATAGTGACAATTCAAGGTGTATGGGTTTTGAGTGAGTGAATAGGGAGCTATGGACAAAATGGGAACGCGGAGTGATAGGCGTCCCCATTTTAAACGTGTCTATTTGGAAATTGTTTATTTATGAGGTGGAGTGGAAGAATGTTGACTGGGAGAAACGACTTGTGCCCTTGCGGCTCCGGGAAAAAATATAAAAAATGTTGTTTGCATAAAAATGAACAAGTACAACAGCTTAGACGTTTGGATTCGCTTGATCAAATGCGTAGGTCAATCATAGAGCCTATTTTAGGGAAACCACTTCCCGAAACGGGGCTTACCCAGACACGATACGTATTGACAGATGGATATCGTTCGTATTTATTGGGCCGTCTAGAACAATTGACAACAGAATTTAAGAATAACAACGTCCGTGACGATGTCATCATATCGCTCTGTGGGGATCTATATAATCAATTGGATCAAGGGAAATGGAAGTATACTCCTGAGCGGAGTGCTTCAAAGTTCGATTCGCTGGATGAGTCGCAGAACCGAGCTATATCGAGAAACGAATATATAATGTTACTTACGGTCGTTGAAGGTATCCTCGTAGATTACGCCTATTTGGCTAAAGGAGCCATACCTGATCACGGTGCGATGTATGTATGCTCTGAATTGGCATTTCGAGTGCTAGATCAAGGATTATCTGATAAAAAGAAAATCACCAAGGCGATCATTCATGTCGATACCGGCGATTCGTTTGACGGGTGGGAGCTATTTGAAGGTGAAACCTATGAGATCGATAATCGAATATGGATCGATTTTCATAGCAAAGACGAATTAGAGAACCGTTATAAAATGATTCGAAATGAGTGGTATGGCCTTTCCGATCAATCACAGAAAACGCTGGCTACGGCAATGATTTTAGAAGTTTCGATGGAATCACTTAAATCCGGGGAGTTATTGTCTTATCAAGGAATTGCAATGAATTATTTTGGAGTAATCGAAGAGGAGCTGCGCAGTATTATTTTGCAATTGGAGCATTGGCCCAATTCGAGACGGATGATGTGGCGGGACTTATGTGAGTATTGCCACACGCATACAATCCCAAATATGAACCAGTATATCCCTGATTTAGGGAGTGCGTTGACAGACCTGCTCCCATTGAGAAATAGAGCTGCGCATGGTGGCTTTGTATCTAAGGACGAGTTTTCCCAGATCAAAGAACTTGTATTTGAGCGCAATTTATTGTCTTATTTATCGTGGGCCAAGGTGGGAGAAGAACCACGGTTGAAATCTATCCATGATGTAAGTGAGATACTAAATTCACCTGAGACACAAACCTTTGAGATGGACGTAGAAGGTGCAGTAAGGCGTGCCATAAAACAGGGTCATCAGCTTCATATTTCCAATGCGGTGAATGAATCGTCTGAATCAAAGCCATCTATAACCATTCCGCAATTGTATACGTGTGACTGCTGGTTTGAACAAGTTGAGGGAGTGCCTAAGTTACGTGTGAGTTTTACCTACAATGATGGTGGAAAACAGACAGAGGAAGCATTCCATTTCTATAAGCAAGCTGCAGAAAACGGTGGAGTTGATGCGGCCTTTGTGTTGGCCCATATGTATTCCAGTGGAAGTGGGACGAACAAAGATGATGAAAAAGCAATACGCTGGTGCCGAATAGCTGCACAAAAGAATAATCGTGATGCTCAATTCCTGCTCGGTACGATGCTGCAAACGGGTGAAGCGGGGACAAAGAAGCCTCAAGAAGCATTACAATGGCTATTACAAGCAGGGGAACTTGGGCATGTTGGATCCATGTATCAACTCATTTCCATTTTCTCCGCTATGAAAGACGATAAGAATGCCTTCAAATGGACTGAAAAATTAGCGGAACGTGGATATAAACAATTTCAATTCAATCTCGCTTGCAAACTCGAGACGGGGGAAGGCGTGGAGAAAGATACGGAAGCGGCCTTACGCTGGTACATCAAATCGGCTAGACAAGGATGTGTGGAAGCTCAATTTAATCTCGGGGTCATGTACGCAGAGGGTGAAGACGCTGTAAGAAATGTATTTGAAGCCATGAAATGGTTTCGAAAGGCAGCGGAACGGGGCGATGATGAGGCAAAGGAAGAGTTAATGAAATTGATGAGTCAGCATTCTTTAAATTAGTTGGAGGCCTAGCATAAACGGAGGGATAGCTTGGCAAATAAAGAGTATCTTATTCAGGGAGCAATACACAGACAATCGGGCAGCTTTATGGAGAAAGAGTGGCCATGGTATCGTATCGAAGAAACTAGCGATGGTTATGATGAGTATGACGCACTAGAGCGTTTAATTAAACGGTACGTCAAGGAAGACTCTGTGAGTGAAAATGATTTTTATGCTGAGGTCCGTATACGACCAACAGGAAGAAGGGGATCTATACCTTTTTTTCCAGAACAGAAAAATGAACATCCTCATAATAAAGGGCTTCTCTCTCGTTTCTGGATTCGTTTTTCTCTATCCGAAACTGAAGAGGAATTGAAAAAGTATGGGGAGCATTTTAACAGCTTTGTCCAAGACAGTGGCTTTAGCGAAGCATCGCTTAAAAGAATGCGTGTGTTATATGCTAAACAACTACATCATATTCGAAATGGGAGCTTGATGCCTGAAACCTATCAACTTAAAGTTGTGGCAGGTTCCCCAGAAGTGATTGTAGAATCTTGCAGTAGGCAAGCAGCTGATTATTTGCGTTTATTCGGCTATAGGGTAACTAAAAGCAAAAATGGTTATGAAGTGAAATCACTGGGTTGTCATACTACATATTCAAATCAAGTCGAGACAAATGTGTTTTCTGCGCTCGAATTAGTGTTGTACTGGCAGTGGATCACCCAAAAGAGAGAACTGAAGGTGGATGATATATTCCATGATATGGGGTATGTCATCGATAATAAGGAATATGAGTACGAACAGATTTTAAGAGATAAGAACATTGCGGCGTATGTGGTACGTGATGATGTCGGAGTACCCAGCATTTGTGTCTTGAAAGAACAACAGGCACAAGCTTATGGAATTGTTCGTGGACTAAAAGCTAGAATCGTAGATGATTACACCGATCCTGATGCATATGAACTGAAAAGTGATGGGCTAGGCGATAATTATAATCGTAATCTGGAAAACATGTTAGACAAGTAACTATATAAGACGAACAAAAGAAACACACAGCCCGAGCGGAGAAGGGTCTGCATTCGCAGCTCCGCCTTGCTGTCATGATGTTTAGTTCATTTTATATAGAACCTGGTCTTTCTCAAGTTAGAAATAAACTTATAGAAACGAAGGTAGTTATGAAGATTGAAATTGAAAATATGAATATGGAATTCAATGTTCAATACGGAAAAAGAAAGAAGATATCGATTCATATCGATGCTTTTGGTATCATAACGGTTAAAGTTCCCAAAGAAACAAGTAAAGAGACAATTATTAGCGCTGTGGAACACCATGCCAAATGGATACTGGAGAAAACATCTAAAATTGCAGATGCTCGCAAAGCCCAAACCCCTAAGAAAAGAGAATATCAAGATCAAGGAAAGTTCCTTCATTTAGGCAAGGAGTATTTTCTTCATGAATTAATAGATATTAGTGATTTAAATGAAGAGGAACTTAAAAGAAGGCTTAAGAAGTTCTATTTCTCAAGCTGTGAGAAGATTGTCCGAGAACGAATACGAATTTATCAAATACAACTGAGAGTAAAGCCCAAAAGCATTGAAATCGTAGAATCCAGAGCGAAGTGGGGAAGCTGTAGTTCGGATAAAAAGTTAACCTTTAATTATCGTCTCGCCATGGCACCTATTGAAGTTATAGATTATGTAATCGTGCATGAACTATGCCATCTGATACACATGAATCATGATCGATCGTTTTGGAGACGTGTGGGAAGTATAATGCCGGACTATAAAGAAAAGGAAGAGTTTTTAGCAAGACATGGACATGCTATGACACTTTGAATTCGGTTTTGGGACAAATTGGGAGGTTGCCACATGTTTAAGCTTAAGAAAACCTTCCTAGTGGCTTTAGCATCTGCGATGTTACTCACATCGTTTCCATACCATACTCAGGCTCAGACGAATCCAACCCTTGCTATTGACGCAAGATTTGACAGTGTCGATATTCAAGGTTTTAAAGAGGGTTTAGTAGCAGTCCAATGAAGGGGTGCTTGGCGTTTGCAATGGCAATAACTGCGGTTATTTGAACGTAGAAACAGGCCAAGTAGTCATAAAGCCGCAATATTATTATGTTTATGATTTCAAAGAAGGCGTAACGAGGGTTGGAAAATACAGCAGTAGCTCATATAGTTATATGGATACAACGGGAGAAGTCATTGTACCCTTGGAATAATTAAATGACGAGTTCTTCGAAATATAGAAAAGGTTTTAATAGTCGCTACGATGCCGCGTCTAATGAGGGTCTGCTTCCTGTGGTAAAGACCGTAAATGGGGTCTAATGAATGAAGAAGGAAATGAGGTTGTTGCGCCTCAATACGATTATTTTCGGATAATTTTGCTGAAGGACTTGCTTTGGTTAAGAAAGAAGACAAATGGGGCTTTATTGATAATACGGGCAAAGAAATCGTGGCGGTTAAATTCGAAAGAGCGTTCGATTTTAGTGAAGGTCTGGCTGCTGTGAAGGTTAAAGGGAAATGGGGATTTATAAATAAGCCATGATTGCTTGGAATGACTCGTTCTTGCAAAATCAATCTAAAGCAGCGCTGCATTATACCACTACTCAGCTGAGGAAGCAGTTGACGCAGGGTGCTCTCTGTTACAGCTGGCGGCTAGCAGCGGAATCGTCAGCGGTGATGCGGGCTGAGAAATGCTTATGTATTGGACGGATTTCAACCACATAGGTTAACTCATTAGGGTTATCCCGCAAGTCGTTGTAGAAACGGTTTGTGGGATAACCCTGTTTTTATAATATTGTTAAACCTGGAATGCCTCCATCTGCCTGCTCCACTCGAAATAAATATCTGTCAGTCGATCCTCCAGCTTGTCCTTATCCGGATCTACGGTATGGGCTTCGCTTTCGTACCAATCGAGCATCATGCGAAGACCTTGGTTTAACGATATGCTGGTTTGGAAATCGGGAATATCCGATTTGATTTTGGTATTGTCAAACAGTCCGGAATAGCTTTTCTCGAATACTAGGTGGGCAAACAAGCCTGGGTTCGCTTTTGCCAAAAGCTCTGAAGGGATGTGGACGATTTGCGGCTCGATCCCGATAATATTGCCAAACTCGGTATATAAATCGTTCCAGATGTGCACATCTTCATGGGTAGCATGATAAGCCTTGTTGTAGGTCTTTGTATTGCCAACGGCTCCCACAAAGGCTTTTGCCAAATCTGGGGCGAAGGTAAAGCTCCACGGGGTGGTGCCGTCACCGAACATGAGAAGCGGCTTGCCTTGGCGAATTCGCTGTACAATGTTGTAATTTTGTCTCAGCACACCAAGATTACTACCCCCGATTCCATAGGTCAACGATGGCCTGATAATCGTGATGGGAAGCTGCTGCTCACCGGTAACACGCTGCAAATACCGTTCCATTTCAGCCTTTTGATAAGCATAGGCAAATTCCGGGTTATCGAAAAGAGCCTCTGCATCCTCTTTAATAGGAGTTGTTTGGTAAGGCCTTTTGTACGCAGCTACGCTGGAGCACATAATGAGTTGACCAGCACGATTGGTAAAGGTGTTCACCGTTGAGCGGGCATCAGCTTCATTAAAGCTGATCATATCGATAACGACATCAAACGTACGATTGCTCATGGATGCTTCAAAGCGATGCACATCTGATTTATCACCGATTATCCATTCCACATCACTGGAAAATGGCAGTTTTCGACTACCACGGTTAAATATAACTACTTCATGACCAGCAAGCAGCAGCTGAGCTGCAATTTGTCTGCTAATCACGCCGGTTCCGCCTAATAGTAGAACGTTCAATCCTATCACCTTCTTCGTAGAGTTGTTTTCCCATTCATAGTCTTAGTATATAGAAGATGAACATAATTTTTAAGAGCTATCATTATTTCAGTTAGTTACTCTAAAGTGATCTACAGATTAACAAGATCATGTACGGTGATTCTCTATCAAGTTAAAATATATTGACTCGATACAAAATGTATCGTAATATTTTTACATAGTCTGATAGCTTCATGCATAGATAAGTTTAAACGTAGGCTTCAGATGAAATGGTAAAAGTTTGTCAGGACTAAACATGTCTTTAATGATACATTTTGTATCATAATGGTATGTTGTGTGGAAATCCAATTTTTGTGTTTTTTAATTTTGGAATCATAGAAAGGAGGCTATCGCTTGGTTCAAATCAAGAGTCGTTTTAAAAATCACTTGGATGAGGAAATGGTGCATCTTCATAAAAATCTGTACATCAATCGCAGTGATCCCATGTACTTTGAAAAGGTTATCCGATATTTGGATCCCCATTCACCTGAAGCCCATTATAAGCTTGGTCAAAAATTTGAAGAAAAAGGCATCAAGGAAAAGGCGCTTTTCCATTACAAGGAATGCAGGAAAATATACCCGTCACCTTATTACTTTTCTTCAGCAAGCGCAATTCGTGGATTGGAAGGCCATGTAAAAGGAAATGAATCGCTATCGATTGCTGATTATCCGACTCTTAACAAGAGCGGCGCTGCCTTACCGCGTTTGTGGAAACTAGTCCTGTTGGTAATAGTACTGTTGGGCGTATTCCTCTTGGGACTCTTATGGCAAAAAGACTCGATTTCCAGAACCGTTTCCGCATTTAAGCTGTGGGGTGTAGGGAAAGAGATTACTTATGAAATCGTGGACATGCCCTATATCATTTATTTTCCTCGGGACAAGCCTCGCAAAGAAATTGAAAACGATATGTACAACAAAGCGTTGGAATTGGCTAAAACGAATCCGGGACAAAATATTTGGCTGTACGGAATCGCTAGCACGGTTCAAAATCCCGATAAGAAAACAGTTCCTTTGACGGATGAGACTCAAAAAACGAAAGCATTTGTCGTGGCGCAATACAATTCGGCTCAGGATCAAACTGTAAAAATACGTTTTCTCAATGCGGAATTCGGGAAGCTAACGATTGCGGAAGCAGGAGCGAATCTCGTGCGGACTGCACTTGAGGCCTATATTTCCGATAACGGCACCCCGCCAGAAAAGCTGGACAAGCTGGTCGCTGATTACCCGCAAAATTACTTAAGCTTCATCCCTAATGAAATACAGTCGGGCTCCAATCAAATCGTCAAAAAGTACGACGGTGACGGCGGATGGGTGTTTGATCCGTTGGCTAAGCAATTTAGCGATATGTTTTATCCTAATATTATGGAGAAATCAAGCTCGCAAAAGGCGGATTTTGAACGTTATCAAGTAGTGGTAGGCAAAAGCGATCATTCGCTCCAATTGTTATCAGGTTCAACGCTGCTTATGGAGAAGAAGGTAGGGTTGGGAGCAGATGATTTGACACCGGAAGGCACCTTTACCATATTAGACAGGGTGAAGGAGCCACAAGGTAAACATCCGAATGTGTATGGCAGCTCTGCCCTCGGAATGGGAGCGATCGCCTTGCATGGAACCAACGATCCTGCTTCCATCGGAAGCAATATGTCATTGGGCTGCATCCGAATGGCTAATGCGGATATGGATGAGTTATTTCCTTTTATCCCCAAGGGAACGGTTGTATTCATCCGTGAGAGCATTCAGCCAAGGGTAACATCAGCTTCTGCACAATGGAACCCGCAAGTACTGATTCCCCTGGTGACCAAACTTCCGAATGAATCAGCAAAAAACAAGGTGTTTCATTGGTTAGGTTAGATGGGTACAGCCCGATTCTACTGATAGTTGGTAGCATCGGGCTATTTGTATGTTATTAAATAACGACAATCGTAATCGCAGAGACGATTCATTTGTACATTTTTATAGTTGCATAAGCTTTCCAATTATACTAGATTTATATAGCGCCATCCAATCGATTTCATACATGTATCGGTTTATCGGGCAGAAAAGGACATATAGGAAATCAGCGGGGGACTTGATGAGAATTAGAAACAGAATGGGTATGTTCATAGCTTTATTAATCACTGGAGCGACATTAAGCGCATGCTCGGCCGATAAGAATACTCCAATAGCTGCTAAGGCTACAGCGCCAGCACAAGAAGTGACAGACAGCGATCCGATCGCAAGAGCGCAAGCAGAGCAAGCTCTTAAGAAGGCTGTGGGCCTGAATTGGGACTGGAAAGATATGAAAGTGATCCGTACGGATTATGGTGACTACTTGGCCTGTGCAAGTAATATCGGTCCTATGATTGTTTATGATAAGTCCGAGGGAAAAGTATACGCTCTTAATGGACAAGCCAAAGGAAAACTGAATTTATCCGTGAGAAATACGCAGCTGGATTCTGATTATTTAAATGCGTGTCTAAAAAAAGAGAGTAACAAGACCACAGGGACTTCTAAAAATGCAACCTCATTAATTGAAACGATCAAAAGTGGAAACCCAGATAAAGTCAAGCAGGCTTTAATAGACAAACCAGAGATTAATACTTTGGATTCAGCTGGAAAAACGGCTCTTCATTATGCCTTGGAGCTGCCTCCAGTAAATCGGAGTACGATTGTAAAGAGTTTAATAGATGCTGGAGCTGATCCTAATTTGAATGGGCCACGTTCAATTCCGGCATTGTCTATGGCTGCCACTGCCAATGATATCCCCAACATGAACCTGTTAATTGCCGCTGGTGCTGACGTAAAAAAAGGAGATTGGGATGATGCACCGCCATTCATATATGCAGCGGCTAATAATGCGAGAGCGGCCATCGATCTTCTTTTGAGTAAAGGGGAGAATGTGAATAAGGCAGATAAACATGGCTTGTACCCCATAGACCATGCATTAATTACAGGTCAATCTGAGATGTCCCAGTATTTAAGGAGTTTAGGCGGTAAAAGTGCACTGGATCAGGTCAAGACTAAAGAAGATGCTCAGAAATTAATGAAGCAGGCAGAAGTGGAAGCGACGCAAAACTTTTTGGAGCTTCAAGTATTTTATAATAATATTTTTTGCACGAAGTTGATGCTGAAGGCGGGTTTTCCGGTAAACTCCACGATGAATCAAACGCTGCCAGATCTCGCGAAAAATGGACGACTGGAAATGATGGAGGCCATACTAGAGGCAGGCGCAGATCCCAATATAGTCGTCGACGGAAGGACAGCTTTGGATGAAGCTACCCAAAAAGGTGATAAATCAGCAATTCAACTTCTAAATAAATACCGAGAGAAGCGCGATAAACCTCAAGCGAGCAGTCCTCCCATGGCTGTAGATAAACAAACTGTTCCCGTAGCCCAGGAACAAACGGTTCCCAAAGCACCCGTAAATCAGAAACAGCCAGTTCAAAAGGAGCCTGTTGTACTGCCAGGCAAAATAAAAGACGAATTGCCGGATGGAGTGTTGAAGTCGGGAACTAAAGGGATTGAAGTTCAAGTGCTGCAAGAAATTCTCATTGAGCTTGGAGAATCGATCCCGAGCGGGGCAGATGGTAATTACGGTAAAGAAACCATGGAAGCACTCAAGTCGTTTCAGAAAAAAAACAATCTTACCGCAGACGGGATTTATGGCCCATCCTCAAAAAGGCTTCTCAATAAAATGCTTATCGAACAGCGTGATTAGACTATAACTGTTGCTTGTAGCTCTAATTAAAGAGAATAATATGCATTCAATAGGCTATAAAGAAGCGGGTTTTTAAAAATCTCGCTTCTTTTATGTGTTCATTTGTGTTATCCTTACGTGTTACGACATAATTGGACGGTTTGTGGAGACAGTACTAGATATGTTAAAAGCTATGTGAATACCATTATGAATGGTTTACAAATAAGGAGACAACATGACATTTAATGATTTGAATATTACACCCGTGATTTTAAAAGCTCTAAGCAAAGAGAATTATACGAAGCCTACCCCTATACAGGAACAGGCGATTCCAGCAGTGCTGGCCGGCAAAGATTTACTTGGCTGCGCTCAGACCGGGACAGGGAAGACTGCCGCTTTTGCCGTACCGATTATCCAGCTTTTAAGTGAACAGCAGGGCAGCCCTCATACGCAGCGCCGTGTACGCTCACTGATTTTGACACCGACAAGAGAACTCGCTTTGCAGATTTCGGAAAACATTAGTGCATACAGCCAATACACGCAGCTGCGCAACGTGGCTATCGTAGGCGGCGTTTCACAAAAAGCACAGGAGCGGGCACTGCATCTTGGTGCGGATATCGTTATTGCAACTCCGGGCAGACTCCTTGATCTCATCAATCAAAAGCATATCCATTTGCAGCATGTTCAAATATTAGTATTGGATGAAGCCGACAGAATGCTGGATATGGGCTTTATTCATGATGTGAAGAAAATCATCAAGCAAATGCCTGTTAAAAGACAAACGCTTTTTTTCTCGGCTACGATGCCTCCGGAAATATCCAAAATGGTCAAAGAGCTGCTGAAGGATCCGGTAAAAGTCGAAATTACTCCTGTGTCTTCTACAGCGGACAGGATACAGCAATCCGTATATTGGGTAGATAAGGAAAACAAGCAAGCGCTACTCAGCCAACTGCTGCAGGATAAATCGATTGCTTCGGCGCTGGTATTTACCCGTACCAAACATGGTGCTGATCGGGTTGTTCGTGCACTGACTAAAGTGAATATTACCGCTCAGGCCATTCATGGAGACAAATCGCAAAATGCCCGTCAGAATGCACTTAGCAATTTCAAGAGCGGCGTCACGCGAGTGCTGGTAGCGACAGATATTGCAGCAAGAGGCATTGATATTGACGAGCTTTCTCATGTAATCAATTTCAATCTGCCTAATATTCCGGAAACCTACGTTCATCGAATCGGCCGTACCGGTAGAGCAGGACTGAGCGGGATTGCCATTTCTTTTTGCGAGAATGAAGAAATTCCGTATCTCAAGGACATTGAGAAATTGATCGGAAAGACCATTCCCGAAGTGAAGGATCATCCTTATCCGATGCTGAATACAGCTCCTCCTTCAAAGGCGGCACAACCATCGAAAGCAGCTGTCTCCAAACCAGCTAAATCCAAGCCTAATCCGAAGCTCAAGCCCAGATCCGAGTGGTTTACAAAAGGAAGCAAGCCAAGCAGATAAACCGATAAATACCTCCAGGAAATCGTGATCCACAGCGATGCTGGGGGTATTTTTTTGTTTAATTTTAATTCTTCTCGAAACGATGGATTTCGCAAGATAGTATTTGTTGTGAAAGACGATATCGCATATAATCACAATAATTGTTGTATTCACGTGCTCTTTTCCAATATTCCAACTTGCCTAAGGTGATGTTACATGCTCATAACTAAAATGCAATTGAATGACAATCAGCGGTTCCTTATACGAAGTGTTGCTATTATCGTACTTGGTCTCTTTATTAACCAATTGCTGCAGACGGTAGGGAGCATTGTTGTGGCGCGTGTTTTGAATGATCCCATAAAATTTGGCGAAGTGAACCTAATGCTGCAGATTTTCGGGATGGTCAACCTTTTTCTGAATTTGGGATTCAATTCTTCATTGGTCTACACGTTTTCAACGAACTCGAAGGATGCGATTGAAAATAGGTTTCGATTGGCTATGCTCAGCAGCGCCTTTTTTGGAGTGATCGTCAGTATCCTGCTTGCTAGTTTGGCTCCATTATTAGCTGAAACCTATGCACTGCCGTCTTTGAAAGGCGCTCTAGTCATCAGCTCGATTATGTTAGTGTTCAATTCGATCATTAATATCGGGGTAGCCGCCTTCTCCGGTAATCGCAATTTTGGCACGCAGGCTTTGTTTATGGTGATTACAACGGTTCTATCCACAGCGGGTACCGTATTAGGCGTGTTATGGCCTGTCGGTGATGGCTTCCTGTGGGGAGTATCCATAGGGATGGGATCCGGTTCAATCCTGGCCGCCCTGTTCATTTGTTGGAAGGTTGAAAAGGTGCATCATCCGAAGTGGTGGGGTCATGTGTCTATTTCTGAAATCTGGAAGATGATGCAGTATGGAGTTCCCTTGTGGGCTGGAAATATCGCGAAAGCGTTCCAACAGCCTTTTGTGACCATGATTATTGGCTCCAGCTCGGTCATTGCCGTCGGGCATATCAGCAACGCTTTCCGCATAACGGGATTTATCGGGATCGTTACGTGGGCATTTATGATTGTGACCTTTCCTTTTGTCGCGGCGAGCTATCAGGACCCTCTGGAAAGCAAACGACGAGGTACCTTGTGTATTCGATATAACAACCTGATCTTGTATCCGCTAACAGTTGTGATTTGTTTATATCCTAATCAAATTAACGGTTATTTATTTGGTGAAAGCTATACGACCGGGGACTCGGCGACGTATATCCGGCTGTTGGCGCTTGGGGTGTTCTTCTCATCCGTTGGTCGTTTGGGTGGTAATATACTAGCGGGGATCGGCAAAACCAAAGCGAATTTCTGGGTGATGATCGTGGCGGGTATTTTTGTGATAACCCTTGTCCCTCTAATCGCCGCGAGCAATCCTGTATTGGCGGTATGGATTTATACGGGCGGATGGGCGATCTCTGCAATCTGCATGATCTGGTTTTTTTATTTGGAAAATTTCACTCTTAATTGGTGGAAGGCTTACGGGGAGCCTCTGATACCGAGTCTATTCATGGGTCTTTTTATGGAAGTGGGTAGATTTACAGGGGGATTCATGACGAGTTTTGTGCTTATAGGTATTGTTTGCTTGATCATCCTGACTGTGTATATAGAGATGAGAGAGGGGAAGACGGTAGCACCTTCGAACAATTTCAACAATTGACATTATTTTGACCCTTCAATGGTAAAATAGTAATATTTCCAAAAAAATGAGCTGATTATTAAAGTGTATGAGCCATCTATGGATGGAGCTGGTAAATTCTCGCTTCATTTTTTATACTCACTTGTGTTATCCTTATGTATTACGATGTATTGGAACGATTCTGCTATCTACACGGTAGCTGGAATCGATAAAACAGATTTAGGGGTGGTATTCTGAGAAAGCAAAAGGCAATGTCATTTGAAGATCTGCTGAAGGATTTACAAGGCCAGAAAACGATTCAAGAAGACCCGAACCATGTATCATTAGAGAAGTTGTTTAATGAATCGTTCATGAGCAAGCATTCCAGCTTCAAGAGTTTTGAAGAGTTTTTAGAGAAAGGCAACTTTCAAGTAAAGACACATGAAGATATTAATAATATTCATGACGAACTTTTTGATCGGCATGTTGTAAGAGAAACGGATTTTGCGAATTGGAAATCCATGCTGGATTCAGCGACTAAGGAATATGAAGGTAAATCGGAAGCATAAGAATCAAGCTGAATGAAAGAAGCCGATTCGCTTTTTACTCGCATGATAATAGACACTTACAAAGTCAAGCTGCAGCGATGCTTGGCTTTTTGGTGTTTTCACATTTACATAGCATACCGATCCAAATTTTGTTTTCCCTGCATACGCGGAAGCAGGATGATTTGTCCTCACGTATATTGATTAAAAGGATCGATGAGAGGATGGATGTTTTCATGAATATGAATTTGTTGAAGTATGGTTACAAATTTCTATTAGAGAATAAAGGTATTCAAAAAATGTTCAAGGATATGGATAGATTGAATAAAGAAATGGAATTAGTGAAGAAGCAATCCAAAAAAATCAAAGAAACAAAAGGCAGAAAATGAAGCAAGCGATACAGCATAAGTCATCCCGTTTGAACTTGTCCTAAATCAGTTTCCTCAGCATAAATATGTAAAGAGGAGCGTGAATACAATGGACAAGAAAATAAAGCAATACTATCAACTGAAGCAAAAGCAGAAAGAAATAGAGCTAGAACTGACAGAGCTGCGCAGCGAAATATTAAACCATTGCACGGAACAAGGCGTGTCCAAGCTGGAGGTTGGAGGTTATTCGGTAAAGATTGTACATCAGGAGCGTAAGGAATACGATGATAACAAGCTATACGAAGCGCTTCCTGATCCCGAAGTATGGCGCTTGCTCTCCAAAGCGGATTCCTCCAAGATAGCGAGCCTGCTCAAACTGAATGTTATTACCGAAGACAAGATTAAGGATACGTTTTCGGTTAAAACGATATCGCTGCTTCAAGTCGATAAAAAATAAATTGCACGTATAATCCCACTTCACAGAGTGATGTCCAAGCTTACCAACGCGAATCTTTTTTAGGGCCCGGTAGATGTGTACTGGGCTTTTCGCGTTTTATAAAACATATTTGACAAATAATTCCTGTAGGAGTAATATCTAATTTAATAATTATCTAATTAGATGAATGCTAAATTAAATGTGAAAGGATGAAAAATCTTATGCAGCTGGATAAGGTGGTCAATTATCATAAGGCGCTTGCAGACCCTACACGAATAAGGATTTTAATATTGCTCGCTGACGGAGAGCTTAACGGTCAAGTTTTGGCAAATAAGCTATGCGTTACACCTGCAACCATCACTCACCATGCTATGAAGCTGCGAGAAGCTAGTCTGATTAACGAGCGGAGAGATAAAAATACGATCTTTTTTTCCTTAAATCATTACTTTATCAAGAATAATGCCACGGCTACAGAAGATTTAATTTACCGAAAAGCTCAATTCCAAGGAGGTACTGATCATATGCAAGATGAGCATAAGCGTTTGAAGGAATCCGTCATTAAAAACTTCTTTACATCGGAGGGGAAATTGAAAAGTCTGCCCGCTCAGCTTAAGAAAAAACTAATCGTGTTGGAACATCTCGTCTCACAGCTGGAAAAAGGGCGGAAGTATAGCGAAAAGGAAATCAATGATTTTATTAAAAGGTTCCATGAGGATTTTGCAACGATAAGAAGGGAATTTATTATGCATCAATTCATGTATAGGGAAAACGAGGTTTACGAATTGAACCCGCAAGAAATGTGGGCGAGGTGGGAGACTTTGTCGTGACAATGAAGGACTGATCGCACAAAAGGACAGCCTCTGAACTTAATTTGACTGCTCAATCAGCTGTGTAAAATAGCTCAATCTGTCTTTATCAATAGCATTTTTCCCATAAGCATCCATAAATAAATTTGTATAAGTGTCCGTTTTTAAGTTAAAGTTAAGCGTCCATATTCCCCAATATATATCGTAATGCCTATCACCTATTCCACCCTCTCCTAAATCAATAAACCCTTTGAACGAAAAATGGTCCATGATGATATTAGGTAAGCAGTAATCCCCATGAATAATGACATCGTCGAATGCTGAATAAGTGGACCCATTCACGAGAGGGTTGATCCCTTTATTGCTGGCTTCATTTAATAGTTCGGCAGTCCGGTTCTTATAGGGGCAGCCCTCTGTAGAAAGCGAATGCAGCATGCTCAAATATTCACCAAATACAGAAGCTAATATATAGGGATTTTCAATATGTAGACCTGATACTCCGTCTTCACCCGTTACGGCTTCGGAGAATAAGTAATCATGCTCCAAATCGGATTCATAGGCTATCACGTTTGGTGCAAGATTGTGGCTGCTTAGAAATTGTGTCATTCTGTATTCTCGCTCAAGGCTGCCTCTTTTACTTATCTTGAGAAACGCACGATCCGCCCCTTCTACTAGAAAAGTCGCTGCAAGCTCGGAACAACTGCTGTTATACATAGTTGCATGTTTTAAGTAGGGTTGAATGGGCATAGGTACCGTTTCAATATCAAAGGAAACTTGCGTTCTTTTCATTGACTAACCTCCTAAGTTTTGGATGAAATGACCAAAGAAACACGCAGCGCCTCCTTGCAGACATCAAGTTTAGTTCATCTTCTTATATAGAAGTGTAACATACCCCTCCTTTTATTCCATACATTTTTCATTCTTCCCAATCTACCTTACATACACTATATTTAGTAATACATGGAATTAATAGGAGGCTGCTATGTGCGAAAATGGCTCGGTTTTTCCTTAAGCATCACTTGTATCATTATAACGTTGGTTTTTACGATGTATTATGCCTATCAATTTTATAGGGCCAACCAGACCTATGAATTTCAAAGTGAAGCCGTCCCTGATGCCAAATACAGGTTAATGTTTATCGCCACTGAGCAGAATGCACCCTACGGGGGCCGTGTTCAGGAAAGAGCAGTGAAAGAAGCGCAGAAGCAAGGGGCGTCGATCCAATTTCGTAATGCTGTAAGGCCAAATGAGGATGAAATTATGAAGCAGATGGAGGTCGGGATTGCAGCCAGGGTCGACGTCATGATCGTACAGGGGATGGACAGCCCACGGTTTGTTCAAATCGTGAACAAGGCTTCCGCGCTGGGAATTGGGGTTGTTACTGTGTTTACGGACTCACCTGCGAGCTTGAGAAAAGTGTATGTCGGTGCAGACCATTTTATCGAAGGAAATCAGATGGCCGAAACGGTCGCGAAGGCGGTTCATTATGAGGGAGCCGTCAGCATTCTGTACGACAGCAAGGGGAACAACTACCAAATCGAACGCTTGAAGGGAATTGTACAGGCGCTAACCCAATATCCTGCCATTCGTGTAGTACAGGCGCAATTTGAAGGAGACTCCCGTGACGGGTCTTATCGACGAACTAACGACTTGTTAAATGATGGCGAGCATTTCCGGGCGATAATGGGATTAAGCTCGGAGTCCGTGATCGGTTCCGTACAAGCGATTACTAGTCGCGATAGGATCCAGGATTATTTTGTCGCTGCTTTTGATGATTCACCGGAAATTATGCATTTGATCGCATCGAACAAGATTGACGGCATTATGCTGCACGATGACGGCGATGTTGGACAAACCAGCGTGATGCTTGCGTTGGAATGGCTGCGTGGGAAAACCCTGCCGCTGGAGCCATACCATTATGTGACCAATCGGCTGTATACGAGTGAGGAGTTCCTGCATGAAAACATTGCAAAGTAAAATGATCATGCTTACGGTCATTATTTTAGTATTTATGGCCGGACTGTGGCTGTTTCTCAACAATCAGCACCAGCTGACGATTGAAACCTATAATTCGATTCTTCAGCGATATATGGCGATGAACGAGCTGACGAACTTAAGCACGGAAGCGGTCAAACAGCTAAATGGGTATACAACTAACCCGCGAACGGAAACAGAAGCCCGATTTGCGTATGCTGTTGAAAAACTTGAAAGAAATTACGCCGAGCTGCCCGCACTCATCAATCCAGGTAACAAGACGACCTTGCTTAATTTCAAAAATATGATTGCAAGCTTGGTCGAGACGATGAAGCTCTCAGCCAAAGATACGGAGCGTCAGGAGAAGAACTCGGCACTCACAAGGCTGGAGGAAGCGATCCAAATCAACAAATTTGTTCATGAGGAAATGCTTTCTTTGCTTAATCAGGAGCTGACTACCTATAACGATTTTTATGTGCGTATGATTCGGCAGAGCGCGGATTTACGAAAGCTTGGGTTTTGGAGCTTAGGTCTGGCCTCGGCGCTGCTATTTCTGTTTTCGTATCAGTTTGTAGGCAGCATTACCCGTCCAGTTCGAACATTAGCGGCCGCAGCCCGGGAAATATCTGCGGGCAATTTTGACAAGCCTATTGAAATCAAAGGTAGGGACGAATTGTCCTTACTTACTTTGACGATGAATCGGATGAGGATCAGTATCAAAAATTTGATTGAGGAAATGAGTATAAAAGCACAGCTGGAAAAGGATTTGCGGGACCATAAATTATTGTTGAAGGAAAGCGAGCTTCGTAGCTTGCAAAATCAAATCAATCCCCATTTTTTATTCAATACGCTGAACATGCTGGCAAAAAAAGCTTATTTGGAAGGTGCAGAGGAAACGAGCGAGCTCATTGCAAGCGTATCCGGTCTTCTGCGTTACAACCTGCGAAGCTTGAAAGGTATGGTGACGTTAAGGGAGGAACTGCATGTCATTCAAGAGTACCTGATCATACAGAAAGCCCGATTCGGATCCAGAGTGGGGTATGAGCTGAAGCTCGATGAGTCTTGTTTTACCGTACCTATTCCCTGCATGACCCTCCAGCCTTTTGTTGAAAATGCGATCATCCATGCCATTGAACCACTTGAGCAAGGAGGCACTATCCGAATTGAGGTCACTAGACAAGAAGAACAAGTCATCATTGAAATTGCCGACGATGGTGGCGGTATGAAGGAGGAGCAGATCCATGCTTTTTTTCATCCTCGGGATCATGAACCGGAGGAATCTGTTACGGTTGGGACGACCACCGGAATCGGCATTCCCAATGTGATTCGGCGTCTTCAATTGTACTTTGGTGCGGACGATATTGTTCAAATTCGCAGTGATACGGACAACGGCACTGTCATTCGGTTGATATTGCCGCAACAAGGAGGAAATATAGGATGACTTTATTAAAAATATTGATTGCGGACGATGAGGAACTCGAACGTGAAGCGTTGGCTCGTATTTTAAGCAAAGGACTGAGCGGTATCGAAATCATCGGTTTGGCGCACCACGGAAGAATGGCCGTAGAGCTGGCGGAGCAGTATAGCCCGGATCTGATATTGTTAGATATCAAGATGCCAGGTATGGACGGTTTGGAAGCGGCTCAGGCTATTCGAAGCATGAATCGAGATGTGAAGATCATCATGGTTACAGCGTTTGATTCCTTTGATTATGCTCAACAAGCGCTTCGCTTGCAGGTGAGTGATTATATGCTGAAGCCAAGCAAATCGTCCGTTATTTTGGAGACGGTAGGCCAGGTGTTGAAGGAACTGGAAGGTGAGCGGGAGAATCGGCAGCGGCAGCTTCGTGTGGTGGAAAAGCTGGATAAACTTCTGCCCGTATTGGAGGCGGATTATGTGACACAGCTGTTATATGAAAGCGTTCATGAGTCGCATCTTCAGGAAATGCTGGAATTACTGGAATGGAGAGAGCAGGGTCCTGCCTTTGTCATGGTCTGTACGATTCAGACGGAAGGAGATGCAGCAAGCTTGCCTGCCGTATATAAGTCGCTGACCGAGTATTTCCGAACCACATCACACGGATGGGTAGGAAAGCTCAGCTTTAACCAAATGCCGATTATCGTTTTGGCCGATTTGCAGCAGTCGTATCGCGCGCAAAGCACATCGCTCATTCGCAAATTACTTAATTACGTTAGCTGCTTTCGTGGCGTACGCGTATTTATCGGCATTGGCAGCTGCTCTGATGACACTCATGACATTCGGCAATCGTATCATGAGGCCCTCTTGGCTTCTACGGATTTGTCCATTCCGACCCATTACCGGCATTACTCTGACCTGCTGCAGGAGGAGAATCAGTCGGTACTGCGAACATCCGAAACCGAAAAGAAGGTGCTTGAGCAAGCGCGTCGGGGACAGTGGCAAGAGGTGAATATGCTGCTGCAGCAGTGGGTGAACGGCTTTGAGGCAGAGGGTTTCCGATTGGTTGAAGCGCAGCAGCGGGTTCAAGACCTGCTCTTAATCTTATCCCGATTTATCGAGGAGCTTGGTGCCAGGACGGAAAAGCCTTATTATGCCTTTCAAATCTCGGGTTATGCCCAGCTCAGGTCGGAGCTGCTTCGTATTGTGGAGGGAATCGTGCGATCCGTCAAGGAGATGCAGGCGCAGGTGGAGCCTGACTTGATGCTCAAGGTGAAAGCATTTATTATCCACAACGCACAGCGGGAAATATCGCTTGATTTGATTGCTGAGCATGTCCAGATTAGTCCATTTTATGTCAGTCGGTTGTTTAAGGAAACCTTCGGAACGAACTATGTGGATTTTCTGACGGAGTGCCGAATCGAGAAGGCTAAGGAGTTCATGTCCGATGAAGGGAAGAGCTTGAAGGAGATTGCCTATGAGGTAGGTTACCACGATCCCAATTACTTCAGCCGGGTATTTAAAAGAACCGTAGGCCAATCGCCAACCGAATATCGGAAAGATTTGTTAACGCGGCACCGCTCCGCAACCCCGTTTAAAAAAGTGAAGGAGATAACAAGATAGTGCAGATAATGACTCAACTGAAAGCGCTCTCCCCATGATAAATTCAAGTTGTAAGCAAGAATGAGAGTATGTTCAAAAAGAATTTAAAGGGAGAGGTTCGAATTGATGAACAAATGGCTGAAAAAGAGCGGAATCGTAGGGTTAGCATTGACTTTTACCGTAGCGTTAACGGCATGTACGACTGGGGAAACCAAACCGGCAGCAGCAGGAGGAGCTTCGAAGCCTGCCGCTACAGCTCCAGCCGCAGACAAGAAAGACAAAAAGATTGTTATTGGGATGTCGCTCGACACTTTGCAGGAAGAGCGGTGGCAGCGTGACCGCGATATGTTCGTAGCCAAAGCCAAAGAGCTTGGAGCAGAGGTCAACGTGCAGGCAGCGAACAGTGATGACGCTAAGCAAATCTCACAAGCAGAGAACTTGATCAGCCAAGGTGTTGATATTCTGGTTGTCGTGCCTCATAACGCAGAAGCAGCAGCAGCGATTGTACAAAAAGCGCATGCGGCCAACATCAAGGTTTTATCCTATGACCGATTGATCAAAAATTCGGACGTGGACCTCTATATTTCCTTTGATAATGAACGTGTCGGTGAGATGCAGGCGAAAGCGATCGTGGAAAAAGCGCCGAAAGGCAAGTATGTGCTGATCGAGGGCTCTGAAACGGACAATAACGCGCATCTGTTCAAAAAAGGGCAGCTGAACATATTAAAGCCGCTGGTGGATAAAGGCGATATCAAGATTGTATATGAACAATGGACGAAGGATTGGAACCCAGCCAACGCGTTAGCCAATATGGAAAATGCGCTGACGACGAACAAAAATGAAATTGATGCTGTCGTTGCTGCCAATGACGGCACCGCAGGTGGAGTAATTCAAGCGCTGACAGCGCAAAAGCTGGCCGGTAAGATTCCGGTTTCCGGTCAAGACGCGGAGCTTGCTGCCATGCAGCGTATCGTTGAAGGCACGCAATTAATGACCGTGTATAAACCGCTGAAGAAGCTGGCGGATGAAGCGGCTACTATCGCTGTCAAAATGGCAAAAGGCGAAAAGGTAGATGCTCCGAAAAAAGTGAATAACGCCAAGATCGACGTACCTTCCATTCTATTGGATCCGATAGCGGTGAACAAAGATAACGTGGATTCAACTGTCATCGCAGACGGCTTCCATAAGAAAGAAGATGTGTACAAGAACGTTAAGAAATAAGTAATGAGACAAGAGGGCGGGAGAATCCCGCCCTTTTTCTGAGAAGGAATCCACGAAGGAGGGAGTGATCACATGGAAGCGATGGCCCTTGAAATGAAACTTATTACAAAGGAATTTCCGGGGGTTAAAGCACTGAATCAGGTCACGTTTAAGGTGAAAAAGGGCGAGGTTCACGCTTTGTGCGGAGAGAATGGGGCAGGCAAATCAACGTTAATGAAAGTATTAAGCGGGCTGTACCCATCGGGAACCTACGACGGTGAAATCTTGGTCGATGGCGTGGTGCAAAGATTCGGACATATTAAAGACGCGGAGAAAGCAGGCATCGCTATTATTTATCAGGAGCTTGCGCTGGTAAAGAATATGACTGTAGGCGAAAATTTGTTTTTGGGGAATGAACCTTCACGCTTCGGTATTATGGACTGGGATTATGTTTATCTGGAAACGGAGAGCTGGCTTAGGCAGGTAGGATTAAGCGGCATCAAGCCGGATAGGATTACGGGTACGCTTGGTATCGGGCAGCAGCAGTTGATCGAAATAGCCAAAGCGTTGTCCAAGAAAGCGAAAATTCTTATTTTGGATGAACCAACGGCGGCGCTGACCGAGAAGGAAGTTGCTATTTTACTTGCCATTTTGAAAGAGTTTAAAAACCTCGGTGTTACCTGCATTTATATCTCACATAAATTAAATGAAGTGTTCGAGATTGCAGATACCATTACCATTTTGCGTGACGGACTGACCATTGCTTCCCACCCGGCATCGGAATTGACGGAGGATAAAGTCATATCACTCATGGTTGGACGGGAATTAAAAGAGCGCTTCCCTCGTGTTCCGGCACAACCGGGCACTACGATGCTGGCGGTGAAGGATTATACCGTATGGGACCCAAGCCAGCCGGGACGGAAAGTGATTGACAACATTTCTTTTGAATTAAAGCAGGGGGAAATTCTCGGTATTTCGGGCTTGGTAGGAGCTGGCCGCAGCGAGCTGGTGCTTAGTCTTTTTGGCGCTTATGAGGGAGCATCTCAAGGCAGCGTTGAAATTGACGGTAAACCTGTAAACATTAAGGGCACGCAGCAGGCCATCGAGCACGGAATGGCGCTTGTATCCGAGGACCGAAAAAAATATGGGCTAGTGCTGGATATGGATATTAAAAATAATGTCAGCTTGTCCAGTTTAAATAGCATTGCCGTTCGTGGAGTGATTCAGGAAAATCAGGAAATAGCCATCGGACAGGACTATATCCAGCAGCTAAAAATAAAAGCGAATTCAGTAGAAACCATTGTTGGCACATTAAGCGGCGGCAACCAACAGAAGGTGGTTATTGGCAAATGGTTAATGACCAAGCCCAAGATTCTCATATTGGATGAGCCGACGCGTGGGATCGATGTAGGGGCGAAATTCGAAATTTATAACATTATGAATCAGTTATTATCGCAAGGGGTGGCCATCATTATGATTTCATCTGAACTGCCTGAAGTTTTGGGAGTCAGTCACCGGATTATGGTTATTTCGGAGGGTAAGATGACTGGGTTATTCAATTATCAAACAGCAACACAGGAGGTTATCATGGCAGCTGCAACAGGGGGAATCAAAAATGGCTAATTTCGGCGGTGTTCAGGTACCGGTAGACAGGGTCAAAAATAATAGAAAAATTCAGTTGTGGATGAAAATGGACATTAGAGCGTACGCGATGATCGGCGCTTTGGTGGCGATTTGGCTGTTGTTCTCCTTGCTCAATGATACTTTTCTGACACCTAGAAATTTATCCAACTTGTTTTTACAAATGTCGGTGACTTCGGTATTGGCGATCGGTATGGTTCTGGTCATCGTTGCCGGTCAGATCGATTTGTCTATCGGTTCCATTGTCGGCTTGACGGGCGGGGTGGCCGCTATTCTGAACGTGTGGTATGACTGGGATACGGTTCCTGTTATTATTGCAACTGTTTTGTTGGGTGCGCTGATTGGATTTATTCAAGGCTGGTGGGTGGCTTATCGGGCCGTTCCGGCATTTATCGTGACGCTTGGCGGTATGATGGTATTTCGTGGGCTGTGGCTGGGCATTTCCGGTAGTAAAACGATTGCACCGCTTTCCCCGGGATTCAAATATATAGGACAATCCTATTTAATCGGGCCGATTGGTCTTATTCTGGCTTTGATTGCAATCATATTCCTGGTGATCGGATTGCTCCGCAAACGAAATTCACGCAAAAAATATGGGTTTGAGCTCGAGCCGATGACATTCATGATGGCGAAGGCTGTCATCTATTCGGTAATCATTCTCGGCTTCGTGCTGGTTATGAATCAATATCAAGGCATTCCGGTGCCCTTCCTGATTGTTATTGTCTTGGCTGTCATTTTCACTTTCATGGCCAAAAACACCGTGTTTGGACGCCAAACATATGCGGTAGGAGGAAATGCTGAGGCTTCCCGCTTATCGGGTATCAATACGAAACGAAGAATACTTGTCGTTTTTGTTCTATGCAACACACTGGCCGCGGTAGCCGGACTGATTTTAACCGCACGTTTGAACGCTGCTACGTCCAATGCAGGTAATATGTATGAGCTGGACGCGATTGCAGCCTGCGTAATCGGGGGAACCAGCTTGCTTGGCGGTGCTGGAACGATTATCGGTGCGATTATCGGGGCTTTGGTGATGGCGAGTCTCGATAACGGAATGAGCATCATGAACGTGGACTCGTATTGGCAGCTTATTGCAAAAGGCAGCATACTGATCGTTGCCGTATGGTTCGATATTTACAGCCGTCAGAAAAAGAAGAAGGCGTAAACGGCAACATTTTAACAGAAGAGAATGACTCATGCAGCCTTTTTTCATTGGCATCTTCCATTGACATAGACAAAATTGAATAGATTAATTACAATACAGATAAGCAATGCAAACCGACCCTATGTTTAGCAGGGTGGGTTTATTTTGCATGTATGTACTCAAATAAATTCGATAGATTGTCTATATAAGATGAACCAAAGAAACACACAGCCCGAGCGTAGAAAGCGGACCCTTCTGGAGAAACGAAGTGTTCGCCTTTGCAGACGGATTCTTACCCCTATATGGCTAAGCATACAAAGAATCTGGCTGCAACAGCGATTGGAAGAAGGGTCTGCTTTCGCAGCGTCTCCCTGCTGTCCGAATGTTTGGTTCATCTTATATAGCATCAATTACATGATGGAGGTGATGATTAATGAAAGAACAGAGCGCCAACAGACCCATTCATTCATCAATCTATCCTTCTGAGGAAGACCTGTTATTGGAAAATGATGAAAAACTGAAAGATGCCTTGAAAGAGCTGGCCGATGTAAGACATGCATTAGACCAGTCTTCTATAGTAGCTATAACGGACCCGCGTGGCATAATCCTCTATGTAAATGATCAATTCTGTCAAATTTCTAAATACAGGGAGGATGAATTACTGGGTCAGGATCATCGGATATTAAATTCCAAATATCATCCTCACGATTATTTCAAGAACATGTGGGCAACAATTGGATCTGGACGCATTTGGCGTGGAGAAATCAGGAATGAAGCCAAAGACGGCACATTTTATTGGGTCGATACGACGATCGTTCCATTTTTAAATGAACACGGAAGGCCGTATCATTATGTTTCGATTCGAAATGATATTACCCTTCGTAAACTAATGGAGGAAGAGATAAGAAAAAGCGAGGAAAAATATCGTTTAATTACCGAAAATTCATCAGATCTGATTTCAATCATCGATACAGCAGGGAACTTTGTGTATGCATCCCCATCTCATTTGATTTTATTAGGATACGATCTGACGAGCTTTGAATCCAGTCATTTGCTGCAATGGGTACATGAAGAGGATCATAAGACTGTATCTGACGGTATTCAACAGATCATACATACCCAAAAATTATCTTCTCAACTGGAATTCCGAGTCCGTACGAAAAGTGATCTGTACTTTTATGTAGAAACATCTCTCAATCCTATACTTGGTCCAGACGGAGATGTGACAAGTCTGGTTCTTGTTATGCGTGATATCACCGAACGAAAAAAGTCAGAACAAAGGATCTACCATTTAGCATACCACGATACATTGACTGATTTGCCGAATCGAAGATTGTTTATGGATCGGTTACGCAAGGAAGTTCTTCAAGCAAAACGTTATCGAACTCAACTAGCCATCCTGTGTTTGGATTTAGATCGTTTCAAGAACATTAATGATTCGCTTGGACATGAGGCTGGGGATCTCATTCTCATAGAAACAGCCAAAAGGATCAGCCATTGCGTGGGTCCGAATGCTTTGGTCGCTCGTCTGGGGGGTGATGAATTTATCGTCTTATTACTGAACCAAGCGAGTCCCGAGGAGGCTGAGTCCGTCTCTCTAAACATTCAAGCAAGCCTTGAAATGCCGATTGAGCTTGCCGGGCAGTTTCATAGGATATCCTGCAGTATGGGAATCACCTTATTTCCCTCGAATGGGAGGGACCCGGACGAGCTCTTAAAACGGGCGGATATGGCTCTGTACGCAGCCAAGGATATGGGGAGGAATGGTGTTTCTTTTTTTCATTCGGATATGGAGGAGCGTTCTTTAGCACGCATCCTGCTAGAGAACGAGTTGAAAAAGGCAATAGAACAGGAGCAATTTCACATTGATTATCAGCCTAAGCTTGATCTGTTGACGGGCCAATTGATCGGTATGGAAGCACTTGTTCGATGGAATCACCCCGAATTAGGAAGGATATCTCCAGATAAATTCATACCGGTAGCTGAAGATACGGGGCTGATCATCCCACTGGGAGAATGGGTTCTTCGGCATGGATGCGAGCAAAATAAAAAGTGGCAGGATCAAGGATACCCCCATGTACAGATATCGGTTAATTTGTCGGCCAGACAATTTTATCAGCCTGATCTTTTGGACAAGATCAAAGAAGTATTAACCCTAACAGAGTTGGATCCGCAATGGCTGGAGCTTGAGGTTACCGAAAGTATTTTTGCTGATATCGATCATGCAGTAACCATTCTTCAAGGGATTAAGGAACTAGGCCTCCACACTTCCATAGATGATTTTGGAACGGGGTACAGTTCATTCAGTTATATTAAGCATCTTCCCGTGAATACCTTGAAAATTGATGCCTCGTTTATCCGGGATATTCATCTTAATAAAGAAAGTCAGGCGATAGTGAAGGCGATATTGACCATTGCTCAAACGTTAAATATCAACGTGATTGCCGAAGGGGTTGAAAGTCAAGAACAATTAGACATTCTGAAAGAGGACGGCTGCAATCAAGGGCAAGGTTTTTTATTCAGTAAACCTTTATCGGTTCAAGACTTCGGAGCGTATTTGCAAGGTGCAGCAACAACAAACAGCTAATTGTATCCACATGGTAATAAAAAGACTGTTCACAAGTTCTATTGCTTGTGTGAGCAGTCTTTTTTGTTGTTAAATCACGGCGACAATATATCAATTCATCTGGTCCTTAGCCTTCTGCAATCTCCGGCAGCCTCTTGATGCGCGGATCGGTAAACAGATCATATTCGTCCCGACTCGTGCTGGAAAACTCGGAAACGATCGCGCCCTCGCTGCCAGCTTGGAACCAGTGACGCGTACCTGGTGAGATGGTGTATTGTTCACCTGGGTGAAGAACGATCTCGTGAAAAACTGTGTAGTAGGCTTCGCTGCTTGCGGGAACAATCGCTTGAATGTCTGCTGCTGGCGGTCCATCCACGTACAGGTACACAACACCTGACCTGCAGCGAAACGTTTCCATTTTCCCTGGATCGGCGCCAATGGGTGGATGCAGATGCTCAGGGCACGTTTGCCGTGGGAATAGAACAAGCTCTTTGGCGCAATATCTGTCGTTATTAATGTATGTAATTAATTCCAAGCCTTCGGTTATCAGATGACCCAGCCCAAAGTCGGCTACCTCTATGGAAGCTTGCTCCCTTTCCGATAACGCAATACCGGCCTCAACAAACATTTCTATTGTCTTGTCCCGAGCCGCTGACCATTCCTCATTCGTGATCATGTTAAATCGTACCTCCCCTTATATACTGAATTGTTGTTCTTGGCTTTGAATATAAACGGATCTGATACAGGAAAGCTTGCTTACGTTCCCACCTAAAACGATTCTAAATTAGTTTTGATGAAGTGTAAATTATTATCTTATTCCATTACAGAACTGCAACATAATGGATAATAATGACGTTAATCATGAAGAAGATAAATGAAGAGAAGGGATGTTATGCATAATGAATTTGAATTGGAAATCTTTTGTAAGCGGCGCCATAATGGGTTCCGTTCTGTTTTCGAGCATTACATTTGCAGCTCCTCTAGTCGTGAAATTAATGGTCAATGGTGCTGAAATTCATTCCGAGGTACCTGCACAGATCATTGATGGGAGTACGATGATCCCCGCCCGCGCACTGGCTGAAGCGTTGGGAGCCAAAGTCACTTGGGACAAAAACAACCAAACTGTAATCGTTGAAGATGAGAAATATCGCCACCTTCAGCGGAAACAAGCGAACATTGGCGAGCAAGGTGCGGCAGATTTAGCAGGAGATGCTCAAAAGCACTTCTGGGTTATTTCGAATGGAGGCATCGGAGATCATCAAGATGGATCCTTTGCATTTAAGGGAAGTGATTACCGCTGGATGGCTTCAGATTTGAATACCAAAACTAAATTTATCGAATACATAGAGCTGCTGTATACACCTGAACAAGCTGGGGCCTATTGGAACAAGCAAATCGAGAACGGAGGCCTAGTGGAAATTGAAGGAAAGCTGGCTCAACCGAATGCTGACGGCGGAAGTATGATGGGTTGGGGCAATGCTACGGCCAAGTTAATTAAGGAGGGTCAAGGTATACAAACCTTCAGCTTTTCTGTGCCGCTCAATGACAAGTTCGAGGTTAAAGAAATGAAGCTGCGGTTTGTTGAAGGCAAGGGCTGGCGCATTGACGAGCCGGTGGATACCATCCGTTAATTGAGATTGGCGTGCTCATACAAGGCTTTTTCTGTACATCTGGGTTTCGATACTGTATATTTCAACATACTAGGTTAAATAATCAAGTATACGACTTATAGCGGAGTGATTTTTTGAGTAAAGCTAAGGGTAAAGGCGGAACGGGTAGAGGAACGGACAGTAAAGGCTGGAATCGCTGGCAGGCTAGCGCCAACAGAGCCAAGAATGCTCCGAAACCGTATACGAGCAAAGCTGATAAAATGGCGGGTGGCACTAAGAACGCTAGCAGTCATAAAGGTAACCAATCCGAAAAGTAGAAAAAGGAGAATGATGGTTTGAATAACGTAGAAGTACAAAGTGAACTGCCTCCCAATTATGAGGAACTAGTCAAGTCTGCCAATCGAACAGCTAATTGGAAAGAACGTTTGGATGCTGTTGAAGAGTTAGGCCAGTGGAATAACTCGCAAATTATCAGTGTGCTCACACGTATTATGAACAGTGATACGGTTTACAAAGTTCAAGAGGCTGCTTTCCGTAAGCTTCAAGCATTCGGTGAAGAGGTTCAACTTCCATCACAGAAAAAAGGCGACTTGATCAAAGGAGCTGCGAAAATTTTTGTGAGAATAAAAAAGAGCTTGCCGGAAGGCCATACGTACGAGCAATTCAAAGAGAAACTGAACAAAATGAGAAGTGATGTATATGATACGTACGAAGGCGAAAAGGGTGCGGATTTTGATACATGGCTTGAACAAACTTGGTCATCTATAACAAAAAAATAATATGTCGTGGCGAACAACCCAACACCGAATGCTCTATGTGGTGTTGGGTTTGTTCGATTCACTATCAGTGATTGGGAGGTCAGCAGAGATGAGATTACGAAAAGATATCGTTTGGATCGGATTGTCATGTCTATTGGTCTTCGTTTTGGTGATAGTCATAGAATGGACGAACATAAATACGGCTGTACAGCCGAAGTCCTTGGTAAGCACCTTTAAAGATGATGCTCAAACCACCCGTGCATTTACATGGTATACGGAAAACCCGAATTCGGCTTCCATTCTGCAGCTGATGAAAGGCTCTCATATGAATGTTGAAGGAAATGAGGTTAGGACGATCGCCGGGTCTCTGTCATCGATTTCTACGGGGAACAATCAGCAGCAAGGTGTGCATAAGGCTGAAGTCACTGGACTTGAGCCAGGAACTGTATACTCCTATCGTGTGGGAAGCGGCAAGAACAACGAATGGAGCTCGACGGCACAGTTCACAACAGAAGCTGCCAAGACGAACGCATTCAGTTTCATTAATGTTACAGATTCACAGGGAATCACAGAAGAGGATTTTGCACTTTGGGGCCATACGTTGAATAAAGCGTTTGAGACATTTCCCGATGCTCGATTTATCGTGCACAATGGGGATTTAACGGAAGACCCTGCGGATGAAGGCGCTTGGGATCATTTTTTCGGCAAAGCAGCAAGGTGGTTGGCACGAGTGCCTTTGATGCCTGTTACCGGAAATCATGATGAAATAAAAGGTGCTGCTGATCGATATACAGCTCATTTTAATTTACCAACGAATGGTTCAAAAAGCTCTCTTGCAGGAACAAACTACTCGTTCGATTACGGAACTGCACATATTGTTGTATTGAATACGGAGTCGCATATTAAAGAGCAAACCAAGTGGTTAAAGCAGGATCTCGCAGGGACGGACAAGCCATGGAAAATTATAGCTATGCACAGAGGCGCGTACGGGGGAATACCTATGACAAAGTGGGCGACTGGGTAGCTCTGTTTGATGAATACGATGTGGATCTTGTTTTGCAGGGCCATAATCATGAATATTCACGTTCTTATCCATTACGAAATGGCAAAATAGTCGGCGATGGCAGTGACATCATCAATCATCGCGAGGGGACTGTGTATGTCGTTACGAATGCTTCAGGACCCAAATTCAATGAGAAAAAGGAGGATCAATTTTATCACAAGGTCCACTTTCAAAATGCGAAGCAGATGTTTGCCGGAATCCAAATTGCAGAGGACACCTTAACCTATCAGGCATATGCTGTTGATGGGGAGAAAAAGGACGAGTTTATGTTACATCACTAATGTTCTCCATGGTGTCCTGCAATCTGCTGTTTACACTCCAAGCTATCACAGATGGGCGTGATAGCAGTCTTATTTAATTAGATCAAATGATTTGTTTTGATTGATAGTGATAAGCTCGGATAGCTTGGTTTCAGACCCAATTCTTCGATATACCCATCCCTTGGCAAGCAATGATGCTTGTCCTTCGTTGACAACAATTTTTCCCGAGTAAATACGTTGGTCGCATTTATTATGATTGCCAAAATTCATATGATAGAACGCCGTGGCATTTCCAGCCAGGGTTAAGGATCGTCCTGGGATAATGGTCGATTCCAAGCCTGCCGAGGAAATTCCCTCATCTTGCAGTATGCTGCCGTCCTTCTGATATAAGAATAAAGTTATATTAGCTGTCCCACTGTTTGCATTCGATATTTGGAATCCAAAATCAAACGGGTTATCGACACTGCAATAATCGTGCATTGGAATTTGAAAGGATATGGACGGCGAAGAAGCTGCTGCGATGGAAGCTTGCGTATTTCCCGTAGTAGTATTAGTAGTTGTAGTGCTGGAGGATTCAGTAGCTATAGCGGGTATGACGAACATAAGACTTAAAGCTAAGGCTGGTAATAAAGCTTTTTTTAGCATGTTTTTCATTCGTGATGCTCCTCTTCTGGCATGATCGTACTGATAAAGGCTTCAGATTGCTCTTAACTTTGAGTGAATAGGATTTGAAAGAAAGCATAAAAAACAATTAAAGAAACACAAAGATTGATGATGCCGATGTTCTTATTTTTTCGTTTGAATGCTGAAAGGCTCGAAAATAATAACATGAATCCTAATCCAAGCTGCGAATAGCGTATATATTGGTAATTTTCAATATGGAATAAGGAATAGCTTGCTAAGATGATAACGGCTAGAGCACATACAAAACTTATTATCGAAAATATATTCATTTTCTTGTTCAGCCTGAACCAACCCCTTTCCCATACCCTGATTATACGAAAAAACTACACTTGTGCAAAGGATTCAATACATAGTTCTACCCTACAAGGCTTTTCCTTCATTGCGATAAACAAGAATTTCCATGATCTGGAGATCATTGATTCTACCCCCAGAGAAGGAAAGTGTGACGCGAACAGTATGACAAATAACGTGTTTAATAGTGTACACTGCTGCTTACGGCCGAGTCTGTTGGAACAGCGAGAGGGAGCGTGTCTATGTTTAAAAGGTTTGAACAACTGTTCGGCGTTGATCTGGGTACTTGTAATACTTTAATTTATCAACAAGGTGTTGGCATTGTTTTGCGTGAACCATCTGTGGTCGCAATTCATAAAGATTCAGGACAAATCGAAGCATTTGGCGATGAGGCTTATGCGATGATTGGGAGAACGCCTGCCAATTTGGAGGTCATATACCCTTTAAAAGACGGAGTTATTGCTAACTTCGATATGACTTCAGCGATGCTCAAACATTTTATAAGTAAAATAAAAATGAAGTATAAATGGATTCGCGGTTCTCAAGTGTACATTTCTGTGCGATGCGGAATTACAGCCGTGCAGAAACGGGCAGTCGAGGAGATGATCGTACATAAAGGCGGGCGAAGATCGGTAACGATCGAAGAGCCGCTGGCTGCGGCTATTGGAGCGGGACTTCCCGTAGCAGACCCTATCGGAAGTATGGTTGTTGACATTGGTGGTGGGACGAGTCAAGTGGCTTTAATCTCGCTGGGTGGGATTGTTGTCAGTGAATATGTGCGGATTGGAGGCCTGTCGCTCGATCAGGACATCATTGAATACGTTAAAAGAAAGTACAATTTGGTTATTGGCGAGCGAACGGCAGAAGAGATTAAGAAAAATTTGGCTTCTGCGATAATACCGGAAGGCGACGTACGGATGGATATCAGAGGTAATGATATGATGGAAGGGCTGCCCAAAACGATTTCTATTACGTCCAGGGAGATTTATGAGATCGTAGATCAATTCTCTATGTCGATTGTGGATACGATTCGATTGACTATGGAGCAATGTCCTCCTGAACTGGCAGGGGATTTGGTGGAGCGGGGCATGCTGTTGTGCGGAGGAGGAGCCTTATTGCATGGACTGGATCAAAGGCTGCAGAAAGAAACGGGTATTCCTGTTTATTTGGCTGAAAAGCCGATGGAATGTATCGCTCATGGAGCAGGAGAGATGCTGAACTTTAAGCTGCTTTCGACAGGCAATCACTTTTCTGGAAACACGAAGTCCACAAATAATGCTGAAATGGATGCAGTTCTGGAGCAAGCTTCAGGTAAATGATCCAAATCCGGCATTTTTTCCAGCTTAAATGGTTACAGTATTAAGGGACAATTCCTATTAATAAAGTACACCTATTGAGCAGAGGAGCAAGCTAACAATGACAAAGTCAAAAAGCAGAGATAAAAATTTGCAAAATGTAAATAAGGATTTACGTAAGTCAGCGGCGAACAGCCATCAAGCACAGCAATTACAGCAGGATACAAATGATCGTAGACATCAAGATGCCTTAAACCATGAAGATTAGGTAGCTTTACTTTAACAAAACCCAGAATCCTTTCTTAGCAATTGTCTAAGAAAGGATTTTTTTCGTGCAAACAGATCCGAGCCCTAACTTAGGCATTTTGGCTCTCGTATAAGTTAATCTGAAATTACGCATATTATCGAAGTTAACTCAATCCAAACATAAAAGGAGACTTCGAGATGCAGCAGCAAACCCAAACCAGCAGTACCACCCAAGGCTCGCAGCAAATGAATCATGGGGGCCATGAGCTTTTTGATATGCATGAAGTGTTAGGATGCACGATCAATGTATTGGATCAATTTATGATTTTCAGACAATTTGTTCAGGATCAAGAGCTTCTGGACATATTGGATCGTCAATATAATTTCACGCTTTCCCAATACAACCTGACGGCAGAATGTTTCACAACAGGACAAAAGCCAAGCCAGGAAACATCCACGTATATGATTAAAAATGTGACGCAGCCAATCTTTGGTATCAAACCAACCCAGCCTAAGAAACCGAATCAATCCTTGGCTGATGTGAAGGATGCAGGGATTAGCGGGCATATGCTCGGTCTGATCAAAACTCACGCTTCCACCTTGACGATGTGTGCCGCTGAAGTGACGAATCCGGTCGTACGGCGGGTATTGGCTTCCCAAGTGGAAAATTTCATTGAAATGGCTTATGAAATTTTTATGTATCAAAACAAACATGCCTACTATCAAGTGCCGCAATTGGCAGCATCCGACGCCCAACAAATGCTGAACGCATTTGTGCCCGCAACCGGAAAACCGCAAATGCCCGCAAATGCAGTCACGACCATTCATTAATATGGACAATAATCCGGTACGGGTCTATACAACCTGTGCCGGGTTTTCTTTATCTTGACTCCGAGATTAAGGATGTGGAGGGATGGTTCATGGAAACATCACAAGGGAAGCTGGCCTGGTGGCAGTTAACTCTATTTGGTGTTGGATGTACCATTGGAACGGGTTTCTTTCTTGGTTCCAGTATTGCGATTCAAAAAAGCGGTTTTTGGATTTTGCTTATTTTTATATTGGCTGCTTTTGCGACTCTTTTTGTTTATGAGGCTTTAGCTCAAATGACCGTTCTGCACCCGCAAAAAGGCTCTTTTCGCACTTATGCCAAACAAGCGTATGGCCCTTCGGCAGGTTTTAGTGTGGGATGGGTCTATTGGTGCTCGGAGATGTTGATTATGGGAAGCACGTTGACAGCACTCGGGATTTTTACGCAATTCTGGCTTCCTGGGTTTCCTCTTTGGATGCTCGCCGCCGGTTACGCGGTACTTGCTCTTTTGGTCGTCATACTCGGGTCAAGTGGAATTAATAAGGTGGAGAATCTGTTAGCTATTGTTAAAATTGCCGCGGTGGTTATGTTCATTCTGGTGGCGGGATATGCTTTTCTACAAGGCACAGGCGGTGTAAAGCCTATTCGCCACAGCGCAGCGGAGTGGTTCGATTCGGGCTGGCTGGGTGCTTGGAAAGGGATTCTTTATGCATTTTATGCCTTTGGCGGCATTGAGGTCATGGGTTTTATGGCAGTGGATTTGCGTGATCCCAAGGAGGCGCCTAAGGCAGGGAGAGTGATGCTGCTTGCGATTACGGTTCTCTATGTGTTTTCAATCGGATTGGCATTGCTTTTTGTGACCAAAGAGGGGGTGACTCCTGATAAAAGCTTGCTCATCGCAGCGCTAGAGGTCATGGGATTGCCTTATCTAGTGTATGTGCTGGGCGGTGTACTGGTTATAGCAGGGTTTTCGATTCTCGTTGCTTCCTTGTATGCCATATCTACAATGCTGATGGCTTTAGCCGAGGATGGCGATGCGCCTGAATGGATGGCGAATACGTGGGGTAAAAGAAAGCTGCCGTTATACGCGCTTGGAGTGAATACACTTGGACTGTGTGTATCCATCCTGCTCGCGCTGCTCATGCCTAAACAAATTTTTGAGCATATCACGACAGCCGCTGGTTTGGTGATATTATACACATGGTTATTTATCCTTGCTTCCTATCTCAAGCTGATCAAGCCGGAAGCAGGCGGTCAGGTAAAATCATGGATCGCCATCCTCCTTATTGCCTCAGCTGTTACTGGACCTTTATTGGAAGAAACAGGCAGGCCTGGCTTTTGGTCTAGTCTTCTAATTGTCTTGGCTATCGGACTGGTTGCAGCATGGAGGCTATATAAAGGGAATAAAACAATAAAAGATCCGGCATAATCAAGTTCCCGCTATTTATGAAAACGTACACCCATAGCTTTAAATTTGTTTTTCATATAAGTAAAAGGACATTTGGAAGGCACGGATTCATCATCACGCAAATAATACTGCTTCCATTCCTGATTATTTTCTTGTCCATACCATTTCAGAGAGGGATGTGCCGGTACGCCGTCGTAGTCGACTAATTTTTGACGAATAAGCTTCTTCATGTTACGTCCAAAAGGGGTCGAATCGTTAATTTCGTCGAATACCCATCGGGGCTGAAAGGCAATGAGAAAATAAGGGGTTCTTCGGCTTTTGCGAATTTGATGGACAGGAGTCCCGCAAAAGGCGAAATACGGATGCCCGTCATAGCAGAACTCCCAGGATGGATCGGAAGGGTCTGTGGAAATGTGATCAGGCCAAGGGGTTGGGTCATTAGCGCTGACCCGGTTCAGAACGGACCAGAAAATCAGTTCGAAGTCTTCTAAAGAGGACTCATCTACAAGCTCTCCAGGTGTGTTGAAAAATATAACGAGTGAAGCGTATTTGCCGGTTTCACGTGAGCAGGCGCCATATTGTTTTAAAAGCTGTGCAACATCCACAACGGCCTGCTCGGATCTGGGGTCTGCAGCGAATCCGTACCGCAGATTGTTGGTAAGAAAGCCTTGGCGTCCCGGAATACAAGGGTACCTCTGATCAGGATCTGCAATCATACTCCCGAATTGGCGATAGGCATCCTGCTGCCATTCCGCAAGGTCGGACAGATGATCATCAAGCCAGACCTTGGTAGTTAAGTCAACCATGTAAAAATCCTCCTTCACTAGTACGGTGCATACTATGCGTTGGAGGTTATATGGGTGAATGCCCTTAGGGTCGCTCAATAATCGGATTTGCTAACGGGTAAGCTGGAGAAATGCCTGATATCCAAAATAAACTCCAAAGCCAATAAGCGAGAGACCTGCCAAGGCTGAAATAGTTTGCAGCGTGGTGCGATTGCCGAATTTATGAAAGGAGCTTGCCAGCGCGGCCATAACAACATCCCATAACAGGATACCGGCAAAAATGCCTAAGCTATGCCAAAGCATTTGAGACATGCCGTATTTATGCATACTTTCCGCCAGAATGGACCCATAAATGCCGAGCCAAAATAAAATGTTAAGTGGATTCATCAGCGCCATCATAAAACCGGAGCGGAAAGAGGTCATTTTGGATTGTACGTCCCGGGTTTCAGTTCCCGGCATTTTTTTTATATTTTGAAGTGTCTCCACGCCTGTGTAAACTAACACAAAGCAACCGAAAAGCCACAAAAAGGTTTTCATAAAAGGTGTGCTTAAGAAATGGGCCAGACCAAAATAAATCAGCAGCATGTATACTAAATCGGCACACATCGCACCCATCCCGATCAGCCATGCATGAGTAAAGCCGAATCGGGCTCCCCTATCCAGTTGAGCAGCGTTAATGGGACCAATGGGTGCAGATAAGGATATGCCGAGAAACATATAGGTGAAAAATGTGTTCATTCCCATACCTCCTTGGGTCATACAAAGACTTGTACAGGTCATTGTATTCAAGGACATCCTATGTTAGAAGAGTCTACACAATTTCCACCTCTATAGATGTACATACGTATCCATTACAATCGCTTTCTGCACACGGGCAAGCAGATATAGCGATAATCAGATCGATTTCTGCGCGAAGTTCGATATAGTCTCCGGCTTTGGACAGCGGTTTTTTTATTTGAATGTCCCCGGATGGTTGAATCACCGTGTTCATGAACAGATTGAACGGGTAGTGTTGATCAGGCGGTGTTATACCAAAAGGAGTAAGTGCCATGTTCAGGTTCTCATAGCAGCTGGCGTGATTTTGTTTGTTGTACAGCAGCTCGTACATTTCAGAGCGGCAGGCGGGATTAATAAAATCGTGCTGACCTACCGTATCCGCTATCACGGTGAGCAGCGGTCTGTATTTATTGGAGTAAATGAGGTCTGTAGGTTTTACTTTCATCTTATGCAAAGCATCCATAGTTACTCCAGGATCGAGGCGCTCGCTTGTATCGTCCGCACGATAGGCCACGAGATCAGCCACCTGCGCACCATCCACATCGGTTATTCGGACGACTTCCCCTTTTGCAAGTTTAAAACCAAGTCTCTCAGTAGCAGGAATGATCCATTTATGTTTAATCATTGTTACCCTCCTATAGCAATTAGCTAAAGTTACTTTCACAGTATGGCTGCCGGGATGGATTCTCATGCAAATAAAAAGGAGGCTTCTCAGCCCCCATCGTTCGATCAAACGTATATAATTTCTTTCAGCTGAGGCTTTATTGAAGTTAAATGAATTAATTCAGGTGTTTTGAAAAACTCGGCTAATCTTCTCAGACGCATGTATATCGTTCGTAAGACAACAGAATCCATCTCCGTTATCATACTTTGGTTTGCTATGAAATCCTGCAAGCTTACCTTGATGAGATAATCGCTGTCACGCAAATTTATAGAAAGCTGTCTACTTGGACTGTAGCCATTATTAACAATATATTTAGTTTGATTGACTGCACTTTGGAACAGATCAAGGCACCTCTTCGTTACAGTAACCTGTCTCTTGATTCCATATGAATCTTTTAAAGTAAGTATCTGGTTTTCCATATCTAAGGAATCCTTCTTTAAGTATACTAATTCGTGGATACCAAAGCCCTCCATAAGTAGCCGGATAATAATTGCGTCTTGTGGATTAATGCATTGTGATTCAATGAATCGAATTTTATCAACTGTAATAATAGCAGATCATCCCTTCGGTAAAGTGATATATGGGTTTACTGGAATATTTTACATGATTTCTATAGTTATTTATACGATGTAAAAGAGGAGGTTTTGTCTATTCGTGACTGATCACACATATACTTTCTGACAAAAGCTACTGTTTTCTTTCAATCCCACCGTATGTACGAATCCCGACCAGCGAAGCTAAGACTGGATATCGATGACTTGGATCTGAGCAGCTAGTCGTGGCACAAAGGCAGATACAGCATGGAAAAAGCGAGGTTGTAATAGTCCGCTATTATTAATCATTAAATGGGTTTGGGTTGCCAGAATCCGTTTATTTAAAAAAAGACTTGCCATGTAGGTAGTAAGCATGATAGATTAGTCTTCTTGCTGTTGCGAAAGTAACCTGCAGGAAGTAAATAGATGGACGATTTGATCATTTAATTAATCTGCAGAGCTGAGAAAAAAACTCTTGCAATCGAAGATCAAACGTGGTAAATTAACATTCTTGCTGTTGCGAAAGTGATACATAGAGAGCAAGAAGATGGATGATCTGACCATCGGAAATAAATTAAAAAAAGTACTTGCAATTGAATGAATGAATGTGGTATATTGATCAGGTCGCTTTTGACGGAATGTCGAAAATGATCGAAAAAAGAATTGTCCTTTGAAAACTGAATCAACGAGTGAGTAAAATAGCAGTACAAGAGAATGCAAATTCTCGCCAGCAAGACGAATGAGTGCAATTCAAGTTCTACCTTAATGGAGAGTTTGATCCTGGCTCAGGACGAACGCTGGCGGCGTGCCTAATACATGCAAGTCGAGCGGATTGTTCCTTCGGGAACAGTTAGCGGCGGACGGGTGAGTAACACGTAGGCAACCTGCCTGCAGGATCGGGATAACTACCGGAAACGGTAGCTAAGACCGGATAAGTGATTTTGACGCATGTTGAGATCAAGAAACACGGAGC
>NZ_FOTE01000034.1 GCF_900114475.1 Paenibacillus sp. 1_12 | reverse complement strand
TGGCTACCTTTTTTAAGTATCCGCCAGAGATTCGCAAACTCATTTACACGACCAACATTATTGAAAGCTACCATCGTCAGCTTCGAAAGGTGACCAAAGGAAAAAGCATCTTCCCATCGGATGAAGCTCTCTTAAAAATGCTCTATTTGGCCACCATGGATGTCACTCGAAAGTGGACAGGCCGCGTCCAAAACTGGGGGCAAATGCTGCTCCAGCTATCTGTTTTCTATCCAGATCGCATCGGCCAGCATCTGCGATGAAAATTTTTCTCCCCTGGGGGAGAAGTCTTTTAAATGAGTTTACACAAAAGATTTGACAGACCCAATAAAAAAGGACGCTCCCGCGCCTTCGCTTGGGCTATGTCCTCCTCATTATATTCCATTTCCAATTATTAAATAAAGAACATACGCGGGTAGCATGTAGTGCTTTAAAAGGTGCTTATCTTAGACTAAGCACTAAGAAAATCCTTTATTTTCTCCGAACGACAGATCAAACCACTAAATAGATTGCACGATCAGAAGCTCGTTTTTGTAGAGTTTCTAGTTTCTTATTTTCTGAATACAACTCTAGTGGTTTAGGTCAGCATGTTGATCCGGATATCTGCAAATAAAAAAAAACCCTCGGCCCTGGGCGGGTGATTAAGCTAGATGATAGTCTTCGTACTAATAGTAATGGTTTGGATAATAGCTGTGTCTTGGAGAATCGATCGACCTTGCTTAATTGACGGCTACCAATCTTGGGCTACCTAATCGAAGAATAGAGGTGATATTCCGCCTCTAATCCTCTCAAGGTGTCCAAGATTAAACAACTGCTTTTAATTGCTCCATCAAGTTGCCTTCTTCAAATCCATATACTCGTTTTAAATCGCCAGAGTAAATTTCACAAACATAAAGCCGACATGTGTCCTTCGACTTTTTGCTGTTCTTCAGATCGTTCATATTGGAGATCCATTCCCGTTGAAACGCACGAACTGCATCCATGGTGGTTGTTTGTTTTTTTGAATGACAAGAACTTAATCTCATTCCCCATCTGAAAAAATAAAAAAATCATCGTCTTATCCCTGATACAAGCAGCTCGTCCAGTGTACATAGCTCGATTCCCAATTCTTTAGCTTCCTTCTGTGTACAATAAGGTGAGTACAACCGAATGTGAGTCTCGAATGGTTTGAGAAGTCTTATGACCTCTCTGGCTACTTCGCCGTACCCGATTAGCCCCACTTGCCTTCCGAACAATCCCATGACGGTATCGTTATAAGCTCTCCAAACTCCACCCGCTAAGCTTCTGCTGTATCCCGTCAAGTTCCACGCGCCCGCTTTCATTAAGCTTACCGCATGCTCAGCTGTAGATCTTGCCAATGCTGTGTTTTCGTTTACAATGACAATGTCTTTTCAAATTGCGCCGGGTCCAAATAAGGAATTAAGCTACCTGCAGCGTGGCCGATAAATTTCAGCTTTTCCGCTCTTTCAAGAGCTTCCGATGTGAGCTTGGGTGAACCCCATGACTTTATGCACGCATCATACGGACCGATATCTCTTTGAAGATCATCATGGCTATAAGGTGTGTCTTCCTTCACCCAGTCTACTTCAGAAAGGGCTTCAAGCTGTTTACGGCATTCCTGTGAAAATATTACGCTGCGCAATTCTTTATCCCATACGGTTATTAATGTCCACACCGTTTTGCACTCTCTTGAACCCTGATTCTTCATAGCCAAACAGCCGTCACTCGCAGAACAAAAGGAACTGTTTCTGATAAGCTATTCTACCTGCATTGAGAAAAAGAACCGGCTGCTTATAGCTACCGGTCCATAGACGATTGCCCTATGATTATCCGAGTCGTCTGACCCTCATTCGGCCTTCATATGCATCCTTAATTTTGAGGGGGTTCTACGGGATAGGACTGTTCGATTTTAGGAATGATCGTGCTCTGTACCTTGGTATGCGTGGTCCCATCGGTCATAAGCAGAACCCGATCCCAATCCGCTCCGCCTTTTCTCGAGTAAACACGCAGAACATGAGTGCCTTCGCTCAATATGAACTGTGTATTGTCGTAGGCCCGCTTCCAATCGTTATCCTTGAGCGTTACCCTTGTCAGATCGGAGCTGTCAAATTGAATAAATACCGATCCGTTTGACGCAGAAGTTCCTTTGGAATACAGGTGCACCTGGTAGCTGCCCGGATGCTTCACTTTAAACTCGTATTCCACATAAGGTGTGCCATTCGGAATTTTATCCGCTGGTAATGTATCCTTCCAGGCCGGATTCAATACACTATCTTTAGTCGAATCCGGTACCTTGGAGCCGATTTTTACATATTTCCCGCTGGAGGAAGCTCCATCCTCTTCTAAAGAAATTTGTCCTTCTCCTTGGCTTGAGTTATACGTGAAATCTTCCGCTTCAAAAAGAACATAAACATCTTCATCCTCCGGATTCGCCAAATCCACGTTTAGGTAGCCATACAAGCTGCCCACCTCGATGATTTCGGAATAAACGGCTGCCTTTCCGGATGTGTCCGATACTGTAAGAGTAACAGGGAACGAACCGACTTTATTGAATAGGTGCTCCACCTTCTGTTGACTAGTACCCTCGATAACAGGTGTTTTGTCGCCAAAGTCCCATTTGTACTTCACAACCCGGTCTCCATCCTTCTCATCCGGATCAAATGATTCCGAAGCATCGAAGTGAACGGTCAAAGGTGGCCGTCCGGAGTTCACATCGGAAGTGAATTTAGCTTCTGGCGCATGGTTCGGGTCCAGGTTCTCTACAACGACCGTTTTAGAATCGATACGTCCCTTGTTATCCGTCACAGTAAGATTGACAAGATAGGTTCCGAACGCCTTTAACTCCTTAATGACGGACTTCTTATCTGATGTCGTGCCGTCACCGAAATTCCAGTTATATGTTAAATCGTCTCCCTTGCTAGCCGAAGCATCCACCTGAATGGTCCTTGTTCCCTTGTCGCGAACCCCGTAGCCGCTCTGCGCATCGACCTTGAAATCAGCTGTCGGAGCGGAGTTGGACAAGCTTTTTCCAATTCCCTGGATCGCCAATTCATAAGTGCCTGCCTGTTTCACAGGAATTTCAACCGTTAATCCTTTTGTTTCAAAAGCAGCGCCGGATTGACCGTTCAAAGATAATCCCGCTGCGGTTAACCCTTCCGGAAGCATCAAGGACAACCGGGAAGCCTTGCCCGGGTCGGTTACCTCTATGGTCCACAGGTTGGCTGCTGTCTGCAAAGCGACGGTCATCGGTGCGTCGGAACGAAGCAGATCCGTCCCCGATACCGTCAATTGACTGCCCTCGCGCATCATCACACCGGTTGTCGAGGAACCGGTCTCCCGGGCCCATGCGAATGTGCCGTCGGATTGGAGATGACCGGCAATGCTCTTCTTACCCGAACTATCCTGCAGCAAGTAGGTGTCCGTATTGCCGTTAAGCTCTACGCGAGCTGCCGTAAATTCATTGGTGCTCAGATCCTGTACTTTAGGCGCCTGTTCCTTCAAGCCTTGAGGCACCAATACAGTGAGGAATCTGGTTTTGTCGGAAGACGTTTTCGCCTCCAGATATGTATCAGGCAGATCCTCTTTAAATAAGCTCATGACACCGTTTTTTGATTGGACCGTCTGAGATGTAGGGAATATATAGGTTTCCATCTTGGCTTCGTTAAGATCATAAAAAGGAACCGTGCTCTCCAATTCCGCTTCCGGCTTCTTGGTAAGCTCTGGTGTCGCTTCCTTGGTAATCTGCCATTGGGCATGGGTCCCTTCCAGACGGAGAGCTCCCAAGCTGTGAAGGGACATGCTCCAGTCCGCCTTGCCGTTTGTCGATTGTGCCTGGTCCGCCACGACAAAATATTGCTGGCCCGGGAACGCGATCGCCCGCTTATGGCTTCCAATCACCTTGGATTCATCATCGTAATAGCTGCCCTCTTTTTGCGCAAAATCAAAGAAAGGGGTATCCATCTCATATTTGGATTCAAGCGATTGATAAGGATCGCTCTCGTTGCGTACGCTTCTTCCGTTTAACGTAATAACATTGTGCGCCTGCGGTGTTTTCAAATAGGAATTAAAAGCGCTGTACTGCCCATAGCCGGTATCTGTCGCGAAAAGCGCATTGTGGCCGTAAATATTAAAATGCAGCTGATCCTGGTGCTGATGGTTATCCGATTCGGGCGTGCCGTTGAACATAAGCCATAAGGTTTTGTCTCCGTCTGTTTCCGTTTTGGCGTTCCACTGGTTGCCGAGAATAGCATTTCCTCCGTAAGGCTGTTTCGTTACCGGGTTGATGCCCCCGTTCATAAACATGGTCCTCGACGAAGTCGGCTGTTTGGCTTGGACCGAAGCATCATAGGTTAAATATTCGTCGATGGCGATTTGATATTGGGACGTGGCTCCGGTGTAATCGGCCAAATAAATATGCGTATTCGCATAGCTCCATTGAAGCGCTTCCGACAGCTTCATTCCATTACCGTAATGCGGAGCATCGGTGTTCTTATACAATCCGGCAGCCATATGGGTCGCGTAAGGCTTCACATAGCTGTCCTCTGTATTCGGCAGCCAGCCGTTGCCCATTCGGGTCTTCACGGCCCATTCAAAGATCGGCTGAGACTTTTGGATCAATACTTCAGGAGAAACAGTCTGATCACCTTGCGTGCCGGATACGTTTCGATAATTCCACAAGAAAGGGATCAGATTTACAAGAGTAAATTGCCCGTAATGCGCCCCTTCACGAGAAATCCCATCGGTGCTGAACTGATACTCGAACACATTGTTTGTCCGCTCTATAGCAAGATTCAGCCAATATTGGGCTTCCGGTTCCTTGGATAACGTTAATGCCACCGTTCCCAAGCCAAGCGCTGGCTTCGATCTGTGGTTATGAGGCCTGGGCGGCTGCGGGGCTGCCAACCATTCCGCGATAAATTGAGCTTCCTTTTTCAAACGGCTGCGGGCCTGCTTCTCTTCTTTTTCAGTGAAAAAAGGATATAACCAGTCATAGGTGGCCGCATAATCCTGAAGGTAAGTGGCCCAATAAATATCGCCGTCATCCTTCGTGCGCTCCTCCACCGTTCCGGTATACATAAATACCGCTGCTTCTTTGGCCTTGCGGAGAATCATGTCTTTTTTGCCGGTGTTGATCGAAGGATCATCTTTAATCATTATGTAGTAAAATGCTAAAAGCTTAGCACCACGGCTGCGGTTGTTTTCATGCAATTTGGCATCAGTGTAGTCATATTGGCTGTATTGCTCCACATCCGATTGAATTTTCGCCCAAAGCTTCTCATAGTAAGAATCCTTGATATGGCGGCGCTTTTGAAAATCAGGCAGCTCGCTGTCACGGAACCAAAGGCTCGGATGTACTTCCTCGGTCGGCAGATTGGCCAGAATCAGCTTGGGATCTTTCAACTTGCCGATCAGCACGTCCATTTTTTTATCTGCATCGGAGGTTCTCGATTCGGCGGGAATCCGCGCCTGGTCAGCAATTTGCAAGCCTTGGTAGCTAGTATAATTGTAAGCGCTCACTATATTGGCGCTGCTGAAAAGCAAGCTTCCTGCAAGAAACAATGGCACCGCTGTTATAAACTTTTTCTTCGTTCTCTTGGACATTGCCATCCTCCTCTTGAATTACGATTAATTATAAGGCTGTTTAAGAGACCGGGGCTGAAACCCCGGTATGATGTTTAACGCATGTTATTGCCGCCATTGATTTCAATGGTTTCGCCTGTGACGAAAGCGCTATAGGAGGATGCATAGAACGCTACGATACCGCTGATATCTTGAGGTACGCCACTGCGTCCAAGAGGTATGCTGGCAATGGAAGCTTTTTTGCCTTCTGCAGACGTAAAGGTGGAGTGAAATTTAGTTTCTTCAATAAAGCCTGGAGCGATGCAATTTACGCGAATCGCATGTGGAGCCAATTCTTTGGCAAGACTCTTGGTCAACGATAAAACAGCACCCTTGGAAGCGGCATAAATACCGGAACCCGGTCCTCCCCCATTATGTGCGGCCAACGAGCTCATATTGATAATGGAGCCTGCGCCCTTCGCTTTCATCCCCGGAATCACAGCCTTAGTTACAAAAACGGTAGACGTCAGATTCACATCCATAATGTATTTATATAGATCATAGTCCATGTCCGCGATTGGACGGCGCTCAACCAAATTGCCTGCGTTATTAACAAGGATATCAATTCCGCTGCCGAAAGCTTTCTCGGATTGGTCGACCAGCGACTCGATTTGCTCCAGATCGGTCACATCGGCTTGAATAAGTACCGCTTCTCCGCCGGAATTGTGAATTGTATTTACGGTTTCCTCCGCACCCTCTTTGTTTCCGAGGTAATGGACGATCACCTTCGCACCGCAGCCTGCCAATTCGATGGCAACAGCGCGTCCGATACCTCCGCTGGATCCTGTAACCAACGCAACCCGATTGCTTAAATCAATTTTCATGTTCCTGTGCTCCAATCGTATAGTTTTATTTTATTAATGCAGAAACCTCAGCTAAAGGATTGCCCGGCCAAAATACCAAGGGACCCATTCTTTCTTCGCAATCCATAATTAACTTGCTTTCTCCCCGTCTTTTGATATTCAACACTGTGCATTCAGGAATGTTCAAACGCAGGGCTGCCAGCTGTATGCAAAGGTGTTCATTAGGAATCTCACCGTCAATTTGCGGCCATTTCCATAAATAAGGATTATCTAGATGAGGAAGAACAAATTGGATGGCAAGCCGAATGCCCCGACCGTCCTGTGTAGTGTAATTCCACAAATCCTCACCTCGATGATAAGCAATTTCACATAGCAGGGCCATGGCATCCAAGTTGAATAAAGTATAGTGAAAGGAACGTGTCCTATCAAGCTCTTTGGGAAGACTGCCGTCCGACTGAAGCTGTTCGGGCAGGATAACGCTTTTAAAATGGTTAATAGCGAGCTGCAGCTTCTCTTTATTGCCGGTAAAGGCCGCATAAGCAGCAACGTGAGTAGTCCACCAAACGGCGTGGTTGTTGCCGGAATTGCTTTCGGCTTTACCGATTTCGCTGGTTGTTAGCCAGTCCAGCAGGTGCGACAGCCATTCCCGCATTCCTTCAATCTCGTCGCCCCACTCCGGATATTCACCCAAAAATCCAAGTGCATGAACAATCCGGTCGATTTGCCGAAGCATGATAATTCCGGCTGCCCGCCCCGAACAAATTCCTTTTATGGCTTCACCGTACTCGATGTGAGGGTTCATCCGGGTTACGGGATCTAAAAAGAAAATGTTTAGCAGCTCCGCAGCACGACTCAGATATTGCTTTTCGTCCAAATAATAACCCGCACTGCAAAGGATCAGCAAAGCTTCGGATAATTCATCGATGGATTGCCTATGACCCATAAATCTGTCATGCCGGGTAACGCCGTCTTTTCTTATGTAGGGACCATCTGGATCGTTAGGGTTTGGCCACCAGTAGGGGGCTTCGCTGATGTAATCATGAATATCTCCACTCGGTGCAACGACCCCAAAATAGGTGACACTCCAAGGTCCCCTACGCATCGCCTGATCCGCTTTTTCCTTGAAATCACGACGAATAGTATACCAAACGCCTTCACCTTTCGTCATATTTCGTTTGATGGTTATAGGAAAATCACGATCCACAAAAATAAAGCTCATCTTTTTTCATCACCTGCCAATTCTATAGTTTAAATACTTGTTGAGCATGATGGTCTATCCCCAACTTAACACAAGACAGTTGCATAATCAAACATTTTCGGTAATAATAATACCTAAACGAACGTAAGAAGGGTTTTTCTCGATTTTTAATTCAAAAATTGTTAAACTAATGCGGTATGCTCATGTAAAGGCCAGGTGGTTGAAACTATGTTATCCGATGTAAGACATTCCAAAATTGTCGATTTCCTCAATTCCGACGGTTCCGTGAAGGTGACCCAATTGAGCAAAACCTTGCAAGTAACGGAAAAAACGATACGTGAGGACTTAGAAAAATTGGAGAAAAAAGGGATTTTGAAAAAAGTCCATGGCGGAGCCATATTACCTGAAGACACTCATTCCATGCTTCCTATTTTCAAAAGGCGCGATAGAGAGCATTCGGAAAAAGAACACATCGCTTTGAGTGCATATCAGCTTATTGAGGATGGCCAGATAGTTCTGTTAGACGCAGGATCGACTACCTTCGAGCTGGCTAAATTACTGAAGCATCGTACACTAACGGTTATTACTAACGATACCGAGATCGCTGCGGAGCTCATTGAAAGCAATACGATTGATTTGTGCATTCTTGGAGGCTTCCGGAGAAAAGGCACCTTTACTATTGCCGACCAAAATACGGTTAACATGATGAAGGATTACAATGTGGATATCGCATTTATCGGTTGTACGGGGATAGATCTTCAAAGAGGTCTGTCCATACTTAATCGCGAAGAAACTGAATTAAAAAAACAAATGATTCTGTCTTCCAAGAAAACGGTCCTTTTGGCCGACCATACAAAATTCGAACGCACAGCTTTAATATCCTTTGCCCGAGTTGAAGATGTAAATGTATTAATAACTGATAATAAAACACCAAAGACACTTCTGCAAAAAATTCAAGAAATGGGCATTCAAATAATTCAAAAGTTATAAAGGCCGCTGCAGTTGACCGCTGCAGCCTCATTCTCTATCCAACGAACATGCCCTTTAATTCTACATTCTTTAGGCTGCGAATATTTAATCGTATTGTATTTAGCATCCGTCAATATTCCGTTCGTGGTGACGAGCTTTCTATTAGCTTGGAGGTTGTATTTACCATAAGTAACAATGGCAATGATTCCTACCGACATCGATAGGGAGTGGGATAAAACAGAAAAGCCGCTATTTATGCGGCATTTAATGAGATAATGTTCTTGTCATCTAGTATCCGCTAGCTTAATTGTGTGTGGTATCAGAAGTAATTTCTTCAATGACAGCAATAGCCTTAGATTTCGATAAGTTTATGTACTCGATAATGTCATCAAAATTATATACTTCAAGTTTGCAATCCTTATTTTTTTCTATATCTCGGGAGAGCATCAATCGCCAACCAATCTTTTAGGTATCCCATATCATAATGGCAAAGTAATTTTGTATTCTTTTTTCTAAAATCTGAATACCATCTTGATAAAAAAGTCGGGTCTAAGTCTTGCTTCTGCTTCAATTCATATGGGTAATAGATATACTCCATCCACACGTTATCGGAAATTAAATGTATCAAATATCCTAATGAGTAATCATCCTTTACATCTGATAAATATGTATCAATGTATCTTTGATAGTTTACCTGCCTAGTTCTCTTGTCAACATCTCCTTCGAAATAATGAGTAATAGCTTTCCTTTCAAACGAGAAAGCAGCGTCAGGAGCAATTGAACCAATTAAAAAATCTCTCTTGTTTTTTACATCAAGGCTAGAAGCGACCATCTCACCAATTATTAAATGCATTACCCGAGAACCCATAAAATCCCTCCTTCTACCGCATTTTACCACGCAATTTAAAAATTTTACGTAGGGAAACCATGGTTGTTCCATCAACCAGAACAGGTAGTTGTTCAAATTCGAGGAGCTTTCCATTAACTGTAACGTTAATTAAGTTTTCTACAAAATCGTCACTCTCACTGCTTTTAATCCAAACAGATTCAGTCCTATACCATTTGGTTCCATCTCCCGTAAAGCCCCCACCCCAAGAAAATAAGGTTTCATCTTCTCGAATAGCCCTGGAACGAAAACCTGTACCGTGTGCCGCAATCTTTATTATTTTATGTAAACCTTTAACTTGAACGGGTACGTTGCTATCTTCATATGAACCTATTCCTAATTGCCCGCCGGAGTTGCGGCCACTCGCCCATACGGTTCCGTCTTTTTTCAAATAGAGGGGTCCACCTGCCGTAGCTTGTATGGTAACGACATCCGCAATACCTTCAACTATTTTTGGACTGTATTGCTTATGCACTGATTCACCGGCAACCTTTCCTACTCCGTTAGAACCAAAAATCCACACAGTGCCATCTTTTTTCAAAGCGTAGAAATCGTATGAGGCTGCCGCAACAGCTACGACATCATTTAAATTCTGAATTTGAATTGCTTTTCCGCGATCAAGCGTCCAAACGGTGCCGTCTTTCTTTGCTGAAATTAAGTTATTTCCGTAACCGCTTGAAATAGATATGATGTCAGAAAAATCATTGAGTTTTGAAGGAGATTTGCCCCATGCCCAGAGGGTATCATCCATTTTTATTGCAAGACTAAAACCTCCACCGACAGCGATATCCTTCCAACTACTAGAGCCAACCCCAGCATAAGCTCGGTTCAAATTTCCGAACAATGCAGAAAACAGGAAAAATACAGCTAAAATTTTATTGATAATTTCATGAGTATATGTAGTCTCCTTAATTAGGGTAATGAATTAATTATTCGTGAGGGTAGAATAAATTCCTTTTTATACAAATAGTCACTAAGCAAAACTGTCATTTAGTTTAAATTAAAACGCTGCCGCTCCTCTACCCCGACTTTCAAACATTTAGAAATTGAGAATAATCCTCCACAGAGGGAAACGATACATGTTCTTGTCACTGACTTTTGATAAGAACATATATCGTTAAAATGAAAAAAGCCGCAGATATGCGGCCTCTTAAGTTTATATGTTCTTGTCACCCGACATGTACGTTGAATCCAAACCAGTTGCATTCCGGACAACCGCAGCCGTGTGGACTGAAAATTAATGTCCAGACTGCCGGTGTTTTTAAACTAACGTTATCCGTTAACATCCGTTAGCGCAACCAACACACAAAAACAGATTCATTCTGATGGTCTATACTGCAGTCACGATTATTGACCAAGACCTCTAAGTATGTTGACCCATTCTTCTGCTTCTAGGATAAATTGATTTCTATCATGTAATTCGTCCATAAATGGCTTCGCAGCAACTAATGCCTGGAATCCACGATCATAATCTGAAATATTCTCAGCGATTTTAAGAAGCTTCCTTTTCGAACTGAAATCTAAAATTTCAACAATTGAATCGATTCCAGTATCACTTTCCGCTTGATCTCTAATTAGCCATCCTATTTCTTTTTCAAATGCCCTACCAACTAGTCTTACTCCTTTTTTTCGGTTATGTGACTTTTAGGGTAGCCATTATCCCTTTTTTCCTTGAATGAAAAAAGAAGCGATATGAAGTTTCGCTTCTTTTACCAAATCAATGGATCTAATCCAAATCAAATATTATCATTTTGCTCGATTCATTCACTTCGACTTTATATTTAATATTTAGTTTTGTCAAAACACCATTTACAGGCAATAAAAACTTTGAATTAGAACTTTTGAATAATCCAATTTCTTCATCGGGCTTGGTGGATACCTCATAAAACCTGTTTATTTCTTTATTGTGAAATTTAAAATCGATATAGGATTGACCAGCCGAAATATATTTTACCTGGGATTCTGCAAACTTTATTCCGTCATCCTTAATCGTTATGATCCCGGAAGCATAAGGATTATTCGTTGCATTAATTTTGTAATTATTATAAGCAACATTTACGATGGTATATACTGGGCTATTGCTCCAATCTGAATAGTATTCATTTTTCCTATCTTTAAATAAGTCGTATCCTCTTTCAAACATATATACTGACCCATTAATTTTTATTGCAGGTGTGAACCCTGCCTGTACATTAAATTCATTTACTTGCGATCTACTTTCACCATTCTGAATCAAATTACTAGACTGGTTTCCATCATCCATACTTAAATCGGTATATAATTCAATTTGTTGTAATTTTTCATTCCACACAACTCCTTTACCCAGTTGGTTTGCCATTTCCCTAAATGGTAGATATGTTGTTCCATTAAGAACTAAAGCTGAATCTTTAAATTGCAACACCTTACCGTCTAAGAATATGGGAAGCCCTTTTCTTAAATAAGCTTCCACTTTCTCCAACCCATCCTCAGCCATGACGGATGTTGAGATCGTCAGTAAAATCCCGATGATTATGCCTAGTACTATTTTTTTCAATTTTCCCACCCCTAATTTCGAATATTATTATTGTTTACTTTAATAGATAAGGCAACTACTTCAACCTGGTCTTCCATTCAGAACACTTCCTAAGAAACTTAATCTCGACAGAGATATAATTAATCTTTGAAATATACTAACAGCATTAACATAACTCAATATTCCATATTATCTTAAAATAGGATTAAATTCAAAAATATACATTCTATTACTCGTTCATACTTTAGTCACATATATCATAAAAAATGAGGTTTAAGCGGACTACATTAAGCTTTGGCTACAAAGATAGATTGTATTGTTGCTACAATCCAGCTAAAAAAACCGTTAATCCAACAAAGGATTTAACGGTTTTCATTTATTAATTTTGCTTTCCAAGTGGCCATTGCATATTTACTCACTTTGAGACAAACCTGTTTTACGTCTCATTTACTTGTTTTCAAAAGCTGGTAATAGCAATCGATACATAATATCAACCTCATTCCTTAAATCTGAACTAAATCCTGTTACTATTTATGATGGGTTCAGATCAGCGTCGCTGTCACCAAGTGTAAATACAAAGGTTAAAATGGGATATGCTTACAGTTGTCCATACGGAAGAAGCCGCCATTCAATTTAGGTGACCTTTAATGTAATCATAATTTTGAGTTCAGACAATTTAGCTTTCTCCAACGATTGCTCTGAACTGACATCGTGATGATATAGCTAGCTATGCAAACTTCCTTCCAACCGAGGACGCTGACGGTGGTGACCGATCGGGATCTGAATCAGACTGGTTTTTCCGCTCTCATTCAATTTGTACAGCTCATCACAAATAGCAGTATTAAATCCGAGCAATGGTCGCCCTCCCATACCCATGGCGGTCGCCGCTAACAGTAAGCTTTGCACAAGCATCCCCGCCTCCATCTGCTGAATACGATATCCCCGATACCCTAGTACCGATTTGTTGTAGTCCTGTGCGCTTACCACATGCAGGCAGAGAGGTACTTGAAACAAGTTGACGTTATTCATGGACATTCCCTGCTGCAATCTTATCCGATGATCTCCTGGACGTACCCGGCACAACAAATGGGCATTACTGTCATAGCGATAGGCACCATCAGGAATACCTTCAACGTTATACAAGCAACAGTACAATGACATACGAGATTCGGAATTTTTATTAGGAGCATTTAGGTCATTATAATAAAATAACGACGACGTCGCTTGTTGTAATAAAGCCGCCACTTCCGAATGCGTCACCTTTCTCAATACGAAATCCGATTCTGGTGAATACCGATTTTGGCAAATAGAGGTCAGATCATACGATAACCGCTTCACGTTGGGCATATATACCGACTGTAGTCTGCTTTCAACATGCTTCGTCTCCACAACGTGTCGAAACGATCCTATTGAGTCCAACATGGACGCTTCGTTCATCTGGGTCAGCATCGGGTACGCTTTGACTTTAAGGGACCGCACGTAATGTTCATGTCGAACTACTGGTAATTCCTTGCACAATTGAACCGCAGAACTCTCCCCCACTTCATCACTCCCGTTGAGCAACCAAGACGTCATGGGCTTCGACGAAAGTGGGATCACCGCATACACACTCTCATCCTTATCGGATATCCCAAGCAGATGATTAACCGCCCGATCCAGAAATTGAAGATACACCCCGGATTCGTAACCATACTGTCGGGTCACTTCAAGTAATTGACCAATCATTACACCCGTATCCAATCCTTGCAATCGATAAGCAAAGTTATTGTATTTATAAAAATTTTTCCAAAACATGACGGAAACCAAAACCGTTGCAAAACAACCCGATATCTCAGATCTACTTCCGAGTGCCTGATTTAGGTAGGAATCAAAGTTCCCCTCACGAAGCAATACTAGCCGATGGTGCGCCGCATCGTAATGATAGACACCAACAGGAGCATCGACTATCTTCAGATATACATATAGCTCGTTTGGATACAACCCGCCACCTGAAGGGACAAAACGTCGGAACATCTGCAACGGGCCTAACTTTTGGTTCATGGAATGGGCCGCAGGGTATTGGCTCAATCGGGTAAGGCCATATACATGCCATAGAAAATGACCGATTGTTGTCAGATCGGGATTGGCGGGTGGTCGATTTCTATTCAATGACAACGGGATTTCCAGGGATAAAGGAAAGACTGGCAATCTGCGATATAGCTTATATGGAAGTGGCGCGTCATCCCAGTCGACTAGCCAGTCCTGCGGTCCGGACTCATTTGTATCCTCATGGAGACTACGCAGGAATGTGTCCAGACTCATCTTCCTTCCTCCTCAGTCGTTTTAAGGGAACGGATGCGGATGTGGATTCAGTTGGTTCAAGAGCAGCGGCTGTTTGACATACCCGAGCAGCGCCGGTACCTTTAACACTCTGTCCAACCCTATCACACGGGTGAGATGTTGACCGAACGTCATCGGAAGCATGCCTGGAATCAATACCTTCACGCAGTACAATTCATTTCGTTGTAATTCAGGCGTTGTCTGATCTACCACGATCACGTCGAGATTTAATCGGTGGAACGCCTGAAGGGCGTCCTTCAGGTCATCGGTCAAATCCGAATGCATTGGCACCCTATTGAATTCCTCCTGAAATGTCTTTAGAGGTCGGTTTTCTTCCAGCAGAAATTGCAGACGATCTTCTGCTTCCGGTAAGCTGTAAAGCATCGAATGGTCTTCCATACCGGTCACCAAGGCTGGGTCATAGAGCATTTGCGTATACTGCTCCCGGTTTTCTTCGAACTTTCCATCAAGTGTCAACGTCATTCCCGATAATTCATGAACCGCACTTTTCGCAGCACGAACGGGGTCCGGATGAGCTCCAGCAGCGCAAATCAGGTTGACTCCCTTTGACTTCATGTTTTTGGCCATTGCCCACACGCTTGGAATTCCATTTTCCATCGTTGCATTATACAAATACACATCAAATCCGGCCACCGTCTGCAAGCGTTGGATCATGAGCTCCAGTTCCATATCCCCTGAAGAATAAGGATCAAGCCTGGGGAGCGGCAGCTCTGCGTACCAGGTCAATAGAAAAGAATCGCGTTCCACCACTTCCATTATGCCGTAAAATATAGCCTCCTCTAAGCTTCCTCCCAATGCGCAGCCGTTGGACGTTTCATAGATAAATCCTTGACCACAGCTCGAACTGTAATAAGCAAGCTGCTGCGGAATTAATATTGGGTTTTGCCGCTCAAACGAATAGCCCCATACCCAATCGATTGGCTCGTCAGGATGAAATGGCTTGAAAGGAAAATGAGGCCGCTCATACTGCTCCTTCGCATACAAACCTACCGTAGCAGGATGAAGGGCATGCTCCGCCAGATTACGGTAACTGTCGTTGACCATCACCCTTTTACCGCGGGGCGCCATACCGCAGTATCGCTCCAAGCCCTCCATAATAGCAGTCAGTTCGCTTTCCGCATACGAGTGCGTACGGCCTGCTGTAGCTTCATCATGGTCGAACATGGGGAGATTTACACTCACATCAGCAAAAGGCGACATGAGATCAACCATTTTCCCATTCAAGAAGCCGGTCTTATAATCCAGATAATCTTTCACTAGAAAGCCTGAAAGCTCCTCTAACGACCGGCTTCGGTAGCTTTTTGTGCTTATCTTGGGACTTGATTGAAGAGAGATGCGGGCCCTTGCTGGTGTATCTTCAGGCATATAGCTGCAAAATGGACAGAGTGGGTCCGGCAGAAAACAGTGGCTGGTGCTCCTTAATGTTTTCATATCCATGAAAAACACTCGTTCTTCCAAGCGGGAAGGGTTGCCCTGAAGCACATCCATCGACTCTTTCACAATTATGTGTGCCAGCTGCAATAGTCCTGCACTTGATGACCAGGCGTCACGAGAATTCGCACCGGTCTTCAGACGCTGCTCCAGCATCCACGTCTCTTTACGGTCACGTCCCGCCATGAGACGCCGAGTGTCAGCACATTGTGTACACCCGGATAAATCAGGTCGGACTAGTGGTCCGATCACACCTTCGCCGAATGCAACAAAACCTCTCAGCCATAGAATAGCTGCTCTCCGGAAAAGCTCTTCCGCTTCCTGATGAACGGAGGGATGCCATGTATCGTGCAGCACCAAAGCGAAATCGACGTCTTTCGGTACGCCTCCCTTAAAGTCGCTCAGACGCACAATCCTGCATAAGGCGGACAGTTCTCGGGTCACAAGATCCGCCAACCCTCCCTCTCCGATAATAGCCAGCCCTCTGTTCATCGGTACTCCCCCTCTCGCAGCAGCACGCCAAACACTCCTCTGAGTTCTTCTTGCAAAAACGGTTCCACGGCCAGATCCATAACAAAGAGCTGTTTGCCGTTCTTTTTCAATATTTGCAAAGCATCCTGTAGAATTTCGGACTGTAAATTTCCTTCACTTGAGGGGATCACAAGGTCAACAACGGTATCCTTGCCAAATCTCACGGACGAAGCTTCCAGCTCCAGCACCTGATTCGAAGGATATTCGGAATTATTTTGCACCTTCTGGAGTGCAGCTTGTAGTCCCTTCTGCAGCGCCATGGTTATATTCAAGTCCGTACTGCCATACCAAAATTCGCCCGTACCGACCCATACTGCTGGAAAGCCCAACACCGACTCTCCCAATCCAATCACCGGTTCTCCCCTCATAGTGGTCAAAGCCTGTAAATAATACCGGATGCGTTGATCCTCCACCCTATTTAACTCAACCCGAGTGACAGTTTGCTCATGAACCTGCTTCATGGCGTGCCGCTTGGCCAAATTGGCTTTTAAACCTCGCAAAACGCCTTCTACTGCCGTTTCACCTACACCGATTCCGACAACCTCTTGCGTGTTTAGGTTGATGTCGGCCAATCGTGATACATAAGCTTCAAGCCCAATCAGTCCCGATTCCCGCCGTGCTTCCTCGTGTGTCATTCCTGTACCGATGAGCTCCGGCAGCAGGTCAGCAGGACCCTGCGATAATGGATCAACCGTCTGAACACGACACTGCGAGAGTGGCAGCTGTCTCAAGTCTCCCTCTTCCCAAACATGGAGAATCCCTGATTGTGCCGAAGTCAAACGGTTCAAATACGTTAGCAGTACATTTTTGTTCGCGTTCCCTTCACTCCCATCAAGACGAAGCTTTGATGCTTGAACCGTTCGGGCTTCCTCAAAACCATGAATCAGAGGATGCGGCATGAAGGGGTGCCAGCTGCCCTCCAACGTTTCCAGGTCCAACAAAAAAAACGAGTTTCTCAGCTCTGAATCCCCGGTAACTGTTTTAAATAGCTCGAACACGATCACATTGGCAAGCATTGCTCCCGCTGTGGATGAGAAATTATGCAGCTCCGGATCCTTAATAACGGCTGGCTGGTGGACCCGACGCCACGCTGATTCCCAGCACCCCTCAGCATCCGGATGTACAACCGGACCTGCCATTCCAATCTGATGCAGGCACATGGCCGGCAGCAAAATCTTCTTCTCCGTTTTGCAAACTGTATGGAGTTGCCGGAACTCCTCTATATCTCCCTCTTGAGATACATACAGAACCGATTGGAATGGCTGGACAACGTCCCTCCAACCGTCTGCTCCTTCCCTTCGCTTCATGATTTCCTTAAGAACCACCTCAGGATCCGTCAGGTGGGCCTTCCCTGCCAATTCCACAAGCCGTTTCCGGTTCGTTGGCACGGAATCGGTTATCAACATATGGATTTTAGGCATCCCTGACTCCATTAATGCGGAAATCAATGCAACGAAGATCGGACCTGACCCGACCGCCAATACGTCAGCCTCTCGATAACACTGAAATCGGTATGCGCCGGAATCGCCGAAACTTTCTAAAAAGGCTATTTGTCCAGCGTACTTTTGGATAATCCCGTCCGTTAATTGATGCGTTAGGTCTTTACTAACATCCCGAACAAATCCTTGTTGATATAACACATTCGCGATTTCATAAACCCGTTCACGGTGCGTGTACGACAATCCGTCTGTCAAATCCGCCAATGTATGTTCTCCACTGAACATAGGAACCAGCTTTTCAATCCACCGATCGATCATCCCGCCTTCCATGCGGAATGTGCCTACGTTATTACGGAAGTACACGCCGTCGTTCGGAACAGGGAGAAAAAACGTGTCATCCTTAACTTTTAAGCGTGCAGCAGGGGTTAGACTTGTCATTTGTCTCCTCCTAATTGTTGCTAATTTCTCTATTGTGAAACCCTCTCTTCCATATTGTATGTACGTTAATTCGTCCCACATGCCTTGCCTGTAATGAATAAATGCCCCTTACAACCTGTTGTTGTAAGGGGCGGGCTCTTCTCCACAGCCGAAGCGATTTTAAATTAACAATCTTGAACCAATAGAGTTAACGACAACGATGAAAGCCGCCACATCCACCACAGCGAAAGCCCCCACAGCGAAAACCGCCACATCCACCACAGCGAAAGCCGCCGCATCCACCACAGAAACCTACACAAGCGCCAACACAAAAACCACCGCAAAAACCTACACAAAAGCCGCCGAAGCCAATGCATTGCCGTGACGGATCCACCTGATTGACGCCATTTGGATACTGAACTCCCGGGTACTGGCCTTGCTGGTTCCAAGGTGTCATCTCTCCAGACTGAAACTGGGAAACACTCAATTGTTGCAGATCATTTTGGAATTGATTCATTGTAAAAACCTCCTATTTTTTTCTGTTCACAGATACAACCATGAAGGAATGAATGAACTTAACATATATTCAATCTATGGTAAGTATCCGCATCTGTTCCTGATTCAAACGCCCATTTTATGGGCATTTGTACTAAATCAAGCTGTTGTGATCGGAGGAGCATGGGATGAGTCTCCCCAATGAAGCATTGATTCGCACAATCGAGTGTCTGGGGTAGCGGTGAAATGTTGTTGAATGGTCAGATGCTGCAGCTTTCACGTAAACATGCGTTGTTACTGCTGCCCGGGATGAAAGCTGTGATCAACCGCATTTACCCGCTTAATCTGAAACGATATCGGGTTTCGTTTGAGCTATTTCGCCATTCCGAATCCACCAATTCATATAGAAGGTACGAAAAAGAACGCTCCTTTCCCGTATAAGGACAGATTACGATATCAGTATGGATTATTTTCCAAGCTGATCAAGCTTTTATAAAGATAATCACCATTCACTGGAGGTGGGCATGAAGCTATGAAGCTACAGTCGAGGACCTGATGCGGAATCGGGTATATCTTTTGACATGTTTCATGGAGGTCGGATATGCTGCCCGACAGGATCTTCGTCCATATATTAGTGTTGTTCCAATTCACCCGTGCTTCAGTTGTCCGCTTTCCATCGGAATGTTCAGATAAAATTTTAGTAATAACTTTCCGCTTGTGAGGACTTATGTATGATAGTCGATTTTAAGGTACTTATTTAATTTCGTCTCTGAAATAATTGTTCTTTTTGCTTTTCTATTGCTTCTTGATATGCAATTAGTATCAGCGGATCCCACTCTACTTTATAACAGGAATCTCACATTCCCCAATTATTTTTTGGACTTTTTGCGAAATGTATATGAAACTTTGTTCAAAAAAATGATATGATGAAAACTAGTTGATCGCTAGGAGGCATCCAGCTTTGAGCACATTAAATCAGAATATGACCCAGGAAGATTCCAACGTACATAGCGCATCCATGCGAAGTAGGGCCAGACAGCAGCAGATGCTCTGGTCACTCGGATTTGCCAGCTTTCTTGTTAACGCGGATAACAGGGCGATCACTCCTATGCTCCCGGCAATCGCAGACCTCTTTCATACGAACGCTTCGGATGCGGCATTGCTTATTACAGCATATTCGATACCTTATGGTGTATTTCAATTGGTTTATGGTCCGATCGTGGATCGGTTCGGCAAAGTGAAAACGATTCTAATTTCCTTAAGTTTATTTTCAATCGGCACGATTGCCTGCGGGCTGATCGATAGCTTCGCATGGCTTTTACTTTTACGTTTTATTACCGGCATGTTTGCCGCGGGTATTATTCCGACTACGCTGGCATTGATCGGGGATCAGTATGACATTTCTGAGAGGCCGCGGGCGATAGCTTTTTTTATGTCGTTGTCGACCACGGGTCAAGCATTGGGGATTGTAATAGGCGGCCTGGTCGCTCAATTCGCCAGCTACCAGCTATTATTTTTGATTCTTGGACTTGTGGCATTTCCCGTCCTATGGTTGTTATGGCAGCAGCGCAAGCATAGTGCTGTTCCTTCGGCGAAGCCGCAGCCTCTCTGCCAACGTTATGTTACGTTAATAAAAATGCGCAGAGCATGGTTGATTTACATGCTCGTTTTTTTTGAGGGCTTTTTGTTTTTTGGCGGTTTTACGTTTCTCGGCGTTTATGGTGTGTCCGTGCTTCATTTATCCTATTTATTCATTGGACTGCTTACTGCGACTTACAGCGCTGGCGCCTTTCTTGGCAGCCGGACGATAACAAAGGTTATAGAGCACATCGGAGCTCCACGTATGCCGATAGTAGGCTCATTACTAATGGCGCTTGGTTTTTGCTTGGTATGGGGCTGGGAAAGCATCATCACATTGACAATAGGTTTTATCGTACTCGGATTCGGATTCAGCTATTGCCATTCAACGCTTCAGACTTATGCCACGGACCTTCTTCCGCAAGGACGGGCAACGGCTGTTTCGGTGTTTGCTTTTTCATTATTTCTCGGCAGCGGGCTGGGGCCTGTAGCAACGGGCAACATTTATGATCGCTTTGGTGTCAGCGTTATGCTTGGTGCTTCATCCGTGGGAATGTTGTTGTTTGGCATACTTTGCCTCTCATTACTTCGTGTATCTGTGCGTACATAATTAAAGAAAGCAAAAGATGAACCAAATGATGGCGAGAAATGTCCGGATTTTCACATAGATGCTGGCAAAACAATGACATCTTGTTTGTGTGTCGCCGGACTTATTTGTTACTAATAAATTCAGATTTTTGAAGATAAATCGATCTATCTTGAGGCAAAGCAACGTTCTCCACTAACCATATAAGTTTTTTGTCAATAACAGAAACAGCGAACTCTTCCCAGATTTCTCTTTCAATTGTCCCGCCAGGTAAAAACCATCTTTGGTTTTCGATTGCCCTTTATAATAGAATCTTATTATTATTATTATTTATTATGATACAACCTATCCTAAACTGAAATTTACATGATTCTTTTTCAAAGGATATCATCTTGACTCATTTAACCAAGTATAGCGTATGCTGCATAGCAACTCTTCGACTATCGTTCTACGACAGCTTAATGTCCAATAAGACCTCTTTATAGGTGCTTGTAATGATATAGGACGTTAGGCAAAGCTACCCACCTATTCTTTTTCCAATACTGAATTGCAGTTGTATTCTCAAGGTATGCGAACAACATAGCGTGACCAATACCCTCTTGTTTGAGTAAAGAAAGACTTCGCTGAACCATTTCGTTTGCTATTCCTTTATGTCGATACTCTTCCGAAACAGCAACATGATATAGAGAGCCGCGTCGCCCATCATGACCACATAATACCGTTCCAATAATATCATCACCCTTCTTAGCGACAGTGCTGAACTCTGGATTACGTTTTAAATATGCGCTAATCCTCTCTCTACTATCGAACTCCAAAGAAATAGTATTGCCAAAGATTTTTGACCAAAAATGAGCTATCTTATCATAATCCTCAATCCTCATTGGACATATCTGAACTTCACTCATAACACACCTCTTTTTATGGCTTGCACAACAATGAATGTATACCATTTATTGAACTATAGAATGCGTTATCCTGTCAGTTAGCTTAATGCTTATATCCAGACTAATACTTTATTTTGTGATATTATCAAGACCGAAATTGAAAAAAGATAGATAAATTAAAGGACACAACATATTTTATATGACTAATATGTTATGTCCTTTTTTCTTCAACTAACGCACCCGTTACTTGCGGCAATTTGCTCATATCCATATACAACAGGTTCCACCGATGACCGTCCGGATCGGCAAAACTGCAGCCGTACATCCAGCCATCCTTTTCGCCCGGCTTGCTGAATACAGTGCCGCCGGCACGTTCGGCTTTCAAAGCGAACTCATCAACTTCATCCCTGGAGTTCGCCCCCAGAGAGAATAATACTTCAGTGCCCTGCCACGAATCCGCAACCTCATTACCAGCAAAACTACGGAACGCGGATCCCGGGAAGAGCATCAAAACAACCTGATTATCGCCGACGATCAAGCTGAATGAGCCATCTTGACTCGCATACTGCTCATTCAACTGAAAACCGAGCTGGGTATAAAATGCCTTTGCCCGTTCTGGTTCTCGCACTGGCAGGTTCAACCATAATTCTCTCGACATACCTAACAACCTCCTGTTATAGAGATGCAGTAATCACTCACCCCTAGATAAATTCAATGCTTATTATAATCTTTCCTTCTTGTTTGGAAATAATCCCCTGTTCAACTATCCTCCCGTTAGCACAATGCGGCTGCCGATCTATGCCAGCAGCCGCGTCTTAGTTATTTATTGAGTTATAGTTCTTCGATAGCTCTATAAGTCTCTCCAATAAATCATGACAGACCAAAATGCTTTTCGATTGCCGATAACATTTGATCTTTATTTGATTGATCAACACTTTCATCAAACACTGAATCCAACCATTGATTTCTATCGTTCCCACACCCTAAGAAAAACCATTACCAGTCACCGCGACGCGGTTAGGCAGTGCAGGGCTGTCTGCTGAATATGCTTCCTCGAAATTCCACTGCAGACCAAGCGCCGTATGGCCCGCGGCATAGACACGGTGTTATGAGAAGTGACCGGCCTCTCGAACCTGCTTTCAAAAATGATTGTTATATCTATTCCTCAATTTCATTATCATATTGCCAAGGTGTATCCTTAAATCCTCGACTTATTGACCATTCAGCCATCATTTTCCTTTGTCTAATTTCTAAATCTCTAAAGGGAGCAGCATCATAAGAAATCTTATTAAATCTATCTAGAAAGTGCGGTCCTTCTTTAAACTTTCTCATTGCACCCATTTCTTTATCATTCGCCGCCCATACCACTCTCTTTATACTAAAGCATAATAATATTGAACAACTACACATTGGACAAGGTTCACAGGTTGTATATAAAGTAAAATCCTCCTTTAAAAACCTCTTATTCTCTATATCTAGCATAGCCAACCCAGATATTCTAATTGCATCAACCTCAGCGTGTGCCGTTGTGTCACAATCTGAAAAAACCTTATTTCTACCTCTACTAATAATCATACCATCTGAATTTACAATTACTGCTCCAATTGGGTAAGTACCTTCTTCTTTCGATTTTTCAGCTTCTTTAAATGCTTCTAATAAAAATTTACGATCATCAATCACTTGATCACCTTCCAATTTTCTTTTAGGTCATTTCACATAACTCTTGTATCTTTGCACCTATTTCATGTAATAATCTTACATGGGAGATTGTTACACGAATCAATTCTGTTCCAGCCTCAAGCAAATGCTGGATGAATATGAACGGTTTGAATGGGTAGTTTCTGTACTACCCCTTGAATTGATTCTTCTGAATCAGGAAAAGACCACACTCCTTCTTTTGGGTGCCATATTCTACCGGTTATTTTGCGAATATGATTGGTTATATTGATACCAAATAGTCACGAAGTACATAGCCGTTCTGCACTCCTACGTCAGATAACGATTCAACTTTTAACCAATTTATTTTGAAGAGTTCCACAACTTTAATACTCTATGCCTGATCCACGAATTGTGAGTGATGGTTTTTAATAATTATTGTTGAAGCAATCTCCATGATAGATCAACAACATTTCAGAGTTCATAGAAACTGAACGTGCAAGATGAGCAAACCGTCATGCTCGCAGTTTAAGTTCAACGAGAACAGTTGTAATTGTTGCACCAAAACCACTATTTTGATATAAAGCAGTACTCTCTACGCCATTCAAGGGTCTCTCCGGGATCAACTTTAATTTTTATAAACATTTCTGGGCTTACTACATGTGACCTTCCCCAAAGAGCGAATCTAACCAAAGGCATATTTAAGCTTTCTTTTATTGCGACACCGCTTGGTTCATGTGTTAATACCCAAGAAGGATTGCTTATTTCAGGACAATCCTCCCGAAAATAGAAGGTTTCATGTGGTTCTGACAACCATTGAAGAATATCACCGCTTAGTTTAAATATCTTAGGAAGCGAGGATGAAATCTGAAAGGGCAATTGTAGTCGGTATGACGGTCCAAGTATTGACTCATTAATATTAACAAAATTGTGGTTATATTCATCGGTTTCTAGCGTTTTACTGCCAATATTGATCAATTGATAATCTATTCTCAACATATTTTCTTCAATACAAATTGTTTTTTTCAGTCGGGCTCCGTAACCCCTACAGGCTTGGGTAACCGATTCATATGTAATGCTGTTATTAGTTTGCGTGATTTCAATTGGGGATGGGTTAACCGAATAATTTCTAAAGAAGTTATATTCCGCTTCATCGGGCTTAGTTAGTAAACCAATACCGAGCTTTAGGAAAGTTTCTCCGGGAAGACAGTTGTGGTATCCAATCGGTTGATTCATGCCAAACTCATTGCAGAGCCCGAAACCACCTGTTCCCTCACCAGAAATCAAGGATTCAGTGGATGTGAAGGTGTGTTCACCATCCAACGTCACTTTCATAATCTGTCCGCTCCAATCAAATCTGGAACCCTGATATATTTCACCAGGGCGTGCCACTTCAACATTTATTCGCCTATTGCTCAGAGTGATAGTGCATTTGGACATTATGGATCAATCTCCCCTTGGTTTTGTCTTATTATACCATGTATTTCCACCTATTTACCGCGAACCATTCCCCCAAATCAAAAAGGCTGTCCCCCATCGTTAGACATAGGGACAGCCTATAATTCACTCCAATCCCTAAGGTCGTGCCGATGTGCCATCCGGCCTTCTCGCCAGCGTCCAAGCCGGCAGCTTGTTCTCGGTCGGATATTTGCCCGCCAACTCCTCGTTAATGTCAATGCCAAGGCCCGGCTTACCGTTCAAGTAAGCGAAGCCGTTGCGGACTTCCGGTGTGCCCGGGAATACTTCGCGGATCACATCGGAGGGATTGTACCATTCCTGGATGCCGAAGTTCAGCGAGCTCATATCCAGATGCAGATTAGCCGCATGACCGACAGGCGATACGTCGCCGGGACCGTGCCAAGCGGTGCGTACGCCGAACGCCTCTGACAACACAGCCAGCTTTCGCGCAGGTGTGATGCCCCCGATCGCGCTGATGTGGCAGCGGATAAAGTCGATCAATTGATTTTTGATCAACGGAATCCATTCCTGCGGGTGAACGAACAATTCCCCCATTGCAATCGGCGTGGAGCATTGATTACGAATGGCGTGAAACCAGTTCAGATCCTCCGGAGCGAGCGGGTCTTCCAGGAAAAATAAACGATACGGTTCCAATTGCTTGGCTAGACGTACAGCTTCGATCGGAGCGACCCGTTCATGAATATCGTGGAGCAGCTCCACTTCATATCCGATTTTGGAACGGATATGCTCGAACAAGGCAGGTACGCTACGGGCATAAGCATCCGGATCATAATAAGCTCCCGCAACTGCCCCTTCGGGGGTATGCATGGCTTTCTGCTTACCACCATATCCGCCCCATTGGCAGCGAATATACCTATAGCCTTGCTCTTTATATCGGATGACGTTCTCTTCGACCTGCTGCAAGCTTGTGCCGTCAGCATGACGATAGACCGCAGCCGCCTCTCTGCATTTGCCCCCAAGCAGGTCATATACCGGCATGCCCGCTATTTTCCCTTTGATATCCCAAAGAGCCATGTCGATCCCTGATATCGCATTGTTAAGCACGGGACCGTTACGCCAATACGAGCTGACCAGTGCCGTATTCCAAATGTCCTCGATGCGGGATGGATCTTTTCCAATCAAAAACGGCTTTAAATATTCATCAATCGCCGTAGCAACAGCCAAATATCGCTGGGTAAACGTCGCGCAGCCCAACCCGTATAATTCGGGTTCGTTTGTCTCGATCTTCACAACGACCAGATTGATGCCCTCGGGGGCGGTTAATATCGTTTTAACATCTCGGATTACCAATTTTTCACTCATCGCCATAGCTTGATACCGTCCTTTTCTAATTCAATTTTCCCCAGATGTTGTCTGGGTCCACGCTAGGTGTTTCGGGCATTCCCGGCAAAATCAGACCACCATCGACCCGTAAAGTGATGCCAGTAATATAGGAAGCCTCATCGGAGCATAAGAACGCTGCGGCGCCACCGATATCCGTGGGGAGTCCCATCCTTCCAAGCGGAATCCGCTTTCCCAGCTTCTCATGATACTCGGCCGCAGGTCTGACCCTGATGGCGCCTGGGGCAATCGCATTGACACGAATGCCATAAGGTGCGAGCTCGAGAGCGATTGATTGGATGGAACGATCCAACGCCGCCTTGAGCCCACCATAAATTGCGTCCGACGGGTAAGCTCTTGTTCCTCGAGACGATGTCGTATACAGGATGCTGCCTCCGATCTGCTTTTCGATCATATGCTTGGAGACAAGGCCGGTAATCAGCATCGGAGCTCTATAATTCAAATGAAAGAGGAAGTCCATGGTCTCTTGGGTATACTCGGTAATTTTTCCAAGGCGGGTAATTCCGGCATTATTGACTAAAACATCGATAGTCTCGAACTCTTTAAGTGCACTTTCAACTAACTGCCCTGACGTTTCCGCCAAGCAAAGATCCCCTTGGAAAACTACACACCTTCTGCCGTGAACCTGTTCGATTTCCCGTGCGACTTCTCTAGCCTCTTCCGGCTCATTTAGGTGTGACATAAAGATATCGTATCCGCAGGAAGCCAGTTTCAAAGCAATTCCTTGGCCAATTCCCGTACTGGCTCCAGTAACGATAGCCGTTCGACTTCGTTTCATGGCAGCGCCTCCTCTCGCATTTCCCCATTCTCGTTCATTGCAGTCATCCTTTGACCGCTCCAGCCAGCCCTTCAATAAAGTATCTTTGGAAAAACAAAAAGATGATGATCGTCGGCGTAACCGAAATCAGGGCGCCTGCGGCGAAGCCGGCCCAATCCACAGCACTCTCCCCGAAAAAGGAATACATCCCCACACCGAGTGTCCTTAATTTGGGTTTTGAAAGCGTGAATACCAACGGAACCAAAAAGGCGTTCCAGGAGCCGATGAAATTAAAAATGGTTACCGTACCGATAATCGGCTTCGTGAGTGGGAGCATAATTTTCGAGAAAATCACTAGAAATTTGGCTCCATCCATAACTGCAGACTCTTCTAGCTCCGCTGGGATGTTCGAAAAGTAGCCCATGAATAGCAGAATCGCCACGATGTTGGCCGGCCCCGCTTCAGCCAATATGATTGCGGCATAGGAATTATTGAGCCCCAGCCCTTGAATCAGCTCGAATACAGGTAGTATCGTGACCCCCTTCGGCAGAAACATGGTAGCCACCAGCCCTGTAACAATCCACTTTTTGCCCGGCATATTTCCACGAGCAAGCGCATAGCCTGCCGTCGCAGATATGATGAGAATTAGCAGTACGACAGAACAGGTGACCACTACGGAATTGAAGAAATAAGCTGCAAACTTGGCTTTGACCCACGCCCGCTCCAGATTAGCCAAGGTGAAGGTTTCCGGGATTAAATGCGCCCCGCCAAGAAGCATTTCCTTCTGTGACTTGAATGCCGAGGAGATCATCCATAAAAAGGGATAGCTCCAAAGGACGACAAGCGGGATAAAGACGATATGAAAGACGGATTGGCCGAGTTTCCTGCTCAATATAATCACCTCACAATTTAACGATATTGTCCGACTTTTTTCAGAACTGGGGCCTGTAGCAATGTGATTAGCATGACCGTGACTCCGAATAAAAACCCTGCGGCGGAGGCAAATCCATAGCGCGGAAGGTTGCTCTCGGGAGAAAAGGCATACCGGTAAACGTAAGTATCCACCACATCCGTCGTATACATCGGGCCGCCATTCGTTAAGGTTTTGATTAGGTCGAACGGATGGAGACTGCCGATAAACGTCAGCAGCAGGATGACCGACCCGATCGGTGCAATCAACGGTATAGTAATGTGGATGAGCGCTTTCGTCCGTGTGGCCCCATCAATTTTGGCAGCCTCATACAGCTCCGCAGGAACGGTTTGCAGCGCAGCCAACCAATAAATGATCGTGATTCCAATATTTTTCCAGATAGCTACAGCAATAGCTGTGGACAGAGCCAACTTTGGATTGCCCAAGAAATTAATAGGCTCCATCCCGACCATTTTTAAAAAGGCGCTGATCGCTCCCCCCACCGGATGTAGCAATAACGTGAATACCAAGCCAATGACCGCTGTCGTTGTAATAACCGGTAAGAAAATGAACAGGCGATACACATTTCTTCCCTTTAATAGTATGTTGTTGAGTATCATCGCCAAGATTAGAGCGAGCGGATATTGAATGGCGACTTGGGAAAAAGCGAAAATATAATTATTCTTGAACGCGTTCCAATAATACGGATCGATAATGATCTCCTTGAAGTTACCCAGTCCGATAAATTTCGTCGGTGCTCCTACGCCATCCCAATTAAAGAAAGAGTAATAAATACTTCCCGCCATCGGCCATAATGTAAACATCCCAAACAAGATCAGCATCGGAGTAACGAAGATATAGTGCCATGTATGCTGTGACATTCGGGAAAGCAGCTTATTCCGTCTTGGTTTTGCAACCTCGGAAGAAAGACTCATCTTGGTCGTCGTCATATGCATGCTCCTAAAAGATTAATATTCATCTTGTCTCATCCTCATTCAATGATTAGGCACAATCTTACTTGATGTAATCTTTGGTAGGGTCCCAATCCGATGGCGCAATGAGAACATTGCGGGAAATTTTGATACCACTGCTGGCCATGGCCGCTATTTGCTCATCCACAATTTTTTCCATCTTCTGATCATAATCCTTGGCCAGCGACTCGTAATCTTTATTCCCAATGACAGCGAGGTTGATGAGCTCGTTCAGATTCGGCTTGGGCGCATTCGCCTGTATAGCGGAAAGCAGCTTTTCGGCATTAGGATCGATTTGGGTCGGATAAGGGCCTACACGGAGATCGGTTTTGGCGCCCTCAAGAATTTGTCTGGCAACCTTGTCACGTCCCTCATCCGGCTGCGCGAATCTATACTTATCGAAAAATACGGTCGGCAGCTGCACAATATTGTACCAGCCTTCGTGAAATTCCGGCGTACTGAAGAACTCAATCGCTTTCCAGGCTGCTTCAGGGTGCTTCGACTTCGAAGTAATGCCGTAGAAAGGCTCAGATACCCCATAAATCGCCTTATATCCTTTTCTTCCTGAATCCGGAACCGGCATCGGTGCGAGCACCATGTTGATTTGCGGGTTCAGCTTGCGAATTTCGGGAGCCACCCAGTTTTGTCCTATAAACATCGCTACACTTCCTGTAGCAAATTGTTGGTACAGCTTGGCCAAATCGACAGATTCAAACCCGGGCATAAACGTTTTATCTGCATTCATGCTTTGCAGGAATTTGACCGCTTCCACCAGCTGCGGATTGCTGGCCGCCGATTTGCCAGTCTTCGTATCGTAAATAAAGGCGCCTTCCGTCAAATGCGCATCCAAATATTTGCCATTATTGGTTTCAAACAAGTTAATTCCATCCAAGTTCACCGAGGAAGTTGTAGAATAACCGTATACTTTGCCGCCACCATCCTTCGTCATCTTGGCCCCCATCTCCCTTAATTCCGACCAGGTTTTCGGTGGGGCGCTGTATCCGAACTTTTTAAGAATGTCCATATTGACGTACAGCGGGCGAAATGCCGTTTCCCGGTTATCGTTGAACGGTATGCCGTATAATTTGCCATCGATATACAGTCTGCCTCCTGGACTAAAAAAGTTGTTCGGAAATCTCTTCTTAAATTCCTCCGTAACATAAGTATCTAACGGACGAATCCAACCTTTCTCATAAGAAATCGTCATTTTCGTCGCTATGCTGCCGTTCATCCGAATAATATCAGGCCAATCGTCGGAAGCGAACATTAATGTAGTCGTATTGCCGTACTGCGCGGAAGGAATGAATTGAACCTGCAAATCAATATCCGGGTTGAGGTCATTGAATTTCTTTACCTGGCCTTGGTAATAGGGCTCTTCATCCGCTGTCCCTCCCGTGGGCAAGACTAGCTTGACTACTTTCTTGGAGTTGTCGCTATTTTTTCCTCTGCCCGAATCACCGGATGGACCGGATTCAATGCCGGAGCAACCGCTTACAAATAATGTCGTAGTAAGTACAACCAAGCCTGCGATTCGTTTGTAGTTCCTTTCTGGACTTTTCATTTGGCTAACGCCTCCCTTAACTATTGTGCAGCTTCCTCTTCATTATAATACCTTGCAGTGGGAAGCCATTGTGTAACATTCTACGATCAGGGTGTAAACATCAATGCTTTGAATCGCTCTTCAATCTACAATTCGTGTTTACAACGGGGAAACCGCATATTAAAATGGAGTCAAACTTGCGGCAGAGGTGAATTCAATTCTAAAAAAAATGGTCAAGCGCAATATTCTCCCTTTTTTCAACCAAATTCGGTTCAAAATTTTTCTAATCAGCTCGATTTTACCGCTGACGGCTGCGTTGACCTTAGGGTTTATAGTGTTTCATTATTCCATTACCATAATTACGAATAACGAATACGAGCGTATCCAGATGCTTGCCAAACGAACTGATGACCAGCTGAATCAATATTTGTATGATATGCGCATGGCTTTCAGTTTGCTGTCGAGCGATATTGTCCGAAATGGTTCGACCTTGACACATGCAGATATTGTGAAAGTATTGGAGCAATACAAGTTTGGATCTGCCTCTTTCTGGCAGGAAGTTTACTACATCTCCAACGATTTAACCAAATACCCGTCCTTAGGCACCAAAGACCCTCCTCAAAACAAGCTCAAGCAAATAGTCGACGAAACCGTCCAAGACAATACGAACCTGTTTTCTATCGGCCCTTATTTGGATGCTGCGAAGGGGTTGACCTTTTCTCTCTCCAGAATGGTACGTATCGGCGCCGATATCAATGGTGTACTCGTAGCCGATGTCAACTTGTCCAATCTGAACGATTCCATCGCCAAAATTAATTTTGACCGCCATATCTCCATGATTTTGTACAATAAACAGTACGATCCCGTGCTGACCGACATCAAAATGACAAGTGACAAGTACAGCCATTTGATGCCTGTACTCAAAGCATGGCTGCAAGATAAAGAGCATACTCGTGGTTTTATCGAGGTCAAGGAAACCCATACCCGTTATTTGGTCACCCGTTCCTTTATCGGCTTTAATGATTTCTCCCTAGTCTATTTTGTGGATGAGAACAGTTTTCTGTCCAAAGTGAATGATCTGAGATCGTTCGCCTCTTATTTGGCCATCATTTGTTCACTGGTCATGATTGTGCTGTCCCTTCATTTGTCCGGATATATTAATAAACCCATCACCAAAATGATTCGGGACATGGAAAAGGTAAAGAGAGGAAACCTGCAAACCCGGATTCAATTTTCGCGCAATGACGAGTTTTTAACCCTTAGCAATTCCTTCAATGACATGTTGAACCAGATCGAAACACTGATTGAGGAAAAGTCGCAAGTGGAGGTGATGAAAAAACAATTTGAATTGAAAGCGCTTCAAGCGCAAATTAATCCGCATTTTTTATATAATACGCTGAACTCCATTAACGCTTTGTTGGATCTCAAACGGACCGAGCAAATACCGGTCATTGTTCATTCTCTCGTGAGGTTATTTCAATATACGATGGACAAGCAGGGCGAATGGGTCCCTGTCGAAACGGAGCTAACCGGGCTGCAGTATTATGTCGAGCTTCAGCAAATCCGCTACGCCAATAAGTTTAGGGTCGAGTATCACCTGAGCGAAGAGCTTCTGAAGTTGGGGATCTTGAAGCTGACTTTGCAACCTATCGTCGAAAACTGCATTTTCCATGGGATCAAAGGGAAGCGAAAGCAAGGCATCATTAAGATTGGAGGTGACGTTCTACCGGACCGTTCTTCGGTAATGCTATACATTGAGGATAACGGAGTGGGGATACCGCCAGAGCGGATTATTACTCTGCTGGAACAGGTGGATCAAACGACCTTAACGAAGCTTGCAGGCTATAACTCCATTGGTTTGAAAAACGTGCATGACCGTTTGCAACTCCACTTCGGCCCGGAATTCGGCTTAAAGATTCGGAGCGAGGTAAACAAAGGTACGCGTGTTGAGATTCATTACCCTGTTGTGTTTCCAAATCGATCTGAAAGGGAGTGAATTTTTATGAATCAGAACATCCGGTTGATTATTGTCGACGATGAACCCTTGGTTAGAGAAAGATTCCATTACGGATTCGCTTTGCAGGAAAATGGATTCGAAATCGTAGGCGACGCCGAGGACGGTGAAGAAGCTTTACTGCTGTGTGAACAATTGCATACGGATATCGTGATCACGGATATCGTCATGCCCCGAATGGACGGACTTGAACTGACACTCAGGTTAAAAGAAAAGCATCCGACAATCAAGGTCATCATCTTGTCCAATTATCAGGAATTCGAGTTCGCCCGCAAAGCCGTTGCCCTCGGAGCACTGGGATATATGCTGAAGGTGACGTCGTGGAATGAAGAGCTGCTGGCCTTGCTGAAGCAAGCCCGCTTAGAAATTGAGGAGGAGCGCTCCCATATGCTGGACCAAATCAACGTCCGGCATCTGCTGCATAAACAGCTCCCGGTTCTCCGCAAACAATTTGTGCTGGATGTGCTGAATAATACCTTTGCTAATGAGGAAATTGCCCAACAGTTAATCGATTTGAAGCTTCATCCTCCTACCTCCGCTTTTTCGGCGGCCGTTATTCATATTGATGACTACACCGGCCTTCATCAAACGTATTCTACCCGAGATATGGCGCTCTTTAAATATGCGCTTGCCCAGATCTTGGAGGAACTTTCTTTTCACTGCTGTAAATGCAACATTCTGGCTTGGAATGATGGTGAGCTTCTGCTGCTCCTTCACTGGAATGAGGCCTGTATAAGGCAAGACGAAGAGTATGAACGATTGGCTCTAACGGTATTTACGAAGATGAGCCATGCAGCCATACAATATTTGCCATTTACCCTATCGGTCAGCTTCAGCAGTATAAAGCCGCGTCCGCCCGGTCTACCGCTGTCGAAATTTTTGCACCATTCATTAAAGGAAGCTCTTCGGGAAGCGGAGACTGCGGGCAAGCAGCGCTTTTATTCAGGAAACAACAGCTTTTCCATGTACACGCCGGACGACCGCTACGCCTCTATGGATAAAGAGTCAGTTCGACAACTAAACAATGCGTTGGAAAGCGTCAACAGCGCGGCTGATCCAAGCTATATCAAGAAGGAGATTCACGAGCTCCTCATCTCCAAACTAGAAGAAGCGCGGTTTCACCCTTTACAGGTCATGGCTTGGCTGGAGCAGACGGCAGAACACCTCTTCCAGTTGGATCCGACAGTGCATAAATACATAGAAAAGCTGCAAATGGTAGAAACGCTGCATGATGTCGAACCCTTCCTTCAACTTTTGACCCGAAACAGACAAACGGAACTGTAGCTTCCACACGCAAGTGACCCTAACGTCCATTACCGTGAAGTTGTGGAGAGGGCTCTGCTGTACATCACCGCCCATTACCATACGCCGTTCTCTATCACCGACATTTGCCAGCAGGTAAACGTTACTCCGAATTATTTCAGCTCGATTTTCAAAAAAGAAATTGGCATCAATTACACCGATTACTTGACCAACTTTCGCATGATTCAGGCCAAACGGTTGTTAACCGAAACCAGCCTGCTGGTGCAGGAGGTCGCAGAGAAAATTGGAATTCCCGATTACAACTATTTTACGCGGCTGTTCCGCCAAAACGTTGGTTGTAGCCCCAGCTCTTATCGTAAAGGAGGTTAGGTGAAATTGTTTATGTATACCCAGCACGATTGTACAATTATTGGCATTAGTTCTATCTGTGTAACCCATTCTCTCTCCTCTGTTTCAATTCCTATTTTATGCAATTGAAATACTTGCACCGGGGCTGCGTTGTTACTATGACTAAATTTTGCGATACTTGTTACAAGGGTCCTTGTTTTTAAGGAAAAGCAAATTTTTGATATGTTTTATGATTTGTATATGTATAGTTGCCGATTATGGTTGAGCAGTAACTTATTGCATTTTATTTGCCCGACTCCTGTACCCAATGAAACAGACGCTGGGATACGATTATTTGTTCCAAAGAAAAGGCTACGTGAACTGACTATGGAAAAAGTAAAAACAGATATCTCGAATATCTCGGATATCTGTTGATAAATAAAGTAATATAAGATTTCTTATTGTGTTTATAAGGATAAGAGTGGTTGCCGGCCAGCCGAGCGTTCCGCCCAATCACGTGATACCGCATTCAGGTATGCTGCGCTGCAGTAGCTGGCGACGCTTCAATGGAAATTTAAAGCCTGAAGATGAGGAGATGCGCAAGCTACGCAAGCAGCTCGTAGACTTAAAAGAAAAGAATGAAATCTTAAAAAAGGCGGCGCCTACTTTGCGAAAAATCTGAAATAATTACGTTCAGACTCATCTATGAACATCGATTTGAATTTCGGATTGAAAAGATGTGCCAATTACTAAACGTTCCTTTAGTATCCAAGCACCTCGTTAGCGCAATGCTCTACGACGATTATTGAGGATTTACTGGAGTCGGCACGGCGGGCTCATTCTCCCCTCCCATACGGCGGCGCGACGTCTCCATTTTGCCAACAGCCGGAATATGCTCCGACACCTTCGCAAGCCCAAACACCGGCATATTACCGTATACGCACTCATACTCGTCGGCTCTGATCTTAAAGGTTTCATGGTAAATTCCGACTGTTCCATCCGTTCCGACCTTGCGGTTGAAATTTCGCCATGCGGTAAGATGCTGCCCTCCTCGGGCATACGACTCCTGTTGCTCATACGAATCCCAATATTGGAGCAGATGGACGCTGCGCCAGCCCAGCATGAACTCCGTGCCACGGAAGCCGAGCTTGCGATTGGTGTAAAGTTCCCGCACCATGGGTCCCATTGCCAGAAATACCGGTAGCCATTTGTGTACAGCCCAGAGCCGATTGACGCGCATGCCGATTAGGAAGACGACGAAATCCCCCTCCATACGAGCTGTGTATCTTCCCGGTATTACTTTCGCCATTGAGATTCATCTCCCTGAACATATCGTTATTAATTAATATATATGTAATCAAAAATAGGAAAAAGTTTGTTAGTCCTTCTCACAGTAAGGTGAAAGCTCGGGCAGCTCCAATACCTCTGACATTACCGCAGCCATCCCAAGGCCAATGAAGCTAGACGCCTGAAAACCGGGCTGCGGAATCTGAACTCGCTCGAATTTTCCCTTTACCACCTGATGTATATGGGCAAAGCCTTCCTTGACCTTTGACGAATGATCGGCTCAGCCGTCGTGAACGCCTGAATCGACAGAAGCGTTTTGTTCTGGTGTATTTCCAACAGGTCATAGAACGCTGTACCCATCTGATCCATCAGTTGCTCCGCCGGCGCCACAACTTCCCCGAATATGCCTGCAATACGTTGGACGGACTGCTGCAGCACTGCGATAAACAGATCTTCCTTCGTATTGAAAAATGAAACACATTCGGCCGCGTAATCCCCACTGCGTGAGCGATATGTGTAATATCCCTACTTGGCGAAGACGGTTATGGCGGCTTCGACAATTTGTTGTTTGCGGTCTTCTTTGACCACTTCTTGATGCTCTCCATATTTATTACTTAATAAATACATGAGCCATCGCAAGCTGTCAACAATTTTTTCCAATAGAGCAGAATTATTGTCTCCTGAAGTCAAATTTTTCGTTCAGCACTTTTATAATGGACCATACATATCGTTATTGTTCACTTCTGTCCGTTAGTTGAGAATTGATTATCATCTCTTGAAAATCCCACCATATTCATTTTTTATATCCTTAAGCTATCCATCCATTTGCATAACAAAAAAAGTCATGAACCGATCCGTCTGGAATGGGATCTGTTTCTTGTCATTGGCTCGTCGCTATTTACGAGGATCTTAATCGGACTATATTCTTGTCACACGACAATTACTCTTTAAGTCATATAATGTGTTTTTTCGATCATCAAATAATAGTTTTCAAAAATCCCTAATTTCTTTGGAGAAGGCTGCCGATTCGAGATCCTTATTTCCTTTTTCTTGTGTGCTTGGAATCACTTCTTCAACTACAACAAATATCCTTGCTCCAGCCACAAAGCTCAATGCATAAATAAGGTAATATGGTTCAATTTCACCTCTTATAGGGGTCCCACCACATGCCCATCAAGCTAAGAATAAAGAAAAAGGAACAGATGCTAACGTTCGTCACTTGATCCAAATCAATTAGCTTAGAACTGGATTTTGTACAAACTTAAATAAGCCTTGGGGCTTCGTTTTAAAAATTTCTTTCCCTAGGCAGCGGATCGTGATTTCTGTCTATACTCATAGACTACACCTAGAATGTCAAATACGGTTTTCTTCTCATACCGATGTGACTTGCGTCCATTCTTTTCAATCATCCGATAGAATTGGAGAAGCACCCGCTGGACATCAGCCGCTTTCTTTCTTTTTCATCAACAAAAGCCTGCGCATCTGAAACATGAGAGAAGAACTAAGCAAAATGGCGATCAACTGCCCGTATACATGACATTCAAAACGTTCGGTTTGATTGGTTTGCATCGGTCAATATGGAAGATGGATTTCCACGTTTTAAATAAAATCTCGATTTGCCAGCGTAGGGAATACAGGTCATGGACATGCTCTTTTTTTAAGTAAATGTCAGGGGCATTGGTCATGTAGATATTGATGGCACTTAAGCGTTTTGTTCGTTCTTTGTAAGTCATGATTTTCTTTTTCTCCTGTTTAGCACGCATCAGGAGCCGCTTTTGAGTCTGTTCTTCCGTAAGTTTGCAAATGAGAAGCCGTGTATGAAATTTTTTATAGAGACCCAGATACACTTCGGGAAGTTCTACCATTTCTCCGGATTGAAGGCAATTCATGATCGCTTCCAAATCGATTTCTTTGAACAATGATTGTTTTTTTACCTTGCCATCCTTGAATTGTTCAACTTCCTGATTTTGTTCATATACGCGGATATTCAATTTTAACCGCGAAACATAAAAAGCTCCTCGCTGCTCTATTTCTTCGAAGTCTTCTAAACAAAAGTAGCCCAAATCTCGAATACAAAGGTCGTTTATTTCCACCGTTTTTGCTCGTTTTGAACCATATAGACCGTCGTTGTTTTTTCCGGGGCCAACATCCACTTGTAAGAATTCTCCGGTTTTCAACTCGTATTCGAATTGAATTTTCATACCAGCCGTATGAGAACTTCCTCCGGATCCCTGGTAACGGTCGGCATAGGGATCTGGAAGTTGAAAAACAGTCGAATCCAAAATAAGGATTCGATGAAAATAGGAGTTACATTCACAAGGCAGTGAGAAGGAAGCCGAGATTTTTTCTTGGAGAAGCGTTGAAAAAAGAGACTGCAGGAAGGCAACAGCAGAGGGATTGAACCGCTGGTTCAATCCCTCTGCGCTCATCGAAAGATGATTGGAGGCATCAAGTTGGCTACATAATCGAGTGAGGGGAGTCATAGATACATGATCATTTAAAAAGACACATAAGGAAACCAAATCCTGCGCGGTATATTTGCTTTTTCGTTGGACGAAGCCAGCTTTTCTAGCGAGTTCCTCAAGTTGGGTAGGAGAAAAATGATATTGAAGCTGTTGGGCTAGTAAATGCATTTCTTCACTGATAGAAAGTGGAATAGAATTCATGTTAAACCATCCTTTCTATGGAATTATGCTTGATATAGAAAGGATAGATTATTTTTCCAGTTTGGGGTATAGATTCATTTAGCTTGATGGGCATGTGGCGGTACCCCTAATAAGGACGGTTATTGGTGTATTACAATGCTGAAGGCTTATTAAGAAGGAGTATAAGATAGACTGGCACTAAATGATAGTTGGGTGATATCAGCTGCTGAGGGATCCGTCGACATAAGCGTCCTTACGCGAATATTAATACGATCACCCGCAGCAACTATTAATGATCCCCCAACATTTATATTCGTTGCGGTACGGAAAGTACCAGCTGTAATGATATTATTCGGAAATCCGAATCTAACCGAACTAGTCAGCGGCGTTGTAACGTAAGGTGAAGAAATATGATCAATCCCATTATTAGGAACTGATGGTGCGAGGAATACTGTAAAATCATATTGAAGACCGAGAGTATTTATAGAAACGACAGAAGCAACCAATAAATCAGCACTTATTTGTAAATTTTGAACAGTACCTGCAAAGGGAATTGGGAAAGCAAAACCACCTGCTTCGGGTGGCATAGTTGATTCTCCAGAACCGTCAATAACTTCAACCGTGTGATTACCAAAACCCATTAAAATTGGAGCAGCTGATACTACTGTAGCACCGCTGATGATGATACCCGTTGAAAATGGAATTAATCCTCCGGATCCTGCTGCCCCTTGTGCACCTGTAGCTCCTTGCGGGCCTTGAGTTCCTTGTGCACCTTGAGTTCCTTGAATTCCCTGAGCACCTTGCGGGCCTTGCGGGCCTTGAGTTCCTTGTGGTCCGGGAGGCCCTCCTGCAGGGCCTTGTACGCCTTGTGGTCCCGGAGGGCCAACAACCGTTGGAGTAGTAATATTTACTTCAGGCGGTGGACAAGTTACCTGAGTTATTTTTTTTATTACTCGAAGACAACGTTTCTTTTTTTCTCTTCGGAGGGCAAACAATTATGGTTTTCTTTTTACACCGTTTCTTATCATCTAGACAACTCATTTAATGACATCTCCCTATAGATCTGGTTCAGTGTTCGTGGGTAGTTTATTTCAGGATTGGACTGATAACCTGCTTTAGCTAGACTAAAAACTATTTTTCGAAAAATAGGTTAATGATGAGATAGTTTCATCCTTGGCTTTACTACAATATCCCACACGTTTTCAGTTATTAATGGGTACAGACTTTTGTCAAAATCAATGACAAAATCTATATCGAAAATAATATGAAAATGTGCAAAACACCATAGTATTAATGCATATCCCCGAACATCTTAATATGCATATTATAGCTATATAAAACAGGTTGTTGATTAACTAAATTATATAATTTGAAATATCAAAGAAATTTTGTGTCTGAACCATAAACTAAATTCTCTCAATCCATCAACGGAAATTGGTATATTTAAATGCTGATAATCCAGCCAAAAAAACTCAATCTACAAACGAGCTTATTATTCAGGTATGACTTGCGTCTAGTTTGTAAAGCGTTGTCCTATTAATCTGCAAGCTTATCAATAGATTCAACTTCCTTTCGTTTGTTTGTAGGGCTACAAAAGCTCTTCCACCATTAAGGATGTTTATTTAGTGTGTTATCAATAAACTCGAAGGGTGTGGTTAAGGTGTCTCAGAGAATATATGTAAGTGATTCCCATTTTTCTTGTTGCCACGTTTGTAGAGGCATGACAGTAAACATGTTAAGCTTTGCAGATTTTTATGCGTTGATGCCTTCTGATAACGCAGCAACAGTTGCTCCAGGTACAGACGTAAGTTTCCCGCAAAATGGACCTACGAGTGGAACTGTTATTACCCGTACTGGAACCAGTACTTTTAACTTGTCCGCAATTGGCACTTATCAGGTCTTGTTTCAGGTGAGTGTGACCGAAGCAGGCCAATTGATTTTAACTCTCAATGGTACTGACCTAGTCTATACGGTGGTCGGGCGAGCAACAGGTACTTCTCAGATAGTAGGAATGGCTCTTGTGCAAACAACAGTCATCAGTTCAGTACTCACTGTACGTAATCCTGCTGGCAATTCCACGGCACTTACCATCACTCCTCTCGCTGGAGGAACAAGGCCTGTTTCAGCACACCTTGTTATTACGCAAATCGCATAGAAGGGAAATAGAATGCATACACAAGTCCCGTTTCCCGTCAGCCTACCATACCGCAGACTCTACTGAAATAGCTTTGCATTTCACAATAAGCAAATAGACTAGCTGATAAAATGGACTGCAGTAGGCAATGCGAGAATGTCTAAGAAAAAGAAAATAAATGTTCAGTTTTTTGCAGACATATGAACAATCATTATGCACTTCTGGAGCGAATCATTAATTCGAATTTACCTTTGCAAATTTTACCCTCTTCGCTTGTTCTGGTGCACATTATTCTTAAGTTTTTAATAGAGCCTACAACAAAAACAGCCTCTTGATATTCATCTATTGTCTGCTCAATTTTCTTTTTTGACTTCATATTTATGGTAGCTTTCATTTTGCAGTCCGATTCGTTTTCGATTTTTAAGACACTTGTAGATGGGCGGCGAATACCTACGGTCCGAAAGTAAACACGGGACTCTCCATCGCATTTTTGAAATATACGACCGCATATTTTTATTTTTCCACATATATCAAATCTCGGCTTCTTTTTGCATCTCTTCTTTTTCCTCTTTGATGAGCAGCAGCCTGTTTTTACATTAACAACGGTCTTTTGGCGTATCGTTTGAGTAACTGTTTTCAAATCCCCCAACCTCGCTCTCCATTAACATCCTTGGAATTTAGTTTATTTATGCTATGGGTAAACCGTACTAAGACAAATAACCATTTATCGAATATGCGTTGCAAATGGGCAAGTTATTAGAGGTACTAGCGGATACAGGCTATCTTCTAGTTACATAGTTATATATTCAATACTGATTTATAGGAGGAAACCTAATTTATGAGTGGATGTAGCGGTAATAATCAAACCTTAGCGGTAGGTAATCATGAGTGTTGTAGTCAAACCTCATTTGTGCAGGATAAATTGTGTGCTCCTTATACT
>NZ_FOTE01000006.1 GCF_900114475.1 Paenibacillus sp. 1_12 | reverse complement strand
AGAAAGCACGGAGTACCGAATACCCGTTACTTAAGGGCGCAGACCCATACATTGAACACGATCGGCCTCCACCCCTTGGGCAGGTATAACGAAGGAAGGCAAGGGCATAGACCCGTTGAGATCTGGGAGGGTGAACCCCCGAGGGCAGTATGGAGAATACGTGCAGTAAATGGAATAATGAGGAAGTTATTAACTGACCCTCTGTTTACGCATGCCTTCATGGTCGATTCGGTGGATCACCATCTGTAATTATACCGTTATGTCCTTTATTAAGGGGTATAATCCTGCGAATGAGCGAGCATATGTGAGAAAAACCCTTAAAACCGAGGGAAGTAATAGGCAGAATAATGCTAAAGACTGAATGTTTTCATTCAACAAGCATTATTTTCCGAAACAAACATAACCGGCTGCAACAGTCATGCAGTCGGTTTTTGATTTCCAGCATCAGTGGGAGGTTATTCTCGCTCATAACACTCCCTCCTAATATTCTTTCAAGCAAAACTTGGCACTGGCATTCAACCCCAAGAACCCGCAACTTGTCTGGTTGTGACGTTGAGACGATTAAACAGGTTGGTTGTAGCCAACCGAGAGAATCAGGGCAACCAAGGCGGTTTCTTCGAAATGCCGGTTGCTTCATCCCAAATTATGTCTGGTATCGGGTCTTCTCGATCACTGAGCTTGGTTATCGCTTCAGTTAATGCCAAAGCAGCACGTTCGGCGTCTGTAAAGTGCGGTGAATCCCGCCAGGCTGCAACAGCAAATAAGCGATTGTCCGATTCACCAGCCTTCTTGGCATACAATGCACCGGATTCCACGCAAGTGCTGCAACCGTTAATTTGACTCGCGCGCAAGTGTACGAGGTGGAGCGTAGTCTCCGATACCGCGCCGTTGTGAATGGCCCGCATTCAAAGACTGTATACGCCTTCATGGCTTGGCTAAGGAGAGAAGGTGGATGTTTCTTGTTGACGGGACTCTATATAGTGTCCTAAAATAAAGGTACCATTTGGTGTAATTTCATTTCATGCGAGGGAGTGGGTGATGATGAGCGCAGTTGCACAGACACGGGACGTCTACTATGCCGTGGCCGATCCGACCCGGCGTGAAATCATTCGACTGCTGGCGGATGCGGAAGAATTGCCGCTCAATCGGTTAACTACGCATTTTGCGATGGGCCGAACCGCAGTCTCCAAGCATTTGACGATTTTGAAGCAAGCCGGCCTCGTGAGTGAGCGTAAAGTCGGCCGTGAGACGCGAAACCGTCTCAATCCCGCACCGCTGAAGGAGCTTCAGGATTGGTTGTCGTTCTACGAGAAATTTTGGAAACAAAATATGGTTCGTTTGGATCAACTTCTTAAGGATGAACAGGAATGAAGCAAGATCTGTCGCTCGATTTTCTGTTCAAAAGTTCAATCATGCAGATGTAGAACGACTTGACCGACTCCGATAAGCTGGCGAAATGGGACATGGACAACGATTTCAAACCAATTGTAGGCCACCGTTTTCAGTTCCGAAGGGAACCGGTCGAAGGGTGGGATGGCATCATCCATTGTGAAGTGCTGGAAGTAGTCGAGCCGCACCGTTTGACGTATACTTGGGACAGCGGCGGAGAGAACACTTCGATCATCTGGACATTGCGAGAAAATAAAGACGGAACTGTTCATCTGCATCTGGATCAAACCGACTTCAGCAAAGTTCAAGCGCTCGGAGGCGCAAAATACGGCTGGACGAGCATGTGCGGACAGCTTGAAAAAGTATTGGTTGAATTGTAATACAATTCTGATTCAGATATTCAATGCTTTGTTCGCAACAATGGGACAAGCTTGCAACATAATTGCAAGCTAACAAATAATTCAATTGCTTGAACTATCGTTGCCAATATAATCGAATCTTGATTGACTCGAATCAACATAATCCGAACGGCTTAGTTTTTATTGAGATGTGGATTCCTGTTGATATAAAAAAGTGATAAAAGGAGCGGTAAAAATGTCCTATATCGTTGACTTTAAAAATGTGTCTACGGTTGGTTTAGAATCTTCACCTGTAGCAGATGCGCTTGCTGGTTTACGTGCGAATGAAGCTCGTTACTTCATGAACAAATACAAGCATGAATTTACGGTGGTACCAGCTAGTGAAAGCCAGGAGACCCTTGATTATGTGAACAGAGTTTTGAAAGAAGAACGTGATATTGAGTTTGCGGCCAAACCTTTAGAAACTTCGAGTCTTCAAGTGGAAAATATCAAATGGACCTTCGTCTTTTATGAGGATGGTCTAGCAGTCAACGTCCTGTATACGGTTGATAACCCTAAGAAGCGGGCCGTTGGTTTTAAGCTTTCTGAGGGGATGGAGGTACCAAAGGAGCTAGAAGAGAAGAAGTTTAAGTTTGCTAGACAGAAGTCAAAACTAGCTGGAACAATTCGAGGCACGTATTTTGTAATTAAGGGAGAATATTAAAAGAAGCAAAACGCAAGCATAGCGGTGGATCGGATGCAACACCGCGCTAACGGGGGAACTATAGCTGAGTAGAACATGAAGAGCAGGCGCCACGGCAGCCTGCTCGTTTTATTGAACTAGAGGGCAGGATACTTCAATAAGTATTGCAACATTTTCCCAGTAATTACCGTATAAATGTTGAAGTCCATCTCGTTTCTGGATATTGCATACTAACGGAGAGAGTTAAATACAGGTGCAACAACCCTTCATACCTTCAAATAAAAACTTGATAAAAATATAAATAACTGGAAGGTGAATGAAAATGAAATGGAAGAAAATTGCGGTTATCAGTGCTTGCAGTATAGCAATTGGGATTACCTGCTATGCGTCCGGAGGTGTGGAAAGCATCCAAGCGTACTTAAATCACGATTTCAAGTTTACGCTCAACAGTAAAGTTTGGACGCCCAAAGACAGTGATGGCGCTGTACTAGCTCCGGTCATCTTTAATGGCACCTCTTATCTGCCTGTCAAAGCAGTCGTTGAGGCAACAGGCGGACAAGTCCAGTGGAACGAAGCTACAAAAACCATCACGATAACATCTGCTAGTGGAAACGAGGGTGCTGGCAGTGAAAGAGATCAAATGATAATTGAAGAAATGAATGAAATAAAAGACAAATTAAAGTTGGGATTAACGAAGGAAGAGGTACAAGCATTATTTATAGAAAAATTTGAGATAGCACATAATAGTGATTCAGAAGATGGAAGTGACTCCTATTGGAAATATGAATATTTCAAAGTGTCTGGTTATAATCGTGAAGATTATTTTCCTGATCATGCTGATTATGCTATTGACCACGATGGTCTGATTAACAAAAAAATTGGAGCTTATTTATATATGGAATGGAAGGATAATAAATTATATATGTATTCGATATCTTATGTTAATCCTAAAGATAATCAAGTTTACATATTTGTTATGAGCCCTGACGGAACGATTTCAGATAGCCCAGTTATCCCTTCCACTAGTTCGTAAAAGGATGATTGCCCATTGCACACTGTTGCTAGTTCATCAGAAGCAACCTATTTCCTGATGCTTCCTTTGGAAAGATTATTAAATTTAGTGTTATTGACGATCAGTAAGTGGTTTCTATTCAAGGACAAATAACACCAGGAAGCTTCATAGTGAGATAGCGATTACTTATGAGAATAAAGATAAGATGTATCAAGCAGTTTTTCGAAGGATGGTATGGTTAGATATCGAGCTTCCGGGTACCGATCCATTTCACCATTTCAGGATCGCGATGTGAAAAGAACAGGCTCTTTTTCGTATCTAACGTAGTAATCGACTCCATATCCTCTTGACTTAATTCCAAATCAAAGATATTGAAGTTTTCGATAATTCTTTCTTTACGAACTGACTTTGGAATCACAACGACTTCTCTTTGTGTCAACCAACGTAAAACCACCTGAGCAACGGATTTATTATACTTTTCAGCTATGGATACCAATACCTCATTCTGGAACAAGTTATTTCTTCCTTCAGCAAAAGGCGCCCAGGACTCAATCTGAACATTGTTCTCTTTCATGAATTTTGCACTTTCGATTTGCTGGTTGAAAGGGTGCGTTTCAACCTGGTTTACGGCAGGAACTACTTCATTATGAATAATCAAATCGATTAGACGGTCCGTCTGGAAGTTGCTAACGCCAATTGCACGGACCTTACCTTCACGATACAATTCCTCCATAGCGCGCCAAGAGCCATACACATCGCCAAATGGCTGATGAATTAAATACAAATCCAAATAATCGAGTTGCAATCTTTCCAATGATTTATGAAATGCTTTTTTGGTGCTCTCATAACCAGCATCCTGAACCCAAAGTTTCGTAGTGATAAATAATTCCTCTCTTGCCACGCCACTCCGTTTGATCGCTCTGCCAACTGCTTCTTCATTTAGATAAGAGGCAGCTGTATCAATCAGCCGATAGCCTGCAATAATAGCCTCATAAACGCTTTGTTCACACTCATTTTGCTCTGCAATCTGATAAACACCAAAACCGAGAATAGGCATCTTAACACCATTGTTCAAAATTACTTTTTGCATATAAAATCCTCCAGTTTTTTAAAATTATCTGTAAATCGGTTTGATCTTATTCATTACATCCATAACAGGCCCACGCATTCGCGGCGCGTTTATAGAACGTACGGGTAAGTGATGCATTTTTACAACACTCTATTGCAGACTACCCGGACCGAGTGTGTCCTGTGTGTGCTTCCATTTCCTCATGAGGTCTTGTTCTCCATAAGATAAATAGTGATAGAATCACAATTGCCAAACACACCCAATAAATATGACGAAACCCTGCAAACTGGGCGATGATACCACCGCCCAAATTTCCCACTAACCTACCAATAATGGACCCGTTGGAATAGATGGTTGTGGACAGCCCCGGTGAATTAGGCAGCGCAGCAGCATACAAATGACGAATAAACTGTATCCTTTGATCGCAAATAGTTTTTTTAACCGAGTATACAGCTTCTAATCCTCCTTCGTTTCCTTGGTGGATTCCATGTACTACGATCGAAAGAAGCGTAATTTTTCACTTACTTCTGCAATCAGCATACAGATTTCACTGCCCGATATTCAAGAACGCTCATGATAATGGATAAGGGCGTTCTTGTCGTTTCTTATATCAAACTGCACCAATTACTGAATGGGGAACATACGGCTCTTCGAGCGACACAATTTCTTCTGGTGTTAACGCAATAGATAGAGCAGCTACCGGATCTTCGAGATGAGACATTTTCGTAGCACCGATAATGGGAGCTGTTACCGGTTCTTTCTGCAACAACCAGGCAAGAGCGATTTGAGCGCGGGGAACACCACGTTTTTCTGCGATTGCCGCAACGCGCTCCACAATCAATCGATCAGTACTTGCAGTCGCATCGTATTTAGATTTTTGAACTTGATCGGTTTCGGAACGAAGCGTTGTTTCCGACCAATCCCGCGTCAGTCTTCCTGATGCAAGCGGGCTATACGGAATCACACCGATTTTTTCTTCCTTACAAAGTGGCAGCATCTCCCTCTCCTCTTCACGATAGATGAGGTTCAAATGATTCTGCATCGACACAAACCGGGTCCATCCATTATTCTCGGCTACATGTAATGCCTTTAGGAACTGCCATGCGTACATGGCAGAAGCACCAATATATCTTGCCTTACCAGCCTTCACAACATCATGCAATGCTTCCATCGTTTCTTCAATGGGAGTATTGTAATCCCAGCGGTGGATTTGATAAAGGTCAACATAATCGGTTCCCAGTCTCTTAAGACTCTTATCAATCTCACTCATGATTGCCTTTCGGGAAAGCCCTGCACCATTTGGACCTTGATGCATACGTCCATGCACTTTTGTCGCGAGGACAATTTCATCCCGATTGGCATAATCCTTTAGAGTCCGTCCAATAATTTCCTCACTGGTTCCGTCTGCATACACATTCGCCGTATCGAAAAAATTGATACCTAATTCAATGGCTTTTTTTATAATAGGACGACTGCGCTCCTCATCAAGTATCCATGGATGATGCCACCGCTCTGCTACACCAAAGCTCATACAGCCAAGACAAAGCCGGGATACATCCAAGCCTGTATTTCCAAGTTTCACATATTCCATTTGTCGATACACTCCTTTGTTCCCCTTTTGTTAATGGGGTATAACTTTATTATGCAACAGATGAAAAAGCGACCGTTATCCCATTCATGCCAAATGATTGCCTAATCCTCTCGATACACTTATGTAACTGACGAAAATGGAATATAATCGAATTATAAGGAATGACGGAACAAGGAGGATCTTATGTCTGAAATAATAACTAAACAGCAGAATGAACTTGCCAAACTAATTAAGCGGTATTCAGTCCAGGACGGTGTTCACGCAACAGCCATTCCGACTTTATTTTTCATACGTCGCTCTAAATTGACCGGACCAAGTTACGGAGTTTACAAACCTTCCTTATGCATTGTGGTTCAAGGGGCGAAGGAGGTATGGCTGGCACAGGAGCGCTTTAAGTACGATCCTGCAGATTACCTTATTGCATCCGTTGACTTGCCGGTTACTGCCCAAGTCACTGAAGCTTCTTCCGACATTCCGTATTTGGGTTTTAGACTTGAATTTACGGCGAGTGAAATCTTGGAGGTTTTAAGTGATTCTAAAATTCGTATCACCCCGAAAGGAAATGCTGAGCGAGCAATGTTTGTCGGTGAGATGGAGTTACCTATAATGGATTCAATTCTCAGATTAGCTCGTTTGCTGGACAATCCGAAAGATATTCCTTTCCTTGCTCCTATCTACACAAAGGAAATTCTATTCAGGCTTCTGCAAGGGCAGTATGGAGTTGCGCTGGCACAGATCGCAATGGAAGGAAGCTGCACCTATGGAATTAGGGATGCTATCGAACAAATTAGCAATAACTATGATAAACCTTTACGAATTGAAGAGCTTGCAGAAATAGCCAGTATGAGTATTTCTTCGTTTCACAGACACTTCAAAGAGGTAACTGCAATGAGCCCTATTCAATTTCAAAAACAGCTGCGATTGCAAGTAGCACGTCGCCTATTATTAACCGAATCAGCAGATGCCGCTGATGTGGCATTTCGAGTAGGCTATGAAAGCCCCTCGCAATTCAGCCGCGAATATTCTCGCATGTTTGGCTTTCCACCTAGACAAGATATAAAGCGCCTAAGAGCATAAAAAGGTTTAAAAATAAAAACAACCATTTATTTGCCAAACAGATCCATGGTGGAAGACTCTCAATATCTGCAATAATATACTATAGGGTCTTTACTCTAAGATGTAATATATGAGAATAGCCTGGAAGGAGGTTTCTCATGGATATTACATCTTTTTTGATTTACTGTATGATTGCTACGTTTACACCTGGACCGACCAATATCGTTATATTATCCACCGCTAATAATTTTGGGACAAAAAAGGCGATGAAATATACCTATGGAGCAACTGTTGGTTTTGGCTTATTACTTATTATTTCTGCAATGCTGAATACGATCCTCATCACGATTATGCCGAAAATAACAATTGTGATGCAAATCATCGGAACCGTGTATATGTTCTATCTTGCTTTTAAAATCTACAAAATGGATGCATCAAACCAAACGGTAAACCAAACGGCTACTTTTATATCTGGCTTTCTTGCGCAGTTTGTAAATCCAAAGGTCGTGTTATTTACATTGACTGTTATTCCAAGTTTTATTATGCCCCACTATAGCTCGAGCCCTGCTGTAACAATAAGCATTATCGTTATCACGGTCATTGGATTTTTAGCATTTGTGACATGGGTTCTTTTCGGTAAGATCTTCAAGTTATTTTTACAGAAATATAATAAGATTGTTAATGTTTTGATGGCTTTGTGTCTTGCTTATGCTGCTATCATGATTTGGATGTAAGTAGTTTACGAAGAGGTGAATGGAATGAACAGATTTATTTATAAAAAATCTGCGGGAATTACAGCGTTATCAGCAAGTATTACTGATTTTACGTATAAAAAACACTCTCACCAGGAGTATGCCATTGGAGTAACGGTACGCGGGATTCAAGAGTATAACTTAGAGGGCAGTTTACAATTATCCTATCAGAATGGAGTCATGCTTTTTAATCCGGAACAGGCCCATGACGGAATGGCACATGATAAGACCGGACTGGATTATGTCATGCTCTATATTGAGCCACAATTGCTTTTGGAAATTATTGAAAAAAAAGATACCGTACGATTTTCAAACCCGATTATTTATAATGATCGAATTGAACAACGAATATTAAGTCTTTCCCATGCAATATTGAGCGAAAAAGACGAGGCATTATGCAGTGAGTTGCTTCTGTCCCTCACAGATAGCCTCATTCAAACGAAGTTTTCGACAGACGATAAGAAGGATAACGCGTTAATTTGCAAAGCAAAGGACATGCTGCATACCAATCTGGAAAAGGTGCCTAAGCTCGACGAGATCAGCAACGAGCTTCACTTATCTAAGTTTCAATTTATCCGATTATTCAAGTCACATACTGGAATTTCACCCTATCAATACTTTCTTAACTGCAAAATCGAACGTGCAAAGCAGTTAATCGAAAAAAGTAGAGATATTTATTCAGCAGTTGCTGCATGCGGTTTTGTTGATTTAACCCATTTAAATAAACATTTTAAAAGTGTTTATGGAACAACCGCATTTGAATATATGTCACAATTTAAATGAATGAGCATTGAACTCCTTCAGTTTGATTTTCTCATGCAAGCTCGTGAATCCGCAGGATATCATCCTTAACGAGTCCAATGCTCCCCCTTATACCCGATTAAATGGATTAATAAGCTCATATTTTTCCTCAATTTTTATAAAATATCCTCAAATAAATCGGCCTGCTTGGGTGGCAAAGCCTGAGTTTTGAGACCGAGCATCTGCATAAGTTCCTTGGCATTATCCGTTGCGTCACCGCCGGAGTTGTTATTGAAGACGACGTAAATGTGTTTGCAGGACTTTTCCAATTCAAGCAGCCTGTCACGCCATTCCGTCAATTCTTGCGTATTGTAGCGGTACAAATAACGGAGAAGGCGCCAATCAGGGTGGTTGCTCTGGTGCCAGCCTTGCACATTGCGGCCATGCATGCGCACATAGGTGATCTCGGAGGAAGTCGCTACCGCTACGATCGGTATGGAGCCCGTTCCTGCTTGCGGTTCATCAACTACAGTATGAATCCAGTTCTCTTTGCTCATGAAATCGAGCGTCCGCTCGCGAAATTCGGGAGCGTACCAGCTCTGGTTTCGAAATTCGAGCGCACAAGGCACACTGCCCATCCGTTTTCGCGTATCACGAAGTACAGCAACATTTTCACGGCTGCACTCGAACCAAGGCGGATATTGAAACAGAACCATCGTCAGTTTCCCGGCATCAATGACCGGCTGGATGGATACATGAAACGCTTCGTACATGGCATCCGTTGTTTCGAAAAAGTTTTTCTTTCCCCTCAGGTGCCCGGTCATTCCCTGATAGGCCTTTACGATGAATCCAAAATCCTTCGGGGTGTCATGAACCCATTTTACATAGTTTTTTACTGGCTGTACGGCATAAAAGGGGCTATCCAGCTCAACGATGGGGAAATGCTCGCTATAAGTAGGCAGCCGTTTCGCTTGAGTAAGCTTGCCATATAATTCTTCATGGTCACCGAATCCGGTTAAGCCGATTGTAATCATATCTGCACCTCAATAAAGTTTTCGACAAGAAAACCGATTTTGTCCACATCGATCTAGGCAAGCAAATAATGCCAGTTTCTATTATTACACAAAATCGGCGCCATCGAAAATTTTTAAGTCTGAGACTGTCTGTAGGATATTAGGGAAGCCAAGCTCAGACACTCCCTTATCCCATAGGATGCAGAGCATTTATTGGAATATGTGCATGGTGGATAAAAGGCTTAAATACCGTTGTTCCAAGCCTCTGTAAGCAGCTCGCCATTGATCGCCATTGCAGCCATTGATCCCGCCGATGCAGCTGCAATCAGTTGATATAATTCCGATGCTGAATCTCCGGCACTGTAAACTCCTGATATATTGGTTTTACCGAAGCTATCGACAATGACAACTCCTGTTTCTGTGATTTGGCAGCCAATTGCTCCTGGTAAGTCCGAACCTGGAACAAGCTTCGGCGCGAAAAAAATTCCTGTGCACGGAATGGCTGTGCCGTCATGTAGGACGACTTGCTGTACTTGACCTTCCTGGGAGTCAATGCGCAGGATCGGATGATCGAAAACAGGAACGTTATGCTGTTGCAGCTCGTTACGCTGCTCGTCGGTCCAACCATCGGGTCCATTCGTGCAGATTGTATAGTGGCGAGACCATCCAGGCAATGTTTTGGCCATGTGGAAGGCTTTGGCGCCGCTGGCAATCAGAACGAGAGGCTGATCTCTCAATTCCCAGCCGTCACAATAGGGGCATACGAAGGCGCTCTTTCCATATACATCGGTCAATCCCTCAATGCCGAGAGGAGCATCCTTCATCCCAGTTGCAAAAAGCAGCTTTTTGACACGGAAGGTGATCCCTTGTGCGGTAGTTATTTGAAAATTCCCATCTAAACCCACGATCGTTATAGCACGGTCTGCAACAAAACGAACGGAGGGATAAGCGACAACTTGTTCCCTTGCAATTCTCCGAAACTCGCTTGGCGTGATGCCGTCTCGGGTAAGAAAACCATGGGATTCATGAGTGACCCGATTTCTTGGACGTTCTTCATCTATGACCACGACAGTCTTTCTTGCTCTTCCCAGCATAAGGGCTGCATTCAGACCTGCCGGTCCACCGCCGATAATACCTACATCAAATAGAGATTCCATGATGACCATCCTCCCGAATCTGTAATGTGCTTAATTAAAATGAAGCAGATCAGCTCATCTTGCAAAAACATCTTTTTTAGCAAATGAAACGTATTCCAGTACCCATTGAATAGAATAATAAATAAAACCAATATAGATCTTTAATATCCATAATAGAGGAATGGATTCCATTTTGCAAGGATTAAAACAGCTGCCTCCTGAGTAGGAAGCAGCTGTTTCAATCCTTATTTTCCACGGTGCTTGAGCTTGGCTTTCTGTGTTCTGAGTATCGCTCTCAGAGATGCAGCGACTCTAATTCCTTTTTCTCCAGCTGTCCCGTCAGACTGTTCATCCGGAACGTCTTGGGAGACACGCCATATTTATCGCGAAATACACGGTGGAAATATGAATAGCTGCCAAAACCGGACGTTTCCGCAATCTGCTCCAAGGTTAAATAGCTGTAGGCCATGCGTTCGACCGAGGTGGACAGGCGGATTTCCTGCGTATACTGAATGATCGTTTTGTTGAAGCATTCCTTGAACAGATGGACCGCTCGGGAAACGCTGATGCCGACATGATTGGCCACATCCTCGATCTTTAAGGGCAAAATGGCGTGCTCCTCTATAAAGCTTTTCATTCTTGTCGCTAGAAATGAGCTGCCATGGCGCGAATGGTTCTCGGAAATCGCACGATCTATGTAAAGACAAAGCGCGCGCAGTAAATAATCGGACAGCTCCTTGTTGTCTTCTTCATACCGCCGTTTTTCCAAAATAATTTGCCGCCAGATCGTAAGTATACGTTCATTAACAGCGATCCGTATCTTTTGAGGTTTCGAAGACTTGCCCCACCATTCGTTAATCCAGTCGCCCTTGCACATAATATAGTAGTCTCCGCTTGATACTACGGATTGCTGCAGCTTGTTTATATGCTCATCGATCCGCAGATCATAAGCGTCACCCGGCTTGAATAACAGGAGGTCGCCCGTTTCGATCAGTGTCATATTGCCGTTCACTTGCGCATAGCAGCAGCCTTCGGTTTGCAGTCGGAATAAATAGGTGGTCACGCCTTCTTTATAGCTGTTCGTGAATTTTTGTGAATGATACGAATAGCCGCAGGTTAATATATGGGAGTGCACGATAACACCTCGTTTGATTTTGTAGCCAGATTGTTCATGTGATAACCACATCGTTCATAGCTATTATAGGGCATTATTGATTACAATGGAATCAAATACAAATACTTTTGAAGGAGACTTGACCGATATGAGAAGAATGGGTATTGGCTTACAGCTGTATACACTTCGTGATGCTATGGCTGAGGATTTTCGAGGAATCTTGCGTCGTGTGGCAGAGCTTGGATATGAAGGTGTTGAGTTTGCAGGATATGGGGGTATGGAGGCTGAGGAATTAAGAGATCTATTGCAAGAATTGAATCTTAAAGCCATTGGTGCTCATGTGAGTCTCGTTAATACACGAACCCATATTCAAAAAGAAATCGCTTACCTAAAAACGATTGGCGCTGAATATTATATCATTCCACATATTGCTGTAGAGGACCGTCAAAGTCCACAGGCTTGGCAAACGCTGTTTGAATTTTTCGAGCATGCGGGTCAAATTGTACGTGAAGCGGGACTTAAGTTTGCTTATCATAACCATGCATTTGAATTCGAAATGAAAATCGGTGACGAGTTCGTATTTGATTCCATGTATACTTCGACAACACTTGAAAATGTTCTTGTGGAAATGGACGTGTGTTGGGTGCAATACGCAGGTCAAGACCCGCTTGAGTACGTAAAACGCTATACAGGCAGACTGCCATTGCTGCATTTAAAGGATTTCAAAACAAGCGATGCGGATCAAATGGACACCGTCGAGCTGGGTAAAGGCGAGGTTGATCTGAAAAATGTGATTCAAGCGGCCTCCGATGCCGGCGTGGAATGGCTGATTGTGGAGCAGGACCGCTGCGCGAATCCACCGATTGAAAGTGTAGAGACCAGTCTGGGATGGGTAAAAGAACATTATCTGTCTGCATTTTAAGAGTAAATCATGCATGAAAATGTAGTCCATGCCATCATAATTGAATGGGAGAGCTGAGATAAGTGAGTAAAATTAGAGTAGCGGTTATTGGTTGTGGTTCTATTGCTGAAAAAAGACATATTCCCGAATATGCGGACAATCCTAATGTGGAACTGATTGCTTTTTGTGATGTTGTGAATCAACGTGCCCAGCATTATGCGGACTTGTATGGCGCTAAAGCTTATACCAACTATGAAGAAATGCTGAGTGCCGAGAAGCCGGATGCAGTCAGTGTTTGTTTGCCGAATGTATTGCATGCTCCTGCTTCCATTGCTGCTGCTAATGCCGGTGCACATGTACTGGTTGAGAAGCCAATGGCAACGAACGAAGCCGATGCGCTGGCTATGATCGAAGCGGCCAAGGCAAACAATGTATACCTGATGGTGGGTCACAACCAGCGCTTGATGCCTCCCCATGTAAAAGCCAAAGAAATTTTGGAATCGGGCAAAATGGGTAAAGTATTAACATTCCGCACATCCTTCGGACATCCAGGTCCAGAGGGCTGGAGTATTGATGGTCGTAACAGCTGGTTTTTCCGTAAAGAAGAAGCAATTATGGGTGCTATGGGCGACCTGGGTGTACATAAGTCCGACCTGATTCGTTGGCTGCTGGAGGATGAAGTTGTTGAAGTGGCTGCTTTTGTGGGTACGCTGCATAAAGAAGGCACAGAGTGCGATGATAACTCCACTTGTTTGCTGCGGATGAAGAGCGGCACGATTGGAACACTAGTCGCAAGCTGGACCTACTACAAAGGTCAAGATAACAGCACAGTTTTATGGTGCGAGAACGGCTGCTTGCAAATCGGTACGGACCCTGAAGATCAGGTCATTGTACTGATGAAGGATGGTTCTGTAGAAAAGCATAGAGTTGGAGCTATGGCGACTAACGAGAAGCAAGTAACGAGCGGAGTTATTGATGAGTTCGTTGAAAGTTTGGTCACTTCGACACCTCCACGTATTTCCGGAGAAGAAGGTTTGAAATCATTAAATGTTATTCTCGCTGCTTTTGAATCGCAGGATACCAAAACTATCGTTGCTATTCAAGGCGTATAAAATTTTACTAGAATATATAGAAGATTCATGGAAAGCTCGTGCTGCTGTGGCAGCTACGGGCTTTTTATTTGCTTGCTGATTTTCTTATTTTTTTTTCGACCCTATGTTGTGTATAATGACTCTGATAGGCGTTCATATAGAAACAGAGATCAAGCGTCTGGGGAGGACTGTTGTATGCAATGGAGCAAGGTCGGAGTTGTCGGCGGAGGCACGATGGGACAGGGGATTTCGGAGATGCTGGCGGCCCAGGGCCTCGATGTGATTTTAATTGACAGAACGACACAGAAGCTGGAGCAAGCCTGGGAGCATATTGAAAATAGTTTGGATAAGCAAATGGAAAAATGGGCGATTACGGCTGCTGAGAAAAAGCTGATTTTATCCCGCATTCATAAAAGTACGGATATGAGCCTCCTAACGGACTGCGATATGGTTATTGAGTCGATCAGCGAGGATTTAGAACAAAAGAAACTGCTATTTGAGCAATTGGATATGCTGTGCCCAGCGCCTGTTATTTTGGCCAGCAACACCTCGACGCTCAGTTTGACTGAAATTGCGGCATCCACAGCGCACCCGGAACGGGTGATAGGCATGCATTATTTGTATCCGGTATCTCGAATCCACCTGGTGGAAATTATTAGAGGATTAAAAACCTCAGAAGAGACATTCTCGCAAACGAAGCGGTTCGTTGAGACAACGATACAAAAACACGGAGTGCAAGTCTATGAATCTCCAGGTTTCGTGACAACGAGATTAATCTGCGTGCTTATTAATGAAGCGATGCATACGTTGTCAGAGAGAGTCGCTAGTGCTGAGGATATTGATATGGCAATGCGCTTGGGGTACGACTTCCATTATGGTCCGTTGGAGCTGGCAGACCGTTTTGGATTGGATTCGGTACTGGTGGCTATGGAGCGAATGTTCCGCGAGTTCGGAGATGTCAAATACAGACCGGCTGTACTATTGAAGCAAATGGTCCGGGCGGGGGAGCTGGGAACCAAAACAGGACAAGGTTTTTTCCGGTATGACAGGGATGGTGATCGTCTATGAATATTTTAGTTATTAATGCGGGAAGCTCATCATTGAAGTTTCTCATGTACAATATGGATAATGAAACGGTTTTGGCTAGCGGAAGGGTCGAACGGATCGGCATGGATTCGGCGATTCTAAGTTATGAGCCTGAAGGTAAGGCAGAAATTCGCCAGGTAGCCGAAATCTTGGATCATACTACGGCGATTCGCAAGGTATTGGATATTCTTGTACACAAGGAGCATGGGGTACTTGCTTCTGTGTCCGATATTGATGCAGTTGGGCATCGCGTGGTGCATGGAGGAGAATCGTTCTCGAGCTCTGTGATTGTGAATGAGGAGGTCAAACGGGAGATTAAGCGGTTGTTTGATCTCGCTCCTCTGCACAATCCTGCGCATATGATGGGAATTCATGCTGTGGAATTGAATATGCCCGATGTACCTCAGGTTGTCGTATTCGATACGGCCTTTCATCAGACCATGCCTGCGAAGTCCTATCTTTATCCGGTTCCATTTGTTTTATATAGAAAGCATCAGGTGCGGCGCTATGGCTTTCATGGAACGTCACACGCATACGTAAGTGAACGTGCGGCCAGCTTTATAGGAAAACCGCTTGCCGAGCTGAAAATGGTGACCTGCCATATCGGCAATGGAGCCAGCTGCGCTGCTATACTAAACGGACAATCCATCGACACAAGTATGGGGATGACGCCACTCGAAGGACTCATGATGGGTACGCGTAGTGGAGACATTGATCCTGCTATTGTTCCATATGTCATGGGCAAAGAGGAATTGACCATGAATGAGGTCAATTCCATGCTGAATAAGCATAGCGGTTTAATGGCGATTTCGGGCATTAGCAGCGATATGCGGGAAATCCAGCAAGCGATGGCTGCAGGTGATCCAAGTGCGACTTTGGCCTTTGATATGTATGAGTATCGTTTGCGTAAATATATTGGCGCTTATGCCGCGGCCATGAATGGTCTGGATGTCCTTGTATTTACGGCGGGAGTAGGTGAGAATTCATCTGTTCTTCGTGAGGCGGTATGTCGGAATTTGACGTTCCTGGGGCTTGAGCTCGATGAGGAAGCGAATCGACAGCGCGCACATGTAGACAGGGCGATCTCAACTGCGGTTTCTCGAGTAAAGGTGCTGATTATTCCTACAAATGAGGAATTAGTCATCGCTCGTGATACATATCGATTAATAGTGGACCGGCAGAAAGTACAATAGCCAAGATAATGGATATAATGGTTGTAGAGGTTATAAGTGCCTGCCTACGTAAATAGCCATGCAAATTAGATGAAGGAAGGATGGAAAGCTGCGATGAGTCAACATTTAACAATGATTCGAGAGGTTGAGAAACACGCGAATGAAACGATTACGATGGGCTGCTGGCTGCACAATAAACGCTCCAGCGGCAAAATCCAGTTTTTGCAGCTTAGGGACGGTTCAGGCTACATTCAGGGTGTAGTCGTGAAAAGCGAGGTGCCTACAGAGGTTTGGGAGGCAGCTGGCAAGCTGACGCAGGAAAGCTCGCTGTATGTGACAGGTACAGTACGTGAGGATACACGCAGCAAGGGTGGATACGAGCTGAATGTGACGGGTATTGAAATTATCCAAATTACCGAAGAATATCCGATTACACCCAAGGAGCATGGTGTCGATTACTTAATGGACCATCGTCACTTATGGATTCGTGCGCCGCGTCAACGGGCGATTCTTGTGGTTCGGGCACAGATCATTCGTGCTGTGCAGCAGTTTTTTGATGATCGTGGCTTTCAATTGGTCGATCCGCCTATTTTAACCCCTTCGTCGTGCGAGGGTACAACAAATTTGTTTGCAACAAAGTATTTTGACGAGGATGCCTATTTAACTCAAAGCGGTCAATTGTACATGGAAGCGGCGGCGATGGCGCTGGGACGTGTATATTCGTTCGGACCTACCTTTCGGGCAGAAAAGTCCAAAACACGCCGTCATCTGATCGAATTCTGGATGATTGAGCCGGAGATGGCATTCGTGACTCATGAGGAAAGTCTGGTGATACAAGAGCAGTTCGTCTCGTACATCGTTAAATCCGTATTGGACAACTGCCGCAAGGAGCTGGAGGTTCTGGAGCGCGATGTGACCAAGCTGGAGAGCATCACAGCGCCATTCCCAAGAATATCGTATGATGATGCGGTTGAGTTTCTGAAGGCAAATGGCCATGAATTTGCATGGGGTGAGGATTTTGGGGCGCCGCATGAAACGGCGATAGCAGCAAGCTATGACAAGCCCGTATTTATTACGAACTATCCGACAGAAATCAAAGCATTTTATATGAAGCCGGACCCGAATCGGGCGGAAGTCGTACTGTGTGCCGATATGATCGCACCAGAGGGTTATGGGGAAATTATTGGAGGCAGCCAGCGGATTGACGATCCGGAATTGATGGAGCAACGCTTTACGGAGCATGAGCTTTCCAAGGAAGCCTACCAATGGTATCTCGATTTACGTAAGTATGGCACAGTGCCGCATTCCGGCTTTGGTCTTGGCTTGGAGCGGACGGTCGCCTGGATTTGCGGATTGGATCATGTACGGGAGACGATTGCTTTTCCAAGGCTGCTGTACCGGTTGTATCCTTAATTGTTGGGCATGAAGAGGTGGATCGGATGAAACGAATTGAGAACGATCATGAGCGGCAGGAGCTGCTGAGTGCTTTTGCAGCGGGCTGGAAGGCGGGACACATTGCTGTCCCTTACCTGCTGGTCAAGCATTATCATCAGTTGAAGCTGACGGAAGTCGATGCGATGCTGATGATCCATGTATTGGCTTTTATGGAAAAAGAGCGTAAGGAGTTTCCGACGCTTGAGGAGCTGCAGGGACGTATGTCCGTAACTCCGGATAAGGTCATTGTTTCGCTGCAAAAGCTTTTGAAAGCGGGTCATCTGACTATTGATGAGGCGATTGATCCTATAAGTGGCATACAGGGTGAAAAATACAATTTGGACCCGCTGCTGGAACGGTTGGCTGGATTCTGGTATGAGGAGGAACTGCAGCGTAAGAAAGCACTGGAGCCTGCAGAGCCGGAAACTCGCAAGGATATTTTTTCAATTTTTGAAAAAGAGTTTGCCCGCCCATTGACTCCGATGGAGCTCGAATCCATCACAGGATGGTTGGATAAAGATAAATATATGGAACCGCTGATACTCGCAGGATTGAAGGAAGCGGTGTTCGCGGGCAAGGTGCATTTTCGCTACATTGATCGGATCTTGCTGGAATGGAGTCGCAACCGCATTACAACGGTAGAGCAGGCCAAGGAGCATTCGCAAAAATTCCGTTCCAGTCGGTAAGAGTGGCAGGCATACATGTAATTGATAATCGCCACATTGTGAGAAGCACAATACCAATAATCGGACCGTAACCGCGGCAGCAGTGGAGGTCTGTAATAAGGGAGTCATCGGAATGCGTGCATTTAGTGATTTGAGCGCCAACGAATTGGCTGAAATCGAATTGAAATTGCAGGAGCAATACGACAGTTACAAAGAGCGTAAATTAAAGCTGGATATGTCCAGAGGAAAGCCGTCTCCAGAGCAATTAGATTTATCGATGCCAATGCTGGATACCGTGAAATCAGACGATTTGTTGAAAGCCGTGGACGGTACGGATTTACGTAATTATGGCGGTATTGATGGGGTTTTCGAAGCGAAGGCATTATTTTCGCAATTGCTTGAAGTTGATACGAAGGAAATCATCATCGGCGGCAATTCGAGCTTGAATATGATGCACGATACGATAGCGAGAGCGATGATTCACGGTGTGTACGGCAGTGAGACCCCATGGGGGAAGCTGCCGGTTGTGAAATTTCTTTGTCCAAGTCCGGGGTATGATCGGCATTTTGCCATATGCGAGCTGTTTAATATCGAGATGATTCTGGTTGATATGCTGGATAACGGACCTGATATGGATACGATTGAGCGGCTGGTTGGCGAAGATGATTCGATCAAAGGCATCTGGTGCGTACCCAAGTATAGTAATCCAGACGGTATCACTTATACCGATAAAGTTGTAGACAGATTGGCAGCGATGCCTACGAAAGCATCTGATTTTAGGATTATTTGGGATGATGCTTATATTGTTCATCATTTAACAGACCGTCCTGATCCATTGAAAAATATGCTTGCAGCGTGTAAAGCGGCAGGAAACGCGGACCGTGTATTCGTGTTCGCTTCTACCTCCAAAATTACTTTCCCCGGCTCGGGAGTTGCCGTTATGGCAGCTAGTGCAGCGAATGTCGGTTATATTCGGAAGCAGTTATCGGTTCAAACCATCGGACCTGATAAAATAAACCAGCTGCGGCACGTTCGATTCTTTGCCGATCTGGAGCAAATCACAGCACATATGAACCAGCATGCTGCTATTATTAAACCTAAGTTTGATGCGGTTCTAAACAAGCTTGATGAAGAACTCGGCGGGAAGCAGCTGGCTGCTTGGAGAAAGCCTAACGGAGGATATTTTATTAGTCTGAATACGTTGGATGGCTGTGCACAAGCAGTTGTCAGTTTAGCTGCGGAAGCGGGCGTTACCTTGACTCAAGCGGGCGCAACGTTTCCGTATGGGAACGATCCAAAGGATCGGAATATTCGGATAGCTCCGACATTTCCTTCGTTATCAGAGCTGGAAACAGCTATTGAAGTTCTCTGTGTTTGCATACAGTTGATAAGCGTTCGAAAGCTTCGGTCAGAAATAATTGCGGGTTAGAGCTAGAGCTGTCTTGGCGCTAGCAAGTCGTTGATGGCTACAATCTCGTATAGAGACCCTTACATCCACTTGGATGTGAGGGTCTTTGAGTTTTGTTTGAAAGGCTGTTGAATTGGATTCCGAGTTCGATAATAGCCATGTACTTTTCAAGTTTGTTATGTTATTATTTAATTACGTAATAACGTAATTAAATAATATAGGAGGTGTTCTTTTTGACTCGTGATCTAGGTTTGGAACTGGATGAATTGAAAAAGCAGCTTAATGAATTACAAAGACTCGTGCAGGTAAATGGAATTGAAACTCACCGAAAAAGTGTGATTGCAAGTGATCATGCAGATCCCGACGGCGAGGGGATTGATGATTTTGGGCACATTTATTATTCTGGGCAATATCGTAATTCGGCAATCAAGTACAAATGGAAAGCCCAGGAGCAGCCGATCAGCAGTCTGCTTAACCAGGATGGCGAAAAGCTGGCGAAGATTGTATCAGCACTCGGGAACAAGCAGCGTCTGGATATTTTAAGGTCTGTCCTTCAAGGACCCGTTACGGGCACGGATTTAGTAGAGCGGCTTCATATGGGGACGACTGGTCAATTGTATCATCATACAAAAGCATTAATAGGAGCAGATTTGCTCATTCAGGAAGAGAGGGGGGGCGAATACAGTTTGCCGGCACATCGGGTGCTTCCGGTCCTGCTGCTGCTCGCTGCTGCTGCTGATTTGGCGGATACGGGGACCTATATGGATATGGCGGAAGCCAGAGATCAGGCGGGTTTATATTTAGGTGTCGAAAAACCGAGATATGACCCCCATTTACTGGTTTGGGCTTTAATTGAAAATTCCATTTTAGAGCATCAATCAGGGTATTGCAGCCAGATCGATATTTTTCTGCACGATCATCGGACTGTGACTATAGCAGACAATGGTCGTGGTATTCCGGTAAGCGGCCTTAGCGGTCACGATAAACCGAATGTACAGGCCGTGTTGACCGATATTCAGCGTCCTGGCTTAAGTGCACCGTATTTTGCAGCAGGGGGAGAAAAGGGAATAAGTGTTGCCGTTGTCAATGCGTTATCGTATCAACTAGCAGTGGAAATACGTAGAGACGGCCATGTGTACAGACAGGATTATAAGCACGGTATTCCACAAACAGGTATGAGGGTTGTAGGAGCCACTGAAGAAACAGGTACGAGTGTAACTGTTGAGACAGATCCAGATCTGTTTGCGGCTGACTTTGAGCTTCCTATTTTGGAGAAAAGAGCAGGAGAAATACAGGCTGCTTATCCGAATCTCACCATTCGGGTACATTGAGGTTTGCGTGCATTTAATTTATGAATATTAAAATGAACGGCAGTCACCTCCGATGAGGATGTGCTGCCGTTTTCGTATTATTGTCGAAGTTTCAGCTAAATTCGATATGATTCAACATTCCAGTTAAATTTTATTGTCATTCTGTAACCTTTTGCTGATTTGACTCGTCTATCATTAAGGGAGTTTATTTTGTAAATCGAAGGTCAAAATTCGACTTATTAACAAATTAGGGAAAATCAGGTTCGTGGATGAACACTGGGTGAATCACGGTGAAGCAAGCTTTTTATGAAAGATTGCTATTGGATGGTTGCAAAGTTTGTTTTTCTTGCGAGTAGCCATTCGTGTAAGAACACCTTTAGGAGGATCAAAATGATAGGCTGGCTTCGTCCCAAAAACCAAACAAACAAGGTTTCTGAAGGGCATGGGCACCAGACAGAAACCGATTTAGAACCTATCCTGAATGATGGAATTGCTGCCCAAGGGGCGGAAGGCGTTGATATTGTACATCGTTTTGACACTTCCCAGCCGATTCTTACCGTCTCGGGAGTGGAGCGTTCGTTTCCCGTTGGAGGCGGTCAGCTGCATGTACTCAAAGGTATTAATATGTCTCTGTATCCGCTGCAGCTGGTCATGCTCAAAGGCCGCTCCGGCTCAGGCAAAACAACGCTGCTGAATTTGATTGGAGGGCTGGATCAGCCGAATACGGGGGAAATACGGTTTCTTAACCATCCGTTTCATCGCTGTAGTGATGATCAGCGCACACAAATTCGCCGCAAGGAGATAGGTTTTATTTTCCAATCATATGCCTTGATGCCTTTGCTGTCTGCCTGGGAAAATGTCGAACTGGCGCTGCGTATGGCTGGGGTTCCGCGTTCGGAATGGAAGCAGCGTGCTGCCCATTGCCTGGAACTGGTCGGCCTTTCCAAACGTATGCATCACCGTCCGTTCGAGTTATCGGGAGGCGAGCAGCAGCGTGTGGCGATTGCCAAAGCGATTGCCCATAAGCCATCCTTGCTGCTGGCTGACGAGCCAACAGCAGAGCTGGATTCCCAAATGGGTGCTCAGGTAATGGCGGTCTTTCGCGACATTATTACGACCGAGCAAGTAACAATATGTATGACGACACACGATCCGACAATTATGGAGGTTGCCGACCATGTATTCGAAATGGTGGATGGAAAATTTGTCAGCACGTAGCTTACCCACCCGGCCTATCGCAATCGCTTGTTTAGCGGCTGTGCTAGTGCTAGCTTCGGGCTGCTCCGTGCTGCCGAAGGAGGATGAAGAGGAGAAGCTTCCGGTCATAACTGCTCCCAAGTTATCCAAAAAGCCGGAGTACATCGTTAAAACCGAAACACTGGAAACCAAGGTGCGCGGCTCCGGCAAGCTGATGGCGACACAGGAGGAAGACCTGTATTTTACCGATGAGGCAAGCCGCAGAATCAAAAGTGTTCTGGTAAAAAGCGGCGACAAAGTAGAGCAAGGGCAGGTTATTGCCGAGCTTGATGTGACTGAGCAGGAGAGCCAGCTGAAGCAGAAACGGTTGCAAACCCGCAAGGATGAGCTTGTAATGATCGAAACTCTGCGCAAAGCGGATGAGATGACGGTGGAGTCACTAGAGCAGGCCAAAATCGATTTCGAGCTGAAACGTGAGGAATTGAACAAGCTGGAAAGTACGATTGCCAAGGCCAAGCTGACAGCACCTTATGCCGGAACGATTGTTTCTGTGTTTCTGAAAAAGGGTGATACGGCGCAAGCCTATGATGCCGTAGCAACGATTGCTGATTTGTCCCAGCTGACCGTTGTCGGGAGCTTAAGTGCCGACGATTTAAAAAAGGTCGCGATCGGTATGGAGGTTGTCGTAGACATTAATGCCGCAGGCCAGCACAAAGGAAAAGTCCTTCAGCTTCCTAGTCCGAAGACAGATACAGGTAATAACGGAATGGGTATGGGAGGTCAGGGAAACAATGGACAGCCTAAGCAACCAGATACGATTGACAACTATTTGGTAGTCCAGCTGGATTCCTTCCCACAGAATCTGAATCGGGGCACACCGCTCAGTGTGTCTGTAATTATTCAGCGCAAGGAAAAGGCGGTTACGATTCCGTTGTCTACGCTGCGCTCTTATTCAGGACGAAACTACGTACAGTTGGTTGACGAGCAAGGCAATAAAAAAGAAGTGGATGTAGAGATCGGCCAGCAAACATCGACGGATGTTGAAATCCTTAAGGGACTTTCGCCGGGGCAGAAAGTTGTAGGTCGATAATGTCGATACCGATGCTTCGATTTTTATACCGTAAAATGTGGAACACACGCTGGCTAACCTTAAGCTCGCTACTTGGCTTAATTATGGCTGTTGCTTTTACAACAAGTATACCGATGTATGCAGATGGATCACTGAAACGTGTTGTCAGCAAATCGCTAGAAGAGAAGAGCAATGGACTGCCAGCAGGCTCGCTGCTGATCCGTTACCAGGCAACGGGGAGCGACAAAGCCGATCTGGAAGCACTTGCCGACGCGAATCAATTCATCCAAACGGAGCTTCCCAAGGATATTGCCTTTCCTAATCAGGCTTATGTCCGAAGCTATTCGATTCGATCCTCCCAGCTATCACCTGCTGATCCTAAAACCGTCGATCCGAGCAAAAAACGTCAGATGACCTTGATGGCACAAAGCGGCTTGAAGGAGCAAATCGAGCTCGTACAGGGGAAATGGTATGCGGATCAGATTCAAAATGGTGTCGTTGAAGCAGTTATTTTGGAAGAAGCGATGTTCCGTAACGATATGCATGTCGGTGATGTATTTAATTACCCGATCAGCGGAGGTTTGGGTATCGCACCTCTCAAAATCAAGGTGGTAGGTACGGTCAAGGCGGTCAAGGACGGAGATCCGTATTGGTTTCAAGGCATGGAAGGGTTGGTTAACACCCTCTTTATGAGCGAGCAGTCATTTCAAACTTACATACTTCAACAACAAAAAATTCCGCTCAATTTGGCCAATTGGTATTATGCATTTGACTTAAGGGAGATTCAGACAAGCCAATTGTCTCCACTACAAAATAAACTGGAGCGTCTGGATATCACCTTGTATCAGAAGTTGAAAAATACACGGGTCGATTTATCGTTCATTCCCATTCTACAGGAATTCAGATCTCAGAGTCTGCAGCTGCAAATTTTGCTGTTTACTTTGGCTGCTCCGATGATTGCGATGGTTTTTTATTACATTGTTATGAATGCGCGTCAATCTCTGGATCGGCAGCGCAGCGTGATTGCTGTTTTGCGAAGTCGGGGAGGCAGTACCCGGCAAATTATAGGTATTTATTTGCTCGAAGGGTTTCTGCTTGGGGTGACCGCCCTAATTGTGGGTCCTATGCTCGGCTGGTTCATGGCTAAGAGCATCGGTTCCTCCAGTGGCTTCCTCACCTTTGTTGATCGCCAATCGGTGCCAGTTGGTGTCTCGGCAGAGGCTTTGCTGTACGGAGGTGCGGCTGTAATCATAGCGATTTTGGCCAGCGTCATACCGGCAATCGTGTATGCACGATCATCTATTGTGGGCTATAAGCAAAAGCTGGCTCGCGCTGACCGGTCGCCATTTTGGCAAAAATGGTTTCTGGATGTAGGATTGATTGCGGTTGTAGGCTACGGCTATTATTTATTCGATCAGCGGCAGCTGCTAACTGCTCAAACTGGGCTCACTACGGATCAATTACAGGTGCATCCCTTGCTGTTTTTTGTACCGGCTTTATCGATTATTTCATTGGGGTTGTTTTTCCTGCGAGTGTTTCCATGGCTGCTCCGTTTATGGAGTTGGATAGGTAAACGATTCCTCCCGGTGCCGATCTACTTGACACTGACCCAGCTGTCGCGTTCCGCCGGGTCATATTATCCGCTGATGCTGCTGCTTATTCTGACCTTAGGGCTCGGTGTGTATAATTCATCGGCAGCAAGGACCATCGATTTGAACTCCACCGATCGGATTCTGTATGCATATGGTACGGATGTAATCGTGCAGGCCGTGTGGACTGGTGTTTCCGATGAGCTTCCGCAGGATCAAAGTGCTGGTCAAAACGGAGATAGTGGAAATGGGGCAGGTGGCAATGGCGGCTCGCAGGGAAGCGGCGGCTCTCCAGGCAGTGGTAATAATGGTTCAGGTCAGCAGGGTGGTGGTGCACCTGGCAGTGGTATGGACGGGCCTCCTCCCAAGCTGCGATATGTGGAGCCTCCATTTATTGTATTCAAGCAAACGGAAGGCATAGACTATGCGGCACGAGTATTACGGACCAAAGGTAATGTCGTGGTTTCGGGGAAATCTTTAGGGCAGGGCATGCTGATGGGGATCGACAATGTGGATTTTGCTAAGGTTGCCTGGTTTCGCAAAGATTTGTTCAAAGCGCATCCCAACTCCTACCTGAATCTGCTTGGCACGTATGAGCAGGCTGTTATTATCCCCACTTCCTTTGCCCAAAAGAATCACATCAAGGAAGGGGACATCATTAACATTTCCATTCAGCAGCAGCAGGTTGAGTTTGTGGTTGTTGCTACGGTTCCGTATTGGCCGAGTCAATATCCGGACCAAACACCTTTTTTCATTGCTAATCTGGAATATATTTATGATCAGGCTCCCATCGTTCCTTATGAGGTGTGGTTAAAGATGAAGGAAGGGGCGAAGGTCGCTCCTATTGTCGAGGCACTGACAGCCAAACAAATTGAAATCGCTAGTGTCAAGGACGTACGCAACGAACTGATTACCCAGAATAAGCATCCATCCCGTGGTGGCGTATTTGGTATTTTGAGCCTCGGATTTCTGGTTTCCGTGCTCGTTTCATTAATCGGCTATATCCTTTACTGGTTTTTCAATCTTTCCAGCAGGGTTGTGCAGTTTGGTGTGCTGCGTGCGATGGGACTTTCACGAAGACAGCTGACGGGAATGCTTTTATTGGAACAAGGCTTTACAGCAGGATTGTCTATTGCACTCGGTATCGGAATTGGCAAGCTGACCAGTTATTTGTTCCTGCCTTTCTTGCAGACGGCAGAAAATGTGCAGACGCAGGTTCCGCCGTTCCGTGTTGTGTTTAATGCGCGTGATACGGATCAGTTATATGTCGTTGTGGCGTTCATGATGCTGACTGGAGCAGCGCTGCTGTTCCTGCATATTCGTAGGCTGCGTGTTCATCAAGCTGTGAAGCTGGGAGAGGAGAAATAAGCGATGATCAGCTGTGAGGAGCTTGTCAAAATATACAAAACCGACGAGATCGAGGTCGTCGCTCTCAAAGGTCTCAATATTTCCGTAGCCAGTGGCGAAATGATGGCGATTATCGGTAACAGCGGCAGTGGTAAGTCGACATTGTTGAATATATTGGGAGGTCTTGATCGTCCATCCGCAGGGCAGGTTCAGGTTGGAGAGTGGAATCTTCTGAAAATTACCGACGAGGAGCTTGTTCAATACAAACGTAAAACCGTTGGGTTTATTTGGCAAAATAATGCTCGTAATTTGGTTCCTTACCTGACTGCGTTGGAAAATGTCGAAATGCCAATGATGCTGAGTGGTCAATACGATAGAGCCTATGCGAAGCAGCTGCTGGAATGGGTTGGCCTCAAAGAACGAATGGGGAATAAGCTGCAGCAATTGTCGGGTGGCGAGCAGCAGCGGGTGGCGATAGCGATTTCTTTATCCAACAAGCCGACGCTGCTGCTGGCGGATGAACCGACCGGCTCGGTTGATACGCGAACCTCGGATATGATCATGGATATTTTTCGAAAGCTGAACCGCGAGCTGGGAGTTACGATAGTGATTGTAACTCATGATATGGAGCTGGCAAGCAAGGTGGATCGAGTTGTAGCGATTCGCGATGGAATGACCAGCACGGAGTTCATCAAGCGCAATCCTAATTTGGATGAGACTGGGGCTGAAGTGTCTACAGGCTCACATTCGATGCAGGATGTGCATGAGGAATATGTCGTGCTGGATCGTGCCGGACGGCTGCAAATTCCTAAGACATATTTACAGGCATTGAAAATTGATAGCAAGGCATCGATGGAGTTCGATGGGGAGAAGATCATTATACGTCCCCCTAAGGGCTTGTCAGATTGAAAGCAAGCTAACAGCATCCATTAAACCAACTGTTAGTAAAGTACTAACCAATTTTAGTCAATTACAACAAAGGGGGATTTAGTAATGAAGCCATGGGTTAAGCAAGCTATGCTGCTTTCCGTTTGTGCGGGACTTACCATTCCGCTGCTGGCGGCCTGCACGAAAATGCCGGGGGCATCGGACAAGACAGAACGTGTATTGCGAATTGCAACGACAATGGGTGGAAGCGAGGATGAATATTTCCGTCAGCAATTTACGGAGATTTTTGAATTTGCGAATCCAACCATAAAACTGGAAATCGTATCGACTATAGATGAAAGCTATCGTTATGGCCGGCCGGACCCTAATAAAAAGCCAGTAGACCCTTTAGATAAGCTGAAAGAAGTCATGCAGGGCGATAATCCACCCGACGTTATTATGGTCGGTTATGATCAGCTCCCTGATTTAATTAACAACAACTTACTAACCCAGCTCGATCCGATGATCACCAAGGATAAGTTCGATACCTCTGACATGGTTCCCGCTGTAATCGAAGGTCTAAAAAAATCAGGTGACGGAAAGCTGTATGCGCTAGCTCCAACTTTTAACTCGTCTGCACTCGTTTATAACAAAAAAATGTTTGATGAAGCCGGAGTGGCGTATCCCAAAGACAAAATGACATGGGAGGAAGCTTTTGAGCTGGGAAAACGGTTGGGTAAAGGTGAGGGTGAAAACCGCAAATACGGATTCTCCTTCTCGACCCAATCCATGGGTGACCTGTTCTATTCAATCCAGATGTACACAGCTCCTCTTCAGCTTAGGATGTACGATGAGAAGGGCGAGAAAATGACGGTTGATACCGATCAATGGGAAAAGATCTGGAAAACGATGCTGCAGCTGAAGAAGGATAAAGTGCTTCCTGAACAGTTGGATCAGGCAGCCATGAGAGCCAAAATGTCGAACCCAAGCGGGGCTGATTTTAATCCATTCCAGTATGACGATTTCTTATCCGGACGTGTGGCGATGTCGATCATTAACTATGGTCAATTGAGTCAAATTACGAACGCGAACAAAAGTGCACAAAATATCAAGAGCTTTACACCGATTGATTGGGATGTTGTTACCTTACCTGTTCACCCGGAGGCTCCTGATGTGGGCGGATATATGAGTATGAACGGGATTATGGGAGTTAATGCCAAAGCTCAGAACGTGGACGATGCATGGAAATTTATCAAGTTTATCAATAGCGAGGATTGGGCGCGCCTGAAAGCCAACAGCTCTTATAATATCGTTACCCGCAAAAAATACATAAAACCAAAAGACGGTGTGCAGTTCCATATTGAAGCATTTACAACCTTGACACCTGCACCACAGCCTGATAGCAAGATTTATCGTGACAAACCGAATATTTACCAGGTCCAGGATATCGGACGCCGTTTGTTTGAAGACGTAGCACAGGACAAAGTTCAAGTCAGGGATGCTCTGAAAAAATGGCAAACCGATGGTGACGCGATGCTGCAGCAAATGAAGGATAATCCTAACGGACCCATTGGCACTATGAACGCTGTTCCAATGATGAGATAAGGTTTTTTCTAAAGCAAAGTCATTAAGAAAAACACAGTATCGCTTACGAGGTCAGTTTTCCTACGGAAAACACAGTATCGCTTACGAAGACAGTTTTCCTATGGAAAACTCTAAGGAGGGTAACCCCATCATGATCATAATTAAACAATCAACCGCTATCCTGCTGTTGTCAGCCGTTGTGGCCTTAAGTTCTGCTATTCCTGCCTTTGCGGCAGATAGCGGCACAACACCGCCGTCCAGCAGCGCCGTACTGACTACCGGATCGGCCCCTGCGCTCGGTAAGGTAGCTATTCAGGGAGGCAGCTACTTCGAGCTGAAGAATGTGACGATGCTAGCGGAGCAAAGCGGCAAGACGGTTTCCTTTACTTTGAGTGTCCATAATAATACGAGCAATGATCTACTTTTTATCGACTATTGGGTACGGATGCGGACACAATCAGGCAATCAAATCTCTGTCAGGGTGCTGCCGCAGGATAAGGATAAGAACCGGATAACACCACAATCGGTACAGGATATCAGCTTTTACGCATCAGTTAATGAAACGACCGAGCTTAGCGATCTTGTATTTGAGGTCATTAAATGGGACTTCTCGCAGCCGAATTTTGAACGTAAGCTAGGGGAGGTTGCGGTTCCAGCCGGGTACTCGGTGATCACGCCAGTGAACCAATCCCATACGATTAACATGGCGGGCACAGAGGTTAAAGGCTCGATAAAAAAAGTGCTTATGACCAAAAATGAGAAAAATTACTCGCCTACCGTTGTGATCAACATGGAAAATACGGGAAATCGCACGGCGGTTGTGCCCGCCTATCAGTTTTTGCTGCGTACAGCGGAAGGTTATATGTACCCATTGGATGCCAAAAGCTTAAAGGATTTGTCGATTAATCCGCAGATTAACAAAGAAATCGAATTAACTGGCTCCGTTCCAATTGCGGTCAGCACGGAAGGCTGGCAGCTCGTTATTATTCAGAATGCGGCTGATTTAAAGCTTAACCTGCCAATTGCGTACTTCCAACTGCCTGATGTGTCTGCTCCCGACACCGTAGATGCAGGTACGGAATATCATTTTACGAACAAGGCGGGTACGTACACCTCCAAGCTGAACTCCTTCCAACGCCTGCCGTGGGAAGATCAGGATATTTTGACAGCAAATTTAACGCTGCTTAATCAAGGTGTCGAGGCACTGCCGATACCGGATCTGGTAGGCTATTATTTACTGGACGATAATGTCAAAGTAGATGCCAAGCTAATCAAGACGGACAAAATGATCGGGCTCCCCAAAGGGAGCGAAGCGAATTTTCAGTTTATAGGTAAAATGCCTTATACGTATGAGTTTTCCACGATTAAGCTCGTACTTGAGGAAAAAACTAGTGAAACCGAGAAAGAGGAGCTGTTAAAATTCGCTCAAAGCTCCGAACTGCTCAATATGCCTTACGTCAATGTTGGGGAATTGTACAAAAAAGCTATTGTAGGCCGAAGCGCCAGCTATAAAGTGATGAGTGTGACTACCTATACAGGGGATACGGCAGACGTCTTTACCGTTCAGCTTGAGGCAACGAATCTGGAGAAGCGTTCTACAGACGTTTCCAAGCTTGTTGCACAATTTAAAACGATAGACGGCTCTGTTTATCCTGCTGCTATCTCCGAGATCAAGAATAAAGTAGGTCCGGGGGGCTCCGCTCTGTTATTTGTTTCCAGTACATTGCCAAAAGGTTTTCCGACAACGAACATGCATGTCATGATCGGTGAGGCCACAACTGAGGACAAATATACGGAGAAGGATGCCAAACCGGACGCTTATGTCAATGCCGCAGCATTTTGGCTGCCTACTGAGAGCTTTGCTGTGAAGGATGATTTCGAAAAAGTCGATCTGTTTCCGTACACATTTCATATTGGTGGTGTGAATACGTGGCTCGACCGTAATGAGCTCAGGCTCACTTTTGATTATGAGCTGACCAAAAACCTGCGGATCGAAGCGAACACCGAGGGACGCAAGCTTATTTTCGGCTTTGAGGATGAGAAGGGCAATAAGACTTTTACGAAAGAATTTGATTTTAAGGATTTTGATGGCAAAAGCTCGGATTCCAGTACTGGTGCTGGCGCAGTTTCCTTAGATCCGTCAGTGAATGATGATAAGATCAGACTGGGCAAAAAAGAGAAATTTCGGATTACAGAGCGTGATTCCGAACTGATTTTCCGTCTGGATACCTTAAAGACGTACAAGCTCAGCATTTACGATTCATTTCAGGGACAAAAAAAGCTGTTAGCTAGCAAGAAGATCGATTGGTTTACAACAACGGATTAACTGGGGTTAAAGAGTGTAAAAAAACCGAACCGTCCAACAGCATGAGAGCAGGCTGGTATGGGCGGTTTTTCGGTTTTTAATTATGAATGATTTGTTAAATTTTCTCAAATCTATTGACAGTTTTTTCAAAAGGAATTAGTGTTATTATCGTTAACAACATTGTTAATGATATCAACGACGGTTTAAGGAGATTGCTATGAAATCGCCACAACTATCCTTTGAAGAATTAAAAACAAACATAAGCAATCATATGTCGCTCTCCTTTGAGTCAGAAGGGTTTAGTCCTTTGGTGGGCAAGATTTTTGCCCAATTGCTGTTTGCGTCAAGCCCGATGAGCCTACAGGAGATAGCGGAAAATCTGGGTGTTACGAAAGCGGCAATCAGTGTACAGGCGCGGACTCTGGAAAAGCATATGATGTGTCACAAGCTGCCAACCAGCAGCAACCGTAAAGATTATTATTACATAAGCGATGACTTCAGTATGACAACCATCCAAATCATGATTATGAAGATAGGCAATATTCAGAAAATGATTGAATCAACTTTGAATTCATTTTCAAATTTGGCTGAAGTAGAGGAATCGGAGCAATCCTCCCTCTATGCTTCAAAACGACGTTTTTTGGAAATGCAAGCCCTTCATGAGATGCTGATGGCACGTTTGGAAGGCTTGGAGGAGGAATGGGAAGTTCGGCGTGAGCAGATTTTTTTGAATCTTGAATAGGTAGGGGGTATGGATAACGTACTGATTTCATGACATTTGTCACCTTACATAATGAGGCCTCAGAGCTATACTAATGAAATATGGGCTTAAAAATGAAGGGATAGCTGGAACAGTGACGTCTAAGAAGTCAGCCAATGTATATGGAGGAGTAGAGAAATGAATAAATTGACCCAATTTTCAATGAAAAATATTACCGCTGTCATCATTATTACGCTGCTGCTATTGGGAGGCGGTATTTATACAGCGACTACCTTGAAGGTAGAGAGCTTTCCGGATATTTCGTTTCCGGTTGTACTAATCAATACCCAATATACAGCTCCCCCCAAGGATGTTCTGGATGACATCACCAAGCCTCTGGAAAAAGCGATATCCAGTATGGATGGAATCAAAAATTTGACTTCTACCTCAAGTGATAACTTTTCGACCATTGTGATTGAGTTGGAGCAGGATAAGAAGCCGGATGACGTCAAAAAAGATGTAGAAAGCTTAATATCCAATGTCAAGCTTCCTCAATCATCGGAAAAACCCAAAGTGCAAACCCTCGGTTTCGCCTCACAGCCTGTCTATTACATATCTGTTTACGGAACGAACGGAATGAGCCAGCAAGATCTGGATAAAGTGTATAAGGATGTTATTTTACCTGGCTATGAATCCATCAAAGGGATTGACCACGTAGATTCCATCGGAAATCAGGAAGCTGTATTGACAATGAAAATGGATGCCAACGCGATAGGCAATTATGGCATGTCGCCCGAACAGGTATCTAGCAGCATTAAGGCCGCGTTGCAGACGAGTCCAGCAGGCTCTGTAGACTTCAACGGGAATACGCAAATGGTTCGTGTGAGAAGTGACTTGAACAGCGTCTATAATTTGGAAAACATGAAGATCACAACACCTTCCGGTAACACGCTGCTGCTTAAGGAGCTTGCCAAGATCGAAGCTATTAATGAAGCTACCTTTCTGTCCCGTCTAAACGGGCAGCCCGCTATCGGTGTCAATTTGTTCAAAACCAAAAACGCAAACGCGGTTGAATTTGGTGCTGCTGCTGACAAATTGATGGCTGTTTGGAAAACCCAATATCCGAACATTGTTTTTCATACGATTTATAATAGTGCTGTAGATATCAAGCATTCGATTAATGGGATGGTGCAGGAAGGTGCATTGGGCGCTGTTTTGGCCTCATTAATGATTTTACTTTTCTTAAGAAATGTACGAATGACACTCATCGTACTCGTGTCGATTCCGCTATCTATCATCGTAACCCTCTTGTTCATGGGTCCACTCGGTATTTCCCTCAATATTATGACACTCGGAGGCATGGCAATTGCCATAGGACGGGTCGTTGACGATAGTATCGTTGTAATCGAGAATATATACAGCGAGTTGGAGAAAGCACAGGAGCGCAATGAGTCGGTTATTAAAATGGCAACAGCTCAGGTAGCTTCTGCAATTACATCGTCTACGATCACCACAGTTGGTGTTTTTGGTCCTATTGCCTTTGTAAGCGGAGTGTTGGGTGAAGTATTCCGTCCGTTTGCCATTACACTGGCTGTAGCGCTCATGTCTTCTTTGATTGTCGCTTTGACGATTATCCCCATGCTAGCCAAGATATTGGTCATGAACGGTAAAATTAAAACCCATGATGAAGCGGACTCTCTGGGTGCATTCTCCAGATTGTACAAGAAAACTTTAATTTGGTCGCTCGGAAATAGCTGGAAAACGTTGTTTGTTGCTTTTATTTTATTTATTGTGACCATTGTCTCGACAGTACCGTTCCTCTCTACATCGTTCATGCCGGAGAGCGAATCGGATAAGCTCATGCAATTTTCAATTAAAATGCCGCGTGAAACCACGATTGAAACGATGGATGCCAAGGTCAAAGAAATCGAAGCGATGGTCCGCGATTCCAAGGATGCCAAAGGCCAGCCGACCTTTGAATATTTCGAATCCTTGATAGGCTATAACAACGGAAATGGAACGGATCGTATTGCGTATCGGTCATCGTTTTTCGCTTCCGCTTCACAAACATCGAATGCCAAAGACGTTGTAAAGGAATTTAAGGCCAAAATTCTATATACCTTGCCTAAAGGCTCAGAAGTCAATGGCTCTGTATTGTCCGCTGGAGGCCCTCCTGGATCCGATACCGATTTCTCCTACGCACTTAAAGGGGACGATCTGAACAGCTTGAAGGCAGCAGCCGAAAGCGTTAAAGCCAAAATGAGAGAATTCCCTGAGTTATTGGAAATTAAAGATACACTTAGTGAATCCAAAACAGAGGTTGAGATTAACGTTGATCAAAACAAAGCCCGTCTTTATGGATTATCCTCCGCACAAATTACGAATACGGTACGCGGTTGGCTGATCGAGGAAAAAATCGGAGATTTGAAATTTGATAATACCACCTTTAAAACCAAGATTATGCTTGATAAATCTTTCAAAGATTCAGTTGAAAAGATTGGAAGGTTTCCAATCAAAACCGCTACAGGCGTAACGGTAAATCTGAATGAAATTGCAAAAATCAAGCAAATTGATGCTCCGGTCTCGATAACCCGCGAGAAAGAAGAGCAAATCGTGAAGGTTAATGCCAAGATCGATAGCCCGGACAAAGGTGGAATCAGCGCCAAAATCAGTGAAGCACTCAAAACTGTTGAATTGCCAAGCGATGTCAGAACCGAGGTCAAGGGTGTAACCGACGATATTCAAACGAGCTTCCAGCAAATGTTTATCGCTATGGCAGCTTCGATCTTCATCGTATACCTGGTTATGGTATTGGCATTCGGTAATGCGAGTGCGCCGCTTGCGATTCTGTTTTCCTTGCCGCTTGCCGCTATTGGGGGGCTGCTCGGACTCTTTGTCACTCATGAATCCGTTAATATTACTTCCTTAATCGGCTTCCTGATGCTCATCGGTGTCGTGGTTACGAATGCCATTGTACTTGTAGACCGGGTGCAGCAGCTGCGGGAGAGCGGTCATAGCGTTCGTGATTCTTTAATAGAAGCAGGAACGACCCGACTTAGACCTATCATCATGACAGCAGGCGCGACGATACTTGCTTTGATGCCGCTTGGAATAGGGCTATCCAAGGGAACGATTATTTCCAAAGGCCTTGCGGTTGTAGTTATCGGCGGTTTGACGACTTCTACGCTGCTTACCTTGCTGATTTTTCCTATTATATACGCCATGCTAGCTCGATTTAATGATAGAATGGCTCGTTGGTTCAAGAAGAAAGATCATAATGCCAATGAAGCACAAGTGAAACCAGCATCGATAACGCATTAACCATACAGAGATATTGAAAGGGAGAATTGGCCAATGAACTTTACAATGATCAATACCGTCAAAAAAAGCACAAAAGTAGTAGTAGTCGTTATCTTGAGCACGGCGATCATGGCGGGCTGCACGAAGCCTGCAGCGTCTCCACAGCAGCCGGCAGCCGCTGAATCCACAATCAAAACGGTCAAGGTAGCCAAGGTAGAGAGAAAATCGATCGGGGCCCCTCTGGAGCAGGTGGCGGACGTTGTATCCTCCGTTCAGATGGATATCGTCACGAAAGTTGGCGGCGATGTTCAGGAGATTTATAAAAAACGCGGAGATATGGTCCAAAAAGGTGAGCTTCTTGTAAAGCTTGATCCTACGGATGTTGAGCTGCAGAAGCAAAAAGGTGTGCTTGGTGTGAAAAGCGCGGGCCAGCAGTTGACAAAGGCCAAGGAGGATTTGGTTAATTCGAAGGTCGATTTGCACAATGCAGTTACGAAAACCGAGCAAGCCGTCAAGGATGCCGAGAAAAATTTCAGCAAAGCCCGCAATGATTATGATCTGGGTCTGCTCACGAAATTTCAGTTAGATCAATCAGAAACGCAGTTAAATAACCTGAAGCTGGATTTGGAAAGTGCAAAGAACAAGCTAAACACAATCGAAACAACAAATTCCTTGTCCCAGCTAGAAACCCAGGTAGAATCGTCTAATCTGAGTATTCGCGAGGCAGATCGTACACTCAACAATCTGGAGCTGAAGGCGCCGGTGAGCGGTGTGCTTACAGAACTGCCCGTAGAAGTGGGAATGAGCTTGTCCGCAGGCTTTAAAGCAGCCCAGGTGCAGCAGCTGGACCCAATCAAGATAAAAGCTGAATTAACGGAAGCTTCTGCACAGCTGATTCGCGGTAAGACAGAATTGACCTTCTATGTACCAGGTAAAACTGAAAAACTGAAAGGTAAGGTCAGCTATTTGGCCGATGTGATGAGCTCACAGTCTAAATCGTATCCTTTAGAGCTTGAAATCGCGAATGCCGATACCAAGCTTAAGCCTGGTAACAAGGTGCAGATCCTTTTGACTGAAGAGAAGGACGAAATTGTAGTTACCGTTCCGACACTAAGTGTAGTTCGTGAAGGTGGAGATACTTCAGTATTTATTCTCGTTGGAGATACTGCTGAGAAACGTAAAGTACAGCTTGGGCGTCTGAATGAAACTGTTCAGGAAGTCATTTCAGGTATTAAAGAAGGCGAACAATTGATCGTTTCCGGTCAGAATCAACTGAAAGACAAGGAAAAAGTACAACTAGCGAAATAATCTGGCTAACTGGAGGAAATAAAAGTGAAAATGAATTGGAAAAAAACAGCAGTATCCGTCCTTATTACATCCTCTCTTATGACATCAAGCTACTCGGCCATGGCCGCTGAATTGGCAGGAGCCAAATCAGGAACACCTACTGCTGTTACCTATCAATTGACGAACAGCTTAAGTGTAGATATTAAAACCGTTCTGAACGAACGTGTGGACGGTGGAACTCGTGTGGGTGTAGTCGTACGCATGAAAAATACCGGAACTGCCATTACAAGGGTTCCGGAATACGAGCTTCGTGTTAAAACAATAGAAGGTGTTGAATATATACTGCAATCAAGTGCCTCTAATCCGCGCTCCATTCAACCGAAGGCGACGACGGAATTGAGCTATTTGGCTGTGATTGATCGTACAGATACAGTTACACTTTCGGAGGCCAATTGGACAGATGTGGACTATTATGTGTATCCAAAAACGGAAACACGAATTCTTGCTATCCCTATTAGCGGCCAATCCTGGAAGGGCAGCGATATGAAAATTACGGACCCTGCTTCAGTGAAGAAATGGGGCGAAACGTTCAAAATTCCTTCGTTGACTTCACCACTTGAATACACCCCTGTCAGCATAGATAAGGAAGTAACTGACAAAGGCACGATTCAAGTGCTGCAGCTGCTTGTAAGGAATCCGACAGATCAACGCGAGACCCTTCCTGAATTTATTATTGACGGCAAGACGTCATCCAAAGTATTTGAGGGTCAGAAGGTGGTTGAAGACGCGGCTGTACCTACAACGGCTGTTACGGGTCAACAAGTGCCTGTTTCATCGGCCGCTGACACTGCTGGATCCACCGAGAGTGCAGATGTTGCTGGTGCTGCAATGACTGCATCGGCCGCTGAGGGCACGGCTTCCGGAAATGCTGCATCGGACAGCTCCCAAGCGCAATCGTATTACGGGAAAAAGGTTGAACAAGGAGAAGTTATTCTGGAAGCAAGAGAGCAAAAGTATATCCACTTTGCTATCTCCACGAATAATGATACCGTTCTTTCTAGCATCAACGTATTGACTCCGGAGAAATTTTCGCAAGCCAGCGCTACCGGAGTTCCAAACGTTGTTACGTATAATGTGGGAAGACTTAATATATTGCTGCCAAGCACGTCTGCAAGAATTGCTTATCCTGCTTACAAATTGGGCAATCCGATGTCCTTCGATTCCTTAAGTGAACTGATTCATCCGAATCTTGAGGTGTCGGTTGTTGAGTTTCATATTAATGACAATACCGATGAAGGCTCCAAGAATGTAACTTCGAAGTTTAAGATTTTTAATAGAAGTGATATTCCAATGGCAGTTCCAGTATTTCAAACTGAGCTTCTTAGCACTGACGGCTATACCTACAGCGGCAACCGCCAAACGGTATCTACTCAAAGGATTCTACCTAACTCAGGCTTGGTTGTAAGCTACTCATACACTTTGCCGCAGTCCGAGAGCGGTAAGGATCTGGTATTGAAAATCAACGATATGGTGAAGGCGGCTCCTTACAAAACGAACATCGCTGCTTATAGTATGGAAATTCAGCCGGCAGAAAAGGAAGAGAAATTCAGCATATATCCGTTCGATGCCAAAGTTACTTACTGGACGATTTCACCGATATATAATCGTACAGGCAATAACGGCTATTCCTATAAAACACGCTTTAATCTTGATTTGACAAGGCAGGAGCAAATTCAGGTTGATGCCAGCTTTTCCAAGCTGCTCTTTGAGCTATATGATTCCGCAGACCGTTTAATCGGTACTGTATCAGGCAGCTTTATTGGGCCGAATCGTCTGGTTAACGGGGAAAACAACCTTATCTTTAATGCAACGACGGAGCAATTGGACCGTCCGTTAACGATCCGTTTGTATGAATCATTTACGACACCTGCAGGAGAATCGAAACGTCTGTTGGGTGTTTACAAGCAATAGATATAGAACTTATAGAGCTTTTTCCTATCTTTTGTTACGAATAAAAAGTCTTGATAACCACTGTTCAAGTGGGGATCAGGGCTTTTTGCCTTATAATTGAACTCATGCAGCATTGTCTGAGATAAGGATGAACTATTTGGGTTATGCTACAAGCGAGTAGGCTATAATATTTCAGATAGGGTGATCATCGTGAATTGGGTATATTGGGTCAAGCTGTACGAAAGTAAATTCCAGGCGGGCTGCTTAGCCAAACGAATGGAAGAGGATTGGTGGATATATGGTTACGAATGTCCGCAGGAGGTGGAAGTGTTCCGATCGCAAAAAGGCCGCTTCGGTGTACGCTATCTCTTGTAAACAATTTTAAAATAGTTCTTGACTTTTGTTTTAGAATTATTGTAGAATAGGAAACGTCGCTAAGAGAGCAAACGCCTCATTAACTATCGCGGGGTGGAGCAGCCCGGTAGCTCGTCGGGCTCATAACCCGAAGGCCGCAGGTTCAAATCCTGCCCCCGCAACTTAAATTACTTTGGGCCTTTAGCTCAGTTGGTTAGAGCGGTCGGCTCATAACCGATTGGTCGGGGGTTCGAGTCCCTCAAGGCCCATATCGAAATCCCTTAATACATAAGGCTTTTCAAAATAACGACAACAGACAAGCCCGGCATTCACTCCTGTATATGGAGAGAATTGCCGGGCTTGCTAACGTTTTGCCAACTAAAATGATTTATCGCTAGAGACGATCATGATCCAAGAGCTATACAAAATAAGAACGATAAACCTCATGTGTCGGCAGCAGAGGTTCGGGTGATCCGCTGAACCAGGCCCATTCACCAACACGGGGCATACCGCCGTAATAACGTCTGGATTCATCGGGATCCGATAGCAGGCGGCAGTTATACAAGAATGCAATAAAATGGCCTCTGTTGATTTTGTTAACATCTAGGTCCTGAACAAAGGTGCGCGGTTCCTGATCATGTTCTACAATAGCTCCCAGCTCTATTTTACCTACCTTGATAATTCTATCGCTAAACCGCTCGTTATGACGAATCACTCCTCCAGGCAGATGCCAGCCTTTTCCGAAAATTTCATCATCTCTCCATGTAAATAAAATGTCTTTGGCAGCATTTTGAATCAGCAGATCGACGCAAATGAGCGGAGTAATACGACTGACAAATAAAAACAATTCCTCGGGTAGTCCATCTGCTTCTTTAACGATACTATGTTCTAAATGTTTGATGGCATCATGGCTATTCATCATTCCACACCTCCAATTAATAGGCAAGATTCGGCTCGTACTTCAGGCATCAGTATAATAAGGATTTTATTCTATTTAGAAGTTTAATTCATCGCCATCATTTTATCAACGATTGCACCTTGCAGGCCTTGTAAATAAATGTTTATATAGGGCTCTTACTGCTGTGAAAAATGTTTGTTTATTTATGAAATTATTCAAAAATTGATAAAACCTATGTGGAACCCATTGCGTTATCTTCATTAGGTGTAGGTACATCTAAATTATATTTAATGGAGGTTGGGATGAGTATGATGAAACGCAGTAAAGCAGCGGCATGGCTGCTTGCAGGAGCTTTTATGCTCGGCAGTGCATTTCCGGCGTGGGCGGCAGAGGCTCCAGTGTCGAGCAATGTGAAAACGGATGCACAAATTGTAGCAGATCTCGGTGTGCTGCAGGGGGATGGAAGTGGTGTCAGTGCTAGTTACTTGGCCAAGACTACGACAAGATTACAGTCGGCGATTTTATTTTTGAGATTGCAGGGTCTTGAGGCCACAGCAGCGGCGTTCAAAGGGGCGGACAACTTCTCGGATGCGGCTCAGGTCAATGACAGCAACAAAGCCATCCTTGGCTATCTGAAAGCGAATCCTCAGCTGGGTTGGACGGGTACCGGCAATGGTAAGTTTGAGCCTATGGCACAAATTACGGCACAGCAATATTACAAGGTTCTGCTGGAATCGCTCGGATATAAACAGGATACGGATTTTAAATACGATGGCGTCATTGCTTATGCAGGCACATTGGGCTTGTCTCAGGTCGCTAACGCAGGCTCTTTACGCAACCTACATATCGCAACAGCAACTGTCGAAGCTTTAAAGAGTAAAGTCAAGGGCGGCAGTAAGACGCTTCTGGACACATTGGTAGAGAAAAAGGTTGTAGACACTGCAAAAGCGGCTGGCGCCCAAACCGCTTCCATTAAAATAGCTGCTAATGCAGCAGTTGGTTCTTATTTGACGGACGAAGCCGGCAGAACACTCTATATGTTTATGAAAGATACACCGAATGTGAGCACTTGTAAGGACCAATGCGTTACGAACTGGCCGCTTTTTGCTGCAGATTCTATTCAAATCTCCGGTGATCTGAATGCTGCCGATTTTAAAACGATTGTTCGTGAGGATGGGAAAAAACAAACGACTTACAAAGGCTGGCCGCTCTATTATTACGCCAAGGATGAAAAGGCAGGAGAGACCAAAGGACAAGGCGTAGGCGGCTCCTGGATGGTGATGAACTACTCCGGTATCATAACGGCGAAGAATGATACGTTGGGTACGTTCCTGACGGATTCCAAAGGAATGGCTCTCTATCTGTATACGAGAGACACAGCTAACATAAGCGTATGCAAAGGGAACTGTGAAGTGAATTGGCCGATTTTCTATACGGAGCATTTTCCAAACATGGGCGATTTGAAAGCTGCTGATTTTGGAACGATTACCCGTGAAGATGGGACCAAGCAAACAACCTACCAAGGCTGGCCTTTATATTACTATATCAAAGATGTGAAAGCCGGTGATGTGACAGGTCAGGATGTGGGCAAGGTTTGGTACGTCCTTGACCCTGCTGCTACGCCTAAGGTTCCTGCTTCAGCTGCGCCTGCGCCTGCGCCAGCTCCGGCACAACCGACCCCAGCTCCAGCACAGCCAGCGACGACTCCGGCCCCGGCTTCTCAAGCAGCGGCTAAAAATTATTCCATAAACATGGATAATTTTAAATTCTCTGAAACGGTACTGACGGTTGAAGTGGGCTCTACGATTACATTTACTAATAATCATGCTTTCGAGCATAATGCCGTATCCGACAAGCTGAAGGCGGACGGTACTCCCGTATTTGAAACTAAGCTGCTGGCTAAAGGTCAATCCGAATCCATCACGCTGACAGAGCCGGGCGAGTATACTTACTATTGCGACCCACATAAAGACTTTATGAAAGCAACGATTATCGTTAAATAAGTCGGAATCCATGAAGTCCGCAGTCGGGGAAGAATCTCCTGAGCCTGCGGGCTTTTTTGTCGTTGGTAGAGCTGACTAGCTATTGCAAAATTTTTCTTATTATAAGAAGATAGGGGTAAACCTATTTCGTTATTTATTCGTTTCTTATAATAAGAGGGTCACAAGCTGACCCGAGGAGCGCAGATTACGTGCAGCCATATCCGGATGAGCAATTAATGCAGCTGATACAAGAGAAACAAAGCTTCGCACTGCGTATTTTGTATGATCGCTATGTGCGGCTCGTCTATTCATATGCCGTAAAATCAGGAGCGGGCACTGACGCTTCCTTTGCTCAGGATATCGTTCAATTGGTATTTACAAGAATTTGGACCTCCAATAAAGGGTACGATCCAGCCAAAGGGCAGTTCGTTAATTGGCTCATTACGGTCACGAGAAACATTACGATAGATCAGCTAAGAAAGCAGCGAAAGCAGGAGGTTCTCGTATCTTTTGATTATGAGATCCCCGAGACCGAGCACACGGCCCTATCGGGCAGGGATGAGCTTCAGGAAACGGTTGCCAGACGATTACTAAAACAGCAGATCGAAGCAGCCTATCCCTACTTATCAGACAATCAGGTTCAATTAATTCGGCATTTTTATTGGGAAGGCTATACATTAAGTGAAATTGCAGCTCGTAATGGAGAACCGATAGGAACTGTAAAGAGCAGGTTGCATCAAGCGCTAAAAACACTGCGAAAGCATTTGTCGCCGGAAGGAGAGGGGTAAGCTACCATGAGCGAGAAAATAAATGACTGCGATCAAGTATTTCCCTTCTTTTTAAAGGAGCTGTCTCCGGAAGCGTCGAATGCTTTTGCCTTGCATCTGGCGGCGTGCCCACAGTGCGCAGAAGAGCTGAGAAACCTTCAGCAGGTATGGCAAGCTTTACCCTACGAGATGGAAGAAATCGAGATTCCCGATTCCGTTAAAGGTCATATGTTCGATAACATTATGCAAAACGTCCTTGAGCATGAGCGGCAAGAGGGGATGGAACGGTCAGATGCACCCTTGATATCCGCTGCGCCACAAATGGCTGCAGAGGAGCCGCCAAAGCTGATTCAGACAGGTCGGAAGGCCGGAAGGTGGTCTTTTGTGGCGGCGGCCGTCTTATATATTGCTATAGGCGCGTCGATAGGGTGGGGATTAAAGGATTATGGAGATAGCAGGTCTTCTGGTTCGCCCAACACCTCATTGCCAGAGGTTCAGCCTGCTCAAGTCGTCAAACAGTTTATACTAAAGGCCTTTGACCCGAGTATGCCGGAGGCGACAGGTAAATGCTTCATCAAGCAGCAGGGAGATGCCAAACAGTTGGTGCTGCAGGTTAACGGCTTGAACAAAAACACCGGGGACTGGGCATATCAGGTGTGGTTTGTTAAAGAGGGTGTACGCTACAATGGAGGAACCTTCCGTGTGAATGAGAAGGGGGACGGCGTACTGACCTATGATTTGACGCCTGCCGAAAGCACATTTGAAACGTTGGGAATTACACTGGAGCCTGATGCACAAGGTACGAAGCCAAGAGGCAAAAAGGTACTGGGCACCTGATGTTTGGATTATTAAGGAATTTACCGTTATACTGAAGGAATTCGAAGTGAATAGCAGAGGGGTAATAAACAGATATGGCAACAAAAAAGATCGAGCATGTGGGTATTATGGTAGCTGACCTGGAACGCTCCATAGCCTTTTATGAGAACATTGTCGGGCTTACCTTAAAGGATACCCTGACGCATACAAATGGTGTGATTCGACTGGCATTTCTGGGCTTCGGACAATCGGCTGAAACGGAGCTTGAGCTCATCTCCGGATATAATGACAAGCTGCCGCAAGAAGGCAAGGTTCATCATATTGCGTTCACGGTGGATGACATTGAAGAAGAATTTACGCGCATCCGTACCAACACTAATTTGAAAATGATTGATTCCGAGATTACGACGCTGCCGAATGGTTCACGCTACTTCTTTTTTTACGGCCCTGACGGGGAATGGATCGAATTTTTCGAGACAACCCGTTAGACGTCAATAAGAAAGGAGAGAGCTATGAAAGCCAAACAGCCGAGAATTGCAGAAATACAAACTTTGCGCGGCTTTGCCTTTTTGGCGGTCGTGCTTCAGCATGCTATTGGTCATTATGCGTATTTGCCGGAGGCTGGCATTGCGGATGGCGCTATGCTGGCCATTGAGTTAATAGCGGCGAAATTCGCCGTTCCTGTGTTTATTTTTATAACCGGTCTTGTCTTATTTTATAATTATCAGGAGCGTGTTCACGCGAGCAGCTTTATCCGCAAACGATGCAAGGATATTGTACTGCCTTACCTCATCTGGTCAGCGATATATGAGATCGCTTTTCGTGAAGATGGGATCCCGCTCGGGCAGGAGCTCAAACGGATTTATGAATATGGGCTAACCGGTACTGCGTCGTATCATCTGTGGTATGTCATTATGGTTATTCAGCTGTATTTACTGTTTCCGTTGATTCAACAAGGGGTGTTCCGTATCCGGGCTGCTTGCAGTACAAGACAGATTGTAGCATTACTTATTGTACTCACAATCGGTTACATATGGCTTACCGCGCTGCAGGGTACGATCAGTGATGCTGTAATAGAATGGAATCTTCCTGTGCTCACACCCCTGTTCTCTGAATATGCGGACCGTAATGCGCTTTACTTTTTCATTTATTTTGTTATGGGTATGGTTGCGGGATTGAATATGAACCGATGGAAGCAGCTTTTACTGCAATGGAAGACAATAGGAATCAGCCTCTATGTGTTGGTTGCTTGTGCATTATTTTATAAAATTGTCAGTCACTTTTCAGTCAACGGAAAGATCATCATTCAATATAACGATACCTTGCTGGTGCAGCCCTTTATGGCGGTATTTCTGATGATTTCGGTGGTTGCCATGTATATAGTGGCGTTGGCTTTTCAGGAACACGCGAGCGAGCGATTCAAGCGGATTTTCAACTATTTGGGTCATTATTCATATGGCGCCTATTTGGCCCATGCATTGATGTTAACCGCAGCTACGTTTGTAACCGATCGATACCTGCTTGGCTGGAATGTATCACTGCGGACGATCGTTGCATTTGTTCTATGTACGCTGTTATCGGTCTTCGTTGCCCAATTACTCAGTCGGTTTCCGCTGGGCCGTCTGCTGACCGGAACTCCGGCTATGAAAAAAGGTTAATCACTTAAAACATAACCTTAAGTATCCTGTAGGGTCTTGTTCATGTTTTGGAATTTGGACTTCATTATGAAGATTACTTTACCGATATAGTTCTTAAGTCCCTGAAGCTAATAGACTAAGAATGATTATTAAGGAAGTGGTCTTATGAAAATTCCTTTTTCGACCATGAACGAGGAAGAATTGCTGAAAGAATTCCTTCTTCTATCCGAGGTCACAGAAAGCCTTGAGCATTTGAAGATCTACAATCCCGCTTTCCAATCGGCGATTGATAAAGTGAATGCAGATATACAGCAAATCAAAGGACAGCTTTTTTTTCGATATCAGGATCATCATCGAATTGACCTCAATCATGTTATTGTCAGCAATTTCGAGCTGCAATCCAGAATGAGGAAGTATATGGCGGCTGTGAATCACGTCGTTCATTGATATCAACCATAGTCCAAAAAGCCCCTTTCTGATGGAAATCAGAAGGGGGCTTTTTTTTACGACTTAGCTTTATTTCTGACAGCAAAAGATTTAAGCTGGTTCATCAAATTTTGACGGGTTTGTTTGTTTCTTAGCAAATATGCAGCTCCCAATCCAATGACAGCCAGTGCTTTTTTATTCATCACTTTTTCCTCCTTGGATAGTTATGACGTTGACTTTACTTACCCATTCCCCATTAAATCAAATCTTCCTTTTCAAACCTTCGATTTTCTCGTAAGCAATCAGAGTAATTTCGTTACCGACCAATTGCGCGATAGACGATTCGGCTTCTTCGATGATTTTTACGGCACGATCATAATCGCTAAGCGACGCAACCTTGAAGCTATCCGTATTAATGTTCGTATGGATCATTCCTTTAAATCAGAGTAGTTATAGCTTACCCGAACGATGAAACAGACATTCATAGCTTAGTGGAAGGAGCGGAATGTTCTGGATGATTTGCGTACCTGTGAGTAGCGTTTAGGCGGTTATCTCATACAATATGTACAAATGGGTTATAAGATGGGAGAGGTATCAGCAATGCCTTCAGTCGTTGGAAATATCAAAATTAATAGCGTGGAACAAAGTTCCAATGTCCAAATTGGAGATGCAGCTTATATCATTCTTTCCAGCACCTCCAAAAATTATGCGGGTGCCAACTCATTTTCACCAGGTGACAGTTTTGGATCTATAACGAATAATCAGAACAACAGTACGAACACGAACGATCCGGATCTTATTGATGGATCAAGCTCGACTGTCGTTTGATTTGGGTGATCAGGGCAAGAACAACGCACATCCTAAAAAATACCTGTTGAAATACGAATATTTGTTCGGTATATTGAATATAATAAATAGAACAAGTGTTCCTATTCTTGTGTTAACTTGCACGTGCTGGTGTACCCAATAACAAGACGTTCACGTGACTATTGGGTGTTTGTTAGCCACGAACTTTAAAAATCGTTCGGTGAGGTGTATGAATATGGAGATGCAGCGCTATATAGGTCAGAGGGTAGAGATTATGTATATGAATAAGAAGGGCGCCTTTACGCAGCGGTTTATTGAGGTGCGCTCGATCAAAAATAACTATGTCTGTGCCTACTGTTTCACTCAGAAAGGACTTCGAGTGTTCAAACAGGAAAATATTTTGGCAATCGCTCCAGAGAAGAGGTGGTCCGTATGAAGGAGCGTATCATATTTTTAGTGGACTGCCAGAGCTTCTATGCAAGCGTCGAGAAAGCTGCTCACCCCGAATATAGAGATAAGCCGCTTGTAGTTGCCGGTGACCCCGCCCTTAGGTCTGGCATTATTTTGGCGGCCTGTCCCATTGCCAAGGAGTATGGTGTGACTACAGCAGAGCGCCTGGGCGAATCTCTGAGCAAGTGCCCTGAGCTAATCATTGTGAAGCCTCGAATGCAGATGTACATTGATGTGTCATTACGAATTACGGAAATATTTGAATCCTTTACGAATCTTGTGGAGCCTTTTAGTATAGACGAACAGTTCCTGGACGTTACCAACTCGGTGGGGATGTTCGGTTCGCCAACGGAAATCGCCAAACAGATCCAGACCAAAATCATGCTGGCAACCGGTGTATGGTCAAGGGTGGGGATATCGTCAACCAAAATGCTTGCCAAGATGGCCTGTGACAATTACGCCAAGAAAAATCCAGAAGGCATCTACAGCATAGACAAAGCAAACCTGTCGGGTGATTTGTGGAAGCTGCCCATTGAAAAAATGTTCGGTGTAGGCAGTCGAATGAAAAAGCATTTCTTTCGGCTGGGCATACATAATATCGGGGACCTGGCACAAACACCTTTACCGAAGCTGAAAAGCTTGTTAAAAACACGATTCGGAAAAAACGCTGACATCCATGCAGATTTGCTATGGCAAACGGCGAATGGCATTGATAGCAGCCTTGTAACGCCAAGTACTCATCGTGTAGCGCCCAAATCTGTAGGACATATGATGACCTTGCCGCGGGATTACGTTACGGAGGAAGAGATCGACACGATACTCTTAGAGCTGACGGAAGAAATATGCCGGGATGCGCGGCGTAAGCAATATATGGGCTCGACGGTGACGGTCGGATGTATGTGCAGCCCGTTTGATGCACCAACGGGATTTTCGCGTCAAACAACATTACCGGACCCTACCAACAATACGAACAAAGTTTATGAGGCAGCACGCAGCCTGTTTTATCGCTTTTGGGATGGCATGCCGGTTCGCAGAGCCGGGGTGACTATAAGCGGCCTGGTTAAAGATGAAGAATACCAGATGACCCTATTCGAGGATCAGGAAAGGCAGAGGGCACTGGAGAAAGCTACGGATTTCATCAAGGACAGATTCGGCAGCGCGGCTATCGTTAGGGCTTCGTCAGCGGCAGCAGCGGGTCAAGCACGGCACAGAGCTCTTAAAATCGGAGGGCACTACAAATGAGTAAAAAACTGGAAGGTAACGGACGCTGGGAGTCTTCCCGGATGATGCTGCCGCAGCACAAGGAAGCCTTGATTGCGCGACAAAACCCGGAGCCGGAAATCAAGCAGGTGCAAAAGCCGACCGAGGATGAGCATGAGATGATACTGAATTCCATTTTGCTCCCAATGATGTTAACAATGGTAGAGCGGAATGGGAAAGAGTTTGAAGTGTCCACCAATATGCTGCGCAGATATTACATCGCAGCCACGCAAATTTTAATGAATCGCATCCATGCCGAAATGGTGAAAAATAAAAATGAATTGAAGGCCAGAAAAATCAGAGTGTTCGAAGATATTCGCCCGGATGATGACTTGCACTATAAATATGTTTGCCGCGGCTATGAGTATCCGTTTTCCGTTATGCGCGATGTCGTGAAATCGAGAATCAGCATCAAAATGGGAGAGTTCGTCAAGACGCTGCTTCATCAAATGAGGGAGTGATGGAACAGGTTTCATTAGCGAAACTTCTAACCATACGAAAGAGGCTCATTGCACAATAAAAAGCACCCTTGTCGGGTGCTGGTCTTATTGATTAGCCATTAATTTTCAATGATAATGCCGTTTAATTTGAGATTGACTTGGTTTGCAATGGTATCTCCAACCGGGCAGGTTTGTTCCAAAAATTGCACAAATTCTTCAACCTGTTCTCTTGGGGCATCGGTTTTGATATGAAAGTTATAACGAATATCAGAATAGCCGGGACGAACGTCTGATTTTTTAAAGAAGCCATCCAAGTCGAGATCTCCTTCAACTTCCACCCAGAAATCATCAAGTTGAATATTAAACTTTTTGGCGTATACCCTTGCCACGATGGATTGGCATGCGCCCAGAGCACCAAGCACCGCTTCAACAGGATTCATGCCAGTATCGGTTCCGCCTAAACTTTTGGGTTCATCGATTGTAAATTCAAAATCTCTAGAACGCACTTTAACAACCACGCCTTCTTGTAAATGCGCTGTAGCTTTAAATGTCGTAATCGGCATATGACACACTCCCTTGGTTTATGTAAATCTTAAGAAATCATACCACATAATTCCGATGTTGTTAATATAGATTTATGATAGTTCTGAATGCTAAGCCAGGTTCCCTATGGAGCTAAGAATAGAAAGAATCTAGCTGCAACAGCGTTTGGAAGTAGGGTCTGCTTTTGCAGCGCCTTCTTGCTGTCATGAGGTGCAGGAGAATGCAACGGATTCCTCAATAAACACGAAAGCCGCCCGCAAAAGGACCTGGTTGAACATTATACAATCCTTGATTATGGCTATTGTGATGTTTATTTTATTATTTTCTTGGGGTATGAAGCTATTATTTATGGGCGGATTTTACCTAATGACCTATATGACCCACTGCATTGCATATAAAAAGTGGCATTTTTACGCGTTATTTGTTTTGATTTTTTTCTTTATGTAAAAATAAAAGTTTGTTTTGTCAAACACCTCCGAATCAATGGCTGGTGTTATTTTATTTGGCTAATGTTTTTCTTCATTTTCTACGAGAGGCTCGGAATACAGCCGTGTGGTAAATTTATGAAACAATTCCAACGATGTTACGTATAACACAAAAGAAGCAGAGAATACAAAGTGGAGGTTAGGGATAAATGGAAGTCATACATGCCAGTAAGAAAAACAGTAATAAACCTATCAACGCAAATAAAATAGTGGCTTGGGGAGCCGGGATTTTCTTGGTAGTTATTCTGGTATTTAATAGTTTTGCATCTGTGGAATACGGTCACTTAGGCTTGTATAAAACTTTTGGGAAATTGAATGATGACATACTATCGCCTGGTATTCATATGAAAATGCCCTTTATTCAGACGGTTATTCAAATAAATACACAAATCACAAAAGTTGAAACCGACACATCTGCATCTTCCAAAGATCTACAGCCTGTGTCCACTCATGTTGCAGTAAACTATTCAGTAAATAAAGCAGCGATCTTTAATTTGATGAACAATATTGGAGGATCCTTTGATACTGTGATCATTTCCCCAGCCATTCAAGAGATTATTAAAGAAGTTACGGCGAAATATCCTGCAGAGGATTTAATTACGAAACGTGATTTAGTCGCAGGGGAAGTTAGTGACTTATTATCGAAAAGATTGGCAAGATATGACTTAGTGATAAATGACATCAACATTGTGAATTTTAAATTTTCTGATTCGTTCAACCAATCTATTGAGGCCAAGCAGGTTGCTCAACAGCAAGCGTTAAAAGCCGAAAATGATCTTAAACGTATTGAAATTGAAGCCAAACAAAAGATTTCGCAAGCGGGAGCAGAGGCAGAATCCTTGAGACTTAAAAGGTTGGAAATTACTCCCGACCTTATCAATTTGAAACAGATAGAGATTCAAGAAAAAGCGTTAGAGAAATGGGATGGGAAGCTGCCAACGGTTACTGGCGGTGCGATGCCTTTTATTGATTTCAGCTCTCTAGCTAAGAAGTAGAGTCTGTCAATTATTTGGTGTAAACCCAATGAGCAGATTGTGTCCCGGCCTTCGCCCCGAGAAAAGAACGTTTCCTCGGTGAATTTCTTTAGCGGATAATTTAACTAGCATTCACTTAAAAATGGCTGTGTAAAGCATTATAGTAAAACCGATAACAATAAATCCAACGACAAAATAATAAAAATATCTAACTGGCTTGGGCATGGTTTTGAGGTCAGCTCTTGTATTAGGAACCCCCATTATCTTTGAATAATGGTCTGTGGCGCTATTGAATGGTTCAACCGTGGTATTTGAGTTGTTCTCATCGAGATGTTTATCTTCCTGCATGGGTCATCAACCTCCATTTTTAACCAATAACTACGTTCTTTTCATTATGCGCTCTTGTCATGAATATTTATTGTTTTCTTATATTTCAGATAACGAATGATTGCAATAGGCAAATTCGTGATCCCTATAAATATGCCGCAGAAAATAGGTATAAGCTGTAGGAAAGAAGGAGCAGGGAAGACTCCATCTCCGATTTTTGGCTGGTTAGCATCCCATAAGCCATACAAAAGGGTGCATATAGGGAAAATTAACGTAAAGGCTGATATAACTATATAGAAAACATGCCTGTTCATCATATCACCTCAATGTATATGTTTTTTAATATCTAATCTGTATACGTATGCAACTGTTAAATGTTTCTATATGAAGAGGATGGCACAATAATCAAAATACCAAAGCCCTCAATCCATTGATCGAGGGCTTTTTTTCGTTTTCCAAAATTTTCGGATGCTATTCTTTTTTATCTTTACGATGCTTACCCATCGCCTTTTGAGCACGATCAGCAAGATCTATCGTATCTTCAACGGTATCATCAACGGTTTTCTGTATGAAGCTGGATACCTTATCGACCACAGAATTGTTTTCTTCCCTAGAGATAAATATCCCTCCCTCTTAAAATATTTGTTGTAGCCGCTACTAACGGATTGCCACTTAAATTTAAGTAACTATAAATTACCCCATCAATTACTGGATTATTCGCTGTTATATGGGGATATAAGGATCGATTGGAGAGTTTGTAAGAGAGTTTACACAAAATTACTGGAGGACCCTATTTATAGTGGCTAAGCAACTCACTTAAAAAAATTACTAATAATCCCAATCGCTATCATAATCATAGGTCCTATAATTATAAACCCAATTATTACTGCAATAAATTTAAGAGGGGCTGATATTCCTCTTTGTTTATCCATTGCATCTAATTTCTGATTTATTTTCTTAAGCTCATCAAGTATCTCATGATTCAATTCTTCAGACATTATCTTGAACCCTCCCTTTAAAGCATTTGCCTCGCATATACCATTATACTCCATTTTTGTTTTCATTTATTTTTAGTTTACTGACTTATTTTAACTATAATGACCATGAGCTCGATGAAAGGACGACAAACTTACCGTGCGGAGGTGATGGATTTTACTCTTACCATAATCCCAAGTTTTGGGGATATCAAAAAAACCTCGATGCTTCATGGTCAAGCCCCAATTTTGTAGACATAAAAAAAAGCCCTAGGCAGCAAGCAGGCCATGGTACTCAACCGGAGTCAGCTTGTTTAGTTTCTTCTGCACCTCCTAAAATAGTTTAGATTAACCCAGGAGTTTTTTCTAATGTTTATTTTAAGGGGGGCGGTTCACTAGGTCGGAGGGCTTCTTTTTTGTTCGTGTATTCCTATTGTTCAACCCCGGACGCGAACAACTATTACAAATATATTTCTTCTGGTGCTTCCATTACAGCTACGTATCCTCCATTAGATTGCCGTTCATCGTACTCGTCCAATCATTTTTAATTTCCTACACCAATGCGTCAAAAGAAAACCACAAAACGACGAATAGTCGAATTGTGGTTAATAAGTTCTTACCGTGGGAGCTTGACTTCGAGCTTTGGATGCTTCTTAGGTGGACTTTGTAGCACTCTCTCCAGGAAGTGAGTATAGTGTTTAGGAAATCGTGTCTTTACTATCTGAACCATTAGCCTGCATATGTTCTAGTTGGGCTTTGTAAAGCTCTTCTTTTGCTTCCTGAACGTCTTGCTCTCGATTGACATTACTATGTGTTGCTTCATTCAGCGTGTGGAGTGCATGATTCAGAGAATTTTGGGCTTGTGTCCTTTTACTTTGGTCTTGGTGGTTCGATTGTTGGTCAGTCATTGAGTATTCCTCCTTAAGGTTTTACAGCAAAGTTAATATGGTCAGAATGTTCATTTGTAATTCATATTATTTGGCATTTATGCCGAATTGTTTTTTAAGTGCCTGATTGACCAATAGCCCATTATTTTCTCGCAACACCTATTTGGCTTCGATTTCCTTTACCCTGCGGATGTTCAAGACAGAAGATCGAGAGATTCAAATTCTTGCCAAGTATGAGGCACCTCTGATTGTTGTACTAGTAATGAGGAATGCGATGAGCTAATTAAACATTCTAGGCAACAATTGCAACGTTCAAAAATAGGCGAAGATCATGCGGTCAATCAAATTAGAACGAGTAGCGGGGTGTTCTGTGAGGAGAGTGAGACGATTACAAGAATCGAGAAGCGACTCTCTCAAATTATGAATATTCCTATCGAGCATAGTGATGGCTTGCAAGTTTTGCTGTATACTCCTGGCCAAGAGTATCGACCTCATTATGATTTCTTCGCAGAAACGAGTCGAGCAAGTGCCAACAATCGAATTAGTACGCTAGTGATGTATTTGAATGATGTGGAGGAAGGCGGAGAAACGGCTTTCCCCATGCTTAATTTTTCTGTTGTTCCTAATCACCTTGCATGCAGGTATTTCAGTGATTAAAGGGGAAAAGTGGGTTGCAACGATGTGGATGAGAAGACAAGCCTTTCGCTTCTCCTAGATGTATGATCATGTACTGAGTGAGATTTGGAAGCAATGGAAAGTTAGGTCGATACTAATTCTAGTATCTCTCCAGTGACACCATGACTGTGACTACACCCGTAGAATCTCATGTTGCGATGTTCTCGGACAAGAGCTCGAATCCCCTAAGAATCCTGAATCCCTGTCTCAGCAAGGGGTTAAATCGCTTTTGGGGACAGGGGTTTGACTCGGTGTTAGTGAAATAGATCTGAATCGTACGTTGTCCGATCAGGATTTGTTTATGATATAATGTGGTGGACAGATTCTGCTGGAGGTGGCGAGATGCGTTGGGAAGAAGTGCAAGAACGATTCCCGCAAGAATGGGTGGTATTGGAAGCAACGAAGGCGCATTCAAAAGAAGGACACCGCTATATAGAGGAAGTCGTCGTTATTGATGCTTTTGACGATTCGACCAAGGCACGGCGGCGGTATAGTGAATTGCACCGAGAAGAACCACATCGGGAGTATTGCTTTTTTCATACCTCTCGCCCCGAGCTAGTAGCGCGTGAACGTTATGTGGGAGTACGTGGACCGAGATGAAGATTCATTTACAGCATGGGCTTCCTTTTGTAAGCGTTACGGTCGTGTTCAAAGGAAATGAATTAAGAATGGATAACGTGCTTCTGGACACAGGCTCGGCAAGTACGCTTTTCAATGCTGATTTAGTCCGAGATATTGGAGTGGTTCCAGAAGGAAGTGATGTTGTTGACACGATCCGAGGCGTGGGTGGGATTGAGTATGTCTACACAAAGATTCTCGATGCGATTCATTTTGGTAACTTTAGTATAGAGGAATTTCAGGTGGAGATTGGAAGTATGGATTATGGCATGGACATTGACGGAATCATTGGTTTTGATTTTATGGTGGTAGCAGGACTTGTGATTGATACCAAGTTGATGACTGTCAAATCTGATTGGTGATATTTTTCACGTTTTGCCAAGCCATGTTCCTCAAACAATTTTGGCATCACGCGGCGGCGAAATGTGGATTTGGTACACCACGGTTCGTCTCCATTGCTGAAAACCCTGTAGGTGATTTCCACACTGTAATGGTTGATATCGGTGGACTGCCGGATCACTACTCGTTCAACGTAATCCCGAAACACTTGTTTCTTGTCCTCATCACTTCCGGACAGGAGCAGGTGCTTCTTGTCGTTTATGGCACATCGAATCTACAGGGTATGGGGTGATTTTGTACAGCTTATGCTGATGTGAATTTGATGTGAAACATTAAGATCAAGGGTATTAAATCCATATGAAAGATCACAAACGAATAAGAAAAACATTGATTCTCTGCGGGTTTATAGCAATAAAACAGAAGGTCTAATAACCGGTTTGTTCCCGCAAACGTTGCATGCCCTTATTGTGAATTTCTTAACGGACCAACGCATGGTAAATTCCTAATCGATTGGGAATATGGTTACCAGACTATCTGGTGTTAGCATCATTCAAATTCAGATAGGCTTACGAATATATAAAGCAGATAAACAAAATAGACGTTAATCGGTAGATGCCGTTTAGCGTCTTTTCCTACTTCACAGGTTTATTTGGTTTGCTTTACCAGGAATTTTTGCGGTAAGTCAAATTATTGCATTAAATAAGGAACCCTGAAAATGAAGAAAAACCCTTGATTATCAAGGGTTTTTCTTGTATGACCTGTAGTGGGCTCGAACCACTGACCCCTACCCTGTCAAGATAGTGCTCTCCCAGCTGAGCTAACAAGTCATGTTTTAGCGACAAGTAGTATAATACCAACGATATCGAGGATTGTCAACACCTTTTTAAAATAAAAGTTTTTTACTTTCTTTCTTGTCCTGCTTCCAGCGGTGAACAAGATAACTTACAACTGCAAGTTGCAATTATGCTATAATATTTCCATAACATAACAAGCAGATAGAGGGGATCATTTATGAAGGATTTTCATCGGCATTTTCAGCCAATTCAAAGCGTGGTGACGAACAATGGAGATAGCGCTGTTGATTGGGGTGGACGTGAATGGGGCACACATCGTCATCATGTCCGTGAACTGCTGGAGCATGCTGTGAATTCCATTTCAATTAAAGATAAAGCTGCGGTTCTAGGTGCTGGTAATCACGGTGATCTCGATCTGCCGGAGTTGGCGAGACATTTTGCGCAGGTGACGGTGATGGACACAGAGGCTAATACAATAGAAGAAGTACTGGAACTGAGCTCGGGTACTTACTCTGGTAAAATTAAGTCGCTAACTGTAGATTACACGTGTCTGGATCAAATTCATTTTTATGAGACATGGGAGGATATGCTGATTAATCATGCTCCCGCTGCCGAAATTGCTGCTTATGTGAAAAATTGTGCATTTGAAGCAAGAAGGTATGAGGCCCTCCCGCATTTGAAAAAAAGCTTTGCCTTAGTTGTTTCCTCTTCTGTGCATACACAATTATTTTATATTCATGCTTTGACACAGCTTTCTGCTTATGCCGATCAATATAGCAGTCAAGAGGTTGGTCAGATCATGGAGGCATTAATATATTTACGCAATAGCCTTGTGGCTGATTATAACAGGCTGCTTTTATCCCTATTGAAGCCTGACGGCAGATTAGTGGTATGGTCGGATATGATTCGTTTGGATGCATCCAATGCAGCACTTCTGGATAGCCTGTACGCCTTACAAAGTGACGAGGAGCGCACACAGTTTTTATTTCGTTCGTTCGGCCAAGTTGGAATGGAAGCTGCGGTTGTGGGTCTGAAGGGATTGTACGAGCAGGTGAAGCCAGAGGGCCAGTTGTTCAAATCATGGGTATGGCTATCCGGTGTGGAGAAGCAGTATGTGGCAGCCGGATTGTCGGGAGTAGCAAGGAAGTAACAAAGAAAAACCGCTCATTAGCTGAGCGGCAATAGAATGCTTTCCTCTTCTAGAGAGGTATATACAATGGCATTGTTTCCTACGACTTCAATCATATCAATACGATTTAACAATGCTAGTGGTTCTTCTGGTTGTGTGCAGCGATGTTCAAGTGCTTGAATTAATGCGGGTATCGCCTTCTGGTCACTGGAGATGAAACGAACGGGAATCTTTTGATCATGAAACAAAATTTCAGTTTTCATAAACGGTTCTCCCTTCCTTTACAATCTGTCCTAATTATACCTCATTTTTGTGAAAATAGGCTGAATAATCTTAAATTTTTGGACAATATTAGGAGTTTTTATGATAAATTCACAAGTTAGCAACATGGATGCGATTGTACAGCAATATTTTAGCCAAGGTGTTTGGACGGTCGAAACGGGGGAGAGCGGAGTCAACAATACCACCCGCTTTGTCCATTATGGTAATCAAAAATATGTGCTGCGCATTTATGAAAACCACGCGGATCTGAACAAGGTTCGTTATGAGCACGCTGTACTGAAGGCGCTCCAACAGAAGAAGCTTTCTTTTCGCATACCCTCGCCTGTCCAGGCTTTATCCGGTGAAACCTATGTGCAAACACAGTCCTCCCAGCTTGCGGTGCTTTTCGAGTATATTGAAGGCAGTAGGGCTGATTTATCCGATGTGATGCATGTTCGATCGATTGGCCGCGCAATGGGTGAGCTGATTGATGAAATGGCGCAGTTGGCTGTGTCTCTTGAAGCCGCATATGAACGGTACTATGAGCTGTATGAGATCCATCCATTGGTCAATGAAGATAGATTGAAGACTTGGTTGAGTGACATGGAATCCGGTAAGGCTTCGGTGGAAGCCAAGCGGTTGAGGAAAGAAATTCAGCGAGTCGAACAGGCGATTCCTGTGTGGAGCCGACTTCCTGTTCAATTGGTGCACTCGGATCTTGTTGCTGGAAATGTGCTTGCCGATGATCATGGGGTAACGGGGATATTGGATTTTGAGTTTGTGACGATGGACTTACGGGTCATGGATGCAGCCGTCTTTCTCAATGAAATCATTCGATATCATGGAGACCGCTGGGAGCTGATTGAAGCATTTATTCAAGGATACGGACAATCGGGCAGCTTGAATACAGATGAAATCGCTGCATTGCCACAGCTTATTTTGCTCAGAAGCGTTGTCCTGTGCATCCATTTCCTGGGTAGGCATTGGGCAGGAATTGATCTCCGCGATGAGCTGCAGTCCTACTTGATCGGTTTTGCCGAGGTTCAGAATTGGCTTGGGTTACATGAGCATCACCTTAAGGAACGCTGCAGCTATTATTGGAATGGAGGGTTAGCGAATGAAGAAACTATATAGTCAAATGAATGCATCGGAACTTGCAGAAGAGCTCCAGGAAATTTTGGATGCTATGTCTCATGCTGAGTTTCCCAGCCAGAAGGAACTATTAGAACGTAAATATTACACAGCCAAAGCCTATACTCTGGAGCCAGCTGATTACCCTCCTGGGTTATATGAGGTTGAAGGAGAAGCGTCTGACAGATTCTTGCTGCAGTATGTAAATGGGATTATGGGTTGGGGTGTGCTGCTGGGCAGTAAAGAGGAGGCAAGCTTTCACATTTCGATGTTAAAACTTGTAGAAAATGTGCATGTTCACGATTAACAACCTGAAAGAGGTGTAAGTGTGAGTAGGGATACACAATTCGTTAATGATCAAAGTATAAATCCTCCACGATTAGATATTCAGCAATCTTGGTGGGCCATGATTGGATTAGGCAACGGTGAACGGGAATGGACAATGGAAGAAAAATTCGAGAAAATTGCAGAAGCTGGATTTACAGGTATTATGGGTCGTTTGCCTGAAGGTCGGGATGCGGATGTATGGCGCCGACTACTCGATGATTATGGTTTTAGCTTCGGTATTCATTCATTTCCTGGCAGACCCGAGGATATCACGGAATTATTGAAAGACGCCAAGCAATTCGGTGTACAGTATGTGAACTCCCAGGTAATGAGTTCCTTCCTAATCGGTCAGCCTGCTATCGATTTACTGGACGGGTTGGTGCAAGCAGGACGTTCAGCGCAAATGCCCTATTTTGTTGAAACGCATCGTGGCCGAGTGACACAGGATTTACATCGTACAGTGGAGTATGTAAGGGCGGTTTCTGACCTACGCTTGACTATTGATTTGTCACATTACATCGTTGCAGGCGAGGTTACAGGCAGTGACGAAAGCGTCTTAAATAAGGTGTCAGAGCTGTTTGATAGCCTACTGGAGCGTACCTCAAGTATTCACGCGCGTGTGTCCAATGGAGAGCAGGTACAGGTCGATATAGGATCTGGTGGAGAGCATCCGATGGTGCCTCATTTTATGGGCTGGTGGCAGCGAGGGATGGGATACTGGCTGAAGGATGCGCAGCCTGGTGATGTACTGCCATTCGTCACGGAGCTGGGTCCTCCGGATTATGCCATCACGAATCAATCCTACTTATTTAGCGGACGTTCAGAGATCTCTGATCGATGGGAGCAGGCGCGTGTACTAAAAAGATTAGGTGAAGAAGCTTGGAAGCTCGCTGTGAAAGAAAGTGGAAAGTAACGCTATTTCAGATGGCCTGGTTAATTGAACAAACGAACAAGTTATGATAAACTTGTAACAGATGAAAGCGCTATCAATCATGAGGTGGGGACAACTGATGAGACTAAGCCTAACCGTTTGTAGTATTTTACTTGCGATCTTTGTCATCTTTTCGGAAGAGGCTTTTGCACAAAAGCAGGAAGCTGCAGCTTATACGAGTGCTGAGGGAATTCGTTTTGTAAGCTATAGCAGCTTATGGAATGAGCAGAAATTAAAAGAGCTTTATGACAGCTTGCTCAAATGCGACCATGGTGAAGAATTATCTGCACTAAAGCAAGTTATTCTGGACCCAGCGCCTAGCGAGGGAAAGAGCGGCTCAAGAGTCGGCAACTACAATGCAGATACTCAAGTGATTAGGCTGTTTGAAGTCGAGTCTACACCGGTTATACGCACTCTCATCCATGAATATGGACATCATTTTACTTATTATTGGCTGAGAAAAAAGGAGGGTACATCTCCAAGACAGCTCACGGAGTCCTCAACCTGGTCAAAGGTTCGCCAGCTTAATGACTATCCTATCCGATGGTCTGGCAGTACGCTCCCTTATTTACATAAATGGGATCCCGGCGAAATTATGGCTGAAGATTATGTCATGCTTTTCGGCGTGGGAGGGAGTCCTTTGAATCCGAAGTCGGCGAGTGTTGTGAATATGCTTCGTCACGAAAATGAGTATATTCCTTCTGCGCAGTCGCAACCTGCACTTAGACAGTACTGGGAGCAGTTGGCAGGTTTGTCGACGAAGGAGCCTATCCGACTTCCGGAGATTAAGCAATGGCAAGCCTTGGAGGATATTGAGGAGGGCACGAATCGATTGGTGTTTACCTCTGCCGCCACTCAAAACTACCAGCTCATTCAATACGGTATTCATGTTACCAGCTTTAGAGAAGGACAACTGATCAACTGGACAACGGCTATCAATACGATGGGTAAAGAGCCTGTAGAGGTTAAGCTGGATATGAATGCTTTGAGAGACAAAGATTCGATGGAAGCCTTTAATGGTATTATTCAAATTTGGGCGCTAGACCCACAAAGCAATCAGCTCGTCTACACGCCTTTTTATATGAATTGGTTTACATTCGAGCCAAGTTCAAGAACCTTACAGGCAATACCACCCTCTTTTTCCGGCAGAGGACTGACAGCTATATTGAAACGGGATGGACTGGACAAATGGCCCCTTACGCATTTGATTATGAACGGGATGCCTTTAACGCCTATAAAGCGTTATGAAGATAAGGAAGGCAATGTATATGTACCTCTGCGCTTATTTAATGAAGAAACCGTTCAAGGATTAAAAGAGCAGCGAACGGTTGATAGCGATGGCGGTAGACGAATTAAAGTGAAATACAAACAGAGGGATATTCAATTGAGGCTGGATGAACAGCAAGCGATTGTCAATGGAGTCACGTTCAAGCTTAGCCAGAGAGTCAGGCGTATGGGCTCCGAATTTGTGGTTGGTACCGATGATCTAAAAACATTATTCAATGTAACCGCACGTTGGGATGAATCGGGTAGCAGTCTGCTTATGGAATCGATTTGATCTACGGGGAACCTAAATTTGGAGAAATCAGCACATAAAAAAAGATCTTAGAGGGCCAACTTGGCCTTATAGGATCTTTTTTAATGAGGTAGAGAAGTTTCTGCACGGTAAGCATCAGGAGAAGCAAGTGGGATGGTAATGGTCAGCTTGGTGCCTTTTCCGCTTTCACTTTCAACTTCCATCGTACCCTCATGATCTTGTACAATTTTATGACAGATGGATAAACCTAACCCTGTACCCGTGTCTTTGGTTGTATAGAAAGGAAGGAAAATTTTTTCTAGTTCGGATTGTGGGATCCCACTACCTGAATCTGATATTTCAATGACTGCTGACTGATTATAGCTGGAAAGATCAATACGTACTAGACCCTGCTCCTCCATCGCCTCAAACGCATTTTTGATCAAATTCAACAGCAGCTGCAGCATCTTGTCCTGATCCATCAATAGGTACAACGGTTGTTCAGCATGCTTGAACTGAATGTCATGCCCAAGTCGTGAGGCTTCCGAATCGAGCAGCGAGATGACTCTCTGTATGCATTCATCAATCGCATATATTTTAAATTGCGTCGCATGCGGTTTGGAGAACTGGAGGAATTCCGCAGTCAGCATACTCATGCGTGTAATTTCGTCCATAATCAGATCGTACCAAGGCCCAACATTGAAATTGTCCGCTCTAGAAAGCTGAAGAAAGCCTTTGATAGTTGTTAATGGATTACGAATTTCATGAGCCATACCGGACGCCAATTCCCCAACGACTCTGAGCTTCTCTGAACGAAGCATATGTTCTTCGCGTTTAAGCCAGGACTCCCTCTTCATCATATACAGATTGCGTTCCGCTATAAAGATCAAATCGTCCTTGAACATTCCGTCGTTAGGATAGAATGCCATTCCAAAGTTCATTTCGATGCCGGTTAGCTTAGGGAAATCAATGGTAAGCTGCTGTTCAATATGATGCGTCAGCTGCCCGATATGAGTCGATTCCAACACGATAGCAAACTCGTCCCCTCCGTAGCGGGAGATAAGCAGAGCTTCCGGGAACATGATACGCAGTAGTTGAGCGGCCTGTTTCAAAATTCGGTTTACACCATGAAATCCATTGGCGGTATTGAGTGATTTCAAATCCTTGCAATCAATCAGCACAACCGCGATAGGTTCACCTTGCTGAACCAGCTTGTCTAACTGACGGTGACACTCTTCATAGTTATAAAGGCCAGTGAGAGCATCATGGGTAGTCAGATGTTTTTTTTCATTATCCAATTGCTTGGTCTGATTTCGTAGAACAAGTATGTATTGATAAAAAAGAAAGGCGAAGGTAAGGCAGCTAATCGAACTGAATAAAAAAGTAGATACATTATAAAGGGTAAGTTTCATGTAAGAGTAAGATACCAGAGCGAACGTCAAGGTATACAAGAGGCTAATAAGAGCTGCGGCTTTTGGCGTTCGAATAATATGGAAATGTTTGCCGATTTGCGCAAAGTAGAGAGGTAAGCACCAAGCCATTTGACTGACGGAATGAAAGGCAATCAGCAGCACGATTTGAATAAAGATGGATATCAAGAGTCGTTTCTCAGTGAAATGAGCGATGATATATAAAATCGCTATGAGGAGAAGTAAAGCCGGATCTAATGTTTTCTCGAAAAAAATCGAAGAAATGCAGATCACGATGGTATAGCCGAATAGTATCCAATTATAGCCCATGCCTTTTTACTCCTTCTTAAGTGCATATGAATGAACGGATAGGAACCAACAAGCCATGAATACAGATAAGATTCTGAATACAAACGTTTTCATAACTAAGATCCAACATAAATGAAGAAGTGTAACCTCTCAAACGTTGTAAGCTATTACCATATTTTAAGGGAAAAACCTGACCTCAGGGGCCAGGTTTTTAGGGGAAAGTGTAGGTTGAATGCTGCTTCATAATTGTCATTTTTCCTGTTTTCCCTATAAATTCATCAATATAATCGTCATAATGCATAAGCATAACTGAGCCTTGAATGGATTCCGGTAAAGTCAGCAGCTCATCAAGGCTGGCATGAACAATACCTGGACTGGACAACTGACAATCATGCAAAATGTACTGACAGCGCTGCTCCCCTCGGAGCCCAACCAAAAGCGGATAATTGAATTTGGTATCGGAGCTGTAAAAGACCTTTTCATTAATCAATAGAGAGTAGCTCGGCTTGTCGTGAATATGTTCGGATCGTATCAGCTCCAGGGTAAGGCCTGGGTGAATAACTGTAGAGACAGCTTCTTCCATTACGATAAGCTCAAAATAATCCTCGAGTCCGAAAAAACCCTCATGCTTGTTCTCCAAACCGCCACGCAAGGACTGACTCCACAAAGAATCGACAAGCAAGGCTGGAACGAATAACTTCATTCTGTACTTGTATGTATACTTTAAACGAAAAGCGAATTCTTCCATACCACCTACATGGTCAGCATGGATATGGGTGATAAGTAAACCATTAATTTGATTAATCTCGACATCAAGCTCGTGTAAGGCTCTTGGTGCTGTATAACCGCAATCCACTAGCAAGGTGAAGCCGTTGCACGTTACTAACGCATTATTGTTATAAAACTTTTTGGAAAAAGCACTACCCGTGCCTATCATCTGGATTTGCAGGCTCACGAACGATCCTCCACTCATGGTTGCATAACGCTTACATATCTTTCTTAATCTATCATGGTTTGGAGTTAGAATTCAAGAGAATTTTGACACACTTTAACAATATTTTATCCTTTTCTTGTTTGTTTTTTATATTAAAGAATGGAAATGATTTGAATTTGTATTATGCTTTCAAAGTGTGGATAAGCTGATAACATATTTGAACCCTGAGATAAGTTTCCAAATTCGTGGCATATTTTGTATTTAATTTGCTTCTTGTGTCGAGTTTTGCACCATATATAGATTGCAGTCCAAAATCTTTTTTTGTTTTTTAAGAAAACAGCGCAACTCTTGAGGGCAATCCGAGTATAACATTGTATAAAACAAGTACAAGTCACGATGGAGGTTACACAATGAAAGTACCACGAATGCTAACGCTGGTGCTATCGCTCTCCTTGTTAGGAAATGCAGGCGTTTTTGCAAATTCGATCTGGGGCGATTACGAGGGATTTAGTAAAGTGAAAATGGTCGTTAATAATGTGGAACAACAATTTAAAGACGGTGAGGCGCCTGCCTTTTTGATTAAAGGTAACGCGGTGTTTCCGGTGCGTGAGCTTTCGGATTCTCTTCAGTCGCTCGTACGGTGGGATAATGCCAAGAATACCGTATCGATCTACAAGCCGAATGTTCATATGTTTGTTGCTGAGAAGGTAAATGAAGATTATTCGATCAAATCCCCCTTTGGTAAAGTGCCCAAAGGCAAAAAAATTGATTTTGCAGTATTTGCACAGGTTGACAGCTTGAAAACACCTTTTTATTCCTTCAAAATATCGATAGATTCTCCGAGCGGGGATCAAGCCGCACCGGCTCATGAAAAGATCGTTAACGGAGCGAAGGAAAACTTTTGGTATCCATGGTCATTTAGTGTTCCTTTTAACGAAGCAGGTGAATATGTAATTAAATTCTCCATCAAGCTGGACGAAAGTAGCGATTATACCGTGATTTCCCAGAAAGTCATTGTATCTGAATAAATGATTGCAGAGGATGCGTGTTGACAATTGACCTGTATGCATGAACATGTTACTATACGTGGGATAACTAAATTTTTAATGAAATGAGGTTTACCCATGAGCGAACATATACATGATGAGTCCTGCGACCACGATCATGACGAAGAGGATATTTTTGTAGTCACGGATAAAGATGGTGTCGAGCACGAAATGGTTATGGTATACACATTCGAGGCAGACAATCAGCCTTACGCTGTTTTATTGGATCGGAATGATCCAGAAGCGGATGGCGTCATTTTCAGAATTGAAGAAGAAGAAGAAGATGCTTATCTGGAAAGCATTGAAGATGAAGAAGAATGGGAACGCGTTGTCAAGATCTATAACCAGATCATAGAGGAACAGGCAGCTGAATAATTAGTGACGGAGGACCCTTCTTGTGATGACAAGAGGGGTTTTTCGTGTGATCAAAGACTTATTGGTTTTGGGCTGCAAATAACAAATAGACCGTTCCGCTTCAAGAGGGAAAGGTCTGCTCGATCGTTGTTATTTACGTGGATTGAAGTACATAATACGCCCGTTGAACAAGTGCAGCTCGGCTTTCCATAGTCTGGCCAAGTACTTGCAAAATTCGTTGCCTTTAGCTTTGTCGCCGTGGGTCGAACCATCAGGTAATACAATTTGTACAAAATGCCTGCTAGTGTCACCATCCTGTGTGGAGCCTGTCCCCATAACAATGTAATGATATAAAGGATCCTTGCCTTTCAGGTAAAACCACTGATCCGCCGCTTCGGGCTTTGTTTCTACGGTGTAAGGGAAACCGGCATCGCCATATTCCCAGCCTAATTGCTGGCCTGTCAGGTTGAGCTGTTCCTTGTAATGCATCAATTGTTCTTTTAATTGTTCTAAGGAAAGGGAAGGAATGGTAGAGCCTTCTACGAATTTAATATACGCGCTTTGAGCCATGATCGATACACCTGCCTGTAATTGGACTGAAAAGGGTTACATCTGATCGGATACCATGAACATCATAGCATTTTAGAAACCGTTTTGACAATATGGATAGAAAGAGGAGAGATTATAATGAGTAAGCAGCGTTTTGAAGGATATTTATTGGTAACAGATATGGATGGTACATTATTAAACAGTGGTAAAAAAATCAGTCCAGAAAATAAACAAGCGATTGAAATGTTTGTGGAGAATGGTGGTTTGTTCACACTGGCAACTGGACGTATAACCTCCTCTGTACAGCGGTTTGCGGATCAACTGCCGCTTAATGCGCCTGCGATTGTGTATAACGGTGCTATCATCCATGATTTTGATAAAGGCATCGATGTATGGCAGCGGACGCTGGGGCCTTCGGCTGGACCGATTCTGAGTCGAGTTATGGACAAGTTTCCTGGAGTTGGTGTAGAAATATACTGCGGCAGCGAGCCTTATTTCATTCGTGAAAATCAGACAACAGACCATCATCGTCGTATGGAGAACTTTAACAGACCTGTGATCGAGGGATTCGATTCCTTAAAGGATCCGTGGTTTAAGGTTCTTTTGGCTTGGGAACCCGAACGGTTGGACGAAATTGAACGCTATATAGCAGAAACAGAAGATGAGGACGTTACTTGGGTACGATCTGATGATAAATATTTCGAAATGCTGCCGTCTGGCGCAACGAAAGGACATGCTTTGGAGCACTTGGTAGAAATAATGGGCATTGACATGGCCAAATGTATCGCGATGGGGGACCATCTGAATGACCTAGAAATGATCCGCAGAGCTGGTGTTGGGATTGCTGTGGCCAATGCCCATGAAACGCTGCTGAGTGCCTCTAATCGCTCCTGCTGTCATCATGAAGAGAATGCAGTTGCAGATGTGATTGCCTGGCTGGATCGGGAAGTTGTTAGCAAATAAGCAAATAACCGAAACAGATGAATGAACAAAGCAAAAAGAACAAGTCGACTTCGACTTGTTCTTGCGGAATAATATTTGGATGCGCAGCGAGCTTTATTCACCGGACTTTTAGTTCGAAAAGAATTAAAAGATAGCGTTAGTTTCTACGATAACTTTTACATTTTGAATACTGCGATCCTCTGGTCCTTTGACTGGTAGACCAACTTCTACATGCTCGACAATATAATTGATCAAATCTTGTGAAATGACCTCGCCGGGCAGTAGAATCGGAATCCCTGGAGGATACACATATATAAATTCGGCAATGATCCGGTCTGCCGATTCCTTGAAGGGAATAATCTCAGTATCACCGTAAAAAGCATCGCGAGGTGTCAGCGTCAGCTGTGGAATACTCGGAACCTTAATAATCAAATCCGTAGCTGGACGGATATTGTAATTTTGGCTGGATAACTCACGAAGAGCGTTCAATAGAGTATCGATGTTCTCATGAGTGTCCCCGGGAGTAATCAAGCACAGGATGTTGTACATGTCGCTAAGCTCAACCTCAATATTATAGTGATCACGCAGCCAATTTTCTGCATCGTATCCGGTGATGCCCAAGTGGCGTACATGAATATTAACCTTGGTAGGATCATAGTTAAAGGTAGCTTCGGTTCCCAGAATATCTTCACCAAAGCAGGTCAGGCCGGGAATTTCATTGATGCCGTGACGTGCAAATTGTGCGAGCTCTATCGCTTTGTCAGCCAATTCTGCTCCGTTTAATGCCAAATGGCGGCGTGCGGTATCCAGGGAGGCAAGCAGAATGTAGGAAGTGGACGTTGTGGTCAGCATACTAAGGATCGTTTTGACCCGGCTCGGATTAATGCGCCCTTCCTTAATATTTAATACTGAGCTTTGTGTCATCGAGCCGCCAAGCTTATGAACACTTGTTGCCGCCATATCAGCGCCGGCTTCCATAGCGGATATCGGCAGCTTGCTGCTAAAATGAATCAACACACCATGCGCTTCATCAACAAGTACAGGGATATCATAACTATGCACAAGGTCAACAATTTCCTTAAGATCGGCGCAAACACCATAATAGGTTGGGTTAATAACCAGTACGGCTTTCGCATCTGGATGCCTTTCCAAGGCACGTTTGACCGAGCGAGTCGTAATGCCATGGTCAATCCCGAGATTCTTATCGCGAACAGGTGAGACAAAAACAGGCTTAGCTCCAGCAAAAATAATAGCGGACATGACGGACTTATGCACATTTCGTGGAACGATAATCTTATCGCCCTGCGAGCAAACCGTCAAAATCATGGTCATGATTGCGCCGCTGGTTCCTTGAACAGAGAAGAACGTATGATCCGCTCCGAAAGCATCTGCAGCTAAATGCTGCGCTTCTTCAATCACACCCGTCGGTTGGTGCAGGTCATCCAGAGGAGCTATATTTATAAGGTCGATAGAAAGGGCGTTATCACCGATAAATGCACGGTATTCCGGATCCATTCCAACTCCTTTTTTATGGCCTGGAATATGAAATTGAATTGGATTTCGTTCTGCGTGTTCTTTCAACGCAGAGAATAGAGGGGTACGCTTGTGGTCCACAGTCATCCCTACCTTTCACGGTATTAGCATAATACAAACTCTTTTAGATACTAAACTATAATCAGCCAAGGATGCAAGCGGTTTGTGTTAATAGTTTGTTAACTTTTGCAATAAAAATACATATTTATTTTAATGGGTTTTGTCCATTTTGTTAATCTTCAGTGGTAAGGTTTCCCTGTATAAATAAGTTGTGATACGATAGGGCTACAATATAATAAGCAAATGCTTTCGAAGTCATTCTCTATCGGAAGTTTGTAGGAGGCATAAGACACAATTATGAACAAACAGCTTGCCATTATTATGGTACTGCTGATGACGATATTTATCGGCTTCGGCATTATTATTCCTGTTTTACCGGATGCGATAGCGGGATCAGGAGCAAGCAGCTTTCACTTGGGGATGCTGTTGTCCATCTACTCATTGGCTTCTTTTTTGATGGCGCCAATTTGGGGAAGCTTGTCTGACAGGATAGGCCGAAGGCCTTTGATTATTCTTGGAACGATTGGTTTTAGCGTCAGCTTTTTTATATTTGGTTTCGCTGGCGATAATTTGGCACTGATGTATGTTTCGAGGATACTTGGGGGATTGTTCTCTGGAGCAGCTACGACTTGTGCCGTGGCCTATGTTGCGGATATTACCACAGAGGATAACAGAACGAAGGGAATGGGACTTGTTGGGATGTCCATCGGTCTCGGGTTTATATTTGGCCCGGCTGTTGGCGGCATTCTTAGCCAGTGGGGCTATCAAGTTCCTTTCTATACAGCTTCTGGTCTTGCTTTCGTTACGTTCTTATTCGCTTTGGTGATGCTTCCGGAATCGTTAACTAAAGAAAAGCGGCATAAGCCGCAGGGGGCCAAGGTTTCCAGATGGACAGCATTTATGGGCACGGTTAAATATTTGTATGTCCTTTCGTTTTTTGTATCGTTTACGTTAGCAGGCTTGGAGGCAACACTGCTTCTGTTTGAAAAGGATCAGATTGGTGCGACCTCCTTACAGCTGGGTATTATGTTTGCTGTGAGCGGTATCGTAGGCGCCTTGATCCAAGGAGGAGTCGTACGCAGATTCATTAAGCGGGGGGATGAAGCACGGGTCATAGGCATTGGTTTGGTGCTATCAGCGATCGGCTTCGTATTGATTTTATTTTCTTCTAGCTTGCTTACAGCGTCGATCTACTTATCCGTTTTTGCAGCAGGAAATGCCTTGATACGCCCTTGTGTCACTTCCTTGATCACTCAAAAAACCAAAGCTGGGCAAGGTGTAGCCTCGGGACTGAGCTCCTCAATGGACAGCCTTGGACGTATAACAGGGCCGCTGCTCGGAGCAGGCGTCTACCAATTCAGCAAGCAGCTTCCTTTTTATACCGGTGCTGTTCTTTCGTTAGCGGCACTTTATCTGTTATATCGATTTATGGTACTCGATCGCAGCCAAGCAGCAGGTAACCTGCGTCAGCCTTGATAAAAGACAATGTGATTTGCATGTAGCTGTAATTTAAAAGAACCGTGGGGCTTATCGATAAGCCCCACGGTTCTTTCCGTAAATAGCGTTTAAGATTCAGGAAGGGTAGAGCAATCTATAGATGACTGCAACGGCCTCACCGCGCTTCATTTCCTTTAGGGGGCGGAAAGTGCCGTCCTCATAACCGTCGAACAGTTTTGCCTGCTGAACAGCAAGAATATTGTCTTTGGCCCAAAAGTTGTCGGCTACATCGCTAAAGCTCTTACCAGGTGCGGCCTTCAGCATTTCACCTCGTGCCAGGATAGCCGCGATTTCAGCGCGTGAAATCTGGTTGTTGGGACGAAATGTATGGTCTGCATAACCGTCAATCAATCCGTATTCAACTGCAGTAATAATATAAGTTCTATCTTCCTTGTCGGTGTTGATGTCGGTAAAATCCGACGTGGTACTGTTGGATAAAAACATTTGCTTCGCCTTGACCAAATACCGGACAAATTCAACACGGGTAATATTTTGCTCTGGTTTAAAAGACATGGTGCCGTCTTGCTTATTCACATAACCATCGATCAACTGCTTATCGAACAGCTCTTTGATTTCTTTACTTGCCCAGTGGCGGCTAATATCATTGAATTCGGTTGGGACTCCATTGAGAGAGAGAATGTATCGGGTTACATTCTTGTAATCCTCCTCGCTAAGTGATCCTGGCGAATTTTGCGGCATGCTGCGGCTAATGAATTCGTAGGCCTGCTCGTAAGTGCCGTACTTCTTTTTCACATGATCACCGACCAGCGGCGGGTAGTGGTCAAGACCTTTGCCTTCAACCGCGTGACAAGCTATACAATTCTGCTCATATACTAGCAGACCATTATTAGCAGGGACACTAGCTGCAGGAGGTAATGAGGCAGCTTGCAGGGTGCTGTCTGAACGGAGCTCATCCTGAACCCATAGAACACCGGCAATGAGAGATGTGCCGAGCAAAAGCAGTGGAAAACGAAAACGTGCGGGGTTGAATATTTTCAAAAAAAGACACCTCCATAATCAGACCTTATTGTACATTATAAACGAATAATGTGACGTAAGTGTGAAAAATATCAATTAATTAGGAAAGAAACCAACACAAAAAAGCCTCAACCTCCACAATATTAACGTGGAAATCGAGGTTTGTTGAAAAGGCTCATATTTAGCTGGCTGGCTGCTGCTTCGCAGGAGTTTGACCCCACTTGTGGTCTACCGTTTTCTCAACCCAGGGTGTGATCTGTTCAGTAATATGCTTGATCAATTGTTCTTTGCTTATTCCTTTGGCTTCAGCGATTTGGGTTAACGATTTACCGGCTTTCATCTCTGCGTTAAGCTCATCAGAGGTTATACCCAAAATTGCAGCTAATTTATCTGGAGCGGGGAGCATGCGGTTATGCTGTTTTTTGTCAGCTTTGTTAGCGCCGTGCTTCATAACTTCGCCAGTATGATTGACCATAAATTTCAAATGATCAGCCATATTTGATTTGAGTTTGTCCGCATTTTCCGTTTTGATTTTGCCTGCTAGAACGGCTTCATCGATCTTTTTGGCACGTTCTGTCAACAGCTTAACGATTAAGTCTGTTTCAGAAATGCCTTTTTCATTTGCAATTTCTACAAGATTTTTATTTTTCAGTGAAGAGCTAAGCGATGTGCTGTTCATACCCAATACGGCAGAAGCCTCTTCAAGAATGGGCATTTTTCCTTTTGCAAAATCGCGGCCAGTGGTATGTTCTTTAGTAACTTTGCCCTGACTGACTTTTGTATGCTCAGAGGAAGTGTATGGTTTAACAGCTTGATCCGGTGTTTCGGCATAAGCTCGTTGTTTCGTTGTATAGAGAGCGGTTCCACTAAGCAGCAGAGCTAATGTTAAGCTCGTGACAATGACTTGTTTGGGTTGAAATCTGTTCATCATGTATGAAGCCACCTTTCCAGTGGAAAACGATATGTGCTTTGGGTTTTATCTATCTCTAACTTACACAAGCAGTCTTAAGCTAACTTTAAGCTAACCTTAATTTAAGATGAATTTCAGGACGACGCATGACGTGCCATTTGATACAAAGGCATTAACGTCTCGAAGGTTTGTTTGATGAATTCAGCAAAAGCTTGACCGTCGGCAAGGATAGGGTTGTTATAAGCGATGTTATGTCCAATTAACAGCTCTTCCTTCTTAATATCGCGAAACCTCTCAAGCGCGGTTTGCAGTTCCCGCTCGTTGAGATTTTTAAAAGAAACACAGTCTTTCTTCATGTGATCAGCGGACAGCACGTAATCCTTGGGGATGATGCGGCGGATTTTTTTAATTTGGCTCAGATAGCTTTCGGCAATCGCCTTTTTGTTAGGAAGCTCGTAAATCAGTGCAAGCCAAATAAATACGCGGTCGTCAAACAATCCTACCTGAAAATGCGGATGCTGCTTGTAGCCGCGTTTATCATGACCGATTGCCATCCACGTATCAACGGGGGCATTGACCTTCCGACGGGCATGCTTCGCTATATGTAGAAACATTGGATTTCCTGTTAGTAAGGAGAGTTCATCACGAAGAGGTTCTCCAAGCGCTTTAAATTTAGGTTGAATCCGGGATTGAATCCCTTCCATGCGACCTTCAAGGCCAGGAATAGAGAATACATCAAAATCATTTTGCGTAAATCCGGTAAATGTCATGGGGGGAACCTCCTTAGAGTTTTGATTTAGCAAAACTGGCTTCGTACGCGTTGCTTTGAGTTTTCGGAGAAAACTTACTTCGTAAGTCATCAACTTGATAGATAGCCTTACTATATCATAGGATCATAGGCCGAACCATATGAGCAGCGGAAGTCTTTGTGACAAACCTAAAAAAAACACAAGTTAGATAAAAGGGATTCCATTGTTGAATGTCTTCATTGCAAGTAGGATAGGGGTATATCAATCAAGCATGTACAGATTCATAACCAAAGGGGGCGGCCATATGGCAAGCAAGGTTCAATCAGCAGAGCAGGTCAGCTATCGCGCAACAACCCGAAAAAGCCTATTCAGCTTTATGTGGAAATATAAAGCGCTTTATCTGATTTCACTGCCAGGCATTATTTATTTCTTTATTTTCAAGTACATTCCGTTGTTCGGTTCCATCATCGCTTTTCAGGAGTACAATTTGTTCGGAGGAATCATGGGAAGTGAATGGGTGGGGCTTGAGCATTTTAAAAGAATGTTTGCCCATTACGATTTCCTGATTATTTTAAACAATACGCTGTTAATCGGGCTATATGATTTGGTGCTCGGATTTCCAGCTCCTATTATTCTAGCTTTGCTGTTAAATGAATTACGTGTAGTCGTGTACAAAAGATTTTTGCAAACACTCGTTTACATGCCACACTTCTTGTCGTGGGTAATTGTTAGCGGAATCGCTATCGGGATTCTTTCACCATCGACAGGAATTCTTAATCAATTCATTAGTTATCTGGGGTTCCAGCCTATCTATTTTCTAGGTGAAGATTCTTATATCCGTTCCGTATTGATCGGTTCAGGGATTTGGCGGGATTCAGGCTATGGCACGATCATCTATTTGGCAGCGCTGGCAGGTATTAATCCTGATTTGTATGAAGCTGCTGAAGTGGATGGAGCGAGCCGCTGGCGTCAAACGATTTCAATCACTCTGCCTTCGTTGCTGCCGACCATTATGATTTTATTCTTGCTTCATATCGGTAAATTTCTTGATTTCGGGTTTGAGCGTGTGTATGTATTCCTCAATCCGCTTAACAGTCATAACGGTGAAATTCTCGATACGTATATTTATAAATCAGGTTTGCAGTCGCAGCAGTACAGCTACACAACAGCTATTGGTTTGTTCAAATCGATTGTTGGTCTCGTACTCATTGTGATCGGAAATATATTCAGTAAAAAAACAACGGGCGAAAGCTTGTACTAAATAGAGGAGAGGAGGAAACGGTATGAGAAAAGCAAGTGCTGGACAGCAAGTATTTAATGGATTCAACATCGTCTTTTTGACTATACTCGGATTGCTGATGTTTCTGCCCTTTTTGAATGTTCTAGCGGAATCACTTAGTTCATCAGAGGCAATAATAAACGGTAAAGTAGTGTTTTGGCCGGTTGATTTTACTATGATTAATTATCAATATGTATTCAGTGATGGTTCATTATGGAGATCGTTCGGAATTACGGTATACATTACAGTAGTGGGTACGATCATCAACTTGCTGGCTACAGCTTCGCTCGCTTATCCTGTATCCAGACAGGAGTATATGGGACGTAAATATATTGTGTTTTTCGTCTTGATAACGATGGTTTTCAGCGCTCCATTGATTCCTAACTTTATATTAATGAAGGGCTTGAACCTGACTAATTCGTTGTGGGCTTTGATTTTGCCAGGAGCTATAAGCGCTTTTAACTTCTTCGTTATGCGTGCTTTCTTTATGCAAATTCCTCCGGAAATCATTGACTCCGGTCGTATTGATGGCTGCAGCGAAACACGGATGATCTGGAGTATCGTATTGCCACTGTCGAAGCCGGTTATGGCATCGCTCGGAATATTTTACGCGGTAGGCCATTGGAATACGTATATGAATGCCCTATACTATTTGAACAACCCGAACCTATGGCCGCTTCAGGTGAAATTGCGTCAACTCATCATGTCAGATGATATCAATATCGATCCTTCGGCTACCCAATTCAGCTCACTAGCACATATGAATCCGGAAGGCATCAAGATGGCAACTATTATCATTGCTACCATTCCGATTGTTCTCATTTATCCTTTCCTGCAAAAGCATTTTGTTAAGGGTATGATGATCGGTTCGGTTAAATCATAAACGCACATCTAAAAAAAAGCCTACTGTACCTAATGAAAGTCCATTGTGACAATTCTTAGGTAAATCTACAATGAAGCTATCTTGAAAGCGCTACACATCATTGTTAACTATTATCAGCTATCAGAAAAGAGGGGTAATACATGAAAAAGTGGATGAAAGTAAGTTTGGCTTCGGTAATGGCAGTAACTACATTGACAGCATGTTCTACCAAAGCACCTGAAGCAAGTAACGCTGCTGGAGGCAGCAAGCCTGCGGAGAAAGCCAAGTTTTCCATCTCTATGCGTACATTGGCTTTTAACCACGTAGAAAAATCACCAAATATTAATGAAGACAAATGGGTGAAAAGGCTTGAAGATTTAACGAATACGGATCTGAATATCGTATTGGTTCCACACAAGGAATACGAGCAAAAGATGGTACAAATGTTTGCTACCAATGACATTCCAGATGTAGTGGGTGGCTCTGGCGGGGTATCCGGTAAGGAAATGGCTGGCTCCGTACAAGCTGGAGTGTTCATGCCACTAGATGATTTACTACAAAAATATGGACAAAATCTATTGAAAAAAATTCCTAAGGATGCATGGCAGAAAGAAACCTACAAAGGTAAAATTTACGCGATTCCTGAGTATCTGTCGAATCCTTCCCGTCGTACTGTAGCCATTCGTAAGGACTTGCTGGATAAAGCAGGGCTGCCGATTCCAAAAACAGTAGATGAATATTTGACGGTGATGCGCAAGTTTAAAGAAATGGGTGTTGAAAACCCTTACCAAGGCCGCGAAAATTTCAAGTATGCGGATTCATTCTTCGGTGCATTTGATGCCTACCCTTACATGTCGATGTTTATGAAGCAAGGTGATCAGATCGTACCTAAATTCTTCAATGTCGAAAACATGACGAAAGCGCTTCAAACGTATAAAACCATGTATGATGAGGGCTTGATCAACAAAGAGTTCGCAACCATCAACCCTACGGTTTATAAAAACTCGATTCTCGCAGGTAAATCCGGTATTTGGTCGATGAATGCCAATGAAGTACTGCAATGGGAACAGCAGATGAGAGCGAACGTGCCAACTGCCAAGATCGAGCTAATCGCAGCACCTACAGGACCTGACGGCAAGGGTGGAGCGTATCTGTATAATTCCGTTACCCGGGCTTGGTTCATTAACAAAAATGTGAAAAATCCGGAAGCCATCATCAAGTTCTTCGATTGGATGCTGTCTGATGAAGCTGAGAAGTTCTTCACATTCGGTGTAGAAGGTGAAACTTTTAAAACGGTTGATGGAAAAATTGATTACAAAGCACCTACAGATCCTCAGGCTATCGACGAAGAGCGTTACCGTCAAGCATTCCTTTGGATGGTTCAAGACACAACTTACAACAAAGGCACACTCAGCTTGACTGAAGAAGGTAAAAAGCTGATGAGTACGTATGATAACATGCTTGCTAAAGAAGGCCGCGATGGAATCCAATTCGAACCGCGCCTCGACGCACTGATCAAAAACCCGGACATTTCACCGGAATCCGACTATGCCGCACCGCTTATTTTGCAGCACATGGTCAAAATGGTTTACGGAAAAGAGCCAATTTCCGACTGGCCTAAGGTTATTGAAGAATACAAGTCCAAGGGCGGGAATGACGTCATCAAAGAAGCGACTGAGAAATTTAATAAACAAGATCCAAGCGTGACTATCAGCATGCCACGTCGATAATTGCTCTACTTTAAGCTCCTCATGTCTGATGACATGGGGAGTACGTTTTATTCAGGTCATATATCCGGCAGGATTGCGCATTAAAGATTTCATATCTGGCATCGTGTATACTACAAGCATAGATGTTTAATTCAGCAAAGGAGGCGAACTCATGTACAGTATTCTAATTGCAGATGATGAGCCGATGATCCGTAAAGGATTACAAAAGCTGATTCAACAATCAGGTCAGCCGGTATCAAACTTACGACTAGCGGAAAATGGCGATGATGCGCTGCAGCAAATTCGTGAGGCGCGCCCCGATTTCTTATTTACGGATATTCGGATGCCAAAGCTGGACGGGCTTGAGCTATGTAGACAGGTGTCAGAGCTGGACCCCAGTATACACATAGTGGTTGTGTCCGGGTACAGCGATTTTGAATATGCGCAAAAATGTTTGTCCTATGGTGTGAAGGAATATGTATTAAAGCCGATCAGCAAGAAAACCGTGGAAGCCGCTTTGGTCAAGCTGACACGTCTGCATGCTTTGCAGCAATCTCAAACCTTTGTCTCCGTACAGCGGTTGGAGGAATGGATAGGTGCTATGGAGGAAGCGATATGGTCTCTGGATCATAAAGGTTTATGTGGCATGTTGCTCAAGGTTCAACAGGAGCTTCAAGAACAGCGGCTGCGCTTGAATCAATGGATTGATGTATTGGGAGAATTCTCCTCACTGCTATATAAGCGTCTGCTTAGCAGAGATGTGTTTACTTTTATAGAAAAGCTGGATTTACAAGGTGTCAAGAATGAAGATGAGGTATATGCTCGTTTTGCAGCAAGTCTTGAGCAATTATTCGCTGAACTGAAAGTGAAACGCAAAGGCAAGCTGAAGGACCCTGTTGAAGAAGCCAAGCAATATATAGAAACACATTTAGCTGAGGAGGTATCACTTGAGGAGGTTGCGGGCCGTATTGGTCTTAATGCTTCCTACTTCAGTCAGCTCTTTAAACAATCGACCCAGGAAACCTTTGTGCAATACCGTACACGCAGACGTATGGAAAAAGCTAAGAAGCTGTTAGCTCAGCCGCATTACAGGATTACGGATATTTCCGGAGAAGTGGGCTATGCCGACCATCCGCATTTCACAAAGACCTTTAAGAAGCACACGGGTTTATTGCCATCTGAATTCAGGAACAAGCTGGGAATCGAGTGATGAGAATACGCACGCTTTCAGGACAAGTGTATTTTTATTTCGCGATTGTCATAGTAATATCGCTCGCTTCTGTTGGATTTGTGTCATATTTTCAAGCATCCCGAGCCTTGGATACGCAGGTAGAGCAGTATATGGAGCAAATGGTCGAGAACGTTGCTTATCAAACAGATATTTATTTACAAACCTACGAGCTGCTGAGCAATACCTTTTCATCCAATACGGATGTTAGAAATTTTTTCGAAATCGGTCCAAATGATTCCTACGAATATTATTATTATTCGAACGAAATTAAAAATTTTGCATTAAGATCGGTACAATCGATCCAAACGATTTACAAACAGCTGAATGTTATTTATATCGTTGGGCGGCAGGGCAGATCTGTCGTGTATGATAATCAGAACTTTCTTTTCAGTGAGGCCGGACTTAGTCCTGAAAGATATGATTGGCTGATGAAAGCTATACCTGAGGACGGTTCCATTGTTCTTTTGAATACAAGCTTTCGTCAGAGCGATCAAGGGAATGTAGTTACCATGGCACGTCAGGTGCGTGGGGCTGCTTATACGGATTTTAAAGGAATTGTAGCGATTGAGTTCAAGCTGCAGGAGCTTGCGAAGATATGGGATCGTGTCAATATAGGGAAGGAAGGGTATTTTTTTATTGTGGATGAGACGGGAAAATCGATTTATCATCCACCCTTCGCACAACCTGATGATCAGGTGTTCAATAATATTGCCTCCCATTTGACAGATAGCAGTAATAAGGTATTCCAAGCTGAATATTTGGGAAAAAACCGAATGTTTGTAGCACGGAAATCGGATTACTCGAACTGGCGGCTTCTCGCCTCCGTACCAGTCAGTGAACTGCGTAAACCGATTTCTACAATCCGAACAACGACAATTGTTGTGGGATTGCTGACTTTGGTTGTGGCGCTGTGGTTTGCTTGGCGGTTTGGACGCTCGCTATTGGCGCCGATACGAGAGCTTAAGGATAGCATGCGTGAAACGGAAAAAGGGAATTTTCAGCATATTGATGAGATCGAGCGGACAGATGAAATTGGTGGTCTCGTTCACAGCTATAATCTAATGGTCACACGCTTGTCCGAAATGATCAATAAAGTGTATGCAGCCGAGCTTCAGCAGCAGAAGGATGCTCTGCAGATACAGGAGACGGAAATTGAACGGCATCGTGCCGAATTTCAAACATTGCAGCTGCAGATTAACCCGCATTTTCTGTATAACACGTTGGAGACGATTAATTGCTATGCTATTGTTCAGGATTCGCATGAGATTACCGAAATGGTCGAAGCGATGGCTTTTATGCTAAGGTATTCGATTCAGACGAATTTGGAAGAAATCACAGTGGCCAACGAATTGAATCATGTACGTAATTACTTAATTATTTTACAGCATCGGATTGACCGCGAGTTTGAAATTGATGTGATTATCCCGCCCTCGCTGCTGTTGGAAAAAATGGTTCGTTTAACTCTTCAGCCTGTGATAGAAAACAGCTTTCAGCATGCTTTTCCGAATGGGATTGAAGTTCACCACCGGATATCTATTGATGCCCGGAAGTATAATGGACTGTTTCAAGTCATTGTAGAAGATAATGGCGTTGGTATCCCGTCTGAAAGGCTTAGGGAGCTGCAGGAGCAGTTAAAGCTGAACCGGTTGGCAGAGCAGCAGACGGAGTCAGGTTACTATCGCCGCGGCGGTATTGGGTTGATGAATGTGCATCGACGGATTCAAATGGTATTCGGCGAGCAGTATGGAATGCAGATTGAAAGTGAATGGGGACAAGGTAGTCGAGTTATATTGTCCATGCCAGATATACCTAAACCAATAAAAATATAAAACGGGATGAATTTTATAAACCGTCAATCTTAGGAGGAAACACATAATGAATACACAATTAAATGGAAAAATCGCTTTAGTTACCGGTTCTAACGCAGGAATTGGGCGCGCAACCGCAGTCTTATTGGCAGCAAACGGTGCTAAGGTTGGCGTTAGCTATATGAACAATAAAGAGCAAGGCGAAGAAACGGTAGCGATCATTCGCCAAGCCGGCGGACAAGCAGAGTTGTTTCAAGCAGACCTGACTGACGCTTCACAGATCGAAAGCCTTGTGAGTGGTGTAGAAAGTGCATTTGGCGGAACGATTGATATTCTGGTTAATAATGCCGGACATATGGTACAACGTATGCCTAATGTCGAAATGACAGAAGAGATGTATGACAAAATCATGAATGTCAATCTGAAAAGCACTGTATTTATGTGCAAACGTGTAATTCCTGGCATGAAAGCTAAGGGTGCAGGGCGAATCGTGAATATGGCTTCGGTAGCTGGACATAACGGTGGCGGACCCGGAGCAAGTATTTATGCAGCGAGTAAAGCAGCTATATCTGCGTACTCCAAGGGCTTGGCCAAAGAAGTCGCAGGTGATGGCGTTACTGTGAATATCGTATCCCCTGGCTTCATTGGGCAAACTGCGTTTCATGCGACATTTACGACCGATGCTGCACGTCAGGCAACTATTGGCGGAATCCCGTTAAAACGTGAGGGTACACCGGAGGATGTAGCGGGTGCTGTATTGTATCTGACATCGGAACTGGGCTCTTATTTGACAGGCGAGACGATTGAAGTCAACGGCGGGATGTTCATGCGATGAGAATAGAAGAGAAGCTTCAATCCACCCTATGGGCAAATGAAACCTTGCAGAAGCTGAAGGAAGAGCTGGATGCTCTTCTTTCCAGCGATAGTTTACACATTCCAAAAGAGCCTGGCGGCTGGTGGCATCAATATGTATGCCCAGAGCATCATATTGAACTGTTGTTTGATCCAAACGAACAAGATGCTTATAGCTTCCATTGTCCGCATGGCTGCCGTATTGAAGGTGACGCGTACCGCGGGGCCTGGCTTGTTTTCAAGCACCAGTCTATGGCAAGGTGTGCACTGCAAGCTGCGGCTATTTACGCAGGAATCAAGGATCAAAGCTACGCCGAGCTAGCCAAGCGAATTATTGTCAATTATGCGGCTCAATTTCCACAATATCCGGTTCATCCGGATGCCCAGCCTTGGATGCTGAAGGGGCGCGCCTTTCATCAGGCATTAACGGAGGCGATCTGGTCTACGACGCTTTTGCGCGCCTATTTGCTGCTACAGGATGAAGGGGTTCGTTTTAACGAAGAGGAAAAAGCGACACTGGATATATTTCTTTCCATGCTTGAAGAGAGTATGGTTCAGTACCGTCAGATCCTGATTCACGATCGCCAAAACCCGGAAAACAACTACACAGCTTGGTTGAATGCTTCGCTTTCCTGCGTTTATGCCGTTCGTGGTCAGCAAGAGCTTCTACAAGGCTTGATAGACGGAGAAGGTGGCTGGAAGCACCACTTGGCCATTGGTGTAAAACCGGATCAATTTGAATTTGAGGGCAGCACTTATTATCATATTTTTGTATTGCGTGCTTATTTGATTTCGGCAGAAATGGCAGAGCGGTTCGGTGTGGATTTATATCCTGTACAGGCCGAGCAAGGTCAGTCCATGCGTGGGATGTTTGATGTGCTTGTCGGTCTTGCAGATGATCAGGGTGTGCTCCCGGCACTGCATGATGGACCGTTGGCTCGGGTTCCTTTTGCTAGAGAGATCGCTGAGATTTTGGAGATTGGACTTGTCCACTATGGGAATGAGCTCTATGCACCGTTGTTAGGGGAAGCTTATCGGCAAATGGATGGGGAAGCTCGTCGTATCTCATTGGAAGCACTTGTTTATGGAGAAGGCGATGCCAATCTCGCAGATACAGGCCTATTATCTGGAAGAAGCACGCTGCTGCTAAAGGATTCGGGATTTGTTGTTGGACGGAAAGCGGGTAATTCACTCTCATTTCTCGCAGACTTCGGTCCACACGGAGGATCACATGGACACTATGATAAGCTGCATGTAACCATACAGCACGAAGAGGGGACATTTACACCTGATTTGGGCGTAGTTCCTTATGGATCTTCCCTGCGGAAGTCATGGTTTGCCGAGACGGTCAGTCATAACACAGTATCGATTGGAGGGCAATCTCAAGCTGAACATACAGGCCGCTGCAAGTTGTTTACGGAGTCGGAGCAAGCGGTATATGTATGGCTGCAGTCAGATGAAGCCTATGAGGGGTGTATATTGAACAGGCACTTGCTCTTAAGCGGAGATTGGCTGCTGGATTGGTTTGAGGTGCAGTTGGTTGAAGAGCAAACAATCGATTGGTGGATGCATCCGCTCATTAAACCTAACGCTGCAGATGGTGCTTGGGTGAGAGAAAGCGGGACCGTGGATGGCAATGGGGGACTTGGCTTCGTTGATCACGGTTATGGTCTGGTTAAGATTACGGACTATTATGAAACTGAAGAAGGCGAGAGCCTGGGACTGGAAGGACAACTAGACAAGCTTAAGGCTCCCAAGATGCTGACGCTCCGATATGTACCAGATAACGACACCACAAAGTGGCTGCATCAATCGATTCTTGCGTTTCCAGGCACGTCACTGCTTCGGGTTGAAACACCTGGCACATCGGTGGATCCAAGTCTGCCCTTAAACGGCCTTTTACAGCGGCAGACGGGCAAGCGGGCAAGCTTTGTACAGATTTATAAGGTTGGACCTGCGGCTCAAGCTAATTGGGAAGCAAGAAGCGAGGATAATAGTGAAGCGAGCAACGGGCAGCTGGTTATAAGCACACAATCGCAAGAAGCAGTTTGCGTGCTTGATCCTGAACAAGGCCTTATCGTGACCTGGAGGGATAAACATGAGTAAAGCGTTATATCAACCACAAAGTGGATTATTGACTGTGCAATATACACCAGACGAAAAGACAGTTTTGATCGAAAATCCGCCGCGGTTTACCTGGATTCCGGCTCAGCTTGAGCATGACCAGTATATATTGCAATATTCTTCCTCCTCGCTGTTCACTACAGAGGATACCATTACCGTTCAGCCGATTCCTTACAATTTGTATACACCTGATCATGTTTTTTCTGCGGGAACCTACTATTGGCGGTATGCGCTGTTGCAGCAAGGGGATGGGCAGCAAACGGAATGGAGCCACGTTCGCAGTTTTAACGTGCAGGACGGATTGCCAGAAACACCGCTGCCATCGCGCAGTCAAAGATATAAAGCACTGTCTCAGGAGCATCCAAGATTGTGGCTGCAAGCGGAAGAGCTTCCGGAATTTCGCCGCAAGGTACGTGAGCTTCCTTCCGAGTGCGGTTGGGATCTATTCGTTGAGCGCTCGGTTAAACCGTGGTTTGAACGTGAACTGATCGCTGAGCCTTTGCCTTATCCAAATAATAAGCGTGTTGCCAGCCTATGGCGTCAAATGTATATTGATTGTCAGGAAGCTCTGTACGCGGTTCGCCATCTTAGTGTGGCTGGCGTTATTCTTGAAGATAAGGCTTTGATAGCACGGGCCAAAGAATGGCTGCTACACATTACTTCGTGGAATCCAGAAGGCACGACAAGTCGGGACTATAACGACGAGGCATCCTTTCGTATTGCCGGGGCGCTTGCCTGGGGTTATGATTGGCTGTTCCATGAGCTGACGGAGGAAGATCGCGAAGCGGTACGAATCAATTTGCTGACCCGGACACGTCAAGTTGCGTTCCACGTGATCGAACGATCCAAAATCCACCATGTGCCCTTTGACAGTCATGCGGTTCGCTCCTTGTCTTCAGTTATCGTTCCAAGCTGTATGGTTCTTCTTGGTGAGGCCACAGAGGCAGAAGAATGGCTTGATTACACGCTGGAGTATTATGCATGTTTGTATTCCCCATGGGGTGGGATAGACGGGGGCTGGGCGGAAGGTCCAATGTATTGGACAACAGGAATGGCGTTTGTGACAGAAGCTATGAATCTATTAAATAAATATACGGGAATTAACTTTTACCGCCGTCCTTTCTTCCAGCGTACAGGTGATTTCCCATTGTATTGCTTTAGCCCAGATACACTTCGCGCCAGCTTTGGTGACCAATCCACGCTTGGAGATCCAGTGAGCTTGAAAACAGGCTTCAACATACGTCAATTTGCTGGTGTTACCAATAATGGACACTATCAATGGTACTATGAGCAGACTCGAGCTATCGATACCGATTCCGAGATGAAATTTTACAACTATGGTTGGTGGGATTTCCGGTTTGACGAGCTCATGTACAAACACGATTATCCGGTTGTACAAGCCAAAGCGCCTACAGATATCGAACCTGTGAAATGGTTCCGTGATATAGGCTGGGTTGCTTTTCATGCCCATATGGATCGTCCGGAAGACCACGTCATGCTGTTGGCAAAAAGCAGTCCTTATGGATCGATCAGCCACAGCCATGGAGACCAGAACGGCTTTCTGCTGCACGCCTATGGGGAACCGCTTGCTATAGAGAGCGGCTATTACATTGCCTTCGGCAGCACCATGCACATGAACTGGCGCAAGCAGACCAGGTCTACCAATAATGTACTGATCGATGGTCTGGGTCAATATGCGGGCACTAACAAGGTACTGAATATGTCGGCATCCGGAACGGTGGAGGCTGTAGAAGTCCATGAGGGCTACACCTATTCACGGTGCAATGCGACGGCAGCATATAAAGAGAATGTACCTTATTTAGAACGATATGTCAGAGAGCTGTATTTCTTTGGTGGCTCCTATATCGTCGTTGTAGACCAGATCGATCTGTCACAGCCTGGACGTGTCGATTGGCTGTTCCATACACTTTATGAGATGGAGCTGAATGGCCAGTCCTTTAAGCTTCATGGGCAAAAGGCCGACATGGAGGGGCGTTTCGTTTACAGCTCGTCTGGTGATCTGGTGTTGTCGCAGCATAACGAGTTTACGGATGTGGACCCAGCAGAGATTGAGGGTCTGGACAATCATTGGCATTTGACAGCTACAACACGGACAGCACGTAGTCATCGCATAGCAACACTTTTGGTGCCGCTACGTAAGGAAGAGCCTAAGTATGTATCCTATTTTATGGATGATCAGGGTCATGGTGTGGATATTTACTTTACCGAAGATGGTATAACACACAAAATTGAAATTCCTAAGCCTTATTAAAGGTTTGAGAGAAGGACAGCTAATCATGGGGTTAGCTGTCCTTTGATTTGATGCTGATAGCAACACAGGATAAGTAAATTGACATGAACGGATTTTTTATATACAATGGAAACTATAAAAACTAATATAGTTTCCTTGGTTTCAAGGCTGTGGAGGGCATTATTGTGGACGAAGCTATGCGCATACGTATCATACAAATAGCAACGGAGTTATTTCAAATAAATGGATATCGTTATGTGACTCTAAGTGATCTGGCGACAAAACTTGGCATGAGCAAGAAAACATTGTATTTGTATTTCGACGGAAAGGAGCAGATCGCTGCTGCTGTACTGGAGAACACTATGGCTGCGATTAGGAATAAAATTGCCGAATCCACACAGATGGATGGCGATCCGCTTCACATTTTAAGAGACACACTTCAGGGAGTCAAACAAGAGATTGTAAAGCTGAATCCAGTGTTCCTGGAGGATGTCCAGAAATATATTCCTGAACTATGGGCACATATTGAGGCTTTTCGCTCCGGGCAGCTTACTTTTATAGAAAAACTGCTGGTTCAAGCTCAGGAGGCGGGTGTGATTCGAGATGTCGATCCGCGAGTAGCGGCTGTGCTCATGTCGGAAAGTGTTCAGACCTTTTTGCGTCCTGATTTTGCAGCGAAGCATGGATTTTCAACTACTGATGTGGCAGAAACGCTGCTTGTTATGTTTACAGAGGGCCTTCGAATTCATAACAATGATTGAGGAGCGTGTGTGTGATGAAAGGATACGTTCTTGATTTTACACAGATCGATAAATCCAGCTTGCCGATTGTAGGCGGAAAAGGCGCAAATCTGGGTGAAATGACGCGGGCTGGGTTTCCGGTGCCTCCTGGGTTTTGTGTAACAACTGCAGCATATCGCGAGTTTATCCGACAAAGCGACCAAATGGCAGCTTATTTTCATCAGTTGGATGGAATAGAAGCCGATCATCTGGGTGCAATAACCGAGCTTGGGCAAAAGATACGGAATCATCTGGTGACGGTATCGATTCCTGAAGCCATTGTTGTTGAAATCCTAAACAGCTGGGAGCAATCTGGAAAAGATCATGCGTATGCTGTACGTTCCAGCGCGACAGCCGAGGATCTTCCAACGGCCTCATTTGCGGGACAGCAGGATACTTATTTAAATGTAAAAGGAAGAGAGCAGCTGCTGCAAGCTATCCGTCAATGCTGGGCTTCATTGTTCACGGATCGGGCTATTTCCTATCGCGCCAAAAATCGATTTGATCACCGAACGGTGCTGCTCTCCGTTGTTGTTCAGCAGATGGTGTTCCCTGAAGTATCTGGGATTATGTTCACAGCTGATCCGATTAGTGGACATCGGGGAACCTTGTCTATAGATGCAAGCTTTGGACTTGGAGAGGCTCTTGTTTCTGGATTGGTTTCAGCTGATTTATATCAGGTGCGCGCGGGAACGATCATTTCTAAAAAAATAGCTAAAAAGAAGCTTGCTATTTTCTCATTACCGGAGGGTGGAACCGTTACAAAGGATCTGCCTGATGACATGCAAAACAGGCAGGCGCTTGAGGATTCGAAAATTAAACAGCTGGCCTCTCTCGGTGAAAGCGTCAAAGCTCATTATGGTGCGGATCAAGATATGGAATGGTGTTTGGCGGAGGGGACTCTCTTCCTGGTTCAGAGTAGACCGATTACCTCTTTATACCCACTGCCCCAAGTGTTGACAGATCAGGGGGAATCCCCGCATATTCTCCTATCATTCGGTCACCAGCAGATGATGCCGGATGCGATGAAGCCAATGGCGCTGTCAATTTGGCAGACGATGTTTCCTTTTGGAAAGCCTGCAGTTCAAGTTGAAAGTCGGTTCACCTATCGTGCAGGCGGAAGAATGTTTATCGATATCACCCCCATACTCACACTCAAGCCCGCACGAAACATTGTGCCTAAGGTGTTGAAAGGTGTGGATGAAATGATAGGCATCGGAGTAGGCGATTTCGTTCAACGAGATGCATTCGTTCAAGGCTTGAAACAACCCAAAGGACTTCCTATGCAGGTGGCCCGTTTTGTCGCTCCTTTGTTTGGGAGAGTTGTTAATAATCTTGTGTTTGCTGATACATCACAAGCGATTCACACCGTCAACAGGTGGTTAAGATCCTCGTTCCAATCAAGCAAGGATCAATTGCCAGATGTAAGTGGTACGACTCGGGTAATTTGGGTACAAGAACACGCTGGTAAGCTGCTGCGTTCGTTATTTCAACAATTGATGGCGTATCCATTGTCGGGTGTGATTGCCTCAAAATTGATTCAAGAACTTGCTATAAGATGGTTAAATGATAAGGAAGTTATCCATACCCTGAATAAATCGCTGACTGGTAACGTCACCAGTGAGATGGGACTGATGATTGGAGATTTGGCAGATTTAGCGAGACCCTATCCGGAAGTAATCAGGCTGATTCATGAGGGCAACGTATCCAGCTTTCGTGAGGATCTTTTGACCGTTGAAGGGGGATCCCACTTTTTAGCGGGATGGGACCGCTTTATCCAGCTGTATGGCATGCGCTGTGCCGGTGAAATCGATATTACTCGTCCAAGATGGGGAGAGGACGCCAGCTCACTACTTCCCTCGATTGAAAGCCATATGAGAGCCATGAAGCCAAAGGAGCATCGGGAGCGATTCGCACAAGGCGCATTAGAAGCGCAAGCGGCCGCTGATGATTTATTAGAACGGATCGGTAGGCAATCCTTCGGATGGTTCAAAAAAAGACTGATGCGCCGCCTGATGCGAGTATTTCGTGATTTGATGTGTTTACGAGAGCATCCTAAATATTTGATGATGCAGCATTTTGGCTTATTCCGGGAGTCCATTCTGAAGGAAGCGCAGAGCTTGAAACAAACCGGTGTGCTGTTGGAACGCGAGGATGTCTTTTATTTGTCCTTAGATGAGCTGCTGCAGTTGACGGAAGGAAGGCCTATTGAGCATCTTTCCCAAATAATTGACTCACGTAAACAGGAATATGAGTACTTTAGGTCCCTAACGCCGCCGCGTCTGATGACAAGCGAGGGAGAAATCATTACGGGCAGCCGTAGTCAGAAAGCTGCACCAGAGCATGCGCTAGTCGGAACACCTGTTTCAGCAGGGGTTGTAGAAGGTATTGCTCGCGTTGTACTACGGCCTGAGGAAGCTAAATTGAACAAGGGTGAAATATTAATTGCGCCCTATACAGATCCAGGCTGGACGCCATTATTTCACTCGTGTGTCGGTCTGGTGATGGAAGTCGGTGGATTAATGACGCATGGTGCTGTCGTTGCACGCGAATACGGGCTTCCAGCTGTTGTAGGCATTGATGATGCAACCAAGCTGATTCATGATGGAGACCTGATCCGTCTCGATGGCACCCACGGATATGTAGTGGTCTTGAATTCAAGTTTCAAGTCGTGAAAAAAGCCCTTCAAGGCATCATTCAGATGCTCGAAGGGCTTTTAGACTTTACCGTATTATTTGCCTGCTTTTACTTCATTTAACAGGGTCAGATCCACAAACTTGCTCAGATCAAGCTCTTCCTTCTTTACGTCTTTAATATATCCGGCATCGATAGATACCTTAGCCATTTCTTCGATGGCTTCCTTGCTTACATCTGTGGTTAAGCTAAAACGACCCAGAGATGCTTTAATCAGGTTGATTTCCATGCCTTTACCACTCAAAGCTTTCAGACGATTGTTAATAAGCTCATATGATTTATCTGGATTTTTCTTAATAAAATCAACAGCCTCTGCATTGGCTTTAATCGCTTGCTTTGTCATTTCACGGTGATCCTTCAGGAACTTGTCGCTTACAGCAAGCAAAGTCAAAGGATAGTTACCATTGTTTGGTGGGATTTTGTCCCAATCTACGATGATTTTGCCTACACCTTCTTGCTCCATTTGTGTGCCCCAAGGTTCTGGAACAAGAGTAGCATCAATTTCTTTTTGACGCATAGCTACCATGGTGTCTGCAGGTGCACGTGCAATGATATTTACACCGGTTTTATCTGTAGTGATTTTTAAATTATTTTGCTGAAGCAGCAGGCGCAGTGAAATTTCGTTCGTGCTGCCTTTAGTCGGGATTGCAACAGTTTTACCAAGCAGATCCTTAGGGCTTGTGATGCCAGAATCTTTAGCTGCTACCAATACAGCTCCACCATTCGTTGATCCGCTGACGATCCGGAAGTTCTTACTTTTAACGAATTGGTTGGTAGCGGGTCCAGGTCCTGTATACCCCAGATCGATTTGATCTGTAGCTAGCGCTGTTGAGAAATCGGAGCCGTTGTCAAAGCCGACAACCTCGATTTTAACTTTATCTCCCCATGCTTTTTGGAACAAACCTTGTTCCAAAGCAACGTAACCTGCTGCGTGGGTAACATTCTTGAATATCCCGATGCGGACTGTCGATGCTGTTGGTGCTTGCGGAGCAGCGGCTCCTCCAGCAGCAGGAGCGGTTGGCTCTTCTTTTTTGCCGCATGCAGATAGAACCAGTACGGTGACTAACAGCAGGGCCAATAACAGTGAACCTTGTTTTTTCATTGATGAACTCTCCCTTTTTATAAATTGTCGCTATTTTTTATTTTTATTCTCGGCTAGGCCGTAGCGAACTAAAATTGTATCCTCCAACCGTTTGAAGCAAAAATGGTCGGAAAGTGTACCCAAGACGGCAATAATGATAACTACACACAGCATCAAAGCGGTATCGGATAAGCTTCTTCCATCCTGGAGCAGCTGACCAAGGCCAACACCTTTGGCTATCAACTCTCCGGATACTAGTGCCCGCCAGGCAAATGCCCATGCAACACGAACTCCCGTTATCATATGAGGGAAGGCAGCAGGGACCATAACCTGGTAAAACATCTTGAAGCCGTTGCCCGTACCCATCGTTCGTGCCGCTTTCAGGTATAAAGGAGGTATATTCATAATACCGGTTCGACTCGACATAGCCATAGTCCAGGTTGCACCAAGTGTAGTAATGAATACGACGGAAAAGTCGTTCATTCCGAACCAGATAATAGCAAAAGGCAGCCAGGCGATACTTGGGACGGTTTGCAGGGCAACGACGAGGAAGCCGAGGGTATCGTCCAAAAAGCGGTATCTGGCGAATAAAAAGCCGAGAGTAACACCAATCGATATTGCGAGTACAAACGCCGTCAGCAGCCTGCGTATGCTCTGTAGGGTTGCTTCCAACAACTGACCATGAACAAAGCCGTCATAGAACGCTTGGGCAGTTTGGACAACAGAGGGGAATTTCCAGCCCCAATCAAATATTCTAAATCCCGCTTCCCATGCTATTAGAACTACGATCAGAAAGAGTGTTCTTCTTAAGGCTGTACTCATCGCCCATCTCCTCCTTTACGACTTTTTCCAACTCATCGGCAAGAACTTCCATGATGTTGGTTTCCGTATGGTGAAGAAGTGGGTCGGATGCATCTCTTGGACGTTCTGCCTGAACGGCAAATTCTTTTTTTATGGTACCAGGTCTTGTCGACATGACGAGAACTCGGTCAGATAAAATAACAGCTTCACGTATATTGTGGGTGATGAATAGAATCGTTTTCTTGGTACGCATCCAGATCTCTTCCAGCTCTTTATGTAAAATAAGCCTGGTTTGTTCATCCAATGCAGCAAATGGTTCATCCATCAACAGGATCTCAGGGTCCATCGCCAAAGCGCGTGCAATAGCCGCTCGTTGCTTCATCCCGCCTGACAGCTCATGCGGATAACGATCTGCAAATCGGCTTAAGTGTACAGACTTGATTTGTTCCCGTGCCATTTCCTCGCGTTCCTTTTTACCTATTCCTTTTTGCTTAAGCCCGAATGCTACATTGTCGAGCACGGTTAGCCATGGAAACAGAGCGTGTTCCTGAAATACCACGACACGATCAGGTCCAGGAGTGCTGCAGTCTTTACCGTTGACGGTTATCTTTCCCTGCTCCGCATGCTCAAGTCCTGCAACCAAATTTAAGAGTGTGGATTTTCCGCAGCCGGATGGTCCCAGCAAGGAGACGAATTCCCCTTTTTGAATCGTTAAAGAGACATTGTCGATAGCGGTGAATGTGCCGCCGGTTCGCTGCTGAAACGTCTTGCTGATATTCTTGATTTCAATCATGTGTTGCTCACTCCTCCATGAACTCCGTACAAGTTAGTTTTCTTTTGAAAGATCACACTAATAGTATATACCAACCTATTCTATCGGAATTAGCATATTTGTCAATATAAAATTTATGAAGGAGAAAAGGTTCATCGTGCCGAAGTAGTCTAATTGAAAAATATACAGCCTTACAGGGTACCAACAATTCATGAACAAGAAAGGTTTGGATAGCGAATGAAACGATGGAAACGCGTGCTGATTACGGGAACTCTATTGACAACTGCATTCACGGCTGGTGTATATGCAGAGGATGTGCTTCAACGGGTCGACGCCTATTTACGTCCTGATTTCAATGTGGTGCTCGATGGAAAACCGATACAATTAGAGAGTCCAACAATAGTGTATGCAGATAAAACCTACTTATCTTTGAAGGAGATAGGCAATTTGCTGGGAGCAAGCATTATTTGGAAAGATGCGACTAAAACGATCTTCATTAACAGTCGGATCAATCCTGAGCAGCCGGTCGTTGAGAAGGATCAGTCCATTGAAGAATTTAAATTTCGCAACCCTTACTCCATCAAGGTTAATTATTTGGGAGCTGAATATCCATTGATGCTGGCTTACGCCGATGAGGGTACAGGAGTGCGAAATAATTTGATCTATTATCGTCTTTCCGATGTGAGGAAAATGGGGATTGATACGAACGGCTTGAAGCAATCCAAAGAAAAACTGACCGGAGCCATTTACATAAGTGAGCCTGAAATGAAAAAGCGCTTAAAGCAGATGCCGACACCGATCCAAAGTGGATATGAGCGTTATGTAATTTCCGGCGAAGTTAATACCAATAGAATTAAGGCGCTTCAAACGTATGTTAAAGATAGTGCGAGTAATCGTACGGACGATATTTCATTTACGAACACACCGATTATGATTGAAAAGTTGGGAACAGAGAACATGTATGAATATTTATTTTATCAAACCAGGTCAAGTTCCAAATTTACGATTAACCACTTTATCTCAACCAAGCTGATCTTAACCAAAATGGAGGAAAAATTGGTGGATGGCTCGGATGGCTATACGATTAATACTTACGGCTGGACGGATTTGGATGACCAACTAGAACGTGAAGTTACACGTAAAGAAGATGAAGCGAAAAAGGCTAGGGAAGAAGAAGCGATAAGACAATCGGCTCAAAAATAAAGGTAAAACGAACATAAGTCTTTAACAGAGAATCGTCTGGGCTATATTCCGGGCGATTTGTTTGCTTTCAAAAAAATAAATAACAATTAATTAATAAAGCAAGTTGCCAAAACATAAAATTCATAATAAAATAGCAATAAGTAACTGAATCTTCTGACTATTCATTCGAAAAATGGAGTAATCGTTTTGTCACTATTGGTTGTCGTCGATTGTGGCGCAACAAATTCACAATGAGTGCCAAGCATATATTGGAGGGGATTGCCGTGAGTAAGAGTCATGAAGTTGAATACTGCAACCTTGAGTTACGATTTGACCGTCGGCTAATCCGTAATTTCATTAAGGCGCTTATACAGGAAGGCTACTCATTGTATTGGAATGAAAGCGATCAGCAATTTATCGTATCGATTCGTACCGGCAGAAAGCTGGTAAAGCTGAAGTTCCAACGGCTGGGAGATCGCTATAAAATTGTTGGCAACTATTCTTTTAAGGATGAGAAGCTCGCTGAGTTGATGGAAAAAATGATTGGTGATACTCGCGGTCATGCAATCGTCAAACGTTTCAAGGACAGACAAATTTTGATTGAAAATATTATGTTTGGTGAAATTATCCGGATGGTAGAAATCTCGGGGGTGGAGCATAAAGTGCTATTCCAAAAGGAATCTGGAGTCACATTGGATGAAATGATGCAGGCGTTCCGATCTAAGCGTCTGGACGATCGTATCCCTGTTCTGCGTATGGAGCTCGATTACGAGCTTATGAGTCTGCAGGATGCGCTTCAAGCCAACGATTCGGAAGCCATTCATACTAGCAAAGAAAGGTTGTTGGAGCTAAGGCATGAAATGTTACAGCTGGAAATGTAAACAGTTTGACTAAATGGTCTGTGGAATTCTGCACAGGCCATTTTTCATGTATAAAAACAGCAAAAAGCGTATATACTGCGCAAAAATTGCTCGTTGTTAACGTGTGCAGCTATATGATATGATAAATTTTGAGGTGGTAGGATTGAGCGTTACAATCAAGGATATCGCCAAGCTGGCAGGCGTCTCTCATACAACAGTTTCCCGTGCTTTGAACGACAGTCCTTTAATTAATCAGGAAACCAAGGAGAAAATTAGACTGCTTGCGGCGGAATTGAATTATACACCAAATTACAACGCTAAAAGTCTTGTACTTGATCGATCCTACAATCTTGGATTGTTTTTTTCAACTTTACACACGGGTACATCGGCAGGTTTTTTATATGAGGCCATAAAAGGTGTTAACGATGTGATTCAAGATCGTTACAACTTGATCGTACGTGGAATCGACGACTATACCAGCTTTCATAAGGTTAATCGCAAAAGCTATGATGGGATTATCGTCATGAGTCAAAGCGCAACAGACCAATCTTTTATTGAATATGCTGCTGAACTTGAAATTCCACTCGTTGTGCTGAACCGCCAGATTGAGAATGTTCAGGTGATGAATATGGTACCTGATGACAAGCGAGGCGCTTATCTGATTGTGGAATATTTAATTACACAGGGCCATCGGCAAATCGCTATCATAGAGGGGAAGCAGAATTTTAAATCCACTCAAGCCCGCCGTGAAGGCTATCAGGAAGCGATGGAAGCGTATCAGGTGCCGCTAAGTGTGGACTATCAGCAACAAGGGAATTATGATCTAGAGAGCGGTCATATGGCCATGACCCAGCTGCTGCAGCTGGAAAATCGACCAACCGCCGTTTTTTGCTGCAATGATGATATGGCACTTGGTGCGATCAAAGCTATAACAGAGAAACAGCTGAGTGTTCCGGGCGATATCTCTGTAGTCGGCTTCGACGATCATATTTTTTCAGGCTTTATGACACCAGCGCTTACGACGGTACGTCGGCCCATTGAGCAAATTAGCAGAGAAGGCGCAGCCAAGCTGCTTTCTTTTATTGAATCGAAGCAGGTAGAAAAAGAAACGATTTTTTTTCATACGGAGCTCGTGATTCGGGAATCCGTGACCAACATTTCAGGAGGTATACAATAATGAGTATCTTAAGAGAAGTTCTCAAAGACATTCCGATTCCACAAATGGTGCGTATTCGTCAAAAATTCGATGGTACTAAGCTTGACAATTTGGAGGAATCCCTTAAGCTCGAGCTGCAAAAACCAGGTACGATCGACCGAATCAAACCTGGACAGCAGGTTGCTGTTGCCGTAGGGAGCCGTGGTGTTGCCAACGTTGATCTATTTACGAAAATTACAATTGATGCGATCAAAAAAGCGGGTGGACACCCCTTTATCGTACCTTGCATGGGCAGTCATGGTGGGGCAACTGCTGAAGGTCAGAAGGATGTTCTGCATCATTTGGGCGTTACAGAGGAATTAATGGGAGCACCGATCCGTTCTTCTATGGAGGTTATCAAGCTTGACGAGCTTCCAAACGGACTGCCTGTTTATGTGGATCAAATCGCTTCGACAGCAGACGCTATTGTTGTGATTAATCGGGTGAAGCCGCATACGGCTTTCCGCGGCAGAATTGAAAGCGGGATTATGAAAATGATCGCGATCGGACTAGGCAAGCAAAAGGGTGCGGAAGCCTGCCATCAGCTCGGATTTAAATATATGGCTGAAAATGTACCGGCTATGGCAACCATTATGATCGAAAAGCTGCCCATCGTGTTCGGTGTCGCACTTGTTGAGAATGCCTATGATCAAACCTGCCGCATTGAAGTGCTGCCTGCTGAGCAAATCGAAGCACGCGAGGAAGAATTGCTTAAGGAAGCAAAGGATAGACTTCCCAAAATTTTGTTCGATCAGGTCGATGTGCTGGTTATCGATTACATTGGCAAAAATATTAGTGGTGACGGAATGGACCCAAATATTACGGGAAGATATCCAACGCCTTATGCGCATGGCGGACCAGATGTATCCAAAATGGTTGTGCTTGATTTGACACCTGAGACCAAAGGAAATGCTAATGGTGTAGGAACTGCTGACTTTACGACACAACGTTTAGTCGATAAAATGGATTTGGCTGCAACTTTTGTTAATGGACTAACTTCAACAGTATGTGCACCGACCAAAATTTCGACTACGCTTGATAACGACTTTTATGCTATTAAGGCGGCTGTAAAAACGTGTAATATTCTTGACTATACCAAATGCCGTCTTATCCGAATTCAGGATACTCTGCACTTGGGTGAAATCGAAATTTCGGTCAATCTGTTGGAGGACGCCAAAAAGCATGCAGATATTGAGATTCTAAGCGAGCCTTACGATCTCCAATTTGACAGTGAAGGGAATTTGGTACAATGAGTTTGTCGTCACAAAAGCCTTACATCATAGCGGCCGATCTCGGGACAACAAGCGCCAAGACGTTGGTAATTGACCGGGAAGGCCGAGTGTTGGCTTCACATTCCGTAGAGTACCCGATGTACACACCGCGCCCGGACATGGCGGAGCAGGATCCCGATGAAATTTTTGCTGCGCTGTTAACTTCCATTCAGGCGGTAATTGCCAAGGCGCGGATTTTGCCAAGCCAGATCTTGTGTGTTTCGTTCAGCTCGGCTATGCATAGTTTGATTGCAGTCGATAGTGAACTAAATCTTTTAACACCTAACATTATTTGGGCTGATAATCGCAGTGTTGGTTATGTGAAGATACTGAACGAGCAGCTGGACGGGCATCAGATCTACATGAATACAGGCACACCCATTCACCCGATGTCCCCGCTGCTAAAGCTCATGTGGCTTAGGGACAATCAAAATGATGTATTTGAGAACGCTCATAAATTTATTGGCATTAAGGAATATATATTTGCAAAGCTGTTCGGCCAGTTTGTGGTCGATTATTCAATTGCGAGCACGACTGGTTTATTCAATTTACGTAAGCTGGATTGGGACGAGAAAGCCATGCAAGCCTGCGGAGTTCGCAGAGAGCAGCTTCCAGAGCCCGTATCTACAACGCATCATCTCGCTGGAATGAAGCAGCAATACGCTCAAGCTATGGGACTTCATGCAGATACGCCATTTGTTCTGGGTGCAGCTGATGGAGTGTTGGCAAATTTAGGGGTTGGGGCATTCGAAGAGGGTGTCTACGCCGTTACTATTGGTACGAGTGGTGCCGTGCGTGGCGTTGTGCGTGAGCCTATTACCGATCCGAAGGGACGGCTGTTTTGCTATGCGCTTAAAGAGGACTTCTGGGTCGTCGGTGGAGCGATTAACAACGGTGGAATTATGTTCCGTTGGGTACGTGATCAATTAGCTACTCTAGAAGCTGAGGAAGGTCGACGTCGAGGCCTAGACCCTTATGACTATTTGACATCGATTGCCGAGGAAGTCGCTGCAGGCTCAGACGGACTTATTTTCCTGCCGCTGCTTGCTGGAGAGCGGGCTCCTTACTGGAACGCAAACGCTCGAGGTGTATTTTTCGGACTCTCCTTGTATCACCAGAAAAAGCATATGATCCGCGCTGTTATGGAAGGTGTTATGTACCGTATCCAATCCGTGTTATCTGCGCTTGAGGAACTTTCAGGTCCTACCAAGGAAATTCGTGCTTCCGGCGGCTTTGCGCGGTCTAGCTTTTGGCTGCAAATGATGTCCGACGTAACGGGAAGCTCTGTCGTCGTACCTAATACAATTGAAAGCTCGGGACTTGGTGCTGCACAGCTGGGCTTACTTGCTATGGGCGAGATCAAAGATTTTTCCGTCGTTCATGACTGGATGCAGGTTCAACACAGACATACAGCCAATCAGGAGCACGTTGAGGTGTATCAGCAGTTGACAAGCATTTATACTCGTGTATATCATCAGCTGAAGGATGAGTTCGAAGCGATTGCGGCTTTCCAACATGCGCATACGAAGTAATCCGTTTTTGTAATGAAACGCTTTGAACTCCCGAAGAAGCTAGATCGGCTTCTACGATATTCAGAACCGTTTGTGACATATTAATCATCGACAAATTTGAGGAGGCTCATCATGAATTTATTTGATCTGACAGGAAAAACAGCGGTGGTAATCGGTGGAAACAGCACATTGGGCGGTGCTATGGCAGTAGCTCTTGGAGGTCATGGAGCGAATGTTGCTATTGTAGGCCGTAATCAGGAAAAATCCGAATTAATAAAGCAAAGTATTTTGGAAGTTGGCGGCAAAGCAGAAATTTATTCCGCTGATGCAACCCAAGTTGAGGACTTACAACAAGTACTAGCTGATGTATTAGCATGGACAGGCCGTGTGGATGTTTTAATGAATTGTCCAGGCAAGAACAGCCCAACCCCATTTTTTGATTTGAAAATGGAAGAATGGGACTCTATCATGGATGTTAACCTGAAAAGTGTCGTATTAGCGAGTCAAGTATTTGGAAAGCATATGGTTGATAAAGGCGAGGGCGGCAGCATCATCAATATCTCTTCGGCATCCTCACAAGTTCCATTATCGCGCGTGTTCACCTACTCGGCTTCCAAAGCGGCCGTTAACAGTGTAACCAAATTTCTTGCTCGTGAATTCGCACCTGCGAACGTTCGCGTGAATGCGATTATTCCAGGCTTTTTCCCAGCTGAACAAAACCGCAAGCTCTTGACTCCAGAACGTACGGCATCTATCATGGGCCATACACCGATGAATCGGTTTGGAGAAGCAGAAGAGCTGCAAGGCGCGGCTGTATTTTTGGCTTCCGATAAAGCTTCGAGCTTCGTAACAGGCTCACTTTTGACAGTTGATGGCGGGTTCACAGCAATGACGATCTAATAAAGGTTGTTAAAAAGTCGTCTTTTGATCACGAAGTCATACAAGAAGCCTACTCGGCATCGAATATTGCATTCAAGCTCGAAGTTGGTGCTCATTTAGGTTTGCCTAAAGCGTATGCGTATGAAGCAGCTTTCCTAAGGAAAGCTTGTAACTCCGCTCCTCCTTCTTCACCTTCATGCAATCTTCTCGGTGCTGAAAAGTCGACTTTTTGAACTCGTACTAATATTCTTTTGAATTTCATCGAGAAATGTTTATAATTACAAGTGAGTCGAAAAGAAACTATATGCAGGAGAGGGAGAAAACAGATGTCTAAACAGCAAGTTGGCGTAATCGGATTAGCAGTTATGGGTAAGAACCTGGCATTGAACATTGAGAGCAGAGGATTTACGGTTTCTGTGTACAATCGTTCCCGTGAGAAAACGGATGCCTTGATTGAGGAAGCAGCAGGCAAAAACCTGGTAGGTACATACAGCATCGAGGAATTCGTAGCTTCTCTGGAAACACCGCGTAAGGTACTTATCATGGTACAAGCAGGTGCTGGAACAGACGCAACAATCGATTCGCTTGTACCGCTTTTGGATAAAGGCGATATTATTATTGACGGCGGTAACGCTTATTTCCCAGATACACAGCGTAGAAATAAAGATCTGCAAGCACATGGTCTTCGCTTTATCGGTACTGGCGTTTCCGGTGGTGAAGAAGGCGCTTTGAAAGGTCCTTCGATCATGCCAGGTGGACAAAAAGACGCGTATGAGTTGGTTGAACCCATTCTAACTGCAATCTCAGCTAAAGTAGGCGGCGATCCTTGCTGCACATATATCGGACCAGACGGTGCCGGACATTATGTAAAAATGGTTCACAACGGAATTGAGTACGGCGACATGCAGTTAATCTGCGAAGCGTACCAACTGTTGAAAGATGTATTGAACGTTAGCACAGACGAGCTTTACGAAATCTTCTCCGAATGGAACAAAGGCGAGCTTGACAGCTACCTGATTGAAATCACTACAGACATCTTCACGAAAAAAGATCCGGAAACAGGCAAGCCTATGGTTGATGTGATTCTGGATTCCGCTGGTCAAAAAGGAACAGGTAAATGGACAAGCCAAAGCTCTCTGGACCTTGGTGTGCCATTGTCTATCATTACAGAATCCGTATTCTCGCGTTTCCTTTCCGCTATGAAACAAGAGCGCGTAGCTGCGAGTAAAGTATTGAACGGACCTAATGTATCCAAATATACTGGTGATCGCAAAGAGTTCATCGAAGCTGTTCGCAAAGCTCTATATGCAAGCAAAATTTGCTCATACGCACAAGGCTTCGCTCAAATGAGAGCTGCTTCTGTTGAATATAACTGGAGTCTGGATTACGGCAGTATTGCTATGATCTTCCGTGGTGGCTGCATCATTCGTGCCCGCTTCCTGCAAAACATCAAGGACGCATATGACCGCGATCCTGAATTGAAAAACCTGCTGCTTGACAGCTACTTCCAGGATGTTGTAAGCAACTATCAAGATGCTTGGAGAACTGTAATTTCAACTGCCGTAACTCGCGGTATCCCTGCACCAGCATTCGCTTCTGCCCTGGCTTATTACGATAGCTACCGTACAGAGCGTTTGCCTGCAAACCTGCTTCAGGCTCAAAGAGATTATTTCGGAGCGCATACCTTCCAGCGTCTGGATAAAGAGGGTTCATTCCACTTTAACTGGATGGAGAACTAGGAGAGACGGGAAGAGAGTGATCTGATAATAGATCGGATTGCAATCCATAAACGGCTTCAGCTATCCAGGTCTTAAGACGATCCGCTTCTTGGTCGAAACCGTTGCGCCGCTGAATCAGCATTAAAGAAATTTCTGCAAAATAATGAAAGTTTTGCAGTAAGCGTGGCTGAGAGAGCTCAAGTAATTGAGGGTTCTTCTCAGCCACCTTTTTTTTGATATATTCCAAAATCCACACGATATCGTCTTTACACAACAAATGAGCGGGATCGAGAATTTGTTGGATCTTTTGTTTGGATAGATCTGATTTCATCATAACACTCCTTAGCTTGGGGTGTAGTACCATTCATCTTATGACTTTGTCCAAGTTTCTATTCATGGTGGGGTGAGAATAATGATAGTAAAAAATGTAGTTTTGATAGGTTTTATGGGATCAGGAAAGTCGACTGTAGGCAAAGCGCTAGCGGAGCGGTTGGGCTGGGAGTTTGTTGACACGGACCAACGGATTGAAGAGAGACAAGGGATGACGATCAGCGATATGTTTGGTACGCTAGGGGAGACGGCTTTTCGTCTAGCCGAGAGTGAGACCCTTGATTTCGTTCTTGAGCAATCCTCTCAGGTCATATCTACAGGAGGCGGAGCTGTATTGGCGGAGCGTAATCGCCAGAGTATGAGGAAAGACGGCTATGTCGTTGCTCTGAAGGCCTCTGTAGAAACGATCATTGAGCGGGTTAGACATGACCAGAGCCGTCCCTTGGTGCAGGGTGATGTGGAAGAACGAGTTCATACTCTGTTGGAAACACGCAGGAATGCTTACGATTTCGCGGATCTTATTATTGATACGACAGGTGCTTCTGTCGAAGAAATTGTGGAACGGATTGCAGTCTCAATTTCCTGATGTCTATTCGAGATAAAGTTTGTCATCGTCCAATGCCAGATTTGATGTCATGTTGTGATCAATATAGAAGTGGAATATCGGCACCAACATGGGTGTCAATTTCACGGTTTGCAACCTCGTACCACTATGGTAAACTTAATCTAACTGCGTGTTGATCAAAGTCAACAGGAATTATTTGCTGAACAGGAGAGATACATATTCATGAAAGCTATTGTAAAGCCGACAAATCTATTAGAAGGTACAATAAATGCACTTTCCTCCAAAAACTATACGACCCGATATCTGTTAATTGGTGCTTTGGCGGAGGGGACAAGCACGATATATTACCCAGCACATAGTGAAGATAGTGATGCTATGCGGCGTTGTATTCGCGACCTGGGAGCTATCGTTGAAGAAGACGAAGAAAAGATGACGATTCGGGGTTTTGGTAAACATCCTCGTGATGTGTCAGAGTTGAATGTTGGTAATGCAGGAGCTGTACTTCGCTTTTTAATGTCTGTCGCCGCATTTTGTCCTGAAGTGACCTTTATTAATGCATACCCGGATTCTCTTGGCAAAAGACCGCATGATGATCTGATCGTAGCGCTTAAGGAAATGGGCGTAGAAGTAGAACATAACCAAGGCAAACTGCCTATTACGATTCGTAAAAATGAGCTGCATGGCGGCAAGATTCGGGTTTCTGGAAATGTAAGCTCGCAGTTTCTTAGCTCGCTGCTGTTTATGACACCGCTGCTTGATGAAGATAGTGAGATCGAAGTGCTTCACGATTTGAAGTCCAAGGTCATTGTTGGACAAACGCTTGAGGTGATTGCTCAAGCTGGTATCCATATTCAAGCATCCGATGATCTGATGCACTATACTATTCGTGGTGGCCAAAAATATGAGCCTCAAAAATACGTTGTCCAAGGTGATTATCCTGGATCTGCTGCTATATTGGCTGCCGCGGCAGTTACCAACTCCGATGTTAAGGTGCTCAGATTGGAGGAGAACAGTAAACAAGGTGAGAAGGCTGTTGTAGATGTTCTTCGTGCTATGGGCGTTCATCTGACACACGAGAACGGTGTTGTACATGTCAAAGGGAACCAGAAGTTGAAGGCTGGTGAGTTTGACGGCGATCATTTTACTGATGGTGTGTTGGCCATGGTGGCTGCTGCTGTGTTTGCTGAGGGGACATCCCGTTTTTACAATGTAGAAAATTTACGTTACAAAGAATGTGATCGTATCACTGATTTCGTAAATGAGCTGCGCAAAGCGGGTGCTGATGTAGAAGAAAGACAAAGCGAGATTATTATTCATGGTCGCCCTCAGGGAGTAACCGGAGGTGTTGAGATCAATGCACACTATGACCATCGTGTCATTATGGCTTTAACGATTGTGGGTCTACGTTCTGAGAAAGGACTTACGATCAACGATGCGCATCATGTAGCGAAATCATATCCTCATTATTTCGAGCATCTTAAATCCTTGGGTGCACAAATTGAGTTTGTTGAACAATAAATATTCTAAACAAGTGGGTTGATGGTCATGCCTGTACTTTGGAAAGGAATCCAAGTTACATTCGGCTTTTTTCTCATACTGGGTCTCCTTTTTGCCAGCGGTGTTTTTGCGATGCTGCTGTACGCCAAAATTACCGGACAGGGCTGGTTCAGCGAATCTTCGACTATTGCCTATGCGGATACTTTGGGCACCAGGCAGCCCATCATCATAACCGCTGCACCTCCGCCCCCGGTTCCTTTAGCACCATCGGCTATGCTGAAGGCTCCAGCCATCCGTCAACATCCTGAGCTTCCATCGGGCTGTGAAGTCACAAGTCTGACGATGATGGTTCAATATTATGGAGTTGCCAAGAGCAAGATGGAGATGGCATCCGAAATGAAACGGGATAAGACGCCGTTAAAGCGAAATAAGGATGGTTCAATTGCTTATTGGGGAAATCCTAATTTGGGCTTTGTTGGGGAGGTTACCGGTTCTGCCAAAGGTTTTGGTATTTATCATGGAGCATTGTTAGAATTACAAAAGCAATATATTCCGACCGCTATTGATTTAACGAAGCAACCCTTCGACATGCTTGAACAGCAGCTTCGTGACGGCATTCCTTCGATTGTTTGGACCACGATTAATTTTCAAGTGCCGGATAATTGGGTAATTTGGGATACACCGATAGGACCGATTCAAACGACCTTTATGGAGCATGCGGTATTGCTTGTAGGGTTTGATGAGCAGAATGTATATGTGAATGATCCCTCTACCGGAAAGAGCAATGTCAAAATTGATAAAGCACAATTTCTCGAAACCTGGGAAGCCATGGGACATCAAGCTTTGAGCTATAAGCTGTAAAAACCAAGCAACACCAAATTGTCTCTACAAGGAGCTGATCACGGTATGGTGTTTGATAATCCTGCAAGAGATCGTATTAAGGAACTGCTAAAAAATGCCGGTAATGTGGCGGTCGTAGGCCTATCGGATAAGCCGGATCGTACCTCGTATATGGTAGCAGAAGCCATGCAGAATAAAGGCTACCGCATCATACCGGTCAATCCCAATGCCACGCATATCCTTGGAGAGGTATGTTATCCTTCCCTTTCCGATATCCCTGAGCCCGTTGATATTGTCAATGTGTTTAGGCGCAGTGACCAGGTTGTTCCTGTAGCTGAAGAAGCGGTGAAGATCAATGCCAAGGTATTCTGGCTTCAATTAGGCATCTTTAATGAGGAAGCGGCACAAATTGCCAAGAGCGGTGGACTTGAAGTCATTATGGACCGTTGCATTAAGGTTGAAGATGCTATATTACTGCCTGGAGGGAAATAACGGTGTTTCAGAATCGTTTGTCACATGATTTACAAGTTTATCTGGTTATGGGTCTGAATGGCTTTGGAGAACGTACCGCGCTTGAGATTGCTCAGGAGGCATTGGCCGATGGAGTGACGATGATTCAACTCAGAGAAAAAAAAGCACCGCTAAAGCAAGTTTTGGAGCAGGGAGCGGAGTTGCAGGCTTTGTGCCGACAATACAACGTTCCATTCATTGTTAATGATCGGATCGATGTTGCCCTGCTGCTTGATGCAGATGGTGTTCATGTGGGTCAGGATGATATTCCAGGTTTGGAAGCACGCCGCTTATTGGGCTCTGACAAAATTATCGGAATATCTGCGGGAACGATGGAAGAAGCGGAATGGGCAATGTCTAATGGGGCGGATTATATTGGTGTTGGCCCTATCTATTCAACTTCAACCAAGCTGGATGCTGGTCGTGCTATCGGTGGAGATTTAATTCGGGAAATTGCAGCCCGATGGTCCATCCCTATCGTAGGGATTGGCGGTATTGACCAAACTAACGCTGTAGAAGTGCTCCAAGCTGGTGCTAACGGAATTGCAGTAGTATCTGCGATTTATAACCATCCACAACCAGGCTATGCGGCAAACACCCTTCTACGTTTGGTACGGGAGTTTTCTGATAGAGCTTAATCAGCAAAAGGATTGAGATCCAATATAAGCACAACAAAAAGGTGAGAACAATTTATGTTCTTGCCTTTTTGTTGTGCTTGAGCATTATATTCCAGCAGCTTCCATTCATAAAGGTGATCAACCCAAGAGACAATATAAAAAGCTTCTGGAATAGCAGGGCTTAGTCCTTATGGTTCCGGAAGACTTGTGGTTTCTAGGAGGAATTGTACATGTATCAAAACAATCAGCAAAACGCATATCAAAATCAATTCGGTGCATCTAACGCAGGCTCTCAATATCGTGGAATTGAGACCAAATACCAGCCGATTGGGAACGTGCAATCTCAATATAATCAATCGCTCGGCTTGGGTAATGCAAACAATTTTCAAAATAGCAATTCCTATAACAACCAATATGCAAACAATCGTTCACAAGGCCAGGATGAATTCCATACGACGAATTATCGCGGCAATCAGCAGGGGCATGATGCTTATTTAAGATCGGATTCCACACAAACCGCACAAAGCCAATTCGGTATGGGGACAGGTTACAACAATCAGGCATCATATGGAAATATGAACAACAATGCATTGTATGGTTATCAAAACCAGTATTCGTCAAATCAAACCCAAAGCCCGGATTCGTTTCATACTTCCAGCTACGTGGGAAATCAACAAGGACATGATGCGTATCTGAGATCGGATTCTACACAAACTGCACAAAGTCAATATGGCATCGGAGCAAACTCTGGCATCAATTCCTACAATATGGGAAACAGCAGTCAATACTCCAATCAACAAAACAATCAATACCAGAATCAGAACCAGCAAAATCAAGCTTATAATCAATCTCAAAATCCACAGTCCTACCACACAACAAACTATCGAGGCAATCAGCAAGGTCACGATGCCTATTTGAGATCAGATTCTACACAACCGGCACAAAGCCAATATAGTCAATCCAGCAACTCGTTTAATCGTTACCAATTCTAACTTGAGCTTCACGGGAGCGGGCCTATGGCCCGCTTTTCCTTACCTTTCAGGACTTGTTCTTATGTGGTTCCTTTGTTTGACAAAATCAGGCTTTACCTTTACCATCGAAATAGAAAGGAGGGGATGGTCAGCTTGAACTTGATGGGTAGTTTGCAGCAGTTAGGCCGGTCATTAATGCTTCCGACCATGATTCTTCCCGTTGCTGCTATTTTGTTATGGCTCGGAGCATTGCCTTGGCAAGAAATACATATGTCTCAGTTTGGCGAAATTTTGTTGTTCAGCGGCAATACCATCTTCACGTTTCTTCCCATGATCTTTGCTGTTGGCGTTGCTCTTGGATTAACGGAAAGTGCCGGTATCGCAGGAATGTCAGCGCTAATTGGACATTTGATGTTTATACAGGCTACCCGACATTACTTAGGCGCGGAATTTCATCTTGGCGTCCCTGGAGGTATTTTAATCGGTCTCATTGCTGCGATTTTGTTTCATCGCTGCAAAAATATTCAGCTTCCGGAATCGATACAATTTTTCGGTGGACCTAGAATGGTTCCACTATTGATGGGTCTTGCTATTTTTATACTTAGCTTGATAACCATTGAGGTGGGTCCATATATGGAAACCTTCATGGAATGGCTATCCACTGCGATTATCGGGCTGGGGGGCTTTGGTACGTTTGTAAACGGAGTTATCCACCGATTACTGGTGCCCTCAGGCTTGCATCATGTGTTTAACAACTTCTTTTGGTTTCAACTCGGTGCCTTTGAGAAGCCAAGTGGCGAAATGGTTTTTGGAGATTTGCCGCGATATTTCGCAGGTGATCCTAATGCGGGTGCTTACATGGCTGGATTATATCCCATCATGATGTTTGCGCTGCCAGCTATCGCTTTGGCAATTATTCAGGAAGCTCGTGAGGATCTTAAGCCCAAAATCCGCGCAACTTTTCTGACCGCTGCTCTAGCATCGTTTTTGACAGGCGTCACAGAACCGATAGAATTTGCTTTTTTGTTTGTGGCGCCCTACTTATTCGTGATTCACGCAATTCTTTCCGGTCTTTCCATGTGGATTGCAAATGCCTTACACATCCATCACGGCTTTTCTTATTCGGCAGGTGCAATCGATTATATTATCAATTTTCATTTGTCGCATAATGGCTGGATGCTGATACCGATTGGTATCGCCTATGGTTTACTTTACTATTTCTTGTTTCGTTGGGCCATTCGGCGCTTCAGAATTCCTACACCCGGAAGGGAAGAGGGCTCACAGCTGGAAGAGTGGGCAGGTGATATCCCTTACCGGTCTCCACTAATCCTGCAGTCTCTTGGCGGCAAAGACAATATCAAGAATATTGAAGCCTGCATAACAAGGCTCAGACTTACGCTAACCAATGATCGCCTATTGGACATTGCTGCGTTGAAGCATTTAGGAGCGGCAGGCGTGATTCGATTAGGTGGAGGGAATGTGCAGGTTGTATTCGGTACGTATTCCGAGTTAATTCGTGAGGAAATCAAAAAGCTTATGCGCAAGGATATTCAGCAAGTACTATTCAACGCGCCTATGCAAGGACAGATGATTCCGCTCGAGGAAGTACCGGATCAGATTTTTTCTGGCAAGCTGGTCGGAAATGGTGTAGCTTTTATGCCGGAAAAAGGGGAATTGGTTGCTCCTGTAGCTGGTAAAATTATTATTTTATACCCATCGCTGCACGCAATCGGCATTGAGACTGATGAAGGTCTTGAGGTTTTGCTTCATATTGGCATCGATACTGCACAGCTGCAGGGCAAGTGGTTTACAGCGTTTATCAAGGAAGGCGATAGGGTGGAGGTGGGCCAATTGCTGGTGAAGTTTAATCTGCAAAAGGTGAAAAAAAACTGCAAATCGCTCGCAACTCCTATGCTGATCACGAATGTGGACAAGGTCAAGTCATGGAGCTTCGCGCCTTATAAAGCAGTAAAAAAGGGACAGGCATCAGTCATGTCTGTTGTCATGAAAGAGCCGAGCATAACAGGGGGGAACGCTCATGGTTGAGGGGATCGGAGCTGCATCTGGTATAGCGATGGGGAAAGCTTTTGTCATACCGACCTGGGAATGGGACTTCCCTGAAAAGCTGATCGATGTCAAGGACTTGGCATTTGAATTTGAACGGCTGTATGATGGAATTCGGAACTCAAAAGATGAAATCGAATGTATTAAACAGGAATTTGTTACAGTACTGGGGGATGATAAGACCTCAATCTTTGATGCGCATTTGGCCATTCTGGAAGATCCAATTTTTATGAATGAGGTTCAAGGTATTATGCAGCGTCAATATAAAGCGGCTGAGGTGGCGGTTAAAGAAGCCATTGAGAAGTTTGTCAATATGTTTGACCTGCTGGATGATCAATATATGAAGGAAAGGGCTCTGGACATCAAGGATGTTGGAAACCGGCTGTTAAAGCATTTACTTGGTGCTCTGGAAGAAACGATCCCGCCGAAGGAACAGCCTTACATTGTAGTCGCCAAAGAGCTCTCTCCATCGGAAATGGTGCATCTGGATACAGCTAATGCTTTGGGGCTTGTTACGATGCTGGGTGGACAAACCTCTCATGTTTCCATTATGGCTCGTGCAATGGGAATTCCTTATGTACTGGGTCTGGAGGGTAAGCTGACAACTCCAATCCAGAATGGAGACTTTCTTATTATTGACGGTGATGAGGGACAGGTATACATCAATCCTTCGGAAGAGCTGATTGAAAAATACAAAATACGCAAATCGAATTGGCTCAAAATACGAGATAAGCTGCAGGTGCTTGCCCATATCCCGACTCAAACTGAGGACGGAGTAGCCGTCCAGCTGGCAGCCAATATCAGTACAGTAAAAGAGTTGGATCAGGTGTTGAACAATGGAGCTTCCGGAGTAGGGTTGTTCCGTACAGAGTTTTTGTATATGGATCGGGACACTCTGCCACTTGAAGAAGAGCAGTTCGGGGTATATAAGCAGGTTGCTGAGAAACTCGGCGGCAAGCGTGTTGTCATCCGAACACTTGATATCGGGGGAGATAAAAGCCTTGATTATTTTGCACTTCCGGAGGAGGACAATCCCGCTCTTGGCTATCGGGCTATCCGAATTTCGTTGGACCGTATCGATTTGTTCAAAACGCAGCTGCGTGCCATATTACGTGCCAGCTTCTACGGAAATGTGAAAATTTTGTATCCAATGATTTCATCTATCGAGGAATTGGATAAAGCGAACGCAGTGCTGGAATTAGCCAAGGAAGAGCTGCGGGCAGAGCAGATCCCGTTTCAGGAGCATATTGAAATAGGAATTATGATTGAAGTTCCTGCCGCCGTTGTTATTGCGGATTTGCTAGCACAGAAAGTGAATTTCTTTAGTATCGGAACAAACGATCTTGTGCAATATGTACTGGCTGTGGATCGAATGAACGAGACCGTAGCCCACTTATATAATCCCTTTCACCCAGCTGTATTGCGCATGCTAAAGAGCACGGTTGAAGCTGCCAAATCGGCTAATATCCACGTCAGCGTATGTGGTGAGATGGCTGGAGATATTCGGGCACTTCCCATTTGGCTTGGGCTAGATATTAAGGAATTGAGTATGTCGATCCAGTCGATATTAAGAGTTAAAAATAGTCTGCTGCAAAGCCACTTCAATCAAAGCTCGAACATCTGGGAAGAATTGCTTCGATGCAGCACCAGTACGGCCGTAGTTGAGTTGTTAAACGAGCACTTACATGAGGATGTAATTGCCAAGTAATTATAATGTTGAAATATGGATATACATAAGAAAATCTTGGAGGGATCGCGTAATGAATTTACAAGGATATAAAGTGCTTGCTTTTGTAGATGAGGAATTTGAAGATTTGGAAATGTGGTATCCTGTATTACGGCTTCGCGAAGCAGGGGCTGAGGTGCATCTTGCTGGACCAGCCGCTAAACAAGTATTTCACGGCAAGTATGGAGTTCCTATGACAACTGAATATGCTTTCAATGAGGTTCAATCTCAAGATTATATCGGACTCTATGTACCAGGTGGCTGGGCGCCTGACAAGCTTCGTCGCTATGCTGACGTTCTGAGATTGACTCGTGAGTTTCACGAGGCAGTGAAACCAATTGCCCATATATGCCATGCTGGTTGGGTACTTGCGTCCGCTAAAATATGTGAAGGATATACAATGACATCGACGCCAGGCATCAAGGACGATCTGGAGAATGCCGGAGCAATCTGGGTTGATGAGGAGGTTGTGGTTGACCGTAATATCGTTTCAGGTCGGAGACCACCTGATCTCCCTGCATTTATGAGAACCTATATCGAGGTTCTTGCCGAATATACTTCTAAGATATGAGAATCGTTACTCGCTTACTGCCTGCTGTTCTCTGGATGGGTGCTATCTTTTATTTATCCGCAAGAACAGGGGATGATATGGGTGGCTGGCTTATCCAGTTTCAGCGTTTTATTCCTTTTATGGAAGGCTTGGATTGGGGACACTTTCTAGCTTATTTTATTTTGTCCATAACCTATGCCTGGGCTTTTGGAAAACATAAGCTGAACTGGGGTCATAAATGCATAGTCGTATTGTTATGTACGCTGTATGGCATTACGGATGAGTTTCACCAATCATTTGTACCAGGCCGTGCACCGGATGTGATGGATATTCGAAATGATGCAATCGGAGCTGCTTTGGCTATGCTTTTCATATCCATTCCGATCATTAAAGTTCCGTTTGATAGATGGAAAGGTGCTAAATATTACTAGCCTGAATCGAGAAGGATTTTACCTCTGGAAGTAGAATAATTCTAGAAGGTCATAACAGCGTAAGGTCCTGAGCGATGAAGGAGTGGTATGAGTTGCATAAGTATTGTAAATGTGGCAGCCCGATGAACATAAAGCTGCGTACTGTCATTTATAAAAACAAAGTAGAGATTGAGAATGTTCCTGTTTTTTCTTGTGAAGATTGTCGCCGAAGCGAAGTGCTTGCTGAGGTGAAGGGTGAGTTGACGGGTGTGATTGGAAAGCTGGAAAAGACGACGGACAAGCAGCTTATTCAATTTAACGATATCAGCGAAATTGCACATTTAATGTTTAAAGTGACAGAGAAACAGTACGCGGCAGAACCGGTTGAAAAAATAGTAGAAGAGCGTATCAATGAATTGCTGGACCTGCTGCTGCTCGCTCAATCTTTAAAGGATGAGCCCTGGGCAGAGGATGTTCGCAAGCGGTTGGAACAAATATCCAAACAATCTCTATCTCTGAATGATTCTCCATAAATAACATGAATTGTGAAGCCGACTGCAGTGCAGTTGGCTTTTTTTGTGTTTTTTTGTTACTATAAATGAAAGAAATCGTTCCTTTCATTGCGAAAAACCGTATTTTGTCGTATGATAAAATCTAATAAGTAACGCACGCTGTTTTAATACACTTTACATACTGGAGAGAATGTCCGTGACTGTAACCATTTATGATGTAGCCAGAGAAGCAGGCGTTTCCATGGCAACCGTTTCTAGGGTTGTAAATAACAATCCTAACGTGAAGCCGCAAACGCGCAAGAAGGTATTTGAAGCCATCGAACGTCTTGGTTACCGCCCGAATGCCGTAGCCAGAGGACTCGCCAGCAAAAAAACAACCACTGTTGGTGTTGTAATTCCCGATATTTCCAACACTATTTTTTCAGAGCTTGCTAGAGGTATTGAAGATATTGCGAACATGTATCACTATAACATCATATTGTGTAATGCGGATAAGAAGAAGGATAAGGAAATACGCGTAATCAATACACTATTGGAGAAGCAGGTTGACGGTTTGCTCTTTATGGGCGGGGCTGTAACGGACGAGCATCTTCAAGCATTCAAAACATCGTCGGTTCCAATCGTATTATGTGCCACTAAGGATGACAATAATGCATTTGCTTCTGTAGACATTAATCATGAGCAGGCTGCTTTTGACGCAGTAGAGTTATTGATTCAGAATGGGCACCGCAACATTGCCATGATCTCTGGAACGCTTCAGGATCCTGCTAACGGATTTGCTCGTTACCAAGGATATAAGAGGGCACTAGAGGCGGCTAATATTCCGTTGCGTGAGGATTATGTAAGAATAGGAAATTATCGTTATGAGTCCGGCTTGGAAGTTGCCAAACATTTTCTGGAGCTAAATGAGCGTCCAACGGCAATCTTTGCGGCAACGGATGAAATGGCTATTGGTGCTATGCACACTTTACAGGACAATGGTTTACGAGTGCCGGAAGATATATCCGTCATTAGTGTAGATAACATTCGCATGGCTTCAATGGTAAGGCCGCAGTTAACGACGGTGGCAATGCCTATGTACGATATTGGTGCCGTGTCCATGAGACTGTTAACCAAACTGATGAATAAAGAGACCAAGGATGCTTCGGAACTCATGCAGGTTATTTTACCTCATGAGCTTATTCATAGAAATTCGGTGGCTCATCTCTAATATGAGCCTCTTTCTTTTTATGGGGATTAGTGAGTTCAATGAATAAGCGTTGCTGCTCCGGGAACTAAGACGGGAAGCTTGGCTTTACCGGAACCATACAAGTTACTGCCAGGTTAACGGCAATACTTTTTTAGGAGGATACCTGCTTGTCTTATGGGAAAATTGGCATTATAGGCGCAATGAAAGAAGAAATTGCATTATTTTTGGAGCATATGGAGCAGGTTGAGACTACAGAGAAAGCCCATATTCAATTTCTGGAGGGGCTCTTTCATAACCAACGAGTCGTGCTCTGCAAATCGGGTGTTGGCAAGGTCAATGCTGCTGTGACCACTCAGATATTGATTGATACGTATGGAGTCGATTCGATTATTTTCACAGGAGTTGCAGGGGCTGTTCATCCGGAATTAAATGTTGGAGATATCGTCATTTCATCAGAGTTGATGCAGCATGATATGGATGTTACTGCATTGGGATTTCCCCGTGGAACGATTCCATATGAAGAAAGCTCCTTGTTTGTATCGGATGAACGTCTCAAGAAAGCAGCCTTGGATGCTAGCAACGAGCTGTTTCCAGGACGTGCTCTAGTAGGCAGAGTGTTGTCAGGTGATCAGTTTATCGCCAGCCGAGACACCGTTGCCAAGCTTTATAGTGAGCTGCAGGGGGCGTGTACAGAAATGGAAGGCGCCGCCGTTGCGCAGGTATGTGCAATGAACAGCATCCCGCAGGTCGTGATCCGTTCGATGTCGGATAAAGCCGATGGATCGGCAGAAGTGAATTTTGCACAATTTACGGTGCAGGCATCTGAGAATTCATACCGAATTGTCGATCATATGCTGAAGCATTTGTAATCATATTGAAGGAGAGAACGAATCATGACAGTTAGCATGGATCAGGTTGTAGCATTAGCTAAGCATAGAGGTTTTATTTTTCCGGGATCAGAGATATATGGTGGATTAGCTAACACTTGGGATTACGGCCCATTAGGTGTTGAATTGAAAAATAACATTAAAAAAGCTTGGTGGAAAAAGTTTATTCAAGAGTCTCCATTCAACGTTGGTTTGGATGCGGCTATTCTGATGAATCCACAAGCATGGGTGGCATCAGGTCATGTGGGCAACTTTAATGATCCTATGATCGACTGTAAACAATGTAAATCACGCCATCGCGCGGATAAAATTATTGAAAATGCATTAGATGCAAAAGGGATTGAAATGGTTGTAGACGGTTTGTCTTTCGATCAGATGGCTGCTTTGATGGTCGAGCACCATATTGTATGTCCCGATTGCGGAGCTTTTGATTACACGGAAATCCGTCAGTTCAACCTGATGTTCAAAACATTCCAGGGTGTAACCGAAGCCAGCTCGAACGTTGTCTACATGCGTCCTGAAACTGCACAAGGTATCTTCGTTAATTTCAAAAACGTACAGCGTACGATGAGAAAGAAGCTGCCGTTTGGTATCGGACAAATCGGTAAAAGCTTCCGTAATGAAATTACACCAGGCAATTTTACATTCCGTACCCGTGAGTTTGAGCAAATGGAGCTTGAATTTTTCTGTAAGCCTGGCGAAGATATGCAATGGTTTGAATACTGGAGAAGCTACTGTTTCCAATGGCTGCTTAATCTTGGCCTTAACGAAAACAACATCCGTATGAGAGATCATTCTGATGATGAGCTGTCCCATTACAGTAATGCAACGTCAGATATCGAGTTTAAATTTCCGTTTGGATGGGGAGAGCTGTGGGGGATTGCAGACCGTACAGATTACGATCTGAAGCAGCATATGCAGCACTCGGGCGAGGATTTTAATTATATCGACCAAGAGAGCAGTGACCGCTATGTACCTTATTGTATCGAGCCGTCGCTTGGTGCTGACCGAGTCACCTTGGCATTTTTGATTGATGCTTACGAAGAGCAGCAGCTTGAAGGCGATGACAGCCGGACTGTACTGCGTTTCCATCCTGCTCTTGCACCGATTAAGGCTGCTGTGTTCCCATTGTCCAAAAAGCTCTCAGAGGGTGCACAGAAAGTGTTTGGCGACCTTTCCAAACATTTCATGGTTGATTATGATGAAGCAGGATCAATTGGCAAAAGATATCGTCGTCACGATGAGATTGGGACACCATTCTGCATTACCTACGACTTTGACTCTGAGCAGGATGGTCAAGTGACTGTACGTCACCGCGATTCCATGGAACAAACGAGAATGCCGATCAGCGAGCTGAAGGCGTTTATTGAGGAAAAAATCCAGTTTTAAAGGATACGAATACAATGAAGTACAAAAGCCCGCTTCCATGTTTTATGGAAGGCGGGCTTATTTGTCTAAATAAACAAGGAAGCTACAAGATAGGATTCGCTCTAAACTTCACCAATCAGAAGAGTCGTTAACGATGATGACAGACTCAGCATACTCTTGATCAAGGCAAATAAAGCGCAGCTATTTCTTTAATATGACGGTTTTTTAATGTGATTTCTTGACGACGAGGCATGGGATCCCACTCATCTGTTGAATCAAGCCAAGTAGTCGGCAGTTCGACTGGGCACTCGTTTTGCCATTGCGTGAGCCATGCTGAAGGCAGCCCCAATGCGGGGTCCAGCTCAATCTGCTTAATCAGCGGATGGTCGTTCATTTCGAGCCAGAGAAGGCTCCACGCGCGTGGAACGACCCGCCAGATGTCATAGCCGCCACCGCCAAGAGCTACCCAACGCCCCTTACAATATTGATGGGCAAGCTGATGGATCAGCCGCGGCATTGCTTTATAAATGTTCATGCTGCAATGGATGTGGGACAAGGGATCATAAGCATGGGCATCACAGCCATGCTGGGACACAATTAAGTCGGGCTTGAAATGATCGATAGCCTTGTTAAGAACCTCATCCAGACATTCCAGCCAAGAGGCATCCTCGGTATAAGGCTCAACGGGTATATTAATACAGGTTCCGAAGGCAATGCCTTCGCCTCTTTCATTAACAGCTCCAGTCCCGGGAAACAAATATTTTCCGGTTTCATGAATAGATACGGTGCAAACGTCCGGGTCGGTGTAAAAGCTCCACTGTACGCCATCTCCGTGATGAACATCCGTATCTATATATAGCACACGGGCGCCATATTTTTTCTTCGCATACTCAATCGCTACGGAAGCATCGTTGTACACACAGAAGCCGGCACCCTTGTTAGATAATGCATGATGGAGTCCACCTCCCAAGTGCAGGGCATGCTCCGAGCGACCGCTCATCACTGTATCGACAGCCAGCAAGGAGCCTCCGACCACGGTGGAGGTTATGGTATGCATACCTCGAAAAAAAGGTGTGTCCTCCGTATCAAGTCCGTATCGGCTCGCCTGTTTAATAGCCTCCGCATTCGGCACATCCTCACTCAGTAATTTTACTTCGTCTATGTAGTCAGCGCTGTGTACGGCTAACAACTGTTCGTCGAGGGCTGCGGAAGGTGATAATATCGTTTGTTTCGGCAGCGTATCCAGACTGCGGAGCAAGTCAACTGTCAGCATCAGCCGCTTTGGATTGAAGGGATGATCCTCATTAAAGCGATATTCCGTTTCACTTTCATCATAAATAAAAATAGCTGGATTCGTCATCATTTACGCCCCCGGGTATGGATACAATCAGTACATAAAACGTTGTTGAAATCGGACACGATCGAACTGCTCGACAGATGCTAGAGGCACCAGTTTACCTACTCGGACCATCAAACAGTTTGCGGGGTGTGAGCATATTTCTGGATCATCTGTTGCAAACCAGACCATATTTACACTCTGCATCAGCTTTTCCATCATTTTACGGTAATCCCACACATTCAACCCGCTTTTTTCCAAGTCCCAGTGCCAATAATATTCAGTAGTAAACGTAATGACATTTTCCAGCTGCCCATCCTCGAAGGCAAGACGGATCATACGTTTTCCGAGTCCAAGCCCGCGATAATCATCCGCGACCTCGATAGCTCCCAATTCTACTAAATCCTCCATATGACCTTGCGACCAGCGTTCCATTTCGTCTGCATAATGAAAGGTTACATAACCAATGATCAGATCTTCAATCCTGGATACGATGATTCGGCCTTCTGGAAGCTCAGCGATTTCAACCAGAGCAATGAACTGCTCAGGAGGGCGCCGAAACGCATCCAGATCGGGATGCATCCGGTATTGAGCTAATTGTTCAGGTGGAACAGGGCCTTCAACAACAATTGAAGAAGAATTGCTGCTTGAAACAAGCTGCGAATGGTATATTTTTATATGCTGCATGCCGTTCTTCTCCTTTCAGAGGATAAAGCGAGATTCATAGGGTACCATATCGCAGATTATAGCATGTGCGCTAACTTCTTGGAAGTCGTCTGGTTCAGCATAAAAGGTTCGAGAAGGATATCCAAAATTAATGTGCAAGAAGAGTTAGTCGGATAAAACGGGATATGGTATAATAGCCATTGTATTAATGCTATCGGTTTGTTTAAGGTTCGATAAAGGGCTTGTAAGCGTTTTATCGAGATCAATTGTTAAAATTCAGGAGGCACTTGCTATGGATCATACGAATATTGAGAGTATTGAAGCCGTTTCCACATCTTCGAATATGAAAAATTATGAGCAAGAACGTGCGAATTTCAGCTGGGAACAGATTGAACAACAGTTTTCGTGGTCGACAACTGGAAATGTAAATGCCGCATATGAGGCCATTGACAAACACGCCGAGTCTTCCAGAAAGAATAAAATTGCTCTTCATTACAGCGATGACAAGCGTGAAGTATCCTACACATACCAACAGATGAAAGAGCAATCCAATCGGTTTGGTAACGTGCTTCGTAAATTGGGCATAGCCAAGGGAGAACGTGTATTTATTTTCATGCCGCGCACACCTGAGCTTTATTTTGCTTTACTTGGCGCGATCAAGGTAGGTACAGTGGTGGGACCTCTGTTTGAAGCCTTTATGGAAACCGCAGTAAGAGATCGGCTTCAGGATAGCAGTGCGATTGCTATTGTGACAACACCTCAGCTTGTATCGAGAATTCCTGTAGCTGAGCTGCCGGATTTAAAGCATATTATTATTGTTGGAGACAATCTTGAGTTATCCGAGGGACAAGTGGATTTCCATAAGGAAATGGCACAAGCTTCTGATCAGTTGGATATCGAGTGGGTAGACCGCGAGGATGGTTTATTGATTCATTACACTTCAGGCTCTACAGGCAAGCCCAAAGGTGTATTTCATGCGCATAATGCAATGCTGCAGCATTATTATACTGGTCGTGTAGTGCTAGATTTGCAGGAAACAGATGTATATTGGTGTACTGCTGATCCAGGCTGGGTAACGGGTACCTCTTATGGTATATTTGGACCTTGGTTGAACGGAGCTACTAATGTTATTCGCGGCGGTCGTTTCAGTCCCCAGGACTGGTATCGTACATTGGAAAAATACGGTGTAACGGTTTGGTACAGTGCTCCGACGGCCTTTAGAATGCTGATGGGAGCTGGGGATGAAGTTTCCACAAGCTTTGATTTATCTAAGCTTCGACATGTACTTAGCGTAGGAGAGCCGTTAAATCCTGAAGTGGTTCGATGGGGGTTAAAGGTTTACAACCAACGTATTCACGATACATGGTGGATGACAGAGACCGGTGGACAATTAATTTGCAATTACCCGTGCATGGCCATACGTCCAGGTTCTATGGGCAAGCCGCTTCCTGGTGTAGAAGCATCGATTGTCGATGATTCCGGAAATATACTTCCTCCATACAGGATGGGTAATTTGGCAATTAAGACGCCTTGGCCTTCGATGATGCGTAAGATCTGGAACAACCCGGCCAAATTTGAAGAATACTTCCGAATCCCAGGTTGGTATATTTCAGGTGATTCGGCTTATTATGATGAAGATGGATACTTTTGGTTTCAAGGTCGAGTGGATGATGTAATTAATACCGCGGGGGAGCGGGTAGGTCCGTTCGAAGTGGAAAGCAAGCTGGTTGAGCATCCGGCTGTCGCTGAAGCAGGAGTGATAGGTAAGCCTGATCCGATGCGCGGCGAGATTATTAAAGCTTTCATTGCATTACGTGAAGGTTATACGGCCTCCGATGAATTAAAAGCGGAAATTTCCAAGTTCGTAAAAGAAGGGCTGTCTGCTCATGCAGCGCCTCGCGAAATTGAGTTTAAAGATAAGCTTCCCAAAACACGCAGCGGAAAAATCATGCGTCGTGTACTCAAAGCTTGGGAACTCAATCTGCCTACTGGAGACTTATCAACGATAGAAGATTAAACATAATTGGCTGCTGCAGTGCAGTTTACAATAAAACACCCTCTCATGATCAAACGTTCATCCAGATGAACATCGATCACGAGAGGGTGTTTATTCTTATCATTATTTTTTAAATCTGACTGCAGCTGACTGCTTAGATTCACCTAATTCGTTAGTAGCCGTTATCTTATAGAAGCCATCATAAACTGCTGCATAATATCGGAATTCCGTACCGCTGGTGATAGTACCAAGCTTGTTGAAAGTACCTGTTTCTTTGTCACTGTAAAAAATGGTGTACTGCTTAACCTTGTCTTTGGCTGGGTTGGCTTTCCAGCTTATGGTTAATCCGGCTTCGACAGTTTTGATTGCCATTCCTGTTGGTGTCTCAGGTACAGTAACTGCCGGACCTGGCGAAGATGAAGAGTCTCCCTGACTCGGTGTATTAGTATTAGGAGTCGCTCCCGTATTCGTCCCTGGTGCAGAGCCATTATTGGTACCTGTTCCTGGTGTACCTGTGCCTCCAGTTCCATTAGTGCCTGTGTTTCCTCCTGTAGGACTGCCAGTCAAAGGAGGAGGCAACATTGCGCCTGTCTCATTCGGTACAAGCATCAATGTATCGATTATAGAACCATCTGTAAAGGAAGCCTTGCTGGGTGTTGATTCTTTTCCTGCTACATCCACAGCGGTTACATAATATCCGAACACACCATTACCTGCAGCCTGATCCGTAAATTTGGTTTCTTCGCCTGCAAAAGTAATTTTTCCACTTAGACGCTCGAATGGCCCCCGATTAAGAGAACGGTACAGACGATAGCCAATTGTATCTGGACTACTGCTAGCTTGAAATGTAATAACGCTTGTATCGCCACTGCGAGTTGCAACAACCGTAATCGGTGATACAGGTGGCTTGCCATCATCAACTCGCGGATCAATCTCGGTAGGAGCATCATCATCATAATCTATAGGACGATAATGATCTATGGAATGACGGCGATCTGGCGAGACCTTTTCCATGATTTCTTGAATTTGTTTTAAAATTCCACTAACCGATTTTTCGCGTTTAATCACCGTTTTCTCTTTCACGAATTCGGCTGGCGTTGACTCCTGTGCAATGTAGTTAATTCCATTAAATGGGATGATGGATAAATTTAAAAATACATTGTCCTCAGTAGTAGGGATGTACTTCCTGTTGAATAAATCCGTGACTAGCTTCCCTGACTTGGATGAAGCTTCACTGGGAATCTTTCCTGAATAACCGGAAACCGTCATTTCCACTATATTGTCCGGTCGTTTGAATGTCTTAGTCGGAAAATATTCAGGTTTTTTACTTATCGCATCATTCATGACTAACGCCCAGATGTTTTTGGCACGCGAGGTCCCCCCTGTACGGGTACTTAATTTGTGAACAGGAGAATCATATCCGGCCCAGACCCCTAATGTAATATCTGGCGTATAGCCCATAAACCAAGCATCTGCATCGTCCTGAGTGGAGCCCGTTTTACCAACAATGGCAATTTTCCCATATTGCTTAAATTTGCTCATCAAATCTGTAGCTGTACCCGCCGTCACAACCGTTCGCATCATATCTGTCATTAGATAGGCGGTTTGTTCGGAGAATAAAGCTGTTGGCTTTGCCTGATGCTCATAAATAACCTTACCATTAGAATCGGTTATTTGTTGTATCATGAACGCTTCATTATGAACACCCTTATTGGAGATCGTGTTGTATGCGTTCGTCAATTCCTTGACTGAAACCCCATTGCGCATCCCGCCAATAACTCCGGTTTGTGCTGAGTAATCTTCTTTAGCAATGGATGTAATGCCCATTTTTTTGGCTAAATCCCAGGCATTTTCTATTCCGACAATATCCAAAAATACCTTGATAGCAGGTATATTGTAGGATTGATTAAAGGCTCTGCGTGCAGTAATTAAACCATGGAACTGGTTATCCCAATTCTCAGGTATGTGATAGCTGCCTCGGTCTTTTAAGAGAAGAGGGACATCGTCAATAATCGATCCTGGCTGTAAGGCGCCTTTCTCCATTGCCGGAATGAAAGCAGCAATTGGCTTCATTGCCGAGCCTGGTTGACGGTAAGCCTGTGTAGCGTGATTCATCTGCTCTTCGAAGAAGTCGCGGCCTTCCATCATTCCAAGAATGGCTCCGCTTTTGGAATCCATCATAACGGCCCCGATTTGCTCAGTACCCTTAACAGGGTCTTTCGGAGTGAAATTGTCTGGATTCTCTGCAATATCGCGCATAGACTCGTAAATGTCTTTGTCGAGTGTCGTATAAATCTTGTAGCCTGCCCGACCTAACTGGGACTGGGTATTTCTCAAAGCTTCATTGTAAGCATCGGAATCAGGCTGTGCACTCAGCTTCGGATTCTGTACAGACAGGATCGCTTTAGCTGCCGCCTTTTCCATTTCAATCATCAGATATGGATAGGTGGAGTATGCTTTTTTAACCGGCTCTGCCAAAGAGCCTTGCAGGTCAAAATCCAATGCTTCCTGATATTGCTGCTGATTGATCTTATTTTCTTCCAGCATCCGCCTGAGCACAAGTTGTTGTCTCACAGTGGCGCGTTTGAATGCAGCCCCGTCAAATTGTCCTTTACTCGAAAATGCAGAATAATTGCTGGGAAGCTGAGGGACACCGGCTAAATAAGCGGCTTGGGCAATGTTGAGTTCCTTCAGATCGCTGATATTGAAAATTCCTTTAGCTGCGGCTTTAATCCCATAAGCATTGTAACCGGACGAACCGTTTCCATACGGGATTTTATTCAAGTAGGCGAGCAGGATTTCATCTTTGGACATCAGACGCTCCATCCGCATGGCCAAAAAGATTTCTTTGGCTTTTCGGCTATCCTCGCGGTCTAACGTCAAAAACACACGCCGTGCGAGCTGCTGTGTTATCGTACTGCCTCCTGTTTGAACATCTTGCCTCATCAGCTTTTGATAAATAGCTCTTGCGGTTCCTTTAAAGTCAATTCCGTAGTGCTCGTAGAAATTTTTGTCTTCAATGGCAAAGACGGCATCAATAACTTGTGGAGGAATGTCTTCGAGTTTGGCCATAAGCCGATCTTCTTCCCCACGCAGCTGTCCGATAATGGAACCATCATTGAAATAAACAAAGCCTGAAAGTGCATTTTCCTGTACCTGCGCGGTCATTGATTCTTTACTCCGAATAGGTTCATCTTTGACGAGTGCGGAGATATAACCAAATGCCGCGCCGCCTCCCAAAAATCCGGCAATTACGCAAATGATTAGTATCCACTTGATGCTGATAAGCGTATATTTGACAATACTCCATATTACATGCCATGCTGTAAGTTTCTTTTTCTCCATTTCCATCTCCATACCGATAACAATTCCTCCCGATTTTGGAACGACATACGTGGTTTATTATACCACAAAGGAACTCACGATGGACACTAGTGTTCGACAATTACTTCGAAATGATGTTTGACAACGCGATAAGGTTGTGATATAAATCATGTAACTGTATATGAAAAATGCATTGATGGACTTACGTATTGGCTCCTTTCATAGAGCTGATTCAACAGTAGAATAGGGTACAATGCTTGGCAGAGAGTCGGTGGGTGGTGCGAACCGATACTTGATCTTATTCGAATTACCGTCCGGAGCAGGGAAAGGGAACGCATGGAATGCTCAGATTAGAGCCATTCTCAATGTCAGTAGCTTTCTGTCGGGTTAGACCCGTTATCGTTGTCGAGTGAAAGCTTTGGTAAAGCTGCGTTTATTACAGACTTTATCCTGCTTTAATTAGGGTGGTACCGCGAGCAATAGCCTTCTCGTCCCTTGTGGATGAGAGGGCTTTTTTTGTATTCTTGCATATCAATGAGGAGGCAGCAGATTATGGCAAAATGGGAAGAGTTAACAACAGAGCAGCAGCAGGAAGTGGAGAGACAGCTATCGTGGATTCGTCGCGGTGTGGTCGAAATTGTGCCGGAGGATGAGCTTAAACAAAAAATTATAGGTTCTGTTGTAACAGGCAAGCCATTGAAGGTGAAGCTGGGCTTAGATCCGTCTGCTCCCGATATTCACATTGGTCATACGGTGGTTTTGCATAAGCTTCGGCAATTCCAGCAGTTGGGCCATCAGGTGCAATTGATTATTGGCGACTTCACAGGGCGTATTGGCGACCCTACGGGTAAATCGGAGACACGGAAGCAATTGACTGAAGAGGATGTCAAGCGCAACGCCGAAACCTATCAGAAGCAAATTTATAAAATTTTGGATGCCGATAAAACTCAGCTTTACTACAATTCCGAGTGGCTTGGACCTTTGACCTTTGTTGATGTCGTTCAGCTGTCTGCCAAAGTTACGGTAGCGCGCATGATGGAACGGGACGATTTTTCCAAACGTTATACATCCGGTCAACCTATCCATGTGCATGAGTTTTTCTACCCCCTCATGCAGGGCTACGATTCCGTTGCTTTGAAAAGTGATGTAGAGCTTGGAGGAACGGATCAGAAATTTAATTTGTTGATGGGACGTACGCTGCAGAAGGAATATGGCGTTGCCTCTCAAGTAACTATCATGACACCTTTGCTAGAGGGACTAGATGGTATTAACAAAATGAGCAAGAGTCTTGGGAATTACATCGGAATTGATGAGGAACCTAATCAAATATACGGTAAAGCGATGTCGATCCCTGATGAGCTGATGCCTAAATATTATGAGCTGGCAACCAGCATGAGTAATGAAGATCTGAAACTGCTTCAAGACGGATTGTTGGACGGTACGGTTCACCCTCGTGATGCTAAGATGCAGCTGGCGAGAACCTTCGTAAGTATGTACCACGGAGAGCAGGCCGCGAATGATGCACAACAGCACTTCGTTACCGTATTTCAACAACGCGCACTCCCAGATGATATTGAGGAATTTGTGATAGCTGCAGATGCTCTGGAGGATGGGAAAATCGGTATCGTAAAGCTGCTGGTCACACTGGGATTATCGACTTCTAACAGTGAAGCACGTCGCAGCGTACAGCAGGGCGGAGTGAAAATCAACGAGCACAAGATCGAGGACCTGAATACCAATCTTACATTGCAGGAAGACGATATTATTCAGGTGGGCAAGCGCAAATTTGCCAAAATCAAGCTGGGCTGATACTGGGTTTGAAATCAAGCCATTCTTGAATAGCAAATTGCTTGAACAGATTAGATGTTAATCGAACAAGCAGGATGCACAAAAAAAACTGGATGCTGAGGCATCCAGTTTTTTGTATCTAATTGAAATAAAGAATTAACGGCTGTAGAACTCGACGATTTGCTTCTCGTCAATTTCTTGTGGAAGCTCAGAGCGATCTGGTAAACGAGTAAATTTACCTTCTTGAGCAGCTTCGTTATATTCAACATAAGCAGGCAAGTAGTTGCGGTTAGCCAAAGCTTCTTTAACGGAAGCAATGTTACGGCTTCTTTCGCGAAGACTTACAACATCACCAATGCTTAAAGTGTAAGAAGCGATGTCTACTTTTTTACCGTTAACTGTAATGTGACCATGAGCGACTAATTGACGCGCTCCAGCACGGGAGTGAGCAAAGCCCAAACGGTAAACAAGGTTGTCCAAACGGCTTTCCAACAAGATCATGAAGTTTTCACCGGAGATACCTTGTTGTTTGCTTGCTTTGTCGAACAAGTTACGGAATTGCTTCTCATTCATACCATACATGTGGCGCAATTTTTGCTTCTCTTGAAGCTGAATACCATAACCGCTCAATTTTTTGCGTTGTCCTGGACCATGTTGACCTGGAGGGAAAGGACGTTTCAATTCTTTACCGGAACCGCTTAGGGAAATACCCAGACGACGGCTTAATTTAAATTTAGGGCCTGTGTAGCGTGACATGTATAACGAGCTCCTTCGTTCCATTAATGGATTTAATTTGTTTTATTATGTTTTCTTCGGGTGAAGCATGTGCCCAATTTTGTTTGAAGCCATATACGATTAGTATCGCTCGGCATCTGTCAGGAGTCACAGCCGCTGTCCTGCTAGCAACAAAATCGGTGAGGGTGAACACACGTCTTCCACCATAAACGACTAACCTAAATAAAATTTGGGCTGAGTACGTTCTCGACTTCTAATTTTATAAGACGATACCCCCCTGTGTCAAGTGGTCAGCAGATTTATTTTGATCCAATAAAATGTTACACTATTCTCACAGGAGGGATTGCATTGGGAAAATGGAATGTCCAGCATTTATCCAACCTGCTAGAAACGTGGGGGCTCTGGGGACATTTTCTGGGAGCACTGCTTGCTTTTGTCCAACCGGTCGTTCCCTTTATGCCTTTTGTCGTAGTTGCAGGGGTGAATGTACTCGTATTTGGATTATGGTTTGGTTTTGCCGTTAATTATGTAATGGCTGTTCTTGGAGCTATTACTGAATTTTGGCTAGCTCGTAATTATGGTCGGAGTTGGGTTGAAAAGAAGTTGGCTAACAATGCTTATATTCAAAAGTTTAACAAGCAGATCGAGCATCACGGTTTTGTATATATCGCGATCAGCCGGATCATTCCGGTTATACCATCGTTCGGCATTAATTTGGGTGCTGCGGTTATGCGTGTGAAAACAATGGATTTTGTACTGGGAACGATTGTCGGTAAACTCCCGATGATTTTACTGGAATCGTTTATAGGGCATGATTTGCTGCATTTTCAACATAATAAAAAACGTCTGTTGCTTATGCTGGGCATCTTTGTGATCCTGCTTCTAGTCGGTCATATCTTCAGGAAAAAGCTTAGCAGAGTGGAGCAAACTTAAGGATGTTCATTTTTTGTTTACATTTAAAAAGGAGATGATAGGTATGCGTGATCCGCGTTTGGAATTGTTGGCTCGAAACCTCATTACATATTCACTGGATGTTCAACCAGGGGAAAAGGTACTGATCGAAATGATCGGTTCGGAGAGGGAAATCGTTAGCTGTCTGGTGGAAGAGGTATATGCCCGCGGTGGGCTTCCGTATGTTGAAATGATCGATCCTGTTGTGCAAAGTGCAATGCTGCGATCGATAACCCGTGAACAGATTGAGCATTGGGCGGAGATGGATCTAAAACGTATGCAGGATATGAGCTGTTATGTGGCGATTCGAGCAGGCTCTAATGTAAGCGAGATGTCGGATGTGCCTGAGGAGCAGATGAAGCTGTATGACCTCTATTATCGTAAGCCAATACATTTGGAGCAGCGAGTCAAGAAGACACGTTGGGTTGTCCTGCGCTATCCGAATGCCTCTATGGCGCAACTTGCTGGAATGAGCACAGCCAAATTTGAAAATTTTTATTTTGATGTATGCAATCTGGATTATGCACAAATGTCCAAGGCCATGGACCCGCTGCAGGCACTTATGAACCGGACGGATCGTGTACGCATTGTAGCTCCCGGTACGGACATTCAGTTTTCGATTAAGGGGATTGGCTCGGTCAAATGCTGCGGCAGACGGAACATTCCAGATGGTGAAGTATATACGGCGCCTATTCGCGATTCAGTTAACGGCACGATCACATACAACACCCCAAGTGTAAAGTCGGGAATTACTTTTGAACAAATTGCTTTTCGTTTTGAAAATGGTAAGATTGTCGAGGCCACCAGTAACCAAACCGACCGTTTAAATCAGATATTGGACACGGACGAAGGGGCCCGTTATATCGGAGAATTCAGTTTGGGCTTCAATCCCCATATACTAACGCCAATGAAAGATACACTATTTGATGAAAAGATTGACGGGAGCCTGCATTTTACCCCGGGCCAGGCTTACGAGCAGGCAGACAATGGGAATCGTTCTTCGGTTCATTGGGATCTTGTATTGATTCAACGTCCTGAATATGGCGGCGGTGAAATTTATTTTGACGATGTGCTGATCCGTAAGAATGGACGTTTTGTGATCCAGGAGTTGGAAGGGTTAAATCCGGAGCATTTGAAATAGTAGTTGCGATTTGCTGATTTCCAAGGTAAAATCAAAGAAAGAAAGCGATTTATTTAATTGTTTTGATGTCGCTGATCCATATGGAGGGATTCAAAATGTCAAGTGCCAATAACGCAGCAATCGTTGAAATTTCTCAAACCGCTAACAAATTTAGATCTTCCATTGTTTTGCAGTATGAGAACAAGTACATTGATGTCAAAAGTATTCTGGGTTTGTTCACAACTTTGCTGACAAGCAGTAATTATGATCTGCATGTGCACGGTCCTGACGCGGAAGATGCTAAGAAAGCAATGGCAGAAGTGTTTGCTAAGCATAACTTGCAAATTAACAGTATCCAAGAATAATAGGTGAAAAGCACTTCCATCCGAGGGTGGAACTGCTTTTTTCTTTTAAATGCTCACTTATTAATGAATATCAGAGAAGATGATGGACGACTCTCTTGTGTATTGGGACATTTTCGACTAATATTAAGCTATGAAGTTCGTTCAGGGGGGAAGCTCGATGTCATCATCCGATTTGTTACTCAGCCTATCACAGAAAGCACTTCTTCTTCTTCAAGAGGATGCTGATAAAATCGAAAAGCTCATCGAAGTACAAATGGAGAATTTGACAACACGCAAATGTCCTTTGTATGAAGAGGTGTTAGATACACAGATGTATGGGTTGTCAAGGGAAATTGACTTTGCCACTCGTGCCGAATTGATTTCAGAAATAACAGGAAAGCAAATCTTAGTTAAGCTGGAGAGAAATTTGGCCGAACTATACGAAGCATTAAGTAAAAAAGAGTAGCCTTCTCTACAGAAGGTTACTCTTTTTTTATAGAACGCTATATGTATCTTTACACGAGGTAAAACGCGATGCCAAGTATACAATAAACGACTAATAGAAGCACGCCTTCATACCAGTTGGTTGATCCGTCCTGTGAAATGGATTTGGCGATAATCGCGGCTACACCAATCGCAACGAGTTCAAAGGTAGTGAATACGATATCCATCGTTTTACCGAAGAATAAGGAAATGAGCACAAGCACAGGCGCTACAAACAAGGAAATTTGCAACGAGCTGCCCACTGCGATTTCTACAGCTGCCCCAATCTTGTTCTTGCGAGCCAGCATGATTGCTGCGCTATGCTCGGCTGCGTTACCTATAATCGCAATGACGAAGGCACCGACGAACAGTTCTGACAATCCGAATTGATGTGTGAATACCTCCAAGGTTCCAACAAGCCACTCACTCTGAACGGCAACCATTGCCGTAGCCAAAACCAGGAAGAAGATCGATAATCCTTTTGACCAGGCAGGCTCACCATGCTCTGCGGCTTCATCTGCAAGCTCATTCTTGTGGGTAACCATCGAAAAATATAGCCAAAGCAAGTAAGCAACAATCAATACGGCTGCGACTGTGATGCTGAGGGTGGAAATGTGAAGGGTTGTCAGTGAGCTTGCAAAGGCTGCAGGAACGAACAGGGCGATCACGGCCAGCAGCATTAAGGAACCATTATGGCTCGCCAGCTTGATATTGAAGTTTTGCTCCTTATATTTCAATCCTCCAATCAACAGACTGAGACCAAGAACAAGCAGCAAATTGCCAATGATAGAGCCGGTAATGCTTGCTTTGACAATTTCGAATTTACCTTCTTTAACCAGAAAAAAGGCAATGATCAGTTCGGCTGCGTTTCCAAAAGTAGCATTTAAAAATCCACCCACCCGTTCTCCTGCATAGTGAGCCACGCTTTCTGTAGCTTTTCCAAGGAATCCAGCAACAAAAATTATGGCGATACAGGAAAGTACAAGCTCTACGGTAGAAGGGAAAATCCCTGAATAATGAGCCGCTGCGCTTAACACAAAGCTTGCGATCAGTCCAATAGTAAAAAAATGACGCTTCACGCCAATCCCCCCCTTAACTAAAGTATACCAGTAAATCATAAAACCTATTCTTCTATACCCATTTTGAGGGATTCGATAAACAAGCAGAAACTTGTAAAGGAAAGTGCAAATTAAGCCGAACTTTGTCCAAATAAGTTGCTTTCCCTATGGGAAGTCATTACAATATGATTAGAACCCACTAAGGAGTGTGATCCATATGTCCGAAGAAATACAAACTGGTATTATCCGCATTTCAGATGATGTTGTTTCAACAATCGCAGGCTTAGCTGCGTTGGAAACTTCCGGGATCGCTGCGATGTCGGGAGGCATTTCTGAAGGGTTAGCTAAAAGACTGAGTGGTAAAAATGTACAAAGAGGTGTCTCGGTCGAAGTGGGTCAAGTAGAGGCTGCCATAGACTTGCGTGTAATTGTGAATTATGGCTCCAAGATCCAAGAGGTATGTAGTGAGCTGCAGCAAAACGTTCGTGATGCTGTAGAAAACATGACCGGCTTATCCGTTGTCGAAGTTAATGTGAAGGTTGAAGGGGTTGCTTTCCGCGAGGAAGAGGTACATGTGGAAGAAGCAAACCGAGTGAAGTAATTAAATCGATGACTCGAATGGCATAGAAGCCGCACAAAAAGAGAGCCCTTGCACTACTTTAGGCTCTCTTTTTTGTTTCCTTTTCCGGCTTATTGTATTCTCGGGATATACTAAGCAGAATGCCGAGGCTGATGAGGGTAACAAGCATGGATGAGCCTCCATAGCTGATTAAAGGCAAAGTAACACCAGTAAGAGGAATGCTCCCGGTAACTCCACCCAGGTTGATAAGTGCTTGTATGGCGATCATGCCAATAATGCCTACCCCTGCCAAGGTTCCAAACATTTCGTTACTGCGAATAGCTATGACCAGGCCCCTCCATAGAAAGGCCAAATAGATAAGAATAAACAGGGAGCTGCCAATAAAGCCGAGCTCTTCACCAATAATAGAGAAAATAAAATCGTTGTGGGCTTCAGGAAGATAGTGCAGCTTCTGAATGCCTTGCCCGAAGCCTGCACCAGAGATGCCGCCGTGACCGAAGGCATACAAAGATTGAACAACCTGATAGCCTGTGTTCAATGGATCTGCAAAGGGGTCCATGAAAGAGGTGAACCTGTCCATAATATAGTTTTGACCGCTTAATTTGGATTTAATTAAATAAATCGAGACCCCGATCAACATCACAAAGGCACCTGCCGTGCCGAGCAAGAAAATATGCTTTAAATTGGCGCCTCCAGCAATAATCACGATGGCGGCACAGAGGACAAGAATCATGGTAGAGCCGCGGTCGGGCTGCATAAGGATTAAGAATGATATAAAAGCAACAATCGTTAGCGCTGGCAGTAAGCCTTGCTTAAAGCTTCGAAACTTTTCTTCTTTTTTGCTAATTAAAGCTGCGAGGTAAAGGATAACTCCAAGCTTGGCAAATTCGGCGGGCTGCAAACCGAACCCTGCGATCACGAACCAGCTTCTGGCACCGTTAACTTTATTGCCGAATATGGGGACCAGCACCAGCAAGATAACGACAATGATGAAAGCAGGTCCAATCCATTTTTTCAAAACGTTATAATTGATGTTCATACAAAAAAACATGGCTACCGTGCCCAATGCAATCGCGGCTGCCTGGCGGATCGCCAAATACGACGGGTCATTGAGCATAGTAGCCGTAACGGAATCATAACGCGAGTAGGCCATGCTGGCACTAAAAACCATGGCTAATCCGAAGCTTACTAAGGAAAAAGCTAAAAAAAGCAGCAAAAAATCCGGCGTTCCTCTTCGCTGGGAAGTCATGAGTCCCTGCCCATTACAAGGACAATTCGGTTTTTAGCTGAGTAAGCTTTTGTGTTGCGATCTTCATGATGGAATCTGGTACTGGTGATTGATAGTCCAGTCCATGAGGAAATGTTGCTCTTCCAATATAGATATGCTCTATGTAAAGAATGGCATATGGTGATTCGAGCTTACCGGATTCTGTGCGTGTATTGATTCGCAAAAAATATTCGCTTTGATCTGTTTTGTCAACGAGCTTCAAATCATAAGTAGCGCGTGTATATTCCCACTGCCAACGAACAAAACCCAATTTTGATGAAACATCATCTAAATGTGCCAAATCGCTTTTAAGTCCTAATAAACCGTTTTTTTCAATAATCATTGTAAAGTCCTCCTAAAAGTTTTTCGCAGAAAAACGATCTCTATAATCCTTTATTCATGATAGTATGTTTCCCAAACTTGTGCAAGCCTATTGCATCTTGTGAAGGTTTCATGACAATAAAATTTGAAATTCTTGTGACACACAGATGAAAGCAGCCGTTTTTTTTGTTAAAATGGGAACATCCTAACAAACCGGAGGTATCAGATGATGGAATCCTTATTGCAAGCCATTGATTTGCTTATTCCCCAGATGATCAACTGGCGGCGTTATTTACATCAGCATCCGGAGTTGTCCTACCATGAGCGGAAGACAGCGGCCTTTGTAGCACAGCACTTGGAACAGTGGGGGCTGGATGTCCGCACAGGTGTCGGTGGACATGGGGTTGTTGCCCGATTAAAGGGAAATGGGAATGGTCCTACAGTGGCCTTGCGTGCGGATATGGACGCTCTGCCCATTCAGGATGAGAAAACCTGTGAATATGCATCAAAAAATAAAGGAATTATGCATGCATGTGGACATGACGCCCATACTTCGACATTGTTGGGTGTGGCCAAGGTAATGTCTGATCATCAAGAAGCTCTTAAAGGTGATGTTGTTTTCATATTTCAGCATGCGGAAGAACAGAGCCCCGGCGGTGCAATCAGTATGATAAAAGAAGGCGCGCTGGATGGAGTCGATTATGTATACGGAATTCACTTGTGGACACCATTTCCTATAGGCAGTGCATATTCCAAAGCGGGTCCTATGATGGCCGCGGCAGACGAGTTTGAAATCGTTGTAAAAGGTAAGGGTGGACATGGAGGGCTTCCCCATCAAACGATCGATAGTATCGTTATCGCTTCGCAGGTCGTCGTTAATCTGCAAACCATCGTTAGTCGGAGCGTCAGTCCAACCGAGCCCTGTGTTGTGTCTGTAGGCTCTTTTCATAGCGGAAGCAGCTTTAATGTTATTGCAGAGACGGCAGCCTTAAATGGCACAGTCAGAACCTATGATCCTGAACTGCGCTTGGATGTCAAGCAAAGGATGGAGAAAATCGTCAGTCAAACGTGTGAAATGTACGGAGCGGATTACAGCTTTGACTATAAAATGGGTTATCCGCCTGTTATTAATGATGCTGGTGAGGCCGAGAGATTCTTTCGAGCCGGAGCAAGCGTAATGCCAGTGAAACCCTCACCGCTTATTATGGCTGGTGAAGATTTTGCTTATTACCTGCATGAACGTAAAGGCTGTTTTATGTTCGTGGGTGCAGGCAATCCGGATCAAGGAATCGTTCATCCGCATCATCACCCCAAATTCGATATTGATGAAAGCGCAATGAGAGACGCAGCTCGATTATTCATTGCGATGGTTATGGACTGTCAGCATGGATAGAGGTTAATCGAATGGGAATCGACCGTTCGGGGAAATCTATGTCTGCGGCGAAAGCACGGTCTTCTTTATTTTATTATAAAAACCGGCTTGCGTCAGACTATACTCCGGGAGGAAATTCACATGGGCGCATCGCAAATAAAAGACATCATGACAAAGCAATTTGCAACGGTTACACTAAAGGATAACGTATATGAGGTTGCTGTTAAAATGAAGCAGGAAGACACTGGATTCATACCCGTAGTTGATGGAACGAAGCTAGTTGGAGTAATTACCGACCGGGATATTGTCATTCGCGGCTTGGCTGAGAAAAAAGAAGGCTCAGCAGCAGTAGAAAATGTGATGAGCAGTACGCAAATTACAAGCGCAACTCCCCAAACGACAATCGACGAGGCTGCTAAGCTGATGGCCAAACAGCAAATTCGACGGTTGCCGGTTGTAGATAACGGAAAGCTGGTCGGTATCGTATCCATTGGCGACCTTGCTGTCAGGGACAAATTCGCTGATGAAGCTGGCGAAGCTTTAAATCAGATTTCTGAAAAAGAAAAAGTGAAGATATAACTCAATCAATCTATTATCCCAGTTTTTTGTAATATCAATGTTCCCTTGATTGTATCGAGGGGACGTTTTTTTTGTTGTAATGTTAACGTGTGCAATGTATAATAAATGAGTACAAGAAAATGCTTACAATTATATTTTTTAATTTAAATGAGAGGCAGGGAAATACGAATGGATAAAGTACGCATCGGTATTATCGGTGTAGGCAACATGGGAAAAAGTCATATCGACTACTTGACCAAGGGCGAAGTGAATGGCGCCGAGTTGACCGCCATTGTGGATACAGACCCAACCCGACTCGAATGGGTTAGAACCCATCATGGCAACGCAAATATTCAATTGTTCGATAACGCGGAGGCTTTTTTCGCATCCAAAGCATTCGATGCTGTAATAGTAGCAACTCCACACTATGACCATCCAACATCTGCAATTCAAACACTTGCTCACGGTTACCACGTTCTTGTTGAAAAACCGGCTGGCGTTTACACGAAGCAGGTTCGTGAAATGAATGAGGCTGCTGCTAAATCCGATAAAGCATTTGGTATTATGTTCAACCAGCGTACCAATCCTCTCTATCAAAAGCTGAGAGATTTAATTACTTCTGGTGAACTGGGTGAAATTCGCCGTACTAACTGGATTATTACGAATTGGTATCGTTCCCAAAGCTATTATGATTCAGGCGGCTGGCGTGCAACTTGGGCTGGAGAAGGTGGCGGCGTACTGATCAATCAGGATCCGCATCAACTGGATTTGTGGCAGTGGACTGTAGATATGATGCCTAAGCGTGTTAGAGCATTTTGCGGCTTTGGTAAATACCGTAACATTGAGGTTGAAGATGATGTAACGGCGTACGTGGAATATGAGAATGGTGCTACGGGGCTGTTCGTGACAACAACAGGTGAAGCACCTGGAACGAATCGTTACGAAGTGAGCGGAGACAATGGTAAAATCGTGATCGAAGACGATAAGCTGACCTTCTGGCGCCTGCGTCAATCCGAGCCTGACTTTAACCGTGAGTTTAAAGGTGGCTTCGGTGCTCCTGAGTGCTGGAAATGTGAAGTTCCTGTTATCGGTGCTCCAGGACCGCAGCACAAAGGCATTACACAAAACTTTGTTGACCATATCTTAAAAGGAACCAAGCTGTTGGCTCCTGGCGAAGAGGGCATTAAAGGCTTGACGCTTTCCAATGCGATGCATTTGTCGTCATGGACTGATAATTGGGTAGATCTTCCAATTAATGAAGACCTGTATTATGAAAAACTGCAAGAACGCATTAAAAGTTCTACTTTGGTTAAGGAAACCAAGGAATTGCAGTTGGACGTTAAAGGTACACATTAATCTACAATCTATACTTTTCGATAACAAAAAGGTGACCGGTGGGATTACTCCCTACTGGTCACCTTTTTTCAAATGCGGCGTTGTAATTTTTCCATATCCCTTTTTGCTTTTGACGCGCTTCCTCCTGAGCCTTTTTGAACAAATCCACATACTTCACATTGGGTGGAAAAGTCGCCATTCGCGCATAACCTTCGCTTACTAAGGTACGGTTGAACAACTCGTCATCTACCCACACATAGGCGAGCAGACGATCGTACTGATCCTTTCGGTCCACATCCCATTCCAACTCTACTGTTTTTTTATCAAGGCGCTTTTTGGTATAGTCCGAGGCTTCTTCCCCGTAAAACATGACCGGAGTATTCGGTTTTTTCGTCTCGGGTGTGTCGATACCAATCAGCCTTACCTTTTCTTTTTTGCCGTTGAGTTGAATCTCCAATGTATCGCCATCGACTACGCGTTCTATTTTGACTTGCTGACGATTCAGCTTGGAGGAGGCTGCTTGCTGCTGACACCCAGTGATGAAAATGAAGGTGAAAATGATGGCCAGTAGGCCTGATAGTTTTCCCATGAGTCCCCCTATGTAGTTCATAATGTATCTAATTCTGTTTCGTTCCTCATTGTAGAGCTTAAAGAAATTGCTTGTAAAGAGAAAAGATGTTTATTTTGTTATCTTTTTTTTCATACTAGAGAAGATGAACAAAAGTAGCACAGAGCCCGAGCGGAGATAACAAACCCTTCTGGAGAATGAACTGTTCGGCTTTGGAGCAGGATTGTCATGATGTTTAGTTCTTATATAGATGATAGATGCTTGCGAAGCAGGTTTACCTACGGAAAGCCATGAGGAGGGAACACATGAAGATAGATTCGAAAAAGCCGCTTGTCGTGCAAAACGATTTTACGGTTCTTCTGGAGGCGCGTCATCCTGACTCGGAGCAGGTTCGAATTGTGTTGATCCGATTTGCCGATCTGGTGAAAACCCCAGGTCCTATACACACCTATCGCATGTCTGCGCTATCTCTATGGAATGCAGCAGCAGCAGGGATGACTACCTCAGAAATTATCGATTTTCTGGAGATGCACGCCAAATTCGGAGTTTCACTGCATGTTAAACAAGATATTCGAAGGTTCGTTGAACGTTATGGGTTAATAAGAATTGAAAGCTTGGGTGAGGATCTTCTACTTATTTCTGATGATGTGGAAGCTATTAAAGAGATGGTGTCTTACAGATCGCTTCGTTCTTATGGTCTGTGTCAAATCGATTCGCGAACACTGCGCTTCTCATCAACATATCGGGGTGTTCTCAAACAGGAGCTGATTAAGCTGGGTTATCCCGTGCAGGACTTGGCTGGTTATAGTCGTGGAGAAGAACTGCCAATTAGTTTAAAACATTCCACCCGACAGGGTGAGTCTTTTGAGCTGCGGGATTATCAGCAGGTTGCAGTCGATTCCTTTTATCAGGACGGTAGTACACTTGGTGGCAGCGGCGTTCTGGTGCTCCCCTGCGGAGCGGGGAAAACTCTCATAGGTATTGCGGCAATGGGTAAGCTGAATTGTGCCACCTTGATACTCACAACGAATAGTACATCCGTGAAGCAGTGGAAGCGAGAAATCCTTGATAAAACGAATGTGACAGAGGATATGGTTGGGGAATACAGCGGCTTGGTTAAGCAGGTCCGACCGATTACAATTGCTACTTATCAAATCCTGACTTACCGGAAGTCAAAGGATGACTTGTTTGTGCATATGGATCTCTTCAATAAACGTGATTGGGGTTTGATCGTTTACGATGAAGTACATTTGCTGCCGGCACCGGTCTTTCGCGTTACTGCAAATATTCAAGCAACGAGAAGGCTTGGGCTGACAGCTACCCTAATTCGTGAAGATGGCAGGGAAGAGGACGTATTCTCTCTTGTTGGCCCCAAACGATACGACATGCCATGGAAGGAGCTGGAGGGCAAAGGCTGGATAGCGTCTGTAAATTGTTCCGAAATCCGGGTCGAGCTCTCTAAGGGTGAGAGGGAACGGTATGATGTCTCGGGACCGAGGCAGCAAATGAGATTGTCCAGTATGAACAGCACTAAGCTTGACGTGATTAATGAACTGTTAAAAAGGCATTCAACTGAACAGGTTCTTATTATTGGGCAATATATCGAACAGCTCAAGCAAATAGCACAAGTAGTACAGGCACCCATGATTTATGGTGAAATTTCTCATGAAAGACGCGAGGAGTTGTTTCAAAAGTTCCGAACCGGAGAAATTAGGGTGCTCATTGTGTCCAAAGTGGCTAACTTTGCGGTAGATCTGCCGGATGCAGCGGTAGCGATTCAAATTTCGGGCAGCTTTGGCTCGCGGCAGGAGGAAGCACAGCGGCTTGGCCGGATTTTACGTCCCAAAGCAAATCGGAACGAGGCTTTCTTTTACTCAATTGTTTCAGATAATACCAAAGAGCAGGATTATGCGCTAAACCGCCAGTTGTTTTTGGTTGAGCAGGGATATCGTTACCGGATTCAACCATGGCTACCTGTCAAGTCAGAGGCAACACCATTATGAACCATGCCTACTTCCTGAGTCGTATGGAGCAAGGTTTTATTCAAAAGCTGGAGTCAGAACGTATTTATGCACCATGGATTCAGCAGGGGAAACAGCTTGTATACATATGGAACCATAACGAAATAATGAAGTCGATCTATGCACAATTGTCTGGTAGAGAGCGCCGCCTGCTGCTGCTGCTCATCACTCACATAGGCTGCGAGCCCTTTGATTGGCCTAAACTTGAAAAGCATACACAGTCGTTGATTTCAGGAGCTGAAGCTCGGGTTGGACTGATGCTGCTTGTTAAAAAGGGTCTTTTGTTTGCATTGCGTAAATCGTGGGGAGAGCAGTTGTATGTGATGGCACATGATGGGCTTGCAATGTGGCAGCAGATTGTGTGGTCTCAAGAGTATGAGAAACTATTCTGGAATGGTGAAACGCAAGCAGTTAATGAAAAGGGGACTGTGCCCGCAGCTGAGCAAGAAAGAAGACAAAGAGAAATCGTTCTGACGAATCAAGGAGGAACGGGGCTTGCCCATATCATATTTCAATCACTGGTGTATATGAGTCAAAATGAAATGAAGCTGACCAAAAGTGGAGCTTTGACAAAAAGAGCTTTGCACAAGTGGAAAGAGGGGTTACCCCTAAATGATGATACGTTCCAAGCATGCGGAATTAAGTATGCTTATATGGATGTGTACAGTGAATCGATAGCGGTCGTGCTGGATTTCATGATTAGACTGGAAATCGTCCTTGAGAAGAGTGAGGAGCTTGTGCTTCAAGTTGAGGAGATCAGGCACTGGCTGACCCTAAGCGAAGCAGAGCAGAATAAACGATTGTACCAATTGTGGAAGCAGTTGATGTTCCCGGCAGAGTCGTGGCTGCAGCATATTGCCCTTTTACTGGAACGCCAACCGAATGAGGTATGGATTAGCACAGATGATATGTTAAGGTGGCTCAGGAATTGTGAAGTTATATCAGAGAACTCGTTTCTACATGCTGAAAAGCTGGTAGAGAAATTGGAAGCAGAATGGATTCATCCTTTGCTGGCGTTCGGTTGGTTGGAGAAGGGCAGGTATAGTTCGCAAGAACAAGCTCATTTTTATCGTTGGAGTCAACATCCTCTTGCCTCTGTTGCGATCAATGACGATTCGGAAGGATATCTATATATCCAGCCGGACTTTGAAGTGCTGGTACCGCCGGACGTTGGGTTTGCTGTGAGATGGGAGCTGTCAGCGATGGCTGATCATCGACATACAGATTCAATGTCCCTTTATCAAATAACGAAGAAGAGCTTGCAGCGTGGTATCGAAACGGGGCGCCGTATTGAACAAATACTTGCGTTTCTTAAACAGCATTCAGTTGATGGCATCCCTGAACATGTGCAGTTTACAATTGAGCAGTGGGCCAGAGAGTTTGGATATAAAGCTGAGATGTTTGACAAGCAGAGGGACAAATCCATAATAATGGAAACGACGGGGGTCGTAGTATCTGAGATGAAAGAAGAGCAGCAGATGGCCATAAGAAAAGGGTTCTTAGATTCGCGCCATCTGTTTATTCATTTGGAAATGGAAAGACAGCTTCCCGCATTGGAAGAACTGTATCCTGAACTCCGTGCGGTTCCGACAGCATGGTTGAAGGATTATCGAACATATCATTTGAGTACCCGAAGAGAGATCATTGAGAAAGCGATGGAATGGAAAACCACACTGCAAATCCGTGGTAATGGGATAGATCGAGTCATCCTTCCAAGAAAGCTGCATGAAGTAGACGAAACGTTGCAGATAATAGGTGTTGAAGAACCATATGGGAATGAAATTAACCTGTTTTTCGGTGATTGTGAAGAAATGCGGATAATTGTGCCGGGATTATATGAGAAATATTGATCTGCATAAGGGCCTTTTGTGTGTTATGATAGGAGAGAATACAACAATCATAAACATTCGATAAGGCAGGTGCGATTATGGCAGTAACAGAAGCGCAAACCTTGGACATGTCTGCTATTCTCATGCAGGCGTATGATTTGGGGGATATGATTAAAAGTTCCGCTGAAACGGCGGAGTTTCTATATTGGAAGCAGCGGATAGATCAGGATACAGAGGTAAGCGGATTGGTACGCCAATTTGACAAAAAGAAAGAGCTGTTCGAGGAATGCCAGAGATTTGGGCATTTTCACCCTGATTATCATGCCGCGTTGGGACAGGTGCAGGAGATTCAGAATCAATTGGACAGCCTGGAATCAGTGAGAAGGTTTAAGCTTGCTGAGGAGAAGCTCGATAATTTATTGTATTCCGTATCCCAAACGATAGCACATAGTGTATCGGATACAATTAAAGTACCGAGTAATGACCCGCTTGCAAGCGGCGGTAGTTGTTCAACAGGCAGCTGCTCTACAGGAGGAAGCTGCAGCGGTGGCTGCAGCTAACCAATAGGTGGTTTTAAGAAGTAGGGTTGCTCTACTTATGATTTCGGACTGACAGCCTAATCAAAATGCCATTTCAGCATTGCATTCGGCTGGATGCTGCCTACGATTTGATCGTGACAGTTTCTGATATCGGGTTGATGAAATGAACGTAAAGCTTCGATTTCTTGTTCCTGAAGCAGTTTTAATTGAATTAATGTTTCCATGACAGCTGGATATAGTGCGCGTTTGGCACCATCTTCAATTTTAAGCGCAATTCCCCAGCTCTTCTCGGGTATGCAGAGGGCGAATATGCCCTCTGCGCCCATTTTTCCGATGATACGTCCTTTAGTTACCTCGATCAGTCGGGTATCGAATCGATCACTTCCCGCGAGATAATAGGGTTCTCTGGATATGGCCCCGATGATACGGTTGCAGGCTTCTGCACGGGAGGGACTTAGATTTATAGGGTTCCCGAGCTGTGCATAAGCATATGCCAATGCCTCAAGAGGCATAGCAAATACAGGGACGCCACAGCCGTCTGTACCAAGTGTAATCTGCTCACTCGAAATATTGCTCATGTCCGCTATGATATGCAGCATACGCTGCTGAACGGGATGAGTGATCTCTATATAGGATTGCGTGGACACTTCAAGTATTTGAGCTAATGCCAGCATGCCAGTGTGCTTTCCAGAGCAATTGTTGCGTAGTGGAGAGATGGGTTGGTTAGATTGCTTTAAACGTTCTGCTGTAGGTTCATGAAACGGTTCGTGAACTCCGCAGCACAATGCAGATTCATCAAGTTCTAGCTGATGCAAAGTATGATTAACCATTCTGGCATGATCGTCTTCGCCATTGTGGGAAGCACATAACAAGGCGATTTGTTTATCATCAAGATGTAAGCGCTCAGCACCACCAGCCTCCAGCAGCGGAATAGCTTGGAGCAGTTTGGCAGTAGAACGTGCAAACGTATAATAACAAGAATCTCCCGCGGAGGCGATCAGCTTGCGGTTTATATCCATTACAGCGACATGAGCGATGTGCCGGCTTTCTGTAAGAGCTCCGCGCAATATGTGAATAATCATTTCTCCGTTGTCCAAAGTCAATCATCCTTTCATTTGACTCTATAGAAAGAAGGTAATGCTGATGTTAACCGATCGAAGCGGTCTTATTGTTTGGGTGACAGACCTCAAAGCAGCGAATAAGCATTTGGAGCGTTATGGAAGTGTGCATTTTATTTCTAAAAGATTACACTATGCAGCCATGTATGTCCATGCAAGTAAGCTGGAGGAAACGATGAAGCAGCTGCAAAAGTTGGCTTTTGTCAAAAAAGTCGAACGTTCCTACCGCAATGAAATTCAAACCGAGTATAGTAACAACGGGGCTGATAAATCAAGCTTATATACGTTGTGAGCGTATAGAATGTGTTTCTATAATTGGATAATTTAGTTCATTATATACACTTTAGAAGGAAAGCTTCTGATACCAGAGGCTTTTTTTGTTATAATATCAGAATTTATAAGTTTTCAGCGAAGCTGAACATTCTGATATTTTAAGAAAGGCTACCGATACAACACGAATGTACCTTCGTCGAGTAGGATTTGATAAGAAGCTTTTCTTATAAAGTATCAAGTTTACAAGGATTAACTAAAGAATAATTAATTTGGCAATCGTTTTCAATTAAGGTAATATGGAAATATATACTCCTTGTACATAGGTTTCAAGTACTAATTTCATAGGTGGGGGGTTGTGATTTATGAGGGATAGAACGATAGAACGATCAAATGGTTGTGAACCGATTTTTGTTTCATTAGGTAACAAAAACATAACGGATATCGTAATCACGAATCATGCCCAAATCCGTTGGAATGACCGTGTCGAGCATGAAAAAACGGGCTTTGAGGATATTTGCGCTTTCCTGTGGGATCGACTGAAAGAGGGTCATATCAAGTCTTACTACAAAAATGGCGAAGATGCGTATCTTGTGGACGATGATTTGGTGTTGATCGCCGAATTCACAGAAATGGAAAATCCTATAAGCTCCGTTCCGAAGCTGCATCGTATGGTCGTCGTAACTTTTCTTGGACGCATGTCCGAAACGATTGAGCTCAGAGATTTGAAATCCTATTACTCATGGCTGCGGCATTCGCGACGGATGACGTTGATCAAAAACAGTCGGAAACGTCGATAATTCATATTTGCTAAGAGTATTCTGCAAGGATGCAGCATGCTCTTTTTTTATTTGCTATAATAGGTTTACAATGCATGTTGGAGGTACACAGATCATGGCACTTAATTTTCATCAACTTCATATTTTCTATACGGTCGCAGAGAAAGGCAGTTTCTCTTATGCGGCACAAGCCCTTCACATGACCCAGCCTGCTGTTACGATGCAGGTGCAGTCGTTAGAGGATTATTTTGGTACGAAGCTGTTTCATCGTTCAACAAAAAAAATTGAACTCTCAGATGCGGGCAGAACCTTGATACCCTTTGCCAAGCGGAGTATTGATTTAATAAAAGAAACAGACATCAGCATGTCCAAATTTACGCATATGCTGGAGGGAAGACTTCATCTGGGAGCAAGTATGACGGTTGGGGAATATATTTTGCCTCGTCTGCTTGGACCTTTCGGAAAGGAATATCCAAACATCTCGATCAGTATGAAGGTTATCAATACGAGGCAAATTCTCGAAGAAGTGCTCAACCACCAGCTGAATTTTGGTATTGTGGAAGCAGAAGTCCACCATCCCGATGTGCATATAGAAGCTGTGATGAATGATGAATTGATGCTGATTGTTTCGAAGGATCATCCTTTAGCGGATTCGCCGATTGTTACGCTGGAAGAGATGCTGAAGTATCCCTTTATATTAAGAGAGCAGGGGTCGGGAACGAGAACGGTCATGGAAGAAGAGCTTGCACGTGCAGGCTGTGATCCGGGCGATATGAAAATTGTTATGGAGCTTGGTAGTACGGGGGCTGTTAAATCGGCTGTTGAAGCTGGCTTGGGTATCTCCATATTGTCCCAATCCTCACTCAAGCATGAGGCGGCACTGGGTGTGCTGGTCGTGAAGAAAATTGAAGGCGTATGCTTTACACGCAGTTTTCACGCGATTTACTTGAACTCGACAATTTTACCAATTTCAGCAGTTACCTTCTTGACTTTTTTGCGTGAACGGGATTTGAGTCAATGGCTTTAGAAGAAGTTATTGAAGAAGCATTACGGTATGAGATATTCTCGATTACCAGGGTTTTTGGATGCAAAAATCAGAATCGAAATTAGGAAAAGAGGGTTTACATGGTATACGCAGATTTGCACAGTCATACTCTGGCCTCCGATGGAATGCAGTCGCCAGCTGAAAATGTACGGCTTGCTGTAGCGGCGGGCCTTGGAGCTATTGCAATAACCGATCATGATACGGTAGCCGGTTTACAAGAAGCGTTAGCCGCTGGTGAGCAATATGGAATCCAAGTCGTCCCTGGTGTGGAGATCAGCACCGTTGCTGCCGGGGAAGATATTCATGTTCTGGGTTATTGGATTGATTACGAAAACGAACTGTTTTTGGAGCGATTGGCGAATCTGAGGCACGTTCGGGACAGGCGGAACGAGATGATTCTTGAGAAGCTAAATGAGTTGGGCGTTCCACTGACGATGGAGGAAGTGCGAGCTTCTCTGCAAGTATCGAAAAAAGTCGATGAAACACTTGGTAGGCCGCATATCGCCGATGCCTTGCTGCGCAAGGGACATGTCACCTCCATTGCGGAGGCATTTGACCGATATCTCGGAAAAGATGGAGCCGCTTATTTCAATCCGCCGCGTATTGAGCCAGCAACAGCCATCCAGTGGATCCAAGATGCAGAAGGTGTCCCAGTGCTTGCACATCCCGGTTTATATGGACAGGATCAATTAATCGGCGAGCTCGTCGAAAGCGGTTTAGCGGGCCTTGAAGTATATCATGCAGATCATACGACCCAGCAGGAGCAGCATTATTTGTCGATAGCCAATCAATATGGGCTGATTGTTACGGCGGGTTCGGATTTTCATGGTGAACGGGGTGGAATTGTCTTCCATTCACCTATAGGTTCAAGAAAAACCGATATTTCCGTTGTCCAACAGCTTTTTGAAGCTAAGCGGTCATTGTGATGAAAGCTGCAAGGTAGAAGTTCAGGAGGACTATTATGAAAATACGTAAAGCCATTATACCAGCCGCAGGTTTGGGAACCCGTTTTCTACCTGCTACCAAAGCCCAACCCAAAGAAATGCTGCCGATTGTCGACAAACCGGCGATTCAATATATTGTTGAAGAAGCGATTGCCTCAGGTATTGAAGATATTATGATTGTTACGGGTCGTAATAAAAGAGCGATCGAGGACCATTTTGACAAATCATTTGAGCTGGAAATGATGCTTGAGGAAAAAGGGAATCTTGAGCTGTTGAAGCTCGTGCAGGATGTGTCGAACCTTGCGGATGTTCACTATATTCGCCAAAAGCAGCCTTTGGGCCTAGGACATGCCGTATTATGCGCACGGAAATTTATCGGCAACGAACCGTTTGCTGTGCTTTTGGGCGATGACATTATCCAAGCGGAGCCGCCGTTTTTGCAGCAAATGATTGAGCTGTATGAGCATACGGAAACATCGATCATTGCTGTATCCGAGGTGCCGTGGGAGGATGTGGACAAGTATGGAATTGTCTCTCCTTCCCCAGTAGTACACCCTTATTACCGGTATATCGAGGATTTGATAGAAAAACCGGACCTTGGCCATGCTCCATCGAATTTGGCAGTCATCGGCAGATATATCATTCAACCGGAGATTTTTAGCATCCTGGAAAATTGTGAGCCTGGCAGAAACGGTGAAATTCAGCTGACGGATGCACTGCGCATTTTGAACGGCCAAAACCCAATGGTCATATGCCCGGTGCAAGGTAGACGTTATGATGTCGGCGATAAGCTGGGATATCTTGAAGCCACTATCGAAATCGCTCTTCAGCGCGAAGACCTTCAGGACGCCTTAAAAGCATATTTACAAAAACTAACAAGCGGTTGGCACTCTTAATACAGTACAAAAGCCTGTACGAACAACCAAGCGTGTTCCTCAGGGATGATGCGTTTCAAGCACAAAAAAACGCATCTGTCCCAGCCCCACATCCAAGCGAGTCCCGCAGGGACGATGCGTTTCAAGCACAAAAAACGCATCCATCCCAGCTCCACAGCCAAGCGAGTCCCGTAGGGACGATGCGTCTCAAGCCCACCCAAAAACCGTACTCAACCCCAGCATCACAACCAAGCGTGTCCCGCAGGGACGAAAGCGTCCCGAGAACACCAAAAAACCGCACCATCCCAAGGACCCTCTGCCAAGCGTGTCCCGTAGGGACGAAAGCGCCCCGAGAACACAAAATATCCGCACACGGTGAGGGAGTCCAGAGGGCAACGCCCTTTGGGGCCCTCCCTATAGGGAGGGTTTGGGAGGGTACGCCAAAACTGTTACTTGATACTCACAGGCAGCTGCTTAATTCCATCAGCATCAGGTGTGATGAACAAGGTTTTCTGATGATCATAGATCACAAAACCCGGTTTGGCGCCGCTTGGCTTACGGACATGCTTGATCATCGTATAATCTACTGGCACCTGACTGGAAGCTTTAGCTTGGCTAAAATAGGCCGCAAGCTGGGCGGCTTCATTAAGCGTTGCATCTCCGAACTGCAGGCTGCGAATGACAACATGAGAGCCAGGAATATCCTTCGTGTGAAGCCATGTATCTGCAGACTGAGCAAGTCGGTTCGTTAAGTATTCGTTCTGCGTATTATTTTTCCCGACATAGATCGGTATGCCTTCACTTGAAGTAAAGCAAGATAGCAGCGGCCGCTGGTTTTGCTTCTTTTTGCGTGTTTTTTTACTGCGATCGCGAATATAGCCCTGCTCAATAAGCTCATCACGGATTTCGCTAATATCACTGAGAGATGCCGTGCCAAGCTGCTGCAGCAAGCTGTCCAAATAGAGGATTTCTTCGTGAGTTTGCTCCATTTGTTCCTTTACGGCAATAAGACTGTTTTTGCTCTTGGTATACTTTTTAAAATAGCGCTGTGCATTTTCCGAAGGAGTGAGCAGGGGATCCAGTGGAATAGCGATCATTCGCTGCTCTTCATCATAATAATTGATAACTTCGATCACGGAAGTGCCTTTTTGAATCTGATGCATAGATGCTGTGAGTAAGTCGCCAAGTATACGTAATTTGTCAGAGTCCTGAGCCTCATTCAGTGTTTCCTGAAGCTTTTCCAGCTTTTTAGCGTTTTTGTTTCTTTCATTTTGAAGAAATTTAAGTAAATCGGATACCCGCTGCTTGACAGTATCGCGTTCTGCCTTATCTCCATAAAAGGCCTCAAGACATTGGCTAACTGTGTCATAATATTGGATTTCTCCTTGCAAATGCGTAAGCTTGATAACGGAAAAATAGGCTTTGCCCGTTTCCTCTTGCTCACAAATATGAGGTGAACCACTGCCTGAGCGGAGTTGATTAATGATTGAGAAGAACGGCTCCCACAGACGTGAGGCGTTCTCAACAGGCGTATGTGCTACGGTTATCTTAGGTTCAGTCCGGTACACAATTTCTTTGGCTACCAAGGGACTTAAGCCGCTAAACCGAGCGACAAGACGCTGCTCCCATGTAAGATCTTCCCAAAGCTGAGCTGGCTTAGCGGGTGCTTTGAACGGATCTTCCTGCTCGGCTTGGAGAGGCGGGGCCTCTGTGAGCAATTCAATAAAAGAATCACGGCTAACTTCAAAAGGCTGTTCCTTATGCTGCTCGGGCGGTGCCGTGTAGCGGCTGCCAGGCATGATGATACGGTAGCTGCTGATTGCAGGCGTCACATGATGGATTCCATCAATGATCGTATCCGTCGATGGATCCAGTAAAATAATATTACTGTGCCGTCCCATGATTTCAATGATAATCGTTTTGCTGCTGACATCACCAAGCTCATCTCGCTGCCTCAAGCCTATGTGAATGACCCGTTCCAGGCCAGGCTGTGTAATGCTTTCAATAATTCCGCTTTCGCAATGTTTGCGGAGCAGCATACAGAACATGGGCGCATCCAGCGGGTTGGGATAGGACTTCTCAGTAAGATGTACACGAGGATAGGTTGGATTAGCAGACAACAGCAGCTTAAGGTTACTGCCCTGAGCGCGAAGCTGCAGTATGATATCGTTGCCCGAGGGCATATGAATTTTATTGATTCGGCCGCCCACGCATGCTTGGAGCTCTTGCACCAGACTATGGACGACGAGGCCGTCTAACGACATGTCGATTACAACTCCGTTCATACTTCAAATTTAGATGCACTGATAGTTCACCCTCTATCATGCCATACTTTGAACAAAAACTTAAGCGTCTTTTCATTTGTGATATTTCGCAGCTTGTCTGAATACATTTACTCATGAGGAATTTGTAATGAAAATTGAGCTTTGCAGCCTTTCGCAAGGCGGTATCAGAGCAACCTTATGGGAGGTAATACGGAATGAGTCAGAAGAAGTGGTATCAGATGACAAGTGAGGAGACGATGGAAGCCCAAAACATGCAGACATTACTGGGACTGACCACGTCAGAAGCAGAGAAGCGATTGGAGCAATATGGCAGCAATGAATTATCCGATGGTCCCAAGTTGTCACCAATTACTTTATTCCTGGGTCAGTTTAAAGATTTTATGGTGCTTGTGCTCGTCGGAGCAACACTAATTTCGGGACTGCTCGGTGAATATCTGGACGCGATAACGATTGTTGCGATCATTATTATGAACGGCATTCTTGGTTTTATTCAAGAGTATCGGGCTGAGCGTTCACTTCGTGCATTAAAGGAATTGTCTGCTCCTAATGCCCGTGTCCTTCGAAACGAGACGACATTGCAAATTCCAGCCCGCGAGCTGGTCCCGGGAGATATTGTACTGCTTGAAAGTGGAGACCGGATTCCTGCAGATTTACGATTTATTGAAGCAAATAGCCTGTATGCGGAAGAATCGGCTTTAACGGGTGAGTCGGTGCCTGTTAACAAGCACACGGAAGCATTGCACGGTGATGAGGTATCACTTGGCGACCAACGTAATCTTGGGTTCATGGGAACGATGGTTACTCGCGGAACAGCCAGGGCTGTAGTTATTCGGACGGGTATGCATACGGAGATGGGTAAAATTGCTGATTTGATCCAAAACACAGAATCAATGGAAACGCCGCTGCAGCATCGTCTGGAGCAGCTAGGGAAAATATTGATTATTGTGGCTTTGGTACTCACCCTGCTGGTTGTAGTAGCTGGCATTTTGCATGGTCAGGAGCCATACAGCATGTTTTTGGCGGGAGTCAGTTTAGCGGTAGCAGCAATTCCAGAGGGACTGCCGGCTATTGTTACGATAGCTCTGGCCATGGGAGTTCAGCGGATGATACTGCGCAAGGCGATTGTTCGCAAGCTGCCTTCGGTTGAGACGTTAGGTTGTGCTTCCGTGATTTGCTCGGATAAAACGGGAACGTTGACACAAAACAAAATGACCGTTACCCATTTATGGCTGGGCGGAGAAATTTTAGAGGTGTCGGGTGAGGGTTATGAACCTCAAGGGGATATCAAACTCAAGGGCGAACGAGTGGATGTACGCAACCATTTGATGCTGCGCAAGCTTCTTCAAGTATCCGTACTGTGTAACAATGCACAGCTCATGGAGCAGACGGAAGTGACTAAACGAAAGAAACAATTAACGGATGAGCCAAAAAGCATTTGGAGTTTACAGGGTGATCCGACTGAAGGTGCACTTATTGTATTGGGAGCCAAAGCAGGATTGACTTCACAATCCTTATCCGGTTTGTTCAACCGTACTAGTGAATTTCCATTTGATTCCGAACGCAAGCGAATGTCTGTACTTGTGGAGCATCAGGGAGGACGGATGGCTTGCACCAAAGGCGCTCCGGATGTTCTTATTATGCAGTGCAGCTATATTTTATGGGATGATAAGGTGATTCCGTTTACCCCAACGCTCAGACAAAAAGTGCTTGCGGCCAATGAAGGCATGGCGAACAACGCATTGCGTGTTCTGGGACTTGCTTACCGTGATTTGAAGCCGACAGAGAACTGCACGGAGGAATCAGAGGTTGAGCATGGTTTAATTTTCATTGGATTGACAGGAATGATTGACCCGCCGCGCAGGGAGGTTCGGGAGGCTATTACGAAATGCCGGAAAGCCGGTATCAAAACCGTGATGATCACAGGTGATCATCAAGGAACAGCTGAAGCGATTGCCAAACAGCTTGGCATTATGCCGGCCATGAATGGATTAACCTTGAACGGACAGCAATTAACTTTGCTAAGTGATGATGAGCTTGACAAGCAGGTTGAGGATACTTGTGTATACGCTAGAGTTTCACCAGAACATAAGCTGCGGATTGTCAAATCACTGCAGCGTATGGGTCATGTGGTAGCAATGACCGGAGATGGAGTTAATGATGCCCCTGCCATTAAAGCGGCAGACATAGGAATTGCCATGGGGATTAGCGGAACGGATGTATCCAAAGAAGCCGCATCACTCGTGTTGAGTGACGATAATTTTGCCTCGATTGTTTCCGCTATTGAGGAAGGGCGCGGCATTTACGAAAATATCCGCAAGTTTATCCGGTATTTACTGGCATCTAATGTGGGTGAGATCATGACGATGTTTTTTGCAATGATGGCGGGCTTGCCGCTGCCACTCGTTCCGATTCAGATATTATGGGTCAATCTGGTAACGGATGGACTTCCAGCCATGGCACTCGGGGTCGATCAAGCTGAAAAGGATTTAATGCAACAGAAGCCGCGAGGTTCACGTGAAAATATTTTCGCTCGTAGGCTGGGTTGGAAAATCATCTCTCGAGGCATGCTGATCGGCATTTGTACGTTGGCGGCATTTTTGATTGCCTTACAGCAGGGATTGCACGATGAAGCAGCAACATTAATAAAAGCACAAACGGTTGCTTTTGCCACTTTGGTTATGGCGCAGCTCATTCATGTATTCGATTGCCGCAGCTCACGCTCTATCTTTCATCGTAATCCGCTGCAAAACCGTTATTTGGTTCTAGCCGTTCTGTCCTCACTCCTGTTGATGCTGGCAGTGCTGTATATTGAGCCCCTACAGCCCATTTTCAAAACCGTACCACTCAATATTAAGGATTGGATCGTCGTCCTCATTTTTGCTGGAATTCCAACTTTTCTAATGGGGTTTGGGAGTTTGATGAGCAAGCCTTCGAAACGTAAGCCGATTCGTTATGGAACGACAAAGCCTGTTATTCGTTAATTATTCATTTGATGCCGAGACCTGGGGATTCATTCCATGTTTCGGCTTTTCGTATTTTGTACATTTAAAACGGGCGGAATTTTGTCAAAAAACTATGCATACCTGTCATTTTGCGTTATGATAATGGCTATCAACACTAAAGGGATAAGGTAAGAAAGTAGGGGAACGGCTATGAATTTCACAAAAATGCATGGGCTTGGGAATGATTTCATTGTCGTTGCAGGTCAGCAAAAGCTTCCTATTGATGCAAATGAACTTGCGATCCGTTTGTGCAGTCGTTTTTTTGGCATTGGAGCAGACGGGCTTGTGTATATACTTCCTTCGAAAATCGCTGACTTTCAGATGAGGATCATCAATTCTGATGGTTCGGAATCCGAGCAGTGCGGCAATGCAATTCGTTGTGTAGCCAAATATATTTATGAACATGGCATGATCGACGCATCAGCATCAGAATTAACCATTGAGACAATCGGTGCTGGCTCACAGCAGGTGCAGCTTACTGTAGTTGATGGTAAAGTAACAGCGGTTCGTGTTGATATGGGAGAGCCGATCCTGCAGGGTGCCTTAATTCCTACAGCATTGGATCAGGAACAGGTGCTCAATCACCCCATTGAAGTGGATGGACAACAATTTCAATTTACTGCGGTTTCAATGGGCAACCCTCATTGTGTGATCTATGTCGATGATGCAGCAAATTTTGATTTGGCGGTATGGGGGCCGAAGCTGGAATCCCATCCGATGTTCCCGCGTCGTGTGAATGTAGAGTTTACAACAGTGAAGGCACGCAATGCGATGGATATGCGGGTGTGGGAACGTGGAGCGGGGCCTACGCTTGCTTGCGGGACCGGAGCATGTGCGACGCTTGTAGCTTCTGTGCTAAATGATGTATCTGATCGTTCAGCGATGGTTTCTTTAAAAGGTGGCGACTTGTTCATCGAATGGGATATTGCCGACAATCATGTATATATGACAGGGCCTGCTGAGCAGGTCTATGAAGGAAATTTATCTATATAGAAATATATATGTCAAATCCTGAATACTAGATGGATTGCAGCTTTGTGGAAAGGGGCGGACAACAGCAAATGAAGCTTGACTTAAGAGAAGCTCTTCATCAGGATATTTTGGTTGGTGATGGAGCAATGGGTACTTTTTTATATCAAATGGGCTTTCCTGTCGGGATTTCATATGAAGAGCTGAATCTTCTCAAACCGGAGGTTATCGCTGATGTGCATCGCCGTTATTATGAGGCCGGTGCGCGCGTAATTGAGACCAATACATTTTCAGCAAACCGTGAAAAATTGTCTAAATTCGGTTTGGAGCAAGAAGTAGAAGCCATCAACCGGGCAGGTGTGGAAATCGCTCGTAAAGCGGTGGGCAGTGATGCTTATGTCGTAGGGGCGATGGGCTCCATTCGTGCGGGTAAGCGTAAAAATGTTCGCACAACCAAGCTTAAGGATGATTTACGTCAACAAATCGAGGTTTTACTAGATACTCAGGTGGATGGCTTGCTGCTGGAATCTTTTCTGGATCTAGAAGAAATGCTGCTTGCCTTGAAAATAATTCGTAAGCTAAGCAACATCCCGGTTATTTGCCAATTTGCAACAGAAGGTTCTGGGACAACGGAGGACGGCATTCTGCTGAACGAGGCATTTGACAAGCTAAAGCACAATGGAGCCGATGTAGTTGGATTTAACTGCCGCAGCGGTCCAAATGGGTTATTACGCTCGTTGGAAAAAGCTGCAGCGTCCGGACCTGTGTTACCATACTCTGTATTTCCAAATGCGGGAATCGCCGATTATGTCGATGGCCGCTTTACCTTTGCAGCGACACCTGAATATTTTGCCGAAACAGCTTTGAAGTTTGCTGATCTGGGAGCTCGAATTATTGGTGGCTGCTGCGGTACGACTCCTGAACATATCTCTTTTATGGCAAATGCGCTGAATGGTTACAAACCTGATCCTTCACGGATTAACAAGCTGCACTCAAAAGTACAGTTTACGGGTGTGTCCACTGTCGTAAATGGTAGCTCAGGCGAATCGACTCTTGAATTAGTACCTTCTTCAACTAACGGAGCTGCGGAAATGCCGCCTGCTGACGAACCCAATATCGTAGAATTGGTGAAGCAGCGTCATACCGTTATTGTCGAGTTGGACCCGCCTCGCGATCTGGACATTGATAAATTTATGAAGGGTGCACACGCGTTGAAGGAAGCGCGGATTGACGCCCTGACGATGGCTGACAATTCATTGGCTGTTACACGAATGAGCAATTTAGCGCTTGGCTACCTGGTGAAGGAGCAGACCGGACTTCGTCCTCTAATTCATATCGCTTGCCGAGACCGCAATATGATTGGTACGCAATCGCACATGATGGGGCTTCATGCTTTGGGAATCGACCATGTACTAGCTGTGACAGGTGATCCTGCGCGCTTTGGAGATCTTCCTGGATCCAGCTCTGTCTATGATTTGACTTCATTTGAGATTATTCGGATGATCAAGCAATTGAATGAAGGGGTTGCCTTCTCGGGTAAACAGCTTAAGAAGAAAGCCAATTTCATAGTTGGCGCAGCCTTCAATCCCAATGTTAAATATTTGGAAAAGGCAGTTCAGCGTCTGGAACGGAAAATCGAAGCAGGTGCCGATTACATTATGACGCAGCCTGTTTATGATGCTAAGCTGATTGAACGAATATATGAGACTACCAAGCATTTGAATATCCCGATTTTTCTTGGTATTATGCCGCTCGCAAGTGGTGGTAATGCAGAATATTTGCATAATGAGGTTCCTGGGATACAACTTTCTGACGATGTGCGTCAGCGTATGAGCGAACTGAAGGGTGAAGAGGGGCGCGCAATGGGCGTGCAGATCGCCAAGGAGCTTTTGGATGCGGCTATGCCTTACTTTAACGGAATTTATTTGATGACCCCATTCCTTTCATACGAGATGACAGCAGATTTGACGAAATATGTGTGGGAGAAATCAGAAAGCATGATTTCCACTTGTACCCTCTAGCAAAATGAATTAAAATAAGCTAATGGATGTGAACAGCTTGATGAAGAGTATGACCGGATTCGGACAAGCAAACTGTAGGTTTGCCGGTTATATCGTGCAAATGGATCTTAAATCGGTCAATCATCGCTATTGCGAGGTCAACGTGCGAATTCCTCGTGAATATATGAAAGTTGAGGATTTGCTCAAAAAAACCGTGCAGCAGCATTTAAAGCGCGGCAGAGCCGATTTGTTTGTAACGATTGAACGAAATGCCGAGGCGTCTCGTATCGTAGAGCTGAACTGGCCGTTAGCGGAAGAGTTTCAAGCAGCAGCAGAACAGCTTGCGACAAGATTCGGTTTGAAGTCATCACTGGATGTTCGGGATTTTATGGCTATTCCCGATTTGATTACCTTCAAAGAAACGGCTCTAGTTACGGATGAAGAGTTTCAAAATGAGTTAGTGGCTTGTGCAGAAGAAGCAGTGCTGAAGCTCACCCAAATGCGGGAATCGGAAGGCGCCCATTTAAGTATGGATATCGAGCAGCGAATTGAAACCATGAACCGTTATCTGGAGCAATCGTATCAGCTGGCTCCGCAAGTGGTGCAGCATTATGCGGGTAAGCTACGGGCGCGTATTCAGGAAATGCACCAGCAGCCTATACTTGATGAAGCACGCATAGCCATGGAAGTTGCATTGTTGGCGGATCGTTCGAACATAGACGAAGAATTAGTGCGTCTGCAAAGTCATATTCAACAGTGCAATCAACTGATTAGTGAAGTTGAACCGATTGGTAGAAAGTTTGATTTTCTCTTGCAAGAAATGAATCGGGAAGTGAACACAATCGGATCCAAAGCGAATCATGCAGAACTCACCACGATAGTCGTCGAAATGAAGGCTGAAATGGAAAAATTGAGAGAGCAGATTCAAAATATAGAATAAAAACGTTAATGACTAAGTAGCTTTCTGCTAGTGAGTAAGGCTTAATAAAGTGAAATGTTTAGAAAATCTAAGATAGTGCTTACGAAGTAGCTTTGCTAGAGCAAAGCTTAAATAATGCTTGCGATGCGGCTTAGCTAAAGGAAAGCTTGTAGGAGGAAAACAGATGGCTATCAAACTTATCAATATTGGCTTCGGGAACATTGTGTCTGCCAACCGAATCATTTCCATCGTTAGTCCGGAATCGGCCCCAATCAAAAGAATTATTCAGGAAGCTCGTGATCGGCACATGCTGATCGATGCAACCTATGGACGTCGTACGCGGGCGGTTATTATTACGGATAGCGACCATGTTATTTTATCTGCGGTGCAGCCCGAGACGGTGGCCCATCGACTTTCCAATAAGGACGATGATCATGACGAGTAAGGAAAGAGGAATTTTAATCGTATTATCAGGACCTTCTGGCGTAGGTAAAGGAACGGTTTGTAAGGCTCTACGCGGCTGTGCTCCAGACTTGGTTTACTCTGTATCAGCTACAACTCGCGATCCCCGCGCAGGTGAAGTGGATGGAGTGAATTATTTCTTCAAAACTAGGGAACAATTTAAGAAGTTGATCGATACCGATCAAATACTAGAATGGGCGGAATATGTAGGCAATTTCTACGGAACCCCACGTCAATTTGTTGAGGAAACGTTAAATTCGGGTAAAGACATCATTCTTGAGATCGAAGTGCAGGGTGCACTTCAAGTTAAACAAAAGTTTCCTGAGGGTGTATTTATATTTTTGCTGCCTCCTTCATTAGATGAATTGGAAAGCCGGATTATCGGCCGCGGTACCGAATCGGAGGAATCGATTAGGAGCCGGATGTCGGTTGCTATGGACGAATTCCGATTAATGGATTATTATGACTATGCGATTGTAAACGATAAGGTGGAAAATGCCTGTTCACGCATTCAATCGATTATTGTAGCCGAGCACTGTCGCACGGATAAGGTTTTCAGTAAAATAAAACAGTGGATGGTTGAGGTGAAATAACATGTTGTATCCTTCGATTGATGAGCTTTTAGAGAAAGTTGACAGTAAGTATTCCTTGGTAGTAGCAGCATCCAAGCGGGCAAGATTATTGCGTGATGGTGCTAAATCGGAAATTCGTAACAAAAAGTCCTACAAGCAGGTAGGTCTTGCGCTTGAAGAAATTTATGAGGATTTGATTTCTTACGAGAAGCTGTATAAAGAAACCTAAGGTACACTTAAACGACAACCCTTGTGGTTGTTATTTTTTTCTCGATAAATGGGGAGGGATCGACTATGCTGCAGGGAAAAACGATTATACTTGGTGTCAGCGGAGGAATTGCGGCTTATAAGGCAGCTGCTATTTGCAGCAAACTGGCGCAGGCGGGCGCCGATGTTCGCGTGATTATGACGGAATCGGCAGTCAAGTTCATAGCACCATTGACCTTTCAAACCTTATCCAGACACGATGTTATTGTTGACACATTCGATGAAAAAGATGCATCGGTTGTTTCCCATATAGATCTTGCGGATCGTGCAGATTTATTCCTCGTTGCCCCCGCAACAGCCAATATAATTGCCAAAATGGCTCATGGGCTCGCTGATGATATGCTGAGTACGACATTACTTGCGACGATGGCGCCAGTATGGATAGCGCCTGCAATGAATGTTCATATGTATGCGCACCCTGCAGTTCAGGCGAATTTGGAATTGCTTGCTTCCCGGGGAGTACAGTTCATCGAGCCTGGCACCGGACAGCTGGCTTGTGGCTATGTAGGCAAAGGAAGATTGGAAGAACCAGAGAACATCGTTTCAGCCATTATCCAATTTTTTGAAGAAAAGAAATGGCTTGATGGTAAAAAAATGGTGATCACAGCAGGTGGAACCGTGGAGCGCATTGATCCCGTGAGGTATTTAACAAATGACTCCTCCGGAAAAATGGGCATTGCATTGGCGGAAGCCGCACAGAGCATGGGCGCTGATGTCACACTTATCGCAGGCAAAATCTCTGTACCTGTTCCCTCAGGCATTCGTATCGTTAGAGTTGAATCTGCCCAGGATATGCTGGAAGCCGTCATGGAGCGGATGGACAATTCCGATGTAATCATTAAAGCTGCGGCGGTTGCTGATTATCGTCCTCAGGAGCGTGCGCAACAAAAAATTAAGAAAAAGTCGGAAGAAATGACTTTGACGCTGGTGAAGAATACAGATATTTTACAAACAATCGGTGAGCGTAAAACGAAGCAGTTTATCGTAGGATTTGCAGCGGAAACTGAAAATGTTGACGAGCATGCTCTGGACAAACTGAGACGGAAGCATTGTGATCTGATTGTGGCAAACGATGTGACTCAGGAGGGTGCAGGCTTTGGCACTGACACGAATGCTGTGCGGATTTACGATGCGGCTGGATTGGTTAAGAGTTTGCCGATCATGAGTAAGTTCGGTGTGGCACGTGAGCTGCTGATATTAATAGCAGAACGGATGGCGAAAGGAGCAGAATCGCGCTGATGTATGCAAAAGTAATTGTGGATGTTCCATCCAAGCAGACAAACCGCGGTTTTGATTACTTGATACCTGAATCCATGCGGGAGTGGGTTGCGATTGGGAGTCGGGTGGGTGTTCCTTTTGGCCCAAGAAAACTTCAGGGATTTGTCGTTGAGCTGCATGATCGTGCGGACTTTGATCCTGCCAAATTAAAGCCGATTTCTGAGGTCATGGACTTGTATCCTCCATTAACTCCTGACTTGGTGGATCTCGCTCAATGGGTAAGCAAAACCTACCTTTGTCATGAGATTACTGCGCTCCAAGCAATGATTCCCGGCGCTTTGAAAGCGAAGTACGAGCGGCATGTCAAAGTGAACGATATCTATATGATTGGTCATGAAGGCGATTTACTATCACAGGGTCAGCACACGATGCTGCTGCCGATTCAGGAGGATATTGTTGCCTATATCCGTGATAAGAGCTCGGTAGAGATTGGGGCATTATTAGACAAATATACCGCTCAGGGTGGTTTGATCAAGCAAATGATCACCCAGGGACTGCTTGTAGAAGTGCAATTAATTAAAGATCGTATGTCAGCCAAGAAGGTGTTAACGATCTTTCCTTTGGGAAAGTCAGAGCAGCTAAAACAGTGGGCAGATATGCTGCCAACCAGATCTATGAAGCAAAAGGAAGTATTGCTATATTTGGCGGAACAGCCTTATCCGATCAAATTGACGGATCTACTCAATGAGCTTGGAATTAGTGCTAGTACGGTTAAAAGCTTGGCTGATAGAGAGTTTCTCTCGATCAAGGAAGTTGAGGTTTTTCGTGATCCGTATGCGCAAAGAAATTTCCCGCGCACCAAGCCTTTGACGTTAACACCAGAGCAGAGCCAAGTATTCAGCCGTATTTCCGAGGCGGTCAACGAGCGGAATCATCAGGTGTTTTTGCTGCACGGGGTTACAGGGAGTGGAAAAACAGAAGTTTATTTGCAGTCGATCCAAACCTGTCTTGATCAAGACAGAGAGGCGATTGTACTGGTGCCGGAAATATCTTTAACTCCACAGATGGTCGAGCGGTTCAAAGGCCGTTTTGGCAATCAAGTCGCTGTGCTGCACAGTCGCTTGTCTCAGGGTGAACGCTATGATGAGTGGCGCAAAATCATGCTGAAGCAGGTTAGTGTCGTGATCGGCGCTCGCTCAGCCATTTTTGCCCCATTTACAAAGATCGGTCTGGTTATCATAGACGAGGAGCATGAATCCTCTTACAAGCAGGAAGAAAGCCCTAAATATCACGCTCGTGATGTGTCTGTGGCGAGAGCTATGCAGCATGGAGCCGTTGTTATATTGGGCTCTGCCACTCCTTCGTTGGAGAGTATGTATGGAACATTGCCTGAAGCGGCGCTGGGTACATCTAATGCCGAAGCACCGATTAAGCTTTTAACGATGAAAGAACGGGTTGAAGGACGACCTTTGCCTAAGGTTCATATTGTTGATATGCGCGAGGAGCTGAGCAAAGGAAATCGTTCTATGTTCAGCCGTGGCTTGCACAAAGCGATCGAAGAGCGTCTGGAAAAAAAAGAACAAATTGTTCTGCTGCTGAATCGTCGAGGGTATGCCACCTTTGTCATGTGCCGAAGCTGCGGCTTCGTTGCTGGCTGTCCACATTGTGATATTTCGTTGACTTATCATCAGTCTGCACGGACACTACGCTGCCACTATTGTGGGTATACAGAACGTGAAGCAACGATTTGTCCAAGCTGCAGCAGCGAGCATATTCGCCATTTTGGCACCGGAACGCAGAGAGTAGAAGAAGAACTGGGCAAGCTTTTTCCAGGCATTCGTGTGATTCGTATGGATGTAGATACGACGACAGAGAAGGGCTCCCATGAGAAATGGCTCACTCTTTTCCGCAATCAACAGGCAGATGTGCTTCTAGGCACACAAATGGTTGCCAAGGGTCTGGATTTTCCTCAAGTAACACTGGTTGGTGCTTTAGCAGCGGATACGGTACTGAATCTACCGGACTTTCGTGCGGCGGAGCGAACCTTCCAGTTGATGACACAGGTAGGCGGACGGGCAGGACGACATGAGCTTCCAGGTGAGGTATTCATCCAGACATATACACCGGAGCATTATAGCATCATCAGCGCCAGCAATCATGATTACACAAGCTTTATGGAAAAAGAGATGACTTTTCGTAAATTCCATGACTATCCACCTTTTCATAAACTTATACTTATTACATTGTCACACGAACAAATTCCGCTGCTCATGCGCTCGGCAGAGACGTTAGCTGCCAAATTGAAAGAGCTTGCCAAGACTATGTCGCCGATACCCATTGATATTCTTGGACCGGTAGCTTCACCTATTTCACGAATCAAGGATAGATATCGGTTTCAATGCATGGTAAAATATCGTGAAGAAGTTTCGATAGCGGGACTTGTTCAGCAAGCAGCAGCCACTCTAGACGATGTAGTAAAGCAGCATAAGCTGACGATCAGTATAGATGTGGATCCGCAGGTGTTGATGTGATTCATCATCAGCGCCAGCAGATTCCGTCTTCTAATTGGATGAAAAATCCATATAAATTTGTTAAACCTATTCACGAAAGGTGTGCTCATCCAATGGCCATTAAATTAATTGTAAAAGATCCAGATCCTGTGCTGCGCGAAAAATGCAAGCCAGTAAAAAAAATCACTCCAAACATTCATAAGCTGCTCAAGGATATGGCGGATACGATGTATGATGCCCAAGGTGTCGGTTTGGCTGCGCCTCAGATCGGTATATTAAAGCGGGTTATTGTTATGGATGTTGGAAATGAGCAGGGCTTGATCGAATTGATCAATCCAGAAGTGATTGAAGAGGAAGGCGAGCAGTTCGGATCCGAAGGCTGCTTAAGTATTCCAGGTATGAATGGAGATGTTCGCCGTGCTATGCGAGTCGTGGTCAAAGGCCTGAATCGTGATGGCGAGGAAATTGTTGTAGAGGGGACGGAATTGCTTGCACGCTGCATCCTGCATGAAGTGGATCACCTCAATGGGGTATTATACACTGATTTAGCGGAAAAGATGTATCGTAATGAGCCTCAGGGCGGTGAAGTATGAGAGTCGTTTTTATGGGCACGCCAGAATTTGCCGTGCCTGCTTTACAAGTCTTAATAAATTACTCAGGAATTGAAGTCGTTGGTGTGGTTACCCAGCCGGATCGTCCCGTTGGGAGGAAGCGGCTGCTGACGCCAACTCCAGTAAAAGCAGAGGCTCAGAAGCACGATATACCAGTACTTCAACCTGAAAAGCTGCGTCGACCCGAGTCTGTGGAAGAGCTGCAGGCGTTACATCCTGATTTAATCGTAACAGCCGCTTATGGGCAAATATTGCCGAAGTCGGTGCTGGCGATTCCCAAGCTGGGTTGTATCAATATACATGCTTCATTGCTTCCGCGTTATCGCGGAGGCGCTCCTATCCATCATGCCGTGATGAATGGAGACACGGTAACAGGTGTGACGATTATGTATATGGCAGAAGGATTGGATACAGGTGATATGATTAGCAGCGTTGAGCTTCCTATCGAGGATATCGACACGACGGGTTCCATGTTTAAGAAGCTGAGTGCGGCAGGCGCCCAACTGCTTTTGGATACTTTACCCGATCTGCTTGTTGGTCATGTTCAGGCCGTTGCTCAAAATCATGAGATAGCGGTGTATTCACCGAATATCAGCAGGGAGCAGGAGCTTATCAATTGGAGCCAATCCGCTATTTCCATATGGAATCAAGTTCGTGGACTTAATCCAAGTCCAGGAGCGTATACGATTTGGAATGGTGAAGTTTTGAAAATTTGGACCTGCGACAAGCCAGGCCAGTCTGAGGGAACGAATGTCTCAGCAAATGAGATTAACGGGACTCAAGTGACCAAAGCGGGCAGCTATGAGCCAGGTACGGTTGTTGCCGTCAGTGAGCAGGGCATTCAGGTGGCTGCAGGTGAAGGTGTGCTCACGATTACGGAGCTGCAGCCAGCGGGCAAGAAAGCAATGCAGGCAGCACAATTCGTACTTGGTGGCCGACTTGAGGTTGGTACTGTGCTTGGATAAGCACGGCAGCGCATGGCATCTAATAATGGGGGCTACAACAATTGAAGCAAAGCTTTGAAAATACGAATAATGACAGAGGAAGTACAAGTAAACCGAGGAATGACAATCATGGTCCGGGTCGTCCAGATACAAGAATACCAACAACAAGCAAATCAAGTGCTGGAAAACCCCATGAAAACTTCCCGTCTACAGGAAAAAAACATATAAATAAGTCTGGAGCCAGTACCGGCAAGCCAAAAGGCAGTGCCCGGGAGGCTGCTCTTGAGGTGCTGGTACGTACGGAGCAAGATCGTTCCTATAGCAATCTGCTGCTGAACCAAACCTTACAGCAATATCATCTGGACAAGCAGGATGCAGGTTTAACGACAGAAATTGTTTATGGCACCATTCAGCGGCTCAATACAATCGATTATTTTTTGAATCGGTTTGTTGCCAAAGGTCTTGTTAAGCTGGAGCCCTGGGTCCGAAGCTTGTTAAGGCTGAGCTATTACCAAATGCTTTATCTGGATCGGGTTCCGGATCATGCAATTGTGAACGAAGCCGTCAATTTGGCCAAGAAAAAAGGTCATGCAGGTATTTCCGGCATGGTTAACGGCGTTTTACGTAATGTAATCCGCAACAAAGAAGCCTTACAGCTTCCGACTAACTTGTCTGCTGTAGATCGTATAGCTTTGACATACTCTCATCCGCAATGGATGGTTAAACGCTGGATTGATCAAATCGGTGAAGCCCGAACAGAATTGCTTTGTGAAGCTAACAACAAACCGCCTCATGTCAGTATTCGTACGAATACGATGAAGCTAAGCCGTAATGATCTAATCTTCTTATTGAACAAATCAGGCGTGGAGGCTGTTCCTTCCGAGCTGGCTGCCGATGGGATTCTGGTCAAGAACGGTGGTAATATGGCACTGACGCCTTGGTATGAAGAAGGATTATTTTCGATACAAGACGAAAGCTCCATGCTAGTAGCTGAAACGCTTCAGCCGGAACCGGGTGAGCGGATATTGGATTGCTGTGCAGCTCCTGGAGGTAAAACGGCTCATATAGCTGAAAAGATGGGCAATCTTGGAGAAATATGGGCTTGTGATATTCACGAGCATAAAGAAAAGCTAATTCGTGAGCAGGCTGCACGTTTAGGTTTAACTTCAGTGCATACCTTGGTTTCTGATGCACGTGATCTGCCCCAGCATTTTGCCGAGGGAAGCTTTGATCGTATTTTGCTTGATGCGCCTTGCTCTGGACTCGGTGTAATCCGTCGTAAGCCGGATATGAAGTGGAATAAACGCGAACAGGATTTAAACGAGGTTTGCCTTATCCAGAAAGAGCTTCTGGATAGTATCCATCCATTGCTCAAGGTCGGAGGCACACTCATCTATAGCACCTGCACATTGGAATATAATGAAAATGAAGGCAGGGTCCAACAGTTTCTAGATAATCACCCCGATTTCGAGTGGGATCAGCTCAAGCCAATCGAAATTTATCCTTATGAGCATTTATCGGATGGTTTTTTTATTGCACGGCTCCGGAAACGAGCGTAAGTTCTGGAACTATGTTAAAATTAAAACTATGTGCCGTGTTTGTTAACTATAATCAAGCACGAATTAACCTAACAGGTCGTGATGATGGATGAAATTAATAGATCAAGATAAGCAAGCAGGAACGAAACCTTATGTTTATGATTTAAGCCTAGAAGAATGGCAGGATTGGATTAAATCGAACGGAGAGCCAGGCTTCCGGGCAGGTCAGATTTTTGACTGGCTGTATGTGAAAAGAATTTCAAGCTTCGAAGAAATGTCCAATTTGCCAAAAGCTCTTCGGGACAAACTCAGCCACCATTTTGATTTTGTGACGATGACAGAGGTCGCCAAGTATGAGTCGAAGGATGGCACGGTCAAATTTTTATTTGAGCTGTCCGACAAAAATGCTATCGAAACCGTCATTATGAAGCACAGCTATGGCAACAGTGTTTGTGTGACGACCCAAGTGGGCTGCCGCGTTGGTTGTACCTTCTGTGCTTCGACGCTTACAGGCTTAAAACGCAATCTGACGCCAGGGGAGATCATTGCCCAGGTTGTGAAATCTCAGCAGCTGCTGGATGCTACAGGCGAACGGGTCAGCAGTATCGTCATTATGGGTATTGGTGAGCCTTTTGAAAATTATGATGCCATGATGACCTTTTTGAAAGTTATGATCCATCCTAAAGGCTTGAACATTGGGCAGAGGCACATTACTGTTTCGACGAGCGGGATCGTACCGAATATTTATCGTTTTGCTGATGAGCAAACGCAGATTAATTTGGCGATTTCGATCCATGCACCTAACGATACTCTCCGCTCCAAGCTGATGCCGGTCAATCGCAGGTTTCCTTTTGCCCAATTGATTGAAGCCTGTCAATATTATGTGGCCAAGACAGGACGGCGGATTACATTTGAATATGCCTTGATGGGTGGAGTCAATGATCAGCCTGAGCATGCGGAAGAACTGGCACAGGTACTTAAGTTGTTTCCTATGGCACACGTGAATTTAATTCCTGTTAACTTTGTAACAGAACGTGATTATGTGCGAACGCCAAGGGATGATATATTTACGTTTCAACGTATTTTGGAACGAAACAAGGTCAACGCTACAATACGCAGAGAGCAAGGCAGCGATATCGCGGCGGCTTGTGGGCAGTTGCGGGCGAAGCATATGGAGTCAGGTGCGAGGTGAAGCGAAAGATGTTAAAGACAGCTGCTTTAACAGACGTGGGACGCGTTCGTTTGGTTAATGAGGACCGGGCGGTTGTTCAAGAGGATATTAATGGAGTTGCGCTTGCTATTTTGGCAGATGGTATGGGAGGACATCAGGCTGGTGATATTGCCAGTCAGATGGCTGTAGATATTATTCATGAGCAGTTGCAGACCTTAACGGCTGAGGCAACTGTTCTTGAGCGCAAATCATGTTTGAAAGATGCTGTTGAACTAGCTAACGAGAAAATTTTTGAATTCGCCTCCCAAAGAGAAAACTATCATGGTATGGGAACCACCGTTGTGGTAGCTATGGCAGACGAGGATACAGTTGTGATCGGTCATGTCGGTGACAGCCGCGTGTATCGGATTAACCAGAGTGGGATCGAACAGTTGACCGAGGACCATTCCCTGGTCAACGTTCTTGTAAAAAGCGGTCAAATTACTCGTGAAGAAGCCGGGCATCATCCGCGTCGCAATGTGTTGACACGTGCACTTGGCACAGAATCAACAATAGAAATTGATATTCAGGATCTGACCTGGCAGCAAGGAGATACCTTGCTGTTATGCAGCGACGGGCTTAGCAGCCTGATCAGCAGCGAGCAGATCGCTGCACCTATCCACCAAGCAGCAGGATCATTGGAGGAAATAGCTCAACAGCTTGTTAATGAAGCTTTGACAGCAGGTGGGGATGATAACGTTACTGTAGTACTGGTGAGTAATGAATCCGATACCAAGAAAGCGGCAGATGATGTTCATGATGAGAAGAGGTGATGATGAATGAAGGGCAAGCAGCTGGGAGGCCGTTACGAAATTCTGGATCGCGTAGGCGGAGGCGGAATGGCCATCGTATACAAGGCTCTGGATATTTTGCTGCACCGGCACGTTGCCGTTAAAATACTCCGTCTGCAATATGTGCATGATGAGGAATTTATTGAAAGGTTCCGTCGTGAAGCACAGGCAGCGGCTTCATTGTCACACTCGAATATCGTTAGTATTTATGATGTGGGTCAAGAGGAAGAAATCCATTATATTGTGATGGAATACATCGAAGGTACGACGTTAAACGATTTGATCAAAGAAAAAGCTCCCATACAGGTGGAGGAAGCGATTCGAATAGCCAGTCAAATCTGCGAGGCTCTTGAACACGCCCACCATAATCAAATCATACATCGCGATATTAAACCTCATAATATACTTATCGGCAAAAATGGGCGGGTTAAGGTTACCGATTTTGGAATCGCCCGTGCGGTTACCTCGTCCACCATTACACAAACCGGTTCCGTGATGGGCTCTGTTCATTATTTTTCACCTGAGCATGCTAAAGGCACGTTTACAGGTGAACAATCGGACCTGTATTCACTGGGTATTGTTATGTATCAAATGCTGACTGGAAAGCTGCCTTTCATTGGTGAAAGTCCGATTAGTGTAGCCCTTAAGCATTTGCAGGAAAATGTAGAGGATCCGCGTCGAGTTAATCCGTTAATTCCACAAAGTGTGGAAAATGTGATATTACGTGCAGTACGTAAAGACCCTTCCGATCGCTATAGCTCCGCCAGTCAGATGCTTGAAGATTTGGAAAGCTGTTTGCTGCCGCATAGACGGAATGAAGCCAAACTGATTTTCAAAGATATTGATGAGCTGGATGAGGAAAAAACGAGAGTAATACCAGCTATTCGCCCTGGACAATATATACCCGTAAATGACGACGATGATGATGGACACTATTCCGAATCGGATTCTCCGACTAATGAGAAAAAGAAGCGCGTGTGGATAAAGCCTGTGATATGGATCGTTGTGTTGATCGGACTCCTTGGTGGCATGTGGTATATGGTTGGCTACGTCAAAGCCAGTATGAAGGTACAAGAGGTTATGGTGCCTGATGTAGTAGGCAAGCCGCTGGCTGAAGCACAACAGGCACTGAAGGATGTTCAGTTGGATTTTGATGTGATAAGGGAAGATTCCAAAGACGTACCTAAAGATGTCGTTATCAGTCAAAGCTCTAGCAATATGAAAAAATTAATAAACAGTAAAATTACACTTCATGTCAGTAAGGGTATTGACATGCTGAAGATGCCCAATTTGGTCAATTCGAATTTAGCGGATGCCAAAACAGCTTTAATGGCCATGGGTATACAGGATAACCGGATTGGCGTAGATCAGCAATTTGAAGAAAAAGATCCTGGAACTGTTCTCCAGCAGGTACCGCCACCTAATGAACTGATCGATCCGCTTAAGGCAAATGTAAAGCTGACCATAAGTAAGGGTAAGGAAACATTTAAGATGAAAGACCTCAAAGGTTTAACTGAGGAGGCGGCCAAAGCCTGGATCACGGCTAACAAGCTGAAGCTGGCAGCTAGCAATGTGACAACAGAAGCAAGCTATAAGCAGCCGAAGGGGAGAGTTGTGAGACAGTTTCCTTATGGTCAGGACGACGATGTTTCCCCAGGGTATGAAATTACCCAATTGATTATTTCCTCTGGGTTACCTGAGAATGCGGGTCCTATGACTATTAAAATACCGTATAAACCGGCAGCTGAAGGAAAAGCGAGTACGATCAAGGTTACTTTGACCGATGCTCAATATGATGAATTTGAATATAAATCGATTCCTAATGTGACAAAACCTTCAGAGGTCGAAGTCAAGCTGGTTGTTGCTCCTGATAAAAATGCGATTATCAAAGTTAGGCAGGACAATGAGCTGACCGATCTGATTACAGTTACGTACCAGGACTATCTGTCTCAGAAAAACGGCAAGCCGTTTAATCCGCCGACGTCTGGCTCTGCTGGATCTTCTACACAGCCACCATCAGGCAACGGCAACGGAACAACAAAACCAACGACACCGCAAGCTCCAGGAACCGGTACGCCTAGCACAGGTACGGGAACGAATCCAGGCACAACAACTCCAGTCAATCCTGGAACTACAACTCCAGGAGGTACCGGAGCAGGTAGTACAGCACCAACAACAGGCGGGACCTCTACTCCTGTTAACCCGGTACCTAATCCCGCAGCTCCAGCGAACGTCAAGCCAAGTAATCCAACACATACAGGGGGCTAAGATAGATGCCATCCGGCTTAATTATCAAGGCACTAAGTGGTTTTTATTATGTTCTTCCTGAAGACGAGCACAACATGATTTCGATTCAGTGTCGCGCCCGTGGAATTTTCAAAAAACGCGGTGAGTCCCCTCTTGTAGGGGACCGTGTGAAGTACGAGCTGACCGAAAATGGAGAAGGCACCGTAGATGAGATTTTGCCTCGTATCTCGGAGCTTGTTCGTCCACCTATTGCTAATGTTGAACTGGCCGTTCTTGTATTCGCTGTACAGGAGCCCGCTTTGAATTTGCAATTACTGGACAAATTCCTCGTGCACACTGAAAGCTCTGGGCTTCATACGATCATTTGCTTAACAAAGCAGGACTTGATTGAAGAGGTCCCTTGCCCCGTCGTTTCTTTGGAAGAAGAAAGCGCAATAAACCTGCTGGAAGAAAAGGATATTCCTCAAACGATGCAAGAGGTCGTTCGCATGTACGAAGCGATAGGCTATCAAGTCGTGGTGACAAGTGCTAAGCTCGGTATAGGTATTGAAACCGTTCTGGATCGCTTGGCAGGCCATATCAGCGTGTTTGCTGGCCAATCAGGTGTTGGCAAATCCTCTTTGCTGAACGCTATGGTACCAGGCCTTCAATTGGAAACGAATCAGATCAGCATGAAACTTGGCAGAGGTAAGCATACCACGCGACATGTGGAGTTGATACGGCTGCACAATGGAGGGCTGGTAGCAGATACACCGGGTTTTAGTTCACTTGATTTCTTGCAGGTGAAGGAAGCTGAGGATCTGAGCGACAGCTTCAAGGAATTTCGGTCATACGCTGCTCATTGCAAGTTTCGAGGTTGTTTGCATCTGCATGAGCCAGAGTGCAAAGTAATTGAAGCTACCAAAGAAGGACATATTGCACCTTCGCGTTACAAACATTACCTTCATTTTTTAGGGGAAATTAAAGAGAGAAAAAGGAGATACTAATATGCTGATCATCGCACCATCGATATTATCCGCAGACTTTTCCAAATTGGGAGCTGAAATTGCCGATGTGGAAAAGGGTGGGGCAGATTGGATTCACGTGGATGTGATGGATGGACATTTTGTCCCTAACATTACGATTGGTCCTCTTATCGTGCAAGCAATCCGTCCACATACACAGCTTCCACTCGATGTCCATTTGATGATCGAGAATCCGGATGCGTACATCCCTGCTTTCGTAAATGCGGGAGCTGATCATATATCTGTTCACGTAGAGGCCTGCAAGCATTTGCACCGCACCTTGAAATTTATTAAAGACCAAGGCGTTAAAGCAGGAGTCGTACTGAATCCGGCAACACCGCTATCTTCCATTGAGTATGTAATGAACGAGAGCCTGGATTATGTACTGCTAATGACGGTCAATCCGGGCTTTGGCGGTCAACAATTTATTGATGGGATGCTGCCCAAAATTACGAAGCTTCGTGAAATGCTGAATGAGCGGGGACTTCACCATGTACATATTCAAGTTGATGGCGGTGTGAATGCTGAAACTGCTCGTCAAGTTGCAGCTGCTGGAGCCAATGTTCTTGTAGCAGGCAATGCTGTATTTGGACATGCAGATCGCGAAGAAGCGATCAGGTTGATTAGAGGCAAGGAGTGAACAGTCTTTGAAATTCCTGGTGGTAGTGGTATACAGTCTGCTGTGCGCGATACTGCTCAGTCTTTTTTCACAAATTCAGGATTTGCTTAAATATTTATTTTCTTTAGGAGCTCTATATCTGGGTATTCAGTTTTTCAAAAAGCATGATGAACGATGGATGCGAATTACTTTTGTCATATTGACGATAATACTGTATTTTCTTATTGCTGTCGGTTATGCTTTTTATCGCTACATTCAATATGGGGATGTCCCAGCGTAGAGCTAGAAATAACGTGTTAAGCACAGTGGTTTTGTCATAAATCGGCGCTCGGCCTCATAAACTGGTTACAAAAGTTTCGGCTTTTGTGGCCTTTTTTTGTTTTATTTTGGACTTGGTTAATTGAATAGGCACATTTTCCAAGCTGCGGAATATAATGGAGTATAATGAGCCATGTTCCTGGTCAAATGACGCAATCTCAGGAAAACGAACATTCGAGTGAGCTGAAGGAGGGGTAGAAGTGAAATTTTATACAATCAAGCTACCAAGGTTTTTGGGCGGTCTTGTAAAGGCTGTACTTCATACATTCAGCAAAAATTGATACATTAATGCGAATAAAGACCGTTGATGCCACTGAATGAGCACTAAAAAAAGCACCTGAGAGCAGGTGCTTTTTGTACGTGGAAGTTAAAAACTACACACGTGCGATTTTGCCGGATTTCAAAGCTCTAGTGCTAACATAAACGCGCTTTGGTTTACCGTCCACAAGAATACGAACCTTTTGAACGTTAACACCCCAAGTACGTTTCGCCTTGTTGTTCGCATGAGAAACGTGGTTGCCTGTTCCAGGTTTTTTGCCAGTAATGAAACATTTGCGGGACATTGTACTACACCTCCTTAAAAGCCTCGAAGACCCATAAGTCTTGTCCTCGGAAGCGATCTCTCTATAAGCAAAGAGTATTCAAAAACATACTTGAATATCATATCACAGCACAATTAAAGACGTCAACGTCACAATGATGAATTTGTGGCTACAACGGGCTTATTTATTTATTTATTCATGTATTTATAGTAGAATGAGACGAGGATACATCGTAAACCAAAGGAGCTGGGAAGATGACGATTGAACTGGATGCGGAATATGGAAAAATATATGTAGCAGATGAGGTCATCGCCATGTTGGCGGGTTCGGCTGCTTTGGAATGCTATGGACTTGTGGGTATGGCTACTCGTAATCAGTTAAAGGATGGAATATCTGAATTACTTAGACGTGACAATTCAAGCAGAGGCGTTGTCGTTCATCGCAATGGTCTGGAATCACCGATCATTGATCTCTATATTATTGTAGGCTACGGTACCAAAATATCAGTGGTCGCCCAAAATGTACAAAGAAAAGTAAAGTATATATTAAATGAGGTTATTGGGTTAAAGGTAAACGTAGTGAACATCTATGTACAAGGAGTACGTGTAGCTCAATAGCTTGAAAGACGGTAATCCGTCAGGTGCTGAGTTAGGTACTTGTGGCAGAAGGAGGGGGAAAATTTGAGTAAGCGCTTAAATCTAATAAACGGAACGGATTTTATTCGAATGGTCGAAATGGGTGCTGAGCAGCTTCGTCAAAATGCGGAACAGGTCAATGCGCTGAATGTTTTTCCTGTACCTGATGGAGACACAGGAACGAATATGAATCTAACTTTTCAATCCGGCGTTGAAGAGCTTCGCCGACGCCCTTCCTCCCATATCGGTAAAGCGGCAGAAGCGCTGGCAAAGGGGCTGTTGATGGGAGCCAGAGGAAACTCAGGTGTTATTTTATCACAGCTATTCCGTGGTTTTGCCAAGTCTGTAGTTAATATGGAAGCAGTTAACGCCGAGCAGTTGGCAGCAGCTTTTCAATTAGGTGTCGATATGGCCTATAAAGCTGTTGTGAGGCCTGTAGAGGGTACAATTCTTACAGTAGCGAAGGAAGCGTCCAAGCAAGGCATACAGCATGCCAAGCGACCATCGGATATCCTAACACTTATGAATGCTATACAAGATAAAGCAAGTGCAGCATTAGCCTATACGCCAGAGCAATTGCCTGTATTAAAGCAAGTTGGGGTAGTTGATGCCGGAGGGCAGGGACTGCTGTTTATTTACAATGGCTTTGTTCACGCGTTAGCGGATTCGCAGATAGGTACAGTGTACACTGGAGTTGGACATGTATCAAGAAATGTGAGGCATTTGACAGTGCCCTCAGGAGCTTCAAATCGTGCCAACGATAATGAGAAGCAGTTGGGCTATCGCGAGCCAGTAAGCGCCCAAGCTAAGCTTGCAACCGAAGACATTGTATTCGGCTATTGCACGGAATTCATGGTAACGCTGAATGTGCAAAAGGAGAAGGCTCGTCATTTTGAGGAGCATGATTTCCGTGAACGTCTGTCTGCATTCGGTGATTCGCTGCTGGTCGTCGCAGATGATGACTTGGTCAGGGTGCATATTCATGCGGAATATCCGGGTACGGTGATGAATGAGGCCATGGAGTATGGTGAACTGAGCCGAATCAAGATTGAAAATATGCGGGATCAGCATTCACATATTTTGATGGAGGAGCTGGAACAGGCTGAGCACAGCAATCATGTGGACAAAGTAATGTCTGCGGCTGAGCTCACACTTCAAGGGGAACAGGAAGCTGTGAAGCTGAAGAGCTATGGTTTCATGACGATATCAGCGGGGACAGGCATTAGTGGCATTTTCAAAAGTCTAGGTGCGGACCAGGTTATTCATGGTGGACAGTCGATGAACCCGAGCACCGAGGATATGGTTCAAGCTGTAAACCAGATTGATGCGCAGACTGTATTTATTTTGCCGAACAACTCGAATATTGTACTGGCTGCACAACAAGCCGCCCAACTAGTTGAAGGGAAAACACTTGTAGTTATTCCTACGCGCACGATCCCTCAAGGGATAGCGGCGATGATTGCTTTTCAGCAGGATGAAGAACCTGAGCTTAATATAAAGCTTATGCAGCAGGCAGCAGATCAAGTTGAATCAGGAGCTGTTACTTATGCGGTACGTGATACGGTATTAGATGAACTGGACATCAAGCAGGGGGATTACATCGGACTCCATAATAGCAAGATCATAACGGCGGATAAGGATTTGCTTCATGCTAGCTGCACACTCATTGACAGCTTGCTTGCTAATGGCGGCGAAGTGGTTACGATCTATACCGGGGAAGAAGCGAATAAAGAGCAAAACCAACAGTTGGTACAGTATGTCGAGCAGACCTACAGTGATGTAGAAGTAGAAATTCATCATGGTGGTCAGCCTGTTTATTACTATATCATATCAGCGGAATAAGAATAATTACATTAACATGAAAGTGAATGGGGGATATCGATTGAGACAGGTTCGCATCGTTACGGACAGCACATCGGATATTCCGGAGGAGCTGCAAAAGTCACTTGGCATTCACGTTGTCCCATTGAAAGTTCATTTTGGGGCAGACACGTATCAGGATGGGGTTGATATGGGCTCTGAGGCTTTTTTTGAGAAGCTGATTGATTCCTCAGTACTGCCGACAACCTCACAACCGTCTCCGGTAGAGTTTCTCGAAATTTATAAAAGTCTGGCAAAGGAATCGGATGCTCCTATTCTCTCTCTACATTTGTCGTCGGCCTTAAGCGGGACCTATCAATCTGCCATCTTAGCCCAAACCATGCTGGAGGTGCCTGCGGATGTCATGGTGATTGACTCCAAATTATGTTCATACGGATTTGGCATGCTCGTTGTTGCAGCAGCAGAGGCGGCCATGGAAGGCAAGAGCAAGGATGAGATTACACAGCTTGTCGATAAGATGCGTAAAGAAACGAAGCTTTACTTTCTAGTAGATACGCTGGAGTATTTACAAAAAGGTGGTCGTATAGGAAAAGCCGCGGCGCTGCTCGGTTCTCTACTCAATATTAAGCCTATTTTGTCAATGAATGCGGATGGTGAGGTTCATTCCGTAGACAAGCTTCGCGGTCATAAAAAGGCGTTGGCAAGAATCGTGGAGCTGCTAAAGCGAGATTTTGGGGATCAACCTTTGCAAATCGGCATTGCAGATGCACATAGTAAAGCAGGAGCGGAAGAGTTCAGCTTGATGATGAAGCAGCATTTTGTTGTTAACCATCTTCAGTCTACCCAAATTGGTCCTGTTGTCGGGACACATACCGGTCCGGGAACCGTAGCTGTGTTCGTCTGTCCGGTCTAGTATGAAGCTGAATGTGTATGAAATACCAGTTAAACAGGTGCAGGGAGTTAGAGGAAAAAAGCCAGAGGAGTTATTGGCACTTGGAATATCTACAGTGGGTGATCTTCTCGACTATTATCCATTTCGATATGAAGACTACACGCTACGCGATCTTACAGAGGTTAAGGACGGAGATCGGATAACGGTTCAAGGTACAATCGTCGGAGTACCGCAGGTGCAGATGTATGGTCGGATCAAATCCCGTCTCACTTGCAAAATTGTCGTCGATCCCTTATTTATTACAGCAGTATGGTTCAACCGCCATTTTATGAAGGATCAATTGGTAGCGGGAGCCGAGGTTGTACTGACAGGGAAGTGGGATCAGAAAAGGCTGCATCTGACCGTATCCGAATCCGAATTTCCGGGAAAAGGAGCCTCGCAAACGGGCACACTGCAGCCTGTCTATTCCATTGCAGGACCAATAACCCAAAAGTGGATGCGCAAGACGACCAAGCAGGCACTGGAGCAGTATGGTGACCTTCTGATCGAGGTATTGCCTCAGGAGCTGCTCGATCGTTATGATCTAATGGCTCGTAAGGATGCGGTTGCACTGCTGCATATGCCAGGCTCAGTCAAAGAGGGGCTGCAAGCACGTAAACGGATGGTTTACGAGGAGCTGTTTTTGTTTCAGCTGAAGATGCAGGCATACCGAGCCTTGAATCATGAAAGAGCGGATGGAGTAGCTCACCCTCTGGATTTGCCGGAGGTACGCGCGTTTGTGAGAGCATTGCCCTTTGTGCTCACGGATTCGCAAAAGAACGTGTTAGCCGAAATTTTGCACGATTTACAGCAGTCGTTTTGTATGAGCCGCCTGCTGCAAGGCGATGTTGGTGCTGGGAAAACGGTTGTCGCCGCAACAGCGCTGTTCGCTGTCGTCAAGGCTGGCTATCAGGGAGCGCTAATGGTTCCTACAGAAATACTTGCCGAGCAGCACAAACGTTCCCTGGACCGTTTATTTGAGCCCTATGGGATTCAGGTTGGACTATTGACCGGTAGTGTATCGGACAAGAAACGACGTGATCTATTGGCGTCCTTACAAATGGGATTGATCGATATTGTTGTGGGAACACATGCATTGATCCAGGAGGATGTGTATTTCCGCAGTCTGGGTCTCGTAGTCACGGATGAGCAGCATCGGTTTGGCGTCAACCAACGGAGCATATTGCGACGCAAGGGCATGAATCCCGATGTACTGACGATGACAGCCACTCCCATTCCACGGACGTTGGCAATTACCGCATTTGGTGATATGGATGTATCGACACTACGCGAGCTTCCAAAAGGGCGCAAGCCGATTAAAACGTATTCAGTTACTCATGAGATGCTGGAGAGGGTGCTCGGTTTCATTCGTCGTGAGGTATCAGAAGGAAGACAAGCCTATATCATTTGTCCATTAATTGAGGAATCCGAAAAGCTGGATGTGCAGAATGCCATTGATGTTCATGCACAGCTGCAGTTTGCTTTTCCTGATTATCAGGTAGGTTTATTGCATGGTCGCATGACCGCAGCGGAGAAGGATGGCGTCATGCGAGAGTTCAGCGCCAATCGACTTCAAGTGCTTGTGTCGACCACAGTTATTGAGGTAGGTGTGGACGTGCCTAATGCGACTCTGATGATTGTGTACGATGCGCATCGATTTGGACTCTCTCAGCTGCATCAGCTGCGTGGTCGTGTCGGACGTGGTGAGCACCAGTCTTACTGCGTACTCATCGCTGATCCCAAGAATGAGATCGGGAAGCAGCGGATGAAAGCTATGACCGATACGAATGATGGATTTGAAATCGCCCGCCGCGATCTTGAGCTTCGTGGGCCAGGAGATTTTTTTGGTACGAAGCAGAGCGGCTTGCCAGATTTTCGGCTTGCAGATATGGTCGCTGACTTTGAGACGATGGAGCAGGCCCGTGACGATGCAGCCCAGCTTGTAAAACGCCCGGATTTTTGGACAGGTGCAGCTTACAGCGTGCTGCGGGAATTTTTGCGGCGAGAACAAATATTTGATAGCGAGATGCTGGACTGAGGCGTAATTTTTTTAAAAAGCACATAATCGATGACTCCGACATAGACTTACTATGGGTTCTATTTTCTCGGTCGGAGGTGTTAGCAGGAATGAGCTATCAAAAATATGGGTTTGAGCCGGCTTTTGTAGAACGTGTGAAGCTGAAAATGAAAAATCCCGACACCAAGGAACGAATCAAAATGATGCTGCAAGGAGTAACCAAATATGATCTGCAGGATCGCACCAAGGTAAGGCGGTTTGTTGGTATGCTGTCTAAGGTGCTTGGCGAGAAGCTGACTGATAAGCAAACTGAGAATATGATCAGCTTTGTGATTGCTCAAAAGATTGACCCCAATAGCACCTTTCACTTAATTAAGTTATGGAGTATGTTCCGTTAACAGGGCATCCTCTTGCGGGCTGGAAGGTAAAAGGGAAATACGCAGATGGGTTGCCAGAGTGATGCTCCCAAGTTATAATTTGGGTAGATTGCTCAGGGGGAGGAACCTTCATTGCTGCCATTGGAACCTACAAATACGGACAAACACACGAATAAACCGATAACCCGCAGGAAACTGTTGGCAAGTTTAAGCGCTGCTGGTGTACTGCTGGCTACAGGAGCCGGATTCACGGGTGAAGCTCAGGCGGCCGTTACGGTCCCTGTTGTGAATACGAATACATGGTGGTATAACGTTAAAGACTTTGGCGCGCAGGGGAATGATCGCAATGATCAAGACGATAGCCCGTTCATTCAGGCTGCCATCAACGCAGCGGCTATAACAGGAGGAACGGTCTATTTGCCTGCGGGTAAATATATGATCAAAACAGGTTTGTTTTTGCGTTCCAAGGTACATCTGCTTGGAGCAGGGGTGGAAGCATCGATTCTTAAAGCCGGTTTGGTTAATATGCAGATGGTAACGTGCTCTTCACAAGTGAAACAAGCTTCTGTTGAAGGATTGACTTTTGAAGGAATTGGCAGTGTTACGAGCTCTGTAACTACTTTGGTAGAGCGGGGTATTCATATTCTTGAGTCTTCGTTTATTCGTATCAGCAAATGTTTATTTAAAGGAATAGCCAATGGCGTGCACCTGGTTCGTTCCGAGCATGTCACTGTTCAGGATTGTTCGTTTATCTCTATTTTAGCTGGTACTAGCGTTTATGAGGGATACGGGGTAACGGCAGAAGGCGGAGCGAATCACAGCATTCAAGGAAATCATTTTAAAAGCATGTCCAGATCCTGCATTCAACTCACTGCTGGCTGTTCGTACTCCTTGGTTGCGGGCAATGTGATGGAAGCTTGCCTTGAGGGAGCCATTACACTTTCGTCCAAGCTTTCCGTCTGCATGTATAATGTGATAAAGGGCAATACAGTCACTGCCTTTGGCTTGATTGACAAGGAGACAAGCTGTACCTATGGAATCAGACTTAAGGATGCTTGCAGCTATAATCACATCGTTAATAATTCCGTCACACGTTCGACATTTGCAGGTATCCAATTGGAAGCAGTAGACAACGCCGGAGATGATAGGCCGTACGGAAATGTAATTACCGGTAATAAAATCGATACCAGCGTGCGTGGCATAGCTGTACTCAATGGTACTGTTAATTCGTTGATGGCCAACGAAGTGCGTCGAGTCGAGTTGGGTATCCTGATAGATACAACTGGTGAAGGCAATGCTTCAATTGCCAAACAAAATGTAGTGACCGGTAATAGCTTGTTTCAATGTTCAACATCTGCTGTTAAGATTGGCTCCGCACGTTGCCAGTCCAACATGGTACATAGTAATTCAGGATTCGATAATGGGGCCGGACTAAGTGATAGTGGAACAGATACGGTAACGGTTGGTTTTTAAAAAAAGAGCGGGTTGTCCTCCACAAAGGGCAATCCGCTCATTTGTTGTTGTGTAGCTGGGCTCATTAGATAAGATAGCGTAAATAAATATACACACTGGATATAACAATCGAAAGAATCATCAATGGAAATCCGATCTTCAGGAAGGCTATAAAGGTTATCGGACGGCCTTCCTTGGCAGCCATTCCAGCAACGATCAAGTTAGCGCTAGCGCCAACTAATGAACCGTTTCCTCCCAAGCAAGCGCCCAAGGCAAGACTCCACCACAAGCTGTTCAAATTAGTTACACCCATATTGCCCATATCCTGAATCAAAGGGATCATCGTTGCCACAAAAGGAATGTTATCGACAAAAGCTGAAGCAATAGCACTTAGCCATAAAATCAACATAGCAGTCGCTACTTCATTTCCTCCCGTGAGTTGAACCGCCTGCTTGGCCAAGCTTGAAATGACTCCAGTCTCAACGAGGCCGGAGACAATGACAAACAGTCCGATAAAAAAGAAGACGGTGGTCCATTCAACCCTGCTCAAGGATTTTTCGAGATAATGCTCGCCTGTTAAGAGCAATAGAAGAAATGCTCCCGTTAATGCGACAGTGGCAGATTCTACATGTATAATCTGATGAATAAAAAAACCGCCAATCGTTAGTGCAAGCATACTTAAGCATTTTTTGAGCAACTTGGGATCGGTGATTTCACTTTTTTCATCCATAAGCATGATCCCGGCCTTCAAGTCTGGGGTAGTTTGTATTTGTTTGCGGTATATGAGCACAAAGATGACTAAGGTTATGATCAAAATCAATATCGAAATCAGAGACAGATTATTGATAAATGCCATAAAAGTAAGTTCCTTTACAGCACTTCCAATCATAATATTGGGTGGGTCACCGATCATAGTCATGGTGCCCCCGATATTGGAAGTGATAATGATGACAATTAAATAAGGTAGAGGATTTACTCTCAATTGGCGAGTTATACTGAAGGCAATAGGGACCATTAGCAGTACGGTGGTCACATTATCCAACAATGCCGATCCAAAAGCCGTGATCAGAGCTAAATAAATCAGGATGGTCACGGGTTCGCCTTTTCCTTTCTTGGCGGCCCAAATAGCCAAATATTTAAAAAGACCGGTTTCAGAAGTTATCGATACCATAATCATCATACCGATAAGCAAACCCAATGTGTTGAAATCAATGTGGTGCAGAGCTGTTTCCTGATTAACAACTCCCAACATGATCATCACAATACCGCCCAGTATAGCGGCAAGTGTACGATGAATCTTTTCCGAGGTGATAAGTGCATAACTAATTAAAAATATTCCGATTGCTAATAACGCTTGATTGTCCATGATGTCCTCCTTGAAATAGTGCGATTCTGACTCCGTTCACCTGCCACAGCCCACACAGAACTCCAAAAAAGACAAAAAGAAGCCTGCAGTGGCAGGCTCCTCCGGGTCGTGCATTATCGTATTATGAATATAACTATAGCTTATTATTCATTCGATGTAAATGGAAATCCGTTTACAGCTACAAGGGAAGAGTAGAGTATATTGCACATCAATATGCAACTGATCCTGAAGCCACTCAGAAACGCATCATATCTAGACGACAACAAATCTATCAATATGGGAGAACCGTAATCGTGAAATTTGAGCAAATGTATACAACTTATAAGCCGCTGCTGTTATCAATAGCTTACCGAATGTTGGGATCAATTTCAGATGCTGAGGATATCGTTCAGGATGTGTTTGTTTCACTCCAGCAGACAAGTCTAGAGAATGTGCATCATTTAAAGGCGTATTTGGCTAAGATCACGACCAACCGTTGTTTGAACCTGTTGAATTCCTCCCGTAAGCAAAGAGAGTTATATCCAGGTCCATGGCTGCCGGAACCGGATATCCAGATGATAGAGCATGGTCCAGAGGACAGAATCGTCATGGAGGAAAAGGTTACTTATGCATTACTTGTGCTGCTCCAAAAGTTGTCTCCTATGGAGCGGGCGGTGTACGTGCTGAGGGAAGTTCTTGAATTTGATTACAAGGATTTATCTGAGATGCTGGGTAAAAGCGAGGTAAGCTGCCGTAAGGTGATGAGTCGCTTGAAGCAGAAACTTGATCGGGATAAAGCAGTGGAAATTGCTCCAACAAATGGTGAACAGATGCAAGCATTCGTGCAAACATTTATCCAGGCTTCAAGAACCGGAAGCTTCGGAGCTTTTATCGATCTGCTGATCGAAGACAGCACGCTTCTAACCGATGGAGGCGGCAAGGTACGAGCAGCGCTTAACCCCATTTACGGAAGTGATCGTATTCAATCCTTTTGGGAAGGTATATTCATTAAAGGCGCGCTTGAAGGTGAATACCGTCAAGTACAAATTAATGGAGAGGCAGGGATTTTGCTTATGCAACAGGGGCAGCTCAAATGGTCGGTTTGTTTTGAAATGACGGATAATCTATCTGCTATCCGAACGATTTATATGATTTCAAATCCGGAAAAGCTTAAGCACTGTCGTTAGATCTATATAAGATGAACCAAAGAAGCACACAGCCCGAGCGGAGAAAGCGGACCCTCCTGGAGAAACGAAGTGTTCGCCTTTGCAGACAGATTCTTACCCCTATGGGTCTAAGAATCGAAAGAATCTGGCTGCTACAGCGATTGGAAGAGGGGTCTGCTTTCGCAGCGCCTCCTTTGCTGTCATGATGTTTAGTTCATCTTATAGAGTAAATAACAATTATTTTCGAGTTTGGTCACAAAATCATCCCCATATTGGTCATATTAGTGTAAGACCAATAAGTGTGATTCCAAAGGAGAGATTTTTGTGAAAACCCGATTAAATCATAGTGAAGTCCAACCGCAGGCCCTGCAAGCCATGTTGAAAATGGAAGGATTCATCCAAAGCAGCGGTCTGGATAAAAAGCTTTATGAGTTGATCAAAATCCGCGCTTCGCAAATTAATGGTTGTGCCTTTTGCCTCAATATGCATACTATTGATGCACGTGCGATGGGGGAGACAGAGCAGCGCCTCTATTTGCTTAGTGCCTGGCGTGAAGCTCCTTTCTACACGGAAGCAGAACGGGCTGTTCTGGCATTAACGGAAGCTGTAACTCTTATATCCAAAGAAGGAGTTTCACAGGAAGTGTATGAAAAGGTTCGAGAGCATTTTGATGAAGTCCAGTTCGTTAATTTGATTATGGCAATCAATACGATCAATGGATGGAATCGAATTGCTATTGCGACGGGTATGTTTCCCACAGCGTAGAAACAGCAGCAGCTACTGGAATATAAGTTGATCCATTGATCCAATTGGATGGTTATGCAGGAGTCTTATCCAATAAGAGGAATAAGGCTCCTTTGTTTTGGGAAAAATATGCAACCTTTTCCGTTAGTTAACGTACTAATTAGAAAGCGTCAACTACAGCCACAAGTGAAGAGGAGTCAGGAATCTTATGAAAACAATCGGAATTGCCAGTATCGCGAGCTTGCTGCTCTTAGGTTCCGTTGCGCCTGCGTCGGCACAACCTTTGAATGGAGCTAATGTACCTACAAGTCATCAAGCACAAATATTGGCTGATAAGGAAGCTGAACAGCTTGAATTAGAGTATGAGGACGATGATGCACCACTCGATACCCAAATAAAGCGTGACCGAGCCATCGACCTGGCCAAACAATATGTAACGATCTCTAGTGGCTACAAGCTCCAGGGTGTAGACTATCAGAGTCATTTGTACACATCAAGCAACAGCGGCGGCTCCTGGGTGATTTTCTTTGCAAAGGAGGATCACAAAAGCTATGGAGACATCAGCGTAACGATAGATTCGGATACAGGCAAGTTGCTCTCTTACTATATCAACGAAGTGGACCCTGATAAGGTACTTGCGTTCCCACCAAAAATAGATCTGGAGCATGCCAAGCAAACAGCTTTTAATTACATAACGAAGATGAATCCACAAGAAATCAGCCAGCTCAAATATGATGAGGATTATGAGAAAAGCTTTCGTCGACCGCTTGATGGCAACGTGGAATATCCACTTTGTTATGTGAGAGTAGTGAACGGAGTCGTATTTCCACAAAATTATGTTGTGATAACTGTGAATGGTGAAGGGAAAATTACTTCTTACATGCTGCAGTGGGATGAGAAGCTTACTTTCCAGACACCACATAATCCGATCTCCGTAGGGCAAGCTACCGAGCAATTTATTAAGCAGGCAGAACCTCGTCTGCAATATATAGTTCCCGATACTCCAAACGGTAATGCTACTCCTGCGATTGCTTATGAGACGGATGTGTTCATACTGGATGCCGAGACGGGCGAAGTGCTGCTGCCATCAGGGATGAAGAAAGAGAAGCTGCCCAAACCGCTTCAGGTCAGCGAAAAACCAATTATAAATGGTTCGTCTAAAGCTCTGAAGCTAACCAAGGAGCAGGCAGCAAGTCGGGTATCTTCGTTGATCCCACTTCCGGCAAGCGCTAAACTGCAAGAAACTGACTATCAGGAAAATACCGATCCGGTTACAGGTGTAACTTCATTTGAGTGGGATTTAAGTTGGTCAGTTGCCTCGGATAATAAACGAGATGATTCTACGATTTTTGCGACCGTGGACAGTAGTACAGGCTCTATTCTTGGTTATTCCAGATATACATTTCATGATTCGGATTCAAAGGTTACTTCCCAACCAGGTTCACCAAGCTATGAGCAACAAAAAATGAAAGCGCTGGAGACAGTCAAGAAGCTGCTGCCAGATTATGCACATGAACTGTATCTGGAACCTCAACTTGGCGAGTATTCTCAGGATGAGCACCAACAAATGCAAGCTTTTGATTATTACTTCCATCGAAATATCAAGGGAGTGGATATTCCGAATGATTACGTTACGATCAGCTTTGATCGACAAACAGGAGAAATTCAGGAATTCAACAGCAGCTTGTTGACCTCGTATTATCCAGCTGAGCCGCCCAAAGTTATTTCTTCTGAGAGAGCAAGAGATATATGGATGTCTCAATTTAAGGTGGAGCAGCAATATATTGTTGTTGACAAAGAAAATTACAATTTGTACCAGAAGGAACTTGCGCTACCTGTGGAGCTGGAGGAAACGAAGCTCGTATATAGCTTGAAGCCTGTCATTCATTTCCGCGATTCGACTTATCTGGATGCTGTAACGGGCGAGTGGAAAAATAACGAAACCAACCAAATTGTACATCCGCGAATTACCGATCCTGTTGATCTGAAAGGGAATGCGGCTGAAGAAGCGTTAAGACTTATGCTCGATTATGAAGCACTGGAATTAGTAGACAACAAGGTGCAGCCGGATGCATTGATCTTTCGTGGTGAATGGCTGAAAATGCTCATTATCACTTTGAACAGCGGTTATTCTCCGTTGGCCGCTGATTATGCCGATCGTTCGGCTAGCTTCTCTGACGTTACGAAGGACTCTAAATATTTCCCTTACGTCGAGAATGCAATAGATTATAACCTGATTGACCGGGCATCCGGCATATATGATCCCAATGCTGCATTAACACGCTCTGAAGTAGCCGATTTAATTGTCAAAGCGCTTGGTTATAGTAATCTGTCCAAGGTTAAAGGCTTGTTTAATACGAAAGCAACAGATGTGAATGAGCTGCCTAACCAAGGAGCTATTGCGATCGTCAGTGCCCTGGACATTGTTACGTTGAATGGTGAAACTTTCTCTCCGTATGAAAAGGTTACCCGAGCACAAGCTGCCACAGCTTTTTATAATTTTTTGAAGGCTCTTTCCCAACTGCGAGATTCGTCCCTTGCAAAATAATAGGTAAACATAGTTTTGATACTAAAAAGCACGTACTCCCAAAATGAGAGTACGTGCTTTCCATTTTATTTAACAATTAACACAGGAACCTTTGCATTTTGTACAATATGATGACTTACGCTGCCGAGAAAGAATTCTCTTATGGGTCCCAAGCCACGGCTGCCAGTGATAATCAGGTCGTGATGTTTTTCTTCGGCATATTGAAGAATTGTTGCAGCAGGTGCTCCTTGGAGAAGCACATATTTGACAGAAAGCGTGGAGGGCACATAGGCCTTGGCCTCTTCTATAATTGTTTTTCCCTGTTCAATAATGTAAGTGCTTGCACTTGTGTCCACAAAGTAAGGGGTGCTGGCAACTGAAGGGTAATGGTAAACATGAATGATGTCTAATTGCCGAACCTGAGAAATATGGTTTTCCTCTTGAACCAGACTTACTGCTTTTTCGAGTGCTTTTTTAGAGAGATTGGAACCATCAAACGCAACAAGGATTTTAGTAAATAGCACATGAATCACCCCATCTGCGAGTATTGGCTTACATACTTAGTATAGCATAATTTCATATTGAATAATCAGAATATTCTGTTATTGTGCGTTTTATCTAGAATTATCACAAGGCTTTAAAATGAACGACAGCACTGTAAAGCATTCTATTTTGAAGCGGGTTGAAGACGATGTTATGACTAATCGAGTAAACACTCAGCAATAGGGCTTTATTATTATCAATCTGTTCAGCAATTTTTCTTTCCAGCGTTTGCAGATCGTAAGCTTCAAAAAACTCGATCTTGTTTTCCATTTTATCCAGCATAAAGCTCATTTGTTCTCGCTCCTCTGTGATGTTAATTAATCTGCTTGATGCAACAATAAAGTTGCCCTTCCGTTCATATTTATCCGCACCAATCCGTGCACGCAATATTTATAGTCTAAGTAAGGATTGACGCTCTGCATGGGGTTTGCAGGTTTTGCATACGCCAACTACCTTCTCATGACCGGAATAAAAAGAAAGCTCCTTCGGATTCACCTTACGTTTGCAGTAGGAGCAGCTTTGATATTGGCTTGTTAAAGATTTTTCAGTTGAATCCTTCCGATGATGCTTTCGGGATGAAGCTTTGGCAGATGATGAGAACGGATTCTGATTATTCCGATGACGCTTTACAACCATTAGGATGATGCCAACTATAACGAAAAGTACAACGATACACAATGATATGGAGGTCAATCTATCAAAAGTCATATTATTTGAGTGGCTCCTTTGGATTAACTTCCATCAGAATAACATACAGTCCTTATTATTTGTACTTGAAAATCCATTTTAGATTAAGAGCAAGCACCGAATATAAGAAAAGGGTAGAGGAAAGAGCTGAAACGATAGTGACACAAAAACGAAAAACCTAGGGAGATGTATACTCTCTAGGTTTAATGATCAAACTAATGAAAGCGATTGCAAAATGGTTTATAAAGTAGTATCCATGTTCCACAATACGAGTGCCACGGTTAACAGCCCAAGAATTCCTACACTCCAAGTCTGGCTAAAGCTTAATGAAAAATTTATTGAAAAAATGGCGAACCATAAACCGGTGAGCAGTGTGAACCAGTTTTCCAATACGTTGAATTTTGATTTCTTAAGAGCTAACAGGGAAGCGCATAGCTGTAGCATTCCGAAAAGAGCACTTGTCCAAACAATTACAGAATGATTAGATAAACCAAGAACCCATGGAGAGATCATAAACCAAAAACCGAACAATGCAGTCAATGAATTTCTTGTTTTCATGGTACACCTCCAATAAATTTGATGCGACCATAAGGGGACACATTATATTTATATGCAAGTGCTAACCTAAATGATAATACCCTATTCCATTAAAATTTAGAATTCGTAAAGAAATAAACGTGTGATTCGTTCACTATAGATTAAGCCCAATCTTTAAAGTCATTTAATACATATCATGATTATGTTTCATATGTAAATGAGATTCATGGAAAGGGGGAGTTTACGTTGAGTGAAGCTATTGGACATCGGAGATTCACTTCTACAGGTGCTATTCTTGTATTGTTTATCCTTCTAGTTATTGTTAGCACAACCTTTTTGTACTGATCAATAGCACAGAGACACAGCAGGGATTGTTTAAATTTCTATGACAAAAATTTAGGACCCTTCGCAGGGTCCTAAACAATGGGAGAGGAGAAACCGGATGAAGAGCTTATGGGGAACGTAAGTCTTCTCCGCGGTTGTCTACGACATTTCGGATGCCGATAATCCAAGTATTTACAGATGCTTAGATAAATATACATATAGGAACAAAATTTTGTGCAAAAGTTTCCGTTTATGGTACGATAGGATCACTATTGAGCAGAAGGTGGATTTACATGAGAGTTATTTCAGGCAGTGCAAAGGGCAGACAGTTGAAATCTGTGCCCGGTACAGGGACGCGTCCAACGACTGATAAGGTCAAGGAGGCGATTTTTAGCATGATTGGTCCTTATTTTGAAGGGGGGCAGGTGCTCGATTTATTCGCAGGGACGGGCGGTTTAAGCATTGAGGCGCTCAGCCGAGGAATGGATCATGCTGTCCTCACCGATATTGATAAAAAAAGTATCGACATCATAAAACAAAATTTGCAGGTTACCGGCTTTATGGAGCAGGCAGGTATTTACTGTACAGATGCTCGACGGGCATTGAAGGCATTAACCAAGCGTGAAGCAAGATTTGATCTTGTTTTTGTGGATCCGCCTTACCGGATCAAGCTAGCCCAAGAGCTGCTTGAACAGCTGGATCAGCAAAATTTGCTTAATCCACTAGCTACGATCGTCGTTGAACATGATATTGAGGATACTTATCAGGATACAATAGGACGGTTGCAATGGGTTCGACGCGCTGAGTATGGCGACACGGCGGTAACTATTTTTAGAAATGACGCCGACACGGCTAATTCAGAGGGGGCAACAACATAATGAGCATTGAACATTTTGGAGTCAAGATTGCGGTTTATCCAGGCAGCTTTGATCCGGTGACGAACGGACATTTGGATATTATTCGTCGTTCCGCCAAGGTTTTTGACAAGTTGGTAGTGGCCGTGCTGAACAATTCAAGTAAAAATCCTTTGTTTACTGTTGAAGAGCGTGTAGAACTATTGAGGAAGGTCACTAGTGATTTGCCCAATGTGGAGATAGACAGCTTTCGTGACCTTCTTGTTAACTATATGAAGAAAAAAAATGCACATCTCATCGTACGTGGTCTTCGTGCAGTGTCTGATTTTGAATATGAACTGCAGATGGCATCAACGAACCAAAAGCTGGACGAAAACATTGAAACCTTTTTCATGACATCAACGCCCAAATATTCATACTTAAGCTCAAGCATTGTCAAAGAAATAGCACGTTTTCATGGCCCTGTAGTCGATTTGGTGCCGGATGTAGTGGATAAGGCAATGCAAGCAAAGTTTGAAAAGGCAATGAGCTAAGATGCTAACGCTTGCTGTTCGGAGCGCTGCGTCCAAACGACTGGGCAAAAAATGCGATAATGACAGAGAACAGCAGAAGTAAAAGCATTACAATACCTAGCCACATCATTATCGGACTCATAAGTATCCATACATCAAAGGCTTGACCTCCAACAGTTGCCCTTGCACCTGTTTGTCCTGAATGAAGCAAGGGATGCGATAAAAATACGGGGGATGCCAATCCTGATAACCATTGATTAAGCGAATTCCAGAGTACAGCTGTTAGAACAAAGGAAATGATGGCATGCAGCAAACGAGAACGCAGAAATACGGAATAACGAATATCTGTCGATAAAGTAAAGCTTTTAACCTGAGCGTGTGCGGATAACCCACCCCACCCAAGTATTGCACTCAGGATGGCATACTGCCAATTATCAGATAACAGGTTGTTCTGACCCATTGCAAATGCACCCAAATGGATTTCGAATACACCTGACATTATGGCGTTTAATAGCATTTTTGTTTCAGGTAACCTAAGCCATTCAATATTGGAGAGCGCCATTGCGACATAGTCTGTAATCGAGCTGATTGCTATAACCTGTGAAAGTACGGAGAATATAATCATAACGCCGCCAATGACCATCAGCTGCTGAATGGAATGAGCTACCGAATCACCGAGCAGTTTGCCAAAAGTTCGTCCATCGTTGTCATGAGCTGATCTTAATGCGGTTATACTTTTATGAAATGTACTGGATGCTGAAAGGGCAGATGAGCCGTTAGAAAGACGATTTGAGGCAATGGCGCTCTCCTCTTCAACTGCGTGTGGTGATTTGAAACGCTCTAGCAGTCCCATAATCATCACAGCGCCATAATGCAGGAGAGCTAAAGCCATTCCTATTTTGGCATTGTTCAAAAAACCTACACCAATTACAGTTATTAGCATCATGGGGCTTGCAACATGACTTAAGGAAAGCAGACGTTCAGCTTCTCCTCTGGTTACAAGCTTATTCTGTCTTAACTCTCCAATAGCAATAGCTGCAGAGGGGGCACCTGCGGTAAGTCCAATTGAGAGGGGCCATCCACCTGCTCCTGGCAGGCGAAACAGGTAACGGAGTAGCGGCTCAAGCAGGGTGCCGATCGCATGCAAAAAGCCCAAGCCACGGAGAATTTCCGTTATTATTAGAAAAGGAAGCAACGCAGGAAATACAAGCTTCCACCAGATCGATAAGCCTTGCAGGGAAGCTTGAAATATGCGATCAGGAAACACAATCATACAAAGAACCAATAGCAATGCCAGACATCCCAGCAATAGAGTTGTCAAGCGTTTCGCGGTAAACATCGGCCTCACTCCGGAACACAGGATGGTACATGTTTACGCTTTGTCCTTATGGTTTAGACCAAGCAGGTCAAACCTATATATCTGCGGATATAAGAGCTGACGATTCAAGCAAGCACACTCGGCCCAAGGGGGATCCAATATGCAAGACGTTAGAAAGCGTACGTCAAGAATTGTTGTATCTGTATTTATTGCTTTTGTTATTATTTACGTTGTGTACTTAATGCCACTGCCGATGTTTATTTTCTCTGCCGGAACTGCCGAGGTTATTCATCCTATGGTTCAAGTGAAGGATTCAGGCGAGCCGGATAAGGGTGTATTTATGCTTACGACAGTACGTGTAACGGACGCGACGATTTTCAGTTATTTGATGACGTTTGTTCGGCCTTATGATGAGCTGCGTATGAAGACAGAGCTGTTCCTCAAAGATGAGACAGAGCAGGAGTATTCGCAGCGGCAGGAGGTCAATATGCAGTCTTCGCAGTCCAGTGCTTTGCAAGCTGCTTACCATAAGCTCGGTATTCCTTATAAAATTGTGAATGATGGCGTAGTCATTGTGCAGGTATTCAAGAATTATCCGGCAAATGAGGTACTTAAAGCTGGGGACTATATAGTGAAAGTGGATGACACGCCTATTGAAAAAAGTCAGGAGCTTCAAAAGCTGCTGCAAAGTAAGAAGGCCGGTGACACCGTTTCGGTCTCCTACAAACGTAAACAAATCACAAGAGTGGCCCAAATCAAGTTAGCAGCGCTTCCTGCTGATGAGGGAGCTTCTGTGGACAAGCCCGAGGAGCGACGTGCAGGGCTCGGGGTTGTTCCTGCAACGGTGCAAACCATCAAGACAGAGGATGAATCCAAGCAGGTTACGATAAAAGCCGGGGAAATCGGCGGGCCTTCTGCGGGATTTATGTTCTCTATGGAAATTATTAACCGGCTGCTGCCGGAGGATATTACGAAGGGCTATACCATTGCGGGAACCGGAACCATCGACGAAAAGGGAGCAGTGGGTGTGATCGGGGGCATTCAGCATAAAATTATTGCCGCTGATAAGGCCGGTGCTGATATCTTTTTTGCTCCCAAAGATAGTGTATCTGCAGCAACCGGCAATATTCCTAACTATTCGGATGCGGTGAAGAGGGCTGAGGAAATTCACTCGCATATGAAGGTTATTCCTGTAGGTACGCTTGAGGATGCGATGAAATATTTGAGCACACTTCCACCCAAAACAGTAGCAGCCCAGCCGGCCAAAGCCAGCTAAGCCACTGGCTTCGCTCATTCCGTTTGGTTTAGTTGTACAGGCGGCTCGTAGTAGTCTCGGAACAGATCGTGCGGAGTGGCAGATTCAAAGCCAAGAGCGTATACTGAGGTGGCCTGTACATCCATTTGTAATAACGGATAAGCATCCGAGGAAGCCGCATTCACATTCGTAATTATGGGCACCTTAGAGACATGCTTCATTCGCTTGAGCAACTGCCTTCCTGCAGGGCTAAAGCCCAGCACGCGTAAGTATGGAACGCCTTGGCGAAGCACGGTGGGTGAAAGCTGTGCTTTCGTCTGATTTAGCAGTATACGCAGCAGCATTCGCTGCAGCTTGGTACGCGTATAGCGTTTTGTTTTGAGCAGTCCGATGAGCTGTTCCATGATACGACCGGCTTCACTAGATAACGATAGGAGGGGAAGGGCATGTTTAATACGATGCTCCAGCCCTTCGGTTACCTCATGAAGCTCTGCAAGCTGATGAGGGCTATGATTCAGCAGTTGAAGCAGCAGCGGCTTTGTATAGTGTTCCCATTCGATGGGAGCTCGTCCAGCAGCCGTTTCCCGGTGCAACACGGTCATAGTACCGTTAGGTACGAAGGGCTCAAGCTCATTAAGCGCTCCCCGTTCAAACAGCATGTGACGAAGGGCTGTAGCACTGGCAATGGCTTGGTCAGTGATTTCGGTTTGATTATAACCAGATTTTTGTCTTGTAATGGTCAATGGCACTATACGGCTGTTCAAACGTTTGAGAGCGATCAAATAATGCAGTCCAAGTGTATTGTTGGGTTTGGCAAGCTCGGAAGGGTCAATTCCAGGCAAATGACGGGCAATGGCTCTGCTGTAGGCCGCCGGGTAAGGAATACCTGTTTTCAATTCGTCCTGAAGGCCCTTCTGAAATGCTTCTGGCTCGTCGCACATAGCTTCAGCTACGACCTGAAGCCAGTTGATTTCACCACTTTCACTGCCGAAGCACAGGCTGTCAACGACCCCTGTCGCTTGGAGTGCAGATACGGCGCCGTAAGCGAACCATTCCGCAGGCTGAGTAGAATAAGCTACCGGAAGCTCCAGAACCAGATCGACGCCCATACGCAGTGCCATTTCAGCCCTTGCCCATTTCCCAACCATAGCAGGCTCGCCGCGCTGCAGAAATTGTCCGCTCATGACAGCGATTGTACAATCGGCGCCAGAGACTCTTTTGGATTCAAGAAAGTGATATTCGTGTCCGTTATGTAAGGGATTGTACTCGACAATGAGACCTGTTGTTTTCATGTGAACGACTCCTTTAGAATTATTTTACTATAACACGTCCTGAAAATGTTGACAAAATGCAGGTATTATCGATATAATAATCTTTGTTTGTTTGGGGTGATTATTGTGTTCATTCGTTTAAAAGAGTTGGCGCAGAAAGCTGACGCGGTACATTTTAATGAAACTGTTGATCTGTCCGATGCTTTGAAGGAAAGCAATGATATACTCAATGCGAGTCCGCTTCATGTTAGCCTCAAAGCGCTGCATCAAGATGAGGTTGCTGAAGTAACTGGACAATTGAGTATTGACGTGGAACAGCCTTGCTCCCGCTGCTTGAATCCGGTAAAGCAAAAGCTGATAATTCCTTTTCATGAAACGTTCGCCCGAGCTGCAGATGAATCGGAGTCTGATGACGAGGATGAGGAAACTCATTACGTTAAGGACGACAAGATAGAATTGCTGCCCTATTTGATCGAAAATGTAATGATGGCTTTACCGTATGTCCCTTTATGCGATGAAGAATGCCTTGGATTGTGTCCTGTTTGTGGAGTGGATCGTAATGTACAGGCTTGCAGCTGCAACCGGACTAGTATCGACCCCAGACTGGCCGGACTGGCCGATTTTTTCAAAGAATAAGGTGAATTGTAACAACTTCGGTTGATTTCGTTGAAGGAGGTGGGGAATATGGCAGTACCACAAAGAAGAACGTCCAAAACTCGTCGCGATAAGCGCCGTACTCACTTTAAATTAGTAGTACCAGGCATGGTTAAATGTGACAGTTGTGGTGAATTGAAATTGTCTCACCGCGTTTGCAAAGTTTGCGGTTCGTACAAGAGCAGAGAAGTAATCAAGCAATAGTTCTCTAATCAACAATGAAAAGATAGTACTTCATCCTTTGGTGAAGTGCTATTTTTTTGCTCTTCCCTTTTCGTAAACAATCCTTTATACTATCTCTTATTACTTGGTCATAAGATCTAATGAGTATGAATGGTGTACATATCAAGCTCAGAAATCATGGAAATTCAGATCATAGATAAAGGCGGTGTTTGGTATCGAACGCCTTCCTAAACGTCAGCGTCAGCAGCAGTTGACCGTAGCAATTGAGGACAATCCTTTTATTACAGACGAAGAGCTAATGCGGGTTTTTAATGTTAGTATCCAAACCATTCGCTTGGATCGTTTGGAGCTTGGCATACCGGAGCTGCGAGAGCGTATCAAGCTCATGGCAGAGCTTTCCTATGACCAGGTTCGGTCATTGCCACTACATGAGGTTATCGGTGACGTGATCGATCTGCAGCTCGATAAAAGCGGCATCTCAATGTTTGAAATTAAGGATGAGCATGTTTTTTCAAGAACAAAAATTGCCCGAGGGCATCATATTTTTTCGCAAGCCAATTCGTTGGCTGTTGCTGTGATTAATGATCAGATTGCATTGACTGCCGCTGCAGATATTCGTTTTGTACGCCCAGTCAAGCTGGAAGAGAAATGCATAGCCAAGGCCTATGTGCGATCAATCACCAAAGGTAAAGCTAAAGTTGAAGTATTTACTTATGTTGGTGACGAAATAGTGTTTCAGGGAAACTTTATCATTTATCATTCAACAAAGGATCGTTCAGAGGGAGGGGAGCCTGGTGCGGATAGCGATTGATGCAATGGGTGGAGACCATGCCCCCGATGTAGTGGTGGCCGGGGCGTTGGAAGCAGTACGGGAATGGAAGGATACGACGGTCATTTTGATCGGAGACAAGGCCCGGATTGAACCGCTTGTTCGTCAGGCTGGCGATCAACCAAGCAATTTGGAAATTGTTCATGCCTCTGAAGTGATCGAAGCCGAGGATGAGCCCGTCAAGGCTGTTCGTCGGAAGAAAGACGCCTCCATGGTTGTAGCAGGTCGAATGGTGCAAGAGCGCTCAGCGGATGCTATGATCTCGGCAGGTAATACAGGTGCTTTGATGACTACAGGATTATTGATCGTAGGTCGAATTGAGGGTATTGATCGTCCGGCCCTGACCTTGACGATCCCATCGATGGATGGCAAAGGCATGGTTGCACTCGATATGGGAGCGAATATGGACGCATCTCCTGAGCAATTGGTTCAGTATGCGATTATGGGCAGTATATACAGAAAAAAAGTGCATGGTGTTGTAAGTCCAAGAGTAGGATTATTGAATGTGGGTACGGAAGCACTCAAAGGTAATGAACTAACAAAGGCTGCATACCCACTGCTCAAGGAAGCACCGATTCATTTTGTCGGAAATGTGGAATCACGAGATTTGCTATCGGGTCCTTGCGATGTACTTGTATGTGACGGCTTTGCCGGTAATATTATGTTAAAGTCACTTGAGGGTGCGGCTGCAACGATCTTTACAGCTTTGAAAACGGAGTTTACACGGAATTTGCTAACCAAGCTAGCAGCGGCTGTATTAAAGCCGGGTTTAACCAAATTTAAGAGTCAGCTTGATTATTCCGAGTATGGTGCTGCACCGCTTCTTGGGATTAATGGAATGGTATTGAAAAGCCATGGCTCATCGAACGCTATAGCGATCAAAAATGCGATTCGTCAAGCTCGTATTTCGATCCAGAACGATGTGCTTGCAACTATAAAATCGGAAATAAATAACGGAAATAAGTAAACGGAAGAGAGTTGTGACTAATATGAGCTTACGGCCGGTTGGCATCATTGGGTCTGGTAAATATGTGCCTGATCGTGTTTTGACGAATCAAGAATTGGAGCATATGGTCGAGACCAATGATGAGTGGATCGTATCGAGAACGGGTATTCGTGAACGAAGGATTGTGAGTCCCGAGCAGGCTTCTTCCGATTTAGCTTATGAAGCGTCCCTCAGGGCGCTAGAAATGGCAGGAATTAGTGCAGAACAACTGGACTTGATTGTAGTTGCGACAATAACGCCGGATATGGCGTTTCCATCTACAGCCTGTATTTTACAAAACAAACTGGCTGCGAAGAAAGCTGCTGCATTTGATCTGTCGGCAGCATGCTCAGGATTTATTTATGGTTTGGCGAATGCTTCTAATTTTATTGCCACAGGCATGTATCAGTATGCTCTGGTTGTTGGTGCAGAATGTTTGTCCAAAATTACCGATTACACCGACCGAAATACATGTATTTTGTTTGGTGATGGTGCAGGAGCTGTAGTCATCGGTGTGGTACCGGAAGGCCGAGGCTTTAAGTCCTTTGAATTGGGTGCGGATGGATCCGGTGGTGAATTGTTGAAGGTAGCCGGTGGTGGCTCACGTTGTCCTTCCTCCACAGAAAGTATTGAGGCTAAGCAGCATTTTATTTATATGGCTGGTAGTGAGGTTTTTAAATTTGCTGTGCGCATTATGGGGAACGCTGCCGAAGAAGCACTGCGTAAGGCTGGGATGCATAAAAGTGATATTGATCTGCTCGTACCCCACCAAGCCAATATCCGCATTGTACAATCCGCATTGAATCGGCTTGAGCTTAGTGAGGATAAATGTATGATTAATCTCCACAAGTATGGTAATGTATCTGCAGCGTCCATCCCTATCGCATTAGCGGAAGCTGTAGAAGAAGGAAGATTGAATGAAGGGGATTGCCTGGTCTTGGTCGGCTTCGGTGGAGGCTTAACATGGGGCGCTTCTGTTGTCATTTGGTAATCCGCCTTTCACAATAATCAATACGAAAAACTCTATGAGCTTGCTCATGAAGTAAGTTTTCTACGAAAACTCAATGCGCTTGCTTACGAAGTAAGTTTTCAAAGAAAACTCTAAGGAGAATTGAATATGGGTAAAATAGCATTTGTTTTCCCGGGACAGGGTGCTCAAGCTGTTGGAATGGGCCGGGATATTTTTGAAACAGAAGAGGCTGCTGCACGTATATTTAAAAGTGCGGATGAAGCTTTAGGGTATTCCCTGTCTTCGATCATATTCGAAGGACCTGAAGCTGAACTGAAATTAACCTATAACACACAGCCTGCATTGCTGACCACGAGTATTGCTTATCTGGAGGTTTTCAAGGCTAAGGGCTTGCAGCCAGACTTTGTTGCCGGACACAGCTTGGGCGAATACTCGGCGCTTGTAGCTGCAGGAGTGCTCAGCTTTGAGGATGCCGTGCGTACTGTTCGTGCGCGAGGTGAATTCATGGAAGAGGCAGTACCTAGTGGTCAAGGAGCGATGGCAGCAGTCCTTGGTGCCGAACGTGAGGCTTTACAGCAATTGTGTCAAACCATCACGAATGAGCTTGACGTTGTCGAGTTGGCTAATCTGAATTGCCCTGGTCAAATTGTTGTATCGGGTAGTGTTGCGGGAGTTCAAGCCTTGGTGGAGCGTGGCAAAGAGATCGGTGCCAAACGTGTTATTCCACTGGAAGTCAGTGGGCCATTTCATTCTTCATTGATGAAGCCAGCATCGGAGCGTCTATCTGCGGTTTTATCTGCAGTTTCTATGCAAACGGCTAATGTGCCGGTTGTTGCCAATGTGACTGCTCTTCCTGTTACCGAGCCGAATGAGATCCGTTCCTTATTGGTTGATCAGGTTCATTCTTCTGTGCTTTGGGAAGACACTGTTGTATGGCTGATTGAGCAAGGTGTGGATACCTTTGTTGAAATAGGTTCAGGCACTGTGTTGGCCGGCTTAATTAAAAAAATCGACCGATCGGTAAAAATTATCGGTATTAATAGCAAAGAAGCGATTGAGCAGGCTTAAATGGTTGTACATACGATACGAGCTTCCAAGTGAAGCGCAGCTTATGCTTGCGAAGTAAGTTTTCCTACAGAAAACTTTAAGGAGGGAAATCACTATCATGCTAACAGGTAAAACGGCACTCGTAACCGGTGCATCACGTGGTATTGGCCGCGCGATTGCCTTGTCACTCGCTGAAGCAGGGGCTGATGTTGCAGTTAATTACGCTGGAAGTGAGGCGTCTGCAGCTGAGGTTGTGAGCTTGATTGAAGCCATGGGACGCAAAGCCTTTAAAGTCAAAGCCGACGTAAGTTCCGCGCAAGAGGTGGACGACATGTTCAAGCTCGTGCTGGGAACGTTTGGTCAGCTTGACATTCTGGTTAACAATGCAGGAATCACCAGAGATAATTTGATTATGCGTATGAAAGAAGATGAGTTCGATCAGGTGATCGCAATTAACTTGAAAGGCGTGTTTAACTGTATCAAAGCAGCCACACGCCCGATGATGAAGCAGCGCTCGGGTCGTATCATCAATATTTCATCCGTTGTTGGTGTGCTTGGCAACCCGGGTCAGATTAATTATGTCGCCGCCAAGGCGGGAGTAATTGGGATGACCAAAGCAAGTGCGAAGGAGCTTTCATCCCGAGGTATTACCGTTAACGCGGTAGCACCCGGTTTTATTGAGACAGATATGACGGATAAGCTGTCGGAGGATACGGTTGCAGGGCTGCTGCAGCAGATTCCTTTGGCCCGTCTAGGGAAACCTGACGATATCGCCAAGGCAGTCCGTTTTCTGGCCTCAGATGATGCTTCCTACATGACAGGTCAGACCATTCACATTGATGGCGGCATGTATATGTAGGCTCACTGATAGGCTTTAGAGCAGGATAAAATGCAGTGATTTTGTTTTTTTAAGGTGGAGCTTGCGCAAGCTATGGCAATTTGTCCATAAGTCCAGTATAATACCATGGAGGAGGTGAACCGGATGTCCGATGTTTTGGAACGCGTAAAACGTATCGTCATCGATCGTCTTGGTGTTGAAGAGGCCGAAGTTACCCTCGAAGCATCTTTCAAAGATGATTTAGGCGCTGATTCTCTAGATGTCGTAGAATTAGTTATGGAGCTTGAAGATGAATTCGATTTGGAGATTTCTGACGAAGATGCAGAAACAATTACTACGGTAGGTCAAGTAGTTGAGTACATAAAATCTCATACTTAATTGACTGTAAGTCCCGTTTAATTACTTGGCGGGACTTATCTCCTTTCAGACCAGTCTGTGGAGTTACTGGTGAATACATTACTTGAATATGACTTATCATACATAACGATATTGTTATTTTAGATAGAGGTGGGTTACAATGAATCAAAGAGTTGTAATAACGGGTATGGGTGTCATGACATCCCTTGGGCAAGATCTGGAAACCTTTTGGGGCAATTTACTTGAGGGCAAATCCGGTGTTGGTCAGATTGAATTGTTCGATGTAACCGATTATCCGACACACATCGCTGCAGAAATCAAAAATTTCAACTATGAGCCATTTTTTGATAAAAAGGAAGCTCGTCGTATGGACCGCTTTGTGCAGTTTGCAGTTGTTGCTAGTTTGTTAGCTTTGCGTGATGCCAAGCTTAACGTTAAGGAAGATACAGACCCAGAGCGTGTAGGTGTTTATGTAGGGTCCGGAATTGGCGGCTTGTCCACCTGGGAAGAACAGTTTAAGATTTTGCTGGAAAAAGGACCAAAGCGTGTGAGTCCGTTCTTTATTCCGATGATGATTGCGAATATGGCTTCTGGCCAAATTTCGATGATGACCGGAGCCAAAGGACCTAATAGTACAGCGGTAACGGCTTGTGCAACGGGGACACACTCGATTGGTGATTCCTTCAAAATGATTCAACGCGGTGACGCAGATGTTATGATTTGCGGTGGTGCCGAGGCAACGATCACTCCAACAGGAGTAGCAGGATTTAGTGCGCTGCGTGCCATGTCAACTCGTAATGATGATCCAACCCATGCTAGTCGACCATTTGATATAGATCGCGATGGATTCGTTATGGGTGAGGGAGCCGGTGTTCTTATTTTGGAATCTCTTGAGCATGCAACCAAACGTGGTGCCCAAATTTATGCTGAAGTCATAGGTTATGGAATGAGCGGTGACGCTCATCATATGACCGATCCGGATCCTGATGGTGCAGCACGATGTATGGTGAAAGCGATTAAAGATGCTGGGATTACATTGGAACAAATCGATTACATCAATGCACACGGTACTTCTACACCTGTAGGAGATCGCTCCGAAACAACTGCCATCAAGAAGGCTTTTGGTGATCATGCTTATAAGCTGGCTGTGAGTTCGACGAAATCGATGACGGGCCATTTGCTGGGTGCAGCAGGCGGTGTTGAGGCGTTAATTTGTGGACTGGCCTTGAAAAATGGCATCATTCCGCCTACAGCTAATTTGGACAACCAGGATCCATTATGTGATTTGGATTATGTACCAAATACGCCGAGAAAGGCTGACCTCAAGATCGTAATGTCCAATTCATTCGGCTTTGGGGGCCATAATGCCACTATTATTTTGAAAAAGTTTGAACAATAAGCATTTACATGACGTTGGATATTCAGGGAAAAGAACCATAAACGGATGTTCGAAGTAGGTGGTGAGGATATGCATCGAAACCTGAAACAGCTGCAAATAGCATTGGACATATCGTTTCGCAAACCAGAGCTGTTAAGGCAGGCGTTTACACACTCTTCCTATGTGAACGAGCACCGTATAGGTAACCATAAGGATAATGAGCGGTTGGAATTTTTGGGTGATGCTGTGCTCGAATTAACTGTCTCGGAGTATTTATTCGAAATGTACCCACAGCGGCCTGAGGGAGAACTGACGAAGCTAAGAGCATCGATTGTTTGTGAGCCTTCACTAGTAAGCTTTGCGGAACAGCTGGATTTTGGCTCCTATGTACTTTTGGGCAAAGGTGAAGAGTTGACCGGTGGCAGAACAAGGCCGGCTTTACTTGCTGATGTGTTTGAATCGTTTGTTGGTGCTCTCTATCTGGATCAAGGTCTTGAGGTCGTTAATACGTTTTTGCGCAAGCACCTTTTTTCGAATATTCCGAATCAGGGTAAGCTGCTGACCGTAGATTTCAAAACCAATTTGCAAGAGTACACACAGCAGCACAGTTTGGGCATATTGGAATACAAAATTATCGATGAGCGCGGACCTGCGCACGAGCGGGAATTTGTGGCCCAGGTTCAAATCAACGACAGGCTATTGGGCCAAGGGGACGGCCGGTCCAAGAAGGAAGCTGAACAGCAGGCCGCAGCTCAGGCTTTGGAAGCGTTGAAAGTTGATTTTGGTAACATAACCAGAGGGTTTTGACGAATGCATCGGGCAGCTGAGAGGCTGCTGCCGATGCATTTTTCTATGGGGTGCCAAGGGTTCTTCTACGATTCTATGAATAGGAATTGTATGGTACAATAACGTAGAGGTGAGACGATGTTTTTAAAACGTATTGAACTGACCGGATTTAAATCGTTTGCCGACCGGACTGAGCTCGAATTCGTCCAGGGAATTACAGCGGTAGTAGGTCCGAATGGCAGCGGAAAAAGCAACATATCCGACGGAATTCGTTGGGTACTGGGAGAACAAAGCGCCAAAAGCTTACGCGGCGGCAAAATGGAGGATATCATTTTTGCTGGAAGCGATAACCGCAAAGCAGTTAACTTTGGAGAGGTTTCTTTAACACTTGACAATACAAGTCAATCGCTTTCGCTTGATTTTAACGAGGTTACGGTGACCCGTCGTGTGCATCGCAATGGCGACAGTGAATACTTAATAAATAAACAGCCTTGCAGGCTTAAAGATATCACCGAGCTGTTCATGGATACTGGGATCGGAAAAGAAGCGTATTCGATTATTGGACAGGGACGGATTGAAGAAATTTTAAGCACCAAGTCCGAAGACCGCCGTGGGATTTTTGAAGAAGCATCGGGCATTGTTAAATACAAATCGCGCAAACGGGAAACAGAAAAAAAGCTACAGGAAACCGAACAAAATTTGCTGCGTATTCACGATTTGGTATCAGAGCTTGAGGATCAGATAGAACCGCTTCGAAAGCAATCGGAGAAGGCTGTCCGTTACAAAGAGCTAAGAGAGCAGCTGAAAAGCAGCGAAATCGCGATGTACGTGTATCAAATTGAGCAAATTTACATAGCCTGGACCGATACGAATAAGAATTTGGAGCGTTTGAAAAAGGAGCAGGAAGGTTTATCTACGATTGTAAGTCAGCATGATGCCCATCTTGAGAAGCACCGCTGGGAAACACGCAGGTTAGAAACAGATATTGAGCGTCTTCAAGAGCAGCTGCTGCAGCTGAGCGAGGACTTTGAAAAGTGTGAAGGCCAAGGAGAAGTACTGAGAGAACGCAAAAAAAATTATGAAGGTAATCAAACACAGCTGAAGCAGACAGCAGCCCAACAAGGTCAACGCATGGGTGAGAAGGAAGCGGAACTGCTTCATTTCAGGGGAAAGCTCACAGTCATTTCTAACGAGCTAATTCAATATCAGGCGAAGGTAATGGCTGAGGAAACTAGACTTCTTGGTGTCGCTGGAGGGGTAAGCAGCGGTGATGAGGATCGATTAAAAAGCGACCTTCTGGAAACATTGAATCGCATGGCCAATGCGCGCAATGAAATTCGTTACACAGAGCAGCAGACCGAAGGCTTGACACGAAGATTGGATAGGCTTAGTGAAGAACATCGCAAATGGAAGGAACAAGCGGACACGGTAACTATGCGCAAGCAGGAGCTGGAGAAGCGTCTAGCGGCTACCTTGAAGAAAGTTGACGAGATGCGCAACCAATATCTGGATCTGAGTCAGAGCTTGAAAACAAAACAGCAGCTCTCTGAGGAAGCCAGTACAGCTGTTCGCAAATGGGAGCAGAAGCTGGATGCTTTAGTTTCCAGACGGGACACCATGCGTGAGATGGCAAATGATTATGACGGGTTTATACATGGCGTCAAAGAAATATTGAAGGCAAAGGACCGCAATGAGCTTCGTGGTATCCGCGGAGCTGTTGCCGAACTGATGAAGGTGCCTGCGCATGTAGAAACAGCGATGGAAACAGCACTTGGCGGTGCTTTGCAGCATGTTGTGGTAGATAGTGAAGGAAATGCGCGTGAAGCGATTGCTTTCTTGAAGAAGCGGCAGCTTGGACGCGCTACCTTTTTACCATTGGATGTTATTCGGGGACGATCTATCCAGGAGTCAGAAAAGAGATCGATCGAATCGATGGAAGGATTCGTCGGGATTGGTATAGATTTGGTACAATATGATGATCAATACCGTCAAATTGTTGGCAGTTTACTTGGGAATGTCATTATATCCAGTCAATTGGATTTGGCCAATCGGATAGCCGCCAAGATCCAGTACCGTTATCGCGTGGTTACATTAGAAGGTGATATCGTAAATCCGGGTGGATCCATGACAGGGGGAAGCCAACAGAAGCGAACCTCAAGCCTCCTTGGTCGTCAGCGGCAGATTGAAGAAATGGATGACGAAATTCAGGAGTCGGACAAGCAGCTCCAGCAGCTTCGCAGCAGAGGAGAATTGGTACGCAAGGAAATCGTGACGGAAACGCAAGCTTTGGAGCAACTGCGTCAAGTTGGCGAAAATCTGCGGATCGAAGAGCAGCAAATTCGAGCTAGCCTACAGCCGCTCGATCAGGAATCCAAACAAGTCGCCGACCAGCTTGCTTTGTATAATCAGGATGGAGACGCAATGGACACGGAACGGCGGGACCTGCAGGCTCGACGAGCGACTGCACAGCAATCACTGGAGCAGCTTCTGAGCGAAGAAGCTGTGATTCAGCAGGCTATAAGGGAAGCTGCGGTGGCGCGTAAAGCGGGTGAGCAGGAGAAGGAAGAGCTCCAGACACAGCTAACTGATCTTAAGATTAAAGTTGCATCGCTTTCCCAAGAGAAGCAGTCCTTGCAGGATCAGGAAAAGCGTTTCAGAACAGAGCTTACAGAGCTTCATACGGAGCTTGAATTGAATCGTAGTATTTTGCAGCAGATGGATCAGGATATGACAGGGCTTCAAAAGGAATCTATCCTTCAAATTGAACAACTTAATAGCTTGTCATTGAAAAAGCAGCATTGCACAGAGCAATTGGATCTTAAACGTGCTGAACGCGCGGAATGGCAGGCCAAGCTGGAGAAGGAAGAATACAAGACCCGTGAGGAGCGCAATCAGCTGCGGCAAGCACAGGAACAGCTCCACCAAACCGAGGTTCGCGTAACCCGTCTTGATGTAGAGCTTGAGAACCTGCTGAAAAAGCTTGCGGATGATTACGAGCTTAGCATAGAACTAGCCAAGGAGCGTTATCCGGTTCCTGAAGATGTGCTGGGTACGCAAAACAAGGTTCGGGAGCTCAAACGTGAAATTGCCATATTGGGTGAAGTTAACCTGGGGGCTATTGAAGAGTTTATGCGTGTGAACGAGCGTTTTGAGTTTCTAAGTGAGCAGAAAAACGACTTGGTGGCTGCTAAAACAACGCTCTACGAGGTTATTCATGAGATGGATGAGGAAATGTCCAAACGGTTCCGAATTACCTTCGATGCGATTCGTACCCACTTTGTCATTGTGTTTGCCAAGCTTTTTGGCGGCGGGCGCGCAGATTTGATTCTTTCCGAGCCGGACAACCTGCTGCACACAGGAATCGAAATCGTTGCACAACCGCCGGGGAAAAAATTGCAGAACCTGCAGCTATTATCCGGAGGAGAACGTGCACTGACAGCGATTGCGCTATTATTTTCTATTATTCGTGTCAAACCGGTTCCGTTTTGCGTTCTGGATGAGGTAGAGGCCGCTTTGGATGAAGCCAATGTGACGCGTTTTGCTGAATATTTGCGGGAGTTCTCTCAGCAGACACAGTTTATTGTAGTCACACACCGCAAGGGCACGATGGAAGAAGCCGATGTTCTTTATGGGGTAACTATGGAAGAAGGCGGCGTCTCCAAGCTGGTGTCCGTTCGTTTGGAAGAGGATGAAGCAATTATAGCAAGTTAGAACCGAGAGCCTAAGAGGAGGTCACGACCGGAATGAGTTTTTTTAAGAAGTTAAAAGAAAGTATTTCCTCTAAAGCAGAGGCAGTGACAAATAAGTTCAAGGAAGGATTGGCCAAAACTCGAGACGTATTTGTCGAGCGAGTAGAGGATTTGTTCAGCCGCCGTAAAAAGATTGATGAGGATTTCTACGAGGAATTGGAAGAAATTTTAATTGGTGCGGATGTGGGTGTCAACACAGTTATGAAGCTCGTTGAGAGCCTTCGTGCAGAAGTGCGTAAACGGAAAATCGAACAGCCAAGCGAGCTGCAGCCAATTCTGTCGGAAATGATCATTGCATTGTTAAAAGGTGACGAGAAATCCTCGCTGAAAATGGCCGATTCGGGTCTGACGGTTATTTTGTTTGTTGGTGTGAATGGTGTAGGTAAAACGACAACTATCGGGAAAATGGCCAACCTTTTAAAATCGCAAGGTAAAAAGGTAATGCTAGCTGCCGGTGATACGTTCCGTGCTGGGGCCATTGAGCAGTTGGAGGTATGGGGGCAGCGTGCGGGTGTTGATGTGATCAAGCAGCAATCAGGCTCAGACCCGGCTGCAGTCATGTTCGACGCGCTGCATGCAGCGAAAAGTCGTGGTGTCGATGTATTATTATGTGATACCGCAGGGCGTTTGCAAAACAAAGTGAATTTGATGGAAGAGCTTAACAAAATTTATCGTGTCATTAGCCGTGAGGTGCCTGATGCGCCTCATGAGGTTTTGCTCGTATTGGATGCGACCACAGGGCAAAATGCGTTGAGTCAAGCCAAAATGTTTGATGAGAAATCGGGGTTAACTGGCCTGGTGTTAACAAAACTCGACAGTACAGCCAAGGGTGGTATCGTGGTTGCGATTCGTCAAGAACTGAAGCTGCCCGTAAAATTTGTCGGTCTGGGTGAGAAAATTGATGATTTACAGCCGTTTGACTCCGATCAATTCGTACATGCCTTATTCAGCAATTGGATTAAGGACACCGATACGGTAAGTTAAAAGGAATACGCTCATTTGTGGCGTTAATAGCAAGGAAAACAGTGACAAGGAAAAAGACTTGACATCGATTCCGATTTTCAGTATGATAAGAACTGTTGTTACTGTAAAGGGTTTTACCTTAACGGAGGCTTAGCATGATGACGGAAGAAAATATGCTCGCCAAAACAAATCGTATGAATCTACTGATCGATTTTTACGGGCTGCTCTTGACTGAGAAGCAACAAGTGTTCGTAAAGCTTTATTTTCATGATGATTACTCACTTGGTGAGATTTCAGCAGAGTTTCAAATCAGCCGTCAGGCTGTGTATGAACACATTAAGCGTGCTGAATTAATGCTAGAGGAATATGAATCCAAGCTGCAATTGCTGAACAAACATGAACAAAGAAAAGTATACATACAGCAGCTCGAGGCTTTGATGTTTCTGTGGCATTCTGAAACGAAGGAACAAGCACAAACATTGCTCGAGCAGTTGTCAGGCATAGAATAGATAGGATAATATTGGCTTCATTCAAAGAATTCACAGTAACACTCAAGAGGTGAAGTTCGTATGGCATTCGAAAGTTTAGCGACTCGGCTGCAGAAGGTGTTCAGTAAGCTGAGAGGTAAAGGAAAGCTAACAGAAGACGATGTTAATGAGGCGTTGCGTGAGGTTCGTCTGGCGCTTCTTGAAGCGGATGTCAATTTTAAAGTTGTCAAAGAGTTTATTGCCAAAGTAAAAGAACGTGCAATTGGTCAGGAAGTTCTGGAAAGCTTTACACCTGCGATGGTCGTTGTGGATATCGTAAATAAAGAATTGACCGAACTTATGGGCGGTACGCAGAGCAAGCTGGCCAGATCCAATCGACCTCCAACTGTTATTTTGATGGTAGGCTTGCAAGGCGCTGGTAAAACGACTGCAACGGGTAAGCTTGCTAAGATGCTATTGCAGCAAAATCACCGTCCGCTGGTCGCTGCCGGAGATATTTATCGGCCAGCCGCGATCAAACAGCTGCAAGTGCTCGGTGAGCAGATCAAAGTGCCTGTATTTACTATGGGTGATCAGATCAGTCCGGTGGAAATAGCCAAAAATGCTCTGCAGCACGCCAAGGATCACGGCAATGACTATCTGATTATCGATACTGCGGGTCGCTTGCACATCGACGAAGCATTGATGGACGAGCTGAAACAGATTGTTGAAGCGGTCAAGCCTGATGAGACTTTGTTGGTTGTCGATGCGATGACGGGTCAGGAATCAGTCAATGTAGCTGAAAGCTTTCATAGCCAGTTGACCCTGACAGGTGTGGTACTCACCAAGCTTGACAGCGATACTCGCGGTGGAGCGGCTATCTCGGTTAAAGCCGTGACGGGTTGCCCGATCAAGTTTGTAGGTATGGGTGAAAAGATGGATGCGCTGGAGCCGTTCCATCCGGAACGTATGGCTTCACGGATTCTTGGTATGGGCGATATGCTTACGCTGATTGAGAAGGCTCAAGAAGGCATTGACATGGAGAAGGCAAAGGAAATGGAACGCAAAATGCGCACCGCTGAATTTACCTTCGATGACTTTTTAGATCAGATGGAACAAGTGAAGAAGATGGGACCGCTTGATCAGATACTGGATATGCTTCCAGGTGCCAACAAGATGAAGGGCATCAAGGATATCAAGGTTGATGATAAGCAAATGGCCCGTGTCGCTGCCATCGTGAAATCAATGACCAAGCAGGAGCGCCAAAATCCGGATATGCTTACTCCAAGCAGACGGAAACGGTTGGCAGCCGGAAGCGGAAATTCGGTGCAGGATGTTAACCGTTTCATTAAGCAATTTGATGATATGCGTAAGATGATGAAGCAATTTTCCAGCATGATGGGTCCTAAGGGTCCCAAAGGGCTTAAAGGCTTAAAAGGTAAGATGGGCAAAGGGATGAAGTTCCCGTTTGGCTAACTGTAATTGTTTTGCAGCTTGTTTATTCTATGTAGGAGGTGATTTTTAAATGGCAACACGTATTCGTCTAAAACGTATTGGTGCTCATAAAGCTCCTTTTTACCGTCTCGTAGTTTCGGATTCCCGTTCTCCGCGTGATGGTCGCTTTATCGAAGAAATTGGTACTTACAACCCGATTACTAAACCGGCAACTGTAAGCATTGATGAAGAAAAAGCGTTGAAATGGCTTCAAACCGGTGCACAAGCTTCTGATACTGTCCGCAGTCTTTTCAGTCAAGCTGGCATTATGAAAAAGTTTCACGAGTCCAAACTGCAGAAGTAATCTGCCGATTCGGAGGGTGTTATGCAGGATCTAATAACCGTTATCGCTAAGGCGTTGGTTGATCATCCCAATGATGTTATGGTCAATGCGGTAGAGGATGAGCGAAGCATTACGTATGAGCTATCTGTGCATCCTGATGATGTTGGGAAAGTGATCGGTAAGCAGGGACGTATTGCCAAGGCGCTTCGAACCGTAGTGACTTCGGCTGCAGTTAAAACAAGTAAACGAGTTTCGGTTGAAATTGTTTCTTAATGGATACCATGAGGGTTAGGAGAAATCCTAACTCTTTTTCTTATAATATCAGAATGGATAAGTTTTCAGCGGAGCTGAACCATTCTGATATTTCAAGAAAAGCATCATTTAAAACACGAATGTATCGTCGTCGAGTAAGCCTCGATCAAATGTTTTTCATATATGTGTCATTTTCGGAGGGGACTATGAGCGATAAATTGTACACTATCGGTAGAATCGTCAATACACACGGTTTACTGGGGGACTTGAGAGTTTTTCCGGAAACGGATTTTGCAGATGAACGCTTTGCCAAAGGAAGTCAATTGGTATTTGTTGACCCCAAGACGAATGTACGGATTCCAGTCACGATTGAAACAGCACGTGAGCACAAAAAAGTGTTTATCGTTAAGTTTAAAGGGTTTCAACACATCAATGATGTTGAGAAATATAAGGGCTGGCTGCTGAAAGTGGAAGAGAAGTATATGTCCGAGCTGCCGGATGATGAGTTTTATTATCACCAGATTGTTGGCTGTCGTGTGGTGACAGATGAAGGCGAAGAACTCGGAACCATCAGTGAGATACTATCACCAGGGGCGAACGATGTATGGGTGGTGGATCGGCCATCCGGTAAGCCTGTATTGCTTCCTTATATTGATGATGTGGTACTTGAGGTAGATGTTGATAACAAGCTGGTCAAGGTTCATGTTCTGGAAGGCTTGCTGGATTGATGAAAATAGATGTACTTACCTTATTTCCACCAATGTTCGAAGGTGTATTTTCAGCCAGTATATTAGGCAAGGCTCGTGATAAAGGAATCGTTGAGTTGAATACGGTTAATTTTCGTGATTTTGCCAATAATAAGCATAATACGGTTGATGATTATCCTTACGGTGGCGGTGGCGGCATGGTACTAAAGGCAGAGCCGATCTTCTCTGCTGTAGAGTCTTTATGGGATCCTGCTAAGACTGAAGCGCCCAAACCCCGTATTATCCTTATGTGTCCACAAGGTGAGCCGTTCTCCCAGCGAAAGGCAGAGGAATTGGCTCAAGAAGAGCATCTGATTTTCATATGCGGGCACTACGAAGGCTACGATGAGCGTATACGGGAGTTTTTGGTAACTGATGAGCTGTCCATTGGGGATTATGTGTTAACCGGTGGAGAGCTGCCTGCGATGGCTGTAATTGACAGCGTCGTGCGTCTGCTGCCAGGTGTGCTGGGTAACGAAACATCAGCCATTACTGATTCTTTTAGTACGGGACTGCTCGAATATCCGCATTATACGCGGCCTGTGCAGTTTCGAGATTGGCAGGTGCCTGAGATTCTGATTTCAGGACATCATGCAAATATCGAACAGTGGCGCAGGGAGCAAGCGATATTGCGAACCTGGTCCAAACGTCCGGAGCTACTGGCGAACTTTCCTCTTACCCCCAAGGAGAAACGTTGGTTAGCAGAGCTGGAGCTGCAGAAAAATCAACCTGACACAAGTCTATAGAAGCTAGCCGTTTTCTATGGATAAGTTCTTCTAAAAAGGTTGTATTCCATTATTAAGTATGATATTATGTATAACGTTGTGGCAATATTGCCCGATTAAGGTGGTCCTCTACGCACAACTACCCAAGAATCGACTTCAGAGGCGGAATGAACACCTGTGTGGAAGGAGGAAGTAAATTATGAGTAATTTAATTCAAGAGATTACCAAGGATCAAATTCGCCAAGATCTGCCTAAGTTTCGTCCAGGCGATACAGTGAAGATTCACGTTAAAGTTATTGAGGGTACTCGCGAGCGTATTCAGCTATTTGAAGGTGTTGTTATTAAACGCCATGGTGGTGGAATCAGCGAAACTTTCACTGTAAGAAAGATTTCTTACGGTGTAGGCGTTGAAAGAACGTTCCCTCTTAATTCCCCGAAGATTGATAAGCTAGAAGTGGCTCGTCGCGGTAAAGTTCGTCGTGCGAAGCTGTACTACTTGCGTGGTCTTCGTGGTAAAGCGGCTAGAATTCAAGAGATTCGATAAGAAGAGAACAAACGGGGGCTTGTTTACCAAGCTCCTTTTCGTTTTTTACAGAAACGAAGTATCGGGAAGGGCAGGTCTGAGATGGAGCAGGAAAATACCGTGGAAAAATCAAGTCCACTCAAAAAGGAAGCTTGGGAATGGGCTAAAGCGCTTATTATAGCAGCTGCTCTCGTCTTTATTATTCGCTGGTTGATTTTTGCTCCTTTTATTGTGGAAGGGCCGTCCATGGAGCCGAATTTTTATACAAGCGAACGTTTGATCGTGAATAAAATTATTTATTCAATGCGGAAGCCGGAGCGTGGAGAGGTCATTGTGTTCCATGCAACCAAAGATAAGGATTACATAAAACGAGTCATTGCTCTTCCAGGAGAGACCGTTAAAGTCGAAGGCGACAAGGTTTATGTAAACAATCAGGTGCTGGATGAGCCTTATTTGAAACAAGCTTTGGAGGACGCCGCCAAAAAAGGAGTACCCTATAATACTAGGAACTATCCCGAGAAGAAGGTTCCTGATGGGACTATCTTTGTAATGGGAGACAACCGCTCCAACAGTGCGGACAGCCGCGATATCGGATCAATTGAATATGAGAAAGTGGTAGGAAGGGCTGACTTGATTTTCTGGCCGTTTAATAAAATCAGTTTGGTTCATTTTAAATAAGAATAACAGGTTTGGAATAGAAGCTGAGGTGACCGTATGACGATTCAATGGTTTCCAGGTCACATGACAAGAGCAAGGCGTCAGATTCAGGAGAAGCTGAAGCTGATTGATGTCGTGATTGAACTGTTGGACGCACGTATTCCAATGTCCAGCAGAAACCCGATGATTGATGAAATATTGCAAAACAAACCGCGGTTGGTGCTGTTGAACAAGCATGATTTGGCCGACCCTGCAGTGACTGCCGAGTGGGTAGCTTATTTTGCTGAAAGAGGACTTCAGGCCTTACCTGTAGATTCGGCAAATGGTAATCAAATGAAAGACATAATGAATCGCTGTAAAGAGCTGTTTGGTGATAAGATAGCGACACAGATTCGAAAAGGAATGAATCCGCGTCCAGTTCGAGCTTTGATTGTAGGTATTCCTAACGTAGGTAAATCAACATTGACTAATCGTTTGGCTGGAAAAAAAATTGCAGCAACCGGCGATCGTCCTGGAGTGACCAAAGGTCAGCAATGGATCAAGGTTGGCTCGGAGATGGAATTGCTGGACACGCCTGGAATTTTATGGCCCAAATTTGAGGATCAAATGGTTGGTATGCGGCTTGCAGCAACGGGGGCTATTAAAGAAGAGATTCTCAATATTGCAGATATTGCCTTATACGTGGTAAGGTATTTAACTACCCATTACGGAGCTTCCCTGCAGGAGCGGTTTAGCATCGAGAAGCTGCCAGACGATCCTCAGAACACGGATGCGATGGTTGAGGTTATGGAAGCGATTGGACGTAAACGTGGTGCTTTAATAAGCGGTGGACGTGTAGATCTTGAGAAAGCTTCAGCTACCATATTACGTGAGCTGCGTGCTGGCAAGATGGGCCGAATCAGTCTTGAATCTCCAAGCGATATTAAGCAGCCTGAAGCACGCTAATAAGAAGTCACTCTCTTCTGGGTGGCTTTTTTTCGTTTCCGTCATCGCATGTTTCGAGTATAATAAGCCATACAAGCACGTCCGCAGGAGAGGAAGCGATATAAGTTATGCTGGAGTATGAGCGGTCATTATGGGATCAAGGTTTTCAATATATTGCCGGTGTTGATGAAGTGGGTAGAGGCTGTTTGTTCGGCGATGTAGTGGCAGCAGCTGTTATATTGCCGCAGGGTCTTATTTTAGAGGATGTGAATGATTCGAAGAAGCTCTCAGCCAAAAAACGTGAGCAGCAGTATGAACTTATTCAGCAGGAAGCAATAGCGATCAGTATTGGCATTGTTGATGTAAGGATGATTGAGCAAATTAATATAAAACAAGCTTCACGTCTAGCTATGAAGCTTGCAGTAGAAGGTCTTGACCCCATACCTGATTATTTGTTGATTGATGCAGAACAAGTAGATATAGAATTGGCACAGGAGCCTATCATCCACGGTGATGCAGTTAGTCAATCGATTGCAGCCGCTTCGATTATTGCTAAGGTCACGCGTGACCGAATGTGTTTGGAATGGGATAAAACCTATCCTGAATATGGAATCGCGGTTCATAAAGGTTATGCCACAAAGCTGCATCGGGAAAAGCTGTTGGAGCTTGGCTCGACAACGATGCATCGAAAAACGTTTCTGAAAAATATAATGGCGGAATCACGGCAGCTGGAATTGTTTTAAAGGAACCTTGTAGTGAAATGTGGATGGCCATATGCCGATATATATACATAGCTTGATTAATTCCTATGAGGAGGTGCCCACACTTGAATATCAGCGGATTAATCAGAAGTGTACTGAACGACATGCAAGCTTCCGAACCTAAAGTATTAGAACTCAAGGTGGGAGAAGTCGTTAAAGGAATGGTCCTGCAGCTTATTTCCGAATCAGATGCTATCATCAACATTGGTGGTGTGCAAGTACGTGCCAAGCTGGAAACTCCTTTAAAGCAAGGAGAGGTAACCCTGCTTCAGGTTCAGCCTGAGAACAGTTCAGGACAAATGGTTTTAAAACCACTAGGCGCATCTGGTGTGCAAATTGCTGATGGTTCATTAGCAGAGGTACTTAAAAATGTCGGTCTGCCGGATAGTGCGGCAAACCGTCAACTGATCCAAACTCTTCATCAATCGGGAGTGCCACTTTCCAAGGAAATTGTACAGGCTTTTTCCCAACTTCAATCGCAGCTTCCTAATACGGTTTCCCAAGAAGACTGGATTCCTTCAGCTGTGGTTGCGTTTCAAAAAGGAATTCCACTTACTGGGGAAACCGTCACCGCAGTCAAACAGGCAATGACAGGTCCTGCTTTTCATGAGACCCTGCAGCAATTAGATGACCAAATGACCAAGCTTTTATCCGATAATCAAACCTTGTCGACTTCAGCGAAATCAGCAATAGAAACGTTCAAAAGTGTGGTTGCAGTCGTAAAGGAGGCATCCGGTGAACTTATACCCAATATAGCATCACAGCTTTCAGATACGGAGGTTGAGAATCTGCTGACCGTAACCAAAGAGGCTGGTCGTCAGCAGAATGGATCACAACCGTCTGTAGCGGCTTCAAATACTACGGAGTCAAGTAGTGGGCAAGGTGCTATATTACCCGGTAAAAGCGAATCTGGTGCGGCTGTGAGCTCGAATCAGGCAGGGCCAGCTTTACATGCAGGTGAAGGAAGCTCGGCAAGTGCAAAAACAGCTTCATCTCAAGCGGATTCTACATTACAATTAACCAAGCCTAACCCTGCGCTAAATAAGGCGGCAGATGAGGGTCCCAATACAACAACCGTTCAAGCAAAAGCGGGTTCGCCAAATGTAGAGCAAGCTTCGACGCTTACTGTAAAATCAGCTGACACACTTTCTCTGACTCAGACTAATTTGTCATCCCGAGTTGAATCCGGTGCAAACTTGTCAACGGAAAATGCGCGTCTAGTTGGAGGGACTACCCAATCGCAATCGACGGCTAATAACAGTGGAACCGCCTCCGCCGCGACAGACAGCGAAGTTAACTCGAATCCTGAGCAAACGAATTCCCAGCAGATGAGGGAATCCGTTGTTCGTTCGAATCAGCCGCAATCGGCAGTGGGAAGAGAAGCTGCAATTCTTCCATCGGAAATTCCGACGGATACGGGTGAACATTGGATTTCCAAGCTGATTAAGGCGGTTGGGGTGGAGCATGAGCATGCGATATTTAAACTACCGGATAAAAACGGTCTTGATGGTCAACTGTTGACTGCTGCAAGCATAACGGATCGAAGCTCAGATTTACAAGCACCCGCCGGTGCTCAGCAGGATCCATTAAAATCAGTAGATACGCTAAAAAGCGCGCTTCTTATGCTTGTGCAATCAGACGATACTCCTGCAGCTTTGAAAGAGACAGCACAGCAAGCGATCCAACAGATAACAGGCCAGCAATTGCTGCTGAATACGGATCGAACCTCAGCTTTTTCAAACATTACGATGTTCATTCCAATTATCAATGCCAATGGGGAACAAACCGCAGCTATTCACATTCAATCCCGAAAAGGTGCGCGTGGTGAAATTGATGCGAATAATTGCCGACTTGTATTTGATTTGCGCATGAAGGCATTAGGAGATACGATGATCGATGTTCAGGTGGTAGATCGGATTGTCAGTCTGCGTGTATTAAATGATCAGCCATTTATACAACCATTATTGGAATCTTATCGTGAGGAAATAGCAGAGGGGTTAACGAAAATTGGTTATCAATTTATTTCTCTGAAATGCAGTGCCTATCCTGAAAAGGGTCAACCTGCGGAAGATAAAGCTGCCGGCAGCTCCATGACCGATTCCAATCTGTCAAACCAGTTAAAGTCGATATATGGCAAGAAGCCATACAAAGGAATGGATGTACGCGTATGAAGCCTCAAAATCCCAATCCATTAAAAAAAGCAATAGCTCTAAAATATGCGCCTGGAGAGAAAAGTGCTCCAGTGCTTGTAGCCAAAGGCAAAGGGCATATGGCAGAAGCTATCATGAGAAAAGCGAAAGAAAACGGAGTGCCTATTCAGGAGGATTCTTCGCTCGTAGAGGTTCTATCCAAACTGGAATTAGATCAGGAAATTCCCCCAGAGCTCTATAAACTGGTTGCGGAAATATTAAGCTTTGTGTATCGATCTGATGGGCGGGCCAAGCAAATACAGGTTAAATCTTATGAATAAGCAGCTGACACGTAAACAACTGGGTGCTCTTGGGGAAGAGTTGGCTTGGACTTATCTGGAGGAACAGCATTATGAACTCATTGAAAAAAACTGGCGCTGTCGAACCGGTGAAATCGATCTGATTGTGATGGAAGATAGCTGCCTAGTATTTGTGGAAGTGCGAACACGCAGCGGCAGCCCATTATTTGGGACACCACAAGAATCGGTTAATGCCAAAAAGCAGCAGCAGGTGATGGAAACCGCCCAGTTTTACGTGCATCGTTATCAAAAGCAGCATCTTCAGCTTCGATTTGACGTCATTAGTATCATAACAACAAAGACAGGTACTCAAGTTTCTTTGAATCATCTGGTCAATGCTTTTTAAATGAGCAATGAGTGTATATGAGAAAAATAGCCGATTAACGCCATCCTTTAGGTTGGGTTTTCGGCTTTTTGTTTAATATTCGTTGAATAAATGTTCGGTGTTTTTTGGTTTCCATAATCCTATTAATTTCATCCATGACCAATCTTAATCGTTCATCTTCTGTACTGACCTTGCGTAGTTCTGTATAAGCAAATTTACTCACGTCGAGTATCCTTTCCAAAAACAAATTTTAGAGACAAATATACAGTGGAGGCAAGAAAAATAAATCCTAGAGCATTCCACAATCCCAGCATCATACAAGATCACTCCAATATTATCAGGTGATGCTATTATACTATATTTTGTTGAATTATGTCGTAATTTGAATAAAAATTTAGGTATTTAGTATGAAGATTTGAATTATTGTAACAAAAAAAGACGAATTATGGTTAATTCGTCCTTCAATCAGGAAAGATTGCCTATATCATTAACTAGCGAATGTGGCTCGGTGATTGTGTTTTTTTATCCAGACAACGATACTGCAGAGCTTCAGCCAAATGAGGAATAGCTAACTGTTGACTACCATCCAGATCAGCTATCGTGCGTGCAATTTTGAGAATCCGATCATAGGCCCGCACACTTAGGCCAAGCACTTCGAACGATTTTTGGAGCAGCTGCTCGGCCTCCATACTCAACTGGCAGTGAGCTTTCAACAAAGTACCGGACAGCTCACTATTGAATGTGATGGAAGAATGCTGATACCTCTTAAGTTGAATATGGCGAGCTCGGTCGACATGAGCTTTTATTTCTTTAGAAGAGAGCTGTGCTGTTTTTTCAACAATCTGACCATACTCAATACGAGGCACTTCAATCTGCAAATCGATTCGATCCAGCAGGGGGCCTGATATTTTGGAACGATAATGCTCAATCTTGAGTGTACTGCAGGTGCAAGCATGAGCAGCCGTTTCAGCACCCCAATACCCGCACGGACAAGGGTTCATTGATGCTGCGAAAATAAAATTTGCCGGGAAACGGTACGAGGCGCGTGCCCTTCCTATCGTAACATGCCGTTCTTCCAGTGGCTGTCGCAGTACCTCCAGAACATTACGTGAAAACTCAGGCAGCTCATCCAAAAATAATACGCCGCGATGAGCCAAGCTGATTTCGCCTGGTTTAGGAACAGAACCCCCACCAACCAGACCGGCAGCAGAAACAGAATGGTGCGGCATTCGAAATGGTCGCTCTCGTATCAAACTGCTGCGGTCTGCAAACTTACCGGATGCGCTATAAATTTTTGTCACCTCGAGAGCTTCCTGGTCGGACATGGAAGGAAGAATCGAGGGCAGTCTTTTGACAAGCATCGTTTTGCCTGTGCCTGGGGGCCCAAGAAGCAGAATGTTATGCATCCCTGCTGCACAAATCATAAGAGCTCTTTTCGCTTGCATTTGACCGTGAACATCCGAAAAATCATCATTAGAAGCAGGAATGCTGAAGTTCGATGGTTGTGATTTAGATGGTAAATATTTAGTGGGGTTAAATAGTTCAGTGATCCCTGTTTGAAGCTCATTCATATGAGAAAGACTACCAATCTCAACATCCGGGATTAATGCAGCTTCCTGAACATTAAGCTTAGGTATCAATATGCGGCTTATGCCTTGTTCTCTGGCGGAGACGATCATGGACAATACACCAGGGATTGCTCGCACAGTTCCGTCCAAGGCCAATTCACCCAAAATGAGGATTTGCTCAGGGAACTCCAGTTCCAACTGGCCGCTTGTATTTAAAATGCCCATAGCGATTGCCAAATCGAATGCCGAGCCTTCCTTGCGCACATCAGCGGGAGCAAGATTAATCGTGATACGCTGCAGAGGAAACGTATATCCGCAATTTTTGATAGCAGCTCTTACACGTTCTATCGACTCCTTAACCGCGCTGTCAGGGAGGCCAACGATATTCATTTGCGGCAAACCATTGCTTAGATCCACCTCGACCTCAACGAGCTTTCCTTCAACTCCATGCAGGCAGGCACTCATCACTTTTCCGTACACAAAAAACACCTTCCCTTATCATCGTTCCATTCGGGCAAAAGGTGCTTCCTCATCGTCCATATGATTTTTCCTTATTGTACCATAAATCAGTTTGAAGGCAATTGAATTATAGATGATTACATGCTTTATTATTTCCTCGGGAATGATATAATACGGGATTTTTTTCAGTACCATAAAAAAGTTTAATTGAAAAATGACAGCTTTCCGTGAAAAAAGAAGGAAACTATCGAAAATTAATGGTACAATGGTTAAGGTTTTGTTGAGTTATCTGCGCTCAGCAGGATTTTGTATGCATCACAGCGAATATTTCCTTCGTTTGATGAGGAGCTTGCACATTCGCTGCAGTTCTTGCTTATATAGAAATTAGCAAGCTATTACTGATAGGAGGATTTTGCTAAATGAATATCCATGAGTATCAAGGCAAACAGTTGCTGAAGCAATACGGAGTTGCCGTCCCTAATGGGAAGGTTGCTTTCACAGTGGAAGAAGCAGTTGAAGCTGCAAAACAACTCGGAACTCCGGTTGTTGTTGTTAAGGCACAGATTCATGCAGGCGGACGCGGTAAAGCTGGCGGAGTTAAAGTAGCCAAAGGCCTGGACGAGGTTCGTACATATGCCGAACAAATCCTAGGCAAAGTTCTAGTCACTCATCAGACAGGTCCTGAGGGTAAAGAAGTTAAACGCCTCTTAATCGAAGAAGGCTGTGACATTAAAAAAGAATACTACATCGGAGTCGTGGTTGACCGCGAAACCGGACGTGTAGTTATGATGGCGTCTGAAGAAGGCGGCACAGAAATCGAAGAAGTAGCTGAGCATTCACCAGAAAAAATCTTCAAAGAAGTAATTGATCCAGCTATCGGATTACAAGCATTCCAGGCACGTAAGCTTGCTTATGCAATCAAGATCCCGACTGAATTGGTGAACAAAGCCGTCAAGTTCATGGTAGCCTTGTACACAGCGTTTGTTGAAAAGGATTGTTCCATTGCAGAAATCAATCCGTTGGTTGTAACAGGTAGCGGAGAAGTGATGGCACTTGATGCCAAGCTGAATTTTGATTCCAATGCTTTGTATCGTCATAAAGACATTTTGGAGCTTCGTGACCTTGAAGAAGAGGACGAGAAAGAAATTCAGGCTTCCAAATTTGATTTGAGCTATATTGCGCTTGAAGGAAACATCGGTTGTATGGTCAATGGTGCAGGTCTTGCCATGGCAACAATGGATATTATTAAATATTATGGCGGGAATCCGGCCAACTTCCTAGACGTAGGGGGCGGTGCTACAACGGAGAAGGTTACAGAAGCGTTCAAAATCATCCTTTCTGACGAAGCGGTCAAGGGTATTTTTGTTAATATCTTTGGTGGCATTATGAAATGTGATATTATCGCTAACGGTGTCGTTGAAGCTGCGAAGCAATTAGGCTTGACGCGTCCGCTTGTCGTTCGTTTGGAAGGTACTAATGTAGAGCTTGGTAAGAAAATTTTGAATGAATCCGGTTTGAATATCGTAACAGCTGACTCGATGGCTGATGGCGCTCAAAAAATCGTGGCTCTGGTTTCCTAAATCATAATTAATTAATCAATTCAAGGGATGTGACCTATACCAAATGAGTATTTTAGTAAATAAGGATACAAAAGTTATCACTCAAGGGATCACTGGCTCCGTAGGTATGTTCCACACTAAAGGTGGTCTTGATTACGGAACACAAATGGTTGGCGGTGTAACACCGGGTAAAGGCGGAACGAAGATTGATATTGAATTAGAGGATGGCTCTACTGCATCCCTTCCAGTATTCAATACAGTAGCCGAAGCTAAGCAAGCAACTGGCGCTACAGTTTCCGTTATTTATGTGCCTCCTGCATTTGCAGCAGATGCTATTTTGGAAGCAATCGATGCTGAGTTGGAATTGGTTATTTGTATCACAGAAGGTATTCCGGTACTGGATATGGTAAAAGTAGCGCGCTATCTGGAAGGCAAGAAAACTCGTTTAATCGGTCCTAACTGCCCAGGTGTGATTACACCAGGCGAATGCAAAATTGGAATCATGCCAGGATATATCCACACACCAGGTCATGTAGGCGTAGTTTCCCGTAGTGGAACTTTGACTTATGAAGCCGTTCACCAATTGACAACTCGCGGCATTGGTCAATCGTCAGCTGTCGGTATCGGTGGAGACCCTGTTAAAGGCTCCGAGTTCATTGATATTTTACAATTGTTCAATGATGATCCAGATACTTATGCCGTTATCATGATTGGTGAAATCGGTGGAACAGCTGAAGAAGAAGCAGCAGAATGGATTGCGGCTAATATGACTAAACCGGTAGTAGGCTTTATCGGTGGTCAAACAGCTCCTCCAGGAAAAAGAATGGGCCATGCAGGCGCAATCATTTCCGGTGGTAAAGGTACGGCAGCTGAAAAAGTAGCAACCATGGAGCGCTGCGGACTTAAAGTAGCCCCAACACCTTCTGAAATGGGATCTACTTTGGTAAGTGTTTTAGAGGAAAAAGGACTTTTAGAAAAATGTATTACTAAATAAATAACGATTGATAGGCAAGAAGCCTTCTACTCCTTAACTGGAATAGAAGGCTTTTTTGTATACAAATATAGACCAAAAGTTGTTCTCAATGGAGGAGTGATATATACTATGGACAATCGAACCCTGCTCATCATGCTTCATCAAACCGATGCGATCGGCTGGAAAACCATTTTACGGATCGTAAGTTGTTTTCCAGAATTGATCGAAGCCGTGCAACTAACGCCTGCCGATTGGCAGCAATTAGGACTTACAGAGGCAAGAGCAAATGCGGTTGTTAAAGCTTTTAAGGAAGCAACAACCGAGAGGGTGGAACAGGTGCTGGAGAAATATCGTGCCAGACAGATTGAGATCGTTACCCTATTCGATCCAAGCTACCCCCATTTATTGAAGCAGACGAGCCAGCCGCCTTGGGTTCTCTATACTCGAGGACGAATAGAACTGTTCGATTCGACTTGTATTTCAATAGTAGGAACACGAAATCCGACTGCCTATGGCCGTAAAATCGCAGAACAGTTTTCAGAAGAGCTGTCTTCTGCAAATGTGTGCGTAATCAGTGGATTGGCCAGAGGGATTGACAGTTCAGCTCATATTGGTGCACTTCGCCAGAAAGGCTCTACCCTCGCAGTATTGGGATGCGGTATCGATCACATATACCCGCCTGAAAACAAGGGGCTTTATTGGACTATAGCTGAGCAGGGCATGCTGGTTAGCGAGTATCCCTTGGGCACCAAGTCACATCCAGGTATGTTCCCTCAACGAAATCGGATCATAGCAGGCTTGAGTTTTGGTGTTGTTGTTGTTGAAGCCGCACTTCAAAGCGGTTCACTCATCACAGCAGACCAGGCATTGGATGAATCACGTGATGTGTTTGCGATTCCTGGCCCCGTGTCTTCACCCAAAAGTCAAGGAACGCTTGCACTTATTAAGCAAGGCGCTAAGCTCGTTAGCTGTGTTGAGGATATATTGGAAGAATACCGTCTTCGGATAACATCAGACCCAGCGAGACATAGTAAGCATATACAAATACAACAACAAAAGCTGACAGCTGATGAGCAAATCATAGCTGAGCTTCTGCAGCATCGGCCCTTAAGTATTGATGAACTGCTAATAGGCAGTCAATTTACCTTTGGACATTTGCACGCAGTTCTGTTAAATTTACTAATGACTAAGCGCGTGGAACAATTACCTGGTTCTCTATACGCTATTTGTTAGCTATATATATCAAAATTGAGGGGGGAAGGACGCTTATGGCAGATTCTTTAGTCATTGTGGAGTCACCCGCAAAAGCAAAAACAATCGGCAAGTACTTAGGCAGCAAGTTTATTGTAAAAGCATCAATGGGCCATATACGTGATCTTCCGAAAAGCCAAATTGGTGTTGAAATAAATAATAATTTTGAACCTAAATACATTACGATCCGCGGAAAAGGCTCCATTCTTAAAGAACTTAAAGATGCTCGAAAAAAGGTGAAAAGAGTTTACCTGGCGGCTGACCCGGATCGTGAAGGTGAAGCGATTGCATGGCATCTAGCCCATTATCTGGAACTGGATGAAGCAGAGGAATGCCGTGTCGTATTTAATGAAATCACGAAGCAAGCGGTCAAGGATGCTTTTAAAACACCTCGTAAAATCGATCTGGATCTCGTTAATGCTCAACAAGCCAGACGTATTCTGGACCGTCTTGTCGGTTACAAAATCAGTCCGCTGCTCTGGAAAAAAGTTAAAAAAGGCTTGTCTGCTGGACGGGTTCAATCTGTAGCCGTAAAGCTTATTTATGATCGTGAGAATGAAGTGAAGGCTTTTGTTCCTGAAGAATATTGGTCTATCACGGCAAAGCTGCTAGCCGGAACGAGTGAGTTTGAGGCAAAGTTCCATAGTATACATGGTGAAAAGAAAGAACTGAATAGCGAGCAAGAAGTGAATGAAATCCTAAGCGGCCTGGAAAAAGCCAAATATGTGATTCAAGAGGTTAAAGAAAAAGAACGCTTGCGTAACCCCTCGGCTCCTTTTATCACAAGCTCCTTGCAGCAGGAAGCAGCTCGCAAACTGAATTTCCGTGCATCGAAAACGATGTCAGTAGCTCAACAATTATATGAAGGCATTGAACTCGGAAGCGAAGGCACTGTAGGTTTAATTACTTATATGCGTACGGATTCAACTAGAGTTTCTCCTATTGCTCAAGAAGAAGCTAAAGATTTCATCGTGAACAAATATGGGGAAGCATTTTATCCGGAAACACCCCGTATATATATCAAAAAAGCAGCCAATGCCCAGGATGCCCATGAAGCGATACGTCCCAGCTCCATTTTACGTGAGCCTGATCAAATGAAAGAGCACTTGAGTCGTGATCAGCATCGTTTATATAAGCTTGTTTGGGAACGTTTTGTAGCAAGTCAAATGGCTTCTGCTGTTCTAGATACAATGACTGTGGATATTGCGGCAGGAGATGCTGTGTTTCGTGCTGCAGGGTCCAAAATGAAATTTGCTGGTTTCATGAAGGTATATGTGGAAGGAAACGATGATGGTACGACAGAAGAAGACAAGCTGCTTCCCCCGTTAAAAAAGGGAGACAAACTGAAGAATAATCAGCTTGAGCCTAAGCAGCACTTTACTCAACCGCCACCACGGTACACCGAAGCACGTTTGGTAAAGGCGCTTGAAGAGATGGGAATCGGTCGTCCGAGTACCTATGCACCGACACTGGAAACGATTCAGAAGCGCGGCTATGTGGCGATTGATGAAAAAAAGTTTGTTCCTACCGAGCTTGGTGAGCTGGTCATCCAACAAATGATCGAGTATTTTCCGGAGATCCTGGATGTCGAATTTACTGCTCACATGGAAGGTGAGCTTGATAATGTTGAGGGTGGAACCGAGAACTGGGTTAAGGTACTTGGTGACTTTTATCAATCATTCGAAAAAAGGCTTGAATTTGCCGAAGAAGAAATGGAAAAGATTGAAATTAAGGATGAGGTATCAGACGAAATTTGTGAAAAATGCGGACTTCATCTCGTATATAAAATGGGACGCTTCGGTAAGTTTCTGGCTTGCTCGGGTTTTCCAGATTGTCGCAATACGAAACCGATCGTGAAGGACATTGGCGTGATCTGTCCGACCTGTAAGGTGGGTCATATTATTGAACGACGCAGCAAAAAAGGTCGAGTCTTTTATGGCTGTGATCAATATCCTGCCTGTGAGTTCGTGTCCTGGGATAAGCCCGTAGAGCAGCCATGCCCGAAATGTGGCTCAATGCTGATCGAAAAAAGAAACAAAAACGGAGTATTCCATCAATGTGTTCAATGTGATTTTAAAGAAGAAGTTCAGGAAAATGAGTAAATACTCGCCAATTCTATGAATGTATAATAAAGTTGAAGCTTGTGAATTCATTTTCCGTGGATAAGTTTAGGAGGATATTATTGTGTCAGAACTACCAAGTGTAACCGTAATCGGGGCTGGCTTGGCTGGCAGTGAAGCCGCATGGCAAATTGCTAATCAAGGTGTCCCTGTTATTCTATATGAAATGCGTCCTGTAAAGAAAACCCCTGCGCATATCTCAGATCAGTTTGCTGAATTAGTTTGCAGCAATTCGCTTCGTGCGAATGGACTTGCCAATGCCGTAGGTGTATTAAAGGAAGAAATGCGCCACCTCAATTCGTTGATTCTTCGTTGTGCCGATAAGCATGCAGTACCTGCAGGCGGAGCGTTGGCTGTGGATCGTGATGGGTTTTCAGGTGAAGTGACTTCCATGCTGCGGAATCATCCGTTAATTGAGGTGCGGAATGAGGAACTGGAATCGCTTCCTGAGGGAATTACTGTAGTAGCAACAGGCCCTCTAACCTCACCGGCGCTTTCTGCACATCTTCAGCAGCTTATGGGAGAAGAGTATTTGTATTTTTATGATGCTGCTGCTCCAATCATTGAGAAGGATTCCATTGATATGAGCAAGGTGTATCTGGCATCCCGTTATGATAAAGGAGAAGCTGCTTATCTGAACTGTCCGATGACTGAAGAGGAGTTCAATGTTTTTCATGATGCCCTTATATCAGCTGAAGTGGCGCCAATTAAAGATTTTGAGAAAGAAATTTATTTTGAAGGCTGTATGCCGATTGAGGTTATGTCGCAAAGAGGTAAGCAAACGGCATTATTTGGCCCTATGAAGCCTGTGGGATTAATCAACCCGCATACGAATGAACTTCCATACGCTGTCGTTCAATTGCGTCAAGATAACGCTGCAGGAACCTTATATAATATGGTAGGCTTTCAAACTCATTTGAAATGGGGAGAGCAAAAACGGGTGTTTTCATTAATACCTGGTTTGGAAAATGCCGAATTTGTTCGTTATGGTGTTATGCATCGCAATACATTTATTAACTCCCCTAAGCTGCTGAAGCCAACCTATCAGTTCGTAAAAAGAGATAATTTGTTTTTTGCGGGCCAAATGACGGGTGTTGAAGGCTATGTGGAATCGGCTGCTTCCGGATTAATAGCGGGTATAAATGCGGGACGTTTTGCAAAAGGTAAAGAGTGTATAACATTACCGGCTGATACCACATTGGGCAGCATGGCGAATTATATTACGACTGCCGATTTCAATCATTTTCAACCGATGAATGCTAACTTCGGGCTTTTACCTCCTTTGGGAGAAAGATTTAAAAGCAAAAAGTTGAAAAACGAAAAAATCGCGCAGCGTGCAATTGAGAAAATTCAGAATTTTTCACAAAACGAATACAATTTAACTTGAAACCAAAAGCATTACTATGATAATATAAGTTTCGGGCTTAAATAATAAGATAATATTTTGAATACAGTGAACCTCTTATCGCGGCTGCCTGATTTGTGCGACTCGATCGAGGTTTTTCTATTGTATGATCCGGTTTTACAGATTACTTTTTGGAGGTAGGTTTTGAATGGAGCAAACCTTTCATGCAACAACGATTTTTGCTATTAAGCATCAAGGAAAAGGTGCGATTGCCGGCGATGGACAAGTAACTTTCGGTAACAGCATGGTTATGAAGAATTCAGCAAAAAAAGTGAGAAGACTGTACCGTGGCAAAGTGGTAGCAGGTTTTGCAGGAAGTGTTGCGGATGCGATTACTTTATTTGAAAAGTTCGAAGCCAAGCTTGAGGAGCATCAAGGCAATCTTCAAAGAGCTGCCGTAGAGCTTGCCAAAGAATGGCGATCTGATCGTGTGCTGCGCAGGCTGGAAGCCATGATGATCGTAATGGACGCCAACTATGTCCTTTTGATTTCTGGTAATGGCGAAATTATCGAGCCAGATGACGGTATTTTGGCGATTGGTTCAGGCGGCTCTTTTGCACTGGCGGCTGGACGTGCACTTCATCGATATGCCCCTGATATGAGTGCTAAGGAAATCGCGCAGGCGGCATTAACCATGGCAGCTGAAATTTGTGTATTTACCAATCACAATATTATAGTAGAAGAAATCGAATAGGATGAGGGAGGTATTCTCTTGAAGCATACAGCTTTGACCCCTAGAGAGGTGGTCGCCAAGTTAGACCAATATATTATAGGTCAAAAAAATGCCAAAAAATCGGTTGCCGTCGCTCTTCGTAATCGTTACCGTCGAAGCTTGCTGGATGAATCCATAAAGAATGAGATTGTACCTAAAAATATTTTAATGATAGGTCCTACAGGAGTCGGTAAAACAGAGATCGCAAGGCGTCTGGCCAAATTAGTCAATGCTCCCTTTGTTAAAGTTGAAGCGACGAAGTTTACAGAGGTTGGCTATGTTGGACGAGATGTGGAAGCTATGGTTAGGGATTTGGTCGAAACCTCAATTCGTATTGTAAAAACAGAACGCACCGAAAAATTAAAAGATAAAGCGGAACAGTTGGCTAATGAGCGGATCGTTTCTATTTTAATTCCAGGTTCGAACAAGCAGAAAACACAGCGTAATCCTTTGGAAATGCTGTTTGGCAATTCAGGAAACTCAGAGCCGCAGGATCAAGCAGAAGATCCGAATCTAAGCACCCGTAAGCAGGAGCTAAAGGAGCAATTGCTGAAAGGCCTGCTTGAGGATAAGACGATTGAGATTGAAGTGGAAGATAGTGCACCGAATATGCTGGATATGTTATCGGGTCAAGGTAACGAGCAGTCTGGAATGAATATGCAGGAAATGTTTGGGACCTTAATGCCCAAAAAAATGAAAAAACGTAAGCTGACCATCAAGGAAGCTCGTAAAGTGCTAACTCAGGAAGAAGCCCAAAAGCTGCTGGAAATGGATGAGGTCATTCAGGAAGCGATCCTTCGGGTTGAACAGCTTGGCATTATATTCATCGATGAAATCGATAAGATCTGCAGCTCCGGCCGCGGCAGCGGTCCTGATGTTTCACGGGAAGGTGTGCAAAGAGATATTTTGCCTATCGTAGAAGGGTCCACAGTGATGACCAAATATGGTCCTGTTCAAACGGATTATATACTCTTTATTGCCGCTGGTGCTTTTCATATTGCTAAACCATCCGATTTAATCCCTGAACTTCAAGGAAGATTTCCAATTCGGGTTGAATTAAGCAGTTTAACTGAGCAGGACTTTATACTCATTTTAAAGGAGCCGCAGTATTCCTTAACGAAGCAGTATACGGCACTTTTGGAAACTGAAGGCATCCATGTTAATTTTTCAGATGCAGCGATTGAAGAAATTGCTCGTATTGCCGCAGAGGTTAATCAGAATACAGACAACATCGGAGCCAGACGTTTACACACGATACTTGAAAAATTACTGGAGGATTTGTCCTTTGAAGCTCCAGAGATTACACTTGAACAAATACTCATTACACCTGAATATGTAAGAGAGAAGCTTTCAGATATTGTTCAAAATCGAGATTTAAGCCAATACATTTTATAAACACTTATTATAACCGTTGGACGTACTGGGAGGCAGTTTCATGACTTTATTAGAAAAAACACGAACTTTGAACAGACTACTGCAAAAAGAAGCGGGGAATCCGGTCAGTTTTTTGAATATGGCCAGTGTGCTGAGCGACATTCTTCACGCCAATATATATGTAGTTAGTCGTAAGGGTAAAGTTCTCGGCAGAGCCTTCAATACGGTTGTTCAGGATGAAGACATGTCCTCAACTCTTGAAAGCGAAAACCGATTTCCGGAACCATATAACCAAATATTGCTCAAAATCAGCGAAACGTCGTCTAATATGGGCTCGGATAGCGAATATCACGTTTTTGGTGAAGAGTCTTCCGCGGCAAGCATTTTTATTACAATTGTTCCCGTTATCGGGGGCGGTGAGAGATTAGGCACCTTGATATTGACTCGTTGGAATAACGCCTTTATCGATGATGACCTCATATTAGCGGAATATGGATCCACTGTTGTAGCTATGGAAATTCTGCATGAAAAAGCAGAGCAGATCGAAGTAGAAACTCGTAGTAAAGCGGTTGTGCAGGTTGCTGTCGGTTCTTTATCGTTCAGTGAGCTGGAAGCAGTTGAGCATATTTTTGAACAACTGGAAGGATCTGAGGGATTACTCGTCGCGAGTAAAATAGCGGATCGTGTCGGAATTACGCGATCGGTGATTGTTAATGCGATGAGAAAATTGGAAAGCGCAGGGGTTATCGAGACGAGATCTTTGGGTATGAAAGGCACCTATATTCGGGTTCTTAACGATCAGCTTATGACAGGATTACAAAGTATAAAGTTATAGTTAAATTACAGGTTATAAGCCCTATATTTAAAATATAGGGCTTTTTTCTCATTGTAATAATTCCCAAATATCATCAATATAGTTATAGGTCTCATTTACTATGATTATCAACGAAAATTGTTATATTTTATTTCGATTATTATGTCGAGAAAAGGAGGAATATGTATAAGACTTGTTGAATAGTACAATTTAACATTACCGAAAAAAGGCAGGAACAAACATGGACATTCTTAATAAAACCGGATTCAATCAAATGGAACGTTCTTTGGATGCTGCAACTTTACGACAGCGTGTCATAGCAGATAATGTCGCGAATGCAGACACTCCCTATTTCAAAAAATCAGAGGTTCGTTTTGAAGAGCTGCTGCAGCAGGAATTGAATGTTTCTTCTATTGAGGGGTATCGAACAGACCCTAAACATTTTCACATCGGGCGACCTGCTAGGGCAGAAGCACAGATTGTCAAAGACAAGCAATCGACGATCAATAACAATTTAAACAACGTCGATATTGATTCGGAAATGTCTCTTATGGCAAAGAACCAGCTGCGGTATAATGTTATGGTTCAACAAGTGAGCAATGAAATTAAAAAGGCAAGAACGGCAATACAAGGGAGAGGGTAACCAATGAAGCTTACTAACGGGTTTGATATTAGTTCCTCTGCATTAACGGCACAACGTTTTCGCATGGATGTAATATCTTCTAACATCGCTAATGCTGATTCAACGAGAGCTAAATTAGTAAACGGAAAATGGGTCCCTTATCAAAGGAAGCTTGTTACTATTGAGCCCAAGAAACCTTCGTTTGAGCAAGCTCTCCAAAACGCACAAACCAATGCCGCAGGAGAAGGAGTCAAAGTGACGCAAATTATTGAGGATACTTCTCCCTTTAAGCAAGTTTACAACCCAACGCATCCCGACGCAGACGAAAACGGATTTTTAATGATGCCCAATGTTGACGTGCTTAAGGAAATGGTGGATATGATTTCTGCTTCCCGTTCTTATGAGGCAAACGTTACTGCTCTCAATGCTTCGAAATCATTGATTTCAAAAGCGTTGGAAATTGGCAGATAACCATTATTTTAATAGAAAGGGGACTTCGCCATGATAGAAAAGACAGGTCTGCAATCATTGCAAGCCATTATGCCTCAATCTGCTCCAAAAGGTTTGAGTGCTTCGGAAGTGACTGATCAGTTTGGTAGCTTTTTATCGGATGCCATTACCAAGCTTAATACTCAACAACAGCAGGTCGATCAGTTAAATGATAAATTTGCCAAAGGCGAGATATCTGATGTACATCAGTTAATAATCGCTTCGGAGAAGGCATCCCTTGGATTAGAGCTGACGGTACAATTACGTAACAAAGTGATTGATGCATATCAGGAAGTAATGAGGATGCAAGTATAAAAGCACTTTGAATCTTAGCTCGAGTCTTCAGATGGGGTGGAAGAGTGAATGAGAATATAACCCAGTTTTGGAATAAGATAACCCAATACTGGAATCAATTTAGTAGAACACAGAAAATCACTTTTGTATCAACGGTTGTTCTGGTTTTACTAACGATTGGAATTATTAGTTATAATTTTTCGAAAACAGAGTACGCATTGGCTTATACCGATTTACAGCCTACTGATGCTGCTGCAATAAAAACTTATTTGGATGGTGCCAAAATTCCCTATCAGCTAAGTGAAGACGGGAAGAGCATTGGGGTTGCGCGTGGCGAGGTGGCTAATGTAAAATTGGCTGTTGAATCCCAAGGTATTAACAAAAGCGGAAATATCGGATATGGTGTTTTTAATCAAAACAGCACGTTTGGAACTACTGACAAAGAGTTTAATGTAAAGTATGTGAATGCTGTACAAGGAGAGCTTCAACAGCTTATTAACTCCAATAGTGCAGTGAGCAGCTCCAAAGTATTGATTAGTTTACCGGAAGAGACCGTTTTTTTACCTAAAGGAACGGAAAAAGAAAAAGCGTCTGCTTCAGTTGTTTTAAATATTAAGCCTGGGTATCAATTGGATCAGGCCAAAGTTGATACGATGTATAATCTGGTATCCCACAGTATCAAGGGATTGCCGGTTGATAACATCACCATATCGGATCAGAACGGAGAACTGCTGGAATATTCCAAAGGCCAAGGGAAGATCGCCAATACCAATATTGCGACACGGAATTTTGATATCAACAATCAATTCAAAAATGATATTCAAAAAAACGTACAACAAATGTTGGCTACCTTGCTCGGGAAAGACAAAGTGATTGTTCAGGTCTTTTCAACCATGAATTTTGATCAAACCAATACCAAGCAGCAGCTTGTGACAGCACCTAATGTTGTTGATCAAAAAGGTTTGGAAATATCAGTTCAGGAAATCCAAAAAAATTATAACAGTGATGGAAGCTCTGCAGCAGCAGGTGTTCCTGGTACAGGTCAAACGGATGTGCCTGGTTATCCTGGCAGCAACAATGGAGGAACAGCCAAGTCAGAGGAGCTTCAAAAGACAGTCAATTACGAAGTGAATCGAATAACCAATGACATTGTGGCAACTCCCTACATAGTAAAAGATTTAACCATAAATGTAGGAATTGAACCACCTAATGCCGCAGATCCTAATTCTTTAACTCAGGAAACCAAAGATGCGGTACAACGCATATTGGTAAATGTGGTTAGAGCAGCGCTTGCCGATAACAAGCAAACTTTAACTGACGAGGATTTGACTAAAAAAGTAACTGTTTTTGCCCACACTTTTGCAAGACCAAATGCAGCTGCAGCTAGTTCTAATGAGATGCTGTTGTATGGAGGATTAGGTGGACTCGCTCTTGCTTTATTAGTATTAGGTGGATACTTACTTGTAAGACGTCGGAGATTGAAGCGTGAAGCCGAAGAGGAATTGGCTTTAGAGCCTGCTAAAGTGGAGTTCCCGACCATTGATATTGATAATGTGACTAATGATAATCAAGTGCGTAAGCAACTCGAGACCCTGGCTAAAAGAAAGCCGGAAGAATTTGTTAATTTGCTTCGTACATGGTTAGTAGACGAATAGGGGTGTGCTTTTTTGGCTAAAGTTCAGCAACAAGGGTTATCTGGTCGTCAAAAAGCAGCTATTCTGTTGATAAGCCTGGGACCGGAGGTTTCTGCTCAAATCTTCAAGCATCTTCGTGATGAGGAAATCGAGCAGTTAACATTAGAAATTGCTAATGTTAGGAAAGTAGACAATATAGAAAAAGAATCGATATTGTCCGAGTTTCATCAAATCTGTTTAGCTCAAGAATTTATTTCTCAGGGCGGTATCTCATACGCAAAAGAAATACTTGAGAAAGCACTTGGATCTCAGAAGGCGCTTGATATTATCAATCGTCTGACGGCGACCTTGCAAGTAAGGCCTTTTGACTTTGCCAGAAAAGCCGACCCTGCTCAAATTTTGAACTTCATTCAAAATGAGAATTCTCAAACGATTGCCTTGGTGTTGGCTTACTTGCAGCCCGAGCAATCATCCATTATTCTCTCTTCGCTTCCGCAGGACAAGCAAGCCGATGTGGCGAAACGAATTGCTCTCATGGACAGCACTTCGCCTGAGGTCATTAGTCAAGTTGAGCGTGTTCTAGAGCAAAAGCTATCTGCTACTGTGACTCAAGATTACACGAATGCTGGCGGGATATCCGCAATTGTTCAAATTTTGAATGGTGTTGATAGAGGAACAGAAAGAACCATTTTAGACTCTCTTGAAATTCAAGATCCGGAGCTGGCGGAAGAGATTAAGAAAAGGATGTTTGTGTTTGAGGATATTGTTAACGTTGATAATCGTTCGATACAGCGAATCATACGTGACATTGAAAATGCAGACTTACAGCTGGCACTTAAGGTGGCAAGTGAAGAAGTTCGAGAGGCAATTTTCAAAAATATGTCCAAACGGATGGCTGAAACGTTCCGTGAAGAGATGGAGTTCATGGGACCCGTTCGATTGCGCGATGTAGAAGAAGCACAAACGCGTATTGTGGCTACCATACGTCGTCTAGAAGAGTCCGGAGAAATTATTATTGCACGTGGTGGAGGAGATGATATTATTGTCTAATGTCATCAAGAATTCCCAATATGTTTCTTTAGATGAGAAAAAAATTGTTGAAATCGCGACTCAGCCAAAACCTGTTGATGATACATTCAATGAAAATGAAGAGCTTTCTCTTGAAGAACAGGAAGAGTTATCGACTGCTTCCCAAATTAAGGAGCAAATTCTTCAAGACGCTGAAGCCTTTGCTGAAGAGCAGGTCAGAGCAGCTATGGATGAAGCAGCAGCAATAAGGCAGCAGGCCCAAGCCGAAATCGAGCTGTGGTGGAATGAACAGCGACAGCATGATGCTGATTTACAAACACAGTTGAAAGAAGAGGGCTTTCAAAAAGGGTTTGAAGAAGGAGCAGCACAGGCTGAATTGGAGCTTCGAGGTCAGTATAATGAAATGCTGCAGGAGTCATCCTCCATATTGGAGCAATCATATTTGCTCAAACAGCAAATCATACAAGAAGCAGAGCCTTTTCTGATCGAGATGAGTTGTGCCATAGCTGAGAAGATCGTATCCAGACAGCTAACAGTAGAATCCGAATGGGTGACGGATTTAATTAAAACTGTTCTTGCCAGAAGAAGAGAAAAGGGAATCATTACACTATGCATTTCGCCTTCACAATTTCCATATATCCAGGATGCGCGTGAAGAGCTCCTGCTGCATATAGATTCACAAGCGGAATTGCAAATTATTCCAGATCCTTCTGTGCATGACCATGGGTGCGTCGTAAGATCAACCTTTGGAAGTATTGATGCGAGAATTGATACGCAATTAAAAGAAATAAAAAATGCTCTACAACATCTTGCAGTACGAAGCGAGGGGTCGTAGATGATGCAAGTACCTGATGCTTCCAAGTATATAGAACATTTAAGACAACTTGACCCGATTCGGGTAAATGGGAAAGTAACTCAGGTTATTGGATTAACCGTTGAATCGGAAGGTCCTGATGCCAGCATTGGTGATGTTTGTTACATTTATCCTTTTAAATCGAATCAACCGTTAAAAGCTGAAGTTGTTGGTTTTAAGAACAATAGAGTGCTGCTCATGCCATTGGGCGAGCTAACCTCCATTGGTCCTGGGTGTGACGTCGTTGGAACAGGCAAGCCGTTAACTGTACAAGTGGGACATGAATTGCTGGGAAAAGTTTTAGATGGCCTTGGTCAACCCTTGGATGGGACTTTTCTTCCCTCTAGAATGACACAATATTCAACCAACAATATTCCTGGTAATCCTTTAAAAAAACCGAGAGTTCTGGATCCTATCAGTGTGGGTGTCCGTTGTATTGATGGATTACTGACGATTGGTAAAGGACAGCGTGTCGGGATTTTCGCCGGTTCTGGTGTCGGAAAAAGTACATTGATGGGTATGATCGCAAGAAATACTTCTGCTGATGTCAATGTGATCGCGCTTATTGGTGAGCGTGGGCGTGAAGTGATGGATTTTATTGAACGAGATTTAGGTGCTGAGGGTCTTGCTCGTTCTGTAGTCATTGTGGCGACTTCTGATCAGCCTGCACTCATTCGTATTAAAGGAGCGTTAATTGCAACCAGTATTGCTGAATATTTCAGAGATCGCGGTTTGAATGTGATGATGATGATGGATTCAGTGACGCGGTTTGCGATGGCTCAACGTGAAGTTGGGCTCGCTGTCGGTGAGCCGCCAGCCACAAGAGGGTATACGCCTTCTGTGTTTGCCATGCTGCCCAAGCTATTAGAACGATCCGGTACAGGACCCAAAGGTTCTATTACTGCATTTTATACCGTTCTTGTTGATGGAGACGATATGAATGAGCCAATTGCTGATGCCGTACGTGGAATTTTGGATGGGCATATTGTGTTAGATCGTTCAATTGCTAATCGTGGTCATTATCCGGCAATTGATGTATTATCCAGCGTGAGTCGGGTTATGAAGGAAATTGTAACTTCTGAGCATATGTCAGCAGCGGAAAATTTGAAGCGATTGATGTCGATATATAAAGATTCGGAGGATCTTATAAATATAGGGGCGTACCAAAAAGGTTCGAATCCAGATATTGATCTTTCTCTTGAATATATTCAGTCGATTTGGGATTTCACTAAGCAAAAAGTTAACGAGAAATTAACGTTCAGTGAAGCTCAGGAAAGTTTAATCCAACAATTTTATAAAGGATGAGATTAAATGAGACGCTTTAAATATGCTTTTCAAAAAATTGTTGATTTAAAAGCAAATGAAAAGACACAAGCAGAATGGATGCTGTCCGAAGCGATCGGCAAAGTACGTCAGGAGGAATCCTCAATGTCTATCCTATGTTCCGAAAAGGATGGATTGCAAGAACAACTGCACAACACGTCAGTAGGTAAAACGACAATTTCAGAAATCATGCTGCTTCAACATTTCGTAGACACGGTGAGTAACCAAATTGTGATGAAAAACAACGATCTGGAGCGCGCCAAACGAGTCATGGTTACGAAGCAGGATGTATTGGCAGGTAAAGTGCTTGAAGAAAAGATATGGAGTAAAGCAAAAGATAAGGCACATCAAAGCTTTACGGCCACTGTTCTGAAAAAAGAACAAGAGCAGCTAGACGAGATGGCAACGAACCGATTCAGGAGATTGTCATAGAACAGAAGAAGACAGGAGGCGATGATGATGGCAAATGTTGATGTGGAAGGTAGCTCCTCGTACGGGGGAATGGAACGGTTTTTAATCTGGTTTTTGATACCGTTCGTATTCACTGCTGTTCTGCTTGGCGTTTTACTTACCATTTTCGATTATGATGTCATGAGCAACGTACTTCGAACAGCGAAGAGTATACCCGTAATTAGCAGTATTGTGCCTGAACCCAAGTCCAAAGCTATTGATGGCAAACCTGTAGATAAGAAGGCATCCACTGGACAGGCAGGTTCAACAACAGCTGAAGATAATGTTCAGGCTTTAAGTGCGCAATTGGATCAAAAGGATCAGGAATTGAAGAAAAGTGATGCAGCTGTCCTTCAACGTGATCAAACGATTAAAGAACTTCAGTCCAAAAACAGTTCTCTGGAAGAACAAACCAAATCCAAAGCTCTTTCTGATGAAGAATATGCAGCACAGATTCAGCAGCTTGCTACGATGTATGCCAAGATGTCTCCTTCAAAGTCTGCCCCTATCATGGAAAACTTGACGATCCCTGAGATGGTTCTTGTTCTGAGTTCGATGAAGACAGACGACAAAGTCAAGATCCTGGAGAAGATGGATCCCAAGAAGGCTGCAGATGCCTCTATCTTGCTGAAGGACCAATCAACGGCTAAGGACAAACAAATTGCTGCACTGCAGGAGCGTCTTAAACAAGCTGCAATACCAGATGCCAAAGCTTCTCAAAAACTTACTAAGGATGATTTGGGAGCAACGTTTTCAAGTATGACTCCCAAAAGTGCAGCTATTGTTTTGATGGAAATGCAAAATGCTAATCCAGACAAAGTGATTTCAATCCTAAGTTCAATGGAAAGTGCAGGGAGGTCGAAAATTATTACGGCTATTTCCGAACAATCTAAAGAAGTGGCAGCTCTCATTTCTGCTCGACTGATTCAGTAAATCAAATGAAGGGAGGTGAAAAATATGGTAATTCAGGCACAAACCCAAATTCCTGTGACTACGACAGGCAGTTCATCTACAACTTCTTCAACCAGTGGCGGTTTAGGAAGCAGCACATCCAATCCAATGGCTAGTCAAACAACTGGAGGCTTCTCGTCGACATTGAACGGATTGCTTTCTACTGCGGCGCCAGCAGGTAATGCGCTGTCCAATCAGGCTGCTTTAACTGGAATGAATGTTTTGGTTCAATTATTAGGATCAGTCAATAACGAGTCTGTAGCAATGAACAATGACAATGTTGAAGTTTTTTCTCAACAGTTAGATGCTTTACTAAATTTGCTAGGCTCTGATTCGGAGGACGCAGCAGCATTATTAGTTAATCCTGATATTCAAGCGTGGCTGGCAGGGCTTCAAGCTCTTCTTTTACAGACTCCAGTTGACACGGATTTAACTCCATCAGAGGCTTTGGTTTCGGAAGAAGAGACAGTTGCTGCAACACTCGAACTTACCGATGCAAACAATAGTGCCGATAATAATTCATTGGCTGGTACTCAGCTTAATCCGTTGTTGTTTATTCCGATCGAATCGAGCAGTCCCACGACTGAAGTTACAAATCAAACTCCAGTAAAATCCAACAAGCTCATAGTCAAAGACGAAGCTTTAAAGCTGTTGGAGAGCGTAAATGAACTGCTAAAAACAAATGGCGAAAAATCAGTTTCTCCACAAGTAGAGAAAGCTTTACAATCAGCACTGAATGATTTACAAAAGCTGATGACTACCCTAGTTCAACAACCGACTGCCGCACAAGTCAATAATGTCAACTTGTCAGAGCAAGCAGTGAACAATGATACAGCAGCTTCTATAGTTACTGAAAAGCCTGCTGCCCGCGTTATTGGAAATAATCCAACTAGTGTTCGTAATAGTGCAAGTAGAAGCGCTAAAACGGAAGAAGCTTTTCCGGTTATTATACCAACAGCTAATTCTAAACTAGAGTATTTAGCAGCGAAATCGGTGCAGCCTAAGTTAATTGTCGATAGCCATGGATCAGAAAGTCCGCTATTCGAACCTTTAGTTGATCTGCCAAATGATCCTTCTAATGAAACTCCGGCAATACCTATGCATGAGTTTTTAAAACATGTACAACCTACACAATCCTTAACAAAACCGCCCGTTATTTTAATGCAGGCACCTTCTTTTGTAGAAGATATGACACAGCTAGTCATCAAATCTTTTACGCTTGACACGAAGCAGGATGGATTTACTGAAGCCAAGCTTTCCTTGTATCCACAAAATCTAGGTCAAGTTGATGTGAAATTGACCATGCATAATGGACTGCTTGTTGCACAATTTATGGCAGACAGCTCCTTAGGTAAAGAAATGTTGGAAAGCCAGCTATCCCAGCTTAGAACAACACTGCAAAGTCAAGGCATACAGGTTGAAAAAATAGAAGTTTCACAGAACCAAGCTTTTCAATCCGGAATGTTTCAGGAACAACGACAGCAGCAATCCCAACAATCCAGTAAACAGCAAAAAGGTAACGGCATCGATAATACTTCCTTTTTAGACGAAGAAGCCATTGAGAATGAAGGTCAAGCAAATTCTACGTCAAATGGCCCAGGCAGTACATCTATCGATATTACAGCCTAGTAGAAACAATTATTATTGGGAGGTGATAACATGTCAGATTCACCGGTTAGCACGAAAAACGTGTATCCTTATTACGCTAAAAGTAATGTTACAAGAGCGGGAACAGACACAGAAAAAAAAGGGCAGTTGGGTAAAGATGAATTTTTGAAAATTCTGATGACTCAATTGAAAAACCAAGATCCAACAGACCCTTTGAAAGACAAAGAATTTATTGCGCAAATGGCTCAATTTACTTCTGTCGAGCAATTGAGCAATATGACTACGGAATTGAAGCTGATGAGGCAATCGTTAGGTCTAGCTTCTTCTCTGATTGGCAAAGAAGTTCAGTGGTCGATACCAAGCAGCAAGTCTAATGAAGAGGCCAAAATAGGAACTGGTGTTGTAGAATCCATTATTATGAAAGATGGTTCTCAATATGCTCTGATAAAGAATGAGCAAATCAATCTGGATTCAATATTGAGAATTTCGAATCCGGAGCTGGGGGCGATCGAAGAATGACCCAACCCATATCTGTCGGGCAATTATATCCTGCCAGTATCCGATCTTCTCATGTCAAGCGTAACGACCTGACTGCTCAGAGTAAGGAAAACACGTTTCAGAATGTATTGCAAACTCAACTGGTGAAATTTAGTCATCATGCTGAAGAACGATTACGCCAAAGAGGTATTGAGTTTCAACCGGAGCAATTAGCGAAAATTGATGCGGCAATTGACAAAGCTGCTTTAAAAGGAGCAAAGGATTCATTAATGTTAATCAATGATACAGCATTAATTGTAAACATTAAGAATCGAACTGTTGTAACTGCAATGGATGAAACCTCTATGAAAGACAATTTATTTACCAAAATTGATAGTGCTGTCATTATCTCGTAATATCGGGCTGGACCGTTAAGGAGGCCCATGGTTGTGGATTGACCGAAGCAACCTATACAAATAGGCAATAACTCATAGGGAGGCAATTATTAATGCTAAGATCACTATATTCAGGCGTTTCCGGTATGAGAGGCTTTCAGACTAAATTGGATGTTATTGGAAATAATATCGCGAATGTTAATACCGTTGGTTTTAAAGGCGGACGCGTTATGTTTAAAGACATTTTGAGTCAAACTGTAGCAGGTGTAACTCCTTCAATTGATGGAACAACAGGTGGTGTCAATGCTAAGCAAATCGGTTTAGGTGTTTCTATTAGTGCAGTAGACACGATTCATACGCCAGGTAGTGCGATGACAACCAATGTGGTAACCGATCTTCGTATAGATGGGGATGGATTTTTTGCAGTAAAAGCAACAGAAGGACAAGAGCAGCCGTACTTGACACGCGCAGGAAATTTCACGATCGATGCCAACAATCAATTGGTGACTTCTGATGGTATGTTTGTGGTTGATAGTAACGGCGGACTAATCGATTTGGATAATATCGGTAACATTACCGCGTTCTCCATATCAAGTTCGGGTGAGCTTATTACTGTAGATGATACGGGTACTACAACCAATTCAGCTGTATTTATTGGTGTGGTAAAGGTTCCAAATCCAGCTGGACTTGAAAAAATCGGCGGCAATATGTATCGTCAATCTCCAAACTCTAATGATTCAGGCACCTCAATTGTCGATTTCCTTGGTACTGCTAATGATGCAGCAAGAGGTACAGGGGCTATAGTCTCGGGACAGTTGGAAATGTCCAATGTGGATTTAACAGCAGAGTTTACCGAAATGATCGTCGCACAACGTGGTTTTCAATCTAATGCCCGTATCATTACAACATCCGATGAAATCTTGCAAGAGGTTGTTAACTTGAAACACTAATACAACTTAAGATAAGGGGAGTTATTCTCCCCTTTAATTTATAAATCGGAGGCTGACAATGATCAGACTTACCCGCTTAAATGGGAAACAACTATTAGTGAACGCCTTATTAATCGAGAGTATTGAAGAAACACCCGACACTATCATTACCTTGATTACTAGTAAAAAAATTACTGTATTGGAACCAATGACGGATGTGGTCCAGCTTGTGACCCAATATATGCAAACGATAGGGTCAATAGCTGGAACAATAAAGAGTATCGATTCGGAGGGGTCTTAGTTGTTTAAGAGCAAAATGTTTTTGATGGTTGTTGCTATTCTCATTGCTATAACCTTGATTTTAACAGCAGCATTTGTTTTATGGAATTATATGGACAAAGGTAATCAGGATCCACAGGAGTTAGCGCAAAACTCAGCTAAAGAGGTTAAACAGGCTAAAAAAGCAACACCGGAAGAAACGAAAGCCAATACGGTTATCCTTAAAGATATTTTGACAAATCTTGCAACTAATAATCGCTTTATTAAGGCAAGCTTTGCCATTGAATTGGAAAATGCGAAGGCGAAGGACGAATTTGAAAAGCTAGATTTTAAAATGAAAGCTATTATTGTACAAACGCTCTCCGATATGACTCCAGAGCAGGTACAAGGCAGCAAAGGCTTGGATAATCTTACTTCGACCCTTATGAATAAAATGAACCCATTGCTAACCCTCGGGAAGATCAAACAAATTTGGATCACGGATAATGTGCTTCAATAATGATTTTCTTAAAGAGAGCCTTACGAAGGAGGTGACGTTAAATGGTAGATGTACTTTCGCAGAACGAGATTGATGCTCTGCTGGCAGCCCTCTCATCTGGTGAGATGGATGCTGAGGAACTCAAGAAGGAAGATACGCAGAAAAAAGTAAGGGCATATGACTTTAAAAGAGCTGTACGCTTTTCCAAGGATCATATTCGAAGCTTAACAAGAATCCATGAAAACTTCGCCCGTTACCTAACTACGTACTTTTCAGCACAATTGAGAACTTTTGTGCAAATAAATGTGGTACAAGTCGAACAATTGCCGTATGATGAATTTATTCGTTCTATTCCAAAAATGACAATTCTAAATATTTTTGAAGCGGAGCCTCTGGAAGGCCGTATGGTTCTGGAAGTACACCCTAACGTAGCGTTTGCTATGCTGGATCGACTACTCGGGGGTGCAGGGACATCGCCATCAAAAATAAATGCTTTAACAGAAATTGAAACCATTGTAATGGAACGTATTTTTAGCAGATGTTTTGAAAGTCTTCAAGAAGCTTGGAAAAGTGTTATTGATTTGTCTCCACGTCTTGAGGCGTTGGAAACAAATCCGCAGTTTATGCAAATCGTGTCTCCGAATGAAACGATTGCATTAATTTCTTTAAGCACCAAAATCGGTGATACAACGGGTATGATCAACCTTTGTATTCCACATGTTGTCATCGAGCCCATTATGCCGCGCTTATCTGTACATCATTGGTTTGTTTCGCAAAAGAAAACGATCGCACCTGAAGAAGTGTTGGCTTTACAATCTCGCTTACATAAAGCTAAGCTACCAATTATTGCTGAGTTAGGTGAAACTCAAATATCGATCAGGGAATTTTTGAACTTAACGGCTGGCGATGTCATAACGCTTAACAAACCGGTTGATGAGCTGTTAAACATCAGAATCGGAGAAAAACTGAAGTTTTTGGGCAGCCCCGGCAGCATCAGAGGAAAACTGGCTATGCAAATAAGCGAGATTGTTAATGAAGGAGCAGAAGAAAATGACGAATAATAGGGATTATTTGTCTCAAGAAGAAATTGATGCTTTGTTGAGACAATCTTCAGGTGACAGTGCGGAGAGTTCAAGTGTTGAAGTCCATGTTGATAACTATTTAACTTCATTGGAACAAGATGCACTTGGCGAAATTGGTAATATTACCTTTGGAAGCGCGGCAACAGCTTTATCCACTTTATTAGGCAAGAAAGTAGACATTACGACACCGAAAGTCTCAGCAGTTGCTAAAGATGAATTGGTCAAAGAATTTCCACTGCCTCATGTTGCGGTCCATGTCAATTATGTTGATGGCTTTCACGGTATTAATCTGTTAGTCATCAAAACTCGTGATGCACAAGTAATTGCTGATTTAATGATGGGTGGGGACGGGACAGCCTACGCCGAGGAATTATCTGAAATTCATATCAGTGCTGTTCAAGAGGCTATGAATCAGATGATGGGATCCTCTGCTACTTCCATGTCAACGATTTTTAATCGTTTTGTTAATATATCTCCACCAGGGATCGATATATTAAATCTATCAGACAGTGAAGGTGGCGCATCGCTTCCTCCAGAAGAAGTATTCATTAAAATCTCTTTTCGTATCATTATTGGAGATTTAATTGATTCTACACTTATGCAGCTTTTACCTGTGTCATTTGCTAAAGACATGGTTTCAATACTTATGGGAGGTGGGGAGGATTCACAAGAGGCAGCACCTACACCTACACCTGCACCAAGCCCTGCTCCAGCGGCTCAACAGCCGCAACAACCGGTAGCTCCACCCATGGGACAACCAGATCCTTATGCCCAGCCGATGTATCAGCAGCCGCCTATGCCTCAGTATGAGCAGCCTATGTATCCGCCACAGCAACCGATGTATCAACAGCCTATGTATCCACCGCAGCAGCCGATGTATCAACAACCGCCGGCGGCATACGGTAATGGACTTGGACGTGATGTAAATGTTCAGCCAGCTCAATTTTCGAACTTTACACCGCATCAGCTAACACCTCCAGAGGATACAAATCTGAATTTGTTACTGGATATTCCTTTAAAGGTAACAGTTGAGTTAGGTAGAACTCATAAGGTGATTAAAGACATCCTTGAATTATCTCAAGGTTCAATTATTGAGTTAGACAAACTTGCAGGTGAGCCTGTTGATATTCTTGTTAACAATAAGTTGATAGCGAAGGGCGAGGTTGTCGTTATTGACGAGAACTTTGGTGTACGCGTTACAGACATTGTTAACCAATGGGATCGCATTCAAAAACTACAGTATTAATTAAACTTGGGAGGATTGTTTACACATGGCAAATAGAATATTAATTGTAGATGATGCAGCTTTTATGAGAATGATGATTAGAGATATTTTAACTAAAAATGGTTATGAAGTCTGTGGAGAAGCAAATGACGGAGCGCAAGCTATTGAGAAATTCAAAGAGGTACGTCCCGATTTGATCACGATGGATATTACAATGCCAGAAATGGATGGTATTGCTGCACTGAAAGAAATTAAAAAAATCGACGCTTCTGCCAAAGTCATTATGTGCTCTGCGATGGGCCAGCAAGCGATGGTTATAGATGCTATTCAAGCGGGTGCTAAAGACTTCATAGTGAAGCCGTTCCAAGCTGACCGTGTTATCGAGGCTATCAAGAAAACTTTGGGTTAATAAGATTCAAGGGGGAGTCTGGCATAAACCGAAAGGAATGTGAAACTTGAAAAGACTCTTTTCCAAATTGTCTTCTCTTATTGTTGCTGGAAGTATACAAATTGCCGGTTTCTCAAATATTTGCTTTGGGGAAACCGGTACCTCCCCTGATCAACCAATTACGGGGATGTCGGATTTAAACTATTCGAGTGTAAGTACTTCAGAAACCATATGGATGGTAATAAAAGTTATATTCTTTCTTATTCTTATTATCGGATTATTTTTTATTATTATTAAGTTTCTTTCGCAGAAAAACAAATTTTTATTTGGTCGCTCTATGCGTTCCTTAGGAGGCGTACCACTGGGTCCGAACAAATCGATTCAGGTCGTTGAAATCGGTCGCTCACTCTACATTGTAGGGGTTGGGGAAAATGTTCAGCTGCTGGAAAAAATTGAAGATGAAGAAGAAGTCTCCTATATTTCGGAGATGTTGAATTCTTCAAATGCTAAGACTGCAGCAAGCTTTGAAACATTCACAGGTTGGGTATCCAAACTGAGAAAAAAACAAAGTATCATCGAAGATTCTGAGGAAGATGTTACAGCTTCTTTTCAGCAGATTTTTCATAATAAAATGCACCATTTATCAGATCGAAAGAAAATGGTGGAGGACCTACTGATGGATGACAAAAATAAAGATCGGTTGAATGATAAACAATGAAATGGAAGGCTATTATTTACACCGTAGTATCCATGTTGGCAATCATCATGTTGTCAACGTCTCATGCCTATGCGGCTAATCCTATCCCGGGCATCAATATTGATTTTGGATCATCAAGCTCTGCAGCAGGTGCTTCCAATACGGTCAATATTATTATACTAATTACGATACTGAGTATCGCTCCTGCTATTCTGGTTTTAATGACGAGTTTTACTAGAATTATTATTGTTTTGGGTTTTGTAAGGACAGCGTTGGGTACACAACAAATGCCTCCCAACCAGGTTTTAGTCGGATTAGCATTATTCATGACCTTTTTTATTATGGCACCGACGCTCGGCGATTTAAATGAACAAGCGCTGCAGCCATATCTAAAAGGAAGCATGAACCAAACAGTTGCTTTGGACAAGGCTTCGGTCACCATGAAAAAGTTCATGTTTCAGCATACGAGACAAAAGGATCTGAAGCTTTTTCTCGATTATTCCAAAGCTCAGCCACCAAGTGGAGTCGAGGATACGCCATTAACGGCTTTAGTACCTGCTTATGCCATCAGCGAATTAAAAACAGCTTTCCAAATGGGTTTTATGATTTTTATACCATTTCTGGTAATCGATATGGTCGTAGCGAGCACCCTAATGGCAATGGGGATGATGATGCTGCCTCCCGTAATGATATCACTTCCATTTAAAATATTACTGTTTATTTTAGTGGATGGCTGGTATTTGGTCGTGAGATCGCTGTTACTTAGTTTTAACACATAATGATAATTGATGACCATGCAGGAGGAGAATAAACCTTGGGCTCGGAGTTTGTTATTCGCTTGGCCGGTGAGGCTGTATACACGGTCTTGAAAGCCAGTGCCCCCATGCTGATTCTTGCATTGGTAGTGGGGTTAGCTATTAGTATTTTTCAGGCAACAACACAAATCCAAGAGCAAACGTTGGCTTTTGTTCCCAAAATAGTTGCCGTATTATTAGCCTTTTTAGTGTTTGGACCTTGGATTTTAAATACGTTGATAGATTTCACTTACAACATTTTGAATAACCTTTATAAATTTGTAGGCTAGGTAGTGAAGGTATGGATTGGATTCAACAATATTTTCCTAGCTTTCTGCTCTTTTTTTGTCGTATTTCATCGTTTTTTGTTGTCGTTCCTGTATTTTCGGCCAAAAACGTACCTGTACACTTCAAAATTGGACTTGCTTTTTTTATTACTTTGATGTCTTTCAGTGTCGTAGGTTCATCAACTTTAGCTACCTTTGATTCACTTTATTTCCTTTCTATAATCAGAGAAATACTTGTAGGTGTTTTTCTAGGCTTCATTGCCTATCTATTTTTTACAGTCGTTCAGATTGCGGGTTCTTTTATCGATATTCAAATCGGCTTTGGTATAGCGAATGTATTTGACCCTTTGACAGGTGCCTCCAGTCCGATTTTAGGAAATTTGAAGCATATGATCGCCATGCTACTCTTCTTATCCTTAAATGGTCATCATCTATTTTTAAAAGCCATTATGGAGAGCTATGAATGGATTCCATTATCCAATGAACTGTTTGCCAAAATATATAGCGGACAAATAACCGAGTTTGTTATTAAATCATTTTCAACTGTATTTTCACTCAGCTTTCAAATGGCGGCACCACTCATAGCGGCATTGTTTTTAACTGATGTGGGTCTTGGATTGCTGGCTAGAGTAGCTCCACAATTCAATATTCTTGTAATTGGAGCACCGTTCAAAATGTTAATCGGATTCTCGTTATTGATCTTGTTGTTTCCTGCTTATGAATCCATTTTTAAGGGATCCTTTGTATCCATGTTTGACTACATGCAAAAGTTTATTGGCATGTTTACAGGTTAACGGGAGGAATTTACGTGGTCTCTTTAAGAATGCAGCTAGATTTACAGATGTTTTCCCAAGAAAAAACAGAACCTGCTACCGCAAAAAAGAGGCAGGATTCAAGGAAAAAAGGTCAAGTTGCGAAAAGTATGGACTTGCCTGCTGCATTCATTTTATTTTTTTGTTTTCTTTCCTTCTATATATTTGGGGAATACATGAAAAATCAACTAACATTAGTATTTCGATCTGTTTTTCACGATTATTTACTGATGGACGTGACTTCAGCTAATGTGAATTTACTTTTTAAGCAATTGTTTGTACAAACGATCCTAATTATCGTTCCTGTACTTATGGTAGCTATGGCCACAGCTATATTTAGTAACTATCTCCAAATTGGGGTTATGTTTACGGGTGACCCGCTCAAGATGAAATTTAACAAACTGAATCCAATCGAGGGAGCGAAGAAAATATTTTCGCCGCGGACCTTGGTGGATTTTGTGAAATCCGTTCTGAAAATGTCGATTATTGGGTTTGTCGTATATGATACGCTTTGGGGAGAAAAAAACTCATTAATGGATTTAGCGCGGCTGCCAATGGAAAATATTTTCGTTTTTATGGCTTCAGTTACATTGAAATTAGGAATAAAAATTGGCTTGATTTTGATTGTATTGGCTCTTTTTGATTTTATGTATCAGAAATACGAGTTTGAAAAGAGCATCCGTATGTCCAAGCAGGACATTAAAGACGAGTACAAAAAGTCGGAAGGCGATCCCTTAATTAAAGGAAAGATTCGTGAAAAGCAGCGTAGAATGGCTATGCAGCGGATGATGCAGGAGGTTCCCAAGGCTGATGTCGTGATTACAAATCCTACCCATTTCGCCGTTGCGTTAAAATATGATTCCAACAATATGCAGGCTCCTACAGTTATAGCTAAAGGAACCGAATATATTGCATTGAAGATTAAACAAATTGCCAAGGAAAACCGTATTGTTACTATTGAAAATAAACCTTTGGCACGGACCTTGTATGCGCAAGTAGAAATTGGGGAAGCCATTCCAGCAGACATGTTCCAGGCTGTTGCAGAGGTTCTAGCATATGTATATAAGATGAAAGGTAAAGCCAACTAATTAAGAGAGGAGGACACTGCTATGAAAATAAAAGATCTGGTTGTACTCATCGGTATTATTGGAATCGTATTGATGATGGTTGTGCCTGTGCCAGTATGGTTGATCGATGTACTGCTAATCATTAATATTTCAATTGCGTTGTTAATTATTTTGGTAGCAATGAATACACAGGACCCTTTAGAATTCTCTATTTTTCCTTCACTTCTATTGATTACTACCCTTTTTAGGCTTGCATTAAACGTTTCGACAACAAGAAATATATTAGCCAATGCCGAAGCCGGTAATGTGGTCAAAACCTTTGGTTCGTTTGTTGCACAGGGGAATATCGTTGTAGGCTTTGTCGTCTTTATTATTCTTGTGCTCGTTCAATTTATCGTTATTACCAAAGGTTCTGAGCGCGTTGCCGAGGTAGCTGCACGATTTACATTGGATGCAATGCCAGGTAAGCAAATGGCCATTGATGCAGATTTGAATGCAGGCTTGATTAATGAAATGCAAGCTAGAGAGCGAAGAGAGAAAATCTCTAAGGAAGCAGACTTTTATGGAGCGATGGATGGTGCCAGTAAATTTGTTAAAGGTGATGCCATTGCCGGAATTATCATCCTGTTTATCAATATTCTAGGTGGATTGGTAATCGGTATGACTATGAAAGGAATGGGGCTTGCAGAAGCAGGAGCGCTGTATTCGATTCTTACGATTGGTGATGGATTGGTCAGCCAAATACCAGCCTTGTTAATTTCTACAGCAGCAGGCTTAATCGTTACTAGAGCAACCTCTGAAGGAAATCTGGCACATGATTTATCGAAGCAGATTTTACTTTATCCGAAATTGCTTTACATTGTGGCAGGTACGATCACGTTACTCGGCCTTTTCACACCTATTCATATCATTACTACACTGCCTATCGCCATTTTACTTACTTATGCAGCTATGAAAATGCAGCAAAGCTTGGTCAAGAAATTGGCCAAGGATGAGCAACTGGAGGAAGAACAGCAAATTGAAGAGGTTCGCAGTCCGGAGAGTGTTATCAGCTTATTGCAGGTAGATCCTATCGAGTTTGAATTTGGTTATGGGCTGATTCCCTTAGCCGATACTCAGCAGGGCGGCGATTTGTTGGATCGAATTATATTAATCCGCCGACAATGTGCTTTAGAAATGGGTGTTGTCGTACCGGTTATCCGGATTCGAGATAATATTCAATTGAAGCCTAATGAATATGTAATCAAAATCAAAGGGAATATGGTTGCACGCGGAGATTTGCTATTGAATCATTATTTGGCTATGAGCCCTGGAATCGAGGATGACTTGATTAGTGGGATTGACACGTTGGAGCCTGCCTTTGGGTTACCTGCCTTATGGATTGATGAGGCGATGAAAGAAAGAGCGGAATTATCCGGTTATACGGTAGTTGATCCGCCATCGGTTGTTGCTACTCACTTAACAGAAGTTATTAAGAAACATGCACATGAACTTTTAGGACGCCAAGAAACAAGAGGACTAATAGAAAATGTCAAGGAAAGTTATCCTGTTCTGGTGGATGACCTTATTCCAAGCGTATTGTCCATCGGTGATGTACAGAAGGTTTTGGTTAAGTTATTGAAGGAAAAAATATCGGTTCGCGATCTGGTCACCATACTAGAAACGTTAGCGGACTATGGTACTTATACCAAGGATCCGGAAATATTGACCGAATATGTAAGGCAGTCGCTTTCGCGCCAAATTACGCAGCAGTTTGCTGTTACAGGCGACTCACTTAAGGTAATTACGGTGGGCCCGAGTCTTGAAAAGAAAATAGCTGAGTCAGTTCAACAATCCGATCAAGGCAGTTACTTGGCACTGGATCCAAGCTCAACCCAGATTATTTATCAACGCATTACGGATCAGGTAACGAAGTTGATTCAATCTGGACAACAGCCTATTGTTTTGACTTCTCCAACGATCCGCATGTATCTTAGGCAGCTTTTGGAACGGACGATGCAGGATATACCGGTTCTATCTTACAGTGAGCTCGAACCCAACGTTGAAATTCAGAGCATGGGGGTAGTTAATTTATGAGAGTGAAACGATATATTGTCGATTCAATGCCAGATGCCTTGCAAAAAATCAAATCCGATCTGGGTAAGGATGCGGTTATATTAAATACGAAAGAAATTCGCTCCGGTGGTTTTCTGGGTATGTTTTCAAAGAAAAAAATTGAAGTCATTGCTGCTATAGACACAACAGCTGCAGCAGCGCCTTCACCCATCAAGAACACGGCGCCAATTGAGAGACCACAAACTGCGACAACAGGTTTTAACACAGCGCAAACCGCAAAAAATGCGTATACAAGACCAAACGGTTTAACGGCGCAATTGCAAACTACCAATGAACAGCGGGAAACTCTCGTTTTTCCGGAAGTTCCTGATGTACTTATTCCAAGCCCACCTTTATCTGTAAAGGTGCCCGCTCCAGCTACCGTTGCACCTGCGCCAGTTGTTGTGAAAGCAAGAGAAGATATATTGCTGGAAGAATTGAAACAGATGAAAGACTTTATGCATAAGCTTTCGGTTCAAGGCAGCCAACAAGTAATTGATCCTTTTTTAGAAGTACTGAAGCAGCGAATGATCGAACAGGAAGTGGATCCTGTTCTTGTGGATGATATTGTGGCTTCTATTAATGTGGAGGCTCAGGATACCGGGCTTCCAATAACAGAAGAATCAGCCATGGAATCGGCTAGAAAGAAGCTGCTTGAGCTATTCAACAGGGGACAGTCTAATGCAATGGCGTCGGATACTCGGATTGCTCATTTTGTAGGACCAACTGGTGTTGGTAAGACCACAACCATCGCGAAGCTGGCAGCAGAGCAGGTTCTCAAATATCATCGCAAGGTTGGTTTTATTACATCGGACACTTACCGAATTGCAGCTGTAGAGCAGCTTAAGACGTATGCAACCATTTTGAATGTGCCTTTAGAGGTTGTGTTTTCACCTCAAGACTTGTCTAAGGCATTTGAACAGCTTAAAGACCGAGATATTATCTTTATGGATACCGCAGGGCGGAATTTTCGCAATGAAATGTTTGTATCCGAATTGAACTCACTGCTGCAGTATGGTGGTAAAAGTGAAACGTACCTGGTATTGAGCTTGACTACTAAATACAAGGATATGAAAGCAATTACAGAAAATTTCTCGAAATTCAAGCTCGACAAAGTGCTGTTTACGAAAATGGATGAAACCGATTCGTATGGAGCTGTCGTTAATCTGGTAAATGATTTTAAGCTTCAGCTTTCTTATGTAGCCAATGGACAAAGTGTCCCTGATGATATCAACCTGTTGGCGGAGCAGCACATTGTTGACCTGATACTGGGGGTCGATCATCATGACTGATCAGGCACAAGGACTTCGCAATCTCGTTTCCAATCAACATGTCCAGAATTCTGCCAAACCAACTCGTATAATTACGGTAACCAGCGGCAAGGGTGGTGTAGGGAAGTCCAATTTCACACTGAATTTTGCACTTACCTTACAAAAAAGAGGCTATGCTGTTTTGGTTTTTGACGCTGATATTGGCCTTGCGAATATTGACGTACTCATGGGCGTCAGCGCTAAATATAATTTGTATCATTTGTTGAAAAAAGAAAAAACGATCTGGGAAATTATCCAGAGAGGTCCACATGATTTGCAATTTATTGCAGGCGGTTCAGGATTTAATGATTTGATCAGACTTACTGACGAGCAATTGGAATATTTTGCTGATCAGGTTAATCAATTAAACGGTACCGTAGATTTTATTATTTTTGATACGGGTGCCGGGTTGTCGAAGGAAACGTTAAAATTCATTTTGGCAGCAGAAGAAACCATAGTTGTCACGACTCCAGAACCGACTTCCATTACGGATGCCTATGCTATCATAAAGATGGTTAATTCAATGAATGAGCCTGTAAATTTCAAATTGGTTGTTAATCGTACTACTGACAGTAAGGAAGGGAAACAAACTGCTGACAAGATCATTATGGTTGCCAAACAGTTTTTACACATAGATATCCCAACCTTGGGCTTTGTAGACGATGATAATAACGTGTCCAAGGCTGTGAAAAGACAAATCCCTTTTACGGTGGCCTACCCCACCTCCGCAGCCTCTCAGTCGATCTATCGATTAGTGGATGATTATATTGCCAGACAAACTCCTTCAGATAACCAGCAGGGTGCAGTAAAAGGCTTTATGTCGAAAATGATGAGACTTTTAAGACACTAGCGTCCTCTCACTTAGCGAAACAGACAACTTGGAGGAGTGAATATATATGTTGCCTTATAAAATATTGGTTGTTGATGATTCAATCTTTATGAGGAAAATGATAACGGATTTAATTTCCGAGGACACTCAATTTCAAGTGATAGGCACTGCAAAGAACGGTAAAGAAGCTGTTAATATGGTTAAAACACTTAAGCCGGACGCTATCACCATGGATATTGAAATGCCGGAAATGAATGGCCTGGATGCTCTGAAGATTATTATGGATGTGCAGCCCACACCAGTGATCATGTTAAGCAGCTTAACTCAGGATGGGGCAAGAGAAACCATCGTTGCACTCGAAAGAGGAGCAGTTGATTTTGTCGGCAAGCCTTCGGGCTCGATTTCTTTGGATTTACACAGAGTAAGAGAATTGCTACTGGAGAAGCTGCATATCGCTGTCAAAACAAATGTGATGAAGTTTCGTTCCAATCCTATATGGACATCGCCAATATCCAGATCGAAGGCTGTCCCGCGGGTTGAGGAATTACCTAAGGTCAATAAGGGAAATACAGCGTCTGAAGTGAATTTTTTCAAAACTACACCTGTTGCGCCTCTTTTTTCTAATCAACAGGTATCGAGTCAGGTTCAGCAAATCGTGGCGATAGGGACTTCTACAGGCGGTCCAAGAGCACTTCATCAGGTCATTTCGCATATACCCGGACACCTTCCTGCTCCCGTTGTTATCGTTCAGCATATGCCTCCCAATTTCACCAAATCCTTGGCACAGAGATTGAATTCAGTTTCTGAGCTGCATGTGGTAGAGGCGGAAGAGGGTATGATTTTGCAAAATGGACATGCCTATGTGGCTCCAGGCGGTTTTCATATGACAGTAGCGCGCAATGGACCTGGAGCTTACAAAATTCATATAAGCAAAGAGGAAGCCAGAGGAGGGCATAGACCTTCTGTAGACATTCTGTTCGAGTCTCTGCTGCCAATGAAAGAATTAAAGCGCCACATTGTTCTCATGACTGGAATGGGGGCGGATGGGGCAAAGGGGATGCTAGCGCTAAAAAATGCAGGCGCAGTAACTACAATTGCTGAATCCGAAGAAACCTGTATTGTCTACGGGATGCCCCGGGCAGCAGTAGAATTAAATTGTGTGATGCATGTCCTGGCACAGCAAGAAATAGCCTCTAAGTTAACCCAGGTTGTTTGTAAGTAGCATTGAGACATCAGAAATACAAATCATCCATTGACGGAGGTGTGAGGCTATGGACTTAAATCAATACCTTTCGATGTTTATTGATGAATCCAGAGAGCATCTGCAAGCCTTAAACGATAATTTATTGGCTTTAGAGGGCAGCCCTGAGGACATCAGCATTGTACATAATATTTTTCGCTCGGCCCATACCCTTAAGGGTATGTCAGCGACGATGGGCTTTGAAGATTTAGCATCGTTGACTCATGAAATGGAAAACGTACTGGATCTTGTTCGTAATGATAAGCTGAAGATGGATGCTTTTATATTCGATTGTATATTCAAGAGTCTGGATGCTCTGGAATCTATGGTGGAAAATATCATTCAAGGCGGTACAGGCAAGGCGGATGTAAGTGACATTGTCTTGTCTCTGAAATCTATAGTTACAGGTGATTATTTAAAAGCAGGCGCTGCTGCCGGAGCTCAATCGGGCACTAAGGACAACAATGCAGCAGCTTCCTCCATACTGGATGAATTTCAGCTGTCGATCGTTCAGCAATCCATTGAAGCAGGTATGCAGGTGTTTTATATCGAAGTGGGTGTTCGACAGGATTGTGTATTGAAGGCAGCCCGAGCCTATATGGTGTTTAATGTATTAGAACAAAATGGAGAGGTTATTAAATCAGATCCAGCTGTAGAGGATATTGAACAAGAACGGTTTGATAATAACTTTTCTGTCTTCTTCGTTTCCAGTACAGATCAAGAATCTTTGCAAAAGCAAGTTGCTAACGTATCAGAGATTGATAAAGCTATCGTTACCTTGTTAACACTTGAAAAGCTGGAAGAGCTTATGAAGCCGGCCATAGCGGCAGTGGCAGAAGTCGCAGCTGCAGCAGCCCCGGCGGTTGCGCCTGTTCCAACAGCAGCAGCAGAAATCAAAAAGCCAGTGGCAGCTGCTAACGCTCCTGTAGCCAACCGAACGATTCGTGTAGATATAGAACGTTTGGATGCATTGATGAATCTGTTTAGTGAGCTGTTGATTGATCGCTCCCGATTGGAGCAGTTGGCCAGCGAAATTAAAAAAAATGACCTGACTGAAACAGTAGAACACATGTCGCGAGTAAGTAGTGACTTACAAAACATTGTATTAAAACTGCGGATGGTTCCCATCGATACCGTATTTAATCGATTCCCGAGGATGATTCGTGATGTTGCCAAAAACCTGGACAAAAAAGTGGATTTGATCATTACAGGCGCTGATACCGAGCTTGACCGCACGGTTGTTGATGAAATCGGTGATCCGCTGGTACATTTACTTCGAAATGCTGTAGATCATGGGGTCGAACCTACGGTTGACAGAATAGCAGCAGGAAAGCCAGAAACGGGAATGATATATTTACGTGCTTTTCATAGCGGCAATCATGTATTTATTGAAATCGAAGAGGATGGCCGTGGCATCAATCGGGATGCGGTGTTAAATGCAGCTATTAAAAAAGGTGTCGTCACGCCAGAGCAGGCATCGAAACTATCCGATAATGAAGTATACCTGCTGCTGTTTGCATCCGGCTTCAGTACAGCAGATAAAATTTCTGATATTTCGGGTCGTGGTGTAGGCTTGGATGTCGTCAAGACAAAAATTGAAAGTCTTGGTGGACGTGTTCAAGTAGAATCTAACTTTGGTAAAGGAACCAAGTTTTCTGTACAATTGCCGCTTACGTTGTCAATTATTTCTGCAATGCTCATTCGTGTGGGTTCAGAAAAGTATGCGATCCCGTTATCCTCCATTGTGGAGACTTCAGCAATTGCTACTGATCAGATTCTTACTGTGCACGGAAGTCGTATGGTGAATTTCCGTTCGAATGTAATCCCGCTCGTATCGTTATCCAAAGTATTTAGTGTACCTAATAAAAACGGTACTGAAGTTGAAAAGGAAACGCAAATCGTCGTTATCCGCAAAGGTGAAAAGCTTGCAGCACTCATTGTAGATGAATTTATTGGGCAGCAGGAAATTGTTTTGAAATCCTTGGGCAAATATTTCACCAATCTTTTCGCTATTTCCGGTGCAACCATTCTTGGTGATGGGCAGGTCGCACTTATTATTGATACAAACGCTTTGATTAAATAAGTTTTAAACGGATTACATATTGGATTTCAAAGGGAGGCACGGGAGTATGGGCGAAGAAATGAAGGTTATCGTTTTTGCTTTGGCACACGAGGAGTATGGAGTAGAAGTGGAAAAAGTTCGAACAATCGAGCGGATGCAGCCAATGACACGTGTTCCAAGAACGCCAGACTTTGTTAAGGGCGTTATTAATCTGCGCGGTGTGGTTACTCCTATTATTGATCTGCGTGGAAGATTCGGTTTTGCAGAAAGTGACTATACAGACAATACTCGTATTATTATCGTAGCTGTGAAAGAAATGGAAGTTGGTTTAATTGTAGATTCAGCGAATGATGTTACGGATATTAACACGGATTCGATTGATGATCCACCAGAAGTTGTTGGTGGTATCAAAGCTAAATATTTACAAGGAATTGCAAAGATCAGTGATTCGCGTCTTTTGGTGCTTTTGAATTTAGAAGAAGTTCTGAACAAAAGTGAAATTATTCAATTAGAAAACCAAGAGGAGTAATCGTGTGGAATTATTTAATGGATTTGCTGACTTTCAATTGGATGTTCTCAAGGAAGTAGGGAATATTGGAGCTGGACATGCGGCTACCGCACTGTCCAGGCTTTTGGATAAACCGGTCGACATGCTCGTTCCTAAGGTTCGTATGGTAGAATTTGAAGAAATTGCCGATAGTGTCGGCGGTGCTGAACGAGTCGTGATAGCTATCTTCCTTCGAGTTGAAGGAGAGACACCAGGAAATCTATTTTTCATTTTATCTCTAGAATCTGCAAAAAAATTATTGCGTAATTTGGTAGGGATAGAGGTAGTTGATGACGAACACTATACAGATATGGAGCTTTCTGCCTTAAGCGAGATTGGAAATATTCTTGCAGGCTCCTATTTATCTTCATTGGCTGATTTTACGCAATTGTACATGTCACCAACCGTTCCTGCTCTTGCAATTGATATGGCAGGGGCCATTCTAAGCTACGGTCTTATCCAATTCGGTCAAATGGGAGATCATGCTTTGTTAATTGACACCAAATTTTTGGATGGGAATGATGAGATTGAAGGGCATTTCTTCCTGATCCCGGACCCCGAGTCTTTTAACAAAATTTTTATTGCCTTGGGAGTACAAGGTCCATGATTTCAGACAATTTCATTAAAGTAGGTATGGCTGATCTCAATGTTACTCATTTGACCGGGGTGTTAAAGACAACTGGATTAGGTTCATGTGTAGGCATTACCCTATTTGATCCCAAGGCGTTGGTTGCTGGAATGGCGCATGTCATGCTTCCAACCTCTGACATTGCAAGAGAAGGTAATTTAAATGTTGCCAAGTACGCGGATACAGCTATTCCAGAGATGATTGAGAGAATGCTGAAATTAGGTGCAGTTCTCAAAAGAATGGAAGCTAAAATGGCAGGAGGGGCACAGATGTTCGCCTTCGCAGGTAACTCCGATACAATGAGAATTGGCCCAAGAAATGTCGAATCCTGCAAACTCATGCTAACCAAGTATTCAATCCCTCTGAAGTCGGAGGATACGGGTTTAAATTATGGAAGAACGGTTGAATTTAACTGTGAAACAGGTATTCTATTAATCCGCAGCGTTCAACAAGGAGTAAAGGAACTGTAGACTATGATAGGAACTATTCGTTGGAATTTACTATTAGGTGCCATATCTTTTGTCGTTACACTGTCAACCTCTTTAATAAATAATATTTGGAGTACTGCACTCATTCGAAGCTGTTATAGTTTTGTCCTTTTGTTTCTTCTCGTTTTTCTAGTACGTTGGATTTTGGGTTCATTTGCTGGGATTCATAAAATAACCGAAATCGACGAAGCAGCGGATGATAACAAAGGTACTGCCCTTGATATGACTACACCAGACGAAGACGAGTCTTTGAATCAATTGTTAAAAGATTCAAGGGATTCTCATTCACATGAGGGTGAGAACGGATTTGCACCTTTGAATCCCCCGAAGCTTTCGAGGAAAGTGAATATGGAAACCGGGGATATGGTTCAAGCGCTGCGTCAGATGTCGGATGAATAAAGGTGGTGGCAACGGTTCATGATTCAACAAAAGTCGCATTTGACCAACATGGATGTTTGGAAGCAATGGAAAGAATTCGGCTTGCTTGAAGCAAAACAGTCGCTCATCGAAACTTATTTACCTCTGGTTGAATATGTTTCGAACCGTTTAGCTATCGGTTTACCCAAGAATGTATCGAGAGATGATCTATCGAGCTTTGGTGTTATGGGACTTATCGATGCTATAGAAAAGTTTGATTATCTTCGTGGTTTGCAATTTGAAACTTACGCTTCCTGGCGTATTCGTGGTGCTATCATCGATGGTTTGCGTCAGGGGGATTGGGTTCCAAGATCAGTAAGGGAGAAATCCAAGAAAATAGAAGAAGCGTATCAAAAGCTTGAGCAGCAATATTTACGATCAGTCACTGATGATGAAATTAGCGATTATTTACAAGTAAGTGAAAATGACTTTCGCCAGATGGTACAAGAGATCGCTATTACAACAGTATGTTCTATAGATGATCCTATTCGTGAAGAAGATTCTGAGACTCGGTTGTCTTTGTTGATAGATGAAAAAGCCAAGAATCCTGAATATAAAGTTAACGAATTTTATTTAAAAGAAACATTAGCTAAAGCAATTGAAAGATTAACCGATAAGGAAAGAACGGTAGTATCCTTGTTTTACTTTGAAGAACTGTCGCTAAGTGAAATTGCAGAGGTTATGAGTTTGTCACCTTCAAGAATTTCACAATTACATTCCAAAGCGATATTGCGGCTCCGGGGCTCGTTAGGAAGGCATAAATCACAGTTGTTTGAAGACTCTTGAATCTGGAAAGTGGGGGGAATAATGAGCGAGCAGGCTGTTCCGCTTAGTTTTTATATGGAGATTACTTTGTCTGAGGATAAGCTTAACGCCTATTTACAGTTTAGAAATTGTGATGAAAAACTAAGCTTTAGTCTGGCACAGTTAGAGGAAGTTTTGGTTTCCTATAAGATTACTCATGGAATCAATCGCAGCAAATTAAATGAGATCGTGTTGTCTCCAGTAACATTTTTTCTAAGTAAAACTCTTATTGCAACCGGAACAGCACCCGTTAAGGGCGAGGATGGTTTCGTCAAATTTTTGTATGATTTAAGCAATGATGCCAAGCGGCCAGTAGAAATGCATGATGGAAAAGTTGACTTTAAAGAAGTGACCTCCATTAATAATGTTAGAAAAGGTCAATTGATCGCCGAACGGATTCCTGCCACGCCTGGAACACCGGGTAAAGCAGTAACAGGCGAGTCTATCAATACGAAGGATGGTAAGGATGCACGGATCAAAGTAGGGAAAAATGTGGTCTTGGATCCTGGGCAGAATTCTTTATATGCGGCTATTGATGGTGTGGTGGCCAAAACGGATCGCGATAAAATTAATGTGTTTCCAATTTATGAAGTTAACGGAGATGTAGATTACAATGTTGGGAATATCGATTTTGTCGGTACAGTTGTAATCAGGGGAAGCGTTCTCTCCGGATTTAAGATAAAAGCCTCAGGCGACATCCGAGTCATCGGCAGCGTCGAAGGTGCAGATTTAGAGGCAGAAGGTTCCATTGAAATCAGTGCAGGTATTTTGGGGCACAACAAAGGTGTCATTCGTGCGGGCAAGCATGTGAAAAGCGCATTTATACAAGATGCAACCGTGTATGCTGAAGAAGTCATCGTGAGTTTAAGCATTATGCATTCTAATGTACATGCCATCCATAGTGTGGTTTGTAAAGGATCGAAGGGACTTATTGTAGGCGGGGTTATCCAGGCAGGTGAGTCCGTATTGGCACGTACCGTTGGAAATTCGATGTCCACAGTAACCGTAATTGAGGTGGGTGTTCTGCCAGAGATGCGCAATGAATTAGTACAGCTAAGGACTCAACTGCGCTCGATCAATGATAACCTGGATAAGACAGAGAAGGCTTTGGCCATGCTGGATCAATTAGCGGCAATTGGTCAATTAGGACCAGATAAAGTTTCCATGCGCATCAAGCTTAATCATACCAAAAAACAATTTACCGAAGAACGTATAACATCCAGAGAACGCATTTTCGAAATTGAAAAGTCATTAGAGGATTCTGAAAAAGCTAAGGTCGATGTGGCATCTACGATTTACAGTGGATCCAAGATCGTGATTGGCCGTTATACGAAATTTGTCAAGGATGCAGTGTCCCATGTCAGATTCCAGTTGGCAGATGGTGATATAGCAGCTATTCCGCTAGTTTAATAGTAATTGTTGCTGAGGGGGCTGGATGGTATGAGTTTAAGGCCGGTAGAGCTTCAATTTGCATTGCACAAAAACGAGGAAGTCGGACTAAAGCAGAATCAATTGAATAGCAAGCCGCTTCAGGACCAAACTTTACTCGCAGGGGCTGCAGCGAAGCAGACGGAAAAAGAACGACATGTGACTGGAAAAGCCGATGACGTCAATCAGTCCTCCATACGCGACCAAGAGAAGGAAGCTTCCAAGCAGAATAAGAACAAGTCAAAAGAAAAGAACAATTCCACTGAAAATGAAGGGGAGAAGCTCTCTCAGGAGAGGCGAGTTCACCCTTTTAAAGGAAAGCATATTGATTTATCCTTGTAAAGGTTGTTCAAAAAGTCCCCATTTGATCACGAAGTTTCATAGAAAGCTTATTCGGCATCGAATCTTGCATTCAGGCTCGAAGTGCGGTACTCAACCTTCTCGGTGCTGAAATGTCGACTTTTTGAACTCGCATTTGTAATCAGAGGAAATGAAAGATTTCGGAAAAAGGTGAATCAAGTGGATCAACCCTGGGTTTATATTGTATTGTTTGGACTCGTATTCATTATTTATGCGAAAATCATTCCGAAAGCGAGCACAACAAAAGGTCAGGCCAATCCAACACTTCATGAAATTGAAGAAGCGATGGAGCATTTTACGGCAGAGCTTGATGACCAAAATAAAGCCTTGGTACAGCTGCTTGCGGAAACCAAAAGAGATTACGAAGTACAAACCGCCAAGCTAACCTCACGTCTTGAAATTGTTGAGAGACAATCAACACTTACTAATCAAGAGCTAAGCAAGCTTGGCTTTGCATATGACGAGCTTCAGAAGAAGGCAGCGTACCCACCCGAGAAAAAAGAGATGATCGAGCTGCAGAAAACAACGGTTGAAGACACAGTAGCCGATGTTGTAGATCCGCCTGTAGCCATGAACCTGAAAACTCGTTATGTAGAGCTGTTTACCTTGTTTGAACAAGGGAAGTCTGTGGAGCACATTGCTAAAAAGCTGAATATGAACAAAGGAGAGGTCAATTTGATCTTTCAGTTGGCGAAGCAGGAGGAAAAACTGAATGCTCACTAACAAATCTATGTTGTACGGCCTTGGAATTGGATTAATTATAGGTGCCTCATTGCTCCAGTTGATGAATGCAGCGAGGCCAGCGGCAGTCAAATCGGATTTATTGAAAAGCACAGCGATAAGTGAATTGGACCATGATCAATTGAAGGAATCTGCCTCCAAGTATTTTCAGGTTTTTGAAATTGATCAGAAGATGATCAGTCAATCTCAGGCAGATGCACTAGTCCAACAGAAAGTAAAAGAGGAAAAGGATAAGCAGCCTGTAGTTCAACCGCCTGCTCCTGTAAATCAAGTTGTTAAAGAAACCTACATTTATGTTTCCCCTGGACTGAATGCAGGGAATGTGGGGGATCTGTTAGTGACCAGCGGCGTGATTTCAGATCGTAAAGCATTTGAGGATATGATGTACCAGCAGCAATTAAATGAGAAAATTGTATCCGGCGTTCATGTTTTCAAAGGTCCAGTGGAGCTTGCGCGTGTGGTTTCAAATATAACAACCCGTCCATAAGCCAAACCTATTAAAGGTTTGGTTTTTCTGCTTTTTATGAGTATACTCAAATTGTAGGAATAAATAAGATTAGTGTTGCATACACTTTTCACTTGTGGTATAGTTATTGACGGTGTTAAAACGCACGCTGGTCAATTCGCATAAGGGTGCTTCCCGGTGGGGAGTTTTATGTCGAAGATGCGACTATAGCGGAGGAGACCCAAAACCAATTTAGAGGAGGTGTGTGAGGATGGCAGTAATCTCCATGAAACAGCTTTTAGAAGCTGGAGTACATTTCGGTCACCAGACTCGTCGTTGGAATCCGAAAATGGATCGTTACATCTTCACGGAAAGAAACGGAATTTATATTATTGATTTGCAGAAAACGGTGAAAAAGGTTGAAGAAGCTTATAACTTCGTTAAATCAGTAGCCGACCAAAACGGTACAATTTTGTTCGTAGGAACAAAAAAACAAGCGCAAGATTCAGTTGCGGAAGAAGCAGCTCGCTGCGGTATGTTCTACATAAACCAACGTTGGTTGGGTGGAACATTAACTAACTTCCAAACGATTCAAAAGCGTATTGATCGTTTGAAGCAATTGGAAAGATGGGAAGAAGACGGTACTTTTGAAGTTCTTCCTAAGAAAGAAGTTATTATCCTTCGTAAGGAAAAAGATCGCTTGGAGAAATTCCTTGGCGGTATTAAGAATATGAAGGGCCTTCCAAGTGCATTGTTCATCATCGATCCTCGCAAAGAGCGTATCGCGGTTGCAGAAGCTCGCAAGCTGGGTATTCCAATCGTAGGTATCGTAGATACAAACTGCGATCCTGATGAAATCGATTATGTCATTCCTGGTAATGACGATGCGATTCGTGCAGTTAAGCTGTTAACAGCTAAAATTGCCGATGCAGTTGTTGAAGCACATCAAGGCGAACAAACTACAGCTTAAATAGTGAATAGAAAGGGGTGGTTCAAAGGTGCAAAATCCTTTCACCGCCCCTTTTTTAAGGATCAAGGTTCAACATATATGAGGGAGGCCAAGTACATGGCGGTTAATGCAGCATCAGTAAAGGAATTACGTGCAAGTACAGGAGCAGGTATGCTCGATTGTAAAAATGCGTTGGAAGAAGCAAATGGTGATTTGACAAAAGCGGCGGAGCTTCTGCGTGAAAAAGGATTGTCTGCAGCAGCTAATAAAGCAGGACGTATTGCAACAGAAGGTGTTGTTGAATCTTATATCCATGCTGGCGGTCGTATCGGTGTATTGGTTGAAGTTAACTGTGAAACCGATTTTGTTGCCAAAACAGATCAGTTCAAAGATTTTGTTAGAGATGTAGCGATGCAAATTGCTGCTGCTAACCCACTGTATGTTCGTCGTGAAGAAGTGCCTCAGGAAGCTCTTGACAAAGAACGTGAAATCCTGACAAACCAAGCTCTAAACGAAGGTAAACCGGCTAATATCGTTGATAGAATGGTTGACGGACGTATTGGCAAATATTACGAAGAAAATTGCTTAATGGAGCAAGCGTTCATCAAAGACCCTGATAAAAAAATCAGCCAATTGATCAACGAAAAAGTTTCCAAAATTGGTGAGAACATCACCATCCGTCGCTTTGTTCGTTTTGAGCTTGGTGAAGGCTTAGAGAAGAAAACAGAGAACTTCGCTGAAGAAGTTATGGCACAAGTAAAGAAATAAATTCATAGTGAATGAACAGATAGCGGGAACACTTTGTGTTCCTCTTTTTTAAACACAAACATCAATAGCTGCTTTTTCGAACAGGGGGGATAAGCTTGGAACGTCCTATTTACAAACGAGTTATTCTAAAATTGAGCGGAGAAGCTTTGGCAGGACAACAAGGATTTGGTATCGATTCTGAGACGATTTCCTCGATAGCTCAGCAAGTTAAACAAGTGGTTGAATTAAACGTTGAAGTCGCAATCGTAGTGGGCGGCGGCAACATATGGAGAGGCATAGCTGGAAGTGAAAAAGGGATAGACAGAGCTACAGCCGATTATATGGGAATGCTGGCAACAGTAATGAATTCATTGGCTCTTCAAGATGCGCTTGAAACCATTGATGTTCCAACTCGTGTACAATCCTCAATTAACATGCAGCAGGTAGCAGAGCCTTACATACGTCGAAGAGCAATTCGGCATTTGGAAAAAGGTAGAGTAGTCATTTTTGCGGCAGGGACAGGCAATCCATATTTCTCAACGGATACGACTGCAGCTCTGAGAGCTGCTGAGATTGAAGCTGAAGTGATTCTCATGGCCAAAAATAAAGTGGATGGTGTATATTCGGCAGATCCTTTCAAAGACCCAAGCGCAATCAAATATGAAACGCTAACGTATTTGGAAGTTTTAAATAAAAATCTTGGTGTTATGGATTCAACGGCTTCATCGCTGTGCATGGATAATAACCTGCCATTAATCGTATTTTCAATTACGGAAAGTGGTAATATTAAACGAGTAGTACTGGGTGAAAAAATTGGAACGATTGTAAAAGGGAGTGTCTAACGATATGCCTCAATCGATAAAGAAAAATGCAGAAGATCGTATGGAGAAAGCCATTGGTTCTTTAAAAAAGGAACTTTCCAGTTTACGTGCTGGTAGAGCTGTTCCTGCGCTATTGGATCGTGTACAGGTAGAATATTACGGTGCCATGACACCAGTTAACCAATTGGCTAATATCAGTACACCGGATTCACGCACACTCATGATTCAACCATGGGATAAGAGTTCAATGTCGGCAATCGAAAAAGCGATTATGAAATCCGATTTGGGTCTGACTCCATCTAATGATGGTTCCATGATTCGTATTATGATTCCAGCACTGACTTCAGATCGTAGAGCTGAATTGGTTAAAATGACTCGTAAATTCGGCGAAGAAGCCAAGGTTGCGATCAGAAATGTTCGCCGTGATGCAAATGACGAAATCAAAAAGCTTGAGAAAAATGGTATATCTGAAGATGAGTCACGTAAACATCAAGAGGATATTCAAAAATTTACTGACAAGTTCATTTCAGAAGTCGATAAGGTTCTTGCGGCTAAAGAAAAAGAGATTATGGAAGTATAATCATAGAGACCCCCTTGCAAGGGGGCTTTTAGTCTTTCCTTATTGGAGGAAGCAATAGATGATACCTTTCAAAAAATGGTTTGGAAGCAAGCCACTGAGCACCGAGCTTATAGAACGGTTAGATGCCGATAATGTTCCAAACCATGTGGCAGTAATCATGGACGGCAATGGCCGTTGGGCTCAGAAGCGCGGATTGCCGCGTGTTGCAGGGCATCACTCAGGTATGAAAAATGTGAAAAAGATAACAATGGCTGCGAATTCCATTGGAGTCCGAGTGTTGACTTTATATGCATTTTCAACGGAAAATTGGAAAAGACCAAAAGAAGAAGTTGACTACTTGATGAAACTTCCAATTGAATTTTTTCCTAAAGAAATTGAAGAATTAATTGCTAATAATGTTCAGATTCGTATGACGGGCTGGGATGAAGGTTTGCCTGATTATACGTTAAAGGCGATTCAGGATGCGATTGAACAAACCAAGAATAACGACGGACTCATTTTGAATTTTGCGTTAAATTACGGTAGCCGTAAAGAAATGCTGTCAGGAGTGAAGCAGATTGCCATGGATGTTCAATCCGGTAAGCTTCATGTGGATGAGATCGATGAAACTGTGTATTCAAGGTATATGTTAACGCATCCGCTTCCGGACCCTGATTTATTAATTCGCACGAGTGGTGAGCTGCGTATAAGCAACTTTATGTTATGGCAATTAGCTTACTCTGAGCTGTGGTTTACTGAGTTATGTTGGCCGGAATTTACTGAGCAGGATTTTTTTGAGGCTGTTCAAGAGTATCAGCGGCGGGCCCGCAGATATGGCGGCCTGTAGCAGGCGACGGAGGTATTGACTTGAAGCAGCGTATAGTAACAGGAATCATAGCAGCGATTGTTTTTTTGACGCTTTTATACTTAGGCAGTTATTGGTTTACCGGACTGATTGTCATTACCGCGTTGATCGGTTTTTACGAATATGCAAAAATGAATAAGCTCAATCCCTTTTCCTTAACTTCAATTGTTGGGTACTTGGGGGTTGGTTTGTTATGCTTGCCGTGGAGTCTAACAACTATTCCAGCCATAAGCTCGCCATCTAATATGATTTGGTTGCTCCTATTTGTTTTGCTAAGTATTACTGTGCTTTCTAAGAATAAAGTGACCATAGATCATATATCCACCTTATTTTTAGGTGTCGTCTATATCGGTATTGGCTTTCACTATATGATAGAAACCAGAATGATTGGGCAAAATGGATTGTTTTGGACCTTGCTGGTCTTTTTCTGTATTTGGGCAACGGATTCAGGTGCATACTTTACGGGGTCGAAATTTGGCAAAACACCGTTGTGGCCTACAATCAGTCCCAAAAAATCAATAGAAGGCTCAATTGGCGGCATTATTATATCGGTTGTGGTCGCCGTTTGCTTCGCTTTAGTGCATCCTGAATTATTATCATGGAAGCAGGCAATTGTTATTGGAATCATTATCGCTGTTGTAGGTCAGATGGGAGATCTGATCCAATCTGCTTATAAACGGATCAAAGGTATCAAGGATACTGGAACGATTTTACCTGGCCATGGTGGGGTTTTGGATCGGGTTGATAGCTGGTTGATTGTGTTTCCGATGGTCCAGATATTGACTCTGCTGCCGCACGCATAAATTGTTATTGAGGTGAATCATGAAGCACATTGCTATACTCGGTTCTACGGGGTCCATAGGGACACAAACCCTGGATGTACTAGCACATTCTCCCGAGCTGTACAAGGTGGAGGGACTTGCCGGTGGGCATAATTTGCCTTTACTCATCGAGCAAATCAAACAATTCAGACCCAAAAAGGTATCCGTAGCTACCAAAAGCTTGGCAGACGAGCTTAAGCACCATGTTGCTGCAGAAACCTCTGTTTTCTTTGGGGATGAAGGATTATTGGAGATTGCAGCTGGGACAGATGCGGATTATGTAGTTACCGCGTTAGTAGGCAGTCAAGGATTGCGTCCAACGCTTGCTGCGATTGAAGCAGGCAAAGACATAGGACTAGCCAATAAAGAAACCCTAGTTAGCGCTGGGCACTTGGTAACGGAGCTCGTGAAGAAGCATGGAGTCAAGCTGCTGCCCATAGACAGTGAGCATTCGGCCATTTTTCAATGCTTGAACGGAGAATCGGTACAAGACGTTAACAAAATTATTTTAACAGCCTCCGGCGGTTCATTCCGAGATCGTACTCGTGATCAACTACAGGGTGTTACGGTTGAACAAGCCCTTCAGCATCCGAATTGGTCGATGGGAGCCAAAATCACCATTGATTCCGCAACGATGGTAAACAAAGGGCTAGAGGTTATTGAGGCACATTGGTTATTTGGGTTGCCATACTCACAAATCGAAGTGCTGATTCACCCTGAAAGCATTATTCATTCGTGTGTAGAGTTTGTTGATAATAGCATTATCGCTCAGCTTGGAAATCCGGATATGCGTGTTCCTATTCAGTATGCGCTTACGTATCCGAAGCGTTTATCAACACCTTCAAAGCCCTTGAGTTTAGCCCAGATCGGAAAGCTGCACTTCCGTGAAATGGATTATGTAAGATTTCCTTGTTTGCAAATGGCTTTTGATAGTGGGAAAGCCGGAGGTACAGCTACCACGGTGTATAATGCAGCCAACGAAGTGGCAGTAGCAAGGTTTTTAAAGGGAACTATTGATTTCTTACAAATTGAGCGGATTATTGACAACGTGCTTAATAAACATGAGGTAGTGTCCGTTCCCAATCTAGAGGAGATTTTGGCAGCTGACACCTGGGCGAGAGCCGCCGCGGAAAAAATAAATCATTAATCGTGTATGCCCAATTCTATAAGCATCATTCCACCTGCAGGATAATATGTTCATTACATGGAGCGGCTTGTATTTGTGTCGCAAAAAATGTTAATCTTAATCAAAAGATAAGCATAGCCATGGAACATAAACTTGACTAACCGATGCTTAAGGGAGGACGTTGCGAATTGGCTACGTTGCAAAATGCATTTCAAATTGTGCTTTTATTTTTTGTCCTGGTTACGATTCATGAATGGGGACATTTTTATTTTGCCAAAAGAGCAGGCATTTTGGTAAGAGAATTTGCCATAGGTTTTGGACCTAAGATCCTCTCTTTTAAAAAGGATGAAACCAGGTTCACGCTTCGCTTATTGCCTATAGGTGGCTTTGTGCGGATGGCCGGTGAAGATCCGGAAATGGTTCAAATTAACCCTGGTCAGCGTATTTCAGTAAGTTTACAGGACGATCAGGTGAGTCATATTTATACGGGCGATTTTGATAAACGTATGGATAGTCTGATTGGTGTCGTGGAAGAAATTGATTTGGAGCGTAAGCTTTTTGTTAGACTCGATTTGGATGGAGAGCAGCGTCAATTTGCCATTCATCCTCAAGCCCTGCTCATCGTAAAAGGAAAAGAAACACAAATTGCTCCGCTTGACAGACAATTTGCCAGTAAAACGGTTACGCAGCGCGCGCTTTCCATTTTCGCTGGTCCCATGATGAATTTTATTCTTGCCTTTGTACTGTTTGTAACCGTCGTTTTGATGGCGGGCGTGCCTGACAAAATCAAAATACGCAGTACTGAGCCTGGAGCACCTGCTGAAAAAAGTGGACTTATGGCAAATGATATTGTTCTCAAGATCAATAACGAGGCGATAGGGCCTGATGGTGCCAAGCTGAGGGATTTAATCAAGCTATCGGCTAATAAGCCGATGGTTTGGATCATAGAACGCAATGGTGAGCAAATTCGCAAGGAGGTCACTCCTGACGATAAAGATGGCGGTTTGGTCGGAGTAACTTTGACATCAGAAAATCGGAAAGCTTCCGTGCTGGAAGGTGTCAAAAGCGGTTGGAACAGCTTCACCATGGCTACAGTTTCTATTCTTGACAGCTTTGGGAAACTGGCAACACTGCAGTTTAAGATGGATGATTTGGGTGGGCCCGTTCGAATCGTTGAGTTTACAAGCGAACAGGCCAGCGCAGGCTGGGCTCAATATATTTTCTGGACAGCTTTGATGAGTCTATATCTCGGACTGTTCAACTTACTTCCTTTTCCTGCATTAGACGGAAGTCGTTTGGTATTCCTTGCATTTGAGGCGGTACGCGGCAAGCCGGTAGATCCAAGTAGGGAAAGTATCGTGCATTTTGTTGGATTTGCGATGCTGATGCTGTTGATGATTGCTGTTACTTATAATGATATACTGCGCTTGGTTAAGGGATAAGGAAAGCTAATGCTTACGAAGTAGCTTTGCAGAAGCAAAGCTTGTAGGAGGATCACCCATGTCAAAAGAAAAACAATTCGTGAAAGAGATCACTCCACAAAGTGAGGATTTCTCCAGATGGTATTTGGATGTCATTAAAAAAGCGGACTTGATGAGCTACTCGCCTGTGCGTGGCTGTATCGTATTTAAGCCTGATAGTTATGAAATATGGGAAAACATTCAAAAGGAATTGGATGGTCGGTTTAAAGAAACAGGTCATAGAAACGCCTATTTCCCGTTGTTTATCCCAGAAAGCTTTTTCCAGAAAGAAAAAGATCATATCGAGGGTTTCAACCCTGAACTACCTTGGGTAACTGAGGCAGGGGGCGAGAAGCTTGAAGAGCGCTTAGCCATTCGTCCAACCTCCGAAACGATGGTTGGGCATATGTACGCTGAATGGATTAACTCCTACCGCGACCTGCCGCTGCTGATTAATCAGTGGGCTAACGTAGTTCGTTGGGAGAAAAGAACCCAGCCGTTTTTACGGACGAGTGAGTTCTTGTGGCAGGAAGGCCATACAGCACATGAGGACGAAGCCGACGCACGTCGTGAAACGATGCAGATGCTTGATATTTATAAGGATTTTGCTGAAAACTTCTTAGCGATTCCAGTTATTCTTGGTGCGAAGACTCCTTCCGAAAGATTTGCGGGAGCTGTAGACACTTTCTCGATAGAAGCGATGATGAAGGATGGCAAAGCGGTTCAAGCGGGAACATCACATTATTTGGGCACTAAATTCGCTGTTGCTTTTGATATTAAATATTTGGATCGTGAGAATCAGCATCAATTTTGCCATACAACCTCTTGGGGTGTAAGCACACGTCTTATTGGAGCCTTAATCATGGTCCATGGTGATGACAGAGGATTGGTTATGCCTCCAAAGGTTGCACCTACCCAACTTATTATGATACCTATAGGTCCTCCGAAAACAAGGGAGCCGGTCGTTGCTCGTGTGAATGAGTTGTACCAGCAGTTGAAGAAAGCAGGCGTCCGTGTCAAAGTGGATGATCGTGCAGACCAAAGTCCAGGCTGGAAATTCAATGAATACGAAATGCGCGGTGTGCCGATTCGTCTTGAGCTCGGACCTCGTGATATGGAAAATGGACAAGTTGTTCTCGTATCCAGAGTATCAGGGGAAAAGAAAATGGTTGCGCAGGAGCATTTGGTGGAAGAAGTGAATAACATGCTGGCAGAAATTCATCAGCAGATGTATGATAAAGCTAAGCAGTTCCGCGATGACAACTTTAGTTCGGTCGACACCTTGGATGAGTTTAAAGCATTTTTGGAAGAAAAGCGCGGCTTTGCATTAGCGGGCTGGTGTGGTTCTGCAGCTTGTGAAGCACAAGTCAAGGAAGAAACCGGTGCGACTAGCCGGAATATTCCATTCGAACCTGCGGAGCACAAGGAAACTTGTCTGGTCTGTGGAGAAAAAGCACAGCACACGGTTGTTTTTGGTAAAGCTTATTAATGAAAAGTGACAATAGGGCAAAGCGGAGAGCTACAACTTCCTTTTGCCCTTTGTATGTTTTAGGAGGATGTTCATGAGCGAAACGGCAGAAAAAAGACAGCGTTTTGAGATGCTGATGGAGCAAGCACGTGTACCTCAGGATGTAGTAGGATCTTTTTTCATGGATGGATATATTGATAAAGTAGAGACCAGTCCCAGAAACAAAGAGTGGACACTTTATATCGGGAAAAGCAGCATCGTTCCGAAGGATGTGTATGTTTCCTTTTGTAAATTGATTCGTGATAAATTTGCGCACATTGCAGCAATTCGTTTTATTCTGAAATATACGGATCAAGTACCAGCCGAAGCGATTGCCCATGAATACTGGTCAATGTTCGTTGAATGGGTGCAGCGTGAGGAAACATCTGTTAACGGTTGGATGAATAAAGCTCATATTGAAGTGCAGGGCAACGTGCTAACGTTAGTTATGCTTGATTCCATGGGCTTGGAGATGGCAAAGAAAAAGAATATCGGTCAATGGGTTCAGACCTACTACCATACGTATTTTGGTGCTGATTTTCAGGTTCGATATAGCAAGAATGAGAAGCCAGAAGAAGAAATCAAGAAATTTGAGCAGCAAATTAAAGAAGAAAATAAAATGGTAACCGAAGAAATGATGACTTCCATCGAAGCTGAACAGGAAGCTGATTCATTAAATGCAGCAGAAATTAAGTTGATGGTTGGCTATGATATTAAAGACGCACCGGTTCCTATTCAAATGGTACAGGATGAGGATAAGAAAGTAACGCTGCAGGGCGCTGTCTTCGGGCTCGATTCCAAAGAGCTTAAAAACGGGATGACCTTGTTCACGTTTAATATAACGGATTTCACTGATTCCATGATGGTTAAAGCATTTGCGAAAAACAAAGAGGACGTCAAAATTTATAGTCTGATTCAAAATGGCACTTGGCTGAAATTACGGGGAAAAGTGGAATATGACCGATTTATGCAAACCCCTGAGCTGGTATTGATGCCAAACGATATTAATGAGGTAATGGCTCCTCCTGATCGTAAGGATGATGCTGCAGAAAAGCGGGTCGAGTTTCATCTTCATACAACGATGAGTACGATGGACGGGATCACTTCCGTGGATCAGTACATAAAAACCGCCGCAAAATGGGGACATAAAGCAATAGCGATTACGGATCATGCCGGTATTCAATGCTACCCGGAGGCTGATAAAGCTGCCAAGAAAAATGGCATTAAAGTGATTTTTGGACTTGAAGCTAATGTGGTTGATGATGCGGTACCGGTCGTTGTGAATCCACGTAACGAAGATTTGCGAGAAATCGAATATGTTATTTTTGATATAGAAACAACTGGGTTATCCATTATTAACAACAAAATTATAGAATTAGCTGGCGTCAAAATGAAGGATGGCAAAGAAATTGACCGGTTTGCCAGCTTTGTTAATCCGCACGAAAAAATTCCTTATAACATTCAACAATTAACGAATATTACAGATGATATGGTTGTTGATGCCCCAGAGCTTGAAGATGTGCTGCCTAAATTTATTGATTTTATTGGGGACTGTGTGCTAGTTGCTCATAATGCACGGTTTGATATGGGCTTTATTCATGCAAATAGTAAAAGACTGGGATTGGCACCGGTAACGAATCCTTCGTTGGACACGTTGGAGCTAGCAAGATTATTATTTCCAACGATGAAAAACCACAGGCTGAACACCTTATCAGACAAGTTCAAGGTTGGTTTGGACAACCATCACCGTGCGATTGATGACTCGATAGCGCTTGGGTATATTTTATTTCATTTGATTAAAGAAGCCGTTGAACGCGGGTTAATTCTTATGCCGCAGCTTAACGATAATGTCGGTAAAAGCTTGAAGAATCAAAGACCTTTTCATTGCTGCATTTATGCTCAAAACGCGGTGGGTAAGAAAAATTTATTTTCTTTGGTTTCTCTGTCTCATACCGAATATTTTCAAAGAGTTGCCTGCATTCCAAGGAGTAAGCTTGTCGAATTGCGTGAAGGTTTAATCATTTCTTCTGGCTGTGAGAAAGGCGAGTTTTTCGAAACGGTACTGAACAAGTCCATGGAAGAAGCAGAACGCGTAGCCGAGTTTTACGATGTGCTTGAAATCCAGCCGATCGGCGTTAATATGCATTTGGTCGATAAAGGCTTGGTAGGAAGCAAGGAACATTTGGAGGATGCAAATCAACGGGTGTTACAAATCGGACGTAAGCTGGGTAAGCTCGTCATTGCAACCGGAAATGTTCATTATTTGCACCCTAGACAGAAAATATGCCGTGACATCGCCATCAATGGTATTACCGGCTTCAGTCCTTTGAAGGATATGAAAAAACCGGATGTACACTTTCGGACAACTAAGGAAATGCTTGCTGAATTTCAATATTTGGGGGCGGAAACAGCCCATGAGGTTGTAGTCACAAATACATCGGAGTTAGCTGATCGTTTTGAGGAAATCGAGCTATTCCCGAGTAAACTATTTACCCCTATTATCGAAGGTGCCGATGAAGAGATTCGTGAAAAATGCTATGACACGGCCAAACGCATTTACGGAGATGATCTCCATGAGGTCATTACGGCAAGGCTAGAAAAGGAACTCATCCCGATTATCAAATATGGATTTTCTGCCAATTATCTCATATCGGAGCGTTTGGTTAAAAAGTCTAATGAGGACGGTTATCTCGTAGGTTCACGGGGATCTGTAGGCTCATCTGTTGTGGCAACCTTTTTGGGAATTTCCGAGGTTAATCCATTACCTCCCCATTATGTATGCGGCTCCTGCAAGCATAGTGAGTGGATATTGGACGGCAGCTTGCCGAGCGGCTTTGATTTACCGGAGAAGAGCTGCCCAACTTGTGGAGAGCGACTCAAGGGTGAAGGGCAGGATATTCCTTTTGAAACGTTTCTTGGCTTTAAGGGAGATAAGGTTCCCGATATTGACTTGAACTTTTCTGGCGAATACCAATCAGTTGCGCACAATTATACAAAAGAATTATTTGGTGAAAAGTGTGTGTTTCGTGCAGGTACAATCGGTACGATTGCCGAAAAGACAGCTTTTGGTTACGTAAAGAAGTTTGAAGAGGAGCAAGGCAAGAAGTGGCGTGGAGCCGAAATTAGCCGACTTGCATCAGGCTTTACAGGCGTGAAGCGGAGCACGGGCCAGCATCCAGGCGGTATTGTCGTCGTTCCTGATTACATGGATGTGGATGATGTTACACCTGTTCAGTATCCAGCAGATGATACATCTTCAGAATGGAAAACAACCCATTTTGACTACCATGCTTTTGAAAACAATCTCTTAAAGCTCGATATATTGGGTCATGATGATCCAACCATGATGCGTATGCTGCAGGATCTCACGGATGTTGATCCAACCACGATCCCCATGAATGATCCTAAGGTTATGAGCATTTTTAGTTCAACCAAATCTCTAGGAGTCACACCCGAGCAAATACGAACGCCTGTTGCGACATATGGCGTACCGGAAATGGGTACCAAATTTGTACGTCAGATGCTTCAGGAAACTCAACCGTCCACGTTTGCAGATTTGCTGCAAATATCAGGCTTATCCCATGGAACTGGCGTATGGCTCGGAAATGCGCAGGAGCTCATCAAAAAAGAAACCTGCACGATTAAAACGGTTATTGGCTGTCGGGATGATATCATGCTTTATTTGATTTACAAAGCGGGTATGGATGCGGGTCTGGCCTTTAAAATAACGGAGAGTGTGCGTAAGGGTAAGGGACTAACTCCCGAGTGGAAGGAAGATATGAAGAAGCATAAGGTGCCGGGCTGGTATATCGAATCATGCGAGCGTATTGAGTACATGTTCCCAAAAGCTCATGCCGCTGCTTATGTTATATCTGCGGTGCGAACTGCCTTCTTTAAGCTGTATTATCCGATTGCCTACTATGCGACTTATTTTACGGTTCGTGCTGAGGATTTTGAAGTTGAACTGCTATGTCAGGGCTATGATGCTATATTGCGCAGACTGATAGAGATCGAGGATAAAGGCTTTCAGGCTTTACCTAAGGAGAAAAGTATGATTTCCATTCTGGAAATGGCATTGGAAATGACGGCACGAGGTTTTTCCTTTAAAGGAATTGATTTATTCAAATCGGATGCTACTAAATTTCTGGTTGATGGGGATTCATTGATCGTTCCTTTCTCCGCACTTGGGGGAATCGGGGATAATGCGGCCAAAAATATTGCGGCTTCCAAAAACGATGGACCTTTTCTGTCGATTGAAGACTTTCAGAATCGCAGCAAGGCATCCAAAACGATTATTGAACTGCTAAACTCGATGGGCTGCTTCCGCGGGCTGCCGGAAACGAACCAGTTATCGCTTTTCTAAACCTTGCAAATGGCAGTGAGCTATAGACCTCATTGCATAGATATGAGCCTTATGGTATAATCTTCTTTGGCAACAATGTTATAGATTCCGATCTTAGAGAGTGGGGAAACCCACTCTTTACATTTTGTTATAGACCTGAGAGCGTTCTGACTCTCGTTTACGATAGGAGGAAACGGATTGAGCGCACAAATAAAATCCGTAGTAGAATCACTGATGCAGGCGTTCATGGAAGAAAACGGATTTGAACTGGTTGATGTTGAATACGTCAAAGAAGGCAGTAACTGGTTTCTTCGGTTGTATGCAGACAAAGAAGGCGGCATCGATATTGACGATTGCGGCCGAATTAGTGAATATTTAAGTGAAAAATTAGATGAAAATGATCCGATTCCAACAGCTTACTTCTTGGAGGTATCTTCACCTGGCGCTGAACGTCCCCTGAAAAAGGTGCAGGATTATTACAAAGCTGTAGGAGAACATGTGTTTGTAACCACGTACGAATCTGTTGATGGCTTGAAGGAATTCGAGGGAAAGCTGCTTTCGTTTGACGAGCAAACGATTGAAATCGAAGCTGGTAAAAAAAAGCATGCAATTCCTTATGACAAAGTGGCCAGTGCCCGTCTGGCTATTGTATTTTAAGAAGCTACATTATTTTATGGATTATTTGAGAGGGGGAACTCCATCCGATGAATATGGATTTTATTGATGCACTATCGGAAATCGAAAGGGAGAAGGGAATCGCCAAGGAAGTATTGATTGATGCAATCGAAGCGGCTCTGATTTCCAGCTACAAACGCAATTTTAATACCGCACAAAATGTCCGTGTTGACATTAATCGTCATACAGGATTAATCAAAGTTTACGCACGCAAAGCAGTTGTGGATGATGTACTCGATGTGAGACTGGAAATTTCGTTGGAAGCAGCGCGGGAAATCAGCCCTAACTATCAGCTGACCGACATTGTGGAAATCGAAGTAACACCACGTGATTTCGGGCGTATTGCCGCACAAACTGCCAAGCAGGTCGTTACACAGCGGATACGCGAAGCAGAGCGCGGACTCATTTATAATGCCTTTGTTGATAAAGAAGAAGACATTGTGACGGGAATTGTACAGCGTCAGGATTTACGCAATGTATACATCGATCTAGGTAAGATTGAAGCTGCACTGCCTCTGACTGAATTGATGCCTACGGATAAATTCAAGCAGGGTGATCGGGTTAAAGCTTACATTACCAAGGTTGAGAATACGACTAAGGGTCCACAAATTATTTTATCGCGCACGCATCCTGGACTTCTAAAAAGATTATTCGAACTGGAAGTTCCTGAAATTTTTGATGGTGTTGTCGAAATTCGTTCTGTCGCTCGTGAAGCTGGCTTTCGTTCCAAAATTGCGGTTCATTCCCGCAACGCAGAAGTTGATCCGGTAGGTTCATGTGTAGGTCCTAAGGGGATCCGTGTACAGACGATTGTTAATGAGCTTAAAGGTGAAAAAATAGACATCGTGCGTTGGATGGAGCAAGTAGACGAATATGTCGCGAATGCGCTAAGTCCTTCAAAGGTGATTGAAGTCAATGTATTTGAAAATGAAAAGATGGCTCGAGTAATCGTGCCTGATTACCAGCTTTCCTTGGCTATTGGAATCAAAGGTCAAAATGCTCGTTTAGCGGCTAAATTGACAGGCTGGAAAATTGACATCAAGAGTGAGACTCAGGCTGAGCAAGAATATGGTCGTCAAAAAACCTACAGCGAAGAGATGCATCAGGATTCAATCAGTATAGATTAATAAGTGCAATTGGCATATATAGAGGGTGATACCGGATGAAGCCAAGAAAAATTCCTCTTCGCAAATGTGTAGCTTGCCAGGAAATGAAAGCGAAGAAAGAACTGATTCGCGTTGTAAAAACGCCGAGTGATGAGCTATTGATCGATCTGAGCGGTAAAAAGGCAGGACGTGGCGCTTACCTATGCGGCAAACAGTCGTGTTTTAAGCTGGCCAAAAAAAGTCGCGCATTAGACCGTGCGCTCAAGTCACCGGTAAGTCCGGATATCTACGATGCTTTGGAACAGGATTTCATCAAAGTCGAAGATGAGTTTATTGCCGGCAAAGAAACGTTGGTGGACGATGAATAACAAATTTTACAACAACCTGGGTATGGCCATGCGAGCAGGCAAGATCGTTACGGGTGAGGAATCGGTTATCGATTCTGTACGTAAAGGTGAAGCTAAGCTTGTCATTGTTGCGGAGGACGCCGCGGTTAATACCTGTAAAAAAGTAAGTGATAAATGCACGACCTTTGGAGTTCCTGTCATCCAGTTTGGGAGTCGGGAGCGTTTAGGGGCTAGTATAGGAAAAGAATCAAGAGTCACGATTGCTGTTGCCGATGCGGGTTTTGCAAAAATGCTAAAGAAAAGTCTGGAAAATCGTACGGAGGTGGACGGTATTGAATAAACAAGACAATAATAAAGATAAGCTTCGGGTTTACGAATATGCCAAGTCTTTAAATATGAGCAGCAAAGAAATTATTACCATCTTAAAAAGACTGGATATACCCGTGAACAACCATATGAGCGTAATGGAGAATGATACAGTGAGCAGTGTAGAGAAGTTTTTCAAGGATGTAAAGGCTAATGCGGCAGCTAAGCGTACAAGCGATGCAGGCAGCACTTCAAGTAATACGAATTCAGAACCCAAAGAGGCGGCTACTATCAAAATGGAGTCTAAGCCAGCCCCGACCACGCAAGATCAGGCTGCATCTGTTAGTACCTCAAGCAGCAGTACACCACAGGCTCAATCATCAACATCGACAGCAACAACGAGTAATGGAGCACCGCGTAGACCAGATCAAGGCGGTTCGAATCGTCCTTCACAAGATCAGAACCGTCGTCCTCAGGGCCAAGGCTCGCAGGGTGGAAGCAGCTACAATCAACGTCCAAGCAGTGGTAGCAGCACTGGCAGCAGTCAAGGTGGAGGCTATCAGAATCGCAGCTCACAGGGAACAGGGAGCTCGCAAGGCGGCTATCAAAACCGCAGTTCGCAAGGAACTGGAAGCTCACAAGGCGGAGGTTATCAAAACCGCAGCTCACAGGGTAGCGGAAGCAGCCAAACTGGTGGACAAAGTCGTCCCGCTGGGAGTGGATATCAAGGCAACCGGACTGGTGGTTCAACAGGCGGAGCTGGTGGCAGCAGTCGCCCAACTACAGGTACCAGCAGTGCAAGCAGCCGTCCAGGTGAGCAGCGCTCACCGCGTCCTGCATCATCATCAGCAGATAGAAAACCGTTTAGTTCCAACGCACCGAGTTCTTTTAATAAATCAGCAGGTGCTGGACCTCAAAGACCTTCTTTAGACAACGATGATAACAGAAACAAGCCTGTCAAGAAAAATACTGCTGGTCCTAACAAACGTTTTGAGGACGGCAATAGATCAGGCGGCTCCAGAGGCCCGCAAAATGGCCGCGGCAACAATAGAAATCAACAACGCGGTAAATACCCGGAAGTGAAAAAAGAAAAAATCGACAACACACCGAAAAAGATTATCGTTCGTGGAACGATGACGGTTGGCGAAATGGCAAAGTCCCTGCATAAGGATGCTTCTGAAGTTATCAAAAAGCTGTTATTCCTTGGCGTTATGGCAACCATTAATCAAGAGCTGGATCTGGATGCTATTCAATTGCTTGCAAGTGACTACAATGTTGAAGTCGAATTGAAGATTCCAGTTGCGGAAGACCGTTTTGAAACCTTTGAAGAAGTTGATGAAGAAGCGGATTTGATCGAACGTCCTCCAGTAGTTACGATCATGGGACACGTTGACCATGGTAAAACAACATTATTGGATGCAATTAGAAAAACAAGTGTCACTGAAGGTGAAGCAGGCGGTATTACCCAGCATATCGGTGCTTACCAAGTAGAGACGCATAATAAGAAAATTACGTTCTTGGATACACCAGGTCACGAAGCTTTCACATCGATGCGTTCACGTGGTGCACAGGTAACAGATATCACGATCATTGTTGTTGCCGCAGACGATGGTGTTATGCCGCAAACGGTTGAGGCTATTGCACACGCCAAGGCAGCAAAGGTTCCGATTATCGTAGCAGTAAACAAGATCGATAAGCCAGATGCCGATCCTGAAAAAATCAAACAAGCATTGACTGAGTATGAGCTTGTACCGGAAGAGTGGGGCGGAGACACGATTTTCTGCAACATTTCAGCCAAGCAGCGTATTGGGCTTGATAACTTGCTGGACACTATTCTGCTTGTAGCTGAAGTACAGGAGCTTAAAGCTAATCCGAATAAGCGCGCCAGAGGTACGGTTATTGAGGCTGAGCTGGATAAAGGTAAAGGCCCTGTAGTTCGCGTATTGATTCAGCATGGTACCTTGCGTGTTGGTGACAGCTTCGTAGCTGGCGTTAACTTTGGTCGTGTACGGGCAATGGTTAACGATAAAGGTAAGAGACTCAAGGAGGCAGGTCCTTCAACTCCAGTCGAAATTACGGGCTTGACAGAAGTGCCGCAAGCGGGTGATCCATTTATCTGCTTCGAGGATGAGCGTAAAGCAAGAATTATTGCTGAAAAACGTTCAGTTACTTTGAGACAATCCGAAATGGGCGCTAATGTTCGGGTAACCTTGGATGATCTGTATAAGCATATTAAAGATGGTGAAATTAAAGATCTTAACGTTATCATTAAAGGTGACGTACAAGGATCGGTCGAAGCACTTCGCGGTTCACTTGCTAAAATTGAAATCGAAGGTGTTCGTGTTAAAATTCTTCATCATGGTGTAGGTGCGATTACGGAGTCTGATGTTATTTTGGCCTCTGCTTCGAATGCAATCGTGATCGGTTTTAACGTTCGTCCTGAGCCACAAGCCAAAAATACAGCGGAATCGGAAAAGGTTGACATCCGTCTGCACAGTATTATATACAAAATTATTGAGGAAATTGAGCATGCTATGAAGGGTAAGCTGGATCCTATCTTCAAGGAAGTTGTGCTTGGCCAAGCCGAAGTACGTCAAGTTATCAAAGTTACCAAAGTCGGTGTTATTGCGGGCTGCATGATCACATCCGGGAAAATTACTCGTAATGCAAAAATGCGTTTGATCCGTGGTGGTATCGTTGTTTTTGAGGGCAACATCGATTCGTTGAAACGCTTTAAGGATGATGTCAAGGAAGTTTCGCAAGGCTACGAGTGCGGGATATCCCTTGAAAAATTCAATGACCTTAAGGAAGGCGACATTATTGAAGCTTTCATCATGGAAACAGTCGAGAGGTGATCTGAATGGCACGAGTTAGAGTTGGAAGAGTCGGTGAACAAATTAAGAAGGAACTGAGCCAAATCATTCAATCAGAACTTAAAGATCCGCGTATCGGTTTTATTACCGTAACCGGTGTAGAAGTGACGAATGATTTGTCCCAAGCCAAAATATTTTTAAGTGTTCTTGGTACCGACGAGCAAAAGGTGGAAACACTGAAGGCGCTGAGTCGCGGCAGTGGATTCATTCGTTCTGAGCTTGGCAAACGAATTCGGTTGCGTAAAATACCTGATTTAATATTTGGTTTGGATTCTTCCATTGATTATGGCAGCCATATTGAAAAGCTGCTTGGTCAGCTTAATTTGGAGAATTCCCAGCCATGACCGTGTTCACTCATTCGGATTCGTATTCCGTTCAATTGAATGAAGCGGCACAATTTATTCAAACAAAGGATGATTTCTTAGTGGTATCCCATATCCAGCCGGATGGGGATGCCGCTGGTTCCACCTTTGCGGTAGCCTGGATGCTGTCATCTCTTGGCAAGCGGTATACACTGGTGAATGAAGGGGAAATGCCTAAGAAGTATATGTATATGGCAGGCTCTCAGCAGACGATTCTTAATTATGATGCAGACACGATCCCTTTTTCATATAAACATGTGATTAGTGTGGATTGTGCTGATTTTTCAAGGATTGGCCGTGTACACCATTTGTTTGCCGAGGATGCTGTAATCCTCAATATAGACCATCATGCCACAAATGATCTTTTTGGCAGTGTGAATCTGGTTTTGGCGGAAGCCGCTGCTTCTGTAGAAGTGCTATATGATTTAGGCAAGGTGCTGGGCATTGCATTTTCCGATGAGTTGAATATTTGTATTTATTCAGGCCTGTTAACAGATACCGGAGGTTTTCGTTATGCGAATACATCTCCCAAGGTCATGCAAATTGCAGCTGATATGCTGCAGCGAGGTGTGAAAGGTCACGAATTGGCAGAGCATTTATTGGAAAAGCTATCCTATCCTCAAATCTCTTTGATTAAAAAAAGCTTGAACACGCTCACATTTGATTCCAGTAAAAGAATTGGCTGGCTCGCAGTATCCCTAGAGGATCTCCAAACCAGTGGGGCTTCCAATGATGATTTGGACGGACTTGTCAATTATCCGAGAAACGTCGAAGGTGTTGAAGTTGGAATTCTGTTCAAGGAACGTGCTGGAGGTATTGTCAAAGTAAGCCTGCGTTCAGGTGGTACGATTGATGTTGCGCTTATTGCCAAATCATTTGGTGGTGGAGGGCATATACGAGCCGCGGGTTGTTCGGTAAATGGCTCTCTAATTGAGGCTATTGACAGTGTGGTTAAGGAAGTAGGTTTGGCATTGGGATGACAGAGAAATTGTTCGAAGGCATACTGCCTGTCTGGAAACCGCAAGGCTTTACCTCGCATGATGTAGTTGCCAAAGTACGTGGGATATTGAAGATTAAACGGATTGGACATACAGGCACACTGGATCCGCAAGTTACAGGCGTTCTACCGCTTTGTGTAGGACGAGCTACTCGTCTTGTGGAATATATTCAGGAGCTTCCTAAAGAATATGAAGCGACGATTAAGATTGGACTTGCGACGGATACGGAAGATGCTGGAGGCCAAGTGATCGATCAGGTGGATCATGTGCATTTGACCGAAGAACAAGTGACTGCAGCTATTCTTTCGTTTTTAGGTGATATCAATCAAGTGCCTCCCATGTATTCAGCTGTTAAAGTAGATGGCAAAAGGCTCTATGAGCTGGCCCGTCAAGGTTTGGAGATTGAGCGTAAATCACGTGTAGTAACGATTTATGATATTCAGATCCTACATATGAATTTGGAGCTTGTTCATCCTGAAATCCGCTTTCGTGTAAGATGCTCCAAAGGAACGTATATCCGCACATTATGTGTTGACATAGGAAAAACATTAGGGTACCCTGCAGTTATGTCGCATCTTGTCAGGACTTCCACCGGAAGTATCGAGCAGGAGCAGTGCTTAACCTTTGAACAGATTGAGCTGCTTCACAGCCAGGGAATGCTCTTCGATAAGCTTGTTCCTGTTGAAAAAGCTCTAGCACATATTCCAGCGGTGCATCTGAATGAAACGCAAACCCGTAAAGCACTTCTTGGTCAAAAATTTATTTTTACGTCGGAAAATAATTCATTGCACGCTACACATACACAACATCTTGTTACAGCTTATTCTGCTGACTCCCGATTTTTAGGCATTTTTCAATGGGATAAGGACACCTTGGAGCTGCAGCCAGTAAAAGTATTCTCATAGTGTGTTGCCGTAATGATAGAATGTAGGTGAATGTTGTATTTATGTTGTCCACAGAATTGAACTACCCTATATCCAAGTTGAATAATGCGTTGGCAATGAAACCTCAGGTGCTGGCTATCGGGGAGTTTGACGGTGTACATTTAGGTCATCAAGAAGTGATCAAGCGGGCCAGGGAAAGAGCAGACAGCTTGCATATCTCAGCTTCGATTATGACCTTTCATCCGCATCCCAGGGAAGTGCTTGGACAGTGTAAATACACAAACCTGCTGACACCCGTGAATACCAAATTGCAGATCTTAGAGCAATTGGGCGTGGATGATACGTATCTGGTCTCCTTCAATCCTGAATTTATGAAAGTGTCTCCTGAGCAGTTTGTAGAAAATATGCTGATACCCATGAAGGTGGAAACCGTTATCGTTGGCTTTGATTTTACTTTTGGTCATCGGGGGGCAGGAACTCCTGACGATTTGTGTGAGCTGGCACAAGGACGTTTTGCCGTGGAGATTATTAGGCCTTTTCATCAAAATGGCTATAAGGTAAGCAGTACGATGGTCCGTCAGCATTTGCATGCTGGGGAAATTGAAAAAGCTAATGGTTTGCTTGGTCGGCCCTATTCCATTACAGGAACGGTCGTAACGGGTGACGGTAGAGGAAAAACGATCGGATTTCCAACTGCTAATATCGAAATGTCAGAAGCGTTTGTTACTCCTGCACTTGGTGTATATGCAATTCGTTTTCACGTCAATGGCCGCAGTTATAATGGTGTGATGAATGTTGGCAAGAAGCCGACTTTCGTGGAGGATCTAGACAAGCCTACGTTTGAGGCACATGTATTTGATTTTTCGGAATCGATATATGGAAGTGAGGTTTCAGTCGATTTGATTTCCTTCCTTCGACCAGAACGTAAATTTGCTTCTGTAGGTGAACTTATAGAGCAAATTCATAGAGATGCCGAAACAGCGAAGCAGCAATTAGTTAGTATTTTTCAATAAGCTTAAGTTCTTTACATTACTTATTCCTTTGTGCTATAATAACAAAGTTGTCAATAAGACAAACATTTTTAGAACCTTGGCATGGACAATAGAGTACTCCGACTTTTCTCTGGGCCAATGGCGATATACAACTATGGAGGTGGAAGAACGATGGCAATTACACAAGAACGTAAGCAAGAATTGATTCAAACGCATAAGACTCATGAATCCGATACGGGATCTCCTGAGGTACAAGTCGCGATTCTTACAGAAAATATCGTGAACTTGACAAGCCATTTGAAGACTCACAAAAAAGATCATCATTCCCGTCGTGGATTGTTGAAGATGGTAGGCCAACGCCGTAAACTGCTAGCTTATTTGAAAGCTAAAGAAGTTAAACGTTACAGCGCATTGATCGAAAAGCTTGGTCTTCGTCGCTAATAGGATTGATTACAAAGCAACCATGGTTGTCTGCTGTTCGGGTCCGGATTGGACTTGGGCAGAGACAGCAAGGTTGTTTTTTCATAATGTCGGCTTTTACTGGCTGAGCGAAGCTTAATCAAGTACATAATGTAGGGAAGCTGCTGTTTTGAAAACGCATGTAGCATCGTTGGACAAGCTTCAATGAGCTGTTTTCCTTGTTAAGTCGACAGATTTATTTCATAAAAGAAGGAAATACTAAGCAGTATGCAGAAATGATTAGGTAGATAATTTAGCAGAGGTCTGAAAGTGAAGTTCAATCAAGCTGATGCAAACCGATTTCATGACAAGGTACAGGAGGATTTTATGGAAAATAGAGTGCAAATGGATTTGGGCGGACGACCGTTCATCCTTGAAACAGGCCGATTGGCCAAACAAGCAAATGCAGCAGTAACCGTACGTTATGGGGATACCGTGGTACTATGTACAGTAACCGCTTCAGCAGAGCCTAAGGATCTTGATTTCTTTCCCTTAACGGTTAACTATGAAGAGCGCTTATACGCGGTAGGTAAGATCCCAGGAGGCTTTATCAAAAGAGAAGGCCGCCCAAGCCAAAAGGCAATTTTGGCAAGCCGCTTAACGGATCGTCCAATTCGTCCTTTATTTCCTGAAGGCTTTCGTAATGATGTTCAAGTCGTTGCCATCGTGATGAGTGTGGATCAAGAATGTTCACCAGAAATCGCTGCAATGATTGGCGTATCAGCATCTCTGAGCATTTCCGACGTTCCATTCAATGGACCTGTGGGTGGTGTCATTGTAGGCCGTGTGGGTGGTCAATTCGTGATTAATCCGACTTTGGAGCAAGCCGATAAGAGTGACGTGCATCTTGTTGTTGCGGGTACTAAGGATGCGATTATGATGGTTGAAGCAGGCGCAGACGAAGTGCCGGAAGAAGTTATGCTTGAAGCTATTATGTTTGGTCACGACGAAATCAAGAAAATCGTTGCCATTCAAGAACAGCTTGTTCAAGAAGTCGGCAAACCTAAAATGGAAGTTAAATTGCACCGTGTTGATGATACAGTGAACAGTGAAGTTCGTGCTTTTGCACAAGCCAGATTAGTCGATGCTGTCAAAATTGCTGAGAAGCATGCTAGACAAGAAGCTATTGATTTGGTAAATGCAGATACGGTTGCTCATTTTAAAATTGAGTATGCGGAAACTCCGGAGAAGCTTGGTGATGTGAAGGAAACGTTGTACGATATCGTAAAAGACGAAGTTCGTCGTTTGATCACTCATGACAAAGTGAGACCGGATGGACGCGCTTTGGATGAGATCCGTCCAATCGAATGCGACATTGATCTGCTGCCTCGCACCCATGGTTCCGGTTTATTTACACGTGGACAAACACAAGCCTTGAGCATTTGTACGCTAGGTGCGCTTGGCGATGTGCAAATTTTGGACGGGCTTGACCTAGAAGAAACGAAACGCTTTATGCATCATTATAATTTTCCTCCGTTCAGCGTAGGTGAAGCAAGACCGCTTCGTCCTCCGGGCCGTCGGGAAATTGGACACGGTGCCTTGGGCGAACGTGCTTTAGAGCCGATTCTTCCATCTGAAACAGATTTCCCTTATACGATCCGCCTTGTATCTGAGGTGTTGGAATCGAACGGTTCGACTTCGCAAGCAAGTATTTGTGCAAGTACACTAGCAATGATGGATGCAGGTGTGCCTATTAAAGCTCCAGTTGCCGGCGTGGCGATGGGCTTAATCAAGGATGGCGAGCATTTCTCGATTTTGAGTGATATTCAAGGGATGGAAGATCATCTCGGCGATATGGACTTTAAAGTTGCAGGAACAGCTAAGGGTGTTACTGCCTTGCAAATGGATATCAAAATCGACGGTATTGACCGTGATATATTGAATCAAGCTTTGGAGCAAGCCAAAGTGGGACGTATGCATATTCTTGGAAAAATGCTGGAGCGTATCCAACAACCGAAGAAACAGCTGTCTAAATATGCCCCTAAAATTCTTACGATGCATATCAATCCGGATAAAATTCGTGATGTTATTGGTGCTGGCGGTAAAATCATCAATAAAATCATTGAAGAAACAGGCGTGAAAATCGATATCGAACAAGATGGCCGTGTGTTCATTGCATCTTCTAATCAAGAGATGAATGATAAAGCTCGTGCTATTATTGAAGGTATCGTAAAAGAAGTAGTCATCGGTGAAATTTATCTGGGTACCGTTAAACGGGTAGAGAAGTTTGGAGCGTTTGTAGAAATTTTGCCGGGTAAAGAAGGTTTGGTACATATTTCACAGCTGTCGTCTGAGCGTGTTGCCAAAACAGAGGATGTAGTCGCTATTGGCGATACCATCACGGTAAAGGTTACTGAAATCGACCAGCAAGGCCGGATCAACCTGTCTCGTAAAGCAGTATTAACTACAGAAGCACCAGCACAATCTTAACGGTTATGATCGTAAACAAGGATTAGAGAGGCAGATCCGTCTGCCTCTTTTTTTGTTCTATTCTTGTCCACTCCTGCATAAGTATCGGACAAACGATCTAATGATGGGAGCGGGTTCATGGAACGTTTACAGGTTGTAATCCTCTGTGGATTGTTCGTAACAGCAACGCTGTTGCTGTATAAATCCGACAGTATTGGTGCATTCGTTCAACACAGTGAACAGCAGTATACAAATGCCTCCGCGGCTAATTTTAGCAATAAATCCAAATCTTCTGTGGATACGATGAAACAGGGACTGCAAAACGGAGATCGAGAAGAACTGCTGAAACAAATTCAGGCTGAGGCGGCCAAAAGAAATATCGCTCCTGTCGATGCCAGATTGGATCGGGTGTGGAAAGCCATTCCAGGATATAATGGTCTGGAGGTCGATGTGGAAAAATCAGTTGCGCTCAATGAGCAGCTATTATTCAGAAATCAGCTTCGGTTGGCCATGCGTGAGGTTGAGCCTGCTGTCCAATTAGAGCAGTTGGGCTCGCATCCTGTATATAAAGGCAATCCAATGAAGACGATGGTCTCGCTGATGATAAATGTTGCTTGGGGAAATGAGTTTTTACCCAAAATGCTTAAGGTTCTGGAGGAAGAGCAGGTCCACGCAACCTTTTTCTTTGATGGAAGCTGGTTAAAACAGAATATCCCCACAGCTCAGCTCATCAAAGAAAAAGGACATGAGCTATCCAATCATGCTTATTCCCATAAAGATATGAGTAAGCTTTCCAGAGCCCAGACCTTAGCAGAGATCAGCAAAACCGAGAAGCTTTTGACCAATGAGCTGGGGGTAACCAATCGTTTGTTTGCCCCACCTTCAGGCGATTTTAACCAAGCGACAGTGGACATAGCTCGAGAGTTAAAGCTTACAACGATTTTGTGGACGTTGGACACCGTTGATTGGCAAAAACCGCAACCATCGTCCATTATTCGAAAAGTAGCATCTCGTGTGGAGCCGGGAGCTCTGATTTTGATGCATCCCACCTATTCATCGAGTGAAGCTTTACAGGAAATCATCCGTACGATTAAGCGCAAAAAAATGAAACTCGGAACAGTTAGCGAGTTAATCTCAACAAATCGGATTGACGAAGTTGAGTCTATTACCCAATAGTGGTAAGATCATAAGGTTACTAACCGAACATCTTTACAAGGAGGCTCCTTTTATTGAATAAACATATTTTAAGCAATGGATTGCGGGTTGTCGTGGAGCCTATCCCCACGTGCCGTTCTGTAGCCTTTGGGATTTGGGTCAAAACAGGCTCCCGTAACGAGCAGAAGCATAACAACGGAATATCCCATTTTATCGAGCACATGCTATTTAAGGGTACTGATAAGTATTCAGCTAAAGATATAGCCGAGCTGTTCGATGGAATTGGTGGCAATGTGAACGCTTTTACCTCTAAGGAATATACCTGCTATTACGCCAAAGTGTTGGATGAGCACCTGCCAATCGCAGTGGAAGCGCTAGCTGATATGTTCTTTCGTTCAACGTTTGATCCATCCGAGCTGGAGAAGGAAAAAAACGTAATATTCGAAGAAATTTCCATGTATGAAGACACGCCTGACGATATGGTTCACGATCTGATTGCGAGTGCTGCATATGAGGATCATTCGCTGGGATATACGATAATTGGAACCGAACCGAATCTGACGGCCATGAATTCAGATACCCTAAAGCAATTTATGAAAAATCAATATACGATTGAAAATACAGTTATTGCGATAGCAGGTAATATTGATGATTCGATAGTGCAGCTGATGGAGCAGCACTTTTCCGGATTCAATAACCATGGTTCAGAAATCTTATATACGCCGCCAACGTTTCATAGCAATCTGAAATACCATGAGAAAAAAACAGAGCAAAACCATATTTGCTTGTCTTTACCGGGTTTATCCGCAAAGGATGAACGCGTGTATGCGATGGTGCTGCTGAACAATGCAATTGGTGGCGGCATGAGCTCAAGATTGTTCCAAGAGATCAGAGAAAAACGCGGTATGGCCTATTCCGTGTATTCCTATCATACTTCTTATCAGGATGGTGGCATGTTTACGATTTATACGGGAACAGCACCTAAGCAAACTGAGGACGTACTGAAGGTGACGATGGAGCTGTTAAGTGAGCTTAAGGAGAAAGGCTTGACCGCTTCTGAGCTCAGAAAAGGCAAGGAGCAGATGAAGGGGAGTTTGATCCTGAGTCTGGAAAGCACCAGCAGTCGTATGAATCGATTGGGCAAAAACGAGCTGATGCTGGATCGTCATTATGATATGGATGAAATCATTGAGCGGATAGAAAATGTACAGCTGGATCATATACAAGAGCTTACATTGGAAATGCTTTCGACGCCTTTTGCGCTCTCCATGGTTGGCCAAACGGATAAAGTATTGGAAGGCTTCAGGAGGGATCAGCTTGTTTAACGTTCAATTGAAGCGACTGCCTGGTAACGAGGATGTGCAGCTTCCTCAAAAAATGTCGCTTTCAGCTAGTGGCTTTGATCTTTATGCAGCTGTAACATCGCCAGTTGAGATTCAACCCGGTCAACGGTTATTGATTCCTACTGGATTGACATTGGCTATGCCACCTGAGCTCGAAGCGCAAATACGTCCACGCAGCGGCTTGGCTTTAAAGCATGGAATCACTTGTTTAAATTCCCCAGGAACGATCGATGCGGACTATCGGGGAGAGGTAAAGGTGCTATTGATCAATCACGGATCGGAAACCTTTATCATTCAAAGAAACGAACGAATTGCACAGATGGTATTTCAGCTAGTCCCTTCTGTACAGCTTATAGAAGTGGATGTGCTTACAGAGACAGAACGTGGTTCCGGTGGCTTTGGACATACCGGTACCCAGTAATTGCGAACCCAAGAACACCTTTTTGCCTTGATGCTTCATCGGGCGAAAAGGTGTTTTTTGCGTACAGTAACCCATCATTGGGCCAGCGCATAAGATGAGTTAGCGATAGCGATTAGAAAGAGGTGAGAACGCATGCTTACAGGAATTCAAGTGGCTTTGATCGGCGGTGACGCCAGGCAGCTTGAAGTCATAAATAAATGTACTGAGCTGGATGCTTCCGTTGTTCTAATCGGTTTTGATAATTTACAAAACGGTTTCAGCGGTATTACCAAAGCAGAACTAACTCCCATGGTACTGGAAACGATTGACGCAGTCATTTTGCCCGCTGTAGGCACGGATGACAAAGGATTTGTCGAAAGTATATTTTCCACATCCGAGCTGCTATTAACCGAGCAGCATATCAGGGCGCTGCCGAAGCATGCCAAAGTATTCACAGGTATGGCTAAGCCGTATTTGCGCAATTTGTGTGCTCAATCCTCGATTCAGCTTATTGAGTTGTTTGACTTAAACGAGGTCGCCATTTACAATTCCATTCCTACGGCAGAAGGCGCCATTATGATGGCTATTCAAAACACCGATTTTACGATTCACGGATCAGTTTCCATGGTGCTCGGTTTCGGAAGAACTGGGATTACACTCGCCAGAACGCTGTATGGACTCGGAGCAAAAGTAAAGGTTGGAGTCAACAAACCGGAGTATTTTGCGAGAGCTTTAGAGATGGGATTTACACCTTTTTATACCCATGATTTGTACGCTCAGGCAGCTAATATTGACTTGCTTTTTAACACAATTCCGTCTATGATAGTCACAGCGCAAATTATTGCCAATATTCCACATCGAGCTGTGATCATTGATTTGGCTTCCAAACCCGGAGGAACGGATTTTCGTTTTGCCGAGAAGAGAGGGATCAAAGCAATGCTCGCTCCTGGACTCCCCGGAATTGTTGCACCGAAGACAGCCGGTCGCATCATCGCTGACACCTTGAGTCGTATGATTCTTGAGGATGAAGGACAAGGGAGGAAAGCGGAATGAATTGGCAAGGGAAAACGGTAGGCTTCGCTTTAACGGGGTCACATTGCACATTTGAAGAAGTCATGCCGCAAATTAAGCGGTTTGTTGATGCAGGTGCGCGGGTCATACCCATCGTTTCCTACACCATACTTACAACGGATACACGGTTTGGCAAGTCTGAAGATTGGCAAAGGCAGTTGAAAGAGATTACAGGTAATGATATCATTACTTCTATTGTAGATGCTGAGCCATTAGGACCTTCAAAACTGCTAGATGTGCTTGTCATCGCTCCTTGTACGGGAAATACGACCAGCAAGCTGGCTAATGCGATGACAGAAAGTCCTGTGTTGATGGCCGCTAAAGCACAGATGCGTAATCTCAGACCGTTGGTATTGGCGATTTCCACCAATGATGGCTTAGGGCTCAATGCCATGAATATCAGTAAATTGTTAATTACCAAAAATATATATTTTGTTCCATTCGGTCAGGATGCACCTGCCTTGAAGCCGAATTCACTTGTTGCCCGTATGGATCTGATCATGGAAACCTGTGAGGATGCGCTTCAAGGAAAGCAGCTTCAGCCTATGGTGATTGAACGTTTTAATTATTAATAACGACTGCTTATTATGCACAGGGGAGAGACGAACAGATGTCGAATCAAAAATTATTCAATGTTGCTGTTGTTGGAGCAACAGGTGCCGTAGGAGAACAAATCATTCGTTTGTTGGAAGAACGCAATTTCCCCATTCAAACTCTAAAATTACTTTCTTCTCCACGTTCTGCCGGAACCAAGCTGAATTTTAAAGGCAATTCCATTGAAGTGAAAGTTGCTACACCGGACAGCTTCGAAGGTGTTGATATAGCATTATTCAGTGCTGGCGGCAGTGTCAGCCTCGAATTAATTCCAGAGGCAATTAAACGCGGTACGGTTTGTATCGATAATACTAGTGCTTATCGCATGGATGCGGAGACTCCTCTTGTAGTTCCCGAAGTAAATATAGGCAAGATCAGCGAGCATAAGGGTGTTATAGCCAATCCGAATTGTTCAACCATTCAGATGGTAGTAGCATTAAAGCCTTTATACGATCGCTACGGTATTTCAAGAATTATTGCATCGACTTATCAGGCTGTTTCTGGGGCGGGGACGCTTGCGATTGATGAGACCCTTCGTCAAACGAGAGAAGTATTGGAAGGCAATACGTTTGAACCCAAAATTTTACCGGCCGCGTCCTTACCGGTCAAACATCAAATTGCATTTAATGCGATTCCACAAATTGATAAATTTACGGATAATGGCTTTACCTATGAAGAAATGAAAATGATCAATGAAACGAAAAAAATAATGGGCGACGATACTTTGGAAGTTACAACTACCTGCGTACGTATTCCTGTCATTTATGGTCATTCTGAATCTGTTTATGTAGAGCTTAAACAGGATTTTGATGTGGAAGAAGTCAAGCAGCTGCTAGCTGATGCTCCTGGAGTGGTGTTGGTGGATAACCCGGACGAACAGCAATATCCACTAGCTACGGATGCAACAGGTAAGCTGGATACATTTGTAGGCCGCGTTCGTCGTGACTTAAGCAATCCACGCGCACTTAATATGTGGATTGTTTCCGACAACCTGTTAAAAGGCGCTGCTTGGAATGCTGTGCAGATTGCAGAGTATATTGCAATCGAACAAAACTAAATGAGAGATGGCTTCTTAAGGGAAGCCTATTTTCATATATAAATCTATATTTCAGTTTCCAACGGAAAAGGGGACCTCATGAAAATTCTCGTGCAGAAATTCGGAGGCACGTCCCTTTCCAACGTCGAAGCCAGAGCACACGTTATCGAACATATTCAGGATGCATTGAAGCAACAATATAAACTAGTAGTCGTTGTATCGGCGATGGGGAGAAAAGGCGAGCCCTATGCAACAGATACTTTATTGGATTGGATCCATATCAACGGCAACCAGTTGCCTCCCAGAGAGCAAGACATGCTTTTGTGCTGTGGCGAATTCATTTCAGCAGCCACCTTATGCAGCTTGCTTCGAGCGCAGGATATAGCGGCAACAGTGCTTACTGGCGCGCAGGCAGGTATTATCACTAACGATAATTATGGCAATGCGCAAATTGTATCTATACAGCCAAGACGAATTGTGGAATTGTTAGATCAAGGAAACGTTGTCATTGTTGCTGGTTTTCAAGGTCAAACGTCCAATCAGGATTTTACGACCCTGGGGCGTGGTGGCAGCGATACCTCGGCAACAGCACTCGGTGTAGCGCTTCGAGCAGAGCTGATAGATATTTTTACGGATGTAGATGGGATTTTAACAGCAGATCCGCGAATTGTTAAAGATGCCCGTCCCTTGTCCCAGGTATCTTATATGGAAATATGCAATATGGCTCATAATGGTGCTAAAGTCATTCATCCGAGGGCCGTAGAAGTTGCCATGAGTGGCAATGTACCTGTCCGTGTACGCTCTACATTCAGTAAATCACTCGGTACGCTGGTAACTCATCCTTCAGCAATCGTACCTGATACAGATTGTATTAGGGACAGATTAATAACGGGAATTGCCAATTTCGCTAACCTCACGCAAGTGCAGGTTATTGCTGCGGAAGGCATTTATGATTTACAACTCACGGTATTTAAAGCTATGGCCAAGCACCATATCAGTGTAGATTTCATCAATGTTAATCCATCGGGAGTCACTTACACAGTCTTTGACGATGAAGCCATACGAACCAAAACGATATTAAGCGAGCTTGGTTATCAGCCTGTACTAACATCTAATTGCGCCAAAGTTTCCATCATTGGCGGCGGTATGAACGGTGTCCCTGGCATTATGGCACACATTGTAGAAGCCTTAACTGAGGAAGATATCCAAATTTTACAATCAGCGGATTCCAATACGACGATATGGGTGCTCGTACAAGGAACGGATATGGTTACGTCTATTCGTGCGCTGCACAAAAAATTTCAATTGCACCTTTAATAAAACTAGGAGGAATTTGCCGTGGATTTCGGAAGATTAATCGCAGCTATGGTCACACCCTTTGATTCCAACTTGCAAATTAATTGGGATCAAACTGGAATATTAATTGATTATTTATTAGAAGAGCAGGCTAACGACAGTTTGGTAATTAGTGGGACAACAGGTGAATCGCCTACATTAACGGAAGAAGAGAAACTGGAATTGTTTGCATTCGCTGTCAAGCACGCCAACGGCCGCTGCAAAATTATTGCAGGCACAGGCAGCAATGATACAGCTCACTCCATCCATTTATCGCAAGAAGCGGAGAAGCTGGGGGTAGATGCTCTTTTATTGGTAGCCCCTTATTATAACCGTCCGTCTCAGGAAGGTTTATATCAGCATTTTAAAGCGATTGCCGAATCGGTTTCCATACCTTGTATTTTGTATAACGTAGAAAGCAGAACGGGTATTAACATTGATGCCGATACAACGATTCGACTGTCGCATATACCTAATATAGTAGCTACCAAAGATTGTGCTGATCTGGATCAGATCACGAGAATAGTTAGCGGCGCAGCACCTGGATTTCTTGTATACAGCGGTGATGACACGATGGCGTTACCGGTATTGTCCGTTGGGGGACATGGCATTATTAGCGTAGCCAGTCATGTAATTGGTAAAGAAATGAAAAGTATGATAAACTGTTACTTACAAGGCGATACTCGTGAAGCGGCAAAAGTTCATGCTAAGATACACCCCGTGATGAAGGGGTTATTTAATTGTCCTCACCGAGTTCCGAATCCTGCTCCCGTTAAATATGCTTTAAACAGCAAAGGCGTGGATGTAGGCGGAGTACGTCTGCCGTTATTGATCGCAACCGAAGAAGAAGGAAGATTCATTGACTCCTTGTTGAAATGAGATTCTTGAAATCGGTGCTTTCTTTAAGCATCGGTTTTATTTATTTAGACAATAATTGAAGTTGCAAACGCAGTAGCTTGTATTTGTAGTTTTTGTTCATGTATAATGGTGGCAAGTGACTGGTGCGGTTTTGGTTCAGGTTTTGGTTAAAGGCTCATGCAAATTCGTCGTCAATCTTAAAATAGGAGGTATTTTTAATTGTCTAAGAAAACTGTAGATAAGCTCTCGATCTTTGCCCTGGGCGGCGTGGGTGAAATCGGAAAAAATATGTATGTGGTTCAGTATGCTAATGACATTGTAGTCATTGATTGCGGTTTGAAATTTCCTGAAGAGGACATGCTCGGCATCGATATTGTTATACCGGATATTAGTTATTTACTTGAAAATCGGGATAAGGTAAGAGGCATTATTATCACACACGGTCATGAGGATCACATCGGTGGTCTGTCGTATGTGTTGAGACAGCTGAATGTTCCCATCTATGCAACCAAGCTAACTTTGGGTCTTATCGAAACCAAGCTAAGGGAAGCAGGTTTACTTGGAGACACCAAACGAAATCTGATCAATTCAGAGTCGGAATTAAGTCTTGGATGCATGACTGCGTCGTTCTTTAAAACGAATCATAGTATTCCTGATTCTGTAGGTGTATGCATAGCGACACCAGAAGGCAATGTAGTTCATACGGGTGATTTCAAGTTTGACCAAACTCCGGTTAATGAACAATATGCGGATATTCACCGTATGGCTGAACTGGGAAGTAAGGGAGTTCTTGCACTGCTATCAGATAGTACGAATGCAGAACGTCCTGGTTACACCGGATCGGAAAGAAGCGTAGGAACCGAAATTGAGGATGTTTTCCGTAAAGCCAAGCAAAGAGTTATCATTGCTACATTTGCTTCTAACATACATCGGATTCAACAGGTTATTGATGCAGCAGAAGCTACGAAGAGAAAAGTAACCGTTATCGGTCGCAGCATGGTGAACGTCGTTTCGATTGCTGGGGAGCTGGGTTACTTGAGAATTCCTGAAGGCATGCTCATTGAACCTGAAGAGATTAATAAAATGGCTGCAGATCGTGTTGTCGTATTGTCGACAGGCTCGCAGGGCGAACCCATGTCAGCATTAACACGTATGGCACGTTCCACACACCGCAAGGTTGATATTTTGCCTGGAGATACTGTCATTATTGCAGCAACACCGATTCCTGGTAATGAGCGGTATGTCGGAAGAACGGTTGATGAATTGATGCGTATTGGCGCACATGTTATCTACGGACCTGGTTCGATCACAGGCGTTCACGTATCCGGACATGGTTCACAGGAAGAATTGAAGCTGATGCTTAACTTGATGAAACCGAAATATTTTATTCCTATCCATGGTGAATACCGGATGCTTCGTCAACACGCTATACTAGCAGAATCAGTTGGAATTCCTAAAGAAAACATTTTTGTTGTTGATAATGGAGATGTTGTGGAGGTTCTTGATGGTGCTGCACGTAAAGGCTCGAAGGTAACAGCAGGTAACATTTTGATCGATGGACTAGGTGTAGGCGATGTTGGAAATATCGTACTCAGAGATCGCAAACTGCTTTCTCAAGATGGTATTTTGGTCGTAGTCGTTACATTAAGCAAGCAGGATGGCGCTATTTTGTCTGGACCTGATATTATATCCAGAGGATTTGTATACGTTAGAGAATCCGAAGGCTTGCTGGATGAAGCCAACCGTATTGTAGCTAGTACGCTGAAACGGTTAATGAGCGAAAATGTAAATGAATGGGCTTCGCTGAAGACCCATGTGAAAGATGCATTAGGACGATTCTTGTATGAACAAACCAAAAGAAGACCTATGATCCTTCCTATTATTATGGAAGTTTGATCCAAGACCACCAGTCTATACTTGAAACCTTTCACAAATAAACCAATTATTGAAATCCATTGTATACTCGAAATATCAAAACCACTTAAGATGGCTATTAAGCCGACTTAGGTGGTTTTTTTGCATGTTTTTTGCAGCATTCACCCATACTAAAAAAGATCAACAGAATTTGAAGGGGGTATCTAAGTTGGACAATTCCAAGCAGCAAGAGCAGGAGCCAGTAAATCCGAACCCGAATGAGGAGCTGAAAAAACCGTCCGTGCTGGATACGATTCAGCAGCTCGGCCAAACGGCGGCACCTGCTAGCGAATCCAATATATTTTGTATGACCATTATTGGGCAGGTAGAAGGACATCTAGTGCTTCCACCACAAAATAAAACGACCAAATACGAGCATTTGATACCTCAGCTTGTCGCTGTGGAGCAGAATCCCAAGATTGAAGGCATATTTATCGTGCTGAATACGGTAGGCGGTGATGTGGAAGCGGGTCTTGCTATTGCAGAAATGATTGCGACATTATCAAAACCAACAGTTACTCTCGTATTGGGAGGAGGACACTCCATAGGGGTTCCTATCGCGGTATCTTCAGACTTTTCGATCATTGCGGAAACGGCTACGATGACGATTCATCCTATCCGATTGAATGGGCTTGTCATTGGAGTCCCACAAACCTTTGAATACTTGGATAAAATGCAGGAGCGGGTCATTCGATTTATAACGAGTCATTCCGAAATTTCTGAGCATAAGCTGAAGGAATTGATGTTCAAAACAGGTGAACTGACCCGGGATATCGGAACGACGGTTATTGGCGCTGACGCCGTTAAATATGGACTCATTAACACTATAGGCGGTTTGGGGGACGGAATCAGAGAGCTGAATAGACGCATAGAAGCCAATAGAAAGCTGATACCTGGAGGAGTGGTCCAATGACTCTGTATACGATCATGCCTATGGAGGTAGTGATGAGCGGTTTGGAATCGATGGATGCTGCTTGTATGGACATTACGGTTAACGGAGTTGATTTGGAAGTTCAGCCGATAAATGCTACACAGGCGACCATTGTGAGATTAAGAAGCGGGAATCCGCAGGATTACCTGAATCCAAACTACAGTCCTGGAAAAATCATCGAATTTCGACCTGTCGGTTAGTTCTGAAGTCCGATTTTTACAAGACGATTAAGCTTATCCCCAAAGTATGGTATACTTTATTCTTGGGGGTGAGCCGTCTTGGCCAGGCCAAAAAAGAAGCGTAAGTCTGTGAAATCGATAAAAACGAATTTAAAGTATGAGCTCTATGGAATAATCATTTTAACGTTATCGGTAATAGCACTTTCCAGGGAAGGTCCAGTGGCTCGCGCTTTAAGCTATTTGTTTCGATTTTTAATCGGAACATGGGATTTCATCATACCGCTCGTTTGTATTTATGCAGGTTTGTATGTCATGGTGAAACGTCATTGGCCGACTTGGCGGACCTCACGAAAAACGGGGATTTTGCTGATGATTGTAGCACTGCTTATTATGAGTCATATCAGCTTGTTTGAACAGCTCTACCCGAAAGGTACATACACAGCAGGCATGATTTGGTCACAAACATGGGCTAGTATGGTTGATGGCTTCAATGCGACCGATAAAGGACAGGCTATTCTTACTCATCAGGTTGGAGGCGGAATGGTTGGTGCTGCACTATACGGAATTCTCTATTTTCTATTTGTAAAAATTGGTGCTCAATTGATCCAATATACGTTATTCATTATCGGGTTTATTTTGGTTACCGGTCTTACACTAGGCGACATGATGGAGAAGATAAAGGGCAAAAAATCATTCGCAGACACGATGCTTGGACAATACATACGTCGATTGTGGGTAGAACGCAATCAGAAGGCAGTCGCGGCCGAAAAAGTAATTGTGAAGAAAAAGACCTATGTGGCTCCGCTTATTCCTGATGATAATGAATTTGACGAAGAGACATTGAGGCCGGAACGTAAAATGAAGAAACCTAATAAAGCCTTTACCTCGTTTATGGATAGGGTTCATCCAAAGCCAAAGCCAACTCATGCTGCGGGATTCGGGCCTGATGTCGTTGAAATCGATCCGTCGTTATCGGCTCAAGCTGATCCTATAAGTGAACCGAGCTTTGTGGAGGAGACCGTGTACAAAAGAGAAGAAGTGGAGACGGAGCAGGAGTCTCCAACACCTATTATTCGTGATTTTCAGGAGCAGGTTCAGCAGGAGATATCGAATATGCCACCTACAGCTGGATTTGTTGAGCAATCTGTAGATCAGCCTCCGATTGTTGAATCGAATGAAGCATCGAGGGAATCAGGGGAAGCTGCTAATTTGGATGTCCAAGTTAAACCCCAGAAACCGTATGTGCTGCCCTCACTGGACTTGTTGTCCAAGCCAAGCCTTCTCAAAGGGGGCGATTCATTGGACTATAAAGCGGTTGCCCGCAAGCTGGAGGCTACACTGGAGAGCTTTGGTGTCAAAGCTAAGGTTCTTGAGGTTGTACGCGGACCATCCGTAACCCGTTATGAAATCCAGCCGGATGTTGGTGTCAAGGTTAGTCGGATTGTAAGTCTGACAGATGATATTGCCTTAGCCTTGGCAGCTAAAGATATTCGGATGGAAGCACCCATACCAGGTAAAGCTGCGATTGGGATAGAAGTGCCTAATGCTGAAGTGTCGATAGTAACGATGCGTGAGGTAATGGAAACGGCTGTTTTTCAGGATTCGAGTGCCAAGCTGTCAATTACATTAGGACGTGATATTGCCGGACAACCGATAGTCGGAAATCTGGCGCGAATGCCGCATTTGCTCGTCGCAGGGGCGACCGGATCAGGTAAGTCTGTATGTATTAATGGGATCATCACGAGTATTTTATATAAAGCCAAGCCGAATGAAGTTCGTTTCCTGATGGTGGATCCGAAAATGGTGGAATTGAACGTATATAACGGAATTCCTCATTTGCTCGCGCCTGTTGTAACCGACCCGAAACGAGCATCGCTTGCCTTAAAAAAAGTGGTCGTTGAAATGGAAAAACGGTACGAGTTGTTTTCCAAAAGCGGTACTCGTAATATGGAAGGTTATAATGCGATGCTGCTGGAAACCAAGTCCGGAGCTCCGCTTCCCTACATTGTAGTTATTGTAGACGAGCTTGCCGATTTAATGATGGTCGCTGCTAACGATGTGGAGGATGCGATCTGCCGATTGGCGCAAATGGCCCGTGCAGCAGGTATTCACCTAATTATTGCTACGCAAAGACCTTCTGTTGATGTTATTACCGGTGTTATTAAAGCGAATATTCCATCTCGGATTGCGTTTGGCGTTTCATCTAATGTCGATTCCCGTACCATATTGGATATGGCTGGCGCTGAAAAGCTGTTGGGTCGAGGGGATATGCTATACCTGCCTATGGGCGCTTCTAAGCCTGTACGTGTGCAGGGGGCCTTTTTGTCCGATAATGAGGTGGAAGAGGTCGTTAACTTCGTTCGGAACCAGGAACAGGCCAATTATGTGGAGGATATGGTTCCACAGGTTGAAGAGCAGTCTGAAGGAACCAATCAGATTGAGGATGAATTATATGACCAAGCCGTTCAAATTATTTTGGAAGCCAAGCAGGCATCTGTATCTCTGCTTCAGCGGAGAATGCGAGTAGGCTACACACGTGCTGCCAGGTTGATCGATTCCATGGAGGCAAAGGGTGTAGTAGGACCTTATGAAGGCAGTAAGCCGCGTGAGGTATTGGTATCACTAGAACAGTATCAAGGTAGAATGAGTTCATAAAATGAGCATGTCGGTGTTATTGAGCCGGCATGTTTTTTTGTTCATTATGCTTTTAATCTTCTGTATGCATATAAGCGTCCTGCCTATCTCATAATAACCTTAAAAAGTTTACCATTATGAAATGGGAGTGTGCACGCAATGCAAATGAATAAACGATTGGTGCTTATAACGGCAGCTTTACTACTGGTGTTGTTTACAGGCTATCAATTGAAAGAGAAGCTTGAAACCAAGCAAACGTTCAGTAAAAATGATATTGCATATGGAGCAAACGGAAAAGATGTTTATGAGCTGCAGGGTCGATTGAAATTCCTCGGCTTTTATACCGGTACTGTAGATGGAGACTTTGGATACAACACATTGAGATCGTTAAAATGGTTTCAATCTGATTTCGGGATGAAGGTGGACGGAATAGCTGGCAGTAAGACGAAGCTGAAGCTTTGGGAAGCTACCAAGGACTATAAGCCGACAGCCAATGAATTGCCATCCTCCAATTCATCCACTGACGGTGGGGGAGAACCACAGCCAGCTCCGGATAAGAATGCCAACCTGGCGCCTACCAATCATTTGGGTTTGTCCGCTGAGGACTTAAATCTAATGGCCAATGCGGTATATGGTGAGTCACGAGGTGAGCCCTACATTGGACAGGTTGCGGTAGCTGCTGTAATTTTGAACAGAGTGAAGTCAGCCAGCTTTCCGAACACCGTGTCAGGTGTCATATTTCAGCCTGGTGCGTTCACAGCAGTAGCCGATGGACAAATATGGCTGACTCCGAATGAAAATGCCAAGAAGGCTGTACAGGAGGCGTTGAATGGCATGGATCCGTCAGGAGGCTGCATATACTATTTTAACCCTGAAACCGCAACTTCCAAATGGATATGGTCACGCCCTCAAGTAAAAACAATCGGTAAGCATATTTTTTGCAAATAGGTGGATAAGTAGATGCAAACGAAGTTCGTTTGCTTCTTCTGTTTATGAAGGAATATAATGGTATAGAGTTCGATTACTGGCTGAAAGGAGCTGCTCCCTTTTGAAAAATATTCAATTTCAACGTGGTACGGTTCATAATATCAGGGTTCATGTATTGCCAACCGAGCAATTTAAAACGTATGCCATATCGGTTTATATCGGGAGTCGTTTACAGGAAGAGACGGTAACTCCTACAGCATTGATTCCTTTTGTGCTGCGTCGTGGGACGCAAGCTTATCCGGAAACCAAACAGTTCCGAGAACGTCTGGATGATTTATACGGAGCAGGATTTGGGTTTGATATTTATAAGCGCGGCGATTATCAGATGGTTCAGTTTCGCATGGACTTGATTCAGGATGATTTTGTAAACAGCAACGAATCCTTGCTGCAGCAAGGAATGCGTTTTGTGGGAGAAGCGATCACACAACCTGTTGTGGAAGAAGGCGGATTTGCCTCCAAATACGTCGAATCTGAAAAAACAACATTGCAAAAACGCATCGAATCGATTATTAACGATAAGGTGAAATATGCTGCTGAGCGCTGCATTGAGGAAATGTGTAAGGGTGAGCCCTATCGTCTGCACCCCCTTGGTACCATCGCAGCCTTGCAGCAATTAACAAACAAGGAGCTGTACACGTACTATAAGCAGTGGCTGCAAGCATCGCCGATAGATATCTATGTAGTCGGAAAGACCACATTGGAGGAAGTTACTGCCCTTGTGGAAAGCAGTTTTGGTGTCCAAAGAGAGGCTGCGGGAAGTTATACAACCTATCCGAGTCAATCCAATACAGCAGAGGCACGCGAAGTTATTGAAGAACTGGATGTCAAGCAGGGCAAGCTGAATTTGGGCTTGCGAACTTATACAACCTATGCGGACGCCGCTTATCCGACGATGCTTATGTACAATGGTATTTTAGGTGGCTATCCGCACTCCAAGCTGTTCGTAAATGTGCGTGAAAAAGAAAGCCTTGCTTATTATGCATCCTCACGTCTGGATGGGCATAAGGGGATACTTACGATTCAATCAGGAATTGAACTCGATAACTACGAGAAAGCAGTGGCGATAATTCGCCAGCAGCTGGACGCGATGACTGCGGGCGATATCAATGATGTCGAGCTGCAGCAGACCCAGGCTATGATAACTGGACATCTGCGTCAGCTTCAGGATTCGGCGTTCGAATTGATTTCTTTTGATTTTAATAATATATTGTCCGGTGTCGAGCGTACGGTACCCGATCTGATAAATGATGTTCTTGCTGTGGATAAAGCGCAGATCCAAGCTGCAGCAAGCCAGGTCAAGCTGGATACGATTTACTTCTTACGTGATCGAAAGGAGGGTGTGTAAAGTATGAAGGCGATACCGTATCCTCATGTTAAAGAAACGATCTATACCGAGCAGCTCCCTAACGGATTGACTGTTTTTATACTTCCAAAGGAAGGGTTTTCCAAAACCTATGCGATCTTTTCCACCCATTATGGATCCATTGACAATCATTTTCGCGTGGAGGGTGCTTCCGAGATTAGTGTCCCTGACGGAATAGCCCATTTCTTGGAGCATAAAATGTTTGAGGAGCCAACGGGTGACATTTTTTCTGTATTTGCGTCCAATGGTGCTTCTGCTAATGCGTTTACCAGTTTTGACCGTACGGCCTACTTATTTTCTGCAACGGAGCACGTTCATGAAAATTTAAGCACATTATTAAATTTTGTGCAAAACCCATACTTTACCGATGAGAATGTGGAGAAAGAAAAAGGCATTATCGGTCAGGAAATCAAGATGTATCAGGATAATCCGGATTGGCGTGTTTATTTTGGTTTAATTGAGACGATGTATCATCAGCATCCGATACATATTGACATTGCCGGAACTGTTGAGTCCATCGCCAAGATTACCAAAGAGCTGCTGTATGATTGCTACCATACCTTTTATCATCCCAGCAACATGAGTTTGTTTGTAGTCGGGGGAGTTGATCCCGAGGGAACGATGGAGCTAATAAGAAGTAATCAGGCTTCCAAGGATTATAAGCCGCAGGGCAAGATTCATCGTATATTTGAGCATGAGCCATCTAACGTCAAAAGCAAGGAAAAGATAACGGTATTACCTGTTTCTTTACCTAAATGCTTATTTGGCTGCAAGGAACCCAAGCAGGATGCAGTCGGTAAAGAGCTGTTGAAGCGGGAACTGGCTATGAAGGTTTTAATTGACATTTTGCTCAGTCCAAGCTCGGCTATTTATCAGAAGCTTTATGAGGAGCAAATCATTTCCGATAGCTTTGGAAGTGAATACAATATTGCTGAAAATTATGCTTTTTCAGTCATCGGTGGTGATACACCAGATCCTTACCGTTTAATTTCACGTGTTCGAGAGGAAATAGATAAGGTGAAGGAAAGCGGGATTGCGCAAGCTGATTTTGAAAGAAGTCGTAAAAAAAAGATCGGAGGTTTTCTGCGTCAGCTGAACTCTCCCGAGTCCATTGCTAATGAATTCAGCAAATACCGATTTAAACAAATTGATTTATTTGACATACTGCCTGTATATGAACAAATGACTATCGAGGATGTAACGGGGATGCTGAAGGAGCATTTTGACTGGAACCAGCTCGCCGTATCCATAGTTCGTAGTGAAGCGTGATGAATGATTTAATACGTCCCTTTAATGAACAAACCGTGCTTGTTACGGGAGGCAGTCGTGGCATTGGCGCGGCGATTGCTGAAAGATTTGCTTCAGTGGGAATGAATGTGGTGATTCATTATATGCAATCCCATGAAGCGGCTAATGATACAGCCCGCAGATGCATGAAAACGGGCGCCAAGGTGCTTACAGCTACAGCTGATTTGCGCAGCAAGGAGCAGATTTTGCGGCTGCAGGAGAAACTGGATCAACATGGGATGACACCTGATATTATTGTCAACAATGCGGGTGTCTCCCACTACGGGATGCTCTCCGATGTGAGCGAGGAGCTCTGGGATGATGTGATGAACATTAATTTGAAGGGTTCATTTTTGATCAGCCAGCAGTTTATGAAACCCATGATCCGGCAAAAATATGGAAGAATCATCAATGTGTCCTCGATCTGGGGAATTTCCGGCTCATCCTGCGAAGTATTATATTCCACTACTAAAGGCGGGATTAATGCCTTTACGAAAGCTTTAGCCAAAGAATTGGCTCCTTCAGGAGTTACTGTCAATGCTGTGGCCCCCGGCGCTGTTGACACACTCATGATGGCTAATTTTGATTCGCAGGAAAAAGCGGCAATCGAGAGTGAAATCCCGGTAGGTCGCTTTGCCCAGCCAAATGAAATTGCTTCCTTGGTTTATTTTCTAGCACTGCCGGAATCCGGCTATATTACCGGACAGATTATTAGTCCCAATGGCGGCTGGCTAACGTAAGCTTGGTATAGTAGACCTCGATTTGGCGAATAGTAAGGGTGGTAATACACTTTGAATCCAAGGAGGCTACGAATATGGCAACTGTATTGAAGGTATTTGACCGCTGGAAGCAATTTTTAAATGAGCGAATTGATCAGGCAGAAAAAGCGGGTATGAAAGACGAAACGATTAACAAGCTGGCCTTTCAAATCGGGGAGTTTCTATCCGACAAGGTGGACCCGGAAAATAATGAAGAACGAGTGCTTAAAGAGCTCTGGGATGTAGCTGATGAGCAGGAAAAGAGAACAATCGCCAAGCTAATGGTAAAGCTCGTTACACCGGGAACCTAATCGCAATTGTTAGAAGCCTCCTTCCAAGGGGGCTTTTCGTTACTTTTGTGGTATACTTAACTTAATTTGATTTGGAAAGGGGGCTAGAGGTGTTTGAGTAAGATGAGATGGACAACTGGGCTCTTAACTTTATGCATACTATTCGTGCTTGGAGGCTGTGGAAAGAACATTCCCGCAATTGACCCCGCGTTACTGGAATCCAAAGTTTCGGTTTTGATCATTTCCAAAGAACAGATATCGGATACCACAAAATCAACTTTACAGAATGCATTCCTATCTTGGCGTGACAGTCATCATATTGCTTTTGATTGGATGGCAGATACGGCAGTGCTTACGGATTTGCAGATCACTGCTCTAAAAAACAGACCCTATACATACATTATTGTCATAGGAAACGAGCTTAATCGACAAGTATGGCCTATTGCAGCCTCACTTCCTAGCAAAAAATGGATTTTGCTTGATGATACCGTATCGGTTGATAATCCTCCAATCACGGACAAACATATCGTATGGAAACAGACCGAACAGAATTTTATGGAAAAGCAATGGGAAGAATGGGTAAAACAGCAGCAGGTTTTAGGCAAATCGATCGAATGGGTGACCATCGGTTCAAAGCCGATTCCTTCGCTTTGGGCACCATCTGAGGAAGCCGAAACGATTTCATTGTCGGATGCAGAAGGCTGGTTCCCTCAATTTCAAAATCAAGTGAGAAGACATGGGCCAAGCTGGATAGCCGTTTATTCGCCTTTGGATGCCAATTCCTTACAGCGTGTGAAAAACCTGAAGGTGCCTGTTGTTGATATGACAGCTGTTTCCATAGAGCTGCAATGGGGTAACATTCTAACCTCAATTTTGCAAACGATAGAAAGCAAGGCTTGGGTGAATGGAAGTTTGGCTTACACTTCACAAGAGATTCAAATTGTTAAGCCATAGGGATGAATAATAAAGATTTCTTTATTTAATAGGAAGGATTTTCTCGAAAATTGTAGAATATTTTTGTAACATGCTCCAAAAATTTGAGTTGATGCATGATTGCCATCGATATGAGGTGCCTACAATGGAAACGAAGCAGTGGTATATGGAATACAGAATACATAAAAATCGTCCTGGCTTATTAGGTGACGTAGCTTCTCTTATGGGGATGCTGGATATTAATATTGTGACGATTAACGGAGTGGAAGATCGAACACGCGGCATGCTGCTGCAAACTAATGATAATGAAAAAATTGACTTAATGGGTAAAATGTTGCGTAAAGTGGATAATATAACTATAACAGCGCTTAGAGAGCCTAAATTGGTTGATATATTAGCTGTCCGTCACGGCAGATACATCGAAAGGGATTCGGATGATCGTAAAACATTCCGATTTACCCGTGATGAGTTAGGTCTTTTGGTGGATTTTCTCGGTGAAATTTTCAAACGTGATGGTAATCAGGTCGTTGGGCTCAGAGGCATGCCGCGTGTTGGAAAAACGGAATCGATTATTGCCGGTAGCGTGTGCTCCAATAAACGTTGGAACTTTGTATCCTCTACGCTATTGCGTCAAACGGTTCGCAGTCAATTATCTGAGGAAGAAATGAATCCAAACAATATTTTTATTATTGATGGTATCGTATCAACCATTCGTTCCAACGAGAAGCATCACTCGCTTTTGCAGCAAATTATGAGTATGCCTTCCACGAAGGTCATTGAGCATCCGGATATTTTTGTGCGGGATTCAGAGTACACGTATGAGCACTTTAATTACATTGTAGAGCTGCGCAATACACCTGACGAAGAAATCAATTACGATGCTATCACGAACAGTATCAATGATTATTAATAGTCAATCTCTATGAACATCACGAAAGGGGTGAGAACATGTCTGATCTTGGTCAATTGTTGCGAAAAGCACGGATCGAAAAAAAAATATCCTTGGAAGATTTGCAGGAAAGCACAAAAATTCGCAAGCGTTATTTGGAAGCGATCGAAGATGGAAACTATAAAATTTTACCAGGAAATTTTTATGTTAGAGCATTTATTAAGAGCTATGCTGAAGCGGTGGGGCTGGAGCCTAATGAAGTGCTGAGCTTATATCAAAATGTGATTCCCGCGGCAGAGCCGGATCATATTGAACCTACTCGCTCCAAAAGAACGACACGGAATACCGAAAGAATCGGCAAATACGTTTCCAGTGTAATGATGATTGCCTTTTTCGTTCTCATCCTGGGGATTATCTATTATTATCTGAATAAGAATTATATTAGTAAGCCTCATGAAGTCAATCCTGTGAGTGAACCAAATCGGGTTACAGATAAAGTGGATCCAAATGCCAACAGCGGCAGTGTAACTTCACCTGTATACGACACAAAAGCGCCAATGACGCCAACTCCCCCGCCTGTTGTTGTACCTAAAACAGAGGTAAAGCTGGTAAAAAGCCAGGGGGGTACCGATTACTATACGGTTTCCAATACGGATAAGCTGATGATTAAAATGAAAATTGTAGGCGATGCTTGCTGGATTCAAATTGATTCATTAGGACAAACAACCGAAACGCTTGAGCAAGGCACCTACACCAAGGGTAAGGAGCAAAGCTGGGAGCTTGCAAACTCGGCTTTTATGATATTTGGTCGATCCAATGCGGTTGAACTGAATGTGAATGGAACCCTTATTGTATTAGGTGACACTCCTAATGCCAAGCGGGTTCAAATCGATATACAAAAAGTGTAAGTTATAAATGATAAAGGAAGTGCGACCATGGCTGACGAAAGTTTTTTTGATATTGCCTCCAAAATGGATATGCAGGAATTGAGCAATGCAATTAATCAAGCGGAGAAAGAAATTATGACCCGATTTGATTTTAAGAATAGTAAAAGCAGTATTGCTGTTGAAAAAGATGAGTTAGTTATCGTGTCCGATGATGAGTTCAAGCTGCAAAATGTGATGGACATTTTGCATTCCAAGATGGCAAAACGGGGAATATCGTTGAAAAATCTTGAATACGACAAAATTCAACCAGCATCATCCCAGACAGTCCGGCAAAAAGTGAAGCTCAAGTCGGGTATTGATCAGGATAATGCCAAAAAAATCAATATCATGATTCGGGACTCCAAGCTTAAGGTGAAAAGCCAAATTCAGGGGGATCAAATCCGGGTTTCAGGAAAAAGTAAAGACGATTTACAGCAGGTTATCCAGCTTCTTCGCAAAGCGGATTTGCCTCTGGATTTACAATTTTTAAATTTTCGTTAATATGCATTTTTGACACTATTCATTCTGTTCGTTTATACTTGACCCACAGGCTGGATTCACTATTGGAGGATATAGATATGACAGAGAAAGTAAAAGTAGTTACGCTGGGCTGCGAGAAAAACCTCGTTGACTCGGAAATCATGTCAGGATTGGTTTTTGGACGTGGCTACGAATTGGTATCGGATAAGGAAGAAGCAACTGTAATTATAGTTAATACGTGTGGCTTTATTGATGCAGCCAAGGAAGAGTCCGTAAATACGATATTGGATATGGCTGACTTGAAGCAGACTGCTAATTTGAAGGCACTCATTGTTTCCGGATGCTTGACACAACGCTACAAAAAAGAGCTCATGGAAGAAATGCCTGAAATTGATGGCATCGTTGGCACAGGAGATTTTGATAAAATTAATGAGATTATTGAAGAAGCTCTTGCTGGGAAGAAGCCGGTCTTAGTCGGAAACCCGGTTTTTAACTACGATAAGCCGCTCCCACGACGTGTGACTACTCCGCGTTACACTGCTTATGTGAAAATTGCCGAGGGCTGTGATAATGCCTGTACATTCTGCAGTATTCCGATTATGCGCGGTAAGTTCCGCAGTAGAAGCATGGAATCGATCATTGCTGAAATTGAGCAATTAGCTTCGCAAGGCGTTCGGGAAATCAGTCTGATTGCACAGGATTCCACTAATTATGGAACTGATTTGTATGATGGCTTTAAGCTGCCTGCTTTGTTAAATAAGGTTACGGAAGTGGCCGGTATTGAATGGGTCAGACTGCATTATGCATATCCAGGATTCTTTACCGACGAGTTGATCGATACAATCGCTACAAACCCGAAAGTGTGCAAATATGTCGATATGCCATTGCAGCACAGTGAGGATATTATTTTGAAGCGAATGAGAAGACCGGGCAGACAGCAGGATGCCAGAGCGTTAATTGAAAAAATTCGTACACGCATTCCTAATGTTTCGCTTCGTACATCGCTTATTGTAGGATTCCCGGGCGAGACTGAACAGGATTTTGAAAATTTAAAGAATTTTGTTACGGAAGTTGAGTTTGACCGTTTGGGTGTGTTTGCTTATTCACAAGAACAGGATACACCAGCGGCCCGTCTGCCGGATCAGGTAAATGATGATGTGAAGGAATATCGGGCTAACACCATTATGGAAATACAGCGTGGCATTTCTAATATCCGAAATGGTAACCGGGTGGGCCAAACTGTTGATGTGTTGATTGAAAAGTATGATGGCAGAAATGATGTTTACATTGGCCGTTCCCAGTATGATGCTCCTGAGATTGATGGTGAAGTGTTTGTAAAAGGGACACAGCTTAAGATTGGAGAGTTAGCCAAGGTTCACATTACTCACTCTTTTGAGTTTGATTTGTCCGGGGAGGTTGTGGCATGAACCTGGCCAATCGGATCACTTTGGCGAGGATCTTTTTAGTACCTATCATTATGTTTTTTTTGCTTGTAAATTTAAAGTTTCCCCAAATTGAAATTGATCAGTTCAGCATCACTTACAACCAAATTATTGCTGCGCTTATTTTTATCATTGCGGCTTGGACAGATGGTCTGGACGGATATATTGCCAGAAAGCGTAAGCTGGTCACGAATCTGGGGAAATTGCTTGACCCCTTGGCTGATAAGCTGCTTGTATCTGCTGTGCTCGTATCTCTGGTAGAGATGAATAAGGTCGGCGCATGGATCGTGATTGTGATTATTAGTCGGGAGTTTGCTGTTACAGGATTACGACAGATCGCCTTGCTTGAGGGTCATGTCATTGCGGCTAGTAAATGGGGTAAATGGAAAACAGCAGCCCAAATTACTGCAATTATTGCACTGCTGATTAATAATTTTCCATTTGCTTTTATTGATCTGCGCTTTGATTTATTTGCAAGCTGGGTCGCAGCTATCATAACCTTGTATTCGGGTTTGGATTATTTCATCAAAAATAAACATGTTATTAACTTTAACGAATAAACAGTAGGAGCTTCCTATTGTTTTTTTGTTCCATTCTGGGAGGTAGTTTGGATGAAAGCGGAGATTATAGCTGTCGGCACCGAGTTATTATTAGGGCAAATTGTGAACACCAATGCTCAGTTTTTGGCCCAAGGCTGTGCTGATTTAGGTGTAAGTGTATATTATCAAACCGTTGTCGGTGATAATGAAAGCCGTTTGGCGGACGCTCTGCAAATTGCCAAAAGCCGTGCCGATTTAATCATATGTACAGGTGGACTTGGACCGACTCAGGATGACCTGACCAAAGATGCGCTTGCCGCCTTTCTTGGACAGAAACTTGTCCTTCACCAGCCTTCGATGGATTACATCGAACGTGTGTTTGGGGCGAGAGGTATTCATATGGTCGAAAGCAATCGAAGGCAGGCGCTTATGCTGGAGCACAGTGATCCTTTAACTAATGATGCAGGAATGGCCGTAGGCATCGCTTTAACCCAGGATGGCACTCATTACATACTGTTACCCGGTCCCCCGAAAGAAATGAAGCCGATGTTTACTCATTACGCTGCGCCTTGGATTGCGTCAAGGATGAACGGGGTTAATCCCTTGTTCTCAAGAATGCTGAAATTTGCGGGAATTGGCGAATCTTCGCTTGAGCATGAACTATTGGATCTCATTCATGCGCAAACAGATCCTACGATAGCTCCTTATGCTAAGGAGTCTGAAGTCACGATACGAATTACAACACGTGCCTCCTCACAGGAGGAAGCGGATATGAAGCTGCAGCCGCTTGAACTGGAAATCAGACGCAGACTTGGAGACTACATATATGCCTCTATAGACGTTCCTATCGAACAGGAGGTCATTCGTATCATGAACGAGCGCAAATTGCTCCTAACGGCTGCTGAGAGCTGCACAGGAGGGCTCTTGAGCAATCTACTGACATCAATCCCTGGCAGTTCAGCCGTTTTTCGGGGAGGCATTGTATGTTATTCGAATATGTTAAAAAATAAGCTTCTGGATGTGCCTATGAGCATACTGGAAGGAGCGGGAGCTCCAGGTGCTGTAAGCGCGGAAACAGCCGGCATATTGGCAGAACAGATGCGGCTTCAGGCTGACGCTGACTATGCAGTTGCCATTACGGGTGTCGCAGGACCGGATGAATCCGAAGGAAAGCCGGTTGGTCTTGTGTACCTGGCTATTGCTTGCAAAGAAGGGCAGCCGGTTGTGGAGCGGCTGCAGTTGTCAGGAAATCGGGATCACATCAAGCTGCGTGCTGCCAAGGCGGCATTGTACCAATTGTGGAAACGGCTGCGGGTTTGATAGAGTGAAATTGATATATTTAGAGCTTGAAAGCGTTCCGCCAATGTAATATAATAGACGGAGCGGAAGAACCGTAACAATGGATCACATTTTGTTACGGTTTTTCTTTGGACCATAAACAGAATGTATGTTCGTAAAAATGCTTGGCAACATCAACAAAATAGGTTATTATAAACTTATCCAATATGGAAAAGGAAGTGAGTGTTTTGTCAGATCGGCGCGCAGCATTGGACAATGCCCTTCGTCAAATTGAAAAACAATTTGGTAAAGGATCGGTTATGAAATTGGGTGAATCGACCCATATGAAGATTGATGTTATTCCCAGCGGATCTTTGGCCCTTGATATTGCCCTCGGCATTGGGGGATTTCCACGTGGTAGAATTATAGAGGTTTTTGGCCCGGAATCATCGGGTAAAACAACAGTAGCGCTTCATGCGATTGCTGAGGTGCAGCGAGTAGGTGGAACAGCTGCTTTTATAGATGCTGAGCATGCACTCGATCCTTCCTATGCAAGTAAACTCGGAATCAATATAGACGAGCTGCTGCTTTCCCAACCGGACACGGGTGAGCAGGCATTGGAAATTGCTGAAGCGTTGGTACGAAGCGGAGCTGTAGATATTATCGTTATTGACTCGGTAGCTGCATTGGTTCCTAAAGCGGAAATTGAAGGCGACATGGGAGATTCTCACGTAGGTTTGCAAGCTCGTTTGATGTCACAGGCCTTGCGTAAGTTATCTGGTGCCATCAACAAATCGAACACGATTGCTATTTTCATTAATCAGCTTCGTGAGAAAATCGGTGTTATGTTCGGTAATCCAGAGACAACTCCGGGCGGAAGAGCATTGAAGTTTTATTCCTCTGTACGTCTGGATGTACGCCGCGTAGAGAGCATCAAGCAGGGCAATGACATGGTAGGTAACCGTACAAGAATTAAAGTAGTCAAAAATAAAGTAGCGCCTCCATTCAAGCAGGCAGATATTGATATTATGTACGGCGAAGGCATTTCCAAAGAAGGAAGTATTATCGATATCGGTGCTGAAATGGATATTATTCAGAAGAGTGGCGCTTGGTACTCCTTCAACGGTGACCGATTGGGTCAAGGTCGTGAGAACTCCAAACAATTCTTAAAGGATAATCCGCAAATAGCTGATATTCTTGAGAAAAAGATTCGTGAAAACTGCAACTTAACTGCTACTGTTGATGCAGACTTGCTCAGTAACGACGAGGAAGATGAAGAGTTCGAAGAAGTTGAATAAAGCAGGTTGAAGGGCACCTTATGAAGGTGCCCTTCCCTTGCATTCGGAGTGATGAATCATGGATGAAGAACGGAATGAGAATGATTTGATGAAAGAACTGCCTCTAGAAGAAGGAATAATAACCAAAATAGAGCGGCAAAAAAGAGCTAAGGATCGGTACAATTTATATATCGAAGAGCAGTATGTGTTTTCTGTGCATGAGGATGTGCTGATTAAATACAGTTTGACCAAAGGTACCGCAATTAATAAAGATGAAATGAAAAAGATTGTAGAAGCTCAAGACAAACAGCAGGCTTATCTGGATGCGATTCGTTTATTATCGTTTAGGCTGCGCTCTGAATATGAACTCAAAGCTCGTTTGCTGCAAAAAGGCTATGAGCTTCCCACAATTGAAAACACGCTTGATCGTCTTCGACGGGAGCAATATATAGATGATTCCTTGTTTGCTGAACAGCTGACACAACAGCGCATTCAATCTGCCAAAAAGGGTCGTAATTGGATTAAACAGGAGCTTCAGCAGAAGGGTCTCAAATCTGAACACATTACAAGTGCGATCGAGCAGATTGACGAACAAATAGAGTATCGAAATGCTTATGATCTGATTAATAAAAAATATGGTTCCAGTTTAAAGCCGGACTCGGATGTGCAAAATATTAAAAGAAAAGCTTATGCACTGCTGCAAAGAAGAGGCTACAATTCAAGAGTAACCACTCGTGTCGTACGTGAATTAACGGATGCTGCGAATCGTGGAATAGATAGTGAGGATTGGGAAATTCATTTTGAAGAATGAAAATCAATTTGCGATACGAATAATTAATCATGTAAATTAAATTCATTGAAAAACGGTTGTGAGTTGTGTTTAATAACAAAATTTTAGCAGGAATTTAATAATTTCTACAAAGTGAAGTAATTCATAAGTCATACACCTTGACAAGCTTCTTCGACAAAAGATAAAATGAGCATGTATAATTTTGTACAATCAACCTCTCTGTTATGCCTAAACAGAAGGTTGGCAAAGTAAAATCGCCAATTTTTACTTTTCTTACTGCTTGTTAAACGGATTAAAAACCATACGACCCCCAAGCTTACCCCTTGGAGAAACAACGAGGAGGTGAACTGGATGAACATACATCCAGCCATCTGGATCTTAATCATTCTCGTTGTTGGTGCTATTTGCTTAGGGATTGGTTATTTTATCCGCAAGTCCATTGCAGAAGCGAAAATTTCAAGTGCTGAGCAAGCCGCTGAGCTAATCAAGGATGGCGCTAAAAAAGAGGCGGAGGCACTAAGGAAAGAAGCGGTTGTGGAGGCCAAGGATGAGATTCACAAGCTCCGAACCGAAGCTGAAAAAGACATTCGTGATCGTCGAAATGAATCACAACGACAAGAGAGACGATTGTTGCAAAAAGAGGAATCGCTGGATAAAAAATTAGAATCTCTTGAGAAAAAAGAAGAGCAAGTCGCCAACAAAGAGAAACGGATTGAAGAAACCCAAACACACATTGACGAGATTTATAAGAACCAGGTTAACGAGTTGGAACGTATATCCGCTTTGACCACGGAAGATGCCAAGCAAATTATTTTGACGAATGTGGAACAGGAAGTACGTCATGAAACAGCTCAATTGATTAAAGAGATTGAACAGCAAGCCAAAGAAGAAGGCGACAAGAAAGCCCGCGAAATCATCACGCTAGCCATCCAAAGATGTGCTGCTGATCATGTAGCGGAAACGACAGTATCGGTAGTAACATTGCCGAATGAGGAAATGAAAGGACGAATTATCGGACGCGAGGGTAGAAATATTCGTGCGCTTGAGACACTGACAGGGATTGACCTTATTATTGATGATACCCCTGAAGCTGTTATTTTGTCCGGTTTTGATCCGATTCGTCGTGAAATTGCCCGAACTGCCCTAGAAAAACTGGTTGCGGATGGACGTATCCATCCTGCCCGTATTGAAGAAATGGTTGAGAAGTCCCGCAAGGAAGTGGACGAACGGATTCGTGAATACGGAGAACAGGCAACTTTTGAAACCGGCGTTCATGGATTGCATCCGGATCTGATCAAGATATTGGGTAGATTGAGATTTAGAACCAGCTATGGACAAAATGTATTGAAGCATTCCATGGAAGTTGCTTATTTAACAGGATTGATGGCTGGAGAACTCGGGGTAGACGTGACATTGGCGAAACGTGCCGGTCTCCTGCATGATATCGGTAAAGCCTTGGATCATGAAGTTGAAGGATCTCACGTTGAAATTGGCGTAGAGATCGGTAAGAAATATAAAGAGCATCCGGTCGTCATCAACAGTATAGCTTCCCATCATGGTGACTGTGAAGCCACTTCGGTAATAGCTATGCTGGTAGGTGCAGCAGACGCTTTGTCCGCCGCTCGTCCGGGAGCGCGCCGCGAAACACTGGAAACGTACATCCGGCGTCTTGAAAAGCTGGAGGAAATTTCAGAGTCTTTCGAAGGTGTTGAGAAATCGTACGCGATTCAAGCGGGGCGTGAAGTTCGTGTGATGGTACAACCTGAGAAGGTAGACGATACAGAAGCTTTCCGTTTGGCTCGTGACATTACAAAGAAAATCGAGAGTGAACTGGATTATCCAGGACACATCAAGGTTACAGTTATTCGCGAAACGCGTGCTGTTGAATATGCTAAATAATGAATTTCATACTTGATCAGAAAAGTGGCTGAATAAGCCACTTTTCTTTTGACTTGCAGAGCATTTACAAGAGCTAGTGAAGAAGAGGAGCTTTATCAAATGAGAATTTTATTTATCGGGGATATTGTTGGGTCTGTGGGTCGTAAAGCTTTGAAAGCTTGCCTGCCAGGCCTCAAAACAAAGCTGAATCCGACATTCATTATCGCCAATGGTGAAAATGCTGCTGCGGGCAGAGGCATCACTTTACCGATTACGAAGGAATTGTTTGAAATGGGGGTCCATGGTATTACTATGGGAAACCATACCTGGGATCAAAAAGAAATTTTTGATTTTATAGATAATGAGGAACGTATGGTCCGGCCTGCTAATTTTCCCAAGGGCACACCGGGGAGAGGCTTTACAACGATCAAAGCGAAAGGTCAGGAACTGGTGATCGTCAATTTGCAGGGACGTACATTTTTGCCGCCTTTGGATTGTCCTTTTGAAAAGGCTGATGAAATTATCGAAGCCGTGAAAAAACGGAATAAACATATTCTCGTTGACTTCCATGCGGAGGCTACCTCGGAGAAGCTGGCAATGGGCTGGCATTTGGATGGCAAGGTCTCAGCCGTTGTTGGAACGCATACCCATGTACAAACACATGACGAGCGATTGTTGCCGTTGGGGACAGCCTACGTGACGGATGTAGGCATGACAGGTCCGAGAGACGGGATATTGGGAATGGAGAAGGTAGCGGTACTGCAAAAGTTCAAAACACAGCTGCCAGTTAGATTTGTAGTGGATGAGGGTAAATGGCATTTTCATGCCGTTTGCATCGATTTGGACCCAACGACAGGGCTGGCAAAAAAAATACAGCTAATTCGTAAGGACGAAGATCAAATTCTGTTTGAATAGTCTAAGAGGTTTGTACTTGGAAGTGACTCATGCTGTAAAGGGATCATCTTTGAGAAGATGGAATTAACGTGAAATGGCGCGAATAGGATAAATGGAAGCCATTCATCATTCTCGAGGAGGTACTTTCCATGGATGTATTAAAAGTTTCAGCAAAATCCAATCCAAATTCCGTAGCAGGCGCATTAGCAGGGGTGCTGCGTGAGCGCGGCGCTGCCGAACTGCAAGCTATAGGTGCCGGTGCTTTAAATCAAGCAGTCAAAGCCGTGGCGATTGCTCGTGGATTTGTCGCTCCCAGCGGGGTTGACCTGATTTGCATTCCCGCCTTTACCGATATTGTCATTGATGGAGAGGACCGTACGGCCATCAAATTAATTGTCGAGCCCAGATAGCTAACTTATTCATGATAAAACGAGGAAGTGACCTGTTTACGTCTGTAAACAGGTTTTTTAAAGAGATAAGTGTTTTCAGCGTAGCTGAACCATTCTTATCTCACAAAAAACTACCTCTTAGGCAAGGATGTATCTTCATCGAGTAGGCTCCGATCAGGAGCTTTTTTTATGCCAAAAAATGAATGGATTTGGGGGAGAAGCAATTGAAGATTATTGATGGACATTGCGATGTGTTGTGGAAGATGTACGAGAATCCGCGGATCGATTTTTATCATCCAGATGCAGCTGAGCTTGACGTTACGTATCCCAAAATGGTGAAATCCAATATTAAAATCCAATTTTTCGCGATTTATTTGGCAGAATCAATCAGACAGCCAGTTTTTGAACATTATCTCAAATACATAAATATTTTTTATCAGAAGGTGTTAAAGCATGGCTTGTTAACAATTATTAAAAATCAAGCTGATTTGACTCGAGTCATGAGCGGGAATGTGAGAGGTGCTATTCTGACCTTAGAAGGCGCGGATGCTATCCAAGATAACCCTTTATATACCCAAACACTGTACCACCTTGGGGTTCGGATGATCGGAATTACGTGGAATTATGCGAATTGGGCAGCAGATGGAATTTTAGAGCCCAGAAAGGGCGGATTTTCAAAAAAAGGAAAATTATTTGTTAAAGAATGCAATGATTTGGGCATCCTATTAGATGTATCCCATCTATCTGTGCGCTCTTTCTGGGATCTTGCCGAAGTTTCCACTAAACCTTTCGTAGCTTCACATTCCAACGCCAAAGCGGTCTGTGATCACCCAAGAAATCTGGACGACGATCAATTGCTGGCCATAATCCGTCAATCGGGACGTATCGGTATGACCTTTGTTCCCTGGTTTGTGGGAGACAAGCGAAATGCCACTATTGGGGGGCTGATGAAGCATATTGAGCATATTTGCGAGCTGGGTGGGGAAGCGCATATTACGCTTGGTTCAGATTTTGACGGCATAGATCAATGGATACCAGGACTTGAGCATGCAGGACAATTCGATCAGTTGGCACAGCATTTGAGCAAGTACTATAAAGATACAACGATTGAAGGCTTTCTTAACGGAAATTGGCATCGATACCTGCAGCAAAACCTTCCGATTTATTAACCGTTTACATCTTTATTAGATATAGTTAGTCATTAAATTAATCTCAAATTGATATGTGTTTCATCTAAAATAGCTATCTTTATATTTTCTTTTTATACTTGCTTTTTAGCTCTTATCAGCATAGAATTTGAGTGATGACTGAAAGAAATTTTTTATCTGTTTGTGAATATTGTTTGAAGCAAATGAGCTATTAGGAACAACGTTTAGTGACATTTAAAGGAGTGGGCAGCGGTGATTAGCCAATTATCTTGGAAAATCGGAGGACAACAAGGGGAAGGTGTGGAAAGTACCGACAAAATTTTCTCGACGGCATTAAATCGTCTTGGATATTATTTGTACGGGTACCGTCATTTCTCCTCAAGAATTAAGGGAGGACATACCAATAACAAGATCAGAATCAGTACAAAGCCTATTCGTGCTATTTCTGATGACTTGGATATCCTTGTTGCATTTGACCAAGAAACAATCGATCTAAATGCTTTTGAGCTTCGTGATAATGGAGTTATTGTTGCGGATGCCAAATTTAATCCTGTTGTACCTGAAGGTGTAAAAGCGCGTTTGTTCCCAGTACCGATTACGGCTATTGCAGAGGATCTCGGAACATCTCTATTTAAGAACATGGCTGCTTCCGGAGCATCCTGGGCGCTGCTTGGTTTGCCTTTGGAAGTGTTTAATAAAGCGGTAGAAGAAGAATTTGGACGTAAAGGCGCGGCTGTCGTTGAGAAAAACATCGAAGCGGTTCGTAAAGCGGCTGAATTTATTTTGGAACAAAATGGCGGTCCGATGCTTGAATTCCAATTGGAACCGGCTGACGGCAAGCAAAAGCTGTTCATGATTGGTAATGATGCCATTGGTTTGGGTGCGCTTACGGGCGGCTGTCGTTTCATGCCTGCTTACCCAATTACGCCAGCATCAGAAATAATGGAATACTTAATTAAAACGCTTCCAAAATTCGGCGGTACGGTTATCCAAACGGAGGACGAAATCGCAGCTGTAACCATGGCAATCGGCGGCAATTATGCGGGCGTGCGTACGATGACAGCTTCAGCGGGGCCAGGACTATCCTTGATGATGGAAGCGATCGGACTTGCCGGTATGACGGAAACTCCGGTTGTTATCGTAGATACACAGCGTGGTGGTCCAAGTACGGGTCTCCCTACCAAGCAGGAGCAATCCGATTTATATGCAATGATTTATGGAACACATGGTGAAATTCCGAAGATTGTTCTTTCACCATCGTCTATTGAAGAGTGCTTCTACGACACGATCGAAGCTTTCAATCTTGCTGAAATTTATCAGTGTCCCGTTATTTTACTAACGGATCTTCAGCTTTCATTAGGTAAACAATCCTGTGAGCTGTTGGACTTCAATCGAGTGAAGATTGATCGCGGAAGATTAATGGCAGGTGAGCTGCCTCCAACGGAAGATAATAAGCTGTTCAAACGTTACGAGTATGCTGAAAACGGAATTTCGCCTCGTGTTGTGCCAGGTCAGAAATACGGAATTCACCATGTAACTGGCGTAGAGCATGACCAAGAAGGACGTCCGTCCGAGAGCACAGAGAACCGTAAAAATATGATGGACAAACGTATGGACAAACTCAAGTATGTGAAGGTTACCAACCCGATCCTTGTGGATGCTCCACATGAAGAACCAGAAGTATTGATTATTGGTATGGGCTCTACCGGAGGTACTATTGATGAGGCCAGAGCACGCTTGACTGAGAAAGGTATTGCTACAAATCATGTAACGGTTCGTTTGATGCATCCGTTCCCTGCTGAAGAGCTAAGACCTTACATGGAAAAAGCCAAAACAGTCGTTGTTCTTGAAAATAACGCTACTGGACAATTGGCTTCTTTGATCAAGTTAAACGTAGGCTATGCCGACAAAATCAAAAACTTGCTAAAATACAACGGTAATCCATTCTTACCGGCAGAAATCACAACATTTTGTCAGGAGTTGAACCTAGTATGGCAACGTTAAAAGACTTTCGTAACAATATCAAACCGAACTGGTGTCCAGGTTGTGGAGATTTCTCCATTCAAGCCGCGATTCAAAGAGCCGCTGCCAATGTAGGTTTGGAGCCGGAAGATCTGGCTGTCGTTTCGGGTATCGGCTGTTCCGGTCGGATTTCCGGTTATATTAACGCATATGGTTTCCATGGTGTACACGGACGCTCGCTTCCTATCGCACAAGGTGTAAAGATGGCCAACCGAGAATTGACGGTATTGGCAGCAGGCGGAGATGGCGACGGTTTTGCAATCGGTATGGGACATACTGTCCATGCCATTCGTCGTAACATCGATATCACTTATATCGTTATGGATAACCAAATTTATGGATTGACCAAGGGTCAAACCTCGCCGCGAAGCGCAGAAGGCTTCAAAACAAAGAGTACGCCAGCAGGCTCCATTGAATCCGCTCTTTCACCGTTGGAAGTAGCATTAGCAGCAGGTGCCACGTTTATTGCTCAATCCTTCTCAAGCAACCTGAAGCAGCTGACTTCTTTGATTGAGCAAGGTATGCAGCATAAAGGATTTTCCTTTATCAACGTCTTCAGTCCTTGTGTGACCTTCAACAAGGTGAATACGTATGACTGGTTCAAAGAAAATATCGTGAACCTGGAGGAAACTCCGGACTACGATCCAACCAATCGGGTAATGGCTATGACTAAAATTATGGAAACAGGCAGCATGCTGACAGGCTTGATTTATCAAAACACAGCCAAAACTAGCTATGAAAGTCATGTTCCAGGTTTTAAAGAGCAAGGATTGGCTAATCAAAATATTCAAATCACCGAAGAAGAATTTAACAAATTGGTGTCAGAATTCAAATAATCCGTTAAAGACTTTACAAGCATATGGCGATGCCGTATGCTTTTTTTGTCAATATAAAAAATTGAGGTGGTTTTCACATGAAACAAGTACCGATTGGTGTATCAGCCAGACATATTCATTTATCTGAAAATCATATCGAACGTTTGTTTGGTTCCGGGTATCAATTACAGGTATTAAAGGATCTGTCACAGCCTGGACAGTTCGCAGCTGTTGAGACTGTGGCGGTCGTAGGGCCCAAAGGACGTTTTGACAAAGTGAGAATCTTGGGGCCTGCCCGTAGTAAAACACAGCTGGAGATCTCACGTACAGATGCTTTTACAGTAGGCGTGAATCCTCCAGTTCGGGAATCAGGTCATACAGAGGGAACGCCGGGAATCACTTTGATCGGTCCAGCAGGTGAAGTGACGATTGAAGAGGGTGTCATTGTGGCCGCCAGACATATCCATTTTCATACCGATGATGCAGCCCAATGGGGAATTGTAGACAAGCAGCTGCTGACCGTCAAGATCGATGGAGAGCGCTCACTCATTTTGGAAGGCGTAATAGCCCGTGTTTCGGATCAGTATGCATTGGATATGCACATTGATACGGATGAAGCTAATGCTGCCGGAACCAAGACTGGACATATCGCCTTGATTTTGTCATGAAATAAATTGAGTTCAAGCTTACACTCATGATATAATATGTTGTCAAGGGTTCAATATCTCTTTATTGTCAGGATAGAAGGAAGGTGCTCCATTGCCTAAAGATACAAAATACTATGAAAAGTTTTTTCAACCGCCCTCCCTTACTGACGCCAAGAAGCGGGGAAAAGAAGATATCAAGGTTCATTATGACTTTGCTATCCCCGATGAAATGCAGCAGTTTGGGAAGGACAAGTATTATCTGATTCAAACCTACGGCTGTCAAATGAATGAGCACGATACAGAAACGATCATGGGATTGCTGGAGCAAATGGGCTATACCGCTACTGAAGATCGCCGGCAGGCTGATGTCATCCTGCTGAATACGTGCGCAGTTCGCGAGAACGCCGAGGATAAGGTGTTTGGTGAGCTGGGGCATTTGAAGCATTTGAAGGCTGAGAAGCCATCCCTTGTGCTCGGTGTATCCGGCTGTATGTCGCAGGAGGAAGCCGTTGTCAACCGGATTTTGCAAAAGCATCCGTTTGTTGATTTGATTTTTGGAACGCATAATATTCATCGGCTGCCGGTCCTGCTGAAGGAAGCTTTTTTCAGTAAAGAGATGGTGATCGAGGTATGGTCTAAGGAAGGGGATATTGTAGAGAACCTTCCCAAGAAGCGTGAAGGCATTAAAGCCTCCGTCAATATTATGTATGGGTGTGATAAGTTCTGTACGTACTGTATCGTCCCTTACACACGTGGTAAGGAGCGCAGCCGTCTTCCCCAGGATGTAATTGCAGAGGTGCGGGATTTAGCGCGGCAGGGTTTCCAGGAAATTATGCTGCTGGGTCAAAATGTGAATGCCTACGGCAAGGATTTTGAGGATAGTGACTATCGGTTTGCTGATTTGATGGACGATATTTCCAAGATCGATATTCCACGTGTACGGTTTACGACCTCGCATCCGCGTGATTTTGATGACCATTTGATAGAGGTCCTTGCGAAAAAAGGCAATTTAGTTGAGCAAATTCATCTGCCTGTGCAGTCGGGAAGTAATGAAATTCTAAAACGGATGAGCCGTAAATATACACGTGAGCATTATCAGAATCTGGTAGCCAAGATCAAACAGGCCATTCCTGATGTGGGACTCACCTCTGATTTTATCGTGGGATTCCCAGGCGAGACGGAGGAACAGTTTGAAGAAACGCTTTCTCTGGTTCGTGAGGTTCGTTTTGACGGTGCATACACCTTTATATATTCTCCCCGTGAAGGTACGCCTGCTGCTGGTATGGTTGACGATGTGCCGATGGAAGTTAAGAAAAACCGGTTATATCGATTGAACGATCAGCTTGCCCAATATAGTAAAGATAGCAACGAGTGCTCTGTTGGCGAAGTGCTGGATGTATTGGTTGAGGGTGAGAGCAAAAACAATCCTGACGTTTTGGCAGGACGTACACGCAAAAATAAACTGGTGCATCTAGAAGGCCCCAAAGAACTGATTGGAAAAATTGTACCAGTTAAAATCACAGGCTCCCAAACCTGGTACATGAAAGGCGAGTGGCAGCCAGCTGCTGCAGTTGCGCAATAACCACTTGAAGTATATGGAGCTTAGCTGCGAAGCAGTAGATATGAAATTAAAAATAGATAAATCAACCCCTGTTTTTATAAAAAGAAAGGAGCGTGACCGGCAATGTCTGGACATGACAACCACGACCATGATCAAGAACATCTACATTGTGATGAAATGGCCCATTATACGAATACCGAGCTAATTGTGCGCGAGGATATTCTGGCCAAAGCAAAAGAATTGGCGGAGTTGATTTCCACCTCTAATGAGGTGCAGTTTTTCCAAAAGGCAGAGGTGCAAATTTCCTCCAATGATAACATTCAAGTGCTGATCAGTGCTATCAAGAAGAAACAAAAAGAGATCGTTGCATTTGAATCCTTCAATAATGCCAAGATGGTTGAAAAGATAGAGAAAGAGATCGTCGATCTACAGGATCAATTGGATTCCATTCCTATTGTTAATGAATTCCGCCAATCTCAGGAGGATATTAACTATTTGCTGCAGCTGGTTATGTCGATCATTCGCGATACCGTATCAGATAAGGTTGCAGTAGAAAGTAAATGATAAATTAATGGACCACTTTGCTGACTTCGGTTGGCAGAGTGGTTCTTTTTTAATAGGGTATGAAAAAAAGGAGATAACGAATACTATGCAAATTAAGAATTGAGGAATGATGGAATTAGGAAGGGGCTAGACTCCTTTTCATTATTCACGAATGGTAACCTCTGTGCCTATCGATACCATGGAGGCAAGAGTGAGTACATCCTGATTATGCATGCGCACACATCCATGTGAAACCAGATGGCCGATTGATGCGGGATTGTCGGTACCATGAATGCCATAGTGCGGACGGGAAAGACCCATCCAAAACGCACCAAAGGGTCCACCTGGATTAGGTACCTTGTTTATGATCGTATACACGCCAATCGGAGTTTGAGTTAATACTTTGCCGATGCCTATGGGAAAGCCACGTGTTACTTTATTATTATCAAGCAGGTAAAGCATCCGATCTGATAAATCGATGATGATTCGAACCATACGAGCTCACTCCTATCACATACGTATTGTAATTACAAGTATCTGACATAAACGTCATATGCAGTTTGATCTACTTTGCGTTTACGCATTTTAATTTGCAAAATTCCGTTTTTATACGAAGCTTTGCTTGAACGTGGGACGACAAGGCAAGGTAGCTTAACGCTTTGTTTTTTCAAGAGAGGCTTATCTTCGATGGTGACGCGATCAGCTCTTGCTTTGACAATGGGGTTCGAAGGCTGTGGCAGCTTGAATTTGATGATGACATAATGATGCGTTTCAAATATTTCGGTATTGGTTTTGATTCCGTGAATGGTTTTTATCCCGCGGAGCATACCACTTTTTGGCATCGCTTTTTTCAACATTTGCTGAACGTAGTCGTCTACCCATGAAGTATCTGTTAAAGGAGACATATCAGATGTTTCCGGAAGTGAAGGCAGCTTTGTTCCGAGCAATGCTTCTACTTGTTTCCAACGGGATTGTGGACTTGAATTGCCGCCAAGAGACATTTTCGTCACGCTCCTTTTCTGCCATGATTGCTAGTAGGATATGAAGTAGGCTGGGCGGATGACACAAATAAATGCAGAAAGCTAAATAAAAGGGTGATGTGCCATGTGGGCGGCTACCTGCATACACTAAAGTTAGCATGATGAGTAAAGGAGCTTGCCGATGCCAGCGATCGTTGGAAACTTTAAAGTAGTTAACGTCGGACCTAGTTCGATTGTTCAGATTGGAGATGCCATACAGCTCTCTCCCAGCAGTATCTCCAAAACTTTTGCAGGCTCGGGGTCCTTTAACACAGGGGATTTTGCCAATACCCAAAATGCGGTAAGCAGTACCAATACAAACGATCAGGATGTAAATGATTCCAACAATAAAGAAGTGGGCAATCAGGGGGTCGTATAAAATGAATCTCGTCGTCAATCAGCATATTGTCATTCATCAGCTCCGTGTAGATGCCGTAACCAATTCTTCTGTTCTGCAAATCGGAAGTGCCGGATTGATTAAGTCCTTATCCAATATATATAATACAGGCGGCTTTACGGGGCCTGCTGAGCAATTAGCTACTGCTGGGAATGAAATATCCTTGGTCCCGTTGCCCAGTCCAACTTAATTGAAGTTGAAGCCCCTGATGATCACATATATATGTATCCAGTTATTTAAGATTTCTTGTTGTGGGTCCATAGGCTAACACCCAGACGCTTCTTTTGGCATAGGATATATAAGGAGGTGTTAAGGATGTTAGTTGGGTCCCAATGGCAATTCCAGCAGTGGGCTGCGTATGCCAGACAGCTGCAAGCGCAGATGCAGGTACAGATGGAAAAAATGGAGCGGCTTGAAAAAACCGTAGAAGCTTTGCAAGTGGAGCTTAAAGCCTGCAAAGAACAGAAACGTATTCATATCGATAAAATCGAATATAAATTCGATCAACTCAAAGTGGAGAAGCTCGATGGAACGATGAATATCGGACTTACACCCGGAGCGCTCGAAAACCTTGCTGTCAATGGAGAAAATACGGACAAAAGCGCCACGTTATCTGATACAGGGAATGTAAATGGATTCCAAACCATAAATGGAGATCAGCCGTTCATGCCCCCGCTTGGGATTCGTGAGGAAATTAGTAAGGAGCTGCATCGCTTTATGGAGGAGCAGGTGCCAAAGCAGATTGATCAGCTTCAGCAGCAAAGCGGCAAGCAGTTGGACGAATGGCATAGAAAGATGGTTCAGCAGGATTTAACCAAACAGCTTGAGGGGCGGATGGATTATTATCTGCGGCAGATGAGCCAGGGTGTGACTGTGGATCAGTTGTCCTCGATCAAGGATTCTGTGATGTTCCGCACCCAGCAGGATATCCGGTCTGCACTTCAGCAATATTTTCAAAAAATGCCGAGTAAAGGTGGAGTAGCCAAATGAATTTTCACGTTACGAACAAAGCCTTGTGTGTAGGAGACATTCGCATAATCGGGGTGTCCAGTTCCTCTGTTTTTTTGATTGGGGATACCCAGAATATCATCTGCTCTTCCATTTTTGATACACCACCCGAATCGGTCTCGAGCGGTCCTTTAACTCCATTGCCTCCTGAAGAGGAGAAAAGTGAATGAGTCGCTGGTCAATTGTTCGGGAAATGAAAATAAACAGCATATCACTGGCGTCTATTTTACAGATCGGGGATAATGAGTCTATAAAGTCAAAAGCGAAAGCGATAGCTGTGCAGCGACAAGTAGCGACATTTCTGGAAAACGAGGGGAATTTGGATAACTATCAGCTATTCAGCCGCGTAATTCCAATCCCTGAGGTGTATGAACAGGTGGACATGGAGGTAGAAAATTTATGCGATCACATTCAAGTCAACTGTATTCGCGTGCTGGCGATTTCCTCTTCCTCGGTTATGCAGGTTGGAACGAATTATCAAATAGAAAATGAAAGTAGAGTTAAGCATTTCCGACAATTTGTCACAAAGGAGTGATCGATTGAATACGCTGTTGGCCACGCAATCACACCGTCCTTGGCCATTGCCGAAAGGACCTTGGGTCATGAAGCAAACCTGGCTTGATCTACTGTTTGCCCATTGGCCAATTCCTTATGAACAGCTGCGGCCAATGGTCCCTCAGGAGCTTGAGCTGGAAGTATACGAGGGTTATGCGTGGATTGGTGTAGTTCCTTTTTCAATGAAAGGAATCAGGATGAGGGCAATGCCTGAAATTCCATACACCAATCAATTTGCCGAGCTTAATGTAAGGACATATGTAAAGGTTGGAGACAAGCCAGGTGTCTATTTTTTCAGTTTGGATGCAGCGAGCAAGATAGCCGTCGAAGCGGCAAGGCTATTGTTTTATCTGCCTTATTTCCATGCGGACATGCATGCCGAAAAGAACGGTGAGCAAATTAATTACAAAAGTGATCGTAAGGACAAGCGAGGTGCTCAGGTTGCTTTTGAAGGCAGCTATATGCCTGTATCGGCAGTTTTTAAAAGCACGAAGCAATCATTTGAGTACTGGCTCACAGAGAGGTACTGTTTGTACAGCATGAGTGCAAATCGTACGGTTTATCGCGGGGATATTCATCATCTGCCCTGGGAGCTGCAGCTTGCTGAAGCGGATATTAGGGCCAACACGATGACTATCGGTCAAGGGATTCAATGTGATGTAAGAAAACCCATGCTTCATTATGCCCAAAAATTGGACGTGCTTATATGGCCGCTAACAAAGGTCATATGAAAAAAAATAGGCAAGTTTATTTGCAAAAATATTTATATTAATTTACAATATAAGAATAGCTTATATATGAATTGAGTTATGTTTTCGTTTGAAGGTTGAGTGGGGGCCTGATCACAATTCATTTAGCAAACATGACAGGAGGAAACCAATTATGATTGATCATTCTTCTAAGCAAGGGATCCAACAGCATACCCAATTATCCAAAACAAAGCTGCTCATGAAAATACTTTTTATGACGCTCGGGTCTGCTTTGGTGGCTGTGGGACTGGAAATTTTTCTAGTTCCGAACAAAATCATTGATGGTGGCATTGTCGGTGTTTCAATTATTGCTTCGGCCTTATCAAGCTTGCCGCTCGGGGTTTATCTGGTTTTATTCAATTTACCTTTTCTGTATCTGGGCTATAAGCAAATCGGTAAAACATTCGCATTTTCAACTCTTTTTTCTGTAATTGTCATGTCTATCGGTACTTCACTACTTCATCCGGTGTCACCATTGACGATTGACCCGCTGCTTGCATCGGTATTTGGCGGGATTATCATAGGGGTCGGAGTCGGATTGGTTATTCGTTCAGGAGGGTCCCTGGATGGAACTGAAATTGTTGCTATTCTGGTTAGTAAAAAAAGCCCGTTCTCGGTTGGCGAAATTGTCATGTTCTTTAACTTATTTATACTGGCTAGTGCGGGCTTTGTATTCGGATGGGATCATGCCATGTATTCTTTGATGGCGTATTTTATCGCTTTTAAAATGATGGATATTATTATTGAGGGCTTTGACGAGTCCAAATCGGTGTGGATTATAAGCGAGAGTTATCAAGCTATCGGCGATATCATAACGGCGCGGCTCGGACGTGGTGTCACGTATCTAAATGGCGAGGGCGGCTTCACAGGTGATTCCAAGAGAATTATCTTTTGCGTAATCAACCGTTTGGAGGAAGCGAAGCTGAAATCGATTGTTGAAGAAGTTGATCAGCAAGCGTTTCTGGCGATTGGTAATATTCATGATGTTAAGGGTGGCAGATTCAATAAAAAAGATATTCATTAAAGAAGATTCCCATGGGCTTATGCCTGTGGGTTTTTTTTGTTAAAATAAGCTTAGTATTGTGCAAATAAAGGTGATGATTGTGAATTTATCTATGTGTGATGCAGTTCTATAATAGGTGGCAGAAGGTGAATCACGATAATTATGGATCTAATCATTTGTGGGAGGTTCAACCATGGAAAGTTTACAATTATTAACGGATGCACAGATGCGGCAGTTTGTTACGGAAGGTTATGTATTTTTGAAAGCGGATTTTGCAGATGAATTTCATTTGAAGCTGAGCGAGACATTGGATCAGGTTTACAAAGAGGAAGGGAATCCTGGAAATAATATATTGCCTCGTATTCCGGATTTGGCCAAAGTATTTGATCATCCGGTGATCCGGGGGGCGCTCAGCAGTGTGCTTGGTGAGGATTATATGATGCATCCCCACCGTCATGGACATTTTAACCGCAGTGCAGAAGCGGGTGGTTGGCACAAGGACAGTTACTGGGGACATTATAAAATGCGCAATCACCACCCTTGGTGGGCAATGATCTTCTATTATCCTCAAGAAGTAACGCTGGATATGGGGCCTACCGGAATTATGCCAGGTACACAATGCTATCAAACCCGTACATTTGTAGAGAATGAAACACAAGAAGAACGAAAAGCAACAGGCAGCGCTGGAACCTTTGCCCTGGTGCATTATGATATTTGGCATCGAGCTAATGCTAATATAGCCGGTAAGGACCGTTATATGCTTAAGTTCCAATTTATGCGGAGGCTTGCACCAACCAAAGCCAGTTGGGATCATAATGAAGAGGCTGAAGCTTGGGTGAATCCATCATCCTACACAGCTCCTATTTATGAGCATGAAGTCGTTTGGCGAAATACCTGGAATTGGTTGCTTGGAAAAGAGAACGATGCTGCAAACAATGAAGCTTCACAAGAGCAGCTTGCAGGCTGGATTAGCGAGTTAGAACATGAAGACAAGGCGATTCGTGTACGGGCAGCCGATCAATTAGGCTTGTCGGCTAACGGATCGAATGAGGTAATTACGGGCTTAACTCAAGCTCTGTATGATGACTTCGAGCCAGTGGCTTTGAACGCGGCATATGGATTGGCTCGTCATGGAGAAGCTGGAATCATTCAGTTACTTAAGGCGCTGCAAGATGAATCCATTCACGTATCGCGAGCTGCAGCTTATGGTGTATCGACTGCTGGCAAAGCCGCTGTAAATGGGCTTATAGATATTTTGGATAGTGAGGACATCAAAGCAGTTGGCGGCGCGGCATTTGCGCTTGGCGAGATAGGGGATGCAGCGGCTGTAGCGATACCGAGGCTAATGGATCTGATGCGTTCCGAGAATGAAATCATCCGTCGGAATACGGTTGAGGCCATTGGTCTCATCGGCAGTTCATCAGAGGAATCTGTCAAGGGACTAGAGCTTGGCATTCAGGATGCTGATGATCAAGTGCGATTTATGGCAGGGATGGCTCTGACCAAAATGGGATCAAAGGCACAAAATGCGATACCGGTTATTGCCCATGCTTTGAATGATGAGAACCGATATGTACGCGCGACAGCCGTTGATGCCTTATATAGTATGAATACGGATACCGCAAAGGATATTTTATTGAAATTTCTACGTGACTCCCGCTGGTGTGCGAGCACAACGCCGAATAGTACATTCTAGGACTAAGCACAGAACAGCGGATATTACGGATAGCCCCACTTGCTTCATGGCAGGTAGGGCTATTTTGTGTGAAAAGGTTTGCCATCATCAACTATAATGCATTCACTTGCTATTGTGTCAGTAAGTATGATATATTCTAATACGGTCAAAGGAATATGTAAGCGCAGCGCTTGTCATTAAGCTTGGACTGATGGAACAGTTGCTCCTCGTAATTATTGTGAATAAGCGGTCGTGGTGGAACGGCAGACACGCTATCTTGAGGGGGTAGTGTCCCATGGACGTGCGGGTTCAAATCCCGCCGACCGCATTACTGTAAGGCTTCTTCTATGAAAGACCATTTTCTTTTCGGAACATTAAAATTCTGATAAGGAAGTGGTTTTTTGTTTTTATTATTTAACTTTTATAATGGCTAACCTTGTGCTCTTATCGACGTCATAGTATATTATAATTAGAGTTCTAACTGTGAGGAGTTAATATGAAATGTTGGATAAACTTTCTATAATGTCTCGTATAGGTGTCAATTTCCTAACCTGGCAGCGATATTTACAAAAGCAGCTTGTACCTTATCAAATTACATTAAAGCAGCAGTACGTACTTCGAAACCTAGAAAATAAAACATTTCTAAATCCTTCTCAAATTGCCGAGATACTTTACTGTGACCGTCCTACAGCAACCGTCATTATTAATAATATGGAGCGGCAGCGCTGGATTAGAAAGGGGAAGGACCCCCATAATGGGAAAATGGTCCATATCGGAATTACTGAGGAGGGTCGAAATAAGCTGGCATCCTTGAAGCTAGCTTTACAATCGGAGGATGAGTTTGATCCTCTATCATGTTTTACAGAGGAAGAAAAACAACAGCTGGGCATGCTGCTAAACAAGATGTCCGATCATTTGCAACACATAAAGCATAAATCTGAGTAGTTTTTTTGTATTATAATTAGAATTCTAATTTATTGTAGTAGAGAAAATAGTTCATGGGCAACCGGCAATCGTAACCGAGTTCATGAATATAAAAGGAGAACATATATAATCATCAATACAGAGCCTTAGACTATCCGAACATCTTCTTTCTAAGCTTGCGTCCTCTAGCTAATAAAAAGATCCTATCCGGGTTCGGATAGGATCGATTCTTTGCTGCATGATGACATTAGCGTTCATTTATTATTGAGCAGCAACGATCGGCTCTCTAACGATTTTTACTTCATAGAATGAAATTTTGTTGGAAACGATATATTCCGGAATTTCTCTGCCGTGTGCATGCGACTCCTTGAAGGCGTCACTTTTAGTCCAGGCGTGGAAATCGTCTTTTTTCTCCCAACGTGTAACAACCGTAACCTCGTCGTGTTCTTTCGTATTTTCAGTAAGAAGCACTTCAAGCCCCAAAAATCCGCTCATGTACTCTACTTTTCCTACCTTGTCAAAACGTTCGATTAGCTTGTGGGCGTTACCTTTAGTAATTTGCGATGTGTTAGTAATAATAATCATATTATAGCCTCCTAGGATTGGATAAAGTTTTTAAAGGGATAATGACGGGATAATCGTCTTCGAATCTAACTTTTGCATGCACATTATAAATTTTCTCCAAAAAATGCGACGAGATAATGTCGGTCGGTTTTCCCGTTTCCACGACAACTCCATTTTTCATAGCAATGATGTAGTCGCAATAGTGGGCAGCTTGCTGGAGATCATGAAGCACCATAACGATGGTTATATTGTATTCCCTGTTGATCGTTTGAAGCATTTCCATTACATCCAGCTGGTGGGCAATGTCCAGAAATGTGGTGGGCTCATCCAGTAAAATAATCGTTGTTTTTTGCGCCAATGCCATGGCAATACGTGCTTTTTGCTGCTCACCTCCAGATAAAGTATGGAACATTCGGTCCTCATGCTTTTTGGTGCCGGTCGTTTGCATGGCCCAGTCTACAATCCCGTGATCCTCATCGGTCATGCGGTCAAATAATCGTTTGTACGGGGCTCTGCCGTAAGCGACAAGCTCTTTGACTGTCATTTCGGGAAGTCCGTTTTTCGACTGGGTAAGCATGGCTAGGGTTTGAGCCATTTCGGCAGATTTGTATGTATGTGCAGGTTTGCCGTTTACTGTGACAGTTCCCGAATCCGCATCAAGCAGCCGGGTCATGATTTTCAACAGTGTCGATTTGCCAGATCCGTTTGGTCCAACGATGGCTGTAACGTTTCCTTTCGGAATCGACACACTAATATGCTGCAGCCGAAAGGCGCCAACATTAAGCTGGATTTGTTCTGTTTGGATTGCCGACATTATACGATTCTCCGTTTCTTAAGCAAATATAAAAAGAACGGGGCACCCAAGCAGGCAAGTAAAATACCGACAGGCAGCTCAAGCGGATCAAACCACGAACGGGCAATCGTATCTGATAGCACGACAAGTGCAGCTCCTCCCAGCATGGACAATGGCAGCAAATAACGATAATCCTCTCCAGTAAGCAGGCGGATAGCATGAGGGACCACGAGACCTACAAAGCCGATAAGACCTGCAACACTAACGGCGATACCAGCTAAAAAAGCAGCCAGCAGGATCAGAAGGACTCTATGCAGCTCAATTTTCATACCGAGCAGCTTTGCTGAATCGTCCCCCAACAGCAGCAGGTTTGCTGATTTGATAGTCAGCAGCGACAACAAGAGTCCGATGATCGCATAAGGGGCCATAAATTCAAGATGGTGCCAGCTTCGTCCGCTGAGTCCTCCTGCCAGCCAAGGCAGAACAGCCTGAACGCGATCACTGTAAAAAACCATAATCCCGTTCATCACAGCCCCAATTAGTGCATTAATTGCTACACCCGCCAAAATAATTTTTAGGGGTGAGGCACCTTTATCCCAAGCCAGACCGTAAATGAGCAATGCTGCCACAAACGATCCAAGGAAGGCAAAAGGAGGCAGCAAATAACTGAACTGCGGCAGTACGATCATGGTGATGACAGCTGCCAAGCCACCGCCAGCAGAGACGCCAATTATTCCTGGATCAGCCAATGGATTTCTCATCACGCCCTGCAGTAAAGCACCGGATACGGCCAGACAAGCGCCAGTCAAAATACCGATTATTACACGGGGCAGTCTAAGATTCATAATGATTTTTTCATGAAGCGGTTGCCCGCTGTTTGTAAATACCGCCCAGATGTCCCGAAACGAGATGGGTACTGAGCCATAGGTCAAGCCGTAGAAGGACACGATGACTAGCAATGCGGGAATCAAGATCATGACCAGCTTTCTTCTGGAGCTTCGCTGCTGTTGATTCATCGTTGTCACTTCACGGCCTGCAGCCGTTTGCTCATCAAGTCAAGCGCATCGACGACTTTTGTGCCTGGATTAGTACCAAACAGGTCTACAGGGAGTATTTCGATATGGTTGTTCTTAACGGCTTCAAGACTGCTCCAAGCTGCATTTTGCTGCATTTCTTTCATAAATCCATCCTTTACTTTCTCCGGGCTTCCATGGGTCATGATCACGATCAACTGCGGATTTGATTTCAAAATTTTCTCAGTATTCAACTGTGCATACTGGGGAAAATTGTCGAGCTTGGGATAGTCGGCAGCAATATTCTCGCCACCAGCAGATACAAGGATGTCACCACTCAAAGAATTGTTAAGGGCAGCCATATAGGTTCCGGGTGCTCCATACACCATGAGTACCCTTGGCTTCACCGAACTTTGAGTGCTTTGGAGCTCCTGCAATTTTTGATCAATGGCTTTAGTTAGCTCACTAGCCTTGTCTTCCTTCTGCAACAGCTGACCAAACAGGACAATTTGCTTTTTGATGTCTTCAATTGAATTTGCGCTGGTCAATACCATTTTGGAGCCAAGGCCCTCAACGGCAGGTATATCCTTGGTATTCAACGGATGATTACCCAGAACGACTTCTGGGCTGAGGAAAGCGATCTTTTCCAGATCAATCCCGTGTGTTGAGCCAACCTGTTCTACACCTTTGGCAGCTTCTAGTGTTACAGGAGCTGTTGCGGTTGGGCGTCCTACCAGCTTTCCACCTAGTGCATAGACGATATCCATTTCTCCGTTTGCCAGAGCAACGATATTTTGAGGCACACTGGAGAAGGTTATGCTGCGATCGGCAAAATCCCGAATGGAGATGGAACCCGCATATGCGCCTGCTGCAGATCCAGAACCGGGGTAGGGAGTTGGTGCACAGGCTGTTAGCCCGTTAAGAGCAGCAGCGAGTACAAGCAGCAGCAACGGTTTTCTCATAAAAAAAGCGTCCTCCTATTCAAGATTTATAGCACAGTTTTGTAACATAGGATAACGAGTAGTGTTGCCCGTTTTCTAAGAGAATGATAATCAATCTCATTGATAATGTCAATCAATTTATGTAAATGAGTTCCAAATAAAATTTCTCAATTGTCGATTGACAACGGAGAGCGTATTAAGCTATCATCGAGATTGTATTATTTTGCCTCAGTTATCATATCGTGAATATATGAGTAATCTAGGAGGCTGATGCCATCAATTCAAACCTGATAAACCGAATATTTCGGTTATTTTTTTGAGATTAAATTGATAATGATTATCGGTATCAGTCGTTTGAATCTGCAGCTTAAGGTTTAAATATTTACATTTTTGTTATCGAGAAGGAGAGTAGATTGTGAAAACAAGTTGGCGATTGCAAATCGTATGCTTTACAGTTCTTAGTTTGTTGATGTTGTTTAGTCTGCCTAAAGCTGAGGCTGCACTGGCGGATGGTACATACACATTGAATTACACCGTAACCAAAGCAGAGAATGATTCCGCATCCATGGCAAATGATTACTTCGAGAAGCCAGCAACCGTATACGTGAAAAATGGGCAGGCCGAGATGCAGCTTGTCATCAATCACAGCAAATGGGTGACACAGTTTAAGGTACAGAACAATACAAGCTTTACGGATGCGAAAATCATCAGTAGTGACAGTGTCGAAGACAAGAGAGTAGCTCGTTTTCAAGTAGCTGACTTGTCCAAGCCCATCATTTCGAAAATCCATGTCACCGTCGAATCAATCGATTATGATCATGACTATACAATTCGGTTTTTGGTTGATGAGAAGAGTATCAGAAGTACAACAGAGCAACCTTCTTTCGCCAATGTTGATACTTCCAACAACAAAAGTCCGGCAGTCACTGCACCAAGCACCAGCTCTAACGATGCATCCAAGTCAGTGACAACGACACCGAAGTCACCAGCAGTCCAAGCGTCCGCCAAGGAAGTGTCCAATAAATCAGCAGAAACTGGTGATCCAACAGCCTCTCGTAGTAAAATTGCAAATCCTCAGACTGGAGACACGGCCCCTGTTATTTTGTTGACGGTACTGCTGTTATTGTCAGCTTTATATCTTGGCTACACTGTGAAAACAAGAAAATCCGGCAGGTAAATAAACAAAAAAATATATTGACATTATATTTTAAATATGTATAAAATTGGGTTGTCGATGGACGCTGTACACGTTATCGACGGCTTGAGCCCAAAGAGGTACCTGCTTATAACGCGGTAATCAAGTACCTTAGTCGCAGAAGTTTTTTTTTACATCTTTGTTGATAATGATTATCATTATCCTTAAACTTACTTTTCTGTGGCATCCATAATTGCACTCAGGAAGGGAGGAACAAAGTCAGATTTTCATAGTAAATCAACCGTCGTCGTCACTCCATTCGTTGCAATTTGCATACTAAAACAAATTATCTAAGGGAGTGTTTACTAATGATGAAATCCATGAAAAAATCGGCCTTGTTGATGTTAGCGCTTTTCGTACTAGTGTTTGCTCTAGCGGTTCCTGCTTTCGCAGCTGCTGATAACTATCAATTCGTAGATGGATCCGGAACTCCATCCTCACATGCTAATTCATTCACTTCCGATGCAGTTATTACCGGATCGACTGTTAAGGTTTCCTACGATAGCTCTTTGGTTACAGGCTTGAAAGTAAACAATGGCTCTGGCTTCGTTACAGTTACTCCTGACACATCAGTATCAGGTGTTATTTCGTTCACACTTACTGTTTCTAGTTTCTCAACAAATCTACCTGTGAAGCTTGGAGTTAATGCAGGTCCTCATAGTGGCGATTTGGATTTGTTTATTGAGTGGTTGTAAGACTGATACAGTAGCTAATTAATAGCTGATAACCGTGTAAGGTAACGGGTAAAGAATGGCTTGCATGTTTTTGGGGCCATTCTTTATTCATGAGATTATCTATTTATTTAAGAAGCAAAAATCTTGAACTATTTCAGAAAATGGATTTTTTCGCGTTTATGCCGGTAGGAGCAAGAACCACATAGATTGACTTAAGGAGAGTAATTGAATTGACTAAACTATTTAAGAAAACAATGGCGATGTTGATTGCCTTCGTATTATTGCTATCTACAATACATATAGGACCCGTTTCGGTGGCGAACGCTTCGACAACAGTTGCTGATGGTGAGTACCCGATTTCCTACCGATATGTCAAGAACGGTACGTGGGAAACCTCAGCAGCTAACTATTTTATGATCAAAGACACAGGTAAATTAATTGTTAGTAATGGCAAGGCGAAGCTGGAGCATGAGATTAAGAAGACGGACTATACCACCTTTGCGTTCTTTGGTTCGCGTATTGCAGGTAAGGATAAGGCAGTCATCAAAGAAGATACAGGTAAAGTACCCGTTGTTACCGGTATGGAAGGATATCAACCTGTAACAACCAAGCAGGCCAGTGATGTTAACAATATCATTGTACAGGTCGATGTTGAGGATATCGGGAAAGTACAGGATATTTTAATGCATATCGATGACAAGGAAAATATTTTTAATCTAAACCCCACGTATAACTACTGGTATAACGTGGGATTGGAATTAGATATCAGCAAACTCTCAACAACAACTACCGGAGCCGTTGTTGACAAGGAAAGCTTAAGACGATTGATTGATGAAGCTGAAGCGTTTAAAGCAGCAGCTATTATAGCCGGAACAGCAGAAGGGCAAGGAAACACGGTAGCATCTGATGGGGAATACGAGGATAGTGTTATTAATAGCAACCTTAAGAGTAGGATTGATAATGCTAAAACCGTCAGAGATAAAGCGAATGCTAGCGCTGATGAGGTGATTGCTGGATATAACACGTTAAAAGATCAAATTGGTATTGCAAAAGCACAACAATACCATGCTTCGACACCAACCAATATCATTGTTCTCGATACGCTTGGTGCAACCGCTACCCGTTCAGTTTATTCTAACGAGTTTAAGCAAACAGCGGTTCTGCTGGAACAAAATGTAGCACCCTATTACAAGACCTTGGCTAATATTACCTTTGTAAATCCTGTGGGCGAGGTTAAGATATTACGCACTCAGCCTAATGCAGCAGGATTATTTGGAACAAATAATACAATTGATGATACGAAGTTGGTAAGCAAAAGTACTGATGTGAATAATAAGACTTATCAACTCTATACTAGATATCCTAGTGCCGATGATACAATATGGCAAGGCTTTTCATCGTTCAATTACACGGTTAACAGTGTTACTAAAAATGTCTATATCAGCTACAACGCTGACCAGCTTACAGCTCTTAATGCTAATATCACGGCTGCCAGGCAGCTAGTTAATACCGCAGTGACTGGCACTGCAATGGGACAATATCCAGCAAGCGCCAAAACTAAGCTGCAGCAGGCCATCGGGGTTGCTGAACTTGTCGGGAACAACCTTGCAGCTCAGAGACCACAAATCTTAAAAGCTACATCCGTTCTGCAAACAGCAGTCGATGCGTTCAAAGCCAGCGCTGTGCATACGGTATATTTCTCAGCCGTACATGCAACCAATAACGCTTTTTCGACCATAGAGAGCTATTTTATGAATCCCTCCACCTTGACAACCGAGGAAGACGGCTCAACCTATGTAACGGTAACGATCAAGAACAGTATGACTGTACCGGAATTCAAGATTAAGCAAAACGGTGAATTTGTGGAAACGACCCTTGTAAGCGCGGATGCAGCGACTAATACGAGGAAAGTCAAATTCAAAGCAGATAATTTGTCCACGCTTCTGGACGCCAAGGTGCGTGCGGTAGTGCCGGCACAAAATTATGACCAGACCCACAGTATTCGTTTGAACTTTAATAATGTAGATAATAGTGCATTATCGCAAGCTATAACTGCTGCTTCCGCTTTTAATAAAACAGCAGTAGCAGGTACGGCGCCAGGCCAGTATCCGGCAGTGGCCAAAGCTGCTATTCAGTCAGCCATCGATGCTGCCAGTGCAGAAGCGTCCAACATAACAGGTACACAGGCGCAGACAGCAACGGCGCTGTTGTCATTGCAGCAAGCCTTGACGAAGTTCAAAGCATCGGTGATTCCTACCCCGGCTCAATTGGCGGATGGCGACTATCCAATCAATTATACGATTTATAAAAAAGGTACTAATGAGAACTCCGTCATGTTCGATTATGTAGATAAGATAAGCGGGAAATTAACCGTTGCTGGCGACAAAAGATATGTTTCCTTTACTTTAAAGCAAAGCACTGAGATCACCTCGTTCAAAACCGAGAAGAATGGTGTCTTAACAGAAACGGAAATCGTGAGGTTCGATCCCACGAACAATACTCGGACTATCAAATTTGAAGTGAATAAAGACCTGACCAAGAGAATAAACGGTTGGGTAAAAATTTACTGGCAGGTAAGTCCAACATTCTTGTATGACAATGAGTACGATGTTGAAATCGGGTTCACGGATGTTTCTCCAGCTGGCCCACTCAATACGTTGATTGCCAGCATTCAGACCGCTCATGATGCTGCGATAGAGGGAAGCGCGGTTGGACAATATCCTTTAGGCTCGAAAGCTGCGCTGTTGCTGTCGATTAATCAAGCCAAGCAAGTGGCAGCGAATCCGGCATCCACACAGCAGCAGTTAAATGATGCGAAAACTGCGCTTCAAAGTGCATTTGACAGCTTCCTTGCATCGGTAGTAGCTGCAAACGCCAGCTTGCCGGATGGGGATTACAACATGACCTATAAGATCTACAAACAAGGAACCGATGAGGCTTCGGTTATGTACGATTATGTAGACAAGAATAGCGGCAAGCTGACGATAAAGAACGGTAAAGCGTACGCTTCGTTCCAGTTGAACCAGAGTGCGGAAATTCTCAACTTCCAGACGAAACAAAATGGAAAATTGATCGAAGCTGCAGCGGTAAGCAGTGACGCAACAGCGAATACAAGAGTTGTGCAATTCGAAATGGCTGATTTGACTAAGCGGCTGGACGGCTGGGTGAAAATTTACTGGCAGGTGACTCCATCCTTCCTCTATGACCATGATTACGATGTGGAAATCGGGATCACGAGTATTACCATCGACTTGAAAAAGCCGGTAAACGATGGTCAATACAGCTTTGCATTTTCAGCCGTCTCAGATAATCCCGCAGCGGTGCCAATCAGCAATTTTGTGGAAAATGCGGGCAGTCTGAGGGTACAAAACGGTAAGCAAACGGCAACCTTTATATTAAAAAGTGGAGTAACCGCCAAAAAAATAACGCAGCTCAATGCAGATGGTTCTTTCAAAAAGGAACTAACACCTCAATATGCAGCAAAACAGTCGGGTGTTGTGAAGGTATTGGCTAATGCAACGACGAGCAGCCTTAAGCTGGAAGTAGACGATTTGACTTCGATTTATGCCATCACACTGGCGGCTGCTGATGGAACGGAAACGAACTATAAGCTGCAGTTCAGCAGTGTTTCTCCAGTAGGAGCGATTACACCGGACACGTCGAATCCAGCTAATCCTGGAACTGGCGGTACTGGTGGGAATGGCGGTACAGGTGGAACCGGTGGAGTTGGCGGCATTACCCAGCCGAGCACAATTGCCGACGGGAAATATACGATCAACTATAAGATTTTGAAATATGAAACCGATCAACGTTCGGTAATGCAGGATTACGTCATAACGCCTGGATTGTTGACTGTTCAGAACGGCAGACAATATTTCGCTTTTACACTCAAGCAGAGCAAGGAGATTACCTCGTTTAAAGTGGACAGCGGTGGATCATTGTCTGATGCTACTGTAGTTGGCAGGGATGACGCTAACAATACTCGCGTTGTGCAGTTCGATGTGAAGGACTTGTCATCCAAGCAAAAAGCTTGGGTGAAAATCGACTGGGCGGAAATGAATTACTTTCATGAATATGATATCGATATTGCTTTTGATAAATCGAGCATGACGAAGGTTAGTGCGGATACGGTGCTTGGTGGTGCTGGTGGTTCTGCTGTTGCAACACTCAAAGATGGGGAGTACGATCTTGATTTCTCCGTGCTGCAGTATAAAAGTAACCTGGATTCCAAATATGACAATATGGTTGCTCATCCTGCCAAGCTTATAGTCAAGGGAGACACAAAAAGTATTAAGCTGACGATAGCCAAGGATAAGCTGGTTGATGATTTTAAGGTGGAGGCGGAAAAAGCGGTTTCTAACGCATCCGGTACAGAAACGACCATTCAAAATGTACTTCAATCTGCAACGATTGTAAGTAAAGACGAATCGGCTGACACGCGAATCATCAGCTTTGAACCTAAGGATTTGACTGCGCCTATCCATGCTCAGCTTGCTATCGTTGTGCCTCCATCCGAGGAGGATCTGCAGAAGCATCAGGAAGAACTGGATAAAGCAAAAAACTCGAACGATGACTATATCCCGATGCTGCAGAAGAAGCTGGATAAGATTGATATCCACCTTGTATTCTATATCGATGCACTCGCTGGCAAAACAAGCACACAGCCAGGGAATCAAGCTCCAACGGACTCAGCGGGTGGCAATCCGGCTGTTGGTTCCAGCTTTGGCGATCTTGAAAACCATTGGTCGAAGGCAGCGGTAGAGCGTGCCATTTCCCTTGGTATTGTCAATGGTTATGAGGATGGAAGCTTCCGCCCTAATGGTGAAATCAGCCGTGCGGAGTTTACTGTGATGATTGGCCGTACACTTAAGTTGGAAGGAAGCGGTACGAAGCTTGATTTCGCGGATCTCGATAACGTTCCTACATGGGCAAAGCCTTATCTAGAGCAGGCTGTTGAAGCAGGAATTATTAGCAGCTATGAGGACCGTACATTCCGGGCAGACCGCAAAATCACGCGATCCGAAATTGCAGTCATGGTTGCACGTGCATTAAAGCTTCCTCTTGACACCAACGAAACTTCGACATTTGCCGATGCTCAGAATATTCCAGGATGGGCCTCAGCCTCGGTTGCGGCTGCTGCCAAGAAAGGAATTATTAACGGCAGGGACAACAATATGTTCGCTCCACAGGACAGAGCGACAAGGGCAGAAGCTGTCACGTTAATTTTGGCGCTGATTGACCATGCCGAGTAAATCAAAGTCATACTGAAAAACTGGCAGTAAACAAACGGGGATACCGGAAAACCGGTGTCCTCGTGATTTTTGAACTGTGGGCGAGTTTGCATCCGTTCTATAGCAGGAAAGGGAGAAGGATCGAAATGCATAGAATAATAAGCACTGCGCTAATCGCATTAGTATTGCTTATAACCGCAGGTTGTACACGTGAAACCATGCCAGAGGCTAAGGTTGGGGAAGCCCAATCATCATCTGCATACCGTGTTATTGCAACGACTGTGGCGGCAACAGAAATGATGGATGCACTTGGCGTCGATTTGGTTGGCATACCGAAGAGCTATAAAAACCTGCCCAAACGGTATGAACGCGTTACCCAGATAGGCAATCCAATGAGTCCCAATATGGAAATCGTTAAATCGCTTGATCCTACTGAGGTTCTCTCAGTCACGACACTTGAATATGATTTGGCGCCTGTGTTTAAAAATGCAGGGGTTGGTGCCAATTTTTTGGATTTGACCAGCGTTGATAAAATGAACAATGAAATACTGGCACTCGGGAACAAATATGATCGTAAGACGCAAGCTGAAGCATTGATCGCCAAGTTTAACGATAAGCTTGCTGCTGTCAGGAAACAAACAGAAGGCAAGAAGCAGCCTTCCGTTCTCATATTACTGGGCGTGCCGGGCAGCTACCTTGTTGCTACCGAGCATTCCTATATCGGTGACCTTGTTAGACTAGCGGGTGGCCAAAATATTGTTCAGGGAGAGAAAGTTGAATATCTGGCTTCCAACACCGAATATTTGCAGAAGGCCAATCCTGATGTTATTTTGCGTGCAGCACACGGACTGCCGGAAGAAGTGGTGATTATGTTTGACAAGGAATTTAAGAAAAATGATATTTGGAAGCATTTTGAAGCCGTAAAAACGAACAGAGTGTATGATCTACCTGAGGAATTGTTTGGCACCACCGGAAATTTGGCTGCAGTTCAAGCGCTTGACGTCTTGATGCCAATGCTATACCCGTGAATTCAAATGTATTGATTTTGCCTAAAAAGGAAGTTGGAAATGAACAAAGCATGGTGGAGTATGATTGCTGTCGTCATTTTACTTGTAACGGTGGCCCTTGTATCGGCGACTACCGGAAGTATCAAGGTGGGCAGTTTAGAACTGATACAGGGCTTATTTAGCGGAACAAATAAAAGTGTACAGATTATTAAAGACCTGCGTTTACCGCGAATCATTATCGCAATATTTGTTGGGGCGGCCCTTGCCGTATCCGGTGTGCTGCTGCAAGCAGTCATGCGAAGTCCTCTAGCCGATGCCGGCGTTATTGGTATTTCTTCGGGAGCGGGCGTCATATCGCTGTTATTTGTAACACTGTTCCCTCAGTTTTTTTATTGGCTGCCTTTGGCTGCTTTTATAGGAGGAGCGATCGCTTGTTTTCTTGTATATTCACTTTCCTGGAAATCGGGTTTAACACCGATTCGTATTATTCTGGTCGGCATTGCAGTAAATGCGACTTTTACAGGTCTGGGACAGTCGTTCAATTATAGAGGCAGCTATGCCGTTACTAGCATTAATCAGGCTACCACATCCGTATTTGCGATGAAAACATGGGGAGATGTACAAATTATGGTCATTTATGGGTCGATTGGGCTGGTGTTGTCAATTCTGCTATATTCTTGGTGCAATTTACTTTCGCTGCAGGACAAATCGGCTCAAAACCTTGGACTTAACGTAACGAGAGCAAGATTGCTCATTTCAGTCGTAGCGGTCATACTGGCGGCTGTCGCAACGGCGATCGGCGGTTTAATCGCTTTCGTTGGCTTACTTATTCCGCATATCGCCAGATTGCTGGTAGGCTCTGATCACAAGCTGCTGATTCCATTTTCGGCGTTGGCAGGTGCACTGCTCATCTTATCGGCTGATACTCTTGGGCGTACCTTATTGGCGCCTTCGGAAATTCCAGCATCCATTATTATGACCGTAATCGGTGGACCTTTTTTAATATTTTTACTGAGAAAGAGTGAGCGTACTCATGGACATTAAAGAGGTCACATTTTCTTACGACAAAAAAAACGATCAGTTGAAATCCGTGAGCAGTAGCATTGAAATCGGAAAAATCACAACGATTATCGGGACGAATGGGTGCGGTAAGTCGACACTGCTCGGTATCATGTCTAACAACCATAAGCCCCGCAGCGGGAACGTGATTCTGGACGGTAAGCTTATTAACACATACAAACCAAAGGAACTGGCTAGAAAACTCGCAGTTGTGCATCAACATAATGATGCTCCGTCAGATCTTACCATCGAGAAGCTTGTAGGCTTTGGACGCCTACCCCATAAAAGTATGTTTTCTCCCCATTCGGAGGAGGATACAGAAGCGGTTTTACAGGCATTAACCCGCACGAACCTGTTAGCCAAGCGAAATTTGACCATTGATCAATTATCGGGTGGAGAAAGGCAGCGGGTATGGATAGCAATGTCGCTCGCGCAAAATACGCCATTTTTGTTTCTCGATGAGCCAACGACCTATATGGACATTTATTACCAATTTGAGGTGCTGAATCTGATCAAAAGCCTGAATGTAGACTATGGATTGACGATCGTCATGGTGCTGCATGATATTAATCAAGCAATTCGTTACAGCGACAGTATCATCGTCATGCAGGACGGCCAAATTGTATTAAAGGGTAAACCTTCGGAGGTGATTTCTGTAGAGACGATCAAACAAATCTATGGCGTGGATGTCATCGTTAGGGAGGACAAAGATACCGGGTTGTATATGGTGCCGCTCGGCATTTGAGAAGGTGGCGCTGAGATATGTACAAAACGGTTTTTCGCATGCTGAGAACGGAGAATGTTCATAGAACGCTGACTGTGCTGAGCTTGATCGTGTTTGTTATTTGCCTGATTGCATTGGGACGCATCTTCATCGGTTATTGGGAGCAGGAGAAGTTGGCTTCGCAAGCCAGGCAACTCTATTACCAGCAAAGTGCTGTGAACCACGCTGCATTGGAGGATGATCGGATCGAAGCGGCTGTAAATGAAGTGTCTGCTCCTGGGATACGTACCGCTTTCCAGGGATTGCTGGCTATAAATTCCGACATCGTGGGCTGGTTAAATATAGCAGGGACAACGATTGATGATCCAATCGTCCAGGCACAGGACAACGATTACTATTTGTCCCGCAATTTTAAAAAGGAAGATTCGAGAGCGGGCAGCATTTTTATGGATTTCCGCAATACGGCAGAGATGCCCAACATGAACACCATATTGTATGGACACCGCATGAAAAACGGCTCCATGTTCGGAGCTTTAAAGGCTTATGGTGACCGTGATTTTTTCAATAATCACCGTACATTTCGTTACGATACTTTGTACAAGAGCTATGATATCGAAATTTTTTCCTTCTATTACACGACGACGGATTTTAATTATATTGAAACGGCTTTTTCTGGCGATACCGATTACTTGTCATTTTTGCATAACGTCCAGAATAAATCGATGTTCAAAACGGACATCGTGCTGAACGAACGTGAACCTATTCTTACTTTGTCTACCTGTGATTACACGCTGGATCCCGTGGAGGGTAGGCTTGTCATTCATGGAATTTTGAGAGAACGATACATTTAATAGCTACGAGGAGTGTTGAAATATGAGTCAATCGATAAAAAAGGTTATGTATGGAATGTGCATCGCATCGATGCTGGCAGCGGCGATTCCAGGTGTGAACTTTCCAGATACGGTCACAAACGGTAAAGCTTTTGCTGCTGAAGTTGGCACGGGAGTAAGCGCAAGCACTATTAAAGATGGCAGCTATAAGATTCCATATATAATTAAGAAATTTGGTACGGAGCAGCCGTCGGTGATGCAGGACTACATTATAACTCCGGGTACCTTAACGGCTGCTGGTGGCAAATTGTATATGACGGTGACGCTGAAGCAGGGGAAACAAATCACTGCATTCAAAGTGGAGAACAATGGCGTGCTGAAGGATGCCGAGGTTGTAGGTACGAATGAAGCGAAAAATACACGAGATGTGCGGTTCGAGGTTGTTGATCTGTCGAAAAAGCTGAAGGCCTGGGTTAAAATCGATTGGGCGGAGGTCAATTATTTTCATGAATACGACATTGAGATTTCGATTGATAAAGACAACGCCAAGCTGATCGAAGGAAATTCCGCTTCATCAGGTAAAGTTGATGCACCTGCTGGTACAGCTCCAATTGATCAGAAGCCGATAACTGATACCAACAAACCTAAGGAAGGCGAACAAGCGGGGACAAAATCGGGATCCGATCCTAAACCAACAAGCAGCGAACAACCCACGAACAAGCCAGCATTAAGCGATATAGCCGGACATTGGGCGCAGGTTTCAATTGAACAGGCAGTATCTCTAGGGATTGCAAGCGGTTATGAAGACGGATCTTTTCATCCTGACGGGGAAATCAGTCGCTCTGAGTTTGCTGTATTGCTCGCACGTGCCCTGAAATTGGAAGGGAAAAAGGCGGAGCTCCAATTCTCCGATAATGCTCAGATTCCGGAATGGTCCCGGGCATATCTGGAGCAGGCTCTCGGAGCTGGCATTATCGGCAGCTATGAGGATAATACGTTTCGTCCTAACCGTAATATTGTCCGCTCTGAAATTGCTGTTTTGATCGTTCGTGCGCTGGGGTTAAAGCCAGATTCTAACCAGAAATTGGATTTTGCTGATGAAAGCGATATTCCCAAATGGGCATATGCAGAAGTAGCCACCGCTTTTCAGAAAGGCATCATCAGCGGACGAGGCAACAATCGTTATGCACCTAACGCAGGAGCTACCAGAGCAGAGGCTGTGACACTTTTATTAGCGATCAGCAAGCTTAAATAAGTTAATAATAAATCAACTCCCAAAGCCGATGGCTGCCTCCATGGGTACAGAAAAAAGCCATAATATCTACATATTTGTAGAGAATATGGCTTTTTTCTGTTAAATAGAGCTCATATCCAGAATCGCTGTTTGACTTAATTTTCGTGTTTTACGATTGATGGAAAGCAGTGCACAGAAAATTCAAACAATTTACTATACATTCTTTAATTTCTCTTATTATGAGATGAATCTCTGTAATCCAACTATAAACAAATGTAATAAAGCTGCTGATGCTGGGAAGAATTTCAAATCTAGATTGCATCCTATTGAGTGTTTCTTATATACTAGTGTAAGTTTGAAACGGTTTCTTTTATGAGTTCAGGGGGAATGTACATGATACAGGTTGACGAAAGAAGAAGGAAGCAGCTTGCCTATACGGGTATTACAGAGAATGACCTAACCTTTTTGAAAAGTCAAAAAGAACATTTTCAGGCTATTGTCGAAATTGTCGTAGATAAATTGTATGAACAAGTGAATCAACAACCAGAGCTCGTGAAAATAATTAATGCCAACAGCACGATTGAGCGTCTTAAGCAAACTCAGAGATGGTATTTTTTATCCATGGTCGAAGGGGTTATTGATACAGAATTTATCGAGAAAAGAATACATATTGGTAAAATCCACTCAAGAATTGGATTGACGACCGACTGGTATTTGGGTACTTATATGCTTTATCTGGATATTGCAGTTAATAATTTTAAAGTTGTTGCTCCAGATCAGTGGATGCAAATCATATTATCCCTTTCCAAGATGTTCAACTTTGATTCCCAGCTCGTATTGGAAGCTTATGAAGCAGATGAAAAGCAGAAGATCCAAGAGCTTTCCGACGATAGACAATCAACAATTGTTAAGGTGAATAAAGCAGTCCAAGAGCTTGCAACGATGATCGTGGAGCTGAGCGAAAGCAGCTTGTCCGTATCGAATTCAGCTAATTTAAGTGCGGAGATTCAGGATCATGCATTGAATAAAGTTGAACAGCTTCAGGTCAAGATTGGTGAAATTCATGCGGTTGGCGGCTTGCTTCAAGAGGTTTCGGATCAGACTCATTTGCTCGGGCTTAATGCTGCTATCGAGGCAGCTCATGCCGGCGAACATGGTAAAGGATTTGGCGTGGTGGCCAATGAGATTCGCAAGCTTGCGGCACATTCCAAAGACTCGCTGGATTTGATCAAAGGGACTCTTGAGGATATATCCCATGTTTTGAATGAAGTGATGCAGGATACACAGCAAACCTCAGCTCAAGCGCGCGATCAGGCAGCAGTTTCCGAGGAGTTAAACTCTTTTGTCAATATGATCGAAGCGGTGACGCTCGAACTGGAGAACGGTATTTAATAACTCTACTTAGAGGTTATTGTCTATACAACGAAAAAAGCCAACCTTCACAGGCTGGCTTTTGTTATAATGATAGGACAATCAGCAACACAGCACGGTAATATATTTCGTCAAATGTACCCCCTGAGATATGCATGTATCATCAGCGAGCCCACTTCGATAATAAGTTTTTGTTATAGATGTTATTTATTCTCGTAAGCTATGATCACTATTCAAAGCAGGGAGGGTAAATGTGGATAAACTAACGATGAAATCATTCAATAAGGAACAATTCAATATAAACGCTATCGCACAGCTATTTCCGAATGTCATGACTGAAGTTAGGAGTGACGATGGCGAGCTCACGCGCGTCATTGATTTTGACCTGTTAAAACAGGAGCTGTCAACTCATATCGTCGAAGGTGAAAAAGAACGCTATCAGCTTATATGGCCAGGCAAGAAGGAAGCGATCCGTCAGGCAAATCATCCGATTGATAAGACGCTTCGTCCGGTCCAGGCAGACAGTTTAGGCTGGGAGAATACACAAAATGTGTATATTGAAGGCGACAATTTAGACGTATTGAAGCTCCTTCAGGAATCGTATTTGAACAAAATCAAGTGTATATATATTGATCCCCCTTACAATACAGGGAATGATTTTATATACAGAGATGATTATCGCCAGACTTCCGAGCAGTATGCGAAGGAATCAGGGCAAGTTGATGAAGAGGGGATTCGGCTTTTTCAAAATACAGAATCCAATGGAAGATTCCATAGCGACTGGCTGACAATGATTTTCCCGAGATTGAAGCTGGCAAGAAATTTGTTAAATGAACAAGGTGTTATTTTTATTTCGGTAGATGATCATGAAATAGATAATTTGAAAAAGGTTTGCAATGAAATATTTGGAGAAATGAATTTTATTGAGCAGCTTGTATGGAAACGCCGCGCGACTCCGCCCAATGATCGGATTATTGGCAGAAATCATGAATATATCGTCGTGTATGCCAAAAATGCGAGTCAAGTGCAATTATTCTTGCAGCCTCGTTCGGAGGAACTGAATGCCAGATATCGCAATCCGGACCATGACCCCAGAGGAAGGTGGGTGGCCTCGGACTTAAGTGCAAATGGCAAAGGTGGAAGATTGGTAAAAAGCTGTGTATATCCGATCCTCCATCCGCATACCGGTGAAGGGTTCATGCCTCCTGCTAACAAGTGCTGGCTGTATAATAAAGAAAAGATGGATGAGCTGTTGGCTGATGGAAGAATAGGTTTTAGGGAAAATTCCGGTGCGCCGTATTTGAAAAGATATTTGTCGGAGGTTAGAGATGGTGTCACGCTGCCTACGATTATTGAAAATGGGGGTTTTTCGTTCGATTCGGCCAAAGAAGTGAAGGCTCTTTTTGACAAAGATATGTTCGAATTTCCCAAGCCTACCTCTTTACTAAAAATTTTGTTGAAAACAGGATCTGTGAATGACGATATTGTGCTTGATTTTTTCTCGGGCTCAGCTTCAACAGCGGATGCGGTAATGCAGTTGAATGCGGAGGATGGAGGCAATCGTAAGTATATAATGGTACAGCTTGCTGAACCTTGTGCGGATCGCAGTGAGGCTCGACGCGCCGGCTATGAGACGATATGTGACATTGGAAAAGATCGTATACGGAGAGCTGCCCGTAAAATTAAAGCGGAAACCGAGGCTGAGATAGACTACGGATTTCGTGTATTCCGGGTCGATTTTTCCAATATGAAAGATGCTTATTATGTACCTGAGCAGCTGGAGCAGCAGTTTTTACTTGATCTTGAATCCAATATCAAGGAGGATCGTTCAAGTGAGGATCTGTTGATTCAGGTAATGCTTGAATTGGGATTGGAGCTGTCTTTGCCTATTGAAATCAAGGAGATTGAGGGCAGACCGGTGTATAGGGTTGCAGGAAATTTGCTTGTCTGCTGTTTCGAAGAGCGGATTACACGGAATATGATGAAGGAAATTGCTAGCGAAATGCCACACCAGGCCGTATTCCTGGACTGCTCATTTGCAAATGATGCCGATCGGATTTATGTCGAGGAGCTGTTCCAATCCTTATCCTCAGGCACTGAGATTAAAGTCTTATAGGCAGGTGAGTGCAGCGTGAAGCTTAAGTTTAAACATCAGCAATTCCAAACGGATGCTGTACAGTGTGTGGTAGACTGCTTTGATGGACAGCCTAACGCAGGTGCTCGATTTAGTATGGGCCCGGGAAAAAGGTTTGAATCTCAGCAGATTGTCCTGGAGTCCGATGCCCGCACCACTCCGTATATAGGAACTAAAAATAATTTGATCGAGCTGCCGCCTGCAAAGGTTTTGGCCAATATCAAAAAAGTGCAGATCAATCACGGATTAAAACCCTCAGGCAAGCTTGAGGGTCAGTATAATCTGACGATAGAGATGGAGACGGGTACCGGTAAAACATATACCTACATCAAAACGATGTTTGAGCTTAATAAAAAGTATGGCTGGAGTAAATTCATTATCGTCATTCCTTCGATAGCGATTCGAGAGGGTGTATTCAAATCTTTCCAGCTGACAGAAGATCATTTCATGGCAGAGTATGGCAAAAAGGCCCGTTATTTTATATATAATTCTAGACACCTCCACCAAATCGAAAGCTTTGCGAGTGATACAGGGATCCATGTGATGATTATTAATTCGCAAGCTTTTGCTGAAAAAGGGAAGGACACCAGAAGAATTCATATGGTGCTAGACGAGTTCCAATCCAGGAGACCTATCGACCTCATAGCCTCAACCAATCCGATTCTAATCATCGATGAGCCGCAATCGGTGGAGGGTGAAAAGACGAAGGAGGCGCTAAAGGCATTTATGGCGCTATTTACGTTGAGATATTCAGCAACGCATCGGAAGGATCAGGAGTTTAACAAAATTTATCGTTTGGATGCGCTGGATGCTTACAACAGAAAGCTCGTCAAAAAAATCAACGTGAAAGGCATTTCAGTCAATGGTATGGCGGGAACTGAAGCATATGTGTATTTGGAAGGGTTGGATCTGAGCCAAAAGCTCGCACCTGCTGCCAGGATAGAGTATGAACAGAAAATCAATTCCGGCTTGAAAAGGGTATCTCAGAGGCTGCAGGCGGGCGATGATCTTTATCAACTATCTAATAAGCTTGAAGCATATAAAGGCTACACCATAACCGAAGTTGACGGAATCCGCAACATAATTGGCTTTGCCAACGGAATCGAACTAACCGCAGGTGAAGCTTTGGGAAATATCGATGAGGAGAGTTTTAGAAGAATCCAGATTCGCGAAACGATCAAATCCCATTTGGAAAAAGAACGGGTTTTATTTCATCTTGGAATCAAAGTGCTGTCTTTGTTTTTTATCGATGAGGTTTCCAAATATCGTCAGTATGATCAGGAAGGCCATGAGGTCAGCGGCGCCTATACGCGGATTTTTGAAGAGGAATATACAAAAGCCATGAGTGATGCGATAAAGCATGTGGGCGAGCATGACGAGAAAGCATTTGTCCAATATTTAGAAAGCATTCAAGTGAAGCAAACGCACAAAGGCTATTTTTCGATAGATAAAAAAAATTGCAGGCTCGTGGATTCCAAAGTATCAGCAAGAGAAACCGATTCTGATGATGCCGATGCATATGATCTCATTATGAAGGATAAGGAAAGACTTCTCGGTTTTAAAGACCCGACCCGGTTCATTTTTTCTCATTCGGCTCTCAAGGAAGGCTGGGACAATCCAAATGTATTTCAAATATGTACACTAAAGCATAGCGATTCCATGATTAAAAAGCGCCAGGAGGTAGGCCGAGGCTTAAGGCTTTGCGTTAACCAATATGGAGATCGAATAGATGTTTCAATGCCTGGAATAGATGTTCATGATATCAATGTGTTGACGATTATCGCCAGTGAATCCTACGATTCATTTGCCCGTCAGCTTCAAAGTGAAATTGCCGCAATTCTATCAGCCAGGCCGCAGAAAGTTGAACCTTCGTTTTTCCTCGGCCACCTTTTGAGGAACGATCAGGATGAAACCTTGACTATCAACAAGCAGCTTGCCCATCAACTCTATAAGTCATTTATCAGAAATGATTATATAAATACAGAGAATGAGCTAACACAAGATTATTATGATGCCGCTGCAAGTAATCGGGTCGTATTACCTGAAGAGGTTCATCCTTTTCGACAAGCCATTATGGATTGGGTGGGGACGATTTATTCAGAGCTTTCAGTGGATTGGATTAACAATGATCACACAAACCATATTAAACAATTGACGCTAAGTTCTAACTTCTACTCGCAAAAGAATCAGGAGTTTCAGAATAGAATTCGGCCTAACACATCGTATACGGATGATTTTGATTCGGCAGAGCTTGTTCGGGAATGTGTGCGTGAATTGGATACTAAACTTACTGTTCCTGAGACGTTTTACCGGATTGAGCATGGAGGGGTAGGAACGATTCGTTCCAAGGAGCAACTGCAGTTGGGTGAGGGCTTAGAGATCCACGAAACCCACATTCAGAAGGTTGAGCTCCGTGTGGCGACACAAGTGAAATACGATCTTATCGGTAAGCTAGTTAACGAAACGAGACTGACCCGGAAATCGATTGTGAACATTTTGAGCAGCATCCAGCCTGGCACCTTTCTCGCGTTCAGAAAGAATCCAGAAGCATTTATTATTCGGGCTTCAAGGTTGATCAATGAACAAAAAGCTAGCCAACGTTCAAGGTGAATGCATAATAAAAACTTATAAAGATAAATCAAATATAATGAAACGAACATCTCATTCACCTTCAACAAGGTTTGAGATGTTTTTTTATGTGAAGAACCAACGTGAGCTAATGTAAGCTTTAACCTAAAAAAGAGTGCCCTTATTCAAAAGTTGTGTTACAATTTACAAAGTTCGTAACACGATACATAAAATGAACCTAATGATCAAGGAGTGTTTGAATTGAAAATGAAGACAAGTAAATGGTTAGGGACAGTACTGCTGGCAGGCTGCATAATGGTAACCGGTTGTACGTCCAATACGAAGGAAAAGACGGCCGAATCGACAAGTAATGTTAAAGATCAGCTTATCCTCTCCGTTGGTGCGGAGCCGGAAGGCGGATTCGATCCTACGATTGGCTGGGGGCGATATGGATCTCCATTGTTCCAAAGCACACTGTTTAATAGAAATAGTGAAATGAAGATTGAGAACGATCTGGCTACTGGATATGAAATTAGCACTGACGGTAAAACATGGACCGTGAAGCTGCGTAAGGATACTAAATTTTCTGATGGCAAGCCGTTAACCGCTGATGACGTTCAATTTACTTTTGAAACAGCTGCCAAAAACGGTACAGCCATTGATTTAACGAACATGGAAAGTGTAAAGGCAACAGACGAAGCTACTGTGAACTTTAAGCTTAAAGAACCACAATCGACTTTTATTAGTCTGCTCGTTACTACGGGAATTGTACCGAAGCATGCATACGGCAAGGATTATGCAAGCCATCCTGTAGGCTCAGGTCCTTTCAAGCTGGTTCAATGGGATAAAGGGCAGCAGGTCATTGTTGAGGCGAACCCTGAGTATTACGGGAAGAAACCATTTTTCAAAAAAATTACGTTTTTGTTTTTAAATGAAGATGCTTCGTTTGCGGCTGCAAAGGCAGGGAAGGTGGATGTGTCGTATATCCCGTCGGCTTTCAGCAAGCAAAAGGTAGATGGTATGCGTCTCGAAGCTCTGAAAACCGTAGATAACCGCGGGATTATGTTTCCATATGTAAAATCCGGTCAAAAGACGAAGGAAGATATTCCGGTTGGAAACGATGTAACGGCAGATCTATCCATTCGTAAAGCCATTAATGTCGCCCTGGACAGAAAAGCACTCGTGACAGGGGTACTCGAAGGCTATGGTTCTCCCGCTTATACGGTGAATGATGGTTTACCTTGGTGGAACCCGGAAACCGTATTCGCTGATGCCAATGTGAACGAGGCCAAGAAGCTGTTAGCAGAAGGTGGTTGGAAGGATACCGATGGAGATGGTATTGTCGAAAAGGAGGGCATGAAGGCACAGTTTTCAATGGTCTATCCTTCAGGTGATGTTTCTCGCCAATCGCTTGCTCTTGCAGCCGCTGATATGATCAAGCCTATCGGCATCAAGATCAATGTAGAGGGTAAAAGCTGGGATGACATTGGAAAAATGATGTATTCGAACGCGGTGATGTTCGGCTGGGGCAGTCGTGATCCGCTGGAAATGTATAATTTATACAGCAGTAAATATAAAGGCGCTGATTATTACAATACAGGCTATTACAGCAACCCGACTGTTGACGAATGGATGAATAAAGCGATGCTGGCAAGAACGGAGGAATCCGCTTGGGATAACTGGAAAAAATCGCAGTGGGATGGTAAAACAGGCTCAAGTGCTAAGGGAGATGCATCGTGGGCATGGCTCGTCAACGTTGATCATTTGTACCTGGTAAAGGATAAACTCGATATCGGCAAGCAAAAGATTCACCCGCATGGACATGGTTGGCCTGTGACTGATAACATCGAAGATTGGAGATGGAAGGAATAGAGAAGCAAGGGTGGATTCTGCAGAACAGCACGGCGGCATACTGGGGACGGAAGGCTATTCGGCTGCTATCTCTTTTATTCGCTGTGAGTGTGATCTCGTTTTGGCTTGTCGAGCAATCGCCTATTGATCCCATACAGGCTTATGTGGGTGCGGATGCGATGAAGGTAAGTCCTGAGCAGCGCTTGCTGATCGCTGAATACTGGGGCTTGGATAAACCTCCGTTGGAGCGGTTCCGGCGCTGGGGATCGGCACTGCTGCATGGTGATTTGGGGACGTCGATGATTCACCGTATTCCTGTTGCTGAGGTCATCGGGGAACGGTTTATGAACTCTGTTGCACTCATGGGGGTATCCTGGCTGTTGTCAGGTGTGATCGGATTCGTGGCGGGTACCGTAGCCGCTATGCATAAGGATAAGTGGATAGACAAGCTGATCAAGTGGTACTGTTATACATTGGCGTCTACACCCACTTTTTGGTTAGGTTTGCTGTTATTAATTATTTTTGCCGTTTGGCTGGGATGGTTTCCTGTTGGTTTGGGTGTTCCTGCAGGCGTGTTGGCGGGCGAGGTTACGTTCGCTGACAGGGCACAGCATATGATTTTACCTGCTTTGACCTTAAGTGTGGTTGGCATTTCCAATATCGCACTGCATACGCGTCAGAAGCTAATTGATGTGTTAACGAGCGATTATGTGCTGTTTGCAAGAGCAAGAGGGGAATCGGGCTTTCGGTTATTTTGGAGACATGGACTGCGAAATGTCGCGCTGCCAGCCATTTCCTTGCAGTTTACTTCTTTTAGCGAGTTGTTTGGGGGTGCTGTTCTGGCGGAACAGGTATTTGCTTATCCCGGCTTGGGACAAGCAACCGTTGAAGCAGGCTTGCGTGGCGATGTTCCGCTGCTATTGGGTATGGTGCTGTGCAGCTCTTTGTTCGTATTTACCGGGAATGCGGCAGCGGATTTGATCTATCGGCTAGTAGATCCAAGACTGGCTGCAGGGGGGAGCCGATGAGTCGTTCATGGAGTAATACGTCGTCCCCCTCGCCTATACACTTACGTATGAATCGCAGAAAACGTTCGTTTATTTTCAGTGGACTTGTCTCTTTATTTATTTTGGCTGCCTGGCTTAGCGGCTATCTCATTGATACGACCGTTTTAGATACTCATTTGGAAAATAGAAACCTGTCTCCATCACTCGCTCACCTGTTTGGCACGGACTGGTTGGGAAGAGATATGTTCTCGCGTACGGTAATGGGGCTTGGCATGAGTATCCAGGTAGGCTTTATTGCATCCGCATGCAGCTGTTTAATCGCGGCAGCACTTGGGCTGACGGCTGCTTTGGGACGAACCGCGGATGCGATCGTTTCCTGGCTGATTGATTTGTTTTTGAGCGTACCGCATTTGGTCTCGCTTATTCTGATTGCCTTCGTGTTCGGCGGAGGTATGAAGGGGATTATTATCGGGATTGCCTTCACACATTGGCCAAGCCTTGCGCGTATTATTCGTGCAGAGGTTCTACAGCTGCGGTCGGCCGAGTATGTACTGATCTCACGTAAGCTTGGCAAGTCCCGATTATGGGTAGCGTCCCGTCATATCTTTCCTCATTTGCTGCCGCAGCTGCTCGTTGGGTTATTGCTGCTGTTCCCTCATGCTATTTTGCATGAAGCTGCAGTTACATTTATCGGATTGGGCCTATCGCCGCATCAGCCAGCTATTGGCATCATTTTATCGGAATCCATGCGTTATTTGTCGACGGGCATGTGGTGGCTGGCCTTTTTCCCGGGAATCTGTTTACTGCTGGTTGTACGTTCATTTGATAGGGTAGGGGAGCAATTACGAATGCTTGTCGACCCTCGTCAATCACAGGACTAAGCAGAAATCCGTGAGGGGAAATAAGAATTATGCTTTCGAAAACTTTCAGGAGGTTGTACGTATGGCATTACTTGAGATTGACCAATTAAGCATTTCTTTTACCCGCTATACCAGCATTTTGCGTCAGCGCACGACCGAAGTGATCCATGGACTTCAGCTTTCGATTGGAGAAGGGGAGATCGTTGCGGTTGTCGGTTCCAGCGGTTCTGGCAAAAGCTTGCTCGCTCATGCGATCATGGGTATTCTACCTGGAAATGCGAGTGTGACGGGTACTATGCGCTATAACGGCGAGCGACTGGATGCTGCCAAGCAGGCGGCTTTACGGGGAAAAGAAATCGCATTGGTTCCTCAGTCAGTCAACTATCTCGATCCGCTGATGAGGGTTGGCGCACAGGTGCGTTCATCCGTGCAGGGCCATGAGTCACACGAGTCATTAGAGGCACAAAAAAAAGTATTCGCACGCTACCAATTAGCGGACGATGTGGAACAACTATATCCGTTCCAGCTCTCTGGTGGGATGGCGCGACGGGTGCTGCTTTCCACAGCCGTGTTAAGCGGTGCCCGATTAATCGTCGCAGACGAGCCGACACCAGGGCTTCACCAGGATGTCGCCCAGGAAACGCTGCGCCAGTTGAGAGAGCTTGCAGACGAAGGCTGCGGTATTCTTTTAATTACGCATGATATCGAATCGGCTTTGCAGATAGCGGACAAAGTGGCGGTATTGTACGCTGGAACGATCATGGAGATTGCTCTTGCAGCGGATTTCAGCGGAGGCGGAGAGCATCTTAGACATCCCTATACACAGGCGCTATGGAAGTCACTGCCACAAAATGAATTTAAGCGGATTCACGGTTCACAACCGCTTGCGGGGTCGTTGCCTACAGGCTGCCTGTTTGCTCCCAGGTGTGATTATGCATCGGATGAATGCAAGCGTGAACGTCCGGAAACACGTCATATTCGCGGTGGGTTAGTGAGGTGCATTCATGCTTCTTGAAGGGAAAAATCTCGGGTTTCGATATGGACGCGGACCGTGGGTTGTTAAGGAGGCCAACATTCAAATCAAACAGGGCGAAGTGGTCGGTCTTGTCGGACCTAGCGGTAGTGGCAAAACTACGCTAGCCCGTATGCTTGCCGGTTATGATAAACCGCAGACCGGGAGTATCACCTGTGACGGGAATGCACTTGTGGATAGCGGTGTTCAACCGGTTCAGCTGGTGTTCCAACATCCGGAGAGAGCAGTCAATCCGCGTTGGCGCATGCGTCAGACGATCAACGAAGGCTGGCAGCCTGACCCGGCATTTTTGCAAATGCTCGGCATTGAGGAGGAGTGGCTGGACCGTTGGCCTAATGAGCTTTCCGGTGGGGAATTGCAGCGGTTTTGTGTGGCAAGAGCCTTGGGACCACAGACGCGGTTTTTGATCGCAGATGAGATGACCACGATGCTTGATGCAATCACACAGGCGCAAATCTGGCACACTGTGATGGACATTGTCGATCGTCGCAATCTGGGTATCCTAATGATCAGTCATGAGCCGAGCCTGATTCAGAGGCTTTGCACTCGCGTTGTTCATTGGCATGAAGGAAGATCCGGTGAATAAGCAGAGCTTGTTCACTTATGCACCGGATTCCTTATCTGTATTTGATTCGTCCTATCTAACTTTGATTTGAACTTTGTTGCTGGCAGCCTGACTTTTGGGTGTCAGCTCGTTTCCTAATACTGCGGCAGCCTGTTTAACGGAATGGGTTACACTTTGCAGAGCTTCCCCCATATCATGGGCGGATTCCAACAAGGGCTCTACCGTTTTTATTTTACCTTTGACATCCCGAGAAATTTGGTTGGCCGTGTGAATGAGCTGCTTGGCCTCTCCTGTTAGATCGTGGGCAGCCGTCCTGACCTCAGCCAAGGTCCGGTTGGTTTCGTCTAGTGAAGTCATACCTTTTTGCAAAATACGAATCAGATAGAAGACCAGAGTCACAAAAGCCACACTTGCCGCAACCACGCTAATATCTATAGCCATATCCATGCTCCTCTCTTTGCAGTCCATAGTCCAATTCCTTTTACTCTATCCTATGTCCTGACAATCTTAATTATTCGAAGGTAGGAGTGCTTTCGCATTAGAGAGATTGCGGCTCATGGCAGTACCCTTTTGAGCATAACGAATACATGCCTATTACGATGTGCTGGAGCGAATCCATCCAATTATCTTGCGAGCATTAGACTATGAAAGCCCAGCATGTCCCATTAATAAAAAATTAACATTGATAACATAGTTCGTGTTCTGTAATATAGAGTGATTAGGGCTGTAGGGCTATGAGGAGATGTGAGTGGTGGCAAAAGCAAAGCAAAAAAGACCGACCCGCGATGAGTTCGAGCTCGAGGATCTGGGAAACCAGATTGTGGAGGCCAAGGATAACAAGGAGCAGGTCATGCTGACCGTCTGGGGCGTAGAAGAACCTGTAGTTGGGATTATTGTAGAGTTGGACCCCAGAAAGCGTCAAATACGGGTCGATCTGGAGGATAGCTTCAAATGGATTCCTTTTCTGGATGTTATGAGGTTGGATTACCCCCGATATTGAACCGTAAGCCCAGCTAAAAAAACCTTCCTTCCGTTTCGTACGGTTATGGAAGGTTTTTGCTATTTGAGATGTAATTGATGGAATAGCTTAAAGTGCAGCGCCTTTGCCGCCATCCACATTGACCGATGTTCCCGTTACATAAGATGCGGCATCGGAGACTAGGAATGTGATAACTCTTGCAGCTTCTTCTGTTTCGCCAATACGACCGAGCGGAATTTGATGACTCGGATTATGTGAATATTGCTCCCAAGTCAGCTCAGGGTGCTGTTTTTTCCAGCCCTTTTCAATTTGATCGCTGCGAATCAGCCCGATGCAGACGGTATTCACCCGAATATTGGCGGAGGCCAAATCCTTACTCATTGCTTTGGTTAGAGCCATCCCGGCAGCACGGCTCACTGTAGTCGGTAAAGATGAAGCGGCAGGCGTCTTGGCTGATGAGGTTGAGATGTTGAGAATCGCGCCTTTTCCCGTTTTTCGCATATGGGGAATGGCTGCTTTGGAGCAATGAATGGCACCGAACAATTTTAAATCCAGATCATAAGCCCAGGCTTCTGCATCTACCTCTTCAAAAGGACGCGCTGCAGACGTTCCAGCATTATTCACCAGAATATCCAAGCTGCCAAACCGATCTACGGTTTCTTGAACAGCTTTTTTGCAGTCCTCTTCTGATGTAATGTCCGCTTGAATATAGAACACCTCTGCACCGGTTTTTTCGACAATCTGTTGTGCGGCTGTACGCAAATCGTCCTCATTACGCGCACAAATCGCTATACGCGCTCCCTCAGCGGCTAGAGCCAACGCAGTTCCGAGTCCGATTCCCTTACTGCCTCCTGTAATGAGCGCTACTTTTCCGGTCAAACCTAAATCCATGATCGTTACCTCCGGTACTTACATATTTGAGCAAGTATAATCTCTCATAAAAAGTAGCACGCAAGCTAAATACTTGTCAATGTTGGTTAAATCTATAAAGACATCAGCATTTGTTGATATAGGGATGGGACTGTTTTTTTTGTTGATTGTCATTGATTAAATGCAAATTTATGTGTATAATTCGGAAAGGGAACAAGTGTTCTCGTTAACATGGAAACAGCACAACAGGAGGGAACCGCAATGAGACCTACTTTTTTTGAAGAGCTTAAAGGGATGCAGCGGAATAACGAATTCAGGGAAGTCATTATGATGCAAGCAGCAAAAAAAATGCTGGCTGATAAGAAAAAGAAAAGCAGACTGCAGCGTTTATTACAACGAACTAATAAGGTGAAAACAATCCCTAAATGTTGGGATTAAACAAAACCATAACCCATATATAGAAGCCGGCTTCCCTACTTGATTTAGATGGACTGCTGGCTTTTTTTAAATAGGTTTGTACTTAGAAAGATATGGCTTAGACGTACTTCTCCATTCAGTCATTGATATCATTCCGCACTTACCTATAGGCACCTGCATACCTTAACCTCATAAGGATATTCAATACCTAACAAGAGAAGGGCAGGAGCTTGGCATGACTTTATATATGGATTACAAGTCCCCATCCGTACAATTCAGTTATGACTTAAATAATAATTTGCTGTATAAAAAAGATGCTCGCAATTATATCAATATGTTATCTAATGAGCAGTTGAATACATTAGAGAACACTTCACTGTTAGATATCTTTCTCAGCACCGGCAATGTTATAGAGCCTCACTATCATCAAAATGCAGCGGAGCTTGTTTATTGTATCTCGGGAGCAGCGGTTGTTTCCTTGATCAATCCGTTCACCAATGAGCTTCTTCATTTTCCGATTACACCTGGTCAGGTTGCAAATGTACCACAAGGCTGGTGGCATTATGAGATTGCATCTGTTGATAACACTCATTTGTTAGCTATCTTTGATGCTCCAGTTCCTGAAGTAATTCTGGGTTCTGACCTTCTCAGATTAACGCCACCAAACGTACTCGCACATACCTACTGTCTGAATGAAGCTGCAGTTAAACAAACACTTGCTCCCATCAGTAAATCCTTATTTATTGGCCCCCCAAGTGATTGCAGGCCACATCAGGTTCATGGGAATATGACGGGCACTCCACAATATTATCCAGCCAATCCTTATCAGACGCATCCAAGCGAGGTGCATAACCCAATCGGCTATCAAAGTCCTCGCCAGCAATTTTATAACTCACAGCCCTATCCTAACCAACACTATTAAGATTATTAAGTTTTACAGTAATAAGCAAAAACAAGCGGGAAGCCCATACCTTAATCCTTGAAAACTTTGAGGGGTTAAGGCTATTTGGGCACCTCGGTAGTTGTCAAATGCTGTATGACAAATTGATAGAAAAATATACCAAAAATATGAAATATTTAATATAATAAACAGGATTTCAAATATGTTTCTTGATAAGAGGGGTATGGTATGAAACGTCCACTGGCTACATTTTTATCTGTTTTTATGGTTACAGCTTGTCTAATGATTTTTTTAGGTGCATTAAGCGGTCATGTGGATGCGGCGCTAACGATTTACAAGGATGTACCCTCCGAGCATTATGCTAGTAAAGAGATTGCCATGCTTACGGAAAAAGGAATCATTGAAGGAAACACGCAAGGTTTGTTTCAACCGGATCAGGAAATAACACGAGGTGTCACTGCCGTTTGGCTCAGTAAAGCTTTAAATCTTAGCCAACCGGCCAGCTTGAACGGATTTACGGATGTACCCGCTTCCAGTCCTTATGCGCAAGCAGTCAATGCATTGAAAGAAAAAGATATTGTACAAGGCGATCAAGGCCGCTTTAGTCCAGAAGAGCCTTTAACCCGTGAGCAAATGGCAAGCTTGCTGGCCCGCGCTTTTAAGCTTAAGGATAATAACATGAACATATGGTTCAAGGATGAAAAGGCCATTGGGGATAGCCACTTTGTCGATGTAGTCAGATTGAAACAACACTTTATTACTGAGCAGCTTGAGTACATGCCGAAGAACAAAGTAACCAGAGCACAGCTTGTGCTGTTTCTTAGCAGAGCTATCTCTACGGTCACATTGAAAGACAAAGAATTACCTCTGGATGATTTTCTGCGAGGCTCCGAGCAATCCGGTTTTAAACCATCTCCCGACGGCAATAAGATGGGTTTTCTAAGGACAACTAACAATCAAACACACATCTATGTGCAAAAATCGGGGGATGAAGCATCACCAACCCGAATTACCAACTTGACGAATCGCGATATTATCGGCTTTATGTGGTTTAGCAATGATAAAATTTTATACATAACAGATCTGTATGGGACCGAAGATAATCACATTCATGTAGTAAATTCAGATGGAACGGAAGAAAAGGACTTGACACCGTTTGATCAGGTAAGAGCCGAATATATGGAGTCGTTATCCTACTTAAAAGGTCATGAGAATGATATTTTAATCACAATGAATAAAAGGTCTTCGCAGTATTTTGATGTGTACCGATTGAATGTCAAAACAGGTTCGATAGAGATTGTCGCCGAAAATCCTGGCAATGTGACCAGTTGGCTTACAGACCTGTATGGGGAAGTCAAGCTGGCCATGGCTACAGATGGCATTAACACCAAAATGCTATATAGAGCTTCAGCCTCTAAGCCTTTTGAGCCAATTTTAACAATAAGTTACGGAGATTCATTTATTCCATTCATGTTCTCCTATGATAACAAAAAATTGCTTGCTCTATCTAATATTGGCAGGGATAAGCTTGCCGTGGTCAAATACAACCTGGTTACCAAAGCTATGGGCGAAACGATATATGAAAACCCGAGAGCTGATGTGACCAATATTGTATTTTCCTACAAAAAGGAAGCGGTATTGGCAGTTGAATATGAGACGGATCGAATCTACTATGACTATCTGGACAAGGAATTTGAGAAGCTAAATGAAGCGATTTGGAAAAAGCTAACCAACCAAGCATTCAAGATTATTGGTGACCCATTGCCGGAAACGAAAGTGCTGCTGAGAACCTACAGCGATATATCTCCGGGTGCCTATTATTCTTATGATCGCAAGAAAGATACGCTGGAAAAAATCGCGGAGAGCAAGCCATGGATTAAAGAAAGTCAAATGGCTGAAATGCAGCCAATTTCTTATAAAGCACGCGATGGATTGACTATTAATGGCTATCTGACATTACCCAAAACCGGAAACTCCCAGTTACCCTTTGTTATTCTTCCGCATGGAGGGCCGTTGGCACGTGACTCATGGGGATACGATAGTGAAGTACAGCTGTTAGCAAATCGCGGTTACGGCGTCCTGCAGATGAATTTTCGCGGCTCAACAGGCTACGGTAAAGAATTCAAGTTAGCTGGGGACAAGCAATGGGGCAAGGCTATGCAGGATGATATTACCGACGGAGTAAACTGGTTGACACAGCAAGGTTATGCAGATCCGAAGCGGATCGCGATCTATGGGGCGTCTTACGGAGGTTACGCAGCATTGGCAGGTGTAACTTTTACGCCGGACTTGTATGCAGCAGGGATCGATTACATGGGGCCATCTAGCTTGTTCACATTACTGAATACAATGCCGTCCTATTGGGAACCGGACCGTCAAATAATGTACAAGCGGATCGGTGATCCTCAGTTGGATAAAGCGCTGATGGAGGACAGATCCCCACTGCTGCATGCCGACCAGATTAGAACCCCAATCATGTTTGCTCAGGGTGTCAACGATCCACGGGTAAAAAAAGCTGAGTCGGATCAGATTGTGATGGCGCTGCGCCAGCGTAATATTGATGCGCCTTATATGATCAAAAACGATGAAGGTCACGGTTATCAGAAGTACGAGAATCGTGTTGACTTTTACCAGGCATTATTAAAATTTCTCGATAATCACTTGAATAAGTAAATCAAATAATCGTAGTCTTATTATGGCTTGACATTACGCCTGCCTTCCTGTATAAGTATGTATAATCCAATCTAACAGCAATAATTTCTTATCACAATTGTGAAAAATGATATCCCAATATTAATGAACGAGACAGTAGTTCCAGACAAAGAGTCACAGTGAGCCGGAAAAGGTGAGATCCGGTACGGATGACTGGAATGAAGCGGACTCGGGAAATGGTTCTCCGAACACAGCAAGTAGGAGGATCCGGTAACTGCCGTTATCAGCAGAGTGACTAGCCCTAGTAGAGGTCTAGTACTTAGAGTGGTACCACGGGAAGCGTTAGCTCTCGTCTCTTATTTTAGAGACGGGGGCTTTTTGTATTTTAATCACAATAAAGGAGGAATAAGCTATGATCAACACGGTATTGTGCTCTGAAATTGAACAGCTTGTACTTGAAATGCTGGCTGAACAAGGGATTCAACTCACGTCTGCGCTGAATATCCAAATTGAACATCCAACGCACCCTGAGCATGGCGAATATAGCACAAACATAGCCATGATACTGGCTAAGACCTTACGCAGATCCCCATTGCATATTGCTGCAGAGCTTAAGCAAAGGCTGGAACAACAAGAGAGGATGGACGGTCTTTTTACACAGATCCAAGTGGCAGCACCCGGCTTTTTGAATTTTCATCTGAACTGGGCAGTTTGGGCATCCAGCCAATTCGAGACACCGAAGGGTACCGGGTCGAAAGTACTCATCGAGCACACTTCCATCAATCCCAACAAATCGGCTCATATCGGCCATTTAAGAAACTCTTGTATCGGAGATGCGTTGGCTCGCATGCTCAGATACGTAGGACATGAGGTTGAGGTTCATAATTACATTGATGATCTTGGCAATCAATTAGCGGATACGGTGGTGGGGATTCTAAATACATCTGCCGAGCAATCTCATGCACGCTTTGGGGATTACTGCTGGGATACGTACGCTCGGATCAATCAAGCCTATAAGGTGAATCCTGTGCTGCAGGAAGCGCGCGTTCAAGTGCTACAAGAGCTGGAAGAGGGTCATTCCAATATGGCCTGGATCGGTTCTTTGGTTGCAGAGCGTATCGTTCGCGAACAGCTGGATGAAATGAAGCAGTTTGGCATTGGATATGATGTGCTGGTTTGGGAAAGCAATATCGTGAGAGAAGGCTTTTGGGCATCGACGTTTGAATTACTTCAGCAGACGGATGTATTCCGTAAAGTCACCGATGGGAAGCTGAGCGGCTGTTGGGTACTTAAGCAATCCGAGGAATGGACGGGAGCAGCTGGGGATGCTGATTATCAGGCAGATAAAGTGTTGGTCAGATCGAACGGGATTTTAACGTACACGGCCAAGGATATTGCCTACCATTTGTGGAAATTTGGAATTCTTGAAAAGGATTTTACCTACACCAAATTCGCAGCGCATGTATGGACAACACATCCGAAGGGTGTCAGGAAGAGATTTGGCCGAGCGGATACCGTGATCAACGTCATTGATCAGCGACAGCAATATCCACAAGCAATGGTGAAGCTGGCACTTGAAGTGCTCGGATATACGAAGCAAGCTGAGCAATTAAAGCATGTAAGCTATGGTGTTGTATCGTTAAGTCCGGAAACGGCTGCTTACCTGGGAGTGGATACTTCGGACGGCAAAAGCTCTTATGCGATGTCAGGCCGTCAAGGAATTGGGATCAAAGTAGCCGACCTGCTGGATCAAATGGAGCACATCATTCATTCGAAGCGCAAAAGAAAACAAGGTTTGTCGAGCAGATCGATAGCGGCAGCCGCGATTCGTTATTATTTGTTAAAATACCATCTGCAGACCGAAGTTGTCTTTGATTTGCAGCAGGCTACGGAGGTATCCGGAAACTCGGGAGTCTATCTTTTATATTCTTACGCAAGAGCCAACAGCATTGTGGATAAGGCGGCTCAAGCTCAACTGCTGCCTAACGGATTTCCGTTACAACCCAACGCCTTGAGCTTAACAAAGCTGGAACCGCAGGAGCAGCTTTTATTCAGACAGCTTGCCTACTGGCCCGAAACCCAGCAACAATCGATCGATCAGCTCGCCCCTAATTTGATATGCAGCTATGCTTTTGAGCTGGCATCAACGTTTAACAACTTTTATAGCGCTTGTCCAATAATGAAAGCACCTGAGATGCAGCGTGAGCTTCGCCTATGGCTTACCCAGCGCTTTAAAGATACCTTGCATCAAGCCTTACAAATCCTTGGTTTACCCACACCAAAGCGGATGTGAAATCGTTGTTTATAAGTCCGGTGAAAAAATGGAGTGGCCAAATGATATCCTGGAGAAGCACAAGCACTTGCCTATGAAGTCGTGAATAAACTTTTAATTCTCCTCCAATTTCACGACTTCAACAGCTGAGAGTTTGCATAAGCAAACTGGCTTCGTTAACATAATCCCGGAAGGATATTTGGCCGCGCAGTGTGACTTATTCATCGAACTTTTAAAAAAGCTTGAAAGAAAACAAAATATTGTTTATGATAAATATATCGCATAATATCAACCACTGTACTACATTATAAAACACTTGGTTGAATCGCAAGGAGTAGCCATGCCAATTATTCAATCCCTGGACCGTGCTTTAAACATTCTTGACTTGTTCGATGAGTACACGACTGAGTTGAAGATCACCGAGATCAGCACCCGTATGGACCTACACAAAAGTACGGTGCATTCGCTGCTGAAAACTTTACAGTTACACGGCTATATCGAACAGGATGCGGAATCGGGCAAGTATCGGCTCGGCATGCGATTGCTGGAAAAGGGTCAGCTCTTGCTGCAGCGGCTTGACATTCGATCTATAGCACGCAAGCATCTTGCCGCTTTTACCGATCAAACCGGACAAACAACGCATCTTGTTATTTTGGATGGCAAGGAAGGCGTTTACATTGACAAGGTTGAAGGTCAGAAGGCAGCGATCCGTTATTCACGAATAGGCCGCAGAGTGCCACTCCACAGCAGTGCCGTTGGCAAAGCTTTAACCGCTTTTCGTAAACCAGAAGAGATCGAGTTGTTGTTAAAAAATTACAGCTATATCGTTCAGACATCTTTGACTATCACGAATAAGGAAGCATTTCTTACAGAGCTATCCAAGATCCAAAGACAAGGCTATGCGGTTGACGATCAGGAGAACGAGCCTGGCGTACGCTGTGCAGCTGCTCCGATCTATGATCATAATGGTCAAGTGGCAGCAGCTATGAGCGTATCCACGCTGTTATCTGCCGTAGATGATACCCAATTTTCACAATTGATTGATCTGCTGCTGCAGGAAACAGAGACGATCTCCAAGCTATTGGGTTATCGTCCCTAAAGAAGTTCATAAATGCCTAATTAGGCATTTTATTTCGAATTAAAATCGAGAACGTTGTTTTATAATGTCAAACAAAATCGTTTTTTAGTTAACAAAAACTAATTATTCAAGAGAAGAGGGACTTATCCATGAGAATTATCCGATATACGAATGCACAATCCGTGCCACAGCTTGCAGCCGTGAATGAACAAGGTTCGGTTTACAATCTGGAGCAATCTGATTTTATCTCCTTAGTTAACGAAGCAAAGGAAGCAGGGAAGTCGGTTTTGGAGTTTTTGCAAGCGCTTGTTTCGGGTAAATCCCCTATAACAGAGCAGCTTGAGCAGCTTGAGCTTCTAGTTCCTGTTGTAGCACCTGAGGTATGGGCTGCAGGTGTCACTTATGAACGGAGTCGGGAAGCGCGTAATTATGAAGCAACAGGCGGCAAAATGGACGCATCTACCTTTTATGACAAAGTGTATGATGCCGTGCGTCCGGAGATTTTCTTCAAATCAACGGCTGCACGTACGGTGGGCCCAGAGGATTATGTACAGCTCCGCAGTGATTCTGAGTGGCAAGTACCGGAGCCGGAGCTTGGACTTGTATTAGACAGCGCTGGTACAATATTGGGCTACACCATCGGTAACGACATGAGCTGCAGGGATATCGAGGGTGAGAATCCGTTGTATTTGCCGCAGGCTAAGATGTGGAAGCGTTCTTGCTCGATTGGACCGGCTATACTGCTGGCAGAAGCTGTTGCTGATCCTTACCAGTTCCAGATCACCAGTTCGATTTACCGAAACGGGGAGAAGGTTGTGGAAGGTACAGCAAGCACAGGACAGCTAAAAAGGAAATTAGAGGAGCTTGTATCCTTTCTCGTGAGAGATAACGAGGTTTTTGACGGGACGGTATTATTGACCGGAACTTGCATTGTACCACCCAATGAATTCACACTTGCTAATGGGGATCGTATCGTCATCGAAATTTCCGGCATTGGGACATTGATCAATCCAGTTAAAAGTGCGAACTAATAAATAATAATTTCACAGGATCATTTAGACCAACATATTGAAATCTGAGGAGGAATAACAATGGGAGTATTTACAGGTGAACAAACCTATTTGAATTATATCAATGGTGAATGGAAAGCAGCGGTTTCAGGGAAAACCATTCCGAGCATCAACCCGGCGAACCGCCATGAAGTGGTAGGTTATGTCCAATCCTCGTCAGCAGAGGATTTGAATGAAACTGTAGCTGCAGCGAAAGCCGCGGCTAAAGCATGGAAAAAGCTCTCCGGTGCGGCAAGAGGTGATTATTTATTCAAAGCTGCCAACATATTGGAGCGTCGTTTGGACGAGGTTGCTGAATCCATGACCAGAGAAATGGGTAAAACTTTGCCGGAAGCCAAAGGTGAAACCGCTCGCGGTGTGGCGATTCTGCGATACTATGCTGGAGAAGGCATGCGTAAAATCGGCGATGTGATTCCTTCTACAGACAGCGAAGCCCTCATGTTCACAACCCGTGTTCCTCTTGGTGTCGTTGGCGTCATTTCCCCTTGGAATTTCCCTGTTGCGATTCCGATCTGGAAAATGGCACCTGCTTTGATTTACGGAAATACAGTTGTTCTCAAGCCTGCGACAGAAACAGCAGTTACTGCAGCAAAAGTCGTTGAATGTTTTGCCGAGGCAGGCCTTCCGGCAGGCGTTATCAATTTAATTACAGGCAGTGGCTCCGTCATTGGTCAGGGCTTGGCTGAGCATAAAGATGTCAATGGAATTACGTTTACTGGCTCCAACCAGGTAGGTAAAAGCGTCGGTCAAGCAGCTTTGGCGAGAGGTGCCAAATATCAGCTCGAAATGGGCGGGAAAAATCCGGTCATTATCGCGGACGATGCGAATCTCGATTTGGCAGTAGATGGGACAATTAGCGGCGGTATCAAATCAACTGGACAAAAATGCACAGCGACTTCGCGGGTTATTGTGATGAGTGCGGTCTACGAAGCGTTCAAAGATAAGCTCGTTAACAAGGTTAGAGATTTGAAGGTAGGTCATGGCTTGGAGCAGGGTACCTGGCTAGGACCTTGCGCGAATGAAAACCAGTTGAAAACCGTTGTTTCTTATATCGAAAAAGGTATTGCCGAAGGTGCCGAGCTGCTTGTTGGAGGCGCGCGTCCCGAGCAAGCGGATTTAGCAGATGGATTTTATATACAGCCTACCGTATTTGATAAAGTGACTCCGGATATGGCGATTGCCCGTGAGGAGGTTTTTGGACCGCTTCTCGCATTAATTCAGGTGGACACGATGGAAGAAGCGATTGCACTGGCAAATGACTCTGATTATGGACTCAGTGCTTCGATTTATACACAAAACATTAGCAATATTTTGGCCTTTATTCAGGATATGGATGCAGGCTTGGTAAGAATCAATGCTGAAACAGCGGGAGTTGAGCTGCAAGCACCATTCGGTGGCATGAAGCAATCAAGCTCACACTCGCGTGAGCAGGGTCAAGCGGCTATAGAATTTTTCACTGCTATAAAAACCGTATTCTTAAAATCCTGATCGTTCTGCCATTATGTCTTTCATTATAAAGATGCATACGATAGGTTATCTATACTGCACATAACGTCAGGAAAGAAGGTTTCTACATTGAGTGAGCAGTTAAATCAGATTATGGGCACCGACAATTCGCAAATTTATGAAATTCATACGCATGCCTCCGGTCCTGAGGGCTCGCTGCCTTTAACAAAGGAAATGCTGTTGAATTCACCGAGCGGTGATTTATTCGGGCTTTCGCAAAATGTAGGAATGGGCTGGAAACCGTCTCGTCTTGGCGGCAAGCAGTTTCTGCTGTTGAGCACGCAAGGAGGTATCCGTAAGGATGACGGAACGCCTGTGGCTCTGGGATACCATACTGGTCATTGGGAAATAGGGCTTCTTATGGAAGCAGCAGCCAATGAGATCGCCGACAACGGCGGTCTTCCTTTTGCAGGCTATGTGAGCGATCCTTGCGATGGTCGTTCCCAGGGAACGACTGGAATGTTTGATTCGCTGCCATACCGGAATGATGCGGCTATCGTTTTTCGGCGGTTGGTCCGCTCCTTACCTACCCGCAGGGGTGTAATTGGTGTGGCTACCTGTGATAAAGGGCTGCCAGCCATGATGATGGCGCTTGCCGGAATTCATGATCTGCCATGTATTGTTGTTCCAGGAGGCGTGACGCTTCCTCCAACTAACGGCGAGGATGCAGGCAAGATTCAGACGATAGGCGCCCGCTATGCAAATGGGGAGCTGTCACTTGAGGATGCAGCTGATTTGGGCTGTCGCGCCTGCGCAACTCCAGGGGGTGGCTGTCAGTTTCTCGGTACGGCAGCAACTGCACAGGTCGTAGCCGAAGCGCTAGGCATGACTATTCCGCATGCTGCATTGTCTCCTTCCGGTCAGCCGATATGGAAAGAAATGTCCCGTCAATCGGCGCGCGCCATGATGGCTATGGAAGCTAAGGGCATCAAGATGAAGGATATTTTGACGGAATCGGCTATCCGCAACGCGATGGCAGTTCATGCTGCTTTTGGCGGATCGACAAATCTGCTGCTGCATATTCCGGCAATCGCTCATGCGGCGGGATTACCTGTGCCTACCGTTCAGGATTGGATTCAGATCAATAAATCAGTTCCACGCCTAGTCAGTGTGCTGCCGAACGGACCAGATTATCATCCGACCGTACGTGTGTTTCTGGCTGGCGGTGTGCCAGAGGTTATGCTGCATCTAAGACGTCTTGGCGTATTAGATGTGGATGTGATGACGGTAACAGGAGAAAAGCTGTCAACCATTCTCGATTGGTGGGAAACGAGCGAACGCAGGCAGGTGCTAAAGAAGCTGCTTCTAGAATCCGATGGCATTGATGCGGATGATGTGATCATGACACCAGAGCAATCCAAACGAAGAGGACTTACTTCAACTGTCACCTTTCCGATGGGGAATCTGGCTCCAGAAGGTTCAGTTATTAAATCAACAGCTATTGATGCATCGGTTGTTGGTGCGGATGGTGTCTATCGTCACCGTGGTCAAGCTAAGGTGTATACCTCTGAGCGCGAAGCGATCTTTGCGATTAAAAACGGTGGTATAGCAGCAGGAGATATTATGGTGCTGATTGGCCGTGGTCCTTCTGGAACCGGTATGGAAGAAACGTACCAATTAACGTCAGCTTTGAAACATCTGCCCTTTGGCAAATACGTATCGCTTATTACGGATGCCCGTTTCTCAGGAGTATCCACAGGTGCTTGTATTGGTCATGTCGGACCTGAGGCACTTGCTGGCGGTCCGATTGGCAAGCTGCGTAATGGAGATACGATTGATATCGTAGTGAACCGCGATACCCTCGAAGGCAGCGTTCATTTTATCGGTCACGGTGATGATCTCGTCACGCCAGAAGAAGGGGCTCTGATTCTTCAAGCTCGTGACCCGCATCCAGATCTCGCCCCCGATGCCAAGCTGCCGGACGATACCCGATTATGGGCCGCGCTGCAAGCGGTCAGCGGTGGCACTTGGCGGGGAAGTATTTATGACGTGGAGCGAATTGTGACAGCTTTGGAAGCAGGGAAGAAGTCCCTGGGCTGGTAAGGTGTTAACGCATAGGGCCATTTTGATGTGTGAATAGGTACTTATACAGAATAATCCGGAGATCCGAGCTGGGATCAAGACGATACGAATCGTTCTTGGTCGTGGCTGTGGCAATCTCCGGTTTTTTTATTACTGTAGTTTATATATAAGATGAACTAAAAAAACACACAGCCCGAGCGGAGAAAGTGGACCCTCCTGGAGAAACGAAGTGTTCGCCTTTGCAGACGGATTCTTACCCCTATGGGGCTAAGAATCGAAAGAATCTGGCTGCAACAGCGATTGGAAGAGGGGTCTGCTTTCGCAGCGACTCTTTGCTGTCATGATGTTTAGTTCATCTTATATAGATTCGGCCTGACATAGTATGATAGGATAGATAGGGAAGTAAGGATTTTAGGAGATGAAGCCATGAGTATAGGCAGTATATTTTTGCAAACCTCTATTGATACCTATAAGAGCACGGAGAAATTGGGCCATAAAACGTTGATGCAACTATCCTATGCGGAACTGCACATGCAACCAAGCACGGAATCGAATTCAATAGCCATTATCGTCAAACACCTGAATGGCCATATGCTTTCGCGCTGGACTGATTTTCTTACCACAGACGGGGAGAAGCAGAGCCGAGATCGGGATGCCGAATTTGAGGGAGGTTATGCTTCACGTGAAGCGCTTCTAGAAGCTTGGCATTCAGGCTGGGAGACTATGTTTGAGACATTAAACGAATTGAAGGAAGAAGACTTGCTGCGGACCATAACGATTCGCGGAGAGTCACTTACTGTGATTGAAACCGTAACGAAACAGCTTCAGCATTATGGTTATCATGTAGGACAAATCGTGTATATCGGCAAGCAGATCAAGAATACAGAGTGGCAGCAGCTCAGTAATCCCAAGAAAACATCACGGACATAATGATAATGATCATTCGTTTTTTCCGTATCATCAATAGTAACCGTATGATCAGATAGAGAAGGTAGGTAACCATATTGAAATTTCGACCATGTATCGATTTGCACCAAGGTAAGGTCAAACAAATTGTAGGCGAAACCTTAAGTGCAGCTAACCATGATGTTGTAGAGAACTTTGTTTCCGAGTACGATTCCGCCCACTACGCGGCCATGTTCAAGCAGGATCAGCTGCGTGGCGGGCATGTGATCATGCTCGGCAGCGGTAATGAACAAGCGGCTACTCAAGCACTTCGCACATATCCGGGAGGCTTGCAGATTGGTGGCGGCATCACAGCGGATAACGCAGTTTCCTATCTGGAGCAGGGCGCTTCGCATGTTATTGTGACCTCTTACATTTTCCGAGATGGCGAGCTGGATATGCATAATTTGCGTCGTATAGTAGAAGCTGTAGGCAAGGAACGACTCGTAATTGATTTAAGCTGCAAAGCCAAAGACGGAGTTTGGTATGTGGTAACGAACCAGTGGAAAACGTTCAGCAGCTTTGAAGTCAACCACGCTAATATTCGTGAGCTGGAAAGCTATTGCGATGAATTTCTTGTCCACGCCGTTGATGTGGAAGGTAAACGTACTGGAATTCATGAGAGCCTTGTCCGTCATTTGGCTGATTGGGTGACGATTCCCACAACATATGCAGGTGGAGCACGTTCTATGGAAGATTTGGAACTGTTCGGTTCCATAGTTCATGGGAATATGGATATTACCGTAGGCAGCGCGTTGGACATTTTTGGTGGAAGCTTGCCATACAAGGATGTTGTTGCTTATTGCGGCAAGGCATAGTAAGGAGGCGACGACCATAAGCAGAATCACAGAAATCGATAAGTCCCGTCTGCAGGTGTTTATGGCGTTTCAACAGGATCCACTCGGTCTGCTGGTGAATGTTCTCCATGATGGCGATATGGTTTACTTGGGCAACGGACGCAAACGGCCAGCCTTTATCGTGAACTCTCCGGAATTTGTTCATGAAATTCTTGTCAGCAAGGACGCCTTTTTTGTTAAAGGACGTTCTTCTTCTGTGCTTAGCAGAACGATAGGGGATGGGCTCCTAACCTCCGAGCATGAGCGCCATCAAAAGCAGCGTCAGTATATGCAGCCTGTTTTTTACAAGGAACGGATTCAGTCTTATGCCCAAATCGTACTCAGTGAAGCAGAAGCGTTCGCTAACCGATTGATAGCAGGACAAACCATTTCAATCAGTGATACCATGATGCAGCTTACGTTGACCGTGATAGCCCGGTCGATGTTTGCCACCGATCTGGAGGAACGTAAGTCAGAGCTGGCTGCAGCGGTGAATGATACGATAGAGCGCTCTGCCCGAACTTTATTTTCACCATTTATTATGCCGCTAGGTATGCCGACTCCAGGGAATATGGTGCATCGAAGGGCCATTCGTACACTGGAATCGATGGTCTACGAGGTTATCAACGATGCCAAGATACATCCGGAGCCCTATCAATTAAGCTTGCTTGGACTGCTGATGGATACTCGAGATACGAATGGTGAGGGAATTCCGACAAAAGAAATACGCGATCAAATGATGACCATGCTGCTGGCCGGACATGAGACTACCGCAAATTTGCTTACATGGATCTGGTATGCGCTGGGAGAGAATCCAGAGGTGGAGGCCAAATTCCACAAGGAGCTGGAGAATGTCGAGCTGACCGAGGGTTCAGCAATGGAGACCTATCGAAGGCTCACCTACACCAACCAAATCATTCAAGAGGCACTTCGTCTGTACCCGCCTGCATGGACCATATTAAGGGAAGTCGAGCGTGAGGTGACGATGCTCGGTGAAACCTTTAAGCCACAAAGCTCTTTTCTGATCAGTCCTTATTCCATTCATCGAAATGGGAATACATTCGAGGATCCGCTTTCTTTTCGTCCTGAACGATTTGCTGAAGGAGCAGGTGTTTGGCCGCGATTTGCTTATTTCCCGTTTGGCGGAGGCTCGCGAAGCTGCATCGGATCTAACTTTGCCATGATGGAAGCAACACTGATTCTGGCAGCAGTAGGTAAAAGATTTCGTTTTCGTCGGACAGATTCACGACCGGTTCAGCCAGAGCCACTCGTATCACTTCGTATCAAAGGCGGACTCACCATGAAGCCTTTCAAGCAATAGCAAAGCAAATCAGGCATTTCTAGCCTAACCTTGCTTGCTATTGCTATTTCTTATTTTCCCACGTAAAAAGTGATCTCAGTCCCTTTTTCCACTTTTTCATTCGCCGGAGGATCTTGCCTCATGACTTTACCTGCTGAGGCTTCATTAGCCTCCATAAAAAATGCATAACGTAAATTGTTTGCAAGGAGCAGTGCTTCTGCTTCTTTTAACGGCATATCCTTTAAATTTGGAACTACCACGATATCCTCATCTTTGACCGGCTTTGGAGCTACTGGCGCAGGGGTTGGAGTGGTCAGTTGCGGAGTCGGATTCTGAACGGCTGGTTTTTCGACCACCGTTTGATTAGACGTCTGATCGGGTTTTCTTAGCAAATGCACGGTTAGCATTTCTCCAATCAGAAGAACCAGGATAATGAAACCTGCAAGGATCCATTTCTTTTTATTTCCACTACGCTTGACTACCTCCGTATCCTCAGAATCAACTTTATGCTGGTGCTGATCAGGTTTTGGTCGAATAATGATGGTATCCTGAAATGAATGGCTTTGAATTTGCTGTTGAGTCGATTGAGCCTTGTTCTCCACTTTTTCCACTGAAGCTTGAACCGGAGGGACAGGAGCGATCAGTTTTTTTTCAATAAGGGTGCGTTCAATATCCTCATGATCCGGATATGTTAGCAGAATTTGATCAAGGCCTTTCAGCAGCTGAGTAAAGCTTTTACTGTTCAGCAATGCGAATCGCATCCACCTCACAATGGGATCTTTTTCATCATCAGTCATTTTGCCTAAAGCATCCGTCATCAGCAAACCCATAGCATTCACATCAACGGGAATAATATGAGTTTTTGCGACCAGCTGATACAGCAAACGTCCCAGTCCGGGAGCTTCACTCCTTTGTGAATCCTCATTACTCCAATAGTTAATGATAATAGGCTGATTATCGCCCTGCATCCAGATGTTGTTTGCATGAACCGAAAAGCCCGAGATTCCATCTTTAGCCGCTTCAAGGATGTTTTGGCCCAGTCTGCGAATGAGGATAAGTATTTCGTACACAGTTAGGGAATGAGTCTCAAGCTCCTGTTCCAAAAAATAGCCAAGCTCAGGCTTTAGCACAATCATAATGGAATGCGAATCGAGTTCAATATCCCATACATGCATAAAGCGATCCTCCGGCAGCTGTGATCCATCCTTGATCGATTGCATCACTTCCAGCCGCGGTCCTTCGTTTTCATCAAACTCCGTAATATAGAGCATCACATCACGATTCAGAATAGAATCATGGCCTTTATATAAGATCCCTAAGGATTGTTTTTGTAGTTGTTCTTCTTTGTTATAACGTTTATAGGTATGGGTATCCATCATAGCGCCTCCTGCTATTCACAATATTCGTAAGCAATCTCTATTTTGTGAATGATTTTGTACCTTGAGGTTTATTTAGTAGTAATAATAGTATAACATGCTTGTCGATTACAAACAGGTAGTGATTAAAAATGGCATTTGGGTTCTTAAATAAACAATCGTTTCTGACGTTCGACATCTCTGCTATAATAAGATCAGCTTATACAAGCTTATAAATTTGAGGCTTATACATATGTGAGGTGGCAGAAATGATCAAGCTAGTGGCATTTGATGTGGATGGAACATTGCGGGACCGGGATTACTTGCCCGAATCGACCCGTTTGGCGCTTCAGCGTTTAAAGGAACACGGTATTATCCTTACATTATGTACAGGACGTAGTGAGTATGAAATGGCTTCACTTCGCGAGGAGCTTGGTATTGATTGGGCTATTACTTGCAATGGTACGCATATTGGCTATCGGGGAGAAACCATCTTTGGCACTGCCTTTGCCAAAGATACCGTAAGTGAATGGCTCCAGCAAGCAGATCGTTTGAACCAAACACTGTTGTTGTATGGCTCGGAGAAAATGTTTACAAATCGCCAGGACGATCCTTATTTCCTACAGGCTCAGAAGGAGATCGGCTTCATGGATCCGATTCTGCTGGAATCCACACAGGAAGTGCCTGATGTGTATCAGTGTATTGTATTTTGTAACGAGCAGGATGAGTCATTGTATGTTGGAGAAGAACGTAATACCTATTATATGCACCGCTGGCGTTCATGGGCTCTTGACATTAATCCTGGTGGTATGAATAAAGCGATCGGTTTGCAAAAGCTGCTTGATCATCTGGGTATTTCCACGGAAGAAGCTGCAGCATTTGGCGATGGACTGAACGATTGGGAAATGATTGAGGAAGTTGGCCTTGGAATCGTAATGGGTAATGCGGATGATAGCTTGAAGCAAAAAACAAGCTTCGTTACTCGCTCGCTGCGTGAAGACGGTATCGCTTACGCGGTGGACAAGTGGATTCTACAGCTTTCTTAACCGATAATCGTGAACCTTGCGATAGCTTACATATGCTTGCGGTACATATTTGGAGCCATACCCACGTACTGCTTGAATAAACGAGAGAAATAGAAGACGTCGGTATAACCTAATTGATGAGAGATTTCTTTGATCGATAGCTCTGAATTAATCAGTATGTTTTTGGCTTCGGCAATTTTTAAACGATGAACATATTCATTAAACGGATAACCTGTAAATTCAGATACATTGCGACGCAGTGTGGATACGGATATATGATGCCGCTTCGCTATTTTGTCAGCATCGATCGGCTCGTTTAAAAAATTTGAAATATCGTCCATGATCGGGATCATTTTATGCATCCTGTTGCTTTCCGGTTGTTCGTTAGCGTTCAAGATGAACTCGTACAGCATGGATTCAAGCAGCAGGGATGCCCGATCAATACTCGCCGGAACACCGCTCTCCATCAACAAAAAGATACGCTCAATTTTACTTTGCTGGGCGTCGTCCATACCTACCCGCAGTACCTTGTCCCGCTGAATCCCCCAATGCTCCATCCATTCCTGAATTCGATAGCCTTCAATTGTAAAATAAAACTCATCCCAGTAGCCATTAGGTTCAGGGCCGTAATGAAATTCGGCATCCGGGTAAAACCAGAACAAGCTTCCTTGCTCAACCTGCTGCCGAACTCCGTTGTTCACCTGATAGCTTCCTTTACCACCGGTAATATATACAATCGCCCATCTGCTGAAAGTGGCCTGCTGTCTGTGCATTGTTCTTCCAGGCAGATGTCCGACATTAGTTATCCTCAAAGATTGAACATAAAGCTTACTCGAATCAACTTTGCAGTCTATGGTCCGAAGAGGTTGTGGACTGATCATATAATCCATGAATCGTGTCACTTAATGCATTCACTCCATCTCAGCTCCATGGTATGGTTGTTAGGTATTTATCCTATTGTAACATACATTGGAGGTAGCTGACGCCATGTCTAAATTGAAAATTGCCGTCATCGGTGCCGGATCGATATCCGAGGCCCATTTGACTGCATATTCTGTACATCCAGAAGTAGAATTAAGCGCAATCTGTGATTTGAATGAAACGAGAGCTCAGGAAAAAGCAGAACGTTATGGTGTGAAAACTACGTATACGGATGTTCAGAACCTGCTGAAAAATCCAGATATTGAAGCTGTCAGTATCTGTACTTGGAATCATACGCATGCGGAAATTGCCATCGCAGCTCTGGAAGCAGGAAAGCATGTATTATGTGAAAAGCCTCTTTGCAAAACGGTAGAAGAAGCACTACGTGTGCAAAAGGCAGTTAAGGACTCGGGAAAAGTGCTTCAGGTCGGCTACGTCAGACGTTTCGGTATGAATGTGCAAACTCTGCGCAAATTTGTGGACGCCGGCCAATTGGGCGAGATTTATTATTCCAAAGCCTCTTGCTTACGTCGTCTCGGAAATCCAGGTGGCTGGTTTTCGGATAAAGAGCGCTCTGGTGGCGGACCACTAATTGATCTTGGTGTGCATGTGATAGATTTGTGCTGGTATTTGATGGGGAAGCCGAAGGTCAAATCGGTTAGCGGCAATACATATCGTAAGCTTGGAAACCGCGCCCATATCGAAAATTTATCCTATTACAAGGCAGCGGATTATAACGCTGACCATAATGATGTCGAGGATTTGGCGAATGCATTGATCCGTTTTGAGAACGGAGCTTCATTGATGGTGGATGTCAGCTTCACGCTGCATGCCCGCAAGGATGAGCTTGCTGTTAAATTATATGGCGATAAGGGTGGAGCCGAAATTGAACCCGAGCTGCACATGATGTCCGAACAACAGAATACGATTGTCAATATGACTCCGCAGATCGATCATCCAACCTTTCAATTCCAACCTGGCTTTAATGCAGAGATTGCTCATTTTGTCGATTGCTGCCGCGGTCGAACGGAAACGTTATGTCCAGTAGAGGATGGGGTCGAAATGATTAAAATATTAAGTGCGATTTATCAATCGGCAGCTGAAGGTAAGGAGATTCAGTTTTAATCACCAGAAAATATACATGAAGGAGGTATCTTGAAAATGAAGCTAGCCAATAAAGTTGGTGTGATCGTCGATAGCTTTGGGGTTGGTGTTCGTGAAGGTTTAAAGAAGGCGCAGGAGGTTGGCGCCGATGGCGTGCAAATTTACGCGGTTTCAGGTGAGATGGATCCAGTAGGATTATCGGCACAAGCTCGTCGCGAGCTCAAAAGCTATATTGATTCATTAGGTTTGGAAATCTCGGCGTTATGCGGTGATTTGGGAGGCCATGGCTTTCAGGATGCAGTGGCGAATCTTGGGAAGATTGAACAATCAAAGCGGATTCTCGATCTGGCGCTTGAGCTTGGAACGAATATTGTCACAACCCACATAGGTATTGTTCCGACTGATACGAATGATCGGATTTATGAAGCCATGCAGTCAGCTTGTGAGGAGCTGAGCGGCTATGCGCATAGTATGAACGCTTATTTTGCTATCGAGACTGGTCCTGAGCCTGCGTCCAGATTGAAGACATTTCTGGATTCGTTGACACAAAACGGAGTTTCCGTGAATTTCGATCCGGCTAACATGGTAATGGTGACAGGAGATGATCCCGTTCAGGGAGTATGGCTGCTGAAGGATTATATTGTGCATACGCATGTGAAGGATGGCATAAGAGTTCGCGAAATTGATCCAAAGGAAGTATACGGTTATTTGGGGTATAACAAAATGACGCATGAGCATATCGCCCAACTGGCAGCGTCCGGTCGAGCTTTTGAAGAGGTTCCGCTCGGGGAGGGACATGTCAAGTTTACTGAATATTTTCAAGCGCTGCAGCAAATTGGATATTCAGGGTATTTGACCATAGAACGTGAAGTTGGCGACCAGCCCGAGGTCGATATTCGGAAGGCAGTCACTTATATTCGCAATTATCAATAGACAAATGTGTTGTGTTGTAGAATCGATCAGGTGGTTCATCGAAATGACAGGAGGGAATGGATATATGAAAATCGCATTAAGCGCATGGAGCTGTCATCAGAGCTTTTATGATAAAACGTGGACAAACGCTGATTTCATTGATTTTGCTGCAACTACAGGTGCTGACGGCGTGGAGCTGCTCAGTATGTTCTGGAATCCGGATTCCGATATTGAGCCGGTACGTGAGGCGCTCAGACGAAACAGCTTGAAGCTAGCCTGCTTTGGGGCGAGCAATAATCTGGCCCAACTCGATGAGAAGAAGCGTAAGGAGCAGATTCAGGATATATGCTTGAGTGTGGATATGGCTGTACTGCTGGGAGCGGAGGTCGTAAGGGTATTTTCAGGCGATAAGACTGGAGACATGACCTTCGAGCAAGCCAAGGATTGGATATTGGATGGTTTGAGAGAGGCAGCAGCTTATGCAGGAGTCAAGGGAGTTACTCTTTGCCTAGAAAATCATGGACTATTTGCTGGAAAGGTGGAGCAGGTATCCAAAATCATCACTGAGGTCGGCTCGCCATATTTGCGAAATACGTTTGACACGGGGAATTTCCTGCTAGTAGACGAACAGCCGAATGTAGCTATTAACCAGCTGATTGACTTAGTAACACATGTGCATTTGAAGGATTTCAAGAAAATTACGGATAGTGAGCATAAAGGTAAAACCTATTCTTCGCTCAGTGGACTCGTATATGGCGGTCAGGTTCCCGGAGAGGGTGACGTGGATCTGCCGTTTGTTTTATCGAGCTTGAAACATGCTGATTATTCAGGCTGGTTGTCCGTCGAGTATGAAGGAAATGAGGATCAGAAGCTGGCATCCGCCCGCTCGATCAGCAATTTGGCAAAGCTGTTGGAACAATTGTAAGTACGGAGAAGGACTGTTTATTGGAGAGTTCAGCGAACTTGGTCTCCTTGTGATATAATAATGAGATTATAGTCTGTATACAGATGCAGATTTTCATCTATTGTTAGGGGGACAAAGTTTTGCGCAAGCGTTTTGTGATTGAGGCTGTGATGATTGCCGTGTACGGGGAAATGCTCGTGCCGAGTCAAGCCGTGGAATATCTGGTTCCTTATACAACAATAAGCGAATTGTATGAAATGATAGAAAGCAAGGAGCCCGTCATGCCTTTATCCATTGATGAGGCTCATGTACGATCAAAGATTAGCGAGCTCATAGCGCTGCTTGAGGAGCCTTTCAACAAGAAAAAGCTGGAGCGTGCATTGGCTACACCTTGGGGAAAAAGCCCGCCTTTGCCATTCAACGACAATGTGTCGTTTACCGTGGTAAATGCCTACGATAATACGGAGTACGGTGAAGATTTTGACCCTATTGAGACTGAGCTGATATTGACCTCGTTGCGAGAGAAAGCTCCGATTATGACGGATCAACCGGATTTAGTGGATAGAATTATTGAAGCACGGATTCCAGTTCACATCTTTGATATGGACGATTTTGAATTTGCTGTTGAGGAAGACGAGAATTCCGTATAAACAAGAATTAGACCCATCAACAGGATGGGTCTTTTTTTGATATTTGGGCAACCAAGGCCTACAAAAATATTTTGAAGTGATATTCTCTTGATCAACAAAAGGACTCGTATTGATGCATTTCAAGCCTTTTTTCCTGATTTTTTGCCTCTAAAATCCAGATTAGATATAGGAAAGATAAGGAAATGTACTCTGTGAGCAGCGCCTCATTCCTGCTATATTTATACATAAACCGACAACGGTCGTATAAATGGGGTATGCTAATGGTGTCAAAAACTATCAGGGCGGCTATCATTTGTATTTGTGTCTTCAACATAGGGTGGCAACCATCCGCGAAAGCGCAACCGGTGAAAAACAATGCGGCAATCGTACAAGCCTCGTCTTTGAACATTCGCAGCAGTCCGGATATTAATTCCACAGTGATAGGATCTCTAAAGAGGGACACTTTGGTATCTGTTTCCCAAGAATCGTATGGATGGCTCAAAATTCAAACAGGAAACACGATAGGTTGGGTAGCCGGTCAATACTTAAAAACAAATTCTCAAAATCAGTCGAATACAAGTAATATGGCTTCTTCTAATGTCCTACAGTCAGGTAAAAGCAATACATCTTCTCCTAAACAAACTAAGGTATCCGTGAGCCAGATCAATAACCCAATCCGTTCTAACCCTGGGCTAAAAGGAAAAGTAATTGTCATTGATCCAGGGCATGGTGGGAATGATCACGGGGGAATAGGAAAGATGTATGGCACGAGTGAAAAATCGCTTAACTTACAAACATCCAGTTATTTGGCAGAAAAGCTTCGTTTTTCCGGTGCTGAAGTAATCTTGACCAGAACCGATGATAAAGAGAAGCCAGAACTATCCAAACGGGTTGAAATTAGCATAGCGAAACGTGCAGACGCTTTTGTCAGTATCCATTACAATGCGTCGCCAAAGCTCGTCAGCGGTACTTTAACTTTTTTTTATTCAGAATCTAAGGACATGCCATTGGCGAGAAAAATCGAAGCTCAACTGAGTGGGACTTTTGGATTGAAAAGCAATGGAATTTCTTATGGTGATTTTCACGTACTGCGGGAGAACACCAGACCTTCTGCCTTGATTGAGCTCGGGTTTCTATCGAATCCTAAGGACGAAGCCATTATTCGGACTTCCGATTATCAGTTAAAAGCAGCGGAAGCGATCGTGGATGGATTGAAAGATTATTTTAACGGTTAGTGTCATACTTCATAAAATTAATATTTCAACATTTTTTGGATCTTTATGAATTGTAAATAACTTAAAAGGTTAGATTAGACATTTAATAGCTTCAAAAAGCCATGACTATTTAAAAATCATGGTTTTTTTGTTATACGAAAAGCTATAGACGAAAAATATGATGCAATGGAAGGGGATATCTGTATGATTTCTATCCAAACTATACTTACCATCGTCGCAATGAATATGATCTATGTTTCACTCTTTACGGTCCGTATCATACTCGTCATGAAATCAAGACGAATTCTGGCTTCATTCATAAGTATTTTTGAGGTTTTTGTATACTTAATGGCACTAAATATTGTTTTGAACAGCATTGATGAACCTGTCAATTTGGCAGCTTATTGTATTGGTTGGGGTGCGGGGGTATGGCTGGGTATGCAGATTGAAGAATGGATTGCTTTAGGGTATTCGATGCTGCAGATTGTTGTTGATTATGAATCGGTGAAGCTTCCGGCTACCCTGAGAGAAAAAGGTTTTGGTGTGACCAGTTGGGTTGCTGAAGGAAAAGACGGGCCGCGTATGGTCATGCAGGTTTTAACTAAAAGGAACCAAGAGAAGCGATTGTTACAAGTAGTTGAAGAACTGGCTCCTAAAGCGTTTATTATTTCTCATGAGCCGAGAATGTTCCGCGGCGGATTTTGGACGAAACGCATATAGCCGCTAAATTGGGGCAAACCAATATAAGGAAAGGAGTGTCAGGACGACAAATGATACGATTCGAAAATGTCAGAAAGGCCTATGATGATGGTTACGTTGCCCTCAAGCATGTTGATATTGAATTCAAAGAAAACGAATTAACCGTGTTAATCGGCCCCAGCGGCTGCGGAAAAACGACATTGATGAAGCTCATCAACCGCTTGAACGATCCGAGTGAGGGCAGGGTGCTGATTCGTGGTAGGGACATATCAAAAACGAATGCGGTGGAGCTGCGAAGAAGTATCGGCTATGTCATTCAGAACATCGGATTGTTCCCTCATATGACGATAGCTGACAATGTATCCGTGGTTCCCCGCTTACGGAAATGGGATCGGGATCGGATTAATAAAAGGGTGGATGAGCTTCTCCGACTGGTTAATCTCGACCCCGAAACATACCGGAGTCGTTATCCATCTGAGCTTAGCGGCGGGCAGCAGCAGCGTATTGGAATTATTCGTGCGCTTGCTGCTGAACCAGAGCTTATACTGCTAGACGAGCCTTTCAGTGCTTTAGATCCGATTAGCCGTGAGCAGCTACAGGACGAGCTGGTAAGATTACAGCAGGAACTGAAGCAAACGATTGTTTTTGTTACCCATGATATGGATGAAGCGCTGAAGATTGCCGACACGATTGTCTTAATGAAAGAGGGCGAAGTTGTTCAGATGGGCCGCCCAGAACAAATATTACGGCACCCGTCCAATGATTTCGTAAAAAGCTTTATTGGTGAGAAACGACTACAGGTTGAAACGCCGGATGAGCCGTACACAGTAGAGGAAGCAATGACTGAAAATACGGTGACTGCATATCCGACACGCGGCTTGGCGGAAGCAATCAAATTAATGAAAAAACGGAGGGTCGATTCTCTGATCATTGTGGATCGGAGTTCTAAGCTGCTCGGTTATGCCTCGATTTTCCGGGTGTTGGACCGGTATCGTGAAGAGCACGCAACTTTGGCTGATGTAATGAGACCTTTTCTACATTTTGTAGAAGCAGGCTCACCTCTAACTACCGCCATCACATTGATGAATGAGCAGGAGCTTCCCTATATCCCTGTGACTAAGGGCGAATCGTTTGTCGGCTTGATTACAAAGGGAAGCATTGTCCGTCACCTTGCAGAAGTGTACACGCCTCCCGAAATTGATCCAGAGCTGGAAGGTATAGCGGCTGACGAATCTGAAATAAACGACAATTTACAGGAGGAAAAGGGGGATGAAGAATGAGCTGGGGTTATATCGATTTTGTGGTAAATCGCCAAGGTGATATATTACGTGCGCTGCAGGAGCATTTGGTTATCTCAGCTGTCTCGGTGCTGCTTGGAGCGGTCGTGGCGATTCCCATCGGCATATGGCTTGCCTCAAACCGCATTTCCTGGATAAACGGTGTCGTGTTTGCTATTGCCAATATATTGCAAACGATACCGAGCTTAGCGCTGCTGGCGATTCTTATCCCCATCCTTGGGGTTGGACGGACTCCAGCCATATTCGCTTTGTTTCTATACTCATTGATGCCTATTATACGCAACACGTATACAGGATTCCGGTCTGTTGATCCTAATTTGTTGGAAGCGGCAATCGGTATGGGCTACAGTAAAAGGCAACGTTTGCTGAACATACAGTTACCTTTATCCGTTCCTTATATCATGACAGGCATTCGGGTGACCACGGTTTATGTGATTAGCTGGGCGACCTTAGCTACGCTGATTGGCGCTGGAGGGCTCGGGCAGTTGATTTTTGCCGGCATGGGTACAAATAAGAAGGAGCTTATCCTTACAGGCGCTGTTCTGGCGGTGCTACTTGCGCTTGCAGCCGATTATATCTTAAGTGTTGCGGAGAAATGGGCGACGGCCAAGGCACGGACCCGACCAGTCTCCAATACAGCGTAGTCATGGAGGTATATCTATGAAACGGATAAGTTATGTCCTTCGGCTTATAATGATTACGGTGATGATTATTCCTTCAGGCTGCGGGAAATCAGAAACCATCATCATAGGCACGCAGACTTTCTCGGAGCCAAAGATTTTAGCACAGATGCACAAGCTCATGATTGAGAGCAGAACCGGTTTGAAAGTCGATGTGCTTCCGGATCTGGCATCAAGCACTGTTGTAGCACAAGCCCTGAAGAGCAATGACATCCAAATGGGCATACTGTATACGGGGATCATCTTTGATAACTATTTTCCGATTGAGCCGACCAAAGACAGAGCTGAAGTATTAAAACAGGCTCAACAAGGGTTTGATAAGTATTTTGGCTTTCATTGGTTTGATCCCTACGGTTTTGAAAATACGTATGCGTTCACGGTTTCGACTGAGGTAGCTGATACATATAAGCTGGAAAAGATTTCAGATGTCGCACCCATGGCTGCAAGCATGACACTTGGAGTCGATACCACCTGGTTGGAAAGGGAAAGCGACGGCTACCCTGCCTTCAAAAAGCATTACGGCTTCGCATTCGTCAAAACGCTTCCGATGGAAGTGGCCCTTGTATATAAAGCTGTAGCCAGCAAAAATGTGGATATTGTTCTTGCCTATTCAACGGACTCGCGGATTAAAGAATATCATTTAAAATCGCTGAAGGATGATAAACAATTTTTCCCACCTTATGATGCCTCCCCGGTTATTCGTAAAGAGGTTCTTGCCAAACATCCGGAATTAGAAGAGATTATTGGTCTTCTTAAGGGTAAAATCGACATGCAGACGATGATTGAGCTTAACTATGAGGTTGACGTTAATAAAAGAAACGAAAGAAAGGTAGCCGAAGAGTATTTAAGAAAAACAGGTTTATTACAATAACAAGGAGTAGCGCTCATGGATTTGTTTTTCCGGTATGTAGGCGAGAATTGGTCTTATTTGTTGGAACTCACCTTTCAGCATGTAGTCATGGTACTGACTGGTCTTGCGCTTGCCTTGTTGGCAGGAATTCCACTTGGTATCGTAGCTGCTGGTAACCGCAGACTAGGGAGCATAATTCTCCTCTTGGCGAATATCGTACAAGTATTTCCAAGCTTGGCGCTACTGGTACTGCTAATGATTGTGTTCGGGCTTGGCTTTACAACTGTCGTGATCGGCTTATTCCTGTATTCATTGCTTCCGATTATCCGAAATACCTATGTTGGCTTAACCCAGGTGGATCCGGCTATAGCTGAAGCAGGACGTGGTGTCGGTATGAGTGCTACCCAACTGCTATTTCGTGTTCAGCTGCCGCTAGCACTGCCATTTGTATTTACAGGTATCCGGATATCGGCGGTTATTGCCATTGGAGTAGCGACGATCGCTCCTTTGATCGGAGGAGAGGGACTGGGCAGGGAAATCTATGCTGGTATCAATATGGATAACCCGGCACGTCTGTATGCAGGAGCAGTTCCTGCTGCGCTGCTTGCTCTGTTGGCGGATTCATTACTGGGTTTGCTGCAGAAAGGGTTGAACCGTGGGAAATCAGTTTGATGCTTCATCACAGCTGCAGCTGGCCAATAAGTGACGGAAAGATCCTCATTCACTGTAACGAAAAAAGACGTACTCCAAACTAACCATCGAATTGTGAGATAAACTCGATGGTAGAAGGAGTGCGTCTTTTACATGGTTATCGTAAAGCTGTGAAACAAAATGAATGCTGCAAACGTACATAGAGCTAAAAGATGATATAATTACCATACCTTCCCCTTGAAAACCTAGCGCACCCAAAAGAAAGTGCCAGATCGAGGATAGAGTCTAGCAGGAGATTAAGGATACCTTAATGCAGGCAGCTCCTGAGTTTGAAAGAGTATGTTCATATCGTAATCCAAGAAGCACGCCTTAGCCATAGGCCTTGTCAGTTGTGAACAAGCAATTATATCATGTTCCTGTACGTGAACATTATCGGGAGGTTCGTTATGAACACTAACAGTTTTGATGCTCTGGTAGTAGACAAGCAGGGAGATCAATTCAAGGTTGGATTGCAAAAGATGAAGTTGGAGGAGCTTTCGCAGGGCGAGGTCGTGATTCGTGTTCACTATTCCAGCTTGAATTATAAGGATGGTCTTGCATGTATTCCGAATGGCGGTGTTGTGCGCAGCTATCTGCACATTCCAGGGATTGATCTTGCGGGCACTGTCGTTTCTTCTATGGATTCACGATTTTCGATAGATCAGAAGGTGATCGTTACCGGATTTGGACTGGGCGTATCCCATAGCGGCGGTTTTAGTACAATAGCTCGTGTACCAGCTGATTGGATAGTACCGCTTCCTCCTGCATTGGAGCTGGACGAAGCGATGGTAATTGGGACAGCCGGATTGACAGCCGCGTTATCGATTGAACGCTTGGAGCATAATGGGTTAAACCCGCAGAGTGGTGCTGTATTGGTTACGGGTGCCACAGGTGGTGTCGGCAGCTTCGCAGTCGCTTTACTTGCTGCACGCGGCTATCGGGTAGCGGCGTCAACGGGCAAATCAGAGGAACATGATTACTTGCGTATGTTGGGTGCGCATGAGATCATCAGCCGTGAAGCACTGAACCCGTCATCCCGCAGGCCACTTGAGAAACAGGCATGGGCTGCGGCTGTAGATCCGGTTGGTGGAAGCTCGCTCGCTTATATTCTCGCATCTCTGCAATATGGTGGCTCAGTGGCTGTAAGCGGTTTGACAGGAGGCGGCGATCTGCCAACAACAGTGCATCCTTTTATACTGCGGGGAGCGAATTTACTTGGCATTGATTCCGTTCACTATCCTATTGAACGGCGATACCCATTGTGGGAGCAAATTGCAGATGATTTAAAGTTCAACGGAAATTTGAAGCGAATAGGCAGCAGAAGGATCCGTTTATCAGAAATACCTACATATGTTGAGAACATTTTAGACGGTCGCATTCGCGGCAGGGTTGTCATCGAGATGTAACTAATTATAAGCGAGTTGAATTCTTATGAAGGCTAGATTTTTTTATATAAGCTCGATTCTGATCGTGATTCTGTTGGGAATGGGCTCCAGACAATTTCCAGAGGCATTGCCTGCATTTATTGTCGAGCATGCCGGAGATGTATGCTGGGCAAGTATGATTTACTTTGGATTTCGATTTTTATTTATAGATAAGCCATTGTTATTGGCGGTTACCATTAGTCTTCTATTTTGTTTTGCTATTGAATTTAGCCAGCTGTATCAGGCAGTTTGGATTAATGAGATCAGACATACCTTTGTCGGAGCTTTAATATTGGGCCAAGGTTTCCTGAAGCTGGATTTGCTAAGGTATGCAGTAGGTGTATTGTTAGCCGTGTGGATTGATTATTATGGGTACAGACGGATTATGAGAAGGAGATAGCCTGTGAGCCATCGTGCCACGGCTATTTTTTGTTTGGTCGCATTCTAATGATGACATACTTGATGTCACCAATCGAATGGTATGCTGGATGTGCAGCGAAGAGATTAGGAGCGCTTGACCGCATCTCAGACAAATTCACTGTACTTCTCACGGGTAACGATGCTTAAGGAGGAAACCGCGTTGAGAAGAGTAGATAGGTTGATAGCCATTCTGATCGCACTGCAGCAGCGACATGAAACGGCACAATCGTTAGCAGATAAATTTGAAATCTCAAAAAGAACCATTTTAAGAGATATGCAGGCTTTAGCCGAGATGGGAGTTCCGCTGTATGCAGTGGCAGGGCCTAAGGGCGGTTTTCGTCTTATGGAAGGGTTTCAGCTGCCTCCTCTGCAAATGGACACGCAGGAAGCTTTAACCGTACTTTTTGCGCTAAAAGCAATGATCCGAATGGCGGATACACCCTTTAACCAAGCGCGATTTACCATTATGGACAAGATTCGGGCATTGATACCCGAGACTACCCTCAAGCAGATCGAACCTGTTCTTGAGAAGCTTGAGATGGATGTGCCTGCACGGAGCTTTAAAACACCACATCTAACATCGCTATTGGCTTTGATGTCGGAATCCAAATGGCTGGAAGTTTATTATCGTTCTGCGAACCACCAGCGCTGGCTGCACATTTTACCCAAGCGGATATATGCTGCCAATGGTTTCTGGTATTGTGAGGCGTATTCGTTAACTCATCAGGAGTATCGTTTATTTCGGGTGGATCGTTTTGACAGAATCAGGGAAACAGAAGCTCCCGAGCTACAGCAGCAAGATCAAGATCCCATATCTGAGCGAAATGCTGTCCCTGAAGGCAACAATCCGATAAGAGTTGTGGCCAGGCTTACTTACAAAGGGATGCTGGCCGTAGAGCAGGATGCCCATATCGGCGAGCTGGTGCGATGGATTAGCGATGATGTATGGGAGGTTGATTTCCCTTGTCCGGCATCTGAATGGGAATGGGCGATACGCTTCTTTTTTTCAATAGGTTTGCATGCAGAGGTTATGGAACCTGAGATATTGCGTCAGGAGATTGGTCAGCTTGCCAAACAATTATATCAACAATATGAAATCAAAATTACATAAAGAAGGAGCTGTCAGCGATGCATGTGCCCTCTGAGCTATTCGCTCAAGCTAAATTATTTATATATCAAAACGGACGATTATTGGACCGGCGGCGGTTTGAGTATTTTTTTGAAAATGGTTCCCAAGAAGCTGTAATAGCAGCACTGGCTCCCTACCAGAACCCGGATGGAGGTTTTGGACAAGGGCTTGAACCGGATATACGCAGCCCTTACAGTCAGCCTGTACCAACCGAATCGGCGCTGATCCTTATGGATGAGATCGAATACTTCGATTACTCCATACTGAAAGGTATAATACGATTTTTACAAGCTCATACGATACATTCAGGGGGGGTACCGCTGGCATTTTGCAGTATTAACGATTATCCTCACGCACCTTGGTGGAATACGGATCAGGACAGTCAAGCCAATATGAATCCAACAGGGCGTATTCTGGGACTGCTCTATAAGCAGCGAACATTGACTGATTTTTTGGAAGAGAACTGGTTTCAGAGCGCGGTAGCTTATGTCTGGAATGAAATGGAGAAGGGCTTGCCTGCTGGTTACCATGACGGGGTGCAGTGGATCTCATTCTTGCAGCATACCCCTGAGCGGGAACGGGCAGCTGCTTATTTACTGTCTATTCAAAAATGGCTAACGCAGCCGGACATTATAGAACGGGATCCAAAAGCGGACGGCTACGTTCACAAAGTATTGGATTGGGCGCCATCCCATGAGAGCTATGCAGCACAAATGGTTTCGGATCAAGATATAGAACAGCATATATCCTATTTGGTTAGCCAGCAGCAGCCTGATGGAGGTTGGCCGATAAGCTGGCCTGCTGTAAGTGCAGCTGGAGAATTGGAATGGAGAGGGCATCTGACCGTGGAGCGGCTGCGAACCCTGAGATCATTTGGGTGGCTGTAGACAAAAGTCGTAATGAGGTCTATTAAGCACAAATAAGACGGTTGGGATATCCCAACCGTCTTATTCGTATGATGCTTGAGCTGCAGCCTGTACGGTACCCGACTACAATACTCAAGGATCACAACCCATATGCTTATTTATTTGCCAAAACCAAAGTATTGGTTAGCATTGTTATAGCAAATATTTTCAATCATACTGGACAACAGCTCTATATCATTCGGAGCTTCGCCATCTTCTACCCAGTTTCCGATCATATCGCAAAGAATTCTTCTGAAATATTCATGTCTTGTGTAAGACAGGAAGCTTCTCGAATCCGTCAGCATCCCTACAAAACGGCTCAGCAAGCCCAGATTTGCTAATGCCTTCATTTGCTCAAGCATACCGTCCTTCGTATCAAGGAACCACCATGCAGCTCCCAGCTGCACTTTACCTGGAATACCTCCGCCTTGAAAGCTTCCGATAATAGAACCCAACACATAATGATCTTTAGGATTCAAAGAATACAGAATCGTTCTTGGCAAGGCATCATCGCTATCCAATGCATCAAGCAAGCGAACAATCGGTTGTGCCAGTGAGCTGTCATTGATCGAGTCAAAGCCAGTATCCGGACCCAATTTATTGAACATCCGCACATTGTTGTTGCGGTGTGCATTAATATGGAACTGCATCGCCCATCCAAGCTCAGAGTAAAGCTTGCCTAAAAAGACGAGCGTGTACGTTTTGTACTGTTTTTCTTCTTCCAGACTTACGGCATTACCTTGAAGCGCTTTGGCAAATATCGCCGCCGCTTGCTCCTTGGTCGTTTCCGCATAGGCTACATAATCCAAAGCATGGTCGGAAACGCGTCCGCCGATGGAGTCGAAGAAACGAACACGGGATTCCAGTGCGGATAAGAGCTGATCGTAGTTACCAATCGCTTGCCCAGCAACTTCTGCCAGCTTCTGTACCCAAGGTACGAAAGTAGGTCGGTTAATTTCCAGTCCTTTATCCGGACGGAAGGAAGGGAGGACAGCAACGTCAAAATCGCTCAATTCTTTGATTTTGATATGATACTCCAAGGAATCGGTAGGATCATCAGTAGTGCAGATGACTCTAACATCGGATTTTTTGATCAAATCTCTGGCTCCGAAACCTTCGCCGTTCAATTGAGCATTAACCGTTTCCCAGATCGCAGGCGCATTCTTTTCGTTAATCAGATCGTAGACACCGAAGAAACGCTGAAGCTCCAGGTGTGACCAATGATAAAGCGGGTTGCCGATCGTCATAGGAACAGTTTTGGCCCATTCCAGAAAACGATCGTAATCGCTCGTTCCTTCACCGCCTGTTACCAGGTTTTCCGTCGCTCCATTCGCGCGCATCGCTTTCCACTTGTAATGATCGCCATATAACCAAGCTTCGGTTAAGTTCTTGAATGTTTTGTTCTCATAAATTTCTTGTGGGCTTAAATGACAATGGTAATCGATAATCGGCTGTTTTTTTGCATAATCGTGATACAAGCGAACGGCCGTTTCATTCGTTAGCAAAAAGTTTTCATCTAAAAATTTCTTCATGAGCCTGTACACCGCCTTGTTTATAATATAGGTTTCACCAGAATTCTAAACATACGTATAGAAAGTTAACTATTTACCTAACAATTCCAAATGCTTGCCAATGTGGGAGATTAATGATTGTTCAAAAGCGTCTTCTTGTTCATTCAATGTGCTGAAGAACTCGTCTTTGAACAAGGAGTTTCCTTGTGCATCCTTGGCTTGCAGCAAAATTCCGTAAGTAATATGAATGACTTGACGCGCATTGTTCTCATTCATATACACATCAGCCAAATCAGCATCAGCTACTTGATCCAATGGAACAATTTTGCTTAGATCGGTTGTAACATGGTAATAAACGGTCGCTTCTTCAAAATGATCCAAAGCATATTGGTGCATTTTGCGATACAGGTCCGGCTTCACTTTCGCTACCGTTCTGACAGCTTCGAGCCAATTCGTTCCGGCAGTTTTAATATGGAAGCGTCCTTTAGTATGTTTGCCAATCAGAGGGAATACGCTGAACTTGTCGCTGCCTGAGTGAATACTCAGCTTGTAGCCAAAATCATCAGCAATTCCAGCATGAATGATCAGTTCTTCTTCGAATTTAGCGATATCGCCGATATAGTCGATACCTTTTTGGAATTCACCGATAAAGCGCGGCGCCATGCTGTAAATTGTTAAGCCGCGTGCATACAGTTCCTTGGCAACCAGAAAGTGAGATTCTGGATCTGTAGGTGTCGCAGTTTCATCAATGGAAATTTCAAAATCGATTTCCCGACCGGCATTTTTAATGTAGGTGTTGTAAATATGCTCCATAAAATCAACGGCTGGACCGTAGATCAATACGTTCTTGATCAAGGTTGCTTTGTCAAAAGTAACCGAAGATCCGGCTACTTGAAAGCTTTGATCCAGGTAACGGTTCTCATAATGGTTACGGGTTGCTTCTGGAAGCTGGGCATACTTGTCCGCTTGCTCGTCAGCAGACAAGCCTTCGATAGAGTTATCGATATATTCGGAGCAATCCAGTGTCAGCATCGTAAAGCCAAGACCAAGCGCCAATTCAATATCTGCTTCAACTTTCAAGTGATCGCCATCAGCACCAAAGCCATCTTTGTAGCCTTCTTGGAATACAGCGAAGCATGCCGCATCGACAACTTGTTTGTAATCCCGACCAGTCAGATTCAACTCACGGATACTTTGTTGAGCAAGAATTGGACGAATATCATGGCCTTTAACGGTTTTGATATGTCCTGGGGAAGCGATACCGAGACGGTCACCTAGACCAATTGTTGCAACTTGCGTACCGAATGCGCGCGGAACTGTATAGTCAAAAAATTTGTTCAATACGAGACGGTTCTCATGGGTTAACGGACTGATTTTGGCGCTGCCTTCAACTTCGCCTTGCAGCTCGTCGAATAGAGGACCGGAACCAACGGAAACCAAATATTTGGTGTCTACATTTTTAACTAAAACAATTTTAACGGCACCTGATTCGGAAAATGAATGCGGATACACTTTAAAATTAGTAGGTATTTCGATGCCTTCTACACTGCCTTTTTGCAGAGCTTCGACAATAGGTTGATATGTGCTCATGAATAGAGCCTCCTTCAATAATTGAGTACCTCGATCATAACGCAAAATCAGTTTATAATCTTTACCTATTTTGTCTGTTTTATCTCCTAGTATGCATATCTTGCTATGATCGAACCGTTCTTTCTGTTACAATAGACGAGTTAGCAGCAGGATAGAAAGCGGTGAAGCTAGATGAGCGAAACGGTTTCCCTTACCTATGGGTCAGAGGAAGGCGATTTTTATATGCAGCATATTAAGCGGACAGAGCTATTTGAACGAAATAACCATTTCCATAGCACCTATGAAATCTATTATTTGCTTTCCGGACATCGGACCTATTTCATTAAGGACCGTTCTTACTTGATCGGTCCGGGCGATCTGGTTTTTATTAATAAGTACGACGTTCACAAAACCTCAGATGTCGGAGAACCGGGGCATGAGCGAATTGTGATCAATTTTAGCGATAAATTTATCGATAAGGATCAATCCTTATATCATCCTTCATTATTCAATGTGTTTGAGCAGCCCGCACATGTGCTCAGCTTGAAGCTGCAGGATCAGTTATTTACGCGCACGGTGATGGACAAGCTGGACAAGGAACTTAAGGAGAAAGCGACCGGCTTCGAGACTTACATCAAATTGCTGTTGGTTGAGCTGCTCCTGTTCTCCAGTCGATATGCAGAACGCAATGAAGCAGCACCATTCGAGCATGCAAGCCCCTTGCATCGCAAAATCTCGGAGATCGTTCAGTACATTAATAAGCACTATGCTCAACCGATGACGCTTTCAGGCATGTCGGAGCAATTTTACATGAGTCCGTATTATATGAGCCGTACGTTTAAAGAAATAACCGGCTTCACCTTTATCGAATATGTCAATATGACACGAATTCGTGAGGCACAATTACTGCTGCGTGAATCTGCGCGTAAAATTATTGATATCGCCGATAGTGTCGGCTTTGAGAATATTGCGCATTTTGGCCGAATGTTTAAGAAGCTTACGAAACTGACTCCCCATGAATATCGCAAGCTGCACCGGTAATAATTATGGAAGAGACAGCTGTGGTCATTGGTCGCGTTTTGCTATTTCTTCAGTTACAATAAAAGCAAGCTCTTCATTACCGAACAACGTTAAGACCCCTAGCAAGGTTTCGTCGGGAATATCACCGGCTTCTTCCTTTGGCACGATCAGATCTTGAACTTGCTGCAACAATGGATTTTCTCCTTGCTGTGGGTAAGCGCGTTTGTACAGATCAGCAGGGTCGAGGTCATGATTCACACACCATTGGGCAAAGATGTGAACCATCAACGATTCGTCGCGCTGGTAATTGCGGATGAGCTGCTCTTCCAGTTCTTTTTGACTCATGGATAAGCTCCTTTCTATTTGATATTCTTAATCATTATAACGAAAGTTCAGGTGGTTGCCTAATGATCATGAATGAAAAGATAAAAGCTTCCGAGGTTCAGCTAACCGGAATCGATGGTGAGGACCTGGGAGTGATGCTAACCTCGCAGGCGTTGACGCTCGCCAAGAAGCTAAAAGTAGACCTGATATGCACTTCCATGATGAGCAGTCCGCCGCCTTGTAAGCTGATAGGTGCGGGTAAAGCCAAGGAAGAAGCGCAGCAGCAGCGTAAACGGGAGCAAGCTCCCAAAGTGAAGGAAATCCGTTTAACTCCGCATATTGAAGCGCATGATTATGATACAAAAAAACAACAGGCGGAGCGTATCCTTAAATCTGGTGATGCAGTGCTGCTGGTCGTCCGTATTCAAGGTAAGGAAGGGCCAGTGGCCAAGGCGCTGCTGGAAAGCCTGCTCCAAGATCTAAAGCTAATTGGACGCAAGCAATCAGGCATTCAGATAAGCGGCAAGCAGGCTGCGGTTCAACTGGATCCGATATTAGGATGAAAGGGGCAATCAATAGATGGCACTGACGCATACGTATAGCAAAAGGGAAGAAATTGCCAATGCCGTAACACATGGAGTCGGAAGTGTTCTTAGCTTGATTGGACTTGTAGTATTGATTGTGTTTGCTGCTTCGAAGGGGACAGCCTGGCATGTAACCAGCTTTACGATATATGGCGTAAGCATGCTGCTGTTGTATGTGGCATCGACCATGCTTCACAGTCTTCCGGCAGGCAAAGCCAAGGATGTATTTGAGGTGCTGGATCATTCCTTTATTTATGTATTCATTGCCGGGACATACACGCCGATATTGCTAACCGTCATTCATGGGACTCTTGGCTGGGCACTGTTAATTATGATATGGACCATCGCCGCTGCCGGGGTCGTATTTAAAGCCTTCTTTACGAAAAAGTTCCTGTTTACCTCCACCTTAATTTACATTGCAATGGGATGGATTGTTGTGTTCCTCTGGAATCCGATGTCTGCGGCACTTCCCTCAACAGGTATGACCTTACTTGTTATTGGTGGTCTGTTGTATACGCTCGGTACGATATTTTATGTGTGGAGAAGTTTTCCTTATCATCATGCAGTATGGCATCTGTTTGTGCTCGGGGGATCGATTCTGCATTTCTTTATGATTTTGTTATATATGCTGCCTTAGATTAACAGAATAGGGTACCTGCCCAATTAAAAGAGCCATTTCTCAAACGAGAAATGGCTCTTTTTGCAGGACGTCCGGTATTGATGTTAATGATTCCATTCATATTAATGTTTGATCAACAGAAATCGGTGCTTTTTTGCCTAGCGGTTTGATTTCGATTTTGCGAAAGCTCAGGCCATCTTTTTTCAAAATCTTGAAGTGCAGTACGTCAAATTCCCACTCCATGCCTTCTCTTAAAAGGGGATGCTTGGCATATAACCAGCCTCCGATGGTATCCAACTCGCTTTGATCCAAATCACTGCCGAAAATGTCATTGATATCTCCTATAGGTACTTTGCCATCAACAATAATACGCTGATCTCCCATGCGTTCTATTTCTGGCCGTTCCTCCGAATCGAATTCATCGCGGATTTCTCCGACAATTTCCTCGAGTACATCTTCAATAGTAATCATACCTGCAGTCCCGCCGTATTCGTCGAGAAGCATGACGATGTGAGCATTTTGCTTCTGCATTTCTTTAAGCAAAGATTTGACAGGCATGGATTCAGGAACAGACACAACCGGATTGATCAGATCAAGCAGGTTGATTTGAGGGTTATCGATATATTTCAAGAAAAATTGCTTCGTATTAATCATCCCGATAATATCATCCTTGCTTTCACCGGCGACCGGGAATCGGGTGTATTGCTCTTCTTTAATGATGGTCATATTGTCTTCCAAGGTGTTATTCAAGAATAAGCAGACCATTTCGGTACGGGGGACCATGATTTCTCTAGCTTTCAGCTCATCAAACTCAAAGATCTTGCTCACGTAACCGTATTCGGTTTGATTAATTTCTCCGCTTTCCAGACTTTCGCTCAAAATAATCCGCAGCTCTTCCTCGGAGTGGGCCTCGTCATGCTCATTCGCAGGTCTCATGCCGAACAGTCTGATAAATTGTGTAGCCGAGCCATTCAGCAGCCATATAAACGGATACATAATTTTGTAAAACCCGATCATCGGTGCTGCCAGCATAATACTGATAGCTTCCGCTTTTTGGATGGCTATCGATTTGGGAGCCAGTTCTCCCAGCACGACATGAAAATACGTAACAAGACCAAAGGCTATCAAGAAGGAAAGAGTGGCTTCAACCTGTGAAGGCAAGCCGATGGGTCCAATAAATGGATGTAAAATCAACTCTACGGTAGGTTCACCGAGCCAACCGAGACCGAGTGCGGTAATGGTGATACCAAGCTGGCAGGCGGATAAATACCCATCCAGATTCGTAATGACACGTTTAACGGATACAGCCTTTTTATTTCCTTCGGAAATAAGCTGATCGACTCGGCTCGGGCGGATTTTGAGAAAGGCGAATTCTGCGGCAACAAAGAAAGCTGTTGCTAATAGTAATACTAAAATCATGACCAAATTTAGACCTATCATCATTGTCCCCTCATTAAGCTATTTTGAACATATGGTTCATGTATACGCATTAATCATACCATGGGGATTATCATATCTCAAAATTGAATTACATAAACAAGAGACTGACATCATGAAGGAAGTGTTGATATCCTAATCGTTACGCAAAATTTGACGTTTGGTAAGCTTCAAATTACAATAAATAATAAACCAATTCGTTCAGCAGGAAAGGTGGGGAGGACTATGAACAGCCATGTGAAGCCATATCGGGAACATTCGTTAGTAGCAATGCTAGTTATATTCCCATTCCTTCCCATTACCTTTTATATTCCATTTGAGACACTACAGGCATTTATTGCTTGAGTGTCTTTTATTTTTGTATGGCCTAATCAATAAGCAGTCGCCTAATCAGTATGAAAATTTATTGGAGGTGTAGGGTCAGTGAAATATAAAAGAGTTTTGATTAAGCTTAGCGGTGGTGCGGTAGCCGGGAAGAGTGAGTTTGGTTTTGATCCTGAAAGGCTTGAGCATATAGCCAATGAAATTATGACTGTATTGAGCATGGGGGTCGAAGTTTGCCTCGTGATTGGCGGGGGTAATATATTTCGAGGAAATATGGGTGAAAATTGGGGTATTGAACGGGCTGAGGCTGACAATATCGGCACTTTGGCAACCGTGATTAACAGTCTGATGCTTAGAGGCGTTCTCAAAGCTAAAACCAACTCGGAAGTTAGAGTGATGGCAGCGATTCCGGTAACCTCTGTAGCCGAGCCTTATATCCGGTTGAAAGCCATTCACCATTTGGAAAAGGGTTTTATTGTAATTTTTGCAGGCGGTAATGGACAGCCTTATGTTACGACTGATTATCCCTCTGTACAAAGAGCGATTGAAGTGAGCTGTGAAGCGATACTAGTTGCCAAGCAGGGCGTCGATGGTGTGTACAACCAGGATCCTAAGCTGCATCTGGATGCGCAGAAGTACAAGTCTTTGCATTACAATGACGTGATTACGAATGATTTGCGAGTGATGGATCAATCTGCTTTTATTTTAGCGCGTGATTTTCAATTACCGATTCATGTGTTTAATTTCGATAAACCTGGCTCGATGAGAGAAATTTTTGAGGGAACCAGCACAGGCACTTTTATTAGTGAGAGCTCTGTACTGACCTATTACCAAGATTGAAATTACACATAGGGGGCTTCAGTCATGTATGTCGTCAATTCGCAGGAAATGAGAGCCATTGATCAATATACGATAGAACAAATCGGAATCCCGGCTATGGTGCTGATGGAAAATGCAGGAAGAGCGGTTGCTGATGAAGTATTGCGCTATGCCGGTGAGAGGCATCTACGTATTGCCGTTCTGGTTGGCAAAGGAAACAACGGAGCGGATGGACTTGTCGCCGCGAGGCACTTGCAAGAAGCAGGTCATGAGGTAGGGATCATTTATGCAGTAGATCCAGCAGGATTTGTGAATGAAGCGTCTGTGCAAAGAGATATTGTCCATCATTTGCTGATTCCTTCCACTTGTTATACAGAAATAACTGTTCAGTGGAACTGCTATGATTTGATTATTGATGCACTTTTGGGTACTGGAAGTCGCGGAGCTCCGAAAGAAGGAGTTGCCAGACTTATTCTAGAGGCCAATGATAGCGGACTTCCTATCTATGCTGTCGATATTCCTAGCGGTCTGGATCCAAATACAGGGTATGTGCATGAAGCATGTATTCGTGCCACCTGCACAATAGCGTTAGCCTTCACCAAACGGGGGTTGGAGCAGGAACCGGGAGTGGAGCAAGCGGGGCGAGTGATTGTTCGATCTATCGGTATCCCACGCGCTGCAGCAGAACAATTGAAGGTACGTACCTTCCTTATCGAAGAGCCGCTGCTATCGGATACTTTGGGTCTGAGCAGCTATAGACGCCGTCCTTCCAATTCCAATAAAGGTACCTTCGGACATGTGCTTGTCGCGGCAGGAAGTCGTTCCATGAGTGGTGCAGGCTTACTGTGTGCCAAAGCTGCTCTACGAGCTGGCAGTGGCTTGGTAACCTGGGCGCTGCCGGACAGTCTGCTTGATGGGATGCTGGGACAACTTCCAGAGATTATGATGCGGGGTATTGCTGATGAAGGCCGTGGAGATTGGGGTAAGATTTCAACAAAATCGATCCTCGAGCTGGCAGCAAACAAAGCCGCACTGGTGTTCGGTCCGGGTATTGGACGTTTTGACAATGATACGCATTGGCTGCAGGATATCTGGGAAAAAACGACTTGCCCGCTTGTTTTGGATGCAGATGCTTTAAATATGCTCGGTTCCTCTATCGGAATGGACGCGTTGCCGCGACGTACGGCTTCTGTGATTTTAACACCACATCCCGGTGAAATGGCTCGTCTATGTGGTAAAACGATTGCAGATATTCAAGGAGACCGAATTGAAACAGCCCGATCCTTTGCCTGGAAATTTGGTGTTACTTTAGTGCTTAAAGGTGCCCGTACCGTCATCGCTACTCCAGAAGGAGAGGTTTACATAAATACTACCGGGAACGCAGGAATGGCTACCGGAGGTACGGGTGATGTGCTGGCAGGAATCATAGCCGGACTGCTTGCTCAAGGCTTGTCAGCGACACAATCTGCTGCGCTCGGTGTCTATTTGCATGGTTCAGCCGGAGATAGGGCGGCAAGCAGTAGAGCGTATATCGCTTCTATAATAGCTAGCGATATTATTGAACAATTGTAGGAGATGAAGGTCAGAGAGCACAATTTGATTTGGGGCAGGTCAGCAGGTAACATAAATAGCAGATAAGCTCAAGCAATGTGGCTACTATTCATCGTTTCGTTTATGTTGCCAAGCTGCTCGCACGCAATGGAATTACAGTTGTCGTATCGACGATTAGCCCTTATCATGAAATGAGGCGATATGCTCGCAAGGAACTCCAACATTTCGTGGAGATTTATGTCGATTGTCCGCTTGATGAATGTGAACGCAGAGATCCGAAAGGGCTATATGTGAAGGCTCGTCAGCATTAAATTGAACATTTCACAGAAATTTCAGATGTTTATGAGCAGCCGAAGCAAGCCGATATCATGATCAATACGATAAATCATTCTCGTAAGATGAATGCTGTGATCATACTGAGCTGGCTGCATAGGGACAGGAGCTTAACAGAAAGAGAAAGGAGGGAACTAAAATGAAAATTGCTTTTATTGCAGACATTCATGGCAATTGCCTTGCACTGGATTGTGTATTAGCTGATATTCGCAAGAAAAATATTGAGCGCATTTATGTACTGGGAGATCTCTGTTATCGTGGCCCAGAACCCAAGCGGTCACTGGATTTAATCCGTTCCCTAAATACAGAGGTCATTAAAGGAAATGCAGATGAATGGGTTGTCCGCGGCGTTCGGGAAGGAGAGGTGCCCGCTAAAGCCATAGAGATGATGAATCGGGAACGGGATTGGACCGTATCTCAGCTTGCGGCTGCCGATATCGAATATTTAAACCAATTGCCGTCAGAGCTGAAGGTGACGTTAGAGGGAATTACCATTGCAGCCTTCCATGCGACACCGGATAGTCTATTTGACATCGTTCTTCCAGGTGCGGAAGATACGCTGGTAGAATCCAAGTTAATGCTGGAAGCAAGCTCGCAAATTTATGTCTATGCTCACATCCATAAGCCATATATTCGTTACTTAAATGGTAAAATAATTATCAATACCGGCAGTGTGGGACTGCCCTTTGACAAGCTGACGATGGCCTCCTATGCTACGGTCGAAATCACAGAGGGAGTTGTTCAAACTTCAATTGTACGAGTACCCGTGGATATTGAGCGAGTCGTCCAGCAGTATGAACAGGTTGAATATCCCAATGCAGCCATGATGGCCAATGTAGTCAGAAACGCAAGTATATAATCGGATTGAAGGAGAAGAGAGAGCATATGACGATAGTTTCGAACTTTTTGGAATTTAATAAGCAGTTTGTTGAAGAGAAGCAGTATGAAGCGTATTTGACGGACAAATATCCTGATAAAAAGATAGCGATTTTGACCTGCATGGATACGCGTCTTGTAGAATTACTGCCTAAGGCCCTGAATCTTCGTAATGGCGATGCCAAAATCATCAAAAATGCCGGTGCAATCCTTACGCAGCCCTTTGGAAGTGCAATGCGCAGTATTCTCATTGCTATTTATGAAATGGGAGCCCAGGAAGTCTTAGTCATCGGACATACCAATTGCGGTATGACCAATTTGGATACTGACAAGATGGTCGAAAAATTTCGTGCTGGTGGAATTACCGACGCCGTTCTCTCGACATTGGAAAACTCGGGAATACGCATGGAACGCTTTTTGAGAGGTTTTAGCAGCCCGGAGGAAGGTGTCGCTCATAGCGTCAAAATTATTCGTAATCATCCACTGATTCCAGCTCAAATTCCGGTACACGGTTTTATCATGGATGCCGAAACCGGAGCACTCGAGATGATTATTGACGGATATAAGAACGTTTAAACTATTCTCTGTAAAACTATTGGAATGAAACGTATATAAAGGTATACTTAAATGAAAAATTAATTTAACTAAGGAGTAAGATGATGGCAAAAACACTTATTTTCGGACACAAAAACCCTGATACAGACACGATTTGCTCGGCAATTGCTTATGCGGATTTAAAAACAAATCTTGGTTTTGACGTTGAACCTGTGCGGTTAGGAACGATCAGTGGGGAAACGCAATTCGCGTTGGATCATTTTCAAGTTAAAGAGCCGCGCTTGGTTGAAACCGTAGCAAATGAAGCGGAGACCGTGATTCTAGTCGATCATAATGAGCGTCAGCAAAGTGCCAACGATATTGATAAGGTTCGTGTACTTGAGGTTATCGATCATCACCGTATCGCTAACTTTGAAACGAGTCATCCTTTGTACTATCGTGCCGAGCCTGTAGGCTGCACAGCTACAATATTGAATAAGATGTTTAAAGAACACAACGTGCAAATTCGCAAGGAAATTGCCGGACTTATGGTATCTGCTATTATTTCTGATACATTGCTGTTGAAATCGCCAACTTGCACGGAGCAGGATGTAGCTGCAGCACGTGAGTTGGCGGAAATCGCTGGTATCAATCTAGAAAGCTATGGTTTGGACCTGTTGAAGGCAGGAGCAGATCTGAGCGGCAAAACGATTGCTGAATTGATATCCCTCGATGCCAAGGAATTCCAAATGGGCTCCAGCAAGGTGGAAATTGCACAAGTTAATGCGGTGGATACGAACGATATTCTAGTTCGTCAGCCTGAGCTGGAAGCAGCTCTTAACACAATTATTGCTGATAAGGGCTTGGACTTGTTTGTATTCGTTGTTACTGATATTTTAAACAACGATTCCGTAGCATTGGCATTAGGCGGTTCCACTCTAGCGGTTGAGCAAGCCTACAATGTGAAGTTGATCGATAATAAAGCCGTTCTAAAAGGTGTTGTTTCACGTAAATCGCAAATCGTACCTGTATTGACCGAGGTTTTTAACAATAATTAATCGCCTGATCAAACAGGAAGATACATAACAAAGGCTGCCATGCATAATCGCTGGCAGCCTTTGTTATGTCCATATAGATAACGTTGATATCATAAGCGGGATCCAATGAGAGCAATTAGATATCTTTATATAATTGCAAAGTGTCCCAATCCATCTGTGGCACCAAACCTACTTCCGCAGCGCGCTTGAGTAGTGCGGTAATGGCACCATATCCATCATCACCCAAATTTGCACTGAATTCATTCACATATAAATCAATGTGGGCTTGTGCTACTTCTGGGGCAAGCTCTTGGGAATGGCTTAATATGTAGTCGCGGGATACCTCCGGATGTGCCCAAGCATACGCCACAGAAGCTCGAATCCACTTACTGATGGCAGCCAAATCCAATGATCGATGCGCTATGATCGCCCCAAGCGGGATAGGTAAGCTTGTATCTTCTTCCCACCAGCTGCCTAGATCGACCATCAGGTTCAATCCGTAAGATGGATAAGTGAACCTCGCCTCATGGATGACAAGCCCGGCATCAACCAAGCCATCCCGAACTGCCGGCATTATCTCATGAAAGGGCAGGATCACGATCTCACCCACACCACCAGGTACATGCTTGGCAGCCCAAAGGCGGAACAGCAGGTAGGCTGTGGAACGTTCACTCGGTACTGCAACTTTACGACCTTTCAAAGCTGCAGGATCATTGATTACGTTCACTCCGCCTGCGCTTAAAACGAGCGGGCCGCAGCCTCTGCCTAGTGCTCCACCGCATGGGAGTAAAGCATATTCGGATAATGCCCACGGTAGCGCCGCATAGGAGATTTTCATAACCTCCGGACCTCCACCATGAGCCGCTAGCCCATTCGTTATGTCAATATCTGCGTACATCACATCAAGCTCAGGAGCTCCTGGTATAAGGCCGTGTACCCAAGCGTGGAATATAAAGGTGTCATTGGGACAAGGTGAAAAAGCAATTTTCATTTTAATACCTCCATTAATACACTACTGGCAGATTCTAAGGCTTGTAAAGCATCCTGGATTCGCCAGGCGCTGCGGTCCCGTGGACCAACAGGATTGGAAATTGAGCGGAGCTCAAGAAAAGGAATTCCACCATATTGAGCTGCAATAGCAACACCATAGCCCTCCATGGCTTCGGCAGCCGCTCCTGGAATACGCTTAGCAAGCGCAGATGCGGTTGCAGCTGAACCTGTCACTGTAGTTACCGTAAGAATAGGGCCTGTCCGAACGGTAAGCCCTGCGCCCTGAAGTGCTTCAGCTATCCGGTTCTGCCATTCTCTATCCACTTGTATGTGAGAAGATCCAAATCCAAGCTCATCCAGACTTAGAAATCCGTCTACAGATTCAGCGCCTAGATCTGCGGCGATGATCTCATCAGCCAAGACGAGCGATCCTATCTCTGCTGCACCTATAAAGCCGCCAGCAATACCGGCACTTATGACCAGATCGTATTTTGCAGCAGCTAATAAGGCTGCAGTTCGAGCGGCTGCCGATGCGGCTCCCACACCAGCAATGCCAACATGAAATCTAGAACAATCATGAAGTCCACGCAATACCGCAGCTCTTTCAACTTCAACTGCGGTCATCACAAGTATGTTCATTTTTAAATCACCTCTAATTTTGATAGCTGCTTGAAATCAAGTGCTTGTAATGGCCGTCCAACTATTTTAGTATACTTTATAGAGAGCATTGTGCAAAATGTCGAGACCAGATAGAAGAGGGGATAAGGCAACATGAGCTGGATAGACCAACTAGCCGGGTTAACCTGGGAAGATGTGGAACATTACTTAAATCGTTACGAAGCTTTGGGGCCAGTGCCTGGGATTCTTGCACCCTTCATAGAATCTTTAATTCCGGTTCTGCCGCTAATTGCGATAATCATCGCCAATGTGAATGCTTACGGATTGTGGGAAGGTGCTTTATTGTCATGGATCGGTGTTGTTAGTGGCGCGGTTTGTGTCTTTTTATTTTTTCGCAGGTTTGGAGTTCGATTCCGTAATTTTATTGAACGGAAGTATCCCAAAGCAGGCACATTTATTGCATGGCTGGAGCAGCATGGGTTTACACCGATTTTTGTTTTGGCCTGCTTCCCCTTTACTCCTTCAGCCTTCGTGAATATTGTTGCGGGGATATCAAAGCTGCCGAGGCTTGTATTTCTGATAGCGACAGCCATGGGGAAAGCCGTAATGATTATGATCGTATCTGTGGCAGGACATGACATAGGGAATTTATTCAAGCAGCCTTGGAAAATGGTTGTGATCTTGCTCGTCTTTGCGTTGATTTGGTATACAGGACGCAGGCTAGAGTCGCATTATACAAAATAATTACTATCAATACCGTGATAAAGACGTAGCTTTGCTGCATGAAACGGAGCTGAATGGTCGCATCTGGCTAGAACAATCCTGCAGCAGAGGTTCTTGCTTATCTTTTGAAATTGCGATGGCAGTCTAGCTAATTGTGCACCCATACTATGATTCGGAGGTTATACAATGATTGCAAACAATAAGTTAGCTGGAGTTACTCTTGGTGATGGAACCATCATTCCGAGAATTGGGCAGGGCACATGGTTTATTGGGGATAACCCGTCAAATAAAAGTACGGAAATTCGAGCTTTGCAGTGCGGTGTAGAGCAGGGTATGAATCTGATCGACACAGCTGAAATGTATGGTGATGGAAAGTCAGAGCTGCTTGTAGGGGAAGCTATTAAAGGAATGAGGGATCGTGTATTTGTCGTATCCAAGGTGTATCCACATCATGCAGGCTTGAACCTTATCGTTCAAAGCTGTGACAACAGCTTACGGCGATTGCAAACGGATCGTCTGGATCTTTATCTGCTGCATTGGAGGGGCAGTGTTCCTTTTAGTGAAACGATTGAAGGCATGGAGAAATTGGTTGAAGCCGGCAAAATATTGCGCTGGGGGGTGTCCAACCTGGATACGGCAGATATGAAAGAGCTGACGCGTCTAACCAAGGGTACTCATTGTGTGACCAATCAGGTGCTGTATCATCTGGGCTCAAGGGGGATCGAATATGATCTGCTTCCTTGGCAGGAGGAACACGCCATGCCGATCATGGCCTACTGTCCACTCGCGCAGGCAGGCTCCTTAAGAAACGGTTTGATTGGGCATCCAACGGTTAAAGAGATTGCTGAACGTCATCAGGTTAATCCATTTCAGCTGCTTCTGGCTTGGTGTATTCGAAGCGGCAACGTGATAGCGATACCTAAAGCCTCCTCCGAAGTGCATGTCACACAGAACGCTAAAGCAGCGAGCATCCAACTAACGGAAGAGGACTTAAGGAAGCTGGATACGGCCTTTCCAAAGCCGACGCGGAAAGTTCCGTTAGATATCGTGTAGTCGTTAATTGTATGAAAAAGCTATGATAACAAAAGGAGAGGATTCAATCATGTCCATTCGGCCTTCTATAGATGAGTATGACGCATATTTTGAGAGGTATGTGAGATGGGTACCAGAAGGAGATATCCGTAATATTTTAGCCCAATCTCTTAAGCATACAACTGATGTATTATCAATCCTGACGGAAGATCAGGCAAATTATCAATATGCACCTGGAAAGTGGAAACTTAAAGAAGTGCTGGGCCATATTACGGATAACGAAAGGATCATGAGCTATCGGCTGCTTCGAATTGCAAGAGGGGACCAAACGCCGCTAGCTGCTTATGATCAGGATACCTTGATGAGCGGCGCCACCTTTGACACTTGCCCTTTGTCTGATCTCTTGGAAGATTACACGATGGTACGTCGATCCACGCTCAATTTGCTGCGAGGGCTTTCTGATGAAGCATGGTCCCGTAGAGGCATTGTGAGTGGCAGTGAGTCCTCTGCAAGGGCTTGGGCTTACATCCTTGCCGGTCATGAACTTCATCATATGAGCGTTATCAAGGACAAATATTTAATAAGCCAAGGATAGTCTGGAAGAAAAGAAGGTCTCCTCCTCTAAGCACAAAGAAGCCCTTGGCGTTGTTGGCGCCAAGGGCTTCTCTGTGCTTGCGAGGATTCAACTTGAAAACATGACTTAGTTGCCGCGAACTACTACGTCCGCGTAGGCTTTATTACCATTAGTCAGGTTGGCAATCAAAGTAAAACGATTTACATTTCCGGTAACTAGAACATTTCCAGCCATGTCGACTGTAACGGTACCCACATTTCCATTGCTTGGATTACCGGTAACACCCTCCGTATTGAAAAACGCGTTTAAGGCAAAGTTATAGCTTTGAGCCTCATCCTGCTCGTACTCATTACCATAATTATCAGTAATCTTTAAATCCATCTGTTCATAAGCATTAAACAAACTGGAATAGACTCCATTGGTTACCGTAGCATTCTGAGTAAATGAAGTTTTTCTGGCTTCAATTTTTTCTGCTGTCACAGTATCAGTTTTGACCACCACGGTAATAGAAGCGGTCTTGTTCTCTCCGTTCTGGGTTGAGTAAATCACATTCACAGTAGCTGTTCCAGCTTTGTTACCCAGAATATATCCTTGATGATCTGTTGATACAGCTGCCTTGACTATGGAAGGATTGGAGGATGTAATAGACTGAATAATGCCGGGTACTGCTATTTGTTCACCTGATGAGTTAGTTACATTCATTGTGACTTTTTTAGCAAATTTGCTGGTCAATGGATTCTCGGCATCAGCTTTCGTTGTATAGCCGGATATACCAGTTGCAGCACTTGTAAGTCCGCTGTCAATTACGTTACTTAATTCATATGAACTATTAATCGCATAGTTCAACGTACCTGATGTCGTTGATGAACCGATAGTCAGTGTACCGGATACGGTACGAATGGCCGAAAGGCCGATACCATCCAAAGTTATCGTGTAGGATCCAGGGTTAAGAGTGCTATCAGATGGCAGATTTAACGTGGCAGACTTTTTATCAAGAGACCATGTTACGGTCTTAGAAAGCGTGGCACCATCTTTAGTAAGCGTCCATACCGCAAGGTCCGTGTTGACCGGTCGATCCAGTGTAATGTTGATGGCTCGTTCACCAGACGCCAAGATGGAAAGTATGGCTACATTGGACTCTTGTGCTTGGCCTTGCTCCTGATCTTGCGGCTTTGCCGTCGTGAAGGCTTGCCAAGAACCGTATGCGGCAACAACTAGGTCTGCACGTGAGGCTAATGTGCTTCCGTCTTTACCATTGGGATGTATATTTAATGAAGTGGCTTGGCTGACAGCATCCGTATACCATGGCGACGATGTCGTATTGACGTTTTTACCGAGACCTTTTATAAGAACCGTATCTAACTGTCCAACAGTAACATTTTCACCAGGGGCGAAGGTGCTGTCGGTCATTCCATCGATCAATCCCGCTTTTTTAGCGGCTTCGATGTAAGGAATAGCCCAACCATTGGCGGGATCGCTGGCGCGAACATCAGAAAAACTGGAAGTCTGGATCGATGGATCTACCTTAATGTCGAAGATCAGTGAAGCTACCTTGGCGAATTGAGCTCTGGTCATATTTTGCGTGATACCGAAGCTATCGCTCGATACCCCTTCAAATATTTGTTTAGCAAGAAGAGCATCGATCTTGGACTTCAAAGATGTATCTACATTCGTTAGATCCTTATAATCCGTTGTTGTTTTCAAAGTATCAGCCATTGCTGTAGAACTCACAATAGATAAAGCTAAAGTTACTGCCGCGATTAAAGAAATCTTTTTGTTCATAAGTCTTTATACCTCCAAAATTTGTGTCTATTTTTGTGTCTATTAAGATATAACTATTCAACTATTATAGATTAGTTTTAGTATAGAATACATAATTGCAATTATACCCTTATTTATTAGGATTTCTATAGGATATTTTTGTCTGAAAGTTATAATAAATCACATTTCTTGCTAGAACCAGAAGTATTCGCCCCCAGTAATTTGATTTTTGCTCTTGTCAGTACATATTGTACCATATTCTTTGTGGGGTTGCAGACGTCTTGGGGATTCGAACCTCGTTCGTGACAAAAAAGAGGTCGGTCCACTTCAAAGTGAGCCATTCGGAATATGGGAACCATAAAACGGGAAAAATAGCATACCGAGCAGCACAATGAACATATTCTTGATTTTTTCCGCTTCTTACATCATTCTTGATAAGCCCAAATGCATAAAACAATATGTAGTATTGATATTTATTTAAATTCAAATTACTGATGATTAAAAACCCTCGCTGCAGCTTGGTGTGCGGCGCGAGGGACGAGATCATACATTCCAATTCATATTAAGGCAATCGCTAATAGATCGAATAATACAAGAGTAGTGATAAGAGGATTAAAAAAACCTTTAACTTTTACTTTTTTACTTGAAATCGAGGCAGAGGATCCGTCCAGATATAAATAGTCGGGATCAACATTAACTACTGTTCCTTCAAATATCTCCCCAGATCTCATATAAACACGAACTCGTCGATTAAGACAGTTTCTACAAGCATAAAAGATTTCGTCCATTTCCATCACCGCCCTCTCATTGCTTATTATTTTATGAATTAATGAAACGAACGTGAGGGCTGATAAGTGTCCAATTTTGTGGGAATCAGTTCCGAGGTTATCTGGATCATAGATTTGGGGAAAGGACGGTGTTTAGGGAATGATACTCTACACAACTCCCGGCTAGGTCTAATAAGTGCGGTCGAACCGGTGGTTTAGCGGAAAAACACGAATAAGGAAGAAGAGCTTGAAGCCCTTCCTCCTTATTAAAGACAATAATTATTTTGAGTTGGAGTGCTGCAGGTCATAACTTCCGGATCTTCCGTGCCCACCACCGTGTCCGGCACCGTGTCCACCACCATGCCCACCTCCGTGCCCGCCACCATGCCCATAGTGCCCGCCACCGTGACCATAGTGACCACCAACGTGACCATAATGCCCATAATGACCGCCGTAGCCACCATGATAAGGATGGTAATACGGGTGGTAATATGGATAAGGATATGGGTAGATATAGGATGGATTTTGACCATAAGCGTATAAGTAAGGGTTGTAAGCCATTAAATTTTCACCACTTTCTGTCTTTGATAATTATAGCCTATGCGCTTCTGATGAGGCATGATACTTGCCTGCATGAAAATGGGCACCGTGTAAAGGATAATCATCAAAGGGAGATTACCGTGAAACAAGTTCACGCTTTTACAATTAAGTACGCGTTGAAGAGGTACTGAGATATCACTAATAGGAAGCAGAGTGAAAAAAATGACGAAAATTGTTAGAAATACATGCAGATATTGTCGATAAAATAGTTCTTTTATTCTATAAAAATTAGCGATATTTGTTATATAATTAAATTGCATACGCAACATCGAAAAGGCAAAGCCATTGAAAAATGGGGACGCAAAACTATCAGGGGCTAAAGTCAATAAGACTATGCCAGCCAGTTACCGAAATACTCTTTTCACAATCAAAGGAGGAATGTGTATGATGCTTACTAAAAGTCGACAGCTTCAAAAAGTAAGATTGTTTTTGCTCATTGCGGAGATTGAGGCTTTAAAAAAGTGCATGATCAATGTGTACGAACAATCTGAAAGTTTACACGACCCTATCTTGATCCAACTTAGTGAAATGCTTGATCGAAAATTGAATAAATTTATTAAGTCTCAAAATTAAATGCATAAATTAGGGAAGAGCTGTAGCAATGCAGCTCTTTTTTTGTATCCTTAAATAAATGGAGAGACAGGCCGTGATTAAGAAGAAAACATTTGTCGAGAAAGTCCAATATAAGCTGTCGGATCGATGCAGCGGTTATTTTGGGTTATTTGGAAAGAAATAGCCTTTTTGAACGATAAGAAAGCGCCGCAGGCTTGTGAGAATTCTTTATCTTCGGTCGATCAGGATAGATCATTCCCATAAGAAGACGAATGCAACGAGGAATTGGATAAGCACCATAATCGGAGCATTTTTTTTGCCTAAATATTCAGGAGGTGAAAAATTAAAGTCAGAAGGATTCCAAAATTGAGGAGGCAGAGGACAGCATGGCTACGAAGTTAGAATTTGAACATGATTGGCAATGGGATCAGCTCACAGAGTCACTAGACGGCCTATATAAACCACCTCCTGAATCAAACGGGAGGTGGTCTAACAATTGTTTGAGTAGAGAAATGCTCCGGAAATGATAACCAGCAAAATGAACAGAACAAGAATCGTACCTGTAGTAGTTCCCAAACCATAACCGCCACAACTTCCACCAATTCCAGACACTTCACCAAATTGATGTGGTAATCCGTCTACGTTCCCGAGCGTTAGAGTAAATAAAAAGCCCTCTTTACTACGAGGGCTTTTGGAATATTCAGTTGAAATTTTATTGCGTGATCCACTTTGGCGGAGGAGCTATTTAGATGAATGTGCGGCTTATAATAACTAGCAAAATGAACAGAACAAGGATAACGCCTGTAGTAGTTCCCAAACCAAAACCGCCACAACTTCCACCAACTCCGAGACCCATTGTAACCCCTCCTTCCGTTTCATATGAGGTATAATATGAACGTTAGTAACTGCCGGATTGGACGGATGCTAAAATGGGTGATTGCGGTGTTTTAGGGCCTACCTGCTTGTGGGGTTTCGACGGAATGTACCCGGACCCGACTTTCGACGTGATGTAGGATGAGACGACATATGTCAAATGGATGAATAATCTGCTTCAAAAGTATTTTCTTCCCATCGATAGGACCGTTCATGGAAAAAGATCAATAATTACACCACAAGACTGACGCGCATGACCGACGGCCACCAATACATTCCTGCAGATTAACATAATGATATTTTTTCCGAATCTCACTCAACTAACGATCAGTAAATGGTATACTCTAGAGAAAATTGGTAATTTTCAATTTGTCTAAAGGGGTGTCTATTTGATGCTTAAGAGAAAGATAAATTCTAGCTTTGACAATCTGATGTCTTATGTTGAGCAAATTAGTAAATTGAATGGTGCCTCAGCATGCGCGCTTTTTGCTATTCAAAATGACCATATCGTGGCTGAAATCTACAGTGGTACTCATTCCTTTGACGAGACAACAGTAAAAACTGGGGCGGATTCGCAATTTAACGTTGCCTCTGTTCGTAAAAGTTACCTAGGACTTGCAACTTCGTGGGCGTTCTACCAGGGAAAAATCAATTCTCTTGACGATGATGTATTGAGATATTTACAGGTTAGTGATGGTGAAGAAGCTGCTTTAGAAGGCGTCACTATTAGAAATTTATTAACTTACACTCATGGGTTATCAGAAAAAGATGGTCAAATAACGAGAATCTTTAAACCCGGGATGGATTGGGATTATAACAGTGTGGGCATAAGATTGCTGCAAACAGTGGTCAGTAATGCTTTAGGAAAACCTTATATGAATGTACTGCATGAAAAAATATTCGAACCATTAGGATGGACAGAAACTGCTTATAGAAGTGCTGTTTCAGAACAGCTCGTGCCTGTTATTAGTGGGGACAGCGCTTATGTTCGTGTTCGTTCTAGCTTGGATGGGAGTCAAGGGAATTTATTTGTTTCGGCAAGGGAACTAGCTTATTGGGGATATCTTCATTTGAAATTAGGTAACATCAACGGAAAATCCATTGTTCCTGAAACGGTTATTAAGAACGCCGTTACCGTGCAATCGCCAATTGAATTACCAAAGGGGCTTCCTCGAAACGGCTGCCTGTGGTTCGTTAAGGATGGCGAATCATTGCAATGCTCGATGGGTAGGATTGTACCACAACATTCATATGAAATAGTGGGGTCATATGGTCCTTTGGTTTTAGTTGTTCCAGAATTAAATTTAGTAGTGGTACGTATGTCAAATCAAGAAAAAGGAAATTACGCAGACAACGAGCGCGACCACAACGATTTTTTACAAGAGTTTAGCAATTTAGCTGTTTTTTCGGCGAGAAATCATATAACAGTGTAGACAAGACGGTTGTAAAATGATTGCCTAATATAAACAATGAAAAGAGGTGTCGTGTTGAAAAAATTTATATTAGGATTAAGTTTTGGTTTAGCTATAGCCTGTTCATCAGTTGCATTCGCTTCGGGTTCTATCCAAGCATTGTTATTTCCAGTAAGCTTTGAAATGAATGGAAGTAATATTGGATTAAACAATGATTACAAGGTCCTGAATGTAGATGGGCATGCGTATGTACCCATTCGTTTTATAGCTGAAAATTTGGGGGCAACCATCGACTATGATACAGAATCACAAAAGATTTTTGTCAAAAATAGAAATCTAGACATAACAGATCCAGATTACAAAGGTATATTGGTTGGTAATTTAATATTAACAAAAGTGGGTATTAACACAAAAGTTACTGGTCAATTGAAAATGGAAGGTGTAGGAAACACGAAGAATATGATTGGAGCAAGTTTATCTTTTTATAATGATAAAAGTGAAAAAATTGGCGATATTGCCATAAACGGAAATGAGTTTGGAGTCGATGCCCAAACATTTGTATCAGAGGGTTCAGGTGATTTTAGAGCATACTCAGCGGTCAACCTTCATATCGGTGTTGTAAACAATCAAATTGTTAGTGAAGCACCAAGCATCGTTTATGAAAACAATAAACACAATTTCACTCTTAAGCTCCCCAAAACTTGGGAGGGGAATTATGAGGTAGTGAATATCGTCAATGAAGATTCGGGGACAGACAACTATCATTTTATTGACAAGACAAATAAAGATGGGTACGGGGGAGTTATTTTTACAATCTCCATATGGACAAAGGAGGAATGGATAAAAAACGGTCCAACAGCTATCGAGATTGGTCAAATTTATAAAATAGGAGAAGATGGGGATAACGTGTTCACACTAAGTCCTCCAGGAGATGTTGAATATGATCCACACGATGAAAAGTTAAAGGCACAATATTCTTCCATGTCGAATCAAATAAACAAAATCAAAACCTCATTTAAGCTTAAAAATTAATAGCCATATTTCTTTGGTGTTTAGTCAAAAAACAAAAACGGTTTGCCTCTTTTTCGAGGCTTGCCGTTTTTGTTTTGTTGGCTGATATTCGGTGTGGTCAATCATTAAAACATGCTCCAATCAAATGCGGTTGAGAGGGTTTCTAGTAGATGAACTCCAGCGGTACTGTTGCCTTTGGCGTTCAAGGCAGGGCCAACAACACCAATGCCGTACTGGCCAGGCACTAACGCAAGAATGCCACCGGACACACCACTTTTCGCTGGTAATCCTGAGCGGATTGCAAAAGCACCGGACTCGTTGTACATCCCACATGTAAGCATGAACGTTTTGGCAATTTGCACGTAACGGCGGGGAATCAGCATCCGTCCAGTTGTCGGATCGGTACCGTCGAAGGCTAATACGAGTGCCATTCTGGCCAGATGGGAGCAGGAAACTTCAATGGAGCAATGCTTGAAGTAAACCTCCAGCACCTCTTCAACATCAATCTCATCTCCAAGAACACGGTTAGCTTTAAGGAAGTAGGCAAGGGAACGATTGCGATGTGCCGTATTCGTTTCTGAACGATAAACAGCTTCATTAAAGGTCAGTGTTGGGTCTCCGGTCAATTCATGGAAAAAAGACAGGATGCGGTTCGTTTTCTCGGCAGGAGTAATTCCTGCAATCAGAGAGGACACCGTAATAGCTCCTGCGTTAATTAAAGGATTAAAAGGAATGCCTGGGTCAACCAGTTCCAGCTTCAGCATCGAATTGAAATTGTCGCCAGTAGGCTCCATACCGACTTTGGAGAACACGCCATTTTCTCCTTGGTCCATTAATGCCAGCAGCAGTGTAAAAACTTTGGAAATGCTCTGCAGGGTGAACCGCATTTCGTAGTCCCCGGCCGTGATGATTCGTGTTTTATCATCAAAAATAGTGAAGCCAAGTGCTTCACGTGGGGCATTAGCCAACTCGGGTATATAGGTAGCTACGTTCCCTGAGCAGGTCTGTTTGCGGCTTTCTTCGAGCCATATCGGTACCTGTTTCTCTAATTGTTCCCAAACGGAAGTCATGCTCAGTTCCTCCTTAAATTCTGTTCATATCCTTTTCGACAAAAACTGGCGTCATCCTTTCATTAAAACAAAAAAAGAGGAAATATAAAATAGCTGGAGGGAACCAAGGTGTTTCGTTGCCGCTAGCTATTCCAAGGTTTTGGTAAAACGACACCGGAGCAGGGCTATATTTCTATTGATCCATTATATGGTAATATGATTTTATCACTGGAGGTGGTTACTATTGAACAGATTACGATTAGAAATGTTGAAATTACTGATGTAGCCGGACTGTCTGACTTGTTCGTTGATTTTATTGATAAAGAGTCAAATTTGACAGCAATGAAACAACAGATTGAAATAATACTTAATAACCCTAATTATTACGTTGCAGTAGCCTGTAAAGGACAAAAAGTTATTGGTACATCAATGGGGATTATTTGTTACGACTTGGTGGGGGATTGTAATCCCTTTATGCTGATAGAAAATGTAGTCGTTTTACCTCAATATCAATTTCAAGGAGTAGGCAGATTGCTGATGCAAGCACTTGAAAATTTTGGTCAAAAGAACCAATGTAATTATGTCATTCTTGTATCCGAAAGCAAACGTGAGCCTTCACATCAATTTTACGAAGCAATGGGTTATTCAACCGACCAGAGAGGGTTCAAAAAACGTTTGATGAAGAAAATATAGCTGCAGAATTAAAAGGGTAACGTTTGTTCTACAAACACCTAAATTTAAAAATGTAGGTACTGTCCTTACAGTATTTCGCGACAGTTGCTCCTTGTTTTTATTAAGACCTGTTTTTATTTAAGCTACGTTCCACAGAATAAGAAGAAGTGTTTCTTTGAACACCTTATTTAATAATTATGTTGCTGAAGAAGGGAGATTAATTCTTGGACCTTACAGCGAAGAGAAATTGTCTCGAGAAGTGGAAGGTCTATTGTCGTCATGGGGCTACATCCCTTCGAGATTTATTGAAAGGTCACATAACAAAAGTAAAGATCTCGTAAGAAGAATTCTCTACTTCAATAAATTAATCTAAGCCAATGTAGTACTTCACTATTGATAACGAATAGTACATTACTTCCTAAAGTCGGCAATGCTGTCAGCCTTTTTGGTACGCAAAAGGGCAGCTACGTAACAAAGTGCTAATATAATTACATGTCAACATTACAAAAAACCATTTTAAAATATGTTATGAAACTGTAAATTATAGTAATAGATTACACGTATAATTTGGAGGTGCACTAATGCAAAAAATCTCTGAAGAAGAGGCACGTTCTCTTGGTATTGAAACTAAATATGACCTTATGGATAATGGGGAAAGTAGATTCAGATTAAATTGCTCTGCAGACGGAAGCTCGTACTGTCGAACAGTAGCCTCAGAGAGTGGAGCTTGGCAAAATAGTCATTATCATAAGTCGGTATCAGAGTTTTATGTTGTTCAATCAGGATGGATTGTGTACGCAGAGAAAAAGGAGGGTGAATTCAAGCTGCGTTTATTAAGGGAAGGAGAAAGCACCACATTCGGTCCATTAGTTCATCATAACATCTATTTGTCTTCAAAATCAGTGATACATACTATAAAATATGGCGAGCCCGTAATGAATGACTGGTTCCCCTCCCCAGAGTTAGACAAGCTGACCAAACATTTGTATCCAAGTGAACTTTTTTCATTGTAAAACGATGTAGGCGTTGAATTGACGGAGAACGATAGTTGAGGAGTTTGCTATATAGCAGAATAACTCAACACACGAGAGGGTTTTATTGGTAAATGTAGAATTCTTTTTTAATTACTTATAGTTAAGAAGGAACAAGAAAGGGGCTGAACATGTTTAAAGTCAATAGGAAGAATATGAATATAGTTCTTATAGGTATGTCTGGTGCCGGTAAAAGCACTTTAGGTGTGTTGCTTGCAAAAGCTTTAGGAATGGATTACGTGGATACAGATATTGTTATACAACAACATGAAGGTAGGTTGTTACAAGATATAATTGATAATGATGGTATCGAAGAGTTTATGGAAGTCGAAGAAAAAGTTGTGTCTGAATTGCAGCTAAAAAATTGCGTTATATCTACAGGTGGAAGTGTTATATATTCAGAAAAAGCTATGAATGTGCTTAAACAGAGTGGACAGATTATTTATTTGCATGTACCCTTTGAAGAAATTAAAAAGAGACTAATAAATATAACAACCAGAGGCATTGTAATAAAGAAAGGGAATAGTCTTAAGGACGTTTATGAGGAAAGATTTCCTCTATACATTAAGTATAGTGACATAACTCTTGATTGCTCAAATAAGGATATAGAACATTGTGTTAGTGAAATGATAGAGAAAATACAAGAAAGTCCTTGCGATCAGATCTCTTCAAGTTAATACAACTTTATGATTTGCTCTACACATAAAAATATTGACTCAGTACGCCGTTGTCCTAAATGTCTCTGATATTTATGCCGAAGTTGTCTTGAGGTAGGGTATTGTAAAGATTGGGTTTTTCGATCGGACTATTTCAGACAGTAAGTTCTAAGAAAAACCTATCAACCATGAAAGATCCTTGACATTCACTTTACGTCATAGTTTATCCTTCAAATTATCAATGATATTAGGAGGATTTTCTAATGAAAACATTAATTAAGAATGTCATCATACTTACGATGGTGGATGAGGATGAACCCATTACTGGCGATATTCTCGTTGAAGGAAACAAGATCAAAAACATCGGAACCCAAATTACGGATGAGGTAGACCAAGTTATTGAGGGTCAAGGAATGATTGCGATGCCTGGCTTGATTAATGCACATCAGCATACCCCTATGAGCTTGTTAAAAGGTTTTTCAGATGATCTAAAATTAATGGATTGGCTAGAGAAAAAAATGCTGCCTGCTGAGGCAAAAATGACTCCTGAAGATATATACTGGGGTGCGAAGCTATCGATGGCAGAAATGATCAAATCAGGAACAACAGCCTTTGCCGACATGTATATCCAAATGAACGAAATTGCTTCAGCCGTACAAGAAGTTGGTATGCGTGCTTCATTAACGAGAGGATTGGTTTTTCTTGAGGACGATGGAGGTAAAAGGATAACAGAAGCACTGGAACTGGTTGAACGTTGGAATGGAAAAGCTGATGGTAGAATTTCAACAATGTTGGGCCCCCACGCACCGTATACTTGTCCTCCAAAAGCATTAAGGAAAATTATTAATATGGCTGAAGAGCTTAAGCTTCCAATACATATTCATTTAGCCGAAACCAAGGAGGAAGTAATAAAAATTCAAGAACAATATAATCAGACGCCTACGGAGTATTTGTACAATGAAGGTCTCTTTGAAAGATCCCATGTGCTCTTAGCACATAGTGTGCATTTGAACCGACGCGATATTAGACTATTGAAAGGGATGCGTGGTGGAGTATCACATAACCCAGTAAGTAACTTAAAGTTAGGTTGTGGAATAACACCTGTTTTTGAAATGATTAATCAGGGCATCACGGTTGGTCTGGGGACGGACGGAGCAGGAAGTGCCACAACTATCGATATGTTTGAGGAGATCAAGGCAGCTACTTGGTTGCAGAAATTAGATTATGGCAGCCCGACAGTGCTTCCTGCCAGACAAATTTTACGTATGGCGACAAAAGGAAGTGCTAAGTTGTTAAACATAGATAATGAAGTAGGAACACTAGAAATTGGGAAGAAAGCGGATATAATACTCGTAGATATGAACAAACCGCATTTGCAGCCTATCCATAATGTGGAATCGCTTCTTGCATATGGTGTCAATGGGTCCGATGTTGATACAACGATAGTTGATGGTAAAGTGCTTATGAAAAACCGTAAATTAATAACGATTGATGAAGATGAACTGTTAAAACAAGTTGTTGATCGCGCGAAACGGATCGTTGAGGGAATTTAAGAATATAAATAACCTCCAGAGAAAAGATGAAGTGACTGGCGGACGTACGGGAATTATTGATCCCACCACAGGTCTATATTCGTTCTGGACGAATTTCATAACTGAGACCTACGTCCAAAGGATGTGGGTTTATATTTTTATAACGAGCAAGTATGCATTTATTGATCTCCCATGGCGGTACGGCGATATTAATTATTTCAACCGGTAACGATAGTGTACCTGGTAGCGATGGCCTAATGGTTCGAACATTATTACATTCCCGACAGATTAACATAATGATATGTTTTCGCGTTTCGCTCAACTACCGGGAAGTATAACAACAAATGTGGTAAAAAGAGGGGAAAGGCTATTTGCGAAGAATAGGCTTATTATCAGGTATTTAAACTTATCACTTAGGAGGAAAGTGGAGTGCTAGAATTTATTACTGAGCTGCCAGCTAATACAATTATTGGCGGAGTGCACTGTGTTCCTGTCTTAGATAATGGAAACTTGGTAATGGTCTGGGATAGGGAAGAAAAAGTATTAACAACTATCGGAGGACGATTAGCAAAAGACGAATCGATTTTTGATGGTCTCAACAGAGAAGTTATGGAAGAAGCAGGTTTAGTATTGTCAGAAGAAAAAACTCTTTTTGCAAGTTGGTATTGGAAGGAGTTCGACGCGTATAGGCTATATTATTTAGCCAAGGTGAAGGAATTTGTGGAAATTCCGAGCGGTTTTGAGACAACAGGATATGTGATTATGAATTTTAGAACAGCAATCGACATTATAAAGAAAATAGAAGGAAGAGAGGAACGTATAGAAGTAATCAGGAGAGCAGGAATATTGTCGGGGCAACTTATTGAAAACGAACAGTGAAAAACATAGCATTAATGCTACAAGTCTATTCGCTGAACTAACATGGGGAAACGAGAGTGTAACATACGGGAAGCGTAATAAAATACTATAATGGAATTATGTAGTAATTAAAGGTGGGCTGATAGGAGGTTAAAAGTGGTAAGAGTTATGCTTATTTTAATATTATTGATGATGAGTGGATGTCAGCAAACTGTAATTACTGAAGAGAAGGCAATATCTACAGTAAAAGAAGCTCATGAAAAAAATAGTCTGTGTGGTGAAATAACAATTACTTCAGTTCATCATAGAAATGGAGAGTATGAGGTTAACTGGGAGAGAAAAAGTAATTTTGAGAGTGGTACTGAATTCGTAGAAGACAAGAAAGGAAAGATCACTCACGGATCTCATCAAATAAGTTAGACGCGAATGAATTCCATATTATCACGACTGGTTTATCAAGGATGTACAGCCGAACGTATCCATGAGCCTGAGCAATTCTTTTTTGGAGAATACCCTTTCATCAATGGAAGCTGCCTTTCACGCGGGATGATAATGAATTTTCAAAGCGGATTGGATACTACAGATGATGTAAAACGTCTTGCTGCACATTACAGCGGGGAAGTTTGGACGAATCGAATCGATAAAATCGCGCCGTTATATCAATGTGAGTAGAAATATTAAAGCATTCTAATGATCTTTTTGTAGTACCTTTATGATAAAATGGGAAAAAGGTAAACTATGGGACACGATACTTGAGGAGCTTGAATATGAACTGCACCCCAATTGTTAGACACAGTCTAACAATTGGAGGTGTAGTTTTTTTGGCTAAATACTCAACTGAAGAGAAATTAGAAGCTGTCCTGGCTTATCTAGAAGGTAAAGCGTCATATAAGACAATTGCTGAAGAACGTAATATGAGCACTGCGCCACTAAAAAGATGGGTATTACGTTATCAAAAACATGGAGAGGAAGGAATTACATCAACGTATACAAATCACGAGATTCAATTTAAAATAGATGTACTCAATTACATGAACGAATTTGGGGCATCCATCAATGAGACCGCTGCTCGGTTTAATTTGTCTT
>NZ_FOTE01000004.1:3579-477848 GCF_900114475.1 Paenibacillus sp. 1_12 | reverse complement strand
AATTTTTCATTCTCATGTTCCAACTGCTTGAAATCTTCAGCTGTAGGGATAAAAGCAGCCTGTCTTTTGCTGGCTCCATCCAGTTGATCTACATCTTTACGGTTCAACTCTCTTGCCCACCGCAACACCATCTTGGGATCCAATTCGTGCTGTCGGGCTATAGCTGTAAAGTTCCCGATTTCTTTCCCTTTTCGAACGATATCCATCTTGAAATTAAGATCATATTGTACTCGTTTCATAACGTTCCCCTCCGTCTATTCATATTGTATTTGATTAAGGGGTGTACTGTCCAAAGCTTCTAGGGGGCTAAAAAGAAACAACCAGAGTTGACCGCCATTGATAGTAGGTCCAGAGATTGGTTTAATAATATGTTTCTCTCTTAAAAAATCAACTTGATCAAGACCTACCCCTAACAATTCAGAAACTTCCTTTTTGGATATTCCATTCTTAGGAATTTCATTTTTATCTCTAATTGTCATTGCATAAATTTTTGTTGATATTTTTTTATAGCTTAAGTTATTGATTCCTACTTCTTTTTCGTAATCATCCTTCCAATAATTTAACAAATAATAATCTAATTTCTCTTGAATAAAGGCGTATTGTGATCCATTTATCCATTTAGTTGAAATTATCATTAAATAAATTAATTGGAAAATTTCTAACTGATCTATGATGCTAAAATCAGAATTGCTTCTCTCTCTATAGTGAAACCTTCTTGCGAAGTACTCAGAAAATACAGAACTTGATTTCACAACCTCAGATTTCGTGAAATTGAATCCACATTTACATGACATCAGCCTTTGTCTATATGGATTTATCCTCCCTCCATAGCCATTGCAAAAATCAACCATTAAGCACCCATGTTCATGACAAACTGTATACAACGAAACTTCCCATATGCTTTTATGAAAACCATGTTCCTTAAAACATAATGGACAGAATCTTTGTTTTGTAGCACAAGTAGCATTTCTCCATAAATGAAATCTTATCTTCTCATCAGAGAATTTAATTTGGCCAAGTTGGTTTATTAATACCATATTATTCAAATTAACTTGATCAAGTCTCATCAATAGACTCAGTTTCCTCAAATCTAACTCTATATGTGGGATAAGAATGTTATTAAATTGATTGTACTTCTGTAATCCTGACCGACGATAAACAATTTTAGAGTCAGGTTCACATTTATTCAACTCAGACACTCTTAAAATTAATCCGCGTAGACTTTCACCTTCATTGGGTTCAACCCGTTTAACAAAAAATCTATTTTCCTCACAGTATTGCATGTTTTCACCCCCATCTCATATTCATTTGTTTATTACCAAAACAAGGTACTGTTAAGCCCTAATTGCACTCAAATTAATTTCATTGACTAAATAAATAAGCCCAGAACATTCAAGTTCTGAGCTCAATTTATTTAGTGTATAATTATTCATTTTTGTGTATATTCTTTTTTTGAAACAAAAACTACAATAAAATATGAAACATTTACAGTTATTTATGAAAAATAACACATGGGGGGGGTTTAACAGTCGCAGATGACTACCTGAATCAATTACATCTGCCATATCCGCAGTTGCTGCAATTTTTGCAGCCCTCGCTATTAATGAGTGAGGCTGAGCCGCATGATGGACATAGATCCAGCGAGATAGCCGAGTTCCGATTGACTGCATACTGTGCAGTCGTCTCCGTAATAACCTCTTGCGTTGCAGTCACATAAGCATCCGCTTCATTATTGGAGGCTATAACGTGCATTTCCAACGCCTGAGCTACAGCATCGGCAATAGACTCCACTCGATTCGGACCAAATCCGATTGCACCTGATCCGCCAATACCCTTCAGATGCTTGGTTAACAACTGCACTTTATTTCCATGATCACCATATCGTAAGAACAGCGAGCAGACTCGTCCAAGAGCCTCGGACATCGCGAATACGTCAGACCCCGCCTTACCAACATTCAGAAACACCTCGCTCGGTGATCCGTTCATCTCATTAATGGTAATGTAAGCCATTCCGAATGGAGTGTTGAACTTATAGGTTGCGCCGCGCAGCACTTGAGGACGGCTTTTATACTGTTTATCCACAATTCCGCTGCTTATGGCCGATGCCTCTGCTGACTTTGATATCTCAACCTCGATAGAACCCCCAACTGCTCTGTCTCTCTCTTGCGATACTGCTTGTTCCGGCTTTTCTTGTGCTAGCTTTGTTTGTTCTCCCTGAGAAAGCTTTACTTCCTGAGCCTTGTAGACTCCTTCCGCTTCCTTCACTACCAGGTCGGTTTTATCTAACTCACTCACTTCCTTCTTATCTGTAGAAAGCACCTGGACATCACGACTTCCATCACGATATATCGTGACACCCTTGCAGCCCAGATCAAAGGCCAGCTCGTAAAGGCGTTTCGTTTCTTCAAGCGTGAAATCAGCTGGGCAGTTTGCCGTTTTGGAAATCGAGCTGTCCACCCACTTCTGAATCGCAGCCTGGACTCTGATGTGATCCTCCGCTGACAAATCCATGGATGTTACAAAATAATCCGGAAGCTCCTCTTCAGAGTGTGCATCCTTCCAATCCTGCGCTATCGGTACAAATTGCTTGTCAAAACCTAATCGGCTTTGTCTGTAGTATTCAAATGCAAAATAGGGTTCGATTCCCGTCGAAGTGCCCACCATTGTACCTGTACTGCCTGTTGGAGCCTGCGTAATGACGGTAACATTACGCATACCTTTTTGTTGAATCGCCGCACCCACTTCGGGATAAACGCTAGTCATCGTCTTCATGAACCCGCTTTGCAGAAAGGGTTCGGCCTCAAAATGCTGGAAGCTGCCTTTTTCCGCAGCAATATCAGCTGAAGCCAAATAAGCTTCCTTAGCCATAAAGCCATACAGCTGATCTAGAAACAGCAAGGATTCCGGGCTTCCATAACGAATTTGCAGCTTAATCATCAATTCAGCCAACCCCATCGTTCCCAGTCCTACACGACGCTCCCCCTGCTGATTGATTCGGTTTTCCTCAAAATGATAAGGCGTCTTATCGATCACATTGTCGAGGAATCGTGTGGAATGACGCACGACTCTGCCTAAATCAGCCCAGTCAACATCCTGCTTCTGCTCATCATAAAACTTGGAAAGGTTGATCGCTGACAAATTGCAAACACCCCAGGCAGGCAGCCCCTGTTCACCGCATGGATTAGTACAAATAATCGGATTAAAATACCAGCTGTTAGACATCTGATTGTAATACTCCATAAAAACTACACCTGGCTCTGCCGATTTCCAGGCGGATTCCATGATCGTATGCCATATTTCACGCGCTTTGACCGTACGCTGCACATGTACCTTCTTACCGAGCTTTTTCCATTTATCCAGATCACCATTCCAGACGGTATCGTAATCAGGATCCTTCGTATCAGGGTAAACCAATTGCCAATCAAGATCTTCCTTCACTGCCTTCATAAAACCATTGCTGACGCAAACGGATAGATTGGCATTTGTAATCTGACCCATCGTCTGTTTCACCGTAATAAAATCGACGACATCCGGATGCCAATCATTCATCATCAGCATTAATGCACCCCGACGACTGCCCCCTTGCTCAATGAGGCCGGTAGCATAGCTAAATAATCCTCCCCAGGAGACGGCACCGCTCGAAGAACCGTTGACACCTCTGACAATTGCACGCCGTGGACGCAATGAAGACAGGTTAATGCCTACACCGCCGCCTCGTGCCATAATTTCCGTCATCTCCGATAAGGTAGTCATAATGCCGCCTCGACTGTCATGGGGAGAAGGTATGACATAGCAATTAAACAAGGTAAGCTCATCGCTTGCATCTGCACCGGCAGCAATCCGTCCGCCAGGTACAAGCTTCCAATCGTTTAATAAAGCTCTGAATTTCTCCGTCCATTCTGTCCTTTTCTCGGGTGTTGCTTCTACAGAAGCCATTGCCGTTGCTAGACGGTCCCACATTTGCTCCGGCGTTTTCTCAACGGTTAAGGTAAGCTTTTCTACTGATGAATCTACAACTTCACCATTACGAAGCTTAACCTTTACCTGGCTCCCATTCCTGCTCATGACTTCTCCGACTTCCTTCGCCGGAAATTTGGGATCGTCCTTGGTGAGAACCAGTACGGTATCCCCGACTTGAGTCAGACTTGTATCTGCATTTTTCAATGCGTAGCGGTCCAAAAAAATTTTTTCACTTAATCCATTGAGTTTCGAGCTTTCAATTTTATTCAAAGTAACAACCTCCTGAGATTTTCAGATAAGATAAAACACAATATGTAGTATGTATGAATCATTATAATTCACTATATGTAGTTTTTCTAATAGGGTGAGGATCAAATAAAGCAGTTTGGACAAGAAGCGGCTGCTTTTGCTTTATTTATCTCTTTCTATCGAAGTTTCTCATTCGTTGACTTCTGGCTATCTCCTTGATACCCTATTCATAGGGATAAATCTGGTTATACAGCATCATCAAAAGCTACTATCAATTTACCATATTTCATCCATATTTACAAACATATGTTCCCATTCGTAAGGAGGCATTAATTATGTACTTATATCAGCAGCGTTTTGTCGCAAAAGAAGAGGTAGCCATTTCGCCGGATGATCGCGGGTACTACTTTGGAGATGGAATCTATGAGGTGTTCCGCGTATATAACGGACAATTGTTTGAAGCGGAAGGCCATTACCGTAGACTGGAAAAAAGCGCAGCAGATGTCCGTATCCCTTTGCCATACAGCACCAAGGAGCTTCATGAAAAGTTGATCGAGCTCATTGGTCTTAACCATCTGCAAGAAGGTACCGTCTACATACAAATAACACGGGGCAGCGCTCAGCGCTCGCATCCTTTTCCTGGACAAGTCGAACCTGTCCTGATGGCTTTCACAACTGAAATGCAGCGTCCCACACAAAAGATGGAGCAAGGGATAACCGCAGTTACTGCTGATGATATTCGCTGGCTTCGCTGTGATTTGAAGACACTCAATTTACTGCCCAATGTGATGGCCAAGCAGAATGCATTGGACCATGGAGCTGATGAAGTGATTTGGCATCGAAATGGTATCATAACGGAATGTAGTGCATCCAACTTCATGCTCATTAAAAATGGAGAGTTATGGACCCATCCAGCGAATAACCTGATCTTGCACGGAATTACCCGCAATGTGGTTCTTAAGCTGGCCCGACAGCTACAACTGGTAGTACATGAGGCTCCATTTTCTTTAGATGAATTACAGCTTGCTGAGGAAGCTTTTATAACCGGCACGACTGTAGAAGTCACCCCTATTATATCTGTAGATAATGCTCCTATTGCTCAAGGCTTGCCTGGACCGGTAACGCGTCAGCTGCAGCAGGCTTTCAGAAAGCATATTGGCCTGACATAGGAATTTTATCGATTCTAAACGTTACCCTGAAATTCACATACTCAAACAAGCCTTTACTGGATAAACAGCTTATCCATACTCGGCATAGATATACAAAAAAACCTCCGAAGAATCTTATCTCCGGAGGTTCCATGTTTCATTAGCATATTTGTCAGCCATTAGCTGCTCGGCCAATGCTTGCTCGTAATCTGTCAACCCCTCTTCCACCAGCTCCACATTCAGTCCTTCGGCAAGACCAATTCGAAATGCTTCTTCAACCTCTGGCAGAGCTACCGTTGCTCTTCCCAGATCCCGACACAGGTCATTAATCGCTACTGCTTTATGTACAAATTGCTGCCGCAGCCGTTCCTGCAAACGTTCGTTTTTAAATAATAGCACACGAAACAACTGATCCACATCCATATCCAGCAAAATAGAGCCGTGCTGCAGAACCACCTGCTTTTGCCTCGTTTGCGCGCTGCCGGCGATTTTCCGCCCCTCAACAACAAGCTCGTACCAGGAGGGAGAATCAAAACAAGCGGCCGAGCCCATCGACTCATACTTCCGTTTATCCTCTTCACTTGCCAACTGCACCATTTCGGCATCCAGCCCCAGCTTGCGAAAACCAAGCACAAGCCCCTCACTTAATACGCGATAGGCCTCAGTCACACTCCTTGGTATTCCTGGATAATCCTCTGCCACAATGATACTGTAGGTCAGCTCCTGATCATGCAGCACGGCACGGCCTCCCGTCGGACGCCGAACAAATCCCAAGCCCTCTTGTCTTAATTGCTCAAAATTGATTTCTTCTGCCGCCTTTTGAAAATAACCTATTGATAGTGTAGCGGGGTTCCAACCATAAAATCGCACCGTCGGCGGCACCTTGCCTTCACTATGAGCCGTCAATATCGCTTCATCTACTGCCATATTATAAGCAGGATGCTGCCTTCCTGATGAAAGAAAACGCCATTGTTTAGTCATCTTCCTGCCTCCTTTTGATTTGTAATAACTGCTATCCACTATCATAATGCATCGGAAGTAGTTATGAAAGTGCTTCTTTTCGTCCATACTACTACGTAATACTAGCCTATGCTAGCCTGCTACTAAGCATCTTTCCGAGCGAGAGGCATGAAAGGAGACACTATCCGTGCAACCATCCGGCCCTAATGAATATATACGTCCCTTTAACGACCATGTCCAGCTGCATTTTGGACGTGACTGGTTTGAAGAACTGCACACGAAAGCAATGCACAACGGTCCATGGGATGATTGGACACTGTACCAGCTTGCTTATGAAGCCGAGCAGGCCAGCCTGATTTCAAGCTTTGACGAGCTGCAGTGTCTTGTGCATATTCAGAATGTGACTCCAATGAACCATCAGATCGACACTGCCAAAAAAGTGCTGACCGAAATGCGCGGCCGAGCGATTCTTGCCGATGAGGTCGGATTGGGCAAAACGATCGAAGCCGGACTTATATTAAAAGAATATATCATCAGGGGCCTCGTCAAAAAAGTGCTTATTCTTGTTCCAGCCTCTCTGGTGCTGCAATGGGTTCGTGAGCTGAACCAGAAATTTGCCATCCCAGCGGTTGCCCACAAAAAAGCCTATATGTGGGAGCAGGCCGACATTGTAGTCGCATCGATGGATACTGCCAAACGAGACCCGCATCGAGACATCGTGCTTGGCCTTGAATACGATATGCTTATTATCGACGAAGCTCACAAATTAAAAAACAAAAAGACGACGAATTATCAGTTCGTTACCGAGCTTCGCAAAAAATATTGTCTGCTGCTTACCGCAACTCCCGTACAAAATGATCTCAAGGAGCTTTATAATCTTATCACCCTGCTGAAGCCAGGTCAGCTTGGCGGCCAAAGCAGCTTTCAGAGTAATTACGTAGTCGACAAACGCATTCCCAAAAATGAAGATCAGCTGCAGCACGAGCTATCCAAAGTGATGATCCGCAATCGACGCAGTGACGGCAATATTCATTTCACGAAGCGTATTGTCCGGAACCTGACTTTAAAGCTGTCACCGCAGGAGCAAGCTCTTTACGAAGGCGTGACTGCATTTGTGAAGGGCAGGTTCGAGGACTCCGGAGGTGACTTCAGCAGCGCTCTTTCGCTAGTAACGCTTCAAAGAGAAGTATGCAGTAGCCGCGATGCCGTATTCCTTACTCTGGTGAATATGTTCAAAAAAACTCCTGAGGATTCCCCCGTACGCCCCCGGATTTGGGAGCTGATTGAGCTGATCCGCAGTATTAAGGCAAATACGAAAGCGGAGGCCGTTATCGAGCTTCTCAAGGAGATCGACGATAAGGTCATTATTTTCACTGAGTACCGCGCTTCACAGGAATATTTGATGCAGTATTTGAAGGAGCATGGTTTCTCCGTTGTACCTTACAGAGGCGGTATGAACCGCGGCAAAAAGGATTGGATGATGGATCTGTTTCGCAATCGGGCACAAGTCCTTGTCGCTACGGAGGCTGGCGGTGAAGGGATCAATCTGCAATTTTGCCATAACATGATCAACTTCGACTTGCCTTGGAATCCGATGCGGGTTGAGCAGCGAATCGGTCGTGTGCATCGCCTTGGGCAAACTCACGATGTGCATATTTACAATTTGGCTACAGAAGGAACCATAGAGCAATACATTTTGTCCCTGCTTCATGAAAAAATAAATATGTTCGAGCTCGTAATTGGAGAGCTGGACACGATATTGGAACGCTTCGACAAAACCCAATCATTGGAAACACATTTGGCCAAAATGATTCTCACCTCTCGCAGCGAGGAGGAGATTCGCCGTAACATCGATGAGCTGGGACAGTCCATCTCATCGATTCGTAATGAAGCTCTCCAGCAGGAGCAGGATGCAGTCCCTCTCACCATGATTCTGGATGCATTAGGACAACCGATCACACATGAAACGGAGGTGCTCCCATGAAACCCGAGCAGATTGAAAGGTTCGTCATGCGTTTCCTGCACGCCGAAAAATGCGATATTATCGAAAAACATCCGGCTTACGTTACTGCCAAACTTTCTCCTTCGGCCGATAAGGAGCTCACCTTCCGCCCTTATTACTGGAGCTTTGTCGAGCGTACTGGAATTGTACCCGAAACGATGACATGCACCTTTATCTTTGATCCCGAGGCGCATAAGGAAATAACCCAGCCTGCCCAAGCAGGCGGGAACATGCCACCGCAAGCCGCTCCCGGATACGTAACCTCTGGTGGCGTATCCGTCCCTGCTGCAAGCGCTGCTGCGAGACTTAATCCATCATCACCCGGTCCGAATGGCTCTGCTGTACAACCTGGATCAGTGTCTCCCACTACATCATCAGGGCGCTCTTCAGCATACGCGCCTTTCGGTGCAGCAGCAACATCCACAGCCTCTCAGGCACCGCCGACCCAGCCGGACAGCATACTTGGGCGATACTTTGGCTTTGTGCCCACTCAAATTACCGCTCGGATCCCTAAGGATGAGGTTACATTCGGAAGCCGCCGTTTGCAGCAGCTTTTTGAGGTCGTCCGCAATAAAGGGAAATTTGTTCACCTGTATGAGCAATACATTCCCGATCAACCCAAATTACGGAATACCTCCGCTTATGAGAACTGGCTGCAAGTCAATTTCAAGGTGGATTTAGCCTGCGATATGAAACGTAGCGAAATCCATTCACTCGGCATCCATTTGGGTACAGGGGAAATTCGCGGACAATTTCAAGAGCTACTCCTAACTAAGCAGCTGACACCTCGTTTACCTGCACAGGTATTTCTGAATCCCGATACCATTACATTGGCACGCGCTGTTCTGTACCTGGAGCAGCACCTGGAACAGCTGCTGCGAGGGTATGATCATCGATGGGCAGAAGAAGCAGGAATTCGCCTGCAGGAGGAAATAGACCGGATCAACGGCTATTACAAACCTTTAATCGAGAACACAGAGCTGGAGCACAAGTCGGATATTGAACAGCAGTACACCAACCGGAGACAGGAAATCGAATGGCAGTATCGGCCGCGCATTATGATATCCGTCATCAACTGCGGTCTTTTTCATTTACAAGCCGTGGGCTTGCACAGCAGATGACGTATTGTGCTATGTGACAGCAAAATAGGAAACAAACTTTGTTTATTTGAGATACAGGTTGTAACAAAATAATTAACGCATATTCAGTACAATAGATGCATACCACATGTAACGCGACTTGTTGAATGACATGAAGTACATTAAGAAAGCAGGTGAGTTTATGTATAAAGCAAAACTATGGGTCATTTCGTTACTACTATGGACAAGCCTGACACTCCCATCGCCGCTCTCTTCCGCCGCACTGCCGCTAGCTGCCCAGACTGCGCCCGTACCTGCTGCCATGCTTATTCCTCCTGATGCCAATAATATATTACAGGCACCTTCCTTTATGGAGGCTGTCCAGCAATGGATAAAGCAGCTCGCGGGCGAGCCTGGCTATACTGCATGGAAGCAGGCCACCTGGTCAGGATACTCACTTGGACCCGGAACACACGGCTGGATTGTTCTCGTCCAATCAGAAGGTCGTGATGTTGGTTATATGGTAATTCACGCTGCCGATCCGGGTAATCCGAACAAATATCAGCTTACGGAATACGGCAGCGGCGGGAAGCCGCTGTTCAGTCTGCAAACCCTGTACCGCTCGCTGGTACAGCTCGAACTTATACATAGCTCCTTTACCGTGCAACCTTGGTACGTAAATCCTTTATACGCCCTCTGGATCGTAGAATCCGGTGGTACTCGTTATTACCTTGATGCAGGAACTGGAGAGTCCTTACCCCTTGATAACATTACCCAACCTCCAAACGATTCCGATCTTGCAAATACGGCTAATAATTCCTTACTGTCCGTGCATACATTGAAGCAGAGACTGGCAATTCCCTCCTTTGACCCCTACGAAAAGCTACCTTGGATACAAGGTGTGCCAGCCAGCTTCACAGGATGGGCTGAGCTTCAGGACGAGCTTCAACAGCAGCACAGGCTTACCTTCACGGCAGAACTTTACGAAGCCAAATTGCGCTTTGTAGCCGCAGTCATCGGTTTCCATCAATGGTCCAATGACGAAGCCTTTCTCCTGCTAGAACAGAATGGACAACGGGCTATTCCCTATTCGACCCTCTCTCATTATGGACATCTTTTTCGAAATTCCCCTTAGGTTGTTCTCTTCCTCCATATAGAAAAGCTTCCTATCCACTCTGTACGACTTCATAAGTCGAACAAGGTGACAAGAAGCTTTTCATTTTTATAATATCAGAATTAATAAGTTTTCAGCGAAGCAGGATGTTCTGATATTTCAAGAAAAGCAATCTATAAGACTCGAATATATCTTCGCCCTGTAGGCTTCCGATTAGATACTTTTCTTGTTAAGCAGCTCTTTAAGCCACATACCTATTGCATAAGGTACCATTCCAAACCAACGATACGGCCAAGGCTCACGTACCTTCCGGTGAATTGCTCTTGTCTGCTTGCGAATTTTCCTTGGGGTTTCCACATAATCCAACAGCTTCTCTGTAACATATGTGACCCATTCTTCTCCCTGAGCCAAACCTCGGTCACCCCCGTCTTTCAAGTGTAACCGTGTTTATAGGTTTACAAACCTAATCGCCAATGGAGTCTCTGGACCTATCCTAACAGCATACTGCGAAATCACACGACTCCCATAAGGATGCTACATTTTTTCAGGTGCTTTTAGACCAATTAAGCTCAATCCGTTGGAAATCGTAATTTGTGTGCATCTAACCAATGCCAATCTTGCTTGTCGTAGCGCCGCATCCTCGATCAGAATTGGACTCTCATGATAGAAGCGATTAAAGCTCTGTGCCAAATCAACCAAATAACGGCTGACAACCGAAGGCTCCAGCTTCTGCGCCGATTGCTCCAGACGTTCCTTGAACACATAAAGCTGTTTAAGCAGATTTTGCTCAGCAGCGTTGTTCAGCAGCTCCGCACCCTGATCATCCAGCTTCACTGGAAATTCCTCACCAGCTACCCTCTCCCCTGCTTTACGCAGCACACTGCTAGCTCTGGCATGCGTATACTGGACGTATGGTCCAGTCTCGCCCTCAAAATTCAATGCGTCCTCCCATGAGAAGACGATATCCTTAATCCGGTTATTGCTTAAATCGCTGAAAATAATAGCCCCTACGCCAACTTCCTGAGCTATCTCAGCTTTATTATCCAAATTCGGGTTTTTCTGTTCAATAATTTCACTCGTTTTTTCGATAGCCTGGGTCAGAAGCTCCTCCAGACGAATCACGTTGCCTTTACGTGTAGACAGCTTCGCACCCTCGAGACTAACTTTTCCGAAAGGTACATGCACAAGACGATTATGCCAATCATATCCCATCAGCTCAATGACCTTGAACAGCTGTTGGAAGTGAAGACTTTGCCCTGCATCTGTAACATAGATACACTTCTCAAAATCGTAGGTTGCCTCACGATACACAGCTGCGGTCACATCACGAGTATGATAAAGCGTGCCTCCGTCTTTTTTAATCATCAGGGCTGGCGGCATATTGTAGTCGTCCAAACGTACCAGCTGCGCGCCGTCATCCTCTTCCAGCAGCTTCTTGGCTTTCAGTTCTTCAACAATAGCCGCCATTTTATCATTATAAAAGCTTTCGCCCGCGTATGAATCAAACTTTACACCGAGCAGCTCGTACATTTTTTCAAATTCCTTAAGACTGATTTCCACAAACCATTTCCATAGCTTAGTGGCTTCCTCGTCACCTTGCTCCAGTCGAACAAAACATAGACGAGCTTCATTATCGAGCTCCGGATTGCGCTCTGCTTCATCGTGAAATTTAATGTATAAACGCTGCAGCTCCCCGATCCCATCTGTTTCGACAGTCGCTTGATCTCCCCATAGCTTATACGCCACAATCAGCTTGCCGAACTGTGTGCCCCAATCACCCAAATGATTGACACCGACACAATTATAGCCAAGAAATTCATGAATTTTATAAATCGCATTACCAATCATTGTTGAACGCAAATGTCCAATATGAAATGTCTTTGCAATGTTAGGCGAAGAAAAATCGATCACGATATTGCGGCCTTGTCCCATGTTTTGCGAGCCATAGCGTTCTTGCTGCTCGAGAATCTCGCCAATGACACTTGATGCCAAATGCCCAGGCTGCAAGAAAACATTGAAGTACCCTGCAACAGCTTCTACCCGCTGAACGGCAGGATGCTCCTTCCAGCTTGCTGCCAGCTCCTCAGCTATCGCTTGCGGCGCTCTGCGCAGCAGCTTGCTGAATTTAAAGCAAGGCATCGACAAATCTCCCATTTGGGGATTCGGTGGGTATTCGATCAGTTCAACGATCGTCGCTTCATCTACGCCCTCTAACTGTGGCCCTAATTGTGCTGCTAACAACTGCTTGTAATTCATGAATGAAATGCCCCTCTCTACAACAACTGCTTGTCTAACGATGAGTCTGCCTTGTATACAATAAAGCACCCCGGGACGGGGTGCTTGTCAAACTTCAGTCCCAAAATACCGTTAATTGTCTATGTAACATTATAGCCATCAGCAAAAATCGAGTCAAGCAGCATAATTTCGCAAACCCTATAACCAGACGCAAAGTCACTCTAATTTTTAATCAACCAACCGAGCGGTGAACATTGATTTCGCCATACGGGATCCATCACAGTAGATTTCCACTTCTATTTTGCAATACCTACGGCTAAGCTCAATAATGTTAGGTACCAGATCGATCACGCTATCGATAGGGATAGGCAGGAGAAAAAAATTAGATGAGCTATCCAATATCAGATTGCCCCTCTTCTCTTCTTTTACTATACGCATTGCAGCTTGACTCATCAAAGTTGTCATTAAACCTTCCGATACCATACCGACATGATTGGTCATTTGTGCCGATATCGTCCGACGATAAAACAACTTTCCGGTTTTGTCACGCATTTTCTGAACACTGGACCAAAGCTGATCTTCGAAGGTTTCTCCGTTTTGCGGCTGCGTCTGTGCAAACTGAAGTGCCTTTAACACATCTTTACGACTAATGACACCAATCATTTTGCGGTCTTTTCCGACCACCGGAAGCAGTTCAATTCCTTCCCATACCATCGTATGGCTAACGTATGCAACAGAGGCTTGCAGCTCAATCGTTAGTGGATTTTTGGTCATAAATTGGTCCACCGTTTGCTCCGGCTCCGCTCCCCATACATCTCTAGTCGTAATCATACCGATGGGTCTATATTGTTCATCGACTACAGGGAAACGGGTATGCCCCGATTCTTCTATAAGCAACTGAACATCCGAAACCTTGTCTTTGGCATGAAGAACGTGGACAGGTGCATCTGTTCTGAGAATATCCTGAACCAGCATAATTTTCTTTTTAATCATCCTATCGTCTATGGCCCGGTTGATCATCGTAGCGACAGTAAATGTATCGTAGCTGGTTACGATGATAGGAAGCTCCAACTCGTCTGCCAACTCTTTGGCTTCATCCAAAGGATGGAATCCACCTGTGATCAGAACACCTGCCCCCTGCCCCAACGCATACAAATGAGCTTGAGTCCGGTTGCCGACAATTAACAAATTATCAGGGTCGATATAGCGTTTCATGGCTTCGAGCTGCATCGCTCCAATGACAAATTTATTTAAAGATTTATGAAGTCCCTCGGCTCCACCAATCACGTCTCCATCGACCATATTCACAACCTCGGCAAAAGTCAGTTTGTCGATCTGATGATACTCCTTTTTCTCTACGCGAACCGTGCCGATCCGATCCTTCGTGCTGACAATTCCGATATTCTCTGCTTCTTTAATCGCCCGATATGCGGTTCCTTCGCTCACTTCAAGCGATTGCGCAACTTTTCTGACAGAAATACGCGTTCCCACACTTAATTCTTCTATATATTGAACAATTTGTTGATGTTTGGTCAGCAATTCCTGATTATCCTCGTTCATGCTTTTCACCTCATATTACCACTGTATCACTCTGTTTTTATTTTATACTACAACAACACAAAAAAACAGCTCCATCCCACATTCGGATAAGGAACTGCTATTCAATCATTCATTTGTAAGTATCGCTTTTTATTCTTTCACAGAAGGGTAATGAAGTGTTAAGAATACGGGCGATAACGGATAAAAGGTTGTTTCCGTGCACACATAACATACGGTGTAGTAGCAGTCAGCGAGTTCTTCCAGTTTCTCTCCGCATTTTGAGCAGCATTTATCCGGAAGTGATTCATAAAAATCATGTGAATTAACCAGCATAATCGCATCTCCCTTAAACAAATTCAAACCCCACATTGTATTAATACAGATGATATTTTATTTTATTATTGTATAACAAAAATCCAAACTGTACAATACTGTTTTATCTATTTATTTTTGTTGTATAACAATAATAAAAGGCAGTCCGAATGTATTCATTCGTCTGTCTGCGTTTTTAAAATATAGGATACTATTCTGCGTTAACTACCTCATCGTGCTCCGTCTAAATCTAGTAAAACACAGCATGTTGAAAAACAAAAAAAACCTCCGAAATGAATCGAAGGTTTTTTCAAAAATATGATGCGGTCAAGAGGACTCGAACCTCCACGGGGGGTTAGCCCACACGGACCTGAACCGTGCGCGTCTGCCAATTCCGCCATGACCGCTTGTAGCGACAAGAGATAATATATCACGATATATTACTGATGTCAACGTTGTTTTTATTTTTTTTGTAATCTCTATTATTTGCACCAAACCCACACTAACCATCCGACAAAAATCCAAATGGGGAGCGTAAACAGTAGTCCGAATATAGTCCCTTTTAAAGCAGATCCATTGTCTGACATCCCCCACCTCCTATTTCCAAATAGATCTCATTGGACCCTATCCCGTACAACGATGATGTATCCTATGCAAACGATTAAATTCGTATGACACAGCCATCATGTTTGCATATAGGCTCCATATAATAGTCAAGAAGGGGGAAATGAGAATGGTGCTGCTTCAGTTGATGATCGGTATTACTGCCGCTTTGTTTATATGGGGTTTTATCCGTATGTCGTTTCACAGTTTACTATGGGTGATCGGTATTACCTTGATAGTCAGCTTATTGATACCTGGCGCTTTTGCATTCATTGGTGGAATCTTGCTCATTTTCATCGGCATGCTAGCTGCTTTAGGTGTGCTGTTTATTATGGGCGCCTTCAAGAATTAAAGAATGCCCGTTTCAACCATTACTCAGACAATGGATTCTCAAGCCATTTACTATAGCGCTCTTCCGTGTAAGGCTGATAATGATATTTGCGGTTTAGCTTTACGATATTACGATTCTGCTTACGGATAGCCACTGTATCATCATCCCAGGCGACTACGATCCCCCGGACATCATTCTTGGGATCAGCATCCCTAACCACGCGAAGCTTTGTTCCATCTATTCGGTATTGATCCAGTTGCTCTTCACTAATCATGATTTGTACTCCTCCCTTGCATACTTGCATCGACCACTAAGTATAGAATACACCAATCCGAGCACACAATAAACAGGACATGCATACACGAACCCATCAAAGGAGAATTTTAACTTGGATAAAAAAAACTACTATGTGACCGTAGGCTCCAGCGAGATTTTAGAGCCGCAAGAAACTATCGGTAATTTTGATTTTGAGATATTGGCATCCGAAGAGGAAATCGATCAGCTGCAGGAGTTGTTCGAAGAATCCGAGGACGCACAAGAGACAACTTTTTTTAGGGCGCATATCCCTACCCGATTATACCATCATGATAAAGAAAATGACGCCGCAGATTATTATCTTGGGCAAATCTACAGCAAGCTGTATGAACTAGGTACAGATGAAACTAAGGCTCATATCAGGAAAATGAATATTTTGCCACTTCAATAGCCACACGCGGTTCATACAACAAAAAACCTATTCCCACCAAGGAGAATAGGTTTTCTTACTATGGTTCGTACCCGGGTACGATTAACTAACATGTTCCTTAGAATCATTGGTTTCAAACCAATAATCCAATACTTTGCTTGACATCACGCGCTTGCTGATGTAATCAACCTGCTGCTCAGAAAAATGCTGCTGCCACTCTACCCCAAGCTCATTGCACAATTTCACGATGGTCAACAGCTCGGACCATGCAACATATCTTTTGTACCAAAAAAATTGAGGATGTTCAATCATATAGGGATACAGATCATCGAATTCTGTATGTTTACAATCGAGGGCACGTTCAAAGTGAATTTTCGCTTCGCTTAACTTGGTCATGAAAAAATCGTTTGGAATTTCATTCCCCATAGCAAATGCCTCCTCTCTTATGCATAATAGTATTATAAATGAAAATGCGTTCAGATGGAAGGCTTTCCAGCTTTGAAAATTATTCATCTCAACACTTCAATTAATCAAAAATAATATTTCCATCCTCCATTGAAGAAATTCTTACCAGCGATTCGACTCTGATTCCTGATTCCCTAATCGTACGTCCACCAGCCTGGAATGTTTTCTCAACTGCGATACCCACCCCGACCAAATGTGCGCCGGATCTGCGAATAATGCGGATCAAGCCTCTCGCGGCATCTCCATTCGCTATAAAATCATCGATCAACACGATACGATCCTCGGCAGTTAAAAACTCACGGGCAACCATGATATCGGTTACGAAGCCTTTAGTGAAGGATGGAACACGCTCACTGTAAATTTCGGTAGTGTCTGAGCTAACCGGTTTTTTGCGACGGGCAAAAACCATAGGAACATTCAAAATCTGTGCTGTCGCGAAAGCAATAGGAATCCCTGACGATTCTATCGTCAATATTTTCGTTATACCCTCCCCAGCAAAAATCTCGGCAAATTCCTTGCCCATCGCCGTTGTCAGTACTGGATCCACGGCATGATTCAATATGGCATCCAATTTAATCACATCATTGGAGAGTACAATGCCAACCTCACGTATACGCTGCTTTAATAATTCCATCTTATATCCTCCATCTGAAAAATCCTTACTCGTTAACTTATCATAATGACATTCCACGTTTCAAGTCCAACTTTAATAATCTTTTTTATATGTTTCGAAACTTTCTGTGGGGGTAATACGTCAGATAAGTATAGAGTGCCACAAAATCATAGTTTTTTTCCAAAATGTCTTAAATTGGTCAAACTTACGCTTTGTGCAGACTCCCTGTACGGAGTATGATTAGTATTGGTTTTAACATTCATTTGGTTTTACAATTCAATGGAAGGCAGGATGCAGATGACAATTAAATCCAACTTACATACCTTGTCGCCAGCTTCTATCGTCCTCGTCCTACTACTATCAGGCTGCACCTATCCGACAACCGAATCGATGCAACAGCACCAACCCCGAGTTCAGGATATGACGCAGCAGCCTTTAACACTAACAGAGCCTTCAGCTTCTCTATCAGTACCTGCGTATACTACTGAACCTGCAGCACCAACGTTACCCCCTACAGCGGCGGCCAACGCTAGTGACAAGGTATCGTTGGCAAGTGTAGATCCTGTGGGTAAGTCCGAGCCTCCGGTTGCCGAAGTCAAACCTACACCTGCAAAACCCAAAATTGATATTCGTGACCCTTATAATCAGGCAAAGCCAACGTTGCTCGGATTAACCTTGAATAGCTCAAAGGATGCAGTTACTACTCGTTACGGCAAGCCACCGGAGCAATTTGTAATGGATGAAGACAGTGATCCGATAACCGTTTATGACTACAAGGACTTTCTGGTAGGATTCAACAAAAAGAATCAGTTAATTTTCATCGATATTCGCAGCGCCGAAATCAACCCGGGATTGAACGGACTCAAGCTTGGACAATCAACAAGCCAGGTTTACGATGCCTTAGGCAAACCCGACACCAATACAAGCTATGTCTTAACCTACAAATCAACGGGTGCCGTTCTTAAGCTTGATGTTGATCCAAAAACAGATAAAATAAACTCGATTAAATTATTCACTATTCAGGAATAGCATAAAGAAATATAGCAAAAAGAGCCTAAACTGGATTCTCCGGTCTAGGCTTTTTTTATATGTTACTTGGTCAGCGATTTTGATTTACGGATTCGCCAATAAATAATGAGCCCCAAAACTGCTACGACTGCAATAATAATACCGGTGATCCCCAGATAATGATGAACGACTCCCATAATTTTCGGTGCGTTCACTCCAATAAAATGCCCCAAGGTCAAAAATGTCAGACACCATATGAGTGCTCCGCATCCTGCAAACAGCAGATACCTCCATATTTTCACACCGCTTACTCCTGCCCAATAGCAGGTAAAATGGCGTATACCCGGTATATAATAACCGAACACCACCGTCCACAGACCGTACTTTTTAAACCAGCTTTCAACTAGATCCAATCTTTGAGGCGTCAACTTTACCCATTTTCCGTATTTGTACAAAAAGGGCTTACCTACCGTATTTCCCAAGTAATAGCTGACGATCATGCCAACCATCGTACCCGCAAAGCTGGCCAAAAGCGATTTCCCAAAAGAAAGCGGACCATCAATCGTCGTTAACGAACCAACAGTCGTCATCAGAATCTCATCAGGAATAGGTATACCTACAATTCCAACAGCCAGTAAACCAAATAGAGCGATATACCCATAACTTTCAATTATTAGTAAGATTTCATCCAGCACCAGGACACGCTCCAGCATAAGATATGGTATAACGAATAAATTGGCATTCAAAATCTAGTAGACATCATCTATTTTAACAGAAGTGCATCAATTCCCCAAATTCATGTCATGTTATCATCGGGTTATTCATACCTTGTACTGTTCTGGATAGAACAAGCTGTATGAAGGGTGGACACCATAGCATGAGAAAGCTTGGACGCATCATACAAGTTGGTTTTACTTATGCCGGTACGGTAGTGGGTGCCGGCTTTGCAACGGGGCAGGAAATCCTGCAATTTTTTACGAGATATGGGTGGTCTGCTACGCTGAGTATCTGTGTATCGACTTTATTGTTCATAGCTCTCGGAATTAAGCTGATGCTGCTTGCTCATGATCTTAAAGCCCGTTCCTACGAGGATATGAATACACACTTATTTGGGCGTTCTGTCGGCAGATGGATCAATCTGTTTACACTGGTTACGATGCTGGGCGTTTCCTCTGTTATGCTAGCGGGTGCCGGATCGGTGTTCGAAGAACAATTCCATTTGCCTTATCAGTGGGGGTTATTCTTTACTTTGATTTTATCCTTTTTGATTTTGCAGAAAGGTATGCAGGCCATAATGGTCGTGAACTCTGTCGTAGTGCCGATGATGCTGTGCTTTATAGGCATGGTCGTTTGGCACACATGGAGCTTGCCCGGCTCTAGCAACTGGCTTCACCTTACCTCTGACTCCAGTATCGGTCAAATCGGCTTATCTCCCCTGCTGTACGCTGCTTTTAATCTATCGATGGCACAGGGAGTACTTGTCCCTCTGGGTGGCCAAATTCAGGATCGTCAAACGCTATATTGGGGGGGAGTAACAGGAGGACTAGTAATCGGGCTGATGCTTTTGGCTGGACACTTCGCATTATCAGCACAGATGCCTGGGATTGCTCAATTCGACATTCCGATGGGTCAGCTCATTTCCAGTATAGGGTGGATATGGCAGCTTATTTTTGCTTGTATCATCTATGGTGAGATTTTCACTACGTTTATTGCTGATTTATTCGGAATTTCCAGACAGATCGAACAGCATCTCCAGATATCACGCATATGGATTGTGCTTTCCTTATTATTATTTACCTATATAATCAGTCAGTTTGGGTTTAAATCGCTCCTCGCTACCTTGTATCCGCTCTTCGGGCTGTTCAGTCTTGCCTGGATGTTCATGCTGATTTGGCCCAGAAAGCACAGATTCCATACGAACTAACGAGAGCACAAGGGACAGCCTCAGCACCATAAACAGCATCCCGAAAATCATAAACACAAAGCCACAAACCAGATACCCATAATGGTACAAAGGGTAGCTCTGAGCATCGCGAATTACGGCTAGCAAATCAGCTAAAAGAAACATGCTACCAATCGTAAATACGCCAATTAATGCGTAATCGAAAAAAGTCCACCGAAGCAAATGCCGAAAGGTTCCGTCCAGAAGTCTTCCATTCGACGTTTCGTGCTTTCGTTTGTCTTGAAGCTGGTTCATAGTGAGCCAAGCCATCAGAACCGCAGATCCGGTTACCAATAGCCCAATCAATCCGGCTATCACGGCCAAAGTCTGGTTCATTTTACCGTTACACCTCTCCATCTTCGATCACTGTGACTGCATAGATAATACATGTATAAGCCATAAGGTGCAAGCAAAAGTTAGAATCGGAAATATCCATAATATCACCTGCAGTACACCGATCGGGTATATGGCTGCTTGACCCCATAAAAAAGTTATATTAAATCGGTGTACCCACGGAATTTCCGCTTCCAGCTCCACCGCATGTGGTTTATTTGAACTAATCACTCCACGTTTCCAGCCTACCTGGTAAGTAATTTCCCTTTCTCTCTGCTGCTTTGGCTCCAAGATTGCGCCCCCGTTCGAATTCCTATATACTATAGTATTTATATACACCCAAAAAAGCAATCAGTTTATAAAGGATGGTCAAAAAACATACGAGGAGAATTATGTGATGTGGTTTGTGTTTGCAGCAGCCTCTGCGGTCTGCTTTGGTTTAAGGGGCATCTTATATCAGTGGACATCGCAGCGTCCGATTGACCGTAATTTACTACTGTTAGGCGTTTATTTATCAGGAACCATCATTGCATTTGTCACTAATCTGGTAGTGGGACAACAATGGTCGATCGAAGTTTGGATCGGCGTTCTTATGGGCCTATTTTCGTTTATTTCCAATGCTTCCATGTACCGCGGATTTGCTGTTGGCAAAGCATCATTGATGGCTATGTTCACCGGAATGCCACCCGTCGTTGTCGTGATTGCCGCTTTTTTGATATGGGGAGAACGGCTAACATTAGGACAATCTCTATCCTTTGTTATTATCGTTTTCGGTCTTTTATTAATCCGCTATTCCAGTGATATTTCAATAAAGAACCTCAAAGGCGCTGGGTGGGGAGTTCTCACCATGTTTGGTTTTGGATTAACAGATATAATCTCCAAGCAATCAACCTTGATAGGCGCACAAATCTTTCCCACACTTACAGCCATGTATGTAACAGGAACACTCCTGTTCGGTATCGCATGGTTGCTTAACAGGCGCAGGCAGTCTCTAGTGCAGCTCGAGTCTGCCGCTGCACTAGAGGCTGCTGCGGCATCTGAAGTGAATGCATCCGAAACAGCTTCAATTGCAGCCCCAAGCAGCCGACAAGCAGCCGCAGCGAATAGCGCACCTAATTTGTGGAGCGTGCGCAAAACCTTATTATGGGGCCTCGTCATCGGTCTGACTAATGTATCCGGCATGATGCTGGTTTTGCCCGCATTTAAGCTTGGAGTAACCGGGCTAGTTTCAGCAGTAATGGCCATGAATGTTGTCTTCGTATTGTTATACGCTAGATTTGGTCTAAAAGAACGTTTCAGTCCTTTAGAAGCATGCGGCCTCACACTTGCTTTGGTTGGGATTATCGTACTGCGTCTGGCTGGCTAGTGGAGGCGGACAACACGACAAATAAACTGCATCATCTTTATGATAGCAGTCTTTTTGTCGTGTTGATGAGCGATTATCCTTCTTTTCGATAGCTCCTGTATACATTCTTCAACTGCTGCACCACGCGTGACATGGAGTAAGTATTCTTGGCTTTATCCCATGCGACACGGCTCAGGTTATAGCGATAGGTCGGATCGCCTGTCACTTTTTCCAAGGCATTCGCTAGTGCAGGTACATCATTGACGGGCACAAGCAGACCATTTTGCCCGTGATTGATTTGCTCAGGGATACCACCTACATCAGTTCCAATTAAGGCGAGCCCACACAGCGCCGCCTCGGCGAAAACCGAACCGAAGGCTTCAGCACGGGAGGGTAGTACGAATACATCAAAAAACGGCATAAAGTCCTCTGGATGCAGCATATAGCCATAAAAAATAATTTCCTCATAAATATTTAGCTCAATTGCCATCTGTTCAAGCTCGGGACGTATGGGACCATCTCCAATGAGATGCAGCACAAAGGGCTGACCGCTTTTTTTAAGTTCTGCACAAGCAAGCAGCAGAATATCAATGCCTTTGGCAGGGACTAGACGACATACGGTGATCAGCTGTGGGATTTTGTTTTCATGCGGTACCGGACGAAACCGCTTTTCATCAAAACCATTAGGTATTACACCTATTCGCTCTGGCTCCTGTACGTATTCACCCAAATACTGCTTGAAAGAATTGGACACCGTTAGCAGTTGGTCCACCCTATCCTCCAGCTCATTGTAGATCGCGGTCAGGAAGGCATGCTCAACTCCATTCGGCTCTATTTTTCCATTGAGTATTAATTCCTTCTCATAGCTGGAATGGACGGTCATAATGACCGGTGTCTCTGGGTACAACTGCTTCATCACAAGTCCTACAATAGGATGGTGGGCATGAATCACATCGTAGGTTTTGGTGATCCTTAGCTTCGTCCACCACACATAATCCTTATAGGTCTGAATATATTTATCCACAATCGGGTTACCTGCATAAACTTCCCAATCAAAGGTTGCAAATTTCACCGGTTCAATTCCTTTACCACGTACCCGTTTTGGAAGCGAAAAAAGCTCCATTTCCCAACCACGCTTATTAAATCGGTCCAGAATAAAAGGAATCATGGAAGATACACCACCTGGCTGCTCCGGCGGAAAAAATAATGCTTGTAATATATTCATGAGAGCCCTCCGTAGTATTTCATCTAAATTTTATACTTTTGCTTGCATCCTTGATATCGTATCAGGTAAGTATGACCACTACAAGCGTATTCGTGAAAAGAAGAATGTTGACCAAAACGAATGTATGTTTCTATAATAAAGGATATATCTTCATGAATGCGAGGCTTGTATCTATAATGAATGCGCTAACTTTAACAGATTTATGGCTCGGTACATTAGGAACTATTATTTCCTACACGATTATTTTGGTTATCTTGCTGCTGACCCTGCTTGTTTCCTTCAGGCTGCTCGTCAATCGCAGAAAAATCGGTTATCTGTCCATGATGCTGTCGTTAGTCATTCTGATCGCCCAATATGGGCAACTGATTCAATTTCAATTGTACCCAACTCCAAGTGAGACCGCGATATTTATTGCACTCATTTTGAAAGCATTTGCTTTTTTATTGGTCAATATCGGTATTTTTCAGCTTTACAATCCAACCAAGGCCAAGGACGGAATTATCATTGTTGCCGTTATCGTAACCATGTCACTTGTTTCTTCCACTTACTGGTATATTCCCGGCAACCTTGAAGGCAGCCAAGAGCAGATTACTCAGCTTCAGCCGCTCGGTCTGGAACTATTCATGTTCGTGATCATTTTTGTCAGCTTCATGCTGGTTAATCCGCGAATTGGGCAAAATGGCAAGTTCCAGCTTATGCTGACGCTCTATTTTTGTGCTCATATGATTTATATGGCGAACAAGTATTTGTTTAACGGTAGCCAAGGCGCGCTAACCAAGCTCGAGCAATTATTTCCCATGGCATTTCATATCGTGCTGTTTCTGTTCATTTTCGAACGGATTATTGAAATGATGCAGGCGATTTATAATTCATCCATCCGCGATGGATTGACCGGACTTTATAATCGCAAATTTTATTACAACCGTGTGAATCAGCACCTTGCTCAGCAAATTATGATCTCCGTCATTTTCAGTGATATCGATAACTTCAAAAAACTCAATGATACGAAGGGACACCATATGGGGGATCAGGTTCTCAAGCAGGTGGCTCAAATCGCCAAGGAGGTGTCCGAGCCCGATGGAATTTGCGGACGATATGGCGGCGAAGAGATTGTTGTGATGGTAATAGGTAACGCAGCGGAAACGTCAGTGATCGCAGAAAAGATTCGTGCGCGGGTCGAAGCCGAGACGATTGTAACCGTTAGTGTCGGCTTTAGTTGTTATAGTAAAGGCATAGGTGCAGACGAGCTGATCAAGCAAGCGGATGAAGCCATGTACAAAGCCAAAACCACCGGCAAAAACAAAGTTATTGCCTACGCTTAATATTCAACCAAACAAACAGGCGAGGATGCATGGTTATGCATCCTCGCCTGTTTGTTTGGTTGATCCTTATCCGGATTTGCTAGACACCTTGCCATTGCGGAACGTTACTTTCAAAGAGGTTCCCTCTTTAGTTTTATACTCATAGGTTGTTACTTTGCTAACACCATTTTCGTCTTTGGATTCGCTAATCAATTTACCCATTTGACCCATGGCTTTACCAACTTCATCATATGTCATTCCAAAATCGACTTTTTCTAATTGACCCTGAGTTGCAATTGGCTGCTCCTTTGCCCCATCTGGCCTTGGAACCTCAGGTACCGCTGGTGGGGTTGTAGCTGGTGGTGTTTCAGTACCAGCAGCAGGTGGGGTCGCTGTGCTTGGCGCTGGTGTAGTTGGCTCAGGAGCCGGTGTCGGTGCGGGCACTGGTGTGGTTGGCGTCACGGCCTCACCCGGCTTGGCAGCAGGTGTCGTGTCTTTCGTGCATCCGGAAAGGATGATGGTCAAAGCAGCGACTAAAATTATAAGTTGGCGCAAAGAAAATCTCCTCCCATTTCAAAGTAATTAGGAATTATTATACCCGAGGGTAATGTTAATATCCTCGTCCTATTATAACGCAATTTGTTTAGGGATGCGAATCATCCGTGTTTGGTCACTAATTCAATCACTGTTCAATGATAAATAACGAGTCCAACGGCTGCTCCAGCAGCTCACTAAGCTTCTTAGCCGTTCCAGGACCGACCGACTTCACGGAACGTTCCAGAAGACTGATGTAAGAAGGACTCAGTCCCGACTGCTTGGCCAGCTCTCGTTGGGACATACCTTTGAATACTCTGGCTCTCACAAAAGCATTGGTATTGGTGCGAATTCTTTTCATCTTTATGCAGTCACTCCCCCTATCTTCCATCTTTTTACGATTTTATCATTATATTTTACATTTGGAAAAATTTAATTTACTTTTGAATACATTTGTGTGAACGTTGAAATTACAGAAGTTTACTGATATCATATCAATATTAACTATTGTTTACTTATGAAAATGCAGGTGTCCTTTATGAATTTTTATGAGCAGCTGCGCGATATGCGCAAATTGAAAGGCTTCACTATTCGCGAGTTGGCTGATCGTTCCGGTGTTTCTTCTGCCTACATTTCGCAAATAGAAAATGGCAATCGCGGGGTTCCCTCTCCGGATGTACTGATGAAGCTATCCGAAGGCTTGAATACTCCCTACTCCAATTTGATGGAGATCGCGGGCTACCTTGAGCAATCGCAGGACAGTGGTAATAGTAAAGATTATGTAAAACCTCGTGTCAACCTACGAAGATTTTTGCGCGATAATGAATTGAGCTTTGATGGTATTGAGCTAACTGAGCAGGATAAGGAATGGATCGAACGGATGTTGACAGTCTTATTCTGGAAAGACAAAAAGAAAGAAGACCAAGTCTGATGTCCGAGCACAGCTTGCTCCCCTAACAAGTATTTTAAGCAAACCAGCTCGAATTCCCTTAATCCGGGCTGGTTGCTCTCCAAGCAAATAGTTGCCGAACTAATGTACCCAATCAGCTTCGTAATTGAGTTCTTCAAACGGTTGGTTTTGATACAGCATAATGAGATTGAACGATTCAAAATCTTTTTCCTTGTCCATCTCCTGCATCATCAGCATTGCGATAGACTCACGATCCACGGAATCCCCCGGTTCACGAAAATCAATAAACCCTTGCAGCTGTCTATAGCTTGCATCAATCGTTGCTCTACCGATCGGCAAACCACCATGTGATTGCTGGTATATTTCAAAAATGTAAGTGTCGCCACTCCCCATGGTACGAACAACCGTATATTCTCCTTCCGCCTCACTGTAGAACGCTGCCGAACGTCGTCTACTATCAGCTTCCTGGTCAAAGTTCTCCTCTTGCAAGCCCATCACATATTCATTTTGTTCATCAGCATTCTCATCCTCAAATCGTTCATATTCCATCCAATCGTAGTCATAATCATAATCTTCTTCAACGTTAACCCAGTTCTTATTGTCTTTGTTTGCGAAAAGGAGTGGATCAAGTTCACTGTACGACACGGTTACCTCACAGGTCCGTGCACCTAATGCATAGGTTAAGGACTCTATGTGTGCTTGTACAAATGTAAACACCTGCTCCCTTGCATGTTCAGGAAGTACCTCTTGCTCCAATTGGACGGCCCCTGTAATCCGGTCTGCCTCACGATAAACGAGCGTCATCACTCCGATACATTGATGGTTCCACATAATGTCGTTTACTTCTCCACCCGCCGTCTTTAAATCCGTTCTAAGCCAAACATCGGTCATCCAAGCTCGCCTCCAATGGACTTATATGTGGTCACCAAATGTCAGAAACCATCATGATTAGCGTGTCCCATCCAGCCCAAAATATATGCATAAGAGATAAGAGTCCATTCTCAGCGCCGGTTGGCTGTAAGCTCGCGCTATTTCGATCTGACTATGAACCCTTTATACGAGGATAAACGGCTACGCCGTCTTATACGGTGGATCACGTTGTCTTGAAATATTCCAAAAGCTAGGAACCGGACTTATCTTTTCTGATATTGCAAAAAAAAAAGACCAATGAGCTGTGGAATCACAGCCATCTGGTCTTTTTCCATTTAAATATGAACCTGCTGTAATTGGGTCAGCTCGTTCTCAGTCAGCTCACGATAAGCACCGGGAGCCAGGTATTCATCGAGCAGCAGCGTTCCCATGGAAATTCTTTTCAGGAAAACTACCTTCTTGCCAACAGCTTCAAACATCCGTTTCACTTGATGAAACTTACCTTCCTGAATCGTCAACTCAATTTTGGCAACAAGACCCTGCTCAGGATCACCAGCGGCCAAAATGTTCAGCTCAGCCGGCATCGTGAGGTAGCCGTCATCCAGAGTGACTCCTTTATGGAAAATCTCCTGATCCTTGTCTGTAACCAAACCGTCTACCTCAGCAAAATACATTTTGGAGACATGCTTGCGGGGGGAGAGTAAATTATGCGCAAGCTTACCGTCATTGGTCAGCAGCAGCAATCCCTCTGTGTCCTTATCCAGACGCCCAACAGGAAATAGCTCATAGTGGGCATAAGCTTCATCCAGGAGATCTAGTACAGTTCGCTCACGACTGTCCTCTGTCGCCGATATGACGCCTTGCGGCTTATTCAACATCAGATAAATAAACTCACGATAACGAACGGCTTGCCCATCTACCGTGATCCGGTCCTGTTCAGGATGAACCTGGATTCCTCCATCCTTAATCGGACGGTCATTAACTCGAATAAGGCCATTCTTTACCATTCGCTTGATTTCACTTCGTGTACCATGGCCAGCATGTGCCAACAGCTTTTCCAAGCGCATCGTTTGCTTCAACTAAGTCAACCTCCAACCCGGGGGATATTCATTTTTTAACATACCATCCTGCCATTTGCCCCAACCTACAGGAAACCCATCTATAAGAACTAAACAATAGCCCTTAAACGCCGTGCTTTCATGACGTCTGCGAACGGCAGATTCAGCTACCTCCAACGTCTCTCCCTTCAAATATCGGGATGCAGCAGCAGATGTGGCTTCCAGGTCAATTGTACGTATGACGTCCTCGCTTCTGAGTCCCATGGCAAGCGCATGTGAGGGTTCAAATCGCTGCTTTTTCAAAGTGCCTATATACCATCCGGGACGAATAATGCGAATGCCGCTTAGATCCGGCAGTCCGATCGGAGATGCATATACATGTTCGCCATGCAGCGTAATTTGAGAAATCCCTACTTCCGGAGCATGCTCTGCCATAAAGCTATATAACAGCTGCAAATCGATTTCAGGCTGCTTTCCCGTGTGTGAGCTATTCAGATGCTTGCTTTTCATCGATTTGGCGGATTTGTTCGGCTTTATTATCGAAGGAGCTGCTGCGGAATGGAGATTCATATCTATATGAGCGGAGTCATCAGCACTCCCATTGTGCAGCAGTACAGCAACAAAATGACCTTCTCCCACGAGCAGATGCGGCCACAGTCTTACCGTCCCTTTTACAGCCTCTCTAGCACGATCTGAGAAGCTATCCAGCTGTCCGGATAGATCTGTGTCATATCCATGGGATAATCCATCCACAGCCGCTACAGGAGCCACAATAAATGCCGGATGCTTATCCAAAAATTCAGCGATCATGGCCTCGTTCTCCTCTAGCGAAAACGTGCAGGTGGAATAGATCATACGACCTCCCGGACGCAGCATATGAGCCGCTTGGTCCAGAAGCTCTCTCTGCATCACGGCATAACGTTCTACCCAATCGGACTCCCAGGCTTTGGCCATATCCGCTTCCTTGCGAAACATCCCTTCACCAGAACATGGCGCATCGATCAATATTTTATCAAAAAACTGCACAAAGCTGTGCTTAAGCTTCTCCGGCTGCTCATTCAATACGACGGCATTCCGTACACCGGACAGCTCGATATTTTTGACCAGCGCCTTCACACGATCCGAATGGATATCATTCGTCACCAGCATCCCTTGACCTGCAAGCTTAGCGGCGATTTGTGTGGACTTTCCACCAGGTGCCGCACATAGGTCAAGTATCCGTTCACCGGGCTGGACGTCCAGCAGCTCCACAGGCGCCATGGCACTGGGCTCCTGAATATAATATAAACCAGCATGATAGTGAGGGTGTTTACCTGGTCTGCTATCCTCTTCGTAATAAAAACCGCTGGAAGCCCAAGGGATCGGACTCAGCTCTAATGACGTCAGCTTTAAGAACTGATCCTTACTGCACTTCATGGTATTGATCCTCAGCCCGTACACTCTAGGTTTATCATAGGAAGACATAAATGCCTGATACTGCTCTCCTAACAGGTCACTCATTCGAACCTTAAACGCCTCTGGTAAAAATCTGCTTTGTATTCCGTCACTTTCTGACAATAGTTGTCCAACTTTCCTTAGTAGCATTGATTAATTCAGCCGTGTTCATGAACTGTTCCTATTATATTTCTTATAGTTGGATGCTGCAACAAATGTCATAATTCATTCATTTTTGCAGTTATGAGCAGCAGGAAATCACGATCCGTTTATCGAAATCCTTGGATAATCAAAATAAATATCATATAATGATTGAATTAACGAGTAGAGAGGATTATACCTGAATGAAAAAGATTGCGATTTATTTATCTATCATTATTGTGCTTTTCGCAGGGTTATATGTCGTGAACCAGCAATCGGACAAAACCAAGAATAGTAAATTTGCCAACAATGTATACGGAATGGCACCCAACAAATTAAATCCCGAAACCGTCAAGCAGCTTGAGGATCCGAATTATCAAAATATCATCCTACCTGCTGAGTTAAACAAAAAGCTGGATGCTAAAGAAGACTTTTTTGTTTATTACTTTGCCTCCACCTGCCCGCATTGCAAAAGAACAACTCCGGTTCTTGCCCCTTTGAGCAAGGAATTGGGAATCGACGTCAAGCAGTTTAATCTAGAAGAATTCAAAGATGGCTGGAACAAGTACAACATTCAATCCACTCCTACTCTGATCTATTATAAAGCAGGTAAAGAAGTGGAGCGTATAGTTGGCGGCATTGCCGAAACCGGTCAGCAGGGCTACAGCTCGGATTCATTCAAGCAGTTTTTGGAAAAGTATAAGGCCAAATAGAGCAGATGAGCGAAAGCTCCTGCTCTATTTTTTTACATAGACTTCATCCATGCTCATCCTCATCAACACCTGGTAAAGGCGGATTGGCAATAAGAGCTTCCACCGCTTCGACCAATATCAGATCAATTACCCGAATGTTCAAATCGTAAAAAGCAAACGGCTCATCCGCCATTCGTTGCAGCTGCTGCAAATAACGTTGGCTATCTGCAATCAGTAGAGCCAAGTCAATGCCCATAACTTCTGCTGGGCGCCCCACCAGCTTTTCCATTGCCGCTGTGAACAGCTTGATGGCCCCGCTCACATTCCCATTACGGTGATGATACAGACCTACAGCTACTTGAAGCAGTCCTTGGTATAGAGGTGCCCTGCCTTCCTCAAGCCACAGTTCCTCCATCACCTCGTGACACTCAAAATAATCGCGGTCCACATTAAAGTAATAGATGAACTTCACGTACAATCGATCATATTCCGGCCTCTCAGTCAATCGATGCACCTTCATTTCTTATGAAGCCACTATCCTTTTTTGGCACGAGCGATGGCATCATCGATCTCCATGGACAGCTCCCTCAAATATCTGATATCTTCCGTCTCCCAATGCTCGTTAAAGCGAAACTGAAACTGAACGGCCTCACGAACCCGATGGTAAAAATACAGCTCCTGAATCCCGTTAAGTATCCGGGACACCGTATTGGAATTGTCCTCGAACAACTGCTGCGCTTCCATAATTTCATCGCGGATGCTGCTCATCTCCTGATCCAGCAAATACGCAGCCTCCGCAGCTTTACTGAGTCGTTTGATCACTTCTGGCGGCAAACTCTCGCGATATTTATAGTTCAGGGAATGTTCAATGGTTGCCCAAAAATTCATCGCCAGCGTTCTGATCTGAACCTCAGCCAGCACCCTTTTCATCCCAAGTGCCGTTTGAACCGGATATTCCAAAATCATATGGTAACTACGATAGCCGCTCGGTTTCTTGTTCAGCACATAATCCTTTTCATACAGCAGCGTCATATCCTGCCTTACACGAATCAAATTAGCCAGCCGTTCAATGTCCTCAACAAATTGGCACATGATGCGAATGCCGGCAATGTCCTCAATCCCTGTTTCCAACTGCTCCATTGGAACATTCAATCGTTTGGCTTTATCTAGAATACTGGATATTTTCTTGACTCTTCCTGTAACAAATTCGATGGGTGAGTATTCATCACGGCTTTTCAATTCGCCGCGCAATGTTTTGAATTTGACCTTTAGCTCTTCAACAGCCTGGTCATAAGGCATGAGAAACTTTTTCCAATCGCGTCCATCCATCCGTACCCCTCCATTTTACCGTTGCCGATGTGCCGAACCGACTGCTTCCGTAATGTTAGCAAAGCCGTTCTTATGCAGCAATTGTTGCAAGCCCTCATTCAATCGCCTAACTAGCGAGGGTCCCTCATAAATTAAAGCCGTGTAAATTTCTACCAGGCTGGCTCCCGCACATATTTTGTCGTACGCTTGCTGAGCTGTAAACACTCCGCCAGATCCAATAATCGGCAGCTTGCCTTCCGTTAGTTCGTATAAAGTATGAATAAGCTGTGTGGAACGCCCAGTTAACGGCTTACCGCTGAGTCCACCAGCTTCTCCTTTATGACGATGAGTCAGGCCCTCTCTTGACAGGGTCGTGTTGGAAGCAATAATACCGGACACTCCGCTTGCTACAATCGTTTGTACCATATAAGTGATTTCATCTTTGGCAAGATCCGGTGCTATTTTGACCAAAACCGGCTTTGCAGCTCCACCATGCCTTTGATGCTGAAGCTTCATCTCATCTTGAACAGCAGCCAGCAATCGAGACAAATCATCTCCATGCTGAAGGCTGCGCAAATCCGGTGTATTGGGCGAACTGATATTCACTACAAAAAAATCTCCGTACTCATACAATCTGGTTATGCAAGCACGATAATCATCTTCTGCATGTTCATTCGGTGTCTGTTTATTTTTGCCGATATTAACCGCGACGGGGATTGTGCGTTTGGCAGACTGCTCCAAATGCTTGGCCATCACATCAATACCTACATTATTAAACCCCATACGGTTAATTAACGCGGTGTCCTCAGGAAGTCTGAATAACCGCGGCAGCTCGTTCCCAGCCTGTGGCTTTGGTGTAACCGTGCCAACTTCCATAAATCCAAAACCAAGATTAGAAAACCCGTCAACGGCTTTCGCATTCTTATCGAGCCCTGCTGCCAATCCGATCGGGTTGGCAAAATGAATTCCCCATAACGTTGATTCCAATGCTGTTGTTTGCTTGACTCCATACATTCCTTTTAGCAAGCTCTTGACTCCGGGTAAAGCCGAAGCCGTATGAAGCCCATCTATTGTCAGATGATGTGCCTTCTCCGCATCCATTCGAAAAAGCAGCGGTTTTAACATATTTCTGTATAACATTCCACGGTCTCTCCCTTAAACAAACGATAACTTATTCTCTTTGAACAGTTTATCGTTTTATGCAAGAAAAATAAAGAGCAGAGGTTATACAAAATCATGTTTGTTCGCTGCCACAGTATGATAAAATATTCATAAATCCACGAAAAAGGCAGGGCGACTCCTATGCAACGAAAAAAACCAACTTATTTACGACAACGTAAACCTCAGGATACGATCAACAAAAAAGGGATCATCGTAGTATGCTCTGTATTTGCTGCCCTGATCATTGCCATGGCTGTATTACTTGTGCTTCGTTAGGAAAGCGTTTTATTTATATTTAATCGAGCCATTTATACACTTTCCCTGGATTTGTTTCATTACTCATCAGGGGAAGTGTAAAGGCTGGCTCCCCGCGCTTAATCTCAGAGGGCAGCAGCCCTTTACCGATTGTCACTGGCGTCCCGAGTGGTGCCATATCGAATAACTCCTCGATATCTTCCTTCAGCATCCGTACGCACCCCAACGACTCGTCCTTGCCGATGCTGTTCGGTTTATTCGTTCCGTGAATAGCATACAAGGGGTTGGAAAGCCCCATCCCTCTGCTGCCAAAATCACCATTTGATTTCCCATTCGGATTTCTTACTTTCTCCGCTATTTCAAAAGTTCCCTCCGGAGTACGATCCGCACCTAAGCCGACGGGATAACTCCTTACGATAATCGACCCACTGACCAAAGCCAATCTATGGTTGGTCTTATCCACAATGATCCGCAGCGGATCCTTAAGGGGCGACTGAAGTCCAGAAGCAGATGGCTCATGACTAGCTGCAGAGGATCCTGAACCTTGACTTGGCAAACCCGTTGATGGCGTTCCCGTCTCGGATGGACTTCCCTGAGGAGCAGCCTTGCCTGTCAATTGATCTTTCTCCTGCTCATAGAGCTGCTCCATGAAAGGGGTAACGCCTGAAAGAATATTTTGCGGATGCGGCTGATTTAAAGCTTGCAGGTTTTCAGGAGGTCTTCCATTCTTACGACTGTACGCATCTAAAGCCGAGCGAAGCACGACTTCCTGCTCACGCTGCCCCTTCCACGATTGATAAATTGATTTCGGCTTCGAAGCCTCCGTCGGCTGGCATTGGCAGCTTTCTGCATCGTGATATTGAATTTGCTGTTGAGCAGCATCCTGCTTGCCTTCCACTGAAAGCAATATATCCGGCGGCTGCAGCCAAGATATCCATTTGCCGTCTTCTGTCGGTTTGCCCGAGGCCAATATCGCATAGCTGTTAATACGTTCTTTAATCAACATCTCCTGTAAGGCCGCTCCTACCCGCTCCTTCGTTTTTGCTCCCGCTATGTAATATACCTTCGTTTGCTGCACCTGAGCCAAGCTGACATCCTTCGGTAGTGCTGGAAGAGCTATCTGTGGCTCAGGGGAAGGTGCAAATGCGGGAAGATACCCGATCCCGAATACAACCATCGCCAGCAGGACTGCCAACCGCGCACGACTCATCCAGCGTGTTCGTTTACCGCGTCGATCCAATTGCTCCAGTGCTTCCTGTGATTCAAGAGATACTTTAATCGTTTGGTTTTCAAAAGCCTCATAAATCTCACCGGCTTGTCCATAACAGTACAAGGCTTTTCCGCGCTTGCCTTGCCCATCATATTCCCTGCCCAGCAGGTACCAGGCCATTTTATTGGTAGGATGCTTGCGCACATACTTTTTTAGCAGCATCTGATCGTCTAAGGTATTATTATTGAAAAATTGCCGCAGCTGTTCCTCATGATCCTTTGGTTTCATGAAATCCCTTCTTTCAACCTTCTCACTGTAATATCGGCACCATTGTTCATTTTGTAAAGAGTTGAAAAAAACACCTCTACTCCTTGATTGGAGTGAGGTGCTTGATCATTATTCGAATATATAAGGGGAATCGATATCCCCACCTTTTAAGTAATTTCGGACTTGCATTACGTTTTTAAATGCTTCTACAACCACAGGGTCAAAATGTGAGCCCTTGCAGCGCACAATTTCTTCCACGCCATCCTGACAGCTGATTCCTAAGGAGTATGGACGATCCGTTGTCATGGCATCAAATGCATCAGCAACCGCGACAATCCGCGCATAAAAAGGGATACTTTCCCCCACGAGTCCTTCAGGATACCCGCTTCCATCCATTTTTTCATGATGATACTTAGCAACCTCGGTCGCTTGGATCATCCGTTCCAAAGGCTCTACGTTGGACAGAATACGCGCGCCTATTATGGTATGAGAAATCATACTTTGAAACTCTTCGTCATTCAGTCGTTCCGTTTTCAATAATACGCGGTCCGGCACGCCAATCTTGCCAATATCATGCATCAATGCAGATCGATAAAAATGTTTACATTCTTCTTCACCTATTCCAAGCTCCCTTGCTATCCACAAAGAGTAGAGAGCTACTCTTGATGAGTGACCCGACGTATAGGGATCTCTGGAATCCAAGGCTATGACCAATGAATGTATCACATTGATCGGAAAAGGATGGTCCATGGAGGTCAAGCCGCTTTTTAGTTCAAATGCCGATTCTAGCAATAAGGTGAGATCTCGATTACGTTTTTCCAACTGTTCCAGTTCGTCTTTGAGCTGCTGAATATCGGACACGTATTTGCCTCCAACTGAATCGCTTTTTCTCATCATAATCGAAAAAACCTACTATGTGAAGTGAAGAATACATCTTCCCTGCACACAATAGGTCTTATGAATGAAGCTTTTAACGGACTATCGTCGATTTGTTTCTTAGAATGGCTGTTCGGACTGCTTCATTCCACTGAACATCCAAACCTATTTCTTCTGCAAAAAAACGAATCGGCACATAAGTATGATCATCCTTGATGTAAGGCGCTACGTCGGTTTCGGTCACAGCCGATTCTTTATTTTGCACAATACGTTTAATGCCTGTCTTATCAATGTACAATTCAATGGCAACACCATTCTTGGCTAATTGAACACTGCGGTCAGCATCGTTAAAAGTAACCTGATAACCAAGTGCTTCAGTTATTGCTCGGATTGGAACCATCGTCCTACCGTTGACGATTTCCGGCTGTACATCGAATTGAATCCATTGAGATCCATAAACCACCTTAACGTTAGAATCCTTTGGCAAATTAGCAGGGAGCTGATACACACTAATTTTTCGAATTTTATTGTTATAGGCATCTGCAACGATGACATTTCCTTCCGATGTGATTGCAACATCCACAGGGTTTTTGAATGAAGCGCTGCGATCCACACCGTCAGCCTCGCCACCGCGTAAACTGGCAGCGCCTGCTATCGTAGTCACTTGACCTTTATCCAAATAACGAATCGAATGATTCAGCGTATCCGCAATAATTAGCCCATCATCTGCAGTGACAGCAATGCCTTGTGGAGAATTGAATAAAGCTTGATTGGCTGGGCCATCTGCATAGTCGCCTGGTGCGTAAAGAGCTGTTTTGGAATACACGGTACCCTTATCATCGAGTGCACTGCTGCCTGCAATCGTACTTACCTTGTTCTGTTGGAAGTCAATATAGCGAATTCTTTGGTTCCCAGTATCGCTGACAAACAAGTTCCCTTTGCTATCCAAGGCCAAGCTTGTAGGTTCATTGAACTTGGCCGTTTGTAGTATGCCATCCAAATAATCGCCTGCTTGAACAACTTGACCTGGGGTTACTTCTATCACACGTCCAGATAAAGCATTCAAAGTTTTGACCTGACCGCTTGGGCTGATACTGCGAATCAAATGATTAAGAGTATCCGCTACATACAAGGTTCCATCAGGAGCAGCAACAACATCGGAAGGACGATAAAAAGTAGCAGTACTACCTGATCCATCCTTCATACCAATTTCTCCGTTTCCGGCAATCGTAGTAACATTACCGGAGCTGTCAATTTTCCGTATCGCATGATTTCCTGCATCTGCGACAAACAGGTTTCCTTTATTGTCTAAGGATAGTCCCATCGGCTCTTGGAAAAACGAAGCGTCCACCTTTCCATCATAACGTCCGCCGACCGGAAAACCTTTTGCGTCTTTTAGAAGATTTAGTCCGGCAAATGTACTGACCTGTCCATCTTTAAGCTTACGAATGACATGATTGCGAGTATCGGATATAAGGATCGAGCCATCCGTCAAGACAGCAACGCCTGAAGGGCTCCTGAATGAGGTTGAAGCCGCAGCTCCATTCTCATTCCCAAAATCACCGATCCCAGCCAAGGATGTAACATCGGTTAATATTTGTTCGTTGCTTCCCCTTATGCTATTTACCGATAATGAAGCGCCCCATACAGTCGAGGTGCCCATCAATAAAGATGCTATAAAAGCCGTTGCAACGATTTTGCTTACTTTTTTCATAGGGTTCCCCTTTCTGGATTTTTCCTTATCTGGTCGTGACACTTATAGACTTGGGTGCGTTCGGCAAGCCTGATCCCAATTCATACACCGTTGCTGCTGCTTTATTAACGAATTTTACATAAACCAGATCTATCGTAGCCGTATTGGAAGCAGCAGAGCTTACAGCCAATGGAATTGTTACTAAGATTTTCTGGCCGTTAACTGAAAGATTACTAATGGTTCCAGTCGTTGCGGCCGTTTCAAATTGTGAAGCTGCATAAACGAGTTCGTTTTGTGTAGAGCCTGGGTACTCTTTTAACGTTTCAGCCATGTTGGGTCCATCAAAAACGGTACCTGGTACATCAGTTAAAGCTGATGGTCCTTTATAACTCAAAGAATTGTTGTAAATCAGATGCACCTCGACTCCATAAAATTGGCTGGCATCCACAAATTCATTTAAAGTCAGGTTAAGATTGATCACATTATTGCTTGGTCCCCCGACCTGAGTTAATAAAATATCAGCAGGACTGCTTATCGTAATCTGTGGGATTTGAACAGCTGGACTAAATCTGTTAAACCTCTCGGTCTGAGCAGTCAGATTGTACACCCCTTTGGATAAAGGAATGTTAAACACCACATCTGTGTCTCCTTGACCTGGAGAACTTGCTAGCATGGTGGCACCATTAAAAATATTAATATTAGTAGTGAGAGCAGCTCTGAGCTTCAACTGAACCATGCCACTGTTGGTCGATGTAACCTGCGTTGGGCTTATTAGTGCAGGAGCCAATGGAAAAAGAATTTCATTGGAGTTGTTATTATTGGTGGTGCCCCCACTAGTTCCACCACTAGATCCTCCACCTGATCCCGGAGTTGTGTTTGTTGGAATCGTTGTAGGCGTATTTGCTGATTTGTTCTGTTCAAATGCAGCCTGCTCAGCTGTTGACAACTGATTGATGTAGTTGGCTTCTGCCTGCTTGGCAGCCGCTTCTTCGGTTTTTTTGTTAGCTTCCTCTAAACGCTGCTTCTCTTTGGCTAGCGCATCCAGAATCGCTTTATTTTTATCAAGCTGCTCCTGCTCAAGCTTTTTCTTTTCAGCAAGTTTGCGCTCCTTTTCTTCTTTCAGTTTCTGAAGTTCCGCCTGCTTTTGTTTTTCTTTTTCTGAGTCCAATCCTGCTGTGCGATCAAGGGGCTCAACTTTGTTCAAATCGATTTTCTTGTCAGTCTCACTCAATTTGGCATTGGCTTCAGCCACGATTTGATTCATTTTATTTGGATCGATTTTCTTTTGATCTAACGCTGCCTTGATAATATTGCCAATGAGGTTGTCCAGGTTTTTGCTGATTTTGTTTAATGTCTCTATGTCTTTGATCGTCAATGCGGAATTCCCTGTGTCCGCTTTATTGTTTTCAGCAATTTCAGCTTTTTTCTTTTCAATAAACTCCGCGTTTTCTTTATCGATTTCTGCTTTGTTCTTGATGATAGCTTCCAATAATTCAGGAGAGGATCTTTCTACGAATTGAAAAATATCAATAATCTCCGTCTTTGTTGCTACATCCGTCACTTCATCACGGCCTGTTAAATTGATTTGCTGCGTAGGCAATAGCAATGTCGTATTGTCATTCTGCGGATTGCTGATATCCGATTGTTGGTACGTGGTTGTTGTCGTCTGAACAGCACCAGCTCCAACCACGACAAAGGTCTCACCCGTCACTGGATTAACGCCAGTAAAGAATTGCGTTCCCTTTACCCCCATTGTTGCTGTTGGTGTCTCTACCTCAAACTCATCCTGAGCGCCAACCAACGTTTTAACCTTAACCCACATGGATCCGGCCCAGGAAGATATCTTGGATTGCTTGCCATTTCCCTCGTTAGCCAAGTCAGTGACACTGACCTCTGCATTATCCCCAATCGTAATTTCATCATCATGGTCAGCTATTCTTACAACGACCGAAGAGCTTGCTCCCGTTGAAATAACATCCCCTTGATTTAAAGTCATATCGTTATAAGCGGTGTAAGACTTGGAGCCTCCGGATTTTTTAACAGTTACATTGCCTTTGATATTAACTACTATAGCAGTCCTCGTGCTCTTGGCCTGAATGGGCTCAGATATCACGACAGACAGCAATGAAAATACCATACTGAATGCAACAAATAAAGACAAAAATGATTTGCTGCTACCCATCCTCATCCTATTCCAATATCCCACAATGAATCTCCTCTCATCTTCTACCTGACTAAGTTTAAATATTCTGATTCTCTCTATCAATTCTCTCTATCAATTGTAAGTTGAGAGACTTCAATTGGCAATGCAAAATTTAACACATTACGAGACCTTGTCCTGTTTTTTCCCCACTACAGGAGCTCCTGTAATACTTACAACTTCATACAACTTGAGAGGAGTACTTTTCCCCTTCATCAGCTTCTCGCCAGCGAATTCGTATTCAAAATAATTTCTCGTTAAGTCGTAGGTTGATTCAGAAACCCATACCTTATTGGGACGCGCATTGGATTCTATTCTCGCAGCTGTATTTACATTGTCGCCGATAGCTGTGTAGTCCACACGCAGGTAAGAACCGATATTACCGACAACGACATCTCCGGTATTAATCCCGATCCGTATACTTAATGTAACCCCGTACTTGGCTTCAACATCCCTGCGGATCTGCTCCATCCCTTCCTGTATTTCAAAGCCTGTTTTGACTGCATAATAAGCATGATCAGGCACATCCAAAGGTGCATTGTACAAGATCATTGCCGCATCACCAATAAACTTGTCTATGGTCCCACGGTTCTGCAGTGTCACCTCGGTTATCAGGTTGAACATCATATTCAAGAAGTCGACAACCTCCTCAGGCTTCAGCTTCTCGGATAATGGTGTAAATCCGCTAACATCAAGGAACAATAAAGACAATTCCCTTTTAATCCCGCCAAGCTGAATTTCGGAATCACTTTTTGCAATTTCTTTTACTAGATCCGGCGAAATATATCGGCCAAATTGCTTAGTAATGTAATTTTTTTGCTTCGTCTCAAAATAAGTTTTCATTGCAATGTTGCCTATGTAGGAGATTAACCCGCTTAATACCGCTCCAATCGTATCCAGGTATTGATCATTATACGTAAAAGCTATGTATTGTGTGGCCAATAGACCCAACGATACGCCAAACACTAATAAAATACTTGTAATTGATTTTAGTCTCCATGTAAGGAAACCGAACAGCAATATCATCAAAGCGGCCATCGATAACGTAATTACACCGCTGACAGGCGAAATTACCTTTTGATTTAAAATTTGATTCAGGATGTTAGCATGCGCATACACCAGATGCATGTGACGTTCAATCGGTGTGGTACCTTCATCGGAGCCTGGTGCTGTATAGCCGACTAGAATAATACGATCCTTGAATACTTGTGGAGGAATTTCCCCCTTCAGCACCTTGGCGAAAGGAATCGTTTCAAAATTAAATTCTTTTCCTTCCCATTTGATCAGCATTTCTGATTTGGGGCGGTTTTGAAGGACGGGGAGGTTCAAATACTTCGTTACGTCAGTACCCGCCAACTGTGCCAATGCCAGACCCAGCGTTGGAAAAACACCATCAGGAGTGTTGATTTGCAGCCAATTTGTGCGGATAACTCCATCCGTATCAAAGCTTGCATTAATATGGGCTTTATGGACCGATTTTTGGATCATCGGGATGGGTTGATCCGTTTTGCGGGCCATGATGAGCTCGCCTTCCTTCACCTTGCTGGATCGGTCAAAGTCATTCTCCAAATCAGCGTGGGATGGAAAAATAATATTTTTATGTTTGGTCAGCTCATCTGCCAGCAGCTTGTCGCTTTCAGGAAAATTACTTTCCGTATACAGCTCAATATCAAAGCCAATCGCTTTGGCACCAGCCGCTTCAAGTCTACTGATCAACTGTGCGTATACTTTACGATCCCATGGATATGGACCTACTTCTTTTATCGAGGCTGTATCGATCCCTATCACCAGAATATCTTCATGTGGAGCCCCAGACATTGATTGCTTCATATTCATGTCGAACACTTGATCGGACAGTACCTTCCATAGTCCAAATACAAGAAAAACCAGACAGATGAATACCACAAGTGTATTACCTATAATTATGACGGCAGATTTGCTGACACCTTTTTTCATTTTTAGCCCCCTCACCCCAAGATTCGCTCTAATATTACCATACTTTTTTCTCTAAACACATAATTTTTGCATAAATCCACAAAAAAAAAAGACCTTTTTCTAAGGGATATCTCCCTATTGAAAAAGGCTTTTTTAATAAAAAGTTAACATTAGTTGAATGGCGTATCTGCAACTTTGATGGAATCAGTAGGGCAGCCATCCTGAGCATCCTGTAAATCATCATACAGATCATCTGGAATTTCGGTTACGCCTTTGTTTCCATCATTATCGAAAATAACTTCCGCCAATCCTTCATCATCATAATCATAAATGTCCGGTGCTGTAGCACCACAAGCGCCACAGGCGATACAGGTGTCTTTTTCTACCCAAGTATATTTTGCCATTGTTAGTTTCCCTCCTAAATTGTAAGCTCATCCTAAAATATAATATAAAACAAACAAAAGTTCAATTAAAAAAGTAATTAAGCTCACATACGCGTTTGAATCCAACCTGCAATGGAAGCTAAATCGTCTGAATCAAAAAAAGGAACTCCTTCAATACTATATGCTTTAAGCTTCTCTGGAGCTACAACTGCTATAGGCAAATGTGTCAATTCAGTAAGAATGCCTGCCTGCTCCTTGTCGCGAAAAATCGCCACTTGATCATGATTCCCCTTTTTGAATCCTTCTATTAAGATGAGATCAAATCCGTCTGATTGCAGCCTCGACAGCAACCCCTCCAAAGTGATGGGCACTTTTTGAATAACAACAAACGAATGTGGGGAAATGATAGCCGTCGCTGCTGCACCAGCCTCTACAAATTGTGATGAGTCTTTTCCAGACGCCTCAGTATAATGTCCATGTGCATCATGCTTCACTACAGCGCATCGAAGATTCAATTGCGTGAAGTAGCGGACAAGCTGGGAGATCAATCTTGTTTTGCCGCTGTTGGAAAAACCTGCGAAGCCAATCACTGCCGCCATGCCTACTCCTCCTCGAAACGCCGCTGTTTTAAGTGGTCCATCTGCAAGGAAGTCCCTCTCAGCTTGTGATTCCGAATAAGCGTAGAAGGGTCATCGCCCAGCATCCCGGCAGTTAAAACCGCATTTTCACCGAACTTATCACGCAAGGCATCCAGAGTTTGAACTAGCTTTTCCTTTGTCGGCTGCTTTTGGTAGTCGAACAAATCCATTTGAACAGCGGCTGCTTTTTTGTCCTGTAAGTTTTGAAGGGTAATCCCCAGCAATCGAATCGGCTTATCAGACTGCCAGTGCTCATCAAAAAGCTTACAAGCTGCTTTGTAAATATCCTCACGAATTTCGGTAGGAGTTGAAAGTGTGGCAGCTCTTGTTATCGTGCGCATATCCGGATCACGAATCGTGATTGAAATGGTTTGAGACAATAGCTGCTGTCTGCGCAACCGACGCCCCACCTGATCAGCCAAATTAAGGAAAACACGGAAAATGGCCGTTCGATCTGTCAGATTAATTGGCAAGGTCGTTGTATGTCCAATCGACTTGCTCTGCTCTCGTTCCGATTGAACCTCCGAAGCATCCTCCCCATTTGCAGCGCTCTTTAGTAAGGCTCCCATAATGCCAAAGTGCTCTGACAGCAAATGATCATCAGCCTTGGCCAGTTGGCCCAACGTCTGAATATTCAACAGCTTAAGTTTGTCCGCAGTTTTACTTCCAATCCCGTAAAGATGATTGCAGGGCTTATCCCATAACACCTTGGGAACATCCCTTTTACGCAGGATTGTGATCCCATTGGGTTTTTTCATGTCCGAGGCCATCTTCGCCAACAGCTTGTTGGGTGCAATCCCAATGGAGCAAGGAAGCAGCAATTCCCTGCGAATTCGCGATTGCAGCTGCTCTGCAATCTCTATCGGTGTTCCAAATTGCTTGGAGCCGGTAATATCGATATAGCACTCATCTATAGACATTGCCTCAATTAGAGGGGAATAATCATAAGCCATTTTCATGAACCTTCTGGAAAAATCACGGTACAAATCAAAATCAGGACGAATCAAAAGCAGCTCAGGGCATTGCTTAAGTGCCTGCCCAACCTGCATGCCTGTTTTGACGCCCTTCGCTCGAGCAGCATAGGAGCACGTGACGACAATACCTTTACGAAGCTCTACACTTCCGGCAACCGCTGTAGGCTTGTTTTGATAAAGCTCAGGGTCTACAGCCTCGTGTACCGAGCAATAGAAGGCATTCATATCGATATGCAAAATGACTCTCCCTTTTGCCGGGTAGGCTTCATCATTTGCTTTCTTCATATTCGGTGCGAACTGTTTTGTGCATACCGCCGCGCGTGTTGTTTCAATTCTACAGTGGACGGGCCTGGAATATATGTAAATGGAATGGGTGCAAAATCAGGCTGGCCCGTTACGGCACAAAGCGTTGTGAGTTTGGAACTTTCAGGTACGAGCAGAAGTCTTCTGGTAGCTTGAGTAGACAAGGTCGTGTACCTCCAAGAATAAGTGTAGCTTAGATTAAAAGCTTGAAGCTTAACTTTCACAAGCATACCTTTCCGAGGGTAGGAGGTCAACTGCCAAACCGTCTATTTTGTGAAAACAATACCTTATCGAACCTTGTTGTGGTATAATACTACATTATATTTCGTGAAAGCGTTCTAGGATCAGGAGGACTATTTATGGCTAATTTCGTGAAAATTTTTGATACTACTTTAAGAGACGGCACCCAAGGTGAAGGGATTAGCTTATCGGTCGAAGACAAGATGAAAATCGCCCGTAAACTGGACTCGCTCGGTGTTCACTATATAGAAGGTGGATGGCCTGGCAGCAACAACAAAGATATTGAGTTTTTTATGCGCGTTCATGAGCTGGAATTAAAAAATGCCAAAATCACTGCATTTGGCAGCACACGCCGTAAAGGTATCCTTGCCGAGGATGATACGAATTTAAACCGGATTCTAGAGGTCGGCGTTCCTGTCGCTACGATTTTCGGTAAATCATGGGACTTCCATGTTCATCATGCCATTCAGACGACACTTGAGGAAAATCTAGCGATGATTTATGACTCTGTGCACTATTTAAAAAGTAAAGGTCTTGAAGTGATCTATGACGCCGAGCATTTCTTTGACGGTTATAAAAACAACACCGAGTACGCCCTGCAAACCATCCAGCAGGCAGAAAAAGCAGGAGCTGACTGGATCGTACTATGTGATACAAATGGCGGGTCACTGCCCCATGAAGTCACGGAAATTGTAACACAGGTCAGGAAGACCCTTTCAATCCCAATCGGTATTCATGCCCATAATGATTGTGAAGTTGGTGTGGCCAACAGCCTTGCTGCTGTTATGGCAGGTGCAACACAGGTTCAAGGTACGATCAACGGCTTCGGGGGACGCTGTGGGAATGCCAATTTGTGTTCCATCATTCCCAATCTGCAGTTAAAGCTGAACTATTCCTGTATCAGCGATTCACAGCTTGAAAGCCTAACAAGCGTAGCCAAATATGTCAGTGAAATTGCGAATATGCACTTGCCTGTCAATCAAGCTTATATCGGCTCCGCAGCCTTTGCTCATAAAGGCGGCATTCATGTCTCTGCGATTATGCGTAATGCCAGCACCTATGAACACATCACACCCGAGCTTGTTGGAAACAAACAGCGTGTACTCGTATCTGAATTAGCGGGTCAAAGCAATCTGGTGTTCAAAGCGCAGGAACTTGGAATTGACTTTAACAGCAGCACACAGGAATCCCGTCAGCTCATTGAGCAAATCAAGGAAATGGAGCATCAAGGTTACCAATTCGAAGGTGCTGATGCTTCCCTGGAGCTTTTGATTCGTGATGCCTATGGGAATTCAGAGGAAATATTCGTACTCGAATCCTTCAAAATTATGGTTGTAAAGACCGTCAATCAACCGGTTGTGACTGAAGCTATCGTGAAGCTGAAGGTCAATGGCGAATCCGTATACAATGCAGCAGAGGGCAACGGTCCTGTCAATGCCCTGGATAATGCACTGCGCAAGTGTTTACTGCAATATTATCCTGCTTTGGAGAACATTCATCTAAGCGACTACAAAGTTCGTGTTCTGGATGAAAAAGACAATACGGCGGGCAAAGTTCGTGTCCTGATCGAATCTTCTGATTTTGATAATACATGGAGCACGATTGGTGTTTCCGCCAACATAATCGAAGCCAGCTGGCAAGCACTGGCCGATAGCATTCGCTACGCGTTAATCGGTAAACCTAGAACCCAAGTACAGGCTGAGGAACAAAAAGAACGGTTGGGTCTTGTTAATCATTAAATTTACATCTAAATTCCTTAAGAAAAAATCCGCCAGATGCGTTCATCGCTCTGGCGGATTTTGGTCTTTATTGAGCAGCAGCCGAATTTTGGCCTCCAGCGCCTTGGCAGGCAGCACGTGAATAACATCCACCAGGACACCTTCCTTATTTAACAGAAAGCTCGTCGGCACAACCTGAAGCCGATATTGTTCTGCTGTAAGTCCCTTTGTATCCAATAGCACCGGAAAAGGCAGCTCGTATTGCTTAACAAAGCCCTGTACATCTTGCATTCGATCTCCCTTAGTCACGTTCACCGCATAAATATCCAATTCATCCTTATACACTTCATACATCTGCTTTAGATCAGGCGCCTCTTCATGACAAGGACCACACCAAGAGGCCCAGAAATTGATTATGAGCGGTTTATCCCTCACCCCCCCCACATGATAGCTCTTACCGTCCAAGCCTTGTAAATCAAATGCTGGGGCCAGCTGGTTACTCGCAGCGACTGGTCTAGCGATTGCTGCTGCCAGTGATTGGCGGGTATTCCGTATGTCCAAATCCAATAGATCCCCCACCAACATCAAGACAATCAATATGGCAATTTTGATTAGTTTCACTGCAGGACTCCCTTTCAAATTCAGCTTATGCTTGTATTATGACCCCAAACCGCCAAAAGAATGACTTAGTGGGTAATGGGGCACTTTATGGGTATCAAATCTTAAAGGGAGATTTACGGATGGAACAAACAAAGAAAAGAAAGCTTGGCATTACTATCGAAAGCAGCAAGAAGCCCGACTCCCAAGGCTCACAAGGACATCTTGCGGAGTTTACAGCCATTTCCAGTGTCCCTTTAGTGCTCGTCCTTGGTAACTCTATGCTCGTTCCTATCTTACCCGATTTACAGGAAAAGCTTGGTGTTAGCCAATTTCAAAGCAGTCTTGTTATTTCCTTATTTTCGGTAACGGCGGGCCTAATTATCCCGATCTCTGGATATTTATCGGATCGGTTCTCAAGAAAAGCTATTATGATTCCTTCCTTGATTATATATGGTGCTGCTGGCGTCTTGGCAGGCTTGGGAGCCGTTTGGAACTCTTACACCATTCTAATTATCGCAAGAGCGATTCAGGGATTGGGAGCTGCTGGAACAGCACCGATTGCCATGGCCTTGGCAGGGGATTTATTCAAAGGGGCTACAGAAAGCAAGGTGCTCGGCTTAACTGAAGCATCTAACGGATTTGGCAAGGTGGTCAGCCCTATTCTTGGCTCATTGTTGGCACTTATCGTTTGGTATGCAGCATTTTTTGCTTTTCCGGTTTTTTGCTTGCTTTCCTTGCTAGCTGTTATTTTTTTACTGAAAGAACCATCCAAAGAAAAGCAGCCACCCAAGCTAAAACCTTATTTAAAAAGCATAGGCCAGATTTTGCATGAAAAGGGACGCTGGCTCATCACTTCATTTTTTGCTGGCTCACTTGCCTTGTTCGTCTTATTCGGCGTGCTCTTTTATTTATCCGATCTACTCGAGGATCCTCCTTATCTAATTGATGGTGTAAAAAAAGGCTTCGTATTAGCTATTCCGCTGCTCGGCTTAGTTATTACTTCCTATACTACAGGAACGTTAATTAAAAAGAACGGTACTCTCATGCGATGGTTGATAAATATCGGACTTTCCCTGATGACCCTTTCATTAGGCGCCTGTATCCTGCTATATGATAAAAACTTAACGATCCTCATCGGATTATTAACCCTTAGCAGCGTGGGCACCGGTCTTCTACTGCCATGTCTGAACACCATGATTACCGGCTCTGTCGAGAGAGAGCAGCGTGGGATGATCACCTCAATCTACAGCAGCTTGCGTTTTCTGGGTGTAGCTATGGGACCGCCCTTATTCAGCTGGATGATGGATATCTCTCATCGAATCATATTTATAACCGTTACCTCACTATGCTTGATCGCTCTTGCATTCGTTTTTTTCCTTGTTAAGCCAAAAGGCACGATCAGCTAACTGGTTTCTGACCGCCATACATTCGGTTATAATGGGATTTATACGTCACTGCTAAGGATGTAAAATCTCATGTCCACATCAATCACATCCATACAACTAAAGAATTCGGTCAGAACAAATATAATAAATTATTGCATAGCCAATAAGCCGTTGGAAGCATGCGGCTTTCTACTGGGGTGTATAGATTTATCTCAAATCCGTATAACCTCATTCGTACCCGTTGCCAATGCTTCCGTAAATCCTGAGACGCAATTTTCCATGCATCCCAAGGATATGATCCCGATTGTATCAAACAACACATTGACCATAGTAGGGATTCTTCATTCCCATCCCGGCGCCGCGGCCATTCCATCTGAAGAGGATCTGTCAACATATTGGCACGATATCCCCTCTCATTGGATCGTATCGCTGCAGCAGCCCATCATCGAAATCGCCGCTTATCAATATACGCACATGAGTCAAAGCTTAAGTAACTTTACTTCTGCAAAATTTTCCATAATGCGGGCTCAGTACCATCCCGTACCGATAACTGTAATAGATGATGAGTTATGATATTCGGACAACACAATAAAACATCTCCCATCCGGTGTGCACAAAGCCCCGTGGGAGATGTTTAATGGCTGCCTAAATGAGTGTACAGATCACCAAGTGAATGGATATCTCTGGATTTGATCTCAATCATGTAGCTGCTCCACAGCTTAGCGGTCATTAACGCATCCTCTAAAGCATGGTGGCGGAGCGATATATCAATACCGTATACTTGCAGCATCGTATCCAAATCGTATTTGCCCAGCTTTGGATTCAACCACCTGCCAATCATCATCGTATCCAGCATGCGGTGTGACAAACTCACCTTCGAGGTTTTCCATAATGCCGAGTTCAAAAAATGCTTATCATGGCCCGTTCCATGCGCAACCAGCACCTTCTGCTGAACAAATTCCAGAAAAGCTCTAAGTCCCTGATACAAATCCGGAGCTTGATCAACCATTTCATTCGTAATTCCTGTCAGCTCGATCACTTGTTCAGGAATCGTCCGCTTCGGATTGACCAGACTGTAGAAGCTTTGATCCTCCATAATCGAGTCACCATTAACAGCCACTGCGCCAACAGAGATAATCTCGTCACCGTTGTAAGGTGAAAACCCAGTCGTTTCCAGGTCAAACACAACCAATTCCACTGTATCCAACGGGATATCATAGAGTGAATTTTTCCTTTGCTCCTTCATCATGGATCGCATGAAAGCCATCTGCTGAGCGCTCTGGACATCAAACATCGAAGTAAGAGCGGGTGTGATCCCGCCCATTTTATATAAATGCCACATCCTGCCTGCTGGCCTCATGTCCTTCATAGTGAGTATCACCTACCCTTTTTCCAGCTCTTTGGACACCATTTTCCTCACGTATTTTTGCAAATCTTTGCCGATTCGCAAGCACAGCTTTAATTCGTTGATCCGCTCTTTGGTTAGTCCGTCCGCAGTTAACTTCCCTCTGGATGTGTACTGATTTCCCTCTAATTGAAATGGCGTCAAAGATCGCAGCTTCAGAGCTATCGATAAAGCCTCAAGCCAATCATGCGCTATTTCCTCTTCGACAAGTCCATAATCCTGCAGCTTTAAAATTCTTTGCTCGGTTGAAGCTTCATTTATATCGGCCTCTATAGCTAATAAACGAACTCCGTTTACAATAGGTATATAAGCGCCGTACTTGATATCCACGCCTCCCGCATCTTCACCATATCGTTCTTTAATCAGTTGTCCAAACAAGCCAAGTGAAATTTTATGATGAAGCGTGTTATGAAGCATATGCTCAAGCATGACCGGATGATTATCCATATAATCGAACAACTCATCCATCAGCCTGTTAACCAAACTCTCATCCCCATAGATAAAGCGCATATCCGCCAAAATAAGCAAGTAACGCACATTTTCCCAATGCGGGTCCAGCAGCCATTCGTGAAGCATGGATCGATAACCGATCCACGTATTTCTCCATTTATTATTCGTGCAGATCACCTCGCCAGAGCAAGGGGGATAACCTAGTTCAATCAGCATGCTGCTAATTCGCTCCGCCAGCATTTTAAAGTACAAACTTGCCTGCTTCGAGGCTATTTCATCTTCCAGTTCTGCATAGATTAAACCATTGTCCTGATCACTCCACAATGTCTGTTCACGCCTGCCTCCACTGCCAAAAAGCACAAATGCGAATGGTACCGGAGAAGCACCATACTCAGCATGGATGGCTGCTTGCGCAAGCTCAATCGTTTGATGGATCAACCAATCATGGACCTGATTCAATTCACGGTTCCAGTCCAGTGTATGAGAAAGAAGGAGACGCTGCTCGAATTCCTCATGCAGCTGATCCCGTAAATTTCGAAGCTGCTCCATTTGACCAGCGTTCTCAATTTCAATTCGAATCATTTCCAATGAGAGAAGTTTCATGCGCATCTCCTTCAATCCACAAGTTATTTGATTGAGTAAATCGTATATCCCTGCTTTATGCAGATGTTGTACTTACTTGAGCCGCTTTTTTCATTTGCTCAGGATATCCGTAAGAGCCATGCTCGGAAAGATCCAGACCAATAATTTCTTCTTCTTCAGTAACTCGCAAGCCTATTGTTGCTTTCAGAATACCAAGGATAATGAAGGAAAGTACGAGTACGAACAAGAAAGCACCGAACACACCGAGAGCTTGAATACCGAGTTGATGGAATCCACCACCGTATAACAATCCAGCTCCACCTACGCCAACTGATTGTGCCAATTCCGGTGTAGCAAAAATTCCTGTGGACAATGTGCCCCAAATCCCCGCAATACCATGAACCGAGAAAGCATAAATCGGATCATCTACACCCATCTTTTCAAACCATTGAGCAGTAAAAAATGTAATAATACCGGAAATCGCACCGATGATGATAGCATCACGAGGTGTTACGAAAGCGCAAGCTGCCGTGATCGCAACAAGTGCTGCAAGTACACCGTTCAACATGCTTGGAATGTCAGCTTTACCAAAGTACATCCATGATATCACCATCGCCGCAACCGCACCAGCCGCTGCCGCAAGATTCGTCGTTAAGGCTACATAACCGAAGAAGCCGTCGCCAGTCGCACTTAGAGTAGAGCCAGCGTTAAATCCGAACCAGCCAATCCAGAGAATAATAACACCAAGGACCGATAACACTTGGTTATGTCCGGGAATCAAATTAGGCGTTTTATCTTTATTATATTTGCCAATCCGCGGTTTAAGCAGGATAGTGGCTACTAATGCCGCTGTAGCGCCTTGTAAATGTACGACAGTCGAGCCTGCAAAATCCTGCATACCCAACTCTCCAAGCCAACCGCCACCCCATACCCAGTGAGCAACTACAGGATAAATCAAGACAGTGAACAAGATCCCGAATATAAAGTAAACAGGTAACTTACCACGTTCAGCGAAGCCACCCCAAGCAATGGCGAGTGAAACACCAGCAAAAGCCAATTGGAATAAGAACAGTATACTGATTGGAATAGGAGATCCTGCAAATACACTAATCGATGCAGCGGTTTGCTCGGCCGTTCCATCCAGGAAGAATCCGCCAGTACCTACAAAAGCATTACCATCGCCGAAAGCTAAACCGAACCCTACCGCCCAGAAAGCAATCGCACATAGACCGAAGGTTAAAATGGTTTTACCGGCAACATGGCCCGCATTTTTCATACGAGTTGAGCCTGCTTCCAGTAAGGCAAAGCCTGCTTGCATGAAGATTACCAGAATGGCGCCTAACATGACCCAAACGGAGTCAATCGCAGCGGCTAATTGCGCAGGCGTTTTATCATCTGCAGCAAAAGCAAGGGTTGGTACTAGCAGCGACATGGCACCCGTGGAGAATAGTAACTTCTTTAACATGGTCGACACTTCCTTTTTTAATGTTAGTTTATATAACATGTAATGAAACTCTTATTGCCATTATAACTAGCTTTTCCGGATTTTACAATAGGGTTTTATCGAGTAAATCATTAAAAACGAAAATTAACCTAACATGAATTGAACATGATTCGTTTTTATAGGAATGATATAGCAAATTCCTGAAGGGTTTACCTCAAAAACATGACATTGGCCTGTCCAAAAAGCGAATTACCTGCATAATTCCTTCTATGATGATGTCAGGTTATTAGTGCATTCACTTATTCGTTATCAAAATAGCATAACGTTTGACTGTATGGTTTGCTTTCAGGTATCATACATACTAAAGCACTACATGATTACATACTTTAATGTAAGTCCTATTATTTATAGAAGGGCTTGCTGTTAATGAATTTCATTAGGGGTGATGTGAATGGGGATATGAAACTGTATAAAATCGGTGAGCTGGCACGCTTATCTGAAGTCAGCCCCAGAACAATCGACTATTACACCAAAATAGGCTTGATCGATCCGGAAACGCGATCCGATACCAACTATCGCTTGTATAGCGATGAAACGTTAATGCGACTTAAACGTATTGAAACCATGAAAAAGGACAAATATACTTTGGAAGAAATCAAGGCAAGCTTATTGTCCTGGACCAAGGTGAGCCACAATGAACTGGTAACGGATAAGCTTACCTCTATACAAGTTCATCTTCAGCAGCTGCAGCGGGAAGTTCAAGAAATTCGTCCTATTATAGATAAGATGAAGCCTTCGCAGATGAAAAAAATGAACAAAGTGCTCACCCCTCACACCGTGGCTTGCATCGAAGCCTTGCTCTTGCTTCTAGGTAAAAGTCCGTTATCTTAAAGAAACAGGAGGACTGACAGCATGTTTTTCCACCCTTTGGATTATTTGATCATCGTTGCTTTTATCCTTTCCTTATGGGCCCAATTCCGAGTAAAAGGGACTTTCAATAAATGGTCTCAGGTTCATGCCTCTGCAGGACTCACAGGTGCTGAAGCAGCCCGTCGCATGCTGGATGCCAACGGTTTGTATGACATACCTATTGAGCCGATTGAAGGCAGCCTTACGGACCATTATGACCCAAGCCACCGTGTAGTCCGGTTATCCGAGCCGGTGTATGGCGAAACCTCTATCTCAGCGATATCTGTCGCTTGTCACGAGGTCGGTCATGCGATACAGCACAAACTGAGCTACCCTATGCTTTCATTCCGGCACTTTATGTTTCCGGCTGTTAATTTTGCATCCGGCATTGCTCCATTTCTTATCATGGCAGGGTTATTTTTTCAGCAATTCAATTTCCTGCTTGGCATTGGCATCATCTTCTTTTCTGCGGCAGTCGCCTTTCAGCTCATTACGCTTCCGGTCGAGTTCAATGCAAGCAATCGCGCCAAAGAGCTGATGATTTCGCAAGGCTTTATTAGAAATGATGAAAAGAAAGGCGTTTCCAAAGTATTAAACGCCGCTGCGCTTACCTATGTAGCCGCTGCACTGATTTCATTGCTCCAGCTTCTCAAGTACATCATGATTTACAATAATCGCAGAGATTAATCTGCACCTAAGGCATCTTTAATATTTCATTAAAAAAGCTGGACCTCCAAAGCTCAAATGAGCAGAAGGTCCAGCTTTTTCAGTCCTCTTGAAAATGATCAAATAAAAAATGCTGAAACATTTCAGCCACCAGCGGTAGCTTATCTCCAGTTCTTTGGATTAATCCCACGCTGCGAGTCACCAGCGGTTCAATCACCCTCACTTTCGCTGGCTGCAGCTGGCTAATTTCAGTTAAGGCCATTTCAGGAAGCAGACTAACTCCCACGCCTGCAGCCACCAATCCACGAATCGTATCCGTTTCTTCGCCCTCAAAACCGATCCGTGGGACAAATCCCGCTTTTGCACAAGCTTCTAACACAATATTTCGCAGTGAATACTCATCACTGAACATAACAAACGATTCTTCCTTAAGCTGCTCAAGCTTAATGGTATCATTGTCCGCAAGTTTATGTCCTTGTGGCAATATAGCATACAGCTCCTCTTGTAGAAGCAATCTGCCGCTTACATTAAGATGCTTCTCAGGGAAGGGAGAAATAAAAGATAAATCAATCTCTCCCCTCATCACATCGCGAATAAGACTATTATAAGTTCCCTGGCGCAGCCTGAACTTAACATTGGGATGTTGCTGACGAAAACTAGCAACTACTGTTGGCAGTAAGTAAATGCCAAGGCTATGTGGGAAGCCGATTCGGATCTCCCCCGCTTCAGGGTCCAGAAATTCCCTTACCTCACTGACCGCACGCTCCATATCTGCCAAGACCACTTCGATGCGTTCAAGGAACAGCTTACCTACAGAAGTGAGCTGAAGATTACGGCCTTTGCGCACAAATAAAGGAACACCCAATTCTTCCTCAAGCTGGTGAATTTGTCGGCTAATCGCTGATTGTGCAACGTGAAGCTCTTCTGCAGCATGGGTGACATGCTGTTTCCTTGCCACTTTCACAAAATATTGAAGCTGCCTTAACTCCACACGATTAATCTCCCTTCGATTGGACAAATTCCTTTTAAAAAGTTTATAATAAAACTTGGTGAAATACCAATCATTCTCATAAGATAATAAGGAGGCCCAATTAACATGGCACAAGAGCGTACAGGTGTAGCAACCCTCAAAGGCAATCCAATAACTTTAGTTGGCAACGAAGTTAAGGTAGGCGACAAAGCTCCAGATTTCACTGTCAACAAAAATTTGTTGGAGCAAGCAACACTGGCTGACTATGCAGGCAAAGTTAAGTTAATCAGCGTGGTTCCTTCTCTTGACACAGGCGTTTGCGACGCTCAAACTCGCCGATTCAATGAAGAAGCAGCAAAATTGGGTGATAATGTAGTCGTTTTGACTATCAGCGTTGATCTTCCCTTTGCACAAGCCCGCTGGTGCGGAGCAGCCGGTATCGATAAAGTCATTACTCTTTCCGATTACAAAAATCATTCCTTTGGTTTAGCATACGGCGTATTGATCAAAGAAATTCATTTACTGATGAGATCCACTTTTGTTCTTGATGCGAATGACACCGTTCAATATGTTGAATACTTAAGCGAGATGACAGAGCACCCTAACTACGAAAATGCCATCGAAGCTGTTAAAAAGCTTGTATAATTGTATTTACCGGAAAGCCTTTGCTTTCCATCACATAAAAACAGCGGGAGAAGCCAAGCTTCCCCCGCTGTTTTTATGTAAATCTTTTTAAATACCCTTGTAAAACAAATTGCACACTTATGTAAATTAATCCTCTTTATAAGCGGCAAGCCTCTTGTCTAGCTGTTTGTATATTTCGAGGATAGTGCGGTAATTGGATCCAAGGTCCCCGAGCGAACCTCGAGAGGCCGAATAAATATCGATAGCTGTTTTTAGTGGGTTAATCCCGAATAAGGTTAGTGTAATATCTTGCGTACGACCTGTAACTGTTTTTTTCTCTACTACGATTTCCCCTACATTTCTTACCTCATGGAGAAGCTTGTACCCATTCATTTTCTTAAACATATTGGTAACTTCATCCCAAACTTGATCCATAGAAAGCTTATAATACCGGGTCTTTAATGCCGGATCCTTGGCTTTCTCTCCTGTCCCATCGTGACTGCGAATTAGGCCGATTAAGGTTCGCTTTAACAAAGCTTTCCCCCCTCATGAGAAGTGCAAAATATAATCTGTGAACACTATCTTTAATCATACCACTGTTTGTTCGGTTGAGAAAGTATTATTTCACACTTTAGACAAACTATGTGATTCATATTAAAATTTTTTACAATTTTATGACAGATATACGGTTTGTGTAATTCGTGGAGCAGGATTTCATTCATTTATTGCGAATATAAGTATTAGAATCATTTGTTTATCAAATAAACAAAGTTCCAAATAACCATTCGAGGTGAAATCCATTGACTTACTTTCTAGGTATTGATTTAGGTACATCAGCCGTCAAATGTATTTTAGTTGATGATCAAGGCAAGGTCAAAGCTAGCCATAGCGAAGAATATCCACTTCTACAGCCAGAGCCCGGTTGGGCTGAGCAGCATCCCGAGGATTGGTGGAAAGGAACCGTAACAAGTGTCGTCGCCTTGTTAAAAAAAGCATCTGTTGAGGGCGACGAGGTTGCAGGTATCGGATTATCAGGCCAAATGCATGGCTCTGTTTTCCTTAATTCCAAGCTGCAGGTAGTTCGCCCAGCCTTATTATGGTGCGATCAGCGTACAGCAGCTGAATGCGACTTTATCGAGCAGGCTGTTGGCGGTCAAGAGCAATTAGGCCGATTAACGGGCAATAAGGCTCTTACCGGCTTCACTGCACCTAAAGTGATTTGGCTTCGAAATCACGAGCCTGAGCACTATGAACAAACCAAACATTTGCTGCTGCCTAAAGACTATGTGCGTTTGCAATTGACAGGAGCACTTGGAATGGATATGGCTGATGCCAGTGGTACCTTATTGCTGGATGTCGCTGAGCGCAAATGGTCTGAGGAAGTTGTCAATCGTCTCGATATTCCAATGGAGTGGCTGCCTCCCTTGTTCGAAAGCAATGAAGTAGCTGGCTATCTGCTGGCGGAGATTGCCGATCTGACAGGCCTCAAGACCGGTACGCCAGTTGTTGCCGGAGGAGGAGATCAAGCTTGCGGAGCTGTTGGCGTAGGCGTTGTGCGTGAAGGAATAGCCTCTGTAGCTCTGGGCACATCAGGTGTTGTGTTCGTTCATGATGACACCTATCAGATGGATCCCGCATGCAGGCTTCACTCCTTTTGCCATGGGGTACCTGGCAAATGGCACCGAATGGGTGTTATGCTCGCTGCTGGAGGCTCCTTTCAATGGTGGAAAAACCAATTTGCGTTTGAAGAGCTGCAGCAAGCTGAATTAGAGAAACGCGATGTTTATGAGTTCTTAACAGCGCTCGCAGAAAACGCTCCTTTGGGTAGTGAGGGACTGCTCTTTATGCCTTATTTGACAGGAGAGCGCACACCCTATCCTGATCCTAAAGCTCGTGGAGGCTTCATAGGATTGAATCTCCGCCATAGTAAAGCTCATTTAACACGGGCCGTACTCGAAGGCATTACGTTCGGTTTAAGAGACTCTATGGAGCTTATTAAAGCATCCGGTATTGAGATCAAAGAGCTGCGGGTAAGCGGCGGCGGCGCACGCAGTTTATTTTGGAGACAAATGATTGCCGATATATTTGGTTATCCCGTAATTACAGTCAATTCTACAGATGGCCCTGCATATGGCGCGGCTGTCATGGCCGCCTCTGGCGTGCTTCAACAAGATATCAGCGACCTTTGCGAGCGTTGGATTGAAACTGTAGAACGGGTGGATCCAAATCCGCAGCGTCAGGCTCAGTATGAGAAATATTATGAGGTTTATCGTACGTTGTATCCAACATTAAAGAACACTATGCATCAACTGAACGATCTCGTTTCCTTGTAGTCCTACGACACGATTATACTGTGAAGACTGAAATAGCAAAAAAAGAAGCAGCTCGGACAACGTCTGCTTCTTTTTTATGTGTAACGGTATCTTCACACCATTTATTAGAATTGGCTTTGTTTAGCGCCTTCCCAGTCTGCCAAGAAACGTTCAATACCAACATCTGTTAAAGGATGCTTGGTCATTTGTTGAATAACCTTGTAAGGTACTGTTGCGATATGTGAGCCATATTGTGCAGCTTCAATAAAATGTGCCGCATGACGTACGCTTGCAGCAATAATTTCCGAGGAAATATTATGAACCTGGAATATTTGGCTAATTTCTTTAATTAAGTTCATTCCCACTTGGTTAATATCATCCAAACGACCAATAAAAGGAGATACATAAGTAGCTCCTGCACGTGCCGCCAGGACAGCTTGTGGTGAACTGAATATTAAGGTTACGTTGGTTTTGATACCTTCTTGGCTGAATATTTTAGTTGCTTTCAGACCTTCTTCAGTCATTGGCACCTTAACGACAATACCTTCGCCCAAAGCAGCAAGCTTGCGACCCTGTTCAACCATCTCTTTCGACTCTAAGCTTATAACCTCTGCGCTAATCGGTAAGTTACCGACAATCGAAACAATCTCTTTAACCGTTTCAAAAAAATCTCTGCCTTCCTTCGCAATAAGTGAAGGATTGGTCGTAACTCCTGCAATAACTCCAAGATCATGCGCCTTGCGGATTTCTTCTACATTAGCCGTATCGATAAACAGTTTCAAGCTTGTCACCCTTCCTTATTATCCTACTGGTTATAATGTCCTTATGTATAGATGATTAGGACGCAAAAAAAACCCGCAAATGCCGTCCGATTTAGCGCTTCAAACCCGCTCTCGCAGGTGGGTGTCCGCAAAACCATTTTTGAGATCCCTTTTCGAGGGCATGTCAGCTATGGTTTAATGTAGGTCTCCCAAGAAACAGTCATTGGTTCAAAACAACTTAAAACCGTAACGAACATCGCAGGATTTTTTTGTACCCTTATTATATGATTTTCAGGCATGATTGTAAACCTCAGAGCCTCTATTCATTATATCCATGAAAGGGTAGTTATGGTTTATCCGTTTTTGCTTTCATCTTCGGATTCTTTTTTGTGAAGGTCTATCGTAGAAAATGAACGGCCACCTTGCTCAAGTGAAGATGTGTTATTAGATTCAACACCTGACGCTGCGCTAGCTTTACGAGCAGCCTCCTCAGCTTCTTCGGCAGCTTTCTCCTCCATGGCCTGCTGCTTAGTTTGCAGCTTACCAAATATGAGATTAAAATGCCAAAATGAAATAACCGCGATCAAACTTCCCATAAAAAAAGGAATTAAAAACGTAAACGTCGTAAAACTGATATAGATCACAAATCCGTTACAAATGATCATCGACAAAGAACGAATTGGATGTCCAATCGAAATCAATATCGCATTTTTAAGGACTTGAAAAAATTTCATATGCAAATGGCTAATAATTGAAAAGAAATGAAAAAACGAAACTCCTATCAAAGCTGTAAGCGTCAACACTAAAAACTTCAGAACGCCAAAGGTTCCCGTCTGGCTCCCGTAAAAATTAAAATTCGTATACAGGATTACAGCTATTAAAGCATACACGATTCCACCGAGCATACTCTGTACGAAGTTCTCTTTGTAGCCCCTAAAAAAGGTTTTAAATAAAGGTGCGTCTTCTTCACCCGTTAACCACTTACGAGCAACGGCAAACATAGCAGCTGTCGAAGGAAACAAAGTAAACGGCGATACAATTGCTATCAGAATCGAAGTGGAAAGCAATTGATCCAACGATTCCGCTTGCAATAAAAGCAGTCCTAACAGAAAAAAGGGAAGCGCACATATGACCCATAATACGTTAATAACGGACAACCGCATAATCCATTCCGATATACGGTAAAACCCTCCCATGATACCTCTAAATTCCAAAACAAACGCCCTCCTCGTTCATATGCGTAACTAAAATTCGTATATCGTTTATTATAGCTTATTTTAGCATTTGAAGGTAGCAAAACAAAAGGTGAAGCTCGAAAAGCAAGCTTCACCCTTAAGAGCATTAGTTTTTCACAAGATCTTCATTGGGACGAGCAGAAGTGGTGCGGTTAAAACCACGATCGCGACCATAGTCACGACCTTCATTGCGATTGCTGCTGCCGCGATTATCGCGACCTTCACGTGAGGAGTAGTCACGGCTTCCACCGCTGCTTCCACTGCGCGGAGGTCTCGAACCGCCACTGCTGGAGCCAGAAGAGCGATCATAAGGTCTGCCGCTGCCACCACTGCGTGCGCCTGCTGCCGTACCGTAGCTGCCACTTGGCTTGCGTCCGGAGCTGCGTACATCTTGTCTTCTCTTCTTGGCACGTAACGGCTCTTCAGGAGTCAATTCAATATTAACTTCCTTCTTATCGCCAGTTAACAATTTCAACGCTGCAGCTAACAGGTGAACGGAATCATGCTGCTCCAACAATTGAATTGCCAGGCCTTTATATTCATTGTGATCGTCTTTGTCCAAAAGATCCAAAATACGCTCAGCTGTCATTTTTTGCTTGCCTTCGATAGCTTCAGCAATACTTGGCATTGGCTTTTTGGCGATTTTTTGACGAGTAAGCTTCTCGATAAAGTTCAGGTGATCGATTTCTCTTGGTGTAACGAAGGTATAAGCTGCGCCTTCTTTACCTGCACGGCCTGTACGACCAATACGGTGAACATAGCTTTCAGGATCTTGCGGCAAGTCGAAGTTGATTACATGAGTAACACCCGAAACGTCCAAGCCACGAGCTGCAACGTCAGTTGCTACCAGTACATCAATACTTCCGTCACGGAATTTACGCATTACGTTATCACGTTGATTTTGTGACAAGTCACCATGTAAGCCTTCTGCTGTATAGCCGCGTTTTTGCAAGCCTTCAGCCAGTTCATCAACCCGGCGTTTTGTACGTCCAAAAATGATTGCCAATTCCGGTGAGTCCATGTCAATCAAACGACACAATGTATCGAATTTTTGTCTTTCTTGCAATTCAATGTAAGATTGGTCGATCAAAGGTGCGCTCATTTGCTTAGGAATTACGGATACGTGCTCTGGATTGCGCAGGAATTGTTGTGCCAGTCTTTGGATGTTGGTAGGCATTGTTGCTGAGAACAACATCGTTTGACGTTCCGAAGGCACCAGCTTCAGGATGGACTGAATGTCCTCCATGAAACCCATATCTAGCATTTCGTCCGCTTCATCCAGGATAACCGTTTGTACGTCATCCAATTTGATAGTTTTTCTGTTAATGTGGTCAAGCAACCGTCCAGGTGTACCGATAATGATTTGCGGTCTTTTTTTCAAAGCGCGAATTTGTTTTACAATATCTTGACCGCCATAGATTGGCAAAGAACGAATGCCCTTGAATCTACCAAGCTTTTCGATTTCTTCTGCTACCTGAATGGCAAGCTCACGAGTAGGGCACATAATCAAAGCGACGATTCTGTCTTCCTTAACGTCGATTTTGTTCACTAATGGAATACCGAATGCTGCCGTTTTCCCTGTACCGGTTTGCGCTTGACCGATTAGATCGCGATTTTCCATTGCGATAGGCATAGCTTTCTCTTGAATCGGTGTCGATTCCTCAAAGCCCATCTCTGTAATGGCACGCAATACCGTTGGGTCCAAGCCGAATTCACTAAAATTTTTCAAATGTTTTCATTCTCCTTTTAGGGTGTTGTATTTGTATATACCCTTAAGTGCGACTCCTATATCCTTTTTTGTATCTATAAAATGCGTCCGAAGCATTCGTAATTACATACGCAAGGCCGTACTTAAGAATATCTTTAGTATTGTACCATAAACTCTAAAAATATTCCAGAAATTTCAGAACGCTTTTGAATAATAACTCGTTTGAAACCTGGACTACCCCTTTTTCGTATAAATTAGTTATAATGTTAGAAAACAGTTATTTATTCAAGGTTTTATAAAGGAGAATTTGCCCATGTCGATTTGGAAGAGAGTCAGCTCTATTCTAAGGAGTCAAAAGGAACAACCGCCTGAGCAGGCTTCCAATCCGGTGGAGGACACCATGGTTGGTGACATTGTAAATGTTGACCTTGAGGAGTATATTGTATCCGGTAAGCAGATGTATTTTGATCGTGGCTTCCCTCCGCATCGAATAGCGTATTATTTGCAAAATGGTAACACGATTTCCTGCTTGTTGATCGAGAAAGGCCGAACTTATGAAAGCTTTATTTGCCAATTTGTCGAAGGTGCTCTGGACAGTCCGAATGATGTTCCAACCTCACTTGAGGTGAATGGAGGCATCACTTATACGCTGGAAAGCCAGCGCAGCGACCTGGTTCGCACGGAAGGGCGCACTGATTTCCGAGGCAGTGAAGAGGTCATGCTCTGGCGATACTTTGGACCGGATGGACAATATTTTTTCCTGCAATGGCAGGATGGCAAATTTGTTGCCATGGAAGGTGAGAAAACACCCGTAGGCCAAATCAAATTTATGAAAGGCAACCGCTAGCAGGCGGTACAATACGGTTCTTACCGTATGGAGGAGTGATTCTTTTTGAATAAAAGACTGGGTTCGTGGTTAGCTATCGTTCTCGTTTTTACACTTATATTTCCAATCCTTGCGGCCTGCAGTGATGCGGGCAATTTTGTAAAAGACAATTATTCACTTGTTGATGTACAGGGACAAGGAAAAAATACGGCTAAGGTTTATTCCGTTGAAGGCAAGGATGTTCCAACCGTATCTAACGAGATTGCGGCCAATGAAAAACCAAAGGAAATGAGCAAGGAATCATTAGATCAAATGTTTCTTGTTTATAATAGTAGAATTATCAATGTACAAAAAGATCCTGACAAAGAGAATAACACTTTAGTTGAAATCGACAGTATCGAATATGCCAAGGAAAACTACGACTCCTCCTTTCTTCAAGGATATGTAGCGGCATCAGTACTTCAATCATTGCTTGGCAGCAGTTGGCTAAATGGGAACCGATCAGGATCGGATTACAAAGGTTACAGAACGACTCCTCGTTATGATGATTATGGCAAATATCAACAACCGGCAGCCAAAACCAAAGAACCTGCCAAATCTACGCCTGCACCAACGACGACGGATCGCAAAGGAAGCTTTGGAACCACACCAGCACCGTCAGCACCAGCTCCATCTTCCAATGGCAGCTCGAAGCCGTCAGCACCTGAATCAGGCAAACCTGCAACACCGTCTGTTTCGGACAGCAAAGGAAGCTTTACGAGCCCATCTTCTACAACCAAGCCATCAAGCTCGACAACAACAAAACCGTCGACATCACCTAAAAGCAGCAGCTCATCCAGCAATATACGGAAAAATGACGGCTCTACCTCAACCAGTAAACCCTCGAGCAGCTCGAAGCCTAGTACTAGCACACGCTCGGGTTCTTTTAAAAAGTAGTAATTAAACCATTTCTATTTGCACGCCTTATGCTATAATGAAAGAGTAATCTCATTCATATCCTCAGCTTTACCTTTGTTCATCGTAAGTCAAACCTGATCTTCTCAAATAAGACGAGGAAGGGTGTTGCTTGTGGAAACAGTGAAGTTATCGACGATCGTGATGAGATTGACTCCCGAGTTGTATCCTTTCCTGACAAGGTCCGAGCTCGAATTTGAGATTGTACTTAGGAACGGGATTGAAGCGTTGGAAGCGGGAGATGCTATGGAAATCATTCAACACAGTATTTCTGAACAACAAAAAGACGCCTTTCTCCATTAAGGGGCGTCTTTATTTTGGATAATCAAGTCTGAATGTAAGATTTAAGATTCGATACCGAGTAAGCTTCTACGTGACTTCGTGATCTATTGGAGACTTTTGCACAAATTGTAATGGTTTCGTAATAAATGACTGCTATGCTATAATAAAAACATGTTAAGATAGAGTTGTTAAACAAAATCGGAGGTGTATTACGTGGGAGCTTTATCTCCATGGCATATCATATTAATCGCTCTTGTTGCACTATTGCTGTTCGGACCCAATAAATTGCCTGAATTAGGTCGCGGATTCGGAAAAATGTTTCGCGAATTCAAAGAGGCAACTTCCGGAAACGGGTCTTCCTCAGATGAAACGACACCCACTCCTAAAAAAGAGCTGCATGAGGTAACCCAGGAATCCAGCAATCAGCAGACCAAATAATTACGATTTGGTCGTTTGCAAGCTATGTTGAATCCCGTTTATCGATGAGCTATACTACCAACTGATTGTATAAATCAGTTGGTTTTTTTTGCTTTCAGTGTTAGAACGTGAGTCCCAAGGAAAAGCACCGCAGCAAGTGCCGTCATACAAGCGCCAAGTAAATACATCCACTGACCACCCCAAAGATCCTTGATATATCCACCTACAAAACCTCCTGTAATACCCGCTAATCCTAAGAACACCGCTGAAAAAAGGGCAAGTCCGGTCGAACGCATCTCTTCAGGCACCAATCGAACTGCATACTGCAAAGCAACGATCCAAAAAATAGCGAATGTAAAGGAATGCATCAGCTGCATAAACATCAGCGCGGTTGGATCCGTAACCCAGCCGTACAGCAGCCAACGAACGGTATACAGGATCGATACGATACCAAGCAGCGCCATCTCGTGAAAACGATTCATATATCTGCTCAATAGGGCAAATGCCGGTATCTCCCCTATAGCGGCTATGGCCCAGCCCCATCCGGCCATCGAATCGCTTCCCCCAAGATCCTTCAAATATAGGACAAAAAGTCCGTCATTCATCCGATGCGGAACCATTAATAAGAAAACCAGCAGTAAAAACCAAAGAAAGGGACGATTGTTCACGATGCTTCCGACTTCTTTTAGCGAAATCTTTTTACCGCTGGCTTTGTCATCCTTCATAAACAACAGCAAAATTAAAGGCAATATCCAAGCAGACCAATAGAGCCATGCTATGTGCTGAACCCCGCCAAGCGCTTCAAGAATAAATCCGGATATGACTGCCGCCGCAGTAAAGCCAATCGAGCCCCACAGTCTTACCGATCCATAGGATTTGCCGCTTTGTGCAGCGCCTTTGATTGTAATACTGTCGAGCAGCGGCACTGCAGACAGCATAAAGAAATAAAGCATCAACATAAAAACAAAAGCCCAGACATACGCGTCCGTTTGAAAAATACCTACACTTGATGCAACCGTCAAGGCCCACAACCCAAATATAATAAACTTGAGTGTATTGTAACGATCACTTAAATAACCCCATAATGGCTGTGCGAATATGGCCACGAAAGGCCCGACCATCATCAGCAAACCAATTTGTGAAGACGAATAGCCTTTTAGACCAAAATAAAGAGGCAGAAAAGGCATTAGGACAGCCGAAGTTGCATAATAAGTTAAGTTAAGTCCGCGCAGTGTCCAAATTTGTTTGTTCATAACACCTGTCCTTTGGGTAATATGTCACTATAGCTCATAATCCAACAAAATTCGTTATTTTTCTCTATGATGCACCAAGCTTCTCTATTATAATAGAAAATATCATTCTGGCAAGGAGAGATTAGACAACTATGGAATTATTGCTAGCTTCATTATTAATGATGATGAGTCAGACCGGTGCGGATCATCCTGATGTGAGCTTTGATCAGCTCGTACAGGCATCACTTGACTCGAAAAATGCGGTGGTCCAGCAGGCGGCCCCTCAGACCTCAGCAAATGCAAGCACGACTGATGACCGTTTCCGGCCTGTGAATAAGGTAGACCCGCAGAAGAACGCTCCTAAAGTAAAAGGCGTATATGTTACAGCCCATAGTGCTGCAGGTGCGCGGATGAACTCACTCCTGAAGCTGATGGATGACACCGAACTGAACTCAATGGTCATTGATATCAAAGACGATTGGGGCTATATTACTTATCCTACAGGAAATCCAGAGCTTGAAGCCTTGGAATCCACACAAAAAATCATTGCCGATATGCCGAAGCTCATGAGCACTCTGCAAGAGCATCAAATATATCCAATTGCTAGAATCGTAGTGTTCAAGGACACCGTACTAGCCAAGAAACGGCCCGAGCTTTCATTTGTTAACCCGGATGGTACCCTTTGGAGCAACGGTAAAGAAAGCTTTGTTAACCCTTATAGCAAAGAAGTCTGGGATTATAATATTAGTATTGCCAAAGAAGCGGCTAAATCAGGTTTCAAAGAAATTCAATTTGATTACGTACGCTTCCCCGAAGGTTTTGAAAAACGTGCCGACATCTTAAAGTATGACAAGGATGATCGTTCAAGAATCGATGCGGTATCCGAATTCGTTAAATATGCCAGGGAACAGTTAAGCCCTCTCGGCGTGAGAGTGTCCGTTGATATTTTCGGTTACGCAGCGGCTGTTCCTGCTGCAGAAGGCATCGGTCAAGATTTTGTGAAAATCTCGGAAAATGTAGATGTCATTAGTCCAATGATTTATCCAAGTCATTATAGTACTGGATGGTATGGCTCCAATGTGCCGGATGCTGCGCCTTACCAAACGATTAATGGAGCTATGAAGGATACGATCAAGAAATTGGAACCGATTGATACATTGAATTTAAAACCTATAGTCCGACCATGGATTCAGGACTTCACTGCTTCCTGGGTGAAGGGGTATGTGAAATACGGCAAGCATGAGCTGGATGAGCAGATTAGGGCGTTAAAGGACAACGGAGTGGAAGAATACTTATTATGGAATGCTGTCAATACGTACACAGGGAATGTGAACTACTAAGGTGGGATTACCCTCCCAAACCCTCCCTATAGGGAGGGCCCCAAAGGGCGCTGCCCTCTGGACTCCCATTGGTGGGATGCGGACTGTTGTGTTCTCGGGGCGCTTTCGTCCCTGCGGGACACGCTTGACTATCGGTGCGATGGGCTTGGGGTGTGTTGCTGGGCTTGGGGGTTTTCGGGGCGCTTATCGTCCCTGCGGGACACGCTTGACTATTGTTGCGTTGGGCTTGGGACGTGTTGCTGGGCTTGGGGGTTCTTGGGGCGCTTATCGTCCCTACGGGACACGCTTGACAATTGGTGCGATGGGCTGGAGTGAGATGCTGGGCTTTGGTGTTCTCGGGGCGCTTCCGTCCCTATGGGACACACTTGACTATTGGTGCGATTGGCTGGAGCGGCATGCTGGGCTTGGGGGTTCTCGGGGCGCTTTGGCCCCTTCGGGACAAGCTTGACTGTGGGTGCGATAGTTATGGTTGATGTGCGAGACTTTGACAGATAACATTAAGAAGATAAAACGGCGATCGACTCTCGGATTGATAACGAGGGCGGTCGCCGTTTTGCATTTTTTTCCATCACCTTGAGAACGGAATCATCCTATTGGGCAGCTTCCTACTTATCCTGTTTCAACTATCACTACGGTCTGGATTCCGGGGTTGCTACCTTTTAGAATCTGAGGGCTGCTTGAATTATCCCACCCACATTGATACGAGGCAACCCCTATGTGATAGGATCATAAATAAGATTATAAATTCGGCAGCTGCCAATTGATTTCTGTCTGACCCATACTTTTCAGAAAAGCATTAGCTTGCGAATAAGGCTTGCTTCCATAAAAACCTCTGTGTACAGATAAAGGGCTTGGGTGCACAGAACGAAGTATATGGTGACGCTCATTGGTAATGAGCTGAGTCTTTTGCTGTGCGTTACTGCCCCAAAGGATGAAGACAAGTGGCTGCTCACGATCGTTCAGCTTACGAATAATTTGATCCGTGAAGCGCTCCCAGCCTTTGCCCTTATGTGAATTGGCTTCGCCTTCCCGTACGGTCAGTACCGTATTCAGCAGCAATACCCCCTGCTCGGCCCATGGTACCAAATATCCGTTGTTCGGAATCGTGCAGCCGAGATCGTCTCGTAGCTCTTTGAACATATTTTGCAAGGAGGGCGGCTGTCTCACACCAGGTTTAACCGAGAAGCTCAGTCCGTGCGCCTGGCCAGGTCCATGATAAGGGTCCTGACCGAGAATTACGACTTTGGCCTCTGCATAAGGCGTGTAGTGCAGTGCATTAAAAATATCATGCATATGGGGATAAATTGTTCGTGTGCTGTATTCCTGCTTTAAGAATTGGCGCAGCTCCAAATAATAGGGCTGCTCGAATTCAAAAGCAAGCTGTTGAGCCCAGTCATTGCTTAATATCGTCATGTGCTATTTTCACCTCTAGCTTGAACTATTGCTTAACGGGACTAAACGTCTCAACCATTTTCACAAAGTATTGCAGTGTATGTAAAACACGTTCACGCGTTTTTTGATTAGCCGGTTCGCCTTCAGGCGTAAACGTCCGGTTCTCTCCGCCAATGGAGACCCATTCTGGGCAGTTAATACCATGCACATTGCGAACGATCGTCTGCAGCTGCTGCAAGGAGCTTACCCCAACAGGTCCTCCAGTCGAACTGGCGGAAAGCACTACTTTACCGTCAAATTGAGCGAAACCTGTATAATCCAATGCATTTTTCAACACACCTGAGGGGGCCCCGTGATATTCAGGTGTTGCCAAAATGATCCCATTCGCTTCATTCAGACCGTTTCTAAATATGGCAAGGTTCGCATCTTGGCAATCTACATCGGGTGAATACAGTGGTAACGGTAAGCTGTACAAATCCAGAAAAATAACCTGACAACCTTTATTCTCTAACACTTGTTCCATATGACGGCATAATTGTAACGTTGTTGCATGTTGACGATTACTTCCAGAAACGATGGCAATTTTTATCATATGATTACTCCCTTACTCATTCTTTTTCATACATTCTAGTATACTAAGTTATCTCAGTGAGTCAATCTTTAGAGAGTTTATTTGTTACCATCCGCTTTTTCTAATATTCAATTAATGTTACAAGATGGCTCAAAACTTGCATGCCGTTTCTATTTGTCGTTACAATAACAGAAGATCTACTTAAAGGAGATGAAGCTTCATGCTGGCAATTGGACAAAAAGCACCGTCATTTAATGCTGAGAGCACACAAGGTCCGATGCATCTGAGCGATTATTTTGGCAAACAGCCTGTCGTGCTGATCTTCTACCCCAAAGATGAGACACCGATTTGCACCAAGCAATTATGTGCCGTGCGTGATTCCAAAGCCGAATATGCCAAGTATAACGCGCTGGTGCTGGGAGTAAACCCTGGTTCACTTGCTGATCACAAGCAATTTTCCCAAAAGTTTCTATATGATTTTCCGTTAATTAGCGATCAGGGAGACCTGATTCGGCATTTGTATGATGTTGGCAAAGTATTTCTCCTGGGCCAGCAGCGCTGTGTGTTCGTTATCGACAAGAATGGAACCATCGTATACGCAAAAAAAGGAAATCGACCGACAAAGGAAATATTGGAAGCACTGGAACAGCAGCAAGCCCAATAGTTAGCTACTGTGGGCTTATCGTCATCATACAAACAGGCAGTCCTCTTCTTAGAAGGGGACTGCCTGTTAAATATTTAGGTTATTGAGACAAGCGCTTGGCCAACTCGTACAGCTCCATGTTGAACTGTTTTTTGGTGTTAACCACTTTTTCGATATCGGTAATCGTAAGCTCACCCTTAATGATTCCAACGCCTTTACCGGACTCACCTTCGATCAGCATCCGTACCGCATAATCTCCAAGATTGCTTGCCAGTATACGGTCGTTATGCGTTGGTGCTCCACCCCGTTGAATATGGCCCAGAACGGTTACACGTGGTTCAATCGAATCCTTGCGTTTCGTAATTTCATTTGCGATATCTTCGCCTTTACATACGCCTTCGGCAACGATAATGATGCTGTGCCGCTTGCCCAATTTGAAGTTAGTTTCCATCCGATCGGCGATTTCATCCATATCAAATGGAACTTCCGGTACTAGTATCGTTTCAGCACCGCTTGCCAGACCGGCATACAAAGCAATATCTCCACAATAACGTCCCATGACCTCAACGATTGAAGAACGTTCATGAGAGCTCATCGTATCACGCAGTTTATTAATGGCATCCACGACGATGCTCACAGCTGTATCAAATCCGATTGTGAAATCGGTAAAAGGAATATCGTTATCAATCGTACCAGGAAGCCCCATCGTTTTAATTCCAAGCTTGCTCAGCTTATTTGCACCTTGATAAGAACCATCTCCGCCAATGACAACAAGACCGTCAATCCCTCTTTTTCTCAGATTATCGGCACCCATTTGCTGCCCTTCGGGTGTTATAAACTCTTTACATCGAGCCGTTTGTAGTATGGTTCCACCGCGTTGAATAATATCTCCCACGCTTCTAAGATCCATTTGGCGAATATCATCATTGATCAAACCGGCATAACCCCGTTGGACTGCATATACCTCCAATCCATGATAAAGTCCGCTGCGCACGACCGCACGAACCGCCGCATTCATACCCTGTGAATCTCCACCGCTTGTAAGCACTGCTATTTTTTTTACTGTCATAGTATGGTTTCCTCCCTAGGAAATGTGCAATTAATATCTTCGACGAACCAGTATACTGTTTGCAAAGAAGAAGAGCCGCGTCAAGGGGCTTCTCTTCATTAATTTTCGCGATATATGCTTCACCTGTCTCTGTTTACTTACCTTCGGATCCGACAAATAGAGCGCGAGCAGTCCTTCTATAATCATTTGATGAAAAGCCGGGTTAGTCAGCTGTTTGGTTCTAATCCTTGCCTCAACAACAATAGCGGCTATACGTTCTACGGTTTGCTCCATATCCGCATAATAGCTGCAAAAATTGAGATCGCCTCCAAGCTGATCCTCCTGCTGGTCAATCAAATAATCAAGTAAAATGTGTAAACCGCAAATATAAGGAAAATAGACTTCCTTGATCATGTCAACGAACCTGACCGTTAAGGACGATTCTGAGGCAGCCAAAAACATCATAAACACACCTAAAGTGGAACCTGTTGCCGCAGCAAACTCATTCCAGCTAATGTCCTTATGCATGCTCTCATACTGCTCCCACCATTCCACCAGTGCCTGCTCCCTAAGATCATGCCGGATATGCTTGTACACCTGTAAATCACTATATAATCCAACCCATTCCAGCACAGCATCAGTCACCATCGTATAAGAGGGAAGCATGCGAATACTTGCCTGGCATGTTTTGACAAGCTCATTTAAATAACCGCCATCATCCTGCTCCGTTCGAAACGCATAATAATCATGGAGGGGCTGAGCCGGATTAACCGCATCAAGCATGGATTGATGGAGCATTCGGAAATCCTCAGGGTCCAGTGAGGTGCTGCGATCACACAAATTATCCAGATAGTCACTAATCGTCTGAAATGCAACAATCAGTGGAATTAATACATGACGCATAGGTAAATTAGCAGTCGCATATACAGCACCGCCTTGACAATGAAACTGTTTGCTTGTCAAGCTGTCAAGCGCCTGCTTCTTTAACTCAAGGTCTGGCATATCTTCCGCCTTGTTCCTCCAATACCGCAGCTGCTCCTGAACTTCAGGTAGCACATAACGATACATTCGCAGCATCAACTGCAAGGGATGGCGCGGGACCGGCATTGAGAGGCCAGCTTCAAAACTCAAAAGCTGTTCCTCCGCTCTTATCATAGGAATATTGCAGCAGAAGTTTGATCTCAATCCATTGAATTTGCTGCAGAAGCTGCTCAGCGCTGCCATCTCTTGCAATCGTTACCTGCTGCTGAACCAGATCAACAAAACCATAAGGATCCCATGACGAACTCGAAGTGAGTCTGTCCAGCCTCCCTTTCAAGTTATCGTTGCTAATGGATTCGGCATTGGATTGTAGATAAATCTCTTTTATTTGTTGATGCAATGGAATGAATACAGGGTGGTCTCCTACCTGATGAAACCAATATTTGGAGTTGCTGTAGTCTCCCTCCATCCGATGCATGATCCCATGCCAATAGCTCCCTGTGGTATTGTGAATATCCTGCGAGAGCGTATGTGACTTGTCCAAGCTTTCATTCAACAAATGCAAACCCGACTGAACGGCATGTACGTAAGCTAATTGATCCGTGTTCGTGTCTTGCTTCGACAGCTTCGCAATCCTGATATCCAGCAGATCATCCCATTCCTCCGCAGGATAGAGCGAAGGCCGATGTTCTTTTAACACAAGCCACAATCTACTTATTCCTTCTGTCCACGACAAATCAGTTCCACCTTCCATAACTTGATTCCAGTCGAAACCCATACCCTACATTATAATATAAAGAATCGGCAATGCCCACCATAAATAAACCGATTTTGCAAAATGAACCCCATTCATCGCTTTTTAATGATGCGCTGCAGAGGGAGCGACGTCCTGATTGACTCTAAACCAAAGATTCAACTCATTAATCGTACCCGCCAATTCGGCTATTTCCGAGTTTAGCTGACAAGACAGCTTGAAATTATCCTCTACATTCAGATGATTTTGCTTCTTAATGATGATTTGCTCCAGCCTTTTTATATGATCAGGTATTGTACCGCGAATTTCTTCCCAGCGCAGCAAAATAAGCGAACGTTCTTCTTCTGAATAGTCTTCCCAATCTTTGTCGAAGTGTGGCAGCGGGATTCCGAGACGAGCATCGGTCACAAAGCTCCAAGCCATGCGGCACAACACCTTTCCATGCAATATAGATTTTTCTATGTACACTAATGTACCATGAACCTCCCTCCTTCTGCCAGAGGTTGCAAACAAAATTTCGCATTGAGTTATCGTAAAGTGTGCTATACTGGGAAGAATGATTTTGAGAATGGTTTCAAGTAGGAGAATTTTATATGAGTGACGATCTAAAAACGAATGTGTCATTTAGACAGCTATTATCTTTTTTTATCCCGCTTGGTATTTCGGCCAGTTTGATTACGATCTCTCATCTGATCATTAACAGTACGCTTGCAAGATCCGCCCACCCTGAAATTATTATTGCCAGCTATGCGCTGCCCTTCAGTATTTTGGCAATTACCGAACGGCCTGCAGTCTTACTAAGACAAACCTGCTCTGCTCTCGTAAGAGACCGTGTCTCATTCAGAGCCGTCACCATCGTGAGTATATATATATTCTCCAGTATCCTCCTCATGGGCGGTTTAATCTCCTATACGCCTATTGGCAAATGGGTTTTTTTCTATTTGTTCGGCGTCGGTGACGATATGCTTGGACCGATGATTGATGTCTACCGCGTGTTGATGTTTGTGAGCATTTTTTCCGGTCTGCGCTGCTTATTTCAAGGCGTCATTATAACTAATATGCGTACCAAATGGCTGACCATAGGCATGGTCGTGCGGCTGCTCGTGATGTATTTGGTTTCTCTATATTTTATTAAGACAAACGGCGTAACCAGCGGGCAGGTTGGTGCGATTATTTTCTTGTCAGGCATGATGGTTGAAGCGCTGATGAGTATCCTGGAAGGACGCGTGCTGCTGAAAAAAATTCCCCAAAAGGCCGCTGAGCATACGATTGAGCGCCCAGGGCAAATTTTTCAATTTTATAAGCCCTTGCTGTATTCATCCATTATTGCAGTCATTATTGGCCCGGCGATCAATTCCTTTATGGGTAAAACATCGGATTTCCAGCTATCTGTCGCATCATTTACGATCGCTGCAGGTCTGACACAGCTCGTGCAGAGCTTCTTTTCTTATATTCACCAAATTGTACTAAACTTCTATAACAAGGATGCCAAGGCTGTCTTTCGTTTTACGATGATTTTGTCTGTTATACCTTGTTTGTTATTGACAATACTATGTTATACCCCCCTTGGCATGTGGTTTATGGAGCATGTCATGGGTGTGAACGAGAGATTGATGCATGCAAGCTTAAATACACTGAAAGTGTTTATGATTATGGTGCTGGTCTTTCCATGGCTTGATTATGGTAACGGGATGATCATGCTGCGTGGTGAAACGAAGGTCATGGTTTGGTCTCAATCGGCAAATGTGTTCATCACACTGCTCGCATTGACCTTGTGTATTGCCATAAGTCCAGGAATGAACGGGATGATCGGAGCTTTTGCTCAATCACTTGGGATGGTATCCGAGGCTATCGTTATAGGATTTGTACTGCGAAATATTAAAAAATCGGGAGACCGTTCTCCTTTTCATATGAAAACTTAAGTCGAGAAACGAGTGATGGGTTTGAACAACGCTTTACCGCACCAACAGCCGAGGTACGCCATTCTGCGAAGCTTTAGCTTTTCTACATACATGACCATGGCGGTCATCGTCTCTTATTTTCCTTTGTACTTCAAATCATTGGGCTACTCCACGATACAGATCGGTTTACTCTATTCGATTGGGCCGATGATCGGTATTTTTTCCAATTTGTTCTGGGGCTTGATCAGTGATAAATATCGTACAGTTAAAAAAATATTAATCGTGGTTCTGATCGGGCAGTGGATTATGGCGTTCTGTGTATTTCAAAGTACTCAATTCGGCATGCTACTGCTGCTCATGGCCGTTTTTTTCTTTTTCCAATCCCCGATCAATTCACTTAGCGATAGCTTGACGCTGCTGACGATACAAGGCTCAAATAAAAGCTACGCTTCTATACGGGTATGGGGCTCAATCGGTTTTGCTGCAGCCTCTCTAGTGTTCGGCATGGTGTTGAAGCAATATGGTGCCGATTTGACGATCTATCTATGCTTGGGGACCATTGGCCTATCACTAATTATTTCCACAGGTCTGACCGATGGTCGAAGAACCTCACATAAAAAGCTCGTATTTGCCGATTTGGTCAAGGTCATTCGCTCCAATCGATTTCTTGTCTTCATGCTTATCGTAATGATTGCTTCAGTAGCCCACCGCTTTAATGATGGTTTTCTAGCTTTGTATCTGCAGCAATTGGGTGCGGATCAGACCATTATCGGGTGGTCTTGGATGGTGTCCGCGTTAAGCGAGGTCCCTATATTTTTTCTGCTCAGCAAGTATGGTCATCGCTACAAGGAGCTTCCGCTGCTCGTCATCAGCTCTTTTGTTTATATGATTCGGTTCATTTTGATGAGTCAGGTGGAAAACCCATTGTGGGTCATTGCGATTCAAGCCATGCACAGTATTTCCTTCGGCATTTTCTTGTTCACGGTTATCCGATATATCCAGCGTATTATTCCTGATGAATATCGGGCAACAGGACAAGCCCTATTTGCAGTAACTTGGTCGGGACTTGCTGGATTACTCAGCGGAGCCTTGGGCGGTTGGTTATTCCGCGATTGGGGCCCTCATGTGATGTATGGTGTAGGTGCTTGTCTTTCTGCAGTTGCGATGGCTAGCTTTTTTATGCTGCATCTGCGTTCCCGGGATGTCGAATAACGCTGCTTTTTCAAAAAAACAACAATTTTTGCAACACAATTGCTGATTTGTTCGTCTTACTATCGTACCTACATACGAAGTTAGCTTCCTACGGAAGCCTAGACGATGCTTTCGTAGCCAGTTTTGCTGCGCAAAACTCTGAGCTTAGGCTTACGAAGTAAGCTTCCTGCGGAAGCTTAGACGATGCTTACGTAGCCAGTTTTGCTGCGCAAAACTCTACGCTTAGGCTTACGAAGTTAGCTTCCTACGGAAGCTTTAAGGAGGAATCACGTGCTTGCAGTAGAAAATTTATCACATCGTTTCCATAATGGTGCTGAGGAAACGCCAGTTCTTCACGATATTCATTTTACAATCACCAAAGGGGAAATTGTCGCTTTGCTTGGAAGTTCCGGCTCCGGTAAGTCCACCTTGCTCAATCTGATGGCAGGTCTAATGAAGCCCACACAAGGAAGCATCCTGATTAATGGTCATCCTATCGAAAAAATGTCGGAAAATAAGCTCGCCGAGTTCCGGAGAACGCAGATCGGCTTTATTTTTCAATCCTACGAGCTTATCCCCCATCTTACCGTTCGCGAAAATGTGGAGCTGCCTTTAATATTTCAAGGTATCAAAGCCAAAATCCGCAAGGAGAAAGCAATCGCCTTATTAACAAAGGTAGGGTTGGAAGAAAAAGGCGATATGTTCCCATCCCAGCTATCTGGCGGACAGCAGCAGCGAGTCAGCATCGCACGTTCACTAATCACCTCACCCGCTATCGTTTTTGCAGATGAACCGACCGGTAATCTGGATACTAAAACCGAGAAGGAAATTATCGATTTGCTTATCGAGTTAAATGAAACCTTATCCATCACCTTTGTCATCGTAACTCACGAGCTGGAAGTGGCCAAACGAACACAAAGAGTCATCCAGCTGCGCGACGGATTTTTAGTTGAGGGAGAGCCATGGGTCGGTGAAGACGAATGAATATATTTGATTATTTGCGGCTAGCTTGGGATCAGTTGAAACGGCGAGTCGTGGTTACGGCGCTTTGTACGATGGGAATTGCAATCGGTTCCGCTTCAATTGTCGTTGCGCTTTCGTTCGGAGAATCCATTAATCATTACAGCCGTGTGCAGATGAGCCAATTTATGAAAACTGATGAAATTACGATACATAGAGGAAACCCTACATCGGGTACAAGCAGCGGAGATCCTAATGAAACCAAGGCTTATGAGTTAACCAAGTCCAAAATTGATATCATGCGAACCTTCCCTAATGTCAAAGCCATTGCTACTTATCAAACACTGAATTCGCTGCAATTTGAGGTTGATCACAAGTCAGGCTACATCAATAACCTATTTGCGACGGAACTGGATACTTTGAGCGCCTTTGGTTTTGAATTTCAACAAGGCGGCCCTGCCGATCAAGAAAACGCGATTATTTTAAGCTATGGAGCAACGATGGGCCTTTTCGATGAACAGCTCTCACGCTCCAATCAGCAAGCCATGCGCAATAACTCGGACAGCGATGGAGGAAGTTACGAAAGAAATGGCCAAATGCGTTTGATCGCTTACCCTCTGTATCAAAAGCAGGTTATTTTGAAACCTAATCTCTTTGTTCCAGGAGGTATGACATCCTCCAACATTCAATTCCCGCTTCGTGTGATCGGAATATTGAAGAAGCCGGAAGGCATGTCAGACCAGGCTGCGAGCAATATGAAAACAGCATTCGTCTCCCCATCTCTCGGAAAAAAATTGCAGGAAGCGATCAATAATGCAAGCTCGGGTAATTCCAATACGAATGGAAGCAATCAAGAGCAGCAGCCAAGCCCGGAGTTCAACGAAGTCAAAATTAAAGTAACGAACAGCACCCATGTGAAAGAAATCGAGGAAGGCATCAAAAAACTGAAGCTTTCTTCCCAAACCAACCTTCATTATGAAGAGCAAATGCAGGGACAGTTAGTTATTTTGCGATTTATTTTTGGCGGAGTCGGTTTATTTATCCTGTTCGTAGCCTCAATATCTATTATTGTTGCCATGACCATGTCCACCCACCAGCGACGCAGACAGATCGGTATTATGAAGGTGCTGGGAGCTAACCTCAATCAGATTCGCAATATGTTTATTGCAGAATCCGCTATGCTGGGGCTTTTGGGAGGGGCCTGCGGCATTTTATTATCGTATTGGGTTATTTGGGGCATCAATCTGGCTGTTATTCAATTCTCCCCTTCCCAATCCGGGAGCGATCTGGAAATATTATTTATTAGCCCGTGGATATTGCCAGTCGGTTTATTTTTTGCTGTCATGACCGGAGTTCTTTCAGGTATTTATCCAGCTATCAAAGCATCCCGTACCGATGCCTTAACCGCAATCAAACGAGACTAGGAGAATCTGAGAATGAAAAAGAAAACTTGGCTGCTCGCAGCAGCCGGATTATTCATTATAGGAATAACCGTTTCCTTGTATGTTCTGAGTCACACTCCCAAGCAGAATCAGCAGAACGCATCAAAAAGCATGTCCAGCCTGACCTTTAAAGTAACCCGCGAGGATTTGGTCAGCTCTGTAGAAGTCAAAGGGAAATCCTCATATCAAAAGGAAACCTATGTCAACGCGCCATTTTCAGCCGATGTTAAGGTCTGGAAAGTAAACGAGGGCATGCAAGTTTCCAAAGGAGACCCTTTGTTTCAGCTGGACGATTCCGTACTAAGTGATGAAATCGCGCAAATTCAATCCAATCAAAAGAAAACCGAGATGGATATCCGCTTAAGCCAATTTCAGCAGGAAGCACTGAATGGAGCGGATCTTCAAACAGCCGGTATATCGGAAACGGAAGCAAAGCAAAGATATGCACAAAACCAGAGCAGAACAATGCAGGAGGATATCCATCGGCTAAATCTGGAACATATGCAAACGCAATTAGTACAAAAACAGGAAAAGCGTAAATCCGCACTGTTTACTGCACCAGAGAATGGCATCTTTTTGTTCGAAAGCACTAAGGAGCCGCAGTCGCTAAAAGAAAATGAACGTGTCGGCAAAATCGTCGATCTCACCAAGCTGCAATTAATCTGCCTCGTAGGCGAATACGATCTATTCCGTATAAAAGTAGGAATGCCAGCAGAAATCAAGGTCGACGCTTTAAGAAATACCGTACTGCAGGGTAAGGTCGAAAAGCTTTCTAAATTTGCCAAGAGCAGCACCAGTTCTAACAGCACAGCAGCCGCACAGTTCGAGGTTGTCATCTCCTTGGAGCCGAATGATCAACTAATAGCCGATCTCAGTCTGACAGCAACCATACATGCAGATAAAAAACCTAACACCTTGTTAGTCCATACGCTGGCCATACAACGCGACAAGGATAAATATTATGTGATGAAAGATAATGGACAAGGCGCACCTGTTCGGCAAGACATCACAATCGGTTTGGAAACACCGGAGAAGACAGAAATTTTGAGTGGGCTGAATGAAGGAGATACCGTCATATTGGAATAAAATGATAGATCCAGTACTCCTTACTCCCCTTCCTACTTCTCTTCCTGGTTGTCATCCAGCATGAAAACCGTTATAATCATCGGTAGATCTTAGTACCAAGTCATAATCAATGCAGGTAAGCTTAAGGGGATGAATAGTACATGCAATATGAAGATTTCAAAACGATACTATTGGAACGAAGAAGCATTCGCCGTTTCACGGAGCAGGATGTCTCTATTGAGGATATCAAGGAATTGATCGATTGTGCGCGTTATGCACCAAGCGACACGAATTCGCAAACTTGGCAATTCATAGCCGTTGTCAATCGCACAAAAATTAAAGAAATCGAACAAATGACCTGGGATCAGCTGCATAAAAAAGCGGCAGAAGCAGAGACTCGTGGATTGAGCCGTGAAGCCCGTATGCTGGTGAAGTCATTTGGCCCTTACGCTACCGCGTTCGCCGATGCTCCCGTATTGATCATCTGTTTGGCAACACCATACGCTTCTAAATTTCGCGATAAAATCTTTGATCCAATCGAGCTTGTTCACGACTCCGTGTGGGATGAAGAAGGCATTAAGAGCAGCTGTCTAGCAGCACAAAATTTGATGCTTGCTGCTCATGCTCGCGGTTTAGCAACCTGTCCGATGACAGGTCCAGTCCTGCTTGCTGCCGAGCAGATGCGTTCGTATCTCGACATTCCTGCGCAGTGTCAGATCAATATGGTCATTTCCTTGGGCTATCCAATGGATCGACCAGGCTTGATGCCTCGTAAGGAAGTTGATGAAATTTTAAGAATTGTTGACTAAGAGTCTGTCCAACGAAGCAAAGCCAGTGAATACAAAGTTATTGAGCCTTAAAAAAGGATGTTCGGAGCAGCTCACAAGTTGAGCTTGTCCGTACATCCTTTTTGTTTATTCTTAAGGTTAACCGATGCGGGACATTTCGTGTTCGTCGATTTCGTAGTTGGAATATACATCCTGTACATCATCCAGATCATCGAAGGAATCCATCATTTTGATCAGCTTCTCAGCGTTCTCGCCTTCCACCTTGATCGTATTTTGCGGTGTCCAGCTGACCGATGCCTCGGTGAACGTCAGCCCTTGCTTTTCAAGCTCGGTTTTCACCTTTTCAAATTCATGCGGATGCGTTATGATCTCGAAGCTTTCTTCCTCTGTCTTCACGTCTTCAGCTCCAGCTTCCAAAGCTTGCATCAACAGCTCGTCCTCATCCAAAGGATGCGTCTCGCGGTCAATCGTAAGCAGTCCCTTCTCGTCAAACATATACGAGACGCAACCGGACTCTCCCATGTTGCCTCCGCGTTTGTTAAATACAGCACGAACATCAGCTGCGGTGCGGTTGCGATTGTCAGTCAGACATTTAACCATGATGGCCACGCCACCAGGCCCGTAACCTTCATACATGATCACTTCGTATTCCACATTGTCACCATCACCAGTCGCCTTCTTGATGGCACGTTCGATATTGTCCTTGGGCATATCAATCCGTCGAGCACTCTCGATGGCTACCTTCAAGGCAAAATTGCTATCAGGACTGGGCCCACCTGCACGGGCTGCCACGAAGATTTCCCGTCCTAATCGTACAAACTGATTATTTTTCGCTTGGTCTGCTTTACCTTTGCGGTCTTTAAATAACTTAAATTTCATAATATAGCGCTCCCTATGGAAAAGTATCAAAGGTATCTTACCATTTTGCAGGGGTATGGGTCAAAGAAAATGATAAAAACAGCTGAAGAAAACCGAAGTTTTCATCAACTGTTTGAGGTTTGCTAGCTATTGAGAAAAGCCTGGATCTTATAATTTAACGACGTTAGCTGCTTGAGGACCACGGTTGCCTTGAGTGATTTCGAACTCAACGGATTGGCCTTCATCAAGTGTTTTAAAGCCTTCGCCTTGAATTGCGGAAAAATGAACAAATACGTCTTCGCCGCCATCAACCTGAAGGAATCCGTAACCCTTTTCTGCGTTAAACCATTTAACTGTACCTGTCATCAAAAACTACCTCCTAGAAATATCGCCATTCGAGAGCGAATAGGATAATTATAGCATCGTAAATGTTAGAAATCAATCTGTAAAGTAGTTTCCAGCGCCTCTTTACAGCTTATTTGGATATGCATAACAGCTCTGAAGAGCCTGGAATAAATGGAAGCTCAGTGAGTACAAGCTTAGTATTGAAACCTTGTTTTTCAAGCGTTACTATCAACAAATCCAAGTGAGGATATACGACCCATTGCAGCGAACGAAGCGGGTAAATGCGTACCTGTCCACCGACACGGCATACACGCAGCAGCTCTTCAACAGCACTCCGATGAAAATCATAATCGAATTGATCGTGATAGAGAAATAAAAAATGGCTGCACAACACTAATGAAAATGCTCCATCATCAAAAGGCAGCTGCGGAAGTCGGGCAGATTGATATTGCCCTTTCCCTTCCTGCAAGCGGTAATCATCTATAAATTTCTGAAGGGATTGCTCTCTTAGTTTCTTATGATTGTCCAGACTACCGTAATACGTCCAGTCAAAGTTACTTTCCAGGCGTGACAGCTTCTCAGTCGAAACTGCAATTTCTTGCAAGCCGTGGGCATAAATCGATTCGGGGTTCATATCGTACAGCGGGTCTACAGCCTGTGCCTGTATGCCTCTTGCGTTTGCTTCTGCGACGAAAGACGACGCGCCTCCAGCAACATCCAGAACAGGACCATCCTGCAAGGATAACTGCCTAAGCACAAACATACTCTCGTACTCCGCGTACGACCTGCACGTCATGGCTACACCCATTTGTTCATACTTCTGATTACTCATTCTCATCTCTCCTCAGCTATACTCAACTTGGCTTGGCTATACAGCCACAGCCCACCTATGTGAGCTTAAAGGAGATTTTAACACAGAACAATGATGCAAACAATACCATTTTAACCATTATATTTAACTTGTGAGTTTAACGATATCTGCCTTCTTACCATCGATCTATTTTTGCATATCATATAAAATTGAAGGAATAATTGAAATTATGTGAGCAATGATATACACTAAAGCAACAAAAAAGATTTGAAGTGAGGGAAATGACTTGTCTAACCACGGATTTAAGAAGCACACCATATACAAAACGGATAAATGGAACATGATGACTGTCGAGGTTCAAGGGAAAACATTAATTTTACGCGAAATATCTGATCAATGGGGCGAGGAAAGCCATACCTTTGTGAGCAGACCTGAGATGATGCATTGGGCTGAAAGTCGTTTCACCGAAGAAAAATATGCAGATCGACCGGAAGAACGGGAAGCCATACTGACAGCCTTCAAGGAAATCTAAGCTGAGCAATAAGCAGGGCTTGACTTCATGCTTGTCCTTCTATTACAATAAAGTTAATTACATAAGAATTCCTCCAAAGGGGAGTAGCTGTCACAATAAAGTCGTCATTACGGGTGTGAGCCCCGGCTTTATTGGCAACATTACGTTGTTAGCAAGACCTTTGCCTATTAGGTAAAGGTCTTTATGTTTGAAATGACCTTTACCATTACGGTAGAGGTCATTTTTTATGTAACCAAACCTAATAAGGAGATGATTCGAATGGAATGGTTAGACGCAGCTTTTTTCACAGCATTACTTAGTATTATTCTTATTGATTTGGTGCTTGCAGGTGACAATGCGATTGTGATCGGAATGGCCGCGAGGAATTTACCGAAAGAACATCAGAAAAAAGCTATTATTTGGGGTACAGTTGGAGCAATCGGGATTCGTATCGTCGCCACCTTAGTTGTCGTTTGGCTTCTGGAGCTTCCTGCTCTATTATTAATAGGTGGTCTTGTTCTCGTGTGGATCGCATATAAGCTGTTAACAGATAAAAAAGATCACGATATCCAAGCGAAAAATAAACTGTGGCCAGCGATTCAAACCATCGTCATTGCTGATGCGGTCATGGGATTCGATAATGTGATCGCCGTAGCTGGTGCCTCCCATGGCAACTTTCTGTTGGTCGTCCTGGGACTCTTAATCTCCATCCCGATTGTAGTCTGGGGAAGCACTTTATTCATCCGTTCGATGGACAAATTCCCTTGGATCATGTATATCGGGTCAGGCGTGCTCGCTTTTACAGCAGGTAAAATGTTGACTGGCGATCCCTTGGTAAGCGTGTGGTTTGCCGACAATCCAGTCATGAAATGGACCGTTCTTGTTATGATTACCGGTGGTGTACTGTTAGCAGGAATGTTCAAAAAAATGCAGAGAGCTTTGGTTTCCATCAATGCGAACGGCCATCTGTCCATACCAAAGGAACTAGTTATGGAGGCTGGAATTTCTCAGGATGACAGCTTCAAAGCTAGTCGTGACGAAAACGGCAAGCTGGTGCTCATCAAATTGAACAGCTAAAACAAGGAATTTGGGTTGGCACGGCGAACCATTTATGAGAGCAGCAGCCGCTATCACAAGCGGAGCATGCGATTCCAACGTATGAAGAGGTGTTTTTTTAGGTGAGCAATTCCGCTTCCATCCTTACTTTTATTATTGTTGCATTTTGCTTTGCCTTGATCCTGATATTAAAAAGGGATTCGTTACCGAGCGGCGTCAAGCGTCCACTTGCCATCATGGCTCTCGTAATGGTTGCCTTTGCTTTCACTTTGATCGTGTATAGTTTCTTCTCTTTACAGTAATGTGATGTGAACCGTTCATCAGCAAGAGAAACTACCTTTAAGGCGCGGCCGTTCATCCTTGTTTTACTTCGATACAAGTTTCTCTTTATGATGAGAGCATTACTTACTTCTAGAAATGGCTCCGTTCATCAGCAAGAGAAACTACCTTATAAGGCGCGGTCGTTCATCCTTGTTTTACTTCGATACAAGTTTCTCTTATAATTAACTTACAATCGGGTCATACTAGGGGGAAAATTGCAGGGAGCGTGAGCATAATGCGTTTTTTCCCCATAGTCATGACAGGTATTCTGCTTACAGGTACGATTATTTCATCCCCCGTAACGGCGGACGGCAACACCAAACCATCCAAATTATCGAGGAGGGCTCCCATGAGTCAAGTTGTTAAACGCACGGATGTTCCTGTAGAACAGCGTTGGAAGCTGGAAGATCTCTTTCCTAATCAGCAAGCATGGGATAAGGAATACAAAGAAGTTAAAGAAGCTTTACAAAAAATCAGCCAATTTCAAGGAAAGCTGAACCAGCCTGCTGCGATCAAGCAGTGTTTTGAATTGGAAGACAACATTTCTGTACATATGGAACGCCTTTACGTATACGCGAATATGAAACATCATGAAGATACAGCCGAACCGACTTATCAAGCATTGTCTGATAAAGCCAAGAAGCTCAGCGTGGAATCGGGAGAAGCCTTATCCTTTGTTTCTCCAGAAATCTTAAGTCTATCTGACGACGAGCTGCAAAAGCTGGTAAGTCATCCGGAGCTAAGCTTTTATAAGCGTACCTTGACCGAAATGATTCGCGAAAAACAGCATATTCTTTCCAAATCCGAGGAAGCACTGCTCGCACAAGTAGGCAACCTCTCACAAGCACCGAGTACCATTTTCAGTATGCTGAACAATGCTGACTTGAAGTTCCCCAAAGTAAAAAACGAGCACGGTGAAGAAATCGAGCTGACGCAAGGACGCTATATTCAATTCCTTGAAAGCCGGAACCGGGAAGTTCGTAAAAATGCATTTAAGACCATGTACGAGACGTATTCCAAAAACAAAAATACGATCGGCGCTACGCTGTCAGCTAATATTTCGAAGGATATTTTTTATTCCAAGGTTCGTAAATACCCTTCAGCCCTGGAAGCTTCCTTGTATGGAGACAACATTAATAAAGAAGTGTACACCAATCTAATCGATACGATCCATGAATCATTGCCATTAATGCATCGTTATATGGAGCTCCGCAAAAAGCTGCTGAAGGTCGATGAGCTTCATATGTATGATCTGTTCGCTCCGCTCGTGGATGAATACAAGATGGATATTACTTATGAGCAAGCTCAGGGAATGGTTAAGGAAAGCCTAAAACCTCTCGGTCAAGATTATTTAAACATTTTGCAAGAGGGTTTTGACAAGCACTGGATCGATATTTATGAAAATGAAGGCAAACGGAACGGCGCCTACAGCTGGGGAGCTTACGGTACACATCCCTACGTGCTGCTGAACCACAAGGATAATTTGAACAGCATGTTTACCCTTACTCACGAGATGGGCCACGCTATTCATTCCTATTTGTCGGATGAAAATCAAGAGTATCGCTATGCTCAATATACAATTTTCCTTGCGGAAGTAGCCTCCACGTTGAATGAAGCGCTGCTCATGGATTACATGCTCAAGAAATCAACAGATCCCAAAGAAAAAATGTATTTGTTGACCTACTACATGGATCAATTCCGTACGACGGTATTCCGTCAAACCATGTTCGCTGAATTCGAAAAAATCACCCATGAACAAGCTGAGCAAGGCGAGGCGCTCACCCCTCAGGAGCTCAGCAAAATTTATTACGATCTGAACCTGAAGTACTACGGCAAGGATATGGTTGTGGATCAGGATATCGAAATCGAATGGGCACGCATTCCACATTTTTATAACAGCTTCTATGTATATAAGTATGCAACTGGATTCTCCGCGGCAACCAGCTTTGCCAAACAAATTCTTGAAGAAGGTCAGCCTGCCGTCGATCGCTATCTCGGTTTCCTGAAAAGCGGCGGCAGCGATTATTCAATCAATATTTTGCAGCGCGCAGGTGTGGATATGTCAACACCTGAACCTATCAAGCAAGCTATGGATGTATTCAAAGGGCTCCTGGAGCAAATGGAACAATTAACAAAGTAGTACACTCAACAAGACTGCTAACGTTCATCATGTTCGCAGTCTTGTCGGTTATTTGGCGCTAAAGGAGGAAGGCTTGGCATGAAGACCCAATGGATATTTATCAGTATTTTATTTTTTGGATTACTGACGGCCATTTTTGCTGCGATCAATACGGAACCGGTTAATGTACATCTCATATTTGCAGATATGCAGCTGCCCCTCATTATTATCATTCTCGGCTCTACTCTGCTCGGCGGTTTGATCCTTGGATTGATGGGCATGAGCAAGCAGTACAAATTAAAACGGACGATCAAACAGCTCGAGAAACAGCTCAATGAGGCACAAATGGCACATGCTGTTCCATCATCGTCAGCAGTTCCTACTGATACGGCCCCTTTCCCTTCAACCAATACATCATTAGGGAAATTACCTTCTTCGGAAATATAAGCAAGAGTCATATTAAAAAGCCATTTTAAATGTTGGTCGTTAAAGCCGTTCCCATCCGATGGGACGGCTTTTTGGTTTGCACAAAATTTAATGGATGATCTCTGGAACATATTACCTCTTTGTTACGTTAGAGCTTGTAGGAAGTACATGAACGAAACCATTAACAAGGAGGTAAAAAATGAAAAAAGCAATAGTGTTGGCGTGTCTTCTGGCAACTACGGTTATCTCGTTCGGGGTCTCCGCACCACCTGCAGCTTCAGAAAGTGGTACAGCTATCGGCTTAAATGTAAACGGGAGTCATGTTTCCTTCAGCTCTATGCCTCTTTTAATTGACAATACACTGATGGTCCCTTTGCGTGATTTATCGGAATCACTGGGTGTACAGATCGATTGGGACGGGAGCTCACAAACTGCCGCAGCCATTAAAGGAACTCACAGCATCAAACTGACGATAGATAGCAAACAAGCCTTTCGCGGGGAAACACCTGTAAATCTGGAAGCAGCGCCGCGCCTGCAAAATGGCAAGTTGTTCGTTCCTTTACGTTTCTTTAGTGAATCATTCGATTTTAATGTGTATTGGGATGGGCTGAACAAATCTGTCGCGATTGTAGATGCGGATAAAAGCTTGCCTACGATCGGCTCCGCTGACCAAATGCAGGAGTTGTTTAAAGATTATGCAGCCGGTGGCGGCGGCATATACGGCACCACAGACACGATGATGACGAAGTCAGTTATGCCTGTATTTACTGGGGTACAGGAACAATCGAATACTATAGAGCGGTCTTCAAGCAGTGCTTCTGTATCAGCTCCCGCTCCTCAAGCAGCAGCGGCAGAATCAAAAGCAGATTATTCCGCTACTAACGTTCAGATTGAAGGCGTCGACGAAGCGGATATTATTAAAACAGACGGTACTTATATTTATCAGGTTAATCGCAACCGTGTCATCATTGCTAACGCTTACCCTGCTGACCAAATGAAGGTCACACAAACCTTGACATTTGAAGATAAAAACTTTAGAGCCAAGGAGCTGTACATCGATGATAAGCATATGGTAGTCATCGGTACGACATTTTATCGTAATATCGATCCTGTTGTACCTGTGGACAAACAAGTTGCCCCAACAGCGTCCGTATCCACACCTGTCCAGCAGTCGACAGTTTCTTCATCTTCCGCTGCAGCTCCACCGTTATCCGTTTCACCAGTACCTATACTTGTACCTACTGAAAACATAAAGATCATATCTCTACCGGGTGTTAATCTTTCACGAAGCACTACTAAAGCTATTGTGTACGAGCTTGGTGACCGCACACAGGTGAAGAAGCTGCGCGAGGTTGAGCTTGATGGTAATTATGTATCTTCTCGCAAGGTTGGCTCCTCGCTGTATCTTGTCTCTAATAAAGGTTTCAATATTTATCCACTGCTGCGCGGTGATATATCATCGACGAATAAAGCAGAAGCATTAAAAAGCTCAGCACCTGCGTATAGAGATTCTGCTGCTGGGGATGCCTTTATCAGCATTGGCTATGAGGATATTCGTTATTTTCCCAAGTCAGTGCAGCCTAATTATTTGTTAATTGGCGGATTCAATCTGGATCAGCCTGAGCAGAAGCTGAACGTTTCCAGTTACCTCGGCTCCGGTCAGCAAGTGTATGCATCACAATCCAACCTGTTCGTTACGACTAATGAGTATACACCTGCGGTCGAGCAGACTAATACAGATGACGAGCCTCTAGCAAAACGACGGATAACGGCAGGGGAAACAAGCAGCGTTATTTACAAATTTGCAATGGATCAAGGCTCCATTCGATATACGGGCCGCGGCAAGGTTCCAGGACGCGTCATCAACCAGTTTGCGATGGATGAAATGAATGGCAGCTTCCGAATTGCCACGACGACCGGATTTGCTGGACTCGATGATGAAATGACTTCCAAAAATCACATGTATGTCCTGAATGAGTCGATGAATGTGGTAGGACAAATTAATGATATTGCACCCGGCGAGCAGATTTATTCTGTCCGCTATGCAGGCAATCGTGCTTATATGGTCACATTCAAGACCGTCGATCCGTTGTTTGTTATCGATCTGCAGGAGCCGCAGGCACCGAAAATACTCGGTAAGCTCAAAATACCGGGCTACAGCAATTACCTGCATCCTTATGATGATACTCATCTGATCGGCTTCGGTAAGGATGCGGTCGAGGTTTCAACCAATAATGGATCTAATGGATCTACACAAACAAATGCTTATTATCAGGGAATGAAGATGGCGATGTTTGATGTAAGTGATGTCGCTAATCCGAAGGAACTATTCTCGGAGAGCATCGGTGACCGCGGCACGGATTCTGAACTGCTGCGTAACCACAAGGCGCTGCTGTTCTCCAAAGAGAAAAACCTGCTGGCCTTCCCAGTCACTTTAATGGAGACCAAAAATAATGCACCATCGACCACAAACCCAACAGCATCTGTGAATAATATACCACGCTACGGCGATTTTACGTTTCAAGGTGCTTATGTATATCAAATTGATGTGGCAAACGGTTTTCAGCTAAAAGGAAAAATAACCCATTTGACCAATGATGATTACTTGAAATCCGGACAGTTCTCTTACAATGGCCAACGCAATATCCAGCGGATTCTATATATAGGAGATGCGCTTTATACATCTTCAGAGCAAATATTAAAAGCAACCGACATCACTTCCATGAATGACTTAAAGTCCATTACCTTGCCTTGATCAATGAAAAAAAAACCGATCTTCCCACCTGCCGAATGTATACATAGGCTGGTGGAAGATCGGTTTTTTTTTGAGGTTTCAGGGTCATCTGCCATTGACTTATGAAAGTTATCTCTTTATTTCCAAATCTGCTATCATAGATATAAGTAAATGAATCCCATGCTCACAGCCCCGCCAATTGCGGAGCTTATAACATTGACAGCGTCATTCGTCATCCAGACAGCCCCACGAATACGAACTGCCTGTGTATCGTTGCAATGACGGTTTATTTCTATTTCCTTACCGCATACCGGGCAGCGATACATTACCTGCAGTACGGCTCCGAGCCATGAATCCGACAAGGAACCTGCCATGCCACCCAGAGCACCCAATAACAGCAGCCCGATAAAGCCCATCGTTGTGGTGACAGCGATTGAAGCAGCAGAGGACCCGCCAATAGGCTGTCCCCAACCCGTACTTGTAAAAGCCCAGCCCGCAGCACCAATCAATAAACCACCGCAAAAGGAGGCGGCAAGCCCAGCAACAGTTATTCCACCAGAGGTACCTGCTGGCACTCTTCGCCCGCTCACAATGGAGCGTGGCAATGAGCGGCTTAAACCGCCGATTTCTGTCGCCCATGTATCTGCATTAACTGCGGCCATAACACCTATAAAAGCAGCCCACCAAAGAGAGTGCGGCCATATACTGTTACCCAAACAAAGCAGTGTTCCTAAGCCTCCGTTAGCTGCGACCTGTCCAGCATCCCTCCTACCGGATTTTGCATAATTACTTTCAACCGCTGCTTTACGCTTATGCTTCCACTTCGTAAGCAAGGTGGACGTAAGGAAAAAGACCATCAGCGTCCCATACCACGGCAAGCCTCCAAGCGCATACAACAAAGTACCTACGATCACTGCAGCGACAGCTCCGGAGACAGATAAAGATTGTTTGCGCCAGGCGATGCCTGCTATTAACGAGCTGCAGATCAAGCCGATCAACCAGTCTATCATTAATTATTTTCCCCCATTATTCGATAAAATTCTACAAAATATATTTACAGAACTATAGCATTATAATATGATTTTCTTAGTTGAAAAACGTAATATCCCCAAGGAGGGTATTCAAGTGAATGAAGCTAATCCATTTGGGACACGCAAAATGAAGAAAGACCTCGAGCCCGAAGAAATGCTTCTGATTATTTTTGATTATGCAGCAAAAATAGCAAACGAACGAAGACTAGATCACTTGATCATGCTGATGGCCGACATGGGCCGTGAGATGGTCGTTTCTGACCGATGTACGGTATGGCTTATTGATAAACAAAACAATCAATTGTATTCCACCGTTGCCCATGGCGTTCCCCAGCTCAGACTTCCCAGAGATGCAGGACTGGTCGGGCACTCGATTACAACGGGACAACCCATTTTTATAGAAGATGCCTATGAAAATCCCGAGTTCAAGGATGTATTGGGAAGTGGCGCAATTGCTATGGATCTCAAAACTGGCTATCGTACCAAAGCGCTGATGGTCATTCCGTTTCGTAATAATGAGGGCGAAATCATGGGTGCTTATCAGGCTGTTAATAAGCTGACCGTGGAGGAAAAATTTTCCAAAAAGGATTTGGAGCATCTCACATTGGCTGCCTCCTATGCAGGAAAATCACTCGAATCCGCCCTGCTCTCCAATGAAATTGAAGAAACCCAAAAAGAAATTATTTTCACAATGGGCGTGATCGGTGAAAGCCGTTCAAAGGAAACCGGCAATCATGTCAAGCGGGTAGCCGAATATTCTTATATCATAGCTAAACAATTAGGTATTAGTCACGAGGAAGCCGAATTATTAAAAATCGCTTCGCCAATGCACGACATCGGCAAGGTTGCCATTCCTGACTCTATATTAAAGAAGCCAGGCAAGCTAACGAATGAGGAATTCGACATAATGAAAACGCACACCCAAATCGGGTATGGGCTGTTGAAAAATTCGACGCGTCGGATATTAAAAACAGCTGCTATTGTCGCACATCAGCATCACGAAAAATGGAATGGACGCGGTTATCCATTAGGCTTACAAGGTGAAGAGATTCATATCTACGGACGCATCACAGCTATTGCTGACGTATTCGATGCCCTTGGCAGTGAGCGCGTTTACAAGCAAGCCTGGGAGCTGGATCGTATTCTCAATTTGTTCAAGGAGGAACGTGGCGAACATTTCGATCCCGTGGTGGTTGATGCGTTTATAGCACAGCTGCCAGAGATACTAAAGGTACGTGAGTCGTATTCGGATATAGCTTTGGCTGAAAAGGACAAAGGAGGAATCGCTTAATTGAGCGATCCTCCTTATTTGGTCTCCCATTACGTTAATCCAATTGTAAACTCGCCCAAAGTCTCTGAGCCCCACAACAGCTGGAACTTGTCACCTGGGTGAACAGCACCGACACCAGCAGGTGTACCCGTGTAGATGATATCCCCTTTACCCAAACCATAATGTTTGGCGATATAATCGACGATAACCTGAAGATTAAAGATCATATCATTGATATTTCCGCGCTGAGCTTCAGTGTCATTGATCCGCAATGAAAACTCCGTTTGTCTTATTCCCTCAAAGCCTATGAACGGACGAAGTTCCGTTAACGCTGCCGAATTCAAAAAACCTTTGGCTGGCATCCATGGCTGGCCCTTTTTTTTAATGACGGATTGGACGTCACGCAGTGTAAAATCAATCCCAAGCGCCATCGTATCAATCAAACTGTCGACGGTCATACCAGCTTGATAATCTTGTCCGACATGCAAAACCAGTTCCGTTTCGAAATGGACCTCTCCTCTGTCCCCGGGAAGCGCAATCGTCTGCCCATGGATTGGAGTTAGGGCATGAGTCGGTTTCATGAAAATCATCGGTTCCTCAGGAATGTCATTCCCAAGCTCCGCAGCATGCAAGCCATAATTGCGTCCAACACAATAAATATTGCGAATCAAATCCATGATCCAACACTTCCTTTGCTTCTATCTAATAAAATCTACTATTTAAGATGAACTAAACATCATGACAGCAAAAAGGCGCTGCGAAAGCAGACCCCTCTTCCAATCGCTGTTGCAGCCAGATTCTTTGTATTCTTAGTCCCATAGGGGTAAGAATCCGTCTGCAAAGACGAACACTTCGTTTCTCCAGAAGGGTCTGCTTTCTCCGCTCGGGCTGTGTGTTTAATTGGTTCATCTTATATAGCCTATGACTCAAATTATAGAACAGACGTCCCCAATACTCAAATGGATATATGAACTACAACCTAATCTTGATTAAGAATACGTTTCTTAAGTACAAATACCTATCGCAATTATAGGCTTTATATCTTGGACAGCTGTTTATTTGTAGCGTAAAGTAGGAAGCACAGTCTGTATGTGAAGGGGCCGTCATCATGTTGCAAACGTTTTTTTCTACGATTTATCAAGTATTTCTTCCAATTTCATTACCTGTAATCGGTGGGATGCTGCTTAGACGCTACCGAGGACTGGACACGAAAGCCATATCCGCGCTATCGCTGTATGTGCTCAGCCCGGCATTGATCTTCGATACGCTGACAAAGGCTCAGCTGTCGTTTGATGATGTTTACAAAACAGTCGCCTTTAGTATCCTCAATTTGCTTATGCTCTGGGGAATTGCAAGTATACTCGGACGTGTGCTTAAGCTCCCGCCGGCAGAGCGTGCCGGTTTAACAATGGTCTCCACGTTTACGAACAGTGTCAACTATGGTTTGCCGCTAGTGCTGCTGGCGTTTGGTCAGCTTGGCTTGGAAAAAGCTTCTGTTTATGTCATTGGACAAATTTTTATCGTGAATACGATTGGTGTTTATTTCGCTGCTCGGTCCCACTTTTCTGTTAGGCAGGCTATGAAATCCATTCTTACACTTCCCTCTATTTATGCAGCAGCATTGGCCGTAATCGTTCGTACAGTTCACATCGGTGTTCCTGAAGGATTGGATAAAGGAATCATGATGCTTTCGGCCGCGTACGCCCCTGTTGTGCTGACCGTCCTAGGCGCCCAGATGATTAACGCCCGTTCTGCAGCATGGAAGCCAGGCCTGCAGAAGGCACTGTGGGCCGGTATCTCCATTCGCCTTCTGCTGTCTCCGCTTTTGGCGCTGCTCGTATTAGTCGTTCTAGGTATTGACGGTACTTTATTTTCTGTGCTTTTCATTTTGGCTTCGATGCCTGCTGCCGTTAATGCCTTTATGCTCGCCGAGCAGTTTGACGCTTCCCCTCAGTTCGTTGCACGCTGCATCCTGTGGACAACATTAGCTTCATTCCTCGTATTGCCTTTTGTGATCGCTTTGATTCAATAATTATTAGCCGCTTGAGGATTTTCCGCTGCGATATTTTTGGCGAAATTCCCTCGGCGGCATTCCGATCTGCTGCTTGAACAATTTGTTATAATAACTCACATCACCAACACCTACCCGCTCCGCTACACGAATCACAGGTTCATCCGTCTCTCTCAACCATTTTAAAGAAGCATGAATGCGAACTTCATTGCGGTATTCGGTAAATGTTTTGCCAATCGCCTGCTTGAATTTATGTGTAAAGCTGGTCTTGCTCATTCCACACATCTGACAAATCTCTTCCAGCTGAAACGGCTCCGCATAATGCAGCTCCAGAAACGCACAAAGCTCACGAATCGCTGAATGCTCAGGGCGAAACAAGAGCTGTACCAGCCGCTCTTCGTAGCAACGACTCAGCCACACCAACAACTCAATCAGCAGTGCTTTAATCGAGATCCGATAGCCCAGCGCCTTTCGGTCAAATTCCTCAATGATCCTTTCCAGGCGAAGCTGAACCTCTTGGGCTTCGGGAAGTGACAATTTGAGATGGGACTCGAAATCGGCCTTTTGCCTAAGGAAGGGCTCCACATAAAAAAAATTCATGAACGAGGAAACCTTCGACAAAGCCTGCAGCTCGGCATCAAGGAACGATGAAATAAACAAAATATTATAAACCTTGAGCGGAGCTCTACCGATGACTCGATAATCATGCTCCACATCCGGTGGTATGACGAAAATATCCCCTTTGGAAATTGGATAAGAGTGCCCCTTATACAAATGCTCGCCAAAGCCGTCCGCCACATAGACAAGCTCAATAAAATCATGGGTATGCGGATTCATAACTCTCTCTGGCAAGGTTGGATAAGGGAATGCTGCAAAAGGAAACTCTTCGCTCTCCAAGTATTTTTCCTTCGGATAGAGCATGTTTGATCCTCCTCCAGTGATTAAGTTCCGCTGCGCCGCGAAATATCCTTTCGTGTCCATGCTTACAAAGCCAGTTAGCTTAAGCAGACTATCAGCTGTAAGGCGAACGCGAACGCTTCTCCACGATTATTTAGTCGCATCGCTCATTATTGTAGACGAGCCGCTTATGCATAACAAGTCCCCTCTTGCCAAATAGAGCCGCAAGCGGTCAATATTCCGGGTTTTGTGGCCGATATTCCAAGAAATACTCATCAAATCTCCTTATACTTATAGGATTGAGACTGAAGGATAGTTTCTACAAATCGAATGCACAAAGGAGTCTATCTATGAACAAGCAATGGGAAGCCCAATGGATCACGGACGCTGCTTTTATCGGTCTGCAGCCGATCGATTTGTTTCATAAAGAAATGGAGCCGAAGGAACTGCCCGATCATCGAGAGGACCTCAAAAACCTGCATATGCTGGCGAGAACAACTTGGGTGCTGGACGATGATTTCACAGATGCTGCACTTGAGCTTACAGCTGACGATTATTATAAGGTATATATCAACGGACAATTTGTAGGACAAGGCCCTGCTCAAGGTAACTATTTCCATTATTATTATAATCGTTTCGATATTACCCCGTATTTGCAAAAAGGCAATAATGTCATTGCCGTTCATGTATACTATCAGGGCTTGATTTGTCGTTCCTATAACAGTGGGGATTATCGTCAAGGCTTAATAGCCGAGGTATCCGTCGATGGAAGGCTTGTAGCTAAAACCGATGAGACCTGGATGGTAACGAGAAACAAAGCTTACGCTAGCGGCGGTATTATCGGCTATAACACCCAATACCTGGAGCATATCGATAATCGCCTTCAGCCTGTAGGATGGCAGGAACTTGCCTATCAGGAAACGGATTGGACTCCTGCTTCTGTGCATGCGGATGATGATCACCAGCTGCAGCTGCAGCCTACTCCTCCGCTTGCTGTTTATACGGTCAAACCTGCGAAAGTCAAACCACTGGCAGAAGGCGGATATATACTGGATTTTGGCGGGGAACTTACGGGTCAGTTTAAGATGCGCGCTCACGGAAGACAAGGACAAATAATTGAGCTTCGCTGCGGTGAGGAGCTGTTCGACAATGAGCGTGTTCGTTACGAGATGAGATGCAACTGTACCTATCAGGAGCTGTGGACGCTTTCAGGCGATCATGATGAGCTTGATCAGTATGACTACAAAGCTTTTCGATATGTGGAAGTACTTGCCGATTCCAGTATTCACATCGATATAGATAGCTTTGCGGCTGTTGTCAGACACTATCCGCTGGATGAGGAAGCTTGTCAATTTGAATCGTCCGATTCCATGCTTAACGCGATTTGGACCATTTGTACAAATGGTTTGAAATTCGGCTCTCAGGAAAATTACGTAGACTGCCCTTCCCGCGAAAAGGGACAATATCTAGGTGACAATACAATAATTACACACGCCCACGCTTATGTCTCCGGCGATTTGCGGCTGTTCCGGAAATCACTGGTTGATTTTGCCTTACTGTCTTCTCATGTATGTCCGGGTATTATGGCTGTAGCTCCGGGTCACTTTATGCAGGAGATTGCTGATTTTTCATTCCAATGGCCGATCCAACTGCTTGAATATTATAAACAGAGCGGAGATGAAGCTTTTCTGCGTGAAATGTATCCGGTGGCCGAAGAAATGCTGCGGCATTTTAACTCTTTTCAGCGGGAGGATGGATTGCTCACCCATGTAGCCGATAAGTGGAATTTGGTTGATTGGCCAGAAGGCATGCGCGACGATTATGACTTTCCTCTGACAAGACCCGTCAGTGAGGGCTGCCATAATGTCGTCAATGCGTTTTATTATAGTGCACGAGTGGCCGTCGCGCAGATTCGCAAAATTCTTCAGATTGAAGAGCATGACGATTTGGAAAGCTTCAAGCAGGCGTTCCGGCAGGTGTTCTGGAGTGAGCAGACGAAACTGTTCGTTGATGCAGAGGGATCCAAGCATTCTTCCCTGCATGCCAATGCGCTGCCTTTATTATTCGGTCTGGTCGGGACAAAGGATCGTGAGGCTGTAGTCGAATTGCTGCAGAGCAAGCGTTTGAGCTGCGGCGTATACATGGCCTATTTTTTATTAAAAGCCTTAGCTGCTGCCGGAGAGTATGCACTTGTGTATGACTTGATCCGCTCAGAAGATCTGCATTCGTGGGGCAATATGGTTAAGGAAGGTGCAACCACCTGCTTCGAAGCTTGGTCGAAGGATTTGAAATGGAATACCAGCTTGTGTCATCCATGGGCAAGCGCTCCTATTCCACTCCTAATTGAAGAAATCATTGGACTTAAACCTGCTGCACCGGGGTGGACAGAGGTAAGCTTCCATCCTCACATGCCTGAAACGCTGGAATGGCTGAAGATTTCGTTTGAAGTGCCTTCCGGGACGATTCATTTTGAGCATAAGCATGGTCAATCGAAGCTTTCCCTACCTGAGGGTGTCAGCATAAGACGGGATTAGACACTTTGACCAACTGAACATTTTCTGTTACAGTTTAACTCAGAGGTGAACAATATGATCAAGCTTGGAATTTTGGATCAATCCCATATCGGTGAAGGTAAAACCGCAGCAGATGCATTGAGAGAAACGACGCTGCTGGCCCAGGAGGCCGACAAGCTTGGCTACTCTCGCTATTGGGTATCAGAGCATCACGCATCTAAAGCACTCGCTCATTCAAGCCCCGAGATTCTGATCGCACACCTTGCTGCTGCAACTGCAAGAATTCGGTTGGGCTCAGGGGGCATTATGCTTCCGCATTACAGCGCCTATAAGGTCGCGGAAAATTTCAGATTGCTTGAAGCTCTTCATCCTGGACGGATCGATCTCGGTCTGGGACGTGCGCCTGGCGGAATGCCGCTCGCTACAAGAGCACTTCAGGAAAATAAATTTGTCGATATTAACCAATATCCGCAGCAGGTCAGGGACTTGACGGGCTATTTGCATCAAACGATGCCTGCTGAGCATCCGTTTGCCAGACTGCACGCGTCCCCATCCATTCCTACCGCACCTGAGCTGTGGCTGTTGGGTTCAAGTGATGAGAGCGCCAAGATTGCTGCTCGGCAAGGTGCTGCTTACGCATTTGCCCAGTTTTTCGGTGTCACCGGAGGTGAATCTGCGATGCAATATTATCATGAGCATTTTCAGCCGTCCGTCTTAAACGATCGTCCGAGGACCCTTGCCGCTGTTCTAGCCATTTGTGCAGATAGCGAAGAAGAAGCCAATATTCTGGCAACCAGTACGGATTTATTTTTCCTGCGATTGGAGTTGGGACTTGAGCTGAACACGTTTCCTTCCGTTGAAAGCGCTATGGACTATCCTTACACAGAAGCAGATTTAGAGCGCATACGGATACGCCGCCAGCGGCGCATCGTAGGCACTCCTAAACAGGTCAAGAGCAAGCTGCTGGAAATCAGCGAGCTGTATAAAACCGATGAATTACTCGTTGTCACTCCAACTCATGATTTCGATGCCCGCTTAAAGTCCTATAGGCTTCTTGCGGCAGAATTTGGAATGCTTCGTTAGATTATAAGTAAATTACAAAGCAAGTATGTAGGTTACGGGTTAGCCGCTCCAGGTTGCGATGGTTTACTCGTGCTTGGAGTGGTATTTGGCTTAGAATTCTGGGTAGGCTGCTGCTGTGTCGATGACTTAGCAGGCTGCACAGGCTTTACCTCTCCTGTCTTTTTATCTGCCGGTTTATCGACTGCGGGCGGTTTCGCTGGAGCCACTATATCCGATACAGGCTTCTTAGCTGGAACGACACTGATTTTACCATCCTTATTTACTGCTGCATTAAATGAAATCCTTGACATCCGTTCAAAAAGCTTTAACCCCTCTGCCTCTGGCATACGGACGGGCTGAGCACCTTTAGTTAATACCGGCAGCATTTGCAATTCGCATTTGCGATCTTTCGTACATTCCGCATCAAGCACCATCGTTTCCCAGGTCATCGGCTCCGCATTAGTCGTGAAGATGAAGTTGCCCAAGCTGTACGCAATCCATTTTCCATTATACTGTTCGAAGCCCTGAAGCACATGAGGATGACTCGCTACAACCAAATCCGCACCCTCATCAATATATTTATGCGCCAGATCGGTCTGCTCCTTCGCTGCAACATCCTGTCGCTCAATACCCCAATGCGCAATGACTACGACCAGATCAGCTACCTCACGAGCATTCGCGATCGCTTCCAAGGGGAGCTTGGTGGAATAAGTTTCGGCCACACCTGGTTTCTGCTTGCCTGCGTACCATCCGGCATCCGGTGCATTGCGGCTGAAACCGAGAAAAGCTATCTTGATGCCATTACGTTCCATAATGACTGGCTTATAGGCTTCCTCAATATTACGTCCCGTCCCTACCCGTTTGATATCCACTTGGTCCAATGCATCCATCGTATCCAGCAGGGCATCAGAGCCATAATCGAGAATATGATTGTTGGCTGTATTAACAAGGTCAACACCGGAAGCTTTAAGTGCTGGAAGTGCTTCAGGAGATGAACGATAGGTGTAATCCTTGATTTGTGCCGTTCCCCGAGTTGAAATGGGTGTTTCCAGATTAGCTATCGTAATATCTGCTTTTTCCAAATACTCTTTCATGTACCGATATGGATAATCCCAACCATTCTTTATTAATAATTGCTCTACATTTCCAGAAAACATAACATCTCCGATAAACGTTAGCTTGACACTGGATTGACCCGCATTGCCTTTTGGATTCGCTGCTGGCTTACTGTCAGGTGCCTGCCCGTTTATAACATTGCTATCGCTTGGTTTATCCGTTGTACCCGTGCCTTTGGCACTGTTCTCACCGGCAGCATTGGGCACTGTCTTCACTACAGGTTCGTTCTTGGGTGTGTTCCCCTGAGGCACCGTAGATGGTGCCGTTACTGTCGGTGCAGCTGGAAGCGCCTTATTGGACTCTTTGCCAAATAACCAAACTAGCAAATAACTGAAAGCTGCTATCGTAATTAATCCTATAATTCCCAGAGTTATCCATGTATTTCTCTTGATTTTATTGACATCGCGATGTTTGACAGCTCGAGTTTCTATGACGATCTTCTCCTTCTGTAACGGGTTCATTGAGTTTGCAAACAGAAACACCTTGCTAGTATACCAAATTTTAATTCATAGAGCATGAATCAAAACTCACAAAAAAACAGTTGCCAAAGCTAACCATAATTTGCTATTATAGTTTTCCGTCCTCTTGGCGCCCTTACATAACAACCCTCTGTACGTTTCTTCACTAGCTATACTCACCCATTACGCACGTGTCTCAGCATGATCCCATTTAATCACAAGAAATCCTTTATGTGCTTGCTGCCGTTACCAGCAGGTGCGACAATTTAACCACCGGAGGTGTGTATGCTTTTTGTCGTTTTAATGAAAAAAGCGTATGACCGCAACCTGCAGTACCGAGCCTCGCATGCAATCAATACGGTTGCCAGTGCGATCTTCGGGCTTATTTACGTCTCCATATGGAAAGGCGTAGGGACTACAGGCGGAGCAAGCGGTTATACGCTGGATACGGTCATTCACTATGTTGCATTCAATCAGGTTTGTTTATGGATTACTGTTTTTATGACCAAAGGGCTTGGTATTGATCAATCCGTACGTACAGGTCAAATCGCGCTCGATCTCATGCGGCCAGTTCACCTTTTCTATCATCTGATGTGCCGAGAATGGGGACAAATCGTCTATCAGCTTCTCTATAAATCGTTACCTATCTATTTACTCTATGTGTGGACACTCGACTTGCCGGTTCCGCTCAGTGCTTCTACATGGGCTTTGACGATACTGGCACTCGTTCTGGCTGCCTATATGAGCATATGCATCAATTATATGATTGGGGTAGCTGCCTTATGGACAACCGAATCGCAATGGCTGTTTTGGGTTCATATTTCGCTCTCCTCTGTTCTATCCGGCTTTCTGATCCCAAATGATTGGCTGCCCTTATGGCTGCAAAGTATAGCGAGAATGACTCCTTATCCTTATCTGCAGTATGTGCCAACCAAGCTTTATTTAGGAATGGAGGGTGCGCCGATTCTACTGGGAAGCTTGATCTGGTCTTTATTTTTGACCTTGCTCTGTTTTGCCGCTACAGCGATCGTTCGCCATAAGGTGGAGGTGCAGGGAGGATGAATACATTTCGGATGTACACCCTGTTGATTCGTGCCAGCATCGTAAGCAAAATGCAGTACAAATTTAATTTTTGGTTTTCGACAGTGCTTGCTTTTGTAATCAACACGATGGAGTTTTTACTAATCTCGATCATCTTATGGAAGTTCGGCAGTATCAAGGGCTGGAGCTTATATGAAGTTGGTTACTTGTATGGGACTATCCTGTTATCCAAAGCCATTTACCGAACATTGGCCAATGATGTGCACCATTTGGAAAAATATTTGGTGTCCGGCGATCTCGATCAGCTGCTTATCCGTCCTATCCCGCTGCTGCTGGCACTTATGACTCAAAACTTTCGAATTATGATGGCCGAATATATTCAAGGCGCTATCATCCTAAGTGTTTGTGTTCACGAGATGCTGCAATCTGGTCAGGTCGAGCTATGGGCAATTCCACAAACAGCAGCTGTGATTGTGATCGGGTCCGTCATTTTGTTCGCTATCGGGCTTGGCACTGCCACCTTCGGTTTTTGGATTACACGGGTCAGCGATTTGCAAAATGTAACCGAGGATGCGGCACGTACGGCTGTTCAGTATCCGATGAATTTATATCCAAAATGGCTTCAAGGTATTTTATTGACCGTGATTCCTGTAGGAGCTGCCAATTATTTGCCTGCCTTATATGTGCTTCGCCACGAATTCGGGTTCTGGCTGATTCCGGTTATCGGTTTGTTCGCCGCTCTATTCCTGTTCGCTATGCTGCAATTCTGGAAGCTGGGTATGTCTAAATATCAAAGTACGGGAAGCTAAACATATATGCAAGATAAGAAAGACAAGAGAATCGCAGCCTAAAAGGTGAAGATACATTCGAAACGATCCAGTAAAGGAGCTGTTCTATGATTGAAGTTTTAGGTTTAAGCAAATCATTTCGGGTCCCTTTGATTGGCGAAGGACGTTGGCAGCGGCTTCGTTCTTATATTAGCGGTGCCCATCGAGAAAAAATCGCGGTCAACGACATCAGCTTCAGCATTGAGCGAGGCGAATTTGTCGGTTATATCGGCCCGAACGGGGCAGGCAAATCGACTACGATCAAAATGTTAACAGGTATTCTACACCCTTCCTCCGGGGAGGTGTTAATCAATGGGCAAAGCCCTCACAAATCAAGACGACAGGTCGTACGCAAGCTTGGTGTCGTATTCGGACAGCGCAGCCAGCTATGGTGGGATCTGCCTGTGAAGGACTCCTACGATATTTTGGCTGCGATGTATGGCATCGAACGAATACAAAAGGAGCGTACGCTGGCTGAACTAAGTGAGCTGCTGCAACTGAAGGAATTTATCGATACGCCTGTTCGTAAGCTATCGCTCGGACAGCGGATGCGTGCTGATCTGGCTGCATCCATGCTGCATAACCCGGATATTTTGTTTCTTGACGAGCCGACCATTGGCCTCGATATCGTAGCCAAAAAATCGATTCGCAAGCTGCTCAAAGCCATGAATCAGGATTTTGGAAAAACCGTACTGCTGACCACTCATGATATGGACGATATCGAACAGCTATGTGAGCGGGTGATGGTCATTAATCACGGACAGCTTGCTTATGATGGAACCATTGACCGTTTGAGAGAGAAAATCGGATTGCCAACGATAATGAGAATCAGCTTTGCAGAACGGGTACATGTTCCGTTGGAATGGAGCGGTGCTTTTCTAGTTATCGGCCAAACTGAAAATGAAATCACTATACAGTGCAACCGAAGGAGTACACAAGCCATGGATGTATTACGACAAATTGAGCAGTGGGGCACCATTGCTGACGTCCATATGGAAGAACCTGACTTCGAGGAAGTGATTCACCGAATATATTAATGTTCATCTTGATACAGGAGATACTCGAGTCTGAGTATCTCTTTAAGCTGCTCATAGGGTTGGAGCAATCGCGTCGGATTATGTTATACTTCAACGTACATAGCAGGAAAAGAGGAGAACGGCCGTGGCACGTTGGAAGATTAATTTAGCTGTACTCTGTATTGGGCAGTTTTTGGTTATGAGCGGAATGACAATGATTACCCCCTTTTTACCCTTATACATACAGGAAATGGGTGTTACAGATCCTCATCATATTGCACTTTGGTCGGGATTTATTTTTGCGGGGAATTTTGTTACCTCATTTTTTTTCCAGCCGCTCTGGGGGCGTTTGTCGGATCGGTATGGACGCAAAGTCATGCTGCTTCGTTCTTCTTTCGGAATGGCCGTGGTGATGACATTAATGGGCTTTGCTCACGATCCGACACAGCTGCTGCTGCTTCGCATTCTGAATGGCGTCATTTCTGGATTCATGCCTGCAGCGGTTGCCTTAATCTCAACCAATACACCCCGCGAAAAAAGCGGCTTCGCTATGGGCATGCTGCAATCCGGTGGGGTCGCAGGCTCAATTCTCGGTCCATTCATCGGTGGATTGATGGCGGAATGGCTTGGATTTCGCTCTATTTTTTATGTGACAGGTACTTTGTTATTCGCTGCCTCGATGGTCGCACTGTTTCTCGTCAAAGAAAAATTCGATTTAGCCGAGGCCAAGAAAAAAACGAATATTACGATTGTCGAAGGCTTCCGCGTATTAATGAAGGTGAAACAGCTGCCTGCGCTGTATGGAGTGACTTTTGTGATTCAGTTCTCCATGCTTGCCGCCATGCCGCTAATTCCTCTCTTCGTTCAGGATCTGCATGGAAAAGGCGAGCTGCTCGCTTTTTACGCAGGGCTTGTCGGATCGGTAACTGGTTTCTCCAATATGATAGCATCTCCACTGCTTGGTAAATGGAGTGATCGAATCGGATCCGTTAAAATTTTGGCAGTTTGCTTGATTGGAGCAGGGCTTTGCTATATTCCACAAGCATTCGTCACGAACATTTGGCAGCTATTTGCTGCGAGGTTCATGCTTGGTGTGTTTATGGGCGGTATGCTGCCCTCGGTCCAAACGTTAATTCGCAGCTACACACCTAATGGTATGGAAAGTCGATCGTATGGTTTCAATTCCAGCGCGCTCAGTCTTGGTAACATGATGGGACCCATTATTGGTGGAGCTTTGTCCGGCTGGGTTAGCATTCGTGGGATTTTCATCATGTCCTGTATTATGCTGCTCGGCAACGCGCTGTGGGTTCGCCGCACTTTGGGTGATCAACAGCTGCCAGTGCTTCCAAACAAAAAGGGCGAAGGCTAGCGCCGCACTGGAGTGGTATATTAAACACCTAACATGACTCCGTTCACACCTACATATCCTTACTAAATAAAACAGATTTAGTGCACTTACAAACAGACTGTATACTGTGATGCGGAATCGCCCATCTCATCCTTATGCAATACCTACAACAACCGCTTGCCCAAGCAAGCGACTAGGAGGTTCTCCCTGCATGAAGCTGGACATTAAAAAAATCCTGTTTATAATCGTTTGTGCTGAGCTGTTGCTCTGGTATCGTTCGGTGATCGAGATAAGGAACACAAATTATGAAATGGTGTACCATAATAATGAAACCCATCCATGGAAAACACCCCAACCTGCAAGCAATTCGGCCGTACCGTTAAAACAAGCATCATAAATAAATCATCTGGTAGAGGTTGTTCAAAAAAGCACGATGCACATCAAGATTACCGTTACAATTAATACGTATTCAAAAAGAATATTATTGGTATAACCCTCCTAAAGGAAATAATTGGAGGGTTATATTTTTTAGTATATTGTCTATCGTACTGGCCACTTTCAGCAGAGATCCCTAGGGAGATGGTATTGGGGGTGCATGTTTAGGAAATTATAGACGGACGAATATTAGAAAAGGCTTCCATTAATGTTCTATTGGTCTAATGTATGGGGGATTAATATAATTTCGTTATACTGTATGTTATGCTAATATTTACCTAATGAAAGGAGATCAAACCGTAATAAAGACGGTTTTCAAGGCTTTACTTTTCGAAAAAATTCGTATTACGAAGGGAAATTAAATGAAACAGAAACATTGGCTGTCTCCGATTATGATCGCGATATTAATGTGTGCAATGCTCCTTTCTGCCGCTCCAGCATTAGCAGCAGATACACAAAAAACTTTTATTACTATGGATAACGGTATCCAAATCAATGGAAATGTGCTAGTCCCTCTTACCGATTTTGCCGAGAAGATTAATGCAAGAGTAGAAACATTTAAAAGTACGGACAACGTCAACATTTTTAAAAATGATAACCAGGTATCCATGCAAACAGACTCACCTATTATACAGTATCGCAACGCCCAAAACTCGGAGGGTCCTACAAAACTCATCAATAAACAACAATTTGCTCCCATACGATTAATAAGTGAAGCATTTGGTTATAAATTCGAAATTAACCAACAAACAAAACAGATAACGATAGAGAATAATGATACGATCCTGCATATCATTTCCTACCCTTACTTAGAATTGGATGGAGAATATTTCGTCTATGATGGTGAGCTAGATAATGGGCTACCTCAAGGCAATGGCAAAGCTGTAAAAGGCACCTCGATGAGCGGTGAAATATGGTATTCAGGCCAATGGAGCAAAGGTATACCTGTAACGAAGCTGCCTGTGATGGAAGAAGCTCCTGCTGATGTAGAAGGCTATAAGATTTTCATAAATTCAAATTATCTGAAGTCGGAAAATACCCCGATTACTCATAATGATGCTATTTATTTACCTCTCGGGGCTATAACCGATAAATTAACTATACCTGCTGTAGTGGTTAACGGTATCATTCGAATTAATACTCCATCTCGAATCATTTTACTGCGGACGAATAGCGACTTGATGACTTATTTCGACACAACAATGAAACCTAACTCTGCCCGATTGGAATATCCACCCATACTTGTAAATGGATTTATTTATGTTCCACTCGTCTTTTTGACTGATTATATGGACATGAAAGTGGTTTGGGGGGAACAGCAGCGGATTGATATTACAGCCGGGGAATTCAGAAGAAATGCTTCTTGGGGTAAGCAAGCTATCGTCGATGAAGGTATAAAAAAGCTGAAGTTCGAAACAGATGCCGAACAATTTTGGAAAAACAATCCAGTCTTATGGATAAAAAATATATCTCAGGAAATGAGAGAATCACAAGGCTACTACCACAATTTTCAGCAAGTATCCATTGTTGGATATAACGGGGGATCGGTAACCGTGTCCAATGGACATTATGAAACTACTGAGGTCTCATATTCCATGAACAATATCAATGCTACTTTTTCCTTAATTGATCCGTTGGCGGAATACGACTGGTCTGAATCGATAAAAGACTCTCTTCGTGTAGGAAGAGTAACTAAAGGTATGACAGCCGAACAAGTTATTTTATCGTCAGGGTACCCTGATAAAAGAACTACAATTGGGGATCTTGAACAATGGTATTACAAGGGTATTGGAGGAGTCCAGTATTCCCGCTTTCTTTACTTCAAAGACGGCTTATTTTATAAATAGTACGATTATCTACTAAGAAGTCCATATTCAAATTTCAGTTCAAGAATGTAGGGGCACCTTTTACAACTGAAAATTGTAAGGGGCATCCCTACATAATAAACTGAATATCTTGGTTTGGATCGTTACAACAAACCATGACTGGTTCTGATCAGCTGGTGTGAAAATAAAAAGATCATGCTCTCATAAGCCAATAATGATGGCCTGCGATTGCATGGTCTTTTTCTAATATTGCAGTCAGGTTAGCGTACACGAGCAATTGCTAATCCATCATAAGCCGGTAAAACAACGCCCTCTAGCCGCGGGTCACTCGCCATGCTTTCATTAAACTGGCGCATCTTGGTTACTGAGTTCCCATTCTGCTTCGGATCCATGACTCGACCATGCATCAGTGCATTGTCGCCCATAATAATGGCCCCCGTGTTAGCCAGCTTGATCGCCCATTCCAGGTAATTCGGATAATTCCCTTTATCAGCATCGATGAAAAAAGCGTCGAATTTTTGCCCTTCCTCTTCAAGCTGCTGTAAATGATGCAGGGCCTCCCCGACTCGATACTCTACCTTATCCCCAAGTCCCGCCTCATTCAGATGCTGCTGTGCAACATCAGCATATTCCTGCATAAGCTCCAACGAAATCAGCTTACCTTGATCACCCAAGCCACGAGTCAAACAAATCCCACTATAGCCGCCCAAGGCACCTATCTCCAAAATGCGCTGTGCTCCTGTCATTTTGACCAGCAAAGTCAATAACTTGCCATAACCTGGAGCTATGGAAATTTCCGGCATGCTGCGGCTCCGTATCCCTTCCTTTACATGTTCCAATTGCTCGTCGCGAGTCAATAATGACTCTACGTATTCCTCATCGGATAGCTGTGTCATCCTATAATTCCCCCTAATATTGTATAAACCAACGGTATCACCTATAATATCAGAAGCATATGTTTTAACCGGATGTTAAGTTGACTGATATTTCAAAGAAAACATACCTTCATATTGCGGTCACTCATCCTTGAATATGCTTGTAACTATGGTGTCTGTATCAACTATTGTATGGCTTTTCCAATAAGAGTTCAACTGGAGTGTGTAAGATGTCTGAAATTCAATTAATCGCCACCTGTCCTATGGGGCTGGAGGCTATTCTGGCTCGTGAGATTCACGATCTGGGCTATGTAAATACAACGGTCGAAAATGGCCGGGTTAACTTCACAGGCGACGAACTGGCTATATGCCGCACCAATTTATGGCTGCGCACAGCGGATCGCGTGCTTGTTAAAATGGGCCAGTTCGAAGCTCGTACCTTCGATGAGCTTTTCGAGGGCACCAAAGCGCTGCCTTGGGCAGACTGGATTCCTGAAGATGCCGAGTTCCCAGCGCAAGGACGCTCTCATAAATCCCAGCTGTCCAGCGTCCCTGCTTGTCAAGGTATTGTAAAAAAAGCTGTTGTCGAAAGCCTGAAGCAGCGCTATCATACTGAATGGTTTCCCGAGACGGGAGCTCGCTTCGTGATGGAAGTCTCACTGCTGAACGATATAGCTACGTTGACGCTTGACACAACGGGCCCGAGCTTACATAAGCGCGGCTATCGCAAAATCGCGACCGAAGCGCCGTTAAAAGAAACGATGGCAGCAGCTATCGTACTGCTCAGCCGTTGGCGGGTGGATCGGCCGCTGTACGATCCGTTCTGCGGCTCTGGAACCATCCCGATCGAGGCCGCAATGATCGGCTGGAATATTGCACCGGGTCAGCGGCGCTCATTTGCGGCAGAAGCATGGCCCATTATTCCCACGGCATTATGGGATCAAGCACGAGATGAAGCTTATGATCTGGTTAAAGATGATGTCCCCCTCGAGATCATCGGCTCGGACATCGATAAGGATGCTATTGAGATCGCATTGGCCGCTGCCAAGTCAGCAGGACTCGCACGTGAGCTGAGATTTCAGGTACTTCCGGTCGCCAAAGCCAAGCCGCAAGGCGAATATGGCTGTTTAATAACCAACCCTCCTTATGGGGAACGCTTAGGAGATCTGAAAGAAGTGGACAAGGTTCTTCGCGATTTCGGCTTGATGGCTTTGCATCTGCCTACGTGGTCCAGCTTTATTTTAAATCCGAACAAGCAGGTTGAACACTTCATGAGCAGACCTGCTGATAAAAAGCGCAAGCTGTATAATGGACGAATTGAATGTCATTTGTTTCAATATTTTGCTCCGGGCGGATTGTATGGACCACGTCGGGAATCTTAGGAATAGAATCGCCCTGATGTCCAGCATCAGGGCTTTGGCGTGAGGTGATTGCTCTGAATCGTATTCATTGGAAGCCTGTCAAGCTAAGTCCTCAGCAAACCCTTGCCTTAGGGTTTGCGATCATTATCGTCCTGGGCTCGTTCTTGTTATGGCTGCCTGCTGCGTCAATTGAAGGACGTTCGCTCAGTTATATTGACGCTTTATTCATGGCTACATCGGCCACCTGTGTAACTGGATTGATTCTGGTCGATACGGCAACCCATTTCACTCATTTCGGACAAATCGTCCTGCTAGTCATGGTGCAGCTGGGCGGATTGGGATTCATGACCATGACCACTTGGTTCGCTATCGTTGTCAGAAAACGAATCTCCTTGCGTGAACGGCTTGTCCTGAAAGAATCGTTGAATCAAATATCGATAGAAGGTATCGTCCGGCTCATCAAAAATGTCATAGTCTACTCGCTAGTTGTTGAAGGTATAGCTGCTTTCATTTTTGCGATCCGTTGGTCCTTTGAAATGCCTTGGAGCCAAGCGATTTACTATGGTGTGTTTCATTCCGTGTCGTTGTTTAATAACGCTGGATTTGAGCTTGTTGGCGGATTTAGGAACCTGACTCCTTATGTCGACGATTTTGTGATCAATACCGTTTCGATGATCTTGGTCATTTTGGGTGGGATTGGCTTCATCGTGATGTCTGAGCTAATTGATTACTCCAAGACCCGGCAGCTTTCCCTGCATAGTAAAATTGTACTGTCCTTTTCTGGGTTTCTAGTCGTGTTTGGTGCTCTTGTGATTTTTATTTTTGAATATTCCAACATACATACATTGGGTCCTTTACCTATATTCGATAAAATCCTCGCTTCCTTCTTTCAATCGGTCAGTACAAGATCATCAGGAACGAATACAGTAGACATTACGAACTTGAGGCAAGCCACCCAGTTTTTCATGGTGCTCCTGATGTTTATCGGTGCAGCTCCAGGATCAACAGGCGGCGGCATTAAGGTAACTACCTTTGCCATATTGATCGGGGCCATGCTTACGATGATCCGACGAAAAGAAGATATCGTGCTGTTTCGACACCGTTTGGCTCAAGAGTACACACACCGGGCACTCACAGTAACCTTCCTCTCCTTGTTGCTCATCTTTATCGTGACCATGCTGCTTCTTGCTACACACGACTTTCCTTTTTTAACGATTTTGTTTGAAACTACCTCTGCTTTCGGAACCGTCGGACTGAGTATGGGGCTGACCCCGCATTTAACCTTCACTGGAAAAATAGTTATTATTCTGATGATGTTTGCCGGAAGATTAGGTCCTGTCACGCTGTCCTATGCGCTGCAGCCCAAAAACAAAAAGGAACTGTTCCATTACCCCGAAGGCAAAATCACGATCGGATAGACACACAAAAAAAGAATCAGGCCCATGGAACAACGCAAAAACAGCGCAGCTCCAGTACCTGATTCTTTTTGCGATTACCGCTAAGCCTAATTCCGTTATCCTTCATCCGTTATCCGTTATGCTTCATCGTTTCAACCAGTTCATGAAGCACCTTGCCTGCATCATCATAAGGGACTTGGCACGTTCCTGCTGCCTTATGCCCACCGCCGCCATTCGCAAGCATCAAGGCGCCTACATCGGTTGTCGAGGTGCGATTGATAATGCTGTGACCGCAGGCAAACACACAGTTTTGCTTGTTTCTTCCATCGACAATCCAAATCGAAATATTTTGTTCTGGATATAAAGCATAGACCATAAATCGATTGCCTGGATAAATTGTTTCCACATTGCGCAGATCAGTTACAATCACGTTACCGTCTGCATATGTATGCTGCTTTAACATCGCTTTGTAGTCAACGTCCAATTCAAAATAACGTTTCGTCCGCTCTACAACATCCGGCAGCTGCATAATTTCATCTACCGTCATTGTTGCACAGTGATCAACCAAATCCTCCATCAGCTGATAATTACTGATTCTGTAATCTCGGTAGCGTCCCAATCCGGTGCGGGCATCCATGATGAAGGACAACAAATCCCAGCCTGAGGGATTCAAAATATCATCTGCCGAAAATTGCGCGGAATCGGCCTTATCCACACCTTGCATAATGTTATCGATATCACCAAAACGTTCTTTGCCACCATAGTAATCATATACAACACGGGCAGCGCTTGGCGCCACACGGGTCTCACCTTTATATATGATTTCAGGGCCTGTACGCTCCAACTCACTGGAATGATGGTCAAACCATAAACCACAGCCGGGTACATAAGGGACGTTCGCCAAAATGTCATTCTCATTGACTTCAACCAGCCCATCCTGCATATCCTTCGGATGAACGAATTTCATTTCGTCGATCATTCCCAGCTTTTTAAAAAGCATTGCACATACCAAGCCATCAAAGTCGGATCGTGTAATTAAACGCATGGTCTTTCCTCCTATGTAGTCCCATTGAACTATGGTAATCTATGTATATTATTATTATAAACATTTGACCTAATAGAGACAATAGCTAGAAGCAGAAAAAGCATACCTTTGGCCTTTTCAGCTCCCAGATATGCTTGTATGATTCTATATCCCATCTATTCTCACTTGAAATCTACACACCGATGTCAACTTTAATACCAAAAGGCTGCTTAAGCAAGACGCTGCTCGTTTGTACGACAGCCTAAATAGTGATATAAGCTGACAAACAATTCATTCTCCAATTCACAACGAACCGAGAGCTTAACCTCTCCGCACCAGTAGAATGAAATGAGATGATTCGTTTTTCCCATGACCATTTCCACATCCCAGCACGGATTCTGCAAATCAAATGTCTCACGGTTAATAAACATCTTGGGGCCTTCACTCGACAAATAAATCCCGATCATGTCGGTGCCAACCTTGGTATAAAATCCGGTTCTTGTCATCAGACTCCGATTCACCTTCATATATGATAATCCACCTCTCTTATCTTTTACACAAAAAGACTCCTGATCAATAACCGGTCAGGAGTCGCAGTTAATATGCGCGTCACAGTCCTTCGGCAGCTGGCTGGCTGTGTGCGTCCTTCTTGCACCATAAGCCCCTATAGTTTTGCGTCACAAGCTTCCACTTGCTTTGCTATTATCGAGAGTAAGATCTACTATTATTCGACAACTTTAGCATATAAGATAAGAAGGTCATAATAAATGAATCTGGGGTCCCAATTCGTCATATTATACAGGTCAAATTACCTAAATATATTTTTAATGTTCGAAGAAAATAAATTTTTAGACAGAAATTGTTGAATTGAGGTTCCTCGTTAGAAGAATCAAAACGATTTGATATAGAAATCAATCAAAAGTAAATTCGCTAAATACTGTACTTTTAATATCAGGCCATTCGGACTTTATGATGCTAAAATAAACATCATCTCTCGGATCTCCTTTTGCATTTATGTAGTTATTTCTAAAGACTCCTTCTTGTTTGGCTCCAATACGGAGAACAGCCTTTTGTGATCTTATATTTTCTATATCCACACTAAATTGAACACGGTTAAAGTCCATTTCTTCAAAAGCGTATCTCAATAACTCAAATTTCGAAGCCTTGTTAATACCCTTACCTCTAAATGCATCTCCGTACCAAGTCCACCCTATTTCAAGTCTCTTACTATGAAACAATATGTTTCCAAAACGTGTTGATCCAGCGACTTGGCCTGATGCCTTGTCAATAACAATAAAAGGATAAGATATTTTCTCGTTTCGGCTTTTTAGTGTACTATTTATATAGTTCTTTAAATCCTGATCACTAACAATATGATTTCCAGTAAATTTTGTAATTTCCTTATCAAATATGATCTGCCGCAGGTCGTTTTCGTATTTTTCGTTAAATGGTATTAGCTTGATAATATCATTTTCTAATATAATATGGCTTTGATAAAAATCGTTCATGCGTATCATCATCCTTATAAACATTCTATCTTGTAAATATTTTCCATTTTTTTCGGTCAGATTTTATGAATATGAACCAATTCCTACAAAAATGATTTTGTAATTTTCACATAACATTATTGTTCCATAAAATTGGAGTGGAGTCCAATATAAAAAAGTCTTTTGCCGATGGCAAAAGACTTTTGGGACACTCCATTTTCGGAATTTTCAATTATCATACAGCAAGGGCTGCATTAATCTATTTCACATATTTCTTAACTTTTTCAATCGCTTCGTCCTCAGTAGCCCCAGTCACATAACGCCCATTTATATAAATAAAAGCAAATCGTGAGCAAGGACCGCAATAAGATTTGCAAGCTATCTTGATGTCGGCGTCCGGGGCCAGCTTTTGCAGCTTCGATACGGCCGTCTTCATCTTCATATGTTTGCACTTATCACAGACGCGAATATCGTTCGCCATAACTTACAAATCCTCTCGTTTCCCATGAAAGCAAAGCTTAGTGGTCGCCGTGATTTCCTTTACCCGGATTGGTGACTGCGAAGCCTTCCTCCGGCGTGTAGAAATAATCGATACGGATTCCATCCAGTAAAGGCTCGTCCTTCTTCAAAACCACATCAATTCCTTTATCGGTGCTTACCACTACATCATCGTCAGTCGGCTTGTCCATACCCATACCGTAATGCGCATGGTCACCATGGCTGTGCGTAATGTAAATACGAACCTTCAAATCCTTGTCTTCTTCTTTTTCCAGCTCAGCCAGTAAGATCTTAGCTGCATTACGTGAAATTTTAACATTCATTTCCTCTGTCCACTCCCTGTATGCTTTTCTCCCTATTGTAAAGAAACCGTCCATGGAAATCAACCCATTGTACAGCTATTTAATAGTTATTGCCGATCCGCAATATAGGGTCGCACCTCTTCCACAGTCAGGTTCGATGTCTGCAACATTGGATTCGTTGGTGCAGCAGAGGTCCTATCTCCATTGTAAACCTCCTGTATCGCCTCCGTATCCTTCAAAATATGTCCGGTAAGCAAGCATACTACTGTACATTCCTTGTCAATAATACCTGCGCCAGCAAGCTTTCTCAGTCCTGCAACTGAAGCCGCAGATGCAGGCTCACAGCCAATACCGCTTCGGTTGATCATACCTTTGGCCAGCATGATCTCCTCGTCAGTCACGGAAACCGTCACTCCTTCAGTATGCAGGATGGCATAGTGCAGTGCTTTCTTCCAGCTGGGCGGATTCCCGATATTCATTGCCGTTGCTCGTGTATAAGGATTTAATGCAGGCTTCAACTGGACATCCCCCTGGGCAACCAACTGATGAAACGGACTAGCCCCCTCCGCCTGAACGACGGCAACTCGGGGCAGCTTGTCAATAAACCCCAGCTCCTTTAACTCGTGCAAGCCTTTGCCTAACGCTGTTGCATTGCTTAATGCGCCTCCCGGAACTACGATCCAATCCGGCATCTGCCAGCGAAGCTGTTGGGCAATTTCAAATACGATACTCTTCTGGCCTTCGATTCGAAAAGGATTGATCGAATTGCACACGTATAAGCCAAGTTGTTCACTATGGAGCTCACTAAAACGGATCCCATCATCGTAAGTACCCTCAAACGATATCACCTGTGCGCCATAAGCGAGAGTTTGCAGCACTTTATTCATGGATATATGATGTCTGGGAAGAAATACATACGATGAGCACCCTGCCCATGCAGCATACATAGCAAGTGATGACGATGTATTTCCCGTTGATGTACAAGTAAATCGTGTATAACCCAACGACCGGCCATGAGAAACTGCCACCGACATTCCGTTATCCTTAAAAGATCCGCTCGGATTCTCGCTCTGCGCCTTCAGCATGAGCTTGCGTACACCGGCAAATTGGGCCAAGGTTTCAGATGGATACAGTCCCGTATTCCCTTCATATCTACTCGTTATATAAGCTTCCGGCATTTCCGGATAAATCAATTCTTTATACCGCCACACACCACTTGCCCATGAAGACATGCGTTCCGTCAATCTTTTATCGAACTCCAGCTTTAACCGCACTACATCTACTTTTTGAAAATCATGTTTGACCTCCAGCAAGCCTCCGCAATCACATAAAAACGGATTGCTTCTTTCCTGCAGCATATAAGCCCTCTCACAATCAAAACAAACAAATTTCATCGCATTCACCGTCTCCTTCTATGATAAAAGGCAGCCATTGCAGCACTGCTGCTTATCTCTTACAATAGAAAAAAACGAATCATAAATATAATATTTATTTTTGATGAAAACATCAATTTAATTGATACATTAAAACGGAGGTTACCCTAAGAATGAATCTGCATGCATTAAGGCTTTTTTATGAGGTTGCTTCTCTCGGTAGTGTGACTAAAGCTGCCGCGGTCCTGCACATCAGTCAGCCAGCCGTAACTGCACAAATCCGCAATCTGGAGAAGGAGCTTGCCCTCACTTTGTTATCTCCACATGGGCGTGGAGTTATTTTAACTGAAGCTGGAGGGCTCGTTTATACGCAGGCAGCAAGACTGTTTGCTTTAGAGCTTGAAATGACAAGGCAGATTACTGCGTATCGCGAAGGTTCACTTGGTAAGCTGCGATTAGCTGCTACATATCTCCCTGCCAATCACTTATTGCCTGCCTGGATGGCAGCTTTCAAGACCAAGCACGAGCGAATCGAAATGTCATTAACCACATCCAACTCACGCGCGTCGTTCAACGAGCTGCTGCATTATGAGGCAGATTTGGCGTTCGTTGGAGGCAGCAAAGAAGCCCCGGAAGGCTTGCTTCGCGAGGAGCTTCTGAATGATGAGCTATGGTTTGTCGTTCCGGCCAAACATCCGCTTGCTGGGATGACGGTATCTCTGGCTTTGATGCTGCAGCAGCCGTTCGTGCTTCGTGAGGAAGGCAGCTCTTCACGTGAAACCTTATTCGCCCTTTGCCGACAGCATCAAGTTCAACTCCCACAGATTGGCTTACAGTTTAATGGCCAGCACGAAACAATGCGTGCAGTTATTTCAGGCTATGGGGCCACCTTCATATCGGCTCTGGAGGCAGCTGAATATATCCATCAGCAAGCATTAGCCAGAGTTTACGTGGAAGATATCTACGCGCCTAATCCAATCGCCGTTTACCGTAGGTCTGATGAAGATCTGTCCCCTGCGTCTGAGCAGTTTCTTAAACATGTATATGCATTAACTGAAATTCAATATGGATCTTAACCACACTTTCATCGGCGCAGTAAGCCAAACTTCTTATTTGCTCCCATCTGTGTAGATCACGAGCTTCCGCAAAAAGCTGATTGTGTGCGCCTTCCGAAGTGCCATGCTGCAGGGCTTGCAATAACTACTTCAATTTCTTCCATTGACAATTCTTGCTTATTTTTTTCGATAATCGCTTGGGGATATCCCGATCGATTTTTTAAAGGCACGAATAAAGGTAAAATAATGCACATAGCCAATTTGGACAGCAATATCCTGGATCGGGAGCTGTGTATTGTCAAGCAGCTGCTTGGCATGTTGTATGCGGATTCCAGCCAAATAATCTACGAAGTTCTCACCAAATTCGTCCTTGAAAATGCGGCTTACATAGCTTTTATTCATCCCAAATTGTTCGCTTAATAATTGCAGCGACATATCTGAATTGGCATAATGCTCCTCAATATACTGCCTCACCTGATAAATGAGATGACGGTTGTTGCGGCTCTCACGAATCCCTTTCCAGTTCTCCTCCACCTGAATTAATACAGACAAATAGATTTGCTTGATTTCTTCTGCCGTTTCAAATATTTGGAGAGCTTCAGTCATAGGGCCAAGCGCTGTTTGCTTCCACATCTCCACATACTCTGCCGGAAAATCGGAAAGCTCCTTGGTGAAGGTAAAACACATATAATTGATTAAATTGATGATTTCCTTAGAGGTATGACCACCTTTTCCAAGCACCGCAAAAAAGTACTCGAATTGCTTCCGCCAATCCTCATTTCCACTTTTATATAATTGTGTGATGGACCTGATAAGCTCTAATAGATCAAACAGCTCAGCTTCCGTTTGGCGTACCGTTTCTTTGTAGGCGATGACCCGGTTGTTCCCAATGGAAGTTTTAAGCTGGAGTGCTTCTTTTGCCTGCTGATACGATTTACGAATGCCTGACAGCTGCTCAAGCGTGGTACCGATGCCGATCGTTACCGTGAATTTCAGATTGGTCTCCACCCACTCCCTCAGCTTCTCTCCAATCTCAATCATTTGCGCCGACTGAACCTCTTCGTAACGGCTCTCCGAGCTGAACATGACTCCCAACGTTTCCGCAGACATCCATTCGCTCCAAACCTTCAAATCCTGCTCGGCAGCCAGCTCATCCCATACATTCGTAATGACGAACTTTAATAAATATTGGTCTCTGTATGTATAGTTTTGTGAAAAATCGCTCATTCGGTCGATTTCCACCAGGAACACGGCGAATTCTACACCATCCGGCTGCAAACCGAAGCTCTTCATTTCCTCACGATATTCAACCTTATCAATATCCCGATCCCCATCCAATAGCTCATGGAAAAAATGTTTTTTTCTGTATAACATATTCGTATCGCTTTGACTCTGATATCGATTTGCATAGTCAATGATTTGATCCACGGCTGAATCAACAAAATGCAGGAGCTCCCGGCTCGTGTTATCTAATTTTTGCTTACTGAAAAAATCCGAAATTCGATTGACGCTGGCATCAATAGGTCTGGCATATCTTTTGGACAAATAAATGGTACCAATTGTCGCCAGTAGAACCAGAATCATCCCAGCAATGATCCAATTCGAATATAACTCGGACAAAAGTCCGTATTCATAACCATCCTTCAATCCACTGCGAACCTCCAGACCGGAGACGCTAGAGCGAAGCGAATACAGGTCCCGTTCCCCTGCTCCAATACTGGCAGCCAACAAATTTTCTTGCTTATCGAACAGCTTCACATAGCTGACAGTTTGCTTGGACATATCCTGCAAAAGGGCTTGAAACGCATTAATATCGATATTAATTACTAAAATACCATAAGGACTGGTGAACATCGGAAGCTTTTTGACCAGTGAAAGTACGGGAACCGACGAGACTTGAGTTTCAAACTCCTTATATTGTCTTTTATTCGTCCAGTAGCTTGAAAAAGGCTTTTCAATTTCTGTAACAATAAAATCACGGTCAGGAAAACGATCCAAAGTATGCATCGATTCGAGACTCAATATGCTTTGGTCGGAGATCCGGTAAAAATAAATCGAATGAATCATAGGAAAACTCATTTTTATTTTACTAAAACGATTGGAGATCGTGCTATTCAATAAATAAGGGCTTTCGCCGTCATATTTTTGAAACATATATTTTTGCAGCTCATTATTGGTATTGATCTCTGTGATGGTGATTTGGTCTATATTTTCAAGTAAGGAGTCCAGCCGCTGGGTTACATATTTCGTGAAGGCCTCGTTCGACTTCACGGTTTGTTTGTTGGACAAATCGCTAAGTGTCATGAAAAACAGGAAGCTAAGCGCAAGCACAACCACGTAAAGGATTGGCAGGTAGGTCGTGATCAACTTAAAAAACCAAGGATTTTTTGTCCTCATGGCGTGCCTCCTAAAAGTTTTCGGAGAAAACTTACTTCGTGAGCATAAGCTTTGTTTTCGTAGAAAACTTACTACGTAAGCATAAGCTTTGTTTTCGGAGAAAACTTACTTCGTAAGCATAGACTTCGTTTTCGGAGAAAACAGAAAGAAGCGAACAGAAGCTGCCAACAGATATTCTGTCGACAGCCTTGTGACTCGGCAATCCCACTATAGACTAAGGAGCGTACAGCGGCCTCACTTTTTGAATTAGGCTCTTAAGGGGATTATTTGAAATTCATATCAAACAAATCTTTTTGCGTAACCAATTGATCTTTATTTTTTCCATACCAATCCTGATACCATTTCTCCAGCTTATCGCCATCCGATTTTTTCCACAGCGATTTGGCTTCCTGATCAGCCTGTTCAACGCTATAACCACTGCCGCTGACAATTGCTTTATTGTATAAGTCTTTAATCGGATTCGTCGCGTCGTTCAACGTTTTATTAATGAAGTCCATATCCGAAGGCAGCTGCGGCATATAACCTCCCAAGGTGATGTTGGATAGTGGCCGTTCTTTGTTAATATAAATTTTGTATACTTCGTTCATCAGATCCACAAATTCTTTTTCCACAGGCTTACTCGTATCAAAGGATTTAATTTGCGTATCAAACTCGTTATACAAATATTGTCCGCCAATCATCCGCAAATCGCTGAGCCAATCGACTTCTTTTTTATTTTTATCGGCATTGATGATCGTTTCTTTACCGTTCTCAAGCTTATAATGTACACCCTCCTGGCCAAAATATGAAGCTTTAATCATATCCGGTGAGCTCAGGAAATCAACCAGCTTCATCACAGCCTCTTGATCCTTCGTGCTGGTATTGACGACCGAAGTCATTTGAACAGGTGGATTAAATGGAGGTGTAAATTGGCCAAATGAACTTTTCGGCAGCGGAATCGCGATCAGCTTCGCATCAGGCACATTTTTTTTCAACGTTTCGTAAGCACTGCTGTAAAAACCACGGATACCTCCGCCAGTGCCATAGATGCCCGTTTTACCTTGAACAAAATCCTGCTGTGCCTTTTTGCCGTTTTTATCAGTTAAATAGTCTTTATCAATGATCCCCTCATCAAACAGCTTCTTCTTGAATTCGGTTGCCGCTTTGACGCGGTCCCAATCCTTAACCCACTTCCCATCCTGCAGGACCCAGGTTGTGTTCTGAAACATATAATCAACCCACAGATCATTTCCGGGCAGCGTTGTACTTAAGTTCAAGCCATATGTATCTTTCTTTCCGTTGCCGTCCGGGTCCTGATTAGCAAATGCTTTGGCGATTTGAAATAAATCCTCAGTCGTTTCAGGTGCCTTCAAATTCAGCTTTTTCAGCCAATCCTCACGAACAAGCACGTAATGATAGGGCACATAACCGAGCACTCGGCCGAACTCATACAGCTTTCCGTCATCCTTCACACCCAATTTTTTGAGCAGCGGGAACTTCGTTAATTGCTCCTTATATACCGTGCTGTATTTATTGATCATATCATCAATTGGAATTATTTGCTTTTGATTATACAGTTGATTTCGGAACACACCATCATATTCCTGAATCAGGTTGGGAGCAGATCCCGATGCAAACAGCGTATTGAATTTTTGCACGGATTCTCCCCGCGGCACGGGTGAGAACGTAATATTCATGTTCGTTTTTTCTTGTATCCATTTGGTCCACAGGTTATTTTCAATCGTTCCCACTTCAGGAGGAATATTACCACGATCATACATGGATAGGCTAACGGTTTTTTTTGCTTTTGAAGCGTCCCCGTTTGCTGCAGTACCCGCAGATGGTTTGCTCTCGGAACAACCAGCCAGCGCTGTAGTAAGCGATAAACTGATCATCGAAGCGACATAAATGGATTTTTTGTTCATAAATAGTTGCCTCCTCATTTTTTTGATACCTGTGGCCTACCCTTTCACCGAACCGATCAATACCCCTTTTACAAAATATTTCTGCAAGAACGGGTACACAATCAACATCGGTACTGTCATAACGAATACACCGGCCGCTTTAATGGATTCCTCTGTAACCGAATTCAAATCCTCAGGCGATTGATTCGCTACATCCTGCAGCACTGTTTGGCTTTGTATCATTTGCTGAACCAATACGGCAACATTGTATTTGGCAGTCGAATTAATATAAATCATCACGTTAAAGAACGAATTCCAATGCGATACCGCATAAAATAAGACTAACGCTGCCATGACCGGCATGGATAAAGGCAATATAATCCGCATCAGCAGTCCCATCTCGCTGCAGCCATCCATCCGCGCCGCCTCCTCTATTTCCTCAGGCAAGCCCATGAAGAATGAACGCATAACGAGCATATTGTACACACTGACCAAAGCAGGAAGCCAGAGCGCACCATAGGTATCAATTAACCCGAGCGATTTGACGACCAGATAAGAAGGAATCAAGCCTCCGCTAAAAAGCATCGTGAAGATAATCCCCAGCGTGAAAAATTTACGGCCATACATAAATTTTCTGGACAACGGATAGGCACAACAAATTGTAAAAATCATGTTCAAAATTGTACCCACGATTGTGATAAGAAAGCTGTTCTGAAAGCCGCTCATGATGCGTGTACCGAAGAAAAGCTTATTGTACGATTCCACATTCCAGCCGATAGGCCAAAGTGTCACGATACCAGACACGATAGCCGCATTGTCGCTAAGTGATAACGCGAACAAATGCACCAATGGCAGCAGACAGCTTAATCCAATTATAAACAAAATGAGATAGTTAAACGCGTAAAACCATTTTTCACCCATAGTATCTTTCACGATATTACCCCTTTACCACAATCCTTGATCGAATCGTCTTGCCACACGGTTGGCCATGATCACAAGGAACAAGCCTACGAAGGATTCAAAAAAGCCCATCGCCGCAGCTAAGCTGAAACGTCCACCATTGATGCCGACCTTGAAATTCCATGTGGATATGACCTCGGACACGTTGGAAACAACCGAATTTTGCAGCACGTACACTTGGTCAAAACCAACCTCCATCACGTGACCAACAGATAGAATAAACATAATGATGATGGTTGGCCGGATTGACGGAAGCGTAATATGCCATATCTTTCGCATTTTTCCCGCACCATCCATCGACGCCGATTCGTAAAGAGCAGGATCAATAGAGACTAAAGCAGCTAAATAAATGATCGCGTTCCAACCAGCGCTTTTCCAAATACCTGATCCGACAAAAATCGTGATCCACGAAGTAGGATTATACAGAAATGGGAATGAGCTACCGAGCATCGGTGCAAGCCAATGATTCACAATCCCTTTTTCCTGTGAAAAAATAAGAATAATCAAGCCCCCAATAATCACCCAATGCAAAAAATGAGGTAAATATACAACCGTTTGAATGATACGCTTGAACCACATCTTTCTGGCTTCATTCAGAAGAATAGCGAGCATAATCGGAAATGGAAATCCGACAACAACCTGTAGAAAGCTTAATACAAACGTATTTCGAATGATCTCAATCATCTTCGGTTGAGTAAATAGCAGTCGGAAGTTATCCAGTCCTACCCAAGGGCTTCCCCAGATGCCGTCATGAAAGTTATAATTTTTGAAGGCTATGACAAGCCCTGCCATCGGTGCATAACGAAAGATAAGAAAATAAAGGACAACCGGCGCAAACATGAGCAGGATCGGAACATTTTGACGGAATCTCTTTTTATCCCATTTCCTTGAGCTGTTACGCACACTGATGGGTTCTGATTGTACTTGTGCTGGGATGACGTCCACTCTCCTTCCTGTGGGTATCGTGTTGAATCGGCTGCAGCCTATGCTTTTAAGTTAGCCGAATAGGTTTATTTATTCAATTCACCATTTTCGATATGCCACACATATCTTTACTGAAGCCCCGTTGAGCGTATAATCACCTATTTAGCACACCACACATTTTTTGCTTTGGAGCGCACAACAAAAAGAGAGTACCATTTTATGTACCCTCTGAGAGCTAGAAGATGAACAAAAGCAATACACAGCCGAGCGAAGAAAGCGGATCCTTCTGGAACAACAAAGTGTTCGCCTTTGCAAACGAATTCTAACCCCTGGAACAGCGATTGGAAGGAGGGTCTGCTTTAGCAGCGCCTCCCTCCGGTCATGATGTTAATTCATCCTATATCAACGATAAATATTCACTTTTTATGATGGATAATCATTCGAGCTGCTCACGTAAAACCCTGATACTCTATTCACGGCAACACCTGCCCAGCTGTGGAACAAATGGTTGTCAAAGGGGTGGCCTACGAACCATGGAGCTGCTACGATCTGCAAAAGCAATCCTGTACCTAATAGGAGCCAGACCAACAGAACCTTATTGACCTCGGTAATCTCAGCGGGCTTACGAACAAATCTGTAATAGGCTGCAGAACCCAAGCCATACAATAAAACAGCCATCACAGCTATGGGTATCGAATATGTTGAGGATAAGTACCGTCCTGTCTCATCCCATAGATTATTGTTATAATAACTCCATATGGCACATAAACTCAGCCCGATTAACAGTAGTGATTGTGCAGACAGGGTTGCCTTGAGCTTATGGATTTTGTTATTGCTCATCTTCCGCACTCCTTTATACATTTCAGTGAAAGTAAACGATCTATTTCATAAGTATAATTATAGCTTCCTTAACTGAAAGCCTTCTGAATGTGCACTGAATAAGCGATGAGAGTTTGCTTGTGGGATTATCGCGTCTTGTGATATTCAACGAATGAAGGTTTAGAAGCGAATTTATTGAGAGGGGAATTTACTATTATAAAACGTACATTTCATGAAATAGAAAATATGGTGGGAGGTTTGGAATCTGATTCCGCCCATCATGCGCTATCCATATCTGGTGTTTCCATCGATACTAGAACGATTAGGGCCGGTAATCTATTTATACCGATAATTCGATTGGATAATGGTCATCAATATGTGCAGGAAGCAATGGATAAAGGTGCTGTCGCCTCATTATGGCAAGCTGATCAGCCTAATCCTCCAGAGGGGATCCCCCTTATTAAAGTTCCAAATACGTTAAAGGCACTGCAAAATCTTTCAAAGGCGTATCGGGATCAATTAGATGTCAAGGTCATTGGAGTTACCGGAAGCAATGGTAAAACAACAACCAAAGACATGCTCCATGCCATTGCATCAACCATATATAAAACACAAAAAACGATAGGCAACTACAATGGAGAGTATGGTCTACCCCTAACACTGCTTGAATTGGAAGAGGATACAGAGGTTGCCATCGTCGAAATGGGAATGAGTCATGCTGGCGAGATTCGGCTTTTATCCGAGCTTGCACGACCTGATATTGCGATTATTACGATGATCGGCGTCTCACATATTGCGAATCTTGGCTCCAAAGAGGCCATTGCGCATGCTAAATTAGAAATTGTAGCTGGACTCCATCAAAAAGGTTTACTGCTAATTAACGGCGATGATCCTGTATTAGCGAAGGCGCTTTCTGAGTTGGATTTGCCAACATCCATACGCACGCTTCGCTTCGGTGGGGCAGCGGGTAACGAACTGTATCTTTTGGAACAAAAAGTAACTGATACTACGCTGCATTTTCGAACAAATACACAGCACGAGTACGTGCTCCCCATGCTGGGCAATCATAATGTGCTTAATGCGCTTGCCGCGATTGCATCCTCTTCTGAATTACATATACCTGCTGATAAAATTGCTGCTGGGTTACTTCAAGTAGTCGTGACCGAAATGAGGATGCAAAGAATTCAGACAAAATTCGGGTATACCATTATTAATGATGCCTGGAATGCAAGTCCTTCTTCCATGGAAGCCGCAATACAAACCTTGATTTCCTTATCAGGGTATAAGCATAAGATTCTTGTACTAGGAGATATGCTGGAATTGGGACCTGATGAAATCAAATACCACATTAAAATTTCTGAAAGTATTCGCTATGACGAGATCGATTATGTGTTTACCATTGGACCCTTAAGTGAAGTGATTACTCAAGAGTTGTTTAACCGATTTCCCCCGAGTCATGTCCAGCATTATGAAAACAAAGAACCATTAATTGATTGTATTCAACATGTTCTTATGAAGGACGATATCGTATTGGTAAAAGGTTCAAGAGGCATGAAACTAGAGGAAATTGTACAGAGGCTTATTTAACGGATCACAAATATCCTACCGTACCCGTAACCAGCTTTTGTGTATGGCAGGATATTTGATATTTTCACGATCTACAGATACTGATTATACAGCTACAAAAGAACACCTTGATCATAGGCTAACACAAATGATTCGTATCTCCGCGGCTCAGGACAAACGGTCAAATCGCCAAAATGCCGATGAATAGCAAGAATTTGCGATTGATGCGCCCGCAGCGCCTCAGACTTCATCGCCCAACGAGGCATAGTATCGATCGTAAACGCTGGCTCATATCCATCCTCGGCCAATTTTGCCGTAAAATAATAATAAAGCTGCTCCACAGAGGGACATCTTCCGCTTAACACGGCAGCGGTCGTAATTTGAGAAATTGCGACATGATCCGGATGGTAGTTACCGCCATCCTCGGGGAAGCTGACAACGACCTTAAGCTCATGCTTATTAATAAAATCAACCACCGCATCAACGAATGGTGCGGTTTCCATCTCTTTTAGCTTCCCATCCGGATAACCCAAATGCTCGACAACGGCCAGACCAAGAATTTCCGCGGCACGTTCCATTTCCTGAGTTCTTACCTCCGCAAGCTCCTCATTCGTTAGATGTCCGACAGCCCCGTTCTTCTTCCCTGCATCTCCTTTGGTTGCCAGCAGCAGCACAGGCTTCTCTCCACGATCTGCTAGCTCTCGGATCAGACAAGCACTCAAAAATGTTTCATCATCCGGATGCGCATATATAAAACCGACCTTTTGCAACGATTCCATCTAGATCTATCCCTTCTCTAATCACTGGATTAGCTTGGTTTGCCTGGTTCCTTTGATCATTCCGTATGAAATGGTTCATGCTTTTCTATGTGCGTACACCTCAATATTAACAGACGTTTTGGGAAAAACGAAGCATTTAAAAGAAATCCATTCGCACATCATGGAGTATTTTTTAGTGCAAAGATGATTGCACTCAATCTGGAAAAGTTAACGATATTGGAGGCAAGGGAAATTCTTAATGGAAAGAAATAAACAAGGGTTGTCCAAAAATAAATACGATTAATCTATTTAAAGCTTGATTGTCGACAAAATCAATTTTACAATTGATATATCCTTCCAAATGAGGTGAAATGGATGTCATTCCGAATCGTTCGAAGTAATTAGTTTCCGGGCTGGAAAAAACGCGTACCAGCTATCAAGGGGGTAATTTGCCCTTTTGGTCTCATATAACTAAGCTTTGAAGGGCTTCGGACTGTATTCAAAATATTAAAGCACAAAGCTTAACCTAAATCCTTGGCTTTAATAACCTCATTATAAAAGGTGGAGACCAACGCATGAACAGATCAGAATATAAGAACTTTTACGATAAAGTTGGAAAATTAAACGGTTGGGATTTCAGTCAAATACAAACGATATCCGATGGAGTAAAGTGGGACTTTTACAAAGAAGTCATTCAACGATGCACGAAGTCCGATATTTTGCTGGATATTGGTACTGGCGGCGGAGAAGCTTTATTATCCATTGCTGATCATGCTTTACTTTTAGTCGGAATTGACCATTCAACTGATATGATTGAGACGGCCAAAACAAATTTGCAAAAATCAAAGAGAACCAATGTGCGATTCTTGCAAATGGATGCTGAACAACTTGATTTCCCTGAGAGCTTTTTCAATGTTGTATCATGCAGGCACTCTGAATTTAATGCGATGGAAGTTGCAAAGGTATTAGTGAACGATGGCCTATTCTTCACCCAGCAGGTAAGCGATAACGATAAGTTGAACTTGAAACGAGCATTTGGAAGAGGACAGCAATGGGGAGTTGTTGAAGGAATTTTAAGAGATAAGTACCTCTCAGAGCTAGCAGAAGCTGGTTTTATCGATATTCAATCCTCTGAATTTAATGTAGTAGAATATTACAAATCGTATGAAGATCTGGTGTTTCTTTTGAAACATACTCCGATAATTCCTGAATTCGGGGAATATGATAATGATTTTGATATACTTCGAAAATTTGCAGAAGACAATCAAACCGAAAAAGGAATAATGACCAATTCGAAACGTTTTATGATCATTGCGAGCAATAATAAGGCAAATTGATTTTAAGGCATTGGGAATTTATAATGGCCCCATAGTGTTGGACACAAAATATGAAAAATAAGATAAACTAAGACTACTATGAAAAATAAGCGAAAGTCCTATAACCCAGAAGAGAAGGCAATGATTGTTTTAGAAGTGCTTCGTGAGGAAAGCACTTTGAATGAGATTGCTCAGAAGTATGAAGTGAGTCCACAATTGATCAGTCGTTGGAAAGCAGAGTTTATTGAGAATATGCCCGCAGTGTTCAATAAGAAGAACACGGAAACCGAGAAATTAAAACAAGAGCACGCCGCTGAAAAGGAGGAGCTGATTAATCAAATCGGGCAGCTGACAGTAGATGTGAATTGGCTCAAAAAAAACAACAGCAGACCTTGGAACTGAGGAAAAGAAAACCTTAATCGATTACGGCCATTCAAAGCTATCCGTCAAGCATCAGTGTGACCTGCTGGGGCTTTCTAGATCAACAGCTTATTACAAGAGCAAGGCCCCTGCAGGACCTGATCAAGTAGAGATCGATATGAAGAACGCAATCGACCGTATCCACTATGTTGAGCCTTCCTATGGTTGCAGAAGAATTTGCTACGAATTGGGCAAATTGGGTTTTAATATGGGAAGAAAACGTACTCGTCGGTACATGCAAGAAATGGGCATCGTTGCTTTCTATCCTGGACCTAATCTAAGCAAACGAGATCTAAAGGCACGAACCTATCCCTATCTTCTCAGAGGTGTACCGATCACGCATGTGAACCAGGTATGGGGGATTGACATCACCTACTGTGGAACTCCCTCAGGCTTCATTTATTTGGTAGCCATCATAGATTGGTATTCTAGATTCATAGTCGGCTACGCCATCAGTAATACGATGCAGTCAGACTTCGTAATCAGAGCGGTTAGAGACGCTGTACAGATACACGGAACACCGGAGATCATGAACAGCGATCAAGGAAGCCAGTTTACGTCGAAGGACTATATCGACTGTATCAAGAGCTATGAGACCATCAAAATCAGTATGGATGGCAAAGGGCGTGCAACGGATAATGCCAGAACGGAACGTTTCTTCCGTAGCTACAAATGGGAGAGGCTCTATTTGGAATGCCCTGAAAGCGTCGTGGAGCTTAAGAGAATGACCAAGACCTATATCCACCGTTATAACTGGATTCGAGGGCATCAATCCCTCGACGATCAAACACCAGCCAGTATTTACTTGGCTAAAAACGACCATCAAAAGAAAGTAATATAACCCATTTGGAGGAAGGGAGAATTTATCTTAACTTTTCGGTTCTGGTGTCTTGACAAGGGGGTACATTACAATTTCTACAGTTCTATGTAAAAAATAATAACGCTTCTGACGTTAAAAGGCCTTACGGAAAATAAAGTTCCGTAAGGCTTTTTCCATAACTTATTCTATTTTCAAAAATATTTCGACCCGCAGCAATCCCTATACACCACGATTTAAACGTTGATCGCCGATACTTTCAACCCATCGAACATCATCTTGTCGCCTCTCGGATCACTAATGTGAACCGTAGCCTGCTCCCCAGGCAGCAGATCGAAGAAATTGTCGCTGAAGCGGACGTTGCCCTGCGGCAGATCGAGCTTCACCATCCGGGCCAGCGAGCCTTCTGCTGTAATCTTCACCGTCTGCTCCACCTCGTTAACTACAACCTGGAGTGCTGTGGCAGGTAGGTTCAAATCCTTTTGATCACGCAGATAATGCAAATTGTCAGGAGCTTCGAAGCCTACTGCTGCAAGCTTGACAACAACGTCTTCTGCGGCTCTGCCGTTCAATACGTCGGCCTCAGTGAGACTTCCCAATTGAACTGCTCCATTGCTTGGTACTTCGGCTTTCAATAAGGTGCTGTATACTACATTACCGCTAAAATCGTAGACAGTTACCTGAACCTGTCCCTTATAGGTTTCTACACGGTCATTAACGACCCATATATTCAGCGATTGTCCAGGCTCATGATCAACCGATAGCAGCAGCGGATGGTAAAATTTCTTTGCATAATAGAAGGATGCCTTAGGCAGTAACTCATAATCGATCAGTGACCAGCTTGTACCCGGCCAGCTGTCGTTGTGCTGCCAAACGAGCGAGCCGCTAATCCGCTTCTTGTTGCGGCGATAATGCTCGATCCCGTATTTCAATCCCTCAGCCTGTGTAAGCATCGAGAAATTCATATATTCCTCGATATTTTGTGGAATGCCGGTGTAACCTTCCATCAGCAGGATTCCCTTTTGATGATTTGTATCTTTGTTGCGATAAGCCATTTCAACGCTGCCCCAATAAAACTGACCCGATGGGATATTTTTCTCCAGTGTGTAGCGGTTGGCTGAAGCATGCATACCGAATTCACTGCTGAATAACGTGTAATCCTTCTTGTAGTTCTTGAACGTAACACCTTCGATGCTGTAATCAAGCAGCGGTACATCTCCGAATTTACGCGGATATACGGAGCCATGCCATACTTGCCAGTTATGCCGATCACCAACATCAGGATCATTGGCATCATTCCCGCCATAAGGCGATGAAGGCCAATAAGGACGGTTGTCATCCAACGCCTCCAGCACCTCAGGAATGAGCTCATGATAAATCTTTTCGCCATAGAAAGGACTCGTAATGTCTCCTGCCGCAGACTTCATATCGTACAGCCAGTCGATTTCATTGTTACCGCACCAGATGGCAAGCGAGGCGTGATTACGAAGCCTTATGACATTATCCATGATTTCCTGACGTACATTATCCATAAAGTTCTTATTAAATTCGGGAAATAATGCATTAGCAAAAGCAAAATCCTGCCATACCAGCACGCCGCGGCGATCACATTCCTCATAAAAAACATCTTTTTCATAAATACCGCCGGCCCAGACACGCAGCATGTTCATATTCGAATCCACAGATAAAGCTATCAAATCATGGTAACGTTGATCCGGAATGGCACCGATGAAATTATCCGCAGGGATCCAGTTGGAGCCTTTGGCGAAAAGCTTAACCCCATTGATGACAAAAGCAAAAGCATGCTGACCAGCTTCGTCCTTGAGCTGCAGCTCAATCGTACGTATACCGAAAGGTTTGCGATATCGGTCTACCCGCTCATCATTGGCAATCAATACAACCTCAAGCTCATACAAATAAGGATCGCCCAGATCATGGGTCCACCATAGCTCTGGGGATAGGACAACGAGCTCAACCGAACCTTTATTTTGATTAATTTCAAACTGCTCGGATACTGACGTATGACCGTCCTTGGTCAACAGTCTCACTTCACACATCAAATCCTGATCTTTGGCATAAGGCGTTACTTCCGCATCAATACGAAGGATCGCTTCTCCCTCATCAACAGATATCGTACGCGCATAAACGCTTTCCAGCTTCGCCATGCGATGGCTTTCCAGCCGTACCTTGCCCCAGATCCCGACTGTCACCATCCTTGGACCCCAATCCCAGCCAAAGTTCATTGCCGCTTTACGAAGCCATGGGCGCTCCTTCGTATAGGATGACCAGTCAAACTGTTCCTTGTCGCGATTATGCAAATAAAGTGGATCGAACTTGACCGCAATGCTGTTTCTGCCATCACGCAATATTTTCGTGACATCAAACGTGTGTGCCATCAGCATATTTTCCGTTGTACCGAGCTCATGTCCATTCACATAAACCGTTGCAAAGGTATCCAGACCTTCAAATACCAATTGATGCCGTTCATCGCTGTTCTCTTGCTTCACATAATCGAACTGTGTTCGGTACCACCATTCCTTTTGCTCAATCCATAAGCTCTTGGCATCGTTATGTCCGAAGTAAGGGTTATCGATAATATTTCTTTCAATCAACGCCGAATGCACGTCACCAGGCACCTGAGCCGTGATCCAAAAACGATCGTCCAGATTAGGCGAAGCCAGCTCCATTGGCCTCTTCTGTCCAACGTCAAAATGTTGAATTCTCCATACGCCTTTAATTTCCATGATAAGTTCCTCTTTTCCAGCGATTAATATTTTTTTATAGAGCCAATCTAGAAGTCCGGTGAAGAACGAGCGCATCGGGACTTATTCATCGGACATCTAGGATGCTAATCATTACGGAGGGATGCCTCACGAAATTCGCTTGGTGTTTTGCCTGTATATCTTTTGAAGATTTGGCTAAAATATTTGACGTCCTCGTAGCCGACTCCTGCTGCGACCTCGGTAATTTTGGCGGGTGAAATCGTTAATATTTCCATCGCCCGTTGTATTTTTTGCTTGGTCACGTAATCTCCGAAGGTAATCCCTGTCTCCTTTTTAAAAACCTCACTCAAGTGGTTCGGATGCAAATGCACATGCCGGGCAACCTGCTGCAGTCCCACGTCACTGCCCAAATGCTCTTCAATATAAGCCATTGCCTTCTGCGCATGAGTTGCTTGCCCTTCACCCAGACGATTGTGGTACAGCTTCATCACAGCATTTAAATATTGAAATAGTGTATCCTTCGGCGTCACACTAAGCTTCAGCTGAAAATGCTTCGGGCTCTCGTCCAGTGTACTCTCGCGTCCGGTTGCTGCAATAACTCGCTCCAGCCAACGGTGAGCTGAGATCGCAACTGAATGAATTAGAGCCTCCAACGATTGAAGCGTCACCTGCGGATCCTCCAGCTGCACCTGAATAAACCGCTGTACCCAGCCCTTCAGGGCAACCGAATCATCTTCAAGCAAAATAGAAGACAGCTCCAGCTCCTCATCGTGTGTGCAGACCGTTTTTCCGCCTTTGCGTTTGACAATATCCTCGTACAGCCAAATGCTTTCATTGATTAAAGTTTTGTAGCTAAAGGCATCACTAGCCGTTGTATACGATTCATGCATATGCTCAGGCTGCTGGACAGCGGTGCCAAAAGCCGCATACATTTTGCATTTCAGCAGCCTCTCTATTTTTTGAAAAATAAAACGGAGGTGCTGCATCCCGTTATCACTGCCGCCCCCCAACCGTATCGCAGCAATAACCCTTTTTTTCTCCAGCAGTGTCTCGCAGTTCAACAAATCCTGCAGCATATTCTCCACTGCAAATAAAAGTAGAGAGGCTGACGAAGGTGAGTCCTCCCAGCCTTCCGCCGTTACAATAAACACCTGCAGCTCACTTCCAAGTGTGTCCCTATCACCGAACAGCCCAGGTAAGTAGGTGGTTAGCAAATGACGATCGATCGGTCCCGCTTCCCCACTCATGATCCAACGCTCAAAGGTACGATTACGCGCTTCCTTGTTCTTGTAATGATCCTGACTATGCGCAGCCCATTTTTCTTCAATTCGTTGTCTCGCTTTCAAAACCGTTTTGACAATTTCCTCAGGTCTGCTCGTTTTCAACAAATAGTCGCTCACACCTTGACGGATGGCCTGTTGGGTATAGGCAAAATCGTCATACCCCGAAAGAACAATGACTTCCAGATCCGGGATCATCTGAATCGCCTCTTCCGCAAGCTGAAGCCCTGTCTTGCCTGTCATCCTAATATCGGTCAACAGCACATTGGGACGCTCAAGGGGGATTCGCTCAAGTGCTTCCTCAGCAGAAGATGCAGGCTCGAGCAGCTCCATACCAATCTCATCCCATTTAATGACTTTAGCTAATCCTGTTCTGATGATGACCTCGTCATCGACGATCATGATTTTCATGCAGCCCCTCCAAAACCGGGATCGAGAATGAAATACGTGTACCGACGTGCAGTCGGCTTTCGATAACAAGACCTGCATCCATTCCGTAATGAAGCTGCAGTCGTTCATTGACGTTTCTTAATCCGTAGCTTACATCTGGATATAACTCCCCATCTGGTGGATTCAGGTTGTTTTGGATTAACTCCAATTGCTCCTCGGTCATCCCCACTCCGTCATCCAGAACGAGAAAGCTCATTCGATTGGCCTTTTGCTCTACGTACACAGAAATCATCCCCTTTCCCTCTTTTTTTTGGATTCCGTGAAGCATCGCGTTCTCGACCAGCGGCTGCAGCAGCAGCTTGAGCATATAACGGTCCCGCAGCTCAGGATCAACCACGATATCCATATCAAATTTATCCGGATAGCGGATGGATTGGACCTGCGCATAATTTTTAATATGGGCAAGCTCCTGATGAACCGGGCAAAATTCCTTGCCTTTATTCAGACTAAATCGTAAGAAATCGCTCAAAGCCCCGACCATATCCGCTATCCGCTTCTCGTCATTCATCAGTGCGATCCAATGAATCGAGGATAAGGTATTATACAGAAAATGCGGATTAATCTGGGCCTGAAGCGCCCTCATATCCGCTTCTTTCTTATGCGCTTCGTTGCGTATCACTTGCTTCTTCAATTTCTCGATATGTTTGCCCAGCATGTTGTAGCTCTCCGCCAGCTTGCCAATCTCATCGGATGAGGCGACCGAGTACAGCGGCAGCGGCTCTTCCGGATTGACCTTAGCTATCAATCGGGTCAGTACGCGAAGTGGATTGGTGATCCGTTGAATGAGGAACAGAATCAGACCTGTTGTAGCCACGATGGAGAGCGCGACCGCGACACCGGTAAGCTGCAAAATATATCGGTTCTGAGCACTGTACAGGTCAAACGGAATCACTCCGACCAGAACCCATCCTACTAACGGTTCTCGGAAATACAGAATTGTCTTCTTGGCACGGCCTTCACCATGATTCAAAACACCAAACGAAATCGGCTTTAACCCGGACAACACGCCGGGCATCAGCTCATTTAAGGATTGAGAAAGCCAGCTTTTATCCGTAGCAGAGAGAACAATCCCTTGTTCATTGAGAAGCGCGACGGTCCCTTGGCCATCCCCAAGCTTGGGCTCTGACCAATATCTAGAAATGACTTTTTCATCAAGTGAAATGGTCAGCCAGCCCAGATTCCGATAATCATCAATGCTGCGCAATGGACGGATAAACGAGATCACTCTCTGATTACCGGCATAGTTCTGTACCTGATAAAGTGTTGTCCACATCTTGCCCGTTACCTCACGAACATTGACAAGACTGTCCAGATCAGATTGATACAGGTTGGTTGTAGACAACGGCGGATTGGAATTAGCAGGAATAATCTCTACGTTGGAGATGTATTCCTTCGAGCTGATTAAATTGGTCATAAAGCTGCGAATACGCGTCTGGGACCCTACATCATCATCCACGCTGTTGATATATTGCTGAACATTACTTTGGCCAATCAAAAAAATGGACATGTTCTCCACGTCCTTAATAATAAAACGCAAATTCCCATCCATTTGACGTAGGGTATCAATGCCGGCCTGTTCGGTTTTTTCCTCCGTAATTTTTGACGAAATGACATAGGCAAATCCCCCTAGTAACATAAGAGGAATCAGTGTGGTTACGAGCATAATAAAGGTTAGCTTGCGACCCAAGGAATTTCCCATCCATCGCCACACTGGCATTGATCATACCCTCCTGCTGCTGCAAAATCCTAACTATGAGCAAAGACCGATAAAGCCTACCTTAGCCTTTGACCGCTCCGGCCGTCATACCTTTCATAACCTGCTCCTGAAACACCAAATATACTAGAATCGTCGGAACTACAGCTATCGTCATAGCAGCCAGAGTCAGACTATAGTCCGTTTGGAACCCGTCCGCAAAGGTAGCGATACTCAGAGGCAAAGTTTTGAGTGCTGATTTGCTAATAAACACGAGAGCAAAGGAAAAGTCATTCCATGAGTGCAGGAAGCTCAGTATCGTAACGGTCGAAAGTGCCGGTGTTGAAATCGGCAGCATAATTTTCAAAAATACGCCCCATAGCCCTGTTCCATCAATAAAGGCCGCTTCCTCAATTTCCTTTGGGACTGAAGACAAATATGCAACCAGTACAAATATGGCAGTAGGCAAGGCAAATGCTGTATAAGGCAAAATGAGTGCCCAGTAAGTATTTAACAAGGATATCTGCTTCATCAAAATAAATAACGGTACCAAGGTGCTGTGAATCGGAATCAGCATACCCACAACGAAGAAAGCCAATATCCAACCTTTAAATCTGAACTGCAATCTTGCTAATACAAAAGAAGCTAAGGCAGATATGAATAACGTAATTACCAAGGAAACTACTGAAACAATTACCGAATTGACAAAAGCCGTTCCCATTTTGGATGTAGTCCAAGCTTTGACAAAGTTATCAAACTGCCACGATAAAGGCAAGCTGAAAGGACGGTTCAGAAACTCGGCGTTCGTTTTGAAGGCGCTGATAAAGAGCCAAAATAAAGGGTATAACGTTAAAATACCATATACCGTCATGAGAGTCCAAAAAATGGTTTGTCTCCATTTTTTCGTTGATAATCTGGACTTGGTTGGAGCTGCTTGTGAATATGGCGAAATGGTTTTATTCATGTGAATGCCCTCCTTTCTATGCGTTCTTTGACTTTCTGCTCGTCAGCCATTGGCTGGTACCGATAAAGAGCAGACTCAGAATAATGATCGAGGTTGAAATTGCACTTCCGTATCCATAACGATAGGAAGAAAAGGTGGAGTTATACATATAAGTTGCCAGCAGCTCTGTCGCATGAGCAGGTCCACCTTTGGTCATAACATAGACGAGGTCAAAGGACTTCAAGCTCCCTGAGATACAAAGGACGATGGCGACCTGAATGGTAGTCCAAATCATGGGCAGCGTAACGGAAATCATTTTCCGGGGGCCTGTTGCTCCGTCAATGAGTGCTGCGTCATGGATTTCTCCCGGTATATTTTGCAAAGCCGATATGAATATAATTAAGTATAATCCGACGAAACTCCAAGTAAGCGGAGGAATTAGCGAGTAGATGGCTATGTTGCTGTCAGAAAGCCACTGCATTTTCAAGCTGCCTAATCCTAAATAGTCTAGCAGGAAATTAAGAATACCGATTTGTGGGTGATAAATATATTGCCAGATCATCCCGATTACGACTGAAGACATAACCATCGGCATAAATACGGCGGAACGTAAAAACCGCTGTAAAAAATTATTTTTGAACAGCACAATAGCTAGAATCAATGCGAGCGGCAGCTGACCAAAAACAGAGGCAAGCACAAATATAATATTATTTTTCAAAGCACGCCAAAATATAGTATCGTGAATAACTTCCACGTAGTTTTTCAAACCGATGAATTTGGCTTCGCCAATGCCTTTCCATTCAAAGAAACCGTAATATGCAGACCAGATCACAGGCACAAATACGAATAACGTATAAATCAATATCGATGGCAGCAAGCCCATTACGATAAAACGGCGCATGTTCAGTGTTTTCATCTCTCTCACTTCCTTTTTCCAAATAATCAGCCCTCCGCAAGGGAGGGCTGATTCGTACCGATGTTCATTTGCTCCAATATCTTACATATACAACGTACTTATTTACCAAGCGCGCCTGCTTGCGCATCCTGTACTTTTTTGGCAACAGCTTCCGGGCTTGCTCCCATCAATAATTCTTGCAGTCCGTTATTGATAACTTCAACTGCAGCAGAGCTTAATTTGGAATCGTAAACCGGACTTATTTTTACATTTTTTGAAAACTCACTCAACTCAACGAATAATGGATGAGCTTTGCTTTTGTCTACATCAATTTTGTAGCTGACCAATGTGCTGCTGCCCAAAGTCGCTTTTTGTCCTTCTGGTCCTGACAAAGCGTAGAATAATTCCATCGCTGCATCTTTTCTAGCTCCAGAAAGCTTCTTGCTTACACCTAAACCAGTTCCAACCACACCTGCTGTGGATTGCGCTTCGCCTTTTCCGCCATCAATGGCAGGAAGGATCGTAATATGTGTTGTATCCAAAACTTCTTTCGGTGCGTTGTTCACCAGATTCGCCGTTGCCCAACCGCCATCCATGAACATGGCAGCTTTACCTTGGAAGAACAATTGCATCATTTGGTTCTCGTCAATACCATTAAAGCCATCTTGGAACGCTTTGGATTTGCCCAAATCCTGAAGAACGCTCAAAGCTTTCACAAATTCAGGATCGGTAAATTTAGCTCCATTTTGAGCGGAAGCCTTCAAGAACCATTCCGTACCTGTTACACGATCACCGATTGTACTGAAAATAGTTGATTGAGCGACCCAGTTCGCTTTGTTGCCCAATGCCATAGGAATCACATTGTTTTTGTTGAACGTGTCAATTGCTGTTTTCAATTCATCCCAAGTTTTCGGTACCTTCACGTTGTATTTATCGAAGATAGCTTGATTGTAGAAAATAAATGAGCTCAGAGCCAGGTTCATCGGGACAGAGTAGACTTTATTGTCAATCGTGTAACCATCTAGAGCGTTCGGGATGAAATTGTTTTTCCATTCCGGCTTGCTGTTCAAAAATTCATCGATTGGCTGAAGCAGCTTGCCATTCACGAATTCCTTGGTCATTGCATCTGGCCACATGACGAACAAATCTGGCATTTCATCCGCAGCCGCTACTGTACGTAGACGAGTTTTCAAGCCGTCTGTCGGCAAACCTTCTGCTTCAAGCTCGATCTCAGGATGCTGGGTTTTGAAATCATCAAGGATTTTACGCATAGCAATACCCTTGGCATCCTGGCCTGTCCAGTTATGCCAAATTGACAGCTTTACCTTTTCTTTATTAGCCCCACCGGCCGCCGCACCTTTATCTTCAGCTGTTTGTCCACCTGCACATCCGGCAAGCATGGACGCAGAAACCATTGTTGTTAGAGCAATCTTAGTTATTTTTTTCATTTGTATGATTCTCCCCTCTCGTTCTATTGATCATTCTACAAGCTTCGTTCTCTTTCGGTAAGGGGAATATCATAAGCAAAGGGGTAGAATAATATCAGATTGGTCAACAGTCGCAATAATCAGAAAAAAAGGATGAAGCTCATTAGCCTCACCCTTTATTGGAATAGAATTACCTGCCAGGTTGGAATTCATTCCCTCGACAGCGACTAGGAACCACTTCCAAATGATCGGTATCGCATATATAAGTGCTATCGTTGACCGCCCGCTACATCTTATTCATGTATCGAAGATTGCTGCGCAAGCCACATGAGTACATCGCTTGTGACCTCTTCACGATTAATTTCATTCAGCATTTCATGCCTGCCTTCAGCATACAGCTTCCAAGTAACCTGTTTGATTCCAAGTCTGTCATACATCCCAATCAATTGATGAATTCCCTTGCCCATACCACCTACTGGATCCCGGTCACCGCCAAATACGAAAATGGGCAGCTGCTTGGGGATGCGCTCCATATTGCTCTGAAGATGAATATCAACCAGTCCTCTGAAGAAATCTCTGAAAAACCCTGCTGTAAATACCCCCCCGCAAAACGGGTCGGCCAAATATCGGTCCACCTCTGCCTCATCACGGCTCAGCCAGTCGCCGCCTGTTCGATTGGGCCTAAATTCCTTGTTATAGCTGCCAAGCGACAGCTGCATAAGCAGCGGACTGCGGTGGTCGCTTCCTTTGAGTGAAGCCATCATATGAGCAATCACAATTCCGACTCGAAGCGCGGGCGAATGTTTGCCATTTGTACCTGAAAGGATAACGCCCTGTACCTGATGACCGAATCTATACATATATTGCTGTGACAAAAACGAGCCCATACTATGACCAAACAAATAAACAGGCACACCCGGATGTTTCGTTGTAATGTGATCGGTAAGCTGCGCCATGGCGTCCGTCATTTTTAAGAATCCCTCACTGCCCGTCATTCCAACCTGATCCGGATGTCCTGCTGTGAGGCCATGTCCCCGATGATCGTTGGCATACACTTCGTAACCGGCTTCTACTAAGGATTGCGCGAATCTCTCATAACGGGCTGCAGTCTCCCCCATTCCATGAGCAATTTGAATTATGGCACGGGGCTCTTGCTGCTCCTCAGAGCTCCAGTGATAGACGAATATATCCAACTGATCGATATCCTTAAAAGTGAATGATTCCGTGTGCACAAGACATGCCTCCGCTCTTGCCTCAGTTGATACTGTTCCGTTATGTTCATTATAAGGGATAATTGTTCTATTTGCCCAATGCGTTTTCATTTTTAACAAGAGTTTATTGGCAGATACAAAGCCTGCTTCGCGTATAAAAAGAAATCGCGATTTACATCAAAATAACTGATTTGTCAGACAGGCAAGTCGAATGATATGTTATAATAACCAATTATGCATAGTGGAAAAAATGGATTAATTCCAGAAAGGACATCTACCTATGGCTCGAATCGCTAAAAGCTTGACCGACTTAATCGGTAATACGCCTTTGCTTGAGCTGACTAATTACAATAAACATCAACACCTTGAGGCGCGAATTGTCTCCAAATTGGAGTATCTCAATCCAGCCGGCAGTGTCAAAGACCGGATCGGCTACGCGATGATCCAGACTGCAGAGGAGCAAGGGCTCCTTAACAAAAATTCAGTAATCATCGAAGCAACCAGTGGCAATGCAGGAATTGCACTTGCCTTCGTAGCGGCCGCCAAAGGCTACAAGCTGATTATTGCTTTGCCGGAGACGTTCAGTCTGGAGCGGAGAAAGCTTTTGACGGCTCTGGGCGCAGAATTGGTGTTGACACCAGGATCTGAGGGTATGCCCGGAGCGATGCGAAAAGCGACAGAGTTGGCAGCTGCAATACCGGATTCCTTCATGCCTCAGCAATTTGACAATCCGGCAAATCCACAAATTCATCGTGCTACAACTGCAGAGGAAATATGGAGAGATACAGAGGGTTCGGTGGATATTTTTGTCTGTGGAGTGGGGACAGGAGGGACGATTACAGGTGTTGGCGAAGTGCTCAAGTCAAGAAAACCATCCGTGCAAATCATCGCAGTCGAGCCTTTTGATTCCCCTGTTCTATCAGGCGGGACTAGGGGTATGCATAAGCTCCAAGGCCTTGGCGCCGGGTTCGTCCCCTCTATTTATAATCCATCGGTTATTGATGAGATCGTTAAGGTGGAGAGTGACGATGCGTTTGAAACCGCACGCTTATTGGCAAAAACGGAAGGTCTGGTGGTTGGAATTTCTTCCGGAGCCGCGGTTTATGCCGCTACCCAGATCGCCAGACGTCCTGACCATATAGGCAAAACCATTGTAACCTTACTTCCCGATTCCGGTGAACGCTATTTATCCACGAGTTTATTTCAGTAATCATAGTGCGAAGGTTGATAGGGTCATAATTCGTCTTCAGCTGTCACAATGAAATGGGCTGCCTTCTAGTTTCGATTAGACTACAAGACAGCCCATCAAAATGCTGAAACCAATGTGGATTTCATTCGTTACTCCCTACGATGTGCATTTTGGTTCCATACGTATATTCTGCTATGATAGATGTCGGAGGTCGAATACGAATGGAATATCAAACAATCGATTATTGGGATGAACAGATTTGGAAGCAGGCAGCCCCTATTTACAGACAAGCCTTTGAGCCCAGCAAGAGTAAAACCAAAATGATAATTCGCCGCTCCATCGAGAGAAAGCTATGCCAGCTGCATATCGCCAGCGATCAGAATCAAGTCATCGCCATGGCATTAACTGGGAAGCTGGAAGGGATCGATGGGTTGCTCATCGATTATTTGGCAGTTCGCGAGAAAAGTCGCTGTCAAGGTACAGGAAAATTGTTTTTGGATTACATTATCAAGTGGTCTCAAATCGAGCTGCATAGCACAGGTGTCGTTATTGAAATTGAGTCCGAAGATAATCCAACCAATTTACAACGTCTTCACTTTTGGCAGCAGTACGGCTTTACTGTGACCAGCTATGTTCACACCTATATATGGGTTCCAGAGAAATACCAAGCCTTGTATCTAATTTCGGAGCCTGACAGTAAGATTCCCAAAGACGGCGAATCACTTTTTGACCATATTTCATATTTTCATAATAGAGCCTATGCGCGTACATGATAAATTCAACACAAACTGAGCTGCATGATGACCATTATAGATTGGCTTGAGCTGCATACAAGTAAAAAATATAATCCGTGGGAACGCCCTCAAAGCCTAACTGCCGCAGCATCGCTGTTATATTTCCCCGATGATACGTTCCATGATTGACGACATGCTGGACCAATTGTACCATCGGGACATTCAGCTTGCCGTACGTTGGATGCTCACAGGTCATCAGCTTGTCCAAATCCTCCTGCCGGGCAAAAAAAGCTCGGTATTGTTCAGTCATATTGAGATACATCTCTTTCATATCCAAGAGGCTTTTGTTCTTGATTGATTCCCTAAGCGGAGTAAGGACGGCAACGATTTCCTCAAAGCTGTCATTTCGCATAACACCCAGCCATGTCGTATCCATCAAATAAATATGACCCATCACCACAGACACAGAAGGAAAGACACTTTGTACCTCCTTGTCATACAGCTCTCCTGGCAGCTCTTGTAAATGATTAATCAGCTTCGCATTCGCCCAAACATGATAGTCGTATAATTGTATAGCATGATGTTTCATTCATCCTGCACCCTCTCTCATCATTTGAATAAGGCATTGTCCCTTACTTGAAATTGCAGTAACCTCATATCAGCTACTGTCCATTTCAATGCTTTCTTGTCACAAGTATAACCGATCTTGACTGACATTTATGGTCAGTGAAGTTATCATGATTCCAAATAATAACACTCCAAGTTCGAATTCCTGGGGTGAATTTTAGATTTCGGAGGGAATCCCATTATGCGGCAATTATTATTCACTCCTATCGCAGAAGAACATTTGAGAGAGATTATGGAAATTTACAATTATTTCGTCGCTAATACGACCGTTTCCTTTAATACCGAGCTGCTTACACTAGACCAAATGAGAGCTATGGTCATACACCCCAACCCCCGTTTTCGCTCCTTTGCTATTTTGGAGGATCAGCTTGTCAAAGGCTATGTGCTCATCACCCAGCATAAAAACAAGCAAGCCTATGATATTACTGGTGAGGTTACGATTTATTTGAATCCGGCATTTGTAGGTCAAGGTATCGGCAGTAAAGCGCTGCATTTTATTGAAGACATTGCCCGCTCCGAAGGATTCCACAGCTTGGTAGCAACGATCTGCATCGAGAATGACAGCAGCATGGGACTATTTAACAAGCATGGGTACACCCAGGCTGCTTATTTCAAGGAAGTTGGCATTAAATTTGACAGAAAACTAGATATTGCTGTGCTCCAAAAAATGTTGAATTCGTAATCCAGCTTGCTAGCTTTGATAATAATTCAGTAAATCCGCTGCGATCGCCATTAATTTCTCCTTGAGGATCGGGGGTTCCAGTACCTGAATCGATTTCCCGTAGGGAATTAAAAAGTGGGCCGCATGTGTTACTATCGCCTGTTCATGAAGCTTAAAATGAGCCTGGTCGTCGGTACGCTCAACCAGCATATGCCCAAGCAGCCAATGTGCACATAGGTCATTAATGGCCTGCGGCTTTCCATGGATTTTCACGGAAATGAGCTTGTCCTTCTGTTCGGGGTCAGGCAGCAGGTTTTTCAGAAAAAATTGGCTTGCCGAGAACTGTGGTGGCCTTTTGAATACTTCTGCTGTACGTGATAAATTCAGGATCCGGTCTACTCGAAAGCTGCGAATATCTGACCGCAGATGGCAATACCCGATGATATACCACTTACCTAACCAGTTCACAAGACCATAGGGGTCAAGTTGACGATGTTTGGAGGAGGTATCGTTACCTGTCCGATAGTCCATAAGAAGTCGATATTCATGGGCAACCGACATCTCAAGCTCTTGCAGAACTGGCTTCAAGGCCGGATCTGAGATCGATCCAATGACATCAAAACCCACTTCGTGACGACTAAGTGTTCGTAATTGGTCCTCATTGGTGTACAGCTTGAGTTTGGCAATGGCCCGATTTAAAACATCATCGAACGGATACCCTGCCTGCTGCGCGAACATTGCCGCCTGTGTCAGGGCTTTTTGTTCATGGGTATCAAACACCAGCGGAGCTTCATTAAATTCGTGGAGCAGGCTGTAACCACCATTATGCCCGGAATCAGCAATAATCGGTACACCGCTCGCGCACAAGGCATCGATATAACGGTATACCGTCCGGATATGAATCTCTAATGTATCCGCCAGTTGTCTGGCGGTTATTCGTTCACCTGCTTTTAGCATCCACAATATGGACAGCATATGATCGGATTTGGACATGAATCAATATTCCTTTCGTCTGGACAGCAGACTTCATTGCTTTATTTAATGTTCTATTTCCACCTGAACCGTTGCTCGATATTCGGATGGCGTCATGCCAATCATTTTACGAAACACCTGTGTAAAATATTTGGCATCCTGATAGCCTACCAAAGGCGCGATCTGGTACACCTTGACGTCGGTATTGCGCAGGATCGAGCAGGCTCGCTCAATCCGCAACTTGGTCACATATTCGAGAAATGTAACCCCGCTCTCCTTCTTGAACAGAACGCAGAAGTGACTGCAGCTCAATCCGATAAACTCGGAAACTTCATCTATACTCAAATCATGATGAAACCGCCCAGATATATAATCAATGGCTTTCTGGATCGTACGAACTTCATCCTCACGAGCGGACGCCCGTAGGGTTCGTCCTGTGTATTCCAGCAAAGCATGTCTTAGCAGCAGCTCCAACTCATCCAGTGTACCGCAGAGTGGAATATGGGAAATTAATTCCTTGACGGCCGTCAAGGGCTCCTCGCTCAAATCGCTCAACCTCCGAGAGACCCCAACAACGAGTTCTATCATCATCGCTGCTGCGTCCGCCTGCCCTTTTCCCATATTGCGAAGCTCATTAATCAGCTCTTCCAGCAGCAGTGAAACTCTGCTCCGATCAAAGCCAGCAATAGCTTCCGTCAAACGCTGCTCCCAGTACAGCAGCGCAGCCGAAGCTGACCGATCAGCAGAAGCACTACCTGCTCCCGCTTCCTGCAACCATGCTGAGGCTGTGGTGGTGTCGCCAGTATCGGCGTACACTCGCTCCCGTCCTCCGGTAAATCGGGCTAACAGCGCCTGCTGTGCGCTGCGATAACATGCAAACAACGCATCCAATCCCGAATGCTGCCTACTGATCCCGACCGAGCACGAAAGCTTCGTACATATTTTCACTAGCGTGATGATTTCGCGTGCGGTTTGCTCCGCTTCCTCCATATTGCCGTTTTGCAGCAGCAAAACCCACTCCCCGCTTCGAAAAGGAAATACCGTTAAAGCGCCGCGCTTGCCCCCATATTCGCCCAACACGTTGCCGACCGCAAAAAACCACAATTTGCGGTCCTCCTGGCTCCAGCGATTCACTTCCAGCGTATCATCAAATCCAACAATAAGCATCACATAAGGATGCTCCAAATCCCAGCCCTGCAGCCAATAGGTCGGATTATACGGCTTGTTATTCCCCTCAAGCATACTGCTGATCAGCCGTTCCCTGAGCAAGCTGGACAAAGCCTGCGCTGAACGTGTCAAATAATCCTTTTCAGATTGGAGCTCAGCCTCCTGCTCCAATCTTTTCCTTGCCTCTCGCATGACAGCCTCAAGCTCTTCATGATCGACAGGCTTAAGCAAGTAATCCGAGGCGCCATAACGGAGCGCTTCTCTGGCGTATTCAAATTCCCCATATCCACTTAGTAGGACGAAAACTAATGAGGACTGCTGATGCAAGGCCTCCTTCATCATCGAAATCCCATCCATAACCGGCATACGAATGTCACTGATCACAATATCTGGCTTGTGGGCTTGAATCAGCTTCAGACCCTGCTCACCGTTCGACGCTTCTCCCACGATTTGCATCTGCATGTCCTCCCAAGGCAAAGCCACTTTCAAGCTGCGGAGGATTATGGGCTCGTCGTCAACAAGAATAACCTTATAGATTCTGGACAATGGAAAACACCTCCTCTTAACAAACGTAGGTTACTGTTTCTATATCGACGATTACCCTATATGCTCATAATGGCTATTGGCCAACAAGCTCATAATACTGCTGCAGCTGGATTTCCAGCCTTTGCAGCGCTTCCTGCGCCGACACATTACCAGCAATCAGCTGCTCGGCAACCTGAAAGAAAGGCTCTTGCAAAGCAGGTGGCAGCGCATTATCATACGGAACAAAGGCAGAAGGCGAAGTCTCCAGCAAATCGATAATTTGTTTGAATACCGGTCCGGTCCGACCATAATCTACCGCTATTTTCATGGCAGGCAGCCGGAAGCTCTCATATACAATTCGCCGCTGCACATCCGGGGCATAAATCGCTTTAATCAAATCAAGCGCTGCCTTACGGTGTTCGCCCTCCAGATTAGCAGATAGTCCAAGACCAAAGGTATATCCGCTAGCAAGACCAACGGACGCCTCCTTAGTTCCCGATAGTACAGGGAAATTGAACACACCCACCTTGTCAGCGAACCCCGGCGTAGACTGCTCTCCCTGAAATAAATTAAGCTCCCAACTGCCGTTTAGGAACATCCCGGCCTTGCCTTCCAAAAACAGCTTCTCCGCATAAGCAATACTGCGCGTTTCTGACAACGTCGGGAACGGATTCAGCTTGGCGAATTCAATAAATCGCTGCGTCGCCTGCTCATAATCAGCATTAATGAAACTCCCTTTCCCTTTCACAATCTGGTCTATCGGTGCGGAACCAGCAAAACGCTGCAGGAAATAATGATAATGCATCGCCCCCGGCCAACGTTCCTGATTCCCAAGTGAAAAGGGAACCAACCCCGCTGACTTCAGCTTGTTGATCACCTGCACGAGCTGCTCCCAGTTTGTCGGAACAGATAGACCCAACTCGGCAAACAACTGCTTGTTATAATAAACCGGCTCGGCAAAACCTTCGATGGGAAGACCGTAGACTCCACTGCCGAACCTCCAAAGGCTTAGATCGTAAAAGCCGTTATCCATACGATTCTCTTTCAGAAAATCAGTCAAATCCATTAGCCGACCTGCCCGTGCGTATGGCTCTATTTCGGCGCCGCTGAATAGTACGAAAATATCCGGAATATTGCCGGTCACCATCTCACTCTTCAAACGCTGCTCGCGGTGAACCGTTTGATCCAAGCCTTCAAAATCAATCCGCACGTTCGGATGATCCAGCTCGAATTGCTTAATCACCTCAGATACGATTTTTAACATCTGCGCGTTGTGCTCCTGTATCCAGACATGGCGAAAGCTCAGCTTGATCTTTTCTGTCGCCTTAGGCTGTGATTCCAAGGCACACCCCACGCCTATGACGACCAAAATGCTTACCAACAAGCCAGTGAGGACAATGCGCAGCCTCCCAGTCGCAGGAGAGAGGTTCCACTGTCCAAAACGTTCTTTATCAACAGGTGTATCCTTCTGAAATGGAATGCCCAACTGCCTGTTAGCCCTCGTGACATTAAGCCCCTTGCACCATTCACCGACAGACCGTCTAAACGTCAGCAAGCTGCCCGACAACTTGCAAATCCGCTTGTTCATAGGCTCCCACCTCCCTGGCTGTCAGCTAATGTTCGCGGCATCCGAATCCGTACAATCGTGCCTTCGCCGCTGGTCGAGCAGACCATAATGCCGTAGCTGCCACCAAAACGAATCCGCAGACGATCATGCACATTTTTCATGCCTACGCCGCGGTGCCTGGCCTTGTCTGCACTCTGCTGCCGTCCCGCAAAAAGCTCCTCCAACCTACTTGGTTCAATACCGTGTCCGTTATCCGCAACCTCCACGACGAGATCGTTCCCTACCTCCATGACACGGATTCGAATTATGCCTTTTTCCTGCATCGGCTCTATTCCGTGATACAGTGCATTTTCCACAATAGGCTGGACGATAAGCTTTAACGTCAAGTGCCTTTTCCATGCTTCCGGCAGTTCCATTTCATAGTTAAGCTTATCGCCAAAGCGGCACGTCTGTATAAACAAGTAATGCTTAACATGCTCAAGCTCGGTAGCAATCGGAACGAGTTCCTGGGTTTCGCTGATACTGATCCGCAGCAGCTTTCCGAGCGAAATCACCAATCTGCTGATTTCCTTATTCCCTTGAAGCACAGCCATCGAATTGATCGTTTCCAGAGAGTTGTAAATAAAATGCGGATTGATCTGCGCCACAAGTGCCTGCATCTCCGCTTCTTTCTTCCTCTGCTGCTCCACCTCGACCCTCCGAATCAACTCCTGAATTTGACCGCTCATCCGGTTAAAGCCCCGAACCAGTAATCCTGATTCATCCCGGTACACTTCACTGCCCAGCTTGACCACCGTAAATTTGCCTGACTCTGCCAATCGCAGCGCTTTCACAACCGAAATGATCGAATGAACCAGCTTGCGGATGAACAGGACATCAAATAAAATCACACTCAACAGAGCAAAAACAAGCAAACCCAGCGCCAGATTACGGATTCCTGAAGTTTCCGCATACATTTGATTAAGTGGTGTCAGAGCGACTAAATACCAGCCCGTAATTTGTGAAGGATAATAGGTGATAAAGGTTTGTTCCCCTTCATAAGTGTCCACATAAGCGTGACGCTCCTCCTTGGACTGCAAAAAGGGAAAGGAGATTTGCTTCCCCAGATGCTGGCCTGACTTACTGAACAGCACCAGTCCCTGACGGTTCACAACCATCATTTCGCCTTCCTTGATCGTACCTGCTTCCCAGAACACATGATCGACCGCATCGGTCTTTACGGTTAGCACGAGGGTTCCAATATCCTCCAGCGAATAATAATCCTTAATCGTACGTACATGGGTAAGCTGCTGGTCGGTAGCTGCTGCATTTTCATAAGGACCGAGCCATAAAGGCCGTCCCTTTAAAGCTCTCATCTGCCCATACCAGGGCTGCTGCTTCAGCATTTCATAGCTAGCGGCCGCGGCCGCTTTAGAGCTGTGAACGAGCTCATTTTGATTATATAAAGTCAAAGACGTTATTCTCGGATGGGATAATAGCAGATTATTCAGCTTGCTAAGTAATTCACGACTGTCGGCTCCTTCACTATCCCGAAGCTCTCCAGTATACTTGCGTTTCAAAAATTGCTGTATAACCTGCTGGGTAATACTCAGGTCGGAGATTACATTCATTTCATTCAGCGCATATTGGATTTTGCGGTCCGTCTCCAGCAGGCTGTTAGCGTAAAAATCCTCCGTTTGCTTTTCAATAGCGCCAGAAAACAGTTTATAGGTAACGCTGCCCATCAGAATAATCGGAATAAACACAAGCAAGATAACGCCCAGCATAATTTTATGGCGCAGCGACATAACCAAGCCTCCAGATTTGTTGCATACAGTACTTACACATTCTCACTGGAAGGTGGATTATCCTGCTGCGCCGCTTGTAAATAATTCAGCTTTTTACAGCACCTGAGGTTAAACCCGAAATAAACCAGCGGCTAAATAACGCAAATACGATTAATAAAGGAAGTGTTGCGAAGAAAGTAGCCGACATGATCATGCCGTAATCAATCGAATCATTCCGACTGAACAACTGCTGAAGAGCAATCTGAATCGTGAAATTTTCATTATTCTTCAACACAACCAACGGCCAGAAAAAGTCGTTCCACGTATTTAAAAAAGTGAAAATTCCGAGTGTCGCCAAAGCAGGCACGATGATTGGCAGGACGATCCGCCAATACGTATTGAAATAACCGCTGCCATCGATCCGGCTCGCTTCCAGAAGCTCTGTATGAACACTGGCTGTAATATATTGACGCATCCAAAAAATACCAAAGGCCGAAACCATGCTGGGCACAATAATCGCCTTATATGAATCTATCCACGACAGCTTTGCCATTAGAATATAATTGGGCAATACGCTCAGCTGTTGGGGAACAAGCAGCGTTCCGAGCACAAGCACGAACAGCAGCTTTTTACCAGGGAATTCGAATTTGGCAAAAGCAAAGCCGGCCAGCGAACAAAAGAACAACACGGAAACCGTTGTCGCACCTGATACAATAAACGAATTCCACAGCGCTCGGAAGAAAATAATTCGTTCCAGTGCATGCGAGAAATTGGCGACCAGCTCAGGTCCTGGCCATATAGCAGGAGGAATTTGATATACCGCATCTCTCGTTCGGGTGGAAATAACCAGCATCCAATAAAAGGGATATGCCGATACGAACGCGCCTGCTGCGAGCAGGATATAAATAATAATCCGTGAAATGATGTTTTGTTTTTCCCCTACCGGCATTATGCTTCCCCTCCCATCCGTTTGGACAGCCATGTATTCAACAGTGAAAATATAACAGTGAACATGAATAATATGACAGCCGTTGCAGCCGCAGTGCCAAAGAACGAATTACGGAAAGCTTCCGTATACAAATAGATGACCATCGTAATGCCTTCTGAGCGGGTCGATCCTGATCCTCCCTGACTTAAAAATACATAAGGCTCGGTAAACAGCTGAATGCTGCCTATCGTTGAAATCAGAACGGTGAATAAAATAAACGGTTTTAACAGCGGAATCGTAATGTGTGTGAACAATTGACGCCGGTTGGCCCCATCAATTCGTGCAGCTTCATATAAATCTCCGGGTATGCTTTGAAGGCCCGCCAGAAAAATAATCGCGTTATAGCCGGTCCAGCGCCAAATCACCATCGTCGCAATTGCCGTCTTGAGCGGCCAGTTCTGAATATTCCAAGCGTAAGGTCCCATATCGATTAAGGAAATCAGATAGTTGGCCATGCCTTTATTAGCAAACGCTGCGCTAAAAATCATCGTAACCGCAACGATCGAAGTCACATTTGGTAAAAAATAAATAGCTCTCAGCAGCTTTGTTCCTTTAATAAAGGCTGAATTCAATGCCACAGCCAAGATGAGTGCAAGAATGAGCTGTGGAATCGTACCCAGCCCAGCCATAATAAACGTATTGCCCACTGAGGTCCAAAAGGTTGGGTCCGTCAAAACAAGCTCAAAATTTTTCAGCCCAACGAACTTCATTTCCCCCATGCCGTTCCATTTGTACATGGACAAATAAAAAGTGAAAAATATCGGATAAATCCCAAATACGGCAAATAGTAAAAAGAACGGTGATATAAACAGGTAAGCCGCCAATCGGCTTCTTCGTCGCTCAGTGAGCCAAGGACGTGAAGGCACTGCAGCGGTGGATGCGGCTGCATTAATACTCATTTGATCACTCCTAAAGGGGCGGTGAATACATACCGCTATGCGGTCAGAGTGTTGCTCCGATCGCTGTTGTTCCCTAGTATTTTGATATAAATATTGATCTATCTGTATGGGCGGCAGGTTTACCCTAAACGGTGAACCTGCGCCATTCAGATATTCGTTTCATCGCTCCGTTGACTAACTGCGTTTATTCAGCTCTTTGATCTTTTTGATCGCGCTATCCCACTCTGCCTGCGGATCTCCGCCTTTTTGCTGGACATTGCTTAAGCTTTCTTTGATAATGCTGTCTGTTGCGTCATGCAGCTTGCCGTAGCGGATGGGCTTGACACTTTTCGTAGCTTTGGCAAACTCAACAGAAATGGCTTGGTTGTTGTAGAAAGGATCTTTAAGCTCTTTAAACTTGGCTTCTTCATAAACTGCTGGAATCGAAGGCATCAAACCATTCGAGATATACGATTTGAGCTGTCCATCCTTGCTGTCCATCCACGATATAAATTCGTAAGCTTCCTTCGCATTTTTCGATTCCTTCGGAATGCTCAGGAATGAACCGCCCCAGTTGCCTGCACCTTCTGGCATCTGCGTAATCATCCATTTGCCCGTTGCATCCTTGGCATTTCCTTTAATAACGCCGCTCATCCAAGCGGGTGCAAGCATGACAGCAAATCCTCCATCATTCGTATCTTTTGCCCATTCCGGTGTCCAGAGTACGTTCTTGCCTACCCAACCTTCTTTAATTCCTTTTACCGTAAAGTCATAAGCTTTTTTGACTTGCGGGTTTTTATCGCCAATGAATTCATCATTATTGTTATAGAAGATTTCATTGCCTTGATCGCGTACGCCGTTAAACAGCAATCCCGGCATATCTACAAACGTTTTGCCTGTTTTTTGTTTGAACTTGTTTGCCGTTTCGGCAAATTTGTCCCAAGTCGCAATTTCCTTATAAAACTCCTCCGGCTTGCTTGCGATACCCGCTTGCTCCAGCAAATCCGTACGATAATAAACGACAGTCGGGCCTACGTCTGTCGGCAAACCAAGCTGGAATTTACCGTCTGTGGAGGAAGCTTGCTTCCATTTCCAGTCGAGATAATTTCCTTTCAAGCTGCCGGCTCCCAGATCATTCAGATTATTAAATTTATCCTTCGCCTCCATGAATTTTTCCAGGAAAGCAATCTCGACCATGAAAATATCCGGTGCTCCCTTGTTCGCGGACAGCGCAGTCAGCATATTATTGTGATGAGCCGTTTGATCGGCTGTGTTTTGAATTTTGATCGTGACGTTAGGCTTCACCGTTTTATATTCCTCTGCCAGCTTCTCATAGCCGTTCGTCCCTAGGGACCAAAAGGTAAGCTCAACGGGTTTGTCCGTCTTGGCATCGCTCTTCGTATCGGCACCCGCTGCCTTTGCTGGTTCCGCAGCCGGAGTAGCTCCGCTGCTGCAAGCAGCCATGGAAGCAGCAAGCAGTAACGCTACCCCTGCTTTAGACATTTTTTTAGTAAATTTCATTCGAATATTCCCCTTTCAATCTGGTGATCATCTTGACCACTTAATCGTAAGGGATATGCGGAATTTTGCCGAGGTGGCAATCCTTCGATCTTAGGTTGAAATTAGGATGATGTGAATCGGATTGCACAGAAAAAAGAACCCATGCTCCACCTCATGAAGTGGAACAAAGGTTCTTGACTTCTTACTACAGCAAGTAAACGTTCAATTCACTCTGGTAAGTATTAATTTATCATTTGCCAAAGTAAAATTCCCGCTGCTTGGATCTTTTCCTGTGATTTGAAATTTAAATTGCTTGTTTCCTGCCGAACTAAAGGTAACATTGCCAAGCCCAACTACCGTATAGCCCGGTGTGCTTTGATACTGGTCAACTGGATTCCCCTGCACAATACCGTCAATATACAATTGTGCCGTACCGCGGTCGGGATGCTTTTTAACTCGTGCGCTTAACGTGTAGGTTCCGGCAATTGGAACATTGACCGTGTACTCCATCCAGTCGCCCACCGCGTTAAAGTTACCGTAGCTTAATGCACCACCGCTGGCTGCGGTATCGCTGCCATTTGCCGTAGTATCTCCTGCAGAAACGGTTGTGGTTAAACTCTCAAACTCATAATTAAGCGGCTCCTTAGTAAGTGAAATATAATCAGTGGCGAGCGTATAGGAGCTGCTGCTGGCATTCTTGCCTGTCACCTGAAATTTGAACTGCTTGTTTCCTGCTGAACCGAACGTCACATTGCCGAGATCTACGGTAACATAGCCCTGCGCGCTTTGATATTCATCAATCGGCGATCCTTGAGCAGTGCCGTCAATATACAGCTGTGCCGTCCCCCTGTCAGGATGTTTTTTGACCTGTACTCTCACCCGGTAAGTACCCGATGCAGGCACATTCACTGTATATTGTACCCAGCCTCCTACGGCGTTAGCATTAGCATAGTTCAACCCGCCATTGCTGGCAGCTGAATCCGCTCCATAGGTTTGCGTTGCTCCTGATGATGCCGTTGTCGTAAGACTTTCCGCTTCAAACTTGACTGCTTCCGGGACCGCTGGCGGCAAAATCACATCAGGCGATTTATAGGTAAGCCTTATCGTATCCGTAGCCAAAATGTAAGAGCTGCTGCTGGCATTTTTCCCTGTGATCTGGAATTTGAATAGTTTACTACCGGCTGTTGTAAATGCGATATTGCCAAGATCAACCTCTACATATCCTTGAGCGCTCTGATATTCATCTATAGGAGATCCCTGTGCTACACCGTCAATATACAGCTGTGCCGTACCTCGGCTGGGATGCTTCTTAACCTGAACCTTTACATTATAAGTCCCTGGGCTTGGCACGGTTGCTGTGTATTGAACCCAGTCGCCGACTCCATTCAGATTCCCATAGCTCAGTGAACCATTGCTGGCAGCCGTGTCAGCTCCATTCGCAACGTTCGATCCTGGCGATACCGCCGCCGTCAAACTTTCCGCTTCAAGCAAAATGCCGGAACCGATGGTAACGCTGCCGGTTCCACCTGTACCAATGGTAACGTCGCTGGTAATGGTTTTATTAGCTGTCCGGTCAAATACAACCACCTTGCCGATTGTACCTGCCGTTCCGGTAACATTAACCGTCAGGCTCGAAGTACCTGCAGTTTGCGTGAAGGATGCAATCTTTTCATCTGCATACAACACCTGCATGGCAGTTGAATTATCCTCCTGTATCCAGAACGCCTTGCCCTTGGATGTGTTGTCAGCCAGGTTCACGGGAAGCCCAGGCGATTTTAACTGGCTGCCTGTAAATTTCCCTTTATAACTGTATGAGCTGACACCGCTATCGTTCATCGTGATATCCTCAACCAGGTAAGTCTTATTACTGTCGAGCCATCTAAGATTAAGGGTCAGATCGTCTGGAACAGCCGTTACATTCGCTGCTGTAGCAATGACCAGCGCTTTGCTTTTATCCTCAGTCGCATACATCCATGCGTAGGAGCCCGAAGTATCGAAATCCGGACCCGCATACAGCGGTCTGGTCGTTTGTTCAGTCAATGCCTTGATTCTCGGACTTTTCCTCCAATTGTTGAACTTTTTCAATGAATCCATGCCTGCATTGGTCCAGCTTGAAGGGTCCGTATTGAACTTGATCACCCTTGCCATCATATAGGAATAGTAGTCCTCCACTTTACCTGACGGATTGCCTCCGTAATAAACGGAATTCATCGGTAAATAGCCGAAGCTGTCCATACCGATTTTCATACTTGAGCCGACCCCGCCATTGGCTGACAAAAATCCGTTATCCGAGATATGCAGCAGCCCGTTGTTTCGGTCACCTTGCGTAGGATAAATATCCACTTCGCTGGTTAGCTTGCCAATAAAGTCGGGATGCCGTGAAACCAGATCATTCATAAAGTTTCTCACCAATACATTTTTACGATAAATGCTGTCGCTTGGATGCGAGGTTGAGGTCGCCGCCGTATTGGGCCAAAATTCGGTCAAATCAATCATTTGATGGGATAGATGATACTGAGGGATCATGATATCCTCAACTTGGCTTCTCTTGAATTCGATATTGGCAGGATCAGCCAAATCCCTTCCCTTATTGTGGTCATCACCAGTCATACTGAACCACAATCCGAATCGCAGACCTTGACCTACAATAGTATCGGTCAGTGCTGCCAAATTGCTGGTAAAGCTGGTCTTCGCTGTCGTGGTATCTCTGGTCGTATTCCATGAATCGTCGATCATTACCATATCCAAACCTGCCTGGGCAGCTTTTGGCACTACCGTATTTCTAAAAAATGCATCCGTACGCTGGCCTATGTAGTCCCAGTCATTCGTTGTGAATAAGGAGGTGACATCATGATATTTAAACCTTTTTCTTAAGTGCTCTTCTACAGCCATTTTCCCATCAATAACATCACCCTTGAAAACGGTCATGTTGACAGAAATGTACTCAAATTCTTCATTTGGGAACAACACTAGTTGTACGGCTTCGGTATTCGTAGATATTTTGACATTGGTGATACCGCTCCACGCGTTGATGCTGGCAAAGGGCAGCCGATTCGGAGCTCCTTCCGTTTTCCAGTTCATTTCCGGCTGAAGGCCCCATCCATCACCCGAATTATATACCGTTATTGCATTTCTTCCCGTATTCGGAGCAAGTGAACCCGACGTGCTGTACCAGGCCATATTCGGTACATAATAAAGCGTGTGCGCGTCATTAGGCAGGTTCAGCGAGATGATATCCGAGTTCGTAATTGTCTTCTCGGAAGTGGCATTATTTTTAATGGAATTGCTGTACTTCAAACCGGATTTGCCATTATAAATTTCGAATTTCAGGTTAATAGTCACATTTTGCGGAGAGGTTCTGGTTACCGGAATCGTAAGCAGCTTGCCCCAGTTGGTGCCGAATTTGCTGATGTCCGTAATCGTTGCGGTGCCTAACGTCCAACCACCGTCATTGGCATAAAGGTCGCTTCCGCCGTAGTTATAATAAAACAAATATTGGCTTCCACTTCCAGTGAGATACTCTTTGCTGGCCTCCTTGTTGTAATAGCTTGTCATTTGAATACTTCCGCTTGCAAAGGATACGACCGACTTCATCACATCATTTTCAAGCGTCCATACATTTCCGCTCTGGGTTACACTCGAATTAGCCGCATACGCTGTCTGAATGCCACCGGTTTTGACAAACGGAATGCTTGAAAAAAACATACTGAGTACAATCAGAAAACACAAAATACCACGAGCCATACTGCGAGCCTTACCTTTTACCATTATTTATCACCATCCTTAATCAATTTATGTAAAAAGGTGATACACGGAATATCCCCTATATCACCTCTACACTTTTTACTTCCTGGTGTATTTACCTGTGTTTATTTACCTGCCTTATTCATATAGTCTACGTATTCTTTTTCAGCTTCGGCTGTTGCTGGATTCCATTCCTTCTCAAGGAAGTCCTTGAACTGCTGCAGCGTAATCGCGCCCATGATATACTTCAGCTCCTGATCGTCTTTTTTCTTGACCATATCTGGAATCGTGCTGTTCAGATTGAGAATTTTGGGAGACCTTACGGCAGGAACATTGATAACGGTCATCTGCTTTAATGCACCATCCAACTGCGACTTGTAAGCATTAAGTCTGTCTAATGTATCTGCACCTTCGATAATGGCAGCGTTTCCATCGATGGCGTTAGCAACTGTCATGTAAGTGCTTGTCACTGCAGCAAGCTTCGCAGCCTGATCGGCAGTCCGCGTTATATTCTTGGTAGCTGGATCATAATTGTCGTAAGTCACACCTTTGATCCCAAGCTGGAACAAGGTATTGGCTTCTGTTGTATTGCCCCAATCCAGGAACTTCAGCACGCTGTCGATATTTTTCGAATTTTTGGCTATCATCCAGCCGCCCCATGTGGCAGGTGTGACCCAATCGTTGGCAACGCCCTTACTGTCCTTTAATACAGGTTGATAAGTGTATTTTACATCTGATTCCTTATCCTTTGCCAGGTTGGCCATAACCGCATATTGATGTGCGTAGATAATACCGACCCGGTTCTGATTCATTTTTTCCTGATCCACATAGATCTTGTTAATCAGGAACTCGGGATCAATCAGCTTCTCATCATTTAGCTGCTTCAGATAGGTCAGAAAAGGAATATAGCCCGACATTTTTTCCCTTATTTTATACGTTCCGTCCGTATCCTTGGCTCCATTCACGATGGGAAGATCAAATGCGGAGGCAAGGAAATTAGAAGCATTCCAGATCGAATTGGCGCCAAGTGTAGGATTAGAAAAGCTTAGGCAATACGTATCCGGCTTTCCGTTTCCGTCAGGATCGTTATTCGTAAAGGCTTTGCACACATTAGTGAATTCATCGAGCGTCGTTGGAGCTTTGAGATTAAGCTTGTTCAGCCATTGCTGGTTGATCATATAGCCCCAGTGGTTGACTACATTGGTTCTTGGAATGATATAGGTTTTTCCATCATTAACGGATTTGACCCCATCCCACATTTCTTTGGTAATATTTTTCGTTAGATTCGGATAATTTTTAATTTTATCGTCCAAAGATGCAAGAAGACCATTTTGAGCCCATTTTTCCATATTGGCATCTGCGCCACCCCAGTTGTATATGAGGTCCGGCAAGTCTCCTGAGGCCATAAGCACTTGCAGCTTATCCACATAGTTATTGATAGGAGGTGCTTCAACATCCAATTTTACATTCGCCAGTTTTTCAACTTCAGCTATGACCGGATTTTTTTCAATTACAACAGTTGCATTCACCCTATTAAACATTTTGATTGATGCAGGTGCTGCCTTGGCTGGGGCTGGTGTCCCAGTGCTTGTGCTTGGTGTTGTGCTTGCTGCTGGACTTGCTGCATCAGTCATTTTTTTATCCGTATTTGGACTGCAGGCCACCACGATGGAGGAAAGCAGCACAATGCTCACAGAGGAACTTACTACCGTTTTGACGGACCCTTTCAATACAAACATCTCCTTTTTATTGTACATTTATTAAAACTGCAGCATGCTGCAGATCTTAATCGATTGGAGGATGAAGCCATTATCCCTTGATCGAGCCTACCAGTACGCCCTTCATAAAATACTTTTGCAAAAAGGGATAGACGAGCAGAATCGGAAGTGTTGCAAAAATGATGATCGCCATTTTAATAGTAAAGACGGTAACCCCCGAATTGTTCATATCCATTGCATCCTTGGTAATGCCTCCATCATCAACAACCATTTCACGTAAGATCAGCATAAGCGGCCAAAGGCTTCTTTTCGACGTATAGATAATAGCGGAAAAAAACGTATTCCATTGAGTTACCGCATGAAAAATGACAAAGGTAGCTATTGCCGGCTTGGACAAGGGTACGATGATCCGAAACAGCACCTTGATTTCATTAGCACCGTCAATAAAAGCTGATTCTTCCAGACTTTCGGGGATAGAGCTGACAAAGTTTTTCATCAAAATGAGGTTATAGGCTCCAAGTGCACCAGGTAAAATCATCGCCCAGAGCGTGTTATAAATATCCAATGTTTTAATCAGATAAAAATTCGGAATTAAGCCTCCATTGAAAAACATCGTAAATGTGATTAATACCATGATCACATTCCTGCCCTTTAAATCCTTCTTGGAAAGCGGATAGGCTGAAATGATCAGCAAAAATATGTTGATTGCCACTCCGGCAACCGTGATGATGATCGTATTCTTGTATCCGGTCCACATTAGCGGCATCTGAAGGATCTGTTTATACGCGGACAGCTCGATCTGGCTCGGGATGAGCTTTAATGGATTTTGCAAATATTCCGAGTAAGGTGTCACCGAAAAGGAGGCAACATAAAAAAACGGGAATAAACAAGCCAAAGCGAACAAAGTAACGACAGCATAATTAAAAACGTCAAACAGTTTATCTCCCAATGATCGGATACTCACTACATCTGTCCCCCTTTACCATATCCCGTCTTCTTTAAGCCATTTTGCAATTTGGTTGCTTGCCAGCAGGAAAATTAACCCGATAACTGAGGTAAACAACCCCACCGTGGTTCCAAAGGAAAACCGGCCTCCAAGTAACCCCACCCGATACACATAAGTTTCAAATACCTCGGATACACCCAGATTCAAAGGGTTTTGGAGCACAAAGATTTGCTCGAAGCCATTGCCCATGATCTGTCCAAGTCTCAAAATAAGCAAAATGACGATTGTTGATTTGATACCGGGCAACGTGACGTACTGCATTTTCTGCAATCGGTTCGCACCATCGATACTGGCAGCCTCATATAACTCCGTATTGATACTCATCATGGCAGCCAGATAAAGAATACTTTCCCAACCCGATTCCTTCCAAATACTGCTAATAATGACCAAAGGTCGGAAATAATCATTATTCGCTAGAAAAAACACAGGCTCCATCCCAATTTGCTTGAGGAAAATATTTACAATACCCCAGGAAGGGGACAAGAAATTGACGAGGATACCTCCAATGACAACCCAGGATATAAAGTGGGGCAGGTAGATAATCGTTTGTGTAACCCTCTGGTACGTTCGATTTCGCATTTCATTTAAAAGTATGGCTAACAGGATCGGAAACGGGAAACCGAATACCAGCCTCAGCATGCTAAGGTAGAGCGAGTTCCAAAAAACCGTGTAAAAGTCACTCAGCCCGAACATGTACCTGAAATTTTCTAACCCGATCCACGGACTCCCAACAATACCTTTGGCAAAATTAAAATCTTTAAAAGCGATGATGACACCATACATCGGAAAATAATTAAATATTAGAAAATAGACCACACATGGGACTAAAAGTAGATACAAATATTTTTTCTTGTTTAAATAACGTAAAGCTTGTTTAGTGTTTTTGGCCTGTACGGTCCCCATTCATTTTCCACCGCCTGTTTATCTAATTCGTTGATATTATTTCTTTTGAAGCGCACGCTGTTCTTTGAAAATATCGTAGATATCCCGGGTTAAAATCATTTTGTCCTTATCGTTGGCGTAAAAGCTTTTGTACCAATCGTCGACCTGCTTGCCCCCGGCTTTGTTCCAGGCTGCAATGGCATCCTGTTTGGCTTGCTCGGGGCTATAGCCAGGCGTCAAAATCGACTTCACCCAAATATCGCCTTCGCCGACACCGACATGCTTCGTCGTATTGGTCAAAATCTGCTGAAGCTCCTTCGGCAGCTGAGGCATTTGTTCAGCGTGCGTCGGACCCGCCACCGGTAGATCAAAACGAATAAAGGACGAATTCGCCTCAAACATCTTTTTCACCTGATTCTGAAGCTCATTCTGGGCATCAAGCTTTTCCGTACCAAAATAGCATTTGCCTGCTAATGTCGGGGAAGCCAGCATAGCAAAATCTCCTGATCCGAAATTAAATTCGGTTTTCCATTTATCCAGGTTGATCACCTGCGGACATTTGCCTGGCTCCGATTTGCTGTGTACGCCCTCAAAGCCGTAATACATGGTTTTCATGAATTTTTCGGATGCGGCAAAATCAACATATTTCATCACCGCTTCCGTGTCTTTGACTTGAGCGTTGACAACAGCTGTCATTTGGATCGGATTTACAAATATAGGATTAAACTGCCCTACCGGAGTTTCCGGATACGGAATGACCGTAATTTCAGCATTCGGAACATTTTTTTTCAAATTCACATAATAGTCGTTATAAAAGACAATCGGAACATTAAATTGCTCCATGTAGATCCCGGTTTTACCTTTCAGAAAATCCTGCTTCGCCTTTGAACCATTCTTGTCGTTCAAGTAGTCCTTATCGACCAAACCTTCACTGTAAAGCTTTTTCTTGAACTCCGTTGCCGCTTTAATATGGTCCCAGCCATGGATAAGCTCGTTATTTTGCACGATGAAGCCCGGGTAAGTGACACCAAACATTTCATCCAGAATATTCCCCGAATTGTAGGACATGGCTATACCGTATGTATCCTTCTTGCCGTTTCCGTCGGGATCTTGCTCTGCGAAGGCTTTTGCTGTCTGGTAAAGCTCCTCTGTCGTTTTTGGGATTTTCAGGTTCAGCTTTTTCAACCAATCCGTACGGATAAACAACCCCCTTTGCGGAATCGTTTCATTAATTCGTCCAAACTGGTACAGCTGGCCATCTGCCCCTGTTCCCGCTTTCTTCAGTGAAGGATATTTTTGCAAAAGCGCTTTGTATACGGTGCTGTACTTATCGATCATGTCGCTAATCGGACGCAGCTGCTTTTGGTCGATCAATGGATTTTTAATCTGCGGCGCATATTCCAAAATCAGATCGGGTGCTCCCCCGCCCGCGAATAACGTGCTCAGCTTTTGCTCTGACTGTGCCCGGGGTACAGCAATGAACTTGACATCTACAGGTCCCGATTCGTTGATCCATTTCGTGATTTTATTGTTTTCAATCGTGCCCTCACTGGAAGGAATATTGCCACGATCATAGATCGTTGCCGTAATCATGGCCCGCTTATTAGACTTGGGTGTCTCACTCTCAGCTTTCTTGTCGGTTCGGCCGGTACAGCCAACTGCGGAAGCGACCAACGCTGCTGAAATCAGCACCGGGACGACCATTCTTTTCATTGGATTAGACATTGTTTACCCCCTATTCTTTACAATGTCTATCATACCATCTTCATTTCACCGTACCTTCCTTAACTTGTTGTTTGTTTCATAACCCTAATTGTAAGGAAATAGTTAGGAAGCCACATCTACGATTTATGGGGAAAAAGATACGATTTTTAGATCATCTTTTTATCCTGACAACAAAAAAAACGCTTCATTTGTCTGAAAACAAACAAATGAAACGTTTTTTTCACAAGAACCAACCGTCGACTCAACTCTGATAAAGCTTGCGATAATCTTTCGGGGACAGACCCGTGGCCTGTTTGAACAGCTTGGCGAAATAATTAGGTAAATCGTAGCCGATCCTGCCCGATATTTCCGTAATTTTCATATCCGTATTGGAGAGCAGTTGCTTTGCTTTCTCCATGCGCAGCTCGATTAAATAATCAATAAAGCTGCGGCCGGTTTCTTTCTTGAACAAATGGCTGAAATAGGACGCATTCAAATGCACATGCGAAGCTACCTGCTGTAAGGGAAGGGATTCAGAATAATGCTCCTCCATATACCGCTCAGCCTTGAATACGGCATTCTCGCTGTATTTTTGCTGCCATGTTGTAAAGTTATTGAAAAAACGCTCTGTCTCCGTCTGCATCCAACCATTTACCTCGTTAGTGCTGCCGCACTTATGCAGTTTACTGATTCGTTCCGTCAAGATTTGAGGCTCATACAGCTGTTCAAATTGTTTACGGGCCGTGTCCTGAAGCGCAAAGCTTAGCGATAATGCCTCCATTTTTCCATTTTCCAGAGACATGCCATGAGCGTCTTGTATAAACTGATCCAGATACTGCTTTAAGGCATCCATTTGACCGGAACCGATAAAAGCGACCATCTGCGCGCTGATCAGCTGCTGACGCGCCCGATTCATCGGCAATACGCTTTCCGATTCCATTCCATTGTCCGTACGCACGGACATACTCGTTCCTTTCATACCAGCTTCATAGAGATCGGCAAGCTGCGTCAGGCTCCGAGCCAAGCCGGCATGATACGTTGAGACGGATAAGCCGAGCAGCCTTGGGACTGTTTCGCATACCGCATCACAAAAAGCCTGTTCCTCGGCCGTATTAGACAGCAGCAAGGCATACCGGCCGTATTCGATAAGCAGCAGCTTACCGGCAAGCCCGTACGTGTCCAGCAGCTCACTGATAATATTCAAGACGGCAAACTGCAGTAACGGCACATCTCTCCTCGTATATTGCTTATGGGAAGGATAGTAGTCGATAATTCGAAACACAATGAGCTTACATTCATTCAAACCCCGCTCCAGCTCAGCCACCGCTTCCGACTGATAAGGAGATCTCAGAAAGATCGCCCTTAACGTATTTTCCAGCAGCAGCTGATGCTCCGTTTCCTCTTTTCTAAGCCTTGCCTGCTTCTCCAATACAAGGTCATACACTTTATCCAGCGCCTCATAAACATCCACTTTGCTGCAGGGCTTAACCAACAAGTCGAGCGCGCCGTAACGAAGTGCGGTTTGAGCATATTCGAAATCCTGAAAGCCCGTTATGATAATAAACTCAATATCCGGGAATTTGCTTTTCACACGCTTTAGCAGCTCAAGGCCGTTCATTAACGGCATCCGAATATCCGTGATTACCAGATCAGGCACAAGTTCAGCTATCATCTTCTCTGCTTCCTGCCCATTCTCCGCTTCGCCGCAGACGTTCCAGTTGGTTCCGGAACCGGCAATCATTTTTGCCAGACCTTTTCTAAATAAAGGTTCATCCTCAACCAAAAGCAGTTGATTCATCGTCCGCACCTCCTTTAATGAGCCGATAAGCTTCACAAGGTAAAATTAACCGCATCAGTGTTCCTCGCTGAAGCCGTCGGATATCCAACCTGTACGGCTCGCCGTGGACAAGATAAATACGCCGGGTAACATTGCGGACGCCCAGGCTCTCCCGTTCACCATGCTGATCAAAGATGGAACGATCCTCCATAATATGACGGATCGTATCTTCATCCATCCCACACCCATTGTCTTCAATTTCAATATGCATGTCAGTATGCTGACGGAAAGCTCGAATGGATAATCGTTTGTCAGCCGTCTGATCACGAAAGGCATGAACAAACACATTCTCTACCAGAGGCTGCAGCAGCAGTCTCTGCATTCCGCAGCCGCTTAACCCGTCCTCGGCTTCCATACTAACATGTAGATTTTCACCATGCCTTGCTTCCTGAATCGTAATATAATTACGGATTTGCGCCAGCTCCTCCTGTAAGGTGCTTGGTGTAGATACGGGTGCAAGTGAGTATCTGAGCAGCTCCGACAAGCTAGTGACCAGCGAAGCTGTTTCCTCATCCTCATACAGCAGCATGATTTTCCAATAAATGGAGTTCAGCGCATTATATAAAAAGTGCGGATTCAGCTGAGCCTGGAGCGCTTTCAATTCAGCCTCCTTCTCGCTCAGCTTGCTTACATATACTTCCTGAATCAAGGATTGAATATCGGCTGCCATCGCATTAAAGCTCTCCGCCAGAAAAGCAAACTCATCATTCGACGTTTTGGCAAGCTTCACTTGTAAATTCCCTTTGCGCAGCTGCTGCATAGCCGCTACCAATCCTTGCAGCGGCTGAAGCAGTCTGCCGCTAAAGAAGGAAACACAAACCGCCATGAGTATGACACTGACAAGACCCGAAATTAAGGCTACCTGATAAACGCTTCGTCCTTTAGCCTCAATATCAGCCAATGAAATGCCACTCACCAGGGTGAAGGATCGAGGCTCATAAACACTTTTAACAAATAAATAGTCATTGCCGTCGGTGCGTTGGGTAAATGTTCCCGCTCTCTTCTCCCAATCCGGCACGAACCCGGCTCCTCCTTCCGGTTCCCTACTGTACACAAGCCTGTTATATTGATCATAGATATAGGCCCCTGTAGTCCTGCCTGCCATTAAGGAGTCGAGGGGGCTGGATAGAAACGATTCGTCAATAATCATAATAATCATGCCGTATACCATTTGCTGTTTGGTCGATTTGAGCAGTCTAGCGGCTACCAGATGGCTTTTCTCGCCGGACGGGGCGGAAGAGTCCTGAATGGCCATTCGCTGCCATACGATCTCGGCGGATTGACTCTTCAAGCCGCTTTTGACCCTATTATAAAATTCCGGAAATTCGATCTGCATGGATGGATTCATATGACTGAAGTAGCTGTTGCTCCCCTGCAAATCAACGATATACAAGGCGCGGATTTGCGGCGTTTCATTTTTTACAGGAAGTAAAATGTCGGCCAACTCTCTCTCCAGTATGAACGCGCGATACTCCACGCTTTCTCCTTCCGCAGGTTCGGCATGCATGCCTTGAACAATTTGCTCAACTAGCGGATGGAAAAAAATAAAGTCCGTAATCCTGTACATATCTTGAATTTTGAAGCCAATCTGCTCAATCGTTTGCTTGCTTGTATTCAGATACTGCTTGCTGATTTCGCTCTCAAACAAATTCAAATAAATCCTATAGGACACATAACCCGTAACCATTGAACAAACAATGATAATTACAGATAGAACGAGTATTAATTTCACTTTAAAATGTTGATTGATGTATTGGAGAACATATCTATGCTTCATTATGATGTACTCCCTCTGCAAGCAGCCCTAAAGTGCTTTTCCAACGTAAATACAAATAAAGCAGAGAAGCTGCTGTCCTACACAGCCTCCCTGCAGGAATGCGAATATGAATCCAAGTATACAAGTTAGGTTACTTGGTTACACACAGCTGGATTAAATCGTCTACATGGGCAGTTGCCAAACATTCTACCGTATCTGCCGCTCCATAATAGATTTTGACCTCACCATTGTCCTCCAAAATCATTCCCCCAGGGAAAATGACATCGTTGCGGAAGCCGCCCTCTGTCTCATAGCTTACCTCTGGTGCCAGTAAAGGCTTTTGACTCATACCGATGATCTTGTATGGATTGTCCAAATCCAACAGCATGATACCCGCTGTATAACGCTTCCTCCAGAACGACTCCCAGCCGTTTTTGCCACGAGAAGGATCTATATCTACAGCATGAAACATAGTCAGCCAGCCTTTGGGTGTTTTTATCGGAGGTGCTGCCGGTCCAAGCTTATCATTGGCAAAAGGCACCCGCTCCAAGCCCAGCAGTAATTCCGTATTCCCCCAATATTTCAAATCAGGAGAATCGGAAATCCAAATATCAAAGCCGTCTTTGCCGCCTTTACCATAGACGGGAAAAGGACGCTCTAGCCGTATGTATTTACCGTCGATCCGCTCAGGGAATAACACCATATTGCGATTATCCGGCGCGGATAAGCTCAGAATCTCGAAGCTCGCGAAATCGTCCGTAACGGCTACACCCCCACGTACGCCGTGCTTCGTATCTACAGCAAAACAGACATAGCAGCGACCGTCAATAACGGTCAGACGCGGGTCGTAAGTTCTAATAATCTCCTCGTTCTCCATTCCAAAGCAGGGTTGATCCTGCACGTTCCAATGGATACCGTCTTGGCTGTACGCAAGCCCCAAATTTGTAGTGTTAATAGGAAGCAAAGTTTCATTATTGATATCGCCATAATCATTGCGGAACATCATGACATACTGACCTTCGTACTTAGTGACGCCTGCGTTAAAAACAAGAGCGGGCTTATAAGGCACATCACTTGCAGTCAAAATTGGATTATCAGGATGACGCGTGATACATGCACTGGATTTCAGAACTCCACTCATAGACATAGACGATTTCCTCCATAATATACAATATTTTCACGTTTTTCGCTCATTTTTTTCATCATTCAGCTTCTGTCGGCTCAAACCCTCACATGGTCAGTGTAATACATCTGTTTCTATCCAACATCTATAAATGTTTGAAAAATGGATACAATTTTTAGGTGGCCTGACAAAACGACTAAAAACGACTAAAAGCGAATACGCAAAAAGCTGCTGCGGGATATGAAGCTTCACAGCTTCGTGCCCCGCAGCAGCGGCAAATACAATGTCACTATATAATCAGTTGAACGTTTATTCAAAACGAATTGAAATTCCCGTCTTATCATCGGATATTTTAAAACGGGGATAACGTTGGCAATCCTTATCTTCGAACTCCAGATTAAACAGCCATTCTGCATAAGCAGCCAATGTATCACTTTCAATCCTTGTTGTCAGCTGCTGAATCATATCCTCAGGCTCTATGCCGCTCTCCGAATGAGGGAACAACCCGTCCGTAACAAGCAGCAGCGATTTTAATTGGATTCTGTTGATCCTGCCATACTCTATAAAATCAGCTAACTCCGGTTCACCGCTTAGAATGGAGTAGCCCTCCATTGTGTTCATCTTCGATTTATTTTGCAAAATCACAGGCTTAACAAGCTCCCACAACTCTTCTCGTTTAGAGACCCCTCGGCCAATTGCCTCTGTCCAGATTAACTTGGACTGCTGGTCAATGTGAGCGACCTGATCACGAGATACGGTACGAATCCTATCATCCTTGTATGCCGCTGCAATCATACAGTCGCCTACCTGTGCGTAATCCACATAATGGTCCGTAATCCGAATTAGCGCCAATGCACTGGTCCATAATGCCGCTTTGTCGGATAGCTGGATTCCTGCTTCAACCATTTTATCCCGCAGTCGAATATTCGCCTGAATCACGAGCTGCTTCAAATTGGTGTCTCTGACATCCTCCTCTGCCAAGGATTCAAAATATTGTTTAATAATCTGCGAGGCCAAATACCCGCCTGTTTCATTATTGGGACCGCGGTAAGGATGCAAGGAGGTAGCTCCGTCCAAAACTCCGAATAGCTGTAAATGCTCATTAATAATCAGTGCATCCTCATTCCATTCCGTTGTACCTTGCAGCGATAACGTCTCCAACTTCATGATTCCCTTCCTCCTTGTCATTTCATCTGCATCTATATATGGCACGTATCCGGCTTTATTTTCTTTAATGGCTTCCATAAATCTCCTCTAGCTTCTTATTTAGATTAACGTCCTTATTTTGCTCCAATTGTTCTATAAGTGCCTGAATGCTCATCCATTGATCATAATCATTTACTGAAGGTGATTTCACAGCAAGCATCCGGGCTGAATCCAAAATCATCTTTTGCCGTTGGCTCCAAGCCTCTTCTTCCTGCAGCTTGACCAGCACATCGGAACGAGATGGAATCAATCCTTTATTGCGCCATAGAGAAGCTTGCGTCTGCTCAAGAAGCAGATACGCCATAAAGCTTTGAGCAGCCTGCACTTTGGGCGCTGCTGCATGCAACAGAACCATACCGTGAATTTCGGGAACTATTCCCTGCTGAGCAAGTATGGGCATACGTCCTGCATCAAACTGAAACTTGCCTCCTATATATCTTTCTACCGTAGGCAGCATTTCGGAGGAGCTGAGGAATATGCCTACTTTTCCATTAATGAAATCACTAGCGGCTCTGCGATGAACGAGCGGTTTCAGAATCCCCGAAAGATGAACCCAGTCACTCCACGAAGTCAGTGCTGATTCTAAGCGGCTGCGTTTAAATAGCGGATTCTTGTCACCATTATATTCAGATGTAAAGGAGAGATTATCCATAAACCACGGGAGTTCATTGTCCATCGCCAAACCCCAGTGTGCGTTGCCGACAGTGTCGGAGCTTTCGGATTGAGGCTGCTGTGCTGCTTGAACGATCTGTTCCCAGCTCGTAAAGCTTCTTTCCTGAGGATGCTTCAGCAGCTCCTGACGGTAATAAATCAACGGCAATCCGCTGCCGAACGGAACAGCCCAATCCACCCCTTCATAATGAAAGGGAGCGGTGAATGTCGGATGCAGTTGGCTCCCACCTTCTATCCTAGTATGTTCGGTGGGAATAACCGCTTTGGTATCGACGAGCTGGGGAATGCCATAATAGCTGTGCAGCTCGGCCAATTGCGGTGCCGCGTTAGCAGAAATCGAAGCCATCAGCTCTGTAAATAACTGCTCGCTTGAACGAAAGTAGCGTACATCTACATCAATATTGGGATGAAGCTGCTTGAATTCATTCACATATGCTTCCAAGCCTTCACTGTACAGCCAGATCGAGATTGCTGTAGCGCGATCGGACTCACTGTTCACGCCGCTGCTTTGGTTCATATTCATGCTGTAAAAAGCACCGACTGTAAATATTAGCAGAGCTGCTATACCCCATAATGTCCATTGCTTTAGTTTCATGTGTCCTCCCAGCCCGTCTGCATCGCCATATTGATCTTCCTATATTAACATTACAGCATGGCTTTTCCCATATGGCGCGGCAGCTGGCAGGAGTGACTTTTTCAATCGTTGGCGTGCAGTAATTTTTACAGCTGCAGTCCTTTTTTACTAAGCTTGTTCGCCAAGATCAAAGAGATCAACGTGGTGATCGACAGAATGGAAGCAAGCGCAGCACCCGTACCGTAATTAGCTGTAAAGACTTCGCTGTATATCGTGACCGAGATCGTCGCAGTGGAGCCATAGTATAGGACAATGGTGGAGCTTAACTCGTTAATAGTTGTGATCCAGCTTAGTATCGCACCCGACAAAACACCTGGACCCATCAGACGGCCTGTAGTTTTGAAAAAGGTTTTCATTGGTGGAACTCCCAGACTGATGGAAGCCTCCTCCACACTGCGATCCAATTGATATAAAATCGCTGTGCTCGAACGAATCGTATAGGGCAGCTTGCGCACCACATAAGCAATGACCAGAATAACCCACGTGCCTGTAAGCACTACCGGTGGCTTATTGAAGGCAATGATCATACTGATACCGAGCACCGTACCCGGCATTACATAAGGAATCATAATCAACCCGTCCAGCATCGCGGTCAGCTTGGATTTTCTACGAACGAGTACATAAGCGATCAGCATACCCATGACAACCATAATCACAATCGAGATCAATGAAAAGCTGTACGTATTCAAAATAGCCTTGGGCACGCGGAACAATATTTCTTTATAGCTGTTTAAGCTGAACCCTGGATGAAATACAGGACCCTTGGTTTTAATAAAGGATGTCACAATAACTGTTGCTTGCGGAATGATCGATACACAAGCCACCAGCAAGGCTCCCGCAGTTAGCAGCCATTTAGCAAGCGGCCGCAGCGTCTGAATCTTCGGCGTGCGCATCCCGGTCATCGTATAGTTTTTACGGGCAACAAAGAAACGCTGCAGAAACAAAATACTCGTTGAGCATAGTATCAGGATAACGCTAAGCGTGCTGGCCATTGCTGGATTGCCGCCCATTTCACTAATAAATTGCTCGTAAGCAAGGATAGGTAGTACTTTAAAGCCTTGCCCAAGCAGCATCGGAGTACCGAAGTCCGCGAAGGATGCCATGAAAACCATCAAAGCTCCGGCAGACAAGGTTGGAAAAATCAACGGCAGTGTAACCGTGCGAAGCCGATGAAAGCTGGAGCGCCCCAGACTTTCCGCAGCCTCCTCCAGTGAAGTATCAATCGTTTTGAGCGCACCGGATACATACAGATAAATGTGCGGATAGAACTGAAGCGTAAAGACGAAGACAATTCCCTTCCACCCATATACAGAAGAGAACGGAATGCCGATGTCATGCAGAAAACGGGTCAAAAATCCGTTGTTTCCCAACATCAGAATCCAAGAGTACGCACCAATAAAAGGAGGGGAAAGCAGAGACATAATAACCAAAATCTGAATAAGTCCTTTGCATTTCACATTATAGCGTGCTGTCACATAAGCAAGCGGAACACCGAGCAGAATCGAAAACAACGTGGCAAAGGCAGACACCTTCAAACTGTTCCATAATGCTCCATAAAAATATTTTAGCTTGATGAAGTTAGCATAATTGTCCAGTGTGAGGCTTCCCTCATCGTTGTAGAAGCTGTTGAACAGCAAAGTAAATAACGGATATACAATAAAGGCAAACAGGAACACATAGACAATCAAGGTGACCCAAGACCAGAAGTCCCACTTTTTAAAGGAAAATATCCGGCCTCTCTTAGTAGGTTGCACGATAAACTACCTCCTTGCCGCCTTTGTCGAACATGGTGGACTTTTCCAACTGTAAATTCACGTGAACGGTTTGCTTTACCTTGCGTAAATGGTGCGGCTCTACCGCATGCTCCTGTACGTCGATCACGGGCCCATTCTGAAGGCGAACAAGATAGCTTACCTTTTCTCCCAAATACGTGACATTTTCAATCGTTCCTGGAATGAGAGATATTCCATTACCCTCTGTTTCCAATCGGATTCGTTCCGGACGCAGCGACATGACTACCTTACCTTCATACGATTTGGACAAGGGCAGCTGATACGAGGCGCCGAGTAGATCGATCTTCGCTAGCCCTGAGCTATCCATGCCTCCATGACAATGTGCCTCGATAAAATTGGAAGTGCCGATAAAATTGGCTACAAACTGATTGGCAGGATAAGCGTAAATATCTTCAGGCGGGGCGATCTGCTGGATGTTGCCTTCACTCATTACTGCAATCCGATCAGATACGGCCAGCGCCTCCTCCTGATCATGGGTTACGTAAATCGTAGTAATATTTAATTCCTTTTGCAGCATACGGATATCCGATCGCATCTTGATTCGCAACTTAGCATCCAGATTGGACAATGGCTCATCCATCAGCAGTAAACCGGGACGAATAACAATAGCCCGAGCCAATGCGATCCGCTGCTGCTGACCGCCGCTCATATCGGAAGGAACACGATCACGCAAATGCTGGAGCTGCACCATCTCCAAAGCTTCCATAACACGCTGTTCCGTTTCTTTCTTATTTACTTTACGCGCCTTCAGCCCATAAGCAACGTTCTCGAAAACCGTCATATGCGGGAAAATAGCGTAGTTTTGAAATACCATACCAATGTTTCGCTCATGTGTAGGAATATCATTGATTTTGCGTTCTCCGAAATAAATATCCCCTTCTTCCTGACGATAAAAACCGGCAATCGTGCGCAGCAGAGTCGTTTTTCCGCATCCGCTCGGACCGAGCAGGGTAAAAAATTCACCTTCCTGGATGGTCAGATGAGCGTCATTGACCGCCTTAGAATCCCCAAAATATTTGGTCACATGATCGAATACGATTTTTTGCATAGCCATAACCCTCCATTATTAAGAAAAAGGTGCCCTCCTTATTCAAGTAAGGCACCGTTGTTTGTTTGAATTGCATTATTCCTGTCCGGTCACAATTTTTCCAAAACGCTTAATATTATCATCTTTCTTGGTAGCAGCCCAGTCGAAATCATAATCGACAAGCTTGATGTCTTTTGCTTCAGCAATTCCCTTCACTGGTTCAGCATCTTTACGCACAGAGCGGCGTTTGAATTCCTTTTGAATCAGCGCCTGTACATCCTTGCCTACCAGAAAGTCAATAAATTGCTTCGCCTGCTCCATATTTTTGGCGCCTTTGATAACCGCGGCTCCATCAGGTACGGATGAGGTACCTTCAACCGGATAAATAATGCCGACCTTTGCTCCGCCTTCTACATACCGCAGTGCTGCCTCCTCCAGAGTCACGCCGAGCGCAAACTCTTTATCCGCTACACCTTTGTACACAAGACCGGAGCCGGACAGCACTTTACCATCCAGATTAGTCACAAACTTCTTGATAAAACCCCACCCGTTGTCTTTACCGTTAGCTGTAAGCATAGTAATGAGCTGCGTGTAGGATGAACCGGATTTCGCAGGATCGGCGAATGCAATTTTGCCCTTCCATTTGGGATCAGTCAGATCCGTCCAGCCTTTAGGTTCCTCGCCGGCCTTGACCAATTCCTTGTTGTACATAATGATCATCGGCAATGCTGCAAATGGTGTCCATACATTGGTTTTATCTACATACTGCGGCGATAAATTATCGAACTCCTTTGTTTTGTACGGTTCAAAATATTTCTTGTAAGCCTCCAGCGAATCGGCGCCACCTGCCCAAAATACGTCACCGAGTGGATTAGCCGCTTCTGCCTGTACACGTTTCAGCAAATCCCCCGTACCTCCGGCAATCAGCTGCACTTCAATTCCCGTACGATCCTGAAATTCCTTCACGATCGGGTTGTTCACCTCGGCTGCATTGGGTGAATACAGCGTCAGCTTACCGCCTGTTTTGCCAGCTGGCTGCTGTGCGGCCGGTTGAGGCGCTGCGCCTTCAGCCGGTTTGGCGCTTGGTGTTTCCGTCGTGCCACAGCCTGCTAACGTACCGACTAAAAGCAATGATGCAAGAATACTGGTTACCATTTTTCTCGTTTTGTATGACCCCCCATTAGATTGAAAGCGTTCAACTTCTAGTTTTACTATAGCCACAGATGTAAGTGCTTTCAATGTGATGAAATTGCGCAGTTGTTTAAATTTTTGCCCAGTTCCCATATAGAACATACTTACTTCCGCCATAACATACCCTCAGCCAACATAAAAAAACCGGCCCAAAGCGCCGGTAATCGCATATATTAGTCTGCTTTTTCCCCTCAGCATTTTACAAAGGCAAACTTTCAATTCCGAGCCGCTTGCGGAACTCAGTCGGTGTATCGCCCGTATATTTGCGGAAGATTTGGCTGAAATAACGGGAATCCTGGTAGCCAACTTGAACGGAAACCTCATATATTTTTAATCTTGGATTCGTCAGCAGCTCCTTGGCATGTCGGATACGAATATGTGTTACATATTCAAGAAAGCTGGTGCCTACCTGTTTTTTGAACAATCGGCTGAAATAGCTCTCACTCATATGGTGACGTTCTGCGATGCTCTGCAACGTGATATCCTCGCCATAATGAGCTTGAATGAAAGCTTCAATTTCCTCAAAACCGCTTTTCTTATGAGGGTCCGAGTGCTCGGTGTACTTGCGGTTCCAATCAAGCAGCGACGCATTCAGGCGATTCAGTGACAATTCCAGCGACTCCTCTACCTGTTCTGCCGAAGCAAGCATAAAGCTGCTATCCAGCACAATGCCGCGAAGCTCCACATCCCTCAGCAGCAGTGAATACAGTGTCACTGTGTATTCAAAGAAACGCCTTCTAGCTTCCAATCCATCCGTGTGCAGACATAGAAGTTGGTTGTACCAAGCTTCCGTCGTTTCCTTGATGGATAACGGGCTGCCCCATTTGACGAGATCGATCAGTTCCTCCAGTCTGGCAGAGTTGGCACGAATCAGGTCCTGCTGCCGATCCATATCTTCAAACCAGATCATCCTCTCCTGACCGAAAAATACCGTTTGATATAAAGAGCTCATCGCCTGCTGATAAGCCGTCGGAAGCAGATCGATACCGTTACAGGGTAAACTGATACCCAGCACATGGTTTTCTGCAATATGGGGTAGAAGTATAGTCAACGGCTCCAGCATTTCAGTTAACGAAGCGCGCGCTATGATGCGGTTAGCAACGAGTGCATAACGGTTCTCGTGAATTCTCACCAGAGGCAACGTTGACAGCATAGCCGTTTGCTCTTTAACTCTCTGAGTCAACAGTTCTCTGTCCGTTCCGCTCACAAGCAGACCGTCCAGCTGCAGCAGCAATACTCGAAAGGGCGGGAATTCCATCACTGATGAATCGCTATACTCCAACAGCCACTCTTTCTCCATCGTACCTGCATAATCCAGCAGCAGATCATAAAGCATTTTCTCCAAAATCAGTGGATGCTCCCAGCTGTAGCGTTGTTCCATACGTTCCTGCAAGGATTGCAGCTTCTTCTCCTCATCCAGCTTGGAAGTGATGCGCCCGATGACACGGATCAATTCATCCACATTCGTTGGTTTAAGCACAAAATCGGCGGCTCCCAGCTTTACTGCTTTTTGGGCATAGCTAAAATCATCAAATCCTGTGAGAAATATTATTTTCATGTTTGGCCACAGTAAGGCTGCTTTTTCAGCTAATTGAATCCCGTCCATCGCCGGCATCCGAATGTCCGTTAATAATATATCGGGTGTATCCTGCTGTAAAACTTCCAGACCCGTGACTCCATCACTCGCTTCTCCAATGATCGAGCATCCCATTTCCTCCCATGGAATCGTCAGCTTTAATCCTTGCAGAACCAGCCACTCATCCTCGACAATGACAACCTTATACATGACGATCCTCCCCTGCTGAACGCATTACAGGGATTTCAATAATGACCTTCGTTCCCTGCATGGCCTTACTCTCTATGTCAAAACGAAAGTTGGAATGAAAATAAAGCTCCAAACGACGTTTCAGATTATTGAGTCCAATTCCCGTATTATGCTCATCATTGGATTCAAACTTGCCATTCAGGATGAGCTCCACCGTTTCCGGCGACATGCCTACTCCATCGTCGCTCACCTCAAGACGAACCCGCTCTCCGATTCGCGAGCCCCGAACCAGAAGATGCCCCTTGCCTGGCCTGAGCTCAAGCCCGTGGGTAATCGCATTCTCCACCAGCGGCTGAATAAGCAGCTTTAGCGTAAACAACGATTCAATTTCTTCATCGATAATTAATTCCGCTTCCAGTTTCCCACCATAACGCATTTTTTGAATAACTAAATAATTACGTATTTGCTGCATATCCTCCTTTACCTGAATAAAGGGTTGCCCTTTGCGGATACTGAACCGCAGCAGTTCGCCAAGCGAGACTACCGTTTGACTGATATCATTGATTTTGTGAATACGGGCCATCCAATTAATCGAATCCAGCGCGTTATACAAAAAATGCGGATTAAACTGGGCTTGAATTGCCTTGATTTCGGCTTCCTGCACCATCAACTGCTTTTTATACACCTCATCAATCAACTGCTTGATCCGCTGCAGCATTTTGTTGAAGCTGATCCCGAGCTGTCCGACTTCATCTCTGTACCTGGAAGGGAAAGCGACCTCCATATTGCCGTTCTCCACCATAAACATCAGGGACCTCAGCTTTCGAAGCGGATGGGTAATCGTCACAGACAACACATATGCGAGCCAGCACGAGACAACTCCGAGCATGATCACGATAAAATAGGTCAGATCGCGGATACTGCTGCTCTCCTTCGTCAGAACGGCTACCGGCACGACGCTAACCAGCTTAAATCCGGTGATTTCGGAGGTGTCATAGATGACCATCGCTGCAGGAACTTTCTTGCTATCCAGCTCAAAAAAACCTTTGTTTCCCGCAAGCACATTTTCCAAATAAGGCTCGTTCAGTTTCGTACCGACAATATGCTTGGAAGGACTGCTGGAGATGACGTATCCGTTGCGATCCAACAGCAGCATCTGACCGCCGGGCTGGAGCTTAGCTTTATTATATTTGTCAGCGAGGGCGTCCTCCATAATATCGACAACCATGTAGCCAAGCGGCTGGCTCGTCTCGATCTTCTTCAGCAGCCTGCCGCTGCTGAGCACAATTCCGAAGTCCTCCAGCTTTTTCATACTATAGTGCGTATCCCAAATGATATTACCGCCAGCCAGCCGCATCTTGCGAAACAAGCCCCAATTTACGTTGTAATCATCATATTGATTGGGCAACAGCTTGCCAGTAAAATAGCGATCTCCATTGGAGCCAAGTAAATAAATCGCAATATTCCAGCTTTTAAAACCAAGGAACGTGTCCAAAATATCGTTGATCCGTTTCTCGTCCTGATGCTTTTCCACCAAGGTTCGCCCACCGTCTTTGGAAAGCACATCCTGAATTTCTCGGTTACTGTAAATGTACATCGTGAGCTGCTCGATATCTTTGACAAAATAGTTCAAGCTATAATTGACTTGGGACAAGCTTTCCAATATCGTTTGGCACACTTGTTTCTGAACGACCTGTGAGGATTTATAATAGGAGAAGGTTCCCAGGATAGATAAAGGGATAATGGAAAGCGGAAGAATCAGAAGAATCAGCTTCTGTTGGAGACTTGTTCCGAGCAGGTAATTCTGTATCCGGTTCAGCACTTGCGCCATATCGCACCCTCTCTCATTTCTCATTACACATCATGCCCGAAGCAATGTCCGGTTAACATCTGCCCGAGCATGAATTGTAACTATTGTAATGCGGAGAGTTTGACAGCGTCAATTCATAAAATGATTTTTCATTTAAAGCATCGCCTCGGCCAACAACTCAAAAGAACGAAGCCGCTGTTCGTAGTCGAGTATAGGGGTAACAATGATAAACTCATCCACACCGTAAAATTGTCCAAGCTGGTCCAGCTCGGACTTGATGTGCTGTGGCGTACCCATCAACAGCTTGCGCTTGGATACAGCACGCTCTTCCTCCTGATGATCCGCGAGCTTGAACGATTTAGCCGCTTGAAGCGCGAGCTGCCTAGCGGTTTCCTCGGTTTCGGCACAGATGACGCCTACTGCAACAAGGGTACGCGATCCATTAGAAAGAGCTGAGGGCACATATTGCTGACGATAGGCTGAAAGCATCTCACTCGCATCATTATCGCTCATGAACTGCCCGAATACATATCCTGTACCATATTGTGCTGCATAGGAGGCACTTTTATGGTTCGTACCGAGCATCCACACTTCGGGTGCCTGTACGGGAATTGGCCTTGCCAGAACAGGCTCTCCTTCTATCCGATAGGTGTGGGTTAAGAGTTCCATTAATGCTTTTAACGAATCTGGCATCAATCTAAGATTTTCCAGAAAATTGCTACTTAAAGCCATGCTCACATGTGCAGAGCCTCCAGGTGCCCGTCCGATCCCCAAATCTATCCGATCGGGATACAAGGCTGCCAGTAGATGAAAGCTCTCCGCCACCTTAATCGGCTTATAGTGAGGCAGCAGCAGCGCACCCGATCCAATCCGAATTCGCTTCGTCAAGGCACCAATATGCGCAAGCAGCACCTCAGGTGCCGTACAGGCCAAGCCCGGCATATCGTGATGCTCTGCCACCCAATACCGATGATAGCCCAAGCGTTCAGCGGTTTGAGCCAGCAGCAGCGCCTGCTGCAGAGCAAACTGTGCACTCACTTCTCCAATTAGAGGAACAAGATCCAACACACTTAGCTTGATCTTACCCACATCTCCTATCATGACGAATTATATCAAAACAAAAGGGCCGCCCTATTGGGAAGACCCTTTGCGATATTCATATTGACATTCGGTTCCTACATGCGAAGCAATGACCTTCACAGTATCACCCATTCAACTCGTTTCCAGCCGTGCGTTTCAAACCGATTTCTTATTCTCTCGCATTACAATTGATCCATAAAATAAATTTGCTGCTCCCAGCCAAGCACCTGCTTGATTTTGGCATTGGAAAGCAAGCCGACACGACCCTCCAAAGGAACACGAATATCCGTGACCTGCGCCAAATGTTCAGCTACCAGTTCCTGTGTATCTCGATCCGAAGAGGTATCGTCAGCGGCCAATATAAGGGCTTGTACCCCAAGCCCGTCCTTTTCTATGGCAAGACGACAAGCACTGGCTACATCGCGGGCATCAATGTATGACCACAAAATCCGTTTTCTGCTCTCCGTATTAGCAAATTGTGCTTGAATCGTAGCGTAACTTTCAGGGATAAGGATATTGCCCAAGCGGAACGAAATCACCTGCATACCTGTACGGCGATGAAAAGCTTCGGCGGTTACCTCATTGATGACCTTGGACAAGCCATAGCTATCCTCAGGAAGCTGTGGATGCGCTTCATCCACAGGCAAATACTGCGGTGCAAAATATTCACTGGCAAATACCATACCATAAGAGGACTCACTAGAGGCAAGGACAACCTTTTGTATGCCCAGGTTCGCCGCTGCTTCCAGCACATTGTACGTATTCATCACGTTGTTGCGGAAACATACATCATTCGTATGCGTGTAAGCCTGTGGAATCGCAGCAAAATGTACAATGCCTTCGACTTGGCTGCGGTTTGTGCCACTGAACGGCGCGAGTGCATTATGAACCTGACCTAAATCATTCAAATCTATGATAATCGTACGGCATAAAGGTTCTTCAGGTAGTTTCCAGTCCAAATTGATGACCTCATAGCCCTGTTCTATAAAATGCTTTACCAGCCAAACACCAGCTTTACCGCTGCCACCGGTAATAATAATCGTTTTTTTACTCACTATATGACACTCCTTTGATAGTTTACAGATTCAGCTTCATAGAAGCCAGGCTGCTATTGCTATTTTATCCATAGTTCTTTAATATGGGAAGTAGTGAATTTTTATTCATATTATTACAGGAAATATACCTAGTTACCTCAAGGTAATCCCTTAATAACAGGAAGGATGGTACACATGTCTCTTTTAGAAAACGAAACCAATAATAAACTCACAGAAACTGGAAGCAACTATATCCCTAAGCAGCCCGTGTACATTGAATGCTCAATCGAAAGAACCCTGGACGCCATCGGTGGCAAATGGTCCTTTCTTGTTCTGCGTGAATTGTTCGGCGGTACCAAGCGCTTCGGCGTGCTGCAGAAGAAAATTAATGGCGTCAGTCCTAAATCGCTCACCGAAACTCTGCGTCATCTTGAGGAGCAAGGCGTACTGGAAAGAACAGCTTATCCCACAGTGCCTGTCACCGTTGAATACACACTCACACCCAAAGGCCATGATCTTCACCAGATCTTGAAAGAAATGAAGCTTTGGTCCGCCAAATGGACTTAGACCCCCTATTCCCCTTTATGACGAGGTGACCGGATGATAGCGTTTTACCAAAAATATTGGAAAACCGTTTTTGATATTGCTTTGCTGCTCATAACGATATATCTGTTCATGCTGCTGTTCAGCTATTTGTACCAGATAGCCACTCCGATTTTTCTTGCTTTTGTCATTTACCTGATTATTGAGCCTTTCGCTCGCTTTTTACATAGACGTGGTTTAAGTAAAAGTATTGCCTCCGCGATTTCAACTGGATTGTTTATTCTCATCATTCTTGGGGTCATTGCCGGTGTCGGCGTCATTTTTACGAGTCAAATTCTAAATCTCAAAGCCAGCCTGCCTGAATACTCAGCTATCATGCAGAAGCAGTTGATCCTAAAAACAGATTTCCTGCGCAACAGGCTGGACGCTCTGCCCGATGATATCATACATAAAATAACGCAGTACTCTGCCGAGATTACGGATAAAGCTACTCAGCTTGCAGGGCAATTACTCACCAGCACGTTTTCGATGCTGACCAGCTTTTCCACATTTGTCGTTAATTTCGTCATAGCGATCATATTGGCTTATTTTTTAAGCATCGAGATTGAAACCTGGAAAAGAATGGCTCGTGATAAAACACCTAAAACATTTAAAGCCGCATTTACCTTTTTGCGGGAAAACGTGTTGCTCGGAATCATCGGTTACCTGAAGGCTCAGTGCAAGCTCATCAGCTTAACCTTTATCGTTATTTTTATTTCACTTCTGCTGCTTGGCGTAGAAAATGCATTTTCTATTGCTTTACTGTCAGCGGTATTTGATATGCTGCCACTGCTTGGCGTATCCACTTTGTTCATTCCTTGGATTATATACTTGTTCATTGTCGGACAGACGACGCTTGCGATCTGGTTGTGTATTCTGCTTGGTGTCGTCATCATGGTAAGACAAATTATGGAGCCCAAGATCACTGGAGACTCGCTTGGCGTATCTGCATTTACGATGCTGTCCTTCATGATCATTTCTTTATCATTGTTTGGTATATCCGGTCTGATTCTTTCTCCTATCCTTATTATCACCATCAAAGCATTGTACGAGCAAGGTCATCTGCAAAGGTGGATTCGTTGGCCTGAGGGTGAATAGATCAAAAGCCCAGTGAGCATGAATCGCTGGGCTTTTGATTTATTCGGCTTCTTTAGCGCTCTGTCAAATACAGCATCCGCTCACCCGGAGTCAACATCTTGAATTTTAACATAGGATAATAACGCAGCAAGTAATCGACAAAATAAGCCGGGTTTTCCGTGTTACTGGCGAACATATCGTAATGCATAGGAACGATCATCTCTGCCCCAATCTCAGCTGCCATATCTGCAGCCTCACGAAACGTCATATTCCCGTAGATATGATTGCGCAGGCGCCGCCAGTCATGTCCATTGATTGGCATGCATGCGAGTTCGATTCGATGCGGCTTGAGCGCATCCTCCAGTTCCTGATCTGCAATCGCATCCCCTGCATGGTAAAATACAAGGCCATTAAAATCAATCACATACCCCAAAAAGAAATGATTGCCGTCAGCATCGGTTATGTAATTCTCGTGCTTACAAGCAATAGGTGTAATGTTGATGCCTGGATTCAGTTCAAACTTGATGCCCGCTTGAGCGGGTACAATTCGTTCACGGGCAATACCCGCATCCATCATTCGCACTATATGAGGTGCAGGACAAATAAACTTGGCCTGAGGAGAACGAACCGCAAGATCTTTTAATGTAAACGGATCCAAGTGATCGGAATGATGATGCGTAATAATGACATAATCAGCGTTGTAAATCTCCTCGGGCTTGATTGGCGGCTCGAAGGATCTCGCGGGCGAAGCAGACAGGTAGGGATCAAAGTAGATGATGACTCCCGACTTTTTAACGACCAGACTCTCCTGCCCCAGCTGCCATATTGCGATCCCGTCCTGTGGTACCTCGGTTGTATCCATTTGCTCTAATAATTGCTTGCCTGTTTTACGAATTACGATCTTGTCATTCATGGTTTGGCATCCTCCCAATCGACTGTGAATGGCTTAGCTCCTGACACTAGCTTGTTTCATTATACACCACAAGCTACTTCACAGCGTACTTGCGCTCAACACGATTTGTGAAGAAATTCATCAGAAGCAAAGAAACCGCGATATCATCAACCGGCATGAAAGGCAGCAAATCAGGGGCAACCCAGTATACGACAGCGGGTATGACAAAAAGCAGCTTTTCTCCTAGCGGTACTTTACTGGATAATAGAAGTGGAATGATTCTCTGGAATACATGACCCCAATTTCGAAAAGAAAGCAAACGTCTCCACATGGTATTGTCCCCCTTTGACTTGATCCAGGCTGCTGGCTTCTACTACCGTAGGCTTGCCAGCCTCTATACATCATATACGCAGCAGCCTAATCGGGGTTGCAGCAACTACAGATTAAGTGCCTCTACCATAATTTTTGAAGCTTTTCCGTACATATCGCCCAATTGTGAGTACGGCAGCGGATTGCTCCCAACACCCACCTCAACCGTAAAGCCCGGCCTACGAAATTCCTGAATGAACCAATCTTTGTATCCGGCGTCACTGCCTGTCAGTTTCACTGCCCGATAACCACTTACTTGTGCGAAGCGCTCAGCAATTGATTCTGATTCAACTGGCTCGTAATCATTGTAATTCCAGTAAATTTCCTCGCCCTGCGTATGAAAGGCTATCACCAAAGAAAAGTCCCGCTCTCGTGTAAATGCCTCCATAGCTCTCGCTTCCGGTTCAGATAAGGGAGAGGTTCCACTGTAGTCCCGGGATGCTGGATTGGCTACTTGTCGGCGTGCTCGCTCCAGCTCCCAATTAGCGGGAAACTGATCGTTCAGATCAACACCGCGTACATTGGCCTTCCAGCCTGAGAAATCCGTAGAACCACCATTCCATTCCAATAGCTGTTGTAGATGCGGCTCCTGCTGCTTGCTTAAGACAAGCTCCACTCCATCTGGATTGACCATCGGCACGATCCATAATGAGATTCGATCGAACAGTTGCTTGGCATCAACTCCATGAACAGAATTTCCATGAGCATAAGCTTGTGCATAATCATGAATAAACCGTATGAGAAGCGATGTTGTAATCCATTCATTCGCATGAAATGCTCCGTTAAAATGGATATGCTTGGCACCGACACCGATTCTTATTACCGGAATGTCCCTGTCTTCGACACTGCGTCCAATCGATCCGACCTCAAGAAAAGGATAGCGATCTTTCAGCAGTAGAATGTCCATAATCATTCCAGCGTAATCAAGACCCTTACCAAATTCGTTCATCTTTATGCACCCTCTCATTAAGAAACGATCCGAAAGCTTATAGCCTCCGAATCGCTGTCTCATAGAATAGTTGGAGATCGCCAAATGACGGGGATGACTCCAATTTGATCATTTAACCAAATTTGTGCTATTTTTTTGAACATCCATGGATCTCCACTGCAAAAAAATTGATGTATCGGCATTTCCTCTGTGGCCGCCAGCATCCCTTTATGATATAAAATCGCGCTGATTTCTCTCGCCGTTTCGTCTGCGGAGCTGATTAGTGCAACATGTGGTCCCATTGCTTCCGAGATAGGCTTGATCAAAAAAGGGTAGTGTGTGCAGCCCAAAATGAGACAATCCATCGGTACAGCACTCAGCTCCTGTAGTGAGCTTTTTACAATAACTGCCGTCTGCTCAGCCTCGAACAATCCCTTTTCCACTAAAGGTACGAACAAGGGACAGGCTTGGCTTGATACCTGAATATGCGGTGAGATTTGCCGCAGCGCCAACTCGTAGGCTTTGCTTTTTATAGTGCCTTCGGTTCCAATAACGCCGATCTTACCGCTTTTCGTGTTTTTGATAGCAGCACGGGCACCGGGATGAATAACGCCCACTACGGGAATCGATAAGCGAGAACGGATTTCGTCCAATGCTACCGCTGTGGCTGTATTACATGCGATTACGACCATTTTCGGATTAAAGTGCATAAGGTAATCGACAATCTGATGTGTAAACTGAATCACTTCCGCTGAAGATCTGGGTCCATAAGGTGTGCGAGCGGTATCACCAAAATAGCAGATTCGCTCTTTGGGGAGCTGTCGCATCACTTCTCTGGCTACGGTAAGCCCACCCACTCCTGAATCCAGTATGGCTATCGCTTGCTGCACAAATATTCGCTTCCTTTGTATATGAATATATACCGCATACCTCTAAATAAAGTATGTTGCAGGAAGCCAAAACGTACCGCAAGGATGACCCTATCCGCTCCTATTATCTGCTCGGAGGCTGGATATCGGTTAATAAGGCAAGCTCATAGCCAGCTTTACGAATCCCTTTAATAATTCGATCTAATGCTTCAATATTTTCGGGGGAGCCTTGATGAATCAGCACAATATTGCCATCATGCAGATTTCCCATAATATCATTATATGGATCTTCAGCCCCGTTAGCACGAGGGACCCAGTCTTTCATCGCCGTAGACCAGAATACTGAGGTATAGCCCATATCGGACACCATGCTCAACAAATGCATATTATAGCGACCGTAAGGAAAACGGAAGTAAGGCTGGATTTCCTTGCCTGTCACTTCTTTATAAAGCTTTTCATAATCGTGGATTTCCTTCTTGACCTGCTCGTCCGTCTGTAAATTCATATCCGTATGCGTCATCGTATGGTTGGCAACCAAATGCCCATCCTCAACCAGTCTGCGGACAAAATCAGGATCTTTTTTCACATTATATCCAGCAATGAAAAAGTTGGCTTTGGCGTTATTATCTTTTAGCGACTTGATTAACAGCTCTGTATCGCCCATCGGACCGCCCGTATCAATCGTTAAGTATACCTTTTTCCCGGTCCCTACCCATAGGGCTTTCATGTTATCCGTGTACTGATTCGTTTCATTAGGGAAATTCGGGACCTTGCCCTTCGGCTGCTTCATATAATACCAGGAATAATCCTTACGATCATTCGTGATCGGCTGCCTTGGTTTATATGTATTCGAAGCTACGGTTGTACTGGCAGAGGCTCCTCCGTAACCGCTATCTCCCCCATTGCCCACAATAGCTGCCACTGGATTGCTGGGCTGCTTCAACGGCGGCTGTACAGGTGGTTCTACAGGATCAGCTGGCGGCTGTATGGGTGATAGCTCCACTGGAGCTGATAACAATTCCGGGGTTGGTACTGGCTTCTCTTTGATTGTTTCAGTCCCGGAAGGTGTGGACTTGACAGCCTCAGCCTGCTGCTGTGCTGCCTCCTTCGAACCGCTTGTCCCTGAGCAAGCTGCAAGCAATGTGCCGCAAAGGATTACCGTCAATGCTGCAAATCCTGCCCGGCTTCTTATCGTCATCATGTAGGTTCGCTCCATTTCGTAGGTTATTCGCTTGCATTCATCATAACATTCCAAGAGTAAGGCATAAAGAAAATGTTATTAAAAACAGCCCATTAACACCCAGTTCTATCGAAATTAGGTATACGTTAATGCTTAACTATTCATTTCTTAGTATTCATTAAATCCAAAGAGGTTCCATACATATAGAAGACTATGTCATTTAACAAAATCCCATCAGATTGCGAGTGATGCAAATGGAGGCGCTATTTTGTTCAAAATGTAATGAAAAGATCGTTGAAGAACATCTTCCTTGCAAGTATTGCGGAAGCTTTGAAAGTCATGCCGCAGGAAATGCTTTAGCCAAGGATAGTACAGCCCAGCCACAAAAGAGTAAGCTTATTATTTTGATCTTGTGCTTGGTTGTTGTCGTGATTGCTGCTTTTATTTTTCTGCGTTAGCTGATGTTGGGTCGCAGACTAGCTGCTCCTCCAACAAGTTTTTGTTCTTTAGTACACCAAAAGGACCTTCTGAGTTCATTACACTCGAAAGGTCCTTTTCGTTTTTAATCTTTTCTCTTCCTACTTCCCTCACCCGAAGTGCGGTGAATAACAGCGGAGCGGCCGTATCACCTCTAAATCCGTGTTCAAAAAGGATAGCGGAAGAGAAAGGGGTATGCTGTAGGAGCGGAGCGTTCGCCTTTGAAATCGTGAATATACCATTACCCTAAATTCACAATTCACGATTTCAACAGCGACCGGAGGCATCCCCTTTCTCTGCAGCCGACTGCCTTTTTGAACACGTTCTTCTTTACCTCACTCTTTTATACAAATTTCGGCAGCCAATCGCCATGCGCTTCGATCAGATCATCACACATCGCTACGATATCATCTATCGACAGCTCAGCAGCCGTATGCGGGTCCAGCATCGCCGCATGATAAATATGCTCTTTTTTGCCAGTAATGGCTGCTTCCAAAGTCAGCAGCTGGGTGTTGATGTTCGTACGGTTCAAGGCAGCCAGCTGTGGAGGCAGATCGCCTACATAAGTCGGTGTTACACCGCTTGAATCAACAATACAAGGCACCTCTACGCAGGCTTCCCGAGGTAAATTCGTGATAAGTCCCGTGTTCATCACATTGCCGCCGATTTTAAAAGGATTGTTCGTTTCCATGGCCTCAAGCATGAAGGAAGCGTACTCTTTGGAACGATTATGCTCCAGATTTTTGTTGTTAACGAGCTCTTCGCGCATCGTTTTCCATCTTTCAATTTGACGGATACAACGGCGAGGATACTCATCGAGTGGGATATTAAAGCGTTCGATCAGCTCAGGATAATTTTTCTTAATAAAATAAGGATGGTACTCAGCATTATGCTCAGAGGATTCGGTTACATAATAACCAAAACGGAACATCAGCTCATAACGAACCATATCCGTATGCTGCTCTTTTTGCTTTTCTTTGGCACGGCGTTTAATTTCCGGATACAGATCCTTGCCGTCCTTCGTGACTTCCAAAAGCCAGGCCATATGATTGATTCCGGCGATTTTAGTTTGCACGCCTTCGGTTTCGATCTCAAGCGATTTGAACAAATGCGGCATACACGCCTGAACGCTGTGGCACAAACCTACGGTTTTCACGCCGCCATACGTATTCATCCCGTTCGTCAATACAGCCATCGGGTTCGTATAGTTCAAGAACCAGGCATCTGGACAAACCTCTTGAATATCCTTGGCAAAGTCCAGCATCACAGGAAGTGTCCGCAGATTACGGAATATCCCGCCTATTCCGAGCGTATCGGCAATCGTTTGACGCAAACCATATTTCTTCGGAATTTCAAAGTCGGTAATCGTGCAAGGATCGTAACCGCCAACCTGAATCGCGTTCACCACATACTTGGCTCCGCGTAGTGCTTCCTTACGGTCCGAATATGCTTTCACCTGACAAGTGCTTCCAATTGATTGCTTCAGATTGTTCAGCATATTCTCGGAGTCCTTCAGACGTTGTGCATCAATATCGAATAAAGCTAACTCGAAGCCTTGCAACGCAGGTGTCATCATACAATCACCCAACACGTTTTTGGCAAATACGGTACTGCCTGCACCTAAAAATGTAATCTTTGACATCGTAGCAGCCTCCCAGTTCATTGAATAAGTTCATAACCTTAACTAGAACTATACGTCAAGAAACTGGGTATGCATATGGAGACAAACCACTTCTACATGGATAAATGTAGTGCATTTGTTATTAGCCTTTACGAACAGCAGACCAAAGGGCAAGTTGGATAATTGTAATTAATGTAAAAGCCATAAAAGCCAGTACAGGAATTGTAATAAAGCCAAGCCAGTTGATATAATCAACATCACATGGAACCGGGCCACAAGTAGTCGCTGCTTCTTTGAACCAGGAAGTCTTTTGCATCAAGATGTGATATAAAGAAATCCCCATTCCCCATATACTTAACGGAAGCACATAGATGAACTGTTTCGTGTCCTTGCGAACAGCAGCGATCCCAAGTATAATCGCCAATGGGTACATTAATATTCGTTGATACCAGCACAGCTTGCAGGGCAGGTAGTTCAGAATCTCTGAAAAAAACAAGCTTCCCAACATAGCCACTACGGCAACAATCCAAGACATATGTAGTCCATTTTCTTTAATAAACCGATTCCAGCCCATGACTCAGCGCTCCTTGTTCTCATTGAAATATAGGTATACACGCTACATCATATCAAAATCAATCGAGGTGTTCCACTTGAGCTCATACCATCATCATGTCTCATTTAATCCGCATCCCAGTAAAGGGGAATTATCCGTGCTGTTTAGCGGGCATGCCCAGACTAATCCACTGCACAAGGTCGGTCCGCAGGTGCTCGACTACTATTTGGTGCATTATGTGGAATCGGGTGAAGGAACCTTTCGGTGTATGGGGCAGGACTATCATCTGGAGCGTGGCGGCAGCTTTTTTATATTTCCTGGGGAATTGGTCAGCTATGTATCGGATGAATGCAATCCGTGGAGCTATCGTTGGATTGGCTTCAAGGGCAATCGGGCTGACGAATACTTGCATATGCTCGGTCTTTCACAGCATCGTCCTGTGAATATCACCAAGCAGCATCGGAAGCTCAACGCATTATTTCATCAATTGGATCACAAGCTTCAAGCGCGTCAGCCCAATAGCGATTTGCAATCCCAGGGCTATCTACGGCTGATCCTTGCCGAATACGCACAATCCCATCATGAGACCAATGTTCCGAAGGAGGAGGCACCAGGAATTCAGCAGCAGATTGAACAAGCCATCCGTTGGCTGACCCTGCAGCATAATCAGCCGATTTCCATTGAACAAATGGCTTCAAGCCTTGGGTATCACCGCACCCATCTATCAAAAATGTTCAAGCAGCATACGGGAATGTCCCCCATGAATTTCCTGTTAAAAATACGTATGGAACGCGCACGACTGCTGCTGCAGGACACGTTGACTGTAGAGCAGGTCGCTTCTTCTGTAGGTTTCGGGGATGCCTTGTATTTCTCAAAGCAATTTAAAAAATGGTTTGGACGCTCACCGTCTGAATACCGGCAGGACCAAACCACCAACCCTTATGATTGCAATGAGTAATCAACAGACATTCCCCTAAGAGACAACCCTTTTCGGTCACTTTCGCTTTCTGCCATTCTTCACCAAAGTCATCCGCCGCGAATGCCGCAGCCATGAATAATACGCTTTCAAATCCCGAAGTTGAATATCTTCCGACAAACGTCCCAAAAAGGTAACAATAATCATTTTATGCAAAGGATTGCCTATGATATCGGTTTGACCCTGGATGATCATAAACTCAGATACTACAGCCAAATCATCATCAATCAAATACACTTCTTTTTCATTTTCGTAATAAGGCAGTATGCGATTGTTTTTCAATACATCCCACATAAAGTTGCATATGTAATCGAAATTACCTTGATCTCTATTAACTCGCTCTGACCATCGGGACAAGGCGTGACTGGTAACGACAATATCAGCAATTTTGTATCCGTTAAATTCAATAAAAAAGGGCTCGTATGTACTCCAACGTTTCATGCTCTTGTCTCTCAATAGCTGTCCCCTCCCCATTTATATGTAATGCTTTCCCAGTAATAAATGTAGTATTTATACTACAGAACGTCAAGGTTTACTTTAATTTACTGGCTATTTCCAGAGATTAGAAACAACATTCCAGATTTTTTTGCAAACCTATTTCATTTCTATACAAGCTCCCTTACAATAGCGATTAAGAGGTGATTTTAATGGGACAAGCTATCCCTAATTTTGGCAAGTTTCTTGAAAGTCTGCGAGGTTCCATCTCCCTTAGAGAGGCAGCAAAAAAAAGCGGACTTTCGCATGCGTATATACGTGATCTGGAATTAGAAAAAAACCGTTCCACCAATGAAAAAATAACGCCATCCCCCGATACTTTGCAAAAGCTATCCAACGCTTACGGCTTTCCTTACAAGGAGCTGATGATTAAAGCTGGACATCTCGAAGAACATGATCTATTGCCTGATACGTCTAGTCCTGATATTGAGGTTGATCTGAGCCAAGTATTCTATATCGAAATCGGAATGAGAGATATTATATATGGAGATCTGCAAACCAGATTGAAAAAAAGCATTGATTCATTAAGAGATTTCAGTGATTTCCTGGATACCTTGGAGGAGCATGGCTTCAAAAAGATTGATTCCGATATGTATGTCAATTTTCACTGTATCCGCAAATACGATGAACGTAATGGCTGCTTATATTTTGATGCTTTAGGCGAAGGAACTGGAGTTACCATATCCGCAACCCGCCAGCGCAAATACCACGAGCTTATTGTACGGCATATAGCCAACAACAACCAAACCAGCTTGGAATTCACTTTTGGCAAAACAACCGGCAAAGAGGCGTCGAGCTTACCTGTCCGTGACAAAGGTTAGTTTCGATGATTGTAAATTTTGCCGTTTTTTTCTTTTTTGGTTGGGCATCCTTGCTGGCACTTGGCTTGGTATTGTTTCGTTTTAAGCTGCGAGCTTATTGGGTTCAAATCATCCTTGCTTCCATACTGCTGGATTACATTTCAGTCCTGCTGCAAATTCACCACAAAATATTTTTGATTACAACGATACAGCCTATTAGCGCTATATTGTGTTACTGGCTAATATTCAGAATTCATTGGTTCTATGCCATTATCATTACTGTAAGCTCTTATTTAATCAATTTCAGCCTTGAAGCTGTATTTAATTTTGCGTCTGCCAAGTTTCAAATGAACGATTTTTTAGTCGCTTTACAAAGCAGCGATATTGCAATAGCCGTTCTGATCATCTTCATTGACCTGTTCATCTGTGCCATAGTCATCAAATACCGGTTGGGCTTTACGTTTATTCCGAACCACACGATCAGACCGACGGCTTTTTTGCAAAAGAACAAACGAATGATGTTGACCTTTTTCTTTACCCTCATCATTCTGATGCTGTCTAGCTTTTCCATCTTTTATTTTCATTCTCACATCGCCATGTTGCTGCAGGTATTAGTCGTTGTATTGTGGTTTGTTGTGATACGAGAGGCGTATCATAAGGAGGCTATGGAGTAGGTAGCAGCAAGGTCCAAAAATAATGATCTGGGGGATCTATATGTTTGCTATTGAACAAATACCTGAGTACTTGGTCCATTTTCTGGTTTGGCCTACCTTCTTTATGTTAGCCCTCGCCTTATTCCGTATACGAATAAAAAACTATGTAGTACCTATTGTCGTGTCAACTTGTATTCTGGCCCCCACTGCTGCCATTCTGCAGCATTCAGAATTACTTTTTTTGATAACCGTTATTCAACCATTAGTGTTTTTAATTTGCCTCATAGTCGTTTTTAATTTCAAATTCTTTCATAGCCTCATCATGGCTAGCCTTGCCTACATCTACAATATATTCGTAGAATTCAGCTACAATCTAGTTGTTGTCCAATTCAATTACGAAGATTTTCTGCGAATATCCCAGGATGAATATATTATGCAGGGGCTTTTCATGAGTTTTATCAATGGTTTGACCGTCTATATCTTCACAAAAACCAGATGGGGGTTTACATTCATTTCTCCAGGAATGACTAAGCTCCGTTCGGAAGCAACCACTGTCCAAAACAAGCTGTACCTCAGTGCAAGCATATTTATTATATTTTTAAGCATGAATGGCTTTTTTATTTATTTGTGGGCCGAGATGTTTTTGGCAGTGCTTTCTGCTACTTCTCTAATACTTGCTATTGTTTTGCATTATAGCTATAAGCGAGAATCCCTAGATTAAAATGAAGCTATTCAATAGATGATTCTTTCCATTTCTAGAGTTACGGGGGTATTTCGAGTTGGATACAGTGAATACACTGGTAATTCTTATTCTTTTTTTAATCTGGCCTACCTTTTTTATATTAGCCCTCGCTTTTTTTCGGATACAAGTTAAGCAGTATTTGAATCCCATTATTGTCAGTAGTTTAATAATGACTCCGGCCTCAGCAATGCTGCAGTATGCAAAATTAAATTATTTATTAACCATTGTTCAACCTTTGTTGTTTTTATTTTGTCTGATGGTCTTGTTTCACTTTAAATTTTTTAATAGCATTATTATGACGGGACTTACATTTATTTACGATATATTCGTAGAATATAGCTACAATATCGTAATCGTTCAATTTGATTATGATCAGTTTGTACAAGTAACTCAAAATGAATTTATTATTCAAGGTTTTTGGGTTGCATTTGTCAATCTTTTGACTGCCTACTTAATAAAGAAATACAGATGGGGCTTTACATTTATTGCTCCTCGAATACATAAACACCGTCCCAGTAATATGAGCATTCAAAAAAAGCTTTATATGAGTGCAGTGATATTCATTGCTTTTCTTAGCACGATCAGTTTATGTCTGTATATATGGAAGGACATGTTTTTGATCGTCCTTTCTGCTACTTCTATCATACTTGCCTTTGTTTTGCATTACAGTTACAAAAGAGAATTTATTGAATAAATTTCTTTAAGGAGAATTAGTGTTGAAAAAAGAATACGTGTGGATTTTAATCATTTTTTTCTTATTTGTCGGACCAGGTCCTGTTGTCTTTTTTCTTAACAAATATACAGTCTCCTTCCTTCCAATAAGTAGTTGTATTCTGTTTCTTTTTCTATTAAGAAAAGAGATCCAGAATATCGATTTTAATTTACTGTTACGAAATAATGAGATGTACAAATGGGCATTTAACGGTCTAAAATACTGTATTTTTGCTCATGCAGCCAATGCTTTACTTATAGGAAACTCACAAATCATAACCGACGATCTGATCCAAACATATCTTGTCATGCCCTTTTATGTAGTAGTAGTTGCACCTATAATTGAAGAAATTGCGTATAGAAAAATCATTTTCGGTTGGTTTAATAATAAAAATCTTTTTTGGATAGGGGCAATTGTATCTTCATCTATTTTTGCTCTGGGACATTTTAGTATAGAGAGGATTGGAGCGTATTTTATCACGGGAATTGTACTTTGTTATGCTTACAAAAAGAGTGGTACGATTGCAACAAGCATCCTCATACACGGAAGTCTAAATTTCATTTCACTGCTTGTAAGGACTTTAAAAGGATGATAATGAATGATAGCGCTTTATTCGACAAATTTTTCTTGTTAAGTTTTTGATAGTGTATTAAACTGGGTATAATTGCATATTAAATTCACCCTCTGAACAAATTATTATTAAAAAACAAGCGTAATGTAAGGAGCAATGTATGAACATATTGATTAAGATTTTTTTCTCAACTATAGAATTTTCAGCTATGATCTTATTATGTCTATCATTGTTCAGAATTCATTTCCGTTATTCTTTGCATAAGGTTTTATTAATTGCATTCATATTATCCAGTATATCAGTCTACATAAGGGATATTATTCTTGAGCCCGATTTTTCAGCATTACCTGTCATCATTGCTGAAATCGTACTCATAACCTTATTATTCTACTTACCCTTAATATTTTCACTTTTATTGTGCGTGATTGGTTCTCTGGCTACAGCGACCATTGAGGGGGTCGTTATATCAATAGGTGCCCCTTATAATCTATTTACGCAAGAATCGATGCAAGCATCAGCTATCGAATTTATGTGTTTTGATTTAATTGTAACTGCATTATTGCTATTGCTGGTTTATCCGCTGCTGAGATATAAATTAGGTTTCCATACTACAAGCAATGATGCGCTAAAAGGATACAACTTTTTATTATCAGCTATCTTGGTAATTGCCATTGTAATTATTCAAGTATTAGTTATTGCATTTAAACAGTCCTCTCTTCATTTTTATATCCCTATCATATCAGGAATTATTTTTTTAATAGGGATTTTTCTCGCGTATAAACATAATAAAAAGTTATGGGAGAATCGACGAGCGAGGTTGTCTAAAAGATGAGTATTATCGATCAATCAGCTGAATTTTTAGCCAAATCTATTAGAAAAAACTATAGTGAAGCAGGATCTGAAACTGCACTAAAGTATGCACTAAGTTTAATCATTAACACGTTCATATCCATTACGATTTCCCTGTTGTTTTGTTTAATCACTGGACACTTTATTCAATGTGTATTGGGTATTGCAGCCTTTATTCTTATAAGAAGTATAACTGGTGGCATGCACGCTTCTTCCTCAATGTCATGCTGCATCATATCGATACTCATTTTTAATACTATCGCTTTTGTCACATTTGATTACAGTTTGTATTCTGCAGTTTTAGATGCAGCAGCTATTGTTGTCTTTTTGATTACTACACCCAATAACATACAAAATATGAGCAGCTTGGACCCAAAATATTATCCAATTCTAAAATTAATCGCAGTTCTAATGGTTTCCTCAAATTTTATAATCCAATCTACAATGCTAACGGCTGCTTTTTGTATACAAGCATTTCTCACTACCAGTCCCGCTTATCGTCTAAGAGATTTTATAGAGAGGAGGTGTTAATATGAAACTAAGACTTGCCATTATTGCTAATGCTGCTCTTATGTCCCTTGCTGCCATTTTTGTAACAACTAATTCTCTAATTGCGCACCGTCCGGAAACTCCACAAGAGCTTTTGAAAAAATAATATGTTATTGTAATGAATAGGGGCTGCGCTTTGCCGCGGCCCCTATTGCGCTATCCAATCCTTCTCTTATGGAGCTGAGTCTTTATGCAGAAAATTCCCGTCACGCGAGATGGCAAGAGAGGGTCAGAAATACTGATTATTGATTCTAGTGAGGTTGTCAAAATTGACAAGATTCGCGATCGTGAAATTATCGTTCATACTAAAGAACATCAGTATTACCTTGACTTCTCTTTCGACAATTTGGAAGAATGGCTGTTTGAGGATGGCTTTCGATTATTGGATAATGCCAATATCGTCAATATGAATCATGTGGCAGAATATGATAATAAAAAAGGCATCGTCTATCTCAACAAGCAGGACCGTCAAAAGTACAAAATGGCTTCTGCAGCCCGAATTCATCGCGAACATGTTGAGAATGTGATTCAGCTCATAAGTACATCTGATCCAAGCTCTGCTGAACACAATCCCAGAAAACATGATCAATTGTTCGAAAAAATCATCAGCGAGACTCAGGATGGACAATTGCTTCGTTCTTATGCGACTATACGCGCAGTGAACGAACGCAAGCGTGCAGAAGAAAAAATCGTCCATATGGCTTACCATGATGCACTCACCAATTTACCGAACCGATTGCATTTTGATCAGCGCCTCAAAAGGAGCTTTGTCGAAGCAGAGCGTACCGGCGGTAAAATGGCTATTATTTTCTTCGATTTGGACCGTTTCAAAGTAATTAACGATACACTTGGGCACCATGTTGGTGACCTGCTCTTACATGCTTTATCCAATAAACTTAAAGAGTACGTATTGGACAAGGATCTTGTAGCACGCTTCGGCGGAGACGAATTTATTGTATTGTTGTCTAATATTTCAAGCAACGATGAAGCTGCCCAATTTGCCAAAGGCATTCCGGAGCTGCTAAAGGAGCCTTTTATATTTGAAAATCAGGAACTGTTTGTAACAGCAAGCATTGGAATCAGTCTTTATCCGAATGACGGTACGGATGCAGAAACCTTATTGAAAAATGCGGATATTGCGATGTACCGTTCCAAAGAGAAAGGTGGGAATTCATACCATTACTACCATCCTGAAATGAACAAACGCTCCCTACACAGATTGAGTCTGGAAATCAATCTGCGTAAAGCACTGGAGCGCAACGAATTCCATGTGTACTACCAGCCATTTGTGGATTTGAGCCACGGTCGAATATTTGGTATGGAGGCGCTCATCCGCTGGTTTCATCCGGAATGGGGAATGGTATCTCCGGCTGAATTTATACCATTGGCCGAGGAAACCGGCCTTATTATTCCGATAGGCAACTGGGTGCTCCGGCAAGCTTGTATTCAAAATAAAAAATGGCAATCGCTCGGTCACGAACCGCTCCGCGTATCTGTTAATATTTCGGCCATACAATTTCATCAGCCTCAGTTCGTGCAAATCATAGAGGATACATTAGAAGAAACAGGTCTCGATCCAGCGCTGCTCTGTCTGGAAATTACCGAGAACGTCGCCATGACGAACGTTCCTTATATTATTGAAACGATGCAAAAGCTGCGATCCATGGGTGTCTACATTTCGATTGATGATTTTGGAACTGGCTACTCCTCCTTCAGCTACCTAAAGCGATTTAGAGTACATACGCTCAAAATCGATCAATCGTTCATCCGCGACGTGACCTTTGACGAGGAAAATGCGGCAATCGTCACAGCACTTATCGCAATGGCCCAGCAATTAAAAATTAAGTCCCTTGCCGAGGGCGTGGAAACGAAGGAACAGCTGGATTTTTTAATTATGCGAGGCTGTAATGAAATTCAGGGCTATGTATTCAGTAAGCCGATTTCGGCTGATGATTTTGAAATTCTGCTAAAAGAAAACAAACAACTGTCGATAGTCTGATAAATAGAAAAAAGTGAGGTCTTGTACTGAAACTTTTTTCTATTTTTTTTCGTCTAATGGTTAGACCATGAAGTATGGAAAGGAAATGAACATGCCAGCAGCAACTGCAATAAGGAGAGTTAATAAAAAGGTAAAAAAGAAAAGTAGCTCCGTCTTCCTTACCTTATCCTTATATACATCTATCGTGTTGATGATATTTGGGATGATGTTTAGCTTATGGTTCTTTTTGACGGAGTCAGGCTCTAATCTTCGCTATATGATGGCCGATACGCTGATTTCCACTCAACATCGGCATTGGGCCAAATATTTGATTGGTCAGGATGAGCTTGAGAAACGTGTCGACAGTTACTGGAAGCAATTCGATCAATTTGCCGAGATAAAGGATCAAAAGCTTGTTCAGGTGAATAAACCACCGGAAATCAAAGCTGTCGAAAAAAAACCACTCGTCCAAATCGAGCCCATCGAAGGGAAAAATTTTAAAGGAAAGCTGCTGATCGTCAATGACGCCAAAAAGCTTAGAATCGCGGTACCTGGCAAGGCTGGCAAAGGGGAGAAGGTTTCCTCTATGGTCAAACGTCTCGGTGCGGTTGCAGGAGTGAATGCAGGCGGCTTCGTCGATCCCGAATGGATGGGGAATGGCTTTCAGCCAACAGGAATTGTCATTTCGGGCGGTAAAATTTTTTATAACGATGGCGGTATGAATACTGCCAATCATATCGTGGCTATTGATAAGGATGGGCGGATGGTCGCGGGCAAATACAAGCCAAGTGAGCTGCTGCAGATGGGTGTACAGGAAGCTGTTACTTTTGCGCCGCGGTTTATAGTAAACGGTGTGGGTCAGATCAAGAGTCAGGCGGACGGCTGGGGAGTTGCGCCGCGAACCGCGATGGCCCAGAAGGAAGATGGAACGATTATGTTTGCCATTATTGACGGCAGGCAGCCCGGCTACAGTATCGGTGCCACTCTCTATGACATCCAACAAATATTTCTAGAGAAAGGTGCGGTGACAGCAGCCAACCTGGATGGTGGTTCATCTACGGTTCTTGTTCATAACAATGAGATTGTGAATCGTCCTTCCAGTGAATACGGCGAGCGATTCCTGCCTACCGCATGGCTCGTTTTCGATAATCCTGACTCTGCTCCTATACGCAATATATGGGAGGGTCTGGACCCGAGCAAGATTGATGCTTCGAAATGGTGAACAGACAGTTAAACAGCAAAAAGACACGGACCCTGTAGCGAATTGGCGCTGCTGAATCGGTGTCTTTTTGCTGTTGGAAAGCCATACTTGCTGTAAGACTTCGAGCTTAGCTAACTTTAGACTCATCCTGGATTGTTGGCTCAGTTTCCGTTGGCTCCGTTGTACCTTCTGTGCCGGAAAGCGAAGCTTTATTTTTCCACGACAAAGCCGTTTCCTTTGCTTTTTCGGACCATTCTAATGTATGGCGGCTCACGGTTTGCGCAGCTAGCTGTGTTTTTTCATTTAGAGTTCCGGCCAGCTGCTTGGTTTTATCGGCAATGGACTCTGCAGCCTGCTGGGTCTTGGTAGATACCTGCTGTACACCATCCACAATATCCGTTCTCAACTCACGACCTGATTTGGGAGCAAAGAGCAGTGCGGTCACAGCTCCCAGAACGGTGCCTACTACAGCTCCGATCAGTAAATCCTTGTTTCTGTTATTAGTTGTCAAACTGATCATCTCCTTCACTATTGTTCATTCGTGTGCGAGGCTAGTTTGGAAGGCTTGCGAGACTGCCATTTGTGCCACAGCTCTACACCCATTGTCGTCATGGCGATCAGATTGCGCACCGTATCATGCTCATTTTGAAGAGTGATTCGTGCCTCTGTTATCGAATTGGACAATACCCCGGATATCCCCTTAATGGACTTGGATAAGCTAGCAGATGCTTCACCCGTGGTTTGGATGGCCTGAATGAAACCCTCTGCTGCGTTCAGGCTGCGTTGGATATCGCCAATGAGGCTTTGTGAGGTTTCGATCAGCTTTCGGGTGTCCTCTAGGGTACAGACCATCTGTGCCTCCATTCGCTCCATCATCTCCATCGACCTACGGACTGCGCGACGGGTTTCAATCCATACATGAAAGGCAAAACCAATGATTACTAGGCTTGTTAGCACCGCCAAGGCAACGATTAATGGCCAATCCATTTTCCCGGACCTCCTTCCAAAACAGCTTCCCAGGACGAATGCCTATGGAATACTACATTATAGGTAGCAGCCCAGCGATTTGACACACAATTTCTGAAATTTGTTCTATGGAGCAATAGCCTGTTTGCTGAAAAGATGGCATAATAGACACATTACTTGTGGATGAGGTGGATGGAAGCATGGATCGTGAACAAGGTTTACAATGGATTGAAAAAACGCGCATCATTGCGATAGTTCGAGGCGTGGAGGAAAGACATATTATCGATTTATCTCAAGCGCTGCTAGATGGCGGTATCCGAGCCATGGAAATAACATTGAATACACCCGGTGCCTTAGCCATGATCACCAAGCTGCAGGCGCAATTCGGCGATCAGATGTATATAGGGGCTGGAACCGTACTCGATATCGAGGATGCTAAGCAAGCAATTGCGGCAGGCGCCTCCTATTTAGTCACACCGAACACGGATGAGGATGTGATCCGCTATGCGGTAGAGCAAGGTATTCCGATTTTCCCGGGAGCCATGACTCCGACAGAAATCGTCAAGGCTTGGAAAGCTGGGGCAACTGCTGTCAAAATATTTCCTGGAGCGAGCCTCGGTTTGGGCTATATTAAAGAGCTCCAAGGACCACTTAACCACATCCCGATGGTAGCAGTAGGTGGTGTTAATGAAGCCAATATCGCCCAATTTATACAAGCAGGATGCTATGGTCTTGGAATTGGTGGTTCTTTGATTAATTTGCAGGAAATTGCCGCTGGTAATTTTACATGGATTCGTGATAAAGCTGCCGCATTAACAGCGAATTTGTTGGTTAAGTAAGCTATCCTCCTTAAAATAAAAACGATCTCCAGCGCAGAAAGCGTGCGGGAGATCGTTCCTATTTGGCTTGTATCGAATACGAGCATTTGAGTCCGCCTTTGACCAAGCATTCCGTACGCTTGACATCGGCATCCAGCAGAGCTTCAAACATCATCAGTTCACAGTGGCAAGCATGATTGTAATGATTCGCTACCTGCGAGATCGGACAGTTGTGCTCATTAATGACAAAGGTTCCATCCGTATCAGCAGACCAATTCACCATATAACCATTGGCATTCTGAATTTCCGCCAGCGCCTTAACCCGATCCCCGAGCTCTTTACCCTGCATTTGCTCTTCATAGCGATCAATCATCTTTTCCTTGCGACGCTCAAACAACAGCTCTACCTTGGCCTCACCCGCTTCTTCCACAAGCTCGCCTAATAAATCCAATGTCAAATGATAGTAATTTTTAGGAAATAAATCATCCGCACTTTCGGTCAATGAATATAGATTCGTCGGTCTTCCCATCGCTTGACGTATCAGCTTCGATTCGATCAGACCATCGCGTTCCAGTGTATTCAAATGTCTTCGTACAGCCATTTCCGTAATTCCGAGCTGCTTGGCCATTTCACTGACAGCCAGTGGTCCTTTGGTTTTCAACATGGTCAATACTACTCTACGTGTCGACATATCAAATTCCTGGTTCACTTAGTCTCACCGCCTTTTGTATTACTCTAATGAATTTTATCATTCAAACTTATAAATTGATTGTATATGAAAATCAACTATAAGTAAATTATTATACTAAAAAGTATCATAACTTTCCATTTATTCGAAGTTCTGCTGAAATACTTCTTACACCAGCTCACGACTAATAAAGGCAGGCACCGCAGCCTCAAAAACGGCAAGTACAGCCGGCAGCGCGCTGATCAAAGGATGAAGAGTGTCTCGGGTATAACTGGCATACTCCTGTGCAAGCGATTTCCGAAGCTGTACCAACTCACGAAAAACAGAAGCAATAGGCTCATCAAAAACACGCTCATCCTTTAAAATCTCGATAATATCCTCATAGCTGCTGGCATCCCGCATCATGAAAGCATCTATTAACAAGCTGCCAACGTCGGTAATGGTCTCAATCGTTAAGTGCAGGGTACGCTCCTGAGCCAGATGCAACAGCAGCCTCTCCGATGACGGTGTCGATTCCCAGGCTTGCTCCAGCTGCTGGCATGCCTCGATCAATGTGGGAATAAACTGCAAACGCAAATCGATTTGTTCATGATTGACATAATACATAGTTCTTATCTCCGTTTCTTCTTTCTCCATTTGGACCACAGCATGATGGCCGGAAAGCTGGCCAGCATCAGAATGATTAACATAGCTGCCTGCATCAAATATTCATAGCTCATGATTCCCCATGCTCCTTTGCCTGTAACCCCAAATGAGCCTGTTCTTCACGCCAATAAGCCCAATGATTTGTAGGTCCGTGTCCGCCTCCAATGCCAAGCTCGTTTCGGATAGCGAGTGTGATGAATGTTTTGGCTGTTTGTACCGCTTGAGTCAAGCTCTTGCCTTTGGCAAGCTCAGCTGTAATCGCAGCAGAGAATGTACAGCCTGTGCCATGAGTGTGGCGTGTCTCGTAGCGTTCTGCGGTAAAAAGATGAAATTGCTCTCCGTCGTATAAAACATCGGTGGGCTCCCCTATTCGATGCCCTCCTTTAATAATCGCTGCTGCCGAGCCAAACTGTTCGACAATCCGCACAGCGGCATCCTTCATTGATTCCAAAGATGATATCTCCACGCCGAGAATGACCTCTGCTTCCGGGATGTTCGGCGTCACCAGTGCCGCTAATGGCAATAGACGCTTTCGCATCGCATCTTGAGCGTGATCAGCGAGCAAACTAGCACCGCCTTTGGCAATCATCACTGGATCAACCACGAGATTACGGAGCTTATGCTTGGTAACCAGATCGGCGACCAGTTCAATCACTTCAGGCTGGGACAACATGCCGGTCTTGAGCGCATCAACTCCGATATCGGAAATAACCGATTCAATTTGCAGCGCTATGCCCTCAATTGGAATATCATAAATACCATGGACACCGAGCGTATTTTGAGCGGTTACCGCCGTAATCGCTGACATTCCATAAACCTCAAGCATTTGAAAAGTTTTCAAATCAGCCTGAATACCTGCTCCACCGCCGCTGTCCGAGCCAGCAATAGTCAGTGCTTTAAAGACTTGCTTCACATTTATTCTCTCCTTCTAAGGCGTGTTCAGTTGCTACTCTTATCATAAAGTGTATAGGTCTGTTTTCCCACCGTCAAGTACGCAGCTTATTGAGCATTTTATGACAACTTTCCCAAACGCTTTGACGGTCTGCATAGGCTGCGTTATGATGTTCCTAAATCCATTGTTGCCAAAGGAAGTGCTCTTCATGAGGAAGCATGAGCTCCACGTCCTTACTACGGCCCAGCAAGAGCTTGACGAGGTAGCAGCTATTGCTTCGAGGTGCCCAACTGAACTTATTGATATGTTTCATATTCGGGAAAAACAACGCAGCGCTCGCGAGCTGGCAATGTGGTATACCGTTCTTAAGCCCTTATTCGCTCAATCTGCCATTTATATCAATGATCGGCTGGATGTTGCGCTTGCCGTACAATCTCCGGGCGTTCAGCTTGGATATCAAAGTTTGACCATTCAGCAAAGCCGCCAGATTATGCCAGCGGCCGTCCGAATGGGCTGCTCTGTCCATTCAGCTGAAGAAGCGGTACTCGCGGCAGAACAAGGAGCTGATTATGTCTTCTACGGCCATGTATATGAAACGAACTCCAAAGCCGGGCTCGCGCCTCGAGGTATTGCCACACTTGCGGCTGTCGTTGCAGCCAGTCCGATCCCAGTCATTGCGATTGGCGGCATTGACGTATCCCATGTTGAGGAGGTTCTATCGACCGGATGCAGCGGTATTGCCTTGCTGTCCTCCATTCTGCTCCATCCAGAGCCCGCTCAACAAATCATCCGTTATCGAGATGCGTTGAATTATTCCCAATATAGCCCAAGGAGAGATTATCATTGAACAGCAGGTCTACATCCGCAATCATTATTGGCGGTGGTATTATAGGTTGCACGATCGCTTGGGAGCTCACCCGCAGCGGAATACAATGTACGCTACTGGACAAAGGGGCATTGAATCAGGAAGCTTCAACAGCTGCCGCAGGCATGCTGGGAGCTCAAGTAGAGACACACCAGCCCGGCGCCTTCTACGAGCTGTGCCGTCTGAGCCAACGATTATACCGCGAATGGAGCGAAGAAATTCATCAGATTAGCGCGATTTCGCCACAGTACATAACCCAAGGCATTTTGCGTGCTGCGCTTCACGCAGATGATGAGCAGGAATTGAAAAGCCGTCTCCCATGGATTCAGGATGCTGAATGGTTAAGCACGTCGGAGATGCTTGCTTTGGAGGCGGGTCTTTCACACAACATTCTGGGTGGTTTGCGTTTTGCGCAGGACCATCAAATTCATCCTGTCCAGCTGGCCAAAGCGTTGCAAGCAGGTCTGCGCAAGCTTGGCTGCGAAATTCGTGAATGGACACCTGTATTCGGACTTATTGAAAGACAGGGTCGCATTGAAGGTGTGCGAACAGCCGAAGGGTCTTTATTCGCTGACCATGTCATTATTTGTGCAGGTGCCTGGGGTTCCGCATTAACGGAGCCCCTCGGTCTGGAGCTTCCTTTATTCCCCGTTAAAGGGCAGTGTATATCGGTAAGAACTGAAGCACCAGTCCTACGCGGCACCGTGTTTACACAAGGCTGCTACATCGTGCCTAAACTTGACGGAAGCATGATCATAGGAGCTACTCAGGAAGAAGCAGGTTTTAACAAACGCTGCCATGTGAACGTGATAAGCGATTTATTCGCAAGAGCCGTCAAGCTGCTGCCGTCGTTAGACCAAGCTGAGCTTGTCAGCACCTGGGCAGGACTGCGTCCCGGAACTCGTGATGGTCTGCCATTTATGGGGACATCCAGCCATGCACCAGGCTTAACGATTGCAATGGGACACTACCGCAATGGAATCTTATTAGCCCCCGCTACAGGCAGGCTGATCAAGCAGCTAATCCTTGGTGAATCAACCGAAATCGATCTGACTCCATTCTCTCCGGACCGGACGAAAGCCATCTAAATAAGGCTAACTACTTAAAACAATTTGCAGACAGGAGGACTTCGAGCTCATAGTAGCGAATAACTCCAAGCAATGAAATGATCGAGACGGATTCAGGAGGAGCAGCTTTATGAACGAAATGAACGAACAACAAGCCGAGCAGTGGCGTAAAAGAAGAACCATGGGCAAAGGCAAATATGTGATGTACTTTGGTTTAATCACCTGGGGAATCGCATTAACAGCGATAATTACAGGTATGGAATGGCTGACACAGCATACCTTTCAAACGTCCTGGCTGTACATTCGGCTAATCGTGTTTGCATCAATCGGATTTTTTATATCCGTGTTGCGTTGGGAAGCCCGTGAACGAAAATTCAAGTCTTACCTGAGTAAAAAGGGAGCTGCGGAGTAATCCGATCAGCTCTTTTTTTTTTACATTTTTTTAAAAATAATTCGTAAATTATTTAAAAATAGTCACTTGACAAATGTAAGCAGATTTAATATCATACTAAAGTAAAGTAAGTTAATTTATTTTCAGGAGGCATCATACTTATGTCAAAAGTATTATTTATTAAAGCTAATGGACGTCCAGTAGATCAAGCAGTTAGTGTCAAGTTATACTACGCATTTTTGGAGAGCTACAAAGCTGCTAATCCCAATGATGATATTGAAGAACTAGATTTATTCAATGAAACACTTCCATACTACGATGTAGATACCTTAACAGGCCTCTTTAAGCTTGGCAAAGGTTACGACTTAACAGGAACCGAGCAAGAAAAAGCGGATAATGTTAATAAATATTTGGAGCAGTTCCTTGCTGCTGACAAAATCGTTGTTGCTTTCCCACTTTGGAACTTCACGGTTCCTGCACAATTGTTAACCTATTTGACTTATGTTGCCCAAGCAGGCAAAACTTTTGCTTACACTGCTGAAGGTCCTAAAGGCTTAATTAGCGATAAAAAAGTAGCATTGCTGAACGCACGAGGCGGCGTTTACAGCGAAGGTCCTGCCGCTGCAATCGAAATGTCTTTGAACTATGTTAAAACGATCTTTAATTTCTTCGGAGTTCAAGATCCAACAACTGTTGTTATCGAGGGACATAACCAATTCCCTGATCGTGGACAAGCCATTATTGAAGAAGGTCTGGAAAAAGCCAAAGCTGCTGCTGCATCCTTCTAAGATTTTAACGAAGATATCGTTATTTATCATCAACCTAAAAACTCCCACACACCTATGTACATTTAGGTGGCGGGAGTTTTTTCATATCGATTGATTTACTTGACTCAGAACGAATCAAGTGCTTTTCTTTCTCATAATAATCAAAGCGAACAGCAGCAGTACTTCAATGTTTACAAATGCGATGCCATAGCCAGCTAATCCAAATGTACGTGGAAATCCGACAAATAAAGCCGCCCACCATAAACTAGCCGGTACGAATATGATCAAATTGATAACCAGCGAAACCAGTGAAGACATAAGAAGCTTCTGCGTCTTCCACATAAGCCCCACACCTACCAAATTTGGAATAATAAATCCGACACCCATAATCAACCAATAGTAAAAATCGTAGGACAACTTACTCACTCCCGAACGGGTATATTGTTTACAGCAATCTTTCATTAGATTACCAAAACGAATTGTCGAACACAACCGATTCACCATAACGTTGCAAAAATGTCATACTCTTTCGATGCAAAAAATAGCCATCTCATGTATAATTGTCAATGAATCATTTTACTGGAGGAGGTTTCATTATGGCGCTTAGTAAAGCCAAAAAATTCCGTCAGAAGCAAGAACGTGAAGGCAAATACAATCCTGAGATTAACCGATTAAGCTGGAATGGACTTGATCCTGCGGCCCGGTTAACACCAACCTTTAGAGAACACAAGGAAAAGTTGCAGCGCAAACACAAATGGAACCATTCCCTGGACAACAGAGATGGTTCCATTTGCTTACTATATGAAACCATATAAAAATTCAAAATTCATCTTTTATAGATTTCGTTAATATGGTAGAGTTAAACTTGGTATTCTAACTATTAAACGGTTTAAATATGCTATCCATGTTCGAAGAGGCTTCATGAGGAGGTATTTCAAGTTGTTCAGCAAAGTTAGATTCAATTTGAGAACGAAAATTATTCTGGGCTATCTTATCGTACTTATTGGCCTTAGCATATCTATACTTTTAATTAATGACCGGGTTACGTCTATGAAGGCAGATAGAGAATATATCACGGGACACGATTTCCAGGTTCATAACCTTAGCAATGAAATTGAAAAAAATATTTTGGATATGGAAGGTGGCCAACGCGGCTATGTTGTTACCGGAGATACGCGGTATTTGATCCCCTATAATAATGGAGTCAGCAGCTGGAAGGAAAACTATAGTAAACTTCGCCAGTTGGTCATGGATAATCCCAAACAGGTTCAAAATTTAGCAAGCATCCGAACAAACATCGAGCATTGGATCAATGAAGCCGGTGATCCTGTAATCACAATGAAAAAAGAAAACAACAACGCAGGCATCATTGAATTTTTCAAAACAGACATCGGCAAAAAATATACAGACCAGCTGAGATCTCAGCTTGCAGCTTTTCGCAGCACAGAGCTTTCCTTAACGGATGCGCGTAGTCAACAGCTCATTAGTGATAATGAAGTTCTCCTTTCCATCTTAAATACAATATGGGTTATCGTTTCCGCTATTGCAATTCTGATTGCGTTAGTAACATCCAGTTCGATTGTAAAAACGATCAAACAGGTTACGGATTCGATCAAACATATCGCGGCCTCTAAAGGCGACTTATCCATGAGGGTTGAAGTGAAAACAAATGATGAGGTTGGTGATCTGGCAGAGGTTACCAATGAGTTGTTAACCAAGCTTGAACAACAAAACTGGGTCAGCACCGAGATTACGGACATGGCGACAACCTTTCAAGGTGTTACTGATATGAAATTGCTCACTCAATCCTTTATCAATAGAGTCGCCGGTTTAGTCGAAGCCCACTACGGAGTCTTATACTTACGTCAGATCGCAGACAAAAAGGATGTTTTGACCCGGTTTGCTTCCTATGCCGGACAAGCGGATGGTGTAGGCACAGAGAGCTTCCGCATCGGCGAAGGTCTGGTCGGTCAAAGTGCGTTGGAGAATCGGATCCTCATTTTGAATCAACTGCCAAACGACTATATTAAAGTCGCTTCAGGCTTGGGTCACACAGCACCTCAACAAATTATTATTGCACCTATTAAGTTTGAAAAAAATGTGCTTGCTGTTATGGAGCTAGCCAGCTTAAGCAGCTTTACGAAGCTTCAACAGCAGCTTCTTGAACAAATTGTTGAGCCATTTGGTGTCACACTGCACAATGCAGCCAGCCGTACGGAAATTGAAAATTTATATAGTGAGTCTCAGACTATGGCGGAAGAGCTGCAAGCACAGACGGAAGAGCTTCAGACACAAGCCGAAGAATTGCAAGTGCAAACCGAGGAGCTACGCTCAACGAACGAGCATCTGGAAGAGCAGAACCTGTTTGCAGAACAAAAATCGTACGAGGTGGAGCAGGCCAAAAAAGAACTCGAGCAATATGCCGAGCAGCTCCAGCAAAGCTCACAATACAAGTCGGAATTTTTGGCTAATATGTCCCATGAGCTTCGTACGCCACTCAACAGTTTACTTATTTTGTCCCAGTTTTTAGTTGAAAATGCAAACGGTACGCTCAATGCGGATGAACAAGAATATGCACGAATCATAAATTCATCCGGTAAAGATCTTTTGTCACTGATCAATGATATTCTCGATCTATCCAAGGTTGAGGCTGGCAAGCTGGAAATTGAAATCGCCGCTGTCAACCTGACAGAGCTTCCTCATGTTATGGAGCGCAATTTCACACCAATCGCAAAACAGCGCAACCTGCAATTCCGCATTATTGAGCATCCTGGACTTCCTTCTTTAATTTTCTCGGATGAACAGCGGCTGCAGCAAATATTAAAAAATCTGTTATCCAATGCCTTCAAATTTACGGAAAGCGGCACGGTAACGTTATCTATACGAAAAGCAGATTCGCTTGAAGCCAATATCGCGCTGCCGCATGCAAGCTCTGCAAATGTCATAGCCTTTTCCGTATCTGATACGGGAATCGGTATTCCTGATAACAAGCGTCTCCTCATTTTTGAAGCTTTTCAACAGGTTGACGGTAAAACAGAACGGAAATATGGGGGAACCGGGCTCGGCTTGTCCATATCCCGGGAATTTGCGAGCCTGCTTGGCGGCAGCATCGCCTTGGAAAGTGAAGAAGGCATCGGAAGTACATTCACACTCTACGTACCTTGCCTGCAAAACTCTTCATCCATGGAAATGGCTACAATGTATGCCGAATCCTCAGCTGCTTCTGTGAGTACCCCGGAGCTGCCTGAGACCCCACCTGTAAATAATCTGATAGTGCCGAATACCGAACCAGCATTGACCCATCTTTCGGTATTTGATGGTAAGCAGGTACTTGTCGTAGACGATGACGTCAGAAATATATTTGCTTTAACCAAGGCACTGGAAATGCAAGGAATGAGCGTCATAACGGCTCATAATGGAAGGCAGTGTCTGGACATGCTGGATCTTCATAAGGATGTTGACATTGTTTTAATGGACATTATGATGCCTGAGATGGACGGTTACCAAACAATGAGACATATTCGTCGGGATCGACAGCTGAATGAGATGCCTATTATTGCACTCACAGCCAAAGCCATGAAATATGATCGTGAAAAATGTCTGGAAGCAGGCGCTTCGGATTATATTAGTAAGCCTATCCATTTAGAGCAATTATTTTCAGTTATGCGAGTTTGGTTGAGCAAGTCCTAATGTATTCGAAAAATGTGATACCCAAAAGAAGCCTTCGTTGATTCGAAGGCTTCTTTTGGGTATCAATTATACAAATGATAAGAATCCGTTTATATCGACCACTGCTCTTTCATAAACTTCAAGGAAGCCGGAAGCTCTTGATCGGCGTCCTTCAATGTGCATTCTGCAGAGACCATACCGTTATAGCCTGCAGCCTTCAATTGAGCAACAAAACTTTCGTAAGGATATTGTCCTGTTCCAGGAGCCAATCGTCCCGTATCTGCAATATGAATATGCGACAGCCATTCCTTATGAGCAAAGAGGGTTTCCAATGGCTCAGACTCTTCATCCATATGATAAAAATCAGCTAATACACGAATAGCAGGATCATTAATTTGCTTGGCATAATACACACCTTCAGCTACACTTGTGATCACATTCGATTCTTTGGTGTTTAGAGGCTCGATAGCTAGGGTAAGGTTAGTTCCTTTAACTTGCTCAGCAATGATCCTTAGAAGCCTTAAGAGCTGCTCCTCGGCACGTGCTTGCTCCCAGCCGTCTGGAATGCTGCGTGATTTTCCACTGCCAAATACGAACACAGACGAGCCTGCTTGAGACATGGTATCTACGGCTCTGGCCAAATAATTAGTAATAATGGTTTCATTTGCCTCTGGACCTACCACTTTAATATCTCCAGGAAATAATACATTCCAGGCTTTTACCGGAAGCGGGCTATTGACATACAAAGGCAGCGCTTTCTTGAAAGCTTCATTATCCAGACTCAACAACGGAGCTATCATACATTCAATATAATCATATCCGTATCTTTGAAGCTCCTCGGCATGCTCGATTTGCATGCACCAACCGAATGCGTTCATTACAATACCTCCTTAGAGTATGTTATGACAAGATGGAATTAAATCCGACACGTGCTTGATAGGCTTAACTCTCATCGCCTATGCTTAATTTTACAGTAAATATATATTCGTTTCCGGACATTTCTTGTCGAAATTTATGATTTATCAACTTATCTTGACCTTCCTAGCAGAACCTTTCGTTCTTTCGTTCGAGCATTTTCAATTCTCTATTTCCAAACGTTCCGAGTGGGTGTACACGTTAAAGGAATGTCCACGAATAAAACCGATTACGGCAATACCAAGATCATGGGCAAGCTCCAGCGCGAGCCCGGTAGGGGCGGACTTGGACAGTAGAACACCTACACCAATCTTGGCCACCTTGAGCAGCACCTCGGAGGAGACCCTTCCACTAAAAACAATAACCTTACCCGTAAGCGGGATGCGATGTCTGATGCATTGTCCAAAAATTTTATCTAATGCATTATGTCTGCCTATATCTGTGCGGACGAGAGAGGTCAGCTGCGCTGAGCTGTCAGCACAGCACAACGCAGCATTATGCACGCCACCAGTATGATGAAATTCAGCAGAAGCCTGCTGCAGCTGATTCATTAGCTCCAAGCACCGGGCGGCGGTAATTCGGGTTCGGATTGGAATGGTTTTGGCTGTTCTGGCATCATTATGAAAATAAAACTGCCGACTTTTCCCGCAGCAAGAACCAATGAATCGTTTGTTGTATGAATCCTTGCTTATGCTTTGCTTCACCGTCAGCTCGACATCGGCAAAACCACGCTCCACATTCAGCTTTAATGTACGGATATCCTCTATGACCCGAATCACCCCTTCGGATGCTAGAAAGCCAATAACCATATCCTCCAAATCCGAAGGACTGCATACAATGGTGGCAAACTCCTCCCCATCTATTCGAAGGGTAAGCGGATATTCAGAAGCAACCGTATCTTCTTTCTCGTGCAGCTGACCACCTGAATACTTCAGTATCTGCCATGAAGCTGTTACCGATTGTCCTCCTGATTGTTCACCGCCCATTACCTGTGGTTCCTTAAACAGTCGACAGTCCATAATTTCCTGAATATTCGTCCCTATTTGGCTATCAGCTAAATTGATGGTTTCCATCGGTTTCTTGTTGTTCTCGGCTCCCTGTTTCTCCAAGAAGTCCTTGCCCATTCTGCTTCACCCCATTTCCGTTTCCAGCTCCATGATTCTTTTTTCCACATATTTGGTGTCTTTGAGCGCATGGAACGTTTCCGCCTTCTCCACAACCGCAGCTGTATTATATTCAGGAATACCGGCGTGAGCTTCGTAGACACCTTTGGGAATTAGGCTATTGCCTTCCGGCCAATGTACCTCAATATTACCGAGTTGAATCGGAACCGGCTTCGCCCGTCCGTGAAGCAATCCGTATTGGTTATAGACCACGATAGCATCACCCGCTTTAAGCTGCAGCGCTTCGGCATCCTGCGGATTCATCAGCACATCATAGCGGTCTGCTCCATTAAAGGGATCGGTTGTACTGTAGATCATGGAATTGAACTGCTTGCCGCGGCGGGTCGTGACGCGGAAATGACCTTCCGGCTTACGCAGCTCAGGCAATTCAATGGGGATCAAATTCCCGCGGCCATCAGAGGTTGGGCAAACCCCATCCTCGCATAGCCATGCCCCACCCCACTGAAATACATCGCCGCGCTCGGATAAGTGCTGAATACCATCATAATACGAAGCTGCTGCAGCAATCTCAGACCGAATATCCTCCGCATTGCGAAATGCGACCAATCGTTGATATTCGGGATTCACTTTAGCGGCAAGCTCTGCATAAATAGCCCACTCCGCACGCGCCTCACCGACTCTTGGCCCTTTTATTTCCGGCGAATAATAGACCATCCGCTCCGTAGATGTTGATGTTCCTCCCCCGGGCTGCTCATAGCGAGTCATTGCCGGCAATACGATCACGGCCTCCCTTGCATTAGCAAGAGTAGATGTATTCAGTACAATATCCTGATGCACCCGAATATCGACATTCTCCAGGCATTTGCGAACGAAGTCGGGATCAGGCATCGTTTCCAGGAAATTCCCTCCTGATGTGTAGAAAAGCTTCAGCTTGCGCTCATGTTCATCAGGAAGCATCGAATTTTCTAACGATACCCCAACAATATCACCTTGCCATTTGGGCAGCTCGAAGCCCCATACTTGTTCCATGCGCTTAATACCTTCCGCGCTGAACTCACCTCCAGGCAGGCTGAACGGATCTGCACCCATTTCTCCTGATCCCTGCACCCCGCTATGTCCACGGATTGGCATCAGTCCGCAATGCTGACGACCCAAAAAACCTCGCAGCAGCGACAAATTCGCCACCTGTGAAATATTATCTGTACCAAAGCGATGCTGCGTCAGCCCCATACTCCAGACGAATACAGCCGATTTCGCTGAAGCCAGCAACCGTGCAAATTCCAGCATGCGCTCACGACTTAGTCCTGACGATCGTTCCAGCTGCTCCCAATCCTGCTCTTTCACATGGCCCTGCAGCTGCTCATAACCGTTCGTATGCGCTTGCACAAAGGTATGATCCACCGCAGAACCCGGGTTTTCTTCTTCCATCTCAAACCAATGCTTCATGACACCGTTCATAAAAGCGATATCCCCACCAATATGAACTTGATAAAAATCATCGGTCAGCTTCGTCCCAAATAAGGCAGACTCCGGAATGGAAGGAATCCAATATTGATCCATGGAAGGTTCATGATAAGGATTAATGACGATTATTCGGGTCCCTTTGCGCTTGGCCGCATACATGTATTTCGTCGATACCGGTTGATTGTTAGCGGCCACGCTTCCCCAGAATACAAGCACATCGGTACCGATCCAATCCTTATAATTGCAGCTGGAAGCCCCGATCCCTACGGAACGCTTCAGCGCAGTTTTGGAGGGGGAATGGCAAATCCTTGAGGCATTGTCAATATGGTTCGTACCCAGCAAACGGGCAACCTTGCCGGCAGCGTAATACGACTCGTTGGTGATGCCACGGCCTGTCAAATAAAAAGCAAGCTGCATAGGATCAATAGCTCGAATCTTTGCGGCTACGAGCTCCAGAGCCTCATCCCAAGAAAGCCTCGAAAACCGCTCGTCCCCGGGTCTGCGTATGAGTGGGTACGGTATACGTCCCAGCTTACGCAAGGCCGTGCTATCCATAGTCCGCAGCTTTTCAACCTCCTGATGGAGCACCTCCGGTCTGATCTCCGGCATCGTATTGAGACGCAGCACGTTAAGACGGGTCGTGCATACATGAGGTCCTGCAAGCGTCTGATCATACAATCCTGATACACCAAGCGCACAACCATCACACACACCTTGTGTCAGTATTCGATAGGCATACGGCAGCTGATCTTTATTCTCCCACGCAATCTTCAATGATTCTTTAATATGATGAGGCTTGACCTGCCCCAGACCGAAGGGAGCCATACTCACCCAGAGCTTCGGATCCAGCCGCTTGGGAAGCTTGATTGGTCCCGTATGTTGTGTTTTACCCATCTTGATTACCTCCTTGGTTGCATTCAGCATCATAAGAAAAGCGAAGGGATTTATAAAAAAAGCCGCAGCAGTTTCCCCATTTTTGTTGATACAAAAATAAAGCTCCTGTTGCGGCGGTTAGTCTTGAGCAGGATCGCTGCTAAGTGCCAACGGCTCTAGTATGTGATTATGACGGATTCAAAAGTAGTTCGAATTTCCCGCGGACCCTTACCCATATGCCGTTTTCGAAACGCTTTCACTAAATGTCGAACGCAGCTTCCGTCTTGTTCGTTCTGAGACTCCCTCATTTTCGGGTCTATGTAGCAAATTTTATCATGGTACCGTACAGAGTTCAATCCCCTTACACTAAACCAATGAAACAGGCTCCTCCTGATGCGTGATCATGAATTAGCTCTTTCCATAACCCTCATCGGTAAACCGCCTTGCACCCGTAAAGTAATTAAGGGTTCGGGTTTAACCACATGAGATTCAGCAAGCTGTAATTTGAACTTTTGCCCGACGACAGCCAAAATGATAGCTGCTTCCATAAGTGCAAAGTTATTTCCTATGCAGACTCTTGGCCCTCCCCCAAAAGGAAAATAGGCGTAAGCAGGGATCGTTTTCAGAAATTCATGATCAAAGCGTTCAGGACTAAATTGATCCGGATTTGAAAAATATTTCGGGTTCCTGTGCATCGCGTACTGGCTCATAAAGATGGTATCGCCTTTTTCAATATTCATCCCGCCTATGACTAAGGGCTCTACAGCTTCCCGCCCAATCATCCACGCGGCTGGATAGAGTCTCATCGATTCTTGTATGATTTGATTGGTGTATTTGAGTTTGGGAATATCCTGTAAACCGGGGGGATTGCCCCCTAATACTTCATCGAGTTCAACCCAAAGCTTCTTTTCGGCTGCTTCGTTTTGAGCTAATAAAAACCATGTCCAAGATAACGTGTTCGCCGTAGTTTCATGTCCAGCTATGTAGATCGTAATGAGCTGATCGCGAATCTCCTGGTCGGTCATCAGCGTACCGTCTTCATCTTTGGCTGCGAGCAGCAGGGATAAAAGATCCTGATGTTGTTCATCCGGTTTCTCACGTCTTGATTCTATCATGGAATAAATAATTCGATCCAAATACGATCGTGATTCCTGCAGTCTATCATCCGCTTTTTTTGTAAAAAACTTTGGTAGATTGATTATGCTCTTGGCTTGTTGAATGTTTCTTCGGCTTCCTGCCTCGATGATTTCGCCTATTTTATCTACATCTTCAGTAATGGTATGACCAAACATCGTTTTGTTAATGATTTCCAGAGCTAATTCTGTCATATCCCGATGAATATTTCTATTCTCCAGATTAGCCCAAGTATGGATCATTCGTTCTGTGTGCTCGACCATTAATTGAGCAAAAGAAGCTATGTGCTTGGAATGAAACTGTGGCTGCATCAATCGTCTTTGACGCTTATGCGTGTCACCTTCACTTGTCAATAATCCTTGGCCCAGAAATTTACCGGCGATCTGAAGACCTTTTCCTTTCCGAAAGCTCGAAGTTTTGTCAACAAGAACCTCTTTGACCAGATCTGGATGATTCAAAACCAATATTTTGCGATTAGCTCTATGTCCGATCTCAACAATATCACCCAGTTCGCGAATTTCAGTTAAAAAATGCAAAGGATTATTTCTAAATCTCAAAAGATTCCTTATGTTGAATCCCGAAACCTTATGGTTACTGAACATTCAATCACACCTCTCGCTTTTTCCGATTCCTCATAGGTATAACCTTTCCTTTTTTTATCATACTATTCCGCTGGAAAAGGGATATAAGAAAAAGCTCCTGATCGGAGCCTCTAGGGCAGAGATACATCCGTGACTAAACGTTAGCTTTTCTTGCGAGATCCGAATGATTCAGCTCCGCTGAAAACATATCCATGGTTATGTCTCGAAATAAAAAAACGGCATTTCTGCCGTTTTCCATTTCAGCAGCTTCAAGAAAGCCGCCTTCATATTCAATTATTAAACCATAATTTTACAAATATCATTGGTGAATTCAACCGGATCTTGAATTGGCAATCCCTCAATTAACAAGGCTTGATTGTACAGTAAAGCCGTATACAGGTTCAGCTTCTCCTTATCTTTTTCAAAGGAGTCCTTTAAAGATTCAAATACGGCATGGTGGATATTGATTTCCAATATCTTATCCGCTTTTACATTCGGATTGTTTGGCATCGCTTGTAATATTTTTTCCATCTCGATCGTAAGCTCGCCTTCCGTAGACAAGCATACCGGATGCGTTCTGAGCCTTTTGGACGCTTTTACGTGAGTAACCTTGCCTTCCAGCAGGCTTGTCATATACTCGAACAAACCTTGATTCTCGTTCTTCTCGGTTTCCGTATCCTTTTCGTTCTCGTCCACCTCAATGCCCAGATCGCCGCTGGATACGGATCTGAACTCCTTGTCCTTGTATTTCATAATCATCTTGATTGCAAACTCATCGATGTCATCCGTGAAGTACAAGATTTCATAGCCTTTATCGGATACAAGCTCTGTTTGTGGAAGCTTTTCAATTCTTTCATTCGATTCGCCAGATGCGTAATAAATGTATTTTTGATCCTCCGGCATTCCTGCTACATACTCATCCAGGGTAACCAGCTTTTTCTCCTTCGAGGAGGTAAACATGACCAAATCCTGCAATACGTCTTTGTGGCTGCCATAATCGCTGTAAATCCCGTATTTGAGCTGTCTGCCGAACGATTTGTAGAATTGCTCGTACTTCTCTCTTTCATCCTTCAACAAGCTTTGCAGCTGGCTTTTGATTTTACTTGAGATGTTCTTGGCAATCAGTTTTAACTGGCGGTCATGCTGCAGCATCTCTCTGGAAATATTAAGCGACAAGCTTTCCGAATCAACCATACCTTTGACAAAGCTGAAATAATCAGGTAACAGATCGGCACATTTATTCATGATCAATACGCCATTGGAATACAGCTCAAGACCCTTTTCATATTCCTTGGAATAAAAGTCAAAAGGAATGCTCTCGGGAATGAACAAAATAGCCTGATACACAACCGCTCCATCCGCACTGATATGAATATGCTTGATCGGCTTGTCGAAGCCGTAATGCTTCTCGGCATAAAACTTGTCGTAATCTTCGGGAGTCAGCTCGCTTTTGTTTTTTCTCCAGATCGGCACCATGCTGTTTACATGCTGCTCCTCCTGATAATCTTCAAAATCGCTCTCGCTTCCTTCTTTCAGCCTTTTTCCGCTAACGTCCATCTTGATAGGGTAACGAATGAAGTCGGAATATTTTTTGATAATCGCTTTTAAGCGATATTCCTCTAAATACTCGTCGAAGCTCTCATCCTCTGTATTGTCCTTGATTTTCAGGATGACCTCCGTACCGATGGAATCTTTCTCACACGGTTCAATCGTATAGCCTTCCGCACCGGTTGACTCCCATTTATAGGCGCTGTCTTCATACAAAGACTTACTGATTACGGTAACCACATCGGCTACCATAAATGCGGAATAAAATCCAACCCCAAACTGGCCGATAATATCGTGTCCGTCCTTGGATTGGTTTTCTTTTTTGAATGCAAGGGAACCGCTCTTAGCGATGATTCCGAGATTATTTTCAAGATCTTCTTTGGTCATACCAATTCCGGTATCGCGAATCGTCAGCGTTCTGTTCGTTTTGTCCGCTGTTACTTTGATATAGTAGCTGTCTTTGTCGAAGACCAGTTTATCATCTGTTAATGCTTTGTAATAGATCTTGTCGATGGCATCACTCGCGTTGGAAATCAACTCTCTGAGAAATATCTCTTTTTGTGTGTAAATGGAATTGATCATCATTTCCAATAGTCGCTTGGATTCTGCCTGAAACTGCTTTTTTTCCATTTGAATCTCTCCTTTGAGTATCGAACAAAAATAGATTAGCACTCTCATCCTTTGAGTGCTATTCTCTATTTTTATATCACTACTCGCATTTAATGTCAATAAGGTATAGAAGTTATGTATAGTTGTAAAGAGTAAACTACCCTTAATTACTAAGAAAACCGCCCTGATGTACAAGTGGCTTTTGTGCGTGGGGAGGGAATGGCTGTGGGTTTCCGACCGCTGTTGAACCTCGTGTTCCATGAATTCAGGCTTGCAACGGTTGGAACACGAGCTTCAAAGGCGGACGCTGCCGCTTCTCCACCCCACAGCCGTTCCCTTACTTGTTCTACTCTGAGCTTGATGCTGCTTATACATCTAATAATCGTATGTTTTCTACCGAAAAAGAAACCTTTGCCTCTTATCGTTGCTCTTACAAACTAGCAGCTTCCATGGGTTCTTAAGATTTTCGCATCCCTAGAAAGTAGTCCTGCCCTACTTTATACCTTAGCGCTGCAAAGAATTTAAATATTGTAGTAGGCTCAAAAAGACCAGAGCCGAATGTCTCTGGTCTTTTTGAGATATGATTTAAATAAAACTATATAAGATGAACTAAGAAACACCCAGCCGGAGCGGAGAAAGCGGACCCTTCTGGAGAAACGTAGTGCTCGCCTTTGCAGACGGATTCTTACCCCCATGGGGCTGAGAATACAAAGAATCCGGCTGCAACAGCGATTGGAAGAAGGGTCTGCTTTCGTAGCGGCTCCCTGCTATCTGGATGTTGATTTCATCCTATATAATTAATCGTGGAAATTCAATCCTGAAGTAACGGCTTTGACATAGCCGGTACGGATAACAAAATCCCCAAAATGCTCGCCTTGTGTCCGCTCTTTCGCATATCGGTGAAAAATTGGCTTCAATGTATCCAAAATTTCGGTCTCACCGATATTTTCCCGATACAGCTTGTTCAGCCTGTCTCCAGTAAAGCCGGCACCCATATACATATTGTATTTGCCCGGCGCCTTACCAATAAACGAAATTTCACCTAATCCAGGTCTTGCGCAGCCATTAGGGCAGCCTGTCATCCGGATCACAATCTCTTCCTCGCGCAAGCCAACCTCATCTAGAATCAGCTCCAGCTTTTCCATTAAGACTGGCAAATAACGTTCGGCTTCAGCCATAGCCAGCCCACAGGTTGGCAAGGCCACACAGGACAAAGAGCTTCTGCGCAAAGCAGATTGATGAGCGCCATCAGAGAGCCCGTACTGCTCAACAAGCTCCATCACTTTACGCTTCTTCGGCGTGGTCACGTTGGCTATGATGACATTCTGATTCGGAGTCAACCGGAAATCACCCGTATGAATCTTGGCAATTTCACGCAAAGCCGTCATTAGAAGGTAGCCTTCTTGATCTTGAATCCGTCCACTCTGTACATAAAGTGTCAAATTCCATCTGCCATTGCTGCCCTTCACCCAACCATACCGGTCACCGTTATGATCAAAATGATACGCGCGTGCTGCCTCAAGCTGCCATCCCAATCTGTTATGCAGTTCGGTTACAAACCACTCAAGACCATGGCGGTCGATTGTGTATTTGAAACGCGCATTTTTACGGACAGAGCGATTACCATAATCCCGTTGGATCGTGACCGTCTTCTCTGCTACATCAATCACTTGCTCCGGTGTGCAGAAACCAATGACGCGTCCCAATTGAGGATAGGTGCTTGTATCACCATGAGTCATACCCATTCCGCCGCCAACAGTAACGTTAAAACCAAGCAGCTTCCCGTTTTCAACGACAGCAATATAACCCAAATCCTGAGAAAATACATCGACATCGTTAGATGGAGGAACCGCCATACCGATTTTGAACTTACGCGGCAAATACACAGGGCCATAAATCGGCTCTACTTCCGCGCCGCCTTCGGTGCTGTCCAATACCTTTTCGCCGTCCAGCCATATTTCGTGATAAGCCGGTGTTCGAGGGGACAAGTGGTCGCTAATCTTGCGCGCCCAATCGTAAACCTCTGCATGAACCTCAGATTGATAAGGATTCGGATTACTCATTACATTACGGTTTACATCGCCACAGGCAGCTAATGTCGTCATCAACGTGTCGTTAATGGACCGAATCGTCTTTTTCAAGTTCCATTTAAGTACCCCGTGCATTTGAAAAGCTTGCCGTGTCGTTACTCGCAGCGTACCATTACCATATTTTTGAGCTAGGTCGTCCATGGTCAGCCATTGGGTTGGTGTGGCAACACCGCCAGGCGCCACTACGCGAAGCATGAACTGGTAAGATGGCTCAAGCTTCTGCTTTTCACGCTCGTTACGCAAGTCTCTATCGTCTTGCATATAGCTCCCGTGAAATTTTAACAACCGATTGTCGTCTTCGGGCAAACCGCCGGTAATCGGGTTTCCAATCGTTTCTACAAGCGCTCCCCGCAGGTAATTGCTCTCGCTCTTAATATGCTCAACTTCACTTGGCGGACCGCCTACAGGCTTCACCAATTGATCATTCGCCATTGTTGCTATCTCCTCTCGCACTCAATCCGTATTCATCTATTATTAGAGGCTGTTTAACTCGCTAATCGCTAATTAGTACACATCACGCTGATAGCGCTGCTGCTGCTGCATATCGTCCAAGTAAGCCACAGCTTCTTCAGGACTCATATTGCCCTCTTGCTGAAGGATGGTAACCAAAGCAGCATGGACGTCATGTGCCATATGCTTCTCATCACCACAAATATAGATGTGCGCTCCTTCTTGCAGCCAAGCGAAGAGCTCGCGGCTTTTTTCCAGCAAACGATGCTGTACATACACTTTTTCTTCCGTATCGCGAGAAAATGCCACATCCAGACGTGTCAGCACACCCTCTTTAAGCATCCGCTGCCAATCGGTCTGATACAGAAAATCGGTAACAAAATGCCGATCGCCGTAGAACAACCACGTTTTTCCTTTGGCTCCAAGCTCCTCACGTTCCTCCAGAAAAGACCGGAATGGAGCGACTCCTGTGCCTGGACCTATCATGATGACAGGGATATCCGTATTAGCTGGAAGCTTGAAATTCGGATTGTGCTGAATATAGATAGGCAAAGTGCTGCCAGTCTCCGCACGCTCTGCACAATGAATGGAGCATACGCCATAACGCTCCCGGCCATGAGCTTCGTAACGCACGGACCTGATCGTCACATGCACCTCATCCGGGTTAGCCTTAAGACTGCTTGCTATCGAATACAGACGCGCAGGCAGCTTGCGCAAAATAGCGGTAAAGCTACGTGCCGATACTTGACCTGTCGAGAAATCCTCTATCAAGTCCAGCAAATCGCGACCTTCGAGATACGCCTTAAGCTCCTGCTCATGTCCTGGTGCTAACAGCTCGCTCAGTTTAGGGTTGGAGAACAACTGTGCTGCCTGCTCCAATAATGGTTTCGTCAATACAGTAATTTCAAGATGATACAGCAGCGCCTCGCGTAATGGATGCTCTTCACCTTTCTTGTTCACTGAAACGGATTCCTCAGGGTTCCAGTTCATGGCCTTAATCAGTGAATCTACTAATTCAGGATGATTCTCCGGATAAATACCGACGCAATCGCCTGGTTCAAACTGCAGATTAGAGCCTTCAAGTGACAGCTCAAGGTGACGGGTTTCCCGATCCGAGCCGCGGCCATTCAGATTCAAATTCTCAAGCACCTCGGCGTTAAAAGGGTTCGTGCGGGAATAAGCGGACTGATCTTCCCCGAGTGTGCTAACCGTTACTTGGGCAGCATTCGAAGCCGCTGCAGATGTATGTTGGCTTCCACTTAAAGAATTGATAACATTCTCAAACCATTCTGCTACCGGTTCATCATAATCCAGATCACAATCGACGCGCGGAGTTAACCGCTGAGCACCAAGCTCCGCCAGACGGGTATCAAAATCTTTGCCGGTTTGACAGAAAAATTCGTAGGAGGTATCTCCCAGAGCGAGCACGGAAAACCGCAGGCTTTCTAATTGAGGCGCTCTTTTGCTATAAAGGAATTCATGGAAGGACCGAGCATTATCCGGCGGCTCGCCTTCACCATGCGTACTTACCAGCAGCAACAAATTCTCTACCTTTTTCAAACCATTCGATTTGAAATTGTTCATGGAAGATAGAGTTACCTGAAAACCTTGCTCTTCGAGCTTGCGGGACAAGCTTCCAGCTAACCGCTGACAATTACCGGTTTGGGAACCAAAGAGAATCGTCACTTCACGGGAAATAACAGGCTGATTGACTACGGGTAATACTTCCACAACTGCTGCCGAACTCGCTTGCTCATCAGCGACAATCGGTGCTGCTGACGCTGTTCTTTGAAGAGCGGACAAATAACCGCTGATCCATACCTGCTGTGACTCCGTTAAGGTTGGCAGTAGGCGATTGAGAAGCTCGACCTGCTCCTGATTAAAAGGACTGTTCATTACGTGAAGTTGCAACAATATCCACCTCTCATAAACATAAAATCTTGTTTTCTAACCATATCGACAATTCATTCAAATACTAACCTAACATATTAAGTGAAAACGATCAACGGAGACATTTCATCCTGATAAATGGTTTTATTACATTAATATCCATTTTAAACAAAAAGACATAGAAATCAGGGTGATTTGCCCTGATTTCGGCCATTTCATTATTAAAAGTGATGGTTTTCATTAGAAAAAATGATATACCATCGGATTTTATTTGTTGCGAAAATTACCTCTCCAATAGGAAAAAACCGTTCGGAGACATCACCGAGCGGTCCTGTCGTACGTAAATCGAATTGTGTCGAGCACTATTTCAAATCAAGCAGTACCTGTTGGTTGGTTCGTCTTGAGCGCTCTGCAGCAAAACCGATCCGATGACCATCTACGGATTGTCCGAGCGTTGTAGACGAGATAGACGGCTGTTCTCCGCGTAGAACTCGCACAAAATCCTCTACTAATAGGAGGTCTCCTCCGCCATGGCTGTCATTGGCCACATCTACAACCATCTTTTGCTCCTTGTATTCGCGCCCTTTAACCGGATCCGGCTGGCGCAAATAGAAATAGCCGTCCTCAAGCACCCCTTGAATTTCACCGAGGGTGCCGATGATATGAAGGATACGACAGGATCTGGAAGCAGTACCCACCATGTTGTGAGAGGCTGTTGCCTGATTATTAAATTCAATAATAACAGACTGATGGTCAACAACATCATTATCGCAATGCCACACACAGCGGCCGTAAGGATTATCCGTACGCAAGGATTCCAGCTTATCTTCCTCGCTCATTCGAATACCCAGGTGATAGTTATTCCAAACATAGAAGCCCCAGCGATCCATATTCAAATAATGTTTGCGTGCTGAGTACATACAGCTTTCTTCAATGGTGCAATCGGTCAGACAGCGGCTCCCGGCTCCTGCTGGAGCTTTCTCCGGTCTGAACTGCATTAAACTGCCGAAGCTGCTTACTTGATTTGGACGGGCTTCCCCCATCAGCCAGGATACCAAATCCAGATCATGGCAGCATTTGGCCATCAGCATCGAAGACCCGCATTGAGCTTCTGAGCTCCATTTGCCCCGAATAAAGGATACGGCCATATGATGATAGCTCACATGCTCGGAGGTATGAATGGTCAGAATTTCGCCGATCTCTCCGTCAGACACAAGCTGCTTTACCATCTTGTAGAACGGCGCATAACGAAGCACATGGCAAATCATAACCGTTCGATTATGCTTGAGCGCTGCGGCTTCCAGTGCCAGTGTCTCCTCCTCCGTCACCCCGATCGGCTTTTCCAGCAGAACATGATACCCGTGCTTAAGAAGAGGCAGGGTTGTCTTGACATGGAGCTCGTCCATCGTACCGTTAATCACCGCATCCGCGAGCTGATCGTAACTTAACAGCTCCTCAACTGAAGCGAAGGTGTTCTCGGCAGAAATAGTGAAACGCGCTGCGGCTAATTGTCTGCGTTCGGAGTCCGGCTCCACGATTCCGACAATGCGCAATTGATCAGGATAAAGTTCTGCATAGGACGCATATATAAGACTGCGTTGCCCCGCTCCTACAATGATTGCAGTTACTGGCTTAAACATATTTGCCTGTACATTCATTTTGACTCCTCCTGTATCATCATCCTGCGGTTAAAAGATATTGATAAATGTGACGGCTTATGATGAGCTTGTGACCAGCACATCACCTTGATTATAACCCAAACGGGACTGAAACCGCATTCATTTTCTAACGGATACCGAGGTAGCCCATTAACATAAATCATGTTAATATATATGGATATCTAAACCGAAGGTGGAGTTTCTTCAATGAACAATGTCGCCAAAATCATGGGAATTCCTTTTCCAAAAATTACGATGGACCAAACCTTGCAAGAGCTTAGTAAGGTCATAGAGAAAGACAAATCAGAGCTTTTCCATGTTGTTACGGGAAACCCGGAAATCGTCATGTCCTGTCAACATGATCAATCATTGCGTTCCATTATTGATGAGGCTGGTCTTGTCACAGCTGACGGTATTGGTATTGTCATGGTTTCGCGTTTGAAAGGTGGAAATCTTCCAGAAAGGGTTACCGGATGCGACCTTTTAATCAAGCTGCTGGAAGCTGGGAATCAACAAAAATGGTCGTTCTACTTTCTTGGCGCAGATGATGCGACGAGTAAAAAAGCAGCCGAAGTCATTAGTCAAACCTATCCGAATGTATCGATACTGGGCAGGCATCATGGCTTTTTTAAACAGGAGGAGGATGCAAGGATCGTTGAAGAAATTCAGTCCTTAGCACCTGACTTCTTAATAGTAGCACTGGGAGCTCCTTACGCTGAACGTTGGATTCATAAGTATAGATTATATCTGAATGCCAAAATTGCCATTGGTGTTGGGGGAAGTCTTGATGTCATCGCGGGTAAAGTCAAGCGTGCACCGGAAATATGGCAAAAATTACATGCAGAATGGTTGTATCGGTTAATTAAACAACCGTCAAGATGGCGAAGACAATTGATTTTGCCACGTTTCGCTTTAAGTGCATTATTTTTTAAAGAGCATTAATCCATTTCACTCGTTCTTCCGGATATACAAAAAAGGATTGCTTAGACATCAGCAATCCCTTTTTTGTATTACTCTTTAGTCGCTACTATCATAATTTCAACCTCATCTAGGTTAATCTTTCTTTGCCCCCATTTACCAGCTGTGCCACCCCAGATATTCTCCACACGAAGCCCCGCTTTGTGAAACATCTCTTGGAGCTCTGTTGGCAAATATCTCCGTTCCTTAAGCTGCACTAGCTTCTTACCTTCTGGCAAATCCCATTCAACCACATTATTCTCGATCATCGTTACCGGATTGAAAATTCCGCGATCCACCTCTTCTTGGGTAAAGGATCGAATTTTTGAGTATGCATTTAATGTTGTCAAAATAAACTGAGCCTTTGGTTTTAGTGCCTTACAAATATTATTAAGGATGGCCATATCATGCTCCATAGGGTCTTCATCTTTACCCACTAAGCCAAAGGCACCTTCACAAAGACAGATTACACCGTCAAAAGAGTGGGTTGGGGTATATTTTACCGCATCCCCATGAATCCACTCGACAACAACTTTTGCTTCGTAGGCTGCTTTGCTGGCCTCTTCCAGCATCCCGGATGATATATCAATACCTGTAACCTGATACCCACGCTTTGCCAGCTCAATGGAGTGTCTTCCTGTCCCACAGCCCACATCAAGAATAAAGCTTCCTGCTGGAATTTTTAATTGCTCAACAACAAAATCAATTTCGGCAACCGTATTTTTAGTAAAGCTATTGTTCATGTAATGAGGAGCATGCGTATCAAAAAAAGCTTCCCAATCATTTATGCTCATTTCGTCAAACCTCCATATGGTGATGACTACGGAAGCACATTACTATCTCTATTGTATTAAATGCGGCTTCCAGCATTCATTTTGAGTTTATTTTCCTTTTGAAGGTGCCCCCAACTACTTTTCATTCTGCATCTCTCCCTAGTATCGAATCTCCAAATTGTAATGGATGACTTCTGTTATTTCAACGGATACATTGGTTATAATTATTATTTCAAGTTTCGGGAATCCTGACTAGGAGCACGTCTTTCAATCAAAACGTGATGAGTGTTACATTATTTCATTCCATATTATGATAAGATGATGAAGACTACCTCAAAGGGCGTGTGGCAGATGAATTCTCAAGGAGTTACTCATGAAGAATTGGCATTATTATTATCTAAAGATATTTCATCCGAAAAGTCAGCGGAGGAGCCTCTTTTTATTCCCAGATCAAAAAAAAGACGTAGAAGACTTAAGTTGTTTTCACGAATATTATTTTTACCGCATAATAGATGATGCTGGATCATGAGAAATAGCGTCTTCCTGTCCACTATTACGCCCTTTAATTTAAATACGTAGGATTGGACAAACTCGATTTTATATTTAGAATGACATTTTTTTGCTCTTCTATAGCTTTCTTATAAGTTTCCACTTGTTTCATATAAATCACATACGCTTCCTCAGCTTCTTTTAGTGCAATTTCAGCCTCGATTAATTTTCTCCTTAACTCTTCTCTTGCCGATTCTTCATCCATTCAATTGCTTGCTCCTTAAGATCAATTTGATTGGATAATATCATACCAATATTGACCAAAATAGTATATCCGTGAATCAAATTGCATATCAAAAAAACGACATCTCTGCCGTTTGGAAGATAAGTCAGATAGTGTCCACCAAACCTATCGAATATTTTACCGACTAGCGGTCACGAAATAATGATCATAATTGCAAATACGATAAAAAACAATCCAGCCGCATTATCTTGATGGAGATCTATGCTATAAGCAGTGATGAATGACGTCAAAGAGCTGTAGGAAAAAGCGAGCACCAATCCCGAAAGCGAAATAGGCAGTGCTTTTTTCTCGATCAGATTACGCCAGGACATTTTTTCTGTTTTTTGCGGAATGGATGAACGGTTGTTATCTTTTTTAACGAGCATAGTGAACACTAAAGCCAAACATGAGACAAACGCACTAATGGAGAACAAACCGACTTCGTTGTCAAATTTATTCCATACCAAAATCCCGAGTGCCGGGCCAACAACCATGGCGATGCTCATAAACATACTAAAATAACCGATACCTTCACCTTTTCGTGATTCCGGTATGATGTCGGTAGCCAGTGCGCTCAGTAAATCCACTCTCAACACCTGAACTTTCTGTTATTAATAAGAATTAGACAATACCCATTGACCATTCTATGGTATCGTACCCTGCTTCGAATTCTCCGCAATCTAATTTACCTCAGTCTCGTTTGTATATATTGACCGATATGAACAATGGCCCGCTGTGCCTCAGGCAGCATGTATGCCAAAAAATGAAAGACGCTCCACATATGTTCCCACACTTCCAGATGCACTACAACACCTGCTGCTCGGGCTCGATCCGCAAACCGTGTACAATCACTTAACAAAACCTCATGATCCCCTACTTGGATGAATAAGTCAGGCAATCCGCTCAAATCCATCCTTAATGGTGATAGTAAAGGTATTTCCTCAGACCTGTTACCTAAATAAGCATCCAGTATCCTTTGATTACCCTCAATACTCCCAGTAGGATCAAGCTCTGCTCTGCTCAGATAGGATTCACCATCCAAATGAACAAGATCGGTATGTGGTGAGATCAGAAAAGCGCCTACCGGAAGCGGCTCGCCGTTATCTCGTAAAGAAATCAGCGTCATAAGCGCAAGACTGCCTCCAACTGAATCTCCTCCGAATAGGATATTGCCGTAAGCGTACCCGTTCTCAAGCAGCCAGTGATAGGCTCTCAGGCAATCGACGTTAGCAGCGGGATACGGATGCTCCGGTGCAAGACGGTACTCGACGACCAATACTTTCACACCGCCGGACTTCGCTATTCTCGCGGACAGATCACGATAAAATTCACAGGTGCCTGAAATAAATCCACCACCATGGAAATAAAGAATCACTTTATTATCCATTCCCGGAGGAGGATTAGCAGGAATAATCCACTCTGCATGTAATTGGTCAATTACTGCCGTTTGAATCTTAATATCAGAAGGTATGTGCAGCTTTCGTGTGACCTCAGCTATTTCTTGCCGAATCATCTCCACTGATTTTTCTCCAAATCGGCTGGTTTGTTTTAAATAGGTTTTGATAGCAGCAAGCTGTTCCATACTCGTATTTTCCAATGGAATTCCTCCTACAGGTTAACTTATCGTTATTGTAAAGCCTGTAGTAAGGTACACAGTCAAGTTACATTTCCATATTGAGCATTTGCAGCGTCGCCCGCACCTCGGGATGTTGGTCCTCTGCTTGCAGATTCGTTTTCAAATCTGACAACATCGCCAACGTTTTTTTCTGCTTGGCAATTTCTGCATCGATTCTCTCCATTTTTTTATCGATAACAGTCAAAAAATCAGTAAGACTGATGCTGCTGCTTTCGGACTTCGTCAATGCTTTTTTAATTTCCTTCAAAGTGAATCCACAAAATTTGGCGTTTTTGATAAAGGCAAGTCGATTCAAAACTTCATCCGAATACAAACGGTATCCGGTTTCCGAACGTACCGGTGAAGGAATTAAACCATGATTTTCGTAATATCTTAACGTTTCAATATTCACATTGGCCATTTTTGCAATTTGCCCCCGCAAATAATTAGACATATACAATCACCCCTATCACGATTTTATTTTAAGTAAACTGTATGTCAATTGATATATTTTTTATATCTGATATACTAAATATACTAAGGTGGTGATTGTCATTGAAATTTGTCCGTATTTAGAATATTCGTTTCAAATCTTGGGGAAAAGATGGAACGGCCTGATCATACATTACCTTTCCCTTTGTCCGAATGGAGCAGCTCACTTTTCTGAAATTAAAAGAGATCTTGCTGATATAACACCAAGAGCTCTTTCATTGAAACTAACTGAACTTGTCGAGCATGCATTAATAGAGAAAAAAGTGACAACAGGCTCCACGGTGACCATTTCATATGAATTAACGGAAAAAGGACGATCTTTGACAATTGCACTCCAATCCGTTCAACAATGGGCACATGAATATAAGAGTCTGTAAAGGAAAGAGGAGATTAGTATCCATAACAATAAGATGATTTGCGATTTAGAAACTGGCGTATGCGGTACAGCGGGCGAAGATACCATACAATTCATTGATCTGAAGCCGTCTCGGAAAAAGGTAAATCTTTATTATGTTACCGACCCGATCTGCTCCCATTGTTGGGCACTTGAACCCGTATTACGGCGTTTTGAGGAGCAATATGGGCATTATGTCAATTTCCATACTGTGATGGGCGGATTGCTGGAGAGTTGGGATGGATTTGCCGATGTTAAGAATGGTATTGGCAGTCTAGCTGATGTAGCCGGTCATTGGAAAGAGGTTGGCAAGCACTCCCGCATGCCAATTGACGGGTCATTATGGCTTAAGCATCCTGTCCTGTCATCTTATCCGCCTTCCCGAGTGTTTAAAGTGATCCAGCAACAGGATGAGCATCTTGCCAGAGCTTTCCTCCGCCGGGCGAAAGAAGCTGTTTTTGCATATAATCTAAATATCGGAAATAATCAGGTACTAATAGACATCGTCAATCAAATGGGCCTTGATGGAGAAGCAATCGTGGAAAAAGCGGAGTTTCCTGCCGCTCAGCAGTTGTTAGAGCAGGACTTTGACCTTACCAGATCGCTCGGTGTGCGTGGATTCCCAACCATTATCATGACAAACGAGGACAATCAAGGCGTTAAAATCGTTGGTGCACAGTCACTGGAACATTACGTGAAGGGACTGGAGCAAGTTCTGCCGACAGAAACTCTTCAAGCACAACCGATACCGGAGCTTGCGAAGCTTATTAAGAAAGAAACTCGTTTGTTTTCAAAAGAAATTGAAGTCATGTATGATCTTGAGCAAAATCAGTTCCATTCATTTGTACAAGAACTTCTTTCGCCTGATACGTTTACTTTCAAAGAAGTTTTAGGTGAACCCTATATAGAAAGCAGCAGCTAAACAAAACAACCGACCTTAGCAGGATCGGTTATCTATAAACAATCAAGTAATCCCGGGGTAGAAGCGAGTACGCTTCTACTCCTATTTGTATGCCAAGGATAAAGAATGGAATCGAAAAGCTGAACAGCTCGTCAAAACTCTGTAATCAGCCCCTTACACTTCCTTCAGTTCAGGCATATCCAATGATACCGATATATTGCACAACATTCCCCTGGCCAAAAATAACATCGTCCGTTCTTCGGGATTGGGGATGTCAGCTCCGCGAAAAGCATTCAACACCATTAGACGAACATTCCTGAATCCGTCGCGCATCGCTTCCCGAATCGCCTCTTCTTGAATGGTTTGCGCCTGCATCTGCAGCAGCACCTCATTCTGATAGGTGTCCAGAATATCCTCGTATGCTTCGATCAGGCTGGTTTCCAGCTGTTCTGGAGGCGCGGATTCCACAACCTGACGGAAGGATTGAATTACCCTCGACCACGAAACCTCCAACGCAGTCAGCAGCAAGGCCTCCTTCGTCGCAAAAAAACGAAAAATATAAGGTTGCGATATTTTTGCTCTTTCCGCAACTTGTGCTGTGGTAGCCCGATAGTATCCAATTTCAGCGAACACTTCAATCGCCGCTGATATGATGTCCGATTTGCGGTTAACAGCAGTCGCTTCGTTTTTTGCCATATATATTCACGCCTTTCAAATAAGTAAGTGATTAATCAATAGTTCACTTAGTATATATGAAATAGCACACCATTGCAATGCTGTAACGGTACGTTGACAGGCGCAGCGTGGCTTGTATGGGGATTCACATAAAAATAGCACCCTAAATGGATGCAATTTTTATGCAAGATATCTGGCACGTTCATATCCAAAATGCACCTGCGTTCATACAAGCGTAAGCTCTTATTTCACATACCTCTTAGGTTGTTCAATCCTCGATCTCCCACTGGGGATTCCAGGCTATTTCCCACAAATGACCGTCCGGATCTAGGAAGTGTCCAGAATATCCTCCCCAAAAGGCATCATGCGCGGGATCCGTTACAATGGCCCCTGCTTTTTGGGCATGTTCTATGATCTTATCCACTTCTTCTTTACTGCCGACATTGTGACCAATCGTTATTTCGGTAGAGCTTGGTGATGTCAGAGTGACCTTGGCCTCATGGGCGAGATCATGGCGATTCCAGATAGCGAGCTTTAAACCTGCTTGCAAGTCGAAAAAGGCAACCGCTCCATGTTCAAATTCTTTACCTATTATACCTTGTGTGGGCAAACCCAATCCGTCTCGATAGAAAGTCAATGATCTTTCCAAATCATCTACACCCAATGTGAGTACGGTAATACGTGGTTTCATCATTTGATCGGTCCTCCATAAATCGTTTATTTTATACCCTTGAAGTATATGATCGTCTATTTTAATGCTTTATAATTGTAAAAAACGGACACGTTTATTTAAAAACTTCATTAGGAGCCAATCCATAAAAGCGTTTGAAATTGTGAATAAAATGCGGTTGATCATAGTATCCGTATTTCACAGCAATATCAGTGAAATGGGACTGTGAACCCTTATTCAGCTCCTGCAAGAGATACTGAAATCGAATGATGCCTGAAAGTTCTTTTGGACTAACTCCTAGCTCATTCTGAAAGGTTCTTCTTACATTTCTTTCACTGTAACTGAGTTTTTCCGCAAGAGTGCGGATGGAAACCATTCCATAACTAGCATGCATGTAATGCATAGCCGCTTGCAGCAGTTGATCCGTTTGTAGCTCATAGTTAAGTAATTTTAATAAATTGAATTCAATCCGCTCCATCATTTCTGATAAACCTTTGGCTGATTGTACTTCTTCCGCTATAAACACTGCTTCTCTTCCCCATATGTCTTCAAGAAGCACATGATGTCCAGTCAACTCGGAAACAGGATATCTTATAAATTGACGAACTTTATCCGCAAAGAAACGAATGCCAAATAAGGAGTAGTTTGTTGTAAGGTTTATCGTTTCGAATGTCGTCATCAATCCCACCACAAAGGCACCTTTGGCAAGGGAAGAAGCTCTTAAGTCAATAATAATATCTATACATCCATCCGGTATGATGCGGTGCAATTTATTGTTATGAGATGCTTTGGAGTGAATGGTCCAATAACAAGCAATATAAGGATCCAAACCCTTACTCGGTAAAAACTCCTGATATCGATAATTCGAATCTAGCAACTCGCTTTGTAGTGTAGGTGGTTGCAAAGGAAGATATACACGCATGGTATTTCCCGCTCCCTTAAAATCGTCGATTCAACATAGGCATAATGCTTCCTCAAAATCTTTTTATGTATATTTTAACTGTTGCAGAGGCTCCGCTTCAAGCGAATTATTTGGAGGATGCTCAAGGAAATGCTCAAGGATTCCAAGCCCTACTAGCCCTTCGCTTTTCTTCATTTGCTCCCCCACCTCATGAATATTATAATTGTCTCATCGTACCTAAGCCTGACTTTAAGTTATGGAGATGAAGTCCTTTGTCGAGTCTAACCATTGGGCCATTAGCAGCCACGCTATAAATGCATCTCCATGATTCAAATTTTAGACGATGGTTTTTACCGCAAATGCCTTACCTGGTCGAAATATTTTATAAAAATAATATCCATCGGCACTTGTACCTAGAGAAAGGAGTAATCTATTTTGTTGTTAGCTATTTTCATTTTCATTCTGGCAGGACTTGCCGAAATTGGTGGCGGGTATCTTGTTTGGCTTTGGTTACGGGAATCCAAACCCATGTGGTACGGCATTGTAGGGAGCATCATACTTGTCGCCTACGGAATCATTCCAACGCTGCAAAGCTTTCCATCATTTGGTCGCGTCTACGCAGCATATGGTGGTGTATTTGTTGTTTTAGCGGTTCTGTGGGGATGGTTCGTTGATAAAAAAACACCTGATACTTACGATTGGATCGGAGCCGCTGTTTGCGTCCTCGGAGTCTCGATTATGCTTTGGGCTCCTAGAAACTAATATTTTTCTTATTTTCTACAAAAGTCAAATAAAAGAATAGTGAAGAATCGACCAAGAAAAAAGACAAAATCGCGTAGCATTAAGCTTTCGCGATTTTGTCTTTTAATGAGTTTATTTATCCACAAACGACATGGAAAAGATAACTCAAGTTTTATTAAAGTAGAAGATTCACATTTACAATTCAGTATGATACAGAGCTTCGGCCAACAGCACGATCACTAAGGCTTGTCCATAGGCCGTCGGGGCGAAGACGATCTTTTTATAGTCTTCCTTACGGTCGCAGATCGGGGTTCCCCCAGAGACGTTTAACACCGTACCGTCTTCGGATATGTTCTCCAGCACAGCGGCTACCGCTTTACGGCATGGTGCTAGATAGCTGGAATCCAGCAAGCCTTGACGGATCCCCTTCAAGATGCCCGCCGTAATCGCAGCCGTGCCGGATACCTCTGTATAGCTGTCTTTATCATCGAGCAGGGTGTGCCAAAGTCCGTTTTCATTCTGCAATTCAACCAATTTATCTACTTGGGCCTTATAGGTGCTGAAAATAAGGTCACGGGACTCCTCCGTTATGGAATCTTGCATAATTTCCAAAAACTCAGGGGCTGCCAATGTAAACCAACTGTTGCCCCGACACCAATGCGCTGCACTGAAATTGTTTTGATTATTGAAATCGTAGCCATGGAAGAACAAGGAATTCCCGGGATTAAAGATATGTTTGATATGAAGTGCAAACTGGTTGATCGCCTCGTTCATCCAACCCGGATTATTATATTTTTTGCCCATTTTGGCGGTGAACAACACAACCATAAACAAAGTGTCGATCCATATTTCTTGATCGTGCAAATTTAACTCGAACTTCGAAGTATTACCCGAAGTTACATGCTGAATCCCGTTCTCCTTTGTCCGTGGGCACTCATTTTCAATCCATTGCATCCATTCCAAAGCAAGCTTCTCTATGCTGGGAATGTCCATCAACGTAAGTAAAGGCGCCGTCGTATTTACATTTTTGAGGGGCAGTCCGCGCTCGATCTGTTCGTTGGACCACTTCACGAAGAAGTCCTGATATCCGTCAAAGCCTTCTTGATTCGTGAGTTTATTTAAACCGTATAAGCCAATGCCCTGCGGCCAGTCCCATTCTTCCATTCCAAAGTCGCGGGGAAAGTACCCCAAGGCTTTACCTTCAGCAGCCAATTCCTTTAAATGGCTTTCGTTGTCGGGTCTTTTTAAATGTAATAGTTGATTGATAACTTTCTTTAATCCTTGTTGGATGGTATCCTGCATGGCAGTTGCTCCTTTTTGTTTATGTTTGTTTCATAGTGAATCCCAGGTTGAAAAAGCGATTAACCAAATAAAAACCAATAAGAAGGCAGAACTTACTAGTCATTGTACCTTCTTTTCTCCTTCTGAGCAACGAAAAAAGAAAAAAGTAACGGGCAGGTTTCTTCAACAACTGCAGTAACTATATGGGTACCAAATAAATGCCATGAGATGTAATTTTTGAATAACTATTTTAAAAAATAGGTGCATTAGAAAAGCGGCATGTTACTTTCTCATTAGCTTTTTTAAGTCCTAATGTTGATAATAAACCATAAGAAAACCGCCTTGCTGAAAAGGCGGTTCATTGAGCTATCGTGCCCTTTAGTTTAAAGTCGCAATCTTAAAATCATTAAGTCTTCATCGAAATACTGTTCATCAAACTTTAATGCATGTGGTTCTACACCGTAAACTTCAAACCCCAGCGAGACATATAAGCGTTTTGCTGATTTGTTATTAGACACAACCGTCAAATGAATCTGTTCCAACCCTTCACATTCTTTTGTTGCTCTTTCAATTAAGGCTATTAGAAGGGCTTTACCTAACCCCCTTCCTCGAAATTTAGGCTCTACGTACATGCCGTAAATATTTCCTTTATGTGCCGTCTTAAGCCTGTTTTCACGTGAAAAATTGACAATGCCAACTAATGTGTTATTGTCGTCAAAACATCCCAATGCAAATTGATCTTTTGTATGGTGTATCCTTTCTATAATGTACCCCAGAGGTTTAGTTTCTTCTTGCTCATACGTTGATCCAAATGCATCAGAATCATTTTTCAATGCACGCAACCTTACTTCCTTGTACACTTGGGCATCAGAGTCATTCAACAGACGAATGTTCATTAGTCACTTCCGTTCATTTATCAAATTGTTCTAAATAAAACTTGCGGATTGAAGTAAACTCCGTTTAGCTTATCAAGAATAAGCAGAAAGCCGAAGTTTGGTGTTCGTGTCGGTCACAGTAAATAGGCACGATTTGACCAACATGTTTTTCTTATTCGATGCGGTATTCTCATATTCCTTGCTGTCTAAGTAACGAAACCAAGCCAAATAATGTTGCAAATATTTAGTTGCAACACCATTAAAGCGATCCATCCATTTCTTCAAACGGCTGTGGCAGCTGTTTACGTTTTCGATATGGTACACGCCTTTCACACGTTGCTTTCCGTCGGACTTGAATCGGTAATGAGCCAAGCCTTTTGAATTGGCATAGGAACTGAAAGCTGTAAGGAAAAGAAACACAACAAAAAAACGGCATCTCTGCCGTTTTGGTTTATGGTTTATGACTTGTAACATTCGCGCTAGCTACATAATGAAAGATGCTTAGTTAGGTCACCTTTTTGAAATATATATGGCCCCGATACCACTTGATAAGTTCTGGTAGTCTCAAAGGGACAAGTCTATTGGCAAAAGCCCTAGTTGATCTTTTTTTCATATGCGAACCAGAGCTATTTTTTTAGAAGTAAATAAACGAAGTATGGACCGCCGATCACCGATACCATAATGCCAGCCGGAATACCATTAGGACTGACGAGATTGCGACCGAGCGTGTCCGCGATGAGCAAGAGCCACCCTCCAAGCAAAACAGCGACGGGGATGAACAATCGATTACGCGGACCGACCAACGCCTTGGCAATATGTGGTGCCATTAAACCTATAAATGCGATCCCGCCTGTGACAGATACCGCTGACGCTGACGCGGCGACGGCGGCCAGAATCAACATGAGGCGTTCCCGTTCAAGCTTCAGTCCGAGGCCAATCGCCACTTCTTCTCCCAAACTGAAAAGATCCAGCTTACGAGACTTGTATAAGGCAAACGGAATTAGCAGAATCACCCAAGGAAGCAAAGCCCAGATAAACGGCCAATCCGCTCCCCAAACGTTGCCCGCGAGCCATTTCGCGATAAAGTCGACCTTCGAGCGTTCTGCCGATGAGATAATTACGATCATAATCCCCGATAAAGCCAGGGAAAAGCCCACCCCGACCAGAACTAGCCGGATAGGATCAAGCCCTTTCGTTCGGCTATATGCAAAAATATAAATAAGTGCAGCCGTGACCAATGCGCCAATCAGTGCGACCAACGGCAGCATATAGACGAACGATCCTACGTTGATCGGGAAGTACAGGAAGAAGATAGCGATCGCAACTCCCGATCCGGAATTGATGCCGATAAGGCCAGGATCGGCCAGATCATTGCGAGTAACGCTTTGCAATATGGAGCCGGCCATCGCAAGCGCCATGCCGGACAGCAAGGTAATCACAATTCGCGGCAATCGGACGGAGAACAGAACGAAATTTTCCTTGAAGGTGCCATGGCCCCACAAGACGGGGATCAGCCTGTCAAACGACAAAGAGGAATACCCTATCCCCATGCTCGCTACAGCCGTTACAGCGATTAGCCCCAAGCAGAAAAGAAGGATCAGGCGTTGTTTGCGGATAAGAGAGGACAGGGTCATGAGAGAACTTTGCCTCCTTTACGCACGACGAATAAGAAGAAAGGCAAGCCCAGCATGGCTACGATAGCTACCAGAGGGGTCTCGTAAGGTGCGTTGATCGTACGGCCCAGCGTATCGGCAAGCAGGATGAACGTGGCTCCCGTCAAAGCCGAGAAGGGCAAGACATGCCGATAATGGGTACCTACGAGCTTGCGGACAATGTGAGGAATCATTAGACCCACGAATGCCATATTACCGACGAGTGCCACTGATGAGCCGGTAAGCACAATGACAAGAACCAATAGAATCGCTTTGATCAGCATTAGCTTTTGCCCTAATCCAGTGGCCACCTCATCGCTCAAGCTGAGAACGCTCACTTGGTTGGATAGGAACATAGCCGCTGCAATGCCCAGAAGAATCACCGGCGCAATCGCCTGGATTTGTCCCCATGTGGTTCCGATCAAGCCTCCGGCAGTCCACATGGATACGTCCTTAGATATTTTGAATACGAGGCTGACGCCTTCACCGATGGCATACAGAAACGCGGACACTGCCGCTCCGGCCAATACGATTCGAGTCGGAGACAGCCGGCCACGGCGCGTTGAGCCAAGAGCAAGTACCAAAGCCGCTCCAAAAGCAGCGCCGAGGAAACAGGATACCATGATGCCAAAGTAGTTCAGCCCGGGGAACAACACGAAAGCCAATGCGAGCGCCAGATTGGCGCCGGAAGTCAGACCTAGCAAGCCCGGATCGGCCAATGGATTGCGGGTGACCCCCTGCATGATGGCGCCGGACACTGCCAAAGCGGCCCCGATCAGAATCGCGGCCAGCTCGCGGGGCATCCGAAGCTCGCGAAGGACGAGAACTTTTTCGTCCTTCGGGGCGAAAGTCAGCGCCAGCCATAGGTCACGGAGCGTTGTTTCCGCTGCGCCGAATATCATCGATAGGACGAAACACAGCACGAGTACAAGCAAGCAGCCAAGGAGCTTATATGAAATAGCAACGGGTTGTCGTTTACTCTTCATTGGATGTCATCAATTCCTAATGGCCGAGAAAATGCCGGATGAAAAATTCCAGTTGGTATTCCATGCTCAGAGGATCGTTAAAATAGAAAGTCTTCGCATCGGCCTCATAGACGTGTTGATTTTTAACAGAGGGAAGATTCTTGTATGTCTCGGTGTTCTGGAACGAGTTGTTTTGATCCGCATCCTTGCTGAAAATGACATAGTCACCCGTGTAATCCTTCAGAACTTCCGTCGACAAGGCGAAAAAACCATCTTTTTTTGTCGCTGCTTTGACTTTCTCCGGCATTTTCAGCCCGAATTGCTGATACAGAATTTCAGTTCCGCGGCCAAAGTTGTCTCCATAGACGTAGAGCTGCTTATTGAACGTCTCGATGACCGAAACCGTCGCCTCCGCACCGATCTTCGCCTTGATTTCTTCTCCAGCCTTCTTGGTTCGAGCATCGAAATCATCCACCCAAGCCTGAGCTTCTTTTTCTTTATTCAACAATTTACCGATTTCAACCTGCTGTTTCTTGAAATCGACTTTACCGTACGTATATGTAACCGTTGGGGCGATTTGCTTGAATTTATCGATGTTTTTAATATCCGATAGTCCGATAATAAGGTCCGGATTCAGCTCGATTATCTTTTCCAGACTTTCATCCGAAACTGCCGATACGTTTTCCAGCTTTTTTACGAAGTTCGGATTGTTCTTAGACATTTCGTCCACGCCAACCAGTGGTACACCAAGTATCATCACATTACCCGTCAGGAATCTGGTGAGTACGACGACGCGCTTTGGGTGAGCTGGAACTTCTACGGGTCCGCTCTCTGATTGATAAGTAATGGTATCGGATTTCGAGGCGGCTGACGGAACGGCCGAAGAAGAATTTGCAGAAGGGCTGATTGCTTGGTTGTTATTGTTCACTTGATTGCCGCCACAAGCGCTCAATAGAAGAACAAGAATCAGAAGGATCGGAACAAAAAGCTTTTTCATGAAATGACTCTCTCCCTTTTCAATTATGATGTCTTCATGATCATGTATATGATTATGAAAATCATTCTCATCTACATAAACTATTATATGGATGCGTCAGGCGCCGAACCATGCCTTTTTGTTTGATAATAAGCATGGACTATTGATGGACAGTAAATAACGCTACAGCTCGTTGAAGCTGCAAACGAATAGAAACCGGGTTGTAGGGGATCCATTCATCCTTATCAAGATGATGTATGCAATTCCGCTGTACGGCGGGAAGCTCATTCCAATAGGGAGAGTTAAATATCGCTTCAGAATGCGCAGTGGAGCCTTTAACATCCGGAAATACAGTTACCAATATCCGTTCTCCTGCATAATCCGCGAGCTCCGATATATCGATGGGAATGGAATGCAATTGATCCCCGAGCTTCTCTATTTCCTGCTGGATCCTTGCAGGAGGCCGCAGCCCGAGCGATTGATACATAACATATCCAATATTGCGAGCTCCATAAACGAGCAATTGCTCCGGTTTAATGACGAGAATCGTAAGGATCTCATCCGAAGCTCCGCTTTGCTGCACCAGCGAACGGGCTGTCCGTTCCTCTTGTTCAAATTCGGCTAACCACCGCTCTGCCCGCTCGCTTCTCTGAATAACCTGGGCGATACGGCGAAGGTGTTCCTTCCATCCTATTTCCATCCATGAAATTTCCATAATAGGCGCTACAGCCCTCAATTGTCCGGCATTCAACCCGTATTCATACAAATGCTGGCTTGCTGCAAAAATCAGCTCGATATTGTTGTCAAGCAATACCGACTTCATCTGTTCTACAGCGCTATCGGCATTAATAAACACCATCGTTTGCGGCGGCTGCAACCCATCCGTATTCACATATTCGCTATTGTCCGAAATCATGACGGCTGGTTCCAAGCCCAGCAGCAGCAGATGGCTGGCGTATGGCGTAAGCCACACGGCCACGCGTTGGAAGGAACTCCGATTAAAGGCTGAAGGTGATGCTCCCGTCTGCTGCTTAAACCGCCGGCTCAGATAAAATTCATCCTTGTAACCAACCTTCAGTGCAATCTCCCTAAGCGTGCCCGTTCCGTTAAGTAATAGCTCCTTGGCCCGGTGAACACGAAGACGCGACAAATATTCGTTGGGCGAGAAGCCGGTAAGCTGCTTAAAGAGAGTCGAATAGTGAGATTTGCTAACGCCTGCTATTTCGGCTAACCGCTCACGCGTTATTTTATCGCTGTAGTGGTTTTCCAAATAGGCCATGCTGCGTTCCATGGACGGCTGTTCGCTTGCCGCATACTTAGACTCCTGAAGGTCGAGTAACTGGAGAATGATTTGATGAAATACAATTTGGTTCTTCACGTGGCGAGTTTCGCTTTCTGGTGACCGATGGATATAAAGCTCCTCCACCTTAGCTACACTCGCAGGCTCGTGAGGAAAGAATTGAATGTTGGAATTAAAGGCCACCTCGCTTTTCCGCATCATAGCACCTGATAGTGCAGACCTTGCCTGCTCCATGGTGCCGATTACCAGCTTATAAGCATGCAGCGGCTGCGTGCGATTTGCAATTAAAACGGCATGCCTATGTGCCGGAAGAAGGATAACATTCCCTTCCATAAGCTCGTATGTAGTTTGACCGTCGTCAGCATTCAGAACGCCCTCGCCACTGACAATCGCAATCAGCACGGTTAAACTCTCATGAATCTTATACATCGGTAGATTCGAGGTGCTGTACAGCGATTGAATGCTGTCAGCTGTATATAATGGAAAGCGGGACTCCGCCCACTCCGAGACCACAACGTTATTCACAACGAAACCTCCATTACAATAAAAGTTCGATATACCATTAGAATGACACTTTCTATCTATACTATAAACTATAATACCCATACCTGCAGATAACCCATTTCACCTGTAGCGCTTATAGGGCACATCTTTACAGTTTTTTCTGTGCATGGGAGGGTCTCCCCAGTTGCACAGATTTCGCCATAGACAGGTATACAAGCTACGAAGGTGGCTTGGTCCCTCCTTCGGCTGGACTTTCACGATATAGATGATGCGTGCCCCCAGGCACGCTAAAACAAAAAAAAACGGCATTTCTGCCGTTTTGTTAGGTGTTGTTGGAGGCAAGGAGGACCGTACCCCTGACCTCTTCGCTGCCAGCGATCCCGCAGTAGTCATAGTCAACTACACTGCCCTAGCCGCTTGATCGTGAACTATATAAGATGAACCAAAAAAACATACAGCCCAAGCGGAGAAAGCGGACCCTTCTGGAGAAACAAAGTGTTCGCCTTTGCAGACGGATTCTTACCCCTATAGGGCTAAGAATACAAAGAATCTGGCTGCAACAGCGATTGGAAGAAGGGTCTGCTTTCGCAGCGTCTCCCTGCTGTCCGAATGTTTGGTTCATCTTATATAGTGACTCTTTACTTCCATCTCTCTAGCTTGTGAATGTTTCTTACATACATGCCGCCTAAAAACTTTGGAAGCCCCATTTCAATGCACTTTTCTCTTACTCTTTGTTTCATCTCATCTACAGTGATATTTTTTTGTGTGAACTCACCTTCGTGATAACAATGTTTACAATACATTAGACTTTTCTCAAGATTTTTTTCAACCCCGCGATCTTCCGCTTTCTTTAACGGCATGGCACAACTTTGGCATTTTTTATATTCTTTCATCGATATCTCCTCCAAACCGTTTAGTTAATTCTCTAGTGCTTTAAAAATTTTTTTGACTCTTTTTAACTGAGAAACCGTAAGATATTGTGCTCTTTTTTTTAACACATTCAAAAAATCTTCTTTATTCTCGTTTGATACAGCAAGTAGCGTACTTTCCGAGTGCTGGGGGATTTCTTTTGATCTACAAGTTTCTAGATGATTAAGTAAAAAAGGGAAAATTCGCTCATTGTATTGCTTGTTTACGGATGCAAGCTTTGCTAGTGTTAGTATACCTTTGTCAACGGTAATGACGGAACCTTTATTAATGGTAGAAAATAATGTTTCGAGATGATCCATAATGGAAGCGGATGATACTATAGCAATGGTAGATAAAGCGGTGAATCCACCCCAAACCAATCGATTATCGCGATTCTTTAGCAATTCAATAAAAATCAAAACATACTTGCTTATAAGCTCTGGTTTTACTTGTCCTATTTCATACACTACTTTTATACAATCGTGTTGAATTTTGCTATCCTTGTTCGATAAGTTTTCTATTACTTCGTCTATACCTGTAATATTATTTTCGTTGATTAATTTATGGGCCAACTCAATATTGGGTTCCTCATCTTGCCGATTTAGCTGTGAAGCTAATTTGTACACGATAGTCATAATAACTCCTCATTTACCAAGTTTTAATCCTAGTTTCTATTCATTTCAAACCATCAATATTATCGACTCCACATGTCTGGAATGCAACAGAAATCAATACAAAAAAACGGCATCTCTGCCGTTATAGTTTAAAATATTGGTGGAATCAAGGGGGATCGAACCCCTGACCTCTTCGCTGCCAGCGAAGCGCTCTCCCAGCTGAGCTATGACCCCAAGTTGATAATATTTCGAAAGTTGCACTGAGTCATCCTATTCTGTCAGTTTGGAGTATAATTCTTAATTAGACCTAGCTCTCTGCTAAGCTAAACCCCGTACGTTTGGCGACAAAAATGATCATACCACAGGTACTTTCTGCTTGTCAACTGTCTTTTTTCTACTTCGATACCATTTATTTAGAGTCATCCACCACATGATTTTTGGACAAAATTTCGGTGAGTTCCCTCATGAACATGTTGATGTCTTTAAATTGGCGGTACACGGATGCAAAGCGAATATAAGCGACCTCATCGACTGGATAGAGCTGTTCCATCATGATCTCTCCGATGTCTCGGCTATTGACCTCTGCATGAGCCGTATTGCGGATTTGCTTCTCCACCTCGGATACAATCATGTCGAGCTGCTCAATCGATACAGGTCGCTTCTCACAGGCACGAATCAAACCACGCAGCAATTTTTCGCGACTGAATTCTTCACGGCTGCCATCTTTTTTGATGACTATAAGCGGCGTTTCTTCGATCATTTCGAAGGTTGTGAAGCGCTTTGTGCATTTTTCACATTCTCTGCGGCGTCGTATCGATTTATTTTCATTGGCGGCTCGGGAGTCCAGCACTTTGGTGCCATGGTAGTCACAATAAGGACATTTCATCGGGTAACGCTCCTCTTGTTAAACGAAATTATAAAGCTAGATGTAATTGGCAACGAATACCTGTAATGAAGTTCGCGGATTCGCACATAATAGGTTTACCAACCACAAGGAGGTGAAACACACATGGGCGCAGGACAATCTCGGAGCAGCAACGTTCTTGTAGTACCTCAAGCAGGTCAGGCATTGGATCAATTGAAATACGAAGTAGCTCAGGAATTGGGAATCTCCATTCCTCAAGACGGTTACTATGGTAACATGGCTACTCGTGACACTGGTGCAATCGGTGGACACATTACTCGTCGATTAGTACAAATCGCGGAACAACAGCTTGCTGGTCAATTTAAATAACAAATGACTTGATAAGGAAGTATGGGAGGCCACTTTTATTTAGTGGCTTGTCCTATACTTCTTTGTTTTTCGGCAGGAATGCCCCATTCCTGAGCATACAGCTTGTGATACTTATTATAATAATACAAAACGCGCTGAATGTAATGTCTTGTTTCACCATAAGGTATGGATGCGACATTTTCAAGAGTCCCATCCCATTGTTCGTCACTCAACCAGTGACTAACATTACCTTGTCCGGCATTATACCCGGCTATCGCAAGCACTGCATTTCCCTTGAACTGCTTATGCAGCCAATTTAAGTACCAGGAGCCCATTTGGATACTTACCGCAGGGTTATGTAGATCATTCTTAAAGGATGGTGAAAAGCGAGCTGTATCCACGATCCAATCTGAAGTGTCCGGCATGAGCTGCATCAGGCCATAAGCCCCTTTTTTTGATTCGATATGGGTCTTATAATTGGATTCAACCCGAATGATAGCTGCGATCAGAAACGGGTCCAACTGGTAGGTTGCTGCGTTTTGTTGAATTTCATTTTGATAATGAATCGGATATAACAACTTGCTTACAGAACTGCTGGTCAAAAAAAGAAAACAAACAAAGGTAAAAAATAGCAAGGCAAACACCCGTTTTTTTCGCCAAAAGCTGACGCTCATAACAGCCCCCTTTCCCTGAGGAACCTGTCTACCTGACCTTCCGTTAGGATCAGATCACCCTGATTATCGATAACAATGTCGGCCCTTGCCTTTTTCAATTCAATATCCATCTGAGCCTGCAATCTTTGCTCTGCCGCTTCACGGGTCATCCCATCACGCGCCATTAATCTTTCAAGCTGAACGGTTCTGGGAACGTAAACCACCATGATGGCTTCATAATCAGCCTCCAAGCCCGATTCATACAATAAAGGAATATCGGCAACGACCAGCTTGTCCGGATACAAATTCTCATATTGCTCCCTCCGCTCGCGCATTAATGCCCTAATAGGAGGATGAAGCAAATTTTGAAGATCTTGTAATGCTTCTGTATTGCCGAACACAGTCTCTCCCAGCTTCTTGCGATTCAAAGTACCGTCTGGAAATAGTATCTCTTTACCAAATCGGCCCACTATATGGTCAAGAGCCGGCATACCAGGCTCCACCACTTCTCTTGCGATCCGATCGGCATCAACCAGCATCGCGCCGCGCTGCACCAGTAGATTAGAAACGGTGCTTTTGCCACAGGCGATGCCTCCGGTCAACCCTATATTCATGGCTAGTCTCCTTAAAGTTTTGCTTTAGCAAAACTAACATCGTAAGCATTCACTTCAAGTTTTGCTTTAGCAAAACTAACTTCGTAAGCATCTGCTTATTATAACAGCTTCATAATTCCCATCACAATCAATACAAATCCCGGAAAAATGGATAAGCTGCGCATCCATGATAAATCTGCATATTTGTAGCCAACACGCAAACCTGCTGCCAAAAAAATCCCGCTTGCCATAGCGATAACCATAGACGTAAGCCAAGGCGTAAACCCGATCAAGGCAGCGCCAATCCCAGCCCCAAAAGCATCCAATGATAAAGCGATGCCGAGAAGGAAAGCTTCATAAGGAGAAATATTACCGGAGCGATCCATATCCGCCATAGAAGGTGTTCGTAAGATTTGAATGACTAGACCAAAGCGCTTAAGCTCAATATACAATACTTCTTTAGCAGTTGGCAGTGGATCTGGTTTTGCTGCGGGCTCTGATTCAATTGCATTTTCATGTACAACTGCAGGTACGGATTCAACAGATTCCTGTTTATTTCCCAACACCTGATACAATGCCCACAAACCTATACTGATCAGGATGATGCCGCCGATGCTTTTTGCAAAAACCGGATCGACATATAGGCTAATCCAAACACCAATCTGCATCGAAGTATAAATAATAACACCGGAACAACCTGAAATGATAGCAATCGATACCAATGGCATTCTAATCTTGCGCAGGCCGTATGTAACACCTACGCCAAATCCGTCCAAGCTTACCGCTAAAGCCAGCAGCATTAAGGAGATAAAAGGAAGCATGGCATTCCCTCCCGACCATTTTACCCTACTATATGGCGGATAGGGTTGGAGGGTGCAGCTTTTATATAGGCTTTATCTTCTTATCTCTGGTACGCTTCAAAGGCTGACAATGAGGACAAAAGTGAGTGCCCCGTCCAGCTACGACGCTTTTCTCAATGGGCTGTCCACATGTATAGCAAGCTTCCCCCTTACGTCCATACATCTTGAATTGATGCTGGAACATCCCGATCTCACCCTGTCCATTCACAAATGATTTGATCGATGAGCCGCCAGCAGCAACAGCCTCACTCAGGGTCTTCACGATGGCTTCATGCAGAGCGGCCAGCTCCTTGGGTGTCAGCGAATTCGCTTCACGCTCAGGATGAATTCGAGCCAGATGCAGGGATTCATCCACATATATATTCCCTATACCGACGATGTATTCCTGATTAAGCAGCAACGGCTTAATTTTCGTGGATCGATGAGCAATCCGGGCACGAAACGCAGCCAGATCGAACGCCTCTTCCAGCGGCTCGAGACCCAGCTTTTTGAGCGGCTGTTCCTCAAGCTCCCTTCCCTTCGGAAATAGATGCATCGTTCCAAACTGGCGCACGTCCTTATAGCGCAGCTCCGTACCGTCCGTAAAATGAAACACGACATGCGTATGCAGCTCTAAAGGGTCTTTGCTATCGTACAGACCATATCTGCCCTCCATACGGAGATGCGATACGAGTGCAAAATCATCCAGCAGGAAACGTAAAAACTTGCCTCTTCGCTCTACGCTAAGTATTGTTTGCCCAGCGAGCTGTATACAGAACTCCCCAACTTCCTCTGGCTTAATAATAATTCGATTCAAATGAACACTTACATGATCGATCTGTTTACCTATGACCAGTTCGTTTAATGTTCGTCTGACCGTTTCAACCTCCGGCAATTCCGGCATGATGTCCTCACCTCTAGTTATTTAAAGTACGGTGAATAAGTCTCCGCTGCGAAGCCAAATATCCTTCCGATCGGCTGTAACATTACGTAAACAAAGACGAACGCTAGCGCTTCTCCAGAATCATTTGACTGCTCCGCTCATTTTTCACCGCACTTCTGTCTTATTTTCATTATTTCGCCTCATACCAGTTCGAGCCAGTGTCCACATCCACTTTAAGCGGCACATCCAGCTTAAGCGCACCCTCCATAACTTCCTTCACGGTTCTGCGCATCACTTCGATCTCGTTCTCAGGCACCTCGAATACCAGTTCATCATGTACCTGAAGCAGCATCCGGCTTGCTAGCCCATCACGCTTCAAACGCTCGTCCATTTGAACCATAGCCAGCTTGATGACATCAGCCGCGGTACCTTGAATAGGTGTATTCATCGCCGTTCGTTCAGCAAAGGAACGCAGGTTGAAATTGGATGCAGAGATTTCAGGCAAATATCGGCGGCGCTGCAGCAGAGTTGTCACGTAGCCATCCTTACGGGCCTTCAGTACGATATCATCCATAAAACGGCGTACCCCTTGGAATACGACAAAATATTGCTCAATGAACGCGGCGGCGTCCTTACGAGTAATATTCAAATTTTGCGACAAGCCGTAATCGCTGATCCCATAAACGATCCCAAAATTTACTGCCTTGGCTTGTCTACGCATATTGGAATCAACAGCCGATTCAGCGACGCCAAATACATCCATCGCCGTTTTCGTATGAATATCCATATCGTTCAGGAAAGCTTCCATCAGGTTCTTATCCTGTGAAATATGTGCAAGCACGCGCAGCTCGATCTGCGAATAGTCAGCGGTTAGAATCGACCAGCCTGGCTGTGAAGGGACAAATACCTTACGGATCTTGCGTCCTTCCTCCAGACGAATAGGAATATTTTGCAAATTCGGAAATTGTGAGCTTAATCGGCCTGTAGCAGCAATCGTCTGCCTGTAGTACGTATGCACCTTACCGGTTTCCGGACGTATTTCCTTTAGCAGCCCTTCGACATAAGTCGATTGCAGCTTCGCAAGAGATCTATAGTTCAAAATATGACTAATGACAGGATGGTAGGGCTCCAGTCTTTCCAGTACCTCAGCATCAGTCGAATAGCCGGTTTTTGTTTTTTTGTATGCAGGCAGATTCAGCTTCTCAAATAAAATTTCCCCAAGCTGCTTCGTTGAATTGATGTTGAATTCACCGCCGGCTGCTTCATAGATCGATTTCATAATCTTGTCCAATTGCGCCGCCAGTTCCACACCATACTGCTTAAGCCCTTCAACATCGACCTGAATGCCCTTTTCCTCCATAGAAGCAAGCACGTTCGCTAGCGGCAGCTCCAGATCATAGAACAGCTGATCCATATCCTTGTGCTGCAGATCCTGCTTCATTAGCGTCAACAAGGTATGAATCGCATTGGCCTTACGGCAAAGATGGTCCGTTACGATCTCAATTGCAGGTACCTTGAACTTCGCTCCCTTACCGAATACGTCTTCATCCGCTTTAAGGGAAGGTAGGTTGTATTTGGCCAGCAATCCATGCAGAGTAAGCGCTGATTCTGTTGGGTCCAATAAATACGCAGCGAGCAGCACATCGAATGAAGTACCCCGAAGTGCAATTCCCTGCCATGATAATGCAATCTCGGCACGATGCTGGTCATATACGGCAACTGACTTATCCGGTGATTCCAGCCATGCTTTGAGCGTATCTACCTCAGAGCTGTTCTCCTTCAACAACTCGAACGGCACATAATAACAGGCCTCTTCGGTATGAAACGAAAGTCCCAGCACATAACCTGCGTGCGGATTGTCACCAATCACCTCAACATGCAGCGATTCTACCTTGTCCAGCGCATCTGTCAGCTCTGCCAGCTGCTCCAGCTTTTGGATAGCAATCGCGACAAGCTCTGCCTGAGGCTGTTGATCCGCGAGCTTCACATCTCCGCCGGTCAGATCCATTTTTTCCATTAAAGATTTGAACTCCAGCTTGTGAAACATCTCTGCCAAAGCTTGCTTCTCATACCCCTTATAAGCCAGCTCGTCCCAAGGTGTACCGATCGGAACCTCACGAAATATGGTTGCAAGCTCCTTGCTCATCCGTGCGTCGTCCGCATGCTCGACAACCTTCTCCTTCATCTTGCCTTTCAGCTGATCCGTATTCGCCAACACACCTTCGACTGAACCGTACTCATGCAGCAGCTTTAGCGCCGTCTTCTCCCCAACACCGGGAATGCCTGGTATATTATCGCTCGTATCCCCCATAAGCCCTTTCAGATCAATGATCTGATTCGGCGTCAACCCATATTTTTCCATAATATAGGGAGGGTCATACAGCTCAACATCACTAACCCCTTTACGTGTCAAAGCAATTTTCACATGCTCGGAGGCTAGCTGCAGCATATCCTTATCGCCGCTTACGACGATGACCTCAATATTGCCAAGCTCATCTGCCATCCTTGTCAAGGTTCCTATAATATCATCCGCTTCATAGCCCTCCAGCTCAAACTGGGAAACACCGAAGGCCCGGATCAAATCCTTAAGCACCGGGAATTGCTCAGAAAGCTCAGGAGGAGTCTTGGCCCTGCCGCCTTTATAATCCTTATAATTCGTATGTCGAAACGTCACCTTACCCGCGTCAAATGCAACGAGGAAATGAGTAGGCTTGTGTTCTTCCATTAGCTTCAAAAGTATCGTGGTAAAGCCAAAAACAGCATTCGTGTGCAAACCACTTGAATTACTAAGCGGCGGAAGTGCAAAAAACGCACGGTACGCAATACTGTTGCCATCAATGACGATCAATTTGGACATTATAGCACCTCATTTTCCATACTACCTCCATGATAGCATAGGACAACGCAATATAAAAAGCTTAATCCCACATTCCTGTACATAGGTGTGACGCCAGACATTCCAGCATAAACATAGGATATCAGGTTGCAAAGTAAGCTTGAACGGAGGAGATTCCATTGATAGGGAAAGTTTACAAAATCCCAGGAAAAAAAGCGATTTGTTTCGATCTGAATGAGACATTAATTCACCAAGGCATTCACTTTGAGCAGGCTTTTCGATCCGTCTGCAGCGACTATGCCGCTCGCGGCTTACAACAGGATCAAAGTGAGGTCGATAACCTTTGGGATCGATACCAAGCTAACTGGCAGCTCAACAAAAAAACGAAGGGAACAGCGATATCATTTGATCAGCTTCAGGAGCAATGCCTCCAGCAAGCGATTCAGGATCAGCAGATTCCGGTCCATCAAGGATTCGCAAAGGATTTTTTTCGACTCGTTCGACAGAGACGCATGGAGGGGAAAACTCTGGTACACGGTGTAGAAAGTACGCTTCGCGATTTGTCACGGCATTTTAAGCTCGCGATTATTAGCAACAGTCCCCATAACGAGGTAATGCACTTGCTGGATCGATTTCAGCTGCAGGCTTTTTTTCCGTCTGAACAAATATTCACTGCCCATAAGCTGTCTGAGAAAAAACCAGGAAGCTCTCTTTTTAAGACGGCTCTACAGACGCTGGAGCTAACACCGCGGCAGGCTGTCATGGTAGGCAACTCCTGGAAACACGATGTTTGCGGTGCCGTTAAAGCTGGACTTGACGTGATCTGGCTGCAAACTAATCAGGAAAACACAAACAAAAAAATTTCCCGGCAAAAGCTCGGGAAACGCAATATTTATTGTATTCAACAAATTAATCAGTTGCTTGAGCTATTCCAATAAATAAGCTTCAACATCTGGTTTGGTTATTTCTTCATCTTCCAATTCAGCTAAACCAAGGAAGGTACTGCAATATACACTGCCGACACTTGCTTTTGCCTGCTTTTTCAATGTCGCCGCGGATTGAGAAATCTCCTCAAGGGTGATCTGCGACTCGGATTCACAAACAATTAAGGATAAGGAAAGGGTCACGCCTCTTGTTTCAATCCGATTTCCTTTTCGATCCTCCACATAGGTCCAATCTTCACCTTCATAAAATAACGGTACGCTCTGGTCGAAGCGGCGAATGATTTCCCTGCACATCCGATCCGGCTCTTCCGCAGACGTAATCACTATAAAATCGTCGCCTCCGATATGACCGACGAAATCTAATGGCTTGCCGCAAAGCACAATAGCATGCTGAAGCACATCTGCCGTAAACTGAATCAGTTGGTCACCCTTTTGAAATCCATACTGGTCATTAAACCATTTAAAATAATCCAGGTCTGCATATAAAACTGAGAATGGCTTCTTTTCCATCAGCCGCCGGGTCAGCTCCCGTTGAATTTGGATATTACCTGGCAATCCTGTCAGCGGGCTTGCCACCTTCGCATTTTCCATCCGGGTGTTCGTGATGCACTCCAGGATCGCCCGAATGGATGAGGCACCCGCCATCTGGCCTTCATTCGTAATGATCACAAAATCATACAAATTCGTATCCCGTGATGTAGCCAACTGGGAAACCGTTTCAATAGGGGTATCCTTGTCTACAATAAGCGGCTTTGGGTCCATCATTTGATCAATGGAGCGATTCCAGAACAAGGAGAAGCCATACTGACCTGCCAGCTTTTGAAACAAACGCTCTCGCATCATCAAGCCTACAGGGACTCCATTTGATATGACAGCAGCTCCTTGGGCTTTGACATTGCTTTTAAAAAAATTCGCAACCTCGGATATGAGTGCCTTGCTGTCAAAGGTTTGAATCGGTGCGATAACATCACCAATAGTCAATGTTCCTCCACCTGTATCCCTGATTTTGCGGTGCTGCACAATCAATTCAACCCATTCCGGGTCAATTACCGCAATCTCTGTGGCAGGTCTGCCCAACAAAAAGCCTTGAACATAATGGATGCCCATACGCGTCAACAGCTGCAGCTCTTCCTGCGATTCAATACCTTCAGCGATCAAGCTAATATTAAGCTTATCAGCAAACGAAACGAAGGTTTCCATGATATATTCTTTATTTTTATGAAGATGAATATCGTGCACCAGAGAACGGTCGATTTTGATGAAATCCGGCTGCAGCTCAGCGATTGCCTGTAAGGAGGAATATCCTGCTCCCGCGTCATCAATGGCAATACGGTAGCCCTGATTACGGTAATGGTCAAGTATACGCTTGGTCGTGGTAAAGTCCTCAATGGAGCTGCGTTCCGTAATTTCAAATACGATATTGCCGGGCTTCAGGCCGCGAGCCTGCAGCAGCTCAAGAGTTTTACCAGCAGCAAAATGCGGGTCCTGCAAAATAGCCGCGGAAATATTGATAAATAACATTTCGTTGTTCTGTGAGAAAAAAGCTCCCTTGATCGCCATTTCCCTAGCCAATTTTTCCAAGGTGTATAAGACCCCTTCTTCCTCAGCAAAAGGAAACAATTTCATCGGGGAGTGGAACGGACTGTTCTTCGGTCCACGTGTCAATGCCTCGTAACCAAACACTGTACCATCCTTCAATGAAACAATAGGCTGATAAACAGAATGAATGAGTTTGGCCTCCAGAATATTCCGAAACTGCTTCTTAAGTATTTCGATTTCCGAATCCGTGTTCGCTATCGTAAACTGGTGAGTATCCATATTGATCCCTACTTTGAGTAAGCTGCTGTATACCCATAACTATAACAGACAACCTTCATCCCTATGTCAAATATGACCATTGTTTTGTTAAATTTGTGTAAAACCTTATCTCCGTGGAACATGCAAAAAAGAGCCTTAAGCAAGGCTCTTTTCCAGTTCATATATCCTTCTTCCAGGCGGGTCCGAACTACATACTCAGCAAAAAGCGAAATTGTAGCTATAAGCCTTTTAAACGTTCAGATCTTTCCGCTTGCCGGTAACCATGTAGATTACGCCTTCGCCAATGTTTGTTGCGTGGTCGGCAACTCGCTCCAGATAATGGGCGACAAACATCAGGTGAGACAGCTGCCGGTTGCGCTGGAAATCATTGTTCATCAACGCGATAATTTCATTCATTAATGTGCTGTACATTTTATCGATTTCATCATCCTTCTCGGCAAGCGAGGAAGCACGGTGAATATCCAGCTCCATATAAGAGAGCAGGCTTTCCTGCAGCATATTTCTAACCAGCACCGCCATCCGAGGAATATCCTCAAGCGGTTTAATTAATTGTTCACCGGACAATCGAATCGAGATTTTGGCGATATCCACCGCGTGGTCACTAATCCGCTCCAAATCCGTCGCAATTTTCAAAGCCATACCAATGATTCTCAGATCACTTGCCATAGGCTGCTGCAAAGCGATTAGCCTTAAACAACGTTCTTCTACCTCCAGCATCAAATCATCGATGACATCATCCTGATTAACCGTAGTAACGGCCAGCTTCTCATCCAGCGTCGCTAATGACTCGATAGCCTTGGAAATCGAATCTTCGACCAATGTACCCATTTTGAGTAAAACCTTTTGCAGTTCATCCACCGAATGATGAAAGTTATGGCGAGTGTCCATATTTGGTTCTTGTCCCCTTTAGCCGAAACGGCCTGTAATATAGTCTTCAGTTCTCTGATCTGACGGTGTTGTAAAAATTTTGTCCGTTTGATCCGTCTCAATCAGCAATCCGTTCAGGAAAAATGACGTATAATCGGAAATCCGCGCTGCTTGCTGCATGTTGTGCGTAACGATAATGATCGTATATTTTTCTTTCAACGTTTGCGTTAATTCCTCAACTTTCAATGTGGAGATCGGGTCCAGGGCCGAAGTAGGCTCATCCATTAAGAGGACATCTGGCTCAACCGCCAACAAACGGGCTATACATAAGCGCTGCTGTTGACCACCGGATAATCCGAGTGCCGATTTGTTCAACCGATCCTTAACTTCATCCCATAGTGCGGCTTGCTGTAGACTCTTTTCTACGATCTCATCAAGAACCGATTTTTTCTTCGTTCCATGAATTCTCGGGCCGTATGCTATATTGTCGTAAATACTCATTGGAAACGGATTGGGACGCTGAAACACCATACCTACCTTTTTGCGAAGGGATACTACATCGGTTTCCGAACCATAAATATCCTGTCCATCCACATAAATGCTTCCATTAATCCGCACAATATCGATGAGATCGTTCATACGGTTCAGCGTTCTGAGGAAGGTCGATTTTCCACAGCCGGAAGGTCCGATTAACGCTACGATATTATTGCTTTTAATATCCAACTCCACATTATGCAGTGCTTGATTTTCACCATAAAACAGGTTTAATTTTTCTACTTTGATTTTATGTTTATCCGCCACGATTATTTCCCCCCGGTCAGTCTTTTTTGAATCATTTTGCTCGGTATGGCAATACATAAGTTAAAAATCAAGACGACGATAAGCAGAAGCGCAGCGCTTCCTTGGGCAATTTTCTTGGCATCAGGAACAATAGCCTCAGACTGCACGTACCATAGATGCGTAGCCAGCGTCTCCCCCATAGCCAGAGGACTAAAGTCTGGAAAATGGCGGGAAACCGATAAACCGGCTGTATAGATCAGAATGGCTGACTCGCCCAATGCCCGTCCGGCAACAAGCGTGATACCGGTAATCAGGATTGGCATGGCAGCTGGTAAAAGAACCTTGCGGATGGCCTGCCAACGGGTGGAGCCAAGCGCGAGCGAAGCCTCCCAATACGAATCAGGTACGGATCGAAGCGATTCTTCCGTTACACGAACCAATACAGGCAAATTCAGCAAGGAGAGTGTAGCGGCACCGCCGATAATCGAAAATTTCAAGCCAAGCAGATTCACGAATAGTAAGAAACCGAACAATCCGAAAACGATCGATGGAACTGATGATAAAGCCTCGACGGAAATCCGGATAAAATCCGTAAACCGATTTTGCTTCGCATAGATTGACAAGTATACACCTGCGCCTACACCGATCGGAATGGAAAACAATAAGGATAAAAATAGAATGTAGAAGGAGTTGAACAGCATCGGACCAACCCCGCCGCCTGCCATAACCTCAGATGGTTTCCCCGTAATGAAATTCCAGGAAAGCTGAGGAAGTCCATCTCCTAATATTCGGATCAGGAACCAAGCCAACAGCAGCATGATGACAACACCGGAAACCCAGAAAAATAAGGTAGCCGCGCGATCCGTTGTTTTGCTCGTCATTTCAGTTCACTCCTTTTGGCAACGATCCGTATAGCGATAATCATAAATAAGGAGATTAACAACAGCACGAGAGCCATCATGTACAAAGCGTTATTCCATACAGTTCCGTAATTGGTGTTACCCATATCTTTAACGATAGCTGTCGTCAGCACCGTTGTTGATTCTAACAAGGAGCCAGGGATCTGCGGCGAGTTACCGATAACCATGAATACAGCCATCGTTTCCCCAATCGCTCTTCCCATGCCAAGAATGATACCCGTTATAATACCAGGACGTGCTGCAGGTACAAGCACTCTCCAAATCGTCTGCCAGCGTGTGGCTCCCAGAGCTAATGAAGCTTCCTCCAGCCGACTTGGCAACGCCCGAAGCGCATCTTCGGAGATTGACAAGATCGTTGGCAGGATCATGATGGCCAAGATGATAGCAGCTGGCAAAATTCCGTATCCAATTGTTCCCGTTAACTTGGCAAGGCCCGGAACTATAACCGTTAAACCGATAAGGCCATAAACAACGGATGGAATCCCGACGAACAGGTCCGTTGCAGGACGCATAATTTCACGAACCCATTTAGGTGCGATTTTGGCAAGGAATACAGCTCCAGACAAGGCTAAAGGAACCGATAAGGCTATCGAGATCAATGTCAGCAGCAGTGTGCTGTACAGAAAGGCGAAGATTCCGAATTCTCCTTTGGTCGGTGTCCAGTCTGGTGAAAAGAAGAAGGTCCATGGCGTTACGTCTTTAAACGTCTTAACACCTTGAATCCCAACGAATGCAATAACGGAGAAAATGATAGCCGATACAATAATGGCGCTTCCGACAAAAATAAGCTTCATGACTTGATCGGTCCGGTTTTGCCGTTTGGTCCATTGGCTTACTTGTTTGTGTTTTAAAGCTGCTCTTTCAGTGAGCTGATCAGCGAAAGAATTCACAGGATGTTTCCCCCTCAAATAATTTAGCGTACAAGCCTTAAAGATGACGTTTATTAGCTCGGCCTGAATCTTCTTTATTCATCATAATGGACAATTGTTAAAGCCATACGTTTCAATTGTTAAGGGAATGTAAAAAGTGCAGGAAGTTCGGTGAATAAGTGCCGCTGCGGGGCCGAAATGTCCTTCCGATCGCTGTTGTTCAATGATTTCTTCATTATATAAGGGATTTAGTGGTGGAAATCCTTGAACAAAGGCGAACGCTACGCTTCTACAGAACAATTTCGTCCCCTCCGCTCTTTATTCACCTCACTTCCGAGTGGTAGGAGTAGAGTGCAGGGGGAAGCATTGCGTTGCTCGCTTCCCGAAGGGCAAGAGCAAGAGCAAGAGCAAGAACAAAGGCAAGGGCAAGAGAAAGACACTATGGACCGCATATCAGATCTTAGATCATAGATCTTAAGTGCGGTGAATAAAGAGCGGAGCGGCCAAATAATCCTGTAGAAGCGTCAGCGTTCGCCTTTGTTTCCGTACTTTTACCGCTACATATCTTAATAAATCAAAAAATACGGAAACAACAGTGATCGGAAGGATATTTGGCCGCGCAGCGGGACTTATTCTCCGGACTTTGACAGCTCTTTTTATAAGCGCACAACACAAAAAGGACACGGAGATCACTCCGCATCCTACTTGATTAAGAAATACTTATTTTTTCAAAAGGTTAGCTTGTAAGAATTTCAATTCTTCTACTCTTTTGCCTTGGAAATCAGGACCTGTGATGTAATCAAGGAAAGCTTTAACAGCATCTTTAGCTTCGCCTTTTGTATACATATGCTCAATACCGAACAACGGGTATTTACCGTCTTTGATTGTGTCTTTGCTGAAAGCTACGTCATTAAATTTCAACGCTTTAATTGTATCGTTCAGGTAAGGCGTATCCACATAACCGATAGAGTTATCTGTGGAACCTACTGTTGTAGCAACTGCACCACTGGATTCTTGAGTTACGCCATCTTTGGTGAAATCTTTATTATCAAGAACGATTTGTTTAACAAGTGTTCTTGAACCAGAGCTGTCCGGACGGTGAACAACGACGATTTTCGCATCGGTTTTGCCGTCAATTTCTTTCCAGTTCGTGATTTTACCCATAAAAATATCAGCAGCCTGTTGTTTGGACAGGTTATCTACAGGTACTTTTTTGTTCACGATTAGAGCAAAAGGAGCAATTGCCGCTACGTGGTCAACAAGGTTTTTATCTTTGTACTCGTCGCCTGCCGCAACGTCGGAGTTACCAATATCGGAAGTGCCGTCTGCAACGTTTTTCAAGCCTGTGCCAGATCCACCGGCAGTTACGTTAACGGTTACTTTAGGATTTTTCTCCATAAATTCTGTTGCAGCTTGTTTTACCAATGGAAGAAGTGCGCTGGAACCTGACGCTGTTACTGTGCCTGTCAATTCTTTAGGTGGTTCTGGTTTAGCAGGAGCCGCTGGTGCTGCCGCGTTGGTTGCTGGTGTTTTCGTATCTGTTGTTGGAGCTGCCGTTTGAGTACCACATGCTGCGAGTACCCCCATTAATAAAACTGTTACCATTGCAAGACTGCCTTTTCTCGAGAAATGCTTCAACATCTTTGCATGTCCTCCCTTTTATCCTCTAGTATTTTTGTTTACTAGATCATCTTAACAAGCGAGTGTAAAGTCTAAACCCTCGAAACGTTAACGGAATGTAAAAGTTTTTGATGTCGAGTTTAATCTAAATTTAACGAATTATTTACAAACAATGGACTTGTATTTAATAAATAGCTCGCATAATAGGAAGCAAATCACTACTGACCACGTTTACACGTATGGACTATTGATGTTAATAATGGAGGGATTAAATGAGCATTCTAATAAGTAAGAAGACAATTTCATTCCCGGTGTTGTCCCTGAAATTGAAGCTAATGCTTGGTTTTGCTGGTATGCTGGTGTTGTTCCTGGGAATGGCGCTTTATAATTTGCAGCAGGTGAACGATATCAAAAATCAGCTCAGCCAGCAAAATGATAAGGTAGAACTCAAGCTGATGGCATTGGAGCTTAAAGAGATGGTTCAGGAGCTGAATATTATTGCATCTGGACTTGAAATTTCTAAGAAAGCCGATTACATACCTAAATATAATGAAAAAAGAGTCATTTTCGATAAAATGATCAAACGTGTTGGTGACACTGCCATCACACCCGAACAAGCCAAATGGCGCAGCAAGCTGATCTCCTTAACCGTCGATTATACAAATACGTTTGACGTCGCGGCCAAACTGGTACAAGAAAACAAGCTGCCTGCAGACGATCTTAACAAAAATATGGAGTATCTCTACAACGAATCACAAAAGTTGATGGGTGATATTTTCGTCTATGTCGACCAATTCTATGTCGCATACTCAGATGATGCAGAACTCGCTGTTGCCAATACTCAGCATTTGCTTAACAATACGGTAACCATGATGCTCATCTGTTCTATTATTGTGATTATTTCCAGCATCGCCATTGCTTACTTGCTTATCAGATCCTTTGTTAAGCCCATCCAACGGCTGCAGCACGCGGTATATTCTATAGCGAATGGTGATTTGCGCAATAAAATTAACAGCACTTCAAAGGATGAGTTGGGGGCTTTAAGCAATAGCTTCGATCACATGATTGATCAGGTCCGCAATATGTTGGCCCATACGCAAGCTATTGCCTTCTCGTTATCAGAGCATTCTAAAGCATCTCAGGGCTTCTCGGGTTCTACGGCTGCTGTAAATGCGGATATTGTTCGAGCCATTCAGGAAATATCGACTGGTGCTGAGCAGCAAGCCACTCACACTGAGCAAAGCACTCAGTTGATTGGCGAACTGGGTCGTGAAATCGACCTCATCTCAGGATTGTCCAAAACCGTTCACGAAAGAAGCAACGAGGCCGCTTTTAATACACATACAGGCTCCAATTCCATGGAGGCCCTTAGAAGCGCATCCAAAATCTCGGAAGACTTACTCGGTAAAGTGTATCAAGCAATGACCTCTTTATCCGCTAGCTCCATGCAAATCAATAAAATTGTAAATACGATTACCGATATCTCTCAACAAACGAATGTCCTCGCCTTGAATGCTGCTATTGAAGCGGCAAGAGCGGGAGTCCACGGACGCGGCTTTTCAGTTATTGCTGAGGAAGTCAGGCAGCTGTCGCTGCAGACCAATGATTCGTCCAAATCGATAGCTACGATTATACATGCACTGCTGGCGCAAACGAAGGATTTGGAGATATATATGGAAGAAGCACGTAAATCTTTTTTACAGCAGAATGGTAAAATGAATGAAAGCGTCGAGGCTTTTCAGGAAATTCGCAGTTCCATGGACGCACTTTCACTAGATATCAACCAAATCCAAACGCAAATTGGGCTGGCCCAGCAAAAGAACGAAAGTTTAATCGATTCTGTCCAAATCGTTGCAGCTATTGCCCAAGAGACAGCAGCAGGCGTCGAAGAGGTTACTGCCTCCTCTATCCAGCAAAATGCAGCCATTCAGCAAATCGCTTCACAAGCCGATGATATGATGCTGCTATCGCAAAATCTCTTTAATGAAGTAAACCGATTCGAGATTGGAGAAATTGAAAAACCTGATGCTAACGCAGCGGATATCATCGGGATAGAAGAGGATTCTATCGAAAGTCTCGCTGATTCGAGTGAATTTGAAGCCAATCAATTGAACACAGCAAACCGTTTAGATATATCTGAAGGTATGACAAAACCTGCTGCTGAGCATTCCGTTTCGATACCGGTCGTCACTAAGAAAAGCGAGGAAATAAAAGAAGAGGATAAAGAAAAAGAAAAAAAACTCATAACAATAGGCTAGTACAGCTAAGCCCCGCGTCGGATATCTAACTCCCGAGCGGGGCTTTTACTGTAAATCACAGCGGCTGTTTGAACGATACAAAAACATCATCGCATGCCCGCTCAGAATGAATGGTTGTTCGACTAAAGCAATCTGTTTAGCGTTTGGACTTCAATGTTCCGAGTGCAGTTTTTTCATCTAACTTTTGACCGCTCTGCCCCTTCGCAACCTTCAGCCTCTGAGCCGTGTAGATGCCCACGTGTCCGGAACATAAATAACTGATCACAACTGCCACAAACATGTAAACTGCCGCCTCGGAACCAAACAGCTCAATACCAAGCAGGAAGCAAGCAATCGGTGTATTCGTCGCCCCGCTAAATACGGCAATGAGGCCAATCCCCGCAAGAAAAGGACCATGCAGCTGCAATAACGTACCTAACGTATTCCCCAATGTCGCACCAATCACGAACAACGGCGTTACCTCTCCACCCTGAAAGCCGGCTCCAAGTGTAATGGAAGTGAAAATCAGCTTCCAAAGGAAAGCCAATGATGCCGTTCCGTCTTGAAAAGAATCGTCCAGAAGCGGCAGTCCAAGACCAAGATAATCCCGGGTACCTATAGCCTTTGTCAACAAAATGATAACACAACCGCCTATGAAGGCTTTGACCGCAGTATGACTGAATAGGCGTGTAAACAAGGACTTCAGCTTATGAGTCAGCTCGCTGAATAACCGACTTATCAAACCAAATACGACCGCTGCAGCCGTAACCTTCAGCAGCACGATCGCACCGAGCGGCGGTATTTGCCCCATGGAGTAATGAGCATGCGTCACTCCCCACCCTAATGTCACAACATGCCCGACAAGACTGGCAATCAAGCAGGGTAGCAGTGCCTCATAACTGATCAGACCGATAGCCAGTACCTCTAACCCAAAGACAGCCCCAGCTAGCGGTGTTCCGAACACTGAACCGAAGCCTGCGCTGATCCCGCACATCAGTATGATTTTACGATTCTCCGGACGGATATGCAGCAGCTTGCCAAGCGTCTCGGACAAGCTGCCTCCCATTTGAACCGCCGTTCCCTCACGTCCTGCCGAGCCGCCGAATAAATGCGTAAGCACCGTTCCAACAAGCACAAATGGAGCCATACGCAAGGGTATGGTTTCATTTCCGTCATGAATTTGCTCCAAAATCAGATTGTTGCCTTTTGTACTGTTACGACCATAGGCTTGGTACATCCAGCTAACAAAAGCACCACCAAACGGCAGTAAATATAACAGCCAGGGCTGCTCGTTTCGCATACTTGTCGCCCACTCCAGACTGACCAAAAATAATGCCGAGGCCGAGCCGGTCAAGAAACCTACTGCACCCGCTAACACCAACCACTGCAGTATATACTTGATCAAATCTGTCTGCCGAACATTTCGGCTGTCCGTGGATTCCCGAGTTGTCCATGTTTTCAGCCATTTGTTCATATTTTCCTTCCACTCCCCGAACACTCTTTCACGTAATAATACCTTCCAACGAATACGTGCGCAAGCAATAAATCGGAGTAGCAGGAATCACATATATCCTTGCGGACAAGTTAAAATTAACATTTTTCATGAAATTTGAAACTTGATGATCTGTGGACTTTTGTTGTCATAGGAATAAAACTGAAACCATTGAAGTAATCTTTCGTAGTATAACAATTGGATACAAAATTACTCGAAATGATGATGGAGGGTTATTGGTATGTGGAAAAAGTTATCTATGATTATTATGGGGTTCATCATTGTCTTTTCGTTCAGTGCTGTAAACGTTGCAGATGCTGCAAAGTCTTACAAGGGTCCTAAGAAAAGTATCAATTTGGACAAGACTCCAAATCAAAACAGTGGCGTCAACAAAGCAGACCCAAGCACGGCTACAAAAACACCGAACGCGACTACAAATCCTAGCACAGCAGCAAAGCCTGGCTTTTTTAGCGGTGGTCTGATGAAGGGACTCCTAATTGGCGGTTTGGCTGGTATGCTGTTTGGCGGCTTATTGGGTGATTTAGGGGGACTTGGAAATATACTAGGCATGCTCGTAAACGTATTAGCTATCGCGGCTTTGGTCACGGGTGTTATCAAAATTGTGCAGTATTTCCGTAACAAACGAAAACTCGAAAATGATCCGAATCGCTCCTAATCCCAATGTAATGACGAGGTCACTTAAACATGAGACTTTCTGAGCAAGAAATCATAAATGCCATATGCCTACATATGGCTGAACGGAAACAGATTCAGCCGATCCAGGTAGAGGTTGAGATGATGTGGGACGAGGACTATGGATTTTCAGCAGAAGTCTACGCCGAGGGTCGCAAACAAATTATAATCGCGGCCACTATTTTGGAGGCCATCGAGCTTTATATGTTAACACACCAAAACGTTCGTGTATTCCGCGATCAAATCCATCTTCAACTGAATGAAGAAATCGTCGCAGACATCGTATAAATTAGAAAAAACGGTTTCGGTACTGAGATTGGACATATCAGAATGGGTGACCCCTGCCATTGGCGCTAACCTTGGCGGGGGTTATTTGTGAGTTTCACGGATAATTTCTATTCCTCCATGTTATTTAGGTTACAATCCATACATCCAGAACGGATGGTGAATATCAATACAATTAGGAAGCAAAAAGGAGGGATAATCGATGAGTTGTGTTGGTGTTGGAAGAACTTCCACTGCAGAAATTTTGGTTCTTTACATTTTGTTGGTAATCGTGTTGTCGGTTGGTTTCTTTATTTAACAAAAAAGTGAGGATAAAGAAAGAACAAGAGCCTGACATCTTGTTCTTTCTTTTGATTTATTTAGTTCCAATAACGAGAATAAATCCGATGTATTTTCGAAATCTGTCCATTATACCGTTGTACTTACTTGTTACTTCCCAAATATTCATGTCAAGAAAAGAACCAACATCAATTTGTTGATTTGGGTCTGGATGTTCAAAAAGATCCTCACTTGTTTCAGGAAACAAGAATGGACCCTCTATCTTTGATTGATTAAATCCCATTTTTTTTACTAAAGCTGACCAATCATTAATGTCCCATAGCCGCTCAATGTGATAAAATCTAGTAATTTCTTGGTTGATTTCTATAGACACTGGTTTTCGTAGAATCATTTCTCTGTCAAAAAGTTTGCCTCCAGTACGCAAAACCCTATAATATTCCGATAATGCTTTATCCGTATCAGTGAATATGGATACAGATTCAACAAGAATCACATCAAATGATTCGTTAGGAAAAGGAAGCGAGCTTGCGTCTCCTTCCATAAATTGAATCGAGACATTCTCTTTTTCGGCCCGCATTTTTGCTTTTGTGATCATATCTGGACGAATATCTATACCTACTACATCATGACCCTGAGCAGCTACATAACAAGATGTTCTGCCTGTGCCACAACCAACTTCGAGGATTCGGGAGTTAGTTGGTAGCGGATATTGTTCAAATTGCTTTAAAGTTGCTGCAAACCCTCCAGGATGAGCATTACCAACACCTAATTTAGCCAGCATATCCAAATAATCCATGAGTATTTAATTCCTTTCGCAGCAGGTTTTATCTCATCATATGAAAGAAAACCAATTTTGCACCACTTAAATCATTCTTTGATGGTAAATAGACCCAATTAAGAATTTAAACTCAATACAAACATATTTACGAATGATGTCCTACATTTAATCACCCATTTTGGCGTCAGTCCAATCACGTTACCGCTGACATTCATAACATACTCTATGCAAGGCGGAAGGAGGGATGAACATGGGTGCACTCGGAGTTGGTGGAGTTGGTGCAAGCTGTGGAGGTTTCGGTTTAGGAACTTCCACAGGTGCCATTCTTGTACTTTTCATTTTGTTGGTTATTATAAGTAGTGCTTTTATTATTTAAATATTTGTTAACCACCTCCAGGTTGATACAGGAGGTGGTTACTACCTACTTTTTTTGTCTAAATGTTATCTATCAACACCGTTCTGCCGCGCCAGTATGACAGTATTCAGAAATTAAGCGTCTGCTTCGGTAATCCCTGAATAAGCCTTTTCGATACAGGCCATCAAGAGCTTTTGCAAGCTGATCCCATTACCAATCGTGTTCAAATTCTAACTTCTTAGCACACCGTCTACTGCGACTGCTGTCTAATCGATCACGTCTTGATGTACGCTGTATAATAATTGGCAAGATACATACCCTTATCGTTTTTCTTTTCGTAGATCCATCTATATCTAAAGTGGCCGTCATACCTTGGCTACCAACTTTAAATATATTGTATGAGCCACCGCCCAAGGAGTTAGCAAAGGGGTTAGGCATTAAATCACCTGAACCTAACCACTCGTTAGGCCGAATTTATCTCACCCTCTTGAAAAATAATTAAAGCCTCCTCGCTCACATAATAGAAATGTGGCTTGGAGGCTGCTTTATTTATTTAACAAAATCAAAATCCGCTGCTCTTGCATTGGATTCCACCTGTTCCGGGCTTTTGCAGCCTGGGATTACAGTGGTTACAGCCGGATGCTTCAAGCACCAAGCAAGCGCCCACTCTGCCATATTTACGCCTTCCGGCAGTTCATTTTTTTGGATCTCCTGCACCTTTTGCAGCTTGATCAGAGTCTGCTCTTTGTTATGTCTGGAGCGCACATCATTATCGGCAAAATCCGCACCCGGTTTGTACTTGCCGCTCAAGTAACCGCTTGCTAAAGGCACACGCGCAAGCACACCGAGATCTTGACGTTCACAAGATGGAAATACGCGATTTTCAGGGGTTAGATCCAATCGATTGTATACGACCTGAATCGCTTTGGCATTCACTTTCGACGCCGCATCTGTCTGATACAAATTATCGTTGCTGCTGATTGAAATACCTAGATTTCTCACTTTGCCTGCCTGAACCTGCTTGTCCAGCATCGTCCAAAGCGCATCGTTATTAAACACTTCATCAGTACCCGAATGGAACTGGTACAAATCGACATAATCGGTTTTCAATGACTTCAGCGAGTTCTCCAATTGAATAAGCACTTGTTCAGGCGACCAGTAATCAATTGTTGTACTTTCTCTATCTGCGTGGTTATGTCCGAATTTGGTTGCAATTACCCAGTCTGACCTGCTTTTTCTGCGTGCGATGTAATCTCCGATAAAGCTTTCCGAAAGATGATGACCGTAGCATTCTGCCGTATCAATCAGATTAATGCCAAGCTCTGCAGCTTTATCTAGGATTGCATCCACTTCATCCTGTGTAAAATCCTTACCCCAAGCTCCGCCAAACTGCCATGTGCCTACTCCAACGACGGAAACCTTTAGCTCTGTCTTACCTAGTCTGCGGTATTTCAAGTAACGTCAGCTCCTTCGATTTGAGTTCTACGTAACAATACCCATTATAGGGAAGTTTCCAAACCTCAACAAGAATGGAAAAAAAGGTGCGCTAGTTAATCTAAAGTAACTAATAGAAGAGCTGTCTATTGCCGAATTGAAGGTTGTCACATCGACGATCCGATCCTTTTTTGCAAGCGCCTAGTAGGAAGCTGGCTTCGTAAGCGTCTGCTTGGAGTTTTCGAAAAACTTGCTAAGCAGGTTGACTCGCTTTTCTTTCCTTGAAGAAACACATACTGATCATGACGAACAGCGAAACGACCAAACACAAGCTCCAAGGCAGAAGTGGCAGTCCCTTCGCTTGTCCCAGATCATAAAACCATCCTCCCAAACTTGTACTTAGAGCACCGCCCAGAGCCATCGAATAACCGTTAAACCCATAATAAGATGCAATTAGTCGGGGAGAAGCGAACATTTGCACTACATCTAGCATGAGTGGAGCCGAAATCATAGTCCCTAGCGCAAACAATACCGAGGCTGCACATAACATGAACAACCCATCAGACAGACCAAATAGCATTAACGCCGTGCCCATCAATACGGCTCCCAATCCAATAAGAACAAAGCGATTCGAAAAACGCTCAAAGAAACGTGTCACCATCAACTGAAAGCAAATGACCGACCCGGAAACCGTCCCATATACATAAGCAACACTCGAAGAATCTCCGGTTACCGACACAGCATGCCGCGGAATCGTAAGAAACAGCTGCATATACAAATAAAAATAACCGATCAGGATAATCGTGTAACAAACAAAGGGCATATCCTTAAGAATACTTCCGATATCCTTGCGAAAATGACTTCTTGCGATCTCTACATCCAGTGCAGGCAGTTTGACATATACATAAATGGCAAGAAAAAGAAAAACCAAACCCGCAAAAATGCTCAAATATTGAAAATCAACCGATAGCAGCAAGCTGCCCATCAGTGTTGAAGCGATGATCCCGATATTTACTATCATATTTTTTAATGAAAACAACTGCTTACGATAAGCCAGCGGCGCCAATCTAGCAAAGGCAGCCTGCAGAGAAGGTTCAAACAAGGCTCCACCCAAGCCTGCAATAATGGCGGAAGCAAAAAAGTGCCATGGCTGCACACTCACAGCAAATCCCAGAAACCCGATAGATCGAACGGCTAGTCCAAGGACCATCGTTTGTTTACAGCCTCTGCGATCCGCCAGCAGCCCTCCAACAAAGGTCAAACCCTGCTGTGAAAACTGGCGCACACCCAGCATAATACCGGTCAGAGCCATCGACCACAGCAGACTGCCAGTCAGGTATAAGGTCAAGTAAGGGATCAGTGCATAAAAACCCATATTCATCATGAAAATTGTGACATACAGTACCTTAATTTCCGGGGGAGCAATCGCCCATAATTTAAACGCAGTCATATACAACCTCCACTATTAGTAACGTCTATGACCCCTATGCTAGCAATTTATTGGGAAATCAACAACTATTTTCGTGATCTTATTTTAATATACGACAACGTTCTACAAATCTATTATAATAATGATATAAAGCTTAAGAGAGAAGATGATATCATGCATCCTAAGATTATTGCAGTTATTGTGATTATGCTATTACTTGTTGGCTGCGGTCGAACTACCAACCCTGTTTTGGTGGCACCGAGTGCTGTACCTGTAAACGAAAGCAAGCCTGTCGACGCGCCAGCTCAGCCACAATCACTGACATCTTTACCAACCCTGACCAATCCGACAGTAATTGACCCCCTTGCTCTTCAAACAGGAAGCAGCTCTTACAGGATCAAGGATCATGTCACATACTCCGGCGATCGCAGTAATCCCAAAAGGGTAGCACTGACTTTTGACGATGGTCCTGATGCCAAGTATACAGATCAAATTCTCAATCTATTAAAAAAACAAAATGTGACAGCCACCTTCTTCGTAATAGGAGAACATGCTGCTGCCCATAAAGAAGTGATGAAACGAATCGTTAGCGCTGGTCATGAGATTGGCAACCATTCATGGAGTCATAAAGACTTAACCAAACTCGACCAACAGCAACTAGAAGCAGAAATTAATAAGACCGACGAGATCATTACAAGCTTTACGAATCGACCCTCCACTCTGATGCGTCCACCTTATGGCTCGGTGTCGCAGCAGGTTATTGAATACGCGGAAAAGTCGCATCGTATCATTAACTGGTCTGTGGATACACGCGACTGGGAAGGAATTACCCCTGATCGCATACTTGAAAATGTCAAAAAGCAATCCAAGCCAGGCGCCATCATTTTGCAGCATTCTGCAGGCGGTAAAAATGGCAACTTGGACAATACGATCCAGGCGCTCCCGCAAATCATTAATTTTTTAAAAGAGCATGGATATCAATTCGTGACGATTTCCAACCTGATTTCATAGCGTGAGCTTAACAAAAATTAAAGGATTCAGGGTGACTGGATGAAAGCTGAATACAAAGTCCTGCGCAATAACATCCGTAATAATCTATGGAACGGCATTGCATGGTCGATCGGATTCAATTGCGTTACTCCTTTTATTGCTGTGCTGGCTGCCCGTTTGGGTGCTACCAATAATGATTATGCCTTATTATCTTCCATACCCGCCCTGCTCACAATTCTGCTGGTTATTCCCGCGTCTATCATCATCGGACGCTTCCGTAAGCAAAAACGGATTATCGCCACTATCATCATCATCTGTCGATTGTTTTATTTCTTGTTAATATTCGTCCCCTATATGGGGGTATCGGCGATTACCTCGTTGATTCTGCTTGTCGGCTTGTACAGTGCGACTAACTCCGTTATCGCCGTAGCCTGGCAATCCATGATGGGTGAAATTATACCGGCAAGCTACCGGAATCGTGTATTTGCACAGCGTAATATGTGGACCGGATTGTGCGGCTGTGTAGTTGCTTTCATTGCAGGCTGGGGCATTGATAGTCTTCCTTATCCATTTGGCTATCAGGTTGCTTTTTCCGTAGGCTTCTTGTTTGCCATTATTGAAACCTGGTATTTTATGAAGCTTCGCATTCCCAGTGAGGAAATCATTGATCATAATCAAATCATGCAGCAGATTGGGCCTGTCAAAGAGAGCCATTCCTCAACCAGTTGGATCGAACGTTACAAGCTGAATCAAGGGAGAGCCTACTACCTTTTTTGTGGGAGCGCCATTGTTTACATATTTGCTTGGCAGGCTGCTTGGCCGATTTACGCCAAAATTAAAGCTGACACCCTGCTTGCAACCAATACGATGATCAGTATCGATGTTATCGCCGGAGCACTTGGCGCATTGCTCGGTTTCCGTTTATTTGCGCGGGTTGCCGATCGCAGGGGAACAGCCTGGACGGTGTTCATCTCTGCGCTTATGCTGGGTCTGACCCCTTATCTTTGGCTGCATGCGCCTAATATGAACTGGGTTTATCTTTACGATTTTATAGGCGGGATTGCTACCGCGGGCTTTCAGCAATCCGCTTTTAACCGATTATTGGAAATCGTTCCCGAGCAAGGTCGTCAGCGGGGCATCGCAATTTATACAACACTATCACAAATATCAGCTATTTTTGCCCCGATTCTCGGTATGAAGCTTTTTTCATCTGTAGCTTATGAAACGAGTATGACCTTAATAGGCTCCTTCCGTGTAATCGGCTCCTTATGCTTTCTGCTGATTGTCACCCCCAGTATGCTGCGTTGGGCAAGTGCCAAGCAAAGCAATCAAGGATCAAACTAATCCCGCATGAGTGATTTTATACAACGAGGACGAGGCTGAATATCAAAAAAGCAAAAAGGAAGTGCAGAACTTGAAAAAGATGTTCTGGACTTCCTTTTTTTACATATAAATTTTTAATTTTTCGTTTGTTGGATCCACAACTTGCAGGCCATACGCCTCCGCTTCACCGATAATGGCCCATTCTTATTCCACTAGCAAATTCGGACGTATAGAACGTAAATAAGTCAAGCTTCTGCCGATTCCCTCTATGATGTCGTCCGCTTGTTCGTATTCAATCAGATGAACACCATTAAAGGGTACGTCCTTTAAGAGGTCGTCATAATCCAGATCATCATCGCCCGGTGCGCAGGCTACCCAATAATCATCGACACGTCTCCAGTCCTTGAGGTGGCAGTAGTTGATACGGTTGCCTAAAAGCTTGGCATAATCCGTCAGCCGACGTCCCTCCGCGACCGTTTTTAAATTGCCAGGGTCGAAGTTAAAGCCCACAGTGGGAGGCAGTTCACGCAGCAGCCGCTGTAAACAATTCCAATCCGTAGTTGTCGTATGCTCTTGAATGAAACCTTCGTTCTTCTTCGTGATGCGTCCATGTGTTTCTATAGAAATAACCATGCCGTGTCGAGAGCAGAGTTCGTTCATTTCGAAAAAGGCTTGTATCATTAGAGCCCATCGCGCCTCCGTCATGTTGGAAGCAAGCTCGAACCCGGCGAACAATCGGACGTGTGTAGCGTTAAATCGGGCAGCCAGCTGTATATCATGGGTCACCTGCCCCATCATCTCTTGTAACGCATTCGGATCTTCTAATGTAAAATCGCTATCCAGCGCGAAAAAAGGCGCCTTTATGCCATAGTCCCGTATACAAGCAAGGAGACTATCGATTTCCAGTTGGCTAATATCCCTTTGGATTCTGCCCGGAAAATCGCCGCCGATCCCGAGTTCGAGATAACGTAAGCCGAAATCTTGGGTGATCCGGCAATGTTCTTCAATCGTACGATACTGCAAACCCCATTCTCCTAATCCGACGATCATACTCTGCAGCCTCCTCATTGCTATTATTTTTTTAAACAATACTTCTCTATCACTTCCGCTACTGCATGATTCAAGTGTGAATGGCTGATATATTGAGCCTCGTCTTTCAGCTTCGGATGCGCGTTATCTACCGCTACTCCAAGCCCCGCTTCGCGAATCATTTCCAAATCGTTTAAATTATCGCCGATGGCAATCACGTCCTTCATGTCGATGCCTATGCGTTCGACCAGTAATTTGAGGGCATGACCTTTGGATACTGCTTTGGGCAAAATCTCCAAGTACGTTGACTCGGACTGCACTAGCTCACACTCAATTCCCTTAACGGGCAGAAAGACATCCAGTACGGATGTGAAATCCTGATTTTCCCGAATGATTAGGATTTTATTCACGTTGCCTTTTATCAAATATTCAGGTGTCTCCCACTCTAGACACTGCACGCGATCCTTATTCATATAGGTTGAAATGACAGGAGTGATCTTTTTAACCCATAATTTCTTTTCGGAATAAAAAATCATATCAAGCGGAGTGTCCTGCAGCAATTGTACCGCTTTTCTAACGACTTGCTCATCGAGCAATGCTTCAAAAAAACATTCTCCCGTTATTAAATCTACGATCTTGCCTCCGTTATAGAGGATAACGGGGTGACGGATATCCAGTTCCTTCGCATAATGCCGCACAGCGTCCTCCATGCGGCCGGTCGCCAAAGTGACGATACCTCCTTGCCGCTGAAAAGCATGGATCGTGTCCTTATTCCGCCTGCTGATCATTTGCTCTAAATCAACTAGTGTTCCGTCAATATCGGTCACTACCATTCGATAAGGCCGTACTGTCGGCGTCATAGCAGTTCAATCCTTTCTGGCATCAACGGTAAGCGGGATACAAGATAGAACGTGTTCGCCTCTGAGCCAGTCACGAACAACCTGCTATCTGAGCATTGTGCTAACTGCATCCAAGCATCCACAAATATTTTATATTCCTCGCGATGGTTCGTAATGAGAATCCATTCCGGCGATAACAGCCGCAGCATTGGCTCATTCCAGGCGTCCATCATGCCGTGATGGCCCACCTTGAATCCGCGTGGACGGATATATTCACGTTCCGTAATGCGTTCCAAATTCGGTTGAAGCGCATCACCTGCGAACAGAACCAAATGAGCGCCGTCGGCATCCTCAAGCAGCCAAACGCTGCTGTCGCCGTTCGATTGTCCATCGAAAGCTGCGCACAGCCGTTCCTGCCTATAAGCTGGCGCAGTCTGGAGTTCTTCCAATATGTGAAAAGCAGATAAATCACTTTTTTCCACCGGATCCAAATGTCTCAACAGAAAATTCCCAAACTGCCATATCGTTCTTTCACCAAAGGGTGGTCTTAGTGTGATTCGGGTATTTTGCCGCTCCAAGCATACATGTAATTGCTTGTACATCTGGAGCATTTCGGCGGTTTGAATGGCTTTCGGATGCATCATCTTCCCTAACTCCACCACAATTTCTGGATACGGGAGTATCGCTTCCCGAATGGGAATATGTTCCGCCACTTCCAACAACCCAGTGAGATGATCGGGATGGATATGGGTTAAAATCATCAAATCGATTTGGTTCCAGCCTTTGTCCTGCACGAAGCGTAACGGTTTAACCGACTCATCGAAAAAATCATCGCCCCCGTCTATGAGCACGACGGAGGTACCGCTCTCTGTCGGAATTTCGACAAAAAAAGAATCACCACGCCCTACATTTAGTGCATACAATGTCGGTTGCAAACTGTCCTCTCCCATCCAATGCATTAGCTTTCTTTAGGTAATATATGAATCTTATTTTTATCTAAGGCGATTTTTATGGTGCCTTGCAGCGTTCCACGAACACTCGGGCTCGTATCGTCCACAATCCATTTCAAAGAACCCGCTTGCACCCAGTAACGGATCATGCGTCCAAGAAAACTGCTCTGTACGATGGTGCCAATAAATACGTTTTCACTTCTGGCATCCGTATTCGTGTTTTCAATAATCGAAATGCATTCCGGCCTAATGACGAGCGTTACCTCTTGACCCATGTCGACGTTATAATCGCCTTTATTCACTCGTATGGGGCCATCAGTGCTCCTAACTATGATGTCTTGATTTTCTATGCCGACAACTTGGCCCTTGATAAAATTGGCTACACCCACAAAATCGGCGACAAACGCCGTTTGTGGCTTGAAGTACACTTCCCAAGGCGTGCCCACCTGACAAATGTGCCCTTTATCGAACACAGCGATCCTATCGGACAACGATAGTGCTTCATCCTGATCATGGGTGACGAAAATAGCCGTGATGCCCGTGCGCTGCTGAAGCTCCCGAAGCTCGCTCCGAACTTCAACACGCATTTTGGCGTCAAGATTACTGAGCGGTTCGTCCATAAGCAAAATATTTTGCCCAGTGATTAGAGCTCTAGCGAATGCTACGCGCTGCTGCTGTCCCCCGCTGAGCTGCTTAGGAAACCTGTTTTCCATTCCTTGAAGACCGAACATATCCAGCATGACATCTACTTTATCTTTCATTTCCTTTCGGGACAATTTTTTTAATTTTAAACCGTAGGAAATATTCTCATATACGGTCATATGGGGGAATAAAGCGTACTCTTGGAAAACGAGCGGCGTGTTTCTTTTATAGGCAGGTATGCCGTTTACCTTTTTGCCTTCGATGACGATCGTCCCGCCGTCCGGTTCGTGGAAACCGGCGATCAACCGCATTAACGTCGTTTTCCCACATCCGCTGGGACCAAGAAGCGTTGTGAAGCTGCCTTTAGACACGTCCAGCGATACGTCTTTGATAGCCGTGAATGATCCAAATGTTTTGGTGACGTTTTCAATTCTGATAATGCTTTCCGCTGCGCTCATAGGTCCCTCCGTCTATATATTTAATGATTTATCGTTGTCTTTGAAAATAAGCTTTGAGATCGCCAGCACGGCGAACGCGATGGAAATCAACACAACCGTAAATGCTGACGCTCTGCCCCATTCACCGTTTCCTACCAGGCCAAGAATAGAAATTGTGCCAACCGAAGTGCTAGCCGAGTATATAAAAACGATGACGCTTAAGCAGGTTATCGATCTTAGAAAGGATGTGATAATGCTGGACATAAACGGCCCTCTAAGCAGTGGCAGCAGAATCATCTTAAATGTCCCATAACTACCGATGCCCAGATTGGTTGACGCTTCTTCAAGCGAACTACCGATTTGCTGAAAGCCTGCAAGACTGGCGCTATAGCACGTCGGCAAATTCCAGAACATCAATGCGAGTATCATAATAGCGGATGTACCCGTTAGTGCCAGCGGCTCTCCATTGAACGCCATCGCGAAACCAAGTCCTAAGAATATTCCCGGAACCGCACCGGGTAGAATGGCAAGGAAGTCCAGGAGGCGATTAATGCCAATCTGTTTTCTTTGAACGATATACGCCAAAATAATGCCTAAGAAGGCAGCGCCTACCGAAGAGAAAAATGCAAATTTCAAACTGTTGATGATTTCCGTTCCTTTACCGAACACATAGTCCAAATTTTTCAAAGTAAACGTCCAATCATACCCCCACGTTTTTGTAAATGCCCCATAGAACAAAACGCCATAAACGGCAAGGATGACGATTGTGACAAATGAACAAAACCCAAACAATATCCATTTCACATATCCGGCTACTGGGTAAGGCTTTAAGGATGTCTCTTTACCTGTTACGGTAACATAGGATCGTTTCCCGACCCATTTACGATTCAGGATAAATAACGCCAACGCTGGAACCAGTAATGTAGTCGACAGCATCGCTGCCGAATTCAGATCATTCCAACCCGACATTTGCAGATAAGCTTCTGTAGGAAGCAGGGAAAAATTCCCTCCAATGATCATCGGATTACCAAAATCGGCCAAAATATTCATGGCTGCGATCAGCGCGCCCCCCGCAACGCCCGGTCTGCAGAGCGGAAAAAATATATCTTTAAAAACCTGCCAGCGTGTGGCCCCCAAATTGTAGGCTGCATATTCCAAATTAGTCGAACTCGTCTTCAAAACACTGTATATGACGGCGTAAGCAAAAGGAAAAAAGTTGATCGTCTGCACTAACCACAAGCCATGCCAGCCATAGACGTCGATGCTCACACCCAAGATATGCTTGGAAACAATGCCCTGTCTTCCAAACAACAGGATGTATGACAGAGCTACAATAAAAGGTGGTGAAACGATAGGCAATATCGTAATGAATTTGAACAGCCCTTTAAATGGTATATCCAGTCTTGAAATCGTATAAGCGAAAATAAAAGCCACAACCGTACATGATATCGTAGAAATAACCGTCATAAACAAACTGTTCAAAGCCGCTTCGGTCCAACGGGTTATGGTAAATAACTTTTCATAATCACCTAAATTAGGGACACTTACAACTTTAAGGATAGGCCACAGTACGAAATAAGTCGTAATCAGGACGATGGCTGCAATAACGATGGCTAAGCCAGGTTCGTTCTTTAACTTTCTAATTTCCATCCATGTATGTTTGGCTGCAGATGAGTTCAATCCGTTTCACACCTTTCAGTTACAAACCCAATTTATGCGGAAAATGGAAATCTCATTTCCCGCATAGTCAAGTCCCCTCATATGTTGAGCAATTGCTACTTCGCGCCTTGGCCGGTCACTTCGGAAAATTTCTTTAATGCATCCGGTTTCATCTTGGCTGCTTTATCACGGTCATAGTTAACAAGCTTAACGTCTTCGATTTTAATCATGCCTTGTGGAGGTGCGACATCCTTGCGTACGGAATAACGATTGGAGATGGTTGTGTTCATTTCACCAACCGGTTTCGTTAATAGCCAGTCGATGAATTTCTTTGCATTTTCCATATTGGCGCCGCCTTTTACGATCGCAGCACCGCCTATCTCGAATGCCGTTTGCTCAGGGACGATGACTTTGATCGGATAGCCTTTTTGTTGAGACTTGACGATATCATGCGCCCAGGACATGCCGGCAATGAATTCGCCTGTAGCCGTTAGATTGATGACGTCCCCTGCTGCAGGTATATAGTGGTGAACGTTGGTATGCAGCTGTTTCACGTAGTCCCAACCCTTGTCTTCACCTAAGCGAAACAATTGATCCGCTACAAAAATATATCCGCTGCCTGCTGTTGCAGGATTGGCTGTCACGAACACGCCTTTGTAAGCTGGATTTAGCAGATCATCCCATGTTTTTGGTTCCTTCACACCTTTTGGCTCTAGCTCTTTTTTGAATCTTTCCGTGTTTAGCACGATGCCGAGTACGCCCATATACCATCCTTGCCAGAAGCCGCTCGGATCGTTGAATTTCGCATCAAGCTCTTTGCTATTCGGAGAGCTGTATTTTTCAAGCAAACTTTGCTCCGCTAACGGTCCATAGAATTCAACCGATCCGCCAATCAAGACATCAGCTTTTGGAGCTGCCTTCTCAGCCTGAACTCTCGTGCTCGCCTCTCCTGCACCATTTGTGCGCAAATATTCGATTTCGATGCCTGTATCTTCTTTAAACTTCTTTTGTATTGCAACGATGTCATCTTCATTAAGTGCCGCATATACAACCAGCTTACCGGAACCTTTAGCCTCCCCCGCTTTAGGAGCGGCCGCAGGCGTAACCGTCGCCGCAGGCGTACTCGTTCCACACCCTGCTAAAATAGTCATGCTCGATAATAAAGCCACCAAACCTAAACTAACCATTTTTTTATTAAAAGTCCGTAACATATGAGAACCTCCTTATTGTTTGCCAACAGTCGCTTCTTGTTAAATTGTCCGGTAACTTATGTATCATTCCGCAGATGGTGTTAATGGAATTAAGATGGATCTCTCGTCTGGTTTATCATGGAGTCTACGTTACTTCCAACGGTTTGCATGATTGTCGGACGATGAGCTTTGCTTGAATCAGTTCAGAATTGAGCGTCGTTCCCTTATTTTCGATCATTTGCAGCAGCAGCTGCGCTGCCCTACTTCCCATTTCTCCTCGTGGCTGTTCCATCGTGGTCAATCGGATCCAATACAGCTCTGCATATTCCAAGTTATCGAAGCCTATAACGGAAAGTTTGTCAGGCACCTGTATTTGATGGACGGCCAACCACTCGAGAGCTCCAATCCCGAGCAAATCGTTTGCCGCGAACACGGCGGTTACATCCGGGCTCTTCTCATAGAGCTTCCCCATCGCTTCACGGCCGTGATCTATCGTTCTTCCGCCTATCACGATACGGGACTGATCCGGGGAAAGTCCGTGTTTGCGCATGGTATCCTTATACCCCCGCAATCTTTCATTTCCTGTAAATGAACTTTCCGGCATGCCGATAAAACCAATCTGCTTATGCCCCAGTTCAATTAAGTAATTTACCGCTGTGATGGCCGCTTCATAATGATCGACGTCAACGAACGGCATGGATATCGCTGCCGGCGTTCGCCTTCGCAAGAAGACGAACGGCATATCGATACTGGAGAGTAGTTGAACGAATTCTTCATCCAAACAGTCAGGCGTGATGATTAACCCGTCGAATTGTCTCTCGATCGCCTTGGATATGAATTGTTTTTCTTTTTCAGGGTTTCGGTTCGTATTACCGTAAACAACCTGATAGCCGTGTTCAAAAAGTATTTCCTCAACTGCGTTGGCCAGTCCTGAAAAAAACGGGTCCGATATTTCCGGGATCATAAGCCCTATCGTATAGGTTTTTTTCTGGATCAACCCTTTTGCGATTGCATTAGGTCGGTAATTAAGGGATTTGATCGCCTCCATCACTTGTAATTTAGTTTCTTCGCGTACATCGTGATGATTGTTGATCGCTCTGGAAACCGTCGATACTGATACGCCCAAATGTTTGGCAATGTCTTTGATGTTGGCCACAATCACACCTCCGTACAAACGTTACTGAAACAATGCCGGAAACGTTACCGGTAACGTTCCCGGTTACATTTGAGTTTATATTACAACAAGTTGTATACGTTTTCAATACGTTTTTTGTAAAATTTATCTATTGATTTTGTAAAGAGTTTTCCTCCCTCTTTTGATGCTCTGTCTGCAAAAAAAAGCCGTTACCTGTAACTTAAAGGTAGCAGCTTTCGAAGTATGGCGGGTCCATTCGTTTGAATTCTCTGATTTAAAACACTCTCTCCGTGAGCAAACTGATCCGATCTTGAACCTTACAACTCACGTTTAATCATTAATTTAAAAACGCTGTTCTTCAAGTAATCCAACGAATAAAAGACCGGGTGGTCTGCATCGTCGAAGTGAAGCTGTTTGAGCAAAACAATTTCGTTTCCGAGCATTTGAATGGCCTTCTGATCTCTTTCATTGGAGCTGTTTATAGCACAAATTTCCGTTATGGCGTAGGCAATGTTGATCCCGAGCTTACTTTTTAAAAAATCGAAAATGGCACCGGAAAATCCATCGTCGAAATAATGCTTGGCCAAGCTTTGCGGGAAAATATTATAATAAAAGGCTACTTTTTTATCGTCTGCTGTTCGTGACCGTTCTAAAATAACGACCGGTTCGTCAATGGCCAGCTGTTTTTTCCAATCTGCTTCCTGATCACTCGTATAAATTTTTACGTCTGACTCACTTTCCACATAACCCTCGTTTTGAATCATTTGACCCAAACTCTGAAGCTTGCTAAGTGGATTGGTAATGAAATCGGAACGGTTATTAACATAGGTTCCGACTCCGTTCTTGCTGATAAGAATTTTTTCCCGTTGCAGCAACTTGAGCGCTTCCCTGAGTGTAGAGCGGCTCACATCGAATTTTTTCGCCAATTCCGGTTCCGATGGAAGTCTATCCCCCGGCTTGAACTCTCCTTCTCTTATGATTTTTTCGATTTCTTCTTTTATTTTGAGATAAAGCAATTTTTTCTCCATATGACGGCAGTTCCTCCCTGCGTGATTTTGCGATAATCATGTAAATGATTACTTTATCGGAGTGATGTCTGACATCATAAGTATAAGATGGCATTGTTTTTTTGTAAAATAAACGCACAACTGCTTGGGAAAAAATGGGTTGACAAAGTCAAAATGGCTAATTATAATTCTAGCTGTCAGACAGCTGAAGTCACATAAGATGCAAAGGAGGGGAGCTTTATCAGGAAAATCCAATCTTTAAGCACCAGTTGAGCAGCATTCGTGGGAAAATCAATTAAAATTATTGGAGGGAAATCATTTATGAAAAAAACGATCGTTCACCTCTTAAGCGTAGTGGCACTCGTTCTTCCTCTCTTCTGCGGTACCTTTGCAACGAAGGCAAGTGCTGCAAGCTACTTTGAATTGGCTGCTCATTGGGCTCCTCAAATTTATCAAGACGTTAACGCAGATCTGAACGTAAGAGCAGATTTTATTACGAATTTCAATTATGACGGGGATTATCTTGCGCTTAACAATTGGGACAACCTAGATAACTACAATGAGAACGGATATGTTTACTACAAAGTGGCTGAAACCTTGACTCATTATTTTATAGAATATGACTTGTTCCACGCTAGAGACGATGCTTATACGAGACCTCTCGATGCACATGAAAATGATTTCGAAGGCTTAATCCTCGTCATCAGAAAGGACGGCTCCACTTACGGAACATTCCAGTTAATGGAGACCATGGCACATAACCAGTGGTACGATTACACCAACGATACGACCATTACTTCAGGTTCTGACAACGTGGACGGCGGTGTTCTTTTTAATGGCAGTCATCCTAAGGTATTCTGTCAAGCAAATGGACAGAGCCCAAGCGGCGGGCATGGCGTACATGCGTATGACGGGTCCAGCGCCCCGGGTGGCGACGGCATCGTATATGATTATACAGGCACGGCTCAATTCCCAACTAACACGGCCGGCAGCTATGTAAATCATTACGGGTATGCCCTTATCGAGTGGGGTGACCTCTGGAGCAAAAGAAACGACCCTAATATTTTCTCTTCCTGGGGTACCATTGCAGGTAATAATCACACAGCCAACTCGGCTAACGCCCCTTGGGGATGGGACGACAGTGACGACGGTCCAACCTTGCAAGGGATGAACTGGTCCGATCCGGCGCACCAGGTGGATGTCCACCTTAATAATTTGGGCAGCTTCTCGCACTCTTACGTTTACAACCCTTATTATTCTCATCAAATCGTGCTTGTTAATACTCAGAGCATGGCTGATCGCGACCCATTTGGAGGTAAGAGCGACATCTATATTAAAGCCTACGTCAACGGCCAAGGCCAGACAGACGCCAGGTTCTGGAAGAAAAATGATGCACCGATGTACCAAAATTACAACATTGTATTTGGCGCTAATGATGCTGAATTCGGCCCCAACTTCTCGGAAAGCTACAATTCCATATACGTAGCAAAACCATCCAATACCAATGTAGAAATTCATGTCTACGATTCTGACGGAACATCCGGAGATGATGACATGGGATACGTATCGGCTGTTGTGGCTCCCGGAACCACAAAGACATGGGAAAACGTCGTAACCAGCAACGGACAGGCTAAGGTTTCTGCCACCGTGCGCGCTCAATAATTTAGCGCAAATTGCGAATAAGAAAAACCGTCAGGAAAGATCCTCCTGACGGTTTTTACCTTTCGTGTGCTTGTCTCTTTATGCTTTCTCCTTATCGTTACACCCAAGCTTATATGCTGGGCAAGTAGCGTACAAACCAGAAGTGTGGAATACTCGATGCCTGCGCATCGTTCATAAAGACCCTTCTGCCTCAACACGGCAGAAGGGTCTTACTTGAATTAGTCATGTTTCATTATAAAACTTGACGTTTAAGCTTCCAGCCCTCAGTGGGTGGTTCAACTACATAGTTGAATAGCTTTCCATCATGATTTTCTATCGCAATTAATAAACCATCAGGTACCGGCAGTACGTGGTGAATTTCGCCATCCTGTACAAGTTCAGCTGCGAGAACCGTTAATACAGGAATAATGGATTCCTCCAGCCACGTTCTTTCTTGAAACCAGCGTGGAGGTGTTATGGAAACTGGATAGCCCTTAACGGGAGCTTCGAGTTCGACCGCCATGCTGCAGGGGGCGTCTGAAAGTTGGCGACCAGCACCTATCGCTGCCACAAACTTTAAGCAAAGCTCAACGGTATGAAGCAGTTCATCATAGCTCATTGTTCCGTTCGCATAGCGAATTTCCACAGTACCGAAATCAAACCAAGCTGCTGTATTGATTCCACATCGATGTGATTGGGGACGCCCCCGATGGCGAACTGCTTTGGAGCTTGGATTGATCATAAAGCTATCTCGCATCTCAGGAGTAACTGGAGGACAGAATAGGAGTCGATGCTCGCTCGTATTCAATAGTTCTTGAATAGTCGCTTGATATCGCAGTGCTGCGTCTAGCAGTGGAAGCACAATGTCTTGCCCCCATGACTCTAAACCTATATGAACGTGGAGCCCACAGCTCCAATTCGCTGTAGCTCCTTGCGCCTTCAGTCGGTTCAGCATGACTCGTATTTGCTCTCTGTCTTCCCACAAAATCGGAGGCGGCTTCAGTTCACTTCCTGACTCTGCCCCTGTCTCGTCTATTTGTCGTTCATCCAATGACATAACCCAACCAGGTAAAAGCTCCAAGCTGGCTGGGTTGCCGCCTATAAACTCAATTTCAATTCCAAATTTCAGGTCTTTCCAATCAATTGATTTAGGCCACATTGCATTCATCCTCTCGTTATCATATGGAAACAGATACGATAATGAAATGAGAGGAGGTGGACCACGAGATTAACGGGGGATTTTGTCTCTTAACATAGCTATTCCTCCTTAGGTGGCAGTCTATTAATCATAACGATTTTGTTCGTCCTCTGCGATACTTTGCAAGTCAAATGCTGTAATCGTATAAAGTGCATAGGCATTGGTTTTTGCTGCTTGGTTTAAAGCTTGTTCCCTCATATATTTGGGAGAACCCTCGGTTTCTTCATCATAAAGCAGTATCATACCATCGGAATTGCGCAGCAAAAACCTGTTTTTCTCCTTAAACTGCCAAGGCCCCTCGTACTTGCTCTTCGTCACGCTATTCACATAATCGGCATGCTGCAGCATATGGTTATAGATTTCTTTCTTATCGTCGCTCCATTTCTCTTCTTGCTCCAGAAATGGGGTTATGACCGCCAGCTGCAGGTTGGGATATTGCTGTTTGAGCTCGATAACTGCTTCAGCAGCCCACACCTCTACGCCCCATTGACCACTAACGATGACCCACTCCAAACCTTCATCCATTAATGCAGTCACTTGTTTGGCGATAGCTTTCTTGATGATGGCAATCCCGGGATGTTTCATCGAAAAGATACCCAGCTCCGTCGCCTTGTATCCTGTTATGAGTACCCTCTTCATGGCTTCCACACTTCCTTATCTAAAAGTCTTATCGACAAATACAAAAAGTATTTCGTCGGTCAGACTCCTAGTACCACCTTAGCACAGAAAAGGCAACAATGAAAAGTATCTACGATCTCGGCGGAACTGGAATGCCTAAATCTGCTACGCCAAGCTCGGAGGTTACCAAATCCGGTGCATACTGCTTGAGCAGCTCCAGGCCCATATAAGCCCGTCGCACGCGCTCACGGCATAGATTGATGTTAATCTGCTCCAGATGCTGCCCGCTCGGGTATACATCCGGATGATTACGTAGACCAAATTTAATATATACCGGTGACAGCACACGGATGAATTCCGGTATCTCGTAGTGACGAATAAATCCGCCCAAACCGTCCGGTGCCTCCACGTAGAGATCCAGCGGGATATCAACAGCCGGACGGATAGAAGCCAGCTTGGGCAGCGTCAGTGCAGTAGGTAAATTGTACGTATCTGCGCCGATATCCTCCATCAGCTTGATTGAAACCGGATTCGCCGCCATCATTTGTACCGATACTTTGACGACAAAATCGGCAGCAATTAATCCCTGCTTTTTCATTTCTTTGGTCAGCAGGAGCAGCCCCTCGTCGGCAACCAAAGCGCCCCGTACTCCCAGACGGTTAGCACGCTGTAAATCCTCCATAGCATAAACCAGCTGATCTATTCCCTCATGGCGTAGTGCAACGACCTTGCCCGCAGGTGTTAACGGCAGCGCGCTAATATCCCATGTTCCGCGCGGGCCGACGAACAAGCTGAGTTCAACGCCGCGAGCTGCACAAAGCTCGACCATCTCAGAAATTTCCGCATCGGTAAGCAGCATAATGCCACTGCCCTGAGAGACGCGGTGAATCCGAATCCCGTAACGGTCCGCTTCTTCAAATACAGCCTTTAACGCCTCCGGTCCTTCCACACTTGGAATTTCCACACGATATTGCGCTCCATCTGGAAATCGCTTTGGTGAATCCGGCAGGTCATAAGCCTCTCGCTCCAGAAAACCTAATGATTTTAATAGTGCTCTCGATTTATCCATAATAATAATCCCTTCCATTTCTTATCTGATTTAAGTTACTTGTGCAGCAGCGCTAACGACCATTCTATATCCGCGTCCAATGCCACTCCCATTGGAACAACCCCACGTGAAGCATCCGTACAATCACGCAGACGGTTGGAGGCTGCCACCATCCGTTGACGTTGGCGCAATCGATCAAGCCTTGCCGTACCCAATTCCTTACGCTGCACACGAAGTTCTCCTTGAAAAGGCGTCACTTCTCCGGCAGCGAATGCTTCAGAATCAAGCAAATCAATTCTTTTACTGCGGAACTGGAGATGCAGCAGATCGCCCTCCTGCACATACAGCAAGCCACCTTCATGATAGGCCTCTGGTGTCACATGCCCAACTGCCGCTCCGAAGGTAACTCCTGAATAGCGTCCATCGCTGATTAAAGTCGTTAAACGTCTAAGCTTTCGATCCGCGTTAATATGCTGCATCGGGGTCATCATTTCCGGCATGCCAAATGCCTCCGGCCCTTGTCCCGAAATAATGACAGCCAGCCTCAGCCATTCGTGTTGAATCATGTTATCAAACAGCTCATCATAATTCATATGCTGCAGCTGCTCCATTGAAACCGCTGCGTTATGACAGGCCATTTGCCGCATATGCTCCAGCTGGAACAGCCTGCTCTTTTTTAATCCGTCCAGCAAATTCACATCCAGCAGATGATGGTTGGCTTCTTCTTCATTCTCGTAATAGAGCACGAAGGCAATCCTGCGATCAAATAGATCCAACTGCTTGGTCGGCATCCCGCTAATCTTCACAACGGCGTTGTTAAAAAAGTTGCTGCTTAGTACATCAACACCGCTAAAGCTTCTTCTTGGTGTACTTAAAATAATCTGATTTTCCTTAACGCCATCCGCGCTTAAATTAGTTGTGTCAGACAGACGCTCCCTCCATGTTTCTCCCGTTACGGTTGGTGCGTCCAAATCCATAGGGACCCCATTACGCGACAGCTCGTAGATCAACGTCTCCATGCCTCGTATTTGCCCTGAGCAGCACTGCTGCGCCAAAGCATAGATATCTCTGCCTTCCGTAAGACTGTAGTCAAACAGGTCAGGAATAGGATGCGAATTACAAATCGCTTCCAGATCCTTTAATCGAAAATCGTAACCAGCATAAATCATCGCTCCAACGATATGCATCATCAGGTTCGTCGAGCCGCCACCTGCGCTGTGCAGTCTGATTGTATTGCCAATATTCGCCCGCACTAATTCACCCACACTGCATTCTTGCCTATCGATAATGGAAAATAATTGCTCAATGGCCTTGTCGACCTGAGCCTGGGTAGGCGGCTCTGTCAGCAGCTCAAGCACAGGGCTTACGATACCGAAGCCAGCGGTAATATCTCGCGAGCTGTTGCCCGTACCATGGAACGCGCAAATACCGCCCGCAGAATCACAGGTATTGACGGCTAATCTTTTTTCAAAATCAAGATGCCGCTCCACCGTCAAAAGCCCACGCTCCACAGCGCGTTGAAACACACCCTGAAAGGAAGTATTCGAGGAGCATTGCAAAATATAACTCACTGCCTCGCGGATATCAGCACCTATATCATCAAAGCCTGCGGCATCAGCCTGCAAAGCCAGATCGGCCAACTCCAGCTTCAAATCGTCGGGAATCGTGCCGCCCTTCAGGACATGGGAAGGACTAAAGGTCGCAAATACATGATGCTCCCCGCGAAAACGTCGAACCCGATCTAGATGGGCAAGCCCGCTTAATATACCAAGCGGCTGCTTATCGCAGCCTTGAATGACAAAGGCGCCATGATATGAATGCGCTTCCATTTGATTGACTACGATCTCAGCTATTGCGTTGCGGCTTTGCAGTGAATACGACATGCCAATATTGTTCTGGGCCGTTCCGTCACAAAGAACTGGGGTGCTGAAATAGAAAGGCACACCGCCCTCCTGCCAAATTTTCAAAGCCGCCTTGAACACCGTTTCATGATCCAAAATGTGCGCCGGATGGTCAGATGACCCACCAATGATTGCGATTCTTGGTGCATTATGTTCCAGACGGTCGTATATATGCTCCAGCGTCCAATCGGGTTCACCACCCCCATAATAACCATCTAGTCCACGTCTCGCGTTATCCAGCAGACCTGCAACGGTAATCGGCTCATTTGCTTTTCCCTGCACATTTCCCTGATAAGAATTGGCCTTGTTCGGAATCGTTATTCTCACCATGCATCCCCCATCTCAGGTTCATAATAAAAAGCTTTCCGCAAATTTCTCCGTATATAACACTTATCCTTCTGTATTTACCTTGAGCTTCATACTGTCCTGTTTCACGTCGAGCAGATGAGATCTCATCATGTCCTTGGCCAGCTGTACATTTCTCTGTTCAATCGCCAAGGCAATCAACATATGAAAGTGCGCCGCTCTCTCCGGACTGCCTTTAATACGCGTTGTCTTTCTACGGCTCTCCAGAAGCAGCTCTGAGATTCCTTTCATCACACTCGCCATCACCTCATTGGAGCAAGCCTCTGCGATATGATCATGAAAGGCAATGTCAGATGCAAAATAATCCTTGCCTGAAGCCAAATCAGCGATCATTTGAGCCGCCGCTTCTTTAATATTGCGAATTTGTCCTGGTGAGCCTCTTTCAGCCGCCAACGCTGCCATCTCTGGCTCCAGCATAACGCGAAACTCCAGCAGGGAGAACAGATCACCAACAGGAAGCGATGTCAGATCAAGCGAGCTGTCCTGCCTCCAATGATTCCGACTGCGCACGAACATACCTCGACCATGCTCAATCAACAAATAACCCTTATTTTCCATTATACGCAGTGCTTCCCTCACTGTAGAAACACCTACCTGCAGCTCCTTGGCTAATGCCGACAAGGAAGGCAGCTTATCGCCAGCTGCCCATACTTCCTGATCGATGCGTTGTAGCAATTCATTCAGTACCTTCGTACTCGCAAGCTCTTTCAATGTATCACCAACTCATATGATATGTATATAAAGTTATAGTAACACTTGAAATACATGAAAACAATACATAATTAATGCTTAGTTCGCAACATCGAATTCAGCATATAGTCGCTGTTTGATGTCCGTTCCTTCTGCCGAAATTTCCTTTACGAAGCGGTAGTGACCAGGTGCGAGCTCATCCCATTGTGTCTTCTGCTCCCAAGTCCCGGATTTTAGCCCGATACCGATCATGGGAAAAATTATTATTCCTTTTGCCTTGACTTCTGTCCATTCACCTTCACTTAGAGTTTCAAGCGTATACAAAAGCCCGAATTCAATCGCTGTAGGCCCCTGATTTTCGACAACCAGTATGACCCTTTCATTTCCCTCATACAGGGGCTGCTGTGTATGCATCGAGGCCGTCACGCTTTGAATAGGAACCTCAATCGAAGTGAGCAAAGTGTCCTCCACTCCATTACCATTCATTACTTCGGCTGACAAAAAGTATTGCGATCCTTCCTGCGCGGGCAGCGTAATCGAATAACCGGCCGGATGACTTGCCGTCGTAGTATAATGTAGTGTTGTGATATCTAACGTCTGTTTATAGCTGCTATCCGCATTTCTTTCCGTTAATTTGAACACAATGTCCCTGTTTACTTTCAGCTCTTCCCCATATGAATACAAATGAATCCCAATTTCCGTCCCAGGCTTGTGAGCCCCGGCAGAGCTACTCAGCGCAAATATGGCTTTATTTTCTGAACAACAAAACCATTTTCCAGTAGCAGACTGAAATTCAAAATAAGGTGCGCTTGTGGAATGAAATCCAGCTTTTTCTGCTTCCTGAGCTATCCATAGAGCCCTCGATTCAGAGCTGCTGTATCCACTTGAATTTATTAAAGCCATTCCCGTCAGGATTACCCATAGGACAAAAAGCTTCATATCAAATCTCCTTTGTTAAAGGGTTTCGGTTCAATCACTCTCATTGTAATAGACTGCAGCGAACTGGATAAAGTTGCATAAAATGTTTGGTATCAGGAGATTAAATGAAAATCCAGCAATCCCCAAAGCAGGAAAGCTGGATGTTATGGAAAGCAAGTGATTTATAATAGTGATAACGTTATCCTTTGATTCCCGTCATCGTCAGTCCTTCAATAAAGTATCTTTGCCCGATCAGGAAAACCACAACAGCAGGTGCTATCAGTACCGCAGCCGCAGCCATCAACAAACTCCATGCCGTAGTCAAATTGCCTCTAAATTGAAATAGGCCGAGTGCGACCGTAAACATTTGTTGATCGCCGAGATACACCAATTGACCGAGGAAATCATTCCAGACGCCAACAAATGTAAACAGCATCACAACAACCATCGCAGGCTTGATCAAAGGCAGAATGATTTTTAAATAAACAACAAAATAATTAGCACCGTCAATGACCGCCGATTCATCCAATTCCTTAGGGATCGTAAGCAGAAACTGTCTGAGTAAAAATATATTGAAGGCTCCTCCACCAAAAAAGGCGGGAACAATCAACGGCCAAAATGTATTGACAAGACCAATTCGGGACCAACCGATATAAGTGGGGATCAACGTCACAATACTTGGAAGCAGGATGGTCATGATGACAATCGTAAACCACAGGTTTTTTAACGGGAATTCTAGTCTTGCGAAGGCGAAGGCAGCCAAACCGCTGGTTAAGGTCACACCTATGAGTACGGGGATGATAATAATCAGTGTATTTTTAAAATAAAGCAGAAAAGGCACACGAGTCATGGCCTCCGTATAATTTTCAAATCTGAAAACATGCGGAAACCAGATCGGCGGAAACGCATAAATTTCCAAGGTATCCATAAGGGAGCTGCGAAGCAGCCAATAGATGGGCAAGAACACCAGAATTGACATCAATATGAGAAATGTATATGTGCAACAAGCGCCTAGTCTTCGAGAGCTCATCAGGATTTCCCTCCTTCGTAATGAACCCAGCCTGACGATGATTTAAACAGCAGATAGGTTAATAATGAAATAATTACGAACAGAATCCATGCCAGCGCACATGCATAACCCATACTCTGATGCTCAAATGCTTCACGATGTATAAAGAACGCATAAAACAGCGTCGAGTCCTCTGGCCCGCCCTTGGTCATTGTATAGGCTTGTGTAAATGTCGTGAAAGAGTTCACCAAGCCTAGAATCACATTATAAAAAATAATTGGCGTCATTAGCGGAACCGTAACCGCTCTTAGCTTGTGCCACCAATTCCCACCGTCCATTTCAACCGCCTCATGCAGATGCTGAGGAACATCCTGCAAGCCTGCGAGAAATATAACAATCACATTGCCCGAGCCCCATACCGCAAGGATGATCAACGACATAACGGAGGTTTGCGGGCTGCCTATCCACAATTGCTTCTCAATCCCAAACCACCCCAAAATATGATTGATTACACCAAAATCCACATCATATAGCCAGGTCCAAAGTATACTGCTCGCCAGAACCGGAATGATCGAGGGGATAAAGAAGATGGCCCGAAACAAGGATCTTCCTTTAATATTCTGAGTCAAAAATAACGCAATAATAAAAGCATAAACCATTGAAGCCGCAACCGCGCCCAACGAATAGTACGCCGTCGCTTTAAGTGAGTTATAGAAAAACAAATCCTGTGTAAAAATGTTCGTATAATTAGCCAGCCCGATCCACTTGGCATCGGTTAATATGTTCCAATCCGTAAAGCTTAAATACAGGCTGTACAGCATCGGACCGATCGTAAACAGAAAAATGCCGAGTATCGCAGGCAATATACAAATGTACCCCACCAATACCCGCTGCCTGTAAAAGCTTTTGTAGCTGGCTGGCTTTGCAGTAAAAGTCTTGGCTGCCGCGGTCTTGGTTACAGCTGGCTTTAACACAGACATAGGGGTCCTCTCCTTCAATATCGAAGTGTACAGAGCTCCCCGCTTTCCGAAAGTCTCTGTACACTTGCGATTTGGTTACAACAACGCATTATTAATTCGCTTTACCGCTCTCAAATATAGGTTTGACCTTAGGCATAATATCATTAAGGATGGCTTCCTTCGCTGTTTTGGTACCTAACCATACCGGATCAAGGCCAGGGTTCAACACATCGGAAATTCTGCCATATGTTGGAAGAAAAAACCATGGAGTCGGGTAAGTAGCTTTCAATGCATAATCAATAACAGCCGTTTTATACTCAGGAGGATGTACAGGGTTCTGCGTCCATCTTTTGATCAATTCAGGGTCGCTATACCACTGCGTTTCGGCGGGCATCCATGTTCCATTATCAATCAACGCCATATTATTGTTCGGGTCCATCAGAAATTTATAAAGCTCCACAGTTTCCTTTGCATACTTGGTTGTATTGAAGATAACGAGCGGTGTTCCTGTGTTGGTAGTCGCCGGTTTTTTGAAGATTGGCAGCACACCAATACCGTTTCTTAAGCCTTTGCTAACCTGCGGTCCGATATTAGACAGTTCCCATTGTCCCGATTCGACCATCGCTACCTTCTTGGTAAACAGCTTAGTACCCACATCTCCAGGCAGTGATTTGGCTTGAGCCGGATTCGGCGATACATGCTCAACCAGCGCCAGATCAGCTACCTTTTGGATCGCTTCAATCGTTTCTGGTTTGTCCAGTAGGAGCTGTTTGCCGTCCTGGCTGCCCTCCCCACCGCCATTACTAATTGCAAACGGGGTCCAGAAGAAATCTGCGCCTGTACTCATTTGTATCCCGTATTGCACAATATTTTTCGGGTCAAAACCGCTTTCTCCCGGATGTTTGCCGGCCTTATCCTTCGTCAGCTTTTTGGCTGCATCCACCATCTGATCCCATGTCCATGCTTTTTCCGTTTCGGCAGGCGGGTAAGGAACCTTGGCTTCGTCAAATAAATCCTTATTATAATGCAGCAGGACGACTTCGTTAGCCACACTGTAGCCTATAACTTTACCGTCAGGTGTCGTAAATTTATTGCTTTCCAGCTTCGGCTTCACCGAACCGTCCTTGTAATAAGGGGTTAAATCGAGCAATACGCCGGATTCGGCCCATTTTAAAGCTTGTGCTTCCAGTAGATTTCCTAAATCAGGCAGTGTTTTGGAGGCAGCCATGGCACTCAGCTTCGTGTTGTATTGATCATAGGGAATACTTTGATAATCCACTTTAATATTCGGATGAGCCTTTTCAAAATTAGCTATGCCAATGGCGTTGGCCGCATGCTCTTCCTTTTCGCCCCAATCGATGTATTTGATCGTTACCTGCTCACTGCCTGCTTTCTTGGCATCCGTGGCCGTTGTCCCTGACGCCGGTGTTCCTGCTGAGGTGCAACCTGCTGCCAAAGCTAATGCTAACGCTGAAATGGTTCCCATTTTCAAAAGCTGCCCAATCGATCCCATTATAACCCCTCCAAATAATCTGGTTTGAAAGCTTTCAAAGTTCTTCTTTGACCCAAACTGCCATCTCATTACGTCCCCTGTTAGCCCAAGCAAAATAAGGAATGAACCTCGCTGTCACAGGTAGGGTTTGGACCTCTGAAGCTGCTTGATACAGCTGTCCTTCCCAATTTGTGGATTGAACCCTTACAGCCGGAACGGTAATGACTGGAACTCCACCAAGAAGCTCCGACTCAAAACGGACCTCTTCCACGGATTGCTTTTCCAGTATGATTTGATGTAAATTTGGTCCGTTATCGGCTTCTTCCATACAGTAGACGATGGGTCCACGCTGAAGCGCTATCTTGCCAAGTGTCTCACGGATGAGTGGATGGCCTCGAACTCGACTTACCTTCATGGGAAGCAGCAGCTCAACCACATCAGCAGACTGCCATGTTCGATGGATATGGATATAACCGTTATTCTCCAGCCCCTCATAAGCAATGTCTTGGCCATTGATACTCACCCTTAGTCCCTGCTCTGCTCTGCACCACTTGGGAATACGCAGCGCCAATGTAAATTCGGTCTCCTTTCTTGTTGTAATCTCAAAACGAACATCACCCTCCCAAGGAAACTTTGAGTCCTGCACCAATCTAACCTCATCGCCTCCTTCCCAGCCTATTGAAATTTCACTTCCTATATACAAATGCGTGTAAATAATTCGATCTTGAAGGGTATACATATAACGGCCAAGCGAAGCAAGCAATCTTGCGATATTGGGCGGACAGCAAGCACATCCGAACCAGCCTTGACGCTCCGACCTGACATGGCGAACATTGGCATTCCTATCACAGGCATCAGGCCACACCTCTAACGGATTCACATAAAAAAAACGTTGGCCATCTCTCGACATCCCGCTGATTACGGTGTTGTACAGCGCCTGCTCCATCACATCGGCATACTCGCTGACCGCTTCGAATTGAAGCATCCTTTGTGCAAAAAAGATCAGTCCAATCGACGCACAAGTCTCGGCATAAGCGGTATCGCCTGGCAGATCATAATCCATCGAAAAGGCTTCACCATAAGCTGATGACCCTATTCCGCCGGTAATATACATCCGTTTGCTCACAATATTGCGCCATAAGCTTTTGCAGGCTTCAAACAGCTCCACATCACCCGTTTCATACGCTACATCCACCATCCCCGAGCACATATACACGACACGTACGGCATGGCCCTCTGCAGACCTTTGCTGTCGCACGGGTAAGTGAGCTTGGCTGTATGACTTGTTATGCACCATATCCAGTGCTGGAAAGTGGACCTTCTGACCACGGCGCGCAAATTCAATATCATAAAAATCCGGCTCACGCCCACGCTCGTCGAGGAAAAATTGACTCAATTGCAAATATTTCTTTTGTGATGTGGTATGGTACAGCTTGACGAGCGCAAGCTCGATCTCCTGATGACCGTCATAGCCCTTTAACTTGCCCTCTCCATCGCCAAAGACCGAATCGATACAATCCGCCAGACGGCAGGCTACATCCAGAATTAACGTTTTTCTAGTCGCGTGATAGTAAGCAACAGCGGCTTCAATCATATGGCCCGCGCAATACAATTCATGGCATTCCGCTAAATTGGTCCATCTTTTCCCTGGCTCTTTTAGCGTAAAGTAGGTGTTCAAATAGCCATCCGCCTGCTGTGCTTTGGCAATAATATCAATCACCCCGTCGGCAATGGCCTCCAATTCGGGGTCTGGACCGGTTTCCAGCAAATAGCTAACCGCCTCCAGCCATTTGGCGACATCGCTATCCTGAAACACCATTCCATAAAATTCTCCCTGCTCCAAGCCTGCTGCAATTTTAAAATTTTGTATCGCATGACTTGGCTCTGCTCCTTCTACCCGATCATTCAGTGCTTCCCATTGGTAAGGTACAACAACATGCCGAACGAGCCGAATATACTCAGTCCAGAAGTTATCCTGAATGCGCAAATTGCTTAGTGGAATGGGCTTGGAGCTTAATAATTGGTTCATGATGCGCAGCTCCTTTATTTGTTTTCGCTATTTATGGTAAGCGCTTTATTAATTATATTACATGTTATATATTGGTATTAATACAATAAATACCAACCTGTTTTTTAAAAATATCAACCTTTTGGAGGGGCATATGCTGAACTCACCCATTCTTCACTTTATTTCTCCACCAGTTCCCTATTTTATTGATTGCGGCCGGGATTTTTATCGTATGGGCGAACGTCATATCAGCAGACAACAAATTGGCGTATTCGATTTGATCGTGGTTACGAGAGGCACCTTATTTCTTGGAGAGGGTACGGATCAGTGGCGGGTTGATGAGGGGGAAGCCTGTATCTTAAGACCTGATGCCAGTCATTATGGAACGGAGCCTTGTTCAGAGGAAACCGATATTATCTGGATTCACTTTCACACCTTCGGTGCCTGGGATGAATGCGGCAATATGAGTGCTTGCCTCGAAAATCAATCAAGTTTAATCCATAAACACAAACAAACCGCCTATTTGAATCATAGCGAGGTGTGTTCGATCTTTATTCCTAAATATATGAAGCTGACCCCAAAAGCAATGGACATATTACAGCAGTTTTTTTTGTTAGATTTGGAGCCGCGATCGTTGCGAAATTGGAAAAGGCAAAATTCCTTTCAGCTTTTTATGCAGCATTTGGATCGGGAAGTGGCAGCTACGACTGATGCGGCAGCCATTCATGTGGCTGAAAGGGTTGAATTATTTATACGGCATAATTACACGCTATCGATAACCAATGCGCTGCTGCACAAGGAAATGAATTATCATCCTAACTATTTGGCCAAATGTATGCTTAAGGTTTACGGCATGACTCCCATCCACTATTTACAGCTGTATCGTATCGAGCAGGCCAAAAAGCTGCTGATTCAAACCGAGTGGTCTGTCACCCGTATTGCAGAGGAGGTCGGCTTCCATCATGGTTCTTATTTTTCTTCGTGCTTCTCTAATACGGAGGGGATCTCTCCGCTCAACTATCGAAAAAAGTTTATTAGACATGCTTAAGCTTAATAGATGAAGCCAGATGAAAACCCGTAAGCTGCAATTGAATCTATAAAAGGTCTTCATAGGACATAAGCCTTCCGCATATTACTTAGACATGACAAAATGGCGGGGTGAATGATGACACGTACCCGGAGCATTCAGAAGCCTAATTTTCTTGTACTCGTTATCGATGAACAGCAGTATCCCCCTATATATGAGAGCAATGACATCAAAGAATGGCGAGTCAACAATCTCATTACACAGGAACTGTTAAGAACAAACGGTATTGAATTCAATCGACATTATATCGGAAGTGCTGCCTGCTGTCCCAGTAGAGCCACATTATTTACCGGACAGTATCCTTCGCTCCATGGTGTCAGTCAGACGAACGGAATCGCCAAGGAAGCATCCGATCCCGATATGTTTTGGCTAAATAGAAACACAGTACCCACAATGGGCCATTATTTCCGGGAAGCAGGCTACCAAACATTTTATAAAGGGAAATGGCATGTATCGTATGAAGATATCATCATCCCTGGTACTCGCAGTGGATTATTGAGCTATGACCCCATAACCGGCATACCGAATAAGGAAAAAGAACAGTTATATCTGCATGCTGATCCTTTAGAGGATTATGGATTTTCCAGCTGGATTGGACCGGAGCCGCATGGGAAAAGTCCCCGAAATTCCGCCTCTTCAGCTGGGGTGGGCGTAAGCGGTAGAGATGAGTTTTATGCTGCAGAAGTTGTCGATCTTATCGAGTCACTGGATCACAAAAAAAATGAAGCTGGGCATTTGCAGCCTTGGCTTCTTGTTGCATCCTTCGTAAACCCGCATGATATCGTTTTGTATGGAGCGCTGACTGCCCATAACCCAATGTTTAATTTTGCAGTGGAGTCCATGCCGCAGCCGGATCCCCCACCTACCATCCACGAGTCTTTACATACGAAACCTCGATGCCAGGCAAGCTATCAGGAAGTTTATCCACAGGCTTTGCAGCCCATATTCAACCAGCCTCATTACAGTAAGCTGTACTACCAGCTTCAAAAAAATGCCGATCAGCAAATGCTCAAGGTTTTCGATTCCCTAATGAGGTCCTCATTTTATGATCAAACCATTGTCATTTTTACATCGGATCATGGAGATCTGTTAGGCGCTCATGGCTATCTTCACCAAAAATGGTACTGTGCTTATGAAGAAATCGTTCACGTGCCTTTCATCATTCATAATAAACAATTATTTGAGCAGCATGAACATTTCGATAAGCTGACAAGTCATGTAGATCTGATCCCCACCATGCTTGGGTTGGCCGACGCAGATCTGGAAGACATCCAACAAAGATTGCGATTAAAGTTCAGCGAAGTTCACCCCTTAGTGGGGCGTGACCTGTCACCTTGCTTCTTTGGCTTCGATTGCGAGCGTGCTGACGAACCTGTTTACTTTATGACTGATGACGATGTGACACGCGGCCCCCATCAAGTAAATCCAATTGGTATTCCCTATTCTTCCGTGATCCAACCTAATCACATTGAAACCGTAATTGCCTTTATCAATAAAGATAATAAACAGCAATTGTGGAAATTTTCCCGTTATTTTGACAACAAGCAGTTTTGGAGTCAGCCAGGCCTTCGGGATGAGTCGTCCACTCCAATGGGGAGCGTCTATCTAACCCCCGAAGGCGGCTACCAGACTAACAGCTTTTCAATCAAAACAGAACCAGTCGCAGAGGAATATGAACTTTACAATTTATCTGAAGACCCTCTTGAAACTCGTAATCTCGCCCATATTACGTTGGCAACTGAGGAAACGAAACCTATTCAGCAGTTTATGGCAAAGCTTTTGAAGGAGCAGAGGAATCAAAAACGCTTGGTGCCATATCAAACTGTGATGTGAACGACTGTCTATTCCAACGCTCCATAAATGACGGCACGCATACGGTTATGAATGTAAGGCTCTAGACTCGGCAGCATTTGCTGCATGTAAACCACAGACAACTGCTCCTTAGGATCAATTAACACCCAAGATCCGGCTAGCCCAGCCCAGCCAAATTCACCAATCGAGCCATTAAGGCCACCCTCTGCCGGGTCTATCAAAACTCGAACCCCTAAACCATAACCAAAACCCTTCATCTGTGGCCAATTGAAATCTTGAAGCTGCTGGGGTCCCAAATGATTGGTCGCCATCAATTGCACGGTTTTTCGTCCAAGTATCCGCACCCCATCCAATTCTCCGCCTCTTGCCAATGCCTGCGCAAATCGGCTGTAATCCCCTATCGTTGACAGCAGCCCGCCTCCGCCACTTTCGTGAATACATCCAGGCTGATAGGGAACGTCTCGCTCGGTATTAGGGGTCAAGGTTCCGTCTTCTGCACGGTTGTACATCATACTGAGACGGTCACGCTTTTCCTCTGAAATTCGGAATGAAGTATCTTTCATTTGAAGCGGATCGAATATTTCCTTTTGCAGAAACTCTCCGAAGGTAACCCCCGATAATACTTCGATCAAGGCGGCCAGAACATCGTGGCTCGTACCATACTTCCAGTGCGTTCCTGGATCAAAAGCCAGAGGAACCGCCGCCAACGCTTTTGATAGCGCTCTCATATCCATGGTAGTAATGGCATTCTCCATGATGGTACGGGTGTGTCTTTCCGTTTCCGTTCCGTCCCCACCATAGGTAAGACCGGAGGACATAGTGAACAGATCCTTGATTCGTATCGGGCCAGACGCGGGAGAAGTAGACCTGAGCCCGAACTCGTTATATCGGTACACCGAAAGATCCTTAAATTCCGGCAAGTATTCCTCCAGTGGATCGTTTAACAGATAGATCCCCTTCTCATATAGCATGAGAGCCGCGACGCAGGTAAGCACTTTGGTCATCGAGTAGATCCGGTAAATCGTGTCGGAATTAAGCTTCTGTTTCTTTTCCAAATCTGCATATCCAAAGCTTTCCTGATACAGAACTTCTCCACTTCTAACAACCGTAATGGCACAACCAGCAGGTCCTTTTTCCATAAAGCTCTTAAGCAATGGCGTCAAACGTTGTAATCGGTCCATTTCCTAATCCCCTTCCGAATTGGATTTCATGTTATTAAGGAGTTGTTGCTTGCTCGAGATCCGTCAAAATCTGGAAAGCCTCTGCATCAAGTGACCCACACATATCCATTGAAGGTTTTAAACTGCTGCACACAGCTGGGCGTTCTGACGAACCAAACAATTTGCACGTATTGTGATCGGAAAGCTGAATACATCGAACTCCTGCCGGCTTTCCATTCGGCATTCCTGGAATTGGTGAAGAAATTGAAATGACTATACAGCAGGCCGCACAACCTAATCGGCATTCCAATGCTTAGCCCCCACTCTTTTCCAATTTTACTTATTATAACATATCGTTTCCTTTAGACGAGCAAAAAGACCCTCATTCCCATTCGGAATTAAGAGTCTTTTTCTATTTTCAAGCAGTAGACGCAATATCTACGCCGATGCTTCAATAATGGAAGTGAAATCTGTAGAATGATCAAACCTGTTGAGTTTTTTTTCCAGCTGCAGCAGCAGCTCATCAAGTTGAGCCAAGTGGATACTTAGTCTAACCTGTTCCTCTTTCATTGTCTGGATCAACAAAGCCTTTTCCTCATTCTCTAGTTTTATCTCTATCAATACGCTTGTTTCGATCATCATATGTCTTCCTCCTCAAATAGAACCACACCCTGTAAGGTAGTTATAGAGGTTTGTTACAATAACAACTTTCGTCAGCATGCAGATGTAGGGTTGATTCCTATTATATAATTCTCCTTTATCGTTCGTTTTATGTGGGCGTCTCCTCAAAAAAAACGGCAACTGAGGCTTCCTTTGTAAGATGCCACGTTACCGTCTTTACATGATTTCCAATCGTTAGCTGGTCAAGTAGTTCTCTATAGAAGCTCCAGATTTTTTCTCTTCAAGCCAGCTTGTAGCTAGAGTCGATATTTTTTCCTTCGTCACAGTCTTTCGAATCTCTTCCTTTTTCTCTTCTAAGGTTGGCGTATATGCCTGTTTATGATCGGCTACTTTAATAATGTGGAAGCCGTTTGTGGACTGAATGACATCACTTAAGGCTCCGATCTCAAGCTTGAATGCTGCAGTTTCGAAAGGCTCCTCCATTTCGCCTTTAGCAAAATAGTTCAAGTCTCCGCCTTGGCTTTTGGTGGCCGTATCGAGTGATTTTTCCTGAGCAATTGCACTAAAGTCCCCACCGTTCTTTAATTCTTGAAGAATCGCCTCAGCTTCTTCTTTCGTCGCAACCAAGATATGTGAAGCCTTAACTTGCTCTGGTGTTTTTAATGTTTCCAGATTTTCGTCATAGTATTTCTTGATTTCATCATCAGTCACCGTTACCTGAGGCTCCAAAATCTTTTCAATCGTCAACTGAGTTTGTAAATTTTGCTTTAGGCTGGCGAGAGTCATCCCATAATTGTCCAATGCCTGATTGAATTCATCCTCTGTTGAAAATTGTCCTTTGGTTGATTCCAGTGCGCTGTCAATTTCCGTTTGCTCAACGTGAACACCAGCCTTTTGAGCCTCCTGCTGAATCAATTCCTGATCGATTAAATTCTGCAGCGCCTTTTTACCATCGGCTTCCATTACCGCATTGTAAAGCTGCTCCTTGGCTATAGAAATACCATTTACTTTTGCAATCGATTCTCCTTTGCTTACCGGAGGATATAGAAACACATATGTGATAAAGACGACCAATAATAATAAAATTGAGATGATCCATTTAAAGTTAGCTTTTTTTGTCACATTTATTCTTCCTTTCTATAGTAGAGGTTATTATGTCAGGAAAGGTTATACGTGAGTATCAACAAGGTGACCATTATAAGAGAATACAGCGGCAGCGAATACGTGGAAATATGGGTTCTTAACATGAAGCACCTCCTCGATGAATTCTTATCTCCGTTACGATATGAATTATAAAGGGCTCACCTGAATAAAAGCTGATTTTAACCTGAATGTTTTCTGAATACATAATCCACCAGTCATACAAAAAAACATCGCAAAAGGAAAATAATTCTCCTTTTACGATGCTACTTTTCATTTGCCGCGGCAGTTGACTAACCTGATTCAGTTAATTTCGTTCTAATGCTGAGGTCTCCTTATCCAGCTAGCTCTTTACTTGACCTTTTTACTAGACCGAGGTAAGCAAGCAAAGCTATTAAACTCGTCAATAAGATAATTACGCCCAAAGGAACAGCCGTATGCTCACCCGCAATTCCAACAAGTGGTGAAACCACCGCACCTAAAATAAACGGAATCAACCCGAGCAGAGCAGCAGCACTGCCCGCGATATGGCTTTGATGCTCCATAGCCAGTGAAAATGAAGCTGTTGCCGTCATCCCGATGGAAGCTACAAAAAAGAAAAGTGGAATCACAAGTGCAAATAAAGGACCATGAACAAGTGCTGCAATTAATACTGCGGCGCTGGAAGCACCGGCTAACAATAATCCTATCAACAGGAAGCTGCGCTCCGAGATCCGATGAGTTAATCTACCCACGATTTGAGAGCCGATGATTAAACTGATCCCATTCGAACCAAACAATATCGCAAACAGCTGAGGCGATGCTCCGTAAATATTTTGGTAAATAAATGGTGTCCCCGATACATAGGCAAATACCCCGGCTATCATAATGCCCTGTGCGAGTGCGTAGCCGGCAAACTGAGGATCCTTAAGCAAGGATTTAAAATTCCTTAATACCTGCATAAAATTGCTCGGAACCCGTTTCTCCACAGGTAAGGTTTCATCCAGCTTCCAGGTCGTCATTAGGCTCAGGAAAATGCCGATCAAGCCCAAAGCAATAAACACGCCTACCCATGTGGTAAAGGAAATGATTCCACTTCCAACTACGGGTGCTACCAGAGGAGCCAAATTACTCACTAACATGAGCAATGAAAAAAACTTAGTTAATTCATGACCGCTATATACATCACGAACCATAGCTCTCGAAATAACTATACCTGCAGATGCGGCAAAGCCTTGAATAAATCGAACCACTATGAAAAAAACAATGTTCGGTGCAATCGCACATGTAAAAGATGCTGCCAAATATAAAATCATACAAATCAGCAGCGGCATGCGTCTTCCATGCACATCACTTAAAGTTCCCATGACCAATTGTCCCAGCCCCAGTCCTAACAGACAAGCGGTTAAGCTGAGCTGTACCAGAGAAGCTGTAGTACCAAATTGTGCCACGATTTCAGGAAATGAAGGTAAATACATATCTATCGTAAAAGGTCCCAAAGCTGAAAATGTACCTAATAATAATGCAAATCTGAGTTGATTTCGATTCTTTTTTGTATTCCCCGTATTCTTCTTCGTATTTACTGTATGTTTCTCTCTATTCATCGTATGATTCTCCTCATTTTCCACCCGAAGTTTAATGTGCTCTATCCTTTCTCAATTGTCATCATTCTCTAACTCGTACTGTGGCCCATCCCCGGTAAGGATAGCATACTCACTTGTACTTTATGGAATTAAATAGACGAATGATCATGTATATCCTACTCTATCGTTTCGGGTATGACAATATGAGATGTCTGGTTATTTCAATTCGTTAAGCGAAAAGATCGAAATTTCCCAGCAAAAAAAGAGAGGCTTATGCCCCTCTTATGAAATGATTAGCGAACAGCTTGCAGATGCGCACTCTCCGCCGCTTCCAAGAATCGCTCACAATCCAATGCGGCCATGCAGCCTGTTCCTGCCGCGCTGATCGCTTGGCGATACCGGTGATCCTGAACGTCTCCGCAAGCGAATACGCCAGGGATATTGGTTTCTGTTGTACCTGGATTAACCAGCAGGTAGCCTTGGTCATCGGTTTGCAGCTGGTTATCAAGAAATTTGGTGTTAGGCGTATGACCAATAGCGATAAAGATGCCATCCGTGTCAATAACTTCTTCTTCATTCGTGCTGTTGTTTTTTACTTTTAAGCCGGTAACGCCTCTGTCATTGGTAAGCACCTCAAGCGGAGTTTTATTCAAGCCCCAGCTGATTTTCGGATTTTGGCGTGCTCTGTCCTGCATAATTTTGGAAGCGCGCAGCTCACTGCGGCGATTGACCACGACTACCTCTGAGGCAAAGCGAGTTAAAAAGTTGGCTTCTTCCATAGCCGAATCACCACCGCCGACTACGATGATTTTTTTGTTGCGGAAAAAGAATCCATCGCAGGTTGCGCAGGTACTCACACCACGACCAACATTTTCTTTTTCACCTTCAATACCCAAATATTTAGCTGAAGCGCCAGTAGAAACAATAATGGTCTCAGCAACAATATCCTCTCGGCCTTCGATGGAAATACGGAATGGACGGTTGGAGAAATCAATTTTATTCACCCAGCCTGTCTGAAATTCGGCTCCAAATCTCTCCGCTTGCTTGCGCATATTATCCATTAGCTCCGGTCCCATGATACCCTCTGGAAACCCTGGAAAATTCTCAACCTCAGTTGTTGTGGTTAATTGACCGCCCGGCTCTGGCCCTTCAATAATCAACGGCTCTAGATTGGCTCTGGCCAAATAAATAGCTGCGGTTAACCCCGCTGGACCTGTTCCTATAATAACTGATTTATACACGGATGTACTCATGGTTAGCTCCCCTTATATCTCGATTTTCATTTGATTGATTTGTTCTGCGATATGTCTATCTTATCAGAATCCAAATCCTGCCTCATGAAGGTCTCGTGAAATTCGCATGAAGATCCAATGAAAAATGGGTTAACAGCCGCTCAAAACCGCAATAGATAAGCTCAATCCTTCAGAAATTACCGATAATCAGCTTATTACCTAAAAGCATTTCCGAATTTAGATATTATTTTAGGAGCATAATAAGTACATCAAGAGGAGTGACCCTCTAACCATATCGCACCCAGTCAAATATAGGAGTGAAGGCTCATGCTAGTCGTTACTACTGAAAATATTTCCGGTTATCGCATTAATCAAGTATTAGGTCACACATTTGGCGTTATCGTAAGAAGCCGCGGTTTAGGAGGAAATATAACAGCTTCTATTCGCAGTTTATTCGGCGGAGAGATCAAGGAATACACCGAAATGATCGAGGATGCTCGTAAATCCGCCATCGACCGCATGATTCAAAATGCGCATAGCATGGGCGCGAATGCCATCGTGATGATGCGTTTCGATTCTGGTGAAATCGGGCAAACCATGTCGGAAATCGTCGCTTACGGAACAGCAGTTATTGTGGAAAAGGTGTAGCTATGCACTTTCTAGCTGTCCTTTACTTCATTGTCTTCCCGTTGGTTGCCATTATCTCGGTTATGGGTACAGTCATTTATCGTCGCAATCGTTTAAAGAAACTTATAAATGAACCTCCCTTTGATTTTCAGAAAACAAACGAAGTATTTATTGATCCTACGACAGGCATCAAGCAGCAAGTTTGGTTTAATCCGAATAGCGGGGAAAGATTTTATCAAAATATTGATGAGAAAAAAAAGATAGAAGATGAATAGACTTCAGCTGTTTTCATATTTCTCCAAGGTGAGCCTGAATGATACTCTGTACATGCTATGGAAGTGTCAGTTTTCCGATGTTTAGCTCCTTGATCTGATCTTCTGATAGGTCTTTAATCTTATTTACAGCTTTTACATCACTCAACGTGATACTATATTTTTTCTTTGCATACGCATGGATATCATTCATATCTTCTTTTGTTATTTTGGTTAAATCCTGTTCTCCCTTTAATCTCCCAAGTAAGATTCCTATGACTTCGGCTGCCAAGGAAGTGTTGGCTTGGATACGGGCACTACCGTAAGCGACTGCTGAAGCACCCACGTTTTTACCTGCAAGAATTACATTGGAATAATCCTTCGGAATAAAGGATCGTAAAGGCATCCCGTATTTGTCCGGGTCTCCGCTATGCTGACCCCAAGTATGGCTAGCTGTTCCCTGTAGATCTATCGGGTATCCGGCGACACTTACATTATCCCAGAACATCTTTCCACTCATAATATCGGATGCTTGCAGAACATATTCGGTTGAGTAACGCTTATAATCACGTATATATAAGTAGTTTGGATAGCCATTGATTTCGGCATTTTCCCATCCTGGGAGCTCTTGGCGTAGATGAGGAAGGATGCGTTTGGTTTCCGATTTCCCCAACTCCATTGCCCCTTGAATGCTTCCTTTGTTAGAAGGATCCACATTAAATAGTAACAGGGCATTTATCAGCACTTCACCATCACGTTGGTTGATCGTATTTAAACCACGTAGAAATACTTCCTTGTTGCTTGGTGTAAACGAGGCTCCTGTTTTCCCAAAACCCCACGTAAATTTATCTGTCACCGTACTCGTTGAACCGTATTTATCCTCAATTTCTTTTTTAGATAAGCGACTGGTTTCTTTTTGGAACTTGTCCCAATTTACATTGCGAAATTTCATCATCATCGAAGCCGCCATGTAATCTTTAGCTCCACCAAATACCGTTTCAATACCAGGAAGGGGTTCTAATCCCAGACCACCTGCCAAAGCAGTGAAATCTGTATTTTCCACCCAATAGTCAGCACTTAGGGTCTTTTCTAGACCGTCAGCGGTACGGTAAGTAATGGAGTTAATTCTCTGTGCAGACGTATTCATGTCCTTCACCTTTTCTATGCCAGTAATCGTGATGCCTGATTCCATCGGTATGCCATTAATAAGTGAGTTAAAGTATTGTTCGAACTCATTTGCCTTACGTATCTCGCCTTTTTTATAACGAGTAAAAAGGTCCTTTACTCTTCCTTGAAGCAATGTATGATTGCGATCATCCATGGGTTCATCCAAAAATTGCATTTGCCCTTGAATGAGTTGGCCACCTGGTTGTTCCCTTGGATCTAAAATAATGACTGACAGTCCTTCGTCCATAGCAGCTCGAGCCAAATAAATACCTTCAATTTCAGAACCGATCACAACAACACGTGTCTGGCTTGAAGTATTTTTCTCCTTTTCTCCTTCACAAGCAGCTAAAAATAATAAACAACCAAAAAGTAAAACAAATAATAAAATTCGATACCTCTTCATCGCTTCCCCCAAATACAAATATGGTTTTCCATTAACAGCATTGATATTATTAATATCTTAGAATAACTATATAAATCATACCAATTTTCGCCAAATTAGTATATCAGTTAGCATATAAAAAAACTCCATCATGTGCGTCTACAATAAAAAAACTCATGGTATTATCAGTTCATCTTCAAATTATCGAACTGCCAGTTAAAAATGTCAAAGAGTCGGTTATAGCTTCCAGTTTCTCGACCCGGATGGTAATCACTTGGGAATATGGGGTGGTTGGCCAAAAGAGGAGCAAGGTCAGTAACATATGAGAGGGGCAAATGGCCCCTCTTTATTAGTTTCGCACATACATCTGAATTTTTTCAGCAATTATTTGAGCAATATACGCCAGCATTTTTCAATGGTTACGCTGAGGATTTCAAGCACCTTGATTTTTTGGCAAAGGGGAAACTATTATTTTCAAACTAATCATAACTGAACAGCTTTATTGGATGGCTTCACATAGTTCATTAAAATATAACGCGCCACTGGACCTACAATTAGTAATTGTGCTGGATAAGCTACTATAAAGTTCAATAATAACAGGTTAGCATAATTGCTAAGTATTGTGCCTTCAATACCAGTCGTAACTATTTTTGAAATTAATCCATAAACCGACATAAATAAAACCATACCGACTACCATACAAGTTGAAATGGCAACAATATTATAGATTTTCTTTGATTTATTATAAGGCAGCTTGAATGCAATTCTTCGAGCAATAGTCCCAACAACAAATGCTTCAATAATAAATGCGACAATAAATGTTAAGGCAAATAGAGTAAAACCTTTTCCAATTGTCATTCCCCCCCATAAGCCCTCAAGAGTGATGTTATAAGCAAACATAATACTTACCATACCAAATACCATCATTAAGCCAAAGATCATTTCTTCTTTTTTGTTACCAGGCAAATGAAAACATCCTTTCATTTTTATTATGGTTTTAGTATATCTACTGAAATTTTTTTTCGTAAGTGAATAATTTGTGAATATAATTTAGACGTATTCTTACCCCTATAGGCTAAGAATACAGAGGCGTAAAATTCGGAAATCGATTATCATACATTTAGATATAAGATTCTATCTGATACTGTTAGGGGAAATGCAAATGGAGCTATTTCATTTTCTACTTATCATCCATATTATTTCAGGGTGTATATGTCTTGTAACTGGAGCTATTTCATCTATGGCAACCAAACGACGAGGAATTCATACTCTCATTGGTGAGATCTATCATGGTGCTTTTGTTGCTATCTTTATAACCTCTGTAGCTATGGGTATTATGCATTGGTCTCAAAGCGCTTATCTTTTATTCATTGGCATTTTCTCTTATTCGATTGCCTTGTACGGGTATTTATCCAAAAAATTGCGTTGGAACAACTGGTTAGGAAAACATATTGGCGGCATGCTTGGATCTTATATTGCTATAATAACGGCTGTACTTGTGGTTAATGGGCCTAATATCCCCTTAATTAAACAATTACCTACTTTACTGCTCTGGTTTTTGCCGACGATTATAGGGACTCCAATCATTATCCTTATAGGAAAACGTTATAAGCGAGCAAAAAAGTTATCTTAACAGATGTACATTTCCATAAGATGAACAAAACATCATGATAGCAAAGGGGCGCTGCAAAAGCAGACCCCTCCTCCAATCGCTGTTGCAGCCAGATTCTTTCGATTCTTAGCCCCCATAGGGGTACGAATCCGTCTGCAAAGGCGAACACTTTGTTTCTCTAGAAGGGTCCGCTTTCTCCGCTCGGGCTGTGTGTTTCTTTTGTTCCCGCATCTTACCAAGAAGAACCAATAGTGTATCCATGTCATCTATTGTTAGTTCATCATATCTATCCAGTTCTTGTTTTATAAATATTACTGTAGATGGTGCAGATTTTTTTTCTGAAGACAAAAAATACGTCGCTATGGTTCCTGTTATCATGCTGATCAATCCAATTCCGATGATCATAAGAACAACTGCAACGGATCTTCCTAAAAACGTTACTGGAGACATATCACCATAGCCTACCGTAGTTGTCGTAACTACACTCCACCAAAGAGCATCCTCATAAGTGGTAATACCAGGCTCAACCAGATAGACAGGTATAGCAGAAATAAAAACAAGAACAAATGTAAAAGTAATCAGCTTGTGGAGTCCATTGGTATGCAATATTTTAAAAACCGGATTAAAAAAATGAGCCGACATACTAATGATGCGTATGATCCTGAAAACCCTCGCTAATCTGGCAAGCCGAAATATTGAATCTAACGGTATGATTGCAATAATATCTAGAGGATTTTTTTTAATATATTCAAGCTTATTTTCTGCTTTGAAGAAGCGAATACATACATCGATTACGAAAATGGCCCAAATAATCCAATCAATGATTCTTGAAGTATTTTCCTCTACCCAAATAAAGGATATGGAGATCAAAGCCAGAACTAACATTCCTATTTCATATACTAACTGAATCTTAGACTTACCCATTATTCAAACACTCCTATTTGCGTCATTGAATAGATAGTATCTAAATTCATGGATATTTGTCTATATTGGAGATAGTAAAATTTTTCCATAGAAAACTTGTCTCATGAACACCTCAAACACAAAAAAGATACCAAAATTTGGTATCTTTTTCACATCTTTAATGTGGATACACATTCTGATGCTCAATCCCACACGGGCCTCCATCTGGATTGGCTTCCAGTTCTACCGTTGTCCCATCCTTCCGAAATAACGGGTGATAATGGCTGCTAATACTGGTTGCCGACTGATTCGCATAATGGCAGATAAAGGCTCTGCGGAAGCGGTCCTTCGATTTGTTGCGGTATGAGCCATGAATCAGATTTCCATTGAAAAACAACACATCGCCTCGGTCCATAAGCGCTGGAATCGCTTTTTGATCCTTGGGAGGCCTCACATAATGAGTCGTAAACGACTCCCTCTCATCAGCCAGATCAGGACAGACAATGTCGTATTGGTTCGTTTTGGGTACGATCAGCAAGCCGCCATTCTCCTCATCTGCCTCATCAATGGCTGTCCAGGCTGCAATACAGTTTCCCGGATCGACCTTTAAATAAAAATTATCCTGATGCAAAGCCTGCCCACGTGATCCTGGTGGCTTATAATAAAACATGCTTTGAGCGGCCAGCGGCTCCTCCTCATACAAATCGGTCAAAACCTCAAGCACCGGATGATGCAGCATGTACCTTTTGGCCGTTTCGTTAAAGCGGTGCGGATGCATGACCCGTGGATATCTTTTCAGAGGGTCTGTTGTATCCTCATGCAAATCCGGTTCAAAAAAACCGGAAATCGTTTGATGGCTAATCTCCTCAAATGTGCTGTCGATCTCTGCTAGATGGTCCTCCGCAAATAATCCTTTTACAACGAGATACCCTTCGGTTTCAAAATGCTGCTTCTGTTCCCTTGTCAATCTCTGTAACTGTTGCGTCATGGTCCTACCTCCTTAAAAAGCTCGGTAATTAAGCATTAATTGAATACACTAATCGTAATCGAATTACGCCCCATAGAAAAGTAACAATGATGCTATTTATTCATACAATCCTGCTACATCATACTTATGAACATGCTTTTTTTAGTAGCACAATGTACACAATTGTTATATGCTGATAATCAGAAGGTACCCTAAGAGAACTTGTTAAAACCGTAATATATATCAAATGAAAGCCGGGTTAATATGGAAAGAGGTCTCATCGGCGGATACAAAAGCTATGCCTACGATACGGTTATTGCCGGACATTTTCAGGAGAATGAAACGTACTTCATCAACAGGCCGAACGGCAGGCATGATTGGCTAATGACATTCACTTTGGATGGTGAAGGTTATTTTAAAGTGCCTGGCAAGGAGTTGATCAGTCAATTCGGGGATGTGACGCTGCTGAAGCCGGATATTCCTCATCAATATGGTACGCGAAGAGGGCATACATGGTACTTCGTGTGGGCTCATTTCTCTTCAAATGTGATTGAAACCAGCCTGCTTCCTAACGATAACCTGATCCAGCAGCGCATAGAAAATGAATCTGCCCGCCAACGTATCCACCATGCATTTACGAGAGTCATTTCGGATTCCAGAGAGCGCGGGGAGTATTGGAATGAATTATGCTGCACTGCAATTCGTGAGATCATTATGCTGCTAGCCCAAAAGAAAAGGCATATTATGGATTCACGAATAGAAGAAACGCTATATCTGCTTTCACAGCGGATGAGAGAACCCATTCGGATAGAGGAGTTGGCCCAATCCGTCGGTCTGTCTGCTTCTCGATTATCCCACCTGTTCAAAACCATTACAGGACACAGCATTGTCGACACGTTGAACAGGATGCGCGTGCAGCAGGCTGCGCTTTTGTTTGAGCATACCGAACGCAGTGCAACCCAGGTATGCTTTGACGTCGGGTTTCAGAATTATAACCATTTTACGAATCAATTTCGCAAATGGTATGGCATCAATCCCAGTTCCTATATGAAGAACAACCGATTGGCTGCTATAGAGCTTGGGAACCATTCATTTGCAAGTCAATTCAATACAAATGAATAAACAGGTTAACCTCAGCATCTGCGCTTGAGTTAACCTGTTATCTTGTGATCCTACATCAACCTAATGGACATGTTCTGCTGATTGACCTAGCGGGTTCAATAAGTTTCGGCCCGATTCCATATAGAGAATAAAGTCATAGGAATTAATTTGATCAACCGCTAAGAGCAGCTTGGTCTGTTCCTGTACCTTCAGGCTGAAAATTAATTGGATCGTAGGCCTGCCCTCCGAATCATTAGTTTCCACATCCGAGATCATTTTGACGTTGATGATTTGGATACCATGCTCTCCAAATTTAGACGCTATTTTACCAAGAACCCCCGGACAATCCAATGATCTCACGCATACTTCACTGCTTCTTCGATTTCTAAGTAGATGCTTCTCCCACTTATTCAACAGAAAAAGGCTGACCAGTACCAATAACGTGGCATAGCAAGCAGCGTACAAAAAACCCGCTCCCACACACAAGCCGATTGCAGCAACTACCCACACGGATGCGGCCGTCGTCAGTCCACTGATGACGGGGCCATTACGTAGAATGGCACCTGCTCCCAGAAAGCCAACTCCGCTGATAACCTGCGCAGCAAGACGGGCGGGGTCCATCCGTACATTAGGCTCGTTCACAAATTGGCTGAAACCATATATCGATAGAAGCATAATCGTAGCCGCACCTAGACAAACCAAAATGTGGGTACGGAAACCCGCAGCATGGTTGTTCCACTCCCGCTCCATGCCAACCAGCCCTCCCAAAACAACGGCAAGGACCATCCTAAGAAGCAGTTCCCAGTGTGGGATATACCAAATTTGTGAAATGTCATTCACGACTTACACTTCCTTTTAGATGACTGAAATGTATGCATACAACCTTTAATTTTGGACATACATCACTTTAACTGAAAACTCGCTGCGATCCCGTAACATCTGTAGGGCATCACCGATTTTTTCTATAGGCACGCGATGAGTTATTAAAGGAGCAAGACGCAGCTTTCCCGAAGCTATAGAGCTTAGCACAAGCTGCCACTCATTAACCGGTAAATTCGCATAATACGAATTCCAAGTACCGATAATCGTAAGATTCCTGCGCAGAATCTCCCAGTAGCCCTTCTGTGTCAGCTTCATATCTCCAGCTGGATTGCCCATAAGTATGACTTTACCGAATGGCCGAGTCGTGTGCATCGCATTCTCAAAGGATACCGAGCTGCCTGCCCCCTCAATCGTTACGTCTGCGCCTTTTCCATCTGTTCGTACAAGAACCCAAGCAACTGCATCAGACGTGGCAGCGTTACACGTATGCGTGATGCCGAGAGTCCGAGCAAATGCCAGCTTCTCTTCATCGATATCGACGAGCAGTATACGGCCTGCACCCCAAATATCCGCCCATAAGGAGAGTATCATCCCGATCGGGCCCGCACCATAAATGAGTACGGTATCACCAATACTGATACCAGCTTGCCTAAGCGCATGCAAGGCTACAGCTGCTGGCTCTACCATTGCCGCTTCTTCATAGGACACGCCTTCAGGAATTAACAGCAGGTTCCATAACGGCACCGTAATATATTCGGCAAAAGCCCCATCGCACCTTGAACCCATATAATTGTAATTCTCACATAACGCGAACTGCCCAATCTCACACGCGCTGCAGCTGCGGCAAGGCATCAGCGGAAAGACGGCCGCACCGCGACCTATGAGCGATTCATCGCAGCCTTCCCCTACCTCGATGATTTCACCAGAAAATTCATGTCCAGGAATCGTCGGAAACGAGTATGTCCCCTTTGAATAAACTCTGGGAATATCGGAGCCACAGATGCCACATGCACGTACCTTCAGAAGAACCTCCCCATGACCTGCATGCGGTTTGGATCTGGTCTCCATTCGAATATCTCCGATAGCGTACAATGGCCAAGCCTTCATCTTCATCTTTCCTTTCTGACTAGCTAAAGAGAACCAGCGATTTGCTGACGAATATTCATAGCCGGCTGTGGATCGTTGCAGGTTAGCAAAGTAACACCGCATCCCAGCGCATAGTAAACCTGCTTATCATTGTCGGTACAATAGCACCCGACTAAGAGACCCATTTCCTGAAATTCGCTCACTAATGCAGGAGTTAACAATTTCATACTAATGCCTATCGACCACATTTTTGAATACGTACCGTCTGTACCCGAAACAAAATTGGACATACTCACTTCAGGAAAGCCTTGTGTTTTCAAGCTGTACGTATCGTGGATATAAGTAATGATTTCCGCGTCAAAGCAAGTGAACAAACAACGTGATAAATAACCATACTCCTTCAGCATCGCGATTGCTTCATCCGCAATCTCTTTGGCATGCTCATTCGGTTTAATTTCTACATTTAACAAAGGTTCGGAGTAGTCCGCAAACAGCTGGCAAAGCTCTTCAAAGGTTGGTATTTTGAGTCCTTCAAAAGGTTTACCCAACCAGCCCCCAGCATCCAGCTGTTTAAGCTCGGCCATGGTATAATCGCTTACTTTGCCCGTGCCATTGGTTGTACGCTCCAATGTTTCATCATGTATAACCATAATCACCTTATCTTTGGAAAAACGAAGGTCAAACTCAAGCACATCTACGCCCATTTCCAGTGACTTCTGGAACGCAAGCAGCGTATTTTCCGGGTAAGCAGATTTATATCCTCTATGCCCGACAATTTGAATGGAAGGACTATTGGCAAGACGTTCTAGCATGTGGGCTGCATCCCTTTCTTGTATGATTATACTCATCGAGCATAGAGAAAGCAGATAACCGGATGGATAAAAATTCCAACATCGGTCTATCTGCTTCCCTGAAAGGCCTTGTGGTTTGTGAACAGTTTACTTATTTTTTAAAAGTTTTTCTGCTGCTGTTTTGAATGTAGCGAGAGTGGCTTGAATATCTTTGTTGTCATACATGATCGCTTGCATAGCAGAGCGGAACTCTTGAATAATCGGCGTCCATGCCAAGTTTTTATTCGTATCGATACCGTATTGCAGCTGATCGTAGGCTACTTTACGATTTGGTTCTTTTGCATACAGCTCTTTAATTTCTTTGGATTCTACCATTTTCTTGGTGAAAGGCAGGTAACCCGTATCAATAACGAACTGCTGTCCGCCTTGAGGATCCGTCATCAACCAGTTCAAGAACTCCCAAGCAGCTTCTTTGTTTTTGGAAGAAGCAAACATGGCAACGTTCGCTCCACCGGTTGGAGTGGCGAACACTTCATTTTTAGGTAGGAAGGCGGTCTTATAATCAAATTTCGCATTTTTTTGTAAACCACCTATACTACCTGTTGATTGTAATAAAATAGCGACCTTACCTTCTGTGAACATCTGGTTGGCGATATTTCCTGAATCCTGGGTCGGCGGGTAGAACAAAGCTCCCGTGCTTTGAAGATCCTTCAAGAAACTGAATAATTTGAGCCCTACACCGGCATCAATAAATTCCATTTTAGTGCCATCTTCACTAAAGAATCTGCTTTTGGATTGAGTGATCATTCCTTGGAGATACCAATCATCAAACGGCATGGTCATACCTTGGCGTTTATAGCCGCTGCCATCTTTAATGACGAGCGCATTTGTGACGGTTTTCAGTTCCTCCCAAGTGGTAGGAATCTTCAGACCCATTTCATCCAGCATCGTTTTGTTTACGTGCATGATCGGAGTGGAACGGTTCAAAGGCAGGGTAACCAATTTCTTATTAAAAATAGAGTGACCCATCAGACCTTGAACAAAGTCATCCAAGCTTAAATTTGATTTCTTCATATACGGTGTCAGGTCCTCCAGCACATCTGCATCGGCAAACAACTGTACGAAAGAACGCTCCAGCATAGTAACATCCGGCGCTGAACCTGCTGCAGCTGCCTGTTGAAGCTTGGTAACCACTTCATCATATCCGCCTTGGAAGGTTCCAACTACCTCAATATTAGGATGGGAGGCATTAAAACGTTTAATCATCGCATCAGTAAATTCGCCGTTAGTTCCTCCCATAGAATGCCAATACTGAATCGTTGTTTTGCCTGTTTTTGCTGCTGCTGCCGGCGCTGCTGCAGGTGCCGGATTAGTTCCAGTAGATCCTGTTGCTCCAGTAGTACCGGTTGCTTGCGGTGCTGAGCTACAGCCTGCAAGTGCACCAATCAGCATGGTAGACGCCATAAGCATTGTCATATTTTTCTTCAATTTTTTCTTCCTCCCTTTTTGTTTTCAACATTATTCGTAAGGGGTTAAATGATTATTTAATCCCGGAATAAACAAATGCCTTCACTATTTGTTTAGAGCAAATCAGGTAAACAAGCAGAATAGGGACCACTAAAACAACATTACCTGCCATAATAGTGTGCCAGTTACTAATACCTTCCGTTTCTCTAAGCATGGCAATTCCGAGTGTCAGCGGGCGAACCGGGTTCGAATCTGTCATCACGAGCGGCCAGAAATAATCATTCCAGTGACTCACAAAGCTGAACAATGCGATCGTGGCTAGTGCTGGCATGGACATCGGTATCATGATTTTCCAAATAATCTTGAACTCGCTGGCATTGTCTAATTTGGCCGATTCAATAATTTCTTCAGGAATCTGCATAAAGTATTGGCGTAAAAGGAAGATACCAAATGCATTGGACATAAAAGGAATAATTTGCGGCAATAAGGTTTTGATCATTCCCCAATCGGCGAGCATCAGATAGACAGGGATAAAGGTGACTTGACCAGGAATCATAAAGGCCAAAAGTACCATAGCAAATAGGAATTCTTTGCCTACAAATTTATATTTAGCAAAAGCATAGGCAGCCGGTATCATTACAGCAAACTGCAAAACAATGATGGAAAGAGTGACAATCACCGAGTTTTGGGCATAAGTCAAAAATGGACCCGAGCTCATGGCAACCACAAAATTATTCCATTGAGGTATTGCCGGAATCATAGTCGGAGGTATCGTCAAGGTCTCTTGGATGGTCTGCAGCGACGTGGATATCATCCATAAGAATGGAAAAACAAAAATCATAAGAGCTGCTATTTTAAGCAATGTATTTAGTGTCGACCATAGGTGCTTTCGTTCAAATGTCATGAATCGTCAAACCCCCTTTCTCTGGGTAATCCAGGTCTGTTGTTGATCGTTCTTATTGATGGTTTTTTATTGATAATGAACCTTTTTAGACAGCAAACGGAAGTAGACAAATGTAAGTATTCCTATAATAGCCATCAGCACAACTCCCGTCGCGGAAGCGAAACCAATATTCGTGGTTCTAAAGCTATAAATATAATAAACCAATGTGCTGGTTGCGTTATTAGGACCTCCGCCTGTCATAATTCTGACCGTATCAAAAACTTTAAAGGAACCAATCGTCATAATGATTAAAATGAAAAACAGCTGCGGAGAAATTAAAGGCAACGTTATTTTGTAAAACACTTTGAACTTCTTCGCATTATCCAGTTCGGCCGCTTCATAAATGCTTGGCGGTATACTTTGGAGAGCAGCCACTATGATCAAAGTATAGTAACCTACACTGTGCCAAACAGATACAATAATGACCGATATCATGGCCGTCTTAGAGCTTTGCAGCCATTGAGAGGGCGGTAGACCCAGAGCCTTCAAAACAAAGTTGAGAAGACCCAGGTTCGGCTCCATCAGCCAAAGCCACACAAGAGCAATCGATACAATAGAAATAATATGCGGCGTGAATAAGCCAGCTTGCACAATGCTGTTAAATTTGCTCTGCTTGCTAAGCCATAAAGCAAACAGCAGAGATATAACCATCGTTAATATAACAACACCAATGGTATAAACAAACGTATTGCCCAGTGCTTTGTAAAAGTCTTCACGCATGAAAACCTCTTTGTAATTGTCCAATCCAATGAATTTGCTTTTGGCTTTATTCATCAGGTTATATTTAAAAAGGCTTAAATAAATTAAATGCAGCATCGGGTAAATAACAAAGGTGAAAATACCTATCATGGCCGGTAATACCATGAGATAAGGACGGAGCAGGCTCAATATTGGTTTTTTATCCATATGCTCAACCTCTTCTCAAAGCTTCTAAGTAGTTATTGAAGCGTCCATCTTCCTCACCGATGCGGTTACCATCTTCTTCAAAGAAAAATATTTTGTTGGCTGCGACTTCTAAACATACATCTTCGTCCACTGTGAAATGATCCTCGATACATTTAATCATATAAGAGCTGTTGTTGTATTTCACTTGATAGACCGTTTCAGATCCGAGCATTTCTCTGGTAGCAATGACGCCCCGAATGGAAAAGTGCTTTCCACTAGGTTCTTTGGATAACACTGCACTCTCTGGACGAAAGCCAAATTTAATTCCTTCCACACCCAGGTCGTCCATATTCATCGGGGGAACTCCAATAAATTCGGCTGCGAACATATTGTTAGGCTTGCGATACATCACATCCGGCGGGGCTTCCTGTTGAATTAACCCTTTATTCATCAATACGATCGTATCGGCCATAGACATCGCTTCTACCTGGTCATGAGTAACATAGACAAAGGTGGTACCCAACTTTTTGTGCAGCTCAATTAGCTCAATGCGCATTTGTACCCTGAGTTTGGCGTCCAGATTGGATAATGGTTCGTCCATCAGAAACACGGATGGCTGCTTAACCATGGCACGGGCAAGTGCGACACGCTGGCGTTGACCGCCGGATAAAGTCGATGGTTTGCGATCCAGGTATTCGGACAGTCCAACCGTAGCGCTGATCGATTCCACCAAGCGGGTACGCTCTTCTTTGGGAACCTTGTTATTTTTCAAACCGAATTCAATGTTCTCTCTTACCGACATCGTAGGGTAGATGGCATAGTTTTGGAACACCATCGCTACTCCTCTTTGCCCAGGTGGAATCTTCGTTACATCCTTGCCATTAATCAGCACTTTACCTGACGTTTGGGGATCGATTCCAGCAATCATTCTTAGAAGTGTCGTTTTCCCGCAGCCAGAGGGACCTACCAGAACGGTAAATTTGCCATCTTCAATCTTTAAATCCAAGTCTTTAATAACATCATGTTTATCAAATGATTTCGTAACCTTCACAAACTCTATAGATGCCAATTAAACCCCTCCTAGTCGTAGTAAATTATTTAACCATTACGCTTCTCTATCTCTTCTTTGTTAGGGTAAATCATCACTTTGATACTTGTTTCCTTGTGCGTGCTTGCTACAGCTACAGCTTCCTGAATATCGCTAAGAGCAAACTTGTGTGTGATGGTCTGGCGCAAAACGATATCACTATTTTTAAGCGCTTGTATCGCCGCAGGATAAGTGTTTGCGTATCGGAAAACACCGAACACATCCAATTCCGAATCGATTAACAGGTTCATATCCATTGGAATTTGCTTAGCTGTTGGCAAGCCGATATACACAATGCGCCCTCCACGATTAACGAATCGTATCGTATCAGCGATGGCCTGGCTATTGCCAGACGATTCAATGATGACATCGATGCCCTCCCCCCCAGTGAGTAGAGAAATCTGCTCGGAGATGTTGTCCTGCAAAGGATTCATTACGGCTGTCGCTCCAAGCTTAAGGGCCATTTCTCTCCGGAAAGGCACGATGTCGGAAGCTATGATCTCATGAACACCAAATAGTTTGGCCGCTTGGATGGCGAGTAAACCTATTGGACCTAAACCAAGGATCAAGATACGATCGGATGGTCCCACCTTACCTCTTCTCATAGCATGAAATCCGACTGAGAGCGGTTCCAAAAGTGCTCCTTCTTCATAACTCATGCCCTCTGGCAGTTTGAACAAACAATCACTACGAATGGCAGCATATTCAGCCCATGCCCCGTCTACAGGAGGCGTAGCCATGAAAACAACCTCAGGACATAAATTATATCGCCCTGACTTGCAAAAATTACAGCGACCGCATGCAACACCTGGTTCAACAGCTACCCGATCACCCACAGCAACATTCGTTACCTGATCACCAATCTGTATAACTTCTCCAGCAAGTTCATGGCCTAAAATGATCGGTCTATCTACTACATACCTTCCGATCTTTCCATGCTCATAATAATGAATATCCGAACCACAGATACCAATACAATAAACCTTTATTAGCGCATCATTAGGACCAGGTACGGGTCTTTTAACTTCTTTCACAGCTATGGATAACGGCTTTTCCAATACTGCGGCGTTCATCATGGCATTATCCATATTCATGCTCCTACTCCTTTTACTAATCACTCAGGTAATGTTGTAAATTTCTTGTAGCACAAAATTCATTGACTTCGTCCATAGTTGGAATGCCTTCTTGAGCGTCTAATTTAGTTACCTTTAGAGCGCTTACAATTGTAGCAAACTTAGCAGCGCTTACCAAGCTTTCACCATCAGCAATCGCGCAAGCTAGCGCCCCTGCAAAGGCATCTCCCGCGGCTACGGTATCAACGGGATTAACTTTGACTGCTTCCAGATACTCCCACTGCCCTGCTGAATATACAAGAGAGCCCCTTTCTGCCATTTTGATAATTAAGCTTGTTACGCCTAAGCTTTGTTCCATAAACCTAGCTGCCGCAAGAGCTGACTGAATATCGGTAACATCAATTCCTGTTATGTATTTGGCTTCCTGTCGGTTTGGAATGATGATATCAGCAAGTTTCAAAACATTCAAACTCATTCCTTCTGCCGGTGCAGGATCCAAAATAACAGTCACCCCGTACTCTCGCGCTTTAACCATGGCAAGAATTGCAGTCTTTTCAGGAACTTCCAATTGTACAAGCAGCACCTTGCTCTTTCTAATCAATTCACTGCTGCTTTCAACGTCCCCGGCGTTCAAATCCTCATTGGCACCCTTTACAACAAGCATTGTATTCTCTGCAGACTGATCAACCGTTACAAGCACTGTTCCGGTACGCTTGGACTCGGATCTTTTAATAAAGCTTACATTCACATGATTATCATTCATAGTTTCGATCAAACGGTCGCCGAACGGGTCTTCTCCAACGCATCCTACGATGACAGCCTCTTTCCCCAATTTGGCACAGGCCGTTGCTTGATTGGCTCCTTTCCCGCCAGGAGAAAATCGTATTTCATTGCCAAATATCGTATCTCCGCGACATGGATAATGGTCAGTTAAAGCAACAATATCCATATTAATACTTCCGACTACCGTAATAGTCACATCAAGCACCCTTCCCTCGTTGGTCTGAATAGCTATTTATGACAGTAGTCCCGCAAATCCGCAACTGCCTGCTCCAATTGAACATCCCGCATAAACAAACTCGAAGTTCCGCATACCAACATGTCAGCCCCCTTCTCAATAACCTGAGGAATCGTAGCCATGCTGATATTTCCATCAACTTGAATCGATATATCCAAATGGGAAGCATTAATTTTATGTCTCAAATCAGCTATTTTCCCAAGAGTGCTTGGAATAAATTTCTGGCCTGCAAATCCAGGGTTAACGGTCATTAAACATACATAATCCACAGTATCCATCACATAATCCAAAATACAAAGAGGAGTTGACGGGTTAAGGGCTACCCCCGCTTGGAGATTTCGATCCCGAATTGACTTAAGCACTCTTTGTAAATGGATCTTGGACTCTGCATGAACCGAGATCATATCAGCTCCGGCATCTGCAAACATGTCTATAAATCGTTCAGGTTCCTCAACCATCAGATGTACATCGAAAGATTTGCTAGTATGCGGACGCAATGTCTTCAGCATATCAGGCCCCATACTAAAGTTAGGAACAAAGCTTCCATCCATAATGTCAAAATGAAAAAAGTCAACATTACCCTGATTTAAAATTTGAACAGATTCAATCAAACGCCCCAAGTCTGCACACATTAATGAGGGTCCGATCATCACCATCGTCAACACCCCCGTTTTGTCTGTTTCAAACATATTTTTACCACTTTCAACATATACATCTTTGAATTCAACTCTTTAAGTAGATTATATACTTATAATTATTTGTTTTCAACATTTTTTTTGCGAAACAAAAGGTTTGTTTATAAAATCGTCTGGATTATCATCCTTTGAACTACAAAAAGTGGTTTTCTGTTCAACACCACGGAATTGAATTCAAACCGGCATTTCCACTTTCGCGTTTTAATGTTCATTATTTGTTTATATTTGCTCGTTTGTGCTTATTTTCAGATTATCATCGATAAATAATTCTGTCAATCTTCATTTTGTGAATTTTAAAATCTATTAAAAAAACCGTCAGGGAAGATCACCCTAACGGTCCTTTTAGGTTTGACACACATCGAAAGTTAATTGACTACAACGACATTGATATCGCTTGACTCCATTTCTTTTAATGCTTCTACCGGCATATTATTATCGGTTACAAGCATACTCACTTCTTCAAGCCCTATTAATCGAACTAAAGATTTTCTTTGAAACTTACTGCTGTCAGCTAATAAAACCAGGTGGTCCGATATGGAGACGATGCTTTTTTTTAATTGAACATGTGCTTCATAAGGTTCGCTGATTCCTCTCTGCAAATCAAAGCCTTGGCATGAGAAGAAAAATTTGTCCACATGGTATCCTTCCAACATTTTCTCAGCCGGGGTACCGGTATTGCCTAATGAATGCCTATCTAAATAGCCACCAATCAGGAATATCTGGACATTAGATTTTTTGATCAGCTCATAGGCTATGGGGATGGAGTAGGTAATGACGGTCACTTCTTTGTTTGGGAAGTGCTTCGCCATTTGAAGGCAGGTCGTACTTGCGTCAAGCGCAATGACTTCCCCGTCCATAACTAAGGATGCCGCGTATTCGCCTATTGATCTTTTTTCTTCTGCTTGTACCAGTTCCCGCTGCAGCACAGGAAGCTCTGGTCCTTCTTTTCGGTTAAGTACAGCACCTCCATGTGTTCGAAGAAGCGAACCTTCATTCTCAAGCCGCTCTAGATCACGGCGAATCGTTTCTTCTGTGACACCGAATCTTTTGCTCATATCAGATACCCGAACTACGCCCAATTCTTCCAATAGGTTCAAAATTTCTTTTTTTCGATCATTACCCGGTATCGTTTCCACTCTCCTGGATGTATTGTTTTCCACATTTATCACCTTATCCCGTGCTTATTTTTGTTATATTCAATCAAAATATCTTTCTTTTATAACATTTATTGTCCGTTTTACAGACTCTATTGTTAAACATTTTACTTCATCTTTGAATGAAGGGCAATGCTACAACGATGGAAATAAATGAAATTTCAATAAATTTGGACATATGTCCATTTTTGAACAAATGGTTGGACATCTTTTATAGTTTCAAGTAAACTGAAAGTGCTTACAATGCAAGACTATGTAAATGGTTTGATATCACCAAACTTTCAGGAGGACAAAATGAAAATTTCAAGCAAACAAAAAGTGAAATCGGCGGTAAACGAAGTATTAAGTCGGAAACAGTTACCATTTCGCAAGAAGTTATTTCTATCCATTGTTATAGTACTCGCATTGATTGCGTTAGCAGTTGCTCTACTACAAAATGGAAAAGGCAATGCATATATTCCGATTTCAAAGAAATTCGATTTATTGGATGCCGATAATCCCCTAATCACAGGTAAAGTGCTGACAGATCCTACGCTGCAGCAAGGATATTCGTTTGATAATACGAATAATCATATTTATATGGTACAAATTACAAATGCAGGGCAAAAGTTAGGAACGGAGACCCGAATCTATAACAGTGCTGAGAGATCTATCAAAGGTGATTTAACGGTCACGAAGCTCAGCACCGATGGTACGATATTGGGGAAAATGTATTTGATCGGATTTGGACACGGGGTTTCCATTGGTGTTGAGCCTGTCGGTACGACAGCTTATTTATGGACGGAAGTGGATGCTGTTGCAGATAAACATGAACCGAATAATGGCTTCGGTACAAAGCTGGCTAGATTCCCGTTTGTGGATAATCAGGTGTTGGTCAACACAGATCCGTCCATCGCAAAGTATGCGCCTGTGGCAGGTGCCGACCGGACAACCGTTAATATCGATATGGCCAATGGCTTGCTGACGATGCGTTACAGACTAAATGAAACGTTATTCCACTTTAGTGTATTTAACCTTAACGATGTGAAAGCAGGCAACTTCAAGCCTCTTGCTACGGTAGATCAACCGACGGGTTTAGGTGTCTTTCAGGGCTTTGCATCTTATGGCAGCTATCTTTATTTACTGGACGGGACTGCAACCAATGTCAACACGAATCCTAACGGTAACACCTATATCACGACAGTGAATCTCAATACAGGTTTACAAGTCGATCGAGCCCTAATCAACGCCGGCAAAGAACTGCTATTCAGAGAGCCGGAAGGCATGGCGATCCAAAATGTAGGTTCAACCGCTCGACTCAGTTTCGGTTTTGGTTCGTATAGGTCTTCTGCAGATACAAGAAAGCACGCCAATATTTATTATAAAGACGCTCTTATTACGGGTCATTAAATAAAACAAGACATCCATTCTCTCCAATTTATATGCAAATAAAAACGGAACAACAAGTATCGATCACTTGTTGTTCCGTTTTTATTTGATATGAACATAATAAGAAATTAGTGCTATACGCCTACATGCAGTTCAGGATGGTTGCGATAAAACTCAGCCCAGCGCTCCAGCTCATTAGTCGTGATCAAATCATTCGGATATTTGGCAGCGATAAGCTCCATATCCGCTAATGTATCTACTGGCCAAGGCCCGGAGATGATCCCCCGTTCCTGCATCATTTGTGCATATTGCGGAGTCATGAAGCGAAGCTGTACACCCAAAAAATCACAATCGATTTCTTCCATAAACGGAAATACATAAGGCATACTTCCACTGCAGCAAAGGCCCAGTTTGATATCTTTATTCAGTTGTCTTGTCTTGGCGATTGAAAAGTGGTCAAAGCCAATAATTCTGGATTGATCCAAAGTATCGGTTTTGCGTATAACCTCTAAAGCTTTTTCTTCCAGTCCTGGATACAGATCGCCAGATTGCTTCAGCTCAATCAAAATCGATATTTTACCCTTAAGCAGGTTCAACGTTTCTTCTAGAGTAGGGATCGTTTCTACCTCTTTAATGCGGAAATATTTGAGTTCATCCAAGGTATAGTCTCGAATAAAGCCTTTGCCGTCGGACATCCGTTCAATCGAATAATCATGCATAAGGACAGGAATTCCGTCTTTACTCAAATGTACGTCAAGCTCCAAATGAGTAAAAGACAAATCCACTGCAGCTTGAAAGGAGGATAGTGTATTTTCCGGATACTTTACCGGATAGCCCCGGTGAGCAACACCTTTAATTTTCACAATGTTATCTCCTTATTCGTTATTTAATTAGATTTATTGGATCTCAAGTACCTGCAATGCCGTTTCTTCTGTTGTGATTAGCACATTCAGCAGCTTTCCTTTCAAGGCACCGCTTATCGCTTGCACCTTGCGAGCGCCTTGCGCTACACAAATGCGCAGCTCGATATTCATCAGATCTTCCTTGGATGTTCCTACAACTCTTTCACTAATACGTGGCAGCGAAAACTTACCTTGTTTGTCAAAGCAGTGAAACAGAATTTCCCCAACACTGGCCCCATTTAACTCCTCGTAGGTTAAACCGGATACCATATTTAAAGCTAATAATGTGGAATCTTCACCAGCGTGACCAATCCCGAACACGATCGTTTCCATTTTACGGATTTCATCCATAATCTCTTGGATGCTTGGGTCTTGCATAAAGCTTTCCTTGCTTTCAGCGCTTCCTGCAATTGCAGGAGCCGGAAACAAATGCGCTTTGCCTCGAAGAGCCTGAGCCCACATCTGGATGACGGATGACGCAGGTATCTGATCTTCCTTAGCGCCAAAACCGCCTATCAGCTGAAAAATTTTTAGTCCCGGACGCGAATCGCACAGATGCAGCTGAGTACCGATAGCGTTCAGGGTCTTCCCCCATCCAAGCCCAATAGCCCCGTGGGAGGGCAACACTGAATCCAAATATTGAGTCGCTAATGCCTCAAAAGGGTTCGCACTTTGATCACCTCGAAATACCACACAGTCCTTCAAGCCATAAAGCTTGGCAAGTTTACGTTCCAAGGGCTCATGTCGACAGCTATCCAAGTCGGAACGAATTTGAATTTGTACGATACCTCTTTCTCTCGCCTCGTTTAAAAATCTGGAAACCGATGATCTTCCTATATTAAGCTGCACGGAAATCTCCTGCTGACTCATGCCGAGAACATAATACATCCGTGCAACCCTCTCCAGAAAGCTCTCTTTAGACAAATGCTCATTTTTACTATTTCCACTCATACGATTTAAATTGGCACAATCAAAATCATATATCCAACTTGGGGATGACATGATTTCGGTTGTACCACCTCCCATTCCCAGAATGCTTTTCGAATATCCATTATATCCAAATCGACCTAATCATACGTCCACAATTGCACATTTGCTCAAATATACGATCATTTTATCATGTCAGCACAATGATTACAATATTGTGTTAACCTTATAAAAGCTATATGGTTTCGTATTTTATACCTTATGTGTCAATGCTTCATAATGATGTACAATCAGACTGTGAACAGGATGCCCTACTGGAATTTTGGTAATTTGGGAAGCAGCTTGATGGATGCCTTGGGTCTTAATTCGCTCTTGAATTTGTACGGATTCCTCATCTTGATTGTAGTCAAACAGCAGCGCCGCCGCTATTACCCGAGATAGATGGTATGGTTCTATACCTAAATGATATGCTTGAAGTGCGGGAAGAACCAGCCGATCATTCGGTGAAAGCTTACGGATCGGAGAACGACCTACGCGAACAACACCATCGGATAAATAAGCGTTGCGGAAACGATCCATAATTTTCTGGATATACAAGGTATGCTCTTGCAGATTTAGTCCATGCTTCTTAATAAGTAAGGTGCCCGTTTCCTCCAGCACCTCTCTTACCTGCGTAGAAATTTCCTGATTTGCCATGGTTTCATGGATGGTTGTATAACCGTTCAGATGGCCCAGATAAGCGGCGCAGCAATGTCCGGTATTGACTGTAAAAAGCTTGCGCTCTATATAACTCTCCAAATGATCAACATAACCGGCTCCCTTAATCTCAACAGCTCCCGAAGGCATTGCTGTTCGATCGATCAGCCACTCATAGAAGGGCTCGACAGTTACCTCCAACGGATCTGCATGGCTTTGAACAGGCACGATCCGATCTACGGCTGTATCCGCAAAAAATACAATCTGATCCGCCTTGCTGCGTACCTCGTCGGTTAACCGTGCATACACTTGCTTCTTCAACAAAGAACTTGCGTTAATTGCATTCTCACAGGCAATAACTTGAAGTGGACCGGACAAGCTGTTAACCCTTAATTCTATGCCTCGCGCTATGACATCTGCAATTGCTCCCAGCAGATTAACCCCTACAGCTGTTGTCACCAGATCGGCACTGGCGATTTTATGGATAACCTGCTCGACATCATGGCCATTAATAGCCGATACTCCATTTACCACCATTGTATCGTGAGATTCGGTTGCCAACGAAACCGTATAGCTCCCTCTTTGACGAAGCAGAGACACAACCTTTTCATTTACATCTACAAAACAAATGGTATAACCAGAACGGGAAAGCAGCAGACCAATAAAACCCCTGCCAATGTTTCCTGCACCAAAATGTACTGCTCTCATGATCACACTCCTCTTGAGATCTGTAACCCCCAGAGAGCTTGTTACTTCTCAATTATTTGACAAAATACATGAATCATTATGGCAACTATAAGGATGCAGCTTCAACCTTTGATTGATTGACCGCTTTCTCTCCATTTGGAATGGTACTCAATCACTTCCCGTCAAATTAATAATATTTTTGAGCAAATGTCCAAAATAAAGCATTTGACCAATTTGGAATATTGTAACATACACAAGCGGATTGCCGCAATACTGATTTAGAGGCAGTTGGAATGAACTCTACTCCGATCAGCCTTTCCCTGAGAGAACACAAAAAGCAGTGCTACACTTACAGCACTGCTCACTACTGAAATTTATTCGTTGATATCTTCAACATGTTTATTACAGCTTAATCCGATTCCTTATTCATTCCACTTTCGCACCCATAGAACGTAAAAAAACAACAGCATGGGTAACATCCATCCGAAGACCTTTCAGCTCAAAGGATGTGAAATCAACTCCGTCCATCACGGCACCGCGTAAATCTGCACCCTGCAGCTTCGCTTTGGCTAGTCGCGCTTGGGTTAGATCTGCATTTCGAAAATCTGCTTTCTCCAGACTCGCGCCTGTCAAGTCAGCCTCTGTAAATCGGATTCCTCTTAAGTCTTGTTTGGGCAGTTTCACAAATCTCAAATTCGTATAAGACCAATCCCCTTGATTCAGTGTAATCCCATCCATTTGGGCTTTTGAAAAATCGGATCCTGTCATCTTGCAGCTATTAAATTTGGCGACAAATAGGTTCGTTTCCGTAAATTTGCAGTTCAAAAAGGCAGATTCCGTATGAATGGATGCATTCAGCTGCGCACCACGAAAATCACAGTCGATGAACCGGCAAGCCGTTGTGGTGATTTCTTCCAAAGAAGTTCCGATGAACTTGCAGCGAGTAAACGTGCATCTTGTTAATTCCCCGTACCTTTGATCCTTATGACTGAAGTCGATTTCATGATAGTCCTGTTCCACATGGTGATACATAGGTTTCTCCTTACCCAATACGTTATTTATATTTTAAAGGTATTCTGCTACTACTGTCGAATTAAACCACAATAAGGCGGTGCTTGTAACGATGAATAACGAGTATGTTTCAATCATGTCAAGCCACAAAGCAATCATATCCCAAAGATGGTTGCAGGAGGTTCGTGAAATTTATCCTGACCTGCCTCTAGACTCCGCTGAAAATATTAATAACTACTTAGATTATATAATGAATTTAGAAATCCCTGCAGACAATCATCCTATTTTTAATTCTATACCCAAATGGTCCAAAATTTCACTAGATCAGTATAACTATATTGAATACATTTTAATTACTACAAATATTTGGAGGAAGATTATTCTTGAAACTGTGGAACAGGTTGCTATAGAAAATGAGATTGCCATCTATCAACTTGTAAAAAAGTACATATTCAGAATGGATTTATTCGAGAAGCATGCTCGTGAAAACTATTGGAACTTGACTCGAAATGTTATATTGGAAAAAGATAAGCAAATTAACGAGCTGCATAGTGAACGCTTGGCTCTGATTGGCAAAATGGCAGCAAGTATGGCTCATGAGATCCGAAATCCGCTTACCTCCATTCAAGGATTTTTAAAGCTGATTAAACAAAACGTTTCCTCTGAAATGAACCGAAAAGTTGCTGAATATATAAAAATTATTGATGATGAATTTGATAGTATAAATATGCAAATTACGGGCTTCCTCAGTTTTTCCAGAAATCGAGAACATGATGAATCCTACGATAACATCTCTATTACAGAAATTATTAATTCTGTTCTATCCATGATTAATCCGCGACTAATCCAAGAAGATGTGGTGTTTGTTAAAAAATTTAAAAACGATAAAATGCTCAGAGTACAAAAAAAAGGAATACAGCAAGTAATCTCCAATTTATTAAACAATGCCGTTGATGCTTTACTTGAGGTTTCCCATAAAAGGAAAATTACCTTGTCATTAAAAGAAGATGATGATCATGTATATCTATATATTTCTAACAACGGTCCCAAGATCTCTGACGAGATAAAAGACCTATTATTCATCCCTTTTGTAACCAATAAATCATCAGGGACTGGGCTTGGATTAATGATATGCAAGCAAATTATGCAAAAAAATGATGGAGATATCCTTTTTGATACGAATGAAAAAGAAACTACTTTTATTTTATCTTTTAAGAAAGCCGGTACATAGGGTGAATCGAAGTTCATTTGCTATTCACCAGTTGCATTGATGTCATTGAAAAAGAGTCGCAATCCTGCGGCTCTTTTTCTTTAAAATTAAGGGCGAATCGAAAAACCAACTATCCCGTTAGCCATGCTTCGATTAAGGTTATGGATAATGATTTCGGGCGAAGACGATTCCATGTTCTGATATTGCAGCTGTGCCCCGTCCCTTTGTCTTAAAAAATAATTTCCTGGCGGCAGAGGCACACCCTTGTTATCCTTACCATCCCAGCTCCAGACGGGTGATTGGAAGCCCCAAATGAAATTATTATTCGTACCGGGAAGCGGCAGCCCGTCGAAATGGCTTGGAGTTTCTTTGTCAGGCGAATGCGTTATCGAGCCTACCCATAAAACCTCCCTATTTCCGGGTCCATCTGCTTTTATGATTTCCAAATCAATCTTGAACCCGCTGACCAGCATAATGGGCTTTTCGCTAACATTGTAAATCCAAGCACCAAATTGATATTTACGTTCTTCCAGAGGTGTATTTTCCTGTGGATTGGATTCTTTTATGCTGAGCATCATGGAGAGAGGAGAATCTCTATGATTTCCAGGTTTCATCAGGTAGGTTAGGTGCCATCCTTTGTCGGTAGAAGGGATAATGGATGAATCAAGGGTGATTCTACTTTGCTCATCCGTAGCACCTTGCTCGAATACGACCTGATTCCCAAGCTTTTCGGATAAAAATCTGAGAGGTACATAGGTTTGATTGTTATAGTTCAGGATCGGACTTTCCTTAGGCAGCACTTGAGCTTGTTGATTGATGAATACTTGAATAGGAAACAAAACTGCTCTCACGGCATCTGCCGCGAAAACTGTCGTTGCACCGGCAAACAGGATGCCGATGCTCAAACCTAGGGTAAACATTTTTTTGTTCAAATAAATCACTCCTTTTTCCATTATTGATGTTTTATGGCTTTATTTAATAAACGCTTCTGAGCTGTCCGAAGTTGCTGTAACAGCTATAAGTTTTTATCGAGACCTCTAACCTGAGTACTTGAACCCTGTGTTACATAAAAAAACGTCCAAAGCTCTTATCAAGAGCAAATGGACGCTTCTACGTTAACCGCATACAAGTTTGATAATAGCTTAGTGAGCACCCAGCGGAGCGGCCGTGGTGTTCTGCAGAAGCGGAGCGTTCGCCTTTGTTCATGGATTTCTACCGATACATGTTTTATCTAATCAGGAAATCCATAAATAACAGCGATCGGAAGAACACTTCGGCCGCGTAGTGCCCCACTCACCACATCCTTCTCACGGAATTTTTAATACAATCCCTCGCGCAATATATGGTTTCTGAACTATCTATCCAGCAGATGCTCAGGAATAATAGTTATATATGTCATTTGGGGATTAGTCGATTTCAGGTAAAACAGGACTACCTTAATTCCATTTTCATTCATGTATTGAACTCCACTATCGCCGATCATTTCATCCAGCACTTCTGCATCGGGGGCTTTTCTTGCTTGGGAAGATAGTAAAACCTCATCATATTTATCCGTGATCATGACGGTGCCTCGGAGATCGGGATCGACAGTATCCAATATGGATTGTAAAGAATCCGGCTTGAAGACAATGACTATCGTCGCATCGGGCCCAGTCGGGTCTGTCAGTGGTAACGATTGAAAAAGAGCCAGCGAGGGTGATTTGAAGCTATCCTTGGAAGCTTGTCCGAGATAAAGGTAGTTTTTATTCTGGTAGGATTTGAGAAGCTGCTGCCAGGTTGCATACTCCATGGAATGGTACAGCTGATTGGAAAAAAAATGTTCAGGTGTTTCAACAGCTTGTGTACTCACTATCGACTGACTGCTTTTTACATACATGTATACATCCAGAATCGACGGATTGGCAGCTTTGTACTTGTTTAAGCTCTTCATCACAAGCTCTTCTGTAGATCTTTGGTCAAACGATGCTGGCTTCTGGGCATACAGATAATCTTGTACTACCGGGTCAGAAGAAATTCGCAGGTATACCCGATTGATATGCTTAATTTCATTGTCCATTGCCTGCTTCACTTGCTTTAGGACTTTGATCGTTTTCTCTTTTTTTTCATAGTGCGTCAGCTTAGATGAAGCGATATGAAACACATTGCTAGCTACAAGCAGTAATAGACCAAGACCTCCTAATAACAGCATAAGCTTTACCACTGGTTTGTTTGATAACATGCTGTCCATGCGCATACCTATTTCTTATCCCCTTTTTTGAAAGCGTTATCACAATGAAGCCTAATTCCTGCACGAAACAAACGTTGCTGTCGTTAATGGGGACATTGGCGCCGACGATTTCTTTGATCTCTAACATCGCGCTCTACATATCCTTGCGCCGCTCTACGTTACATAGAAGTTAGTTACTTCAAAACATATTGTAGAACATTATGAGCACTCTAGCAATAATTAGTTAGCTTTTGTGTACGATGAATTAGCATCTTATTTTTTTGCTTATTGTTCAAACTTTATTCACTTATTATTGTTTAGATACTATTTACAATTCATGAGTAAAATGTTATATTTCGTACAGAAACATTTCGTAGACGAAATGTTTAAAGAAAAACTATAGAGATAAGGTGGAGTTAAAATGAAAAACAGAAAACCATGGATGGCTGCAATACTTTCTACAGCTTTACTATTTAGTGGTGCCCTTACTTTAGCCCCAAAAGCATTCGCGGATGACGATGAATCATCATTCATCGAAAGAGTCAAAGCACCCTTGGATAGACAACAATACATAACAGATCGTTTAAACAATCTGATGAATATGGCAATTACATTTTCGGATAAGGACTCTATGGATATTCATGATGCCTTACTCCATGGACAGACGTTAGCCCAAGCAACCGGTCTGGATAATGCATTATTGTCATCAAAGCTGAGAGCTTCCATAGATCAGGATTTATCTAATACTTTGCAAAATTATACAGTGACTAACGAGCAGCTAGACACTTTGAAATCTGATTTATACAACGGTATTCAAGTCGCCTTATCCACACCCGGCTACCAGTCCCCCGTTGTTAAAAACAGCTTTAGCTATGATGCCATTATGGATAAATATATGAAAGAGTTGGAATCGGACGCAGCAGTTCTGTCCGAAGAAGATTATATCGATATTCGTGACCGTCTGCTTCAAGGAAGCTCACTTGCAAATGCTACTCATCTCGATCAACAATTATTAACAAATGCCTTGCTTAGACCGATTGTACAAGAAATTGATTCGGCAGCTCAGGGAAATCTGCTAACTACTGAAGAGGCAGCAGATTTGAAAGATCGGGCTAAGCAGTCGATTGCATCCGCTGTTTCAACGCCCTATAGCATCAATAATACAGCAAATGGTTCCAAGTCTGATGTTGACGCATTTATTAACAAACATCTAGAAACCATCTTTAACGATACTTATCTTGTGGTCGATACAGAGGATTTGGATTATGAAGATTTGAAGAACGCCTATGTACAAGGTGGCAGTCTGTCACAGCTTACAGGTAGTTCAGCAGATGAACTGGCTGCACGCATTTGGATTTTATGGGTAAATGATACGGACTATATCGACAGTAACTGGTCAGCACAAGAGCGTTCTCTATTCCAACAGCAAGCGACTACTGCCATTAAAAAGGCTGTTACAGCAGCGGGTAAGTAATTTAAAATCAACCAATAAAGCCGAAGAATCCTTATTAAACAAGGAGCTTCGGCTTTATTTGATCACATCGCATTTGTAATGCCTACGAACCTGTCTAATTCGTATGCTTTCATCGTATACAATCTTCCTTTGCATAAGAACTTCTCAGCAAAAAATAGCCCAGTACGGAGCGCTTAAAAGTCAGATCAATCCACATTTTCTCGCCAATGCGCTTGTCATTAAACGTGTCTATTCAATTCTTCTTTCCTTTATAGGTACCTGTGTTGGTAAGTGTTACATGTACATCGATTTTGTTCAAGGTATCTTCTTTTAAAATCAACTGGTTATCATCGTGCAAGCTTCGCCAGATTGGATATTTCTTTTTATACAGATCATCTAACAAATTCAGCAGATCCGTCTGCTGCGATACCCCCTTTAGATAAGTTGATTTTATTTGGTCTCGTACCACCGCTTCCGCTTCCTGTTCCATCTTTTTTATAGAGGCTTCCTGAACCATTTCATCTACATAAGCACGAACATTAATAGTTATATTAAATCGCAATTCTCCTTTTTCAAGGTACGGTTCTATACGTTGTTTAGGCAGCTTCAAGACTAATGCTGCGATCGGTTCCCCTTTACCGGGAATTTGGATGATTGAACGCTTCATTCTTTTCTGAAGCCATTTGGCACCCTTGAGATCGTCTTCGGAAAACCAACCTTTCAGTTTATGATCATAGATCATGAAAGCTCCGTCTACCTTAAACATGGCTTTTTTCTTCTGATCCTCTGTCCAGCTATTGTCGTCAGTTGACAGTGACGGGAGCAATGCCGTTTGACCCAGCTCGTTTAATTCCGCAATAATCCTGTAACCATACTGGGGAGGAATAGATGATCTTTGGGAATAGCTGTCTTCAGGGGTATCGAGGATGGACTCTAATGGAGATAGATTAAATATGGATTTTTGTGTGAGGATCTTGGACATCGGCTCTCTCGTGCCATACAACAAAATATTATATCGTACCTCACGATAACGGTTTATGGCATCATAAGCTTCAGCAAAGGCATCCTGATTGTTAATGATACCTTCACCGCAAACGATCGCTCTAACATGGCCCCAATATACTTTTACCTGTGAGGTTGCATAAATCGATGTTAAAGCCTCACTGACCGTTTTCCCCTTTCCGATACCTATCCATACCGGCACATTTTTTCCAATTTCGAAATTTTCGATCTTTGCCACATTTATGAAATTCAAAGTCTGTACATGAACGATAAAATTGCCTTCCTGATAATCAAGACCAATAGCTGTCACATAGACCATATTTTGAATGGGCTTGGAATCCCAGCAACCGGACTCCAGCAGGAGCAGAGCGAGTATGAGAACCCATTTTATGCTTGCAGCCACGCTAATCCTCCCCTTGCCGGTCCGAATCTACAGTATTTAACGTTTCAGGTCTTTCTTTATACTTGCTCCAGGGTAGTCGAAAGATAGCCCCTATCATTTCTTTGAAATGCGGAGGGGAAATCGGCGACATATAGGGAACACCAAAGGAACGAAGCTGGCTCATATATCCTATAATCAGTACAATCCCGAGAATCAGCCCGTACATCCCCAGAAATGAAGCCATCATAAACATGAAAAATCGGAGAAAACTCACCGTTGCCGCTATCGATTGACTGACCAATGTAGTTCCCGCAACAGCTGATATGGCACCGACAACAACGACACTTGGAGAAACCAGACCTGCTCGAATGGCTGCATCGCCAATAATTAATCCACCAACAACAGTCAATGTCTGCCCGATAGCGTTCGGTAAACGAAGTCCGGCTTCTCTAAAGATTTCCAGCAGCACTAAAAGTATTAGCAGTTCAGCTTGTCCTGAAAAGGGGAGACCGATACGTGCCGATGCAATGGTTGCCATTAGCCGAAATGGAATCTGATCCTGATGAAAAGCAGACAGCGCCACCCATACACCAGGCAGCATAATAGATATGCAAAAGCTGAATATACGGATCAAACGGGCAAACGATATGTATTGGAAGCTGAAATATAAATCTTCAGGCGATTTTAATAGAAGCCAAAAGTTAGTAGGTCCAATTAATATCATGGGATTTCCATCTACGATGATGACAAATCTTCCTGCCAATAAACTGCTGACCGCTTTATCAGGCCGACCACTGTAATCGAGCAAAGGAAACATCGAATACTTGGAATCAACTATCATTTCTTCAAGCTGGTTTATACTATAAACTCCATCCATATCTATTTTATTAAGTCTTTTTTTCACATCATTCAACACTTCGGGTGAAATAATATCATTAATATATAACAAACCGACTCTTGTTCTTGTTCGCCTTCCCAGAATAAAGGTTTCATAGCAGAGGGAATTGCTGCGAATCCGTTTACGAATCAGTGCGACATTGACCATGATATCTTCTATAAATCCATCTTTGGGTCCTTTTATAGATATTTCTGTGCTTGATTCTTCAGGAGTACGCTCTGTACGATGGCCAATACACATTCTAAATAACGCATCCGTTTGGGGAAACAGCAGCAGAAGATCTCCTTGAAAAACGAATTCGGCTATTTCTATGGGTGAAGTTTCCGCCTCTAATGGATGTATGGGCAAGGTACCATATACGTTGTTCCCGGATAAATCAGAGAACCCATTCTGGCGATATAGATTTTTTAGCTCTGGAAGAACAACCCTTCCAATTTGAGTGGTGTCGCACAAGCCTTCGCTGTAAATGAGAATAACCTCAGAACAACCATCGTCCTCCAATCGAAAGCTATGGATCTGAACGTCCGCGGAGTGAGGAAATAACGCCTTAAGTTTGGACTCACTCCAGCTTTCTGACAGTTCGAGCTTATTCCCTTTCATAGAGCTTCCTCCTTGGACTTTCTGGAAATGATTGCAATGGTAAGGCAAACTAGCGATATGAATAAACCCATGATGAAGGTGATCGGCATATAATATTGATACATCCATACATAAACGGAATAGCTTTCCAAAGGAAGCATCGTTAGTACTATATAACTAACAGTAATACATAGCATAAATAGACTTCGTTTTTTCAATCTTTGAATAGGTAATAGCTCTCCTATTAATAGCTGTGAGAAGCTGATTCGTATAACGGCTCCGGCTAGCCATTGGAATTCGGATAAAAAATCAACATGCTCAATATTATTGCCGAGCTTTACTAAGCGCCACTGCTCGTAAGGCGATTCCATCTGCTTTGTGGCTTCTTTATGACCAAATTCCGTAATTCCGCCTATAACGGGGCCAACTGTAATGTAGACCATCACCACAGCAAGTATCATCAGCTGCCATGGACGAACACTGGACTTCAATCGATGCTGAATCGCAATGATCATCACCAGCTCGATGAAGCCGCCTCCTGCATAAAGCATGCCGTGAATGACAGGCTGCCACCCATACTCCAAAACCGGTCGTAACAAGGTGAAATCCTTTTTGGGCATATTGGCGAAGCTCACAAAATACCCCAATGCAATCACCATGGGTAATAAAATCCCCGCACTGATCGCTATCATACGAATACCGGAGATGGCGTAGTACAAGCTTACCAGGCATAGAGCGAGAACCAGAGCAAATTTGGGGGTGTTCGGCAAGTTGTTAATAATGGTCCATGTTGCGGTGTGCAGGACAGTGGTTCCCCCAATCAGATATAACTGCACACAGATGGGAATGACAAGCATCCACGATATTATTGAGTTGGTCTTGCTCGCTAACCAAGGCTGAAGCTTCTTTTGTCCCGATTTTTTCATAAAGATGACCAGTAGAGCACACCATGGAAGAAACAATACGCCTGCTAATAAAACAGAGATCCAGGCATCCCTCCCAGACGCCTCTAGAAGCATGGGGTTCACAACCACATGGTTCATAAGCCCGTTCATCAGCATAAGAATCATGCAAACCTGTAAGAAGTTTATTTTACCGATACTTTTATCCATGATTCTATTCACCCATCCGTCTGTTATAACGGTTATAGATTATCCAAATGTACGAATATTATGCATATTCATCCAATATGTGACCAATCCTACAAGGCAATCTCATTCACTTTTTGCTCGGTCTCCAGCTGCAGTATCCTCGCTTCCTCCAATTTGCATATCTTCTGATATTAGAAGGACTCATCCCTATCAGCTCACAACAAATAGTTAACGAGATATTAATCATGCATCAGGTATTGCTATGCCATCCTGCCTCCCTTTAGCGTAGCCGAATCATCAAGCAGTTCAAAAATTTTCGGGTGATTATAGCACTCAGGTTCTTTAAATACACTACATAGTTCTGTATAATGAACATTGTTCATAAGTAATCACGCGTATCTGATATTTAAAAACTCATTCGATTATTTTTAAGACCTACCTGAGGAGGGGCAACTTGAAAATCAAGCGGATATTTGGGAGAAAGACTACCTTGCTTCAACGTATGATCATGTTAACCTTGGCTGTTGGTGTCCTGCCCACCTTAATCGTAGGTATCAGCAGCTACCTGTTCTCAGCTTCAACCTTGCAAAATGAAGTAAACCGTGCGCATGTTCAACTGTTGGAGAATACCTCCACAACCATTGACCGGGATTTGCAGAACATCCAGGACAGCACACTGCAGCTGCTGTTTCATCCTCTTTTTGGCAATGAGGCACTGCAGCGGGGAATCAAGGATAATGAATATGAATTTAATATGCAGGTTGCACAATTTTTCTCAACCTTTCAAAACAACCATAAGCTCATTTTGGATATTTCGATGTATGTGAAGGACAATTATCTGCTGTCCTCCTCCTTCGGTTTATTTAAAATAGCCCCCATCTATGATCGCAACAGGCTGAATGAGGTGATGACATCCCCTAAGGAATTTCAGTGGAAAAACACCGTATTTCACATTCGGGCAAATGATGCAGCCAAGGGAGTTACCTTTATTTGCAGGCTGCCGCTGCAGGCTCTGAGTCCAGTTGGCCTGATGCTTATCCGTATCGATGAAAAGCTGTTCCAGGATGCTCTCCAGCGTTCGGTAGTTTACCCGGGGCAAACGATTGCAATAGTCGATAAAGATGGAAAAACGGTCGCCTCCTCCTCCGCTTCCGCGTTCCCTTCCCAGCTCCTTGAACTGCTTCAGCAAAAAAACGTGTCCGAGCACAAGCTCAATTACAACTGGAATGACCGCGATTATTTGGTGACTACACTTACTTCTTCCTATACCGGCTGGAAATATATCGATCTGATTCCGGTCGAAGAGTTAAATGCCAAATCAGCCGGAATTGGGGTCATTACGGTGGCAGTGCTTGCCGTTGTACTGCTGATTGCGCTCGTTTTCACTTTTTTGGGTACCCAATGGGTGTACAGGCCGCTTGCTAATCTGATGACACATATGAAGCGGGATTCTGCAGGCAACGAACTCGACGAGGATGAGATCGGTTATGTCAAGCAGACCTGGCTGGCATTAAAGGACGAAAAAAGGCAGCTGCAGGATCAATTGTCCCATCAGCTGCCCATTATTCAGGAATCGTTCGTGATGCAGATGCTGCAGGGTAATTACTTGTATTATACACCGAGTGAGCTGGGGAGCCTTTTCGAGCGTTATGGTCTTCCACAGCAGGCTCAATTTGCTATTTTCATACTGACTTACGATCCAAGTACTCCCGGAAAGGGTAAATTTTCCGATCAGGATCGAGATCTCATCATTTTTGCTATGAAAAACATCATTACGGATCTCGTCCATGCCAATGAACGTGTTTTTCATGGAATTACCATCAATCTGTTGAATGATCAGATCGCCGTACTGCTTTGGAATCATGCGTTAGTCGATGAAGAGTCAATCAACGCAAGGACTTCGGAATGGAAAGCTTTAGTGAAGGCATTTGTGGAAGACGTCAGAGGCGTATTGACGGATTATTTGCGGCTGCCGGTAACTGCAGGTCTTGGAGCTATAACTAGCGAAATCCGCGATCTGCCCCAGGTCTATCATCAGGCGGTTTCAGCCTTGTATTCCCGGCTTGTAGTGGGAGGAGAGCAGGTTATCGACCCCGAGAATGACTTCTTGAAAGCAAGCGAAAGCTTTCGGTACCCGATCGAGCTGGAGCAGCATTATGAGGAATCCTTGAAGCAGGGAGACCTCGAAGAGTCAGAGCGAATGCTTGATGAGTTTTCCAAATATGTCGTAAGCGCAACCAATATGACCAAAGTCATTCAAATGTCGTACACGCAGCTCCTCGGCACAACGATTCGGACGATGTATCTGCTCGGTATCGATCTGGATACATTGTATAAAGGTGAGGAGCCCTACGAATATCTGCGTAAATTCCAAAACATGGATGATTTGAATCATTGGTTTCTACAGAAGCTCATTACCCCAATCGTAACAATCGTACACAATAAAACTTTTGTGAAGCACGAGCACATTATTGATAAGGTGATCGCCTTCATTCAGGAAAATTATCATTTGGATATTTCCCAGGATCAATGTGCACGCAGCTTCGGAATCAGCCGAACACATCTCAGCAAGTTGTTCAAGAAATTCAAGCAAATCTCATTCAGCGATTACGTCACACAGGTTCGAATTGAGCGGGCCAAGCAGCTGCTGCGTGAATCAAACATTCCAGTTTCCGATATTTCAGAAGAGGTGGGCTACCTCCACACTCAAAACTTTATCCGTGTATTCAAAAAAAATGTAGGAATCACCCCCGGACAATATCGCGAGGAAGGAGAGTAGCGGACTTCACCTAGATTCGCAACCCGTATTCAAAAGGTCTAAACCCTTGCTGAATGCGGGTTTTTCATTTGCCCGTACAATACTCTTTTTGTGATTACCCTTACATGCGGCACATAAAGAGCATTCACAAATGGCTTATTGTTGACTTGGCGAGAACCGCATACAATTCAATTTATCAATACATGCCCCATCGAAACATGCATAGAAAGGATGAGCAGATTGCCTAATCAACAAAGAGCAACTCTATCTCCCAAGTTAACGGATTTGCCCGAGCCGAGGAAGGATACGAAATCCTACAGCTCATTTCTTCTTTGGTTAAAGAGCTGGAAAAAGACGTTTCAACAAGAAAAATATTTGTATCTACTCGCGCTGCCGGGTTTGCTGTTTTTCATTATTTTTAAATATGTTCCCTTGTGGGGGTTGACGTTGGCTTTTACTGAGTACTCCCCTTATTTAGGACTGCTCAAAAGCGAATGGGTCGGACTTAAACATTTTCAGAGCTTTTTTACGAATCCTGATTTCTGGCTGCTGTTTCGCAACACGATAGCCATCAGTTTTCTGAATATTGCTTTCTTTTTTCCGATGCCGATTATTATTTCGCTGCTGCTGAACGAGCTGAAAAATCTGACATTCAAGAAGTGGGTTCAAACCGCGATTTACCTGCCGCATTTTCTTTCTTGGGTCGTGATCGTGGGCATTTGCTTCCTGACGCTGAGCGGAAGCGGAATCGTTAACAAGCTGATCACGGAGTCCGGCGGGCATACGATTAATTTTCTCACCAATGCCGATACCTTCTGGGCAATGCTGACGGCTCAGACCATATGGAAGGAAACAGGCTGGGGAACGATTATTTTCCTCGCTGCTTTAGCTGGCATCAATCCTGAGCTGTATGAAGCGGCGCGGATGGACGGTGCGAACCGCTGGAGACAAACGTTGTCTGTAACCGTCCCTGGGATCAAAGGAACAATTATTATTTTACTGATTCTTCGTCTGGGTCAGGTATTGGATATCGGCTTCGAGCATATCTACTTGATGTCCAGCTCTACCGTGACGGAGGTCGCCGATGTGTTCGATACTTATGCTTATAGGGTAGGCATTCAAAACGGTCGGTTTAGCTTCGCCACAGCCGTCGGTATATTCAAATCAGTTGTCGGCTTGATTCTCGTCGTTTCTGCCAATCGCCTTGCCAAAAAGTTCGGGGAAGAGGGTGTCTACTAAATGAAACAGCATCTCGTTTCACGGGTGTTCGACACCTTTAACTACTTCATTCTTGCCGTTATCTCATTATCAACCTTTTTGCCCTTTCTGTACGTCATACTCGTTTCCTTTACCGACCCGGTCGAATTTCAAACTCGGGCACTCGTGATTATTCCCGAGCATTGGAGCCTCGCATCTTACAAGTTCATTTTATCTACCCGAACTTTTTTGAATTCGCTCAGCATCAGTTTTTTTCTTGCTGTGATCGGAACCGGCTGCAGTCTCATTTTGACGAGTGGACTTGCTTATTCTTTATCACGCAAAAAATTCAGACTGAAGAAAGTCCTCATGATGGGTATTCTGTTTACAATGCTGTTCAATCCGGGCATGATTCCGAACTATTTGCTCGTCAAGGAGCTCGGACTCATTAATACCGTATGGGCGCTTATCCTTCCTGTGCTGACCAGCGCCTGGTATGTCATTTTGATGAAAAGCTTTTATCAGGAAATCCCTGAGGAGCTGGAGGAGTCAGCCAAGATGGACGGCTGTACAGACATCGGCGTGTTTTTCCGGATCATCCTGCCTGTTTCTTTGTCGGCGATAGCAGCCTTTGGACTGTTTTTCGCTGTTGCCTACTGGAATACGTATTTTAACGCTGTCCTTTATATCAACAAGGATACGCTTCGCCCCATGCAGGTTGTGCTGCAAATGCTGCTTATTCAAGCATCGACACAGGTAGGCGATCCTGCCGTAGCGCAAATGCTGCAGAGTGAGCAGATGCTGCCGCCGGAGACCATTAAAATGTCCGCTGTAGTCGTTGCTTCCCTGCCTATTATCATCGTCTACCCGTTCTTGCAAAAGTATTTCGTTAAAGGGATGATGGTCGGCTCCGTTAAAGGCTGACACAAGCTGCATGGAAAGGAGTGAGGCATATCGAGAAGATTAGGGCCAGAAGCTGCCAGAGCATTCCGGTGGTACATCCAGACATCACATAAGAAAAACGCTCCAAAATATGAAGGAGGTCTATGTAGATGAAAAATTGGCTAAGAAATACGAATATAGGCACGATGGCAGCCATAGTTTTGCTTGCAGGCTGCAGTTCCACAACAACGTCTTCGAGTACTTCGGAAGCTCCTGCAGCCGATAAAGGCTCGAAAGCGCCGATGGAAATTAATATAATGACAACGACTTACAACTCAGCGCCAAGCAACGACCTGGAGAGCCTTAAGCAAATAAATGCCAAATTCAATGTCAAAATCAATGTGACTTATGTTCCCGCTAACAATTATCCGGACAAATTAAATGTCATGTTAGCTGCTGGCGATCTTCCTGATGTGACCCTGGTTTGGGATATTAACACGCAAACCTTTGCCAACGCAACGAATCAGGGCGCCTTTTGGGATTTAACCTCGTACATTAAAAACTATCCGAATTTGGCTGCTTATCCTCCGCAAATTTATAAAAATGTCGCCTTCAAAGGTAAAACGATGGGCATCCCCCGCGTTCGTCCCATCGATGGACAGCAGGCGTTGTTAATACGCCAAGATTGGTTAGATAAGCTGGGTCTTAAAGCTCCTACGACGATGGATGAGTTTTATAATGTGATGGAAGCGTTCACTAAGAATGATCCCGACGGCAACGGAAAAAATGATACGTACGGCTTTGTCGGCCATGGAACACCTAACATATCCTCCTATTTCATATCGATGTTTGGCAATGGACAGCAGCATTATGTGGATGATAGCGGTCAGCTGCAGCCGAGCTTCTTTAATCCCAAAATGAAGGATGCACTCGCTTTCTGGAACAAAGCCAACAAGAATGGCGTTATGGTTCCAGATTTGCCGCTCCTGCAGGTCAGCCAGATTCGCGATTTCATGACCCAAGACAAAGCGGGCATGGGCTTTACCAATACCTACGATGGTCACCTGTATACAGACGATCTCAAAAAGGTAAATCCAAAAGCCGTAATCGTACCTTACCTGTTCCCTGCTGCTCCGGACGGAAAGGTTTATATGGAAGCCGCACCGGGTTCATTCGGAATTTTTATGATCAACAAAAAAGTAAACGAGGAAAAATTAAAGAAAATTCTTGAAATCTACGATTACACAGCAACCCGGGAAATCTACAATCTTGTCGCTTACGGCATTAAAGGGACTGACTATAATGAGAGCGCTGCCGGTGATATTACCCAGACAGAAGAAGGCAAGAAAAAAGGTTATGCTTTTGATACATCCGCACAATGGGTTTCCAGCTATTTCGATAAATATGTCAAAGCAGATTTGCCTGGCATGACACCGGAAACCAAAGAATATAATCACAAACTGGTTGATAAAATTGCAACGGTTTCGATCCCTAATCCAGGACTCGGTCTTGTCACCCCGACCGCTTTGGAAAAAAGCGCAGACTGGAACAAAAAGATTAATGATATGGAAACCAACGTTATTATCGGCAAAAACAGCATGGATGATTGGGATAAATTTGTAAAAGGCTTCAAGGATGATCCGAGCTATCAAAAGCACCTGAAAGAATTAAACGATTTGTATAAAGAAAAAATTAAAAACTAGCATAATGATCCGTTTTGTGGTGTGGCGGCGGTTATCAAACTTGTAGGAGGAAATTGAACATGGGAAAAAGATTAAAGGATAAAATTGCCATTATTACCGGATCATCCTCAGGTATCGGAAGAGCAAGCGCCGAGGTATTTGCCGAAGAAGGCGCTCATGTGATCGTGAATGACGATGGGGGCCGCGAGGGTTTAGGTCAGCAGGTCGCTGACGGAATCATCGCTAATGGAGGTTCGGCCAGTTATTTTAAGGCCAACGTATTTAAAAGCGAGGATTTGAAGCAGCTAATCGAACATGCTTATTCAACGCATGGCCAGTTGGACATTTTGATGAACAATGCCTATAAAGGACACACGGCTTCCATTCTTGAGCAGGAAGAAGACGATTGGGATCAGGTATTCGCTTCTTCCGTTAAAGCCGTCTTTCTGGGCAGTAAATATGCACTGCCGGGCATGATCAAGGCAGGCGGAGGCTCGATCATCAATACGGCCTCGGTACACGGGCTTCTCGGTGGCAGACGGCATGCTTCATATGACGCCGCCAAAGCCGCAATCATTAATCTAACCCGTCAAATGGCATTGGATTATGGAAAGTACGGCATTCGGGTAAACTCCATCTGCCCAGGTAGAATCGTAACCGAAGGAAAGATCGATTTTCTGGAAAAATATCCAGAGGAGGTCCGCCGTCAAAAAGCTGTTTACCCGCTGGGAAGACCGGGAACGATGCGCGAAGCCGGATTGGCTGCTCTATTCCTTGCTTCCGATGACGCTTCATTCGTTACGGGTCATGCGCTTGTCGTGGATGGGGGGCTGACGGCTCAACTGGCGGACAGCGTATCTGAATCCCTGGAAGAAGGTTTAGGCATTCTCAAATCATAATAAACGAGGACAACGACTATGAAACCGAAATCAACAATATTTGCTTATATCGGAACGCAAACCGACAGTAATAGTGAAGGCATCTACGTCTATCGCATGAATCCATCCACCGGTGAAATGGAATATTCCAGTACGACTGCGGCCGGCATCAATCCTACTTATTTGGCTGTTGATCCTACGCAGCAGTATCTATATGCAGCAAATACGATTGAGGGCGAAGGCATGATAAGCGCCTTCACCATTGATTCCCGCACTGGGCAGCTGACTTATTTGAATCAGCAGCCCTCGGGCGGCTCCAAGCCTGTCCATTTGATTGTAGATCGGACAGGTAAATTCGTGCTTGCAGGCAATTTTGGGGATGGCAGCATATGCGTCCTGACTATAGAAGAGGATGGCAGACTGGGAGCCATGACTGATTTCATCCAGCATACTGGCTCCAGTATTCATCCAACGCGCCAACAAGGACCTCGTGTCCATTCCATAACATTGGACCCTGCCAGCCGCTTCGCGGTTGCCGCCGAGTATGGAGCCGATCAATTGCGGGCTTACCTCCTGGACACCGACGGGAAATTATTACCTGGTATCGCTCCAATGGTCTCAGTAGCAGCGGGTTCAGGTCCACGTCATTTTGCCTTTCATCCTAACGAACGCTGGGCCTATGTCATCAATGAACTGAGCAACACGTTGATGAGCTACGACTATGATTCATCCGAGGGTGTTCTTAAGCTGAAGGAAACACTCTCCACGCTGCCCGCCGACTATACAGATCGCAACAGCTGTGCCGATGTGCATGTAAATACGGACGGCACGTTTGTGTATGGTTCGAATCGTGGGCATAACAGCATCGTCATTTATGCAGTCCAACCCGATACGGGCGAGCTTCAGCTCGTGGGCCATGAGCCGACGAGAGGAAAAGCGCCGAGGAGTTTTGTCATCGACCCGACAGGCAGCTATTTATTCGTCGCTCACCAGGATACGGACAATGTTGTCGCATTTGCTGTAGACCGTCAAACCGGACTGCTGCAGCCTACAGGTCATAGCATAGAAATGCCGATGCCGGTTTGCATCAAAATGATCTCGCTGCCCCAATAAATAGCACCAAAGGAGAGAATGACTTTGTCAAACGAGATGTCTAACACTGATTCCGTACCCACAGTCGCAATTGTACACGATCACCAGGACCCATTCACCTCACATGCTTCAATCATGTGGGCAGTAGAGCAATTAACTGCAGCTTTAGCAAGCCGTCAGGTAAGCGCAGCCCTTGCGAAAACATTCAATGACACGCCTGAAGCTGCCGTGAAGATCGTCATTGTCGGACCGGACTCGCAGCTTGTCCATTCGGCGCTTAAGGCCACCAACCTCAGCTTGCCTGCTGAAGCGGAATCGTTTGCTGTTGCCGCATCTAGTGGCGTGATTGTTGTATCCGCCTCGGACGCCCGCGGTTTGATCTATGCCATACTGGAGCTGGCAGACCGTATTCAGCACAGCTCCCATGTTATCGAAGAGCTGCTTTCCATAGAGTCGTTTACTGACAAGCCGGCCAATGCGATCAGAAGCATCACACGGTTATTCTCATGCGAACCGGAGGATAAGCCATGGTTTTATGACAAATCGTTCTGGGATGAATATTTGACCGAACTCATTACCCAGCGGTTCAATAGATTCAGTCTTGCGCTGGGCATGGGCTACGATTATGGCCATGACCCGGATGTTCATGATAACTATTTTTGCTTCAGCTACCCTTTCCTGTTTGATGTTCCCGGTTATGATATCAAGGTTAAGGAGCTCCCTAATGAGGAAAAGCAGAGGAATTGGGTCATGCTCCGCTATATCGGGGATGAAGCCAAGCGCAGGGGATTGCAATTTCAGCTCGGCTTGTGGAATCATTCCTATATTTTCACAGAAAGCCCCAATCAGAATTATACGATTGAAGGAATCAATCCTGACAACCATGCCGAATACTGCCGCGAGGCGATCCGTATTTTGCTGAAGGATTTCCCGGCTATCGATGGACTTACGTTCCGCGTCCATTATGAGGGGGGCATTCCAGAGCCTGCTTATGAATTTTGGCGTGTTGTTATGGAAGGAACGAAGGATGCTGGACGCCGGGTAGAAATCGATATGCATGCCAAAGGAGTGAATGATGAGCTGCTGAAGGTTGCTTTAAGTACAGAGCAGCCAATTTACTTGTCACCCAAATATTGGGCTGAGCATATGGGACCCTCCTATCATCAAGCCGCAATCCGCGATGCCGAATTTTTCCAGCCGGTTGACCAGACGATGAGTATGTCATCCATTACGCAGTTATCACGCAGATTTACACGATATGGCTATGCGGATTATCTGCAAGAGGATCGTCAGGTCGGCATCTTGTTCAGGCTTTGGCCCGGAACGCAAAAACTTCTGCTTTGGGGTGATCCGGCCATCGCTGCCGGTTATGGCCGTTATTCCAGCTTTAGCGGCAGCCAAGGCATTGAATTATGCGAGCCGTTAACGTTCAAGGGTCGCAAAGGATCGGGCCGGGAAGGCGGACGCGAGCAATATCTGGAGCCTGACCTGCAGCTGCAGGGTCGCGATTGGCTTAAATACAAGTATACGTACCGATTATGGGGACGTTTATTGTATAACCCGGATGCGAATCCTGCCTCCTGGCAGCGTTACCTGAACAGCGAGTTCGGTCAGGCCGCTTCTTCGTATGAGCATGCCCTTGCACATTCCAGCCGAATTTTGCCGCTTATCACCGTGGCGCATCTTCCGTCTGCCGCGAATGTGATATACTGGCCGGAAATGTACACCAACCTGCCTATCGTGGCAACCGGAGCCAGCAGCTATTATGATTTCGACACTCCAAAGCCGGGAACATTCGGCGCTGCAAGCCCGCTGGATACGGCGCTGTTTTATCGGGTAGACGAATTTGCCGACGACATCACCCAAGGCTTCCGCAAAGGGAAATATTCACCACTAGAAACCGCCGGACGCCTGGAGCAGTTCACCAACACTGCTGAAATGCACTTATCTCAAGCAATCCGTATGTCACAGAACCCGTTGGCTCCTTCCTTTCGCCGCTTTGCGATCGATGTGGCGATGCTGATAGATCTTGGGCGTTTCTTTGCCGATAAATTCCGTGCATCTCTGGCTTATGCACTCTACGAGCGAACCCACGACAGGACGCAGCTGGAACAAGCATTGGAGCTTACCCGATCCGCTACGCATACATGGAGGCATCTGGTCACCATTTCGAAGGACATTTATAACTCTGACATTGCCTTTGGCTTTACACCTCATGTCAGAGGGCATTGGTCCGATCGCCTGCAAGCGATGGAGGACGATCTCGCTATTATGGAGAGCAAAGCTTCCGCTGTCCGTAAGTCGGCAGTGAGCACGGAGGTTTCAGAAAAAATGAATTTATCATCCAAATTTTTACAAGATAAAGAAGAATCGGATCGGGTCGCTGTCAGCCATCAATCACCAGATAAGCTTCATAAAGGCGAAGCTTTGAATTTGCAGCTTGCTGGTTCAGATGCACCGGCCGGGTTTAAGATCAATCTGCACTACCGTCACGCCAATCAAGGAGAACACTATGTTATCGTCGAGATGGACCGACATGCTGATGGCTCATTCTCCGCAATCGTTCCTGCGACTTATACTGACTCGCCTTATGACTTGATTTATTTCTTTGAAATTCATGATCGTGAAGGCGATGTGTGGATGCACCCGGGATTAAATGTCGAGCTTTCCAATCAGCCCTACTATCTGGTCTCTTTATAATGGACAAATTATTAAATATTGCTATTATCGGCTGCGGCAATTTGATGTATCACTTCGTGTATGACTGCATGAAGCAGATCCCTTTCAAGCTTGCCGCTGTAAGCCACACCGATGAAGCCGAATTAAATAGATTTACAGACAGGTATCACGTTCCAAAGGTTTACCCGGACTATAAAGAGATGCTGCACAATGAGCAGTTGGATGCCGTTATTTGTTTTCCAGCCGATGTTCATTCCCACTACAGCATTGCCAAGGATTGTTTGCTGGCCCATGTCCATGTTTTTATGGAAAGACCTCCATGTTTGACTATGGAACAAGCAAATGATCTTTTGGAATTGCAAAACCGCACACAGAAATATGTGATGACCCGGTTTAACAAAAGATTCACAACTGCTTATATGATGGCCAAAGAGATTACCCAGAGGGAAGAGTTTGGCCCCGTCACGATGTTTATGTCCAAATTCCAGGGTTCAGAGAGCGCATCGGATGAGCTCTTCCTCTTCAATCATGTCAGCCATCATATCGATCTAGCCAGATACCTGCTCGGTGAAATCAAATCGTTGCATGTGGATACAATTAAGGTCAGCGAGCATCGGGTAGGATTCAACATTTCGTTCGTCACCGTTTCCGGAGCTATTGGCGTTATTCAGTCAGGCTCCCTGCAAAAAATTGAATACCCGATGGAAAGAGTCGAAATTACCGGGATTGGCAGTAATGTGATCGTAGACAATATTCGTAGTGTCGAATACAATCGACCCTCTCCAAAAAGGGACGGGTTTCAACTGGAAAAACTGGCTGATGGCGGCGATACGCTCCTGTGGAATCCGAATCATGGCAATATGTCCAATTATTCTTATTATGGCTTTGAGCAGCAGATGTTTCATTTCATAATGAGCATTGTGAACGGCGCCGCTCCCACACCCCATATGCAGGATACGATTCACACGATAGAGCTGCTGGAGCAAATTTATGAATTGATTCAAAAGGAAACCTAAGCACAATAGGGACTTTTTTCTTGCGTACGAGATATCACAGCATCACAATTTCATTGTTGGCCACCTACCATGGTGGCTTTTTTGCTTCTATACATGTATTCATTTGTAACAAAAAAGCCCCGGAGATATTCACTCCGAAGCTGCGTCTGATTGCTGCCATGCTATATTACCGGATTAAATAGCGCTACCCAGCTGATGTTCCTCCCGATAAGCAGAGATGTTATTTTCATCTTTACATCCCCTATTTATCAAATTAGAAATCTCATGTTTTTCAGCGCTTACTCACTCGGTCTGACTGGGCCATCTAATTTTTTATCGTAGCCAGGGAAGCGTGGGTCTAACGGACTTTTGGCTCTGTCGGATTCTGGTCTACCTGGCTTAGATGGCCCTTCGCTGTTGGTTCCCTTGAATTCATTCATGTAAAATCCTCCTGTTCTGGCTCATACTTTCCTAATTTAATATATCCCCCCAAAAGTATTTTATCCAAACAAGGGCTACCCCGGATCAAAGCTCACAACTTAAACTGTCGATACACTGAGGAAGAATCAACGATCCGGTATTTTTAAAAGCAGCTGGGATGCTCATAATATACTGCTCTCAATAGGTTTATTTTCCTTTAAACGAGTAATGAGCAAGTCAGCGGCTGCTGGTGTTTTTAGTAGTATAATTTTTTTGGTTTTTGAATAGTTTTTTAACTTCTCAATAATGGCAGGCCGCTTTTCCTTTCTAAAATTCCAGACCCATTTAATAAATTGCAAATCCAGCTGCTCCGGACAGCCTTCTGTCAAATCAGGTCTTGATTTTCCGTGATACATGATTCTGCGTTTAATAATCCGGTATGTCGTGATCCACCTAGATAAATCGAAGAATATAATGGTATCCGCTTCAGACAGTCGAATATCGAGTGTTCGCCCGTAATTCCCGTCAATAATCCATTTGTCGTTCTGGACGAGTTCCCGCTGAAATCGATCCCACTCGCCTTCAGGCGTAGGAACCCAACCCGGTTTCCAATGCAAGGCATCCAAATGATAAACAGGCAATTGTGTAACATCCCCAAGCTTACGCGCAAGCGTTGATTTACCTGAGCCTCCTGAGCCAATGAGTACGATTTTTTTCATTATCGTCATTTCCCCTCCTCAAGCCTTCAGCAGCAGCTATCGCTTCGAATTATCCATTCCGAGCTGGGTCGATCCTTCTATGTCATATGTAACGCAGCTAGTTTTTCCCCAATTCTATTATACAAAAAATACCATTTAGTACCAATAAAAATTTGCACATCAGTCGCTAATGGTACGAGAACTACCTTAGCTGTAATCGGGCTGCGCCTATTCAGACCTCAGCTTTTCGTACTCTTCCAGCTAGTCCGAACGTAATATAGTGTCTATTGGAGCTGTATGGCCAAATCCAACAAGCGAACTGACGATTTTGATCGATAAGTTTTTCATGAAGATCTTGCATCCCCACTACAGCTGCCTCTCTACCTTGTTTACCGGCAATATCAAACACAAACTGTATTCGCTCCTCCTCGCTGTGAATAGAATAAAATTGTTCCTCAGGAAAAGGAGACATCTCATCAAATTTAACGACATCAGACCAAGCAATAATATAGCCATCCTCTTCCGCCAAAGTGATCATAAGATCATTGTATGCTTTCACTATATAGTTTCTTAATACCCTCAGCTCACCAAGTATGGCGCTTACTTCTTCAGACGTGTAGTTTGAAACATGAACTGCAAACAAGGTTAATACGTGGATAAAAAATATCTGGGTATACACAGCAGAGGAAATGACTACAGAAAATTGACCTTCCCATTCGTTTAATATGGAGTACTCTAACATTTCACTGGGGATATGTATTAAAAAAGAGCATAATTCTGAAGACGCTGTTTTTTGTTCCAATAAATCAGTGAGCCTGTTATAAAAATCAACTTGATCTAGCTTTGTAAAATCGACGTTTCCCAGAAGCTCGATGCGCTCTGATAGATCAGGGGCTAAGCGGTTTATTGCCTCTTGGAGCGATTCCGCATCAATATCTACTAAAGTTAATTGTGAAAAACCATCACAAAAAAAATGAAGATCTACATCATCACAGTTACCCGCCCCTAATACTATGGCACGGCCCAGATCTTTTGCATCAGAAAGAGTATGGCTAATCAATAATTTTATTTCGTTACGATGACCTTCCCATTCAAGCCAACGACTCCCTATCCTTTCATGATTCATATCTCGATAGAAAATAGACATAGTTACCTCCTTAGCAAAAACCAGCAAAATGCATTCTATAATAATGGAGCGGGTTTCTAGCACATATTTATTTCAGATAATCTTTTAAACTATCGTTTGTAGTTTATTTCTTATCTCACTTTATTAAACCTGTATTCAAATGTCAATAATCAAATGATCATTTCAACATTTATTCATATATTGATATTTATGGTGCACAAAAAAGCGGGAGCAAGTATCCTCCCACTTCATCGATCTTTCCCTCTTTACTTTATACACATCTAAATATGATGATCATCGAAATAACGATAAGGACCATACTTGAGAAACAAACAGATAACCATGATACCATGGGTATATCAATCGGTTGATCTGGATTAATAAGCTGTGACAATCGATAATTGATCGCAGAATCAGAAAAGCTCACCCCTGGGTAGCGGGTAGCTAATTTTCTAGCTTGAACAAGCTTTAAAAGTGCTGTGCCAATTGTATAGGTGGAGTTGGTCTGTGTGATAACATAACGATCAGCCAGCAGCTCAATCCAAATGTCGTAGTTTTGACCTAAACCTTTCAAGATAGACACATAGGGCATACTCCTAATAATCATTCCAGCTAACCATTTCTTCAAGGGATGACGCTGTGAGCAATGATAATACTCATGTAGTAGGACGGCGTGTATTTCCTGCAAAGACAGCATTTCCAATAATCCTGTGGAGATCACGATTCTAGGATTCAATAAACCCGCTGCTAACGCTACCGGTTGATGTTCTCGAATAACATAAATAGGGGTATGCCAGGCTTTATATTTTCCAGTCCATTTTTTTGTGAGTTGGGGGTGGATCTGGGCTTTTACATATTGGCCCCATTGCTGAGAAACATGGATTTGTCTGTATATGTAGGTGAACATTCGTATGCATGTAAGACCTATTAACAATACAAAAAGTGTTTCATAGTACGTATGTCCTATCCATACATCTACCAGCATATTTGTTATATTTAATAGAATACCCGATTTAAATTCAACATCACTTATTTGATGTGACAAAGCTATAAACATCTGTAACAACATCCAAACGGCGATAACATATATAAAGTAAATGGCTATGCCAGGCTTTGACCAACATCTCATTTATCGATTCCTTCTCTTTAATTCTTGCAGTTTTGTCTCCAGCGTTTGAATAAGATTGGGGTCGGTCTCATCAATGGCATCAACCATATGTGTTACCATCAGATCACCAAACTCTTCAATTAAACCACGAGTCACGTTTTTCGTCTGTACTGCTAGAAATTGTTCTTTTGTCGACGCTGCCTTGAAATGAGTAAGCTTTGTCCGACCTCTACCTTCCGTATGCTTATGCAGCAGTCCCTTATCATATAGTCGATTCATGACCGTCATAATGGTATTAATCGAACAGGGACTCTCTTCATTCAGTTGATGATGCATCTGTTTAATGCTTAGTTCTTTAGATACCCAAAACACTTCCATGATCCGCGCTTCCAATGTACCCAGAAAACGATGCAACCCTTCCTCTTGAAACATATATTTAGTAATCTTCATATCGTTGCACCTGTTTCATTTCCACTTTATAAGAAGAAGTTCTTTCATAAGTTCGATCACAATGAACTTGTTGTACCATTCCTTCTTCACCTTCATCCTCTTTTAAATGATTGCTGTTTACAGTATAACAGAAATCACTGATTTAATTGCAGTCAAGAAGGATAGGAACGTTGATTACAAATGAGATGTCTCTTTATTCATGTATGTATCCTCCACTTATGTGGAGGTGTTATTTAGATAAAAGCGCAGCTGATGATAACCAACAAAATAAATAGTACAAGAATCGCACCTGTAGAAGTTCCCAAACCATATCCTGCACAACTTGCACAACTTCCGCCAACTCCTAATGCACCCATATATCCCCCTCCTTTCGCCTTCTCTAATATAGACTATGAGCATCAGCGGATATTGGATTGGACGCATGGATAAAAATATGATTTTGGAAGTCGAAGAAACGCATCAGCTGTTTACAATACCCAATACAAAACCATCGTAACCTTTGCTGCCCACTGTCTGAATGGCCGTCGCCGTTATTCTCGATTCTTCAGCCAACAAGTCATAGAACTGTCTAACTCCTATTACACGGGGATCTTGACTATTTTCATTAATGACCTCGCCATCACGAATCACATTATCTCCAATGATTACGGTCCCAGGGCGGGAAAAATGAAGGGCCCATTTTAAATAGTTTGGATTATTAGGCTTATCCGCATCGATAAATATAAAATCAAAGGGTTGTACGCCCTCTTCTTCCATCTGAGCCAATTGATACAAAGCATCGCCTACTCGAATTTCTACAATACTATCCAACTGTGCGAGTGAAATATTAGCCTGCGCTACCTTTGCATGAAGGGGGTCAAGCTCCAATGTGACTAATTGGCCGTCCGCCGGTAGTGCTCTCGCCAACCAAATGGTACTGTATCCACCCAGTGTACCAATCTCCAGAATTCGTTGTGCGCCTTGCATTTGAGCAAACAGGTTTAATAACTTTCCTTGATTCGGCGTAACATCATATGCCGGTAATCCTGCTTGTTGATTTGCTGACAGCACTTTTTCCAGCACAGCATCATGTGGGAGCAGACGCTCGGTTACATACTGATCGACCTTATTCCACGTATTCGTTTGATTCATACTTATCACATCTCCTCTGTGAATATTAACTTCTATCATAAGATGAACCAAGAATCTGGACAGCAGGGAGGTGCTTCGAAAGCAGACCCTTCTTCCAATCGCTGTTGCAGTCTGATTCATTCAATTCTTAACCCTACAAGGGTAAGAATCCGACTGCAAAGGCGAACACTTCGTTTCTCCAGAAAGGTCCACTTTCTCCGCTCTGAACTGTGTGTTTCTTGTTCATTTTAGATAGTTATATTGTAAATGAGTTATAATCATAAATATAATATATCTTTACATCAAACTCATATTTTTAATATATAATATAAACAAAAGGAGGTTTCATCATGAATCTACATGCTTTGCGTTTATTTCATGTCATTGCCTCTACCGGAAGTGTGACGCGTGCTTCAGAGTTGCTAAATATAAGTCAACCTGCCATTACCGCTCAAATTAAAAAATTTGAAAAAGAATTGCTTCTTACTTTGCTTAAGCCTCAAGGAAGAGGGATCGCTTTAACAGATGCAGGTGAAGAGCTTGCTATACTCGCAAAGCGACTTTTCGCAGTAGAACAGCAAATCGAACAATTCGTTCAGGATTACCGACACGGTACGAATGGGTGTATTCGACTAGCCGCGACGTATTTACCCGCTTATTTTCTTATACCCACATGGATAGCCAAGTTTAAACAACAATACGAGCAAGTAGAAATGATGATTACCACGACCAATTCAAGTGATGCCTTGAAGCTGCTTTTAAATGTCGATGTGGATATAGCTATTTATGGGGGATTACCAGAGGAATACCAGGAGACGATTCAGACTGAAGAATTGTTTCAAGACGAGTTATGGTTTGTCGTTGCGCCGACTCACCGTTATGCCAATCAGCAGGTTTCACTGCCTGATATGATGAAGGAACCTTTTGTCATGCGCGAGGAGGGTAGTTCAACGCGTGAGCGATTATTTTCGTTATGTCGAACCTACAATTCATCGGCACCTACCATATCACTGCAATTTAATGGACTGCATGAAGCAATCACTGCTGTTATCGCTGGATATGGCGCGAATTTCGTCTCTTCGTTGGTTGTACGCGAATATGTAAAACGTGGAGAGCTATGCCGAGTGTATGTGGAAGGAATTCATCTTACAAATACAATTGCGATTTGTACTCGCAAAAATGAATCCTTATCTGCTTCCACCATGAACCTTATCCAGATGATCCGGCAAAATCCGTATCGACATTCATTTTAAAACATTTCAAGTGAAGTTATTTCATCATCTGAAGTCCCGTATTTCTCAGCTTGGAAATAATCTCTATTTCAATGGTTGCATGCTCATACATGTCTGGCCAATTTTTATATTGGGCCGATGTTAATGTACTTCGAAAGCGATTCCCGAAACCAAAAATATCCGACTTTTTTTGTTTCGTTTGTTTAAATACTTTCTCAGCTCTCTGTTCGAGCAGCTTGTTTACTGACTCCTCAATTTCTGTTGTATTGCTCTGAGTAGCCTGTGAAGAATCCATTAAGGTCATCGTTAATAAGGTATGGATGTGAATAACCGGTTTACCCGCACTCATTTTCGAGGTGATCATGGTATTATTTTTAAGGATTTTCACATTTGCTCCTTCTGTTGTTTCAATTTCAAAATCACTCATCTTTTTGGAAACAATTTCGTAAATAAGTGTTTCTTCAGGTGTGATCATACCTACCATCTTGTCCCCTACAAAAAACGCATTCCCTTTTAATTCAAACATATTCTCACTACCTCTGCTCAATAAAGGCATTATATTTTCTTCCAAAGGGTTATATATACGACTGAACAAGCTCCACATCGGGACCTTGTTTTTTTGAGGAGTTCCGCCTGCATAAGATTCAAAATAAAGCTTGGTATATATTCCTGATAATTCTCCTGTTGGATTAGGCTTTGTAAAAATTGTCTCCATACTGCCCGAAACCAAGGAGACCACCGTGCTTAACGGAAGGGTTCGATCTCTCACTGCGAATTCCAAATAAGGCTTTACGCCTCTTTCGGCTAATTTTTGATCCAAAAATATAGCTCTCGTCTCAGACAAATCAAGCGATTTGGGCAATCTCGATCGCAGCTCATCCAAAGCATCTACCACCGTATCAGCCTTTTGCCGGGTCATAAAAAAATTTTTATCAAGTCCGCCTCCGCCGGTCTGCGTCGTTTTGGTTATTGGAAACCTCAACCACAGAGAAATTTTATCATCTTCGGCTTGTTCAATACCTAAGACAGCAACTAGCATTCGATTGTCTATATCTTTAACGTCCCAGCATCCTTGTAAAATTAAGCATACGAAAATAATACCGAACAGGCGGAGAAGCTGTGTTGGTTTCATGGATGCCGTTTCTTCCCTTCCTGAAGTCGGTATTTGATAAGTACAGCTAACGGAATGACAAATATGACATATAAACGTATCGGGGTAGCCACTATAACCGCTTTCTCTATCCAGTTCCATGAGGGAATAATTAAGGCCGAACTATAAGTCAGCACTCCCGTAATCATATACAACAAATTTTCATTCCACTTTGGAAAAAAGGTGCGAACTCCAACGACGAAGCAATGGATCATTAGAGCTATAGTCAGAATGACATAGATCATAGATACCGAAACAAACACAGCAGTTAGATTCTCAATCACAAGCCAATAATGGCTGATCGAATCCATTTTGGTGATATAAGGAAATGTAAGGCTTTTGGTTAATTCCGGACCAAACGTTAGAATGGGGAAATACACCGCTCCAATTATGATTGGAAAGAAACAGATTGCGGCTAACCCATACGATTTCCAGAGCTGTTTTGGTTTGTTGGCATATTTACCGGCAGCTGCAAAATAAATAAATCCAGCCCAAATATACGATGATGCATAAAATGAGGTTTGCTGAAAAAAATCTCCGTTAATATGCAGCCACGGTTTTCCCAATTGAATTTGAATGTCGCTCAAGCCTAACAGCGTTAAAGCAATGGATATCGGTACACTTACAATAACTAACACGCCTGCTGTCCGCACAATTGAAATGAGACCACCAGACGCCAGAAACACGGAGATAAAAACAACCCCGCTTAAAAACCATTGTGGGGTTGTATGCAGCATGGTCATCGAGATCATTTCCCCATGCGCACGAATCATTAATACAATGGAGCTCCCGATAAACCAGAGCATAGGTATATTGAATAATAAACTCCCGACTGTTCCAAATAGTTGCTTACTAATGTCAAAAGCATCTGTTCCAGGATGTGAGGCCAACATACAGCTATAAAGCCATGCACCTAGAATCCCCATCAGCATCCAGATTACGATAATCATCCAATAACTTTCGTTCGTTGCCTGGACGATAAAATACGGATACAGGAAAAACGATGTACCTCCGAATATCATCATCTGCAATACAACATATTGATTAAAGGAAATTTGCAGCTTGGATGGTGTCAAGTCCTCTGCCTCTTCTCTTTCCAAGAATTCATGAGAAACCTAATTGAAAAAGGATGCTTATTGGTATGCAGTCCAATACCCCGAGAGCGAACCCGAGCCATTGGGCCAATAGGAGTCAGATAAGAAACACCAAAGGATTCAATACGTGAAAGAAAGATAACCATAATCACGAAACAGACGACGATACCCAAAACTCCAATTAAACTGGCTCCTATCAGAACAAAATACTTTAATAATCGTTGCACAAGCCCCATCTGATAATCGATAACGATAAAATTCGTAATAGCAGTGGTCGCAGCAACGATCACTAACAGATTGCTTACAATGTTAGCTTGGATGATAGCTTGGCCCAGAACGACGCCACCTACCATGGTTACTGTAGAGCTAATCGACTTGGGAAGACGAACTCCGGCTTCTACAATAAAATCTAATATCAACAGCATGAGCATAGCTTCAATTAAGACAGGATAAGGCACGCCTTCCCTGCTAGCTGCAGCCGCGAGACTAATCTCCAACCGATTGACATCAATGTTAACCGAGGTTATCGCCACATAAAAGCCAGGCAAGAACAAATTAATCATTAATGCTGCAAACCGCAGCACCCTTAGAAAAACAGCAATAAAAGGAGATAAATATTGATCCTCGGCGGAATGCCAAAAGTCTACAAAAGCGGTCGGAGCAATGATGGAGAAAGGAGTTCCGTCAAGAATAATAATCACTTTTCCATCTAACAAGGAGGCTGCCGCTCGATCCGGACGTTCTGAGGTGAGGGCGATGGGATACAAATTAAAAGTAGATTGATTATTCAGCAATCGCAGAAGCTCTCCCGTGTCCTGAATGCCATCGACATCCACTTTCTTTAATTGGTCACATATAGTGTGAACCAGACTGGGTTCCGTTACATCCTGCAGGTAAACAACGCCTACTTTGGTATGCATAATATTGCCCACAGTAGATTCCCATATTTTTAATCGCGATGTTTTCATTCTTTGGCGCAGTAATGCTATATTCGTTTGATAATTTTCATTAAAAGCATACATCGGTCCTTGTATAACATTTTCGGTTTGAGGCGGCTGCACACTGCTTTGCTGCGGATTGAACGTCTCCAGAATGATTCCATTGGATGAGTTTGCCATACATAAGACTGTCTTTCCGCTGCATATGGAACTCTCGCATGTTTGGAAATTGCCTTCTGAATATGGCGTTCCATAGTATCTTTCCAATACCGTATGTAGCTGGCGTTCTTCCATAGAAGCCATTTGGAATCCGAAATGATTGGAACCCACAAGTGTCGATAAATAACACAGATAGACCTTTTGGGAGTCGACTTCGCCGATATAGGTTACTTCAAAATCGGCTGCATGTTGAAAGGCTTCTTGAAGCATAGAAAGAAGACTGGCGTGATTAGATGATCTTAAGATCTTCAGGATCTCTAGATTCATATTATTATCCATTCGTTACCACCTCATTCCACCATTCAGCTAAAAAACCCCTGTTCTTTTAATATCCCAAATTTGGCAAGATATATACAAGTTAGGATCATTCAACCAAAACAAGGAATGATACAATACGGTAACGCAAAAGATGAATTATCCATAAACAGGGTCACCTTTCATATAGCTGTAAAGAGGTGCTTTTCGATTGGTTTATTGATTCGATTTATGATCTTTATCGACTGGTTGGTGATCAATAGGATGTAAACGACGTCAATAATAAAAATAAAGATATACATCATCGTTAATAAAATAGAATGTGGATACTGGGAATAACTCAAAACAGAGATGCAGAGGGTACCTATCATTTTAAAATAAGCTATGTATTTGGACTGGCCTCTTAAATCTTGAGTCATCAGCATTCTTATAAAAAGGATGGACATCATGAGATTGATGCCAAATGCGGAATATTTGCCCTCAAGATCATGAAATTCCATCGCGACTCCATAGTGCAGCAAAAGTGCTATGACAATTAACGAAATAACAACCGTTTTGGCTGGCCATGTTGGATTTTGTCTTTTGGAATAATAGAAAAATTGCAGCAGAATGATACAATCCAAGAAGAACCATATTACGGTTATGATTTGTTGAAGCGGATTGAAAGGGAGGATAAAAGAAAATAGAAATTCCCAGGTGATGTTTGCACAAATCGCCGCCATAGGCATTCCACAAGTGCGATCGCGAAACCCTTTATAAATCACAAGCAAATAAGTAATTGTCCAAAAAAAAGCCATCCCAAGCAGTAGTAAAAGTTCTACACGCAAAGAAAATAAGTGCTGCGTCTGTTGCATATGGAGAAAGACACATCCTTTCAGAGGTTTTTCTCTTATAACTATGACGCACTTGGCTTGTCTATGATTTTGTTATCAAAGACTATCCACGATCATAAAAGTTTATGAGAAATCCAGTACTGCGTTAAGCAGACTGGTATTTGGAAACAAAAAAGCTTGCCTCGCAGCAAGCTCCTTCACTCGTATTATCATCAACTGACACCACACCCAGCATTTATGCCAGACGAGCCTCTATGGCATTACGAAATGTACGTGCATAATCCAAAGGCAGATGATCAATTCCGCCCAGCTCATAACCGATTTGACGAATCCAGATCGCCTGCGTACCTGCGTTCATATCGCCCTCAACAAGGCCAAGACCGATAGGTACCGCTGCTGGCATATAAGGATAAAATTCGCCCTCTTTCACCTGTGCCACATTCGGAGCAGTCGGCGAATGCTTTAGCTCACGGGAGAAACCTCCATCGGATCGAAGCAGCTTTCGCATGTTGGCAATGGAGATATGCATAATTTCCGCAAAATCTTCCGCTGGCACCTTCAGTTCTTCGCGGAACGCCTCCAGCAAATCGAGCGGATTGCGAATCCAACACATATCGATAGCTTCCTCAGTCCTCAGGCACAGCTGTATCGTACGTAAGATGCGGTCAAGATGGGGCACCGATAACCCAAAACGCTTGTAAAACATGTTGAGTTTAAATGTTCCTGAAATACGAATATATAAGTTCCCCTCACCCCACAGTCCTGTTTCCGGGTCTTGGATGGATGCAAAATAAGCGGCCGCCGCATCCACATAACTACGTTGATCTTGCACATTCAACGCTGCCACATGGTGATTTGGGGCGCACATGAGGTCACATCCTCTCCAACTGTTACGCAGGTCGACGCTTTTCAGCCATTCCACGTAGGTTTCAGGTGATTGCATAAATTCAGGTGGCTCCTGCTGTTGATGTGGCAATGTATACAGCGGCTGGCCGCCGAGCTTCCGCAGTGAATTCGTGCTGTAACCGAGCGCCCGCCCCACCATCACTTCATCTTTGCGCATGTTGTCATCCGCGTCGTAAAAGTAACCTGAAGCCGGATCCTGCTTATTTTGAAAAAAAGCGATCAAACCTTGTCGTACACGCTCGGGAAGCTCAGGCAGAAGTCCCGATCTCTCGATAATATTCAGTGCCTGTGCGCTCGATTCGATATCAGGAATGAAGTTGTCCATATGGTAAGAGCTTCGCGCATAATAGAATCCACCCGATGCACAATCATATTGACCTGCCAGCCATTCGTAAAAGGATTCGAACAGCGTATCGAGCTCACCAAGTATTACCTTCATTTCTTCATTAGTTGTATTCGTAGCCATATTTCATCTCTCCCCGTCGAAATGTGAACCAACTTTCCCGTAATCGTCCATGAACAAGTATGTACAGCAACCATTGGAAAAGAAACCCTTCTGTATGATCAGAGCTAATAGGTTTATAGGGTTATTATACTGACATTATATAATTAAACTATAATTATTTATAAGTACATTCTAAAAAGTCACTATGTCTCACGCTGATTTTATCTTTACAAGCGCAGCCCAAATGTCTAGCGGGAAGCCCATGGCACGTGATAGACTAGAAGTAAGTAAGTTGTTAGTAAGGTGTACATCCTTCTTCCCACTGACGCCAATTGCGGAGGAATAGGCACTGGAATGTAAGCGTTTTATACGGTTCATTGGATTGAGTAGGACGATCGCGACAGGTAAAGGAGAGAACGTTCATGAGGATGAGTAATTATGACGTACGCCGAATATCATTGGTAGGTGATCGTTGATGAAACCCAGCGATCAGGAGTATTTGTCAAGCGAGTTGCGCCCTATCTTGGAGGCAATCGTCGATCGGATGATTCCGGAAGATGCATGGCCATCGGCAACCGATGGGGGAGTCTTGGTATACCTGAACCGGCGCGCAGGCGAGGATGTCGCTACCTGTATGGATTTGATTGTTCCCGGACTTCGCGCATTGGATGAAAAAGCAAATGCTTTCTATCTTCGGCCATTTTCGGAACTGTTGGCAAATGAACAAGATGGGCTGATACAAGACCTGGAGCATAATCGTCTTCAGGACTTTCCCGTTTCACAGAAACTTTTCTTTACCACCTTATTGAGTCTGGTTATCGAAGGTTATTATGGAAGTCCAGATGCTGGTGGGAATCGCGAGGGTAAGTCCTGGGACATGATAGGTTTTCGTCCGGGGACCGTCTCCGAACTCCATGAACCGATCTTAGAAACCGATCTACCGCAACGGACCTTCGATCAACTCAGAGACCAGTATGATGCAATCGTCGTAGGGGCAGGGGCAGGGGGCTCGGTTGCGGCGGCATTGTTGGCCGAATCGGGACTTCGCGTGCTCGTTGTCGAGCGCGGAAGCTGGCTTCGATACAGTGAAATAGGCAGCGATCATGTTCGCAATCATCGTTTTAGCAAATACGGTCATAACACGGGACCAGGGTTGGAAGGCAATCCTCGAACGATTCTTTTGGCCAACGGAGACGAGCGGATTACAGCACCCTTTGACGGTGACTACCATAATAATGCGATGACGGTGGGCGGCGGCACACGCATTTACGGAGCACAAGCATGGCGATTTCATTCAGATGATTTTCGCATGGCTACTCGCTATGGGATTCCAGACGGGAGTTCGCTCAGCGATTGGCCGATTAACTACGATGAACTCGAATCTTATTATGAGCGGGCGGAATGGGAAGTCGGCGTTTCTGGTGACTGTGATGCCCACCCTGGACGAGGGAATCGACGACTCCCTTATCCAATGCCAGCGCTGTCGAGGACACTGGAAGCAGAACGCTTGGCTCAGGGGGCAGCGAAATTGGGATGGGATGCGGGGCCGGTTCCTCTTCTCATCAACTCGGTCGAACGTGACGGTCGGCCGGCCTGTGGGCGATGCGGCCAGTGTGTCGGATTTGCATGTCCGACCAATAGCAAGAATGGCGGCCACAATACGATGTTATTGAGGGCTATCAATACCGGTAACTGCGACCTGATTTGCGATACCATAGTGGAGCGCATTGACACCGTGGCAGGAAAGCATGCCACCGGGGTTCGCCTTGTGCAGGAGGTGGCGGGCTCAATCCAACGTCGGCAAGTGCGAGCAGGGCACGTGGTGATTGCAGCCGGAGCCATTGAAAGTGCACGCCTGCTCCTCAATTCGGCAAGCGATGCAGAACCGAACGGGATAGGTAATCAGAACGGACAAGTAGGAAGAAACCTTCAGGGCCATGTCTATACGGGTGCTTATGGGCTCTTTGATGATCCGGTTCAAGACGGTCTTGGTCCTGGAGTGAGTATTGCCACCTGTCGCTTTGCTCATGGTAACGGGGGCGGTATCATCGGGGGCGGCATGCTTGCCAACGAGTTTACACGGCTGCCGCTTATTCATTGGAATCGGGCGCTTGCGCCGGATGCCGCCCGATGGGGAAGCTCAGGCAAGGCAATGATGCGCGAGAGTTACTTGCGCACTAGCCATGTTCAGGGACCGATCCAGGATATCCCTACTCCCGAGTCAAGAGTGCGGCTCTCGCCAACGGTCAAAGACCGCTTCGGAATCCCCGTAGCTCAACTCTCGGGAAGTGTCCATCCCGAGTCTCTTCGAGCTGCAGCCATGCTAGCAGAGCAAGCTGAGACTTGGCTTTGGGCTGCCGGAGTACGTCAGGTTTGGCGAACCCGACCAGGTGGCGGGCTCAGTGCTGGGCAGCATCAGGCAGGAACACTGCGTATGGGTAATGATCCTTTGACATCAGTCACCGACCCCCATGGTCGCGTACACGGATACGATAATCTCTGGGTAAGCGACGGCTCCCTTCACGTTACCAATGGCGGGGTTAATCCGGTGTTGACGATTCTTGCCTTGGCTTTCCGCATGGCAGACAATCTGGTAAAGCAAGCGTAGCGAAATGTAGACACGAACAAAGTTTTATACGTCGACCCGAATCGAAGTTAATTGTTCACGCTCGCGTAGGTGTAGCTGGTCTGTTACAGATATTTATGTTTATTTCTATAAAAACATTGGCCTGTAGCCTGTTGAAGTACTATGAATCAGCATAGTTACAGGTCAATATTTCATTATGAGTGACCATTTAGTCATATTAGTTTGCGACACCTCTTCAATATTGGATGTTAAGGCACCCTTCAATTTGTAGACTCAGTTGTATAACGTTCTAGCGTCATATGATAGTCCCGACATTATGGTTATTTCCTCAAACATTCCTACCCATCCGTCCCCAGACCGACTTTAATGCCCTGATTAATCATTTCATAACAGGTGCAATCCCACACCCTACCCCTTCCTTTGATTCGGCTAAATGGATAAGTTGAAATTCTACCTTTAGCAGTTATAGCGATATGATCGGTATCAACATCGGATAATTAATGCTGGTTCCAAAGCTACTAATCTATATGATTCTGTGTTCTTCCGTGGTAATATCTGTAAAAATTGATAGCCAAGTGCCGAAAAATCTGACTTCTGCCCGTCCCTCCGCCTGCTTATAATTTATTTAACATCATCAGAAACTAACGCCACGGTCAAGAAGTTAATTTCCACGAAAAGTAATGAACTTCACTCAAGTCAGGTGGTGGCTCAGAAAAAGATAAACTCAAGCTAAACCAGTTCTAACTATGTCGGAGCCTACGTCCAACGTGTTGTTTTACGCCTATAAAATCGCCGGATTGTCGTCCAAGCTTGCGCGACTTCCAGTGGATTTACAACGCGGTTTTACCGATCAAGTTTTAGGCAATGAAAAGCCATCAGGTCATCCACTGACAAGTCGATGATGCTCTTAACACTAGGGAAATGCTCCATTACAGCGAGACCATTTGCAAACGTTTTCTTCTCAAATGACCTGCTCGAATACTGCTAAACATCAGGAACTAGTTGGTCAATAACAAAACTGTACACCCCTATCTTCGTCATACAGGCCGCTCTCGTCCTTTGCTTAGGCTGCGTCCTCCACCAAGACCCTATCATTCAGTTTCCAAGGTATAAAAATTATAAGAGAGACCCCTAATTCAGGAGCTGCTCTTAGCATACTAGGAGGTTGTGCTATGCAAAAACGAATAATCGCCCTCCTTGTTGTCTTTTTGATGATCTTCGGGATGATCGAGACAGCGGCGGCGTCAAACTTTGCTCCAGATCCAGCCGGTTCGATGCCATCAGAGCAGCTGAACGCGCAATTTACCACTGCGAATATAACCGTGGATGGTGTACGGGATGAAGCATATAACACGGCTGTACCATCAAAGATCGGGCACACGAAAAATGCGGCGGCTAACGGGGACGTAGTATCCGCCACATACGGCGAACTTCGCGCCGTTTGGGATGGCCCGGTGCTATACCTGCTCGTCGAGGTGCACGACAAAACGAAGTCGCGCGGTACCTTAGCGGATATAGGGCTTCAGCAAAATACAGCCAACAACCCCGCGCTTCGCGACAGCGTGGTATTTGGTCTGGACTTCTGGAATGACAAGGTTGACAAATTCCAAGACGACGACGGTTTATTCACCATCAGCTCTAACGGCAATCTGACATACCAACTCAACGCAGGCGTCAACAATCACTCTTCCGTCCATGCGTATCCGCAAAACCGCGAGTATACAAACAGGATTAAGAGTTATGCCGCCTCCGAAACAGCGGACGGCTATACTGTCGAGCTGGCGTTACAGATTGAAGGCGCGAAGCTTAAAAACGGAACGTCATTCGGCGTTGAAGTGGCTATCAGCGATTCGCCCTCCGAGGGGGCATCCCGAACAGGCTACGTTTTTTGGAGCCATAACAACAATGCTTACGCGGCTCTCAGTCAAGACCATTCAGTTGACTGGGGTACTGTCACGCTTGCCGGCTGGAACGGCACGGCGCCCTTCAAGTTCAGCGACTGGCAGCTGAGGGACACCATCCGCTGGGTGGATTCCAATTCTCTTGTCAAGGGTGTGTGGACCACGAAGACGGAAACGGAATTAAACGCAGCGCTTGCGGCTGCAAAAGGGATTGTCGGTTCAACCGATCAATCGATAGTCAATTCCGCGACCACGCGGTTGCAGAACGCTATAACCGCGCTGCGTTGGGCCGACAAAAAATATCCGGACCCGATGGATCTCCCGAGTCAGTTCACACTGCCAGACCCTTGGACGTACTTTGACGGACACAAGGTCACGAGTGCCAATGACTGGTTCGGCAATGGCGGTCGCCGCCAGGAGATTCTGGATATGGCTCAGTTCTATGAGTACGGCTATATGCCCGCTCCGCCGGATCATATTTCTATTACCAATGTTACGGCGGTTCCAGCCAGTCAAGGCCGTCCGCAGGGTCTCAATCTTAATGTTTCCATCACGTATGGATCTATCACCGCTCCAATGACTTTTACGCTGTATCCTCCCACAGAGCAAGCGCGGCAAGCTTCCGGCCATATGGGCCCGGTGCCGGTGGTCCTGAGCTTTGGCGGTTATATCGCCCAGTATGGTGACGCCGGTTTCGCGGTTCTAGCTGTGCCGACCAACGTCACGACGGATGACCGCAATAACCCTTGGGGAACCCGCAGCGGCACGTTCCGCACGTTCTTCCCGTACACACGCAACGGCGACACGCATGAGATCAGCAATGAGATGGGCGGCGCTTGGGGCGCATCCCGCGCTATCGACGCGCTGGAGCTTCTGGCCGCGTCCGGAAACATATACGGCGAAGGCTTCGGCTCGCTGGTAGCCCCCAATAAGCTGGCGGTGACTGGCCACTCCATTAATGGCAAGTATGCTTTTGTTTCCGCTTTGTTTGATAAGCGTATTGACGTGTGCATACCTAGCGCGGCCGGTGCCACCGGACCTTCCCCTTACCGCTATGTCTACATTGGGCACGAGTATAGCTGGGGTAAAGCGGCCGGCACCGAGATGATGGGTGATACCATCCGCCACAACCCGGGCCGTACTACAGAGCTTTTCCGCCGCTTTCTAACGCCAGGCCGCTTCTATGAGCGCCTCGATGGCGCGTGGGGTTACGGTGACCGTCTGCCCTTCGACCAGCATGAGCTGGTAGCCACTTTGGCGCCAAGAGCTATTGTGCTGCATAACACCGTGAACGACTACGGCGACGGCGCGGAGAGTGACCCCTTGGGTCTGCAAGCCGCAAAGTTTGTATATAACACATTGGGCTTTAACGCCGACGATCTGGTGAAGTTCAACATCCGTCCTCTCGCTCCCGGTGATGGACATGCTGAAGACGAACCGCAAAGAAAGAGAACTGCCGAGTATCTTAATCACTATTTCTATCATACGGAGATGTCAGAGGCAACCGCTGAATACTTGAATGATGATCCGTTTGATAATGAAGGAACGAGAGCGGAGAACGCATACAACCGTTATTTCGGGGGTTATAAAACTCTCGCGCCTTGGAAGGATTATACGCTTCCAATAGTGCCGTCTGTCACGACAAGCGAGCTATCGTTTGGAAGAACAGGTGCCCCATACAGCCAAACCCTGGTGGCAACTGGCGACACACCCATCACTTGGTCGCTGGACAGTGGCACCATGCCATACGGGCTTTCTATTGATGGCGCCACCGGAATCATCTCTGGCATACCAATAACGCCCGGAACGTTCAGCTTTAACGTCAAGGCGCAAAACATCGGCGGCAGTGCGATAAAGCCGCTGAGCATCGTAATCGCTTTGTCAGAGTCATCGCCGTCAAATTACTCGCCATCATCAGGCAGTACAGGAAGCAGTACAGGAACATCAGGAGCATCGACAGCATCACCATCACCAATTAACGAAACCGATGGGGATATCATAATCAAGGGCAATGGGGCGGAACTTACCATTCCCAAGCTTTACTTTGAGGCTGCCGCCGATGGCATAGCTCCAAAGACCATCACATCCGATTTGGCCGCCGGTACAGTTACGTTCTCGAAAGAGGCAATCGTTGAAATAGCCCAGCAAGCGGGCGGAAACGACATCAAGCTGAACATGGAAGTGACGAAGCCGGATGAGAATGGCGATGTGACCTACACGCTGACCATGAGTACCACAGACGGTAAGCAGATTACTCAGTTCAATGACAAGCTCGTCACTATAAGTGTTCCGTATATGCTGGTTGAAGGCCGCAATCCCAACGCGGTGATTGCCAAGAGTAAAAGCGATAATGCTGTCTTACGCGGTCACTATGACCCAGACGCGAAGAGAATGATCTTTACAACAAGGCATTTCTCCGATTTCCTTGTCACCTACAACCTCGTGGAGTTCAGCGATGTTCCGAAGACAAGCAAGTTGTATGATCCGGTCGTATTCTTGGCCGCACGCGGTATCACGCAAGGTGTGGGCAACGATAGGTTTGATCTTAAATCTACTCTGACCCGCAAGGAAATGCTGGTATCCTTGATGCGTATCATGGACATAGCCCCAGACACGACATGGACAGTCAATTTCGCAGATGCGGGTAATGACTACGCTACTGGATACCTTGCGGCAGCCAAACGTCTTGGCATATCCACAGGCAATAATGCCGACGGTACGACCTTCGGTGGCAACTTGAACGTGAATGTTTCAGAATTCTATCAATTCCTTTACAATGCTCTGCACAATGATCTGCCCGCCAGTGCTCCGAACGCACCCGCACTGAACAGCTATACGGACTACGCCAACATCCCCACCTGGGCGATGGAAGCCACCAAAGTCTTTGTAAGCGCGGGCGCCGCGTTGTATGAGAATAAGATCACACCGAATGCGCTCCTCAGCCGCAGCGACATGGCGGAGCTGTTCTACAAGTTCCTGAAAAAATAAAACGAAACTCCCTCCTGTTCCGTAAGCGTAAGCATTCCTACGCTGAGGAACTTCTCAGACAAGAGCCGCTGAAAGCGATCGCTTTCAGCGGCTCTTGTCATTTAATCGTGTATAATCATAATCAAGATGCATGAACATTTGAATCGAAAAGCCATTCATAATTCGAGAAGCTTTTGAAGCTTTTTCTCTATCTCAAAGTCCGCTGGACCTCGATCAAAATTAAACGGAGTTTAGACCTTTATCGTTTCTGTGTTCTAACTCTTGTATTAATGATTCGGTCGTATAAACCTTAATTCCAATATTTCTCATTTCCTCAGCGCCTTTATCATAGGTACCAGATATGGCGTCCTCTACCATGACCACTTTAAAATCACGTTCGCTCGCTTCATACATACTCGTTCTTGGGCAATTGGGAAAGTTGCATCCGATGAAAATCAAGGTATCAATGTCATTCTCCATCAATAATTGTTCCAGTTTTGTCTGATAAAATGCTCCCCACCTTGGCTTATAGATAACCCATTCTGAGCTGCCAATAAATTGAATCTCGCCATTCAAAAGAGCCTGGTCATTCAATTCGTGCGCATCCATTGGCTTTATTAAACTTACAAGATCTGCCCCTTTGGATCCCGGTCTTACTATTGCTACTCCAGATTCAATTAATTCTCTACGACAAATATCAACATTCGATCCGCCTTCTTTGTATAGACGAATCATATGTATAATGGGGATTTGTTGCTGTCTACAAGTCGCCAGAATATTCACCATCTGAGGAATGACCTCGCTTGTTCCCTTAATTTCTGCAACTGCTCCGGGCAGGCTAAAGTCATTTTGGGTATCAATTGTAATGACAGCACACTTATTAAAATTAGGTTTTGTATATGTATCCATCGTTGATCCACCTTCAATATAGGAGTTGCACTCATTTTGTTATCATAGTTAAGTCGGCAGTGTGAAAATGATATTAGGTGATTGTCTGCATTCCTCAATAATCTAAAATATTGTTTATTCTTGTATTGCATTTTTCATTCTAATCATTGAGAAGTTTATTGTTGAAGTCGCAATCGATTGTTTCAGGGGGATTAATGAGGGTGTAATTCGAACTTCAATCCCAAGAGCAGTTAAACCTCCCAAAAGATCATCTACCCTTTCAACTACTACTGGTTTAACTGTATGTGTTGTTGTATAGTACCCTGCATTGGGCTCATACAATTTGAATTCATCCGCCTTAAAAACATATCGATAAATACATCCTTTTCTAATTCTATCGATCCAACCCGTTTCGACCGCTACCATTCGATTCGTTCTGGAATGACCAAAAAAAAGATTATAATCCTGTTCAGTCGTATCTTCTTTAGGCCATATACATACCCTTGGACAATCACGTGGGAAAAGGTAATGTGGTGCATGAAACTCATCTATTGTCCATACTTGAGCTGGCTCATCAACACGGTATTCTAGCTTTCTTGGTACAAAAACTTCAATATTAGCTTCTTCACTGAAATGATATAATTTCACTGCTTCAGCTCCTTTCGCTTTTAGATTATACCATATTATGGGTTTTATAGAGTAATCAAAAAGAGGAGCTTCTCAAGGAATCTCCCCCACAAGTACGTAATCACTGCTACTTGCTTGTCTTCACCCGTTTATTGTATATGCTCAGTTTCTACTTAATTAATTTTATCGATTTATCTTCTTTTGATACGATTAGAAGTACATCATCATTAACAAAAATGTCTGCTGCCTGGTCTGTAATAGATAGTTGAATATTCCCTGATTTATCGAATATTTTAATGCCATAATCTTCACCCGCAGCGAGCTTGCAAATGATTTGGTCATTCATCAATTGGACGCTTTCTACAGGCTCTTGCAATACAAGCTTATCTTCTGTAGATGATTCTGCCTTGTAAAGATTGAATTGTCCATTTGTATTTGCAACGGTGTAATATACATTACCTGCTACTTCGTCATACCAATTTGCAGCTGGGTTAACCGAACGTTGCTGCTCATTCGTACCGTCCATGTTGGATGAGTATAGTAAATGATCTTCATCTTTTACATAATACAGCTTGTTATTAACCATTTTAAAATGGCTAACTTCAGCATTTAATATTTTTTCAGTTTTATTTGTTTTTAGATTTATTTTGTAAATCTTGTTTATATCTCCAGTCGTATCAGGGAAAGAGGATGCCAGCACATATATATCGTCTCCAACTATTGTAGTCGAACGATCCGTTCCATAACCAGTACTGCTTCCATTATTTGTTATATGCCATCCATATATGAGATCCGGATTTCCGACGTTTTTCCCATTTTGAACCTCTTGTCCCGTTGGCACGGATTTCAGGTTGTTCCCTCTCGGAGGTACAGATTGATTAATAAGCAAGGCTCCATTAGGCGTATTTTTGAAATCGAGATAACCCTGATGCTCTAATTCAGCTTTTCCTTTGTCGTTAACTTTGCCATACTTGTCAGAGCCCATTATTCCTCCACCCTCATGATATGAAAACCAAAGCTCGTGATCTCTGATAGAAAATTTCAAATTTGTATGGTAGCCACGTGAGGAATCCATTACATAAGCAAATACTTGCTCTTTGCTTGATGTGTTATTTTCAGGTACTCTGTAAATTTGGTTCATGCCCCCATCGGGTTCTGTAAAGTAATAATACCCATTAAACAAAGCGACACCATTGTCACCTGCTGCTGCTGGAAGGTTCACGGTTTGCATATGTGGGTTATTTGAATTTATAGCAAACCCCTCCGCATCATCCCACACATATTCCCATCCAAAAGCATCATGTGCAAATTTCCATGTCAGAGGGAAATAAATAATCTCATTCAAGCTTAACAACGGATATTCTTGTTTAGAATTATCTACTTTCGCGCCATTTACGGTTATCTCAAAGGAAGGTATTGTTGCCTTGTAGCTGGTTGAATTTTTATGATTGGTTATGTAAGGTGCGTAGGATGAGGTAACTTTCCCTTTAACAATGTTTAGTCCGCCTTTGGGGGTCCATTCAGCTTCTAATCCCAACAGTCTGGAATCGTACCAAGTCATTGGAAAATAGGTAATATCCTTATAAACGAATAGCGGATATTCCCGGTATGCATTGTCAACCTTATTTCCATTTAGCTTCACCACAAATTTGGGTATCGTCACTGCTGCACTTTGCTCCGCAGCAAAGCTGTCCACAGAAGGCAGCATCAAACTCAAACACAACGCAGACAAAACGACCGTTATCCCTATCAGCTTTTTCACAGAAATCACCTCTCTCGTTTAATTACAAATATTAGACGATTATCCAATTCATTTGTTTCGTTACATTTTTGTAAGTGGAAAAAAAAATGTGACCGAGTGGATTCGTGTGGATGAAGCTGAACTGTCGTTAAAATAGCAAAATGCCGCCTCGCGGCGGTATTTCTTACATATATTAGCTATCTCAAAATGACATCTTTACAATCAATCGATCTTGTAGATTTGGGCCATATTCATAATGTGTCCTTGCAGCTCAGCAATTAAATCGGGAGGTTCTATAATTTTTACATGGCTGCTGTTGCTAAGAATGTTCTGAATTGCTTTTTCCGTGGAGGAATAATGAGTGGTTACAGACATCGTACGTGCAAACTCCGCAGCCGAACCATACGGGAAAGCCTGAATACACGTATGGCAGCTCGAATGAGACAGTAGCCATACAAATAACAACAAATCCTTTAAGAAATAGTCCCATCGGTTCGATCGTTCTTTCTGTTTCCTTCACGAAGGGAACTTGTTAGAACCTGTTCTCCCGTTTCAATCTGCCGAATGCCAATGTAGCGATCATGGACTGTTATAATGAAAAAAGAGAAACTGGCTCTCCTGCTAGCAGGTGCTCAGTTTCTCTTCGAATCATGAAGCTGATAGTGTGCTTACGTACCCGATTTGGACCATTCACGAATTGCTTTGTCGGAAGGAAGCAGTAGACCGAGAGCACCGATTAAAGGCATGAATGAGCAAGCCGTAATCACGATGGTAAGACTTGTCAAATCAATCAGACCACCTAATGCCACTGCGCCCACTGCACCTAAGCCGAATGAGAGACCTGTTATGAGACCTGAGACCGTGCCTACTTTACCGGGCACTAATTCTTGTACATACACAACGGTTACAGAAAAACTGCTGTGATTAATGATACCAAGTAAAAATAACAAGGGATATACCCAGATTTCACCCACGTGGGGAAGAAGCATCGCGAATGGTGCTGAGCCTAACACGGATAGCAGGATGACATTTTTCCTCCCGATCCGATCAGATAATGGCCCCCCAAAAAATGTCCCAATAATTCCCGCCCCCATATAAATGAACAGAAATATTTGAGCTTCGGGAACCGTCATCTGAAATCGCTCAAGTAAATAAAACGAAAAATAAGTTGAAATACTGGCTCCGAACCATGAACGTGCAAAAGCAATCAGCAAAATAATGATAATCGCATATTTGATCTTCTTTTCATGTTGGCCAAATCGTGATGCCGGAGCTTTGGACTGGCCTTTACGTTGACCTACCAGCAGGTGCTGCCGATACCACTGGGCAACCCATAGCTGAATCATCATGCCTATGGCTGCGATCATGGTAAACCATACAGCTCCGAACTGGCCGAATGGGAAGAAGATGAGCGCCGTCATTAAGGGTGCCATCGCTCCGCCGGAGTTTCCTCCGACCTGAAATATGGACTGAGCCAAGCCTCTACTCTCCCCACCGGCTAAATAGGCGATACGTGCACCCTCAGGATGGAACACGGCAGATGCCACACCAACTAATCCAACGGCAGCAAGCAGGACCGCATAGGCAGGTGCAAAGGCTAAACCCAGCATTCCGATTAGAGCAATGATCATTCCGATTGGCAATAAATAAGGCGTTGGCCGTTTATCCGCGAACATCCCCACAAAAGGCTGCATGACCGAGGAAGAAAAATACAAAATAAAGGTGATGATACCGATTTGAGTATACGATAAGTGTAAGGAATCACGCAGGATCGGATAGGAAGCTGGAATGACAGCTTGAAGTGCATCGTTAATGAAATGAGCCAAGCTAATGGCAAGCAGCACGGTATAATTTGCTTTTTTATTTGTAGCCTCAAGCATTTCTCTCCATGATCTCCTTTGTATACACGGACTCCATTACAATAATTCAGCTGCCCATAACCCGCCTCTGCGAATAAGCTCCCGAAAAGGCTCTACACTAAAGGAAGCCAGCTGGTGTCCAGGCATGAGATAGACGACTCTGCCTAATCCGTATTCATGCGTCCATGCGGCTGGCCACATCTGTCCGTCATGCTCATACTCGGCGAGAATTGTAGTCTGATAATGTGGGTACATCTCAAAACGGTACGGTTCCTCATCCATAACAAAATCGTCAATGCCTTCAGTGATCGGATGCTTGTGCCCAGAAGTCTTGATCGGCAAGGCTGTGAAGGGCGGGTGGCCTGTGAATTTAGCACCCAGCATCGTCCCTAATTCCTGACTTCTTTGAAGCGAAATCCCGTTATGAATCGCCAACAGTCCACCACCGTTAGCCACATAAGACAGCAATGCTGCGGTTTGAGCGGATGGCAGCGGCTCCTTGGCAAATTCCGTGTAGGAGATCACTAATGAATAGGATTCCAGGATAGTGGGGTCCAACTGCTCGTAGTCCTCTGTACTTGTAACCGCAAATTCGCCTTCAAAAATCTTTTCGATCTCCCGATCTACGTCTGTAAACGGATGATATTTAGCATTTTTATAATCACCTAAAGCCAAAGCTTGATTGGTTTGCATAAGGTCAACTTCCTCTCGTTTTTGAATTACCATGTCCATTTTTTTCCATTTAGATCCAGATAGGCCGGTTCGTCAGCCAAATACATTTTATGATCCTGAACTAGAGACATAATTTTTCCTGCAGAATCTTCTGGAGAAATGGGAGCGTCCGGATTCAGCTTACCGCTCATATAGGTTTGCATCCACCCAGGATGAAACACCATAACCTGTCCTCCCATATCCCGTAGATGATTATGCAGGATGGAAGTGTGCATATTCATTGCTGCTTTTGACATGCAGTAGCCGTACGATGCTTTTCTTTTGTTCTCACTGATACTTCCGGCTTCAGAGGAAATATTCACAATGAGTTTGTCTTCACTTTGGAGCAGCAATCCCATAAGGGCGTTATTGACTCTTAAAGCTCCCAGTGTATTTACGTTATAGATTTGCATCATGACATCAAAATCGAGCTCAACCAGAACATGAGCATGATCGGCACGATTGCCTATTCCCGCGTTGTTCACTATTAGGTCTACATGCCCGGTCTTGGCTGATACCATACGTGCTGCCCGTTTCACACTATCGCTGCTACCGATATCCAGTGGCACCAGCTCCAATTGATCTGGATAGCTGAGTTTCAACTCCGCAAGAAAGTTCCATTCCTCCAAGTATTGCCCGGCAAACACCTTGTATTTGTTCTCCAGCAGCCATTGAGTAATGTGAAACCCCAAACCTCTATCCGCACCTGTTACAAAAGCCACTTTTCCCATATGCTCTACACTCCTTATTATTGGTTCTATGGTTTACTCCTTGACGGAGCCAAGTGAAATGCCAGTTACAAAATATTTCTGAAGAAACGGATACACCATCAGCACGGGTACCATCGTAACTACTATTTTGGCCGCACTGAACGTCTTCTCTGACAGCTTCATCAACTCTTCCATGTCAATGCTGCTCATGTTGCTTAGCAAGGGTGATATTACTAGTGAACGGATATACGTCTGAAGCGGTTGCCGGTTCTGATCATTGATAAGCACCATGCCATCAAAAAATGAATTCCAATGATGCACAATACTGAATAACGTAACCGTAGCGATAGCTGCAGTCGACATCGGAATATAAATTCGGAAAAGTGTAGCAAAGGGACCCGCACCATCCATCGTGGCAGCTTCCCCCACTTCTTTACCAATGCCGCGAAAAAAATTCATCAGCAGAATAACATTGAACACCGGCACAGCTGTAGGCAGTACTAGCGCCCAAACCGTGTCCATAATCCCAGTCATTTTTACGGTCATGTACCACGGAATCAAGCCTCCGTTAAACATCATGGTAAATACAAATATCCACATTAGCTTATTTCTCGCTGGAAATTCTGACCGTTCCTTGGATAAGGGGTATGCCGCCAATACCGTCAGTATAAAATTGAGAGCACCTCCCAGCAGCACACGTTGAATCGAAATCAGAAAAGAATTGAAAAACCGTTGATCCTGTAAAATATACTCGTAGGGGGTGAGCGTAAAGCCTATAGGATAAAAGGTAACTAGCCCGCCCGCAGCCGCAGATTTATCGCTGAAGGACAGTACAACCATATGCCAAATCGGTGCCAAGCATATGACCGTGATGAGTATTAATACAAGTAGCAATCCCAGGTATGCCAGCTTCCCGCCAACGCTCTGCTGCTTTGTGAACATCGTGTCTCCCCCTGATTTCAAAAAATGCGGTAATTGGCCCACTTATCTGCCAGCTTCCAGGAAATGACCACCAGCAAAAATCCAACGACCGATTTTAATACACCTACAGCCGTAGCCAAGCCATACTGATGTTGAATCATGCCAATGCGATATACGTAAGTATCAATAATATCTCCTGATTCGTAGACAGATGGATTGTACAGGTTGAAAATTTGCTCGAAGCCAGCATTCATTACCTTACCAATCCCAAGACAACCTAACAGAACAATCGTGGGCGCAATGCCCGTTAGTGTGATGTAACGCATTTGCTGTAATTTGTTGGCTCCGTCTATTTTGGCTGCCTCATACAGGCTTGGATTAATCGCTGTCAATGCAGCCATGAATATGACGGCATTGAAACCAAATTCCTTCCATACATCGCTGCCAACGATAACGATAGGGAACCAGGTATTACTTCCCAGGAAAAATATCGGTTCAATCCCCATTCCTTTCAGCATGGAATTGAGGATTCCGCTAGTTGACAGCATATTGGTCAGCACCCCTGCCAATATGACCCATGACATAAAGTGTGGTAAATATACGATCGTTTGAATCCAACGTTTGAGCGTATTTTGAACAACTTCATTCAGCATGAGCGCAAATACGAGGGGAACAGCCAAATTCATGATGATTTTGGAGACAGCGATAAAAATGGTATTGAAAAATATCCTGGAGCTTTCGGGCAGCTCGAACATATACTTGAAATTTTCCAGCCCGACAAAGGGCGAATTGAATATACCCTTGGCAGGAATAAAATCCTGGAATGCCATAACAAGTCCGAATAAAGGAAGAACTTCATAGATGATCACAAGAATGGCTGCAGGTGCAATCATCGCATAGTAACTCCAAACATGGTGTTTCGATCTCATAGCGTAGCTCCAATCTGTTCATCTCAACCCTACAACCTATTGCTTGAGCATGCCTCTCACTTCGTTAGTGATTTCATCACCTCCGAGCTTTTTCCACTCCGTCACAAATTCGTCGAAGGCTTCGAGCGGTTTACTGCCCATGATGATTTTGATGAATATTTCATCCTCCATTTTCTTTAAATTGACCCATTTGCGTCCCATCGTTGGAGTTTTTCCATAAAAAACACCTGATGTCTTTATAACATTGTCCTGCAGCATGGCTCTCGTTGTGGCAGAGCTAAGCGTGGTCGACCAAGCGGTCAAGTCCTTCTTCGGATTTTCCTTTTCAAACTTAATTCTGTCGTACTGCAATTTTTCCGGCGATGGAAGAGAATTGTAATCGGTTTTTCCGGCAATAACTTTATCCACGGCACTCACTCGAATTTCCTTTTCATCAAACGGAGCCATCATATGTCCGAACGGCAGGTTCACCCTTTTGTACGGGACATTTTGACCTTTATAGAAATCCACTCCTAAGCTCTGATCGATAATATATTCATGATTCAACGTACGAATAACAGCCTCAGGATGTTTAAACTTTTTGCTAATGACAAGGAAACTGGAAGTCGGTGACATCGTATGTGTTTTAAAATTGCCTTTACCATCTAACGGAACGGCCAGTGGTATCCATTCGGCTTGAGGATTTTGTTTTACGCTATCCATCAGCATAAAGCTTCCCATCCAGAAAGGTCCGAAAAACATTCCTACCTTCCCGCTTATCACCTTTTCTCTGCCTGTACTTGTTGTTTCTGCTACAAATTCCTTATGAATGATACCGGACGCATACATCTCTCTTAATTTGGCCAGCGCTGCCTTATTTTCGGGCTGTATGGAACCGTATTCAACATTACCTGATTTGGCTTTGATCCAAAGCTCGGGATAAGCATCGTAATAACTGAATATCGTATCAAATCCGAATATACTGCTTCCGATATTAACAATATCCTGTGTTCCGGTAAGACCGAGGGTATTATTTTTTCCGTTTCCTCCCGGATCGCGTTCTATAAACGCTTTTGCTACGTTCTCAATATCGCTCAATGTCTTAGGCTCCGGCAAACCCAGCTTATCCAGCCAGTCTTTACGGATATAGAGCACATTCATCGCATCAGCGCCGGGTTGAGAGTTCGGAATAGCCATTAATTTGCCGTTAAAGGTTGCCTGGGATAAGCTAAGCTCCTTTGTCGAATCAAACACTTTTCGTAATTCCGGAGAAATATTCTTATCGTACACGCTAGTTAAATCAGCTACTAAATCGGAATTCACCAATAGTTTTAATTGGGTTTCGTTTACAAACATCACATCAGGGACGTCGCCGCTTGCAATTACCAAATCAATCTTTTGTTTATAAGGGTCGCCATCCGGTGTTTGCCAAGTATGCTCATATTTAACGTTTAATTTATCCGAAATAAATCTTACAAACTCATTGTTTTCCTGACTGTCCCCCGGCGGCAGCTTGACGTCGACCGATGATGGTTTTCCGTATTTGATTGTAATCGTTTCCGGAAATTTACCGAATGGACCTGCCGGGACATCCTTCTCTGTTTTTCCATCACTGCTCTTCCCCTGCTCTGCTAGATCCTTGCCAGTCGAACAGGCTGTCAAGCTGACAGATAACAAAATCGTGATGAGTGCATTCAACCCTTTTCTTTTTCTAAACATGAGCCAAGACCTCCTTTTTTATTTTGTGAACATTATCATTATAGACCGATTCCTGAATAACTCGGCTTAGAAAGCTGTCAATAAAATGTTATGTTATTGTTTGGAAATTGCACGGGAGGGAATGTGTAAACGTCAACAATTTTCTTACCTCATGCAACATTTTTCATAGGAAGTTCAGAAGCATACAGACGGCCTTAACTCCGATAGTCCGAAGGAAGCTTGCCGACTTTGGCCAGAAACAACCGACTAAAATACTTTTCATCTTTAAACCCGGACTGCTCTGCTATGATATAAATCGGGATCGTCGTTGTCGTTAACAGTTCTTTGGCCCTGTCCAAGCGCATATCACTGACATACTCCTGGAAGCCCTGGCCGGTAATCTCCTTAAAGCATTGACTGAAATATCCTCTGCTCATATTCGCGACTTTGGCGATCTGCTCTTGCGTGAAATTCAAATGATCCTGCTGCTGCATATGTTCAATAGCTTTCCAGATTCCCGACACGATCTCATTCGGATATTGCTCCCTCTTATACATGCTTCTAACGGTATCTCTCGTACTCATCAACAACGCTTTCCAATCCTCCATAAAGGTCAGTTGGTCGATGCTGTACAGCCACTCCGCAATTTGACATTTCTCAGCAAAATTCCATCTCACTATCGCATCATAAAACAAGCGACGCAGCTGCTTCACAGGCAGCCTTGCCGTCGTTAACTGTCCGAGCATCGACTGAAACAGCACATCATCTGTAATCCAGTCTCTCGAAACCCATTGATTCGATAATGCAGTCAGGTCACTTTCCTTCCAATCCTGCAGAACATCCGAATCGTTCAAGGGGGCTAACACATCGTAATATCGAATGCCTGGCTCATAAAGGTAAAACAATTCCCGTTCATAATAACAGCGCACCTGTGACTGAAGCTCCTGCAGTGTCTCCCATTTGTGCAGCAGCACTCTTCCTGCAATCCAACCTCGCGTAGCAGCGTTGTCTAGCCACTCCCGGATCAACTGCTCTGAATCGGACAGCCGCTCAATCATAAACCATAGGCCTTCTCCGATAGAAATTAATCGATCAGCCTCATACTTGCGCTCAAGCGCGGAATAATCCACATTCGGCTGGTCGTTCATGAATAGCCAACCGCTATCTCCATAACGCTGTACGACACTTTGCGAGGAAGCTTGTCTTGCATGGTATCGCTGAACAATTTGCTGCAGCACGGCATCCATCTTTTCATGCTCCAGTTGGGTTTTCAGAATATAGTCAATGGCTCCAAGCCGAAGCGATTCTTGCACATATTCAAATTCCGGATAGCATGTCAGCACGACCACCTGAATATGCGGATGTGTTATATTAAGCTTTCTCATTAACTCCAAACCGTTCAATTCGGGCATCATCAAATCTGTAAATAACAAATCGACCTCCTGGCTTTGAATAAGCTCTAAGGCACGAAGGCCATTCGAAGCTTCTCCGACAATACGGATATCGAATTTCTCCCATGGCATGACGGTAATGAGCCCTTTCCTGACCAATGTCTCATCATCGGCTATCATAGCTTTAATCATGATGAATCCCCTCTCCGGTTAGTGGAATAATAATTTGCACAGTCGTTCCAGATCCCTGTACGCTCTCAATCTCCATCCTGCCCTTTGAACCATAATTACTTTGAATGGTCATGTCCACATAGCTGAGGCCGATACCCATTCCGGTTTGACTGCGGTTTTCCCCAGACAGCAGTTGCTTTATTTTGTCTTCAGACATTCCATAGCCGTTATCACGAACAAGAATCAATAACTGATGATCCTGAGTTCTACGTACCGTGACCTCGATGATGCCGCCTTCGTCCCTAAGCCCATGATAAAGGGAATTTTCAACGATAGGCTGTAGTAAAAATCGGGGAACACGATCCCCCCAAGTCTGCTCATCGACTGTTAATCGAACATCGAATAAATAATCGTAACGAATTTTTTGCAGCTCTATGTAATTTTTTAAGACTTCCACTTCTTCACGAATGCTTACGATCAGCCCTTCTTTAGTCAAGTTATAATTTAATACATTCGTAAATAAGGCAACGAAACGATCGATCTCGGTTTCACCCTTCATCCTCGCCAACCACTGTACGGTATTCAAGGTGTTATACAAAAAATGCGGATTGATTTGTGCCATAAGCTTCGCTACTTCAGTTTCACGCTTTCGTATTTCCTGCTGCTCAACACGTAGGATTAATTCCTTGATTTTGTAATTCATGCCATTAAATTGTTCAATGATATAATCAAATTCATCCAATCCGCTACGGCTAAGCTCCGAATCCATCTTGTTGGAAGCTACCAGAACCATACCTTTTTTTATATTTAACAGTGGATTGTATACATAATTTAAAATTTTAACCGCCATAAAAATACTGATGGATACGGAAATCATAATGACTACGAAAAAGGCTACCAGCCATCTGACCAGCTCCATATTATAAGCTTGCCGGTCTATATAAAGTACAAGTGTCCAGCCGTGGCTGTTCGTGTCGCTGAAAACCCGAAACCGATCCTGTTCTTTTTCCTTGTACATACTTCCTGTAAGAAACAAATCATTGTTATCGGAGTACAAAATCTTGCCCTCCTCGTCTAGCAGCAAATGGAAGGCGCTCATCCCATATTGGGTTGTATTGAGAATTTGTTGAAATATTTTAAAATTCGTCTCCGTATAAATAATAACCTCGGAGGTGAGCGGGTTTCCCCCGGATATATCGAATTTTCTGCTAATCGAAAAAACCATATTTTCATCGTTGTATTTATAATGAGTTTTATGCGGACCATAATACACAGCACCGTTTGTTCTTGTTAAGGTGGGCAGTCGTTCCAGGTCGAGATCAGAGGTTAACAAATTTGAAAATAAAACCTGCTTGCTTTTTTTATCATAGAACATCGTTAAGCCTATTGTAGGATTGGTAAAATTTAGTAAATTAATATTTTTCTTCATCTCATTTTGCAGCGGCATCGTTTCGGTCAGATCATCGGTTAGCAGGATTTGGTTCAAATCTTTTCCGATTAATCCGTTGGTCGTGAACTGCTGGGAGCTGTAATCTAAATAATCTAAAGTTTTTTGCAGATTGATCATAACCTGATTCAAGTGATTTAACAGTCCTTTATCAATTTTGTTATTGAGAATGGAAGAAATCGAATACACCGACAAACCTCCGATTAACAGTAACGGTAAAAAGGAACAAACAAACAGCATAATGTACAGCCTGCCTTTAAAAGAAGACGGGAGTAGGGATGACAGGCCTTTCAACAAGGGTGTTACCGCTTTCAAAGATGATCACTCCTTTAATATCCATTTTTTGTAGGGGATTTCAAGTAGTATTTTAACATGCAAAGCTGCAGGTAGTGAAAATAAAAATGAATAGAGCGGGCAGAATGAATTCTGCTTACTCTATCCATATAAGGCAATTTATTTATTCAATGATGATCAATCTGATGATCTCGTCTGTAACTTTGCGCGACTCCACGTGCTCCTACTAGCTCCTTGTGAATCCATATAGCAGCCTGCGAGCCTTCTCCCATAGCAATGGTTAATTGCTCAGCGTGCACACCGATATCACCTGCTGCCCATATGCCTTGTATATTGGTCATTTTGGTCCGTGAATCCGTAATGATATGTTTGTTGTCCAAACACTGTATCCCGACTTGGCGAGCTAGCTCCGAATGTACATGATTTCCGCCAAAAGCGATAAAACCTCGTTCACCTGCAATCATACGTCCGTCAGCAAGACGAACTCCCAGAAAATGACCGTCCATATCACTTCGCACAACCTCGGTCAAGGTTCCATCCATGTGGACGATTTCTTGTGAAACCAGTTTTTGAAGGTACTCATCGTCTACCGTTCTGCTCTGCCACTCATGATTAATATACGTGATATCCTTAGTCCAATAGGTAAGCATCAGCGCCATAGAGGCTCCTACATTTCCTGATCCCATAACAATGGTTTTTCGTCCATTCACTTCATATCCATCACAATCTGGACATACGTAAACGGTTTCTCCCAGACAAGACTCAAGTCCGGGAAGACTCGGAAATCTGTCTGATAAACCCATTGCCAGCAGAACCGTCAAAGCCTCGAGGCTTTGATTTCCATTTGATGTTTCTATCATAAATCGATTTTCTAATCGTGTGAGGCCGGTCACCTCGTCTTGTATAAACTTCACACTAAGCCTTTCGGCCTGCAATCTGCCAAGTCTTCGAAGCTCTTTGCCTGAAACTCCTTCCGGCCAACCGAGGATATTGTGATAGTTTCTACATAAGCTGGATCTGCCTTCACCTTTATCAATCACCAATATTCGGTGTTTATATCTACCTAGCTGTATCGCTCCCTGTAGACCTGCGATCCCTCCGCCAATAATTATACAATCGTATTTGGAAGTGTCCAATGGCCTGTGGCCCCTCATCGTTTTTCATTAGAATATCCAAGCTTCCTTATAAAAAACAAATATGAAGCCAAGCCAATTTCTTCCATGTGTTAGCAATCAATTCAGTTGTGCCACTGCTCACAATTAGGCTGGAAAACTCAAGGCTATTGTGAACCGATTCCTTGAGCTAAAGCCTGATCACTTGGCTTGTGAAGGACAGTGCCATGGAGAAATACATGAATCGCCTGACGGTAAATGTTTAATGTCGTATCGTAGTTCGGGGAACGTTTGGACATTTCACCAAGTCCCATTAATAGACCCTCCAGAATAAAACCGAGTGTCCAGGCATCAGTCGTTTTCAGTTCACCCGCATCCATGGCCTGCTGCAGCATCCGTTGGTTCATTTGAACATGATTAGAAAGATAATTAGCTACTTCTTCCTGAACATCGCTTCTTTTCCATTCACTATAAATGAATTCATCCGTTGCTTTGGTTAGCGGGTGGTTCAGATCATTGACAACCAGATGTTCTGCAAATCCAACTAATTTTTCCTCTATAGTCGAATACAACTGCTCCTTCTCGGCCCACTGTTCCTTCCACTCCCGATCCCATTCGTCCAGCAAATACAGAAATAATCCCTCTTTATTTTGATAATGATAGTAAATATTTCCTTTACTGCTTCCGGTAGCGGCGACAATATCCTCTATGGAAGTGGCTGTATATCCCTTTTGGGCAAATAACGTTCGTGCGGCTTCAGCTACCCTTTTTTTAGTTTGTTCGCTTTGCAGCTGCTTTTTATTCATCGGACCCAGCTCCTTTTTAGGTAACGGCCTTACGAGATCGATGTTTTTTTGAAGACCCTTGCTTCCTATAATAAATAACAATCGTGATCAGTACAATACATTCTGACAAGGGAACAGCCAGCCAAATCCCTGTAATTCCCATGATCCGTGGAAGCACCATAATGAAAGCCAGCATAAGAACCATTTCCCTTGCAGAGGTGATCCAGATTGCCATTTTCATGCTGCCAATCGATTGATAATAAGTCATCATGACGAAATTAATTCCCATAAAGAGGTATGCGATCACAAAAATTCTGAGGCCATTTACAGCATGAGCTGTCATTTGGTTACTAAAATCTCCGAAAATGCCTACTATCGGTAATGTGGCCAGTTGTACAATAAGCAGTAAGGCAACCCCCGCTCCAAGTGCGGTCCGAACAGCAATTCGAATCGTTTGCCGCTTTCGTTCGTCCTGTTGTGCTCCATGATAATAACTGATCAGTGGCTGTATGGCCGAGCCCATGCCCAAAAAGGTTAACAAAATGATGCTGTGAATATAGTTCATAATGGAAAATGCAGCTACGCCGTCTGTTCCTGCGAATTTTTCTAACGAAACATTATGAGAAATTGTAAAAACTGAGATGCCGACCTCCGCCAAAAAGCTTGGAAAGCCAACGATGATAATCGTCAGTAGAAGTGCTTTGTCCCATTTGAACCGCCGCAGCTTTAAATGATTGGTTTTTTTAAAAAAGTGCGTTAATAACACCATTAAACCAAGAAACGCAGCCATGATCGTCCCAAAGGCAACGCCAGCAACCCCTAGTTTTAGAACATACAAGATGACGTAATTGATAACGATGTTAGACAATGCAAAGGTAATCTGCGCAATCATCGAAAGGTTGGGATTACCGTCATTGCGGACAAAAATACTCAAGGCATTTTCTAATGTAAATACGAAACCAAACAGCAGCATCACGTTCATATAAGCGGAAGCATACGGGTACGTATCTGCATTGGCACCAAGCGCATAAATAAGCGGCTCCCGGAACATAAATGCAGTAATTCCAATTACGAGCGTTGCAGCAAAAATAATCGTCACCGAATATGAAAAGACCGTTTGTGCCTTATGCGGCTCTTGGGCTCCCATTGCCTGCGAATATAGGGTTGCACTCCCGATACCAATCCAAAGAGAAATCGCGACAAAAATCGTATAAACAGGACTTGCAATACCTAATCCAGCTAGCGCCGTGGAGCCCAGCTTGTTCCCCACCATTACACCATCAACGACAATATTAACAGCGACCAACAGCATTCCAAGCATGGAAGGGATCAAGTATCGAAGGAATGCTTGACCAACGGATTGTGTATCCAGGATGTGTGTCGTATGTTGTTCTCTCATGTCCAAGCTCCTATCCGAACGGCATTCTTACATACTGAACGTTCGGTATACATTGTAGCATGTCAAATTATAAGATACAACCGTGATAAAAAGTAGCTGCTGGTGCGTCCCAAGTAATACCATCCAGCGGATTTGTGAAGCCAAAAGGGTACTAGCAGTTCCAGTTGAATGTCAACTTGCATTTACTATGAGTAGTCTTCCATTGAAAGAGAGGTGAAAGGTAATGGCTCGTTTTAGAGTAGATGTCGTAACTATTGAATTCCGTAGAATAGCAGGTATTCGAGTAATTAGAAGGGTGCGTGTTATTGGCAGTGCATTTCCATGCAGAGGTTTTTTATTTGTGGGAAATCGTGTAGTTAATGCTGAACGTTGTCTCTTGAATAATAGGTTCCGTATTATATCATCCAGACGCAATGTTATAGTATTTGAACGTAGAGTACGTATATTATAAGATAAAACCTCTTTAAGCAACGGAGACCCAATGGACGGGCTTCCGCTGCTTATTTTTTGCATCATACCAGCATAATTGATTCATTCAGCAAACCATAAATTGCAATCGATCTAAGCACATTATAGATTGTTTTTCATCATTTAACCCAAGCTATCCTAAAAATCATATTAAACCATAAAAAAATCGACTCGACTCATGACATCTGCAATCGTAAATTGCCGCAAATAATCAATCGTTTGCTGTTCGGCTTCATGGAGAATTTTCTCTAATTCTACGTCCAGCTGCTCGGCTGCTTCCCCACAATGAACGTCCAACTCCTGTTCGGTGCACCCATTGACTGCCTTGTATATTTCTCCCAGTGTAATATCTTCCGCAGATTTCCGCAGGATATACCCTCCTTCACGCCCCCCCTTGGATTCAACGATGCCTGCGATTGCCAATGCTTGCATCACTCTACGCATAAAGGTCGCGTGCGATTTCACCTGATTGGCAATCATGGCACTGGATAATATACACCCGCTTTTAGCTAACCAGACGATTGAATGAACGGCTATTTTAAAACGAGGAGGCCCAATGTTCACTCCGCGGTTTGCTGTACTCATTTCACATCACTCCTTTATAAAAGTAATCCTGTTGTGCTCATTATTTCGCTATACTCCAGTCATGAAATGCAGCTGTATTAAGCAAATGATAAAACATTAACCTTTTGTGTGCAAGAGTTCATTCTGATAACTTATGATCCGTAAATCCATAGAGAACGATATACATAGAAAAGGAGCGACCATACTGGCGCCCCCTTCCATTCAAATTACCATAGTATTGCTCCGGGAGTAACTCCAACTCTCACTTCGTTTCCTAGAGCGGTCTTCTTTCTCCGTACGGGTTGTGTGTTTCTTTTATAGTTTCCTTTACGTCAATTCAGCTAGTAATCGATCCGAATAACGCTTCAGCTGCTCCACCAGCGTACGCTGATGCGTCTGGAGCCCGGCAGCATCCTTGACACGGGTAGTCAATGTAAGCGGAATGCCTGACAGCTGGATGTTGTATTTGGCATCAACCGGATAATACTGTCCTTCGATAGCCGAAGCCAATCCCAGAAAGTCCTGAACCTGCTCGGCCTTCTCTGGCTGCGTGTTCCAATTCTCAGTTAACCATACATATAAAGCCGGATGGTGATTGGCCATAATACCGCTAAAGCCCGCGGCTCCGAGCTTGAGGGACTCCAGCAATGTTGCAGAATTCGCATTAAAAAGCTGCAGCCCGGTTCCATTCAGTACCTCAAGCCTATCCTTGATTTCCTGGATATCGCAGCAAGTATCCTTGAGGAATAAGAAACGTCCGGTTGATACGCACCACTGCAGCAGAGCCGGATTCATCAATCTTTTGTAAGGATAAGGACATTCATAAATCCCAAATTTGACGTCTGGGACCGCCTGTAAAATACGTTCTGCATTAGCTTTCCACACCTCATCCGATTCGTGCTCCGCTGCCAAACGATTGCTCAGCATAACGAAAGCCTCGATCCCTTCAGCCCATATCTGCTTTATTTCCTCAATCTGGTCCTCAATAGAATCGGAGGTATGTCCAGAAGCGATAACCGGCACACGGCCTGCGGCCTGCCTAACGACAATTCGGGTTGCCAGCACTCGTTCCTCTAGACTCAGCTTGAACATCTCACTGGATTGACATACGGCAAATAAACCGTGAACACCTTGCCCGATATACCAATCGACCAGCCGCTCCAAATTAGGTTCATCCAATTGATGATTTTCCGTAAATGGTGTGAGCATGGTTGGCCATACACCACTCGATATTGTTTTACTCATCTCAAATTCCCACCCTCTCGATGTAGATACATGTCGTACCTCATTATCTTCGGTTTCATCATAAATTGGCGGTTTGGTCATTAACTGTGATCAATTGATTCAGCGCTACGGATAGGCCGGCATAGTCACCGACCTGCTCTTTCAGTCCTGCGGGAATGATCCGGCATACGGACAAGGAATGGGGGAGCGCTTCTCGCTGCAGTTCCTCCTGCATCATCTGTTCCAGTAAAGGAAGCTGTCTGCCATAAATGCTGCCGATCACGATGCATTCAGGGTTCAGCATATCCACCAGAATCGCCAGCGCACTACCTAATTTACAGGCTACTGTCTGAAAAATGCCTATCGCATCCGCTTCCCCCCGCCGCGCAGCCTCACCGATAGCTTCTGCTGTAATCGTAGGCACAGCGTTAGGTTCAGCACAAAAGGAAGGAACCTTTCCATCCTTAAATATACGCTCAGCCTCCATACGCCCAAGCTCTGCAATACCGCCGCCGCTGCAGAAGCCCTCAAAGGAACCCGCTTTTCCGTAACCGACAGGACCTGTGGGCGCAAGACGTATATGTCCTACTTCTCCAGCCATATCTGAGGTTCCTGAATACAGCCTGCCATCCAAAATCAAACCGGCTCCCATCCCTGTGCCAAAGGTCAGAAAAATCATATTGCGGCTGCCTTGACCCGCGCCCCATTTCCATTCTGCCAATGCACACGCATTGGCATCATTCTGTAAGCCGACAGGAACGGCGAAGCGCTCGCGAAATGGTGTAACGATATCGACACGGGACCAATCGGGCAAATTCGGCGGTGAAAGAATCAGTCCCGCCTTGCTGTCCAGCGGGCCGCCGCAGCTGATCCCTATAGCTGAGAGCTGGCCGTGTCCTGCGTCTGCTTGCTCAGCTTCTGCCAGCAGCTCTTCCAGCTCGTTTAACAATCGCTCGATATTAGCCATCGATCCTGACAAAGTCGCAAAGCGGCGTTTGGCAATAATTTCTATCTGCTGACCAGTTGTATCCCTCATGACTCCAAGACTAACCGCACATTTGGTGCCTCCAATATCGATACCGGCCAGAATACTCATGAAGGGAAAAATTCCTCCTCCAGCATGATGCACAACGCATGGTAAATGGGTAAATGCCGTTCTTGAATATCCGGCGTCAGCTCCCACGGCACCCGAATAGTTACATCACAGAGCTCTGCCATTTGACCTCCAAGATGACCTGTAAGCCCTATGGTGTGGAGACCTTGCACCTTAGCTACCTGGATCGCACGGGCAACGTTCGCCGCATTGCCTGAAGTACTGAGACCCAGCAGCGTATCACCCGGCTTGCCGTACCCATAAACCTGCTGGGCGAAAATCATCTCCGCCGAAACATCGTTGGCGTATGCGGTAATCAATGCCGAATGACTGACTAAAGAAATTGCGGGCAGCGCTCCCTGCAAATGATCAGCAAGGAAATCGCCTCCGTCTGGAAATTGTCTGAGAAATGAGCTGCGTGCTTCGTCGGAAAGCAATCGCTTGGATCGAAAGCCTTTCATTAATTCGCCTACAATATGCTCGCTGTCGGATGCGCTCCCTCCATTGCCGCACAACAGCAGCTTGCCACCTTCACGGAACGTTTGCTTCAGCAGCGCAGCGGCTTTCTCCACATCAGGCAGGCACACGACTAATTCCGGATATTTGTCACACATAACATCAAGTACTGCATTCATCGTTATGCTCCTTTACATAGATAAAGTCAATTCATTCAGTGAATTCAACGAAATTGACCTCGGTCACTTCCAAACCGGAATCGTCGGGAATAAAGAATGTCTTAATTTCACATTGTCGGAATGCTGCGCTCCATTCACGCTGCAGCGCAGGCAGCTTGAACGCGGATTCAGTTTCCTGCCCTAATGTTTCATAGCAGCGAACGATCCATCCGTTGCCGTCCTCCGCCCGTTTGAACGTCGTTGCCACAATAGCAGCGGCAGAAATCACAATACCTTCTGCAACTTGCGGAAGCGATCCTTCATGATACGTCTCCCACATCAGCAGCGGCGGAACGTTAAGCTCATTTGCCTTCTGGACCAATTGACCATCCTTCCAGCTGCCGGTGTGAGGTGAGAGGGTGTAGGCGAATTCCTGCACACCTTGATCCATATACTCAACCTGATCATCGTCACGCTCACTGAAATGATCCGCATAAATCGGGCTGCGGACAACCGTCATTCTGATCTCGCTTTCCTGTACGTCATAGGCATATTTGGAATCATTCAGCAGCGCCATTCCTCTGACCTGCTGCTCTTCACCATCCGCAATATTCGGAACGAGACCATATACATCCACCCATTGCTGACCCGGTACTTCGTTGCCATTTGTTGGCCGTTCCATAAAGCCATAAGGAATTTCCGAGACGGACTGCGGCTGCTCGACATGAATAGGAAAAGACAGCTTCAACATCTTGTGCTTTTCTCTCCAATCCAGCTGTACACGTACCTGTATATCTGAAGAATGATGACCCAGGCTGATGTCCTGACGCAGGATGGAGCTGTTATAATAGCTCGTTACGCGAAGTGTGACGCGAAGCGGGCCTTGCTCCAGCACCTTGATTTGCGCATCGCCAAAGCGGCCGATTTCATCCCGATATTGCACCAGATGATGGCCCCATGTATCACTGTGATACTCGTCGATTACAATCGGCACAGCGCCTTTGCCGCTCAACAGCTCTGAATTCGTAGATTTATCGAGAATACTGCTGATATAACCGGTGTGAGCATCCAGCTGCACCCGGATTTTGGCATTTTCCAGAACATTCGCTTCCACATGAACCATTCCCGCCAAGGGTTCAGCTGGGATTTCCTTATCCCGGTATGTCCAGTACACACGATAGCCGAACGCTGGAACACGAGCCGTAATTAACGTATCCCACTTGTCGTTCTTGGCGTTTGTACGTGACGCACGTACGATCTGGATCGCTATTGGTGTGCCCGCTTCGTCTGTTACACTTTTCAGCTTCTTGTTCACTTTAACGAGCGTCTCGACTTCCCAGGATAAGGGATTAAACACAACGATGGGTGCTCCCAAATCGTCCTGCTCCCAGGTTTGCCAATCCTTATCCTTGCTGAGCGACTTGACCTCAGGCTTCATAGTATCGATCGCCCACGATATTTTTTGCAACGCCGCGTTCAGTGTTCTCGCGCCAATCGCCAACGCTTCACCGTGAAACTCTCTCACATCGTCAAAAGCTTCCTTGATGCTGCAGCCGCCCATAATATCATGGAACTGATTGAACATAACATTCTCCCATGCCAGATTAAGCGGTGCCTTGGGATACGGAAGTCCCAATAATACATTGGCGAAGGAAGAGAATTTTTCCGCACTCAACAGCCGATGCTCAGCGCGACGATTGTTCGCTTTGGACTCGGAATGAGCGGAATAGCAGCCGATAGCATGCCGCTGCATTTCATCCTTTACAACAGGAATCGCCGGATTTTCCCTGACCATATCAGCAAAATACTGATTCGGTGAGCTTAAAATAATGTCTTCCCGGCCATGCTCCTCACGAATTTCATCTATCAGCTCCAAGTTAGCTACCGTCGGTCCTCCACCATGATTGCCGACTCCATAAAATGACATATAGTCGTGACCTTTTTCTTTGGCAAGCCGCTGATGCTTCAGGATTTTGGCGTCCTTGCCATGTCGGGTGAAATTGGCGTAGCTGTCTGACAAACGAAATGTCATGACACGGCTGCCATCCTCTGACTCCCACCAAAATAAATCGTTTTCCAAATGCTTCTCGTGCTCTTCAGGGCGCATAAATAAGTAATAGTCCATACCACTCTGCTTCAAAATTTGCGGCATCATCCCATGATGGCCAAATGAATCCACATTATAGCCAACTGTGGCCATAATACCGAATTTCTCTAAAAAATAACGCTGTCCATATAAGCTGTGACGGGCAAATGATTCTCCTGACGGCAAATTGCAATCCGGCTGGATCCACCAACCCCCGGTCACGACCCAACGTCCTTCGGCAACCCGCTCACGGATTTCCGCAAACATCTCGGGAGCATTTTCCTCCACCCATTGATAATAGGCGGCGCAGGCGCAGGTAAACACAAACTCGGGAAATTCGTTCAACCGATCAAGAGCGGACCTGAATGTTGCCTTAATTTCTGCATAGCCCTCCTGCCACTGCCATAACCAAACCGGATCTAGATGCGCATTACCAATAAGATGAACCTTAGCATTTCCAGACATATCCACTACTCCTTTTAAATGAGTCACTATCCTTTAACTGCACCCAGCATAGCGCCCTGTATAAAATATTTTTGAACAAACGGATAAATCAGTAGAATCGGTAAAATAACGACGAATACGACGGCGTATTTAATGTTTTGAGCCATCATCGTAATCCCTTCGCTGGAACCTGTTTCCGCAGCCTGCGATGTAAGCTCTCCCTGAATCACGATGTTGCGCACAAGAATTTGAAGCGGGAACAAGCTTTTATCGTTCAAATAAATCAACGCCGGGAAGAAGCTGTTCCAGTGAGCCACTGCATAAAAAATGAACATCGTCGCCATCACTGGCAGCGATAACGGGAGTACAATCTTCCATAAAGTTTTGATTTCTCCCGCACCGTCCACAGTCGCAGACTCGTAGAGCGCTTCCGGTATCTCCTCAAAAAAGGTTCGCATGAGAATCATGTTGAACACATTGATCGCCGTCGGAATCAGCAGCGCCCAAATCGTGTTCACCATACCGAGTGAATGGACAACGGTATACCTCGGAATTAATCCGCCGTCAAAAAACATCGTAAACACAACGAAAAAGGCAAATAAGGGCCTCCCGTACAAATACCTTTTCGAGAGCGGATAGGCGCACAGCGTGGTCATCAACAAATTGACAACGACACCAAGCGAGGTGTACAGCAGCGTATTCATATAAGAGCGTAGAATGGCAGGATCATCCATCACAATCCCGTAAGCTTTCATCGAAAACTCAATCGGGTATAGAAAGACATCGCCTCTCTGCACAGAAATACCAGAGCTTACAGAAACAATAGCCATATAATACAAGGGATAGACCGTAACGATGATTAAAGTCAGCATGAGCAGCACATTCACAATGTCAAAGGGACTTAGTTTCTGAAGTCTCATCCCATATTTGTCCTCCTCGAGGATAAACGGCTGCGCCGTCCTACATGGACGAGTGCGTTTACCCAAAAATATATGCAATTGGAGTGAAACATATAAATTGTTATATTTAAAATAAACTGGCCCCCTGTATCTTTTTGGCAGCCTGATTCGCTGCAACAATCAATACAAGCGAAATGACGGATTGAAAAATACCTACAGCTGCAGCAAAGCTGAAATCGGCGTCAATCAGTCCACGGCGATACACATAGGTTTGCAAAACATCCGCAGTCTCGTAAGTAGGACCGCTGTACAGCAAAATAATTTTCTCGAAGCCTACGGACAGCATATGTCCAATCGTTAACAGCAATAAAATGGTTGTCACCGTAGCCAGTCCGGGCAGCGTGATATGGCGGATTTTATGCCATCTGTTGGCACCGTCAATAGTTGCCGCTTCATACAATCCAGGGTCAATCGAAGCCAAGGCGGCCAAATAAATAATCGAGTTCCAACCCATTCCCTGCCAAATTTCAGAGCTGATATAGATGGTTCGGAACCATTCCGGCAAGGCTAGAAACGTTTGAGCTTCACCACCAAGGTGGACGATCAGCTGATTAAACAGACCTGAAATCGAGACGAAATTGACAATCATCCCGGCAACAACGACAGTAGACAAGAAATGAGGGACATACGTTATTGTTTGTATCATCCGCTTAAACAGGCTGCTTCTAAGTTCATTCAACAGGATCGCAAATACAATTGGGGCCGGAAAATAAAAAATCAGTGCATACAAATTAAGTGTTAAAGTATTGCGCAATACTTTCCAGAAGTAAGGCTCATACAAAAATTGCTTGAAATATTTGAATCCCGCCCACGGACTGTGAAAAACGCCTTTTATGATCGAATAATCTTGAAATGCCATCATATTGCCGATCATCGGGGCATAGTGGAAAACCAGAAAATAAATAAACGGTAGCACGAACATGGCGTACAAATATTGGCTTCTTCGCAGTTTTCTTCTTACTTGATGCCATTTTGTTTTCTTGTTAACCGGAGGGTTGGACGACAAGGATGTATTGCCGATGATGGTCGAAATATTAATCCGCTCCTTTGGAAGAAATAGAGGGACTGTCCCTGCTCATTGACCCGGATCTGGTCCCTCTGATCTTTCATCCTTTATTTAGCTCTGGCTAATGCTGTATTGTAGATTTTTTCGATTTCTTCTGAGCCTTTATCCTTACATTGCTGAATAAAAGCGGCCCAGTCTTTGTCCAGAGCACCGTCCGTCATAATGAATTTATCCATCGTCTGTGCCAGGTAAGCATCCAACTGCGTCCGCAATTGCTTCAATTTCTCACGCTCATCTTTGGTAAATGCAGGATCATATGCCATTCTAAAAGCGGAACCATCCTTGATAAAAGCAAGGTTTTTATTGGTCCATTCTGTCATGAGCTTGGCTTGCCCCGGAATATCAACAGTGTCATCCGCATATAAAGCAAAACCTAAATAGCTGGTTCCAAGCTCTGATTTGATAGCTGCTCCCGGATCGGTTTTGTCCTTATACTTGTTAGCAAACTCTTCTTTTCTAACCGGTTTTCCGTCAACCATGGTATAATGCTCGTTTTCGATACCCCATGAGAACAATTTCGTACCCTCTTCAGAGTAAATCCAATCGATATATTCGATGATTTTATCAGGGTTTTTCACATTTGCATTAATTACATACGATTCGGATAAATGATCAAGCTGATACAGCAGTCCACGCTTAACTCCCTTGTCGCTTGCAAGAATCGGGAGCATATCAAATTGGGCTTCTGGATCTTTCTTCTGCAAGGCAGTATTGAAATTAACGCCGAATCCGGTATTATCCATGTAGTACAACGATTTACCCGAGCTCAGCTTCTCCTGCCATATTTGCGAGGTTGCGGTCGTGTAATCGGGATCTAGCAATTTTTCCTTGTACAGCTTATTCAGATACGTGATGGCATCTTTAAATTGTGGCATCGAAGGTCCAAATTTATATTGCTTAAGAGCCGGATCGTAATAAATCTTGGCTCCGCTTACGTTCGTATAACCGCTGCCCATTCCAAAAGCGATCGGATTGATCAGGTTTTCTGTACCCGTTAAACCATTTGCCGCACGGCTAGTGAACGGGAAGGTATCCGGATAAGCTTCCTTTAGCTTTTTAAAGGCTTGATACAACTCTTCATAAGTAGTAGGGGACTGAATATTCAACTTTTTTAGAAGATCAACCCGAATCACAGGAACTTGACCTGATTGTGAAGCTCCGACCTTTTGCGCTAGCGGAAAGCCGTACAGCTTGCCATCTATTTTATTTTTGTTGATTTCCGGATTATCTGCGATCACTTTTTTAAAGTTAGGCATCTTATCCAGATAAGGGGTCAGATTCAGAAATACGCCTGTATCTGCAAAGTTGGAAATATCATCCTGTTTGACAAGCAGCACGTCTGGGAGTGTATTTGTAGCAATCAACGTTTTCTTTTTATCATCGTAATTGCTTTGTGGCGTGCTTTGAATTTCGAGCTTGATGTTCTTTCTCTTCAGACTTTCCTGCACGATCATCGAGTTGGCAAGCAGTGGTTGGCTTGGATGCTCGTATCTCATCCAGGTTACAGTCACAGGCTTAGCGTTTTTGGCATCATCTGCTGCCTTAGTTCCTGTGTCTGCCGCCTTGGTTCCAGTGTCCGCGGTTTTGGTTGGTGTTCCCCCTGTGCAGCCTGCAAGCAGTCCGCCTAATAAAGCGACCGAGCAGCCTGCGGCCAGATACCCCTTTGTGTTCATTCGTCGTTCTCCTCCTTGAAAAATGTTATGTGGCTTTCACACCCTTAGTGTAAGCGTTATCCTGTAATTCTGAATACAACCGATACAACGCAAAACGATGCGTTATTCCACTTCGGGCAGCGATGATGCGTTATTCTACTCCGTTACAAAAGGTCGAATTTCACTCTTTTCTGGTATTAATATGGCGGTAATCGATCGGTGAAATCCCTTCATGCTTCTTGAACATTCTCAGGAAGGTAGTCCTGCTGTTCATCCCGATCTGATCTGCGATTTCATTGACTTTCATATCCGTCTCAGTCAACAGCTCCTTGGCCTTGGCCATCCGAATCATGCTGATATAATCAGTAATACTCGTCCCTGTCGTTTCCTTAAACATCCGGGAGACATACTTGGCCGACAGGCCGATCTCACCCGCGATATTTTCCAAATAAATATCCTTGGCATAGTTGCTTTCAATATAAGCAGTAATGAACGAAATCACCGTCCCCGTTCGACGCTCGCCCTTGGTCATCGTTTCGGCAACGATCCGCTCGTAGAAGTCAATCAGCCGCTGGACTCGATCCGTAAACTCATTGGGTGTTATATTTTTATTGGCAAGCACTGCATATTCCTCTTCTGTAAGCAAAATGTGCATATCCAGCTGCCGCTCATTCGTGTAGCGGATACCCGTATTCCATAATTCAACGAGCAAAGCTCCAAGATAAGAATACGAAACGCCGCGACTCTTGTTCGCTTGGATCAGATGATCCACTTCGGCTTTCAGCACCTCCAAATTGCCCGCTTTCAAGCCATTGACAATTTTCTTCTCATCCAGGAAGGAATAGTAATAATTTTGCTCAATAGTTAATCCAACGGCATCGGCTATGGTCATAACGGATTGATCCTTTCTCTGATCCATAGCTGTAATCGCATCACTGTAGGATTTCGCAATATCACTAACCTTGGCATACGTTTTGCCCAGTCCGATAACCAGCTCGCAGTAAATCATATCGTACTCAAAGGTCTTCTTGATTTGATCCAGCGCCAACACCAACCGTTCACTGTCCGCTTCCTGCTTCAGATTAACCATGCATACATAAAAGTTGTGCTCGTACTCCATCAAGTAACAATTGACCTGCTGCTGCATGATTCCCCATAATACCTTTTTCATTTTTTCTTGAATCAACAGACGATCTGCTTCCTCAATATCCCGGTAAAATCGTTCCTTATAATGAAACATAAAGCAGCAGCACAAGTAGCTGTCGCCTTGAAAGCCAATATCGTCCAGAACTTGATCCAGCGTCTCCTGCTGCGTCCAAGGCTGACCGCGAAATAAGCTTGCAAAAAAATGATCTAACAGCCCATTGGAATACTGGCTTGCTTTTTGCACCGCATCCCGATTTTGCTGGATCAACTGATCAATCCGGCTGCCAATGACACTTAGTTCATCACTGCTTCTCAGCTCATTCGTAAAATTGATTTCCTTTTCACTTTGAACGAGGATATTCCGGATGTTTTTGATTGGATTGTACAGATTCATACTGAAAATAAATGAAAAACAAACGCCAATAATCATTAACGTAATGCATATCCAAAATACGAGGCTCAGGATGCTCGCTGGCTCCTTGCCAAATGCATGAATCGGCGTGATCGAATAAAAGTCCCAGCCAAAGGCATCAGAAGGGATATGAACAACCAAGGCTTGCTCATCATCAACTTCCATGAATACCGTGGATTCCTTAATGTCCAATTGTTTCCTGATTTGCTCAATCATTTCAGCACTGTAGCCGCGCTCGTTCAAAATCATCTGTCGCTTTTTATCCAAAATTAGGTAATTTGTCGATGGAAATATGGCATTATTTTTGAGAGTAGCTGCAATGGCGGGAAGAGAAAGACTTGTCACCATCGTGACCAGTCTGCCGTTAACATATTGGGTTGAGATGCTCGGAATTACATCCCGAGTCATATCGTTATCGATGTAGCTATGTACCTTCGTTGGCGGCAGCAGCTCAAATAAATGACTCTCCTGCAGCTTTTGTTTCCAATACTCTTTATCGTAGCCATCCATCCGGTAAAACTTGTCGAAGAACATATCAAAGTCGGCCATCTCCTGGCTCGTATAAATCTTCACTGTGTCCGTATACATAAAAATATGATCAATGAAAGAGCTGATCGTATTTCGGTTTCCTGCAATCGCTCTCACAATTAATTGCAAATTCAATTTTTCTTCGTTGGTCATTTGTACATAAGGCTTTACATTTTGTTCAATAATTGAGTTTGAAAATAAATTGTTATTGGTCAATTGAGCACTACGCAAATAAATATCAACCGTCTGTGAAGAAAACTTCAAATTATCGGTCAGTTTCTGTGAAACGTCCTTTTTCACAACTTGATCGACATTGAAATAAACGATCAAACCTATGATCAAGATCGGAATCAATAAGGAAAGAAAGTACATCAAAATTTTGGCGAATAATTTGTTCGCCGGGAATAGCTGCTTTAATGGATAACTCTTCATCTATATTCCCCCCTATCAAATACACGGACCGGGCAAGAGCATCGTGCTTCAAAGCCCGAATCCAACGTGTTACCCTTTTAGAAATCCGGTGAATAAGTCTTACTGCGCGGCCAATTATCCATCAAACGCTGTTGCAATCGTGAAAATGGATGCTAAGGGGTTTATTCACGATTTCAAAGGCGAACGCTTACGTTTCTCCAGATTCATTCGGCAGCTGCACTCGTTCTTCACCGGACTGCTAGACTTCGCTGTGATCACAGCGTTCCATTATCTCTTCTGGAGAGGCTGTTCCTGTCTCCCCACATTTACTCACTGTTACCGCTGCGGCCAGATGTGCGAATGCTGCTGCTTCAGGCCCTGAGCATCCGGTTCCCCAAGCGGATAAAAACGCGGCTGTGAAGGAATCGCCTGCACCTACAATATCAATCGGAGGCGGCACCGCCTGCGTCGGCACCAGCGTCATCTCTTCATTCTCGAACCACACCGCTCCCTTTTCCCCCAAAGTAATGCAGCAGGCAGCACCAGCGCTTTTACTCAATTGCAATCCTGCTTTTAATATATCACCTTCCGTAGCTTGTTGATGCTTGGAGCTTCCGTTATACCAGCGCAGTGCCTCCAACTCATTCGGCTTGAGCACGACACTCTTGAATTTACCGATCCGATCCCTGCTGTCTACAACGATTTGTTTCCCCTGTCCTGCCCAGTAGCTCAACCGCTCGCGAACGGCAGCACCAACCACACCATGCTGCAGCTGGTCGGTTACGCTAATGACATCGACTCTTTCCGCCATCCGGTCCAGCTGTTGAACGACCCTGTGCCCAGCAGCATCGGTCAAACCTTCTGTATTGATAAAATCTATCCGTGGTGCTTCCTGTCGCACCTCCTGAAGTCCATGCAGCATAACCTTGCAGTAGGCTGGAGTCGCTCGCCCCGCCTCCAAGTGCACGAATGCATCATTGATGCCGCGTGAACGTAAAGCCTCCTTCAGCAGATGTCCGCGCCAGTCGTCGCCAGCAATTGAACAGAAGCTAACCTCTTCACAGCCAAGTGCTTTGAAATTAACCGCTGCATTACCGGCGGCACCGGGAGCGAAGCGCTCCCCAATTACCGGTACATTATAGTGTGGTGTCTCTCTGGACAATTCACTAACCGTCATGTCCGCATGCCAGTACATATCCAGACAGCCATCACCGATCACCCCCACCTTTAAACGGGCAATACGCTGCAAAATATCAGTGACGTGCTCCCTAGCTAAACCGCTAAATTTCTTAATTGAAGATAGCCCCAATGATTCATCGCTCCACATACGGCAGTCTCCCTTCCTTATTCCCCTGCGGTGCTGCCAATACGATCCGAAACGTTTTCAATTCAAATGGCTTGAAGAAAGCTTCGAAGCCATGCGTGCCATGGTGGAAAGGAACACCTTCACGTTCAACCAGATTGACCTCCTCGACCTCGACGATATTGAAATGCGTGGTAAAGGTTACATCTCCCCGTTTACCCGCATATTCATAGCAGCGGACGATCCAGCTGTCGGAATCCTCGGCTTTCTTGACGGTATCGATCATGACATGATCACCGCTCACACCGATGAAGCTTAGCTGTGCTGGGAGTGAATGCACAGCTGGAGGGCTGTCTTGAGCCTGTATTTCGGTAACAACGACCGGAACATTTAAGCGATAAGCCTGCTCTACGGTGCCGGCTGTGAACCAGTCGCCATCATGAGGCAGCAAGGAATAGGTGAAGGTATGCTCACCCTTATCACATTCGGGGTCAGGCTTGTTGGACGATTTAATCAATGTGAGCCGCATCACATGGTCCTTGATGTCGTGACCGTACTTGCAATCGTTTAATAGACTGACGCCGAAACCTCGTTCGGACAGATCGACCCATTTATGAGCACATGTCTCAAAACGAGCGTAATCCCAGCTAGTATTCCAGTGGGTTGGACGCTGTACGTGTCCGAACTGAATTTCATAAGTCGCCGCCGCTGCACGAACGCATACCGGGAACGCAACCTTGAGTAGAGTCTCCCGCTCGTGCCAATCCACCCAAGTGGAGAAATCAATCCGAGGGTGATGCGCATACACCATCAGTTCCTGACGTATGACCGTCTTCCCATATGCCCACTCGAATTGAACGACAGCACGCAGCGGGCCTTTCTCCAGCCAAGTTACAGAACGCAGATCCGTAACATGACGAACTTTTTCCACATAAAAAATATCGATTTCCCAATTATCATGATAAGCTGGCTTATCCTCATGTACATCAAAGCGGTTACCTGTCTCGCCTGCGGCAATGACCTCACGATTAGAGCGCTTATCGAATAAGCGGTTAATCTGACCGGCTGCGTTCCATTCGATTTCATAAAACGGCGTGGACACTCCATTCTCCGTTATGGAGAATACGGAATTCTGCGGCGAAGCTGGCGTTACTTCTGATACGTGTGATGCTTGCGATGCTGTTAATACTTCTGATACGTATGATGCTGGTGATGTCGACGAAGCTGGTGTTCCCGGCAGCTTCGATGCAGTCGAATTTGCTGTTCCAGCCTTATCTGTCGATGCAACTGCTTCAATGGCATCCCCTGCTTCTATTACATCTACTACTTCTACTGCAACTCCTGCTTCTATTGGCTCCATACGAATCGTCATATATCCCATCGCCGGAATGTCATGGATCAGCAGCAGCAGCTTATCTTCCATTCCATCAGCATGCACGCTAATCCGCTCTGTGGCAAGCACACGTCCGATAGCATCTACCCACTGCTGCCCAGCATATTCCTCTTTCCAGGATAAGTCCACGAGCTCGCTGCGCGTCCATGGCAGAGAGTTGAACACTAACCAACCGCCACCTTCCACAGCGACGCAGGAGGTTAGCTGACTTAACCCATCCTGCAGTGCTCCTTGAGCCAGTTGTTCCGACTCGGCATACTCTATGCGGCAATCCTCATATACCTCCGTAATGGAGGAGCCCGGCAAAATATCATGAAACTGATTGCGCAGCACAATCTTCCAGCTGTCGTACAGCTGCTTTTGCGGATAAGCAGCATAACTGGTGAGCGGACTGCTACAAATCGATACGATTTCGGCATCACGCAGTAAAAACTCCATGTGGCGGTTCATCTTTTTCACATAGCCCTGTGAGGTGTAGGTGCCCCGATGCAGCTCTAAATAAAGCTCTCCGTCCCAATGATGGACGTAGCGGTCCGTTTGCTCTACCGTTTGCTCCAGCTTATTGAAAAATTCATCCGCGCGTCCCGTTGTCGCCCTCGGCAGCCCCGGCATATTTTCCAGCCTTCTACGCATTTCCAGCATCGTTCGGGTAGGTCCCCCGCCACCATCTCCCCAGCCGTAGGACAGCAGCAGCTCGGAATCGTTGATCTCCTTATCACGATAATTGTTCCAGATCCCGCTTAATGTAGCCGGCAGCACCTGTCCGTTATACGTATAGAAGCGGGTGAATGTGCTCTCCGGGATATCAGGGTCCGGTGTCGTAATATAATGCGTGAGCACCTCGGTCCCATCAATCCCCCTCCAATAAAAGGTGTCGTGCGGAAAGCGGTTATACACATTCCAGCTAATTTTAGACGTCATAAAATGGCGCAATCCACTTTTTTGCAAAATTTGCGGTAGCGCCCAGCTGTACCCAAACACATCAGGCAGCCATAAATATTCACACTTCACACCAAAGGTATGTTCAAAATAACGGGTGCCGTACAAAAGCTGACGGACGAGCGATTCTCCGGATGGGATATTGCAGTCCGATTCGAGCCACATTGCGCCTCCGGCCTCCCAGCGGCCTTCTTGAACACTTTCTTTAATTTTGGCAAATACCTCAGGATAATCCTGTTGGATATATTCATAAAGCTGCGGCTGCGTTTGTAAAAAAATATATTCCGGGAACTGCTCCATCAAGCGCAGTACCGTCGAGAAAGAACGGACCGCTTTCTCCCTTGTATGCTTCAATCGCCATAGCCATGCCACATCGATATGCGTATGGCCGATACAGCGAACAGTTAAAGGCTGGTAGCTGGGCAGATTCGCCAACTCATCCTTCAGCTTCTGATTGGCCTCCCTCACGCTTGAGTAAAATGCTTCATCGCCAGGTACCCTCCAATTCAGCAGCAGCAATGCACGATCAAGCGCTTTCACTAACGCCTGTCGTTCCCATCGGTTCTCCTCCAATACCTGAATCGTATGATACACTGCGAACGCAGTATGATACAAATCATCTGTTTCCGTTTCAAGCACGGCAAATGCAGACATTCGGAGCTGATGCTCCTGCTCGGTTTTTGTACCATCGGCTCCGCTTAGTCCGCTCCATACTTTAAACAGCAGCTCTACCTTTTGCCCACAATACGATTCTGGAAACCACACCTCCGTATGATTGCTGCCCACGCCCTGATAAGGCTCTCCGTTCACATAGAGCAGAGATTCGAACCCCCAGTTATGACCAGATCCGGTTTTGCCAAAATCGAACAGGCCGACGATCTGTCTACCTGACCAGTCCGCAGGAATAGTTGCTTCGGTTTTCAGCCAAGCGGTCAAATCCCAGCCATTCCATCTGTCGCCAATAGCAATGTGGTCCCAAGCTGTATCCTCTGGCGGTTTTGCGGCAATTTCCGCCTCTTTATCGATCCAGAACGAGTAAGATGGCAGCTCGCGGTGATCGACATAACGGTGCTCCTTAATCTCCTCAATCCGCTTCCATAATTTATCCAATGTTAAAAACATACATAATCCTCCTTAAAGTTTTATATAGGATGAAGTAGACAGCATGACGGCAAACAGTCACTGCCAATGCAGACGTTAACAATACTTGCTTCGTAAGCGGAACCTATATAGCCTTCTAGCTATCTAAGCTATCTAATCCCAACCATCGCATCCATTTTGACGTATCCGTGAAATCTCCCGCTATCCAGTCAGCTCCTGCTGCCTGCAGTCTTTCCTGCTTGATGGGATTCATTCCCTCACGTTTGTCCTCGTCACTTGCCAGCCCCAGCGCTAATGCACCATTTTCCTTAGCCAACCTGATCTCCACTTTACCATCTCCAATAACAGCAAGGCCTTTACCCTGGAACTCCTCATGACCGAGTAATTCCCTGATGACCTTCTCCTTGGAGCAGTCCGCACGCCCAACCGGAGCACCAGCAATTTCTTTAAAAAAAGTCCGAACCCCTAGAACCTCTGCCTCATTAACCACATCCGGATGATCGGTTCCGCTTGCGATGTACATCGGTATTTCATGCTGCTGAAGCAGTTCAAGCAATTGTTCCGAGCCCTTTATCAAAAAATCCGCTGGTCGATACACCCCCGTCTGTAAACCTCTGATCCGATCATTCACCTGAAGCAGCAGACGCCTGTTGTATTCCGCTTTATACTCCCACTCTCCGAGTACATTCGGATTCCAGCCTTTTTCTATCACCTTTTCAGCTAACCAGCGCATCTGGAAAATGGTTTGAATACCGGTTGATTGATCAATATAATCGATAATTTCCTCATTCAGCTTCTCTGCTTCCTCAGTTGTCAGCTGCTGGCTGCCGGTAATCATTTCTTTGAACAGAGGAACCATCACTTCCTCCCATCCTGCCCTGAGTGTAGATAGCGTACCGTCAAAATCGAACAGCACCGCTTTAATCGGCCCTCTCTGTTTTTCATTTGTCATTCCAGTCTGTCTCCTTTTATCGTGATCCGAATTGGACTTTCTCACTACTTTTAACTATTTGTTTCCTTAAACTACTTGTTCCGGGCTGCTTCTACTGCTTTCCATATTGCCGGCACGGTCTCCTGATGCAAGCCTTCAAAATGAAATCCTTTCCCCCCAAGACTGGTGGGACGGTGTACAATATTTTTGCGCGGACGGTAGTAATACTCCCAATCGGCATAGCCGACTTTAGTTGAATAATCACCGAGCCGGATGATATCAAAATTGGCGGTCGTAATCTGATTTACAGGATACTGCAAATTTCTGGCGATCGACAGTGCCTTAAGAAATACTTCAGGCCCGGTAACTGACGAGCCAAAGTTCATAAACACTCCGCCCTCCAGATGCGCTACCGTATGACAATACGATTGAAAATCATAGCCGCTGGCTCCGGCTTGAATACTTAAATCCGATTTGGGATGCAGCTGGATATCATCGGTACCTATCGTAATATGACATGTATAAGGAATATCGTATTTAGCACACGCTCCCAGTAAACTTTCCTCAAGGTAAGGCAGCCTGTGCAGATGCTTATGGGTGTAATCCATCAAGCTTTCACCGTATCCACGTTTTGCAGCATGACCTTCTTCAAGCGCCTGATGGATCAGGTCACCGGCCTCCTGCCACATTCCGAGCTTTCCTTCGTGCAAATAGCCATCCTCTCGCTCTTCTGCCTGACCGCATAGCGCAAGTTCTACATCTTGGAAGCAGGCGGCTCCATTCACAGCGATATGAGTAATGAAGCCTCGTCGGATCAGATCGATCAGATAACGGTTGACGCCGCTGCCTATCATATTACCTCCAATGGAGACGAGAATGTGGCAGTTATGCTTTCTGGCTAACAGCAGCCGCTGCATGAATTCGTCAAAATGCGGAGGCTGCCAAGCTTGCTGCGTATCCGATTGATTCGAGAAGGATTCGCTAGCCAAGCTCACTAACGGATCGGACAGATCCTTCACATGCAGTCTGCTAATTCTTGTATGAATCGGATATAGAACGGTTTCATTTCCCTTGGTTGATCCTTGCCTGACGCTGATTGCGGGATCGGCTGGCGGAAATTCGATTCCGAGCTCCTGCTTTCTCCTCAAAAGACTGTGGAACAACGTCGGAATCGTCTGCTGGTGCAGCCCGTGAAATAAATAACCGGTGCCCCCAAGCTCGTTCAGCCTATCGACAAATACACGCCGTGGACGATAATGGTATTCCGGATCTGTTGATTTCGGCATTCCATCTGCCACCACCGGCACAATATCGAAGTTGGCAGCGATAATGTCGCGCATAGGCAGCCCATGGTTGCGGGCAAGCGATAACCCCTTAAGAAAAATTTCCGGTCCTGAGATAGCCGAGCCGAAATTTAGACATACACCCCCGTCGCTCATTTCCGCAATGGACTCGCACATACGGTCAAAATCCTCACCGGAAGCTTTTCCCAAAGCCGCAAAATCGACGATGGGATGTTGGTGAATAATATCCGTTCCAATGGAAATGTGGCACGTATAAGGGACGCCGTATTTCTGGCACTGAACAAACACGCAGTCCTCGTAATATGGGAACTTTTCAGGATTCGTCGATACATATTGGTAAAGGCTGGAACCATAGCCCAAGCCCTGTTCTGCTCCCTGTTGGATCGCTTCGTTCATATAGCGTCCTGTTTCCTCCCACATCCCAAAAGATCCATCTTCGATGGAACGGGCTACATCCTCGGAGGTTTCGCCGAGAAAGGCCAGCTCGAAATCATGAATGCTGGTCGCTCCATTGCCGGATACATGCGTCACGAATCCATGCCTGACCAGCTCAATGATGTATCGGGATAAACCATTTTTGATAACGTGTGCACCCATCGACCAGATTACAGGCTTGCCAGCCTGTCGTATTGCAAGTATATGCTCTATCAGCTCCTGAAACTGAGGTGCTTCCGCAGCCGCAAAAGCAACCGCTTGCTCTTCGTAGGGACGTGCCATGTTGGCGATCGTGACCAGATTCGTCCGTGAATACACAGAATTGGTTTGAATACCATCAAAAGATAATCGTTTTGTGTGTGTCACTTGGTTCCTCCTTAAAGCTTTTCGTATACAAAAACCAACTCCATAAGTGTCCAGAACACCACGGTCGCTTTGCGGTTTATCCATCACACTGATAACATGACACTTTCACTTATGCAAAAATGAGTTCGCAACAGGAATTGCCTCAATCTCCAGCCAAGAAGTAATGCTCCCTTCGGCAGGAACCTCCAACGCGTATCCCTGTTCAGCCGCTTCACTCAATGTCAATTTCGGCGGCACATTGAACATCTCCAGCCCTATGTTGTAATCACGCCCAAAAAACGGGGCATCGCGGTCTGCCATAAAATTTTGCCAATACCACAAATAAGGCCATACTTTCCCATCCCATCGAACCTCGAGCGCTACTTCTTTAAGCGGATTGGTCAAGCGATATTGATAGGCTGCCATTTTAATGAACAGCAGATCTCTTTCGGTACCGGGAGCAGGCATTATCGATAAATCCACAGCAACCTCATCTTTTATCATAAAAGGCCATTCCCAGCTTTCACCGCTGACGGGATCATATATTTGTGCGCCTTCTCCCAGTGAAATAACCGTTTCCCGGCCTATAAATGGAGCGCCGAATGCCAAATGATGTCCCCAGTTCGCTTCTAACGAAGTTGTCGGCGACAAGTTGTACAGCGTCTCCTCGATTCTCACCGTTCCGCTTCCCGAAGTCAGCGTAATCCGCTTTTCAAGACGAAAAGGCAAAGAACGAATACAGTTGATCAGTACAACTTGAATTTCATTCGGATCATCCTTAATAATGCGGTAGTCCCAAGGCGTCACTGCTGATTCTCCGCGATGAACGGTCGCTCCCCGATATTGTGAAGTACAGCTCACCTCCGGCAGCATCTCCTGCCAACCGCCCAAATAGCTGCTTTGGTAGTCTGAGTATAAGGCGTTGGCACGAATCAAGCCCTGTCCCGATATCCAAATGAAATCGGTATCTGTAGGTTTATGCAGCCAACGAATAGGCTCAGCCCCTTTATCCAAAAGCAAATGAATCAGCAGCTTTTCATTTTCCAGCAGCAAGGAGCGATAGCCTTTATAATCGATGTCGTCAACAATTCGACAGCCTTGATTACGAAGCGATCGATACAACAGATCTGTCATTGTACACCCCATTTTATATTTACTTAATTATTAAGTTAATTATTCAAAAAAAATGAATCCGTCCCCTGCCCGGAACGGACAGGGACTAGCTATCGTGAAGCGACAACAATCGAACAGGCTCAGATAACAGAAAGCCAAACAGCAAAGCAGCAGCGCCAACCGCGCTTTGAGACGTACCGAAGGTTGCTGGCTCGATTCTCAAGCGATCTTTGGCAAAAGCATACAATCTTGACTGCAAACGCGGCTTCAATTGATCCAAATGGTCTGTCAGCAATGGAAACAATCTGCCTCCAAGCAAAATGAGCTCGGGATCGTACAAATTCTGAACATTAACTAATGCTGCCTCTAAATAAGCAAGCGTCTCTTCGATACACCTAATGGCATCGGGCTCTCCTTGTCGAATAGCTGCCTGCAGCTCCTCTAGCGTGCTGCCCTGTGACCAACGGTTAAGAATGCCCGGAATGGACCCGACCGTTTCCCAACAGCCACGGTTGCCGCAATCGCACATTTTACCGTCCAACACAATCGTCATATGGCCTACCTGACCACATAGTCCATTCGTTCCGCGAACGATTTTACCATTGGTGACGACCCCGCCGCCGATCCCGATCCCCATCGTAATTAAAACGAGATTCTGTACATTTTTTCCAAGTCCATACCAGCGTTCGGCCATTGCGGAAGTTCTCGCATCATCCTCAATAAGCGTAACAAATCCAAATTTCTGCTCCAGCACCTGCTTCAGCGGATAGTCACTCCAGCCGGGAAAGTTGGGAGGTGCAAGTAAAGTTCCACTCTCATAATGGATGGGGCCCGGAATACCTGCTCCCAATCCTAAGATTTGTCCACCTGCAGCTTCGATTTCCTGTTTAACTGCCGATAGAAGCGGTGTGATTACCTGAAAATAAGCTTCCGGTCCTTGAACGCCGTCCATTTCTCGTTCAATGGATTCTATAATGGTTCCATTCAAATCCATCACGATAATTTCAAAGCTGGTACGTCCGATATCCAACCCGATAATGCGATAAAAACGCGGGTCAAATCCTAACATAACGCGTCTGCGCCCCACATTTCCCGAAATCGCTTCATTTTCCCGTAAAATCCCCAATTGAATCAGATCATGTGTAAGATTGGTGATCGTACCCGAAGTCAGACCCGTAAGCTCAACCAATTCCACACGCGATACTTGACGGTATTCCCATATTCGTTCCAGAATCTCTGACATATTTTTTTGTTTAACCTGCTGTAAATAAATCATTTTATTAGATATGCTCGCTCATTCCTTTAATTTTCTTAATCATTTAGTTAATTCATATTATACATGCGGTACATGCATCTTGTAAATCCCTGATATGCAGCCGAAGATACGTATGATACACCCAGCAAACCATATTTGAAGCATAGGCTATAAGCACCAAACGGTATGCATCAGCGGAAATTCGCATAAGCTATCCGTAGAGATGAACGTTGACAGTAGCACTAAACGATGTTATATTTAAACATAGTATTACACTGCGAATAGTGTGTATATTTACTAGCTACCGGATGACCGGAGACTGGCCTTGTGCCCAAGTCTTCGGTTTTTTTGTTATCCAGCAATCATGCTTTTACTATTTGAAAAGGGGAACACGCCATGAATTCCACAATAAGCCAATTGCAGCAACACCGTTCCATCCGCAAGTATAAGTCGGACCCATTGACCGATGAGCAGCTCAAGACGATTATCCAATCCGCACAAAGCGCTCCAACCTCCAGTAATATGCAGGCTTACAGTGTGATTGCTGTAACTAATCCTGGGACCAAGAGCGAGCTTGCCAAACTGGCCGCGAATCAATCGTATATTGAGGAATGTCCTGTATTCCTGGTCTGGTGCGCCGATCTGCACCGCCTTCAGCATGCCGCCTCTGCAGTAGACGATGTTCAAATACCTAATACCACTGAAATTTTCATCATTGCTACAGTTGATGCCGCTCTGGCAGCCCAAAACGCTACACTTGCAGCTGAATCGCTTGGTTTGGGCGCCGTATATATCGGAGGTATCCGCGATAATATCCGTAAAGTGTCCGACCTTCTTCGATTGCCTAAGCTGGTTTATCCTGTATTCGGCATGTGTGTCGGGTACCCGGATCAAGAGCCGAGCTATCGCCCCCGTTTACCTTTAGAAACGATTCTGCACCGTGAACATTATTCCACCGACAGCTACGACGAAGGCATAGAGCAGTATAACTGGTCCTTGCAGGCTTTTATGGCAACCCGAGTAGGCGGTAATCGAGACACCAACTGGTCCAAGGAAGTGGCTAAGCGTTTGAAATCCAAAAAACGGGATGATGTCACACAATTCCTGCACGATCAAGGCTTTGAATTGAAGTAACGAAGTTAGTTTTGCATTCGCAAAACTCAGTTGACGCTTACGAAGTTAGTTTTGCATTCGCAAAACTTTTAGGAGGACCACTATGCTGGATTTGATTATTATAGGCGTAGGTCCTTATGGAATTTCATTGGCGGCTCATGCTTCCGCTCATGGTTTGACCTACAAATTACTGGGTTATCCCATGCATTTCTGGAAAAACCAAATGCCGCAGGAGATGTTTATCCGAACCAATCCAATATCCATAGGACTATCCGACCCACAGACGATGTATACGTTGGAACGTTTTTCGGAAGAAACAGGGGTTGAAATAACGACTCCTCTACCTCGCCCTGTTTTCGTTGAATATGCCTTTTGGTTTGCTGCCAAAACGAATGTCGTATTTACCCAGGAGTATGTGACTCAACTGCAGCCTTTAAATTCCAATCAAGACGGGTATTCAGTCATAACTGAAAACGGTCAGGTTTATTCAGCCCATAACGTGATCGTTGCAACGGGTCTGCAGCACTACGCCTATATCCCGGAGGTTTTCAAGGGAATTTCCTCTGAGCTCGTCTCCCATACGTTTGGCTACAGCAGCTTCAGCTCGTTTTCCGGGAAAAAGGTTGCTGTGATCGGAAGCGGACAAAGTGCCTGGGAAGCCGCAGCCTTGCTGCATCTGGCGGACAGCGAATGTGAACTTCTTTATCGGCGTGAAGCTCCAAATTACAGCGTCAAAGCTGCCACAGGCATCGAATTGATTGAGCTGGCAAGCACCTTTTACGATTTGCCTTTGGAGAAAAAGCAAGAGCGTTGGGTACAGCCAGCCGGCAGCATTGCCAGCTTCCTGCGTCCTTATGTCGATGGAAAAATACGTGAAACTGCTCATGTATCGGTTGAGCTTGCAACAACGACCGCTAACGGAAAGCTCTATCTTAAGCTAACCAATGGTGAGCATCGGATTGTCGACCATGTGCTAACGGCTACCGGCTTCCGAATTGATTTGGACCGTGTTCCTTTCCTTGATCAGCAGCTGCTGCAGCGAATTCAGCGTGAAGACGATGGTTTCGCTCAATTTCCCCTATTAGATGCTCATTTTCAAAGCAGTCTGCAAGGTCTTTATTTTGCCGGTCCGCTCTCCTCACATACGCATGGCCCTGCATTCCGATTTATCGCCGGATTAAACAAAGCCTGCAATTCGATTATTCCTGAGATGAGTCGATTAAAATCCGTAGTTTAAACAAATACCCCACCCATTCCACTTATCGAGTGGTTTAGGTGGGGTATTTGTCATAGGTTCATTCGATTTGAAGTCATACGCCTATTGCGTCACAGCATGACGAATATTAGCAGGACGAGCCAGACCCAGATTCTCACGAAGAGTCTTACCTTCATAAGCGGTTCGGAACAATCCGCGATTTTGCAGCTCAGGAATCACCTTATCGACGAATATCTCAAGTCCACTCGGGAATATCGGCGGCATTAGATTAAAACCATCTGCGCCCCGCTCTTTAAACCAATGCTCTATCACATCGGCTAATTGAAGAGGTGTGCCTGTAAAGGTAAGATGTCCCCTAGCACCCGCCAGATGTGTGATAAGCTCACGAAATGTTGGTTTTTCCGTATTGATTTGATCGATCAGCAGCTGATGCCTGCTCTTCATCCCCTGAATCGTTTCGGTTCCACGTGCACCTTCTATGGAGGGAATACGGCTGTCAGGTGAATATCCGCTAAAATCGAGGCCAAGCCGCTCGGAAAGCCGGTTGATCGCGCCCTGCCAATCCGTCAGCTCAAACAGCTCATTCTCGATATCCTTCGCTTCTGCCACCGTATCGGCAAGAATCGGGCTAAGTCCCGGCAAAATTTGCAGCTGCTCCGGGGTGCGTCCGTATTTGGCCAACCTTGATTTAACATCACGGTAAAAATCCTGTGCACCCGTTAACGATTGCTGTGCCGTGAAGATCACTTCCGCCGTTTTGGCAGCCAGCTCTTTGCCGCTTTCTGAGGAACCCGCCTGCACCAGCACAGGATGACCCTGTGGACCTCGCGGAATATTGAGAGGACCCTTCACCGAATAGCTGCTGCCTTTAAAATTGATTTCGTGTACTTTATTGCTATCGATTTGGACACCCGCCTGCTTGTCATAAATGAGGGCATCGTCCTCCCAGCTGTCCCACAGCTGCTTAACAACCTCGACGAACTCCTCGGCGTTTTCATATCGCTTGGCATGCTCCGGGTGTTCGTCTAATCCGAAGTTATGCGCGTCCGAGCCACCGCCAGTTACAATATTCCAGGCAGCCCTGCCACCGCTCAGGTGATCCAGGGATACGAATTTACGTGCTACATGGAAAGGCTCATTATAGGTCGTATTGACCGTCGCGATCAAGCCGATATGCTCGGTTACTGTAGCCAAGCCTGATAGGAGAGTAAAGGGCTCAAACCGTCTCCAGGTTCCCGAATAATTATCGGAAATAAACAGAGAATCCAGCAGGCCGCGTTCAGCCGTTTGGGCCAAATGCTTGTAAAAGTTTACATCCAACGTACGCTCCGGCTGAGCAAGCGGATGTCTCCAGCCTGCCTCGTGATGCCCGGCCATAAAAAGAAATAAGTTTATATGCAGCTTGCGATTCGTCTCACTCATGAATAAGCACCTCGCTTTTCAATATATTCGGGGGAGCACAGCGCAAGCTTTCATGGCGCTTTGCTCCCCTGCAGCTGGATTATTGATTTTTCTGCAGTCGCTCGACTTCTTTATCTATGCTCTCTGATGCTTTGCGAATGGCTGTATTTACGTCTGTACCCTTAGCAATACTTGCCGCCGCATCCGTCACAAATTTATTAATATCAAGCTCAAACTGGTGAGAGGTATGCTCCTGAATCGGCTTGACGGCAAATACATTTTGTACTTTTTTGCCCTTTAGCACTGGAAGATCGGCACCATATTCTTTTTCCAATTCCGGATTAATAATCGAAGGCACCCTGCCGTTACGGGAAAGAATCCTTTGCGTATCATCGGATAAAATATGAGCTATTGCTTGGAACGCTTCGTCTTTATGTGTGCTTTTGGTAAACACGGACAGCGTATGGTTTTGTGCCTCACGCGACTTTCCTAGCTGATCACTGAACGTAGGCACAGGTGCAATATCCCAGTTCACTTCAAGTCCCTGCTGACGAAGCTCCTCAAGTGGTCCAACCATATTGGCCAGCCACGTAGGCCTCATCGCCAGGTTGCGGTCCTTCATAAACTCATCGCGTCCGTACACATACTTATCAGCTTTTCCGATATAACCGGGAATTTCATAATTTTGCTTGGCTACGTTAAATACGCGAACCCAGTCCGGTGTGCTTAACAACGATTTACCCGTTTTTGGATCGATAACCGGCAGCGCCAGATTTTTGGCAATCCCGATAGGACCTTCCGCATCAATACCGATATAGTTCACGCCGTTCTCTGTTCGGGTTAGCTGACGTCCCAGCTCTAATGCCTGCTCCCAGGTCATCTGCGTATCGGACGGGTAAGGAACGCCGAACTTATCAAAAATATCTTTATTGTAGTAAAGAATATGTTGATTGGAATTGAACGGCAGCTCCAGCAGCTCGCCTTTATTCGACAATTCCTTGGCATAGCTCAACATTTCCGGTTTAATCCGTTTGAGATCAAAATTATACTTTTTCACATACTCGTTTAAATCCAGCAAAACGCCCAGGCTAATGACTTTCCGGTGTGAGCTGGAGCTGGAATAAATAATATCGGGTATTTGTCCGGAGGAAAAGAAATCTTCCGGTGTTGTTCCAGTTGGTGGCTCGATCCGCTCTACCTTAATATTTGGAAACTTTTTATTAACCGGATCGGCAATAAACGTTTTAAATTCCGTATTCGTAAACGTCCCACTGCTGTTGTAAAATTTCAAGGTGATGGGTTCGGTGCTAGTTGCTTCCTTCGGCGCAGATGTTGAGGTCGGTTTGGCCGGGTCCGTCGCTGCTGCTGTAGGAGCCTCTTTCGAGCAAGCTGAAAGTATAATAAGAATAAAAATAAGAGCTACGGTCACTGAATGTTTCAACTTCATTTTGTCTGCACCCCTCGATTATGTTTAGTTATTTCTGTGTGATCAACTGCTTGCCTCTCTCCGAAATTCCCGCTCCTCTCTGGATATTCCACTCTTTATAGAAAAAACCGGAGACCCCTCAACAAATGTTGATTGTCTCCGGTTTTCCGGTAGAATATTTTTATTATTCCTATAGAATTACTATGAAATGAAATATATCATCAAATAAGTACGGTGTCAATCCTATTTTTAAACAGAAATGGAATGTATTTCATAAGATCATACGCAGCAGTACAACAGCCTTACCCCGTATCTTGCGTAATAGTCCCTTGCGAATGCAGGTAGAGCTGTTCATAGTAACCATGCAGCGCAAGCAGCTCGCTATGGGTCCCCTCTTCTACAATACGTCCTTGGCTCATCACCATAATGCGATCCGCCTGCATAACCGTTGATAGCCGATGGGCGATCACAATCGACGTTCTTCCCTTGGCAACAATGTTCAGCGCACCTTGTATCATTTGCTCCGTGTAGGAGTCCAGATTCGCGGTAGCCTCGTCCAAAATCAATACTTTTGGCTGAAATACAATAATTCGTGCAAAGGAGATCAACTGCCGCTCACCAGCAGACAATCCGCTTCCCCGCTCCGATACGTGCGTATCATAGCCCTCCTTCAAACGGGTAATAAGCACATCAGCCCCGACCAGCCTGCACGCCTGAATGACCTGTTCACGTGATATCGTCTCGTCAAACAATCGGACATTATCCATAATGCTGCCCGAGTATAAATACGGCTCCTGCTGTACAAGTCCGACCAGACGGTGCAGCTGAGATTGTGCCATATCACGAATATCCACATCATCAATCCGAATACTGCCTTGCTGCACATCGTAAAACCTGCAGAGCAGACTGATCAGCGAGCTTTTCCCTGCTCCCGTGGAGCCAACAATCCCGATCAATTCTCCCGGTACAATATGCAGATCGAGCTCCTTAATGACCCTCGTCCCCTCATGATAAGCAAAGCTAACGTTATCAAAATCGATTTTTCCGCTAATGCAAGCCAAGTCTAGAGGTTTCGCGTCGACTGCATCCGTAATCTCCGGCTTAATTGAGAACACATTCCAGATCCGGTTCAAGGAAACCGTGGTCGATTGGAGCGTATTCCACTGCTGCGTAATCGTATTGATCGGCTGAAAAAATTGCCGGATGTACGTGATAAAAGCATACAAGACACCAAATTCAATGGTCTTATCAAAAACAGCAATACCCCCTAGCCATGTCACAAAAGCAACCGACAAATTACCCAAAATATCAAAGGATCGATTAAACATCACATTCGTTCTGATCTCGCGCAGATTGGCCTTGTAATAACTGACATTGTGATCCAAAAACCGCGATTGCTGCTCCTTCTCCTGATGGAAGGCTTGAATCAGATGCATACCGGACAAGTTTTCTGCCACATACGAAACGAGCTGGGACAGCTGCGCTCTGGATATTTGGTAGGTTTTCCGCATATAGGAACGAAACCCTGATGCGATAAGCACAATAATCGGCATAATCACCATGCAGTACCACGTTAATTGAACGTCCAATTGAAACATAATGACAATAATAAAAATCAGCGTCATCCCATCACGTACCAGACTTAACAGCACCTGCGTAAAAAACTGATTGAGCGTTTCCGTATCACTCGACACATGTGTAATTAAGCTGCCGCTGGACGTACGATCATAGTAGGACATCGACAATTTGAAAATATGCCGGAACAAATCCTTGCGGATTCGAGCAACGATACTCTGACCCGCCAGCTGCAGCAGGTTGTTCTGCAGATAGGTAAACAGCAGACTGCTGATCGATAATCCCAAGTAAACTGCGCATATGATCAGGAGTGTGCGGTAATCATTTTTGCCAATCATTAAATGTTCATCAATGGCAATTTTTACCAGATAGGGTTGAAGAAGGTCTGCAGCAATTGACAGCACCGTACAGAAAAATACGATGATAAAAGTAAGCCTGTGCGGCTTTGCATAAACCGACAGCTCGCGAAATGCCGACTTGTAGGCTTTACTCGCTTTTGGCGGCGTGCTCTCCTGCTTGTTGTTCTGTTTTTCCTTACTTAGATTCGGCAATGCTGCTTCCCTCCTCTTGTATAGCAAGCAGCTTCGCATATAAGCCTTCTTGGGCGATCAGCTCCTTATGGGAGCCTCGCTCCACGATGCAGCCTTTATCCAGCACGATAATTTCATCCGCGTGCTTAAGCGCACTGATGCGATGCGCGATCCAAATCGTCGTCTTCCGGGCCCGTACCTTGCGCACCGTATCAATGATGCTCTTTTCAGTAACAGAGTCCACGGCGCTGACACTGTCGTCCAGAATCATAATTGGCGATTCTTTGATCAGGCCGCGGGCCAGACTTGTGCGCTGCCGTTGTCCGCCCGACAGCGTGACCCCTCTCTCTCCCAGCTTGGTCTCGAACTTATCGGGAAATAAAGCAATACTCGACGATATTTGCGCTTGACCCGCCGCTTTCTCAACCAGATCAAGCGACGAGCTTCTTCGGAAAAAGGCGATATTGTCGCGAATCGTCGTACTGAACAGAAAACCCTCCTGGGGTACGTAGGCAATTTGGGTTCGAAGACTTTCCAGTGTAAGCTCACGAATATCCGTATCGCCAATCCACACGGTTCCTGCCGGCGGATCATAAATACGGAGCAATAGCTTTACCAATGTTGACTTGCCGCTGCCTGTTTTGCCGACAATCCCCAACGATTTTCCTGCCTGCAAACTGAAGCTAATATTGTGAAGCACCTCATCCTCTTCCCCTGGGTAAGCGAAGGATAATCCCTTTACCTGGATTCCAGAGTCAGCGAAGCTGGACGATTTGGCTTGCTCGATTTCAACGATTTCCGATTTATTATCCAATAATTGGTTGATGCGATCAAGCGATGCTCTTGAGCGCTGCATCGTGTTAATCACACGACCAATTTGCTGAAGCGGATTCACCATCATGCGAATATATAGGGTCAATGCTACAAAATTCCCAAGCGAAATTTGCTGATGAATCGTTAAATAACCGCCAAAGGCAATCGTTACAATCAGCGAAAAGGCGCCCAGAAACGGAATCATCGCTTCAAATAGCGAAGATAAACGAACCAGACGCAGCTGATGATCACGAATACGGTCTACAGCCTCACCGAAGCGGGAATTCATGATCGGCTCTACGGCAAATGTCTTCGCTACACGAATGCCGCCGAATTGCTCCTCAGCAGACTCCGTCATTTTGCCCAGAGCCTCCTGAACCAGCAGAGATCGTTTCTTAATTACCGGACGAAAACGGACAACCAGATAAGGTATGAACAGCAGCGGGAACACACAGCAGACAATCAAATAAAACGGAATAGAGCTAAAGAGCATCGTAACCACGACCGATATGATCAGGATCGTCGAGTTAATAATGTGGTTGAATCCCATGGAAATCGATTCCCGGATCGCCGTCACATCATTCATCACATAGCTGAGCAGCTTGCCTACCCCATGCTTCGAATAAAATTCAGCACTAAGCGTCGTAAAATGGTCGAACAGCCGTTTTCTGACAACATATTCAAACCGTCTGCCCATTCTCATGATCAAATACTGCCCGACAGCCGTCAACAGCCCGAAGGAAACGCCAATACCGAGCAGTTCCAGGCTGTAATGGATAATTAACGCTTTGGTCAGTTCCCCCTGCTGCAGCTGATCGGTAAACAGGCCGAGCAGCTTCGGATAGTACGACTGTATAATATTTCCACATGATATGGACAAGGCAGCTACGATATATATCGGCCATTTGGACAGCACATACTCTGTCAGCAAACGTGTAGCCTTCACTCGACCAACCCCGTGCGCTCAATACCTTCGACAAACCATCGCTGTGCAATTCCGTATACAATCAGTACCGGAACAATGATGAGAAAGGATGCGGCCATTTTGATGGGCTCCGAGAAAATACTGGTCCCTCCTTGCGCTTCATCCGCTGTCAAGGATGCAGCCAGCTTAGCCAAGCTGATGGACAGAGGGACTTCCTTGGAGCCGGACATATACATCGAGGGCAGGTAAAAATCGTTCCAATTCCACACAAACGAGAATAAAAAAACGACAATGATCGCAGATTTGGAAATCGGCAGCATGACCTTAAAGAAAAATCGGAAAGCATTGGCTCCGTCGATTCTTGCCGCCTCTTCAAGCTCCTTAGGCAGCGTTGAGAAAAACTGACGAAAAATAATAACGAACAGCGCCCCCTTCAATCCATGACCGAATACCGCTGGCACAATCATCGGCAAATACGTATTTGCCCAGCCTATTTCTTTGAACATTAGAATGGAAGGCAATATCGTCAGCTGCGGAGGCATAATAAACGTAAATACCAAGGCGGCAAACAACAGCTTTTTCAATGGAAATTCCAGTCTGGCAAATGCGTAGCCCGCGATCGAGCAGGAAATAATCTGCAGAATGGAGACGGACAATGAAATTGTCAAACTGTAGAAAAAGGCCGACTTGAATTTGAGCATCTCGAATGCTGCCTGAAGATGTCCGGTATACAGCGACCGGGGCACCCAGATCACGGACGAATCCAGCATATTGTTGGCATCCTTCAGCATCGTGATCACCATGTACAAAATAGGCTTTAAATAAATAAATGCGGTATCGATCAATATCAGGTACAAAAACAAGCGGAACAGAAACCCTTTATCCGCTTCTTTGCCGATCAAAAAATATTTCGTGGAGATCAATCGGTCCCTGATGGATACATCGGCCAATTGACGTTTTTTGAATAATTGGAGCACGCGTTCCATGGTGGTCCCTCCTAAGAGTTTTGCGTATGCAAAACTGGCTTCGTAAGCTTATGCTGTGTTTTTGCGTATGCAAAAACTAACTTCGTAAGCTTATGCTCAGCTTCCTTTGGAAGCTTTCTTCGTAAGCATTTCCTAGCTGCGCTTGCCGCTGAATGCCTTGTCGACCCGGCTGTACAGCAGCATGACTATACCGATGAAAACGAGCACGATCATAAAATAAATCCAGGCAAGAGCACTGGACAGTCCATAATTCGCTGTCGTCACTTTGCTAATAATCGGATTGGTCGGAAATGTAAACAAATCGACGACCGTAAAGATCAAGTTTAAAAAAATAAACGGTATAAGTCCCGGCAGCGTGATTTTCCAAAATGTATTCCATGGGTCCGCACCGTCAATACGAGCAGCCTCGTAAACCGAGGACGAAATCGTCTGTCTCCCGGCCAGGAAGATCAGAATTTGCACCCCTGAGTACCAAAGCACAAGCACAAACGAGCTGATCACATGGTTAATCGGTTCGACCCAGGTTTTGGGCACATATTCAATAATATACGAATCGATTCGTAAAGATTCCACAAAGGATAACGTACCTTCACCCTGTTTAATAAATTCCAATATAATTTGACCCGATGAAAAAATAACCGGCAGGAAAAAAACGATTCGAAAAAAGGTTCTTCCCCAAAACTGCTGATTCAATAAAATCGCAATCAGCAGCGAAAATATGAGAATAATCGGGATCATGACCGCTGCTTCACGCAGAAAGGGAATCAAGTCGTCATACAGCAGTCCGCCATCAGCAAATAAAATTTCACGATAATATTCCACACCATTCGGGATTGTTTCAATCCCATTGACCGTCACCTTTACACGATGAAAGCTCATGTATAAAGAGAAAACCAAAGGAAAAGCCACAAAAGCCAAAAAACCAACGACCCACGGTGTAATGAAAAGCGTACCCTCCAATTTACGGAGGGTGGCTCCTTGAAATCTCATTTTGCTCATTGCTGCGTCCCCCTCTTCCCGACAATAAAATCCTGGGCCGGAACGCGAATACCGCCATTCGTGAATTCCTGCTCGTTGTAGTTCACGATGATGGTTTTGCCACCTTCATAAGTGGTTTCCTTGACATTGGGAGCCAACGTTCTGTGTCCGATGATCAGCTTATCCTGAACATCACCAAGTGCTTCATTAAACCGTTTATACTCCTCTGCCGCTGACGCCTCCCAATCCCGATAATTCATACTGTAATACCAAACGGAATAGGCGCCTTTCATCGTACCGGAGGGAGCACTCGTAAATACATAGGCAGGATAAGCGCCCAATTCGATACTGCGCAGGAAATCCGTACGATACTGTTCACGTAGATTCGACCATTCCGATGTGTACGTGATCAAACCATGCAGCACAATTTGTGTAAAAGGTACCGATTCATCTACAAAAATATCATACGAATAAGTGTCAGCTAACCGATGTATATGATTAATCTCGTTCAAAGCATAAAAATTGGCGTTTTCTGCATGGACGCTGCCAAGCGTGTCCTTCGTCTGCTTGAGAATAGCCTGCTGACTCTTTAACACATCACTGCGGCTTGCCCGATAGCTGTTGTTGTAATCACTGTTCAAATATTGTCCGATGCCCTCATTGAAATAAATACCGTCAGCACCAAGCGCTTTGTAGCTGCCCAAATCCTTTTGGGCCACATTAGTGGTAAAGATCGGACTCACCAGCGTTGTCATTTCATGATTGGCATAATTTTCAAATTCGATTACTTTGCCCGCCAAATCACGAAGCCCGTCAAACATCGGCCAAAATCGGTCTCTGCCATTATTATTCAATGTATAGTTGGCTGTCAGGTATACCGGAATTTGCTGGGAATGAGCGTATTGGATAAATTGCTGCATCCCATCATTACCCCCTATTCGTGAATCGACGGGGAACAGACCTCCATGCGAACTGTAGCCATCCTGCTGCCATCCTGCATATTGAACCGTCAAATTTTTGAGCCCCCGTGCGGTCAGGCTCTTGATCATATCAATAGCCTCAGCCGTCGACGTCCCCTTCAAATATTTGTCCCACAGCAATCCCTTTTTGATATCCGCGCCAATGATGTCGATATATACGGGGACCTCGCCGCTTTTGGGCTGAACAAGCTTCAAGCTTTTGTCTTTAATCAAATAAGCCCTGTATTTCTCCGCCATACCTACGTAACCGCTTTTGTCCGGTGCGAGGAAATAAAAGCGGGTCTTACGCTCAGGAACTGTAAAACGATCCTTACTGTAAGTAAAAAATCCGGTTTGTGCTTTTTTGCTCGTATTTTGGAAAAATTTTGTGCGGTACTGCCATTCTGTCGTTACCCAGTTATATTGTCCGAAGGCACCATTCGGAGCTGCGAATACCTTGCCATATTCCTCACCCGAAACCATCACGCCGACCAGGCCCTGCGCTCCCGATTTTAAACCGAATACAGGGATTCTGAGCGGGTTGCGTGCTGTCGTTTCATTAAAGAAGGAACTGTCAGGCCCATACACACTGGCACGATAAAACGATTTATCATTGGCCTGGTTTGGCTTGAAGCGAATCAAAGCCCCTGAGCCGTCCGGTACAAACAGGTAGCCCTCCTGCTTATCATTGTAGGCCTCAGCTCCCAATAACGGATACAGCTTCAAATTCAGCAGGCTAAGCTTGCCTTCTTTAATATCCGGGTCCACAATAACCGTATCTACGAAATCATCCTGCAATCTGACCTCGATTGGAATTTTAAATTGCGTACCTGTAAAATTGAACACTACCTTGAACCCGTTTGGAGTCGTTTGGAAGCCTTCTAGAACGCCCTTATCCTCCGTCCAGCTGATTGTTTTGGCCTGAGACTTGGAATTGGACGCATCAATGTATTCAAGCATTATTGGCGATAATAAATTATTTCTCCAGGTTCCTGTTATCGTTTCCTTGGGCCATTGCTCCGGATTCGGATAGGAACGCCATACCTGGCCGGTTTGTTTGTGCTCCACCTTAAAGTGGGCCGTCGTGTCATGGACCCATAGCTTCAACACCGACGATTCTGCAATAACTCGAAAGCCCGCTTCATCTGGAAGGCCTGACTTTGCCGCTCCAGCTGGCTGCTGAGCTGCGGGTGCTGGTGCAGTTGCTGTCGAACTCTGCACTGTTGCTGCTGGTGCGGGTGCTGTCGAACTTTGCCCTGAAGCTGCGGGTGCGTTCACTGTCGAACTTTGCCCCGATGCTGGAGACGCGGTTGCTGTCGAGCTCTGTCCCGAAGCTGGAGACTGCGGCGCAGCTGCAGCTGAAACCGCTGTACCGCTCTCCTTCTGATCGGCGGCATACAGCCAGTTCACTCCCTGCTGCTGAAAGAACGCGATTCCCACTATCAAAGCTACTATCAGCGCAGCTGCTGATCGATACCAAACCTGCTTACGCCTCATCGAATCGTTACCTCCTGGAAGACCGAATAGCCGAAGTCCGTCAATTCTTTCGTTAATCCAACCGTAATAAAAATCAATACGCCAAGCACGGTCATCGTAATCAATGACAGCACGACGCTCACCGACGTTTCCCCTATACTGTAATTTTGCATGCTCTGCACCTTCCAGAACAGCAGCAGGCCAATCCATACAAACAAGCCAATATAGAAAAAGTAATAAATCGAGCTTTCATTTAATGTCATGACATTGGAGATGATGGTTAGTGGGAGTCCGACCAGCACCAGTGGAAATAAGGCATACGTGCTTCCATAAACCACATCACGGAATCGGCCTTCCCCTCGTAAAATCGAGGAAATCAAATAGTTGGAAATGACCCATGCAAGCCAAATAGCCAGAAATTGGACAGCTACCGTTAGCAAATTAACTTCAAGAATAACAGCTGGATTAAAAATAAAGCTGATACCTGCCTGCATGATGCAAAAGGATGTTAGAGCCAATACCCATATAATCAGGCTGCTCCATGCGCCTGCTTTGTTTTCGTAACGAAGCGCTCCAAATCCATCAATCGGATGCTTTAATATATAAAAGGCTTGCCCCAGCTGCTGTACAAGGATACGCTCACTCCGCTTGCGCTGACGCCACTTTTGCCGCCAATCACTTTTCTTGCTCCATTTCTCCAAAATAAACAGCACGATGAATACCGCTATGAGGACATTCATCAACACGCCGAAATTCTTTTGAAACCAAACCAGGCGATTTTGCCAAAAAGCATCCGAGTAGCCCTGAGCCTGACCTGCCTCGTAAAACAGCTGCTGCGCCCGGGTGTAGTCGCCTTTTTTATAAGCGGCCTTCGCCAGCCCCAAAATCGCCGGTGTATAGTAGGCGTTAAGCCGGTTTACCTCTGCCCAGAGCGCCTCGCTCTCCTCATATTTGCCCTCCTGTGTCAAATGGTTCGCCTTGTGTACCAAGGCGCCAAATTCAGAAAGCCGAAACGATTGAACAAAATTATTTTCGCCGTCAAGAATAAACAATTCATTTTTAGAGTTGGTCGTAATGGCTGTTGGCGTCTTAACCAAACCCAGCTTGGTCGTGACCGCGTTGTCGTCGCCCCACCAGAAAAACAGCAAATTACCGGAGCTGTCGTATTGATTCACAACCTTCAGCTTCGAATCAATCACCGTAATATTCCCATCCAGGTCTACGGTTAAATCCGATAATAAGGGCACACGATTCTGATAATCAAAAAAGGCTCTTTCCCCATAAGACGTTTTCTTATCGCTCTTGGCGAAATCGCCTTTACTTTCCAGCTGGTCGAGCCCTGCGATATTCAGTTTCTTGATTTGTCCGTATTCCACATCCTTGGAAACCGTATAGATCATGCCATCCTGATCGGCCGTCACGCTCGCTATCGAGCCGGGCAGCTTGCTGATTTCCCGCACGTACATTTCCCGTGTATACACCAGCCTTTTGAACATATCGATCAAGGAAAAGCTTGTCGTATTAGCACCAAAGAAGCCTTGAAAATTACCTGTTGGATCCAGCTGTACAAGCCCCTGATAGCCGCCCAAAGCTGCTATATATAGAAACCCGCGTTTGTCCACGACCAGCTTCACCGGATCAAACTTGAATGATGCAGGAAGAAACTTGGATTCGGGACGCTGAAACTCGCGAATTAATTTCCCATCCTTATCAAGGCTAACCACACGTTTGTTCCCCGTATCGGCAACGTAAATCGTTCCCTTGGAGTCGATAAACAGTCCTTGCGGCTTATTCAAAGGACTTTCCTTGACCTCCAAAATACGGACCAGATTTCCTTTTTCATCCAAATGAACAATCCGATTGTTCCCGGTGTCCGCGATATAGATCTGATCCTTATCATCAATAAACAGATCCTGAGCTTGCTTAAGTGGAGAAAAGATCAGCTGATCTGGCTTTTTGGGGTCAGGAATATAAATCTCGCGCCCAAGAGCCGCAACCGGATTGTAGGCAGACTGTGTCCAAACCAATTGATCGTAACCATCCTTGTAATTGGTGTTGTACGGCGTATAAGCAAGGATTTCTCCCGGTCGAATGAACACCGTCGAGATGATAGCCGCAAGCAGGATCAGAAGAAGCTGTTTCATAAGATACGAGCGCAAGAAGTCGTCCTCCTTTCTTCGGAGTCTATCCAACGGAGTCGATTGGGTTAACCAGCTCTATCCGTTGGGCAGACTTCTCGGTTTTATTTAATACCTGAATGTGCCATCGTCGAGATTACTTTTCCCTGGAAGAACAAGAAGATCAGCAGGTTCGGCACGAACATAATTAAAGCTGCTGCTGCTGCTGCGCCTTGACGGGCTACAATATTGGCTGCATTATTCGTTAATGTACTCAGAAAAAACGGAAAATTTTTCATTTCATCATTTTGCATAAACAGCTGAGAGGTTTCCACATTGCCCCAGGAGTTTTGAAACGTCAAAATCGCTACAGTCGCTACTGCCGGCATGCACACCGGAATGACAATCCGCAAAAACACACGAATTTCACCTGCTCCGTCTATTCTCGCCGCCTCCAGCAGTTCGTTCGGCAGCTGATCGATAAACTGCTTAAGCAAAAATACACCTACAGGCATCGCAAGCAGTGGTAAAATATGCCCCCAATACGTATTCATAATACCTAGATGGCTGACTACCAAATATCTTGGAATTTGCATCACCTCGGGAGCGAACATCAATGTCAGCAGAATAAGACTGAATACGTATTTATGACCCGGAAATTTATGCTTCGAGATCGGATAGGCGCACATTGCACTCACTAGCGTAACGCCAACTACGGCTGCAACCGATATGACCACGCTGTTAAATAAGTAGCGAGTAATCGGCACGGTAGAGTTGGCGGCTACCAGAAACAGCTCCGTGAAGTTCTGAAGGGTAGGCTCCCTGACAAAAATATTAGGCGGATACACAAACAGCTCATGATAAGGCTTTAAAGCATGGTTCAAAATATATACGATAGGCAGCAGCATGAAGATGGATAATACAACCATCAGGACGATCAATATTTTTTGAAACGTGTCCATTCTTGACAGCCGGGGTCTTCTGCGGAAAGCATGAGAAAGCTTCCCGGGCAAGCGCAATGTAGTCATCTATGAACCTCCTCAGGCTTTCCTTTGGAAAGCCTACATCGTAAGCATCACTTGAGTTTTCCGTATGGAAAACTTGCGTCGAAAGCATTCACTTGAGTTTTCTTTTAAGAAAACTTTCTTCGTAAGCATTACTAGAAGTCCGGTGAATAATGAGCGGAGCGGCCAAATGATCCTGGAGAAGCGTTAGCGCTCGCCTTTGTTTCCGTACTTTTACCGCTAAATCTCTTAAAAAATTAAAAATACGGAAACAACAGCGATCGGAAGGATATTTGGCAGCGCAGCGGGACTTATTCACCGAAATTCTAGCATTTCCGAAGCGAAGCCCGATTAATCGTCGGCTGAACCGAACAGCGACCAGCTCAATTTATTGGACACATACATCAGAATCAGCAGAAATACAGAAATCGCTGCTGCATAGCCCATTTCAAAACGGATAAATCCATAATCATCGATATGATTAATGATCAAGTGGCCTGCATATTCGGGGGTCGGATTCACACCGGACAACTCGACGCCAATCGCTCCTGCTTTAAACGTAGCAACAATAGCCATCACCGCCCCAAACAGCATCTGCGGCTTCATCGACGGGATCGTAATGAACCAGATTTCCTGTATTCTGCTGGAGATGCCATCCAGACGCCCCGCCTCATACAGCTCCTTGTTCACATTGAGAATACCGGCCAGCATAGCCAGAAAGCCGACGCCCATACTGGACCAAAGCGTAACCACAATCATCGAGTTCATTAAATAATCTTTACTAGTTACCCACAGCTTAGGAACATCAATGAACCCAAGCTGCAGCAAAATACTATTCAAATATCCGATTCGATCTCCGGTCAGCATGGGCAGCCATACGATCGACATGGCAATTCCAATCGTCAGGGACGGCGTATACATCGCTAGCGCAAACCATCTGCGCAGTGAATCGGGCAGCTGGGTAATCAGCCAGGCAAGTGTAAAGGCTGCTATATAGCCGCCCGGCCCGACAATAAGCGCAAACTTGAACGTGTTGGGCAGTGCATATTTTAAGAACAACAGATCCTGAGAGATCAGATACTGAAAATTTTGCCATCCGATAAATCTCGGCTGTTCTATGGCATTAAAATAAGTAAAACTTAATCCTACGGCAGCCAACACAGGGATGAGTATAAAGGCAATGAAGCACAGCATAAACGGCGCAATAAATAGATAGGATAGACGATACGCCCATATTTCCGAGAGTAGGCTGCTAAGCCTGCTAGCTTGCGGCTCTACTTGCAACTCTACTTGCGGCTCTACCTGTGGCTTAGCAGACGCATTGACAGGCGTGCTAATCGCGACATTCGAGATTTTATTTAACATAGGCGTTAACCCCTTCCCACGGCTTATGAATCACCGGTAAATCTAAAGTTTTGATGGTTCGGCCATCCTGATCGACATAACCGAATTCCTGCTGCTTGCGCCTGAGCTCCCTATCGATGTCCAGGACCGCGGTTTCCAGTGAGCTTCGGTAATTCGTCCCATCTACAACAGCCCGCAGCCATGCATTTGTAATCTCTCTTTCCAAAAAGTAGCCGCCAGGCAGATTGGGAACATCCTTATACCAGCTCCACTGCTTGAGAATAATGTTGGCATCCTCCTGCTTCCATGGCAGCTTGACGAACGCTTCCGCATTGGAAGTATTCCAGCGGAAAGCTACACCATTCACTGCTTCGATGTCGTTACCATAACGTGCCTGGGTCTCAGGAGAAATCCACCATTGCATGAATTTCCAGGCTTGATCCTTTTTCTTGGACTTTTCGAAAATAACACCGGTTCTTTGCCCGCCTCCAGCCCATCGTTCAATGGTTCCATCCGACTGCTTGACACCGGGAATTTCAGCAATCCCCCAGCGATTATTCAGCTCAGGAGCCGCAGCCGTAAGCTGTACATACATATTGTAATCCGAAACGCCAATTGGCATCGTACCTCTGCGGAAATGCTGGTAAAAGCTTGGAACCTCTTTCTCCACCGCATACGTATTATACAGATCAGTCCATTGCTTAAACGATTTAAAGCCCTGCGGAGTATCCAGCGCCGTTCTTAAGCCCTGCGGATCATAGAACTCGGCATGATTTTGATAAAAGAAAGGCGTATAGTCCTTCGGATTCATATAGAAATTCAATGAATTTTGCTGTAAAACCGGCAGCAGCGCATATACATCATCCCATGTCTGCGGTATGTCCAGATTCAGCTGCTTCAATATATCCTTTCGATAATAGAGAACCTGAAACGACTGCGTTTCAGGGATCGCATAGTATCCCTTATTATAGTGAAGCGGCAGCCAGGAGCCTGGACTGAACTGATTATAAATCTTCCCAAAATCAGGGAGCTTCGATAAATCCGTAACACTTCCGCGAATCGCATAATCCACAGGTAAATCTTGTGTCAATCCAAGCGCTACATCGGGCTGTATGCCTGCCGCATTGGACATAACGAGCAGCTGGGATGTTGGCAGCAGGTTAACCTTGACCTTGATACCCGTATCCGCTGTGAATACCTCATCCGTCAGCTGCTGCAATTGATCCACATAGTCGCGACCGCGCTGCACCCAGACGTTCAATACGCGTTCATCCAAATCACTCAGGCTGTCCCTCGATTGGAAGGAGTAGAAAAAGTTCGTTACTGAACCGACTATTTGTGAAATCCATGAGGCTTCCATCTCGGGAAACGGTTTTTCCAGCGGAGCAATGTAGATTTCATCCAACTGCAGCGGCTGCTGCAGCAGCTGCTCAATAAAATTACTGATCTTTTCGTTAATACTTGTAATTTGATCGGCATAATAAGGGACATCATCAAGCTTCTTCAGCAGCTCGCGGACATCCTGGGCAGACGTGCTGAAGCCCTGAATGATGCTGTCTTTGCTGCCATTCACCTGCAGCAGCTGCCCGGACAGACTGTCCATCAGCTTTGCCGTTTCATCCAAACGACCTGCCAGATCAGGCAGGTCCTGATCCACCTTCCAGGTGCGATTTCTGTCAATTAAGCCACCCGTAAGGGCTCTTAAATCCTGATCGATTGAGCGAAGCTTCTGCGATAATTCATCAATTCCGATCAGGACAGGCTTGACGGGAGCTCCAGTAACAGCTATCGATAGTGTATGTTTTCCTTTTTCAAGATACAGCTCGTAGGGCTTGCCGTCAGGCTGTTCGATGACAGTTCCCTTCCAGCCTGAATTGTAGGGAAACCGATACGTAAGAAACTCTTCAAAAGGTACCTTGTCATCAATCTTGATTCTACGAAAAGAGGATTTTTGCGAAATTTGGTTTTGCAGAGAGCGCAGCGCCAGCTTATATTTGCCTGTCTCAGGCACCTCGAAATTCCAGATAATTTCCTGGTTTTGATACATCCATCGTTTGCCTCCAACCGTGTTGTAGGTGATTCTACCCTTGGCGACAGGAACTGTGCGCGGGTCCGTGTCAGAGAACAGCTTAATCGACGTATCATTTTTCAAAGCCATATCTTCGGCCTGCAGAGTTAAAGCCGTTGCTTGAACAGGATTTGACAGGGGATAACTGGCTGCTACTCCTGCGTATGGCCTGGGCTTTTCTGGAGGCACAATACGCAGCTCATCAATAGCAACCGGTTCGATCCCGCTTAATCTAAGGGTGTGAACGCCCTCGGTAAGATACCACTTTAACGGATTTGCATAAGCGCCTTCCGAATCAATAAACGGTTTAATTCGCCAAGCCGGAGCTTCAATCGAACGGGGCCGTACTTCGTCTCCATCATCATTTTTCAGAATAGGACGCGAATCCTTCCATTCCCGATAAAATGTAATGGAGGAGGCTTCCCGAAATGGGTGCTTCCCGTCAAGCGTTACGTCCCATGCGATTGGATTGCCGACCCCGTTACCCGGAAGCGGTCGATAGGAGGCCTGAAATTCGTATAAACCCTTTGCAGTCACGTTAAACTGGTATTCCACCCAGCTTGTAGAAGCTCCTTTCCATAGCAAAACATCCGATTTCCCCTCAAAGCTGCCTGTAGAAAAGGCTGTGCCCTGTGAACGTGCCGCAGGTGTCGAAGCTTTAATGATCACAGAAGCTGCTGCATCCTGAGCCCCCTGCTGCTTCCAAACTTGCAAGGCATCGGCATAATAAGGTTCAGACTCGGGGCCGCTGCTAGGTTTCACATCCTGTGCTTTGACAGCTGATGGTGTGACACCAGCAGCTGGCTGCTGCTCCTGCTTGAGAGCTGCTGCATTTGCCACCGGAGCTGTCCCTTCCGCTGGCAGGAGGCTAACCGCTCCCAGGATGTAAGCTAACACAACGAGTAGGATTCGCTTCCGAGAATGTTTAGTAAAATGAATGAAAAACAATACGTACACTCCCTTCCCGATGACAAACGTGATTTAAACAAATCTGGTTCCGGTGTCCCTGTGGAAAAATAAAGCCTTCGTCATATCCGGAGAAAGTCGAACCGACTCATCATCCTTAGCCTGAAAGCCTGGATTGACCCGAACGACCAGCAGCTTATCCTGACCGATATCCAGATGAAGGAATCGGTCTGCGCCCATCAACTCGCTGAGCTTATATACGCCTGTCAGAATCGCATCCGAGTAAAGACCTTCCAGATTAATATTTTCCGGTCGAATCCCAAGCGTTACCGTCCGGTTAACCTGATTGTGCTTAACCAAGGTCGGTGCCAAATCATTAGGAATTTCCAACGAAAAACGAGATGTCGAGAATTCAAGCTTGCCCGGAACATTTTCCACAATACGTCCGTCGATAAAGTTCATTTGCGGTGAGCCGATGAAGCTCGCAACGAAGGTATTGCTCGGGAATCTGTAGATGGTTTCCGGTGTATCCACCTGCTGAATGACGCCGTCCTTCATCACCACAATCCGATCCCCCATCGTCATCGCTTCGATCTGATCGTGAGTTACATAGATGAAGGTAACGCCCAGCGTTTTGTGAAGCTTGATAATTTCTGTACGCATCTGCACCCGCAGCTTCGCGTCCAGATTGGATAGGGGCTCATCCATGAGGAATACTTTGGGGTTGCGGACAATTGCACGACCTAACGCAACCCGCTGCCGCTGACCGCCTGATAAATTTTTAGGTTTTCGATCCAAGTACTGTTCAATTTCCAGCACGCGTGCCGCCTTTTTTACCGCCAAATCGATTTCATGCTTGGGTAGCTTACGAAGCCTGAGACCAAATGCGATATTCTCATAGACACTCAAATTCGGGTATAAGGCATAGTTCTGAAAAACCATAGCGATATCCCGATCCTTGGGAGGCAGGTCGTTGACCAGGGTATCGCCGATATAAATCTCACCTTCAGTGACGTCCTCAAGCCCGGCGATCATTCGCAGTGTCGTCGATTTGCCGCAGCCGGATGGACCTACAAAAACAAGGAATTCCTTGTCTTTGATATCCAGATGGAAATCTTGAACGACCGGATGCTTATCCTTGCCATAACGCTTATATAAATGATTAATTACAATTTCCGCCATCATGAACACTCCCTCTTGTCGGACCTGTCACTCTGCAGTCTCTGATCGGGATGGTCTCGAAGTCAGTGAACAATTCCCACTCCGTTCATTATTCACCGCACTTCTTGATCCATCTCTTGCTGCTCGATTAGCTTCTTGCCGCACCTGCGGGTTCTTTAAGCGCCGATGAACCTTGGCCAGACCGTGCCGCTTCGCTCGTAATGACATCGATTTCGGCAAGCTCTTCAGCCGATAACTTCTCTCCTATATGCTGTATAGATTCTGTCACTTGCTTGGCATTGGAAGCCCCCAGAATAGCGGACGTAATATGCGGTCTGCTGACAACCCATGTCAGTGCCAGCTGAGCCAATGACCAGCCTTTACGTTCGGCAATCCCTTTTAATTGCTCAACAATCTGGAAGTTGCGCTTCTCATCAAGCAGCACCTGCAGACGCTGCTCCCCGGCTGCTCCGCGAGTTCCTTCGGGCGGCGCCTGCTCAAAGTTGTATTTGCCTGTTAGCAAACCACGTCCGAGCGGACTGTACACAATTACGCCGACTTCTTCGGAAGCGGCAAAAGGCAGCAGCTCCTTCTCAATGTCGCGGGCAATAATGCTGTACTCCGGCTGAATGCTTTCGTACCGGTGAAGATTTAATCGGGCTGAGATGCCATGAGCCTTGGCAATTTGCCACGCAGCGTAGTTGGAAGCTCCGATGTATCTGACCTTACCTTGGCGAACCAGATCGTCCAAAGCTCTCAAGGATTCCTCAAGCGGTGTATTTTCGTCAAAACGGTGCACCTGGTATAAATCGATGTAGTCGGTTTTCAAGCGCTTAAGACTGTTTTCGACTGCACGCAAAATGTGATATCGGCTCTGACCTGCATCATTGGGCTCAAGTCCGACTCGACCGTGAACCTTCGTTGCCAATATAATACGATGTCTGCGCTCTCCCAGCAGGTTGCCGAGGATGGTTTCCGATTGTCCACCCTCCAACGGATTGTTGCGGTCCGATCCCGTGCCGTACACATCTGCGGTATCTATCAGGTTAATACCGGCATCAAGTGCCGTATCCAATACGTCAGCCGATTGCTGCTCGCTGATCCAACGTCCAAATGCCATTGTGCCCAAGCTAACCTCGGATACCTTTAAACCGGTTCTGCCAAATTTTCTAAGATTGATACTCATGATTAAACACTCCTAATATTTATATTGGGGATAAAATTTATGAATCCAGTGAACAAGCTGCACAGTCCGACTACAGCGCTCTGGCAGCAGCTAAGCAATGTATGCTTGATGATGCTGTACGACGATTTACGATGCTTTGCGTTAAGATACAAAAATGTCTTTATGGCTGGCATCAGCCCGCTCCAACAGCTTCTTTTTCACTGCAGGAATTAGTGCTTTACCGGAGATCGACGCTTCCTCAAGATTGGGATAGCCTGATAGTATAAAGGAGGTGACGCCGATATCGATATATTCGATCAACCGGTCCGCTACCTGATCCGGAGTGCCCACAAACGCCATTGCACCACCTCCGCGCACAACCGAAAGCCCGGCCCAGAAGTTCGGGGCAATGACATAATCATTGCTGGCCGATTGCCGCCGCACCTGATTTTGCCTTTGTTGCCCAGCCGACTCCGCCTTTGAGAACCTTGCCTCCGTTTCCTCCAGAGTGGCAGGAGCGACTTGGCTTACAATAAGCCTGGCTGCTGCCCACGCCTCTTCCTCCGTCTCGCGAATAACTACCTGTGCCCTGATGCCATAGCGAATTTCCCGGTCAATGCCTTGCGTCCTGTAAAGCACATCACGGTGATACTCGACTTCATCTATTTGCTCTTTGATCCAATCGAGCGGCTCCGCCCACATCAGATACACATCGGCGATCTCAGCTGCAGTTCGTTTCGCTGCCGGCGAGCTGCCGCCAAAATAAAACGGCGGATGCGGCTTCTGCACTGGTGATGGGTAGCTAACTCCACCCTCAATCTGAAAGTACTGTCCGTTGAAATCAAACGGTTCTACTTCCTTACCCTTGCTGCGTGACGCCAATAGGGTATTGCCTTCTACCTCCTGGGAGTTAATCCACAGCTGGCGGACAATCTGGATATATTCCAGCGTACGCGCATATCTGGCATCCTTGTCAAAGGCCAGCGAGTCGCCCATAGCTTTCATATCCTCGGGCGAACTCCCCGTTACGATATTGATCAGAGCCCTGCCTCCTGTCACCTCATCCAGCGTAGCCCCCATTCGTGCAGCCAGCGCAGGAGCGATTAAGCCCGGGCGCATAGCTACCAGTGGCTTCAACACCTTCGTATGAGCCGCTAATGTCGCGCCCATGATCCAGGCATCCGTACAATGTCCTCCTGTCGGGATCAGCGCAAAAGTATAACCCGCCTCCTCCACTGCCTGTGCAACACGAATCATATAAGCAGTGTCTACCACACGATCAGGCTTGACGCCAATAAAAGGGCCATCTCCTCTTGTTGGCATATACCAACCGAATTCAGGTTCTATTGCTTTATGCTGAACCATCATATCCTCACTCCTTTGAATACCCTAATGCGATTTTGCACAAAAAAAGCACAACAAAATGTTGTGCTCTTCCAGTGGACTGGTCATCGCTACTTACTATTCCTATAGTTTTAGTATGAATTTATTCACTTTACCATAGCACTACCAATCTGGCAATGCTATTTTTTAAATTTTTACTATTTAATACAATTATTAACTATTTAGTACCTTCGAATGTAGCGGATCAAATCCTGCTTGAACGGCCGGTAGCTTTTGTCACTGCCACACACCTGCATGATGATCGATTACGCAAAAAAAACCGAAGATATAGCTTAGTAAAGCTGGATCTCCGGTTGTCCGGTAGTTGATTACACAATGTATATTATTCCTATCTTATTACTGTAGTTTGAAATATAGCACCCCTTATCTTCCATGTCAATAAGGTTTTGTATTATTTCCCAAAATTTTTGATGCGCTCCAATCGCAGTTAACTCTAAATCAGCTTAGCGATAACAGCTTGCGTGAATGCAGTCGTTGAGGCTGATCCACCGAGATCCCGCGTGCTCACTCCGCCCTCAATTGTGCTCAGTATTGCATTTTCTATAAGCCGTCCGATTTGATGCAGTCTAGAATCGTTATGCCGATTGCCAAGCCAATCCAGCAGCATCACAGACGAGAGCAGCTCTCCAACCGGATTGGCTGTATTGCTTCCAGCAATGTCCGGTGCTGATCCGTGGGCTGCCTGTGCCATCGCTCTATCATCGCTCGCATTAATGGAAGGAGCCAGTCCCAGACTTCCCACCAGCTCGCCCGCCAAGTCAGAGAGAATATCGCCGAACATATTCGTTGTCACAATGACATCAAAATCCTTGGCACGGCGCACGAGATGTGCTGCCATCGCATCAATATGATAGTCGTCAACCGTTACTTCCGGGTACTGTGCCCCGACTTCACGGCAGGTGCTTAAGAACAGACCGTAACCCAGCTTGATCACATTAGCCTTGTGTACAATAGTAACATGCTTGCTCCGCTTCATCGCTGACTGAAAAGCGGCATGGGCAATACGCTCAGCAGCTTTACGCGTAAATACACCGACCGAAACAGCGACATCAGGCGTAACCAGCCACTCCCCCATACCAGTAAACATATTTCGATCCGGATAAAAGCCCTCCGTATTTTCACGATAAATGACCAAGTCCGCTTCACCCACAACACTCTTGATTCCGGGGATCGTTTTGTTCGGACGAATATTGGCATACAGATCAAAGTGATGACGCAGCTCTCCGCTTGGATTTCGCTTTTCCTGATGCTCCAAGGGATAAGACGAGGAATCATGCGGTCCCATGATCCAGCCGTGGCAGCTGCCGAGCGCCTCCTTCGTGAGTAAAGGCAGCGCATCACCGAACTCTCTGATCGCAGGCCAGCCCATCGGAAGCTCCAGCCAATCCAGCTCAACGCCTTGAACAATTTTCGATGCAGCCGTCAGCACATCAACAGCGGACTGAACGATTTCCGGACCGATCCCGTCTCCCCGCAATACGCCAATTTTGTAGGCAGTCACTCTAACGCCTCCCGTCTCCTATGTTATAATTATGAACACCCCATCGGATAAGTCCATTTTACCAGAATGTCACGATAATTATAGATATTCTCCGTTGTGCTATTCCCTCAATTCTGATATACAGCAGCATTCGGGACTTGACGCAAGTTAGCCGGACGAGCCAGACCCAAATTCTCACGTAATGTTATCCCCTCGTAAGCGGTGCGGAATAAACCTCGGTTTTGCAGCTCAGGGATAACTTTATCAACAAATACATCCAATCCACTCGGGTATAGCTGCGGCATCACGTTAAAGCCATCAGCAGCACCGTTTTTAAACCAATGCTCCATTACATCCGCCATTTGCAGAGGAGTCCCCGTAAAGGTAAGGTGTCCCCTTGCACCTGCAAGACGCTGTACAAGCTGGCGGATCGTCAGATTTTCATTACGTACCAAATCGACAACAAGCTGATGACGACTTTTATTACCATTTACCTCTTCAAGTGCCTTTGCTTCATGCAGGGGAACCGGGCCATCAAGCGGATATTCCGATAAATCAACTCCAAAGCGAGACGATAGCCTTTTGACAGCATCTGTTGTATCAATCAGATTATCCAGCTCCCGCTCAATCTCTCTAGCTTCAGCTTCCGTATCCGCCAGAATCGGACTGATGCCCGGTAATATTTGCAGCTGCTCCGGTTTCCTTCCATACTTGGCCAATCTTGATTTTACATCGCTATAAAAGGCTTTGCCGTCATCAAACGTCTGCTGCGCTGTGAATATAACCTCAGCTGTCTTGGCGGCCAATTCCTTGCCGCTTTCGGAAGAACCCGCCTGAACAAGCACCGGATAGCCCTGAGGCGGTCGCGGAATGTTCAGTGGACCCTTCACGGAATAGTGCTTTCCCTTAAAATTAATTTCATGGACCTTATCATGAGCAAACTGTGTGCCCGACTGTTTATTATAAACAACAGCATCGTCCTCCCAGCTATCCCACAGCTGTTTTGTCACTTCAACGAACTCTTCGGCGGTTTCATAGCGTAGTGAATGCTCTGGGTGTTCTTCTCTACCGAAATTTGCCTCTGCTGAGCCTGATCCCGTTACGATGTTCCAACCAGCACGTCCGTTGCTGATATGATCGAGGGAAGCAAATTTGCGCGCAATATGGAAGGGCTCATTATACGTCGTATTCACCGTGGCAATCAGTCCGATATGTTGGGTGACGGCAGCTAACGCAGATAGAAAGGTGAACGGCTCCAGCCTGCTCATCTTTCCCACGTAACCATCAGCCAAAAAGAGTGAATCGAGCAGGCCGCGCTCTGCGGTCTGTGCCAGCTGAATGAAATGTTGAATATTAAGCGATAGCTCCGGATGAGTGTCCGGGTGTCTCCATGCCGCCTCATGATGCCCGGCCCCGCGAATAAAAGCGTTCAAATGCAGCTTGCGTTCTGATGTACTCATCTTATACACATCTCCCTTTTGGATAGTCGTCATCTACGAGCTTAATTTCTATAGACTAAGTCTGCTTTGCATATCATTGTTATTGATTTTTTTGCAGCCTTTCGATTTCTTTATCGATGTTTTCCGACGCTTTGCGGATCGCCGAATTCACGTCAACACCATGGGCCAAATCCAGATTGGCTTCGGTCATATATTTACCAATATCCGTTTCAAATGGATTGGATTTATGCGTTTGAAGTGGGGTGCCCACAAAAATATTCTGGATCTTCTTCCCCTTCAACGTGCCTACGTCTGCACCGTATTCCTTTTCCAGCTCAGGATTAATAATCGCAGGCACCCTGCCGTTGCGTGATATAATTCGCTGTGCTTCATCGGACAGCAGATATTGAATAACCTGGAAGGCGGCATCTTTTTTCTTGCTAAGGCTGGTCATGGTGATAGAATGGACCTGAGTTTCACGTGTTTTGCCAAGCTGATCGGCAAAGGTAGGAATTGGCGCAATATCCCAGTTCACATCAATCCCCTGCTGGCGCAGCTCCTCCATAGGCCCGACCATATTAGCTAGCCAGGCTGGCCGCATCGCCATCGTCCGATCCTTCATAAAGACATCTCTTCCCCACAAATACTTGGTATTATCCTTGGGCAGGAAGCCGGGAATGTCAAAGTTGGCCTTCGTTATATTAAATACCCGCAGCCATTCCGGACTGCCCAAAAGTGATTTGCCCGTGATCGGATCAATGGTTGCCAGTGCCAGGCTTCTTGAATAATAAGTGAGTCCTTCGGCATCCAAGCCGATGTACTGGACTCCATTTTCCGTTCTTGTCAGCTGGCGTGCCAAATCCAGAGCCTGTTCCCAAGTCATCTGCTCGTCAGACGGATATGGAACACCGAATTTATCAAAAACGTCCTTATTGTAATACAAAATGTGTTGATTGGAATTGTAAGGAACACCATAGATCTCGCCGTTGTCTCCGAACGAATGAATATAACCTGACAAATACGGCTTAATCCGGTTTTCGTCAAAATTATATTTCTTGAACCATGGACGCAAATCCTCGACGACCTTGAGCTTTTTTAACGTATGATAATTGTCCCCAAACACCAGGTCTGGAACGGTACCTGAAGAAAATAATTCCGGAACCGTCACTGTAGATGGCGGCTCCAGCCGGTCAATCGTAATCTGTTTAAATTTCTTTTCAACCGGGTCCTTGATCTGGTTTTTAAACTCGGTGGCCGTAAAGGTCGCCCCGCTCACGTAAAAGATCAGGTTGACCGGCTCGTTAATTTCCACAGGCTTGTCTGATAATGGTTGCTGACTCTGCTCATCTGTTCGTTTCCCATCCTTGGAGCAAGCCGTGAATAGTACAGATAAGGATACGATAATAGCAAGAACCGATTGGGTTCTATTCATCTTCAACAAGCTCCTTTTCTTATAGTGGGTTATATAATTACATAAAAAAACTGGAAACATGTAAATAAACATGTCGCCAGTTGTCTGGAGGTCTATGCTGCATCTTATTCATCTAATCGTAATGATTATCTTGCCGCCTCTTGCGCTTCAATAGTTTGCCCGCTCGCTGCCCATATTTGTTTATGCTGGTTGTCGGGCCTTGCCAAACCCAGATTCTCGCGCAGCGTTCTTCCTTCATAGGCTGTGCGAAAAATCCCGCGATTTTGCAGCTCAGGGATTACCTTGTCTACGAATGCGTCCAGACCTGTCGGGAAAATCGGCGGCAAAATATTAAAGCCGTCAGCTCCTCCTTCACGGAACCATTTCTCAATAAAGTCAGCTATTTGAAGAACAGACCCAGTATGGGTAATATGTCCATGTCCTCCAGCACTACGGCTAATGAACTGTTTGATTGTAAACTTATCCCTGATCGCAGCATCAATAATCACGTCGCGCCGGGAAGTGATCCCCACCCTGAACTCCTCGGCAGGCCTCAGCTTATCAAGCGGCACGGGTGCATCTAGGGGGTATTCGGATAGATCTACCGTAAAGAAGCGTGAAAGGTTACGCAGCGCGTTCTCCGTATTCAGCAGCGTGAACAGCTCCTCTTCGAGATCCCTGGCCTCTGCTTCCGTATCGCCAATAATCGGGCAAAGCCCAGGCAGAATAAGCAATTGGTCAGGTTTTCTTCCGAACTTGGCCAGCCTGCCCTTCACATCGCTATAAAAATCCTGCGCTGCGCCAAGCGTTTGCTGAGCGGTGAAGATTGCTTCTGCCGTCCTTGCCGCCAGCTCCTTGCCGCCTTCAGAGGACCCAGCTTGGACTAGCACTGGATACCCCTGTGGCGGACGCGGAATATTGAGCGGTCCTTTGACCTTGTAATATTCGCCCTGAAAGTTAATGTTGTAAACCTTGCTTGAATCAAGACGAATATCCTTTTCCTTATTATAAACAAGCGCATCCTCTTCCCAGCTATCCCACAGCTGCTTGACAACATCCACGAATTCCTCTCCAACCCTGTAGCGCTGTTCCACATCCGGGTGCTCTTCCCGACCGAAATTGTGAGCTGCAGATTGTGCGCCCGTTACGATATTCCAGGCAGCTCGCCCTTTGCTGATGTGATCCAATGAGGCAAACTGACGGGCAACATGATAAGGATCGTTATAGGTCGTACCAACGGTAGCAATGAAGCCAATATGCTTCGTTAGCGTTGCAAGCGCTGAGAATAGCGTGAATGGCTCGAAGCCACGCGATAATCCGGCATAACCGTCCGCCACAAAAAGGGAATCCAGCAGTCCCCGTTCAGCGGTTCGCGCCTGATTAGCAAAATGCGCTAAATCCAGTCCGCCGTTTGGATTGACTAACGGGTGCTTGGAGGATGCGGCATGATGCCCCGTACCTCGAATAAATACGTTAAAATGGGCCTTTCTATCCGTTTTAGTCAAATCATCCACCTCATATCGTCATATTAGCTCTAAAATTCATACCCTGAAGCTTACTGCGCAGGCTCGAAAGCAATATCCTTGGCCGCTTGAGCTTGATGCCTGGCTGTCCATATTTCCCGATTCTTGTTTAAGGGTCGAGTAAGCCCTAAGTTTTCACGTAAAGTAGTACCTTCATAAGCTGTCCGAAAAATACCGCGATTTTGCAGCTCGGGAATTACCTTGTTAATGAATGTATCTAGGCTGTGTGGCACTACCTGCGGCAATAAATTGAATCCGTCAGCTCCGCGCTCCCGCAGCCAGGTTTCAATAAAATCGGCTACTTGCATGTAAGAACCCCGATAAGTTACATGACCATGACCACCAGCACTGCGGTTCAAAAATTGTCGAATCGTCAGATTATCTCTGCGCACAGCGTCGAGTACAACCTCACGACGGCTTGTAATGCCTCCGTTTTTGCTGCCATCCTCAGGTTTAACCTTATCGAGCGGTACACGATCATCTAACGCATACTCAGATAGATCGACCGAGAAAAACCTTGAAGCCTGTTTTAACGAGCTCTCAAGATTCAATAAAGAGAATAAATCATCCTCCAGATCCTTGGCCTCTGCTTCGGTTTCGCCAACAATCGACCCCAGCCCAGGCATAATAAGCAATTGATCCGGACTTCTTCCATATTTTTTCAATCTTGATTTGACATCGGTATAAAACTCTTGCGCCGCCCCAAGCGTCTGCTGTGCTGTAAAAATCACCTCGGCATGTTTAGCCGCCAGCTCCTTGCCATTTTCTGAAGAGCCTGCCTGTACAAGAACGGGATAGCCTTGCGGAGGGCGTGGTATATTCAATGGACCTTTTACATTAAAATAATTGCCTTTAAAATCTATTTCATGAACATTGGTGTGATTAACCTGTAAACTCCGTTCACCGCTGCTCGATACATCATCTTCATCCCAGCTGTCCCACAGCTGCTTGGTAACCTCAACAAACTCATCGCCGATTTCATATCGTTTACTTGGCTCAGGGTAGCCGCCCCACCTCGTAATATTGTTGCCATCCTCTGGTGAATGTCCCGTCACGATGTTCCAGCCAGCTCGCCCATTACTTAGGTAATCTAATGATGCCAATTTCCTAGCTACATGAAAAGGATCATTATAGGTGGTGCTTACAGTCCCGATCAATCCAATATGGGTGGTCACTGCCGCCAGCGCAGAGAGCAATGTGAATGGCTCCAGCCTTCTCCCTGTACCTGAATAATTGTCTGCCGTAAATAAAGAGTCGATTAGCCCTCGTTCAGCCAATTGAGCCAACTCTATATATTTTTCAATATCCAGATCTCGTTCAGGCTCCGCATCAGGATGCTTCCATCCCCCTGCATGGTGGCCTGCAATGCGAACAAACACATTAAGATGTATCTTTCGCTTATTTTCACTCATACTTCTCACACTCCGCTCCGCAAAATTTACCCACAAATGCAAAAAAACCAGAAACAAGCCGAGGCTGGTTTCCGGTGGTCCGGTTAATCCTTATAATTTATTAAATTCATATGCGAATACTCGGTTATAAATTTACCATCGCAATCCTTATTTTGTCAACAAACAATTAAAATTTTGGAATTTTTCTATGTTTTGTTTTTTGTTCGAATGCAAAAGCAATACGAATCAAGGTCGGTTCGCTAAATGCCCCTCCCGCAAAGGTAATGCCAAATGCTCTGCCATTTTCCTGAAATCCAGCAGGCACAGCTATAGACGGATATCCCGCTCTAGCACAAATATCGGCCCCAACATAGGAAGGAAAGAGGATTGCATCCAATCCATACTTGTTTAATGCGTAATCGATACCCATAGTTTGCGAATAATATAAATCAGTAATGGATTGTAAAATATATTTGGGATCTTTTAATGGATTTTCAAATAGGAGTCGATTTTCCAAACAATTTTGTCCGTATTTTAAAGCTTTCTCAGCATTGTGCTCGTTCCATTCAACCAGTTCATTCAAAGTGTGGACGGGTACATGGGATGGGAGACCTTGCAGATAATTATCAACAGCATGCTTAAATTCGATATTCATTTTATTAAACTCCCATTTTCTATGAAACGATGGGATTTCTATATCTTCAACAACATGAGCTCCAGATTCCTTTATCTTGGTTACCGCATCATTAAATAAGACCTCATCATACTCGTCACTGTCGCGATATTGTTTCGGTTTAGCATTCCTAAAAACGCCTACGGTTGCTGCTTTTAATCCGTCGCTATCTAAAAAGTCTGTATAGTTTGGGGATTCGTTATTCCTCCAAGTAGCCGGATCCCTTTCGTCTTTTCCTGTTAATGCATCTAATAAGATGGCTGCATCTGTGACAGTCCTGGCCATAGGTCCAGCAGTATCTTGAGAATACGTCCATGGTATGACTCCTGTACGGCTTATTAAGCCAACCGTTGGTTTTATTCCAACTATGGAATTTTGCACAGACGGGCTTAAAATGGAGGCAGATGTTTCCGTGCCAACCGCAACGGATGTAAAGTTTGCCGCTACAGCTGCCGCAGAGCCCGTACTGGACCCACCCGGAAAGTGATCCCCATACGGATTCAATGTTTGTCCGCCTATAGAGCTGTATCCAGACCACATTGAAGAAGATATGCCGTTTGCCCATTCTGTCAAATTTGTTTTTCCAAGAATGACTGCACCAGCTTGTCTTAGCTTTTGGACGAGGAAAGCATCCTTTGCGCTTACATGGTTTTCCAAAGCCAATGCTCCCGCATGTGTACGCATCTTATCGTTTGTTTCGATATTCCCTTTCAATACAACCGGAATGCCGTGTAGAAGGCTCCTTGCACCTGCTGTTTTTCTTTCTTGGTCTAATGCTTCTGCAATAAAAATGACATCTGGATTCATTTCCATCATAGCGTTTATCATAGGTCCATTTTGATCATAAGTTGCTATTCGATACATGTAATACATAACAAGTTCTCTTGAGGTAAGCTCCCCCTTATTCATTGCATCCTGTAATTCTAAAATCGTGGCTTCTTCCCCATTAAGATGGTTTAATCCAAATATAGGTTCCATGTAACAACTCCTCATTTCTAAAATCCATTCTTAATTGAAGCTTACCACAACCTAAATGATGATTTTGGGAAAGATTAATTATAATATTGATGAAATCTCCCACTCACAAAATTACATATTTTACATAATATTATTATAACAATAAATTCACATTACCCCTTGCAGACTTCACAACGATAAAGCGAATAAGCGTTAAACCACATGCTTGCAATATTTCCAAATTGATTTAAAATGCATAGTAATCAAGCACAACTTTATTTCGATACAAGCGATGACGGAAAGAGTACGCGGTCAACGATTCATTACAGGGACGGAGTGCCACAGACTGAAAGCACCCGATCGAACGCCCCGCCGAAGTTCACTCCCGAGCTGGTTCCTGAACGGCTGCCCCTATGGGCATCTCTTAGGGATACCCGTAATTCCCTGCGTTAAGGGTCTACAAGTGAGAACCGCATTCCTTTTTTACAGGAACTGCAGTTCTAATTAGGGTGGTACCACGGCTTCTCGTCCCTTGCGATGAGGAGTCTTTTTGTTTTCCAAAAATCATATTTAAAAGGAGAGAACTAGGATGAATTCAATGAATGTAGAGCAATTAAGGGAAACAATAACAGGAATTAATCAACAGCTTCTTGAGTTGTTATCGGAACGGGCACGGATTGCTCAGGAGATCGGGCATGTGAAAGAGAAGCAGGGCATACCTAAGTTCGATCCTTTACGGGAGAAGCAAATGTTGGAGGAGCTAGTCGCTCGAAACGCCGGGCCTTTTGATCACGGGACCATTCGCCACCTGTTCAAGCAAATTTTCCAAGCTTCATTAGACCTCCAGCAAACTGATCACACTAAACAACTGTTGGTCAGCCGAAAAAGGCAGAAGGAAGATACTATCGTGACCATAGGAGATATTGCTGTTGGAGCCGGAAAGCCAGTCCTGATCGCTGGCCCTTGTGCTGTTGAAAGCTATGAACAGGTGCGTCAAGTAGCTGCCGCATTGAAACAAGCAGGGGTTACCATTATGCGCGGCGGCGCATTCAAACCAAGAACATCCCCGTATGATTTTCAAGGCTTAGGAATTGAAGGTTTGAAAATTTTGAAGGAGGTTGCAACCGAATTCGGTCTTAAGACAATCAGTGAAATCGTCGACCCTGCCCACATCGAAATGGCAAGCGAATACATTGACGTCATCCAAATCGGTGCGCGTAACATGCAGAACTTTGAGCTTCTGAAGGCAGCAGGCAGTGTACGCACACCTATCCTATTGAAACGGGGCATTGCCGCTACAATTGAAGAATTTCTTCATGCGGCAGAATACATTTTGGCCGGAGGCAATAGACAAGTGATGCTAATCGAACGTGGAATTCGGACGTATGAGAAGGCAACACGCAATACGCTGGATATTTCCGCGGTTCCGATATTGAAGCAGGAGAGCCATCTGCCAGTTCTCGTAGATGTTACTCATTCAACAGGCCGCAAGGATATATTCGCTCCCTGCGCCAAAGCCGCATTAGCCGCGGGAGCAGATGGTATCATGGTAGAGGTACATCCCGATCCCGCAACTGCCTTGTCCGATGCAGCCCAGCAGCTCAATATTGAAGAGTTTAATCGCTTCTACAAGGAACTCCATATTATATAACTTCTTCAGTGTGTATGTAACTCTTTTACTCAAAAAAATCGACTGATCCCAAAGGATTAGTCGATTCTCGTTTACTTTATTTTATGATTATCGGTTGGATCTGCAGCAGCATGAATCGCATATCATCACTATCGATTTTTCCATCTAGATTGATGTCGAACATATGAGTCGAAAAGTGTATCACATCATCTATGGTTATTTTACCATCGCCATTCAAATCGACATAACTAAAAGTTGGCTGTGCCGATCGATGGACCACCAATTCAAAGGACTTTTGCTGACCATCATGGGTAGTCACGACCATGGTTAATGATTGGGTCCCAATAGCTAAATTCGATACCAAGATAGAGTTCGCCGTATACGTAGCCCCAGTGACGCTTAACGAAGCATTTGGATCAGAAAGAACTATTTGGAGGGCTACTGACTTGTTTTCAAACCCCACATCCAGATGGTAACTGTTTGATGTACGCGATAATGTCTTGTTCATGAAGGTGATTGAACTAATGTCAGCCGTGCCCAAACCTTGCCTATTCACATCAATGGTATAGGTCTTACTGGATAGGTTATCAGGCGCTGTTACTTTAACAGATACTCGATTTGACCCGATATTATTCAGGTAGACAGCACCAGTTACCGATATTCCATTAGCAACAATTTCAAGTTTAGCTTGCGGCTCAACAGGCACAGCGGATACAAAAATACTGTAAACACTATTACCTACACTTGTTGTGTAACTCGTCGTCCCTGCTGAAAAAGCTGGAGTCAGCGTGCCCGCACTCAGTGATAAACTACTCAAATCTGCATTGCTGCTGGCTGGTCGGTTTATCGTTACCGTATATGTTTTTGTCGAGTTATCCTGAGCTGTCACCATGATTGTGATCGTGTTAGCCCCTATAATCAATGGAACGTTTACCTTACTGCCGCTTGTTATCGTGCTCCCATTTACCTTAAGTGTTGCCGTGTTATCCGCTATAGTCGGAGTCACATTAAGATTGCTTACGGTATAAGCTACATCATTCGTATAACTAATTGTTTCTGCGGCAAATGCTGGTGACAGCGTACCTTGATCTAACAGCAGATTGCTTAATTCGGCATTAGCGCTCGGTGCCGCTCGGTTGATCGTTACCGTATATGTTTTCGTCGAGTTGTCTTGAGCTGTAACGACTACCGTAACGGTATTGTCTCCTACATTCAATGGTAGGGTTACCGGACTGCCGCTTGTTACTGCGATTCCGTTTACCTTAAACGCTGCCGTGTTATCCGCTATAGTCGGAATCACATTAAGGCTGCTTGTCGTGTAAGCTACGCTGTTTGTGTAACTGATGGTTCCCGCAGCAAATGCTGGTGACAACGTGCCGTGATCCATCATCAGATTGCTTAAGTCGGCATTACTGCTGGCAGCACGATTTACTGTGACTGTATAAGTCTTCTGTGCTACGCCGTCTTGGGCTGTAACTACTACCGTGATGCTATTGGGTCCTACGGTTAAAGGGAAAGCTAATGGGCTTCCACTCGTTGCCACACTTCCGTTCACCTTGAGCGTTGCCGTATTATCCGCTATTGTCGGGATCAATTTGAGGCTGCTTACAGGGTTAGCTACATCATTGGTGTAATTCATTGTTTCTGCGGCAAAAGCTGGTGACAGCATACCTTGATCCACAATTAGGTTGCTTAAGTAAGCGTTGCTGCTGCTTGCACGGTTTACCGTTACTGTATAGTTTTTTTGTGTTACGCCGTCTTGAGCTGTAACTACTATCGTAATGTTATTATTTCCTAGCGCCAACGGTATGGTTACTTCGCTTCCATTCGTAATCGGATTTCCATTGACCTTAACCGTTGCTGTACTATCTGCCAAAGTCGGGGTCACTTGTATACTGTTTACTGCATTTCCCACACCAGCTGTATAGTTTGTTAATTCCGCCGCAAAAGGCGGTGAAAGTAAACCTTGGTCAAGCGACAGGCTGCTCAAGTCTGCATTCATACTTAATAATTGGGTTTCAAGCCAACCCTCCTGCCCTACAGCAACATACTTGCTTTGTGCATACGTAACCGCATTAAAAAACTTGGTTGTATTCGATGCTTCATTCATCCAGGTAATACCGTCAGACGAGGAAATGATTTTCCCGTTATCACCTGCGGCAACGAATTTAGAGCCCCCATAGGTAATACCATTTATTCCTGCTGAACCGTTCGGAACGGAGCGAGATGTCCAAGTGGTACCATCCGGAGAGGTTAGTAGGGTTCCCGATGAACCAACAGCAATAAACAGACCACTGCCATAAGTTACCCCCAACAGATCATTACTTGTTCCCGATGTTTGTTGTGTCCATGTGTTTCCGTCAGGTGATGTATAAATTGTGCCCGCCGATCCTACAGCGATAAATTCCCCCCCGCCGTAGTGGACTCTATTAAAGTCTTGTAATCCTTTGGTCTGTGAAGTCCAATTAATTCCGTCTGCTGACGTAGCGATTACTCCACCTTTCCCAACGGCTACAATACGGCTTCCATCGTAAGCGACCGAGTAGAGGTCGCTAGTGACCCCCGAGGTTTGAAGGGTCCACGTACCACTATTACCCGTAGGGGAAGTCATAATATTGGTAGAGTTTGAGCCCACTACAACCCATTGAATTCCTGTATATACAGCATCATTGGGTATAAAGGCAACACTCTGTTTAACCCATGTAATCCCATCTGCAGATGAAACCATCTCACTGCTCACAGGATCAACAGCAAGCCATTTCCCACCGCCATAAGCAACACTTTGAAGCTGCCCTGTGTTCGTAGCATTCGAGGTTTGGCTTGTCCAAACACCTGATGCCATGGCGATATTATTAAAGCTATAGAATACGCTAAGCAATAAAATCGCTAGAATCGTTAACTGCAATATGGATAATCGCCGACAACGTTCAGCTATTCGTATCCTAATCATCATTGAATCCCCCTATCATAGCCTGCCTGATACTGCATCCTTTTTCGTTGAGAACACTTCATGGTTTCGCTATTATCCTCGAGCAGGATAAATCCCGTTCAGACAAATAATGAAGTTCAATGCAATAAAGGGCTGCATGTTATTGTGTGGTTGATTGCCTCCAGTTGTAGAGAGGGAGCTTGGATGCATCGTCACATTTGCATTTGTGCTATATATCGGTGCTTGCTGCGGATGCGGCCTGCCCTGTGCGGGAGCCTCTGCCCAATAGTTATTAGAGGGATGGGTTGAAGTGCCGGGTATCTCATAAGCTTGAGCCGCGTGAGTATGTGATGGCATTTCAGCAGCAGTAAGTGTTACCGACTCGGCTCCAACTTTTTCACCTATATGACGCGTTGTTAAACCAGCACCACTCCCTCCATGCATGGGCGCAGCGCCATTTAAATTGGGTAAAGCAAAATCATTGGAGCCATTTCCACCATACTGGGTGCCTAAAATGGAAAAGAGCGCCGCATTCTGTGCGATGGGCATTAGTTGTCCATTGCACAGAGCCCAGCCATAAGGCGCGTAATTGCCTGAGAATATTCGTATTTCTCCAATAAAAGCATCTGCCATATCATGAATTCCCCTTTAACTTCTTGATGGATAAATCCCTACAATTGCGATACAAAAATTCAACGCAAAGTATGGCTGCATATTGGAATGGGGCTGTCCACCCCCGGTACTTGAAAGTGCTGTTCCATTCATAAGCGCTAAAGCAGCTGCTGGTCCATATAGGTTGTTTTGCATACCCCATACATTATTTTGAGGTGAAATGCTTGTTGAAGGATTTGTTGAGCCTTGGGCTAAGTGAGAATGGGTTGGCATTTCATTAGAATTTAAAGCATGGTTCACTTCTCCACCGTGTGTCCCAAGTGGAAGGCTCTGACTAACGTGAACAGGAACACGACCTCTTAAGTCAGGTAATGCAAACGTAGTTACACCATTTCCCCCGTAAGTAGTCCCAAGCAGCGAGAAAAGCGCTTGATTAGCAGTAATCGATAAAATTTGACCATCACAAATCGCCCAGCCATTAGGGACACGATCATAGGAAAACAACCGAATTTCAGCTAAAAATTGATCAGACATCTGAATACCTCCCTTTAGATTTAGTAAGAACAACCCATTATGCCAGAGATGGAAAGATTCCTTCCAAAGCGATAATAAAAGAAATGGTCAGAGAGGGCATCATGTTGGTGTGCTGCTGATTTCCACCTTCTAACGAGATCGTTTGCTGATTCATCGTCACAGGACTCCCATTCCCTTCTGTATACGTGCTGGCTACATTCGTGGCCCAAATGGCATTGTTGGGTGAGGGCTGCGTTCCCGTTTGGGTAGAAGCATGGGGTACATGGGTATGTAGGGGAAGCTCATTCGTAATAAGAGAAATCGTCTCGGCGCCACCTTTAGCTCCCAAAGGATAGGCTTCAGTGCGATGAATAGGGATTCTTCCTCGCATGTCTGGCAGCGCAAAAGTTGTTTGTCCATCCCCTCCAAATGTAGTTCCAATTAATGTATAAAGGGCTTCGTTCTGTGAAATGCTCATCATTTGACCGTCACACAGTGCCCAACCCACTGGAGCAAAGTTTCCAGCAAACATGCGAATTTCTCCTACATAGGGATCAGCCATCGTTTGTGTCACCTCATTAGTTATTTTTGTAAAAACGCCAGATCAGGCTCAACCAACTCGTTGAACCATAGCATATTTTCGTATAATCCATTGCCTCCGTTAATCGTAAAGCCAAGACGTTCATACAATCGTTTAGCGGGGTTGTGCTTTAGGACACTAAGACGGATCGGTTTTGTTGTTTGCAAGCCTTGTTCAAATTGTAAGGTGCGAATCATTCTTGTACCGATCCCTTGATTGCGAAACTCCGGTAATAACGAGATATCGATAAGAATGGTTTCTTCTGTTGTGTTGGCGTACATCATACGACCCACACGAAGATCGTTGTATAGGATAATATTATGGCTCGCATCAGGGTATTGAAGGTCATAAGATCGCTTTTGAGCGTTCCATTGCATTTGGAGAAAGACATTCACAGCTGAAGCATCCCAGCCCCATGCTGCCATTTCAGCCTCTCGAGTGGTTGCATAAAGCTGATATAAAAAGGATTCGTCGTTAGAAGCAGCCTGAATGGTATGGAGCATAAGTACCTCTCTATGTAAGAAATCGTCGCAAAATTCGATATTCCTCTTTATTCGATAACGTGATATTATAGTTAACATCATTAAATTACTTATTCTATAACCACTTAAAAATTCCTTTTCCCAAGCCCATATTGATTATTTTTTTAGCTAAAATTATTTGTTTTTTGTCGTTTTTTTGTCATTTAATGTCGCTAAACTTACATATACATTTAATTTTGGAGGTTAGGTATGGACGAAAATAAACATTTATCTCGCCGTAAGTTTCTTGGTTATCTTGGAACCGGTACTGCGTATCTTGCCGCATCCTCCATTGGATTAGGATCCTTTAGTAAAAAAGCGAGTGCCGCGGAGGGGAATCAGTCCCTGATCGATTTTCCAACGATTAAGGTTTCAGACTCCTTTAACCCTACCCGTGATACAGCGACGGCAAGTGATGATTTAGTGCTACCCTCTGGATTTAAATACGAGGTCATCGCGGCTTATGGAGACACAATCAATATAAAAGGAGACACGTTCGGGGATAACAACAGCTATACCCATTTTTTTCCTTTGGAGGGTTCCCGTGCAGAAGGACTACTCTGGATTGGCCACGAATCCACGAACGAATTGTGGCTTGAGGACGGCAATCAGCAGAAACATTTGACTCCGGCTCAACAACGATCACTGTTATATAATCAAGGTGCTTCCATTATTAAGGTATTCCGTAATGATAAGGGCCATTGGAAAATGGATACCCAATCCGAATATTCCCGGCGTATCACAGGACTTGATGCCATAGAACTGACGGGGCCAGCCCGCGGAACCAAGGCGGTACACCATGCATCCCGAGTCCAGGGTACGATTGCCAATCGTGGTGGTGGAACAACTTTGTGGGGTACCGTACTTTCCTGTGAGAATCAATTCGAATCTACATGCAGAAGCACAGGACTCGATCCGACACATTATGGATGGGTGGTAGAAGCGGACCCGTTTGATACTCATGCACAACCCAAAAAACACACAGCATTGGGACGATTCAATCACGGTAATGTGACTATGGGATTAAGTTTGGATGGAAAAGTTACCGTCTACATGGGTGAAGATACCGAAGACGCTTGTGTCTATAAGTTTATTAGCTCAAACAAATATGAACCATCGCGTGGCAAGGCCAATTCCGAGCTTTTACACGAGGGCAAGCTGTATGCTGCAAATAAAGCTACCGGGCATTGGGTGGAATTGACGATAGAAGCGGTTACCCAATCGATTAAGGATTACCGCTACCAAATACCTGGTGTTTTGAACCTTTCCAGAGAATCCCTTCTTGAGATATTTAAAGAACAGGCAGACATCTATGTACATGCCCGAGAAGCCGCAATTATTCTAGGAGCCACTCTATCTGACCGTCCTGCAACGGTAACTATTAATCCGACAGATCATACTTTGTACATTGCATATACGAATAACGGCCAACGCGGAAACCTTCATGGTCAAATCATTCGTTTTCTTGAGAAGAACAACAACCTTGGGGCTACCGAATTTTCTTACGAAATTTTTGCTGTAGGTGGGCCTCAAAGTGGTTTCAGTTCGCCAGGCAGTCTTGCGTTTGATACAAAAGGAAATCTGTGGGTGGTGTCGAATATTTCTGCGGATCAATTGAACAAAGGCGCGTGGGCTCAATTTAAAAATAACGGTTTGTACGTGATACCCGCTTCAGGCGAAACCAAGGAAACTCGACAATTTGCATCAGCTCCGTATGACGCCGAGTTTGACGGGGTAAGTTTTACTCCTGATGAACGGACCTTATTTTTGACTGTAAAGCATCCTGGAGAGACGACCCAAGATCGGGTTAAACTCACCAGCACATGGCCGCACCGTTTGGGCGACAGCATACCAAGATCAGCGTTGGTAGCGATCAGTGGAGCCGCATTTTAGGACAATTAATGAACAACAAAAAACCGCCTTCGATTCAGCTGAAGGCGGTGTGATCCATCATTTAGATAAAAGCACGGCTAATAATTACCAATAAAATGAACAGAACGAGAATAGCACCTGTACTAGTTCCCAAACCAAATCCACCACAACTTCCACCTAATCCAGCTTCTAAACCCATGTTAACTCCTCCTTCCATCTTGCCTTCAGTATGATATGAAAGTCAGCCGTTATCTGATTGGACGGATACAAAAATGGGTGATTATCAGGTTAGGCATCCATTATTCCATCCACCTTTTTAATTACCTAAGTGTTTAATCAATGTGACTCTATGATAGCCGTTTCTAAAGAAGTCTAATTCTTGGTTGATCAGCTCAAAACCGATATTACGATAAAATGTGATCGTATCTTCATTACCAACATGACCTAAAGTATACAGAATAACTTTTTTTTCATTCAACTCGTTAAGTCTACTGCAAATCATGTTGATTAAAGCCTTGCCAATGCCTTGTCGTTGAGCGTCCTTTTTCACTGCTACACCTACGATTTCATATAGACCTACTTCATCATTAAATATGTACCCAGCATGACCCATCACGGTATTAACTTCGTTATACGCAACATAATATTGGCAGCTGCCCGATGATGGATTCAAAAAGCCTCCCCACCGCTCCGGATATTTATCTATGATGAACTTTGGAAATTGCAGTGGATGTTCCATCATTATTTGTATAACTTCAGTTTGGTCCTTGCTTTCTAATAGCCGAATTGTCATATTTCCCTCACCTCCCATAAAAAATAAAAAGCATTTGGTCATAGACCAAACACTTTGCCCAGGCGTACGGCGTTATGAATATGTGCTCCCTCGTGGTTTTCCACGTTTACGCCAGTTGCACATACCAAATACATATCGACTATTATATTCTGAAAATTCTCACAAAACAAGAGTTGTTTACATTAAATTCCAGTAAATATATCTTTTTTGTTTAATCATTACCCTTTCAGCCGTTCCCATCCAGTACCATCGGAATCTCGATTTGGGCTCGAACGCCCTGTTCTCCGCGAAGCGAATAATAGATGCCGTAGTTTGTGCCAAAATGCAGCTGAATACGTTTCTGCACATTAATTATGCCGTATCCTTTGTTACTCTCTTCACCTCGAAGAATGGCATTCAGTTTCGTAATATCTGCTGGTTTATATCCATTATCCTCAACGCTGATGATGATACGTTCATCCAACATTTTAATTGATATCTTCAGTTCGCCATCCTGACTCATATTTTTGATCCCATGTAAAATAGCATTTTCAATGATGGGCTGCAGTACGACTTTGGGAATGAGGAATCGTTTTGTCTCCTCTTCAACATCCCAGCAAACCTGGAACGAATACTCATAACGGAAAAGCAGCAATCGCAAATAAGCCTCCGCGTGATGAATTTCCTCCATAATCGGAATTAATAGCTTCCCTTTACTCAAGCCAATACGCATAATCAACGATAAATCTTTAATCATCTGGGCAGACTCCGCAGCTCCCTCCATTAATGTATGCCAATACACCGACTCCAAGGTGTTATACAGGAGATGCGGATTAATTTGTGCATGTAGGGTGGACAGTTCAACCTCTTTGTTTTTCAGCTCCAGCTCATACTTATCGTATATCGTTTGGTTTAGCCGGTTGGTCATACGTATGAATAGATTGTTCAACAGTACGATTTCGTTCTGACTATCGGACTGCATCTTGATAGACAATGTTTGTCCGGGATGATAGGAATTCGTAATGCGCGCAAGCCGTGAGATCGGCTTCAATATCGATTGAATAAAATACATACTAGCCAAAATAAGAATCAAGAAATAAAAAATCATAATCCAATTGACCAAATGCTGGACACTGATATGATCGATGATAATTGATTCCACAGGAACTCTCATCAACAACTTCGTATTCGTATATTCGCTTGTGTGCAGGATGCACATCAGTTCTTGGCCTACTTCTTTTACTTTGTAGACCCCTTCCAGCTTATCCGGTGGCACGTTCACGCGTGTTCCGACGCTGTAATTTCTCGTATTGCTTGCAAGCACCGCATCTGTATGATCCAGCAGTACGACTTCAGCGTCGGTATATTTTCCGAACGGTGTAAAATCCATCTGCAGCTGCGTTTCAATACCGGATACTGCCAGATAGCCGATTACCATCTCTCCATTGTATATGCTGTTGAGCTGACGCAGGTAAGCAACGGTTTGTATATGGTTAGGATTATATCCAAATTTATCGATAACCCGAATGATTCCTTTTCCTTTGGCTTCACTAGCGTCTTTAAACCAGGACAACGTATTAAAATCTGTTGAGTAGAAAATTCCATTCGTTAATAAATCCGGATTAGGGACAAAAGAATACGATTTATCCTTATCTGAAATAAACAGCGAGTATCTTATCGCGTTCGTCGAATAATTATTGAGATATTTGTCCAAAGCATTAAAAATAGCAAGTCTTTCATATTCGGAAGAAGAGGGTAAGCTAACCAACTGCTGAATTTCTTGGGAAATCATGATGTTCTTGGTCTTCTCCTCAAAATCCGTGCTTTCGCGGTCCAAGGTCAAATGACTCCCGCTCACTAGTTGCAGCAGTGCGTTGCCGACCTGTTCTTCCGTAATGGACTCGAGCTTTTTCGCTACGACAAAATCAATAACCAGAATTGGAATGACGACAAATACGATCAGCAGCAGGATGAGCTTCTTCATCAATTTCATATTCCGCAGCATTTTAATCATACCCTCATTCCCTCATTCGTCCCTTCACCGTCTTATCCTATGTGTAATATATATCAATAGATTCGTGGTAATGACAGTATTTTCCTTTAAATTATAAAGAACGCCTTTAGAAGGTGTCCTCTGAAAGGCGCAATTTCTTACTCAGGTATTTGCTAACCTTTTACACTTGATGCGCTTAAACCGCGTATAATCAATTTCTGGAATGCTAGGAAAAACAGGATCGGCGGCAGCATCGCTAAAGTAAGAATGGCAAATCGAACGCTCCACGGAATAACTGAGGTCGGATATACGACATAGCGATAGATGCCAGTTGCCAGCGGATACATACTTTTTTCCGTCATTACGATATTTGGCCAGTAGAAATCGTTCCAGGTATTAGAGAAAGCCAGCAGCAGCAGAGTCCCGATGATCGGCGTAGATAGTGGAACCGCAATGCTTACGAATGATTTAAATTCACTAGCACCGTCAATTCTTGCCGCTTCCAGAATCTCTTTATGAATGCCATCAAAGAAGTTTTTTAACAGCAGCATAAAATACGTATTTACCGCCGCAGGCAGCCAAAATGCCCAATAGGAGTTAATGAGCCCAAGACTTTTCAGATTGAGAAAGTTAGGCACAATATACGTGGCAGGAGGTATCAAGAGTGTCGCCAAAAAGTACAGTGCCACCCATTTCTTGAAAGGAACTTTCAAATGGGATAACGCAAAAGCCGCCAGCCCAATACATAACAACGAGCACACCATATTACCGATATAAATCAATATCGTATTTTTTAGAAAAGTCAGCAAAGGCAAATCGAATTGTGTCCAAGCATCATAGTAATTTTTCCAGATCCAGGTTTTCGGAAAAAATGTTGGTGGAAAGCTGAAAAATTCTTCGCGCGTTTTGAGTGAACTGAAAAAGGTATTAAAGAACGGATACAGCATCGTAATCGCCATGCAGACAATGACCAGCACCATCAATGAATAACCGATCTTAACAGACACCTTTTTAAAATCAAACCTGGAGATAATACCGCGATCTTCATGCTTCATGCTTTTTCACCTCTGCGCTGCAGCAAATTATATAAAACGGACAGCAGGATGAGTACAAAGAACATCAGACTTCCCATCGCACTCGCCTTACCAAAATCAAGATCTCTGAAAGCGGTATGATTGATCCATAGCAGGTAAGTCAGCGTTGCATTGTTCGGCCCGCCATCAGTCATGGATAATTGTGCCTGAAAGCCCTGTGATGTTGTGATGAGCTGTAAGAGCAGCAGTAATAGCATCAGCGTCCTAATACTGGGCAATGTGATGTACCTCATACGCTGCCATACGCTGGCGCCATCGATCTCAGCCGCTTCATACAAATCCTTCGGAATGCTAACTATGGCCGCAATATAGATCAATGTCGCAGCACCGAAGCTCTGCCAAGTTTCCAAAAGCACAATCGAGATCATCGACATGTGCGGACTAAAAAAGTCTACTTTGGTGATACCCAAACTATCCAAGAGACTATTAATTGGCCCTACCGCATCAAAAAACCAGAGCCACATCCCGTAAAGCACAATAGCTGGCACGGCGCTTGGCAAATACCCGATAATCCGAGCCGCTCCCTGGAACCATTTTAATTCGGTTACTGCAATGGCGACGAGTGGCGGAATCCAGAAGCCGAGCACGACACCGAGAGCCATATAGTAAAGTGTGTTTATGATTGAGGTGAGCAGTAAATCATCGTGCGCGATGTTCAAATAATTAACCAAGCCAATAAATTGATTGCCATCCACAAAATCGATACTGTAAAAGCTGTATAGGATACCTTTAAATATGGGCACCCACAAAAATATGAAAAACAATATAAGCTCAGGAAGAACAAACAGGGTACCCCACAAATACCGGTTTATTTTCTTCCTCGCATACATGTTCACAACGGTTGGGCGTGCGGAAAGCTCTGTATCCATTTCAGACACTCCTCACTCATCAGGTTTAGTTCGAGGTTATATCGGTTCGAAATGATGTGCGATCTTATTTCATTTTGCATTCACATACAATCGGACCTAAACCATAATGGGTTTAGGTCCGATTGTAAGGCATCTTATTCGACTTTGACTTTATCAAATACTTCAGACTGCAATTTGTCAGAGGTCTCTTCCAACGTTTTTTTCAAATCGACGTTTTTGGTTGTAAAGATTTTCTGAATGGCATTAGCCATTTCCGTGTAGTATTTTTGAGCCTCGTATTGAGCTTCCGGTTTACCATCCCATAAGCGGAGCAATTGCGGATCATACTTGAATACGTTATCGTATTTTGCGAGCAAGCTGGAATACTTTTTACCAAAATCAGAAGAATCATTCCAGTAATTAATCGGTTGTGGAATATAAACGCGGTTTTTACCCTTTCGATCCTCGATTTCTTTTTGAGTGGAGCCCAGGAATTCATCTGTGAAGTATTCATCTGTAATCCATTTGAACGCGATTTGTTGGGTTTGCTTGTCAGCCTTAGGATTAATCACTCTATAGTTGCCGCCCAGAACACCGGTATGCTTCCCACCCTTGGACATAGAAGGAATAGGATAAACAACTAAATCCTCTTTACTAATGCCGCCCTCATTAATCGCGGTATCTGCAGCATTACCGCTTCCACACATGACCATCGCGCCTCTTCCTTGAGAAAAGGCATTTAAAGCGTCGCCATAACCGAGTGCCCAGTTCTGAGGAATCAGATTCTCGTCCTTTAATTTTTTATAAAATTCAAGTGCTTTCACCCCAGCCTCGGAATTAAATTGGCTGACCACTTTGCCATTATCCAGCTTCTGCACATCACCACCAGCTGCGTATAGGAAATTCGTCCAATTCCAGCCTGCTTCAGGTCCTTTACCCATAGGAATGAAACCTGCGATGCCCTTGGCAGGATCACTAATTTTACGTGCCGCATCAAGAAGATCGTCCCATGTCCAATCGATGGGAGGCAGCTCCATCCCCTTTTCCTTGAACAGCTTTTTGTTCAAAGTTATCGTCATGACGTATCCATCTACCGGGACGCCATACGTTTTACCGTTAACAACGAAGGGTTTGGATAGCAAATCATTCATATCCTTGGCATGGTCCCAAGCATTCATCGAATCTGTCATGTCCGCGACCCATTTCTTGTTGACCAGCACCTTGCCTTCTGTAGCATAGGTCGTATATTCCGTGGGCGCACTGTTCGATGCCATCTTAACACCGATTTCTAGCGGATTATATTGCCAATCATCTTTCTTGAAATCAACATTCGGAAATTTCGCCTTAAAGCGATTAATACGTTGATCAAGCTGATCATTCTTTTCTTTTTGGTCAGGCTTGAAGCCCTGCGCTGTGATGGTTACTTTATTTCCTGCCGCTGTTTCCTTAGGCCCCGTAGCTGCTGTCATATTGTTCGTGCTGCAACCTGCAAGCAGGGCTGTAAGTGCAACTGCACCAAGTGCATAAGCTTTTTTGTCTTTCATGTGAGGTTCCCCTTTCCAATCTTTTCATTAAGGCTTGTTGTCTACACTTATGATTATAGAGGGAACGTTTTCTCACTACGATGTGCAGTCTTACGTTAATCATGTCGCATTTTACTGATTCGCGCTCTTTAACTCTGAGATATTGATCCCAAAATGCTTTTTGAAAATTTTACTAAAATGCTCGGGAGACTCATAGCCAATCTCTTCGGAAATCTCATATCTGCGCATATCGGTCGTTAGAATCAGACGTCTGCCTTCTTCCATTCTCAGCTTCGTAACATAATCCCAGATGTTGACCCCCATTACCTTCTTGAACAAGTAGCTCAAATAATTGGGACTTAAATGCACGCTATCGGCAATAACCTGAAGCTTGAGACCTTTATCGCAAAAGTGACTTTCAATGTAGGTCTTGGTTTTAAGAACGACCCGATGATTCACTTCGTCAATTTGTGTAAACGTTAAAGATTGTTCTTTCATTACACTATCGATATCTCCAATATAGGACATATAATGCCCTTTGTTGATATCACTCCAATTCAGGCTTTCAAGTGCTTCTTTATAAATGACTGGCCATTGTGTCACGCCTTCACGGATACGACTGATTCCGATATGGCATTTCACATTGACGTACTTGTGTAAATTATTATGAATCATCTGGGCAATCATCAACAGTTGGTTCATACGCAGAAAATCGCGATTCTCTTCTTCCGTGACTTGCAACAGCAGTGAGAACGTTGAATTGTGATTATTAAATACAAAATGGGTCCATGGATTCACGGTCTCATCAATAATGTTCAGCGAAGCATATTTAAGCAGGCTCCTATCCTTCATTGCAATAATTTCCTCATCATGGATTCCACCTCGATCCAACGATAGCTTGATCATGAGCATGCTGAAATACTTGCCGTTTACGCGATTCCCGAGGGTCTCCACAATGGATGCAACATCGGATTCATGAATCGAACCTGTTACAAGTTCATTTAAGTAATAGTTTTGTTCCAGATTGGAATAATTCGGCAACGCCGGCTGCCCATCCCAGTTTGCTAAATGGAGAGATTTACCTTCTTTCTCACTCAGCAAAGTCCCGACTACCGAAATTAAATGATCCGGTGTAATCGGTTTGACCAAATACTCCTTCGCTCCAAAACGGATCGCCTTTTGGGCATACTCGAATTCCCCATGAGCGGATAGGATGACAACTGGAAGCGATGGGTCCTCCATAAAAAGGTTTTCAATCAGCTCAATACCGTTCATTTTTTCCATCTGAATGTCTGTAAACACGAGATCGATTTTCTCTAAATGAATAAAATCCAGAGCTTCGAACCCGTGATAGGCAATAAAAACCTCTGAAATATTCAGCTTCGATTGACTAAGAATAGCCGCGATACCCTTACATATCATCGGTTCATCATCCACGATCAAAATATTATACATACTTTCACCTCTATGCCTGCTATGTTCTCGATTATAGGAAAGCTTCTTTAATTATTTTACATTTATACCCATACTATAAACCATTTTATTGCATTATACCCAGTATTAAAAGGAGTTCAATTACGATAATGATGTCTTATTTATGGTAAAAGAGGACAAAAAAAAGATGAGCACAATTATGCTCATCTTCTAATCTATAGGAGTCATCACACGGATAAAGCGTATTTCTCACGGGCAAGCTTAGTCGCCTCGACCATGTTGCGTAAGGAAGCAGCAGTCTCTTCGAACCCGCGGGTCTTGAGTCCGCAATCCGGATTGATCCAAAACAACTTCGGATCCAGTACGTGCAGGGCCCGATCAATCATATCGGTCATCTCTTCCACGGACGGTACACGCGGACTATGGATATCGTATACACCAAGTCCGATTCCCAGCTTGTAGGTATTCAATTCAAAGCTATGAATCATCTCGCCATGACTTCGTGATGTCTCGATCGAGATGACATCCGCATCCATGGCTTCAATAGAATCAATCATGTCATGGAACTCGCAATAGCACATATGCGTGTGAATTTGCGTTGAGTCCTGCACGGTGCAGGTAGTCATGCGGAATGCCTTGACAGCCCAAGACAAGTAATGGGCATGCTCAGCTTCCTTAAGCGGCAGCCCTTCACGTACCGCCGGTTCATCGACCTGTATCATCCCGATGCCCGCGTTCTCAAGCGCTTCGACTTCTTGTCTTAGTCCATAGGCCAATTGGTAAGCAACCTGTTCGCGTGAGATGTCCTCACGTACGAACGACCAGTTCAAAATCGTAATCGGTCCGGTCAGCATCCCTTTAACAGGGCGTGCTGTCTGCGACTGGGCGTATACGGTTTCTTCAACAGTCATCGGCCCTTTAAAGGCTACATCTCCAAAAATAACCGGTGGTTTCACGCAGCGGGAACCGTACGACTGTACCCATCCGTTTTGTGTGAAAGCAAAGCCCTCAAGCTTTTCCCCGAAAAACTCAACCATATCAGTCCGCTCGAATTCGCCATGAACAAGCACATCCAATTCGATATCCTCTTGAAGCTTGATCCAGATATCAATCTGCTCACGAATGAATGAAGCATACTGCTCTTGGCTCCATTCTCCCTTTCTCCATAGCTGGCGAGCCTTGCGCACCTCTGCGGATTGCGGGAAACTGCCAATTGTCGTTGTCGGGAAAAGCGGCAGCTTCCACTTTTGCTGCTGGGCAATATGACGTGTGGCGAAAGGATTGCTGCGTTCAGGCTTTTGAGAGCTGATAATGGCAACTGCTTCCTGTACATCTCTGCGGTTACGTGCATTCGAATGCTTGAGTGCTGCCAGTGCGCGTTCACATTCTGCCAAGTCGTTGTCAATTTCGGAACCGCCTGCTGAGAAAGCTTTAGTCAGGAGCACAAGCTCTCCGAGTTTTTCATCAGCGAATGCAAGCGCATCTTTCAATTCGGATGGAAGTTTCGTTTCCCGTTCTGTTGATACAGGCACGTGGAGTAAACTGCAGGACGTCTGTATAATCAGCCGCTCCTCTGATGCAACCTCGGCCAGCTCCTTTAATAGAGCTAATTTATCGCCCAGAGACGCTCTCCATATGCCCCGTCCATCAATGACGCCCGCTCCGAGTACCTTATCCGCTGGAAATCCGTATGCTTTAATTGAGGATATGTTGCCCGAGAGGCCGTGTACCAAATCAAGCCCGATCCCTGCAACAGGAAGCGCCACGATATCACTATAATTATCTACATCAATAGCTTCAAAATACGTTTGAAGCATGATCTTCAGAGTGGGCGCTGCTGCAGCAAAAGTCTCATAGATTTTCTTCAGACGCTGCACATCAGCTGCGTTCAACGAGGTCACCAGAATGGGCTCGTCTATCTGTACCCATTGAACGCCTTCTTTCTCAAGCTCCTGCAGCAGTTGAACGTAAAGCGGCAGCAGGCGATCCAGCCAGGTGTCGGTTTCCGTATCCTTGTAACCTTTGGAAAGCTTGAGGAACGTAAGCGGTCCGATGATAACTGGCTTACCCTCAATACCAAGCTTTTCCTTGGCTTCCCGATAAGCAAGCAGTGGACGATTATCTGTAAGTACAGGCTCGGCCCCATTCAGCTCTGGAACGATATAGTGATAATTTGTATTAAACCACTTGGTCATCTCGCTGGCCGCGGCTTCTTTCGTCCCGCGGGCGATACCATAATAAACCTGAATAGGAACGTTACCGCCCTCGTAATTGAACCGTTTCGGAACGATACCAAACATCGCAGCTGTATCCAGCATTTGATCGTAATAGCTGAAATCATTGACCGGAATGAAGTCGATTCCTTGGTCCTGCTGTTTCCGCAAATGATGCAGCCGGATCTCCTGCAGCTGGGAATGAAATTCCGATTCTTCCATCTTGCCTGCCCAGAACGCTTCGAGCACTTTTTTCCATTCCCGGTTTATTCCGATTCGCGGGTATCCCAGTACACTGCTTTTCACCATCGTTGAACACTCCTCTGATTGTCATTCTTACCCGGCGATTTCCAAATCGTTGAAGGTATTAGAACTTATAACAGAAAGATATCACGAAAGGATACATATAGCGTAACTTCAAAATCCTATAGCTAGATATAGATTAAAGCTATAGCTAAGTGTTTTATTTAAATAATAGCTTGCTTCAGCGCTTCTATATAAGCAGCACCGAGCTTGGATAACGAAGCGTTTTTATGGGATATCCAACCAACCTGAATCGTTTCCTCACAATCCAATGGAACGGGAATGATTTCATTGCCATTCAAATCCGCGCTTAGTACACCGGTCGATATGGTATATCCGTTCAAACCGATCAATAAATTAAAAAGCGTTGCCCGGTCATTGACACGAATGCTCTTTTTATGAGACAGCGTACTGAGAATCTCTTCTGAAAAATGAAAGGAATTATACTCTCCTTGTTCAAAGGACAAGTACGGAAAATGCTGCAGTTGGTCAATCGTCACGATGGATTGTTTGGCGAGTGGGTTGTTAATGCTGATAAAAATGTGCGGCTTCGCTGTTAATAAGCTTTGAAACTGCAGGTTCGCGGCTTTTAGCAGGCTGTTGATGACTTTACCATTGAACTCATTCAAATAAAGAATTCCGATCTCGCTGCGCAAGGTCTTGACATCCTCGATAATTTCATAGGTTTTGGTCTCCCTCAAAGCCAGCTCATATTCATCCTGACCATATTCTTTCACCAAACTTACAAATGCGTTAACCGCAAAAGCATAATGTTGAGTGGATACGGAGAAATGCTGTGGGGATGGCTTGGCATTAAGGTAACGGCCCTCCAGTAATTCTGCTTGCTCAACGACCTGTCTTGCGTAGCCTAAAAATTCAGCACCCTCCTTGGAAAGTGAAATTCCTTTGTTGGTTCGTTCAAAAATCGTAATCTGCAATTCTTCTTCCAAATCCCGGATCGCGTTGGATAGGCTTGGCTGGGAGATAAACAATCGCTTTGCCGCTTCGTTGATGGAACCCCGATTTGCGGTCTCAATGACGTATTTTAGTTGTTGTAAAGTCACTATATGAATCCTCGTTTCCATGAAATGGATGTATGGGCAATAACATAGAGCCTCTCGAGATGCTATGAACTCCAAGCCGAGCTCCCAAGCGTCCTTCTCATCATACCACGATTAGGCTTGCAATGAAGAAACCCCAACCATGTTTCGGCTGAGGCACTTTCCTGAGTTGGTGTTCCAAATCGTACGGTTCTGATATTTTCCTACTATAAAATCCCCTGTTCAAGCATCGATTCAGCAAGCAGTACGGCGCCTTTGCCGGCACCCATTTTGGTATTATGTGATACTAGCACATATTTAACCCCGCCCAATACAGGGTCTGCCTCCAGTCGCCCTAGACTGGTTGTCATGCCGCCCCCGATTTCCCTGTCCAGCCTTGGTTGTGGCCGGTAAGGATCCTCATAAACTTGAATCATTTGGTTCGGAGCCGAATGCAATTTTCTGTTTTTATATGGATCGTAGTTTTGTATCACTGCTCTGATTTCTTCGATTTCCGCTTTCTTGTCCAATCCTACAAAAACGGCTTCCGTGTGCCCATCAAGTACATTTACTCTTGTACAAAGACAGTTTACATTGATTTTCGCTTGTTCTATGGAATTTTCATTAAACTCACCTAATATTTTCAATAATTCAATTTTCACTTTTCCTTCTTCACTTGGAATATAAGGAATAATATTGTCGAGAATATCAAGCGTTCTTACTCCGGGACTTCTTCCCGCTCCGCTTACTGCCTGCATCGAAACCATAAGCACATTATTAATGCCAAAATGCTGCTGCAGGGGTTTAAGAGTTATTGCAAGTCCTGTTACGGTACAATTAGGTACGGGGAGAACAAAGCCCTTCCAGCCTCGCTGCAACCGTTGTGTATGAACTAAATGTGCGTGATCATCATTAACTCCGGTAATCATGAGCGGCGTATCATCAAAATAACGAAATGCAGAAGCAGTTGAAAACGTAGGCGTGGTTTGAGCAAACCATGGTTCAAGCTCTTTCGCCAGATCTGACTCTACAGCTGTAAAGATCACATCCAGCTTTTCGGGTGAAAAGTCTTTTGAAGAAACGACAGGAATGCCTTTCATATCTTCTGGTATAGGCGAGCTTTGCGTCCATCTGGAACTGCCATTAGCTTCAAGCAAGGCTTTTTCATAATTTACAGCATTTCGCGAGGTCACCATTTGGACTACCTCAAAATTCGGATGTTCTGTAAGCGCTTGGACAAATTGCTGCCCTGCCATTCCGGTTGCCCCTACAATTGCGGCTTTTAATCGACTCATAAACAGCATCCCTTCATGTTTGATTCATATTTGATAGTACATACAATTCAATTGCAGATATTTTCGTGCAAACAAAAAAATCCCACCCCCAAGACGTCTAGTCTTGGGGACGAGATTTGTATATTCGTGGTACCACCCCAGATTTGCTGATATGTCGCCATAACAGCCTCTTCAAGTACGGCATTTCAATAGAATGCTTATACTCTAGCTCTATAACAGGAGCTCCTGTCACACCATCCCTTTATTCCGGTTCCGATGTGCAGCTCAGAGGCTTTCTTCAATAAACTATTTTTTACTCCTTTTCAGCTGCCGGAGCTCTCTGTGAAAAAATCGATTTATTTACTTTTCTCTTCATCGCTTTTGAATATTACGATTATGATAGCAAATACGGATCTAATTGTAAATCATAAAAAAGATCGCAGGGAGCAAAGCAAGTCGTAGAGCTGGAACCCATGTTCATGCACTCCACATGTGTTGGGTGCTGAGTGTCGGATACTTTCTAAAAAAATAAAAGCGCCCAACAGCCAGCATAATTACAAGCATTTGCGTTATCCAATTAGTTCATTCAAGATCTTGGACGTGCCAGCGAAACGATAATACAATTTAACCGTTCCGTCCTCTTTGACTTCAATCTTTTCAATAAAGCGGCTGATAACCTCGCGGTTTACATCATTAAAGTTCAGAGCGTTATCGATCACTTCTTTAATTTTCGCCAGTACATCAGAAGCGATAGTTGTGGAGAGTGTGGTTTCCGCTATTTCCCTATTGAGCATAAGCTCCTTTGTTTCAGCATCTTTTGATGTAACGAAATTGTCGTAATCCACTTTCGTTATTATATCTTCCAAAAACCTCGTAAGTGCCTTGTTTTTCAACTGATTGATCGCTTCGAGTTTCGCCCCGCAAGCCTTTAAATCCTTTTCCATTCGTACTCGTTCTTTATTCAGCCTATCTTTAACTAGATTAAAGTGTGAATCATCCTTCATAGCGTTAGCCAATTTTTGAAGATCGCCTTGGATGATCGTCTTCAATGTGGCTTCTTTGATCCGATGCTTCGAACAAGCTTTATTGCCATGCTTGTTGCTGCGTCCACATATATAACCATGCCCATTCTGCTGATAGTGAAAACCGCTACCGCAGTCAGCGCAGTAGATTACCCCTGTGAATAGGTGTACATTCTCATGTGGTCGACTGCTAACATTCGGATTACTTTGAGACTTTTTTTTGCGGTTGAAAGCGATCATTTGCTGAACCGAATCAAACACATCCTTCGAGATGATCGCTTCATGAGTTTTCTCCTTCACAATGTGTTCTGTTTTGGGATTTTTATGTCGTTGTGTACTGGTCACGCTAACAGTGCTTGAACGCCCCTGCACGAGATCTCCGCAATAATGGGGGTTTTCCAATATCTTTCGGACTGATGAACCATGCCAGAATATGCTCTGAGTGACTTTCCCTGCTTGGCTCGATGGCGTTTTGACATCATCCTCATATAGTTCACGAGCGATAGCATCAAAGCCTTTGCCGTCCAGATACCGTTGGAAGATACGCTGAACAATTTGAGGAGAGCCGTCATCACTAATATACAACTTACCATCCTGTACATTATATCCGTATGGAGAATTAGAGCCTTTGAATTTACCGTTGTCCGCTCTGGTAGCCAGCGCCATTTTAATTCTTTCACTGGTGCGCTGCGATTCTTGTTCATACAACCAAGCAAACAAACCAAAGTTATTCGTATTGCCCGTAGTAGTGTCGATTGCTCCATCCATTGTTATGAGATGAATCTTGTGCTTCTCGATTACTTCTTTAATCTCGAATGCTAAACCTTGATTTCGAGCAAGCCGTGATAATTCCTTCGATAAAATGATATCGAATTTATGCTCTTTTGCATCTGCAATCAGGCGATTCATTTCTTTGCGGTTTTTCTTCGTGCCGCTCTCGATCTCAACATAAAAGCCGTAGACATCCCATCCTTTTTCCTTTACATAGTTTTCAAAAAACTGCCGTTGATGCACTAGAGAAGCTTCTTGCTCTTCTTTTTTAGTAGAAACACGAATCGTAATCGCTGCTCTCATGTTAAGCTACCCCCTCATTCGAAGTAGCCACATTTACCTGTTCGTGATCATAACTTCCTTTAACATATAAATCAACTTCTTCCTTAATTATACTCGTGATTATCTCTTCAAACGCTGTACCACTAGAGTTATTAAAGTACCTTTCAATATTAGGAACATACGTTCCCGTTTCTTCAGTTGATATTTTCCGACTCATCTGTACTCACTCCAAAATTGTATTGGAGAGCTGACCGCTCACCTGAGTACATGGGAAAAGGACGATGATACAGTCCTAAAAAGAGCATTAGGTCAAGATAATTAAATAAAATGTCAGGCTAATAAAGAAAATAGCGTCAGGGGGAACTAATACAATCCCCGAGACGCTATCAAAACTCCTTACTTATCCCAATCCTTCGTATAGCCTTTGCCTAAAGCTATACGTCGAGCACTATCCTCCACGTGAAACTGGTGAAACAGGATCGAAAGGCTCAAACGCGCGGTGTCTCTAGGCGGGTTTAAGTAGCCTGATGCTGTAACCAATCCAATCTCGCCAGACATGAGTTGACGGTGGATATCGGGCAAAAACTCTTTACCCCTGAACAAACGAGAGATATCCAAAGTTAGAATCGCATCAAGGTGCCCATTTTTAGCATCATCCAGCAACCGTTTCAGACCAGGACGATTACGAACCTTGCCACTTGCAACATCCGTATAAACAGCTGATACTGTCATGCCGTAGCTAGCGGCAAGATCCTCTAAATGACTCACTTGTCGGGACAGAGCCCCCTCACTATTAGCTCGAGCATATAAAGCTACATTATGAAATTGAAAGTTATTTGTTGTTGTCATGTTAATACCTCCAAAATATTAGTTGAAAACGAAATACTGCAATGAACGCACAAGAAAATCAGGTATAGAAACAAATTAACATCTGCCTCCAAAATGACAAAGCACCTCGTTACCAAACTTGAAATCACCGTGCTTGTATACCGCTGCAAAGTTACAACCAACCGACATATGTATCACCACCAATCAATTAAATTAAGAAGCTATTTATATAAAGCAGGTCTTGCCGCAACTCACTAAATTTTTTTAATGTCATAGCAATAGAGCCACTTTTGCGCAGTTGAAATGCTACCTGACAAGAGAAGCAATGCATCTCTGTAGATGAGATGTAGTAAAGCCGAGAGGCATTTCATACCCCAACGGAGGGACGTAACAGGAAGGTATAACACGAATGTCTCTGTTTAAGCCGAAAAAAGTCTGTTCTACCTACTTTCAAGCGATAAGGAAGTCATATGGCTGAAGCATAAGTCTTCATTTTTGAATCTAAATCCAGCTACGATTCCACAACTCTATGTGGCAACTACCGAAATCAACCCGTTTAATGACCCATCAGAGAAAAGTAGATTTTCCAACAGGATCGGATGTCTTCCTATAAAAAAGGAATCTCAGCCATTTTTAGCGGAGATCCCTCTTACCTTCCTATTTACTTGAATTCGGTGCTTCAACTGCTACGCCGTCCTGTGACTGCTGAGCCTCTTTTTTATCACGAAGGGCTCTATACAAAACAGACTTAGATACCCCAGTTACAGCCACGATCTCACAGATTGAATGCGTATCAGCGGCGTGAAGCTTTATCGCTTTTTCAAGAGCCTTCTTGTCGGTTTTTGGGCGACCTCCAATTCTCCCACGGCTCCTCGCACTGGCAAGCCCCTCCCTCACGCGTTCTCTTAGATTGTCACGTTCGAATTCGCTGAGTGCGGCTATTAAAGCCAACATGAGCTTGCCGGTGACCGTCGAAAAATCTAGGCGCTCCTTATGGGAAATGAGCGTGATCTCCTTAGATTCAAAATCGGCAAGGAGCGCAAGCAAGCTTCTCGATGATCTGGAAATTCGGCTAAGTGATTCTACCACCAAAGTGTCGCCCCTTCTTAACGCCTTCTGAAGTTCGCCAAGAGCTGGGCGCTCCATCTTAACTCCACTGATCTTGTCGACGAAGATATCAGACTCAGGAATATGATATTCCAGCCTCATAAGGTCTTTTTGACGATCCTCGACTTGTCCAATTGCCTTTGAAATTCTACAGTAGCCAAACACTTTACTGTTATTTTCCATCGTAAATCTACCTCCTTATCGGTTATAAGGAAGGTAAAATTATATCAAGCCTAAAACGTGAATATCGAGAAATAAAGGGAAAGTTGAGTCCCAAAGGTGTAGTGATACTGGGACTGAATTATCGGGAATAGTAGAGGGAAGCAATCAGCCCCTAAGAAGCCAGTCAACGGATAGATATCAGGCCTTTCCTTTATCAATAGTTTTTGGTAGCCAGAACCTAAGAGAAAACCCCTTATCGCAAGAACAATAAGGGGGGACAAACAGCCTAGATATTAAGAAATGATGAACGGGTGCGTTATGCTCACCGTATGAATAATAGGCACTGATACCATTCGATTAGGATGAAGATGATCAATAAAACTCAGATAACCTAACGTATCAGCATCGTGCCAATCTCTTGCGAGGATCTGCTCACCCTCTTCAAGAGACACATTCAAATAATGACAATACTTGACCGGATCAAAGGTTGTTAGAAGCTGCTTCACTATCCCATTTTGCTGATAGGATAGAGTAACATATCGACTCTTAAGATGATTCACAAGCCTTGAAGCAAAAGCATCCAGAACATAGTACGGTATTAAGGAAGCAGAACTGCGCTTGCCCAGTTGCTTCATCTCAAGATCATATCCCTGATCAGTTTTCGTGATGACAACCACTCTATAGCTACCATGCTCCAACTCTTCGTAACTAGGACGTATATAGTCCAAATAAGCATGGATACCGCCCAAACGCCGATGAGGAACTAGATTCTTAAATAGAGCTAGCAGTACCTCTCTGGACTTTGTGACTTGGACAAATATTTTTCCAGTTACCTCAGCTACACAAATGCTGGACGAAAGCAGATATAATTGACGAAGATTTGAAGCTTTCGTTCGAACGACGTGATCAGACAGCACGATCCCATGCCTACACATGATCTCCGCCTGCACTATTGTAGCCCCTAGCCAATCAACCTTCTCGACCGTATCACGCAACCTGATATCACCCTGTAACGGCAAAGCTATCATCTGACTTTGTATATCCCGATGCAAGGCTGTTGCTGTACAACCACATGCTAAAACAGGTCTACCGACATAATTATTAGTGTTTACTACCACTGTAATTCCCCCTCTTATAAATGGACAATGTTAGTACCAGACAATGAGTAGTGCTGGTTGGTTTCAATAGCTCCGATTACCTGCTCGGGCTTCAATTCACCCGAAATAATACATTGACTGAGCAATAAACGCTCAGCGATATACCGAGGATCAGCCGACAGCAAAATGTGCAGGACGTGACTCATTGCTACCCCGTCCACCGTCGAGAGGATATTCTCCAGCTTGCGCTTGGTAAAGTGAGCAATAACCTCGATCTCACGCCTACAATCGATGAGATTCACAGTGCTGCTCTTTCTTGGTTTAAACCGATCCACTGTGCCACAGATAAATGGTTCAAAAGGACGGTGAGAGCCAATCAGACGCTGAAACTCTAATTCAGCATCAGCCCATCGCCCCTCCTTCATAAGAGTGAGAACACCTCTTATGCGTCCAGATAGCCTCTTGTTAGCGTACGAGATACTTTTATGCATCTGATCGATTTGGATACCGAGCTTCTGAGCTGCCAACCTGTAATCGTATTGACATGCTAGAAATACCGAAATTCGCTTTTTTGCAGCTTCGTGTTTCAGCCACTCCATAGATTTGATGTAGCTAGCCAATCTCTGCAGCTGCACTAAACGTTGGTCATCAGAAGAATCGGCTTGGTATGTCGATAATAAGGTTAGTCCAGCCCTAGTGACTGCAATGAAATCTTCTACTTCACGAAAGATTAACAAGTTCTATCCGCACCCCCTTTCTCAAATTGAATTGATCGTACTCCATTAGAACTGACCTTTACGCAAACGCCTCGGTCTCTAGAAGAACAACCCCATTTACTCCAACTAAGATTTGAAACTACCCCAACAAACGAATACGATTATTTTTAGATCCATCTTCTTTTTTTGAAAAGAACGCTAAAAGGCTATTATTTACGGAGGATCAAGAACTGAATAGATATAGCGACAAATGAAAATAAGAAACTGTCGGAGTAACTTGTCGGAGTAATTAACATAGTTCGAGGTCAGTGAATCCCCTTGAATGTTCTAAAGTTTCTGTGATTTAGATATAAATTTATAAACAAAAGCGCACTAGAGCTAAATGTCTAATGCGCTTTTCGAGCGAATCCTTTTCACGCTGTTTAATTAAATTTCTGCTAATATACGCTGCAACTCGTCACGCTCGTCCTGATACTTCCAAGCATTTTCTCCATGTAGAGATTTATGCATATATCTCCATACTATCTCCAAATTGGCAGGAGAATTGTTTGTTTTATGCCCATCTTTATGATGGATCTCGAGTAAGCCATCAGTGCCTAAAGTTAGCAATACGACATCACCCATCGCTAACGCTACAACCAATGTATGATCCATTACAACGGTGCCCTCATCATAACAAGTAGTGATACTTTTCCGTAAGTAACGATCAGGACACACCCAAGGTGACATAGTAAAACCGAATCTAAACAAAACATCCGTATGCCATACCCCATCAAACAGCACTCGCTTTGAACTAGTATCTCTGCCATTTTGAGCATAAAGAATATCACCTTCTGCCAAGCATACGATGTGATTTTTATTAGCAAACCACAGGCTAGACTCTCCAGAAAGATCAGCCACAACAAGGCTTTGACCAATATAGGTGAAACACACGTTTTCGGTAACCTTACACTTAAATCTGACCACATCATATAAGGGCTCCATCAGGATCGAATAACGAAACTTAGGAGTTCCAACTATCGCTCTGATACAAGCAATAATATCTTCCTTGCGTTTTGCTAGAACAGCCTTATCTTTTGCGTAACCTAACATGCTCTCGCCTCCTTAGTTAAAAAACCATAGAAACTAACATACAGCCGTAGTGACAGTCAGTCTAAAATCCATAACTCTTAAATCACCAGAATTCTTCAATGTACAATCTCAAGAACCGCCAGCCATACAGAATCGGTTTAAGTCGAAGAACCCTTTCTGCTAGCAAAGTGCTACAATTCCGTACTCACCCCCAACAGAAAGATTAAATACATAATCATAAATAAAGGTCATCTAACAGCTCAGTAAATTATTCGATATTAGCTCGAGAAGGCAATTTCTCTTATGAATTAATGATTACACATGCCTTATAGTTGAAAATGAGATACTTTTATAAAACACTCAACGAATTTTATAAAACTATCCATGGTCGTTAAAAATAGATTGCAGGCTTTTATAAAATACTGTTTTAGCCTTAGAAATAACTGAAAGCTTTTATAAAGCAGGACGGAGCAGAGCCCGTTCTTGGAACTGCAACGAATGATGCTCACTAGCTAAGCTTACCTGATACAGATATCTCCATAATCGAGCATAAGTGACCTCACTCTCTCGAGCATAGGGCAGTACCCCCTCGTACAAGAAATTGTACTGTCTAGGCAAGTGAATTTCTAATAGCCATAGCCGAATGTACCTGTTCGCATGCGGTCATCTGGCATATAAGATTGCGTAGTCGGATATACCCAGCCTTAAAATACCGGAGAACGCCAACAGCATCTCAGAAGGGCTGAGCAATACCCCAAGAGAATATAAACGCAAACAAAAAGCCCTCTACGTTTTTCAACATAAAGGACTTCACGAAGTTATTACCGATGATTAACAAGCACTTAGAAATAGAGCAGGTATTCTCCGAAACTTCGCGTATCTGTTGGTATTTTTACCTATGTCTAGGTATTTTCCTAATTATCAAACCAGTGAAATCCAGTGTCGAAAGATCAAAAAACCTCTACTCCTGACTATAATCGAACTCCGATATATGCTCAAGAAGTGAGCCAGAAACTTTAAAATTCACCCACAAGAACTCTTCAGCGAAACGACCGCTCACCCCAGAACTGGATATGTGAAGTTTTTTCAAATATACCTTCGTCCAACCAACGAGCCTGCTACTATATAGACTATTATCGTAACAACTGAGGGCTATGGCTGCAGGATGAGTAAGAAGGAGATCAACTAATTTTTCGTGATCCTCGTTCGACCAGTTAACTCTATAGTGTTTGTCCCCGATCATTTCCTGATTTGTATATGGAGGATCGATATATATAAATGTCCTACCCCAATTACGGTTTTCTTGGAGGACTTCAAGAACGTCCTTGTTCGTTACTTCTACACCCTCCATGGTCGGTAAGAAGCTGTAAAGATTATGCACCCTTCGCATGTAGGAACGGGATCTTTCAGCTGTCAAGATGGATCGGTTGAAGCTATTCATAGTGGCTGCTCGTGATTGCCTCGTAACTACAAAAGCACAGGCTGCTGCGGTAACAATGTCATACCCCTCATCACCCAAGCGACTGCTTAAACGAACCTGCTTTGCCCATAAATACCGTTCCTCGCTGATACCCCATTCTTCTAGCAGAGCCATAAGCTCATACGTTAGAGAGGGCTCAGTGAGACAGGAGAAGAGGGCATACAAGCTCTCGTCAATGTCATTGTACACACGCCTTGTTAAACGGCTATGTTCTAATGAAAGGAGCATTCTAGCTCCACCGCCGCATAGCTCCATATATTCTGTTAGCGAGTATGCTTCTAAGGCATAATTAATAATAGGGACGATATTGTTGATAAGGGCAGCCTTACCCCCAATATAAGAGATTACGCTGTCGTCATGACCCTTGTTTGGGTGAACTTTATGCTTGTACCTCATTCGGTAGGGACGGATTCTTCCACATTGAGATGCTCATTCAAACCCTCAACCTTTAGGAGATAGAAACGCTTTGCGTCCTTAATACTCTCGTTTGGACGAAACGCCTCCTGCCAGCGATCCTTACTTCTTTTGATAATATACCCCATGCTATACCAAGCTTTAATTACCTCTTGTAGTCGTACTTTATTTTGAGGACTAGGCTCTAAGCCTATGATTTCATACACTGATTCAGTAGTTATCCCAACAACCTCAGAGCCAAACCTCCTGCGAAGAGGATCGCTGTCCAGGATTACACCCGAACTCACGCCATGACGATAATGATCGCTAGTAACGGTCGGGTATGCTGCGAGATCTTCCACTATGCTTTCGACTGCAAGGTCATACAGCTCCTGACTTTCGGAAATGTCAGCCTGTCCTTCTATTGCTTGAAGTAGATCAGGAACTCGTTCAAATACCCCTTGTATCTTAAGCTGTTTAACATAGTCGGCTACCTTTAGTAGCTCGGTGCGAGAAATTTCACCAAATACGCAGAGCTCCTTCAAGTGCTCCTCAAACTTCTCGCGAAGCTCCACCTCTAAGTAGCAAGAAGAATCTCTGCCCTCTAGCCTACTAGTGAATTGTACGGCATATGTAGATTTGCTGTACGCAGGATGACGACCATATAACAACTTTATATCGAAATGCTCAGCTGGATTTACTAACTCCTTATGTTTTTCGGTAGATCTAGTTTCCGTTAATGTTTTCTGTGTCTCAATAACCCCGAATTGTTTCTTCCTCTGTAATGTCATCACTATTCTCCTCACTTTCAATAATCTAGCTCGGCAATAAACTCTTAATATAATTATTGTATCAAAGAATGTTACCGATCTCTACCATTCCGTTACAGTGAAAACAATAGGCAGGAGTACCCCATGAATACCCCAGAATATATACGACAGAAAAAAGACGTCTGTCCGTTTTTGGATAAACGTCTCATATCGTTGCAACCTAGATCTAGTGCCAAACTCTTGATATACCGAACTATATTTATGTGCTTGTCAGGGTGATAGTTATCAAATAAGGAAGTGGAAGTTGGATTAAGCCAAGTTAATTATAAACAAAATAAGAGATACTCTATTTAAAAGAGCATCTCTTACTAGATAACTATAAAGCTTACTTTTAATAAGTCGGAGTTACTAACAAGTAAGAACCATTTGAACTTGCTAGAGTAGTGGCAGTAGGGATACTTGCTACTTTATCCACGCCCGTTGACAAATTAAACCAACTACCCTGAATTTTAACTAATGCATCTGCATGTGTAGCAGATGCCTGAATAGCTGTGCTGTATCCTGCTGAATCGAAAATTGCAATTAATGTCTGAGCATAAGAGTCGCAATCATTTTCCCCACCAACTAAAAGTTGATATGCACTCTCAACTCCTGGCTTCTGCACTACAACCGCTGAACCTCCTGCTAATTTGATTGCAATGTGTCGAAGTTGAATCACCTCAAGCATAACATTAAGGTCAGTTATACCTGCTGCTTTCATCGTCTTAACATTTTGCTGTGCATCAAAAACTGCAGAGTCGTAATCAGTGTCAAAAGTACCATTCCATTTTACCCCATTGAAGTAGTAATCAACATAAGCTTGTTTCTGAGGGTAACTGTCATAGTAGCTCTTATTCTTATAACCATCCATTGCTTTGTTGATGATTTCCATTACCTTACCATACTCTTTCTGACTCTTTGAAGCATAATCATGCTTCCCGAACTGCACCTTGATACCATTCACCACATTAGATGCAGGTGGAGTGATTACTACTGTACCATCCACACTGTTGATTGTAGCTGTGTTAGTAGCATTGTCCCAACCTACCGTTGCTCCAAGTGCCTCGGATACGAAACGGAGAGGTACTAGAGTCGAGCCATTGAGAACTACTGCTTCCTTAGCAAGCTGAACTATTTTACCGTCGACCGTTGCTGTCGTCTTGCCGATTGTCAGAACGATCTTCGTAGTATCCTTGATACCTGTCACGGTTTGAGTTTGCTGATTCCAAGTTATGGTTGCGCCCAGACGTTCAAAAATGCTGCGCATGGGGACAAGAGTTGATCCATCCATCAATATCGCTGATTGTTGGTCGAAGACCTGCTGCTTACCATCAATGGTGACGGTGACTTCCGTATAGGAGGCAGATGCCTTCGTTGATTCCGCAAATGCTGAAGGTACAATTAGTGTCAGCATCAACAACAAAGCCAATACTGTACTGGTTATCTTTCGCATTCTCTTTTCCTCCTCTTATTGCTACTTTGCAATGTTATCTGTACATTAATCTATAAAAAGCTGTCCTGAAATGATCAAAAGATTAGGGAGATTTCGTAATCTCCCCTGTTTCTTAGTAAGTCGGAGTTACTAACAAGTAAGAACCATTAGAAGTAGCTAAGGAAGTGGCAGTTGGTAGTTTCGCTACACAGTCAAATCCCGATGCGACATTAAACCAAACACCCTTTGAAACTTCAACTAAAGGATCAGCATGTGTTGCACTTGCCTGAATAGCTGTATTGTAACCTGCAGCATCGAAAATCGCCGCGACCACTTGCGAATACGAATCGCAATCTTTTTCTCCGCCAACTAAAAGTTGGTACGCACTCTCTATCCCAGGCTTTTGTACTACGACTGCTGAACCTCCTGCTAGGTTGATTGCGATGATACGTAATTGGATTACCTCAAGCATTACGTTAAGGTCAGTTATACCTGCGGCTTTCATTGTCTTGACGTTCTGTTCGGCATCAAAAACTGCAGAGTCGTAATCCGTGTCTGCAGTGCCATTCCATTTTACCCCGTTGTAGTAAAAATCAACATAAGCTTGTTTCTGTGGGTAGCTATCATAATACTTCTTATTCTTGTAGCCATCCATTGCTTTATTAACGATTTCCATTACCTTGTCATACTCTTTCTGGCTCTTGGAAGCATAATCATGCTTTCCGTAGAGTACTTTGATACCATTAACGACATTGGATGCAGGTGGGGTGACTACCGTACCGCCTACACTGGTGATAGAAGCTGTGTTAGTAACGTTATCCCAACTCACAGTACTTCCAAGAGCCTCCGAAACGAATCTCAGGGGGACGAGTGTACTGCCATTGAGAATTACAGCTTCTTTGGAAAGCTGAACCGTTTTACCGTTAACTGTTGCTGTCGATTTGCCGATTGTTAGTACGATCTTCGTGTTGTCCTTGATGGCTGTTACTGTTTGTGTTTGTTGGCTCCAAGTAATAGTACTCCCGAGTGACTCAAAGATGCTCCGCATCGGGATCATGGTACTTCCTCCAATCAGGACAGCTGATTGTTCGAAAGTCTGGAGCTTGCCGTCGATTTCGACTTTGACAGTTGTATACTCACTACTAGATGAAGTGGCTGCTAGAATACCCACATTGCCCGACTTCGCCTCGACTACCCCAGTCGATAATAATGAACTGCTTAATACTACTGCGCCTGCTAGGGCTAATACACGCATTCTGATTGCCTTCATGAACGTAAACCTCCATATGTATGATTAAATTGAGCTTCCTTCTGCTTGGAGGTGAATTTATCTAGGTGACTGCACTGGCAGAAGTGAGCTCTTTATTCAACGTGGTTCTCATTTCTGTTACTTCACAGCTTTTCAGTTCTCCCTGTACTACTGATTTAAGGTGAGATCTAATGTCTTAAAAATAAAATCTAGTAGACGAGATATAAGACTAATCTCAATACCCAAAATAAGAATCTCACATATAGGAACATATGTTCTAATATTCCATTTATTACTATGTATAACTTTACCATTACGTTGAACAGTAGACAATTAGTTTTGTAACAAACTGCTATTTTTTCAATAGCTGTTTGAATACCTCTAAAATAGATCGAGTTTATAAAAAAACGAAACAACAAATGTATATTATTGCTATTTTGTTGAACACCTTATCTGGTTGTTACTATTATAGCTCACTGATAATGGTTTTAAAAGGAGTCTTTTCCTTTGAACCATAATGAGCAAACTATCAAACAAGTTATCGGTAAAACCTTAAAAGCTATACGAATAAAGCAGGGCTTAAGTCAAGAGGACTTAGCTGGAAAATGTGAGGTAGATCGCTCTTACATCTCCATGATAGAGGTAGGTCGAAACGAGCCCTCTGTCAGCAAGATATTTGAACTATGTGATGGGCTGAATATTAAGCCTTCTTCTTTCTTTCATTTAATTGAAATCGAATATGATAAACTTAGATCCTGAAATCGAGTAGGAGGGGGCGACTAGCCCCCGACCTCTCACACCACCGTACATACCGTTCGGTATACGGCGGTTCATGAAATACTCCGTAATTTGTTGTATCTGTCCATCAAGCATCTAAATCCATTGGATTCCCAGTAGAGATTGTTTAATGCTCGGCTCAGAATCGGGCTTCGTGCAATTCGCCAATACCCCTTTCGGGTATTTCCCCATTCAAAGGCTTTATCCTTGGGCATGCCTAAGGATATAAGCCTTTTGACTTTGGTTTTCGGTTTCTTCCATTGTTTCCAAAGGCACATTCGTAACCTTCTTCGTATCCACGAATCCAGATGCTGAAAGACACTTGGCGTGTCCGCAAGCGAGAAGTATCCGCACCATCCAATAAGGTATTGGTTCAGTTCCTTAATTCGCTCTTCCATCTTCATCGATTTTCTTCGAGAAGTAATCTCTCGAATCCTAGACTCCGCTTTCTGTAAGGATTGTTTTGCAATTCTTACCTTCGGATCTTTGTTCACACTAAAACTAAATCCGAGAAACTTTCGTTTCCATGGACGGTCTACCGCACTTTTGGCTTGGTTTACCTTTAATTTCAGTCTTTTCTCGATGAATTGGGTTACCGATGCCTTGACTCGTTCGCCTGCTCTTTTCGTTTTCACATAAATATTACAGTCATCCGCATAGCGAACGAATCGGTGTCCACGTTTCTCTAATTCTTTGTCCAGTTCATCTAGTACGATGTTAGATAATAGCGGACTCAGTGGCCCACCCTGCGGTGCTCCTTCTGGTGTCGGTTTAACTAACCCGTTCTCCATTACTCCCGTTTGAAGATATTTCCGAATGAGCAAGAGGACTTTCTTCTCCTTCACTTTCTCCGAAATCTTCATCATTAGGCGGTCATGGTTGACGCAGTCAAAGAATTTCTCCAAGTCCAAGTCGACTACGAATCGATAGCCTTCTTTCATGAATCCTCCAGCTTTCCTCACGGCATCATGTCCTCGCCTTTTTGGGCGAAATCCATAACTATGTTCGGAGAACTGTGGGTCAAACAATGGTGTTAACACTTGGGCAATTGCTTGCTGTAGCATTCGGTCTATCACGGTAGGTATACCTAACTTCCTTACGCCTCCGCCATTCGGTTTCGGGATTTCGACCCGACGTACGGAGCTAGGCTGGTAGGTTCCCTCTTCTATCGCTTGTCGTATGGTCTGCCAGTTTTGTTTGATGTGTTCACGTAAGGTTTTTACGGACATGCCATCTACGCCGTGGCTTCCTTTATTTGATTCCACACGTTTTAGTGCCGCTAGAAGATTTTCTCGTGACAGCAACTGCTCCAACATTTCTACAACTCCTTACGTGATTTGTACTTTCCTCTTGTGCCAGAGATGAATTCTGCCCTGCCGAAGCCCCAAACGGAATTCACCGCTTCCTTCTCCAGTCAGGTCCTTTCGGATTTTCTGCTTTCAACACTCATCCTGAACGCCTTGATGTACAAATGCCTATTTCATGTTCAGCCCTTCCGCAGATGTTGCAACACCATGCGTACTATGGCTTCTGCTGACTTCTGTACGTTCAGCCTACTTTCACAAGCAAGGTTACGGAGATTGCTCCGCGTTCCGTACAGATCTCCCCAGGTAAGAACGCTATCTTTCCCTCCATCTATTCGCCTCATTTACTCCCGCTCGCCTTCGGCAGTAAGGACTTTGACTTGTATTGCAGCCTCATCCAACGAACGTTAGCCTTATATGAGATTCGTGTTCCTCGAACCGGAGGTTTGCCGCCGACTTCCTTCAGATTCCACCTCGCGGAGGACACCCTTGTCTTAAGCTAATGACTACTACTGCCTTCGTCACTCGGGACTTTCACCCTATAGATAACGCCCATGCTCGGCGCACAATAAAGAGCGGAAGGTAAGCACTTAGGCTTATCTTCCGCTCTTTATCAATGATAGGGCATTCAATTAATCTGAAGCAAACTCATAGAGCTCTTTTAGACACTTCATCCCATCTTTGATCCCTGCCAGAAACATAAATTCCTTTTCTAGGGCATTGCGATGATTCAACGTCTCCTCCCATTCGAGTAAAAGCTGGTATTGTCGTGGGGTTACTTCCTGCTTTAACTGATCCTCTAGTTCAACCTGCTTCAGCCGCAAAGGTTCAATTTCTTGTTGTTTCCCAGCGAGGGTTGCTAACATATTAAAGCGTCCATCAAACGATGGCTTAGCCCATTCAGGCAGTTGTTGTTGTCGCAATCAAATCCCCTCCCAAGGTAAAAGTTCATTGATCTTACCGTAGAAGAGGAACTTATTCAATAGCTAGTTTTAGTCCAACGGCCTGCTCTTGAAATATGCTCAATATTTTACAATGACTCTAATTGACCAATAAGAACATGCCTTGCCCACCGTAAACTCTGAATTTTTTGGATAACTTCTCTGCACAGTTCATGTGTCTTCGCTATTTTCTTATGCTCGATGACAAAGCTTGCAGTACCTCTGGCTAAGTCCTCTTCTCAATTAATACAATTGAGCAATACTATAAAATCTCAATTATAGTAAAACAAAAACCTTAGGCATTAGGCATTCATTCAATAGTAACTTTTCAAGCCATAAAGGTTATTTCAATTGTTCTCAACACTAAAATCATTTATAGAATGTCATATGTTTGGATAGCTCGTAACTTATAATTGATGTACCTATTATAATTCCCCTTCAACTCACCATTCACTGTTTCTTGGCAGTTACGATAAATTATCTCATTAACACCTGTAATATCGATTATTGTAGATTGATTAATTCCTTCGAGTATCATATTAATTATTGCAAATTTAGACAATCCCGTTGTAGTAAAGGGGTTTTTCAAACTACTATCTATAATTTTCTTATCGTAATAAGTATCCCTCGCCTTATTTAAAATATCATTCAAGAAGCTGGGATTAACAGTAGTAAATATACTTGTTAGGAATAGGAGATTGTTGTCTGTTTTTAAAGTAATTCTTAATTCATGATATTTCTTCAGATCAAGATATAAAGAATAAGGTAATTCAAGATCAATTGTTTCATTATTGAACTGCTCACGCTTAACTTTAAGTAAACGCCGTTCAACATCAAAATCCTCTAATGTAAAATCCGCTATTCTGTTGAATTTAAAGCCATAAAGTAAAATCAACTTTATTATCACCGTTACTTGTAGTGATTTATGAGAATCTGTCAAGTCAGAGTTAAGTATATTGCATAGATGTAAAAACTGGTTTTCATCAATAGCTGGATTTGCTTCCCTATCCTTTAAAATGCGCCCATATCGTTCAAGATTCGCTTCAACTTCCTGATTCAATTTAGTATAGGGCTGAATATTTCTTAGATTAGGATTAGGATATTTTTCATTTAATAATTCTACAGATAACTGATTTAAAGCAATTAAGAAATCATCGATTGAACCTTTACTTCTCACATTTTTATTCTGTACAACATAATATTCAGTGCTTTTTATTACATCATTCCTAGTGAATTCATTTTTAAATAGAGACTCAAGACTACTAACATGTCTTTTCTCATTAAGTATGTAGGGGACTAAATAATCTCGAAGTTTTGGGATATATTGATGATGTTCATGTGGTGAGAGAGCTGCCCCAAAATCAATTAGAAGCTTATCAAGTTCTGTACGCATAGTACTTCGTCCTCTCATAATTCAAGTTAATGTACAAATAGAGCCAGACTCCTCTCACATCAACAACTTTATAAGTTGAATACTGTTTAAAGGAGGCGCTACACTACTGGCTCTCTCATAGACTTTCTTCCCGCATAATAAGCAAAAATAAATACTAATATAAGAACAATAATACCCTTGAACCAAAACCCTGTAAAAAAAACCACTAGAGGCAGTCCAATCGCAAAAATAAGAAATACAATCCAGTTAGTAAGAGAATGTTTGAATCGCTTTTTAATAAATCCTTCATTAATAATAAGATATAAAACCGCAAAATAAAAAATTCCAGAAAGAAATAAAGATAAGATCATTATCTGTTGCTCTATTGAAGCGGCACCTACTATTGAGATAGTGAGTAGTGCTAACAGCATTAGTAGCGTTAAATTAAGATACGTGTATATTAAGGGAATACCAAAAGGAGCAACCTTTGTTCTTATATAGAGATCAACACTAGACCATATGCCTTTATCGTTTTTTAAGGTCACCGAATCAATTTGCTTTAATTTAAGCCTGTATATCTCACTCTCTATCTCTTTATGAAACTCGAGTAGTAAGTCATTCTTCAAGGCTTCATCAGTTGTTACTTTGAATTTAATATACTTTTTTAATAAGTCATAGGGTAATAAAGAAACAGTCTTTGATATTTTTTCGGTAACAGTAAAAAAGTCAGACCTCCCATTAAAATATTTGAATATCTCAAATTCTAAGTCTGAATAAACATCAAGAGCTTTATCAATCCGCTGTTGATTAGATTTACTACTTTCAAGGAAAGTGCTCCTAAGCTCTTTATACATCCAAAAAACCAAGATTGTAATACTAATGGCAATAGCCGCAGTTAGTGAATCCGGAAACATTGATTTTATAAATTCAATGGTGTAACTCATCATTTCACCTCTTATTTGACAGATACGTACGACAGCTACGTACGCATTATTGTTTAGTTTCACAAAAAAAAGAAGAGTAAGCTGAAAGCCTCTCTTCAATTAATTACCACTATTTGTTAGTTAGCCTGATGTTGTCCTAAGTGCCTTAGCTTGATAACAGAATCTTCTTTTCTAAGAGATAATGTTCCTGGATTCAACTCACAAAGAGTTTCTACATCTTTGGGATTCAAACGAACCTGTTTCTGTACCAATTCAAACCCATCAATACCTGATTGCAGAATAACCTCAAAGGCTTTTTTAAACAATGTTGGATATGGAACAGGCAGTACATCGTCTAATGGCTCTTTATGTCTCATTTTGCGCATTGAGATTTGCTTCTGCAATGAAGTATATCGACTCAGCGATATTATCCCTAGGTCTTTAGCACGGTGAATCATCGCACCAATGGATACACGCCAATACTTCTTAAGCTCTGTGTAACCATCCAAAGTCGTTTCACTTGAGACCATTGAAGAGAATGCATCTTCAGGCAAAAGAAAGGCAGAGGCAAATTGATTAGCCTGCTGTTCCATTAGCTTGAATTCCTCTTTAGTTAGGCTATCTTGATTGTGAACATCTAAATGCATTAACAAGTGGCCTAATTCATGAGCAGCATCAAAATGTCGTCTGGAGGCCGATTTCTTATCTTCTCCCAGAATAATAAATGATCTTCCAGATCTCGGCTGACAGAAGGCATCCACTTTTATACTCCCCAGTTCAACTGAAGCAACAATAACTCCATTGCTTTCTAAAACGTTAACTAAGTTGTTGATTGGCTTATCTCCAAGTTTCCAGTGGTTCCTCGTTGTAATTGCCAATTCTTCTATTCGGTCTGTATCCCATTCTCCATCAGTAAAATACGAAAGGTCGGGCAGGTTAGGAATTGGAAATTCAACATATTGATTCAAGATATTATACACCTTTGAAACCCACCCAGCTCGTTCCTTCTGCATTTCTCTGACTCGTTTTGTTATTGAAGCGGAAGCCCGGAAATATGTATTACCGACGTACTGTTCCTCTTCGGTTTCAAAAAAATAGCCTTTGGGAAAATCAAGTGTATTTACAATGAGCATCATCGTTTCAGCCTTTGGAATTGCCTGACCTAACTCAAATTGTGATATTGCCTGTTTGCTGATCCCAATTCGCTCAGCTAATTCTTTAATGGTAAACCCTCTTGCAGTTCTAGCTGAGGATAATTTTTTAGGATTAAATTGTGTTTGCATCTTCATCACTCATTCTATTTACTCTATCCTTTTTTATTACTACGTTTGGAACATCCTGATATTCCTTCACTTGAGACGTTTCTAACTTCAGCTTGCGCTGTTTTTTCATTTCGATAGGAGTCTCAACTTCAATTTCATTCGATTGGCTGTATTCTTTCAATAACTCTATGTTATCGCAGAAAATATAACGTTCTTGATCAGGTGTTAAGGCAGCGAGACGTATTGGCGCCTTTGCATTAGTACCATCATAAATTAGAAACAAACCAAAGGGAATGTCTTTTATATTAGACGGAATGTCTGGTTCAGTAACTAACGAAGTTTCGTTATCAAAGTTAAAATGTGTTTGAAACTCCAAGTCTGATACCATACCTCGATCCTTCATTACAGCGAGATTGAACGCCGAAATATCGCCACGATATCTGCTTGGTTTTGGGAGCTTGGAATAGGATAGGAGGTGAATCGGTATAAGATTAAGGTTAAGATCCTCAAAGTGAACCACAACATAGTTAAAATTCCCACCAGCTCTTTTCTTTCTCGCAGACATTCTCCAATCCTTTGGCAAATGATTTACAGCTTTGAGGATTGCATTCATTACGTCCTGTCGACGAACAAACGGTCTAGAGTCATCGACAAGTTCAGGGTCGGGAATATTATCTTGTAAAGTTTCGATAACTGCAATGGTTGCTTTGCTTAATACATTGACACGTTCATAAGTAGGTACCAAACTGTTTTTATAGAAAGACGCCAGTTTCATATACATCGCCGCCCTTGTCACAGGTAATATATTCTCATTCAATATATTACTTTTAATATCATAATGTCAAGCGAATAAGAGATTTTCATGTTATTTACACATAAAAATACGCTTGTTAATAGACCAGATGCTTACGTGATTTCCAAAAAAGATTATCTAATTCATATCGCTGTCTAAAAGATGTCTATTTCCCCTCCCTTATAAGGGTAAAAAAAACGCTCACTGAACGGGCTTAAATATGCGAGGGGTTTTTAATCCCCTTTAGTCCACTGTATTAAAGTCTTCACATGTTTTGAAACATTAACAGTACTTTAGAACATTGTGGCTTTTACTCTCAATTGCAAGAAAATAAAGCCCAAGCGGTATCACCACTTGGGCTCTGCAGGTTATATATTTAGGTAAATGTGGCGTTAAATCAATGCTTTCTCACTACCGACACACAGCACTCAACGTGTGTCGAGTACCTCGACAATTTAAGCTCCGTCCTGCATATTTATCGCTACCGCTTCAACATTTAGCTCTATTCTCTGCTTTACCACTAACGATGATAAGGTTCAGCGTATCATCTCTAAGGCGAAATCGAAGGCACCTGAATAGGTGCCTTCGATCTGCCTATTACAATCATTGGGTTGGGTTGGGCTATTATCATTGAAGGTCAAGAGATGACTACTCATAGCTACAAGCTATTTGAACGTTTACAACGAAATGAAGGACGCCCCGATCGGGCGTCCTTCACAGATACTAGCTAAGTGAATCCAACAACTTCTTCAACTGTGGGTTAAGCTCAAGCACATTCAAGATGATCTGTAACGCTTCTGCACGTGTGGCATTGCTCTTGGGTTCGAATTTCCCATCCCCTTTACCGCTAACGATACCTGCCTGCGCTTCTGCTTGGATCTCGCTAGCTGCATAAGAACCATTCAGATCATTGAAATTGCCTTTTGTTGTGTCCTTCACCAGGTCGTTAAGGTTTACAATGCGGGACAGTATGACAACCATTTCTTCACGTGTAATCGTTTGATCCGACTTGAACGTACCGTCATCGTATCCTTTGATTACCCCTGCCGCTACAAAGTTCTCAATCGCTTCTTTCGCCCAGCTATTACCAATGTCCTTCAATACAACACTCGTATTGCTGCTACCTTGGATATTGAACGCGCGATTCAGAATCGCTGCAAACTCAGCGCGTGTGATAGGACTATTCGGCCTAAACGTACCATCTTCGTAGCCTTTAATCAGTTGCAATTTGATGAAAACATCGATCGTCTTTCCAGCCCAGTGCCCTTGTGTGTCAGCAAAATCAATTGTAGCGTTTGCTTCCTTCGCTTCCGCTACTTTGGATTCAATCGTCTTTACTAAATTAGTTTCATTAACAATGCTACTGTTAAATACATCAACCGTAGGCACTGGAGAACCAGGCGTCGATACCGGATCAGGTATCGTAGTAGGTGCCGCAGACGTTGAAGATGGCGTCGATGTATTACTGCTGCCGGACGGTTTTCTCAGCGTCACGGAATTAGAGGCGTCGGAAGCCGCGCTGCTGCCCGCTCTATTGACAGCTTGCACCGTAAACGTATACGTAACTCCGTTGGATAGCCCTGTTACCGTGATCGGGCTCCCCATCCCTGTTACGGTAATATTTCCTGGAATAGCCGTAACCTCGTAGTAAGTAATGTCGCTTCCGCCATTCGCCGGAGCAGTGAAGCTTACCGTTGCTTGTCCATTACCAGCTACCGCGATTACGCCCGTTGGAGCTGTTGGAACCGTTCGCGGCGTTGCGCTCACTTCATTGGATGCAGTACTGTCTCCTCCCGGGTTCGTCGCTTGGATGACAAAATAGTACGTTGTGCCATTCATTAATCCTGTTACCTCATAGCCGTATACCGAATCGCTTACCGAAACTTCCTCTGATCCATAAGCGCCAGAGGTCGTGCTTTTGAATATTTTGTACCCCGTGGAACCGATCACCGGATCCCACGTTAGGCTTATTCGGGCATCTCCCGGTGTAGCAGGCCCCAGTACCGGTACTCCAGGCGCTGTAACCTGCGGCGTTGCGCTCACTTCATTAGAAGCTGCGCTGATTCCGGATGGATTCACGGCTTTCACAACAAAATAATACGTTGTCCCATTGGTTAATCCGGTGGCATCATAAACGAATCCGGTCACTGTAGCTACCGCATCTCCATAGGTGCCGGAAGCTCTCCCCTGGTACACGGCGTAGCTGACTGACCCATACACTTTACTCCAAGACAATAGTACATGGCTGTCTCCCGTTGTAACAGACTCCACACTCGGCGCAGCTACTCCAGGCCAGGGGAGTATCACAGACTGGCTCGCAATCTGCGCCAGTCCTGATGAATCGAACGCGAGCTGCGCTCCCGTCACCTGCGCCGCATTCGTTGCGCCAAGACCACTGAATGTCGCTACACCTGCATTTGCTGTTACTACAGTCGTGCCGGTCAGATTCCAATTCCCGGCATCCTTCTTCGCCACGGTAATCGTGCTGTTATCCCCTGTTCGTATATTGCCGTAAGCATCGACAAGCTTCACGAACGGTTGCTGTGCGAACTGTCCGCCATTGGCTGCAGGCGCCGTAATATCCTGCGTTAATTCCATCGCCGACAAGTCGCCCGCACTTGGCGTAATCGCCTGCGTGTTCGTCGCGGGATTCGCTACGCCTGCGATGCTGAATCCAATCGTCTGCTCGTCAGCCTTGTGCAGCACCAAGATAGGCGTAGCCACTCCGTCGGTGAAGCTCACGCTGATCGTCTGTGATCCGCTGGTTAACGTCGTTCCAGCAAAGCTGCCGTATGAACCGTTCGGCGTTTGCTTCACGCCAGAGATCGTTACGTCATAGTCCCCGTCGAAATTCATATCCGTATTCCCAAGCGCATCCTTCACCGTCAGCGTTACGGTATTGTTCGCACCAGCAACGGGTGTCAGCGCTGCTGCCGCTGTCGCTGTTTGTGCGCCAGCCGGAGCAGGCAACTTAACCGTAGAGTTCGTAATTTCCGCCAATGTGCCCGCCTGGAAAGCCAACTGCGCCCCCGTCACCTGCGCCGCATTCGTTGCGCCAAGATCACTGAATGTCGCTACACCTGCACTTGCGGTTACTGTAGTCGTACCGGTCAGCGTCCATGACCCGCCATCCTTCTTGCTGACGGTCACTACCGTTGCGTTATCCCCTGTTCGTGTATTGCCGTAAGCGTCGCGAAGCGTCACTGCCGGCTGCTGCGCAAACGTGCCGCCATTGCTGG
>NZ_FOTE01000004.1:0-1839 GCF_900114475.1 Paenibacillus sp. 1_12 | reverse complement strand
GGTAAAGGTGACGACACCTGCGCTGGCTGTTTTGGTTGCCGTGCCCGTGAGCATCCAGGTACCGGCGTCCTTCCGCGACACCGTCACACTCGTGGTGGTGTCGTTCACTCGAACATTGCCGTAAGCGTCGCGAAGCGTCACTGCCGGCTGCTGCGCAAACGTGCCGCCATTGCTGGCAGGCGCGATGATGTCGGTTGTCAGCGCCATCGAAGCTGCGCTTCCCGCTGTAGGCGTCAGGCTCAATGTGTTCGTCGCAGGGGTGTCCACGCCTGCGACGCTAAAACCTATTGTCTGCGATGCCACCTTATTCAATTTCAGGTTCGGAACGGCTACGCCATTCGTGAAATTGACACTGATCGTACTCGTCGATGCCGACAGCGTCGTACCGTTAAAGCTGCCATACGAACCGTCTGGCGCCCCAGCATAGCCGGTTACGGTCACATTGCGAGCTCCGCTAAAGCCTGTATCTGTGCTGCCGGACGAATTTTTGACCGTCAGTGTAACGGCATCATCAACGCCGGCTACGGGAGTCAGCGTCGCTGCCGAAGCGCTGGCTGTCCATGCTGCCGCTTTCACGTTGGAGATCGTAATATTTTCAATATTTAAATTGGAAGGAGCTACAGTTATATTATTATAATGCCAAGTGAGCTTTAATGATGCGACATTGTTGATATTGTACGCAGCTCCACTATTTATCAGAGTTCCAAGCTGAGAAACGCTATTACTCAAATTAATCACTTTGCCTGTACCGCTTGTAAGCGTCGATATCACGCTACCACCGATATCATATAAAACAACAGTAATAGATTCCAGACTTTGCCCCACATTTTCATAGGTACTGATCCCCAGATTATTAAAGGTAAACGTCTGGACTTTCGTGCCCGCAGCTTTGATCGTCAGCGACCCTATTGCTCCGCCAACTACCTGATCATTTGACCACAATGCCGTAGGGGAAGGCAAATCACCATTCATAAAACGGTTGCTTACAACAAATTTGTTGTCACCTAATGTTGCAAACCCTGCCGCTGTTGTGCCTCCTCCTCCGCTACCATCAATCCCTAACGTGCCGCCAAAATTATACGTACCGTCTGGCGTGATCGTAGATGCTGCGTAAGCCGTTTGAGGAACGATTTGAAAACTTATGGAAAGGGCCAATAACAACAAGAAAAAACCACGAGTGATCCAGCGAAGATGTTCGCTTTTCCTCTCAGCGCTGCCGCTAATTACTCCTAATCTCTCGCTTGTATTCATAGACAAACAACTCCCGTATCCTATTATTCTTTTTCAAAACCAGTCCTCTCCTTTATCTAGAAAACTGCGGTTTTTTTAAGATCTATATAACTTGAATTAAAGAAGTTCCACTATTCTATTGGACTCCATGCGGACGCAGAGACGGTCAATTATGGCTTGAGGATTCTTCATAATTGATTTTGCAAATTGTTGTTCATTGCCTGGTATCCAGTTAATAAAGCAAATTCACGACCCACCCGCCTGCCTGTGTCGGCATAGCCATTTGCATCGATGACTGGTACATCGCGAATTGCTGCACCTGGCGAGCCTTCGAGTTCAGCAAGCTGCTCGCCGGGACTTCATTGTATCTTTCCGCTGTTGATGATAGACGGTCAGCTAGGCCATAGTTGCCGCTAATCGCTTTCGTTGTTTGTTCGAAATTTGAGCTTAAGCTCTTCTTAAGCTGCTCTTCATCCAGCTTGAGAGTACCATCGCCGTTACGGTGAATACCGATTCGCTCATAGGTAGATGAGCTGATTAACGATTCCATGCTTTTACGGACAGATGAATTCATAACTCCACCGGCTTCTTTCAAGCGATCATGCATCG
>NZ_FOTE01000060.1 GCF_900114475.1 Paenibacillus sp. 1_12 | reverse complement strand
ACCGCACCTTTGTTTCCGCACGCCCTTGCTACGATCCCCAATCCATCAGCTCCTACAAGTCCTCTTCTCTCACATTTACTGCAGGGTGAAATCCTGCGAATTCATGAGTTTGAGTGAGGAAACTGAATCATTTCGAGGGAGCTTAACGGCACACGTAGACTAATCCAATAAAAACATTAGGCTTATTAGTTTATAACGGCTGATAACATGGTTAAATTGCTCAGACCTATACACCTACTTCTTGGCCCTTCAGCAACAAGATGAGCTCTCACTACTTGATCCCTTGTTATGATTAGAAACATAATCGTCGGCAATGGGACATTGTCCGATAACTAAAAGAGCCCGCGGTTTACGCAGACTTCTAAGACACGCCTTATATATGGCAGTAGTATGCGGGATACGTGATGCTCGTAAAAAGAAAACGACAGAAGAAATTATCCCACGAAATAAAAGGTTAAGAGAGTTTTACGATAAGAAACGAAATGAAGGTAAACCCTTCAGGGTAGCCATCATCGCTTGTGTTCTAAATAAGCTTTTACATTGGATTTATGCATTACTAAAAAGCAAATCAGATTTCCAAGATACAGACCAAAAATTAGCTGGTTTAGTTTATCCCCCGCGCTTGAACCCCCCACTAGAAACTCATGTACACATACAACGGCGCTACCGGACGCGTCGGCTTACCTGTTTCGTACGCGGAAACTTGTTGGCAAATGTTACCGGGGAACTGGAAATATCAGTTCATAGACTCTGTCGAAATGTCTCGCATCCGTTGAATAATGCAAAATTTTGAAAGCAATTGTTCAAGGCTGTTCGCAATTGCTTTGTTGGCTTTATGTCGTTCTCGTACCAGATGTTTTTAACAACGAGCGTCCCGGCTTTTCGCTCCGCGATTACCTCGGCTCGTCCGATTAGGCTTTCTCCGTATATTAGAGGCAACACATAATAGCCGAATTTCCGTTTGATTGCAGGCGTGTAAATCTCCCAGGTGTAATCGAATCCAAACAATACGTTGATCAGTTTTCTGTCCCATATGAAATTATCTAGTGGGGCAATCAGCTCGCAGCGCCATTTCGGCGCCGGATTTTGCAGAACGGCTTCAATAAGCGGCAAGTCCTCCGCGCGGCAGTACAGTATATCCTTCAATTGTTCCACGGCAACAGCAACAATGCGAGCTTCGTACAAGAGTTGGCTGAAAACCTCGTTGCGCTGCTCCGCTTTCAATCCCCATATGTTCAGCCAGGCATCGGATGCGCGATTCCATAAAAGGCCAACAGCGCCGATTCGACGCAGTACCCGCCACTTGTGATGCTCATGCTCGCCCTCCAGCGGCTCCGGTGCATTCAGCAGATTTGGCTGTATGTACTTCCCGGCGATATCGTAATATTTACGCGTTCCTTTTTTGTGATGTATAATCAACTCGCCTGTCGAGTACATCTGCTCCAGCACCGACCGGGATGAATTGTTTCCGCTGCTCCAGTGGATGGCCGATTGCCAAGTGAAATTTCCATCCAATTTTAGATCATCCGAACTTAGCGCACCATGATTTTGGATGTGAGCCCGTACTTGCTCTATCAACGCTTCCATTTCGGGATAGCGCTTGGCATGTTGTCGGGCGGCCTGCCTGTACCGCTCAAAATACGGCCAGTCCACGACAGGAATAATGGCCAAATTCTTGTCGGGATAATCGACAAGGCTTCTATCTTGATACAGCAACTCGGCGAGCATGTTCTTGGTAAATCCTTTGAATCTCGACTGCAACACCAGTTCGGCGTTTTTTCCGCAAACATCGATGGGATCGTATTGAATACAGCCGACCTGCCGCACAAAATCCAATACTCCCTGCTTTCCGGTAAATTGATATTCGCCCAACAGCCCGTGCTTCAATAGCAGAAATTGCCGTGCCTGGCGGTTCGTCAATTGGATCATGTACACATCGGCTCCTTAACGAAACAAACGGGAGTAGCTTGCAAATGATGATGGATGGCGAGGTTGCTTATCTCAATAAAGTTACTATTTGCTTCTTTCCATAATGATGGTATCCATTGGGGAGCTTCATTAGCAAACCCCCTTCCTAATTTTCCAATAACCGAAAATTGCTCTTTTTCAATGATTTCAACCACGCCTATTCCCCCTATCCGTTGGAAAACACAAAAAAACAAACACATGTTCCCATTAAATGTTACCATTGTCTCGAGCATAAAAACAAGAGCTATTGAAAAATAACTGCCCCTAAGCTTAACGCCTATCAGTACATATGTACAAAAACCACTATTTTGTGCAGATGTCCAGTCCTCTTTTTCAGTGACTTGGGTTCGGTTGCCATTTTTTAAAATTTAGGTTTTGAAACACCGATGAAAATTTCAAAAGGTCCCGATGACCCAGACAATGTCGTGGAGCTTCATTTCCCGATAAAAAAG
>NZ_FOTE01000028.1 GCF_900114475.1 Paenibacillus sp. 1_12 | reverse complement strand
AGCCAGTATGCTTCTGTTGACTACCAAGAGCGTTTGAAAACGTACGAGATCAAGTCGAGTATGAGCCGAAAAGGCAACTGTTACGATAATGCTTGTATCGAATCGTTTCATAGCGTGCTGAAGAAAGAACTCATTTATTTAGAGAAATTCAAGACTCGGCAACAAGCTTACCGTGAACTTTTTGAATACATCGAATACTTCTACAACCGCAAAAGAATCCATTCGTCTATTGGCTATTTAACGCCAGATCAGTACGAACGTACGTACCGTAAAACTGTGTAACTTTCTCGATTCTATGTGTCCAATCTATTGACTGAGGTCCACAATCATTGTTGTTTTTAGTAGAAGGGAAAGTGAAAATAACTTCGAGTGTTGAAACCGGAAAGGCACTCTTACTGCGATTTATGCATCCATTTTCCATCATTGGTGATATTGAATTAATTCGTGATATTCCCGTCCAATCAGAAGTTAAAGCAGTTAGTAAATGTTTACTGATTGGGCTCTCGTTCGACTATATCAAGCAACATGAAATAGGTAATCCAAAGTTCTTATATACACTTTTAGAACACGTAAGCTATAAACTCCAAACTTGTACAACAGCTTCTCGTGTTAATTTATTAGCATCTGTTGAAAACAAGTTTGCGAGCTACCTTTTGTCTACAATATCGCCTGAACCTGGTAATAACTTCGGAATAGAGCTAAAGACTTCCAACGTTAAAGAGATTGCAGATCTACTCGGCACGACATACCGCCATCTAAATCGAATTATTCTTTCTCTATCCCAGAAAAAAATCATTGAGAGAGGCAAAAATTCGATTCGCATATTAGACTGGGCCAGTTTAGAAAAAGAATCCAATGGGATTCGGTACAAATAAAGAATGAATAACTTTTGACGTTCAAACCATAGCGTATATGCATAAAAAAAGGAACAACTTACCAAAAAAATGTAGACTACTCCGTGAATAGCCTTTATTCTAATATGAGTATTAATTCATCTGAGAAAGGGTTGAAGATCAGGCGTATCACTATTTTATAAATGAGATTGGTTTCGATAAATCATTACATGAAGTCAAGCAAATAGTAAATGTGAATAGAGAGAAGTATGATCAGATATATATTATTGGATTTAGTATAGGTGCAACAATTGCTTGGATGAGTAGTGAATATGATGTTGATGGAGTAATCGGATACTATGGATCGAGAATTAGAAATCATGTAGAGATAGAGCCAAGATGTCCAACCTTATTATTCTTTTCTAGAAATGAGAAGTCATTTAATGTATTAGATTTAGAAATAAAATTAAAAACTAAGAATAAAACTGTACTAGAAATTATTGAAGCTGAACATGGATTTATGAATCCTTTTTATAAAACCTATAAATCAAAAGAATATAGGGACTGTATACTGATTAGCTTTGAGTTTCTAAAGCAGATTGAGAGTCTATCAAATAATCCGTGTAACCTTGTAAAGTGAAGTTAGTAAACTGCAGTACCGCGGCTTGACATGGAGCCTGTGTTTGTAAAAATAATTTGGAATTATTAGCTTAACCATTACAGACTTTGGCCCAAGTATCTTATATCACCGTTTTCCCACTGATCTGCAGAAAAAAGCCATAAATTACATCAATTTATAAAGGAGTGACTTGTATGAACCCACCCAAGCATATAGTTTCGGCAGCTGCCATTGTAATAAATGACAAAAACGAATTGTTACTTATTAAAGGACCAAGAAGAGGCTGGGAGATGCCTGGTGGTCAAGTTGAAGAAGGTGAATCCTTAAGTCATGCAGCCATAAGAGAAACCAAAGAAGAATCCGGAATAGACATAGAAATTATCAAATTCTGTGGAATATTTCAGAACGTAGGAAACTCAATTTGCAACACACTATTTTTAGCGAAACCAATAGGTGGAGAATTAATACAATCATCAGAGAGCTTGGAGTCAGGCTTTTTTCCAATAGAAGAAGTTCTAAAAATAGTTGAATGGAAAGATTTCAGACAAAGAATTGAGTACTGTTTAAACCCTGAAACGCAACCCTTTTGTATTGAATTTATTGACGAGAAGAATATTTGAGAGGTGGGCGGATTTAGCCGGACACATCCATTCCCCTAAGATAAGAGCTATAATAAAGAATCTATTAAAAGAGGCAAATTATGAATAAATGCATAAAAGTACATAGAAGGCCAGAAGAAACACAAGAAATATTGCAAATAATTAGGCTTCTTACTCCGATGTGGTTTACTCAAAATGTGTTTGAGGACACTCGAAAAGATTTGACGTTTCAGGACGCTATTTGTTTACAGATAAATGATGAGTTAATGTCTTTTATTATTTTTACGTGCTGGGAAGGAACTATTTACATTACCTTAATGGCGACTCATCCAGATTATCAAGGTCGTGGATATGGCTCTGAATTAGTAACTGCTTTTTTTGAGCATGTGCAGGAACTTGGATTTAATGAAATAAAATTGCTAACAGTACCACAGGAAGTAAAGCCTATATATGAGAAGACAATAACTTTTTATAAGAAACAGGGATTTAATATATCGAGAAGATACAGTGAAATATGGGGAAGTGGAGCTATTGAATTGACAATACAATTAAAACAAAGGTGATTAAGATCAAGAAAATAAATAAAAAAACGAAATTCATTCTTGTTACTTTTATTGTATTTATTACAATTTACTTCTGCCTTGATAAATTTATTATAATAAATAATACAGAAACTACATATGGTATATATGATTTTGGTAAGACAAGTATAGATGCCGAACTTAAAGTTAAGGGTACAGGAAAACAGATGATTGATGGTGAAATAGTTTCTACTATGGTAGAAGTATTAGAAATAAAAAATATCCAAAAAGATCTGAATATAAAACGTGGAGATGAAATTAAAGTAAATGAATATTTTAAATTATTTAAGAACAGATACATATATGGAATACCGTTTTTACCAGGTAGAAGTGTAACGGGTATGGGAACTAACTATAAAAGATTACTTAATGGAGAGATTGGATTAGTTAGAATTCAATATGATCGAAAGTATGATAAGTTATGGATAGAACCGTATATAATAAGAATACCTTAGGATAGTTAGGTCTGGATAAGGTTTCTTTTTACATTTAGCAAACTGATAAGAAAAGCAGAAATTGGAGAGATCATTTTGAAAAAATATCAAACGTTATTATTTGATGTAGATGATACACTGTTGGATTTCGGATCAGCTGAGAAATTAGCGTTGCGTTTACTTTTTGAGGAACAAAAGATACCTTTAACTACTGAAATCGAGGCACACTATAAAAGAATTAATCAGGAACTTTGGAGAAACTTTGAACAAGGAACAATAACTCGTGATGAGGTCGTAAATACGCGGTTTTCGGTTTTATTTCAGGGCTACGGTAAAGTTGTTGATGGCGTCTTATTGGAAAAGAAATATCGCAGCTACTTAGAAGAGGGGCATCAGCTTCTTCATGGGGCTTTTGAATTGATAACAGATCTACAACATCAATTTGACTTATATATTGTTACGAATGGTGTTTCGAAGACTCAGGATAGACGTTTACGTGATTCAGGATTACATCCGCTATTTAAGGATATTTTTGTGTCGGAAGATACAGGATTTCAAAAACCTATGAAAGAATACTTCGATTATGTCTTTGCACGAATTCCAAATTTCACTGTGGAAAAGGGATTGATTATCGGAGATTCCTTAAGTGCGGATATTAAAGGCGGACAGCTAGCCGGACTAGATACATGTTGGTACAACTCTGATATGAAACCCAATAACACTGGGATTGTGCCAACCTATGAAATACATCATCTTGATGAGCTGTATCGGATTTTGAACGTATAGAAAGAATTGGTAGCTGTGAGTTAGTGCTTGTCCTGAATATCAAAGTAACGTTAAGGTATTCCGTTCACAATAGTGAGCATATTCATAGAGCAGAAAAGGCATACTCTACATGAGATGCGTTTCCTGCTCTATTGGTTCGTTTATTTATTTAAAATACTGTCCTCTAAAACAGCGAACTTATCACCGTATTCTTTAATGATGTGCTGTTCACCCCAATTACATAACGAATTCAAAATACTTTCCAGACTCGTTCCATATTCACTAAGTTCGTATTCCACTTTTGGAGGAATCTGATTATAAATAATTCGATTAATGATTCCATCAGCTTCTAATTCTCGCAGTTGCTGTGTTAACATTTTATGTGTAATCCCAGGCATTAACTTTTTCAATTCCGAAGTGCGCTTCTTTCCGTGGGTTAAATGACATAGAATTACACATTTCCATTTCCCACCGATGACCTCAAGTGTTGCTTCTACTGAAATGTTATATTTTTTCTTAATCATGATGTACCTCCGATTTAAATATTATGGGTACTTTAAAGTACTTATATCACTTTTAAGTACGTACTATTATTTTTGATTGATTTCATCTATCATAGCACTTGTAGGAACGGCAGACTATAACTTAAATACTAAAATAATAATGGGGGAAAATATAATGGTAAAGAATTTGCAAGATACAACAACACTGCATAATGGTGTGAAGATGCCATGGTTTGGATTAGGCGTATTTCTAGTGGAGGAAGGTCCTGAACTTGAAAATGCAGTGAAAACAGCGATCAAGAATGGTTATCGAAGTATTGATACAGCAGCTATTTATGGAAATGAAAAAGGTGTTGGTCGAGGGATTCGCCAAGGCATGGAAGAAGCGGGTGTTTCTAGAGAAGAACTTTTTATCACATCCAAAGTATGGAATGCAGATCTTGGTTATGAATCAGCGATAGCTGCTTATGAGACGAGCTTAAGTAAACTTGGATTGGAATATTTGGATTTATATTTAATTCACTGGCCTGTAGAAGGTAAGTTCAAAGAAGCTTGGAGAGCATTGGAGACTCTCTATAAAGAAGGACGCGTAAAAGCGATTGGTGTAAGTAACTTCCTTAAGCATAAGCTTGAAGAGCTAATGAACGATGCGGAGATTAAGCCAATGGTGGATCAAATGGAACATCATCCACGTTTGACTCAAAAGGGACTTCAAGCATTTTGTAAGGAAAATGGCATTCAATTTGAAGCGTGGTCTCCATTAATGCAAGGTCAGTTATTAGATAATACGGAGTTAAAAGAAATTGGGAATAAGTATGAGAAATCCATTGCCCAAGTGATCTTGCGCTGGAACTTACAAAGTGGCGTTGTAACGATACCGAAATCAACGAAAGAACATCGCATCATTGAAAATGCATCTATTTTTGATTTTGAGTTGACTAAAGAAGATATGGAACGAATCGATGGATTGAATCAGAATCTTCGAGTGGGTCCAGACCCAGATAATTTTGATTTCTAATCCTATGATAATCCGTTATTATACTGATGGTGGATTTAAGCACAGGTATGGTATGAAACTTATGAATTCTGGATTGAATCTTGGACAAGATCATATACTCATTGCAAATGTGACGTCAGAGATGTCTTTGATATATGCAAAACAAAAAGGTTGATCTCCTTCGTTGGAGATCAACCTTTTGTTTTGTAATATCTTGATTTAGTACATATTCTTGTCAGCCGACACCACCAGCTTCCAGATGTCGGACGACACCTAACATTGTCCCATACACGCCTTCAGAAACGTAAAACTCAGTTTATAAATAATCCAACAGATCTGATCTAATGTAATGTAGGATGCCTAACGATAATGTGACTAATGATAGCGGAAATCAAAAAAGAACCTGGTAATTTTATCAGGTTCTTGTATATTGCATATAAACAGACACGATGATATAATCTGATTACAACTTTTAATATCTATATGAACATAATTATTATATCTTACACTTTAATTCTATCATGCCGGTAAACTCTTGTCAATTGTTTTTTCTCAATTTAATGGTTAGGAGAGATATTGAATGAGTTCTTTGGTTCTCGGTTTTCAGGAAACGGAAAAAACGCAGCTTTTGCTCGTAGGCGGAAAAGGGTTAAATTTAGGGGAATTATCAAAAATTGAAGGAATACAAGTACCAGCAGGATTTTGTGTTACAACAGTGGGATATCAAAAAGCCATCGAAGAAATCGAAACGTATCATGCTCTGTTGGATCGACTAACAATGCTAAAAGTAGAAGATCGAGATCAAATTGGTGAAATCAGCAGGAAGATTCGACAAATCATTATGGAAGCAGAAATTCCTTCCGATGTTGTAAAAGCAGTTACTCACTATCTCTCCCTGTTTGGAGATGAGCATGCTTATGCAGTGCGTTCTAGTGCGACTGCTGAAGATTTACCATATGCCTCTTTTGCTGGTCAACAAGACACTTATTTAAATATCATCGGCGTCGATGCCATCTTGCAGCATATCAGCAAATGTTGGGCCTCCCTATTTACGGATCGCGCAGTAATCTACCGTATGCAAAATGGATTTGACCACAGTCAAGTTTATTTATCCGTTATCGTTCAAAGGATGGTTTTCTCACAGGCTTCAGGGATTTTATTTACCGCTGATCCGATTACTTCTAACCGAAAGCTGCTATCAATCGATGCCAGTTTTGGACTTGGAGAAGCACTGGTCTCTGGCTTGGTATTTGCCGATTGTTATAAAGTACAGAATGAGGAAATCGTCGATAAGATAATAGGAACCAAAAAATTGGCTATCTATGGACTAAAAGAAGGCGGAACCGAGACACAGCAGATCGATCCTGAGCAGCAAAAGACGCAAACACTCACTGAACAACAAATTTTACAACTGGCACGCATAGGAAGACAGATCGAAGCTTATTTTGGTTGCCCACAAGATATCGAATGGTGTTTGGTTGATGATACATTTTATATTGTCCAGAGTCGGCCAATCACTACTTTATACCCGATCCCTGAAGTTAATGATCAAGAAAATCACGTCTATGTATCAGTCGGACATCAACAAATGATGACCGATCCCATGAAACCATTGGGACTGGCTTTTTTCCTGTTAACGACTCCTGCACCCATGCATAAAGCTGGTGGAAGGTTGTTTGTTGATATCTCACATAATCTGGCTTCGCCTGACAGCAGAAAAAAGGTAATAGATGCCTTGGGAAAATCCGATCCGCTCATAAAAGACGCACTCATAACCATCGTAGAGCGAGAAGATTTTATCAAATCGTCACCAGATGATATAAAAGTGCCGAGTCACATTAAAAACAATACAGGTATATCGTCTTCGGGCTTTCAAGCACAAATCGATAACGATCCGACAATCGTTTCTGATTTGATTAAGAGTAGTCAAACATCGATAAAAGAGTTAAAACAAAACATCCAAACGAAATCAGGATCAGATTTATTTGATTTTATTCTAGAAGATTTCCAGCAATTAAAGAAGATTTTATTTGACCCACAAAGTTCGCGTGTATTTATGACTGCTATGGATGCTTCATCATGGATCAATGAAAAAATGGACAAATGGTTAGGTGAAAAAAACGTAGCAGATACGCTTTCTCAATCTGTCCCTAACAATATTACTTCGGAAATGGGTCTGGCGCTATTGGATGTCGCAGATGTGATTCGTCCTTATCCAGAAGTAATTGATTATTTACAACATGTAAAAGATGATTACTTTTTAAATGAACTGATTAAGTTTGATGGTGGACAGGAAACTGGGGACGCTATCTATGCTTATCTCAATAAATACGGAATGCGATGTGCCGGAGAAATCGATATGACTAAAACTCGTTGGAGTGAAAAACCAATTACAATTGTCCCGATGATTCTGGGTAACATCAAAAACTTTGAGCCTAATGCTGGCAAACGGAAATTTGAGCAAGGGCGACAGGAAGCTTTAGAAAAAGAACAAGAGTTATTAGATCGATTGAAACAATTACCGGATGGTAAACAAAAAGCCAAAGAGACAAAACGAGTGATCAGCCTAATCCGGAATTTCATCGGTTATCGTGAATATCCAAAATACGGCATGATTAATCGCTACTTCGTATATAAGCAAGCTTTACTGAAAGAAGCCGAACAACTCGTACAAGCTAACCTTATTCGTGAAAAAGAAGATGTATACTATCTCACTTTTGAAGAATTTCGCGATGTCGTATGCACCAATAAACTGGATTACCAGATCATCAGCAAACGAAAAGACGAGTACAAATTATATGAAAAACTAACTCCCCCACGTGTTATTACGTCTGATGGTGAAATCATTACGGGTAAATACGAACGAGAAAATCTCCCAGCCGAAGCTATTGTAGGTCTGCCTGTTTCTTCCGGAGTGATTGAGGGACGAGCACGTGTCATCTTACGTATGGAAGATGCTGATCTAGAAGATGGAGATATATTAGTCACCTCCTTTACTGACCCTGGCTGGACACCATTGTTTGTATCCATAAAAGGTCTAGTTACTGAAGTTGGTGGACTGATGACCCATGGCGCAGTTATCGCGCGTGAATATGGCTTACCAGCAGTTGTTGGTGTGGAAAATGCTACCAATCTGATAAAAGACGGGCAACGAATTCGCGTGCATGGAACAGAAGGGTATATCGAAATATTGTAATGGCTGAATACGTCAAGTAAGAACCTCTGTCATAATGGACGGCATTAAAATGTAACTTGCCATCCAACAATTGGATAGAATGAACATCTCTTTACGACAAGTATCCCATATGATTTTATTAATTTATCTTTTACAGCTTAATCGAACCGAAAGCATCGGGGGTTTGCAAAGTCTATCAGAGGCTTTGTGAGCCTCCTTTTTGATTTCCATATTTTACAATGATTGATATAATGGAAAGGCGGATCATGATGTACATGTGTGCAAAGGAGTTTCAAAAAAGATGAATAAACCACAGCTCATACTTGATATAGCAGGGGTAATTCTAACAAACCTATCTCCATCGTATTGGCAAGAAATTGCTCTTGCTGCGGAAATTCCTTATGACTACTTGAAAGTTCTATTTAAAAATGAAGTACGAGAAGCTCTATGGACTGGGAGAATAAGCGAGGAAGACTTTTGGGTATGGCTTAACAAGCATTTTCCAATTGTTGAACCTCAATATGCGCGTAATTTGATTGATAAACATCTAAGACAACTGCCTGCATTTGATCACCTTTCAAGTTGGAGTCAGTTAGCAGATATTCATCTACTTAGTAATCATCGTAAAGAATGGTTAACATAACATCTAAAATCAATCGCACCATATGTTAAGAGCATTACAATTTCTAGTGAGATGGGTAGTTGCAAACCAGATCCTCAAATCTATAAATTTGATGAATCTCATTTTGACAATGACAATAAGCAAATTATTATATTTGTAGACGATCAAGAGAAAAACCTCGATCCTGCAAGAGATTTGGGTTGGGTTACCCTAATTGCAGATTCAAAAGGTTAGTGGATAAATGATATATCAGTTCTATTAAAAAATGCTAATAAGATTTGAAAGTAGATTCAAAGAAGAGGTTCCTACGTATAACACCGTGTTCCCGCGGCAGATCGCAAGCGATCCTTGGTCTGCCAGAGGAATCTCGAAGAAGCGGATTCAGCAGACACATCTGCACCGACTAACCGCGTCGCGGCCAGTCCTTCGGGCTTTAAGTCGGAGAGGCATTGGGAACTCACAAACGTTATATGTAATTCCCGCAAACAAAACTATCAAAAATAAATCAAGTTCAAATTGAAAAGAGATGATTATTTTGTTAATACGAAATGCTGTATTTAAAGATATAGCAGAACTAATAAAGATGAGATGGGATTTTTCATTTGAATCCAAAAAAGAGGAATTAAGTATTTATAATGATTTTTTTGAGGAATGTAGAGTGTTTTTCGAAGAGATAATTGAAGGAGATAAATGGCACATTTGGGTCGCTGAAGATGAAGGTAAGCTAGTTTCTCATATTTTCCTTCAAGTAATAGATACTATTCCACGACCAGGACGAAAGAAATTACCATTCGGCTACATCACAAATGTCTACACTATACCTGATTATAGAAACAAGGGAATTGGTGGAATGATTATAGAAGATGTTAATAAATGGGCTCAGAATAATAACATGGAATTATTGATAGTATGGCCAAGTGACAAAAGCATAAATTTTTATGACAGACATGAATTTAAACCTTCTAAAGAAATATTGGAAAGACATTTAAACCCCTTTGAGTAAGTGACAAGCTTCGAAGTCGGGAACAACAAATAACACCACATTCACGCTGCGGGATTTTCGTCCCTTGATCTGCCAGAGGCAGTTCGAGGAAGTGGATTCAGGCAGATTACCCTGCATGACTAAGTCCGTCGGACCCGGCGCTACGCGCCTTAAGCCAATGAGGATTCGTGAATCTACGAACGTTAAGTGAAATTCCTTCAAGATCATAAATGACCTCTTAAAGGAGATTACATAAGATGATTCTATTTGGTGCACAAGAAATAAGTATTAGATTCCTTGAAGACGATGATGCTGATTTACTTGTGAAATGGCTCTCAAATCCCGTTTTATTAGAGTTCTATGAAGGTCGTGATCGTCCTCATAATAAAGACTTAGTAAAAAAACACTTTTATGAACACAGAGAAGAAATAACTCAGTGTATTATTCAATACAATTCAACTGCTATCGGATACATTCAGTTCTATATCATCGATGATGAAGAGAAAGAAAAATATGATTATAAAGATTATAAAGGCAACATATATGGAATGGATCAATTCATTGGGGAATCTGATTTCTGGAACAAAGGAATTGGCTCGCTTTTAATACAAGAATCAGTTAATTACTTAATAGGGATTAAAGGCGCAAATAAGATAGTAATGGATCCACAAGCCTGGAATACGAGAGCCCTTAGAGTTTATGAGAAGAATGGTTTTGTTAAGAAGAAGTATCTTGAAAAACATGAATGGCATGAAGGCGAATTAAGGGATTGCTGGTTAATTGAATATGAAAGATGAAAAGATAATTTTAAGATATTGCTTCTAAGGTGGGAACATCACTTAACACAGTATTCAAGTTGCGGCTATGCCTTGGTCACTGTGATGCTTTAGTAGAGTAGCAGATTCATGTGACAAATTCCTATGGAAGTTCGTGAATACAAGAACGTTATCGGGAATTACCTGTAAATATTTTTGTGAGGAGACAAATCGATGAAGAAATATTATTTTGAAGAACACGAAACGACCTATCAAGAAATAAAGAAAGACAATTTGGAAGCATGGGATCAATTCCATGATCCTAAACAATATAATTTTGAAAATTTTATGATGAGACCATTCTTAGAGAGAGCATTAGAATTATTCAATGTTAATTCTACGGAGTCTAAAGTGTTTGAATATGGATGCGGAACTGGCACGGGAGCTTGTTTTTTAGCTAATAGGGGATTTACTGTAGATGCAATTGATATTTCACCAACTGCAATTGAACTTGCAAAATCCATGGCATTAGATCGAAATTTAAAGATAAACTACAGTAACCAAGATTTATTAGAAATGTTAGAACTGAACAAAGAATATGACCTTATACTAGATAACTACTGTTTACAAAGTATTGTTACTGATGGTGACAGATCAAAACTGTACTCAGTTGTAAAATCAGGATTGAAGAAATCTGGTTACTATATTATCTCAACGGCAATGTATGATGAATTACGTTCCTATGATGAAGATACGTATTATTGTGAAGACACTGGAATTGTTTATGATCGGATAATATCTCCAGAATCGTACAATGAAGCCGTTAGGATCAATAATGAATGGTGGTTACCTCACAGAAGACATTTAAAGACAGAAGAATTGAGTGAAGAACTAACAAGAAACGGTTTTTCGATTCTTTTACAAGAAAATGGAAATATAGTATGCAGGAAGAATAAATAAAGCATGTAGAGACTTGAATGTATTTCAAAGTAGCAGGTAACTTCCGATAACAGCGTATTCATACTTAGGGGGACAAGCCCCCATGGTCTGCCCGATGCAATTCGGAGAAGCGAATTCAGACAGACAACCTAGAAAAAACATTAGCTCTCATAGTGCCGCGTTGATCGCGGCTTTCTTGTTTTAAGGGATAAAGTTCTTGTCATGGATAATTGAAAAGAACTTTATCCCATTTCCGGTTTTGACAAAAACATGATCTCATTCCCGACAGATCGCTGCGAAGGTCAGGTCAGTTATGGTTAAAACAGTTTATACCCTAATCAACAAAATTCGTGTAAAATAAAATTATTCTTTTGAAAGTGAGTTGAAAACTGATGATGTGGTCACCACTATTTGAAAATGATGTACCTGTAGTTATTCTCCCTTAACGGTAGAAAAACTACATCTCCGTTAAGGACAGGAATTGTCTAGATAAACGGAGGGTACAAAATGAAAAACACCTTATTAGGTTCTTTGTATTTATCACTCGCTGCTAGTATTTGGGGCGGGATGTATGTTGTGGTAAAACATGTGGTAGACGTTGTGCCACCACTTGAATTAGTATGGATTCGCTATGTAATTGCGATGTTTGCATTGTTAATTATTGGTGTTGTTACCAAACAATCATGGCGTATGGCGAAACGAGACTTGCTATTAATTTTCATAATTGGACTTATTGGAAATACAATTTCTATCTTAACCCAAGAAGTGGGTACGATGCTTTCTACTGCACAAATGGGTGCTATTATTACTTCAACGACACCTGCATTCATGGTGCTATTTGCGAGCATCATCTTAAAAGAAAAAATTACGTTTAAAAAAGCAATTTCTATTGTTTTAGCAACAATCGGTGTCGGTATTATTGTAGGAAGTGCCGATATAGAACCATCTCTTCAACTTGGTGGCGTATCCCTTCTTATTGCAGCACTTACATGGGCGCTTATGTCTGTTCTTATAAAACGAGTACCCACTCAATATTCACAAATTGTCGTAACGTGGTATACAACCCTTGTAGCCGTTGTTTTACTTACCCCTTTTACAATTAGCCGGTTACCTGAGCTTGATGTTCAAGCCATGATGCATCCATCTATTTGGGGCGGTCTTTTGTACTTGGGAGTTATTTCGACAGCCTGTGCCTTTTTAATGTGGAATCGTGGATTGCAAATGCTTAATGCTTCAAGTGGCGGATTATTTTTCTTTTTCCAACCTATTGTCGGTACTTTTTTAGGGTGGTTACTATTAGGTGAACAAATTGGCTTGTCTTTTGGGTTAGGTACTCTATTAATTTTTATTGGTGTACTATTAGTCATTAGAGAAGAGTGAGCATCGAAAAAAGTTGATTGGCATTACTTGCCGATCAGCTTTTTTCTGTGAAAAGACATCAGCACTCATGATGGGTCTCGTTTTTAGAAGTTGAAGGTTAGCAGAAAAATGACAACAGGATGCTCGGGAAACGAAATATTCGGTCCCATGGTTTAAAATATATGAAATGGGTTAATGCTTATAAGTTTGGCATCTTATGAGGAGCATTCTCGATATAAACTTGCTTGGTTTTAAGCATCTGATAGAGAATAACGAGCATTTTCTTCGCGAGAGCAACGAGCGCCTTTTTCTTGCCCCGACGTGAGGCTAGAGACCAGAATTTAGCAGATAAACGAGTGTTGCGGGTTTTGGAAGCCGCCCAGGCTGCCTCGCACAAAGCTGTTTTGATATGGGGATTGCCTTTTACCGTGCGGGTACTTTTTTTTGACCAGCGCTTTCGTGATTTCCTGGTGCCACACCAGCCCATGATGTGAGGTGAGCTGCCGTTGGAAATTGATCCATGTTATGACCCATCTCAGCGAGTATGCTGGCGGCTGTTGTTCGTTTAACGCCAGGCATCGTTTGCATGATCTCCATTTCTTCCTTGTAGCTGACGAGATACGCATCCATTCGCTCATCCAACTGGCGAATGGATTCCTCATAAAAGGCGATTTCATTCCAAAGAAAGCGGATCATAAATAGTTGGTGCTCATCGAGTGTTCCGAATAGGGAATCTGCCAAGGCAGGAACTTTTTTCTTCACGTTACCTTTTACGCGTTCTTCGATGTCGCTGGGATCAATAAATCCTTGTTCCATTAATCGCTGGAGCAGATTACGACCTGAAACGCCAAAAACATCGCTAATGACGGTTCCAAGTTTGATGTTGGCACATTCCAGAACCTTTTGAAGTCTGTTCTTCTTTGCCGTCAGTCCGCCAACTTGCTTCTTACGAAGACGCGTAAGCTCGCGGAGTTCGCGAAGGTCTGCCTGAGGTACAAAGCTCGGCTCGATTAAACCGTGACGAAGAAGTTTGGCAATCCATTCGGCATCGGATACATCGGTCTTGCGTCCCGGTACATTTTTAATGCGCTGGGCATTAGCCAGCGTGATGTCAAAGTAGCCCTCAAGTATATTGTAAACGGGACGCCAGTAAATGCCGGTACTTTCCATCGCGATATGCGTAACTTCCTTGGATTCGAGCCATTGCAAAAGTTCAAACAAGCTCTTGGTCATCGTTGAAAATGTGCGGGTTTCTACATGGGGAGAATCTCCAGCAGTTCCTGTAATCGCGCAGACGACAATAGTTTCCTGATGTACATCCATGCCGGCGCAGTGTGTAAGTAAGGTTTCCATACGTTTGCTCCTCATTGTAAAGGTACGCAATTGGTGGATTCGAAGGAAAAGTAACCATTTTTCTGTACGTGGTCATCCCTTCAAGAGAAGAGAGCCAACAAGGGGTTGTGCACGCTTCGAATCCTCACTGTTTTGTTTGCAGGGTCGAACCACCATAAAAAACTGCGTGTTTATTCCAATTACGTTCCTTACCAGTATGGAAAAACACTAAAACCGCTAAACCCAACATGTGATACTTTTCATGTCGGGGTTGCGGTAAAAAACCATGGATGTTTTGTTACGTTAAACATTCCTGTAAAGCCTTAATATTGAGGGACGAATTTATATGATCAATTAAACAAGCTGGTTCAGTTTGTATCCACGAGTGATGAGGGCTGTAAGATGATTAGCGAAGCTGTTGGGAAAATCGTCTATAATTTGCTTAAAAAAAGATACTTGCTCCATAAAAAAATAAAAGGGATTCACACTAATGATAAATATTAAGGTTTTAATAATGGACTAGTGCGACTACACTGGGAAAATCATTAATTGTGCTAAATGATATAGCGTTATAGCCCCTTCATTTTCTACTAATCTACATATGATATTACTAGATTAGTCCTTAGGATATATTGGAATAAATGGGATTAATTAATAAAATGTAGAGGCGGAGATTTAGTAATGGGAGACGATGATTACAAAAAGAAGTATAAGGAATACAAGAAGAAATATGAAATCCTTGTAAACAAACAAAAACAACAGCAGCTTCAGGGACAAGCCCAAGGACAGTTACAAGGACAAGCACAAGGAGTGACCGACACAGATACTATCTCCAATGTAGGTAATCCTGTTATCAATGTGAATGTATCCACAAGCACAAGTGATGCGTCAAATCTAGTGAAGGCTTCAGCATTTAAGGCTACTGCTATACAGGATGTGCAGATACCTCTTCAAACACCAACCAAGCTTTTATTCACATCTGAAATATTTGATTTAGATAATGAATATGATACATCTACATCTACATTTATCCCCAAAACAGCAGGTGTATATGTTGTCACTGCATCTGCAATGTATATTAAAAACCTTTTTTCAGCCAGTAATGAAAGTAATGTAATTTTGTATATTACTGTAAATGGTCAGATGATCGATGAAGAAGATGATTTTAGAATGAACTTTGGATTATCTACAACAGGTCAGATCGTATCAGTAAATGATATTTTAAACTTAAATGCGGGAGATCGAGTGGAAGTGGGATGTTTTCAAAGTATTTTCACAGATGATGTTGGTGGTACAGTTTTAGGTAGACCATTCGCCACATTTTTTACAGCAGCAAGGGTCCCTTCATCAATAACATAGACAATAGATAGATCAAATTATGTGCTAACGACTCCATGCTAAAGCCAACCCAAAGGGTACCCTTTTTTCTAGTTTAACCCAAGAAGTGGGTACGATGCTTTTTACTGCACAGATGGGCGCCATTATCACTACAACGACACCTGCATTCATAGTGCTTTGCGTGCATCACCTTAAAAGAAAAAAATTACGTTTTAAAAAGCAATTTCTATTGTTTTAGCAACAATCGGTGTGGGCATTATTCTAGGAAGTGCCGATATAGATCATCTCTTCAACTTGGTGGTGTATCCCTGCTTATTGCAGCACTTACATGGGTGCTAATGTCTGTTCTTATTAAACGGGTACCCGGTTAATATTCACAAATTGTCGTAACGTGGTATACAACCCATGTAGCCGTTGTTTTACTTACACCTTTTACAATTAGCCGGTTACCTGAGCTTGATGTTCAAGCCATGATTCATCCATCTATTTGGGGCGTTCATTTGTACTTGGGAGTTAACTGAGTTGCAATCGATCATACAATTGTCCTATATTTGGAAACATCAATAAAAAATTAATTTGCATGAGTCTTGGTAGACATATCAAAATCAACCTCTTCAATAAATTCGATAACTTCTCCGTTGGGACTGTGAATGACAGCATTCTTGACTACAAGGGGTGGTTCGCCAAGTGAAAGGTAATCCGGTTCTACAAAAGCCTTTGCTCCATGAGCAAGGGCTTTTTGAAACATTTCATCTACATTATTCACATAGAAGGCTAAATGTAATAACGCTCCGTGAGCTATATCTTCTTCGGACGATGCTTTCTTCCCTTGTGCAGGAATGACTGCGTCGTTATCAAAGACTTCAATACAAGTCCTTCGGTCAGGTGAAACTAGCATGGAAGCTTCTTTGATTTGAAAGGATGGCAGACGCCAATGATGACCAACCTTGAATCCTAAAACTTCAGTATAGAATGTAATTGTTGCTTTATAGTTTTTGGCTTGGATCGCCACATGTGAAAGACCGTTTACGCTCATTCGAAATTTCTCCTTATTAATAATTTGTTTATAGTATACAGAAATTAACTTGATGAAATACATATGTTAAATGAGGATATAGTGATAAAGTGGTTATTAAATATAAGTTAATTTGATTGGATATGGCTTAATTTTATTATTTAATTATGGAGGTCTTATGATTATGGATAATCTAATCGATGATATTGATAAAAAGATTATGCAACTGCTTCAGCACAATGCACGAATGTCTATTTCTCATATCAGTAAAGAAATCAGTATGTCCCAACCTTCGGTTAAAGAAAGGATTTTGAAGCTAGAAGACAAAAAGATCATCACCGGGTATTCGACAGAATTCAATTTAGGAAATCTGAATCGGGGCATGACTACTTTTATTCTACTAAAAACTGAACATTGTCAGGAGACCGTTGAGTTTTGTGACAAGGCTAGGGAAGTAACGGATTTATATCGAATAAGCGGGGAATATAATTATCTTATCAAGGTACAAACGGCATCCATTGAGGAACTTGCCGAATTTCAAGATTCCCTTATAAAGCTTGGACCTTCAAAGTCTCATATCAGTTTGAAAAATATATTGGAACATAGACTTTTAATCTAAATCTGCAAAAATCATTCTGAAAATGATAGCTTGTCAAACTTGCCGTTATAGTCAGCGCGGTCAGGCAGTATGTCGGTGTTGCAACCGGTGAAGTCATCATGGGTGCTAATATCGGGAGAGACCTTCTTGCTTCATTTAGAGATCTTGTAGGTGGGCGTTCGAAAGCCTATGAAACCAAGCTAAGGGAAGCAAGAGACGCAGCCTTTAAAGAAATGACACACCAAGCTTCGCAAATGGGAGCCAATGCCGTTATCGGTGTAGATATCAATTACGAAGTTGTCCGCCAGGACATGCTGATGGTCGCTGTCAGTGGAACAGCAGTTATTCTCTAACACAGTGCGGCGAATGCGTCCTATCAACCGCTGACAAACACGATTACGTTCCATGCTGCGGCTAGTCAGGCGCCATCTTATGATAAAAACCAAAGCGCAAGTCAGAATTATGGGGGTATAGGTGCAATTATTGCGCATGAAATCTCTCACGCCTTTGATACAAATGGATCAAAATATGATGAGGTTGGAAATTTGATAAATTGGTGGACAGAAGAAGACTACAAGAAATTCGAGGCAAAAGCAAAGGCTGTTGTTGATCAATACAATAAAGTGGAGTATCTGGGCCAAAAAATCAATGGGCAACCATGACAGAAGGCTCGTCCTGAAATTGAAGCATTGCTTTTAACAATCGATGCTCATGCGCCAAATAAAGTTAGGGTCAATGAAGTTGTTTCAAATACCTATGATTTCTACTCCACATTTGATGTAGAAGTAGGCGATGCTTTGTACATTGCTCCAAAGGACAGAGTTACTCTTTGGTAAAATAATATATGTACGAATAAAAGCTGCGGGGTTATTAGCCTGGCAGCTTTTATTCTTTAGTAATCTTAGAAAATAAGATGAAGTGTTCGCAAAACATGTAAAAATCCCTTATTCACAAAAAGCCGCGGCCGTCTGCCTGACATGGGAATGAAGTGTTTCCTGTTTTCGCTCAACAGGGCAACCAAATCTCAATTTTTGTGCCTTGCCACACCTTGGATTGAACCTGGATTTCGCCGTCGTGCGATTCCACGATGGTTTTGGCGATGCTCATCCCGAGCCCTGAGCCATTTGTCGATTCTTCAGTATTTGTTCCCCGGTAATAGCGATTGAACAAATGGTGGAGTGTTTCCTCGTCCATTCCTTTGCCATTATCAATTACTCGGATGTATGCCTTGTCGTTCATCCTGCCGACAGAGACGGTTATGCTCACGCCCGGCGGATTATGCTTCACGGCGTTGGACAGCAGATTGTCCATCAGCCGCTGGAGCCAGATTTCATCTGCCTTTACCAGTAGGGGAAGCTCCTCCCCAACGTAGAGAAACTGATACTGAGGTATCGTGACGTCGTTGACGTACTTTAGTACGGAGCAGCGCACCAGTTCAACCAAGTCCATCTCCCGGAGCTCCATGATCGAATCTCCTTGCTTGAGCTGATGAATCATAGAAAAGTCGGAGATTAGCTCCAGCATATAATCCCCCTTTTCGCGGATCGTCGAACCCATGATTCGCATCTCCTCTTGGCTCCATTGCTCAGGCAAGCTCTCCAGCATATAACCATAACCTTGAATCGTGGATAGGGGCGTGCGCAGATCATGGGAAATCCCTGACATCCACTCTGCTTGCGACTTCTCCAGCCTCTCGCGCTCCTTCTCGGTTTGAGCTAATTGATGGGTCATCTGATAGAAAGATTCAATTACTTCCTTATAGAGCCTGTAGCGGGTTCGCATCGTGCCGTTGCGGCGGAATACCTTGCGCTTGTCCTTGTCGGTCAGTACCTGGTCGTACTGTCCCCGGCCCATACGTTCGAACCAGCCTGCGAACAGAATCAGAGGCTGACCGTAGCGGTAGCCATGCCAGATGGAGACTGGAACCGCCAAGAGCAGGATTAGACCTGCAAACCAGACGAGTCCACGCGTTGCCGTATCCAACGCAGGATGCTTCAGAGGACCCCCTTCTGCATTGGGTGTATAGAGGATCCAGGTCATACCGCTAGATTGGTCCCGATGGGTGACAATATTCGTGTCATAGTTGCTGGGCGATTGCTGAATGGCCAGGATATCCAGCAGACGATACGCCTTCTGCACGTATGCTCCATCGCCGATGCCTTGTACGATATGGCTCCCGGGGTCGATCACCTGCAGATAGCTTCCGGTTTCGCGCAATCGCTGGTCCAAGAGGGGAACCGCTTCGCTCCGCACGATTCCATGCTGCCCGTAGGCATCGAACCAGGCCACGAGCTGGTCAAGTTCAGGACTATGGTAGCCTAACATATACAGAAGCGGCTCGTTGAAAGCAAAATTCAGTTGAGTGTGTATGGCATACGTCCCAAGCGTCCGTGTCTCTTGGATATCGAGTAGTTGAGCGATGGAGTAGGAGGTAGGCAGGGCATAATGCGGAGATGTATTGAAGGCATAAATTACCTCACCTTCGGCATTGACAACCTGCAGCCACATTCCTTTCTCTTTGATGAGCTTGTCCCACTCGGGGGAGATTCGAATCGTCCCGTCCTTGGAATATGCTTCTTGAGCGATCGGTTGCAGAGCGCCAACCGGAAAGTTTCGGCGTAACTCATTATTCGTCATGTTCTGGAAGAACATGACGCAGGCAACCAGAGTAATGGCCAGAATTAGCAGGGCATAGAAGATCAATTGATACGTGAAGTGGAATGCCATGCGCTGTTGTATCTTCATCGCTCTTGCGACTCCTTCGCCAGCTTGTAGCCGAGCCCGCGTATGGTAAGCAGCAGCTTCGGATTGCCAGGATCGATCTCAATCCGCTCCCGTATGCGCCGGATATGCACCATCACGGTCGAGTCATCGCCCTGTCCATTGATCCCCCAAACCTTGTCGTAGAGCTGTGTTTTGGAAAATACGACCCCGGGAAACTTACAGAAGTGCAGCAGCAGCTGGAATTCCTGCGCGGGGCAAGGAACTGGCTGTCCCTCCACAATCAGCTCGCCTTCCGACTCGTTGACAGTGAAGCGGCCGAACCGGTAAACCCCCGAATGGGGCCGCTTCACCAGACTGGCTGTGGGGGCTTCCGTCTCCAGACGGCGTATGCGTGCCTGAATTCTTGCGGCTACCTCCAGAGGATTGAAGGGCTTCGTGATATAATCGTCCCCACCCATGGCGAAGCCGCGCAGGACATCGAGATCGGAAGCCTTGGCCGTCAGAAACAGAATATGCGGATTCCCGTATTCGCGTAGCTTGGAGCAGAGCTCCAGGCCGCTGCCGTCGGGAAGCATAATGTCGAGCAGGACGATATCAGGAGCTTCACGTTTCGCTAAATCGAGTGCTTCCGCGCAGGTGGAAGCCGCGTACAGCTGATGAAACCCTTCTCTGCGAAGCACCATTTGCAGCATCGTGACAATCGAAGGCTCGTCGTCGACGATTGCAATTTTAATATCGGAAAGACAAGTCATCGTTTTCACCCTTTTCCATAGTAGCATAATCACCTTAACAGAACCTAAACGGTGAGAGCAAAATTAAGCTGATGTTTATCTAACCGTTTAAGTTCTGTTTCATTGGGGCTGGTAGGATAGGGGATGAGAAAACTATACTTTCAATTAAAATTTGCTGGCGGTGGAGAAGTCGACTGGCAAGCGACCGCAAACACGACGACCGCCAAACCTTTTATCACATTGCATAATATGAAGGGGACAAGCAGCTTATCCAGGTAAGTTAGTCACTAAAAGCCTCTGATTATCTACATTTTATCATTTTACAAGAAGGAGCTTATATGCAGATGATAAAAATTAGCGCTTTATTTCTCTACCTATTCTTGTTTTCTTCTTTATACTCTTCCGTTCATGCAGCAGAGCAAGCCATGACCGTATGGCTAAATGGGGAGCAATTCCAGTTCGGCAAGTCCGAACCGATCTTAGAAAATGGTGTGACACTCGTCCCGATGCGTCCGATTCTGGAGAAGCTTGATGTGAAAGTGAATTGGGATGAAGCGACCCGTACCGCTAGTGGCGCCAAAGTAGGTCTCTCCTTGTCCTTTCAGAATGGCGGCACAAATGCCACTGTAAACGGTAAGGCGGTCAAGCTGGAAGCAGCGCCAAAGCTAATCCAGAATGTAACGTATGTGCCGCTCCGTTTTGTCGCTGAAACTGCAGGCTATAAAGTTGCCTGTAACCAGTCGCTGCGCCAGGTTACACTTACCTCTGAGCAGCAATCAGATGGAAGCCGCGGCTTTTTGTGGAAGGTAGAGAATAAAGGCAACACGGTGTATATGCTGGGTTCACTTCATTACGTGCTCGATGGGATGTACCCGCTGCGTCCGGAAATTGAGGATGCATTCCAAGCTGCTTATTACTTAGGTGTAGAGGTTGACTTGTCTCCCGAAAAATTACAAAAACAGATATTGGAACTAGGTGTTTATAAAGACGGAACCACACTGAAGGATCATATCCCCGCAGAAACGTATAAAAAAGTTACAGCATTAGTGAAAGCAAATGGGTTACCGGAAAACAGCTTCGATAACTTCAAGCCGTGGTTCGTCCAGCAAAACATCTTGGGCATTATAGTTGGAAATGAAGGCTATCAATCGGAAAAAGGGATTGACCAGTACCTGATCGATAAGGCTAACAAAGCGAAAAAACCAGTTATTTCGCTGGAAAGTATTGATTCCCAGTTCCAGACGAACAACAACTACTCCGACTCTTTGCAAGAAAAGCTGTTGCTCCAAACACTGGACCCGTCTTCTTGGGTTACCCTTGCTCCGAATGGAGGGATCGATGAGTTTGCTAAAATGTGGAAAGAGGGCGATTATAACGCCTTGCATGAATATACCAACTCTTCTGATTGGGATGCTGAATATCACAAAGCCCTGCTGACTGACCGCAATGCAGAAATGGCCGACAAGATTAAAGGATATCTGAACGGTGATAAAAAAGAAACGTATATGGTTGTCGTTGGAATGCTGCACATGCTGGGCGACCAAGGTGTGGTTCCATTACTGGAGAAGAAAGGCTTCACGGTGGAAAAACAGTAGCACTTTATTATCCTTGTTCATTACACGACGAGGGTGTCCCAAAAGCCATGAAAATGCTGAGGAGCCCCCTCTTTTTTATGTCAAAAATGATTCTAAGTTATTGTGGGGACAGGGCTGTAAAATGGAACATGGAACTTTTGAAATCGATCCAAATGGGGATACTAGACCCATCATCATTCGATTTCGGAGGGAACAATTAATGAAATGATGGATATCAAGAAAGTGAGGCAATAGTATCTATGGGCGAACAAAATAGCAGAAGCCGACATCTGATTGATCTGGAGATTATTAGTGCCATTGATTTAATTCCAACAAGCGATCTTTCCGAAACTACGCTAATGGAATCACGTAAAAATCAATCAAAGATGTTACCGCAAATCGATGTAACACAGATGTTCCCTGTCACATTTGAAGAAAGGGCAGTGCCAAGTTATTTTGGCGGTCCTGATATTCGCATAGAAATTATTAAGCCCAGCCAACCAAAATATAAAAAGATGCCGTTATATTATTCGATTCACGGTGGAGGGATGGTTTTGGGTAGTCCAGTCGGTGATCGTCCAAGTAATGCGTCACTAGCGGCACAACATGGTTTTTGTTGTGTATCTGTGTATTATCGCCTAGCACCAGAACATGTTCAGCCAAGTCAATTGCAGGATTGTTATTCGGGCCTAAAATGGTGTATTGAACATGCCGAGGAATTAGCGATAGATACTCAGAAAGTCGCTCTTGCTGGCAGCAGTGCTGGCGGTGGTTTAGCAGCGGGTCTAGCCCTATACATTCGTGATCAGAAGGAATTCGATATCCATCATCTGAGGCTACGTAGCCCAATGCTCGATGACCGTACTGGTATTTCGCCGGAACATCCATATGCTGGTGAATTTGTTTGGACAAAACGAAGTAATTATTTTGGCTGGAAATCTGTATTAGGGCATGAACCCGGTCAGGAGGGGGTTAGTGAGTATTACGTGCCTGCGCGTGCAAATTCACTTGCTGGCTTACCATCCACTTATATCAGTATAGGCAGCATTGATTTGTTTATAGATGAAGCCTTATCATTTGCAAAACAACTGGTTTTTGATGGCGTCTTAGTCGAATTGCATGTATACCCTGGATATCATCATTTGGCCCCAATGTTTCCGAATGCACATTTTTCTCAAGAAGGCATTAAATCAAGTGAATACGCCTTACTGAAAGGTTTAGAGCTACTTTGATTGTAAGCCCAACTTAGGAGTGCCGTCGGAGTGGAGTCATCAGTCAAGGAGCAGTAATCATTTAAAAGCGACTATAGTTTAAGAAGAGCAGCGGTAATCTAAGACTTATTTTTCAAGTCCTAGAGCACCGTTGTTTTGTTGTACCACCACTAATGAGCTTTCCAGATTCGTCGCCACTGGAAGCGAAGTTCGGATTAAGTGTCATTGCAATTTGGAGTTGGATCGTATATTATGGATACTGCAGGTCTATATTAATGATAATCATGTGAACGGAGGTGGGAAACTTGCAGTTCTCCAAAAGTACAGATTATGCTCTACACGCCTTAATTCATCTGGGACTGGGACATTCGGAGCGGAGCAACAATGTCGGGATCAAGGAATTATCTGGGACACTTGGTGTTTCGGAAAGCTATTTATCCAAAATCATGTCCAAGCTAAGGCAGGATGGAATCGTACGTGCTGTGCCAGGGGTGAACGGCGGTTATGAGCTTGCTAAGCCGGCTGAACAGATTACGTTTCTTGATGTGATTCAAGTGATTGAAGGAAGACAGAAATTGTTCGAATGTTCCAATACGAAGTCGCAGCAACATCGGTTGTTAGCGGAAGAGGTGACTGCCCAGAAGGAGCGGGATCAGGAGCATTCAGGAAAGAGCGAATGTTTGGTCGAGAAGGTGATGGAGGGCGCGGAACAGCATCTGCACCAATACTTGCGGGATCACACGATTCAGTCGTTACTGGATGAGGCTTTCAAGCGTTGCAACCATGAGGCAAACAAGAAGTGACACACTTCTTGCGTCACAATTATGGATATCATAGATCTATGGAGGTATATATTCGTGATGGAAAAACAACTTTTCGATGTGGCAATTATTGGCGGCGGACCGGCTGGGTTGAATGCCGCCCTGGTGTTTGGGAGGGCAAGGAAAAAGGTAGCGGTGATCGATGAAGGCCGTCCCCGCAACGCTGTGACTCGCGAGATCCACGGGTTTCTTACCCGCGACGGGATTAGTCCGAATGAGTTTCGGCGAATTGCGAAAGAAGAGATCCGCGCCTATCCCGCCGTATCATTCGTGGCGGATACGGCGGTGACCATCGTGGGAACTGACGGTCAGTTTCAAATTGAGACGGAGCAGGGACAAACTTTTGCAAGCAAAAAAATATTGTTTACCATCGGCATGAAGGATCAGCCCCTTAACATTCCGGGACTGGCGGAAGTATACGGGAAGAGCGCTTTCGTCTGCCCGTATTGCGACGGATGGGAGTTAAGGGATCAGCCGCTTGTCATCATTAATAGGGGGTCTGAGCTTATGCATTTTGCTCCACTAATATCCGGATGGACGAACCGTTTTACCGTCTGCACCAATGGCCCCGATGAACTGACAGATGCCGAGCGCGAGGAGTTCCAGTGGAATCATGTGCCTCTGTTCGACTCGCCGATTCGGCACATAAACTCTAGCGACGGGATCGTTCAGCAAGTCGTTCTTGAAGACGAGACGATCGTTCCATGCAAGGGGATCTTTTTCAAACCGGATCTGGTTACAGGATCGGACTTGCCGCAAACGATCGGATGCGAGATGACGGAATGGGGGGCGATCGTCGTCGATGAATTCGGAAAAATGAACATTCCGGGCGTCTATAGCGCTGGGGATTCTGCATCGCGAATGCATCAGGCTATAGCTGCCGCTTCGATGGGCGCATTTGCCGCAGCGGTCATAAACAATGAGCTAAATGCAGAGGCTTGGAGGAAAAACGGATGATCGATTTAAATAATATTAAGCGCGGTCCGATCATGTTTGCTCTGATTGTCGGCATGTTCGTCGCCGCTTTGAACGAGACGCTAATGGGCAATGCCCTTCCCGAATTAATGAAATCGTTTGGCGTGTCTGCGGCAACGGGGCAGTGGCTTTCCACCGCCTACATGCTCGTCGTTGGCGTGCTTGTTCCGGTGACGGCAATCCTGCAGCAATGGTTCACCACCCGGCAAATATTTCTGTCGGCGATGAGTCTGTTCTTCGTCGGTACGGTCACCTCGGCGGTGTCGCCGGAATTCGGCGTGCTGCTGGTCGGGCGGATTATTCAAGCAATAGGAACCGGCATGCTGCTGCCGCTTGTAATGAACGTAATCATGACCATTTATCCGCCGGAAAAGCGGGGAGGCGCAATGGGGATGTTAGGGCTCGTCGTCATGTTCGCACCGGCGATTGGCCCGACGATATCGGGTTTAATCGTTGACGGGCTTTCATGGCGCTGGCTGTTTTATCTTGTGATTCCGTTTGCGCTGCTCTCCATTATTATAGGAGCCGCCGTCCTGAGGAATGTGTCGGAAGTCACCAAACCGCGAGTGGATCTCTTATTCATCGTGTTGTCGACGATCGGCTTTGGCGGAATCGTCTATGGGTTCAGCAGTGCTGGCGAATACGGTTGGTCGGAACCGATTGTCATCTGGACGATCGCCGCGGGCAGTGTTTCCTTGTTGCTGTTCGTCTGGAGGCAGCTATTGTTAAAGCAGCCTGTCATGGATTTACGTGCGTTTCGGTATCCGACATTTGCGCTAGTCGCGGTGCTGATGGTTGTGCTTATGATGACATTTTTCTCATCGGCGATCATGCTTCCGATGTTTATGCAAGGCGTGCTCATGGTAACGGCATTCAAGTCCGGTTTGATCCTCCTTCCTGGCGGGATTGTGAACGGGTTCATGGCCCCGATCTCAGGCAAGCTGTTTGACAAGTTTGGGCTTCGCGTACTGGTCATCCCAGGACTGGCCGTTGCCGTCGTCTCGTTGTGGCAATTCACCCGATTCGACGAAGCTACGAGCACTGGCTTCCTCGTCGCCGTTCACATCGCGCTGATGATTGGCATCGCGTTAGTCATGATGCCCGCACAGACAGCGGGCTCAACCAGCTGCCAAGCCATCTGCACCCGCACGGGACAGCGATCTTGAATACGCTGCAGCAGGTGTCCGGCGCAATCGGTACTGCCTTGTACATCATTATTATGTCGGGCGGACAGAAGCAGTACTTGAGCGGAGCGAGCGATCCGCAGGCTCCGGCGGAAATCGAGAAAGGACTCGCAGCCGGTATCAACAACGCGTTCTGGTTCGGCGTCATCATCGCGCTAGTTGCGCTCGTACTTGGTCTTTTTCTCCGTAAAGGGAAATCGCCGGAACATGAACAGGCGGCAGGATGATTCAGGCCGTTCGTATAAGGAAATCCATAAACTATAAGGAAAGCGTGGGATATATTCATGAACGATTTTTTTAATGCAGCCAACTGGGAAAAAGCGTGGAAAGACGAGTCCGATTTGAAAATCAACAGGATGAAAAAGAATGGAATTGATCCTACCAGATCTTTTGACCAAAAAGCAAAGACCTTCAACGAACAATCGTTTAGCGAAGAGGGAAGAAAACGAACCAAACGAATCGTGAACTGGCTTGAAGGACTAGGAGTTCGATTCGAAAACGCCTCCGTTCTGGATATTGGCGCCGCATCGGGAGTGTTCTCAGTGCCGTTTGCGGAGCGTGGGGCCCGTGTAACTGCCGTAGAGACCTCACCCCCGCTGATCGAATTACTGGAAGAAAACATCTCGAACTTCGCCGAAGACCAGGTGAAGATTGTACCCATACCGTTTGAAGATATTGACGTAGAGGCCAAGGGCTGGAACCAGGCCTACGATCTCGTCTTTGTCTCGATGAGCCCGGTCATTCACAATTGGGAGAGCGTGGAGAAGGTGCTTCAGTGCGCTCGAAAGTTCTGTTATATCAGTATGCCGATAATTCCTGCGGAGCACAGCCTAGTGAATGAAATTTGGCCGCTCATCACCGGTCAGCCCTACCATACGAAACTTACGGAAATGGGATATTTGCTGCATCTGCTGTATCTTAAAGGTTATGCATACGAATCGCTAATCACGCGGGAAGCGAAAACGACAGAAGTCTCCAGAGAAGCGGCGTTACAGGAAGCGTTGACTTGGCTTGGCCATCATCGTATGCCTGTAGATGAGCAGAATCGGAACATCATTGCTGACTATTTGGAGCAAGCCTATCCGTCCGGAAAAGTCGTCATCCATGAGGGCGGACGTTTTGGCAAAGTACTGATTCAATTGCAAGATCAGAACATATACAATAGAGAGATTTGATTCAGATGTTGATTTTTAAGAAGCTGGACTGGATGTCAATTAGGACTCAGTTATGATTGCAAATATCTTTGACGGTCATCGTTTGGTTCATTTTGCAGCCAAAGTTGGAAAGGGAGCTGAGTTAACAGAATGCCTTATTCGCGCTTACCTTCGCAATCCATGAATATCGCCGACCACAACGTAAACGTCATCCGATACAGTTGCTCAGTAATCCCGCCATTGTGGAACAGAGGCATCAACATGTAGTACTCAGCAATTTAAAACGGCTTTTGATTGAGATATAATAAATGGAAAGCATAAGATATTACTTTATAAACAACTAAGGAGTGTCTTCCACTTATGAAAACCGACTTTACTATAATAAACCCATATATCGAAGGTAATTACACGGTTAGTGTTGCTAAGACAGAAGAAGCAGATGAAATAATGTCCCTTCTACTAGATACAGCCAAATGGCTGCAAACTAAAGGTTCTCAGCAGTGGGGCGAGCTATTGAAAGGACATGATTCTCACAATACTGTAGGTTCAATCCAACAAGAAGAAGTGTTTGTATGTAAGCATTACAATGAAATCGTAGGAGTCGTCATACTGAAACGTCAACCAAGTTCTTGGGATTATCAGCTATGGGGAAGTAAAGTATATGTGGATGATGAAGCCATTTATTTGCATCGACTTACGATTAGCAGAAAGCGTGCAAACTCGGGGTTGGGTTCTGCTCTTTTGAATTGGTGTGATTCGGCTATAAGCTTTAGGAATAAGAAGGTGATACGCTTAGACTGTATAGCCAGTAACGCTCAACTATTTTCTTTTTACGAGAGTAATCGATACCAATATATGGGGCAGGTGGGAGACTTCAAGCTTTTCGAGAAAAAACTATTGACTAACTAAAATTGCTTCAAGTATCTGACTTTTTGATGAACCTAATCATTACCCGTAAAAAATATTTTATAAAAATCTGCAAGATGAACAGGGAAAGTCCTTCTATTTATACGGTACAAAAGCATGCCACGTTGTATTAATAAAGGTAAAGTTAAAGAGTTAAGCTAAAAGGCAGTGAAGAATTTTTTAGCCTTATCATTAAATGACTCTTTTTTCTAGTATTGCGGATTGTTTTATTGATATGTGAAAGAATGAGTAAGCATGTAATCCTAGTGGCACGCCAGACTAGGATTTTTTATCTAGAATTTAACATAGCTCGATTTATGTCATCGGTTTGCTGTCGCCTTGATAAGTTAGTGATTAATCAATCGGCATTTACGAAAAATAGCATGGAAGCCATGCGGCAGCTTCAATCGTTTTTTTTGAATGACGTACGAAATTTTATTCATCCGATAAAAGCGGCCATTGCTCTCATCCCGAAACAGTAAAAGAAAAGAAAGAACAACGTTCCAAGAAACTTAAGGGCACCGTGTGGGTGGTTTAAATTCAGTTTATATTTTCATGTCATTATATATGTAGTTGTTAAGTAATTGCATAATTTGCTGTACAATCGGAACTTTTACTTTTGAACGAACAATGTACTTATAGTGTGAATTAAACAATATCGTTATTCTACATTTAATCATCGAGGAGCTGATCTTATGTCAACAGCAGCAACAAACAAGAAACAACTGCGCATCGCAATCATCGGGGGAGGTCCGGGCGGACTGACATTCGCCCTCATTTTGCAGAAGCACGGTATTCAATCCGTCATTTATGAACGCGAACCCTTCGATACCAACACCCAAAGAGGCGGATCCTTGGATCTTCATGAAGATTCCGGACAATTCGCACTTAAAGAAGCAGGTCTATACGAGCAATTCCAATCGATTGCCCGTTATGAAGGAGAAGACTTCCGCCTTCTCGATAAAACCGGAAAAATATATATGGACGAATCGGCGGACGCCGAAGAAAAAGGGGGCCGCCCGGAGATCAATCGCGGAACGTTATGCGACCTTCTTCTTAACGACCTCCAGCCCGATTGTATTCGCTATAATTACAAATTAGTTCATGCGATACCTCTGGCTAATGGCAAACATGAACTTCACTTCGAGAATGGACATAAGGATACCGTCGATCTAGTGATCGGTGCAGACGGTGCTTTCTCCCGGATTCGTCCGCTTTTAACGAATGCCATAGCCGAGTATACCGGTATCAGTATGATCGAGCTTAATGTTGAAGTCGAAGCTCATCCCGATCTCGCCAACTTTAACGCCCGAGGCAAACTGTTCGGTCTTGGTGATAATAAGGCGATCATGGGTCAGTTGAATGGGGGCGGACTCATCAAGGCCGGGTTATGTTTTAGTGTCGGTCAGGAATGGCTGGATACCTGTGGTATTCCGTTCGATCAGCCCGAGGAAGCGAAACGGCAACTGCTGGATCATTTCGACGATTGGGACGAGTCACTAAAGAATTATATCCGTTACGCCAACGACACCATCCTTCCAAGGCGTATCTATAAGCTGCCCATTGGTCTTCAATGGACCCGTAAACCGGGCGTTACGCTGATCGGCGATGCGGCGCATCTGATGTCGCCTTTTGCGGGAGAAGGCGTGAACATGGCCATGTTGGATGCCGCAGAATTGGCGCTCGCAATCATTCAGAATGACGATGTCGACAAGGCCGTCGGAGAATACGAGGAAAAGATGTTCAAATATTCGTCTAAGTCAGCCGAGGAATCGGATTACAGCCTCAAGATTATTTTCTCCGAGAACGCAGCAACCCAATTAAAGGGCATGTTTGATCAGTACATGTCTTGAAATAACATAAAATCATTTCCAAGTGAAAACATCGTTTGTCGGAAACATCGGTTATGAAAAAAAGAAATCTCCAAAAAGGACGTGTAGTATTATCAGCGTTTTCTGAAGGAATGTACCCCGCCGAGCTTGTTATTAATGTTGTGTAGTGATTGAGGATGTTGATCGAGACTTTAAGGGACTATTCGGCGGAAGACGAACAGGAGAAGAATTCGATTCAATCTAAGGGTGGAAAGCTTCTGAAACTTTTCAGAAGTTTGTGAGTAACAACGTGCTTAGACAGACGTTGTTATTGCTTTGTTAATTTGCGAATAACGGGAATGAGATCAAGCTCTTGTCAAATCTCAGTGACAAGAACTTGATCTCATTCCCGACAGATCCAGGAGCTTATACTTTACAACGGCCTTGGGGACAATACCACATAGGGTAACATATTATCCCTGCCTGTATACATATCGCTTTCATCCAATTCGATTAGCCAGAAAAATGCTTGCCAGTACAGAAGGAATGAGAAAAATTTATCAAAAAAGCATTCATTCCGAGTCTTCCAGGTTTAACTCAAATTTTAGTTCCGTAAGATTGTCTTTCCAGCTATCGTTTTCTTTTTCTGCCACTTTGACAAAACCGGCTTTGGTGTACATGCTAATCGCCTGATCGAGGTCGTTCGTCGTCTCGAGATACACCGTCTTGAACCCCTTCTGTTTGCAGAAGCCAATGGCATCGTTAAGCAGATGTTTTCCAAGCCCAATACCGCGATAATCGGGATGTAGAAGAAACCATCTCAGCTGAGCTCGGTCGCCATAATCCAAGATTGCAATAGAACCAACAATCTCATTATTGTGCTCTGCAATCCATAGCTTGTATTTGTTGGGGTCGTAATTCATTAGAAAGTCATGAAAAGACTGTGCAACATAACCCTCAAAAACAGGAGTATTATAGTTATATTCCTTGCTATAAATCCTAGCATGCATGTAGGTGATATAACTGGCATCGCCCGGTCTAACATGATTGCGGATGGTAATGTCTTCGAGCTTCAGATTTTGACGATCAGTGAGAATATGTTCTAGCGACACCACATTCTGCACAATCTTTATTCGGTCTTCTTCCGACAATGATTTAACCAGTTGGTAGAGCTGTTCATCGGAACGTGCATTCAGTTCAGCTATTTTTTCTTCACCTTTTTCGGTACAGTACAAATAGTGTGAACGACCATCCTCAGACGACGGTTTTTTGTCTACCAGCCCGTCTTCTTGTAACTTTTTCAGAATACGACTCAGATATCCGGGGTCCATGCTGAGTAACTCTGCAAGGCTTTTGGATGTACAATTCTCCGACTTTTGAATTTCGTGCAGCACACGCGCCTCGGACAAAGAAAATTCACTTTTCAGAATATCTTGGTTCAGTAATCCTAAGACGTTTGTATAGAAACGATTAAATTTCCGAATAGTAGCTACTTCTTCATTCAATGTGCTATGCATGTTTTCTCCTCCTTTATAGAACAAGAATAGCAGAAATAGTTGACTTTGGCAACCTTTATAGTTGACTTTGTCAATTATAATTTCATGCCGGATGAGTTATGCATTTTTGGACGTCTTTGTTCAGTCCTCTTAAATGGTTCTGTGGGACCTTTTATCCATACTGAATTGATTTTCTGCTTATGGATGGCTCGTAATTTAACTCTGTGTGCTTTCAAGTCTGCGCTAATCACCTTGTATTTTTCGAACTTAGAGGCTAATCACTAGAAGTCCAAATTTGTGGCAGCATAGAATCTGAGTATTGAGATTGTTACTAACCCGGAGTTGCTATTTATTTTTGCCACTATACTAAAAAAATTTACAAATACATTCTTTATTCTTCCATCCAAATAGATTATAATCATTATTATAAAGTTGGTCTTAAGCAAAAAAATTGAATATGGTAAAGACGAGAATCGTTCTCGTTTAACATGCTGCTCCTTACCCGGAGCAGCATGTGTCATTTTAGGGGAGTTAATAATGGGATTCATTCTCAATGAGGAGGCGTGATTGTTATGAGTTCGTTTTTTCAAACAACAGATGGTTGTGTTAAACAACAGGAAGTTCCGATCTCCAAAACAATGGACAAAGAAAGAAGGAATGGGCTGAGCCGTTACGGGGAAGGTGTGGCAGCTTTAGCAAGTGGAGTTTTAATCGCTATTGCATGGAGTTTAGGGAACGTATCATCCCTATGGTCGGTCATTTTCTATTTGCTTGCATTTGCTGTCGGGGGATTTGTGAAAGCCAAAGAAGGCTTATACACCCTCTTCGTGGAACGAGACCTGGATGTTAATTTGCTAATGCTTGTCGCAGCTATGGGTGCTGCCAGCATCGGATATTGGACAGAAGGAGCGTTACTTATCTTTATTTTTTCGCTCAGCGGAGCTTTGGAAACCTATACGATGGATCGAAGCAGCCGCGACATCTCATCGCTGATGGATCTGAAACCGGAGACCGCCGTTCGTTACAAAGATGGAGTAGAGACCAATATAGCAATTGAAGCCCTGAGAATTGGAGATGTCGTTGTGGTCAAACCCGGAGAACGGATTCCTTCTGATGGTGTCGTAATTGAAGGTTCTTCAGCCGTCAATCAAGCTTCCATTACGGGTGAGTCGGTTCCTGTAGACAAAGTTGTAGGAGAAGATGTATTCGCTGGAACATTGAATGGTCAAGGCGCTTTATTTATTGAAATCAGTCAACGGAGCGAATCCACCTTGTTCGCGAAAATCATTCGTCTTGTGCAGGAAGCGCAAAGCGAGAAACCTGCCTCTCAATTGTTTATGGAACGGTTTGAACGCATCTATGCGAGGATCATCATTTCGATTTGTTTACTCCTAATCGTGGTTCCTCCTTTTCTTTTTCAATGGTCATGGCATGATGCATTTTACAAAGCGATGGTGTTTCTGGTCGTAGCATCGCCTTGCGCACTAGTCTCTTCCATTATGCCTGCCATGCTGTCGGCTATATCTAGCAGTGCAAGGAAGGGACTACTTTTTAAAGGGGGCGCCCATCTCGAAAATCTTGCAAGTATCAAAGCAATTGCATTTGACAAGACGGGAACGCTGACATCTGGAAAACCTGTAGTCATGGACACCTATTCATTTCAGGGATATGACGAAACCGAAATGCTGCATATAGCAGCATCTATTGAAAGTTTGTCTGAGCATCCATTAGCTAAAGCTATTGTACTTGAAGCTCAGAGACAGGGGATAGCGCTTGATCGCCCTGCTTATTTTCGTGCCTTTACGGGTTGGGGAATTGAGGCGCAATGGAAGGGAGATTTGTGGAAAATTGGAAAACCAGCATTTCTGGATGAACGATTTTTAACAGAAGAATTGTTGGAAGTGATTTACAGATTAGAACATGAGGGGAAGACCGTAACAGTCATGTACAATTCGCAGGGAGTTGTCGGTGTGATTGGCTTACGCGATACCATTCGTTCTGAGGCTAAACATGCAGTCGCCATGCTTAAAGAGTTAGGTGTTCAAGTAGTGATGTTAACAGGCGATCAGGCCCAAACCGCACATGCCATTGCAAAAGAACTGGGGATTGAATGGGTTTATGCCGATTTATTGCCAGAAGATAAGGTGAGTCGGATCAAGGAGCTTAAGCAAATCTATGGCACCATTGCCATGGTAGGTGATGGCGTCAATGACGCTCCTGCTCTGGCAACTGCTACCGTTGGGATTGCGATGGGGGTGGCAGGAAGCGATGTGGCGCTTGAAACAGCTGATCTTGTTTTAATGAATGATGATACAGGGAAAATTGCTGAAGCGATTGTGCTTGCTAAACGATCCCTATCTATAGTCAAACAAAATATGATATTCGCTCTTTCTGTCATCTTACTTTTAATCTCGGCTAATTTTATACAAGGTATTACTCTTCCTCTTGGTGTAGTAGGTCATGAAGGAAGTACAATACTTGTTATTCTAAACGGACTAAGGTTATTACGATAAACTAATAAGCCTGATGCATTTGGGCCCTGCAAAATGAATCCGCGGGGTCCATTTATTGGTCTGTTCTACCCGTGTAGGAAACATTTGACTGAGTGTCAGGGAGTAAGGAAATATCTCTTGTTTTAATTTTTTTTCGGATTCTTCGATCATTTTCCATGGTTGTAAAAATACAAAATGCTCCGAGTCCAATGAGAATCATTGTAGTAATAGGAAGCAGAAAACTCATCCTCGCAACTCCTTAATATAAAATAATGATAATCATTATCATTATCAATATTATAACCGATTTTTGTGAATGAGCAACCATTTAATCAAATTGGAAAAACAAATAACTTTCCCCAAGCATTGAGAAATCGGAGGTTATAAAAATGAAAAATGTCATGGATGTTATAGAGGAAATCAATCAACGAATACAAGAACTCCAATCTATGGAGGATGAATCTAGAAGGAAAAGAAATATAAACGGCCGGCTTAACGCAAAAACGAAGCGTGAAGAACTGGAACGATTAAAAAACGTTATTTTGGGCTTATGTACGAAGTAAAAGCATTAGGAAACATTCATGTTCAAACCCAAACGATTCCTGTCTTCAAATAATAGAGCCTAAATAACGTTATAATGAACATATGAAGCCCCTTCTTTTTAACATAGGCAACTTCGTTGTTTATTTTCTGAAATGTAGTACTGTAAAATAGAGCCAACCCTTTGTCTTTCCAAAAAGGAGAGATTGAGGGTATTATTTATTTTTTGGGTCACCTAGAACAAAAGAAAATTCTACCACCAATTAGCATGAGATAATGCGTAAGTCCACAATATTCTGAAGTTTAAGGAGAAATTATCTTGAAATATAACAATGAAGTAAGCATTACTTTAAAATGCACAAAATCTATATCTAGGAAGTGTTTAATAAGCTTAATCCTATTGCTTTGTTTGTTTTTTGTTCCCGTTTCCACGTTTGCTGAAACAACCATACTTATGGCACAATCAACTGAATCTATCGCTGCAAAAACTATATCAGAATCAGTCAAAATACCATCGATCAGTTCACTCAATCTTAAACTTAAATCAGCTGTACTTTTGGAACCTATAACAGGTCAAGTCTTATTATCGAAAAACGCAGATAAGGCTTATGCGCCTGCAAGTATGACTAAATTAATGACAGGATACATTATCGAAGATAAAGTCAAAAATAGAGAAATTTCATGGAACGACGTTGTAACAGTCAAAGAAAACGCTTCTAAAACTATTGGTTCACGTGTTTTCCTTGCCAAAGGGGAGACGCATACTGTAAAAGAACTATTTTTTGCGATGCTCATACATTCCGCTAATGACGCAGCCGTTGCTCTTGCGGAATACGTGTCCGGATCTGAGAAGCAATTCGTTACATTAATGAACCAAGAAGCACAACGGATGGGAATGGTAAATAGTTACTTTATTAATTCATCTGGACTTGACCGTGCGGATATGCCGATTACATTTCGTTCTGAGGAAAAAGGGGAGAACATGATGTCTGCAATGGACGTCGCGAATTTGGTGAAATACATTATTCAGGACCACCCAGATTTTTTAGAAACTACTACTATTCAATCCTATAAGTTCCGCGCATCTGACAGAGAAGCACTAGTAAACACGAATTGGATGCTGGAATCAAATAAAAATGTTACACAATTTAAGCAATTCGCTTATGAAGGTCTTGACGGGTTGAAGACTGGATTTACCGACAGTGCTGGCTATTGTTTTGCGAGTACTGCCGAACGTAATGGTATGAGATTGATTAGCGTTGTAATGGGAACAGAATCGACGGTAGAACGATTCACAGAGACAAAAAAAGTATTGGATTTTGGATTCAATTATTTTGAAGTAAGACAAGTAGTGGCCAGTAATAGTACAGCAAAAGGCGTGGATAAAGTTCCAGTCAAAAAGGGTACCAAAACAGAGGTTCCTGTGGTGACTGAACAAGCCATCAATTTTATAGTTCCAAAAGGGACCGATGCATCTCAGCTTTCATTTAAGACGAGCATTATGGTAGATGAGCTCACGGCTCCTTTTCATGAAGGAACAAAGACGGGGACAATTACTTATACCTACCAAATTGAGGGGATGGCAAATACCCAAGAGAAAACCGTTAACTTGGTCTCATCGCAAGAGATGGAAAAGGCAGGGTGGTTCCGCCTGATGTTACGTTCTTTATGGGAGGGATTTCATAATATTTTTTGAGTTCAACGAATTTGAAAATTGCAAATAAAGTATTGTTTTAAGTGCAGTCGTGATATCGTATTGCCCGCAGATGAACAGGTATTGTTTGAGCCAATTCGTCTCTATGACCTTTTGAAGGATCGGTTTCTGGTGGAGAAATGCTTACCAGTATAACTTGTCATTAACGACTTGTGTCATTACAAATAGATACTCATGATTAATGGGACTAGTTTAATGTTATTAAAAGTAAACGACCTAACTAAATAAGCGGTTATCTCCATCATAAAGAGGCAACCGCTATAACCGGAGGAAGCACCTCTCATGTGCCAATTATTGGCTGGGAGAAGTGTTTCCTTTTTTATTACTTTTTCTCAAAGGGGAATTATATTGACCAGTTGCCTTATGCGGCTTCCCAACGGATCACGGGAGGCCTCTTCGGCTGTAGCTGCGCAGTTTTAATGGTGTGGACTTCTATTGATTAGCATAAATGATTTGGAGCAAGTCCTGAAGCATATCGCGAAGCTCGCTCGAGCTCTTGGCAGTCGTTTTATAGCCGCGCAGTGCACCTATTACCAGATGTGCCAATCTCGCTGGATGAATATCGTTTGCAGCGGTAGGGTGCATTTGCAGTAAGGCTGCCAGCAAGGTTTCCAATTTTCCGTAGCTCGTCTCGAGCGCCTCCCGGGCGAACTGGTATGAGCTGTCCGTTATTTCCTTATATTCCGGCGAGTGTAGCGAATCGTCGAAATTACGGATCGCCCATACTTCGAGGGTATATAAAATTTTATCTTCCGTTGTTTTATCGGACAACAGCCCATTCTTTATCTCCTCTATGAGAATGTCGCCGTAGTGAACAATCGCGGCGTTAAATATTTCCTCCTTACTCTTAAAGTATAAATAGAGACCTGCGCGTGAAATGCCAACGGCCTCCGCAATATCGTTCATCGATACCCGCTTGTAACCGTACTTGAAGAAAACCTCTAAAGCTTTCGCAACAATATCAAGTTTCTTTTTATTTTCCATATCTCTATTTTATACACTTTACAAGCTTTGTCCAATCGTATAGTATGTACAAATAGACATAATATGTTTTTTGTCTATTATTTAAAAAATCAAAGGAGCAAACAACATATGATGATCGAACAAAAACCGTTACAGTCAGGATTCGGACCCGAAACGACAGCACAAGAGGTGCTGGCTGGACTAGACCTCAGTGGAAAAGTGGCAATCGTCACAGGCGGACATGGAGGCATCGGGCTGGAAACAACGCGCGCACTTGCCGGCGCAACCGTTATTGTCGGCACCCGTGATGTCAATAAAGCGCAAGAAGTGCTCGCATCGTTGAAAAATGTCGAGGTAATGCGGCTCGATCTTGCGGATAACGCCTCGATTGACGAGTTCACCGCCATCTTCCGGAGTTACAATCGTGCGCTCGACCTTTTGATTTTGAACGCCGGCGTTTGCTTCCCTCCGACGATTAAAGATGAGCGGGGATTCGATACGCATTTGGCGACGAACTACCTAGGGCATTTTCAACTGACGGTAGGTTTATGGGAAGCGTTAAAGCGATCTGGGAATGCTCGGGTCGTCGCTCTTTCGTCGATCGGCCATATGACAGGACCGATCGATTTGGACGATCTGCATTTCACTAGAAGGCCGTACGACAAGGTTATTTCCTACGGCCAGTCGAAAACCGCATGCTCGTTGTTTGCCATTGAGCTCGATAAACGAGGACGAGAGCACGGAATACGCGCTTTTGCTGTTCATCCCGGCGCTATCCTGTCGGGTTTGGCCCGACACTTGAGCGATGAGGATTTAGTTGGTTGGGGCTTAAGACGGAACGAAGACGGCACCTATACGTCTTCCGGAGGCTTCAAAACCGCCGAACAAGGCGCCGCCACATCCGTATGGTGCGCAGTCAGTTTGATGCTGAACGGTAAGGGAGGCGTCTATTGCGAAGAGGGCGATGTCGCCGAGGTCGTATCGGCAGACAGCCAGATGCAACGTGGAGTCCGTTCGTGGGCCATAGACCCGGTGTCGGCCGAAAGGCTTTGGACGATCAGTGAAGATCTTCTTCACATTCCTCATGGAACAATTCCTCAGAGTCAGAATTGACTCATGGGAATAGAACAAAATAATAATTAACTTGATGAGATGGAGGGAGATTTAAATGAAAACAGTTGAATTAGGCACACAGGGTTTAAAAGTGAGTGTAGAAGGCTTGGGCTGCATGGGAATGAGTAGAATGTATGGCCCGAGTAACGACGAGGAGAGTTTGGCTACGCTTCGTCGTGCAATCGAACTCGGTATCACGTTTTTCGACACAGCAGAGATTTATGGTCCTTTACACAACGAGGAACTGCTTGGACGCGCATTCGCAAGCATTCGTGACCGTGTAGTCATCGCGACCAAGGTCGGAATCGGCTTCACTGATGACGGCAAGCCCAAAGTCGTAGACGGCGCTGCTGTCATAGATGGCAGTCCAGAGAACATCATCAGGGCAATCGAGGGGTCACTACGCCGGTTGAAGACGGATTATATCGACCTCGTTTATCTTCACCGCATCGATCCAAAGGTACCGATCGAGCAAACAATCACGGCGATGAGCAAACTGGTCACTGACGGTAAGATTGGGCACATCGGTCTGTCTGAGGCAGCAGCCGGTACAATCCGCCGAGCACACGCAGTTCACCCTATTACTGCCGTCCAGACCGAGTACTCCCTGTTCGAGCGCGGTGTGGAGTCAAACGGCGTGTTTGAGACGGTGCGCGAGTTGGGCATTGGTTTTGTTCCTTACTCACCGCTAGGACGTGGGTTCCTGACCGGTCAGTTTAAGGTCGACCAGCTCGACCCTACCGACTTCCGTAACTATGACCCTCGGTTAAGCGGAAAGAACTTAGAGGCTAACATGCGTATCGTCGAGGCGATCAGCCTCATCGCTAATGATAAGGGGGTTAAGCCCTCTCAATTGGCATTGGCTTGGACCATCGCACAGGGTGGCGTCCCTATCCCTGGCACCCAACGAATCCAGTATCTTGAGGAAAATATCGCTGCGGCGGATATCGTTCTGTCGAAGGAAGAGTTGGCTAGGCTTGACGAAGTCGCCCCCGTCGGAGTCGCAACGGGTGACCGTTATTCCGAAGGCGGTATGTCACAACTCAACCAATGATCGATTAGCCAGTCTCTGGATTCAATACAAGACAAGAAGCAGCTTAACAATGCTCAACAACGTTCCCATCATTCATTCAGTGAAAAAGCCAAGAGACACAATTGAAGCACGATGACGCTGAGGTATATATTCCATAAGGGCAAGGACCCGGTGTGACATGAGAGGGTAATCACCAAAGGTGATTTGAGGAGATCCAAAGTGCGATCATAATTACATCCAAGGATTAGAAAAGCTTATCCAAACTTTGCTCCCCATTGGGACTTCTTCGAAAAATAGGGATTATCTGATTACCAGTCTCATAATTGTTAATGGCTTAAATACTAAGAATGAATGAGATAAGCGAAGAAAATACTATCTTATAGTGGAAGGAATGTTTTGAATGTCGGATCAAAAAGTATGGTTTATTACTGGAGCTTCACGAGGTTTGGGCTTCGAGATAGCCAAAGCGGCTTTGGCATCTGGAAACAAGGTGGTGGCTACTTCAAGAAATATACAAGAACTGTCTACTATCGGAAATCTAGGAAATGCTAATGATATGCTGTTGACCCGCTTGGATGTAACAGATGAACGGCAGGCCAAGAATGCAGCCCGTATAGCCATTGAAACCTTCGGCCGTATTGATGTTTTAGTCAATAATGCCGGTTATGGCTTGCTTAGCGCAATTGAAGAGGCAACCGATAAAGAAATCAGGCAGGTATATGAGGTCAACGTATTTGGCCTACTAAATGTGACGCGCGCCATCCTTCCTTACATGAGAAAACAGCGTTCTGGGCATGTTATCAATATGTCTTCCGGCGGTGGATTAAGCGGTACTGAAGGTTGGGGGCTTTATGGTTCTACAAAATTTGCTGTAGAAGGAATTACGGAAACCTTAGCCCTAGAGCTTGCACCGCTTGGTGTTCATGCAACTGCGATTGAACCGGGTTTCTTCCGTACGAATTTCCTTGATGGCACATCTCTGGCTCAATCGAAAACGGAGATTGAGGACTATGCGGAAACTGTAGGAAAGATGAGAACCTTAACAGCACAATTTAACAAGCATCAGCCGGGAGATCCAGTCAAGCTAGCCCAAGCTATTCTTCGTGTTGCCAATGCAGAACATCCTCCAATACATTTGCCATTAGGGAATGATACGCTAGCAGCATACCGAGCAAAAACTGACGCTTTTCAGAAAGAAATTCAGGAGTGGCTAGACGTGATTACGGATACTAACTACGACGAAATCATCAAATGAACCAATTTTTCAATGGTTTCGCAACATACACTTGGATAAGGTAAAAGAATGGTTACCTCATTTCAGCTTTTCAAAACCGGATGCGTCCTTTGCTTCCGGTTTTGAAATTCGGATCACTTTTCAGCTTTTTTTAAGAAGATGTATGGAATTTCACCCTCTGCGATTAAAGCAAAATATCACTGATTCAAAAATATTTCATCGATAAAGTGCCCAAGCATATTAACCCCCGTGACAGCAATCACAATCATAGACTTCATGAAAACACAAGCCACACTGATCAGTGCCAGCACTAGGAATGCATTTGATTTGTAAGCGGCATAACGCCGATTGTCCACAATTACATCTTTTGACTCCGATTTCAAATAGTTTTCTAGATTACTTACCTATAGAAAACATCCTTGTAATCATATTTGGCATGCTCGTCAATTATTTTACACACAGTTAGCTTATGGTAAAGATAAAAGATAGTTTACCATAGGTACAGCTTGATTCTAGCGTTTCATTTTCTGGTGCTATCAGCGTTGGCTCTGCTACCGCGATTGCCTATCATCGCATCCATCAGGAGCTTCATCTCTCCCTTTATAAATGGGTCGTCATCGCTTTCCTGATCTAGTTTTATTTAGGCAATGGCGACAGAGCTTCTGACGAACCCTCAATGGATAATTAGCAATGATGGTTGACCATCGAATCAGGTTGCGAGGGGTTAACGAAGAAAAACCGATATAACTTATCGTACAGGAAAAACGGATTTTCTTACAAGATTGGAGAGCTAAATAAATGAAGGTTATAATATTTGGGGCTACTGGTATGGTTGGTCAAAGTGCATTACGGGAATGTTTATTGGATGAAAAAGTTCAGGAAATTCTTACGATTGGTCGAAATCATACGATTGGTCGAAATCATACAGGTCAAAAACATAAAAAGCTAATTGAAATTGAGCTTAATGATTTAGCTGATTTATCGTCAATAGAAAATAAAATAACAGGATCTGATACTTGCTTGTTCTGCCTTGGAGTAACTTCTACGGGTAAGAAGGAGGAGGAATATACAAGAATAACGTATGATATCACGCTATCAGTTGCCAAAACTTTACTAAGACTGAGTCCTCAAATCACATTTATTTATGTATCAGGTAGTGGGACAGACAGTTCAGAAAAAGGGCACTCTATGTGGGCAAGAGTAAAGGGGAAAACCGAGAATGCTTTATTGCATCTTCCATTTAAGGCGGCTTATATGTTTCGTCCAAGTGTAATCATTCCGCTACATGGTGTGAAATCAAAAACAAAACTGTACCAATTTATTTATGATATAATGAAGCCTTTCAATTCATTACTATTGAGATTGAATAGTGTCATTACATCTGAACAATTGGGAAAAGCTATGATTGAGGTAGCAAGAAACGGTTATTCTAATCCTATTATTGAAGGTAATCAATTAAAAAAGTTGCATTAATGTTATTACAGATCAGGACATCCGTTACAGCGGCGCCCTGTTTTTTCGTCTACTGTGCGATACTGGACGGTGTAACGATCACCGATGAGAATGCTAATGGTGGGACGAACATGAAAATGGCGGCGGGATGTTTAACGGAGGGTCTAGCAGCCCAACCTTGACGCATGTGACGATCAGCGGCAATTTAGGTGGGATGTACAACACTAATAATAGTAATCCCAACATACGCAACAGCATCGTCTGGGGTAATACCAACGGAAGTGGTTACAACGTTTTTAATGATTCTTCCAAACCGAACATAAATCATAGTATCATTGAAGGATCTGGGGTAAGTGATAACATTTGGGACAAAAATTTAGGATTTGATGGGGGTGGAACATAGATAAGAATCCTATGTTTCATCAGTTTAGTAAGTTAAATCTTTAAAAAAATAAATGAATGCCTATTTTTTTGTCTCTTGAGAAAAGATTGGGATTAATCGGATCAATTTCTTGTCATCCGACAATGGCGATGTGATGAATACGTTCTGTATGTGATGGATGAGGCTAATCTGGAGAGCCATACCATTTTCCTACTGGGATAATGTGCTGCTCGGCAATACATGGGGCAGGGAAATAGGCAAAAGCCCTCCAGCTCATTAAATCACCGAAAGACTTTAATTATTTCAACCACAGATTCATTTTCAAATCGAATTCGAGCAGCTTTTTCGGATTTAAGGACCTGGTACCAAGGTATATGTATTGATTTCATTCACATTGGCTACGTTAAAATAAGTTAAATTATTGGGCAGAAACTTAACTGCATATGTGATTCCGCCCCCTTTGTCACTTGTACCTTTAATGGTAACTACACTAGGTACCGGGACACTGAATTCAGCAGGTGTATGGGTCAATACAACGGAATTATGAATAGGCTTGCCATCGACAAAAATCTGCACTTCATCGTAATCCTGTACGTTAAAGTCCCATATGACCAATTTGGCAGACCCACCTTGCTGCAATTCATTGACTTTGAAGTCCTTAGCTTGAAGTCCTGGATTTTCTTCTTTATTGAATAATACAGTACCTGCCGCGACCTGGCTGCCGATTTGCTCTTTATTAATCACGTTACTTCCTAAGGTTGGGGTACTTTCATTAAATGCATAATTGATAGTAAGAAAAAGCAATCCTACTCCAAGCAGGATCAGGATTGAATTCATCCATTTATTAGGGGGCTTCTTGGGCTCAGAAGGGCTTGGGTCAGGAGTTGGGTTACTTGGTGCCAGAGGTTCCTCACTATATAACTCTTCCTCAAGTGGAACTAGTGGAGCTTGTGAAGAGATACCCGCTCTCTGTTGAACGGGTTTAGGGGCCTCTTTACTTCTAACATTTCTTCTTGGGTCCATTGCAATAACCTCCTAATCAAATTTAACTCTATGTGCTATTCTGGGAATTTATGGTTTAGGCGATAAGGTGTATGTATTCACACCATTGACAGCAACGATGTTAAAACAAGTGAATCTGGTTTGCGGAAACTTGACTGCGTACGTGAGTCCGCCTCCTTGATCTTGAATACCCTTGATGGTAATTACACCAGGAATGGGAACAGTGAAAGCTACAGGCGTATTGGTCAGTACATGTGAATCTTGAATAATTTTTCCATCTACCAGAATTTGCACAATATCGTGATCCTCGGAGTTAAAGTCCCATATTAACATTCTTGTTGAGACACCCCGTGTTAAGCCGGAAAATTCGAAATCTCTAGCTTGAATACCATTGTGCTCTTCGTTGTTGAATAATTTAGTGCCAGCTGCTGGTTCTCTGCTGATTTGCTCTTTCATAAGTTTATTGCTGTCTAATGGTGTGGGGATATTTCTACAAGAAGCAATAAAAAGAAAAAAAAGAAAGATCAGAGCAAACAGGACAAGGTTTTTATGCATCCTTCCATTGGGCAGCAATAATGTATTGGCAGAGGTGGCAGCTGCGGAAACTGTCTGATTATGTAGCTTATCCTCACGAGTGATCATTGAGCTGATTGGAAATTTATAATACCAATAGGACATTAAAAGACGTATCAAGACATACGTAATAATTGCAGATAAAACAGCTCCTGCTTTCGAGAGCATCTGATTATCTGCCCACGAGTTCAGAAATTCGAGTCCGAAAACAGAAGCTATAAGCATTAGAAAGCACATTTGAAAAAAAGGGATCATGACAGGTAGCCCATCATAAATGGCCCGGATCCTCGGAATGACCATAGAAGCGTACAATAGTATTCCTATCAAAAAGAGTATATTAAATGTAAAATTAGCGAGTGGAACCTCCAATACAAATACCTTAATGGATACAAAAATAAAGTATAGGGGTCCAAAAATGACCTTTTCCGGGTAATTATTAAAAATATACTTGAATATCAAAGATAGACTTAAAAGAATAAAGATAAAGATAGGCACTAAGAAGAGGCCGAAGCCTGCATCAGAAGTTTGATTGGAATTTTTCAACTGATGTCCCCCAAGATCCTCAAAAGAGAAGAGGCTTTTATGCTGATACCTAAGGTGTAGGCTTCAAGGTGTATGTATTCACACCATTCACAGCGACAATGTTGAAGAAAGTGTATCTGGTTTGCGGAAATTTGACTGCGTATGTGAGCCCGCCTCCCTGGTCTTGAATGCCTTTAATTGTAATTACGCTTGGAACAGGAACAGTGAAAGCTACAGGCGTATTGGTCAGCACAATTGAATCATGTATAGGCTTTCCATCTACCAAAATTTGTACTTTATCGTTGTCCTCTAAGTTATAGTCCCATATTAACATTCTTGTAGAGACGCTCCTGGTGAGGACTGGAACTTCAAAATTTTTAGCTTGAATACCATTTTTTTCTTCATCATAAAACAATATAGCACCAGCCGCTGCTTCTCTGCTAATTTGCTCTTTCATCAACTTATCTGTGTCTAAAACAGGGGGGGTTTTACTAAGAAAAAAAATCGTAAGGAAAAAAACAAATATCAGAGCAAACAGTACAAGGTTCTTATGCATCCATCCGTGGGGAAGCGGTGTTTGACTAACAGAGCCGCCATTTACCTGGATGGCCTGAATATCTTGCTCTTCCTCACGGGTAATCATCGAGCTGATTGGAAAGCTGTAGTACCAAAATGACATTAACAGACGCATCAGCACAAATGTGGTAACGGTTAATAAGACAGCTTCTACTTTTGCGTACGTTTGGTTATCTGCCCAAGCGTTTATGATATAAAAACCGATGATCGAAGCAATAAGCATAAGAAAGCACATTTGAAGAAAAGGGATCAGGACAGGCAGTTCATCATAAAGGGTCCGGATCTTTGGAATCATCATAGAACCGTAAAGTATTACTCCTATGAACAATAGGACGCCATAAGGAAAATTAGAGGCTGGTACCTCCAGTACCAAGACTTTAATCGAAGCGTAAATAATGTAAAAGGATCCAAAAAAAATCTCTTTCTTGTAAGTATCAATCATATAAATGAAGAATATTATCGGACTTAAAACAATAATTAAAGGCACCACTAAGCACCCTAAGCCTGCAGCTAAGCCTGCAGCTGAGCTTGCATTTGAATTTTTCATCTATATCCTTCCAATATCTTCATAAATGATAGTAGATAATTCTTCGACCGTTGCCATAGGATTACCGCTTAGCCTAACAGCGTGATTGCGAATAGCCTTTTCACATATATTTCTAACCAACCGCCCATTTCCGGCTGTGGGATCACCAATATATTGCAGGAAAAGACCTAATAATGCCGTATCCGCACCCCCGGCAGCTTGATAGCCTTTGGATTTGAAAATTAACCGGCTGATCTGCAGCATTTCCTCAGGAGAATAATCGGGAAACGAGATGATGTTCGGAAAGCGTGATTTCAAGCCGGCATTACTGGCAATGAAGTCGTCCATATCCTGCTCATAGCCGGCCAGAATGACGACCAGTCTGTCTCTGAAATCATCCATCGCTTTAACAAGTGTATCAATGGCTTCTTTGCCAAAATCGTCCTGTCCGCTAGCCAAGGCATAGGCCTCATCAATGAACAATACTCCGCCTAAAGCCTGGTCGATAACATCCTTTGTTTTTAGTGCAGTTTGTCCCAAATACCCTGCTACAAGGCCTGAACGGTCCGTTTCAACAACGGAATCGGATTTAACCGCGCCCAGCTCCTTGAGCCGTTTGGCGATTATACGCGCGATTTTGGTTTTACCTGTTCCCGGATTGCCCTTGAAAATCATATGCAGCGTTTGCGTTCCTTCCACAGGCAAGCCCATTGCTTTGCGGCGATTATCCATTTCGATCTGCGCAGAGATTCCTTTTACAAAGTCCTTAACCTCAATTAATCCAATCACTTCCTCAAGCTCGTGCAGCGCATTGTGATTCTCACGTTTGTAGGAATCGGGGAGAATATTGAAATCCGCCTTTTTGAGAAGGTTAAGCTGGTGCACAGGCAGGTCTGGTTGATCAGCGATACGAATCGATTGGTTACGGATCGCTTCCTCCAACGTATTCCGAGCTAATCGGCCGTTGCCGCTATCGTTTTTGCCGAGAATCTGTTTTGTCTCATAATAAGCCATAAGCCCCTCGCGAATATCGGTTTCTATGTTGAAGCCACGAGACTCTGCCATTTTTAAAGTGATCTGTTCCAACTGCTCGGCGGTATAGTCAGGAAACTCGATCATCAATGGAAAGCGGGAGGACAAGCCGGGATTTATTTTCAGGAAGCTCCTCATTTCTCCCGTATAGCCTGCCAAAATGACGATCAAATTGTCCTTGTGCAGCTCGATCAATCTGACTAAAGTATCTACGGCTTCCTTGCCAAATCCGCCACCCTGGATACCTTCCTCAACGAGGGCGTACGCCTCGTCAATGAATAGAACACCGCCCAATGCTGACTCTACCAGCTCCTTGGTCTTGTTTGCGGTCTGGCCCATATATCCAGCGACCAAATGGGAGCGGTCGACCTCAACGAGATGCCCCATCTTCAATATCCCCATCGACTTCATCATTTGTGCAATCAGGCGGGCGATGGTCGTTTTGCCGGTTCCCGGGTTTCCTGAAAAGACCATATTCAGACTTTGATTGGTGTCGACAATAATTCCGGCTTCCTGTCGACGATGGTTGACGATAATTTGCTTCTCCAAGGTTCGGATGAACGTCTTCACATTGTCTAGTCCGATAATGCCAACTAGTGCTGTTTCAATATTAAAGGCTTCTTTATGACCCAAGCCAAAATCTTCAAGAACAAGGAGTTTCCAATCGACAGCTTTAGCTGACTCTTGTTTGCTTAATCGTACCGATTGCTTGCGGATCGCTTCCTCCAGTAGGTTTCTCACCAAACGTCCATTGCCGCTGTCGTTTCTGCCGGGAATTTGCCTGGTCTTGAATAGCTCAAGCATACGAGGGCCGGCGCTGGGATCAATCTGATAATCGCGGCTTAATGCGGTCCGTTCCATAATTTCCAACATATCATCGGGTGTGTAGTCTGGAAATTCTACGATAAAAGGAAAGCGTGAACGCAGCCCGGGGTTTGATTTCAGAAAGGTTTCCATCTCGTTCGTATAGCCTGCAAGCACGACAACCATCTTCTCGCGATTGTCCTCCATGCCTTTGACGAGCGTGTCGATCGCTTCAAGGCCAAAGATATCATTGCGGTTTCGTGCTAATGTGTAAGCCTCATCGATAAACAAGACGCCGCCCAGAGCCGCTTCAATTTGTGCAGAGGTTTTGGGTGCGGTTGATCCGACATATTCGCCAACCAGGTCCTGCCTTGTCACCTCAATGAGCTGCCCTTGACCTAATAATCCCAACGCTTTCAAAATACGTGAAACAAGTCTGGCTACAGTTGTTTTACCCGTGCCTGGATTACCAGAGAAAACCATATGAAGCGACATCGCTGTGTTTTTTTGTCCCGCTTGCTCGCGTTTTTTCTGTGTGTTAACCGTCACCAGCAGCTCGTGGATAAAGGCTTTGACCTGAGTCAAGCCTGTTAGCCTATCCAGCTCAAGCATAATATCCTCAAACGTTTCTTCCTTAATAATCAATATGCGCTTAAGGACAAAGCTTTGAGTAGACGTAACCACTACGATCTCCTGATCAACACAACGTATGGTTACTTGCTCTTTGGTCTGGAGCTCGCCCTTGGAGCGCAGATCGAGAATACGATCCACAAATTCCCTTTGACTCCACTCGTCGATAGCCTGTCCATAACGCTTACTTTCCACAAAGATTTCCGCAAGCCGATGAAACACATTCGCTTCATAGGAGATACTCAGCTGGGTTTGATAGGCTAGTGTTGATGCAGCCTTAGTAAATTTCTGCTGGACGAGCCGCTCAACCGTTTCCACATTTAATGGTGCAGATATGGCGTAGGATCGTATACTCTTGAGAATAACTGGCGGAATTTGTGAGGCTATAACGGCTGGTAGTGCATTATAGACATGCTTTTCCTTGACCCATTGATCCATCTCAAAAATGATAAAATAATCGCCAGCATTTACTTGGGTGCCTTCAGGTGTTCGGAAGCTGCCTGTGCTGATCAACTGGGAGATGTAGTTCAGAACCTCAGAATGCGCGTTCTTCATTCCGGTAAAGCAGACCGTTCCAATGCCATCCTGGAAGGTAGCTGAGCAGTCGACAATAAAGTTGCTTTTGACATCTACCTCGCTATAGCGGCTTAAATCGAATTCATAGTAACGCTTATAAGGAATTAGATTTTTTTTATTTAGTAATTGGATAAGCAAGCCGAGAGATGTCTTTTTGCCTGTTCCAGTAGGGCCGGAGATGAGGATAACATTTTTGACCTTCCCTTTTTCATTGGCAAAAAAAGCTTTCTTGAAAGCAGCTGTAAGCTGCTCGATATAGCTGTGTTGCACCCATATTCTCTCATTGAGTTCTCTGATGATGTCGGCAAATTTGTCATCCAACTCCAGGGGAGACTGATCAATCCCAAGCTGCTTCACTCCACGCTTTACATCGGCCAATACCTCACGGACCGGAGAAGCAGAATTGGGACCAAGTGGAGCTGTACTGGGAAGCGATGTTGAAGTATGAGTTACAGTGGAGGGAGGACTATCGTCTTGTCCACGGTTCGTACTAGATAAATTTGCAGAACTTCTCATACGAGCGGCCGCTTTCTGTTCTTTCAAAAAGTCAATCAATTGGATTTCAGGAAAAACGATCCTTATCCATTTTTTAAAATTCATTCAGCTGCCCTCCAACCCAACTCGAAACGTATCGAATTATGTATAATCAATAGTAAAGATATTCCACATTACACAAATGATTTCCTGCTGTTAAGAGATTTTTGAGTTTATTCACTTAGAGAGATGACTTGAATCTAACCATCAAAAGCCCCTTCGCTGAATTAGCGAAAGGGGCTAGTTCAAATCTATGCCGAAAAGCGATCCTACAAAACTTGTCGTTCTAGATCAGTTCTTAAAATAATAATCCCCCTCCAGATCATCCAGAAGATCTGCATGCTCAGGCTTCCACCCGAGCAGTTCTTGGGTCAACTTACTCGAAGCCTGAATGTTCTGCGAAGCGAAATGTGCAAGCCAACCAAAGTGACCAGGAGCAGCTTCAATCGACTTGCTGATTACAGGCAAATCGAGGCTGCGACCGATAACTACTGCGATATCGCGAATAGACACACCTTCCTCGCCGATCGCATGCAGTTTGGAGCCTGCAGGAGCAGTTTCAAGTGCCAGTCGGAAAAGTCGTGCAGCATCCAGTCGATGAACAGCAGACCAGCTGTTTGAACTTTCGCCCACAAATGCTGAGGCGCCTGTACGCCGAGCGACATTAATCAATGCTGGAACAAAACCGCCACGGTCACCATCGCCGTGTACCGAAGGTGGGAGTCTCAACACGGATACTCGCACGCCTTTAGAAGCCAAGGAAAGAGCCTCCTCTTCAGAAGCGATGCGGTGTTTACCTGCAGTGTTGATATCAGGAGCATCTTCCTCTGTGCCAATTCGACCTGGTACAAGATGAGCAATCACGGAAGTAACAACCAATGGGCGGCCAGAACCGGCAAGCGCTGCACCGAAAGTCTGAACTGCACGTCGGTCCGTGAGTCCAGCAGCTGCCATGTTAGAAAAGTCGTGGTTGAAGGCAGTATGAATGACACCATCTGATACTTCTGCACCGCTTCTAAGGCTTTCGAGATCATCCAAAGAACCACGGTGTACAGATGCCCCGACTTTAAGAAGAGAATAGGCAGCTTCATCCGAGCGAGCCAGACCCATAACTTCGTGCCCCGCTCTTAACAATTCACTTACAACGGCAGAGCCGATAAAACCTGTAGCTCCAGTTACAAAAATACGCATAATTAGATCCTCCTCTGAATAATAAACCTACTTGAACCGACGAAATACTAACGCGTAATAGAAATTCGTGATTACAAGGTTAAGTTTATTGTAGAACGCATCCAATCCAGATGATTGCCTGTTCTGCTTCACTTGTTGCCTATTCCAACGGAAGATTCGAATCAGTAGTCACTTGTTGACGTAATCCTACAACATCTCTTTTTGGCGGACTTCCAAAAAAGTGGCTGTAATCTCGACTAAATTGCGAGGGACTAGCATAGCCTACTAGATGGCAAGCTGTTGTCGCGTCCATTGATTCGGATACCATTAACCGTCTCGCTTCATGCAAGCGAAGTGCTTTTTGGTATTGTAATGGACTCATTGAAGTCATGGACTTAAAATGCACACGAAAAGTGGACTCACTCATATGTGCCATTTCAGCCAATTTCGCAACTTTCATTTGATGGGAGAAATTATTGCGGAGCCAAGCAACCGCTTTCGTAACTAGATGCGCTTCCGAACCTGCAAAACCAATTTTAGCGATCCTAGATCCAATAGGGCTGCGTAGGACGCGTATCAAAATCTCCTCCATTACAAGGGGGCCGAGCAATTTAGCATCGCTGGTATTGGTCAAACATTCTACAAGTCTTGATGCAGCGTTAATCATTCCTACATCGGCGCTAAGAATATAACCGGAACTCCATTTTGTTACGGCAGGCACACCATGTGGATATACCCTGAGGGCTAACTCAGCAATTTTATGCGGGTCAAGAACCAGTTTCACACTTAGATAAGGTTCGAAGAGGCTAGCGTGTGTGACCTTCAAAGCAATCGGCAGAGCAACTGGAAGCATAAGTATTTGCGATTGATTGAATTGATAGACCTCTTGCTCTACTGTCACTGTCTTAGCTCCTTGTGCAACAATTAACATTGAGGGCAAGTCGAAAGATTTCACATCGTCCTTATTTGCTTGAGAATAACGGCTCACGGACAAACCAGGAATACGCTGGCTAAAGGTACCATCATATGGAGCATGGCCACTAATCAGGTTTGCCAAGCGAACTGTTTCTATAGTAAGTGATTCCTTGATGCTACCGTTCGTAGGTATAGCCAATGTATGTTCGGATTGGATCGTCATAAGTACAAGAGCACCTCCAATGGCTCAATATATTTGTGTCCGGAAATGGTGTTGTGGTGACATCCATTTTACATTAATGGAATTTAATGGAATTTATTTAGAGAAGTGGAGTTGGCAGGCAGGGAAGAGGAGAGCATATGCAAATTTCAGACCTTACACGAACAAGTGACGGGGTTTACCGATTCGAAAAGCGAATCTTAATTTAAGAGTACAAGTTTAAGGCGAGCATGGAGTTGATTGGTAGACCTTTTAGTAGTCATTATTTTTTTGGTGGATGACACCCAGCGCTCTTAAAACACACACTTAGCGATTTTTTTTGCACACTGATATCCCAACCCAGAATTGCCTCCTGTAATGATTAAAGTCTTTTTTTTCATAAATACCTTCCGTATAAATTCGCTTCATTAGGATGGTATGAATATAATCCACTGAATGAATTCAGTCAATGTACTTGTGAATGCTTTGTTAATGCGGCTTTTGATAAGGGATTCATACTCAAATCGACTTTGTAGTTCGGGAATCAGTAAAACGACTGCAGAAGAGTTGAGCATAGAGAATGCTCGAATCAGGGGATATGGTATCTGGCATATTGCTTATGCTGTTGAACATATTGAAGCCGTCGTTGGCAAATTGAAAAAGAAAGGTATGGAAATCTTTAGTGAGATACAAAACTATGAAGAAAGATATAAGTTATGCTACTGTCGTGTGCCAGAGGGAATTATTTTAGACTTGGCAGAACGAATCAAATAAATTGACTCGTCTTGGCTCAAACTATACTTGTCATTGTCAGTGTCAAGAACATGATCCTCATTGCGGTTCTTATGGTCGCTGTAACCATTCCCAAGGTCAGTTCTAGGTGAATGGACAGATTTTTGATGTCACTGAAGGAACGACGGTTCGCGTTGCACCTGAAGGAGAACGCACTCTATGCAATAAGGGTATTGGCGATCTGTATTTCATCGTAATTCAAGTCCAGGCAGGCACTCCGCCAATGGGTCGAGACGGATGGCGTTATAATTGATAAATCAGTGACCTGGTAGGAATAAACAACCAGGACGAGTCCGTCGCGGTACCGAGCGGCAGCCTCATTACGCTAGGGACAGAATAGTTTAACAATTTATGGGAAAGATACCTCTAAAACTTGAGGTAAAAAATGAAACTTAAAAATATTTTAACCTTTGTTCTTACTTTAGGAATTTCAGTTTCTAATGTGTATGCCAACCCCAAATACCAGAAAACTGATTCTGAAACCTTAAAAAAAATTAAGGAGATAACAACTTTTAAGTTGCTGCTTCCAGCAAAAATACCATCTAATTGGACTTTAGAAATTAAATATCCGTACCCGTTGGAAATAACAAAGCCAATTACTAAAGTTAGGTTGCATTATTTCGATAAAGACGAATCATATATGTTGGGTATCGAGCAGTTCAAAGCATCGGGATATGTAACAAAAGAGGAAATAAGAATTGATCCAACAGGAAATCAAATTCATCAACTGACAGCTGAAAAATTTTTACCCGATTTGAGTGGTGAGATACTATACGTGAATGGACATCAGGGACGGTTTATGCCCACTCAGCCCAAAGGTGGTGATCTGTGGTGGATTGAAAATGACACTTTCATACGTATGAATAGCTTAATTCTTACCAAGGAAGAGATGTTGAAGATAGCCATAGTTATGAAGTAAAACAATCTGCTGCTAACGAAACACAATAGTGGAGGGAATTGTTTTTTGGGAAGCTCCTATTTTGTTTATTGAAGTAACAGGAGTATAGTTGAAAAAGGAACTTAAATTTAAATCTCGAATAACTAATGTAATCGGATAGCTATTAATTTGATGACAGACAGGAGTTAGGTACGATGATAAAAGGTTTTGGAGGAATATTTTGGAGAACGAAGAATCTTGAAGATATAAAAAAATGGTACAGTGAAGTATTGAAGATTGAAATAGAAAACTGGAATGGAACTGTGATAAAACCCCAATTAGGAAATGAGACTATCTTTTCTTTCTTTACCGAGAATGACAGTTATTTTCCAACAGAACAACAAGTGATGTTAAATTTCCAAGTACATAATCTAAACGAGACTATTAAGCATCTTGAGCATATTGGTGTACCTCTTGCAAAGAAAAAAGAGATTAGTGAATTTGGAAAGTTTATTTGGATTGAAGATCCTGATGGTCGACTGGTCGAGCTTTGGGAGAAATAACGAGTTGCAATTGAGCTAACGGATAACACTTAAGATTTAGCCCCATGGCTAGCTGGATGGGGTATTGTTTCGATGAGAACGGCCAAGATTGTTGAAGTTCTACGCCTCATCGCCAAAAATCCTCAACATCATGTTCTCATTGCAATGGTTCTATACCGATTGGAGCTGTGCTTGTTGACGGAGACTATAATGTTGTCAGTTAAGGTAGGAATAGGATTAATGAATCTGTGGCAACCGGCAACCAAACAAGTTCTAATCGATTAACCCACGCAGAAATTAATGCTTTACTGCAAATTAATATTGCAAATTCAGATGATTTGAATGAGTATGTTAAATATACCACTTTATGACATTGAGTTCTTGTCAACATTCTTTTTGTAAATAAAGGATGGCTTATTTTCGTTTTGGGGGTATTCGAAAATTTTAGCTTGATGGGCGTGTGGCGGGACCCCTATAAGTATCCCTGTCAATCGCAGATCTTGGACTGAGGAACGGGAAGAGACGGCTCTAGTCGCATCGTATGCGATAGAGCCGTACTTTGATTCACGAAAGGATTTTCTTGATATTTCGCCCTAACCATTAGCCTAAAGGATACCGTGGAGTTAAACAGAACTCTCCTTGGTATACAGGTGTAAATGGAGCAGCTCCTGTTCCTTCTAACGTTATTGAAG
>NZ_FOTE01000027.1 GCF_900114475.1 Paenibacillus sp. 1_12 | reverse complement strand
CAGGTCACAGATTGCTCCGTGTTTCTTGATCTCAACATGCGTCAAAATCACTTATCCGGTCTTAGCTACCGTTTCCGGTAGTTATCCCGATCCTGCAGGCAGGTTGCCTACGTGTTACTCACCCGTCCGCCGCTAACTGTTCCCGAAGGAACAATCCGCTCGACTTGCATGTATTAGGCACGCCGCCAGCGTTCGTCCTGAGCCAGGATCAAACTCTCCATTAAGGTAGAACTTGAATTGCACTCATTCGTCTTGCTGGCGAGAATTTGCATTCTCTTGTACTGCTAATTTACTCACTCGTTGATTCAGTTTTCAAAGGACAAATGATTTTGAAAAGTATTCACGCGCTCGCTTCATTTAATTATTATTACCAATTAATTTTAGCGGCGACTTTTTTAATATACCACACTAGTCTACTTCATTGCAAGCTTTTTTTTCAAATTAAGAAAATCAAGTTTGCTTTGTTTCGTTTAATGCTTGTACCGTTTTTAGCGGCGAGATGTAATGTATCATACTGCTGCAGTATAAGTCAAGCATTTGATTTCAATTATTTTAACGCTGCATTTTATTCCTCGCATATTTTGATATTTCTCTCGGAGAAGCCAGCCTTGCATACATCCTGAAAATCACTTTATAGCGCGATTCAATCGCTTTTTTGATTTCGTTATCCAATTTCTTATCATTCAAATCGAACAGCATTTCGTCCAATTCTTTTTTTAACACATAATCAAGCTCACTGCATTCCCTTGCATTAAACAAAAATCCGAGCATCAGACTTAATGCCCCTTTCATCTGAAGTTATCGTAGCCATTTGCAGACGCCAAAAAGCATGCGATGTTAAAGCACTGGTTCATCAAAATTATTAAGCGCTCTACATCTGCATGCCTAAGCCAGTGAAACAGCTCATCTGTTTTACTGTTATGCACATATTTAGTTTTTTTATGCGGTATACGTGTTAACTTTTCACAAGCCAATAGGTAACTGTACTTTCTATCAACGCTGCTACTGTTAATGAAACAACAAGCACTATGACGACAGGAACGATTGCTTTAGCAAAACCAAGCAGCTCTTCTTTATAAGCGTTGGGTCTATTGGGACTAATGAGCCCAACTAATAACTTCATCATCAGAACACCCAGTCGCAAACCAAAGGCAGCTGCAATGATGATAGCCGGAATTTCGATAATGCCATGGGGGACAATCCCTTTAATGAGAAACAGCAGCGATTCTTTGTGCGCAGACATAGCCCCTATATAACCAAGAAGCATTCCGTTTAATAGCAGGAAAAACAGTGGTAATACTCCAAAAAAAGCCCCAAAGCCAATAATAAGCAATGTCTTGGATACGTTATTCCATAAAATCAGCCAAAAGAGCGACAACTGCTGATTAGGTTTATTAGCAATCGATTGTGCTAACTTCTCTACAGCTTTCAGCTGCTCATCCATAAAGACCTGGAATGAATCCGAATATCCCGCTCCAAGTACGAGCCCAACAATAAATACAAGCGTAGCCGCGATAAAATAATGCTTCATCAGCTTGAGTTGTGTTTTTATATTGTTCATATTTTCTCTTCCTCCTGCGTTTACGTATAGATTTTTGTAGCCAAGCTCTTATCATATCTTTCTTGTCCCAGCATACACTTTACTAAATGCAAAATATACAAGCCCTTCTTGGTAAGCAGGGCTGCCGGGAGGTTAGGATCATGAATTATTTTTATGTGGTGAACGGGAAAAAAATCAAGCAAGTTTTTATTATTGCTGTAGCTGTCATTTTTGCAATCGGTATTATTTATTCGGAACGAGATCAAGTAACCGTCTTTTCACAAAGTGAGCCCGCCGCCATTTACAGTGTTCAAACCGAAAAAAAATGGATTGCGCTTACCTTTGACATCAGCTGGGGAGACAAACGAACTGAACCTATACTTAAAATCCTTGAGGACAAAGGAGTTAAAAATGCTACCTTCTTTCTATCCTCACCCTGGAGTAAAGATCATCCCGAGATGGTACAGCGGATCGCCAAAGGTGGTTGGGAAATTGGAAGTCACGGTCATAAGCATGTTAACTACAGCAGCTTAAATGACGAGGAAATTCGCACTCAAATTCAAACAGCCAACCAAATATTAAATCAGGTTACCGGTAAAAGCCCGAATCTGATCCGGTTGCCCAACGGCGACTTTGACAAAAGAGTGCTACGCATCGCTAACGAACTCAATTATACGGTCATACAGTGGGATACGGATTCTATGGACTGGATGAATAAAGGAGTCGATAATATTATCAATCGTGTGGTTTCCAAGGCTCACCCTGGGGACATTGTACTTATGCATGCCAGCGATTCTGTCAAACAAACTCACGAAGCACTACCCGTCATTATTGATCAGCTTCGCGCCAAAGGCTATGAGTTCGTCACAGTCAGTGAGATGATGAAGCAAACAGAGGTTCGTAACAAGCCCCCAGTCGAAGATCAGGCCTTGAAACAACTTCAGTAATTCACAGTTATCCAACGATTGAAAAAGAAGAAGAGCCGTCACAGCGGCTCTTTGTTTGTTTTTAGCACTTTGGATAAAATCAATATTTGCCATGCATTACAAGCAAGCAAAGGGATCATCATAAAGAGAGTTGAAGCTGCACTATTGATCCTGAGTGCCGGTACTGCTTCGATCGCTGTTACAGCCGTCATAAAAAATAGCGTAGGAATGAAACCGTTCCGGTTCGTCAGCTTTACTTTCCACCAAGAAGTGGTAAACGCCACAATCAGTAATATAAGAGGCAGCAGCATGTAGGAAAGCCAGCCTTCCTGCGTATCTACATGTCTCAGAAACACCAAATCGACCAAAGCAATGAGGATGCAGATCAACTGCAGTGTATCTGTAATCCATTTAGCTCTTATCATACCCATAACTATGAAGCGAACAATCAAGTAAGAGAAAAAACCCATCTGGCTGAGCACGCTGATCATAGCCCCACCAAGCAGCATCGTAATCATGTTAAAGCCAATTTCATTGCCATTGAGCACACTTAACTTTTGATCGTTGGATTGAAGAATAAATCCGATAATTAAAGCTGCAACAGCTCCAATTACAAGTGTTGTCCAGAATAAATAAAACCATTTGCGTAATGTCACAGCTTTTACCCCCAGCATACATCTTTTCTGATGCTAATTGTACCAACCTTCTCAATAAAAAGCTAATGGGGAGGGGATTGCAAATAAGGCATTTTGGCGAATACTACACACAACAAACCATGAAAGGAGCCACGAAGTCATGAAATCTCAATGGTTGCGTAAGGCAGTTTTTCTCATTCTTATTGGGATGGTATTATCTTCTTGCGGCTCGGACAGCAGTTCCTCACAAGCGCAAAACGGTGGATATAAAGATACAAAAACGATGGTACTCGACATTTTAAAAACCGAAGATGGCCAAAAAGCAATACTTACCGCTTCACAAAAAGCAGCCGCACAGGATGGAGGCCAGTTAAAGCTGCTGTCTGCAGGCGATGCTCAGCACATACAGCTTGCCGTTAAAGATGTGCTAACCGATACGAGCAATAATAAATTTCTACAAACCGTCATAACGGATCCCAAATTTGCTGGTGAATTTGCTAAGGCGATCCAAAAGGAAATGAAGCAGCTGCAAAAGGATCTGATGAAAGACCCTGAATACCAGCAAGCACTGGTCGGTACCATGAAAAATCCTGATTTCGAAAAAATGCTATTGGATACGATGAAAAGCACACCTTATAGACAGCAAACCAAAACCGTCATTCAAGAATCCATGCAAAGCCCGCTGTTTCGTCTAGATTTAATGAACGTTATGAAAAAGGTGCTTGAAGAAGAATCACAACCTAAGCAGCAAAGTTCAGAATCTGGTTCAGGTTCAGGTGGTGAAGGTAAAAGCGGCGGTTCCCAGGAAACCAACGGTAATCAGAAGAAATAAAACGAGGATAGCGGCAATTCAAGCCAGCAAGCAGCAAAAAAGACCGTCCGATGGTTTGGACGGTCTGTTGTTTTATTTAGTCATAACCTTTTGTGCCAGTTCTGTATACAATTTACCGGTCTCGGATTCGGCTTTGTAAACCGATGGTGAATAATCAGGCTCTGCAGGATGATTATCAGGCGCACCCAAAGGGATTTGGGCCAGCAGCTCTGTGTGAAGCTCTTCAGCCAGCTTACCGCCACCGCCTCTACCAAATACATAAGCCTTTTCACCACTGGAATCATTGTAATGAGACATATTCTCCACAATTCCGATGATTTCGTGTTCCGTATGTATAGCCATAGCCCCAGCCCTAGCAGCTACAAACGCCGCAGTAGCATGCGGAGTCGTGACAATAATTTCTTTACTCTGCGGGATCATTTGGTGTACATCCAAGGCAACGTCACCTGTACCCGGCGGTAAATCCAACAGGACGTATTCGACATCTCCCCAATTTACTTCCTGGAAAAAGTTTCGCAGCATTTTGCCAAGCATCGGACCACGCCAAATGACTGGAGTATTATCTTCTACGAAAAAGCCCATTGAAATAACCTTAACGCCAAATCGCTCAATCGGTATGATTTTATTGTCAACAAGCTCAGGTTTATGGTAGATGCCCATCATATCCGGTACGCTGAAACCATAAATATCGGCGTCAATGAGACCTACTTTTTTGCCCAATCTTGCAAGCGCCGCAGCCAGGTTAACGGTAACCGTGGATTTCCCCACTCCCCCTTTACCACTTGCAACGGCAATGAACTGCACACCCTCTGCAGGATCTAGAATATTACGTGCAGGTGTGTTTGCCGCATCAGCAACAGGTTCTTTAGGCGTTTCTGCTTGCTTACTTGCCGAAGCAGCCCCCTGTACTTTACGTGAAGCTTCATTCCGATCAAATTCAGACAGCCCCCGAAACCGTAAATGCACCTCTTGAGCTCCTACCTTTTGAAAAGCAGCTGTAATTTGATTTTCTAAATTTATCCTGTAATCTTCATTTTCATTGGACAATAATACCGTAGCCGAAACACGTTCTTCTTTAATAACCATATCCCGAATAAAATGCAATTCTACCAAATCCAGCAAATATTCCTGATCATGAATCGAGCGGACCGCATCTAATAATTGTTCCTTCGTAACCATGGACTCACCCCAGCAATCTGTATTCAACCTCAAGTGTTATTATAACATAGTTTGTTTATAAACCCACTTTTTCACCTGAGTAATATCTAAGTACACCTTGATATATAGCCGCGGAGAGCTTTTTTTGATAATTGCGGCTTTTCAGCTTTTCAGCCTCTGCTGGATTCGACAGAAAGCCAACCTCAATCAAGGCGCTTGGCATTTGCAAAGTCTTTAACAAGAATACATTACCGACCGGCTTCGCGATACGATCTGTATTGTTCAGATTGGTTTTGAGTTCCTCCTGAATGAATGTCGCTAATACAATACTGTCTTTATGGTTAGGATAGTAGAACGTTTGTGCCCCTGACCATTTTACCGAAGGTATGCTGTTAACATGGACACTCAGGAATAGATCGGCTTTTTTTTGATTAATAAATTGCGCACGATTCATAAGGTCCTCTGTTTTTCTTTTACTATAGCCCTTGGTCGTAGAATCCGCTAAATCCTTATCGTCCTCACGTGTCATAACGACAATGGCTCCGGCCTCCTGCAAATAGTCACGGAGGTGCAGCGCAATATTCAGATTAATGTCCTTTTCTATGGTTCCATCCTTGCTTTCCGCTCCTCCATCAGGACCTCCATGACCTGGGTCAAGCGCAATGGTCTTTCCGGATAAGGGCATCGTCCAGTATGTCCAAGTTTTGGTTGCAGGCAATTCGTAAGTAAACATGATAAGCATCAGGGCGATGAGCAGGGCCGATAACGCAATCTTTAAACCGCTTTGCAGCGTCAGCCATATCACGATTCGTTTCCTTCTTCTCCACATCAAAAATCCACCTCAAGTCCCTATAGATTCTGTATCATCTATATGGGTTGATGTGGACAAATATACCTTAAGCCTGTATACGTTATTCTGTTTCATTACACTTGATATTTCGGCTCTTTCATACCCTCGATCAATACTTCTGCTACTTCTGGCCGTGTAAATTCAACCGGTGGACATTGTCCATCACGCAGCAATGCGCGAACTTTGGTTCCCGACAAATGCAGGTGCTCAGACGCGTCATGAGGACAAGTATTGCTTGATGCCTTAAATCTGTTTAATACCTGTACGGATCCACCTTGGTTAGTAGAAAGACGGGAAAACAATTTTTGGACGCCTGGATGGGCGGAATCACCTGTTTTAAACACTTTTACTGCTTCTTGCTTATGGTCCACGCTAAAGACACTTTGAACGTCCAGAATGCCATATACTACGTCATCCAATTCCCCAAACAGTGCGATTTGCTAACCGATTGAAAAACCTTCTCCAATATGAGCCTCAACCGGAAGAGTAAACGGAAATACTCCATACGGTACCATCAGCCAAGCGCATCCGATCAACATCAGAATGATAATCCTCTTCTCCCAAAAAGCCTGTCAGCAGCGAAAACGCCAAACACACCAATCAAATCCAGATCCGAGATAGCCCATGCACTGATTTTGAGTGGATACAAAGTTTTGGCAAGCTCCAGCAGACGCTCTCTTTCAGGTCCCTTCTACAATACGGTTGATCAGTGTGCCTCCATGAGACTGAATCGTTTCAGTCATTGGTTGTAAATCTCTTTTGTCTTTATTTATGGAGTCCACATTCGGTTTTTTCATTCCCAGCCCAACGTCCTGCACGAGGATCTTCGCCATCTGCTACCTGACGTGTGCAGTGCGTGCACCCAATGCTTGGATAATTTTTGTCATGTAATGGGTTATACAAAACATTATTTTTATGGATATAATTCCACACATCTTCACTTGTCCAACTAGCTAATGGGTTGAATTTCACCAAACCAAACTTCGTATCATATTCGACTTTTTTGGAATTAGCACGTGTAGGCGCTTGATCCCGACGAATCCCTGTAATCCACGCATCGTAATTTTTCAAAATATCCGTTAATGGATCAACTTTACGAATGTTGCAGCATTGATTTGGGCTGCTTTTCCAGAGCTCGTCACCGAACTGTGCAGCCTGTTCTTCTAGAGTTAGCTTGGGTAGCACTTGAACAAATTCCAACCCGTAGTGCTGCTGTAATTTATCACGTGTTTCGTAGGTTTCTTGAAAGTGAACATTTGTATCTAAATAAAATATGTCTGTTTTCGGACTCAGCTTCTGCAGCATATCAACTAACACTACATCCTCTGCGCCGAAACTACAGGCTAAAGTGATATTAGGAAACTTCTCAACAGCTAACTCGATCAATGTTTCAGCTGATTGATTCTCATAATGCTCTGCAGCTTCCTGGATCCATTGCTCTTTTTCAAATAAATTCATTTCAATTCCTCCCATAAAATTATTCCGAGTATATTAATGCGTTTTCTTAGTATAATTTCATTATAAAGAAACCATACTTTTTGTCAAATTAAATTTTTCTTTGGGTGAAATGTTTGAAAACATCTCCTACATCGATATGCAAAAGCATACAAAAAAAAGCCTTTCCACCATAACGGTAGAAAGACTTTTTTGATTGTATATTAACGCTTGGAGAACTGAGGAGCACGACGAGCGGCTTTCAATCCATATTTTTTACGCTCTTTCATACGTGGATCACGAGTTAGAAAACCCGCTTTTTTCAAAGATCCGCGCAATTCTGGATCTACCTTCAGCAATGCACGAGAAATACCATGACGGATTGCTCCTGCTTGTCCAGAGATACCTCCACCGTTAGCAATAACCAATACATCGTATTGACCCAAAGTTTCTGTAAGATTCAATGGTTGCTTAACGATAAGCTTCAATGTTTCTAAACCAAAATACTCATCCAATTCACGTTTGTTGATCACAATTCGGCCTTCGCCTGGTACTAGACGTACGCGAGCTACCGAATGCTTCCTACGACCTGTTCCATAGTATTGAACCTGTGCCACAAGATAGCCTCCTTTTAACTAACCGCGAAGTTCCCAGACTTCTGGTTGTTGTGCTTGGTGCGGGTGTTCGGATCCTGCATATACTTTAAGTTTTGTTTTCATTGCATCACCTAAACGGTTTTTCGGAAGCATTCCGAAAATAGCCAATTCAAGGACACGTTCTGGTTTGTTGGCAATCATGTCTTGAGCGGATGTTACTTTCAAACCGCCTGTGTACATGGAGTGACGGTAGTACATTTTGTTTTGCAATTTCTTACCTGTTAAATGGATCTTCTCTGCATTGATGACGATAACAAAATCTCCTGTATCCACATGAGGTGTGAATTGTGGTTTGTGTTTGCCGCGAATCAATGCTGCTACTTCGCTTGCAAGACGACCCAGAGTTTTATCTGTAGCGTCAACAATGTACCATTTGCGTTCTACTTCATTGGCCTTAGCCATGTATGTCGTGCGCATTCGTTGTTCCTCCTAAACATTTTGCATATCGGTGCTTGATTGATGACACAGTTTCGCTTTGATACCGAGACAACCTGTCATCTCATCATCCAATTTATCTGTATCATAACTAATTAATATGGTTTAAACGGCTCCTGCTTGATCCGGGGCCGTGGGTTAGCCGATCAAGAAACGCCAAGATGTATTATACTACGTACAATAGATTAAATCAAGATCTAATCTCATCATTTTCATATAAAACTTCCCAAAGCACCAAGCCATGAGGCATGGCGGTTGGCCCGGCCAAAGCACGGTCTCGCGAAGCCAATATCTCGCTCATCGCGTCAGCCGATCGTTTCCCTTCTCCGATCTGGATCAGCGTACCCACAATAATTCTAACCATATTGTATAAAAAACCATTTCCGGTCACATGAATATGAATACCATATGATTGCAAAATGGGATCCATCGGTTCACATTCCAATGTAAGGTTATAAATCGTCCGAATATTGGATTTCTTGGTAGAACGAATTGAGCAGAACGACGTAAAGTCATGCTCACCAATCAAACAGGCTAGACTTGATTGCATCGCTTCCGTATTCAAGCGTGTAGGATGGAAGTATTCCTGGTTACGACGAAATAAATCAGGGTGTTTGCCGCAACGGATCGTATATCGGTAGGTTTTGCGATCTGCACTACGTCTTGAATGGAAATTATCAGCGACCTGCTTTGCGTTACTGACAATAATGTCAGCAGGCAGAAGCGTATTTAAAGCCAAGCACCAACGAACGAGAGGAATCGGGGAAGAAGTGAAAAAGTTGATAACCTGACATCTGGCATGAACACCTGCATCAGTACGTCCAGAAGAGGTTATTTTGATCGTCTCACCCGTCAGAGAACGTATAGCACGCTCCAGAATGTCCTGAATCGTGTTGTTGCTTGGCTGTGTTTGAAAGCCGTGATAAGCCGTTCCGTCATAGCTTACGGTCATGCATATATTTCTCAAGGCTAACCTCCGTCTCATATCCATAAGCTGAGGCTACAAAAAAAAGGGCTTCAGCAGAATCATAAGATCCTGTCCACCCTTTCCAATCCCTTTATGCACGATCTACTAGCTCTAAGTATACCATTGGTGCTGCGTCGCCGCGGCGTGGTCCAAGCTTTAAGATACGTGTATAACCGCCTTGACGTTCCGCATAGCGAGGAGCCAGATCAGCAAACAGCTTTTGGATAGCATCCTGATTTTCATTCGCTGCTTCGCGGCGAACAAAGGAAGCCACCTGACGACGTGCGTGAAGATCTCCGCGTTTTGCCAAAGTGATTAATTTTTCTGCAATAGAACGTAATTCTTTTGCTTTAGCTTCTGTCGTTTGAATACGCTCATAAATGAACAGATCCGTTACTAGGTCACGAAATAATGCTTTACGTGAACTGGAATCACGACTTAACTTTTGATGTTGTGCCATTGTATGTGTAACCTCCTTATGCTTAATGATCGTTGACGTCTAGTCTTCCATTCGAAGACCAAGACCCAGCTCTTCGAGCTTCTCTTGAACTTCTTCAAGGGACTTGCGTCCAAGATTACGAACCTTCATCATATCTTCTTCGGTTTTCGTAATCAACTCTTGTACGGTATTAATACCCGCGCGCTTCAAACAGTTGTAAGAACGAACGGAAAGATCAAGCTCTTCGATAGTCATCTCAAGCACTTTCTCTTTTTTGTCCTCTTCTTTTTCAACCATGATCTCAGCATCCTTAGCTTCGTCAGTCAAGCCAACGAATAGCATCAAATGCTCAGTCAAAATTTTGGCGCCCAAGCTTACAGCTTCTTCAGGTCGAATACTTCCATCGGTCCACACTTCAAGAGTCAGTTTATCATAATTGGTAACCTGGCCTACGCGAGTATTTTCGATATTGTAATTGACACGAGTGATCGGAGTATAAATCGAATCAATCGGCACTAAACCGATAAGCTGTTCTTCTTTCTTGTTCTTATCCGCTTGTACATATCCACGTCCACGATTTGCATGAATTCGCATATGAAGACGGGAATCGGATGAAAGTGTAGCAATGTGTAAGTCCGGATTAAGGATTTCTACATCACTATCACCACGAATATCGCCAGCTACGACCGCTCCTTCGCCTTCAGCGTCAATTTCCAACACTTTATCCTCGTCGGAATGAATTTTAAGCGAAAGTCCTTTTAAGTTAAGGATGATCTCTGTGACATCCTCCTTAACACCAGGAACGGTTGAAAACTCGTGCAGCACTCCGTCGATTTGAACCGAGGTAACCGCCGCCCCCGGTAAGGAGGACAGCAAGATTCTGCGCAGCGAGTTTCCCAAAGTTGTTCCATAGCCTCTTTCCAAAGGCTCTACAACAAACTTACCGTAAGTGCCCTCTTCGCTTAGTGCTACGGTTTCTATTTTCGGCTTTTCGATTTCGATCAATGATAACCCTCCTTCAAAACGTCGTTTCCCTCTGGATAACTTAAGACGCATAAAACGTGCAGTATTCTTATCCACATAGTATTGTCAACTTTTGGATAAATATACCACTCTTCGTAATCTCAATTAGACACGACGACGTTTTGGAGGACGGCAACCGTTGTGAGGTACAGGAGTTACGTCTTTGATCAGGTTAACTTCCAGACCAGCTGCTTGAAGCGAACGAATTGCTGCTTCACGACCAGCTCCTGGACCTTTAACCATAACTTCAACGACTTTCATCCCATGCTCCATTGCCGCTTTAGCTGCGGTTTCTGCAGCCATTTGTGCAGCAAACGGTGTGCTTTTACGTGAACCTTTAAAGCCCATGTTACCAGCACTTGCCCAAGAGATTGCATTACCGTGAGGATCGGTAATAGTTACGATGGTATTGTTAAACGTTGAACGGATATGTGCTACTCCGGTATCAATGTTTTTCCGATCACGACGTTTCGTACGAACAACTTTTTTAGGTTTAGCCATTTTGAGTGTTAACCCCCTTTACTATTTTTTCTTATTAGCTACAGTACGACGAGGACCTTTACGTGTACGCGCATTTGTCTTAGTACGTTGACCACGAACAGGTAAGCCGCGACGGTGACGAACACCACGATAGCAACCAATTTCGATTAGACGTTTAATATTCAGGGCAATTTCACGACGAAGATCGCCTTCTACTTTGACAGTTTTGTCAATAGCATCACGAAGCTTGCTTACTTCATCTTCGGTCAGATCGCGAACGCGAGTTACTGCACTCACACCTGTTTCGGCCAAAATCTTTTGAGATGTTGTTTTACCGATACCAAAAATGTATGTCAGGGCAATCTCCACGCGCTTCTCACGAGGTAAGTCTACACCAGCAATACGTGCCATTTATACAAGCACCTCCTTAACCTTGTTTTTGTTTGTGCTTCGGATTTTCGCAAATAACCATTACATTGCCTTTGCGACGAATGACTTTGCATTTCTCACAAATCGGCTTAACCGACGGTCTAACTTTCATTTTTATTACCTCCTAAGAGTTTTCAAGAGAAAACGGTCTTCGTAAGCATGAGCCGAGATGGCTTTAGTGAGCTATCTGCGTAGGCATGGGTATATATGTTCATACATTTATTTAAAACGATAGGTTATACGGCCTCTAGTCAAATCATAAGGTGAAAGTTCCACCGTTACTTTATCTCCAGGCAAGATCCGGATAAAGTGCATTCTGATTTTACCGGATACGTGAGCAAGTATCTTATGACCGTTTTCCAGCTCCACTTTAAACATTGCATTCGGAAGAGGTTCAATCACTGTACCTTCAACTTCAATAACATCTTCTTTGGCCACAGTCATTCTCCTTTCTCTTGTGCTTCTGATTGAATTTGGTTCACAACCTTATTGATTACAAAGCGTAATTTACTATTAGTCACACGACCGCTATCGCTCATGCTTTCCACAACTTCGCTGCTAACTATAGGTAACAACTCGAGATGAAGTATATTTTTCTTCTTAGGCTGGTCGAATCTCCGTTTGTCGCCGTCTACAATCCACACGAATCGTTGGTCTTCGACATTTATGATGACAGCGTACTTCCCGGAATCGTTGCCGCGAATAATCCTAACTATTTGTCCAAGCTGTGGTTTGTTTACCGAATTCACAAGGCTCACCTACGCTTTAGGCTTTCGTAAAAATTTCGTAACCATCCGGCGTAATTGCAATGGTATGCTCAAAATGCGCGCACAGTGTGCCATCCACTGTAACAACCGTCCAATTGTCTTTCAGTGTCTTAACGTAACGTTCACCGACATTGACCATAGGCTCGATCGCTAATACCATTCCCGGCTTCAGTCGAGGTCCTCGTTCTGGTAAACCGTAATTTGGAATCTGCGGCTCTTCATGTAATTTGGAGCCAATTCCATGCCCAACATATTCTCGAACAATTGAAAAACCTTCGTTCTCGACGTACTTTTGAATAGCATGAGAAATTGTATACAACCGAGCATCCGGTTTAGCTTCCTCTAGTCCTTTGTATAAGCATTGCTCGGTAACCTCCAAAAGCTTCTTGGCAGTATCCGAAATGGTTCCAACACCATAAGTCCAAGCTGAGTCACCATGATATCCTTTATACTGAGCTCCGATATCAATACTGATGACATCACCATTCAATAACTTACGCGGTCCGGGTATACCATGTACCAATTCATCATTGACTGAAGCACAGATACTTCCAGGAAAACCGTTGTATCCTTTGAAAGATGGGATTGCTCCTTGACTGCGAATATATCCTTCTGCGATTTGATCGAGCTCCTTGGTTGTAATATCGGGCTGAACGGCCTTTTGTAATAAGCGATGCGTTTCGGCTACAATTCGACCTGCTTCTCTCATTAAGTCCAACTCAGCTGGAGATTTACAAATGATCATTTCGCTTGACCTCGCAATAGTAAGCTGATTTGTGCAGCAACCGTACCTATTTCTTGCTCACCGTTAACCTCACGCAAATTTCCTTTGTTACGATAATACGATAAAAGCGGTGCTGTTTTATTCAGATACTCGTCAAGCCGAGTTCCTACTTTTTCTTCGGTATCATCTGATCTTTGGTACAATTCGCCTGAGCATTTATCACATACATTCTCAGTATGTGGAGGGTTAAACAAGACATGATACGTAGCGCCACAAGATCTACAAATTCTGCGACCTGTTAACCGAGCCAAAAGCAGGCTGCGATCGACATGAAGGTTTATAACATGATCAATGCTTGATCCTAAAGATTCCATAATCTTATCAAGTGCTTCCGCTTGCTCAATTGTTCTTGGAAATCCGTCAAGCAAAAATCCTGACTTGCAATCAGGAAGCTGAAGCCGTTCTTTTACGATACCAATCGTAATTTCATCCGATACAAGCAAACCCTGATCCACATATTTTTTTGCTTCCAACCCAAGAGCCGTCCCCTGCTTCATAGCCAAACGAAAAGCATCGCCGGTTGAAATATGCGGGATTTGAAACTCATTGACGATTGATTCCGCCTGTGTACCTTTTCCTGCACCAGGAGGACCCATAAATATTACGTTCATAATGATTCCTCCCTATCACAGCAAATGATGCAACCAGAACAATAGGTGCCGATAGTGAAAGTTCACTATCAGAACCTATTTACTATTTATTGATAAAACCTTTGTAGTGACGTTTAATCAATTGACTTTCAACTTGCTTCATCGTTTCCAATCCTACACCGATAACAATCAGCAAGGAAGTTCCACCAATACGAACCGATGCCGGCAAACCGGCAATCTCACCCAATACCATTGGAACTATGGAGATTGCAGCCAAGAAAAGTGCACCTGACAAAGTAATGCGAGTCATTACTCTAGTTAGATATACAGAAGTTGTTTTCCCAGGACGAATTCCCGGTATGTAACCTCCGTTTTTCTTCATTTGGTCTGCCATCTGCTCAGGATTAATCTGAACAAACGTGTAGAAGAAGGTGAACCCAATGATCAATAGTACATACAGAACCATACCGAGTGGTTCCGTATAATTTAAATTCGTAATGATCCAATCTGCTACGACATTACCTCTCCAAAAACTAGCCAGTGTTGGAGGAAAGACAAGTAATGATAAAGCAAAAATGACTGGAATTACACCCGCTGCATTTACTTTTAAAGGGATGTGCGTCGATTGCCCACCATAAGTCTTACGACCTACGACCCGTTTTGCGTACTGCACCGGAATTTTACGAATGCCTTGTTGTATGAAGATAACCCCAGCGATCAACGCAATAATAACAACTACGATGAGCACTACTTTGATAATATTCAAGAACAGTGCATCTCCAGCATCGGCTAATTGAGTTTTGTAGATCTGTGAAATTCCAGTTGGAATTGCAGCCACAATCCCCGCGAAGATGATAATGGAAATACCATTTCCAATTCCATTTTCAGTGATTTGTTCCCCTAACCACATCAGAAATGCAGTTCCCGCTGTCAGAACGATTGCGATCAAAGCATACGTTGTGAATGTAGGATCCACAACTAACCCTGTGTAGATTCGGTTAAATCCGATCGCCAAACCAAATGCCTGGATAATCCCTAATCCAATTGTACCGTAACGGGTAATCTGCGCTAACTTCTTTCTGCCTACTTCACCTTCTTTTGCCCATTGAGCAAAACGTGGAATTACATCCATCGATAATAGCTGAACTATGATCGAGGCTGTAATATAAGGCATAATTCCCATCGCGAAGATCGAGAACTGGAACAATGCGCCACCGGAAAAAGTATTCATCAAACCAAACACACCACCTGTGTTGGCTTGATCCTGAAGTTTGATAATATCTGTGTTGATGTTAGGTACCGGAATAAAAGCACCAATTCTGTAGACGATCAAAACGATTAAGGTGAAGAAAATTCTTCTCCTCAGATCGTCTACTTTCAAAATATTGGATATGGTACGTAACATTAAATCACCTCGGTTTTACCGCCGGCAGCCTGAATTTTCTCTACCGCAGATTGAGAGAACTTGTTAGCTTTTACACTCAACTGAACAGTAAGATCGCCATTGCCCAAGATTTTGATTCCATCTCTTGCATTTTTGATAATACCGGACTCTTGAAGAATTTCTGGAGTCACTTCAGTACCAGCTGCAAATTTGTTAAGCTCAGTCAGATTTACAATAGCGAATTCCTTACGGAATCTGTTAGTAAATCCACGTTTAGGCAAGCGACGATATAGAGGATTTTGTCCCCCTTCAAAACCTGGACGAACACCACCGCCAGAGCGGGAATTTTGTCCTTTATGTCCACGAGTTGACGTTTTTCCCATACCACTACCGATACCACGACCCACACGCTTGCGGGCTTTACGTGCCCCGATAGCCGGAGTAAGCTCATGCAATTTCATCGTTTGCACCTCCTCTTAATACGTTTTGTAAAGCAAATTTATGCTTCCAGTTCAATAACTTCAACTAAATGACTTACTTGATTAACCATGCCGCGAATCGCTACATTGTCTTGTTGTATAACAGTTGAATTCAGTTTACCCAGTCCGAGTGAAACTACGGTACGACGTTGCGTTTCTGGACGACCGATCAAGCTGCGTTTGAGGGTAATTTGCAATTGTTTAGCCATGATATCCCTCCTACCCTAAAATCTCTTCAACAGTTTTGCCACGCAGCTTTGCAACTTCTTCAGCACGCTTCAGACGCTGCAAGCCTTCAAGTGTAGCATTTACCATGTTGATTGAGTTAGAAGATCCTAAAGATTTGGTCAGAATATCGCCAACACCAGCAAGTTCCAGGACTGCACGAACTGGACCGCCCGCGATCACTCCAGTACCCTTGGAAGCAGGTTTCAATAGAACATTACCAGCTCCAAATTTACCAATAACCAAGTGAGGGATAGTGGTTCCAACGATAGGTACATGAATCAGGTTTTTCTTAGCATCTTCAATACCTTTGCGAATTGCATCTGGTACTTCGCCTGCTTTACCGATTCCTGCGCCTACCCAGCCGTTACCGTCGCCAACAACAACTAGTGCACTAAAGCTGAAGCGACGTCCGCCTTTAACTACCTTAGATACACGATTAATGTTAACAACTTTTTCTGTTAACTCTAAAGTATTGGGATCAATACGCAAGTGATTTTACCTCCTTATATGTTCGATTAAAATTCAAGACCCGCTTCACGAGCTGCATCGGCTAATGCCTTTACACGTCCGTGGTACAAATATCCACCGCGGTCAAATACGATTTTTTCTACTCCGCTTTGCTTAGCGCGCTCTGCAATTAATGCTCCGACCTTGCGAGCTGCTTCAGCATTACCACCATTGCCGATGTTTTCTTTCAACTCTTTATCTTGAGTGGAAGCAGATGCAATCGTTACACCTTTAACATCATCGATCAATTGTGCGTACATATGCTTGGATGAACGGAAGATGTTCAAGCGCGGACGTTCTGTCGTTCCTTGAATTTTCTTGCGGACACGTAAATGTCTTTTCAAACGAGCTTTATTCTTGTCGCTTTTGTTAATCATTCGAGGTTTACTCCTTTCAACTTAAATGAAGGATGATCCTGCATTTATGCAAGCTTATTTCTTCTTACCAGCTTTACCTTCTTTACGAAGAATACGTTCGCCTTCGTACTTAATACCTTTACCTTTATAAGGCTCAGGCTCACGAACAGAACGAATCTTTGCAGCAACTGCGCCAACCAATTCTTTATCGATACCCTTAACCGTAATTTTCGTGTTTGATGGAACATCAAACTCGATACCGTTCTCCGGCGTGATTTCAACTGGATGTGAATAACCAACGTTCAAAACCAGCTTATCCCCAGTTTTGTTAGCACGGTATCCAACTCCAACCAATTCAAGGTTCTTTGCAAAGCCTGCAGTTACGCCGTTAACCATGTTAGCAACAACGCTTCTTGTAGTACCGTGTAAAGAACGATGTAATTTATTATCAGAAGGACGTTCTACAGAAATTTCATTCTCTGCAACTACCAACTTCATATCTCTGTGTAATTCACGAGTTAAAGTACCTTTAGGGCCCTTCACCGTAATAACAGTGTTATCAAGAGTGATGTTTACTTCACTCGGAATTGTAATGGGCTTGCGACCAATACGTGACATGGTATGCACCTCCGTTCATTTAAATTCTTTATTACCAAACGTAGCAGATAACTTCTCCGCCAGCTTTAGTTTGACGAGCTTCTTTATCGGTCATAACGCCTTGAGAAGTGGAAATAATCGCAATTCCCAAACCGCCTAGTACGCGAGGAACCTCTTGACTTTTTGTGTAAACACGCAAGCCCGGTTTGCTAATTCTTTTAAGACCGGAAATAACACGTTCATTGTTAGGTCCGTATTTCAAGAATACGCGGATAATTCCTTGCTTGTTATCTTCGATATATTCAGCGTCGCGGATAAAACCTTCTTTTTTGAGGATCTCAGCAATTTCTCTTTTGACCGTCGAAGCAGGGATTTCAACCGTTTCATGACGCACTACGTTTGCATTACGAATACGTGTAAGCATATCTGCAATTGGATCTGACATCACCATTTATGTGAACCTCCTTCCCGAAACTTGGGTAATTACCAGCTTGCTTTTTTAACGCCAGGGATTTGCCCAGCGTGTGCTAATTCGCGGAAACAAATTCTGCAAATTTTAAACTTCCGAAGAACCGAATGCGGACGGCCACAGCGTTCGCAGCGTGTATAAGCCTGCACCTTAAATTTAGGAGCGCGCTGTTGCTTCACGATCATTGAAGTTTTTGCCACTTACTTTACACCTCCGGTTGTACCGTACCTTATTTGGTAAACGGCATTCCTAATTGGGTTAATAACTCACGGGACTCTTCGTCCGATTGTGCTGTAGTTACGATAACGATATCCATACCGCGTACTTTATCGACTTTATCGTACTCGATTTCAGGGAAAATCAACTGTTCTTTAAGACCCAATGTATAGTTACCGCGTCCGTCAAATGCTTTAGAAGAAACACCACGGAAGTCACGAACACGAGGAAGCGCAACATTGAACAATTTGTCCAAGAAATGATACATGCGCTCGCCGCGAAGCGTTACTTTTACACCGATTGGCATATTTTCACGCAATTTGAAGCCTGCGATTGATTTCTTAGCTTTAGTAACAACCGGCTTTTGACCAGCAATTAACTGAAGATCCTGAACAGCTACATCCAACACTTTGGAGTTCGAAACTGCTTCACCCACACCCATGTTAATGACGACTTTCTCAATCTTAGGCACCTGCATAACCGTTGTATAGCTGAATTTCTGCATCAAAGCAGGAGTTACTTCATTCAAAAAACGATCTTTTAACCTTGCTGCCATCTTTCATGTACCTCCTTTCCTAACTTTTACGATTAATCGATAACTTCACCGGATTTACGAGCTACACGCACTTTTGTACCGTTATCCAGAACTTTGTAACCTACACGGGTAGGTTGGCCGCTCTTAGGATCAATCAGCATCACGTTTGACACGTGAATAGGCGCTTCTTGCGAGATAATACCACCCTGCGGGTTAGCTTGAGAAGGTTTGCTATGCTTCTTGATCATATTTACACCTTCAACCAACACACGATTTTCACGAGGGTATGCTGCAATTACACGGCCTTTTTTACCTTTATCTTTGCCAGTAATTACGAACACTTTATCGTCTTTTTTAACATTTAATTTGTTATTATGAGACTCCAATTTCTTGGGTTGCTTTGGCATTGAGTTTCCACCTCCTGAGAGTGTTCGTAGAACACTAACTTCGTAAGCATAATTTCTTATATCGTACAGCTGCTAAGCAGCAGTTGAATTAGATAACTTCTGGTGCAAGAGAAACGATTTTCATGAAATCGCGATCGCGAAGTTCACGAGCAACTGGTCCAAAGATCCGAGTTCCACGAGGACTCTTGTCATCCTTAACGATTACTGCTGCATTTTCATCAAAAGTAATGTAAGAACCATCTTTACGGCGTGCACCACTCTTAGTACGAACGATTACCGCTTTGACAACATCACCCTTTTTGACAACGCCACCTGGTGTTGCTTCTTTCACCGAGCAGATAATCAAATCACCGATATGACCCACACGACGACCAGTACCACCAAGTACACGAATGCACATTAATTGCTTTGCGCCTGAATTGTCAGCCACTTTTAAACGAGATAGAGGTTGAATCATTGTTTAAACCCTCCTTCCGGAATTGATGCTTGGTATCATTTGTTTATGCTAAAACGCCTTTTTCTACAACTTCAACCAGTCTCCAACGCTTGTCTTTAGATAATGGCCGTGTTTCGGAAATTTTTACAACATCACCGATTTTAGCTTCATTATTCTCATCATGCGCTTTGAATTTCTTCGTATATTTAATTCTTTTGTGATAAAGATCGTGTTTTTTGTACGTTTCAACAGCAACAACGATGGTTTTTTCCATTTTGTCACTCACGACTTTACCGACTTGAGTTTTACGATCGTTACGTTCACTCATTGAAGATCCTCCTCTCTCACTCATTAACTAATGATCCCCAGTTCTCTTTCACGCAAAACAGTCTTTGCACGAGCAATCTCTTTGCGGACTTCCCGGATCTGTACTGGGTTTTCCAGTTGACCGGTAGCTAGTTGAAAACGGAGGCTAAAGAGTCTTTCTTTAAAGCCGGCAATTTTTTGTTCAATTTCAGCAGTGGTTAGGTTGCGAAATTCACTAGCCTTCATTTGCTTCACCACCTACATCTTCTCTTTTAACAAACTTGGTTTTGATCGGAAGCTTGTGGGAAGCCAGACGTAATGCTTCACGAGCAATTTCCTCACTAACACCGGCAAGTTCAAACATAATCTTACCTGGTTTTACAACACAAACCCATTTCTCTACGCTACCTTTACCGCTACCCATCCGTACTTCAAGCGGTTTTTGTGTTGCCGGTTTCGAAGGGAAAATTTTGATCCAAACTTTACCACCCCGTTTGATGTAACGAGTCATAGCGATACGAGCAGCCTCGATTTGACGGTTGGTAACCCATGCAGGCTCCATAGCTTGCAATCCGAATTCACCGAAACTTACTTCTGTTCCGCCTTTAGCGCGTCCACGCATTTTGCCACGAAACTCTTTACGGTGTTTTACACGTTTAGGAACTAACATTCTTAGTTGCCTCCTTCCGTAACAGCCTTTTTCTTAGCCGGTGGAAGAACTTCGCCGCGATAGATCCATACTTTTACACCGATACGACCATAAGTTGTTGCAGCTTCCGCTGTTCCATAATCAATATCCGCACGCAATGTATGAAGAGGCACTGTACCTTCACTGTAGCCTTCATTTCTAGCGATTTCTGCTCCGCCCAAACGACCACTTACTGCTGTTTTAATTCCTTTTGCTCCGGCTCTCATCGATCTTTGGATCGATTGCTTCATAGCACGACGGAAAGAAACGCGACGTTCCAATTGTTGTGCAATGCTTTCAGCAACCAAAATTGCATCCAATTCAGGATTTTTGATTTCAGAGATGTTGATGTGAATCTTTTTGCCGTTCGACAGATTAGCAATGTAGTTACGAATAACTTCGATTTCTGCTCCGCCTTTACCGATAACCATACCAGGCTTAGCTGTTTGAATGGTAACATTCACACGGTTAGCAGCACGTTCGATTTCGATATGTGAAACAGCTGAATCTTTCAGCTTTTGCTTTAAGTACTCGCGGATTTTTACATCTTCGATAAGAAGATCGCCAAAATCTTTGCCTGCGAACCATTTCGATTCCCAATCGCGAATAATCCCAACTCTAAGTCCTACTGGGTTTACTTTTTGACCCACACGTTATCCCTCCCTTATTTTTCGGATACCACTATTGTAATGTGGCTGGTACGTTTATTAATACGGCTAGCACGTCCCATTGCACGTGGGCGGAACCGTTTCATTGTTGGTCCTTGGTTAACAAATGTTTGTGATACAACCAAGTTGTTCGGATCCATGGAGTAGTTATGCTCAGCATTGGCAATGGCAGAGTTCAAAACTTTCTCAACGATCGGTGAAGCGGATCTTGGCGTATGACGCAGAATCGCAATTGCTTCTCCTACTTGCTTGCCGCGGATCAAATCAACAACCAGCTGCGCTTTACGGGGAGCAATACGAACGAATCTTGCAATACTTTTTGCTTCTGACATGTGTTGTGCCTCCTCTCATTTACTGCTTACTACACAAGCAAAGCCTTAGCGCTTGCTCGTTTTTTTGTCATCATCATGACCTTTGTAAGTACGAGTTGGAGCAAACTCACCAAGTTTGTGACCAACCATATCTTCTGTAACGTAAACCGGTACATGCTTTTTGCCATCGTATACCGCAAAAGTAAATCCGATGAATTGCGGGAAAATAGTCGAACGACGCGACCAAGTTTTAATAACTTGTTTCTTTTGAGTGTCGCCTTGCGCTTCAACTTTCTTCATAAGATAGCCGTCAACGAAAGGACCTTTTTTCAAACTGCGACCCATATTTCGTTCCTCCTTTCTTCAACCCTTGCTAGAATCCGATTATTTAGTGCGACGACGAACAATATATTTATCAGATGCTTTGCCTTTTTTACGAGTTTTGTAACCAAGAGTCGGTTTGCCCCATGGAGACATTGGAGATTTACGACCGATAGGAGCACGGCCTTCACCACCACCGTGTGGGTGATCGTTAGGGTTCATAACAACACCGCGGACTTCAGGTCTTTGACCCAACCAGCGCGAGCGTCCAGCTTTACCGACTTTAATCAATTCGTAATCTTCGTTACCAACAGAACCGATAGTTGCGCGGCAAACTTTCAGAACTTTTCTAACTTCGCCGGAAGTAAGACGAATCGTTACATAAGTTTCTTCTTTACCAAGCAATTGAGCTTCAGTACCAGCAGCGCGAACCAATTGAGCACCTTTACCAGGCTTCAATTCGATGTTGTGGATAACTGTACCTACAGGAATATTTTCAAGCGGTAAAGCATTACCGATTTTAATATCCGCTTTAGGTCCGGACTCGATTTTATCATCGACTTTCAAGTTCTTAGGAGCGATGATATAACGTTTTTCACCGTCAGCATAATGAATCAAAGCAATGTTAGCCGAACGATTTGGATCGTATTCTATTGTAGCAACGCGACCTGGTATTCCATCTTTATTCCGCTTGAAGTCGATAATCCGGTATTTACGTTTGTGTCCACCACCTTGGTGACGAACCGTAATTTTACCTTGGTTATTACGTCCCGCGTGCTTGAACAACGGAGCCAATAACGATTTCTCCGGTGTTGACGTTGTGATTTCTTCAAATGTAGAAACCGACATGTGACGTCTTGCAGGTGACGTTGGTTTATATTTTTTAATTGGCACTTGGATTCCTCCTTACTTGAAAAAGTTAATTACACACTCTCAAAAAATTCAAGCTCTTTGCTGTCAGCGCTCAACGAAACAATCGCTTTTTTCCATTCCGATGTATAACCGGCATGACGACCATAGCGTTTTGGCTTAGCTGGCATTCTCAAAGTGTTAACTTTCGTTACTTTTACTTTGAAAATTTGCTCAATAGCCAGTTTGATTTCCGTTTTGTTTGCACGGAGCTCAACTTCAAACACATATTTCTTCTCAGCCATCATATCACTTGTACGCTCAGTGATTACAGGACGTTTAATAATATCGCGAGGATCTTTCATTATGCAAAAACCTCCTCTACCTTCTGTACCGCATCCTTAGTAATGATCAGCTTGTCGTAAACCATAACATCAAGCACGCTAATTCCGTCAGCAACTACAAATTTCACGCCTGGGATATTACGAGCGGACAATGCCACGTTTTCTTCATAACCAGCTGTTACTACTAAAGCTTTGCGATCCACTTTCAAATTGTTAAGAATCGCTGCAAATTCCTTGGTTTTCGGCTGATTCAACAACAGTTGATCCAGAACGATAATTTCGTTACCGATTACCTTGGAAGACAATGCAGACTTGATTGCGATACGACGAACTTTTTTAGGAAGCTTGTACGCGTAGCTGCGTGGAGTCGGTCCAAAAACGATACCGCCGCCCTTCCATTGAGGGGAACGAATACTACCTTGACGCGCACGACCTGTACCTTTTTGTTTCCAAGGTTTACGACCGCCACCGCGAACTTCGGAGCGACCCTTAACTTTGTGTGTACCTTGGCGTAACGAAGCACGTTGCATTAACACAGCTTCATTCAAAATATGGGAATGGGGTTCAATACCGAATACGGAATCCGCCAGTTCTACTTCTCCCACTTGTGCACCACTTACATTATACAATGCTACTTTTGGCATCTGTTAATCCTCCTTCCTTGCTTTACTTAACTGTTGATTTAACACTCACGTAGCTATTTTTAGGACCGGGAATGGAACCTCTTACCAAGATCACATTACGTTCCGTATCGACTTTGATAACTTCAAGACGTTGAATCGTAACTGTTTCCGCACCCATATGTCCAGGAAGCTTTTTGCCTTTTGGAACACGGTTGGATTGGATGGAACCCATGGAACCTGGACCACGATGGTAACGCGAGCCGTGAGCCATTGGACCAACAGATTGATTATGTCTTTTGATAGAACCCTGGAACCCTTTACCTTTGGAAGTACCGGTTACATCAACGAATTCGCCTTCTGTGAACAAGTCAGCTTTAATTTCTTGGCCAACTTCGTATTCAGAGATCTGAATACCACGAATTTCTTTAATGTAGCGCTTAGGTGTTGCACCAGCTTTTTTAGCATGGCCCAACTCAGGTTTGATAGCTCTACTTTCTTTCTTGTCATCAAAACCGATTTGAATAGCTTCGTATCCGTCATTCTCAGCATCCTTTTTTTGCAACACCGTGCAAGGACCTGCAAGAATTACCGTTACCGGAATTACCAAACCTTCAGGAGTAAACACTTGGGTCATTCCAAGCTTTTTTCCTAAGATACCTTTAGTCATCGTTGACACCTCTTTTCCTCTTTTACATTCAATTATTTATACACATGTGGATTACAATTTAATTTCGATATCCACACCGGACGGTAGATCCAAACGCATTAACGCATCTACTGTTTGTGGTGTCGGATTTACAATATCGATCAAACGCTTATGTGTGCGTTGTTCAAATTGCTCACGCGAGTCTTTGTATTTGTGTACCGCACGAAGAACAGTGATGATTGTTTTCTCCGTAGGTAGTGGAATTGGACCAGATACGCTTGCACCTGAACGCTTTGCCGTTTCCACAATTTTTTCAGCAGATTGATCTAGAATTCTGTGATCATATGCCTTCAAACGAATACGAATTTTTTGCTTTGCCATAGTATTCCCTCCTTCTATCGCCCAATTTAGTATCGGACATACTCAGTGAAAATCTCCTGACGCCTTCCCCATGGCAAAGGGGCCGGGTGTGTCAGCAACCTCTCACATCATCGCAACGTCTCAGACCAACGTTCACTATTATATAAAAAATCAAAACAAAAAGCAAGGATATTTTCATTCTTTTTTTCATATAAGTATGAATTCAAAATTTGGAGTGAAAATTGCAAAAATAAAAGCCCTCCATCCAATATTTGCGATGGAAGGCTTTTGATGTAATGAACTTATTTGCTGATTGATGCTACTGCGCCAGCGCCAACAGTACGTCCGCCTTCACGAATCGCGAAGCGAGTACCTTCTTCAATAGCGATAGGAGCGATCAGTTCAACTGTAACGGTGATGTTATCACCAGGCATAACCATTTCAGTACCTTCTGGCAATGAAATGATACCTGTTACGTCAGTTGTACGGAAGTAGAACTGTGGACGGTAGCCTGTGAAAAAGGGCTTATGACGGCCACCTTCTTCTTTAGTAAGAACGTAGATTTGAGCGGAAAATGCAGTGTGTGCTTTAACGGAACCTGGTTTCGCCAAAACTTGACCACGCTCGATGTCTTTACGGTCTACACCACGAAGCAATGCGCCAATGTTGTCGCCCGCTTGTGCGGAATCCAACAATTTACGGAACATTTCAACGCCTGTTACGATACATTTGCGAGTTTCTTCTTGAAGACCAAGAATTTCAACTTCTTCTTGAATTTTGATCGTTCCACGCTCTACACGACCTGTAGCAACAGTACCACGACCTGTGATTGAGAATACATCCTCAACAGGCATCAAGAAAGGCTTGTCAGTTTGACGCTCAGGAGTTGGGATATAAGTATCAACTTGTTCAAACAATTCGATAATTTTATCAGCCCAAGCACCATCTGGGTTTTGCAATGCTTCACGAGCAGCACCACGGATGATTGGAGTGTCGTCACCTGGGAACTCATATTCGTTCAGCAAATCGCGAACTTCCATTTCTACCAATTCAAGCAATTCTTCGTCTTCAACCATATCACATTTGTTCAAGAATACAACAATGTAAGGTACGCCTACTTGACGGGACAGAAGGATGTGCTCACGCGTTTGTGGCATAGGGCCATCAGCTGCGGATACAACCAGAATAGCTCCGTCCATTTGTGCTGCGCCTGTGATCATGTTCTTAACATAGTCAGCATGTCCTGGGCAGTCTACGTGTGCGTAGTGACGGTTAGGAGTTTCATATTCAACGTGAGCTGTGGAGATCGTGATACCGCGCTCGCGCTCTTCTGGAGCTTTGTCGATTTGGTCGAACGCTACTGCTGCTCCACCGTATCTTTTGGACAAAACAGTTGTGATAGCTGCAGTCAAAGTAGTTTTACCGTGGTCAACGTGACCGATGGTTCCGATGTTAACATGCGGTTTATTACGTTCAAATTTCGCTTTTGCCATGGCTTGGATTGCCTCCTCGAATAACTTATATTTTTATTACGCGCCTTTATGCTTTGCAACAATTTCTTCTGCAATGGACTTAGGCACTTCTTCATAATGAGATAATTCCATCGAGTATACGCCGCGTCCTTGAGTACGCGAACGCAATGTTGTGGAGTAACCGAACATTTCGGAGAGTGGCACTTTAGCACGGATAATTTGAGCGCCAAAGCGGGAATCCATTCCTTCGATACGACCACGACGGGAGTTCAAATCACCCATAACATCGCCCATATATTCTTCTGGAACGGTAACTTCAACTTTCATGATTGGCTCAAGCAGAACTGGACGACACTTTTCAGCTGCTGCTTTCAATGCCATAGATCCTGCAATTTTGAACGCCATTTCGTTGGAGTCAACATCATGGTAAGATCCGTCAACAACAGTTGCTTTAATATCAACCAACGGGAATCCTGCCATAACGCCATTCTTCATCGACTCTTCGATACCAGCTTGAATTGGAGCGATGTATTCTCTAGGAATCGAACCACCCACAACCTTGCTTTCGAACAAGAATCCAGCACCGGCTTCTTGTGGCGAGAAGATAACCCAACAATGTCCATATTGACCGCGGCCACCGGACTGACGAACAAATTTACCTTCGACTCTAGCTTCTTGACGGAATGTTTCACGGTAAGCAACTTGTGGTTTACCCACGTTAGTTTCAACCTTGAATTCACGCAACATACGATCAACGAGGACTTCAAGGTGAAGCTCACCCATACCTGCGATAATCGTTTGTCCAGTTTCTTCATCTGTGTGTGCACGGAAAGTCGGATCTTCTTCGGACAGCTTGGATAAAGCAATACCCATTCTGTCTTGGTCAGCCTTCGTTTTCGGTTCAACAGCAAGTTGAATTACTGGTTCTGGGAAGTTCATCTTTTCAAGGATTACCGGATTTTTCTCATCACAAAGGGTGTCACCTGTTGTTGTATCCTTCAAGCCTACAGCAGCCGCAATATCACCCGCATATACAATGCTGATCTCTTGACGCGTGTTTGCATGCATTTGAAGAATCCGTCCAACTCTTTCGCGTTTACCTTTAGTAGCGTTAAGAACATAAGAACCTGAATTTAACACACCAGAGTATACACGGAAGAAAGTAAGCTTTCCTACATAAGGATCCGTCATAATTTTAAAGGCAAGAGCGGAGAAAGGCTGATCATCCGAAGATTTACGAACCACTTCTGTACCGTCATCCAGTACACCTTTAATGTCAGGCACGTCAAGAGGTGATGGAAGGTAAGCTACAACCGCATCCAACATCAATTGAACACCTTTATTTCTATATGAAGAACCACAAATAACAGGGAAGATTTTTACTTGGCAAACACCAATACGAAGCGCTTTTTTGATTTCCTCAACTGTGATTTCTTCACCTTCAAGGTATTTCATTGTCAGCTCTTCATCAAGCTCTGCTACTTTTTCAATCAGATCAAGTCTTAGTGCATCCACTTGATCTTTGAATTCATCGGGAATATCAACAATCTCGATGTTTTCACCTTTATCATCTTTGAAAATGTGTGCTTTCTGTTCAACTAGATCAATGATTCCGTCAAAATCGCTCTCAGAACCAATTGGCAATTGAATAGCAACTGCATTAGCGCCTAATTTCTCACGCATTTGCTGGATTGCTCCAAGAAAGTCAGCACCGATAATATCCATTTTGTTTACATAGGCAATCCGTGGAACATTATAACGGTCAGCTTGACGCCAAACCGTTTCCGACTGAGGCTCAACGCCTTCTTTGGCGCTGAATACTCCAACTGCCCCGTCCAATACACGAAGGGAACGTTCTACTTCAACCGTGAAGTCAACGTGTCCCGGGGTATCGATGATATTGATGCGGTGACCCTTCCAAGCAGCAGTAGTAGCAGCGGAAGTAATGGTAATTCCGCGCTCCTGCTCTTGCTCCATCCAGTCCATCGTAGCAGCGCCATCATGCACTTCTCCGATTTTGTGAGTACGGCCTGTAAAGAATAAGATCCGCTCGGTTGTGGTCGTTTTACCTGCATCGATATGCGCCATAATCCCAATATTACGTGTATCTTTCAAGGAGAACTCTCTAGCCATCAGGATGTCTCCTTTCAAATTATAAGGAATTTAGATTCTACCAACGATAATGAGCGAAAGCTTTGTTAGCTTCAGCCATTTTGTGTGTATCTTCACGTTTCTTAACGGAAGAACCTGTATTGTTGCTGGCATCAATAATTTCTTGTGCCAATCTTTCTTCCATTGTTTTCTCACCACGAAGGCGAGAATAATTCACCAACCAACGAAGTCCCAAAGTGGTACGACGATCAGGTCTAACTTCGATTGGCACTTGATAGTTTGCTCCGCCTACACGACGAGCTTTAACCTCAAGAACAGGCATAATATTTTTAATGGCTTGTTCGAAAACTTCCATTGGCTCTTTACCTGTACGATCTTGAATCATTTTGAATGCATTGTACAAGATGGTTTGAGCAACACCTCTTTTGCCATCGAGCATAATGCGATTGATTAGACGAGTAACAAGTTTGCTGCTATAAATTGGATCTGGTAATACGTCTCTGCGAGTAACTGGACCTTTACGAGGCATAGTTATCCCCCTTTCTGAAAAAATCATTCATATTTTATTGCTAGATTACTTCTTAGCTGCTTTAGGACGCTTCGTACCATATTTGGAACGAGCTTGTTTACGGTTGTTCACACCGGATGTATCCAATGCGCCGCGAACGATGTGATAACGTACCCCTGGAAGATCCTTAATTCTACCTCCACGAATCAATACAACACTGTGCTCTTGCAAGTTGTGTCCAATACCCGGAATATAGGCAGTAACTTCAACACGATTTGTCAAACGCACACGAGCATATTTACGAAGAGCTGAGTTAGGTTTCTTAGGCGTCATTGTACCTACACGCGTACATACACCACGCTTTTGAGGAGCGCTAATGTCGGTAGCTTCTCTTTTCAAGGCATTAAATCCTCTTTGAAGAGCTGGTGATTTGGATTTTTCTACTTTTGCTTTACGTCCTTTACGAACGAGTTGGTTAATTGTTGGCATATCGCCACCTCCTTCCAATCTTAATCATTCTCTTTCAAGCCCACAGATCCAGGCGAATCATAAATGAACAAACGAAAAGCTTTTGCCGCCAACATTTCTGTTATTGAACAAAAACGGATTTGCTTTATTCATTCACTATTGCTGCCACAGCAGCTCCAACATCAATACCGCACGCCTTACCCAATAACTTCATGGAATCAACGTAGGTCACTGGAACACCCTCTTTCTTACAAAGGGCTACCATCTTTATCGTTATTCGCGGATCTGCATCTTTGGCTACAAAAACTTCGGATGATTTATTCATCTCGACCGCTCTTGCAGTTTGTTTCATGCCAATACTAATGCTAGCAGCCTGTTTTACTTTTTCATAAGACATATAAAATATCCTCCAAAGGACAGGAAACACTTCACAAAATGGCACACTTCGATATAATAGCACTCGGAAAGTGCTGTTGTCAAGAAAATTACTTGCCCTCACAAAGAATTTACACAATTTCTCAGCAAGGGCAAGCATCTCATCCTTGTATAAACAAATTAGTCAGCCGAAACGACTTCTAATTCTAGAGATTTGTTGTTGTCGGACTCCACTTCATTCGGATTGGTGATCCGGATGTCACGGTATCTATGCATACCTGTTCCCGCAGGAATCAGCTTACCAATGATAACATTTTCCTTAAGACCCAACAATTTATCAACCTTGCCTTTAATAGCGGCGTCAGTCAATACCCGTGTAGTCTCTTGGAAGGAAGCTGCGGAGAGGAAGGAATCCGTCTCAAGCGAAGCTTTCGTAATACCGAGAAGAACCGGTTTGGCAACCGCTGGCTCTTGTCCGGAGTACAATGCAACCTTATTGGCTTCTTCGTATTCATGGATATCCACAAATGCGCCTGGAAGCAACGTTGTGTCACCAGAATCAACGATACGTATTTTACGAAGCATCTGGCGAACCATAACCTCGATATGCTTATCGTTAATTTCTACACCCTGGTTCCGATATACACGTTGAACCTCTTGAAGAATGTAGTTTTGTACACCACGGATGCCCTTGATGCGGAGCATTTCCTTAGGATCGATCGATCCTTCAGTCAACTCATCGCCCGCCTCAACCTGTTGGTTAAGCGATACACGAATACGTGAACCATAAGGAACTGCATAAGTTTTGGATTCAGCTTCACCTAGAACTTCGATTTCACGACGATCCTTGGCTTCACGAATTTCCTTGACTACCCCATCAATTTCCGAAATGATCGCTTGACCTTTCGGATTTCTGGCTTCAAACAATTCCTGAATACGCGGCAAACCTTGAGTAATATCATCTCCCGCAACACCACCGGTATGGAACGTACGCATAGTCAGCTGCGTTCCTGGTTCTCCGATAGATTGCGCAGCAATAATACCAACAGCTTCACCAATCTCTACAAATTGTCCAGTTGCCAAGTTACGACCGTAGCATTTTTTGCAAACACCATGATGGGAACGACAGCTTAGAACGGACCGGATCTGCAGTTTTTCAATGCCGGCTGCAATGATAGTATCCGCGATGTTCGCTTCTATCAATTCATTGCGTCCCACAATCACTTCACCAGTTTTTGGATCACGAATCACTTCAAATGCATAGCGGCCTTCAATCCGGTCATACAGATCCTCGATAACCTCTTTGCCATCTTGAATCTTGTTAACCGTAAAGCCTTTATCTGTACCACAGTCCTCATCGCGAACGATAACATCTTGTGCTACGTCTACCAGACGACGAGTCAGGTAACCGGAGTCAGCGGTACGAAGTGCTGTATCGGCCAAACCTTTACGCGCACCATGCGTTGAAATAAAGTATTCCAAAACCGTTAAGCCTTCACGGAAGTTCGACTTAATTGGTAACTCGATGATTTTACCCGACGGATTGGCCATCAGACCACGCATACCGCCAAGCTGTGTGATTTGTGATTTGTTACCCCGTGCTTTGGATTCAACCATCATATTGATGGAGTTGTATTTATCTAGGGATTTCATCAGGATATCCGTGATTTCATCCTTCGCTTTACTCCAAATCGTAATAACACGATCATAACGTTCTTCATCTGTTATCAAACCACGACGATATTGGTTCGTTACCATATTGACTTTATCATCGGACTCTTTAAGAATGGCATCTTTTTCAAGCGGTACCGTAACATCCGCAACTGCGATTGTAATACCGGATTTCGTTGAATAAGTAAAACCAAGTTCTTTGATTTTGTCCAAAATAACCGAAGTTTTAGTTGTATGGTATTTCCGGAAGCACTCCGCAATAATTAAGCCCAAATACTCTTTACCTACTGCTTTGCACTCAGGAAGCTCCTGCATGATTTTACGAATATCAGCGCCCTTTTCGAACACGAAATATTGATCGGATGCACCATTCAACAAATTCGATTTCGTAGGTTCATTGATATAAGGCAAGTCTGCCGGATAAATTTCATTAAAGATAACCTTACCGATCGTTGTAATCAACATTGCTTCTTGCTGTTCCGGTGTAAAGCTTGTTTTGTTCAAGGCTTTAGCAGGAATAGCAATACGCGCATGCAGTGCAGCTGCTCCACGTTGGTACAAGGAAACAGCCTCATGTACGGTGCGAACAATGGTCAAGGCACCTAGTGCTTCCTTATTATCGGTTGTCAGATAGAAGCTTCCCAAGATCATATCCTGTGAAGGCGTAACTACCGGCTTACCGTCTTTTGGATTCAAAATGTTACCGGCTGCCAACATCAGCAAGCGTGCTTCCGCTTGTGCTTCTGCAGACAGTGGAACGTGAACGGCCATTTGGTCACCGTCAAAGTCGGCATTATAAGCTGTACATACCAATGGATGAAGCTTAATTGCACGGCCTTCTACGAGAATCGGTTCAAATGCCTGAATACCAAGTCTATGAAGTGTAGGTGCACGGTTCAACAGAACCGGATGCTCCTTGATTACTTCTTCCAGTACGTCCCAAACCTCAGGACTTACGCGCTCAACTTTACGTTTCGCACTCTTGATATTGTGGGCAAGCCCCTTATTCACAAGTTCTTTCATGACAAAAGGTTTAAACAATTCGAGCGCCATTTCCTTCGGAAGACCGCACTGGTACATTTTCAAGCTTGGACCTACGACGATAACCGAACGACCTGAATAGTCAACACGTTTACCGAGTAGATTTTGACGAAAACGTCCTTGTTTTCCTTTTAGCATGTGACTTAATGATTTTAACGGACGGTTACCCGGACCCGTTACAGGACGGCCGCGGCGGCCATTATCGATGAGAGCATCGACAGCTTCCTGCAGCATCCGTTTTTCATTTTGTACGATAATGTCCGGAGCGCCCAGATCCAACAGCCTTTTCAAGCGGTTGTTCCGATTGATAACACGACGATACAAATCGTTCAAGTCTGAGGTGGCAAACCGTCCTCCATCCAATTGAACCATTGGACGAAGCTCTGGTGGTATAACAGGAAGGACATCAAGAACCATCCATCCTGGTAAATTTTTCGAATTACGGAATGCTTCCATAACTTCAAGACGTTTAATTGCCCGATTACGGCGCTGACCTTGAGCAGTTTTCAGCTCTTCCTTCAACGTTTCCACTTCTCGTTCAATTTCGATGTCCTGCAGCAATTTCTTTACAGCTTCTGCTCCCATACCTGCTTGGAATGCATAACCGTATTTTTCACGATAGCTGCGATATTCCTTCTCGGACAAGAGCTGCTTTTTCTCAAGTGGTGTATCTCCAGGATCTGTAACCACATAGGATGCAAAATAGATAATTTCCTCAAGTGAACGAGGAGACATATCTAGCGCCAAGCCCATACGGCTTGGAATTCCTTTGAAATACCAAATGTGAGAAACCGGAGCTGCGAGCTCAATGTGACCCATACGCTCACGACGAACCTTTTGACGGGTTACTTCCACTCCACAACGATCGCAAACGACGCCTTTATAACGAACACGCTTGTATTTACCGCAATGACATTCCCAGTCTTTTGTAGGGCCAAAAATCTTTTCGCAAAACAGACCTTCCTTCTCAGGCTTTAAGGTTCTGTAATTGATTGTTTCTGGCTTCTTCACTTCTCCGCGGGACCACGAACGGATCTTTTCTGGAGAAGCTAATCCAATTTTCATAAATTCGAAGTTGTTAACATCCATCAAGGAGCCACCCTCCTTATGTTTTATGGGAAACCTTTAAATGCAAGTATAGACCTGTGAACATACGATGGGACTGGGTGTTATTCAACACCCAGCTCTGAACCTTCCAGATTGAGATTTAGCTTATCGCTGCTAACCTCATCATCATCGTCTGTTTCCCTCATTTCGATCTCTTTTTCATCGCCAGATAGAATTTTGACATCCATACCCAAGCTCTGCAGCTCTTTAATCAATACTTTGAAGGATTCAGGAACGCCCGGCTCTGGAACATTCTCGCCTTTAACGATCGATTCGTATGTTTTCACACGTCCGACAACATCATCGGATTTAACAGTCAAAATTTCCTGCAATGTGTAAGCTGCTCCATAGGCTTCCAACGCCCAAACTTCCATCTCCCCGAAACGCTGTCCACCAAATTGAGCTTTACCACCCAACGGTTGTTGTGTAACGAGTGAGTAAGGACCTGTAGAACGGGCATGGATTTTATCGTCAACCATGTGCGCCAGCTTGATCATGTACATGACACCAACCGTAACTTCACGCTCAAACGGGTCGCCTGTACGGCCATCATACAAAATGGTTTTACCATTACGCTGCATGCCTGCTTCAACCATCGTATCGAACACGTCATACTCACGCGCACCGTCAAATACCGGTGTTGCTGTATGGATACCGAGATACTTGGCCGCCATACCTAAATGGACTTCCAGCACCTGACCGATATTCATCCGTGAAGGAACACCCAGAGGGTTCAATACAACTTGCACAGGCGTACCATCCGGCATAAATGGCATATCTTCTTCCGGCAAAATACGCGCGATAACACCCTTGTTACCATGACGTCCAGCCATTTTATCGCCTTCGGAGATTTTCCGTTTTTGTGCGATATAAACACGTACCAGTTGATTTACACCTGGAGGCAGCTCATCACCGTTTTCACGGGTAAATACTTTAACGTCAACAACAATACCGTCAGTACCATGCGGCACACGAAGGGAAGTATCGCGAACCTCACGGGCTTTTTCACCAAAAATCGCATGCAGCAAACGTTCTTCTGCAGTAAGCTCAGTTACACCCTTTGGTGTTACTTTACCTACAAGAATGTCGCCGGCACCAATTTCAGCACCTACACGGATAATGCCGCGCTCGTCCAAGTTCTTCAGAGCATCTTCGCCTACGTTAGGAATGTCGCGAGTAATTTCCTCAGGTCCCAGCTTCGTATCGCGGGCTTCTGATTCATATTCCTCAATGTGGATAGAAGTGTAAACATCCTCTTTAACCAGCTTTTCGCTAAGCAGGATTGCATCCTCATAGTTGTAGCCTTCCCACGTCATAAAGGCAACGACAACGTTACGACCTAACGCCAGCTCGCCCATTTCTGTAGAAGGACCATCCGCTAAAATATCTCCGACCCGAACTTGCTCGCCTTTATGACAAATCGGACGTTGATTGATGCAGGTTCCTTGGTTGGAACGCATAAATTTATGCAGCTTATGCTTCACCAGATCCCCGTTAACCAGCTTGCCATCTACCATAGCTTGGCGGCGGACCCATATTTCGTTAGCAGAAACACGTTCTACAACACCATCTATTTTGGACACAATACATACACCGGAGTCTTTAGCCGACTTATGCTCCATTCCTGTACCCACCAAAGGTGACTTCGGAATAAGCAAAGGTACAGCTTGACGTTGCATGTTGGATCCCATCAATGCACGGTTGGAGTCATCGTTTTCCAAAAACGGAATCAATGCCGTTGCCACAGATACAACCTGTTTAGGCGATACATCCATGTAATCGACACGATCTCTAGGAAGAATCAAGTTATCATCTTTATAACGAACAATAACCATGTCACTCTTCAAATGACCTTCTTCACTCAGTTCCGAGTTTGCTTGGGCAACTACGTAATTATCTTCTTCATCGGCTGTCAGGTAAGCAATTTGCTCGGTAACGATTCCAGTCTTTGGATCTACCCAACGGTATGGAGCCTCGATGAAGCCATACTCATTGATTCTCGCAAAGGATGACAAGGAATTGATCAACCCGATGTTCGGACCTTCCGGTGTTTCAATTGGACACATACGGCCATAGTGGGAGTGATGCACGTCACGTACTTCAAAGCCCGCGCGTTCCCGAGTCAAACCGCCGGGTCCCAAAGCAGACAGACGACGTTTGTGAGTCAGTTCAGCCAATGGATTCGTTTGATCCATAAATTGAGACAGCTGGGAGCTACCAAAAAACTCTTTAATTGAGGCGATTACAGGACGAATATTGATTAACGCCTGTGGTGTGATGACATTGGCATCCTGAATGGACATCCGTTCGCGAACAACACGCTCCATACGGGACAAACCGATACGGAACTGGTTTTGAAGCAGCTCGCCGACGGAACGCAATCTACGATTACCCAAGTGATCGATATCATCTGTACTGCCAATACCATGAAGAAGATCAATAAAGTAATTAATCGACGAAATGATATCTGCAGGCATAATATTTTTAACTGTTTTATCAATTTTACCGTTGGCAATGACCTTAACAATCTTGCCGTCTTCAATCGGTGAATACACATTAATACACTGAAGTGGAATACGTTCCATTTCAGCAATACCATTAGAGGCTGTATATTCTTTGAAACCTACGCTATTTTCGAGGAAAGGCAGAACTTCATCCAACAGTCTGCGATCCAGCAGTTGTCCTGCTTCTGCGATGATTTCTCCTGTTTCCGGATCAACTAAGGTTTCAGCCAATCGTTGATTAAACAAACGGTTTTTGATGTGCAGCTTTTTGTTGATTTTATAACGTCCTACATTAGCCAGATCATAACGCTTTGGATCAAAGAAACGAGCAACCAGCAAGCTTCTCGCATTATCCAATGTAGGTGGTTCACCTGGACGCAAGCGTTCATATATTTCAATTAACGCTTTATCCGTTGAATCCGTATTATCCTTATCAAGCGTGTTACGAAGATATTCATCGTCGCCCAATAGTTCCAGTATTTCTGCGTCGGTACCAAAGCCCAATGCGCGAAGTAATACAGTAACAGGAATTTTACGGGTACGATCAATTCTTACATAAATAATGTCTTTTGCGTCAGTTTCCAACTCCAACCACGCACCGCGGTTAGGAATTACAGTTGCTGTATACGTTTTTTTACCGTTCTTATCTATCTTCGTACTGAAGTAGACGCTCGGAGAACGAACTAGCTGACTGACGATAACCCTTTCAGCGCCATTGATAATAAAGGTTCCTGTTTCCGTCATCAGAGGGAAGTCTCCCATAAATACTTCCTGCTCTTTAACTTCTCCAGTTTCTTTATTGATCAAGCGCACCTTCACACGAAGTGGAGCTGCGTAAGTGACGTCCCGTTCCTTGGACTCATCGACTGAATACTTAGGTTCGCCTAAGTTATAATCGATAAATTCAAGAATCAAATTTCCCGTAAAATCTTGAATTGGGGAAATATCCTGAAACATTTCACGCAATCCTTCTTCCAAAAACCAATCGTACGATTTTTGTTGGATTTCAATAAGGTTAGGAACTTCCAATACCTCATGAATCCGAGCGTATGACCTGCGTTTACGTCGACCTAATTGAATAAGATGACCCGCCAAGTTTGATTCACCCCTCATGTCTACTCAATAGAACAAAATAAAAGCCTCTCCTGAAGCCTTCTCGAGTAAATACTGCCCGAAGTGTCACTTCTTACAGAAGCTTTCCATGCATAAAATTCATTTAACCGATAATTCCCTTGCCTTTTGCTATGGTGCACCTAAAATTTACACATTATACGTATAAAGTGGCAATTTTATTCACCAGAGCTTAAAAAACGCTTGACATTTTAGCTAACTAAAGACAAAAACCCCATCTTCAATGCTGACATTTTATTATGATAACATAAAGGAAATGTCAAGTCAATATATTTCACAAAAGCGTTTAGTTACTTTTGCGCTTTAAAGATTCGGTAGCCTTTATCCTTGCCAATCTCCTGTACTTGTGCAAACAGGCTTTCCAGCTTAGCAAAAGCTGAAGGCGCCCCTTGTTTTTTTTGAATCACAATCCAAAGACTGCCTCCGTCTCTCAACACTTGATGCGCTTGCTCAAAAATGCGATGAACGGTTTCCTTGCCTGCCCGAATAGGCGGATTTGTAATGACCACATCAAAGGTACGAGTAATCACTGCATCCAGCTTATCGCTCTGCAAAATTTCGACATTCGTCACCCGGTTACGTTCAGCATTCATTCGTGCAAGCTCTAAAGCTCTTTCATTAATATCGACCATTGTCACTTTTCCGTGCACGGCCAGTCCTGCTGCAGCGATCCCCATAGGACCATAGCCACAGCCTACATCAAGAACTTCACTATGTTCGGAGAATTTCAAGGCTTCGATCAATACCTTAGAGCCGTAATCCACACCTTTTTTCGAAAAAACGCCTGCATCCGTCATAAACGTGTAAGTACGACCACATAATGACTCCTGGATTTGATGGAGATCATGTGCCGCTGTGGGCTTTTGTGAATAGTAATGCTCAGACATAACTTCACCTCTATGGAATCAGTTATATAAGAAAAGCTTCTTATTCGAAGCTTACTCGATGAAGATACATTCGTTTTATAGCGGTAGTTTTTCTTGAAATATCAAAATGTTCAGCTTCGCTGAAAACTTATAAATTCTGATATTATAAGAAAAACTTCTTATTCGAAGCTTACTCGATGAAGATACATTCGTGTTATAGCGGTAGCTTTTCTTGAAATATCAAAACATCCAGTTTCACTAAACACTTAGAAATTTCATCAATATAAACAGGAAAACCCCTTGAAGAAAGCTTCAAGGGGTTTAAAGGCTAAAAATTACTTAACTTCTACAGCTGCACCAGCTGCTTCAAGTTTCGCTTTAACAGCTTCTGCTTCTTCTTTGCCAACTTTTTCTTTGATTGGTTTTGGTGCGCCATCAACAACGTCTTTAGCTTCTTTCAAGCCAAGACCTGTGATTTCACGAACGATTTTGATAACATTGATTTTGGAAGCGCCAGCGCTTGTCAAAATTACGTCGAATTCTGTTTGTTCTGCTACTTCAGCAACTGCTGCGCCGCCACCTGCTGCAACTGGAGCTGCTGCAGTAACGCCGAATTCTTCCTCGATCGCTTTTACAAGATCGTTCAATTCCAAAATAGTCATTGCTTTAATTTCTTCTAAGATTGTTTCCTTACTCATTTGTGTATACCTCCGTTAATTGTTTTATGAATGATTTATTATTCTTAAATTAAGCTTCTTGTTTTTCTGCAACAGCTTTAACTGCAAGAGCGAAGTTGCGAACAGGAGCTTGTAGAACGCTAAGCAACATGGAAAGCATACCTTCTCTGGAAGGTAGATCAGCCAATGCTTTGATTTGATCATAACCAACAACTTTACCTTCAACAACGCCTGCTTTAACGCTAAGCTTGTCGTTCTTCTTAGCAAAATCCGTTAAGATTTTGGCTGGAGAAACGATGTCATCTTTGCTGAATGCAATTGCCGTAGGACCGGTCAAAAATTCATCCAGTGCAGTTAGGTCAGCACTTGCAGTTGCGCGTCTAGCCAAAGAGTTTTTCAATACTTGAAATTCAATACCAGCCTCACGCAATTGTTTGCGAAGTTCGGTAACTTGAGATACGTTCAATCCACGGTAATCCGTTACGATTGTGCAAGAGCTGCCTTTTAATTTGTCAGCTACTACATTCACTTTCTCGGCTTTTAATTCAATTGTTTTCGTGTTTGCCATTTTTGCACCTCCTAAGAGCATCTGTAAAGATGCTTTCTTCGTAAGCATAATCTTAACTTTCGTAAGAAAGTTTTCTTCATAAGCATAAATAAAACTCATCACGTAAACGAAGGCACCTGTAAAAAATAAAGATGCCTCCGCAGACGCTGCGAAGGCATGATGATTCACGTTATCTTTGGTCGAACAAAGAAACCCGATTCTATATCATAACACCTCGGCAGGACATTAAGCTCTGATACGAGCACCTGCTGTCTACGGTAAGTCATATTCAATTATCAGCTAGAATAGGTTATCATGACATTTACAAAATGTCAATCCAACTTATCTATATGTTTGTGTGTTTACGCGAGCAGCTGGACCCATTGTTGAGGAAACTGCGATGTTTTTAAGGTAAATACCTTTAGCAGCAGCAGGTTTCGCTCTAACTAAAGCGTCGATTAATGCACGGAAGTTTTCAGCAAGCTTCTCGTCATCAAAGGATACTTTACCAATTGGAGCATGGATTTGTCCGGCTTTATCCAAACGGTATTCGATTTTACCTGCTTTAATCTCCTGAACTGCTTTCGCTACATCAAATGTAACGGTACCAGCTTTAGGGTTAGGCATCAAACCTTTACCACCCAAGATACGACCCAACTTACCCACTTCACTCATCATGTCGGGAGTAGCTACGCAAACATCAAAATCAAACCAACCTTGTTGGATTTTGTTAATCATGTCTTGATCGCCTACGAAGTCAGCACCAGCCGCTTCCGCTTCTCTTACTTTATCACCTTTAGCGAATACAAGAACACGTTTGGTTTTACCAGTGCCGTGAGGAAGTACAACAACGCCACGAACAGCTTGGTCTTGCTTTCTTGGGTCTACACCCAGACGAACTGCAACTTCAACAGTTTCATCAAACTTAGCTGATGCTGCTTTTTTTACAAGCTCAATCGCTTCTTTAGCTTCATACAAAGCTTCTGCATCAAACAGTTTAACTGCTTCTGCATATTTTTTACTAACTTTAGCCATTTGGTTATCCTCCTATGTGGTATTAGCGGAATATCCTCCCACTGTGCATGGAACTAGTGTTTACTAGTCTTTAATAGAAACGCCCATGCTGCGTGCTGTACCTTCAACCATACGCATTGCAGCTTCAACAGATGCAGCGTTAAGGTCAGGCATTTTTTGTTCAGCAATTTCACGGATTGTCGCACTTGTTACAGTAGCAACTTTCTTCTTGTTCGGTTCACCGGAGCCTTTAGGAATTCCAGCAGCAACGCGCAGCAATACAGCAGCCGGTGGCGTTTTGCAAATGAAAGTAAAGGAACGATCCTCGAAAACTGTGATTTCAACAGGAATAATCAAACCCGCTTGATCGGCAGTACGAGCGTTAAACTCCTTACAAAAAGCCATGATGTTAACACCTGCTTGACCCAAAGCTGGACCGATTGGTGGAGCCGGGTTCGCTTTAGCGGCACTAACCTGCAATTTAACAATTTTAATAACCTTTTTTGCCATTGTGTTACACCTCCTTGCGCTAGTATACGATATTCCCCTTTAGATTTTCTCTACCTGATGGTAGTCAAGCTCCAAAGGTGTTTCTCTTCCGAACATGTTAACATGAACCTTCAGCTTGCTTTTGTCGATCAGAATTTCTTCAATGGAACCAACAAAATTAGCAAAAGGACCCTCTTTGACACGAACGGTTTCTTTCAATTCGAAGTCAATCTTAGGCTTAGGCTCTTCCATGCCCATATGCTTAAGAATAGCCTCCACTTCTTCAGGAAGCAAAGCCGTCGGTTTCGAACCTGATCCTGTGGATCCGACAAAGCCCGTGACACCCGGCGTATTACGCACGACATACCACGAATCATCCGTCTGAACCATTTCAACCAGCACGTAACCCGGGTATACTTTACGCATAACCGTTTTCTTCTTGCCATCCTTGTTCACGATCTCTTCTTCCATCGGAACCAAAACGCGGAAAATTTTGTCCGTCATATCCATGGACTCTACGCGTTTCTCCAAGTTTGCCTTGACCTTGTTTTCATACCCGGAATAGGTATGTACAACGTACCATCTTTTTTCCATTTCCATAATTGCCACCTATAACTCCCGCTTTATTTGAAAATAAGGCGTAGCAGCTCAGAAATACCCAAATCCAGCACATAGAAATAAACAGTGACAAATGCAACTGTAAACAGTACAACCAGCGTATAGCTGATCAACTCTTTACGACTTGGCCATTTCACTTTTTTCAATTCGGCCCAACTGTCCGCAAAAAAAGAAAATGTGTTACCGAAGCCTCGCTTCATTCTAACCAGAAATGACAAAACTACACCTCCAAGAAACTACCTAGTTTCGCGATGAGCAGTATGTTCATTGCAAAACTTACAAAACTTCTTCAACTCCATGCGGTCCGGGTTGTTGCGCTTATTTTTGTTGGACGTATAGTTCCTTTGCTTGCAGTTCGTGCACGCTAACGTAATAATTACCCGCATGATGTACACCTCCTACGGTCCCAGCCTCATATTTGAATCCTTAAAAAGAGCAAAAAAAGCCTACCAGTTTTAAGGCTACCTGATTACTTTAGCATAGCGCTATTTTCATGTCAAGGAAAACCTATTTACCAGTATATACGAAGAATCCGCAAACTAAACTAGCAAAAAAAATAAAGCACCGTATTATCAACAGGCGCTTTACCTTGCATCTCTTACTTCCAAATACCGTTCTAGCTTTCGTTTGACACGCTGCAAGGCGTTATCAATCGACTTCACATGACGATCCAGATCTACGGCAATTTCTTGATAGGAACGACCGTCTAAATATAGCATAAGCACTCTACGTTCCAGATCGCTTAATATTTCACCCATTTTATCTTCCAACCCGCTGAATTCTTCTTGGTTAATAATCAATTCCTCAGGATCTGTGACACGCGATCCGCAGATGACATCAAGCAGGGTTCGATCGGAGTCTTCATCATAAATCGGTTTATCCAGCGAAACATACGAGTTAAGAGGAATATGCTTCTGGCGGGTTGCGGTTTTGATCGCCGTAATAATTTGACGGGTGATGCAAAGTTCAGCAAAGGCTTTAAAGGAAGCAAGCTTGTCTCCACGAAAGTCACGTATGGATTTATATAAACCTATCATACCTTCTTGCACGATATCTTCCCTGTCAGCACCTATTAAAAAATAGGAGCGTGCTTTGGCGCGAACGAAGTTTTTATACTTGTTAATCAAGTACTCCAATGCGTCGCTATCCCCTTCACGGACCGCTTCGACAATGTCTTCATCTGCCTTGAGGTCGTATTCGCACATTCTCAATTCTTTGAGGTCGACACTCAAAATAATCCCTCCGGCCTAGGCAAGACTCATAATCTACTTGATCCTAAAAGATAGGATAAGTATACATTATGTAATCTATTATCGTCAACCGAATTCACGATAGATGGGGCTTTATTCCATTTATCATCAACGGCCTCTACGCCATTTTTCAAAGAGATCTTTCATCTCGCTGCTTAGTTTGCTGTCAAAAGTATTTCGCCTTCGCGTCGTGTCCTCTTGGATTTTGTTATGAATCTCCCGCTTGGCATGTCTGACCTTCACCAGAAGCTCACTGGCCGGAATACGGAATGCGCCTTTTCCAAAAATTACATTCTGCTCGGTCATATCGGAGGTTGCCACATAGATCTGCTTGCGCCGTCCAACATGCTCAATAACCAAACGCTCAATCAGCTCGTCTGCTGTTTCCTTTTCCTTCGTATAATAAATTCGCAGCTTGCTGTGCTCATACTTGCCACCCAGGCCGGGCACATAGTAGGCATCGAAAACCAGCAGTACTTTAATACCGGAAAAGGATTGATATTCAGCGAGCTGCTCGATCAAACGGTCACGTGCATCCTCCAAGCTAATATCCTTTAGCTTCTGCAGTTCTGGCCAATCTCCAATAATGTTGTATCCATCAACAATGAGGAACTCCTTAAAAGCCGGAGCTACCATCTATTTCACAGCAATCCGCTGACGGACTACCTCGTACATAAAGACAGATGCTGCCACTGAGGCATTCAACGAATTGACATGGCCGAACATGGGAAGCTTGAGCAGAAAATCACATTTTTCCTTAATCAGTCTGCCAACGCCTTTATTCTCATTACCGATCACGATAGCGAGCGGAATCGTCAGGTTCGTCTGATAAATAGGCTGCTTGGCGGCAACATCCGTACCTGCTACCCATACACCACGTTCCTTTAATTGCTCGATGGTTTGCGCTATATTCGTAACCCGCGCTACTCGAACATATTCAACAGCGCCTGCCGAGGTTTTGGATACAGCGGCGGTCAAGCCAACCGCTCTACGCTTGGGAATAATAACTCCATGAACACCCGTACAGTCAGCGGATCGAAGAATCGAGCCCAAATTATGCGGGTCTTCAATCTCATCCAAAATGAGGATAAACGGCTCTTCATTCCGGCTTTTGGCAAAAGCTAAAATATCTTCAATCTCCACATAAGCATAAGCGGCAACCTGGGCAACAACTCCTTGATGCGGCACCTCTTCAACCATCTGATCAAGCTTGCGCTTATCCACAAACTGGACGATTATTCCCTTTTGCTTAGCCTCAGTTATAATCGGTTGGGTTACTTGCTTTTGAGCGCTCTCGGCGACCCATATTTTATTAATTGTTCTTCCTGAACGCAATGCCTCCAGCACTGAATGCTTGCCGGCAATATATTCTTCTTCCTCCATGCTCGTTCTCTCCTTTATGCAAAAGCTGGCTCTAAACGAATACCATCTTCATTTTGCGTCATGCTGATTGGGTTCAAGCGTTTGCATCATGATGTATTGAAGCCTTTCCAACTGCTTCGTGTAATATAGATAGCCCAGCAAGCATTCAAATGCCGTACTGTGGCGATATTCCAGGATGTCCGCATTTTTCGCCGATGTTCCTGACTTGGCATTGCGTCCACGCTTGACTATATCCGCTTCCTCTTCAGTCAGGATAGGCATGAGACGCTGCAGCGATTTGGCTTGGGATCTTGCCGAAACATATTGTGTCGAAAGCTTATGCAGGTGATTGGGCCGTTGATTGGCCATCGAAATGACGTATTGACGAATAAATACCTCATAGATCGCATCCCCGATATAGGCCAATACAATCGGACCCAACAGCTTCGGTTCTTTGGCGGGCGGGAAACAAAATAAGTCGGTCTCCATCAAAAAGGGCTCTTGGCTCATTATTTCCTCCGCCAACGAATACCTTGTGCCGTATCCTCCAATGTAATCCCCTTCTCCGTCAACAAATCGCGGATTTCATCCGCACGCGCCCAGTTCTTCGACTTGCGGGCTTCGGTACGATCAACAATCAATTGCTCAATTTCCTGATCCAGCAGCTGCTCGGCAGGTTGAGCTAGTATACCCAAAACCTGATCCATCGTTTCGAAACGTTCCAACAAAAGCTGTAGCGAACTGCGTGTCACCTCTGGCTGCTGTACGTACGGATTCGCTGCGCTAACCAGCTCAAACACAGCCGTGATCGCATCCGGTGTATTAAAATCATCATTCATTTTCAATTCAAATTGCCGCTGGACTTCATTGACCGCGTGTGCGATTTCTTCGGCAACCTCTCCATCACCAGCTGTAGTCAGCCGATGTTTAATATTCGCCAGACAGTTCTCGATTCGCGCCAAGCCATTATTGGCTTGCTCAATCGTCTCTTCACTAAAGTTCAACGGGTTGCGATAATGAACCGACAGCATGAAATAACGCAAGGTTTGCGGGCTGATCGTTTTTAGCAGCTGGTTGACATTCACACCATTACCGAGTGATTTGGACATTTTTTCATTATCAATATTTATATACCCATTATGCATCCAGTAATTGGCCATAGGGTGTCCGGTCAAGCACTCCGATTGAGCAATTTCACATTCATGATGCGGGAACTGCAGGTCTTGGCCTCCCCCGTGGATGTCGATCGTATCTCCCAAATATTTGCGTACCATCGCGGAGCACTCGATATGCCAGCCGGGCCGTCCTTGACCCCATGGGCTGTCCCAGGAGATCTCTCCGGTTTTGGCAGCTTTCCAGAGTACAAAATCCTGTGGATTTTCTTTGCGGTCATCGACCTCTACGCGGATGCCGAATTGCAATTCGTCCACATTTTGGTGTGACAGCTTGCCGTATTCTGTGAACTGCGTTGTACGAAAATACACATCACCGCCGCGCTCATAAGCGAAGTTTTTTTCAAAAAGACCTTCAATAAACGTGATGATGTCGTCAATATTTTCTGTTACGCGTGGATTTAATGTCGCTTTGCGAATGCCTAAGCCTTCTGTATCCTCGTAAAACTTTTGAATAAACATATCTGCCACTTCAGGAACGCTTAATTCCATTTGTGCCGCTTTTTTAATCAGCTTATCATCTACATCAGTAAAGTTGACGACGTAGTTGACTTCGTAGTTGATGGATTCCAAATATCTGCGAACAACATCGAAAAACACCATCGGACGCGCATTTCCAATATGGATGTAATCATACACCGTTGGACCACATACATACATCTTCACTTTTCCAGACTCCAAGGGCTGGAATTCATCCTTCGCTCTCGTCAATGTATTATAAATTTTAAGCACCATGATCCTGGCTACCTCCGCTTGTCTGTTTAATTGCTTTTACTTCCAATTTCAGTTCGTCAATCTGCTGCTGCAGTTGTCGAAACATATCAATTACGGGATCAGGCAGATTATTATGATCCAACCGTCCCACACGCACTCCATCCTGCTTCACAATACGCCCAGGTATACCCACTACCGTGCTGTTAGGAGGTACCGTGCTCAATACAACCGCATTGGCGCCGATACGCGAATTGTCGCCGACTAGGAACGACCCTATCACCTTGGCTCCGGAAGATATAACTACATTACTGCCGATCGTCGGGTGGCGTTTGCCTATCTCCTTGCCTGTGCCTCCGAGAGTAACACCTTGGTATAGGACTACATCATCACCAATCTCACAAGTCTCACCAATAATGACTCCCATCCCGTGGTCGATAAAAAAGCGACGGCCAATAACCGCTCCCGGATGAATTTCAATTCCGGTCATGAAACGGCTCCATTGCGAGATAACTCTGGCTAAGGTATACCAATGATTTTTATAAAGGCTGTGGGCTACACGATGCGCCCATAATGCGTGCAGACCCGAATAAGTAAAGACCACTTCAAACCAGCTGCGAGCCGCCGGATCATTCTCGAATATCGTTGTGATATCTTCCTTCATGAACTTAAACATGACGTTCCACCTGCTTTCTTCCTTCTTGCCGTAGGCTGACCAACAAGCTGTAAACATAGAAAAGCCCCCACAGCCATAAAGGCTGCAGAGGCGAAAAAGTCGCGGTTCCACTCTGCTTGGACAGCACTTTCCTGTCCATCTCATTGTTCGTAACGTGAACAAATACGGTATGACTACCCTGACATCAGTAACGGACGTTATAGGTCAGCTATCTGAAGCAGCTCGTCAATACGGCTCCCAGGTGCATTTCCAATGATAGGATATGGACAGCTTTCAGCTCGGGCTGTATCGCCGCGGTTGTCCTCTCTGTAAAACCCTAACTCAATTGTACTCTCCTGATCTACGCCACGATTGTTATATGGTGATAAGTATAACGAAAAAGCATTCGGTTTACAATAATTTGTTCAACCGAGCAGCAACCTTATTTTTTCCCAGCAAAAATACAGTCATATTGAGGTCAGGTCCATGTGTTTGGCCTGTTAAGGCAACACGAATCGACATGAATAGCGGCTTACCCTTATAACCCGTAGCCTTCTGCACGGCTTTCAGCATCCCTGGTATAAGCTCAGCTTCAAAAGCTTCGGCACGTTCCACTTCGTCCAGGAACCCGCGAATGACAATAGGCGCGTATTCTTCAGCCAAGATGGTCTTTGCTTCTTCATCTTCATAGGAAACGTCTTCCTGGAAAAAGATTTGGCTAAGCTGGACGATCTCTCCAGCATACTGCATCCGGTCTTGATTCAAGCCTACTAGCTTTTTAATCCAATCTTCCTGCTCCGTGCTCAATGTCTGCGGAATAAGTCCGGCAGTTTGCAAATGCGGCAGCGATAGCTCCACCACACGGGACAGCTCCGTCTTTTTCATATAATGGTTGTTCATCCAGTTCAGCTTATCCATATCGAATACCGCAGGGCTTTTCGACACACGGCTTAGATCGAATTGGGCAATAATTTCTTCCTTGGTAAATATCTCTTCTTCGCCTACAGGCGACCAGCCAAGCAAAGTGATGAAGTTCAGCACAGCTTCAGGCAAATAACCGAGATCTCGGTATTGACCGATAAACTGGACAATCGACTCATCCCGTTTGCTCATTTTCTTGCGATCCGGATTCAAAATAATCGATAGATGGGCAAATTCCGGTATAGGTAATCCCAATGCTTCATACATCAGAATCTGTCTTGGCGTGTTCGACAAATGCTCCTCGCCGCGAATAACCAGGTTAATTTTCATCAAATGATCGTCCAAAATAACAGCAAAATTGTAAGTTGGAATTCCATCCGCACGTACAATGATGAAATCGCCAATACCATCGGATTCAAACTCTACATGCTCACGGATTCGATCATCAAAGGCGATCAAACGGCCCTCAGGCACACGGAACCGTATCGACGGCTTACGACCCTCTGCATCATAGGCTGCAATTTGTTCCGCAGTTAAATAACGGCCCTTACCTGAGTAACGAGGCATTTCCCCTCTTGCTTCCTGCTCGGCACGTTCCTGCTCCAGCTCCTCCTCGGAACAATAACAGGGATAAGCATGACCACCTGCAAGCAGTTGCTCAACGAAGGGCTTATACAAATCCAGACGCTCCATTTGTCGGTAAGGTCCGTATTCGCCTCCGATATCGAGACTCTCATCCCAATCGAGCCCAAGCCACTTTAATCCATCGAGCTGATTGCTGACGCCTGACTCAATATGACGGCTTTGATCTGTATCCTCGAAGCGGATAATAAATTGGCCGCCTTCTTTACGAGCCATCAAATAGTTGAATAACGCTGTTCGTGCACCGCCAATATGCAATTGACCGGTCGGGCTGGGCGCATATCTTACACGCAAATGATCTGACATCATAATGGCTCCTCTCCTGTATAAAAACCGTTAGCCAAATAATAATAGTTGTTATGATAGCACATTTCTTATTAGACAAACAACCGATTGTGAAGCGATTCCTTCACCACGCCCTGTAAAACCCAACTGCTCGGTAGTAGTAGCTTTCACATTAACCTGTGAAGGCTCCGCTTCCAGCGCTTGAGCTATACGTTCCACCATCGCAGGAATATATGGCGCCATTTTGGGCTTCTGGGCAATAATCGTTGAATCAATATTTCCCAGCTTATAGCCCGCTTCTTTGGCTAGCTTCCATACCTGCAACAACAGCTGATAGCTATCCGCATCCTTGAACGCCTCATCCGTATCTGGAAAATGCTTGCCGATATCTCCCATGCCCAGCGCTCCAAGAATCGCATCGCTAATCGTATGCAGCAGTACATCCGCATCCGAATGACCAAGCAGCCCCTTCTCATAAGGGATTTCAACTCCGCCAATTATGCATTTACGCCCTTCCACCAGCTGGTGCACATCAAAACCTTGTCCTACTCGAATCATGATTCCTTCTCTCCCCTAACATGATGGATAATCCAATTCGCCCAAGGCAGATCCTCGGGCGTTGTAATTTTAATATTGTAATAGTCCGCTTCTACAACCTGAACGCTTATTCCTAATTGTTCGACAAGCATCGCGTCATCCGTACCTATAAAGCCTGCTTGCTGAGCCTGCTCATAGGCCTTTAGCAGCAACGAAAAGCGAAAAGCCTGTGGGGTTTGAATAGCCCACAAGCTTCGACGATCAGGCGTGGATTGAATCTTTCCCGTCGTGTCAACTACTTTGATCGTATCCTTAACGGGAACTGCCAGAACAGCCGCTCCCGTTTCCATTGCTTTATGCCAGCAAGCGATAATATGCTCTTTGGCCGTAAAAGGTCGAACACCATCATGTACCAGTACCCACTCTGTTTCCGAACCCAGCGTCTGTAAGCCTTTATAAACCGAGTCCTGCCGCTCTTGACCACCTGCGACAACTGAGTGTACCTTAGACAGCCCATACTGCTCGATATAGCCCTTGCAGCGCTCTACATCATCCATACCGGTTACGAGTACGATAGAGTCAACCTGTTCCATCTGTTGAAAAAGACTCAATGTATGTACAAGAATCGGCTTCTCTTTTAAAATTAGATACTGTTTGCTTTCCTCGGTTCGCATTCGCGATCCTTTGCCCGCAGCCACAACAACAACCGCAAGTTGACTCATATGATCTTTCACCTGCCGTCTGCATCCTAGCGCCTTCACATTCCTAAGCTGCTGAAATCATTTTGTTCCCAGCAATGGTTGGGAAGGTACTGCGCTCTCCCTATCATAAACGTTTCAGAGAGCTTTTTCCAATAATTTCGGTTTGGCAAAAATCATTCGACCTGCTGAGGTCTGCAGGACACTGGTCACCATCACTTCCAGGGTCGTGCCGATAAACTCCCGTCCACCTTCAACAACGATCATGGTTCCATCATCCAAATAGGCTACCCCTTGACCATGCTCCTTGCCGTCCTTAATAACCTGAACCAAAATCTCTTCGCCTGGAAGCACCACCGGCTTGACTGCGTTCGCCAAATCATTAATGTTCAATACCGATACGCCTTGAAGCTCACATACTTTATTCAAATTAAAATCGTTTGTAATCACTTTGCCCTGCAGCACCTTGGCTAGCTTGACTAGCTTGCTGTCCACCTCGGAAATTTCTTCGAAATCGCCTTCATAGATCAGCACCTTCACATCAAGTTCCTTTTGGATTTTATTTAAAATATCCAGCCCTCGGCGACCACGGTTTCTTTTAAGCAAATCAGAAGAATCCGCGATATGCTGCAGTTCCTCCAACACAAACTCAGGAATAACCAGCGTCCCCTCAATAAATCCGGTTTTGCAAATGTCGGCAATGCGGCCGTCGATAATGACACTGGTATCCAAAATTTTATGTTCCTCAAAGCCTTTCACTTCGCCTGCTGCTGCGCGCTCCCGAGAAGAACGGCTTTTGGTCAGCAAACTGATGAATTCCTCCCGTTTGGCATAGCCCAGACGAAATCCTACAAAGCCGAGCATCGCCGTTAATATCGTGTGCAGGAAGGGAGATAATAAGCCAGCTTGCTCGAAAGGCGTTAATAGGTTGACCGTCATCAGTAGGCCTACTCCAAGACCAAGAATCCCTGATATCAAATCAGCTATAGGGATATGGCCAATCCACTTTTCTGCGCGCTGCAAAAGCTTCAATCCATAATCCGCTACCCATGCGCCTACCCAATAAAAAATCAAAAACCCAATAACCATCATCCAATACCCTTGTCCTGTTACTTCCTTGATACCCAGAACGGTTTCCAGCATACCAAAAAATGGTTTACCAACGATAGCACTCCACTCAAAACTCAATAGACCTCCAATAACAGCAAAAACACATTGAAACCATTTTTTCATCAATAGGGTCACCTCCATGCTCCTTTTCATACGTACAGGTTCGTTAACATTATGAACCAAAAGCCTGTCGCCTAATCCTCGAATTGGTAAAAAAAACAAAAAAAGCATTTAATTTCCGACTTCGGAAAATAAATGCTTTTCATTTTCATCTTATTTTAAATGGATGGGCTTTCCGGCTTTACATCATCACCGGATTTACGTGTTCTTTTACGCTTTGTAAACAGTCGTTCAACGTTTTTTTTTAAGCCGTACAGCGCATACAGAAGCAGCGGTACAAATATCATTTTAGATAAGGTGCCTGGATATTGAATTGCTACAACAACCGCAATGATTACAACAACCGGAGTTATCCAGATTGCCTTCTTGGGGATACCCATTTTTTTGAAATTTGGGTATTTCACTGTGCTTACCATCAAGTAAGATAACAGTAACGTACTCAGCACGAGCACAAACGTATTTAATTCATTGTGAAACAGAGCCAATGTACACAGAACACCACCTGCAGCAGGAATCGGCAAGCCGATAAAATAACCAGGAGTGCCCGCAATCACATTAAAACGTGCCAAACGAAGTGCGCCGCATATCGGAAAAGCTGCAGTTGCAATCCAGGCAGTCGCGGCATTCAGCTCTGTAAAAGCCACCACATACATAATAAAAGCCGGTGCTACACCAAATGAAATGACATCGGATAAGGAATCCAATTCTTTGCCAAACTCACTTTGTACATTCAAAGCCCGTGCAACTCGTCCATCCAAACCATCCAGAAGCATGGCGATAATAACCATAATAGCAGCCAGATCCGGTTGTTTATTGAAAACGAGAATAATCGCGATAATTCCCAAAAATAAATTTCCTATTGTGAAAATATTGGGAAGAGATTTTGTCAGCATGTTTTGTCCACCTCTGGTTTTACTTTACCCTAATACTTCTTACTATATTAAGGCACTCATTGAGTGTTTGCAAGCTAAATGTGTCTGTCAATGAATACTTGATCCTTGATTCTTTTCAAACCTTCTTTAATTGTCCTCGCTCGAACCTCTCCAATTCCTTCCACCTCATCCAATTCGCCGATAGTAGCCATCATCAAATGAGGGAGGCGTCCAAACCGCTCCACCACATTTTGAATGATCGTAGAAGGCATCCGTGGAATCTTATGCAGTACCCGATAGCCCCTGGGGGAAACGGTCTCTTCAGCACTGTTGCTCGCAGTCGGATAGCCGAGCAGTCGGGCCACGTGATAATGATCAAGCATCTCTTCAGATGCTAACCGTTTTAGACTGTTGGTCAAATCCTTGATTTTGTCCTCGTTCAGGTCCTTCACATAATCTTTTAGCAGCAAATACGCTTCGTGTTCAATCGTACCTACCAATTCTTCCAGCTGCATGCTGATCAGTCTTCCTTCTGTACCAAGCTCCACAATGTATCGTTTGATTTCTGCCTTGATGCGAAGCACCATTTCAACCCGCTGAATGACATTGGTCACATCATGCAGCGCAACCAACTCTTCAAATTCAGATGCGCCGAGGTTGGTCAAAGCTTGGTCAAGCACCGATTTATATTTTTCCAGCGTTTGAATGGCTTGATTAGCTTTGGTCAGAATAACGCCAATATCCTTCAAAGAATAGCGCAGGTTACCTTGATACAGGGTAATGACATTTCGTCTCTGTGATATGGATACCACAAGCTTGGAGGTTTGTTTAGCTACGCGTTCTGCCGTACGATGCCGTATTCCCGTTTCCGAAGAAGAGATCGTGGAGTCCGGTATCAGCTGCGTATTAGCATACAAAATCATGTTGACATCTTCGCTAAGAATGATCGCCCCGTCCATCTTGGCCAGCTCATATAAATAATTGGGAGAAAAATCACAGTTAATTGAAAACCCGCCGTCAACCAGCTCCATCACTTCAGGACTGTATCCGACAACAATCAAGGCTCCTGTTTTGGCGCTCAGGACATTGTCTAATCCGGCTCTAAAAGCAGTTCCTGGGGCGACTAATTGTAAAAGCTGGTTCATTACATCTCTTTTTACTTCTTCCTTGCTCATGTTGTTCCTCCCTGCCGGCCCTGTTTTCACAACTACCCAAGTGCTGCTTTTAATGCTTCTGAAACTGTATTTACGCCTATGATTTCGATGCCTGAAGGTGGGGTCCAGCCTTTCAGGCTTTTCTCTGGGACAATCACTCTGCGAAAGCCAAGCTTTTCGGCTTCTCTAACACGTTGATCAACACGAGAAACTCCACGCACTTCCCCTGTCAGCCCCACTTCGCCAAATACGACATCAAAGGGCTGTGTAGGCTGGTCTCTGAGACTGGAGGCGATACTGACAGCTATGGCCAAATCTACAGCTGGTTCATCCAGCTTAATCCCGCCTGCAACATTGACATAGGCATCCTGATTTTGCAAAAACATGCCCATACGTTTCTCCAATACTGCAATAATTAAAGCGAGACGGTTATGATCAATGCCAGTAGCCATTCGCCGCGGTGATGGAAAATTCGTTGATGATACGAGAGCCTGCAGCTCAACGAGTACCGGTCTCGTTCCCTCCATGCTGGCAACAACCGTTGAACCGGCAACTCCAAGGGGCCTTTCCGATAAAAACAGCTCTGACGGATTGCTCACTTCGACCAGTCCGGTCTCCCGCATCTCAAAAATTCCGATTTCGTTCGTTGACCCAAAACGGTTTTTCACCGCACGGAGAAGCCGATAGGAGTGGTGCCGTTCTCCTTCAAAATAAAGCACACAATCGACCATGTGCTCAAGCATTCGCGGGCCGGCTATAGCACCTTCCTTAGTAACATGACCAACGAGAACCGTAGCAATACCTTTAATTTTGGAAATTCGCATAAAATGACCTGTGCATTCTCTAACCTGGGAGACACTGCCGGGAGCCGAGGTTACTGCCGGATGATAAACGGTCTGAATGGAATCAATGACGAGAAAATCGGGTTGAACCTCGGCAATGGCTTCCTCTATTTGCTCCAGGTTGGTTTCACAAAGTACATATAGCATTTCCGAGGACGCATTCAACCGATCGGCCCGAAGCTTTGTTTGGCGTATCGATTCTTCTCCGGAAACATACAGAACCTTTTTTCCCACTTGCGTCAGATCATGCGAGGTCTGCAGCAGCAGCGTTGATTTACCGATCCCAGGATCGCCACCAACCAGCAGCAGGGAACCGGGTACCAAGCCTCCTCCCAATACACGGTTCAACTCTTTATTACCCGTTAGGATGCGTTGTTCCTCGCCACTTTTTATATTTATGATGGAAACTGCCTTTTCTTTCGTATGGAGTAAAGAAGAATGTGTCATCTGTGTTTTGGATATGGTTTCTATTTCTTCTACAAACGTATTCCATGCTTGACAACCTGGACACTTGCCTAACCATTTTGGTGAATCATATCCACATTCCTGGCAGCAGAATTTTGTTTTTTGCTTAGCCATCTGTAATCTCCCTGCTGATTTCAATTGTTAGCTTTATTATAATCGTATCCATCAAAGTTTACCATTTTGCACAAGTAATGAAAACCCTTACCAGAATAAACAACAATAAAAGCACCTTTCCTCCGATGTAGAGAAGGAAAGATGCCATTGTTTTTTTATATAAAAGTGTCTGTCCTCTTATGAATGAGCTACTGTCAGCTCTCCATCTTTTTCGTCGATCACCAACGAATTGCCCTTGACTATGGTGCCGCGTAGCAGCTCCTCGGAAAGACGGTCTTCGATATGTTTTTGGATCGCTCTGCGAAGCGGTCTTGCTCCATATGTCGGATCGTATCCTTCTTTGGCCAGAAATGCCTTGGCTTTGTCGGTGAGGATGAAATCAACATCCTGCTCCTTAAGACGTTTGCTCAGATCAGCAGCCATCAACGTAACAATTTGACCGATATGCTGCTCATCCAACGAATGGAATACGATGGTTTCATCGATTCTGTTCAGGAATTCAGGACGGAAGCTTTTCTTCAACTCGCCCATTACCTTATCCTTCATATTGCTATAATCTTTACCTGAATCCTGATTAGCTGTAAACCCAAGTGAAGTATTTTTCTTGATCACATCAGCCCCAACGTTAGAGGTCATAATAATCAATGTATTACGGAAATCGACAGTACGGCCCTTCGAATCCGTTAAACGTCCGTCCTCCAGCACTTGAAGTAAAATGTTGAATACTTCCGGATGCGCTTTTTCAATCTCATCCAGCAGGACTACGGAATATGGCTTACGGCGCACCTTCTCGGTAAGCTGGCCACCTTCTTCATAGCCTACATAACCTGGAGGCGCTCCTACCAGTCGTGAGGTCGAATGCTTCTCCATATACTCGGACATATCAATACGAATGACCGCATTCTCATCGCCAAATAATGATTCTGCTAACGCACGAGCCAACTCGGTTTTACCAACACCTGTAGGTCCCAAGAAGATAAATGATCCAATCGGCCGCTTAGGATCCTTAAGGCCTGCTCTCGCACGACGTATAGCGCGGCTGACAGCTTTTACAGCCTCTTCTTGACCGATGACACGATCATGAAGAATGGATTCCATTTTAAGCAGACGTTCCGTTTCTTCTTCAGCTAGCTTGATGACTGGAATTCCCGTCCAGCTTGCTACAACCTGTGCAATATCTTCAGGAGTTACCTCGGAATCGGTACTTCCTTGTTTTTCTTTCCATTCATTCTTTGTGGAATCCAGTTCCTCACGCATTTTTTGTTCTGTATCACGCAGTGAAGCTGCCTTTTCAAATTCCTGGCTCTGAACTGCAGCGTCTTTCTCTTTACGCACATCCTCGAGCTTGCTCTCCAGCTTTTTCAAATCTGGCGGTACAGTGTATGAGCGAAGTCTCACTCTGGATCCTGCTTCATCCATCAAGTCAATTGCTTTGTCGGGCAAGAAGCGGTCAGGGATATAACGATCCGATAATTGAACAGCTTGCACAATTGCTTCATCCGTTATTTTCACGCGGTGATGAGCTTCATAACGGTCACGTAAGCCGAACAAAATTTGAATCGCTTCTTCGGGTGAAGGTTGATCCACCGTGATTGGCTGGAACCGTCTTTCCAAAGCGGCATCCTTCTCAATGTACTTACGGTATTCATCCAGCGTAGTTGCACCGATGCACTGCAGCTCTCCACGGGCCAAAGCCGGTTTCAAAATGTTGGAAGCATCAATAGCACCTTCAGCGCCGCCAGCACCAATCAAGGTATGCAGCTCGTCAATGAACAATACGATATTGCCCGCCTGACGAATTTCATCCATGATTTTTTTAAGGCGATCTTCAAATTCTCCACGGTATTTAGTACCTGCTACTACAGATCCCATATCCAGTGTCATAACACGTTTATCACGAAGTGTTTCTGGAATTTCGTTGTTAATAATTTTTTGAGCCAAGCCTTCAGCTATCGCTGTTTTCCCGACTCCGGGCTCACCTATAAGAACAGGATTGTTTTTGGTTCTACGGCTCAATACCTGAATAACACGTTCTATTTCTTTACTTCTTCCAATAACCGGATCCAGATGCCCTTCCTTGGCATACGCGGTCAAATCGCGGGCTAAACCGTCCAACGTAGGTGTGTTCACATTCACCGTGTTGGCGTGGCTTGTCGTTACGGTTTCGCTGCTGCCCAGTAATTGCAGAACTTGCTGACGGGCTTTATTTAAGCTGACACCCAAATTATTCAATACTCGCGCGGCTACACCTTCTCCTTCGCGAATAAGACCAAGCAGAATATGTTCTGTGCCTACATAAGTATGGCCCAGCTTGCGAGCTTCATCCATCGACAGCTCTATGACCTTCTTCGCACGAGGTGTGTATGCAATGTTGGTCGGCTGTTCTTGACCTCGGCCAATCAACGCTTCCACTTCGTCTTGAATCTTCTCCAAGCCGAGTCCCAAAGCGATCAGAGCTTTGGCCGCAATGCCATCGCCTTCACGGATAAGTCCAAGCAAAATATGCTCTGTACCGATATTATTATGGCCCAAACGAACAGCTTCCTCTTGAGCTAAAGACAGTACTTTCTGCGCACGTTCCGTAAATCTTCCAAACATCATATATAACACACCTTTCTGTTATAAAATTATCGAAGTCACTAACACCTTTGCATAAGCCACATTGCAGCGCTACTCGGGTGTAAGCTTCTCACGAATGAGTTGTGCTCTCCGTATATCTCTTTCTTCGGAGTTCAGCTTTTCTCCTGCATGCTGCTGTAAAAAGCCTGGCTGCGTCATCACCATAAGCTCGTTCATGACCTGCATGGCGACATTTTTGATAATGCCAAGATCAATACCAAGCCGAACATCCGAAAGTCGCTGAGCAGCTTCCTTGGAATCCATGATGGCTGCATAAGACATAATGCCAAAGGATCGACTCACACGGTCTACCAGCTTCGCTTTCATTTCTAGCTGAAGCTTCTCTCTTGCCCCGCGCTCATGCTCGATAAGTTGGGTTACTACCCCACATAAATTATCGATGATCTCCTTCTCTGACTGTCCTAAAGTAATCTGATTGGAAATTTGGAATAAATTACCCAAAGCCTCGCTGCCTTCACCATAAAGACCGCGAACTGCCAAGCCAACCTGTGTAATGGCCGATAAAATCCGGTTAATTTGCTGGGTGATGACCAAAGCAGGTAAGTGAATCATGACTGACGCTCTTATCCCGGTACCGACATTTGTCGGACAACTGGTCAAGTACCCGCGTTTTTCATCAAAAGCATAATTCAGCTGTTCTTCAAACACATCGTCCAGCTGATTCGCCAAATCCCATGCTTCTTGAATCTGAAACCCCGAACACAAGCATTGTATTCGCAAATGATCTTCTTCATTCAGCATGATGCTAATGGATTCGTTGTCACTTAGAATGACGGCACCGTTTCGCGATTCATTAGCTAGTGCGGGACTAATCAGATGTTTTTCAACCAGTACTCGTTTCTCAAGCTCATCCAGTTCGTCCAAGTTCATAATGGAGAATTCACTAATGGTTCTCAATTCCTCATTCTGCAAAAGGCCTGTCAGCAAGTCCAATACTTCCTTGGATTGCTCACTTGTCGATAACATGGGGAAAGGATGAGACTGCAGGTTTCTTGCAATTCGTACCCTACTGCTAATTACGATGTCTGAATCGGGGCTTTCACCCTTCATCCAATCGCTTAAAGCCTGTTCTGTAAAACGATTTGTTACCATAAGCTTGCCTCCTGCCTGCTCAAAAGAACTAAACTTATCCTTCTAGTACTTTTTTCTCCAAGTTGCGAATCTCGTCCCGAAGTTGTGCTGCCTGTTCAAACTCTTCATTTTCAATTCGAGTCAAAAGTTCTTTTTTCAGGCATTCAATTTCCCGCTTATGCTTTATTAACCCACCTGAACGTTTAGGAACCTTTCCAGTATGAACAGTGCTGCCGTGAACTCTTTTGAACAAAGGGTCTAACTTCTCATCAAAGTATTTATAACAAGAGCTGCAGCCAAATCTGCCTACTTTGCTGAACTGGCTATACGTTAGTCCACAATTCTCACAGCGGCTGGGCTGGGCTTTGGGGGTTAGCCCTTGACTGGCAGGATCGAAATCCAGTAAGCCGGAGAGCAAGTTATGAATAGAAAACCCATTCGGTGTCCCAGGGATCAGCTCTCCCTTGTCTCTTGCGCAAGATTCACAAATGTGAAACTCGGTTTTTTCCCCATTCAAAATTTTTGTAAAATGAAGTGTTGCCTGCTTCTTGCCGCACTCCTGACAAATCATTGGAATCCCTCCTTATTTGCTCAACAAGGATATTAACATGGCTTTTAAAATCTTGGCTCGAATCTCATCGCGAAGCGGTAACTTTAGCAGGAGAACGTCTCTTGAGATCGCTGCTCTCATCATGGCTGCCTCTCTGGTGGTAATATATCCGCTTTCCTCCAACTGATAAAGCAATCCTTCTGAGGTCCCTTGATCGATCTGAGAGCATATTGTTTTGAAAATAAGATCAAGAACAGACCCATGAGCATTCAGTTCGATTTTTTGAATACGGATATAGCCGCCGCCGCCGCGCTTGCTTTCAACAATATAACCCTTTTCTAAAGTAAAACGGGTACTAATGACATAATTAATTTGAGAAGGAACACATTCAAATTGGTCTGCCAAATCGTTACGTTGAATATCTACTACGCCTTCATCGCTTAGCTGCAAAATACTTTTCAGGTATTGCTCGATGACTTCCGAGACATTACGCATCAATTCGACCTCCTTACGAGAAGTAAATTGACTTTGACTTTCTTTGACTTTAACTTTATTATAGCAGTTTTCAGATAATTTGCAACTGGGAGCTGCATCATTTTATTTTCCGCTTTTCGGGGCGTTTTATTCTATAAGTTTAAAACAAAAAACAGCCTTTTCGGATTTTCATCCAAAAAGGCTGTTTATGTTGCTTGGCGACGTCCTACTCTCCCAGAACCCTGCGGTTCAAGTACCATTGGCGCTGAAGGGCTTAACGGTCGTGTTCGAGATGGGAACGCGTGGTTCCCCTTCGCCATCATCACCAAACTAAAAGCTTT
>NZ_FOTE01000026.1 GCF_900114475.1 Paenibacillus sp. 1_12 | reverse complement strand
TACTAATCGGTCGAGGGCTTATCCAAAGAAAGGTCTTGCAAGCGAAAGCGAGTGAGACGCGCTGCTCGAGCGCAATGCGAAGTTTCGGATCTAGTTTTCAGGGTGCAAACTCTGTTATGTAATTCTGTGAGTAAATTCATGTAGGAATATTAAGACGTGGATGGATATGTTCTCGCAGCGTTTTCGAAGAAGCAACGCTTCGAAAAATCCCGTTTGGTGATGATGGCGAAGGGGAACCACGCGTTCCCATCTCGAACACGACCGTTAAGCCCTTCAGCGCCAATGGTACTTGAACCGCAGGGTTCTGGGAGAGTAGGACGTCGCCAAGCAACATGAACAGCCTTTTTGGATGAAAATCCGAAAAGGCTGTTTTTTATTGAAGTATGGATCTTTTACTTTACACATGCAGAGAGAAGTTAATCTTAGCATGTGTATTTCTTAAGATTATGTATTTTTTATTCATATCATCGGCATAAACCAAATTCAAGATCCTGCTAAGCTATTGCGAGTAGCAGGAAGTATCTTTGTCACCCAGCTTCACGAAACCTTTGGACATGTGCTTTCGCAGACGAAACAATATGAGTAGTCGCGGCAGGAAGATCCATACATGAACCAAAAATAAGCTTATCATATCAATAGGTGCCCACGGATAAAAGCATCCAATAATCATGATTGTAATCCAAAATACTTGTAGTTGAAGGCCCCATAGACGCTTTAATCCTATGTGATTGGTTGGTGCCAAACCCAGCCATGGCATACGAAATTGAAATTGCCAATGGGTAAGTGGTCGTTTTTCTTTTAATGTGATATGCAAGTAGATGAGCAGGGCATGGAGCAGCGGAAGAAAAGCCATTCCCAATAATAAAGCATAGGGGCGTAGATGGATTAACTCCCAGACGAGGATGCTCAGAAGAAACCCCCAATAGATGAGATTGAGAATGGTACTGTAATGAATCCTTTTCAGTAGTCGGTAGTGGTATACGGTGGATTCTTTGGAAAGCTCTTGTTTATTCACGATAGCTTCACGCGTCCATTTCATAGAATTCGATTTCTTTGTTGAGAAGGGCACTGTAACAATAGTAGTGAGTAGTAAGCAGTAGATATGCATATTGCATTTATATATATCGGCAGCAATTCAAGAAATGTTAAGCCTTTGGAACCTTGTATAAGCTATATTCATAATGATATAGTATCCCGAGTTTAAGTTAAGAGAATACGGACATACTGATAGAAAAGAAGAATAGAGGTGAGTCTTATGGGAAAGGTTATCAAAGATTTAGAGGAAGCCCAAGGCTGCATCATCTGTGGACAGACAAAGGAACACGGTATCATGATTATATCCGAATTTATTTGCGAAGATTGCGAACATGAGATGGTACAAACGGACGTCATGGATGCCAAATACCCTTTTTTTATCCGCCAAATGAAGCGAATCTTTTACAAAAAAAACGCATAAGCTCTACTCCATGTATACAACAGCTCTCTTTCGACGGTAAAACGTTGGAGAGAGTCTTTTTGTTTGTTACAATAGATATATACTTTCACATGCCGACTGGAGAAACAATTTATGACAATAGATAAGAATAGAGCCCCACTCTTTGAGAGATTAATGAGACATGCCGAGCAATCCTATGTAAGTTTACACGTACCGGGTCATAAATCAGGGCAAGGCTTGGACCCAACTGCGCGTCCTTACTATGAATCTATAATGCGTCTGGATTTAACGGAAATATCCGGTCTGGATGATCTACATCATCCTGAGGAAGCGATTTTGGAAGCACAGCAGCTGGCGGCAGATTGTTTTGGCGCCGAGGAAAGCTTTTTTCTTATAAATGGAAGTACAGTGGGGAATTTGGCGATGATATTAAGTGTATGCCGCAGGGGAGACTTGCTGCTCGTCCAACGGGATGCCCACAAGTCTGTCATTCACGGTCTCATGCTCGCTGGTGCACGTGCAGTGTTTGTGAGCCCAGAGGTTGATCCATTAACGGGGATGACCCGTGGGCTGCGTCTGGAAGCGATACAGGAGGCCTTGGAGAAGTATCCCGAAGCAAAGGGGCTATTGGTGACACGGCCCAGCTATTATGGTATGGCGCTGCCGCTGCAAGAGATCGCCCAACTGCTTCATGAGCACGGACAGCTGCTGCTCGTCGATGAAGCACATGGGGCACATTTTGGCCTTCATCCTGCGCTGCCTCCATCTGCGCTGGCCTGTGGGGCTGATGCGGTAGTTCAGTCAACGCATAAGCTATTAACGGCCATGACGATGGGAGCGATGCTTCATGTACAAGGGGAGCTTATAGATCGAAATGAATTAAAACGTTATTTAACCATGCTGCAAAGCTCCAGTCCGTCTTATCCGCTCATGGCGAGTCTAGATCTCAGCCGTCGACAGATGCACACAGAAGGCAGTGAATTATTAGGAAAAGGAATTGAAGCAGTCGAAAAATTTACCAAAGGGTTGGAATTACTTAGTGACTTTACCCGACTTGATCCAATTTCGCTCCAGGAAATCAATTGCAAAGATCCTTTTAAAGTGACGATTAAAGATACACACCATCGATTAAGCGGCTTTGAGCTGAAGGATGAGTTGGAGGCGCATGGCTGCTTTGTGGAGCTGGCTGACCCGCAAGCCGTTCTGCTCGTATTTAGTCTGGCATCTACCGAACAGGATGTGCTCAAAGTTCTGAAGGCGCTAAAGGCGATAAGCCTGGCAATTAACGAGAAGACAGGGGAGATCAACAACGAAGAGATACTCCGCAGCTATTCCTCTACGGTGATGCCTGGTTTATCCAAGCCCGTTTCTTTTGATGAATCCAATGTTCGTCAGAAGGGTACGATTCAGGTGGCTTTAAAGGATGCGGAGGGTATGCTGTCAGCTGAAATGGTAGTGCCATATCCTCCCGGTATTCCGGTACTGTGTCCAGGGGAGCTGATCTCTGCCGAAGTATTGCGTTATTTAATGCAGTTGGTCGCCATGGGTGCACGCATTCATGGGTTAATTGATGGAGAGCCTCCTATGCTCACGGTGTTTAGCAGCGCCAAACCATAGGTGAAGGGATATTTTATTGAAAATGTGAGGTAATCATAAGGCAAACGATATATAATAGAAGAAACAGCTTTAAACGTGGTCAAAAAGTCGACTTTTCAGCACCGTGATGATTGCAAGAAGGTAAAGAAGATGCGGAGTTTAGGCGAACCTAAATGAGAACCACATTTCGAGCCCGAATGCAAGATTCGATGCCGAATAAGCTTCCGGTATGATCTCGTGATCCAAAGGGGATTTTTTTGAACAACCTCTTTGAAATCGATAAGTTGTGATTAATAAGTATTGGAGTAAACACGATGTATAAAGGATTTTTCATTACAACTGAGGGTTGTGAGGGCGCAGGGAAGACATCGATCATTAGACTGCTCACCGACCATTTATCTGCTTTGGGTTATGAAGTCATGACGTCTCGTGAGCCGGGGGGCATTCAAATTGCCGAACAAATCAGAGCGGTTCTTCTAGATACGCAAAATACCATGATGGACGGACGCACCGAGGCACTTTTATACGCGGCAGCCAGAAGGCAGCATTTGGTCGAGAAGATCGTACCGGCACTGCAGGCAGGAAAAGTAGTCATCTGTGATCGGTTTATTGACAGCAGCTTAGCCTATCAAGGTCACGCCAGGGGCTTAGGTATCGATGAGGTGTTGAGTATTAATCAATTTGCGATTGATCAGATGCTGCCCGATCTTACGATTTATTTGGACGTTTATCCGGAAGTTGGGCTTAAGCGGATTCATGCTAATAATGAGAGGGAAATCAACAGACTCGATTTGGAGGAGCTTGCTTTCCATCAAAAAGTGCGTGAGGGCTATTTAATACTGACGGAGCGTTTCGCGGAAAGAATCGTGACGATAGATGCTAATGTGGAAATCGATGCAGTCTTTAAGCAAGTGAAAGCAGCTATTACTCATTTTCTAGAAAAATAGTCCGTTTTTCGCTCGTTTTCGATGGTTTTTAGCGTGTTGCAGCACTTGGCATTGCAGGAATTGTACACATCGATGTCAAATTAATATAGAGTGGGAGAACATATTTCACGAGGAGGTTGATGCTAATGAAATTAGTTATTGCCGTTGTCCAGGATAAGGATAGCAATCGTCTTTCCAATGCCTTAATCAAGGAAGGATTTCGTGCAACCAAATTGGCCAGTACAGGCGGATTTTTGCGAGCAGGGAATACAACCTTTATGATCGGTATCGAAGACGAGCGCATTAGCGATGTGATGCAGGTTATTAAAGCCAATTGCAAGATTCGTGAGCAAATGGTTACTCCTGTGTCCCCGATGGGCGGAACGACCGATTCCTATATTCCTTTCCCTGTCGAAGTACAGGTAGGCGGAGCCGCGGTGTTCGTGCTTCCTGTTGAAAGATTCGAGCATTATTAAAGAAGAAGGGTGGACGCGGAGTGAAAATTAATCCGGGCTGGCGACCTTTCGGCAAAGAAATTCAACGTATGGAAAATACAGCTTCCCAGCAGCTGCAGCAGAAGTCTTTCTCTGATATGATGCAGCAGCAAAATGAGGGAGCCAATCAGGAACAGCTTCAACGAATTTTGCAGGAAATTCAAATGCAAGGTGATCGTCTAAGCAAATCCATGACGGTACGCGAGTTACGTCAATATAAATTGCTAGTAATGAGGTTTTTGGAGGAAACGGTGCGTCGGGGTGTCCAATTGCGTGATACACGGGGCTGGGACCGACGCGGCCGCTCCAAACGCTACAAGCTGCTGGAAGAGGTTGATCAGGAGCTGCTGACGCTTGCAGATGAGATGCTGGAGAGTGAGCAGGGACGGATCGATATTTTACACAAAATTGGCGAGATCAGGGGTATGCTCATTAACCTTGTATTTTAAATCGCTTGGAACCGACCCGCTTTTAAATATTATAGTAGGAAAGGATTTTACAGACCGAGATGTCTATTGAATCCATAGCTGGACAAGAACGAGTCAAGCGCATATTGCAAAATAGCTTGCGGACGGATAAAGTGTCCCATGCCTATATTTTTACAGGTCAGTATGGAACAGGGCGCAGGCAGATGGCACTTGCCTTTGCACAAGCCCTTTATTGCAAGGTGCTGCCTTATGACGGTTGCGGAGAATGCCTGGACTGCCGCAAGGTTGAACACGGAAATCACCCGGATCTTCATTGGGTCAAGCCGGACGGAGCTTCGATCAAAATCGAGCAGATTCGTGAGCTGCAAAAGCAGTTCGCGTATCGTGCAGGGGTTTCCGGTTTAAAGATGTATGTACTGGAAAATGCCGATACGATGACCGTGCAGGCTGCCAACAGCTTGCTGAAATTTTTGGAAGAACCAACTTCTCGGGTAGTAGCCATTTTGATTACCGATAACGGTCAAGCCTTGCTGCCTACGATTCGTTCAAGAGCGCAATGGGTGCCTTTTGCACCGCTCAGCCGTGATTTGATGGTATCCATGCTTCAATCGGAAGGACATCCGTCCTTTTTGATCCAGCTGGCCGTTCGTTTGGCCGCAGGAACCGAAGCAGCACGAGAACTGATTCAAGGAAATGGGTTTGCAGAAATTAGAAACCTAGTGATACAATTAGCAAGGGAAAGCTTGACCCGGCTTCCCACATCCATGCTGACTGCGCAACAGAAGCTGGCCAAATCGGAGCTTACCGACCAACTGCCATTATTTATGGATATGCTCATTTTGTGGCTGAAGGATATGGTACGATTAAGTTTGGGTAATCACAATGAGCTGGTTTTTACAGATCAAACCGATTGGATGGGCGGACAGGCCTTGAATTACGATATGAAGCACTGGGTCCGCTGCATGGAGCAGGCGATCGAGCTGCAAAAAAGGCTTCGTTTCCATGCAAACCCGCAGCTGGTGCTTGAAAAAATGTTGATGCACTTGAAGGGGGTGTAACATGTACTCGGTTGTAGGTGTACGCTTTAAAAAAGCTGGGAAAATTTATTATTTTGATCCTATCGATCTTCCGGTTGATAAAGATAGTGCTGTCATTGTTGAAACGGCTCGTGGAATTGAATATGGAAAAGTCGTCATCGGTAAGCGCACGGTTAAAGAATCGGATGTGGTTTTGCCGCTAAAAAAAGTAATACGGATAGCGGATTATACGGATGCGCAGCTGGTGGAAGATAATAAATCGGCAGCCAAAAATGCATTCGCGCTCTGTCAAGAAAAAATTAAGGATCATCAGCTGAAAATGAAGCTGGTTGATGTTGAATATACATTTGATCGCAATAAGATCATTTTTTACTTTACAGCCGAAGGAAGAGTGGATTTCCGGGAGCTGGTAAAGGATTTGGCTGGTGTGTTTCGTACACGAATTGAACTCAGGCAGATTGGTGTTCGTGACGAAGCCAAAATGCTCGGGGGAATTGGTCCATGCGGACGTATCCTATGCTGTTCTTCTTTCCTTGGTGATTTTGAGCCCGTCTCCATTAAAATGGCAAAGGATCAAAATTTATCATTGAATCCAACGAAAATATCCGGGCTTTGCGGCCGGTTAATGTGCTGCTTAAAATATGAGCACGATAATTACGAAAGTGCCAAAGAAGATGTGCCGCGTGTCGGTAGCAATGTGATTACATCGCTGGGCAATGGTCGAGTAGTATCGTTGAATATGAACGAGCGTACCGCAAAAATTCAAGTTTATGATTTGGGTAAAGTAATGGAGCTTTCTTTTGACGATGCGGTTGAACAGCATTAATGGTAGTTCTAGTTCAAGCTTTCTTGAGGTGAACGCGTGGATAAAAGAAATGTATTTGTGCAAATAGAGCAGATTGAAGAACAGATGGGTACGATATACGGCGAGCTTGGTCAGATGAAGCGGCAAATTGTCGAACTTCTTGAAGAAAATAAACGTCTGAGTATAGAAAATCAGCAGCTGCGCAAGCTGATGAAGATGGACACTTTACCGGCTGAGGTTATCGTGCCGCAAGCACCTATTACACCGGCACAGGCTAAAGAGCTTACAGGTGAAGGTTATGACAACCTGACGCGACTGTACCAAGAGGGGTTTCATATATGTAATGTCTATTATGGGCACTTGCGGACAGAAGGGGATTGCTTGTTCTGCTTATCTTTTCTTAATAAATAATCAGCATAGAAATGCGCATGCGATGAAGTGATAAACTGTAAATAAAACCGCCGTAGGGGAGCAAGCTTCTCTACGGTTTTTTTAGAAAGAGGAACAATATGGATAAAGTGTTTGTGCATGCCAATGAAAGAGTCGATGATCTGCTTACTAATGATTTAAAAATTATTCAAAGTGATGAAGTGTTCAGCTTTTCGCTGGATGCCGTATTATTGGGGCGCTTTTGCTATACCCCACCTAAGGGACGGATGATCGATTTATGTACAGGTAACGGGGTAATCCCTTTGCTGCTCAGTACAAGGACCAAAGCCTCCATTGTCGCCATCGAAATACAGGAGAGACTGGCGCATATGGCCGAGCGTAATGTGAAGCTGAATGGACTGGAGCAGCAAATCCGAATTATCCATGGCGATTTGAAGGATGCCTGCACGGAACTGGGCCATGGGGCTTTTGACGTTGTTACCGTTAATCCGCCGTATTTGCCGATTCAGGACGGAGAGCAAAATAGGAATGAGCATTTTGCTGCTGCTCGGCATGAGGTGTTTTGTACATTGGAGGATGTTGTTAAGGTCAGCAGTAAACTGGTGCGTGCCGGAGGAAGGGTCGCGATGGTCCATCGACCAAGTCGCTTAGTTGATATTTTTTGTACGATGCGTGCCTACAAGCTGGAGCCGAAGCGAATCCGCTTCGTTCATCCACGTGCTGGGGAAGAAGCTAATATGGTGCTGATTGAAGCACATAAGGACGGCAAACCAGAGCTAAGGACGCTGCCGCCGCTGCTGGTATACAAAAATAAGACAGATTATTGTGATGAGCTCATGGAGCTGTATTATGGCCGACGTGATGAGCTGATTCAACAACCTGAGAACTGAAGAGGAAATCATAATGAATATTCAAAAGAGCTATGGGCAAGAAAATGGATTTGGGAAGCTGTATCTGGTAGGTACCCCGATTGGTAACCTGGAGGACATGACATTCCGTGCCATTCGTATATTGGGGGAGGTGCAGTGGGTTGCTGCTGAGGATACAAGACAAACCAGAAAGCTGATGACACATTTTAACATTCCCACAAGACTTGTCAGCTATCATGAGCATAATAAGCACGCCAGCGGGCCGGAATTGATCCGCTTGTTGAAAACCGGTGATTCTATCGCTCTGGTCAGTGATGCCGGCTTACCGGCTATCTGTGATCCCGGATCGGAGCTGGTTAAGCTGGCCATAGAGGCTGGCGTTGATGTCATTCCAATACCAGGTGCGAATGCCGCCTTATCGGCTTTGATCGTTTCGGGTTTGTCTACGGAGCGTTTCACGTTCCTGGGCTTCCTACCGCGTGACAAAAAGTCATTGCTTCAAGAGCTTGAGCTGCTGAAGCCTAAGAAGGAAACTCTGATTTTTTATGAATCACCACATCGAATTGTTAAGACTATTGAAGCTATGTTAACGGTATGGAATCCCGAGCGTCAAATGTGCTTGATGCGCGAGCTGACCAAGAAGTATGAGGAGGCTGCAAGAGGCACTGTAAGCGAATGCCTTGAATTTCTTGTGGAACACGAGCCCAAAGGCGAGTATTGCATCATTGTGGAGGGCAGCACGGCCTCCGAGGCTGTGGTGTCAATTGAATGGTGGGTATCCTATACCTTGCAGGAGCATGTCGAGCATTACGAAACGCAAGGCTCTGACCGCAAGGAAGCGATTAAACGTGCTGCCTCTGACAGGCAGATGCCAAAGCGAGAATTATATAACCTTCTACATAAAGAAGAATGATTCATTAAGAGAACGGATCGGTCATTCACCAATCCGTTTTTACTCCCAAAAAAAATCCCCGAGTCATAGAGTTATCTATGATTCAGGGACAAGAGGAGATATGAAAAAGGTTAGAATTACCTAAGTAAGAAGTGCTATCCTTATTATAAACTATTTTTCTTATTTTGTCACAGGTATTGGCATATCGGACAAACATTCGTGACAAATAATTTTACCTTTATAATAAGAAACATTTTCAGCATTACCGCAGAAGATACAAGCAGGTTCATATTTTTTGAGCATGATGCGCTCTCCGTCTACGTAAATTTCCAAAGCGTCTTTTTCGCCGATACCCAGGGTTCTGCGAAGTTCGATAGGAATCACAACTCGGCCCAATTCATCGACCTTTCTAACAATACCAGTTGATTTTAACATGTTATAAGTCCCCTCTCAAAAAAATAATCGTCATTATTCGACATAATTCTTATTTTCTATGATACCAACCATTCCCATAATAGTCAACAACAACTTGTCGATTTTTGACAATAAATATGTCGAATTCGTTCAAATTTGATTAAAAAAGATTAAAAATTGCTAAAATTTTCTTAATTCGATTTACGAAAGCTTTAAAGTACCTCATTTAGCCCATTAGTAGGTTTTAAAAATTGGAAATAATGATATGATATTATTCGACAAATAGGTTAGGTTTTTGTTTGTTTATGTCGAAAATTTAATGAAAGAGCAGGCGAAGTATAATGGCTCGTTTACTTCAAGAAGAAAAGGTATTTAAGGATCCTGTTCACAAATACATATATGTTCAGGATCAGACGATTTGGGATTTGATTAATACAAAGGAATTTCAGAGGCTCCGCCGCATCAGACAGCTGGGTACGTGCTTTTTGACCTTTCATGGTGCGGAGCACAGCCGGTTCTCACATTCACTTGGGGTCTATGAAGTGACTCGAAAAATCATATCGCAATTTGAGCGTAATCAATATGAGGATTGGCCGCGTGAAGAAAGGCTGCTCTCCTTATGCGCAGCGCTGCTGCACGATGTCGGCCATGGTCCCTTTTCGCATTCCATTGAAAAAACGTTTGGCACGCATCATGAGGAATGGTCATGCAGGATCGTGCTAGGTGATACCGAAGTTAACCGTGTGCTTAAACAGGTTTCAGCTACTTTTCCGGAGCAGGTGGCTGGCGTGATCTGCAAAACCTATCATAAGGAAATCGTGGTCAGCCTTGTCTCCAGTCAACTGGATGCCGATCGTATGGATTATTTGCTGCGCGACGCTTATTTTACAGGGGTCAATTATGGCACCTTCGATCTGGAACGTATTTTGAGAGTCATTCGTCCTTTTCAAGGTCATATTGTTGTGAAGGAAAGTGGGATGCATGCGGTTGAAGATTATTTAATGTCGCGCTATCAAATGTATTGGCAGGTGTATTTCCATCCGGTTACGCGAAGTGCCGAAATAGTCCTGCAAAAGGTATTCGGACGCGCCAAGCATTTGTATGAGGAGAATTACGAGTTTTCCTTCATGCTGCCACCACTATTAAGCTTATTCCGCAATACGTTGACGGTGCAGGAATACCATATGTTGGACGAGGCATTCATGCAGACGGTGCTGGCACAATGGTCGACAGAGCAGGACCCGATTTTGTCGGATTTATGCTCGCGGTTTCTAAACCGTCGATTGTTTAAATATGTGAAGCTTGAGCATCTGGATATTCAACAATTGGAAAAATTGCGTGTTGTGATGCAGGATGCAGGTATCGATCCGACCTTCTACATGGAAATTGATTTTCCATCCGATCTTTCGTATGATGTGTACCGACCAGGTGAACACGATGAAAACCTGCCGATACTGCTGCTGGATCAGCACCATCATTTGACTGAAATTTCGCAGAAGTCAGAAATTATCCAGTCGATCAGCGGCATACATAAAGGGCAATACCATTTGTATTTCCCTGAGGAGCTGCTGCAGGTGGATCGTCGTGCTATCCCCTCCGAGCTGCGAAGCCTGCTGGATGCGGAAGACTAATTATAGAAGGAGACAGATCAAGTATGCTAACCGACACACATGTACATTTGAATGCGCCTCAGTTCGATGAAGATCGACAGGAGGTAATACAACGCGCGTTTGACAACGGAATCAGTCGAATGATCAATGTCGGATTTAATAGAGAAACCATTCCAAGCTCGATCGCTTTGGCTGAACAATATGAATGTATTTATTCGACTGTTGGCTGGCATCCGCAAGATGCCAAAGATATGACACCTGAAGATTTGGAATGGATCGAGCAGCTGTGCAGACATCCCAAAGTTGTCGCTATTGGTGAAATTGGACTCGATTATTACTGGGATACGTCTCCTAAGGATGTTCAGGACGTAGTGTTCCGTCAACAAATCAGGCTTGCCCGCAAGCTGGGTATGCCCATAGCTATTCATAACCGAGATGCCCACCATGATATTATTCAGGTGCTGCGTGAGGAAAAGGCTGCTGAGGTTGGAGGTGTTATGCATTGCTTTTCAGGCAGCTGGGAAACGGCCAAGCAGTGTCTGGACATGAATTTTTATATTTCCTTCGGAGGACCCGTGACTTTTAAGAATGCCAAGCAGCCAAAAGAAGTTCTGGACAAGGTACCTCTTGATCGATTGCTGATCGAAACGGACGCACCCTATTTGACACCGCATCCTTACCGCGGCAAGCGGAACGAGACGGCTTATGTGAAATTAGTCGCAGAAGCTGCAGCTCAAATTAAAGGTCTCACGCTTGAGGAAATTGCACAAATTACAACCCAAAATGCGATTAGATTATTCGATCTAAAGTGAATCATTTCTGGGCGTAGAGAAGCCTTGTTTTTCTGGTTCAAAGGGATATTGCAAGTAAATATACACAGGAATAATGAAAATCAGAGATAAATAGGGTTTATATCGGTAAAACATCGAATTATGGTCTGATTTAAACGATATTCACCGTTTTTTGCCCTGTTTGTATACTTTACAAGTTCACACCGGAGAGCGTAAACTCAATATTAACTTAATACGATTACCAATTTTCCATTTTCGCTGAGTTTCCTAATGGGAAACGGGGGAACCAAAAAGTGATTTGCCTATTGCATTCAATGAGGCAAAAGTCACGATTTCTGGGGTGAATCTTTCGGATAGAATCACGCATGATTCAGTCCAAAGTAGGGCGACTCTCAAGTCCGAATCCGTCAGCTAACCTCGTAAGCGTTAAGAGAGAGGTAACGATTGTCGTGTACTTTATTTCATCATGCCGATGAAATAAGTTAATAAGTCACGGGAAGAGTCCTCTTCTCCGCTGACTTTTTTTGTGTTCTCCCGTCATTATAGCAGGGGTTCCGGAACAGGCCGACATCTTACACTGGGGAGGTGTTGAACGCACTCAGAAAGAACGATATGGAACGTAGATTGCAGCCCTTTAGTTTCTGGAAAAACGCGCATCGACTTTAATTGCGAGACCGAAGCCGTTTATACTCGTCTAACGAAAGATTGCAAAACCTAAACCATAGTCGCGTCAGATGAATCATGTGATACACTCGACGGCGGGGCTTTAAGGAGGACCGAATAAGTGGGAGCTATTGAGTATGAGCAACCCCATGTAAGACGATCATCCAGCATGTCCTTCGCATTGCGATGGAAGCATGAAAACTTGCGTTTGATTTCGATCGTTTCACTGATTTCAATCGCTATCGCTTTCATGTTTTTAATGATGTTATACGGCACGGCTACCAAACGGGTATCTGTGGTTGTCAATGGACAAGAATCAGTTGTGTATACCAAGCAATGGATTCTGCAACGTTTACTGGATGAACAGGGGATTTCTATTGGAGAGCATGATCGTCTCTCCGCATCGCTGGATGCAAAGGTGAATACGGGTGACCGGATTGCCATTGACCATGCGAAGCCGTTACAGCTTACAGCTGACGGAGAAATAAAAACCTTCTACACAGTGGCCAAAACTGTAGGAAGTGCCTTGCAGGAATTTAAAGTCTCCATCGGGGAGCTTGATAAGGTAAGTCCTGCGCTTGACACCGAATTATCAGAGACCGGTGTAGTTCAAATTGTCCGAGTTAAAAAAGAAAAAGAAGAGTTCTCGGAAAAGATCGCCTTTGATGTTGAGAAGAAAAGCGATGCACAGTTGCTTAAAGGCAAGGAACAGATTGTTCAAGAGGGTCAAGAAGGCGTCGTTGTAAAAACCAAAGAGAAGTTGTTTGAGGATGGAAAGCTGATTTCTGAAGAAGTAGTGGATGAAAAGGTTCAATCCGAGCGAGTTAACAAAATTGTTGCAATAGGAACGAAAAATCCGGTTACAGTTTTATCTGCGGCTTCACCTGGTATTCAGGAATTATCCAAGAGTGGTATGAAATTTAACGTGAAACAGGTTATAAACAATGTGACCCTGACTGCTTATTCAGCTGGTGCATCATCGACTGGCAAAAGCAGCGAGCATCCGCAATACGGGCTTACTGCGACAGGTACGAGAGTAATGGAAGGTCGAACGATTGCAGTGGATCCCACAGTGATTCCACTGGGCTGGTGGATATATATAGACGGGCTTGGATTCCGCAGAGCAGAAGATATTGGTAGTGCAGTCAAGGGGAACAAAATCGATGTTTATTTTGATAGCAACGATTACGCGAACCGCTTTGGCATGAAGCGAGGAAATACTATCTATGTAATCGGACCGAACAAGCCAACGTCGGACTAACAGTCGGCAATTGGGGCAGACTCATCATATATAGCTATATCGAATCACAGGAAGAGAAGAGGAAACCCTCTTCTTTTTTCTGCTTTGAAAGGTAAGGTGCAGGTGTGATTAAAGAAATGATTGTGGTGGAGGGTAAAGACGATACAACAGCAATCAAACGCGCTGTCGATGCTGAAACGATTGAGACCGGAGGCTCTGCGATTAACAAAGATATTATCCGGCGGATCAAGCTGGCACAGCAGCGGCGGGGAGTCATTGTGTTTACCGATCCTGACCACGCGGGAGAACGAATACGCAAGATCATTACAGCACAGGTCCCTGGATGTAAGCATGCCTTTATAACGCGTGAGGATGCGACCAGTAAAGGGGATATAGGCGTCGAGAATGCTTCAGCCGATACGATACGAAGAGCGCTTGAGAACGTGCGTACCGATTATGAAGCGGCCGAGTCGGATATTACGCTTGAGGATTTGATGACAGCAGGTCTGATCGTTCACCCCCAAGCGGCAGCGAGACGGATGGAGATGGGCAAACGGCTTGGTATAGGCTATTGCAATGGAAAACAGTTTTACAACCGTTGTCGGATGTTTCGAATTACACGTGAAGAATTTGCAGCTGCCTGGCAGCAACTTGAACAAGAAGAGGGCTGAAGGATGGATACGAACCAATGGACAGAGCAAGAGGATATTGCCTCACCTAAAAGAACCAATGATTTGCTAAAAAAACATAAACTCGTATTAAAAAAGAGCTTGGGCCAAAATTTTTTGGTGGACCCGAACATTTTACATAAGATCGTCAGTTCGGCAGACCTGGATGCAAGTAAAGGTGTGTTAGAGATCGGTCCGGGTGTTGGAGCTTTGACGCAACAGCTAGCCAAAAAAGCGGGTAAAGTTGTAGCTATTGAGATTGATCAGCGGCTGCTGCCGCTGCTTACAGAAACCTTAGCGGTGTATGCTCATGCGAGCGTTATTCATGGTGATATTTTGAAGGTCGATCTCCAAACGTTATTTCGTGAACAATTTGAGGGCTTTGCACAAATAAGCGTTGTGGCCAATCTTCCCTATTACATTACGACCCCGATTATCATGAAGCTGCTCGAAGAGAAGCTGCCTCTTGAGTATATCGTTGTCATGATTCAAAAAGAGGTAGCCAGTCGGATGTCGGCAAAACCCGGCGGCAAGGAGTATGGCAGTCTGAGTATCGCTGTACAGTATTACTGTGAGCCTGAGGTAGTTACGATTGTTCCGAAAACGGTGTTTATCCCTCAGCCAAACGTAGACTCCGCTGTCATCAGACTTAAAGTTCGTGAAAAACCGGCTGTTGAGGTCGAGGATGAGGCTTTCTTTTTTGATGTGGTCCAAGCCTCGTTCGTTCAGCGTAGAAAAACGATCTATAATAACTTGGCAGTTCGCTATTTCACAAAAGAAACAAAGGGACAGCTGGAGGCTATTTTGACGGAGGCGGGTATTGACCCTGTGAGGCGTGGTGAAACGCTATCTATGGAGGAGTATGCCCGTTTAAGCAGCTGTTTGTCCAAAGCTCTGGGAAGAGCGTAAATCGCCTGTAAATCGAAGCTGTACTCGGTATTCACCAATGGCTTAGGTACGCCATAAGATACACGAGGAGGCGATTGCCCATGAAACAGGGAGATCTGGTTACTCGTAGATCTTATGATAATGATATTGTGTTTAAAATTCAGGATGTCGTGCAGCGGCAGGCTCTCCTAAGGGGAGTGGATTATCGGTTGCTTGCTGATGCGCCTCTGAGTGACCTGCTAAGTGCTCCACAGCTTGATCCCTATCCAACCGTAAGCAGAGTGAATCCTCCTTGGATGAACATGATCCGCAGTAACGAGGCTCAACAAATGTTATTGCCCTCTGCGGAACCGCTTGGAGGGAAGGCAAAGCCTAATGACAGTATAGCTATGAAATATTTTGAAATTCCAGGCAAGGTGCTTCATTTGGACGGAGATCCCTCTTACTTACGAAAGTGCATGAACCTCTACGGAGAGCTTAGAGTGCCAGCAGAAGGCTTTTATGTGTCAGAGATCAAGATGGCCGAGGCCTTATATCGTCTGCTGCCTCAGACTAAGCCGGATATTCTCGTCATTACAGGCCATGATGGCATTCTTAAGAATCGCAGGAATGGGGATATCAACCAACTGAACAGCTACAAAAACTCATATCATTTCGTTCAGGCTGTCAAAGTGGCTAGACAATATGAAAAAAATAAGGATGAACTAACCATTATTGCTGGAGCTTGTCAGTCCCATTTTGAAGCGCTGCTGCAGGCGGGTGCGAATTATGCCAGTTCTCCGGCCCGTGTGCTGATTCATGCGTTAGATCCGCTCTGTGTGGCGGCTAAGGTTGCCTTTACGCCGATTCGCGATACGGTTAATGTGGCAGGCGTTATAGGGTTGACCCATAGCGGATTTGAAGGAATGGGCGGCATTGAATCGCGCGGCAGCTTTCGCAGAGGGGTTCCTCAATTTCAATAGAATGGATGAGCAGAGACGCCTTAGGGCGTTTTTTTCTTGGAGCAATTCATACAAAATAAGACCGCTACTGTAATATTGACATTTCTGTGAACACAAACAATCTTTTTCATACCTAAAACTAACTAAATTAAGCAAATATGCCGTTGACAACAGCTTTGGACCACTGCTATAATATTTAACCCCATTTGACATAACCCCACTAATGCAGTATACTTTAGTAAGAAAGAGGTGGAGTGGTCAAATGGCTAAAAATGCGCTATTGGATATCAAACGCAGTTTGGAACCTCATGTCGGACAAAAAATCATGTTAAGAGCAAATGGTGGTCGCCGTAAAACGATTGAACGTTCCGGTGTGTTAGAAGAAACCTACCCATCTGTTTTTATTGTGAAGCTTGATCAGGAACAAAATGCCTTTAAACGGGTTTCATACAGTTATGCAGATATTCTCACGGAATCCGTCGAAGTTACGGTGTGTCAAGCTGACGGAGAAGTACGGATTGCTATACATCAATAAATATACATAAACAGCATGCCCCAGTGGGTATGCTGTTTTTTGTTAGAATGATCGTATGAGAGCGGGGCAATGGGGGGATACTACAACCATCTTACCGAGAGGGAGGGTTCCGTATGTCACGCAGAGGCCGAAGTCGTGGAGTAATGTCAGAAGGGTTTAAGTATGAGCTTGCAAAAGACTTGGGTTTTTATGAGACTGTACAGCGAGAAGGCTGGGGCGGTATACGTACTCAGGACGCGGGGAATATGGTGAAAAGAGCTATTCAAATCGCCGAGCAGGCTTTAAAGCAGCAATCACAACCGCCGTTTAGATGAGCCATTGACGAATCAATTTCAAGCTGGAGCATGCATTAAGCGGCTTTAGCTTTTTTTTGTTCGTTTTTTGGTATAGTATAAACATATAGAAGCATAGAGCCGCAAAGAAGGTGTCGTTATGAAGGTTTTTGAGAAGGCTCCGGCCAAAATTAATTTGTTATTGGATGTTTTACGTAAGCGCGAGGATGGATATCATGAGGTAGAAATGATTATGACGATGGTCGATTTGTCCGACAGAATCGAGATGCAGGAACTGCCCCGTGACACGATTATCATTTCCAGTCAAGCCGGCTATATACCGCTGGATGAGAAAAATTTGGCTTTTCAGGCGGCTCGGTTGATTAAGGACCGTTATGATGTGAAGCAAGGCGTTTACATACATTTGGATAAAAAGATACCGGTATCTGCTGGCCTTGCCGGCGGAAGCAGTGATGCAGCAGCGACGCTGCGTGGATTGAACAGGCTATGGAAGCTGAATATTCCTGCCGAAGAGATGCAGGTTCTTGGAGCTGAGCTGGGCTCGGACGTGCCTTTTTGTGTAACTGGAGGGACGGCGATTGCTCGCGGCCGCGGTGAGAAGCTGGAGCCAATTGAGGCGCCACCGCAATGCTGGGTTGTGCTTGCCAAGCCGCCGATCAATGTATCCACCTCAGAGATCTATGGAAAGCTGCGTGCCAATCAGATCAATCATCATCCTTCAACGTCTGATGTGCTGGAGGCGATTCGTTTGAAGCGGTTTGATTTATTGTGCGAGCGGATGGGCAATGTACTGGAAGAGGTCACACTGGATCTTTACCCAGAGGTTAGACAGTTAAAGGAATGCATGGTTAGACTGGGTGCGGATGGCGTCCTGATGTCGGGCAGCGGTCCGACTGTATTCGGACTTGTCTCCAGGGAAGCGAAAGTACCGAGAATATACAATGGCTTGCGCGGATTTTGCAAAGATGTGTACGTCGTTCGTCTTTTGACTTAATTAGGAGTGGCGATGGCTGCAGAAATCATGAATGTTAGTTCTATGTGAGAATAAATTTCATGTGCATCTTGAATAAATACGTATAAAAATGGTATATTCTCATTATAATATTCGGATTTTAATGAATTTTCCAGAAGGGGGTGCACCAATGAAAAAAATGAAAAGAAGTGCAAGGTTGGTCGAAATGACGCAATACTTGCTTTTTCGCCCCCATACACTGATTCCTCTAACTACATTTGCCGATCGGTATAATTCAGCAAAGTCTTCGATCAGTGAGGATTTGGCGATCATTAAAGAAGTATTTGAGGAGGAGCGGCTTGGCGAGCTGCTGACGCTGGCTGGAGCAGCCGGAGGGGTTAAATTTATTCCTAAGGTATCGAAAGCGTACTCTTTGCAATTTATACAAGGGATTTGCCGACAACTAGAGCAGCCGGAGCGTATCCTGCCTGGCGGGTATATGTATATGTCGGATATCATGGGGCAACCGCTAATTTTAAATGAAGTTGGCAAAATGTTTGCAACTGCATTTGCCTCGAAGGATATCGATGTAGTGATGACCGTTGAGACGAAGGGAATACCGCTTGCTTATGCAACGGCAACGTTTTTGAATTTACCTGTCGTTATCGTTCGGCGTGATAATAAGGTGACTGAGGGCTCGGCGGTTAGTATTAATTATGTGTCAGGTTCCAATAAACGGATTCAGACTATGTCCTTGTCGCGTCGGGCGTTGAAGGAAGAGTCACGCGTATTGATCATTGATGATTTTATGCGTGTTGGTGGTACCGTTCATGGGATGATGGATTTATTGCAGGAGTTTAAAGCGACAGTCAAAGGTGTTGGGGTGTTCGTTGAATCCGGTGAGGTGGAAGAGCATCTTGTAGAAGAATATGTTTCGCTAGCCAAGCTGTCGGGTGTGGATCCACGTACGAAACATATAACCGTAGAACCTGGTAACTATTTTTCAAATGGAGAGTGATAAGACATGACCTTACATACAATCGCAACCGATAAAGCACCAGCGGCCATAGGGCCTTATTCACAAGCCGTCCAATTCGGCAATCTATTGTTTACATCCGGGCAAATTCCGCTTGGACTTGACGGACAAGTTGTTGAGGGTGGGATTGAAGAGCAAACCCATCAAGTATTTCGCAATCTGGAGGCCGTGTTGGCTGAAGGTGGCGCAAGATTCGATACTGTCATCAAAGCAACCGTTTTCTTGAAGGATATGAATCAGTTCGCGAAAGTGAATGAGATCTATGCAGCGTACTTCGGAACGCATAAGCCATCCCGCTCTACCGTGGAAGTAGCACGCTTGCCGAGGGATGTTTTTGTCGAAATAGAACTGATTGCAGCGATAATTGTCGAATAATTTATAATAAAATATTAATTTAAAAAAATAGTAAAATTGTTACAAAAAAAAGAAGGATTTAGCACCAAAATGTGGAATTTAAACACCAAGTCTTCTCAAGATGTGAAAAGGTGGTGAACACTAGTGCAAATTACAGACGTAAGACTCCGTCGGGTTAACTCCGAGGGAAGAATGAAAGCCATCGCTTCCATTACCATTGATAACGAATTTGTCGTTCATGACATTCGAGTTATTGACGGAAATAACGGAATGTTCGTGGCGATGCCCAGCAAGCGTACACCGGATGGAGAGTTTAGAGATATCGCTCATCCTATTTCTTCAACTACACGCGAAAAAATCCAAGCTGCTGTTCTGGCAGAGTACGATTTGGCCGCGTCTGAAACAGAAGAAGAAGCCGTTATCGTTGAAGGAGCATAATACGTATTCCGGGGAGCCTTTCGAGGCTCTCTTTTCTTTTGGTACGGATTCATATAAAATTGAAGGCAAAACACGTTCAGGGGAAATGGAGTTGGCGGATTTGAGTATTATGGGGATTGTACTTGCAGCAGGGCAAGGGAAACGAATGAAATCTAAATTGTATAAGGTGCTTCACAAGGTATGCGGCAAGCCGATGGTGGGACACGTTGTCAGTGCCTTGGAACAAATAGAAGCCAAGCGGATGGTTGTTGTTGTCGGACATGGAGCTGATTCCGTTAAATCGTATTTGGGTGAGCGTGTTGAATATGCGATGCAGGAGCAGCAGCTGGGTACCGGACATGCTGTTCTTCAAGCGGAGGCACTGCTTGGAAAAGAAGAGGGGCTGACCGTAGTATTGTATGGAGATACGCCGCTCATTACCCACACCTCCTTACAGGAGATGATTAAGTCTCATCAGGAAGCAGGGGCGGCAGCAACGGTAATGACCGCGATCATGGAAGATCCTACGGGTCTTGGAAGAATTATTCGCGATTCCAGCGGCAGACTAGCAAGCATTGTTGAGCAGAAAGACTGCAATGATGAGGAGCGGGCTATTAAAGAGATTAATTCAGGAATGTATTGCTTTACAAACCGGAAGCTTTTTGATGCCTTAAATAAAGTAACCAATCAAAATGCCCAAGGGGAATATTATTTAACAGATGTAATTGGTATTTTGGTTGGTAATAAAGAAATTGTACAGGCTTACTGTACACAAGACGCCATGGAAACGCTGGGTGTGAATGATAAAGTGCAGCTGTCAGAGGCTGAACGGATCATGCGTGCGCGTATTAATAATAACCATATGCTGGCAGGGGTTACACTGTTGGACCCTTTAGCTACCTATATCGAGGCAGATGTACAGATAGGTGCAGATACGATTGTGGCACCGGGCAGTGTTATTCGGGGCAAGACAGTCATTGGAGAGGATTGCTACATTGGTCCGCAGGCTGATATTACGGATAGTATTATTGCTGACGGTGTTCAAGTGAAGTATTCAGTGCTGTCAGAGGCTGAGGTAGGCAACGCGACGGCTATTGGACCTTACGCTTATTTGCGTCCAGGCGCTAAGCTGGGATCGAATGTGAAGATCGGCGATTTTGTCGAGATTAAGAATGCGACACTGGCCGACGACGTTAAAGTTTCCCATTTGAGTTATATCGGGGACGCTATTGTTGGAAAAAATGTGAACTTTGGCTGTGGAGCGATTACAGTTAATTATGACGGATTTAACAAACAATTGACTGAGGTAGGCGACGATGCATTCATCGGAAGCAATGTAAATCTAATTGCCCCATTGAAGATTGGCAAGGGCGCCTATGTGGTTGCAGGCTCAACCATCACACATGACGTCGAGCCTAATGATGTGGCTATCGCACGTGAACGTCAGGTTAATAAAGCAGGTTATGCAGACAAGCTAAGAAGCAAATTCAGTGAGAAGAAGAAGCAATCGAAGTCCTGAGTAGCAGGGCAAGGGAGTGATGTTACTTAAGCTGTTAGGATGGAATCGGCCATGGGTGATTGATTTTCTTTAATTTTGGGTAATGTAATACCATATCCGCAAAATTATCGAAAGTTGAAGGAGGCACAACCCGTGGTAATAGCATTGAAAGCAGAAGCACGGAAAGGTACAACCAAGTCTGAGCGCAAAGGCTTGCGTTCAAATGGAAAAATTCCTGGTGTCATTTACGGCTCGAGAATAATTAGTAAATCTATCGCAATCGATGAAAAGCAATTATTGGCACTGCTTCGTTCTCACCCTAATGCTATTGTTGAAATGGATGTGCCTGAATTAGGCAAACAGTCTGTGATGATCAACGAAGTTCAACGCGACGCTTTATCCAAACATGTGGTGCATGTTGATTTTCATCAAATCAATATGAATGAGCCCGTTACAGCAACTGTTCGTTTGGATTTCCATGGAGACTCGATTGGTGTTAGGGAAGGCGGTATTCTGCAAATCCAGCATCATGAAATTTCCATTCGTTGTTTACCGGATGACCTTCCTGAATCGATTGAAGTGGATATCAGCGAATTGGAAGTCGGCAAAAACATTCTGGTTTCCGAGCTGAAGGTATCCAGCAAGCTGGAAATCAAGACCGACGAGCATGATGTGCTGGTTTCGATTTTAGCACCTCAAAAAGCAGAGGAAGAAACGGAAGCTGAACCAGCGGATGCATCTGGCGCTGCAGCGGCGGCTGATGCCAAAGCTGAGGATGAGAAATAAGCGACTGCAGGAGTCTGAGAAATTCCTTAAATTCAGAAGCGTATCGGATTGCGATTCGATACGCTTTTTCGCGTTCTTTTTTTAAGATGCTAGGATGATTTTATAAAAGGACAGCCCCATGTGCTGCAAAATCAAAGCCGGTTTGTGGTATGATAGGTATAGGAAATATGGAAAGCTTGACAGTCTGGAAGGGGAGTAAACAAAGAGTGAAATGGTTTGTAGGCTTAGGTAATCCGGGTACTCCTTATCAATCGACCCGTCATAATATAGGTTTTATGGCTGTGGACCGGTTTGCGGAAAAGCACGGAATCAAAGTAACACAAAGCAAATGTAAAGCGCTGCTTGGTGAAGGGAATGTTAACGGTACGAAGGTATATTTGATCAAGCCGATGACATATATGAATTTATCGGGGGAATCGATACGTGCCTTTATGGACTTTTTCAAAGTACCGATCGAGGATTTTATCGTGATTTATGATGATTTGGATACTCCCTTTGGGCAAATCCGACTGCGTTATCAAGGAAGTGCTGGAGGACACAACGGAATTAAATCGACGATTCAGCATTTGGGAACGCAATCCTTTAACCGGATTCGGATGGGAATCAACCGCCCTTTGCCGGGCTATAATATTGCCGATTATGTACTTTCTTCCTTTTCGAAGGAGGAGGCCAAAGCGATGCCTGAGCTGTTGGACACAACCTGCGACGCAATGGAGCACGCTTTAGGAAATTCTTTTGAGAAGACGATGGCCAAATTTAACGTATAGAACGTATTGGTTGTATGTGAGGATAAAGGCTAGCATTTTCCTTTTTGGGTCATAATGAATGAAAAGGAGGTGTTCGCTTTGACTGTTACTTATGTTTGCCGTCATTGCCAGACATTTATTGGAGAACTACCCCAGCAGCAAGTGAATGAACAGCTGCTAGGCTTCCATTTCTTGACCCCTGAGGAGCGTCAGAGTATAATATCGTATAGCCCGAATGGAGATGTCAAGGTCAAAGTAATATGTGATTACTGTAAAGAAGCTTTGGACAGCAATCCGGAGCTATCTTTGATAGTGAGTCCTTTGCAGTAGTGGCAAGGATTCAGGATCCTACACGGGAAACATATGTAGATGATAGCGGCCTAGGCTTGAAAGTCTAGGCTTTTTTCAAATATCAGAACGATGACTCGAGCAATTTCAGGGCAATGATGATGAACTCGAAGATTTCACATATGGCTTATCAAGGGGCCTCACCCGTAACTGGTGAAGCTCCTTATCCCCGTTTGCGGAGGATTTTATAATAGGTATATGGGTTTAAATGGGTGAGAGGGGTGTACCGTTTTGCAGGCTTTAATTCAAGCATTCTCCGCAGATCCTGATTTACAAAGTATTGTTTCGGGCGTACGCTCGGGGATGAAGGAGCAGTTACTGTCCGGATTGTCCGGTTCCTCCCGGCAGGTTATGCTGGCAGCAGTGTACGAGGAGCTCCAGCGGCCCTTGTTTATCGTAACGCACAATATGTTTTCCGCGCAAAAAATATTTGAAGACTTGGTAGAGTGCCTGCCCAGTGACAAAGTGCTGCTGTTCCCAGCGCAGGAGCTGCTAGCTGCAGAGACAGCTGTAGCGAGTCCGGATATGCTTGCACAGCGGATTGATGCGTTAACGAGACTTGCGGCAGATTTTCATGGTATTGTGGTCGTGCCTTATGCAGGGATGCGGCGGGTATTGCCATACAAAGAGGATATTGCAGCAGCCAGAATCACGATTCGGGTCGGCCAGCAAATACCTATGGATGAACTGATTGTTCGTATGATCAGTCTTGGGTATGAGCGTGTGGAAAGGGTTGAATCCAAAGGAGAAATGAGTGTCCGTGGAGGCATTATCGATTTCTATCCTTTATCTTCCCCTCAGCCGTATCGTATTGAGATGTTCGATGTCGAAGTCGATTCGATTCGCAGCTTTGATATCGCAGACCAACGTTCAATTGATAAATTGAATGAGCTGGTGATTACGCCTTGTCGTGAGATTGTTGCCAATGGAAAACGGTTACAAGAAGCGGCTCAGCATGCGTCTGACCTTCTGCAGGCGCAGCTGGACAAAATGTCCGACCGCAATGCGAAGGATCGGTTGCTGGAAGGCGTTGGACATGAAATCGAAATGATGCGGGAAGGCAGTTATTTTCCCGGCTTGTTCAAATATGTGTCTTTACTTTACCCTGAGCGCAAAACCTTACTGGATTACATGCCACAGGATTCAATACTGCTCATAGACGAGCCGGCACGATTGCTGGAAACAGCGAAGCAGCTTGAACGAGATGAAGCGGAATGGATGACAATTTCGCTGCAAGACGGGAAAAGCATTCCTGCTTTTATTATTTCCAAGCCGTACGAAACGCTGCTGCAGCGTAAGCCGTATCCGACCTTATATATGTCATTGTTCCTGCGGCAGGTTCCACAAACACAGCCGCAAAATATCGTCAATTTCATGTGCAGGGTGATGCAAAATTTTCATGGTCAAATGAATGTGCTTAAAAACGAGATGGAGCGCTGGAAAAAATCTAACGCCAAGGTACTGATTTTGGCCAATGGCGAAGAGCGTGTGGAAAGAGTACGCCGTGTGTTGGCGGACTATCACATCGATGAGCCGATGATTCTCAATGGCAATCTACAGACCGGGTTTGAGCTGCCCAACATCCATTTGGTCGTCATAACCGAAGGCGAAATGTTTACCCAAAAGCAGCGTAAGGTACGCAAGGTTGACAAGAAGATCGAAAATGCCGAGCGGATTAAAAGCTATCAGGAGCTTAAATTAGGTGATTACGTCGTTCATGTGAATCATGGTATCGGCAAATTTGTAGGTATCGGCACATTGGAAGTAGGCGGGATTCATAAGGATTATTTGCATATTTTGTATGCAGGCGGCGATAAGCTGTCCGTTCCTATTGACCAGATCGACCTGATTCAAAAATATGTAGGCTCCGAGGAAAAGGAACCGAAGGTTTATAAGTTGGGCGGGGCGGACTGGAATCGTGTGAAGAGCAAGGCGCGCTCCTCTGTTGAGGATATCGCTGATGATTTGATTAAGCTTTATGCCGAGCGTCAGGCAACGACGGGATACGGATTTAATCCAGACAGCACCTATCAGCAGGAATTTGAAGGTATGTTCCCTTATGAAGAAACGTCGGATCAACTACGGGCTATAAGCGAAATTAAAGAAGATATGGAAAAGCCGCGCCCTATGGATCGGCTGCTTTGCGGCGATGTTGGTTACGGGAAGACCGAGGTTGCAATTCGGGCTGCCTTTAAATCGGCAATCGATGGCAAGCAAGTGGCGGTACTTGTACCGACGACCATTTTGGCCCAGCAGCATTACGAGACCTTCCGCGAGCGTTTCTCCGGATATCCCTTCAATATTCAGGTGTTGAGCCGTTTCCGTTCCAAGAAGGACCAAGCGGAGACGATGAAGGGAGTTAAAGCGGGAACCGTTGATATAGTAATCGGGACGCATCGTTTGCTGTCGGCTGATGTGAAGTTTAAGGATCTGGGATTGTTGGTCGTTGATGAAGAGCAGCGGTTCGGTGTTTCCCATAAGGAAAAGCTCAAACGTTTAAAAACGAATGTAGATGTGCTAACATTAACGGCAACGCCTATTCCACGTACACTGCACATGTCGATGTTGGGTGTCCGTGATTTATCGGTTATCGAGACGCCACCGGAGAATCGGTTTCCTGTACAAACCTATGTAGTGGAGCATAATACGGGACTCGTCCGGGAGGCGATCGAGCGAGAGCTTGCTCGTGAAGGACAGGTGTACTATTTATTCAACCGTGTACAAGGCATAAATCAGATGGCTGAACAAATTTCGATGCTCGTTCCAGATGCCCGAGTTACGGTTGCGCATGGCCAAATGTCCGAGCATGAGCTGGAAAAAACAATTCTCGACTTTTTGGATGGGGAATTCGATGTTCTGGTGTCTACGAGTATTATCGAAACAGGCGTGGATATACCTAATGTTAATACTTTGATTGTGCATGACGCAGACCGAATGGGCTTATCCCAGCTGTATCAGCTTAGAGGACGCGTTGGGCGCTCGAATCGAATCGCCTATGCTTACTTTACGTATCAACGGGACAAAGTATTAACAGAGATCGCTGAAAAGCGGCTGCAGGCTATAAAAGAGTTTACAGAACTTGGATCAGGGTTTAAAATTGCGATGAGGGATTTGTCCATACGCGGCGCGGGCAACTTGCTGGGCTCGGAGCAGCATGGATTTATAGCTTCGGTCGGTTTCGATTTGTATTCGCAAATGCTAGGTGAAGAAATCGCTAAACGCAAGCATGAAATTACGGGTGAAGCGCCTGTGGTCCAAAAGCCTTGGTCAACCGTACTGGATATACAATTAGATGCGTACATTCCTGGGGATTATATTTATGATAGTGTACAAAAGATTGAAATTTACAAAAAGGTAGCGACACTCAAATCGTTAGATGAAGTTGCCGAACTGCACGACGAGCTTGTAGACCGTTTCGGCGACTTGCCGCAAGCGGTGCATCATCTGCTCGCTGTTGCCAGATTGAAAGTTTATGGTGCTATGTATGCCATCGAAACGATTTCACAAAAGGCTGCGGATTATGAAATCAAAATTCATGCTGACCAAACTTCTAATTTGGATGGTCAGGCATTAGCCGCACTGGCAAGTGAATTTGATCATCGGTTTAAGCTGATCGCCGGTCCGCAAATTCATATCCAGCTCAAAGGCAAAGGGTTACAGCCAGAAGAATCGATCGATCTGCTCGAAAGGTTTCTGGTACAATATAAGCGAGCTTTGAAATCGAAGGGAGAATTACAGAATGTTATCAACTAAATGGAAACACGCAAAAAAGAGTTTAATTACGTTAGCGACAGTCATGACGGTAGCGGCAGTAGTTGCAGGCTGTGGCGGAGATAAAGCGGGAACAGGAGCAGCTCCAACGACAACACCAGCCAAGGGTGATGCTAATGAGGTGCTGGTCACTTATAAAGATGGTGGCAAGGTGACTCGTGGTGAATTCGATACTTTTATTAACATTAACACTTTTTTCTATAAGGAATACGCACAATACAAAGAAGATCCAGCTTTTCAGCAGGATATGATGAAGCAGTTGGTTACGTTTAGAGTTCTATCCGCGCGTGCGGATGACAAAGCCAAGGCTGAGGCAGATACGAAGACAAAGCAGCAGGTTGAGCAAATTAACACGTATCTGGGTATGCAAGAAGGCGGTATGGATAAGCAGTTGAAAGATGCTAATCTGAACGCCAAAGATATTGAGCAGTTTATAGGGCGCAGTATGCTTGCCATTTCTGCCCTTGAATCCAAGGTATCCGAGCAGCAGGTAAAAGACGCGTACGACAAAAAACTGGCAGCAGATAAAAATATCTATGATATCGCTACGGTAGCCCATATTTTGATCGGTACTTCTGACCCTGCAACCGGTAAGGAGACAAGAACGAAGGAAGAAGCAATGAAGCGCGCTAAAGAAGTGCAGGACAAGCTGAAAGCTGGCGGCGATTTCGCTGCATTGGCATTGGAATATTCAGATGATCCGGGTTCAAAAGATAAAGGCGGTAAATACGAAAATGTTGAGCTTTCCATGTGGGTCCCTGAATTTAAGAAGGCGGCTGCCGAGCTGCCAATTAATCAAATCAGTGATCCCGTTGAAACGAGCTATGGTTACCATATCATGAAGGTCGAATCACGTAAGACCAAAACGTATGACGAAGTGAAAGAAAGTCTGCGTTCGGAAGCGGCAGAAACCCAAGTGTATGATTTTGTGGAAAAGGAATTACCAACAATCATCGAAACGAACACATTGCCTAAGCCAGCAGCAACACCTCCGGCTACTGCACCAACAGCTCCACCTGCTGAAGCGCCAAAAACAGAAGCGCCAGCAACAAAGTAATATATTACCAGGGTACCCCTTAGGGTACCCTGTTTTTATTTCACAATTATGGACATAATGTAAACAACGACGCCCAAGATTACATAGCTGAAAAAACGGTCGTCTGAATCACAGCCTCACATGCATAAACTGCTGGGAATCAATGAATACTATGGTTACTTAGTCGAATCCCAATATGATGTTTGGTATAGAACAGATTCAATCCAGCAGTATTTAACTCCTCAAGGGAAGCGAGGCATCTAGAACCATGAAAGCAACTGGAATTGTTCGTCGTATTGACGATTTAGGAAGAGTGGTTATCCCCAAGGAAATTCGCCGCACGTTACGAATTCGGGAAGGAGATCCTTTGGAAATCTTTGTTGACCGTGACGGGGAAGTGATTCTGAAAAAATATTCGCCTATAGGTGAGTTGGGTGATTTCGCGAAGGAATATGCAGAGTCTCTGTACGAAAGCACGAATCATACGACTATGATTACGGATCGGGATAATATCATAGCGGTTTCCGGAGGATCCAAAAAGGATTATTTGGAAAAGCAGGTTGGTCCTCTGGTAGAAGCTTGTATGGAAAATCGCAAGACCTCCCTCGAGGGAGAAGCAGGACAATACGAACTGATTAAAGATCTACATGAAGCCTACTCCTCTTATGTAGTGGCGCCTATTATAGCAGGTGGCGATCCGATCGGTGCGGTCATCTTGTTGAATAAAGACGAGCAAGTCAAGATGGGGCAAATGGAAACCAAGATGGCAGAAACGGCAGCTGGTTTTCTGGCTAAGCAAATGGAACAGTAGTATGTAAATAAGTTGAATAACAAGTCCCCTTATTAACGTAGCTTCATGAGACGTTGGCTTGGGGGCTGTTTTTTGTGATTTGCAGCATATTAACTTCTTAGCATTCAGAAGGTTTCTGGACAAACGTAAACGATGAGAGTCAAACTGATATGCTATAATAAGGGGGATTGTCGAGGCGAAGGGGAAAAGGAATGAACAGTAAGCAAAGGCGTCAGGGCTCCGAAAAGCAAATGGGATCCATGCTTCTAAAAGGAGCAGTCGTATTGGGTCTCGCTACAATCGTGTCCAAGCTGATTGGAACGATGCAAAAAATCCCGCTGCAAAATATGGCTGGCGATGCGGTATTCGGTATTTACAACGCGGTATATCCGCTTTACATTTTGATTTTGTTTTTGGCTACAGCAGGGTTTCCACTGGTTGTGTCTAAATTTGTGTCAGAGCAAGTCGCTATGCAGCAATATGAAGAAGCGAAGCGCGTGTTAAAGGTAGCCTCATACGTATTGATAACCACAGGAATTGCATGTTTCCTTCTGCTTTTCTACGGGGCCGATTGGCTGGCGGAGCTGATGGGTGCCAAGCAGACAGGTCTCGCGATTCGCAGTGTGTCTTTTGCCCTGCTGCTGGTACCGATCATGTCAGCGCTTCGCGGTTATTATCAAGGCTATCAGAATATGATTCCTACTGCGGTCTCTCAGGTGATTGAGCAAACAGTTCGAGTAGCGACGATGTTTGGTTTACTGCTATTATTTATGCATTGGGGCTACGGCGCAGAGTGGGTTGCAGCGGGTGCTACCTTCGGATCAGTCACAGGTGCAGCCGCTGGTCTTATGGTTATGCTGGTCTATTATCGAAAGGATAGGCATAAGGAGAATGGGCGGAAGCAGAGTGAGGAAGGGCCCGACAAATTTGGTGAAAATAAAACATCGCATCAATCGGACGGTTCGTACAAGCCGCAGAGCAGAGAAAGCGATTGGAGCCTGGTTCGGAGGCTATTATTGTACGCACTGCCGATTTGTCTGGGGACAATTTCACTGCCGATTCTAACGTTGGTCGATTCATTTACATTGCCGCGTTTATTAAAGCTCCATGGGTTGGATGAGACAGGTGCGCTTTACCAGTTCGGCTTATATAATCATGGAATGCCGCTTGTTCAATTGGTTGCGATGATTGCTTCCTCCATGTCGGCAGCACTCGTTCCCTCCATAGCCGCTGCAAAACTTCTCTCTAATCAGGAGATACTGAGAAACCGTTCGAGTATGGCGCTGCGGCTGACCTGGGTGATTGGACTGGCAGCTTCGGTTGGTTTGTCGGTGCTGGCAGAGCCCTTGAATGTGATGTTTTATAAAAGCGCTGACGGTTCTCTTGCGATGAGCCTGCTCTCCTATACGGCGCTGTTCAGCACGATTAACATTATCGCAGGCAGCGTGCTGCAGGGCTTTGGCGCCGTCGTAGCTCCGGCGCTGTACCTGCTCGCTGCCGCCGCGGTCAAGATCGCGGCGAACGCCGCCCTCGTGCCCCACTGGGGCATCGATGGCGCCGCGCTCGCGGCGGTTGGCGCATACGCGCTCGCAGGCTTGCTGGCGCTTGCGCACGCGCTGCGCGCGACCGGCGTCACGCCGGCGGTCGGCCGTGCCGTCATCAAGCCGCTGCTCTGCGTCGGCTTGATGGCGGCGAGCCTGCTCGCCGTGACGCACGGCTTGCCCGCGCTGCTGGGTGCGCTTCCGGTGGCCCTGCCCTCAAGGGGCACAGCCACCGTGGTAGCACTTGCAGGCGTAGCGGTGGGTGCGCTCGTATACCTACTCGCGCTGGTTCGACTCGGCGTTATCAGCGCCGCCGAGCTGGAGCAAATCCCCAAGCTGCGAGGCAAGCCGCTCGCACTTCTCCGCAAAGTCAGACTGCTGCGCTAAAGCCAGTAATTTCATATCGGTTCATTCTGAAAATCGCTGTATAGCAGTTGGACGGAAAGGTTAATGCTTCTGCGTCCGAACTCGAACTTCAGGATTTTCATTTTTACATTTGACGGCTATACCCCTTATTTATTTTTTTGGAGGCGAATATTATCATGAAACCCCACATTACTGTTGTAGGCCTTGGCTCTGGTGACGAGGATCAGCTGACCCTAGGTGTTTGGAAAAAAATTCAAGCGTCTGATAAGCTGTATCTGCGCACAGATCAGCATCCGATGGTACAGATGCTGACACGCAACGGAATAGCTTATGAGTCGTTTGATGCCATTTACGAAAGCCATGAACAGTTCGAGCAGGTTTACGAAGCAATAACCGCGGAGCTCCTGGCGTTGGCCAAAGCTGCCGCTAGCGCCAATTCCTCAGCAGGTGAGATTGTATATGCTGTGCCTGGACATCCCATGGTTGCGGAGAAGACTGTGCAGCTGTTAAGAGAGCGTTGTCCGGAAGCGGGCATCGAGTTAACGCTGCTGGGCGGGGAAAGCTTTCTCGACCAAGCCTTCCTGCGTCTTGGGTTTGATCCGGTAGAAGGCTTTCAATTGCTCAATGGGTCCGATCTGTCGTTGTACAACCTGAATCCAATGCTGCATACGGTTATTACCCAAGTGTACGATACACTCAGCGCCTCTGATGTTAAGCTGTCGCTGATGGAAATGTACCCGGACGAGCATGAGATCGTTGTCGGGCACGCCCTGGGTGTGGCAGGGGAGGAGCGGGTTCATCGCATTCCGCTGTTTGAGCTGGACCATTTGCAGGATTTTGGAAATCTTTCTCTAGTGTGGGTGCCAAGAAGCGATCAAGACAGGCTGAGAAACCGTACCTTTGCCCGCCTGCATGAAATTGTCGATATTTTGCGGAGTCCAGATGGTTGCCCTTGGGATCGTGAGCAGACACATCAATCACTGCGTAAAAATCTGATCGAGGAAGCCTATGAGGTACTGGAAACCTTCGATGAGGACGATACGGACCATATGGCCGAGGAACTGGGCGATTTGCTGCTGCAGGTTATGCTGCATGCGCAAATTGAAGCAGAGGAAGGCAGCTTTAACGTCTGGGATGTTATCGCAGGACTGAATGAAAAGCTGCTCCGCCGCCACCCGCATGTATTTGGTTCAGCTCAGGCCGATAATGCCAATGAGGCGCTTGTGAACTGGAACCAGATCAAGCAGGAGGAGAAGCGTAAGAAGGGGATTGATCCAGATCAGCTCCCACTACTTTCGGGGGTGCCTCGTGAGCTGCCTGGTCTGATGAGAGCTTACAAGCTGCAAAAGAAAGCATCGGCTGTTGGGTTCGATTGGAGTCGGTTGGAGGAAGTTATTGAAGTTGTGGAGTCGGAGCTGTTGGAACTTAAGGAAGCGATGGTGTCACTGTCCAAGGCTGAACAGCAGGAAGAGCTGGGCGATCTGTTGTTTTCTGTCGTCAATCTGGCCCGATTCTTGAAAATTGAGCCTGAGGAAGCCATGGATGCGGCTAATCGCAAATTTTTTAACCGTTTTGGATATATCGAGCAGCAGCTGCGATTAAAGGGCAAGAATTTGGAGCAAACTGATTTACAAGAGATGGAAGCCTTGTGGCAGGAAGCAAAAAAAATATAAAGATTGCAGGCTTTTAGCAGGATTTTCCTGAGGTATCAAGAATACATACCAATAAGCTTTAACTTAAGGAGGAATTTATAACCATGAATAAAACAGATTTGATTACGAATATTTCCGAAAAAAGCGGACTTAACAAGAAAGATGTAGAAACCGTCTTGAATAACTTTTTAGGTGAAGTTACAGATGCATTGTCTACGGGTGACAAAGTCCAATTGATCGGATTTGGTACTTTTGAGACTCGCAAGCGTTCTGGACGTACCGGCCGCAATCCACAAACGGGCAAAGAAATCTCGATCCCTGAATCGACCGTACCGGCTTTTAAAGCAGGTAACAAGCTTAAAGAAGCGGTAAAATAATGCGTCTTGATAAGTTCCTAAAGGTATCACGGTTGATCAAACGACGGACAGTCGCTAAGGATGTTTCTGACCAGGGACGTGTTTGGATCAATGACAGAGATGCCAAACCGAGCAGTGCGGTGAAGGTCGGGGACGAGCTGAAAATCCAATTCGGACAGAAAAGCATCACGGTTCGCGTGGAACAGCTTTCCGAATCTACCCGCAAGGAAGATGCAGCCCACATGTATACACTGCTCAAAGAGGAAATGCACAAAACCGAATTATGGCAAGGCCAGAGAGACTGATCTTTCAGTCTCTTTTGTGTTCTAAATGTGGACATCCCCCCATATGTGTAGAGTATACAAGCTTTGTAGAAAATCAAAGCTGACGGGAGGGATCGTTTCATGGCCATTGAGCAGGGGAAAGTGAAAAGACAGGAAATCAAAATGCTCAACCGCAAGCTGCTCGAGGTAACCGGCGTTTTAAATGTGGAAAGCTTTGATAGTGAGGAGTTTTTGCTGGAGACGGACTATGGGTATCTTAGAATCAGAGGGCAGAATCTGCATATCAAAAACCTGAGTCTGGAGCAGGGATTCGTCGTCATCGAAGGTTTGATTAATGAGCTGCTTTATGTAGATGCGAATGCGCAGGGGAAACCTAAGGGATTATGGGGCAAGATGTTTAAATGACACTGGAGATACAATTCGCCACGATGGGTACCATGCTGCTGGGAGGACTGTCGCTCGGGGGTTTGTTTGATTTGTATCGGGTGCTTGCCCATCATCTAAAGGCTTCCCGTTATGCCTATTATTTGTTGGACATCGTATTCTGGATCATTGGGACCTTACTTGTATTTAAATTGCTGTATGATATTAATTGGGGACAGGTCCGGTTGTTTATATTTATCGGTCTGCTGGCCGGGGTAATCGTCTATTTCTGGTTGTTCAGCGGACTTATCATTCATTGTTTGCATTTTTTGATCCGTATGGTAAAAATCGTGTTTCAATGGGTTGTAAAATTGGTTAATATACTCATTATAACACCTGTTGTTCTGCTTTTTAGAGTGATCCTTATCTTTTTTGGATTTTTATCAGCAATAGCTATTTTCCTGTATCAAGTTATGATACAATTGCTATATACTGTGTGGAAACTAATTAGATTTTTAACATTTCCACTAACAAGATATGTTCGTGCTCAGCTAGGAAAGAATACAACCGTTCAAACGATGGTAAAGTTCATTCGTCGGTTTTTTCATCGGACGTAGGAGGATTTTCAAACGATGCGAGCTGTCACCATAACAAGCAACAATACGAAACCAAATAATAAAGGCTCTTTCCGCAGACGCCGCTTGGTCCTGATTGTTCTTGCTTGCTTTATGAGCTGGGCTGGCGTAACCTTATGGAATCAGGTAAGTAAGCTTGGTTCCAAGGACGAGAGAATGAGCTCTTTGCAGCAGGAGCTGGATGAGACTCGGAAAATCAATGAAGCGACCAAGCGTGAAATTGTCAGATTGAATGATCCGGAATACGTTGAACAAAAAATTCGAAAAGAGCTGCATTATGTGAAGCAAGGGGAAACATTATTTTATGTGCCCAAAGAGCTAAAGAAATAAGTAAGTGCATCAAAGCTTTGGTTGACCGTATTGCAGCGTGTACGTTATAATCTCCATTGTTGAAGTCTTTTGTTAACTATTTAAGGGAGGAACATTTTACTTTATGGCAATTGAAGTGGGCAGCAAACTGGAAGGTAAGGTAACAGGCATTACTCATTTTGGGGCGTTTGTTGAGCTTCCAGAGGGTGGTACAGGTCTGGTGCACATTTCGGAGATCGCAGACAATTATGTAAAAGATGTCAACGATCATTTGAAATTGAGCGACGTGGTAACTGTCAAAGTTATTAATGTCGATAAAGACGGTAAAATCGGTTTATCCATCAAGCAAGCGGTTGACAAACCCCCTGAAGCGCCAAGACCTCAACGCTACGAACGACCAGCTGGTAGTTCCAGTGGCGGCGGTATGGGTGGCAGCGGCGGAAGTGGTGGCGGTGATCGTGGCGGTCGCAGCAGCGGAGGCGGCGGTGGATTTGGAGGCCGTGGAGGCGATCGTGGAGGCCGTGGAGGTAAACCTCCGGTAGGCAAATTAACGTTCGAGGACAAGGTTTCGCGTTTTTTAAAGGATAGCGAGGAACGCATCTCTTCCCTGAAGAAGAACACGGAAGGGAAACGTGGAGGTCGCGGCGCTAGACGCGATTAAATATAGTAGGGTGATGAAGCTGTATGAGCGAATTGCTTATGCGGCTTTTTTGTGGATTGCGGTCTGTGTATCCCTGTTTATGACGCTGTACCATGCTTGACAACTAGACCAAGCCTGTTATATATTCATACATGTTGTGGCGGTGTAGCTCAGCTGGCTAGAGCGTACGGTTCATACCCGTGAGGTCGGGGGTTCGATTCCCTTCGCCGCTATTGCAAGAGAACAAAAGCATCTTGCCGAGACTTGTTGTCCGGTGGGGTGTTTTTTTGCTGTTAAAAGGAAGCTATCGGATAGATGGCTTCTTTTTTGTCGGAAAAAATTTTAAGTCTACCAACTGATTGTGACAAACTTTACAATAGACTCTCGATATACTAGAAAACACTAATCGGATATAGGTGGTGTTGGGCAAATATGTTGAAAAGTTTAGGATGGACACAAGCAGGAATGGAACGAAACCGCTGGTTTCAAAAGACGAAGCGCAGTATGGCTGGCAGGTTTGCGGACAATCGATGGGTGCAATCAGTAGCGACACGAAAAAGCTCGATCCTCTTACTGGGCATGGCGTTCTTATTGGGAAGGGCGATGATTCTGGATCAATTGGCCCCGTTTGCCGTGGCATTTTTTGCTGTGATCTATTTTCTACGAAAGGAATTGTTAGTGGGAACTGCACTTTTTTTGATTGGAGGCAGCTTGTTCTCACAGGCACCTGAGCATACCGGATATATGGTGGTAGCGATGCTGGTGGTACTGCTTATTCAAAAAGGGATAGAACGCTTTCAACGCTCCGACATTTCCTATGCACCACTAATAGTGTTTACTGCCACGTTCTTTGTTCAGCTCTTTGCCGTGCTGGCGGCTGGCAAGCTATCTTGGTATACCTTGACGATAACGGGTGTCGAATCCGTATTAAGTTTAATATTGACGCATATCTTCTTGCAGGCGGTTCCTGTATTTACGCTTTCACGTAAGCATTACAGCTTGAAGCATGAGGAAATTATATGTCTGATCATCCTGTTGGCTTCCGTCATGACGGGTACAGTGGGCTGGTTGATCGGTCCGATTACTTTGGAGCATGTGCTGTCCCGTTATTTGATTCTGCTGTTTGCATTGGTCGGAGGTGCACCGCTCGGAGCTTCGGTTGGAGTCATTACAGGGCTGATTCTAAGCTTGGCCAATTCGTCGGCGATTTACCAGATGAGTTTGCTCGCTTTTGCAGGGATGCTGGCTGGATTGCTCAAGGAGGGGCATCGAATGGCGGTGGCTCTGGGCATGCTGCTGGGTTCTTCGATTCTATCTATCTACATCGGGAATCAAGCCGAAATTATGAATTCGACCTGGGAGTCTCTTGCGGCTGTGCTGCTGTTTTTCTTAACGCCGCGTGCGGTGCTTCAACTGCTTGCCAAATATGTCCCAGGTACGCAGGAAAATATAAAGTCACAGCATGATTATGCCAAAAGAGTACGAGATATTACCGCAGATCGCGTGGAAAAATTCTCAGAGGTGTTTCGCCAGCTGTCTCGCAGCTTTAGACAAATTACAGCGGAAACGGAGCCAATGAAACGGGAGGAGGAGATTGGCCACTTTATGAACTCGGTTGCGAATCGCAGCTGCGCCTCCTGCTGGAAGCGGGATCAATGCTGGGACGATAAATTTTATCAAACCTATAAGTTTATGACCGAAATGATGACAGAGGTAGAACTGGGCCATGGGCTCAAGCGCAAGGATATGCAGCCCCATTGGAAAAAACTATGTGTAAAGCCGGACCAGGTTGCAGAGGTCATGCAGCAGCAATACCAGCTGTATCAGAACGATCAGCATTGGAAAAAGCAAATAGTGGACAGCCGACATTTGGTCGCCGAGCAGCTATTTGGCGTATCTCAGGTGATGGAGGACCTGGCGAATGAAATCAAGCGAGAGGGGCAGGAGCTATTCGTACAAGAAGAGCAAATTCGCAGCGCTTTGGAGGAGCTTGGACTCTCAATACACAGTATCGATATTATTAGTCTGGATGAGGGCAATGTCGAAATCGAGATTATTCACCAGTACACCAAGGGCTTTGATGAATGTCGGAAAATCATTGGTCCCCTGCTATCGGATATTTTGGAAGAGCATATTACCGTTAAAAATGAGCAGATGCTGGAGCGTAAGGAGGGCTACAGTACGGTCGTCTTTGGATCGGCAAAGGAATATGAAATAGAAACCGGCATCGCTGCGGCAGCCAAGGGGGGGGATGTGCTATCGGGTGACAGCTTCAGCACGAAGGAACTGGGAAACGGTAAATTCGCAGTCGCTTTAAGTGACGGTATGGGGAATGGGGAACGGGCAAGAGCCGAGAGCAGCACAGCCCTTACGATTCTACAGCAGCTGTTACAGTCCGGTATGGATGAGCGCTTGGCGATTAAATCCGTTAATTCCGTCTTGATGCTTCGATCCTCCGATGAGATGTATGCAACAGTCGACGTAGCGTTGATTGATCTCTATGATGCGCATACGACATTTTTGAAGATTGGATCTGTGCCAAGCTTCGTCAAGCGAGGGAGTGAGGTCATACCGATATCGGCCAATAACTTGCCAGTCGGGATAGTTCATGAAATTGATGTGGATCTGATCAGTCTGCCGCTGTATCCAGGAGATATTCTTGTTATGATGACCGATGGAATTTATGACGCACCAGGACATGCAGTCAATAAGGAGTTGTGGATGAAACGGATGCTGTCAGAGATTGATACAGAATCCCCACAGGAATTTGCTGACATTTTATTGGAGCGGATTGTCCGATATCATTATGGGGAGATTTACGATGATATGACGGTTGTGGTCGCGCGTGTGGAGAAGTACAAGCCGGAGTGGGCCACCTTCAGTTGGCCCGGACTGCAGCGCATCGAACGTCCAAAGGTGGTGAGCTAAAGCTATCGTGTCACTTGCTGTCTGCTTAAAATTGCTGTCGAGTGTGCATCAATCTGCATAGAAAAGAATCGTTGGATAGATGCCGACGGTTCTTTTTTGTGATTGACAAGTCTGCTTGCTTCAACATCCTGAGCTCAAGTTTAATAATCTTGCAATGTGGAAAAACTAAGCTTAATAGGATGAATAGGAGGTTAACCCGTGAAGCAGATTCTTTTAATTACTGATGGTTGCTCGAACGTAGGCATTAGTCCCGTTATTGCTGCTGCCGAGGCGAAGGCTGAAGGTATTGTAGTGAATGTTATCGGATTGCTCAATGAACATGAAATTGATGAGATGGGGGCGGAAGAAATTCGAGAAATTGCTTTGGCCGGAGGGGGTGCCAGCCGGATTGTCACACCTGCCAAGCTCTCACAAACCGTTCAGATGATGACCCGTAAAACGGTGGCGCATACCATCCAGCAAATAGTAGGTAAAGAGCTGCAGCAAATTTTGGGTGATGCCAAGCTGGAAAGCCTCCCTCCGGATCAGCGCGCACAGGTTGTACAGGTCATGGATGATTTAGGCGAGACGGCAGCTATTAAGGTGGCATTGCTTATAGATACGAGCGCCAGTATGAAACAAAAGTTGTCGGCGGTAAAAGAGGCGATCTATGACCTGCAGCTTAGCTTGCAGGCGCGGACGGGCAGCAGCGAAACAGCTGTATTCCACTTTCCAGGAGCAGGTGCCCATCAACAAGAGGCAGAAATGGATATGGATTGGACACGGAACCTTGCAAATTTAAACCGTTTGTTTTATAAATTAAACATGAGAGGTACAACTCCGACGGGTCCTGCTCTTCTCAAAGTAACTAAGTTTATCAAAGGCGCTCAGACTACCGATGTATATGAAAGTGATCATTTTCGCCAGAAAGACATAATCTTGAATGGAAACGCGCCAATAGGCAAGGATGGGATATTGAGTGATTACATCGTTTGATCAAATTATACAATCCGATACCGTCCTGAACGGCAAATGGAACAAGACCCTATACCAGGTTGAACGATTGCTGGGTGAAGGGGCCAATGGCAAGGTATATCTAGTTAAACGCGGTAAACGTCAATACGCCCTGAAGATCGGATTAGATGCGGCAGATCTACAATCCGAAGTGAATGCCTTAAAGGTGCTTTCGAAATCGAATACATCTTTTGAAAATTATTTGCTGGATGTCGATGACTTTCACCATCAGGGCGTAGACTACCCATTTTATGTGATGCGTTACATTAAGGGACAGACGATTTCCGATTTTGTCAGGCAAAACGGTCGCGATTGGGTGGGTCTGATCGGATTGAATATGCTGCGCAAGCTGGTGGAGCTGCACGAGCAGGGTTATGTATTCGGTGATATTAAAGTGCAAAATATGCTCGTATGCGGTTATGGTGATGTCGAATTAATCGATTTTGGCGGGGTCACGGCAAAAGGACGATCTGTCAAGCAATTTACCGAAGTGTATGACCGTGGCTATTGGGGGGCGGGTACACGCACCGCTGATGAAGGCTATGATATGTTTGCCTTTGCTATGCTGCTAATCAGCAGCACGGAGACGGAGCAGCGCATGCATGGTATTGATAAACTGCTGCCGCAAAATCGCAGTGTCCATATATTGATTGATTTACTGAAGTCCAATCCGATATTGGAGCCTTGTATGCCTGTTTTGCAAAAAGCATTGTTGGGGCATTACACAAGCTCCAAACAGGTATTGGCGGCATGGCGGCGATTGAGCTTTCATAAGCATCCACCTGCTTCATCTGCCAGTCGCGAGTCGTGGCTGAAATTGGGATTTACGGCTTCCTTGTTGTTTTTTGGATTAGCCGTTTACTTTTACTGGACATAGCTGGCAGCAAGGCCGAAGGAGGGGGAAATGGATCAGGGAGTGAATTTAGCAGCAAGAGTGGAGTTATTAATCAAGTCGGAGCGGTTATTGGTAGAAGGGGAATGTATCATTGTAGCGGTATCGGGGGGACCGGATTCCGTCGCGCTGCTGCATCTCCTTTTTACGATGTCAGAGCGCTGGAGATGGCGGTTGGTCCTGGCGCACGTAAATCACGGATTTCGTATAGAGGAGTCGGCGCAGGAGGCGATGTATGTCGCAAGTTTGGCAGCCAAGTATGGTCTGCCATGTGAAACAGCGCACTTCGATGTCCCGCAATTTATTCGGAAAACCGGCAAGAACCCGCAGGTCGCCTCACGTGAGCTGCGCTATCAGTTTCTTGTTGAGGTTGCTCACCGCTATGAAGCTGCACATATTGTGCTTGCTCACCACGCGGATGATCAGGCAGAGACTCTGCTGATGAGACTGCTTCGGGGGACGGGGCCTGCAGGACTTACTGGCATCCCAATTCGTCGTTTAGAAAAAGATGTGGAACTTGTTCGACCCTTGCTCCGTATATATAAATCAGAGCTGTTGGATTATTGTCATCAACAACAGCTTGCTTTCTATGTGGATAGTAGTAATATGGATACCAAATATTTTCGCAATGAAATACGTCTTGGTCTGCTTCCACAGCTCCGTAATTACAACGATCAACTGCCGCAAGCATTGAATCGACTGTCTGTTATGATGACGGCTGAGCATGATTTCATGGACTTACAGACCAAGTCAGCTTTCGCAGAGGGGGTTAACCAAGAAAGTGATTTCTGTGAATGGTCAAGAAAATGGTTTGAAGGACTTCATGTTGCTTTACAAAGACGGTTGATTAAACTAATATTAAATTGTCTTCTTAGTGACGCAGATTCCATAGATTTCCTAAAGCTTGAGCAAATGCGAGACGCTATTCTCGGGGACCTATCTAACCTGAGCCTACATATAGGAGGCAGCTTGGTTTTAACAAGGGAATACGATCGGATTTATGTGCATAATGATGGGGTACCACCTGCATCCTACAGTTATACCTGGGAGCGGGACATGGATGGCCTGACGATTGGAGAAACAGGTGTCCGGCTTGCATGCAGCTGGCTGGAGCGAGACTTGTTGGATGAGGAATGGGCTGTACCCAGTCATGAACGAAATGCCGCCTGGTTTGATGCGGAGCAGCTGCAGTTTCCCTTACAGGTTAGGAATCGTAAGGATGGAGATCGAATGAGTCTGCTTGGAATGAAAGGTTCCAAGAAGGTAAAGGATATCTTCATCGACAGCAAACTGCCGCCGAGCTTAAGATTACAGGTGCCGGTTGTAGTGGATGCTCAGGAGCGTATTGTATGGCTTCCGGGTGTTCGAAGATCGTCGCATGCCTTGATTACTGGGCACACACGATCAATGATTTGTATAAGTGCTATCATTTAATTTATTTCAGTAGGAGGTTCTCTGTTGCAAAACGACATTCTCGAAGTACTTTACAGCGAACAAGACATTCAAGAGAAAGTTAAGGAGATGGGTGAGCTATTAAGCCGTGATTTTGAAGGGCGTAATCCGCTGGTCATCTGTGTATTAAAAGGCGCGTTTATTTTCATGTCCGATTTGGTAAAGCGTATAACAGTTCCATTGGAAATTGATTTTATGGCGGTGTCCAGCTATGGGCAATCGACCAAATCATCAGGAGTTGTTAAGATTGTGAAGGATTTGGATGTTCCCGTTGAGGGAAGGCATATCCTCATTGTCGAAGACATTATTGACAGCGGACTTACACTCAGCTATTTAATAGATGTTCTCGAACGTCGCAATGCGCTTTCGATTACCGTAGCAGCCCTGTTTGATAAACCGGCGCGTAGAACGACCGATTTGGAAGCAGACTACAAAGGATTCAGCATACCGGATGCATTCGTAGTTGGGTACGGACTGGACTATGCGGAAAAGTATCGCAATCTGCCGTATGTCGGGATTTTAAAGCCGGAAGTTTACTCGCAGTAGCATTTCTTGTTATGCCCAGACTTGCTGTGGTACAATAAACAAAGTTGCCGTTTGAGAGGAGGTAAGGGATGAACCGAATTATACGCAATACAGGGTTTTATTTGCTCATTTTTTTGGTCACCGTCGGTATCGTTCACTTTATTAGCACACAGAATGAACAGAAAGACATTATTAGTTACGATAAGCTCCGACAGGCCTTAGTAGAGAAAAATGTGGACTCGGTCAATGTTAAATTTGACGGATATACATACTTGGTTCGTGGGAAATATAAAAATGCGCCCTTGCCGGATAAGAAAAATTTCGAGACTCGTGCGCCCTTTGACCAAGAGGTCATCCAGATGTTTGAAAAGGCCGAGGTACCGAACATCACGATTGAGAAAATGGAAGGTGACAATGTTTGGATTAGCTTCCTTACCTCCATTATTCCGTTCGTCATTATTTTCATCCTGTTCTTCTTTTTATTGAATAACGCGCAGGGTGGCGGCGGCAAAGTCATGAATTTTGGAAAAAGCCGCGCCAGACTATATAACGAAGAGAAGAAGCGCGTTACTTTTGAAGATGTCGCGGGGGCAGACGAAGAAAAGCAAGAACTGGTCGAGGTTGTAGAATTTTTAAAGGATCCTCGTAAGTTCGCTGCTGTAGGTGCAAGAATTCCTAAGGGTGTATTGCTCAATGGTCCTCCGGGAACAGGGAAAACCTTGCTTGCAAGAGCTGTAGCTGGTGAAGCGGGTGTACCGTTCTTCAGCATAAGCGGTTCAGATTTTGTTGAAATGTTTGTGGGTGTCGGGGCATCGCGTGTTCGTGATTTGTTCGAGAACGCCAAGAAGAACGCACCATGTATTATTTTCATCGATGAGATTGATGCTGTAGGTCGTCAGCGTGGCGCAGGCTTAGGCGGCGGACATGACGAGCGTGAGCAGACATTGAACCAATTGCTTGTTGAGATGGATGGTTTCGGAGCTAACGAAGGTATTATTATTGTCGCAGCTACGAACAGACCTGATATTCTTGATCCGGCGTTGCTGCGTCCAGGACGCTTTGACCGTCAAATTACGGTTGACCGTCCAGATGTTAAGGGCCGTGAAGAAGTATTGAAAGTTCATGCTCGCAATAAGCCATTAAATAAAGATGTGAAGCTGGAATCGATTGCACGCTATACAACTGGATTTACAGGCGCTGATCTGGAGAACTTGTTGAATGAAGCTGCATTAATCGCGGCCAGACGTAACCGTAAAGATATATCCATGGGTGAATTGGACGAAGCTTTTGATCGTGTAGTTGTAGGTACCCAGAAGAAGAATCGAATCATTAGCGAACGTGAAAAGCGTATGGTAGCTTTTCATGAAGCTGGACATACGATTGTCGGATATCACATTGAAAACGCCGATATGGTTCATAAGGTAACGATCATCCCAAGAGGTCGCGCAGGCGGCTATGTGATGATGCTTCCTAAAGAAGGCGAAGACAAGATGATGAATACCAAAACCGAGCTTCTTGACAAGGTTACCGGATTGTTGGCGGGCCGTGTGGCGGAAGAATTGTTCATTGGACAAATCGGTACAGGTGCCTACAGCGATTTCCAACGTGCTACGGGCATCGTTCGTAAGATGATTATGGAGTATGGGATGAGCGATAAGCTTGGACCGATGCAGTTTGGTAATGTACAGGGTCAAGTGTTCCTGGGTCGCGATTTCGGGCATGAACAAAACTACAGTGATGCCATCGCTTATGAAATCGATCAGGAAATGCAAACCATTATCCGCAGCTGCTACGCGAAAGCGAAAGAAACGTTGGAGAAATATGCAGATCAAGTACGTTTGATTGCCGAGACGTTATTAGTGAAAGAGATTTTGGAAAAGGATGAAATTATTCAACTCATCGATAATGGCAGTCTTGATGCTTCCGATGTCAGAATTAACATCCAAAGCCAAGAAACCACATCAGAAGCTAATAAGCTTGATTTTGATAAACATCCTATCGAAGAAGATCCGAATAAAGAGTCTTAATGTACAGTATTATACAAGCCGGCAGCATATCCATTGCTGTCGGTTTTATTTTTTGCTAAGGGTTTGGTTAAGCGGGATATAGACGAAACCGGACACAAGCTGAGGGTAAGGGGAACCTGCTGCTGGAGATGCGAATATTTTGTTTCTATTGCATGTATTTAAGCATTGACACAACCTGTGATGTTGTGTAAATTAGGTGTAAATCTTTAAACTTTATGTGAACAAATTCACATACTATTGTCAAATAAACCAAACGCAGCTCAAGAGAAAGGGAGGGTGTTATTATGGAAGCTTTGGCTTTGGAACGTAAAGAGGAACAAAAGCGTGAGTTAAAGGAACGAATCCTTCAGTTAAAGAAGGAACGTAATGCTATCATATTGGCTCATTATTATCAAAGAGATGAGATTCAGGAAATTGCTGACTTTCGTGGTGATTCCTTTCTTCTGGCACAAAAAGCAGCTACTACAGATGCTGATGTTATTGTATTTTGTGGCGTACATTTCATGGGGGAAAGTGCAAAGATACTGGCTCCAACCAAAACTGTGCTGATTCCCGATGAACGGGCTGGCTGCCCAATGGCAGATATGGTGAATGTAGACGGCCTCCGTGCTTTAAAGAAACAGCATCCTAATGCCAAAGTTGTTGCTTATATCAATACGTCAGCTGATGTGAAATCAGAGACTGATATTTGCTGTACGTCGGCTAATGCCATTAAAGTGATTGAATCGGTAGACTCAGATGAGATTATTTGGGTTCCTGACAAAAATCTGGGTGATTATGTTTCGAAATTTACTGACAAAAAAATGATTATTTGGGAAGGTTATTGCAACACTCATGACATGCTGACCGTCAAAGATGTGGAAGAGATGAGAGCGCAGTACCCTAATGCCAAATTTGTCGTTCACCCGGAATGTCGTCCTGAAGTGGTTAAGCTGGGCGATTTTGTGGGAAGCACAACGGCCATTATCAAATATTGCAAGGAATCGGAGCATCAAGAATTTATAGTAGGCACAGAGGATGGAACAGGGTTTCAGCTTAGAGTAGACAGCCCAGACAAAAAATTCCATTTTGCTACCAAATACTTGGTTTGTCCTAACATGAAAGTGAACAATTTGAAAAAGGTGGTACGCTGTCTTGAAACCATGCAGCCGCAAATTTATGTACCGCCGCATATTGCCGATCAAGCCAGAGCATCCTTGGAGCGCATGCTGCTAGTGAAGTAGCATGCGCTACTCTCTTTGTAGAAGAAAGTGAGCGTACTCATGATACCACGTTATTTAGTAGACTTTGATATCAGCAAGCTGCCTCAAGTTCATACCGATGTTATGGTGATCGGCGCTGGAATCGCCGGTCTTTTTACCGCTATTAAGGCAAGTGAAAAATATAGTGTGCTTATGGTGACGAAAAAATCACTGCTGGACAGCAACACTCGCTATGCCCAGGGAGGAATCGCTGCCGTTATATCAGATGATGATTCGCCTGATTACCATCTGCACGATACGCTGGTAGCTGGAGCGGGTCTGTGCTCTCATGAGGCTGTTGATGTATTAGTGCATGAGGGACCGGCAGGCGTCAGGGATTTGATTAAGATGGGTACGCAGTTCGACCTTGAGGATGGGGAGTTTGCTCTGACTAGAGAAGGAGCTCATAGTCATCGCCGTATTTTACATGCGCATGGGGATGCAACAGGAGCAGAAATCGTAAGATCCTTATCGGAGAAAACGAAGCTGGACCCCAATATTGAGGTTTGGGATGATCATTTCGTCATTGACTTGATAACTGAAAACGGGGAATGTCTGGGTGCGCTGGTGCAAAAGCCGAATGGGCAAAAAGTTTTTGTCAAAGCTAACGCAACCATTTTATGTACAGGTGGAGCAGGACAATTATATCGGTACACCACTAATCCGGATATTGCAACAGGTGATGGGATCGCAATTGCTTATCGTGCAGGAGCACTTATTCAAGATGTTGAATTTATCCAATTTCACCCGACAGCGCTCTGTTATCCAGGTGCACCGCGCTTTCTCGTTTCTGAAGCTGTTCGTGGTGAAGGCGCTATCTTACGGAATATTACCGGTGAACGTTTTATGGAAAAATACCATCCGCAGCTGGAGCTTGCACCTCGTGATGTAGTAGCAAGAGCCATCGTGAACGAGATGGAACTGACAAAATCAACATTCGTTTATATCGATTTTACACATGAGTCGGAAGAAACCGTGAAGCATCGTTTTCCAACGATTTATGAGTTTTGCTTGAACTATGGTCTGGACTTGTCTTCGGACTGGGTTCCTGTTGCGCCTGCCGCGCATTATATGATGGGTGGCGTGAAAACGGATCTATATGGTGAAACCAAGGTAGCTCGATTGTTTGCCTGTGGAGAAGTGTCATCAACAGGGGTACATGGAGCGAATCGTTTAGCTAGTAATTCACTTTCTGAGGCGATCGTGTTCGGTCGCAGAATTTTGGAGCGAATTGACCAGCTATCACCATTGGCTGTGAATCCGTCTGCCCAGGAAATATCTGCTCGGAATGAACATGCTAAGCAGCCGATAGTTGAGAAGAAGCTCAAGCTGCAAAAAATTATGCTGCGTTATGCAGGATTAAAGCGTGATGCCAAAGGGCTTGAGAAAGGCTATGAGGAGCTGCGCCGCCAGCTATCCATCTTTGATTCTTGTCTGACCAAGCGCGAGGATTACGAATTTGCCAATATGCTGACATGTGCTCTTTTAACGACTGAGGCTGCCTTGATTAGGAAAGAAAGCCGCGGGGGACACTACAGGGATGATTTTCCGGAGAAGGACGATCTGAACTGGAGAAAGCATACGATATTCAGTCGGGAAGATGGGATTACGGAGGAGATGATTGATGATGTTTGAGCTGCAGATGGATATAGTAAAGAAAAACCTTCAGCTGTGGTTGGAGGAGGATATTGGCATGGGGGATGTTACGACCATGACAACCATTCCAAAGGATCATCAATCTAAAGGTATTATTCATGTCAAGGAGTCTGGTATTATCGCCGGATTGCCGATTGCAGCCGCCGTTTTTGCGCTTGTCGATCCTGAGCTTCGTTTTGAAATGAAGGTAGAGGAAGGACAGGCTGTAGAAAAAGGGTGTGTGTTAGCTGAGGTAACAGGCAATACGCGACATATATTACTTGGTGAAAGGCTTGCTCTGAATCTGATGCAGCGTTTGTCTGGTATCGCTACCCGAACAAAGCAATTTGTCGATGCTCTGCAAGGCATGCCCGTTAGACTCGTGGATACACGTAAAACAACTCCAGGACATCGACTGTTAGAAAAATATGCAGTGCGAGTCGGAGGCGGACATAATCACCGTTTTGGTCTGTATGATGCGGTTATGATCAAAGATAACCACATTAAAGGATCAGGCGGAATTACAGAAGCGATCCGTGCTGCCCGTGCTCAGATTCCTCATACGATGAAGATCGAGGTGGAGGTCGAAAGCAAAGAGCAGTTGGAAGAGGCATTGCTCGCACAGCCCGATATTATTATGTTGGATAACATGACAACGAATCAGATGAGGGAAGCTGTTGCACGCATGAAATCGGCAGCACCGCATATTCTGATAGAAGCATCAGGAAACGTCAATTTGGATACGGTTGGGGCTATTGCGCAAACCGGTGTGGATGTTATATCAGTAGGTCGATTAACGTATTCGGTACAGTCTCTTGATATCAGTCTGGATCTGAATGCACAAAAAGGGGTGCAGGCATGATATTGGTGATTGACGTCGGTAATACGAATATCGTATTAGGCCTTTATGACGGAAAAAGCTTGCTTCATGACTGGCGACTCAGCACCAATCGAGCTTCTACGGCAGATGAGTATGGAATGACCATGTATAATTTATTCCAGCATGCCGGAATTAAATTGGATCAGGTAGAGGGCGTCATAATTTCTTCAGTTGTGCCGCCTTTAATGTTTGTATTGGAGCAATTGTGTTTAAAATATGTTAAGAAAGCACCTCTGATTGTGGGACCTGGTGTGAAAACCGGTTTAAATATTCGCTACGAAAATCCACGCGAGGTAGGTGCAGACCGGATTGTCAATGCTGTTGCTGCGATTGAGATGTATGGCTCACCCCTTATTGTTGTTGATTTCGGAACGGCAACGACCTTTGACTACATAGATGAGGCTGGACAATATATAGGTGGAGCGGTTGCGCCGGGTATTGGCATTTCGACAGAAGCCTTGTATCAGCGCGCGGCCAAGCTGCCGAGAATTGAGCTGGTTAAGCCAAAAAGCGTCGTGGGGCGCAATACGGTAGCCTCTATGCAGGCAGGTATTATTTACGGCTTCGCCGGGCAGGTTGACGGAATTGTAGATCGTATTCGCGAGGAATTTGGGACGAACCCTAAAGTTGTTGCAACCGGCGGGCTCGCTGAATTAATTTCCAATGAATCGCGCACCATTGAAACGACCAACCAATTGCTGACCCTTCAGGGACTGCGAATTATTTATGAACGCAACCAATAAGCAAAGCGATGATATCACATAACTTCAATACGGAAAGGGTTAGCGATGCAGGATCAATTGATTAGAGCTACAGCGATGGATGGAAAGGTAAGGGCATTTGCTGTTTGCACCACAGGAATTGTGGATGAATTAGGCAAGAGGCATTCAATGTCGCCTACAGCCATGGCCGCTTTAGGTCGGACGGTGTCCGCAGGTTTGATTATGGGAGCAATGCTTAAAGGTGATGAGCAGTTGACCATACTTATTAAAGGTGGAGGACCCATTGGTCAAGTGGTGGTAGATGCCAATGCGAATGGCGATGTTCGAGGTTATGTGGATAATCCCCAAGTGGATTTGCCGCTGAATCAGGTGGGCAAGCTGGATGTTTCCGGTGCGGTAGGTACGGAAGGGTTTTTGAATATTATTAAAGATTTAGGACTTAAGGAGCCTTACCGCGGCAGCATTCCGTTAATTTCAGGAGAGCTGGCCGAAGATTTCACTTACTATTTTGCCAAGTCTGAACAAACCCCTTCGGCAGTAGCTCTTGGAGTACTGGTAGATGTTGACTACTCGGTTATTGCTGCGGGCGGTTTTGTTATTCAACTGCTGCCAGGTTTAAGTGATGATGATATTTCCTTGATTGAGCTTCAGCTTTCCCGTATTGAACCGATCACAACCTTATTAAGCCAGGGATTGAATCTTGAGGGGATTTTGCATCGGATACTTCCGGAGGTGCAGGTGCTCGGATCGATGGATGTTAGGTTCCGCTGCAAATGCTCCAGAGAAAGGGTCGAGCAGACCTTGATTTCACTCGGACGTGAAGAGCTTGAACTGATGCTTCAGGAGGATGGTCAAGCGGAAGTTTCATGTCATTATTGTAATGAAGCGTATCTGTTTAATCGGGAAAATCTTGAAGGTCTTATCCAGGAGCTGTAATCAGAAATTTTGAAAAAAGGAAAGTAATAGTGGAAACAGCTCAATTCTACGGAGAGTGACCATACGAGGGGACTAGGAATGCGAAACATGAAGATATTGTGGGGAGTCAATGCACTGTTGCTGTTTGTCGTTGTCATCCTTTCCTCCGTAATATTTGCCGAATTGTTTAAGGAGCCTTCTACTACAATGAAGCTTGACCCGTCGAATCCGAGTGAGCGCGTGATTGCCAAAATGGGTGAGAAAACTATTACCAGTGAGGAATTGAATCGGCAGTTGTTGCAAAAGCACGGTCGGGAATTGTTAAACCAAATGGTGGACCATGAAGTCATTCGTATGGAAGGAAATGCGGAGGGCGTGACCGTCACTGAAGACGAAATAAATAGAGAATTAAAACGAATGCAGCAGGGGTATGATAGTGAAACGCAGTTTTATGAGTCTATGAATGAGCAGCTTGGTTTTACACCCGAGGCACTAAGAACGGATGTGTACAATAAACTGTTGCTAGAAAAGTTAGCGACTAGATCTATCACGATAACAGATGGGCAAGTAGATACCTATATCTTGGCACATCCTGATGAATTTAGTTCTCCAATTCAGTTGAGGCTTCAACAAATTGTGGTTAGCAGTAAGGAGCAAACGGATAAAATAGCGGCTGATTTAAACAAAGGTATGGATTTTGCACAGGTGGCCAAAAACCGTTCGCTTGATGATGCAACACGCAATAAGGGCGGAGACTTGGGCTGGTTGGATGAGAACGATCCGTTTATGGCTACCTCAATCATGAGCGCTGCCAAGCAGCTCAAAGTAGGTGAAGTCAGCAAACCGGTTTTTTTTAACGGTAACTATTACATCCTCAAGCTAAAGGAACTTAAAGAGGATTCCAAAGCCAAGAAGGATGAGCTGAAAGAAATGGTTAGAAAAGAAATGGCACTCCGGGAGGCACCTCCACTAAAAGATGTAATTGCTAAACTTCGTGAGAGATGGAAGGTTAGCATTACATTTTAACCCAATTGGATATTGACAACCTCATCGCAGGTTGATAAGATAAGAATAGAATACCAACCAAAAAACTCGGATATTATTTATAACGATACTAGGAGGAACTCGGCATGGCGAAATTAGTGCAAAGTATTACAGATTTAATCGGTGGTACCCCTTTGGTTAAATTAAATCGTGTTGTACCTGAAGGTAGTGCAGAGATCTATGTAAAGCTGGAATATCAAAATCCGGGAGCTAGTGTTAAGGATCGTATTGCGATCAGTATGATTGAGGTTGCAGAGAAAGAAGGCAAAATCAAACCTGGTGATACCATTATCGAGCCTACAAGCGGAAATACTGGAATTGGATTAGCTATGGTTGCTGCAGCAAAAGGATACAAAGCCATTCTCGTCATGCCGGAAACGATGAGCTTGGAGCGCCGTAATTTGCTTCGCGCTTATGGTGCACAGCTGGTGCTGACACCTGGGGCAGAAGGTATGAAGGGTGCAATTAAACGTGCGGAAGATCTTCAAGCTGAGAATCCGTCTTATTTTATCCCACAACAATTTAACAATCCTGCCAACGTTAAGGTTCACACGGAAACAACAGGTCCTGAAATCGTGGAAGCTATTAATTCCCATGATGGCAAGCTGGATGCTTTCATCTCCGGTATTGGTACAGGCGGAACGATTACAGGTGCGGGCGGCGTATTAAAAGAAAACTTCCCGAATATCAAAATTTATGCCGTTGAACCAAGTGCATCTCCTATTTTGTCCGGAGGTAAACCAGGTCCCCACAAAATTCAAGGGATCGGTGCAGGTTTTGTTCCACAAATTTTAAATACGAACATTTATGATGAAGTTATTCAGGTTGATAACGAGGAAGCTTTTGAAACCTCACGCCGTGTTGCTAAAGAAGAAGGTATTCTCGGTGGTATTTCCTCCGGTGCAGCGATTTTTGCAGCTTTGAAGGTGGCCAAAGAACTGGGTGCTGGCAAGCGTGTAGTCGCCATTCTTCCAAGTAACGGTGAGAGATACTTAAGTACCCCTTTATACCAATTTGAAGAGTAGCAGCATCGATAAAGCCCTTCAGTTCCTTGAGGGGCTTTTTTTCGTTGAGAATATACAGTATACTAAATCCTAACTTATATGACGACGAGATAAAGGGGGGAGCAGGTGTTTGTGACAACCTATAAGCAATGGATAGAATGGGCTGAGCATTACACGATGCTTCCTTATGTACAATCGTTCCCGTTGGAGGATATCCGCATCATTTCATGGGAATATGCTTGGAAGGAAGCACTGCCGGGTTCTTTTGTACTGGAAAGTGGGAAAGGCGGGCGCTACACATTTCTTGGTCTTCAGCCGATTTCGGAAATTCGCGGGAAAAATGAACAGGCGATTATCAAAGAGGTAGACGGCACTCTTACGGAGCAGCATGGGGCTCCATTGGAGCTGGTTAAACGATGGATGGAGCCATTTCGCTCCCCTTACATTGAGGAAGCGCCAAAGTTTCTGGGTGGCTGTGTTGGTTTTTGGGGATACGATGTAGTTCGTTCACTTGAGAAGCTTCCTGAGATGTCGGCAGACGATCTAGAAATTCCCGATTATGCTTTTGTCCGGTTTGATCAGGTATGGATTATTGATCATGAGAAGAGGGAGCTGTATTGCTCATCTTCCCATAGATGGGATCCATCTCTGAATAGCCCTGATGAGCTTGAACGGCTATACCAGCAAGCAGCAGCGGATACGGTTCATATGAAAGAAATATGGGACCGGGTAGCTAGAATCAATAGTGAAGAACATTCACTGCGCAAAAGAGACATGATGTTGAAGCAAATGGACAACGATCAGCTTCGTATTGATGTGGACTCCATTGAAGGCATTCAGGCAGATTTCCCAAGGGAAGCTTACATCCAAGCTGTGAATAAAATTAAGGCTTACATTGGTGCAGGAGATGTATTTCAAGTTAATTTGTCCGTCCGACAGCATAAGCAGCTTACTCAGAGTCCAGAAGAGATCTATGAATGGCTGCGCGTTATCAATCCCTCACCTTATATGGCTTTAATGCGTTTTGGTGATTTTCAGCTGGTGTCGGGCTCTCCGGAGCTTTTGGTGCAGCTGGAAAGCGGTGTGGTCAGAGCCCGTCCGATTGCAGGCACAAGACCGCGAGGCAAAAATGCTGAGGAAGATCGCAAGCTGGCAGACGAGCTGATTCATCATGAAAAAGAGCGCGCCGAGCATATTATGCTGGTTGATCTGGAACGCAACGATTTGGGCCGCATTTCGACCTATGGGACCGTGAAAGTCAGAGAGTTTATGGTTATTGAATATTACTCTCATGTGATGCATATCGTATCACAGGTTGAGGGGCAAATAGCAAAAGGCAATGGGGCCTATGAAGTTATTGCCGCGAAATTCCCAGGAGGAACGATAACCGGTGCTCCCAAAATTCGCACCATGCAAATCATTGAGGAACTGGAACCTGTCCGCCGCGGCCCCTATACGGGATCGATTGGATGGATTGACTATAATGGAAATATGGAATTCAACATTGTAATCCGCACTCTTGTTGTGGTGGATGATATAGGCTATGTGCAAGCAGGCGCAGGCATTGTCATTGATTCCATCCCTGAGAAGGAATATATGGAATCGATCAACAAAGCGAAAGCTTTGTGGAAAGCAATACAGTACAGCGAAATGGACGTTCAAAATCCGGTGTAAAGGCGAGGGGAATACGATGATTTTAGTGATTGATAACTACGATTCATTTACGTATAACTTGGTGCAATATTTAGGTGAGCTTGGGGAACAGATTGAGGTGCACCGTAATGATGAGATTGATCTGGATGGTGTCGAAGCTTTGAAGCCGGATCATATTCTGATTTCTCCTGGCCCATGTACACCAAACGAAGCTGGCATTAGTTTGGCCTTAATTGATCGCTTCAAAGGTAAAATTCCGATTTTGGGTGTGTGCCTCGGTCACCAGTCCATTGGACAAGTATTCGGAGGCGAAGTTATTCGTGCTGAGCGGTTGATGCATGGCAAAACCTCTCCGATCATCCATGACGGCAAAACCTTGTTTAAAGGCTTGCCTTCGCCCTTCACGGCTACCCGCTATCATTCCTTGATCGTAAAAAGAGAAACTTTGCCAGATTGTCTGGAAATTAGCGCCGAAACGGCTGAAGGTGAAATTATGGGATTGCGTCATAAGGATTATCCAATAGAGGGCGTACAGTTTCATCCGGAATCGATTATTACAGATCACGGATTACAAATCTTAAGAAACTTTTTGCAGGAAACGGGAGTCAAGCAAGCGTGAAGATTTATATCAACGATCGTGTGACGAACGAAGAAGAGGCCATGGTATCGGTCTACGACCATGGTTTTTTATACGGTATCGGGCTGTTTGAAACGTTCCGTACTTATGATTATCAGCCTTTTTTGCTGGAAGCGCACCGGACACGCTTGGAGGCAGGTTGTGAACAATTAGGTATTGCTTATCAAACCGAAGCAGGAGAATGGGAGCAAATCGTTCACAATCTGTTGGAAGCTAATGGGCTGAAGGATGCTTATATTAGATTCACGGTAACAGCGGGACAGGAAGCATTGGGCTTACCCATGGGGGCCTATACAAAGCCTTCTGTTGTTGTCTATATAAAGTCGCTTCCTCCACGAAATGACCAGCAGGATCTTCTGGGGAAATCACTGCAGCTTCTGCATTTGCCAAGAAACACGCCGGAAGGTGCAGTACGTCTCAAGTCTTTGCATTATATGAACAATATTTTGGCTAAGCGTGAGCTTCAGCAATATGCTTGGGCTGAGGGCGCTGAGGGGCTTCTTGTTGACGGACAAGGGCATATAGCGGAAGGTATAGTCAGCAATGTGTTTTTCGTGAAGAGCGGAAGTTTATATACGCCATCATTGGCAACTGGGATTTTACCGGGAATTACTCGTGCTTTTGTAATCAGTCTAGCCGAGGCGATCGGGGTATCGGTAGAAGAAGGTTTGTATGATTGGAACCAGGTACTGGAAGCGGATGAAGTATTCATCACGAATTCCATTCAGGAGATCGTACCGGTTACCCGGCTTTTTGATCCAAGTGGACAAATAACAAATGTGAGTAACGGAACGATCGGTGAATTAACGCGGCGTCTGATGCAGCTTTATAGACAGCGCACAGTAGCGGTAATATAAAGGATGAATGAGATGGAACTATCACTTAAACAAGCTATGGAGCTGGATTGTAGAGGCTTGAAGCTGGATTTGCGTAATCGCACGGCTATTATGGGGATATTGAATGTGACCCCGGATTCGTTCAGCGATGGGGGACTATACGTTGATGTGCAAGTTGCTGTAGAGCAGGCGAAACGAATGGTTGCTGCAGGTGCGGACATGATTGATATTGGTGGAGAATCAACACGACCGGGATCAAGCGTTGTAACCCTTGAGGAAGAGCTGCAGCGGGTTATACCTGTTGTAAAGACGCTGATAGCAGCTGGAATTACCGTTCCTCTATCCATTGACACCTACAAAGCAGAGGTAGCTCGGCAGGCTCTGGAAGCAGGTGCGCATGTTTTGAATGATATTTGGGGGTTACAAAGAGAACCGGAAATGGCTCAGCTGGCAGCACAATTCGAATGTCCTATTGTGATAACTCATAATCGTAATGAAGCCGTGTATGGCGATTACATTCCAGAGGTTATTGACGATTTGCTGCAAAGTATTCGCTTGGCGCATGCTGCTGGAATTCGAGACTCGCAAATAATACTCGATCCGGGTATTGGCTTTGCCAAAACCTATGAGCAAAATTTACAGCTGATGAATGAGCTGCATCGAATTGTAGCTATTGGTTATCCTGTTTTACTAGGGACGTCAAGAAAAAGCATGATTACTCGAACGCTGGGGCTTCCTCCGAGTGATGTTCAAGAAGGAACCGCGGCTACGGTCTGTATGGGAATCCAGCAGGGCTGCCGGATTATTAGGGTCCATGACGTAATGGAAATGAAACGTGTGGCATTGATGATGGATACGATGCTCAATCACAAAGGAGGAACAGGCATTGGATAAAATCATCATGACGGGTTTGCAATTTTACGGCTATCACGGTGTATTTCCAGAAGAAAACAAAATCGGCCAACGTTATCAGGTGGATGTGGAGCTGCTGCTCCCGCTTGATAAGCCAGGTCAAAGTGATCGTATTGAAGATACAATCAATTACGCAGAGGCGTATGAGGTCATTCAAAATATTGTAGAAGGTCAGGTTTTTAAGCTCATTGAAGCGCTGGCTGAGGAAATTGCTGCTATTCTGCTGCAAACGTATGCGAGTATCCATGAAGTGACTGTACGCGTACTGAAGCCTCATCCACCGGTCAAAATGTTTTTTGATGGGGTAAAGGTTGAAATTCACAGAAAGCGGGTATAACTTTATGGGTTCTCAGTTGCCAGTTTGTGCATACCTTGCACTTGGCTCCAATATCGGTGATCGGGAGCGGTATCTGCTGGATGCCATTAAGTGCCTGGATAACCACGAACATATTTACGTCTCTGGACGCTCACATATATATGAAACAGACCCTGTTGGTTATGTCGATCAGGACGCTTTTTTGAATATGGTAATTGAGGTAGAAACTCTGCTATCGGCACAAGAGCTATTTGCTGTTATGCTAAGTGTAGAAAATAAGCTCGGTCGTATAAGAGAGATTCGTTTCGGACCACGAACGATCGATTTGGATTTATTGCTGTATGATGAACTGCGGCAGGAAGATCCACAGCTCATTTTACCGCATCCGCGAATGGCAGAGCGGGCGTTCGTATTGGTACCACTGGTCGAGGTTATGCAGCAGAGACACTCCAAGCAAGCTGGCGTGTGGTCTGAGCATTTGGATCAGGCGGAAGGGAAGGAGGGTGTCAGAGTATGGAATCATATGCAATAGCACAGCGCATACGCGCGTTTCGTAAGCTCAAAGGATTTACACAAACGGAGCTGGCCGATCAATTGGATGTATCGATTGCTGTTCTGGGAGCTATTGAGCGAGGAACACGAAGTCCAGACCCGCAAATCATCAATAAAATATCGGAAGTGCTCGGAATTGACCCGGAAGAGCTTTTTCCAACTGCAAAATAAGCAAGGAAAGGAGGTATTATGATGTTGAAGATAGGAAATGTCGTAGCGCCCAACCAAGTCGTATTAGCGCCTATGGCAGGTGTCTGTAATCCGGCTTTTCGGTTGATTGCCAAGGAATTCGGTACTGGATTGGTTTGTGCGGAAATGGTAAGTGATAAAGCTATTTTACATGGTAATCATCGTACGTTGGATATGCTGTATGTGGATGATCGGGAAAAGCCGCTCAGCCTGCAAATTTTTGGCGGAGACACAGAAACACTTGTGGAAGCTGCCAAGCACGTGGATCGGCATACGAATGCAGATATTATTGATATTAATATGGGCTGTCCCGTTCCGAAGATAACGAAATGTGAGGCGGGAGCCCGTTGGCTGCTGGATCCTTCAAGAATTGAAGAGATGATCACGACCGTCGTGAAAGCTGTAAGTAAGCCGGTTACCGTGAAAATGCGGATCGGTTGGGATGACGAGCATATTTATGCGGTTCAAAATGCTAAAGCTGTCGAGAACGGCGGTGGTTCTGCTGTATCCGTGCATGGACGGACGCGTGTACAAATGTATACGGGGCACGCCAATTGGGACATCATCAGAGAAGTGAAGCAGTCAGTGTCGATTCCTGTCATTGGAAATGGCGATGTGACAACTCCTGAGGATGCCAAACGTATGCTGGATGAGACGGGTGTTGATGGTGTGATGATCGGTCGCGCAGCTTTGGGTAATCCGTGGATGCTGTATCGCACAATTCAATACTTGACCAAGGGAGAGCTGCCTCCAGAGCCAACTGCTCAGGAAAAAATTCGTATTGCGATTCTGCATATGGATCGATTGGTAGCCTTAAAAGGTGAGCATGTGGCTGTTAAGGAAATGCGTAAACATCTGGCATGGTATCTGAAAGGTTTACCAGGTGGAGCGCGGGTGAAGGACGTCGTGATGGAGACTACCAAGCGGGATACGATGGCTGGCGTGCTGGAGGAATTCGTTGCTTCAATAGACAATCCAGATTCGCAGGATGGAACTCCGATTATGCGCCAATTGGTCTAAAAGTTGTAGGTTTGGCTTAGATTGACATTTGTATAGGCTTGCAATATAATCAGTCAATAGTCATCCTCATGAGATATTAGTCATTAAGATTAAGATGGTCAACATATGATTAAAAGTGAATTCATACTCCATGAATCTGCTCATAATACGGGAATTTTTCACATGAAAGGGGATCGTTACCGTGGCCGAGAAAGAAGTCATCCTCACGCAGGAAGGTTTAAAGAAGCTAGAAGACGAATTGGAGCACTTGAAATCGGTCAAACGCCGTGAAGTGGCGGAACGGATTAAAGTGGCAATTGGATACGGCGATATCAGTGAGAACTCTGAGTACGAGGATGCCAAGAATGAGCAGGCTTTTATTGAAGGCAGAGTCATTACTTTAGAAAAAATGCTGCGTAATGCACGTATTATCAATAATGCTGATGTAAACACAGATACGGTCAGTGTCGGAGCTATTGTAACGCTGAAGGATTTGGAATTTGGCGAAACTGTTGAATATAATATTGTGGGTACGGCCGAGGCTGATCCTTTCAATAATAAAATCTCCAATGAAAGTCCTGTAGGTAAAGCTATTCTCGGAAAACCGAAAGGAACTAAGGTTGATATCAACGTTCCGGTAGGCACGATTCAGTATGAAATCATCGATATTAAGAAGTAAATTCCGGGATGCAAGTTGAAATCGATACTGATTCACAAGCAAAAAGCTTCCTTTGGAAGCTTTTTTAATGTAAGAAGAATGATGGATAAGGAGCTGGAGGCACGATGTCAGAAGAACAAGAGTTTAACGAATTGCTGCAAATACGGCGTAATAAGCTGGATGAGCTGCGGGGCTTGGGTGTAGATCCATTTGGTCAAAAGTACAACGTTACCCATCACGCAGGCGATTTGCTGCATGCCTATGATAACCAAAGTCATGAGGAATTAGATGCACTGTCATTAGAGGTCAGCCTTGCTGGGCGAATTATGCAAAAGCGGGGAATGGGTAAAGCAGGTTTTGCCCATATTCAGGACATTACCGGTAAAATTCAATTGTATGTTCGTCAAGATGCGCTCGATCCCATTCAGTATCAAGCTTTTAACTTGCTGGATATTGGGGATATTATTGGCGTACTAGGGACTGTGTTCAAAACCAAAACGGGTGAGCTTTCAATCAAAGTAAACCAAGTAGTGGTGCTTTCCAAATCATTATTGCCGCTGCCAGACAAGTTCCATGGCTTAAAAGATGTGGAGCTTCGTTACCGTCAACGATATGTGGATTTGATCATGAATCAGGAAGTTCAGGCTACCTTTATTCAACGTTCTAAAATTATTCAATCTATGCGCAGATATTTAGATTCCCATGGATATTTAGAAGTGGAGACACCGACCTTGCATTCGATAGCAGGTGGTGCGGCTGCTCGCCCTTTTAATACACATCACAATGCGTTGGACATGCAGCTTCACTTGCGTATCGCAATAGAGCTTCATCTTAAACGTTTAATTGTCGGCGGCATGGAAAAGGTGTACGAGATTGGTCGTGTATACCGTAACGAAGGAACCTCGACTCGGCATAATCCAGAATTTACGATGATCGAGCTCTATGAAGCGTATGCGGATTATTTGGACATTATGAAGCTGACCGAGACTTTGATCGCACATATCGCACAAGAGGTTCTGGGATCGACGAAAATCCAGTATCAAGGGCAAGAAATTGACCTGACTCCGGAATGGAGACGCGTTTCCATGGTCGATGCAATTAAAGAGGTTGTTGGCGTTGACTTTAGCAAGCATATGACCGATGAGGAAGCACATCAATTGGCTAAAGAGCATAAGGTTCATGTTGAACCGATGATGACATTTGGTCATATTGTGAATCAATTTTTTGAAGCTTTTGTTGAAGAGACTTTGATTCAGCCGACTTTTGTATATGGCCATCCTGTAGCGATTTCGCCTTTAGCCAAAAAGAATGCTCAGGACCCACGGTTTACTGATCGTTTTGAGCTATTTATTGTGGCACGTGAGCATGCTAATGCATTCACTGAGTTAAATGATCCTATAGATCAACGTGAGCGGTTTGAATCGCAGCTTGTTGAGCGTGAGCAAGGTAATGATGAGGCGCATGAAATGGATGAAGATTTTTTACGTGCGTTGGAGTACGGAATGCCACCTACAGGTGGACTTGGCATCGGAATCGATCGACTTGTTATGCTGCTGACAGATTCCCCATCCATTCGGGACGTACTATTATTTCCTTCAATGCGTGAACGCCAAGGCGAATAAGCTTCTTCAACACTTCAATATATACAAACAGATTACAACGTATCTTCCTAAAGGAAGGTGCGTTTTTTTATAGTATTTTCATTAACAGGGTATACTGAAAAATAGTTGTTGCAATTTTCTTGTCGATTTGTTATATTACTTTTTGTCGTTTCGAGGGCAAGCTTTTCTGGTCATGATGAGAAACATAAATGATTTAAAAAAGTACTTGCAATCGAATAGATGAATGTGCTATATTAATCAGGTCGCTTTTGACAGAATGTCGAAAATGATCGAAAAGAATTGTCCTTTGAAAACTGAATCAACGAGTGAGTAAAATAGCAGTACAAGAGAATGCAAATTCTCGCTAGCAATACGAATGAGTGCAATTCAAGTTCTACCTTAATGGAGAGTTTGATCCTGGCTCAGGACGAACGCTGGCGGCGTGCCTAATACATGCAAGTCGAGCGGATTGTTCCTTCGGGAACAGTTAGCGGCGGACGGGTGAGTAACACGTAGGCAACCTGCCTGCAGGATCGGGATAACTACCGGAAACGGTAGCTAAGACCGGATAAGTGATTTCGACGCATGTTGAGATCAAGAAACACGGAGCAATCTGTGACCTGTAGATGGGCCTGCGGCGCATTAGCTAGTTGGTGAGGTAATGGCTCACCAAGGCGACGATGCGTAGCC
>NZ_FOTE01000025.1 GCF_900114475.1 Paenibacillus sp. 1_12 | reverse complement strand
CCTTGTCGGTCGCGCGGAATGATGATCTCTTGCTCTCCGTACTCACTGGTTACTCTCTTCTTACTCTTTCCATTACGGCTGTTTGATGTTGTTTTGTTCTCTACTTCATGCTTTTGGTAGCCTAAATGCGTATCCATTTCCGCTTCCAGCATCTCTTGAATCGTCTCGGCAAATAGATTCTTTAATGCGTTTTGGGCATCTTGAGCTGTTACCAACTTATTTTCCTTGATAAATTCGCGGAGCTGCTGCTTTGTCCATAATCCCATGTGTTCTCCCCAACCTTTCCTATACTTCCATTTTAATAGGTTTAGGAGTTTACACAAACTATTTTACAGACTCATAGGGAATGGTTTTGTGATGGACGATAATATAATGGAAAAAGAAGTCGTGCTGGAATGAAAAGTGTTTTTATGACCCCATGAGAAAATGATCCTCTTAGGGGTCATTTGTGCTTTATTCGGGTTATTAAAAAGGGATGGGGTAATTATCCAAATCATCATTAAAGCGGATTCTCTTTTGAAGCAAAGTTTTTAAATTAATCTTCGACAAAAGCCCTAATTTGCTCAACTTTTTTCAGGTCGCGCTTTTAGATGAATGTTTTGTACTTTTATCTATTGATTTTCGTGTGACACAACTTCAAACTCGGCGTCAAGCGTATTTTGTAACTCCTTTATACCCATAACCTGTACATTTTTTAGAATCCGATATTTTCCTTCGGGTAAATCCATAATGCTAATTTTTTGTTCATATTTTTTTCCTGGTTTTAATCGTATACCTTGTAATGTAACAGCTCCTTTGCTTGGAACATCCTTCCAATTCTCTGAGTATAACTTTTGTATTTTGTACGGTAGTCCAAGCATGATTTCAGTAGGTCCATCGTTTATTATATTTAATATCATTGTTTCTTCGTTTGTGTATTCTTGCTTATCTAGGGACAAAGATGATTTCAGTTCCTGTATCGGAACGTAAACAACCGACAATAACGTATCCTCCACCTCTTTATTTCCACCTAAAACTTCAACACTAAGTAGATACAATGTATCCTGATCTTGAGACAACTGTTTTGAATATCTTATTTTATTTGATGTATGTTTGCTTGAAATGATTTTTTCATCTAAGACTATGATCGAATGATAGCTTTTATCCAATTTTGTTAATCTGACTCGAACATCCTTATTCGGTAAGTCATCTAATAATTCAGCATAAACCGTATTGCCGTTTTTTTGATACCCACCTGATATTGAAAAACCAATATGTCCTCCTTTTTTACTGATAAACCACCTTCCAGTTTCTGAACCGTACCCTGTTTTTATATCTAATTGTTCGTTATAATTATCGGACAAGACGAATGCTTCGTTCTTACTTATTTCCGATGATGTGACTTGATTGAAGTATGATACTTGATTTGTTGCCAAAGTGGAGCACAGTAATAAAATTATTAATCCTAAATGCAATTATTTTTCGCCTCCCTCTTTTAGCAGAAACATATATGATTTTCAATACTTGCTTATTTACGAATTACGAAGTCAAATAAACTCAATTAATTTCTTGTCTATTTCTGCAATTTCTCCAATATTTGATGTACCGTCCCATAAAATAATTGATTTAGCCTCCTCGTTCTCTATAAAATCATTAATAAAACTAAGTTGTCCGGAAAACAAAGCACCATATTCCGTCCTTTCGGGTCCATGAAAACTTGGTTGAAGTCTAAATTTCATTAATCCTTTGAATTCTACATCCTCAATCCGCTGATTTGTTTCCTCAAAGAGCTCCCTAATTACACATTGTCTAGCAGTTTCACCTTGCTCAATAACGCCACCAGGCAACTCCCAGTAGCTTCTCCATTTATTGTATAAGAATAGATACTTATCTTGGTACTCCACTACGATTAAAGAATGTGTTAATGGGGCATCGAGTGAGGTCTTGTTTATCTGATCCTCTTCGATTATGAGGAAATCTAAGAGGATATTCCCCTTTGCATCTGTCATGATTGTCATTTCCCTATCCCTCCGATTTTGAATAATCAATTCGGTATGTAAACAAAAAACGCGCTAGACCCTTGGTCCTACGCGTCATATATCGCAGGATGGGGAGCACGAAGAGCGTTAACCCATCCCTATTTTCAAAAAATGTGTTAACGCTTCTCGTCATGATGAAATTGGTTAACGATCTGATTAAACAATACTAGTCCCCTATATCAACAATATCATGGTAATAATACCCATTCGATTTAGAGAAGTCAATAGTTAAATTATCCTGTCCTTTAGCGCAAAGAAGCTACCTAATCATGCTGGCAGCCTCATCTTGGTTGTTATTAAGCTATCATACTTCTTTATTTCAACCCCACAACTGATATTAGGAGTTATCTGAGTAAATCTTCTCTGTGGACTGAATTTTAAATGGTTTAAAGCTTCATTGATTGCCCTCTCAATGTCTTCTGAAGCATAACAAGAACATAATTCGATTAAGTAACGGAATGCATTTGAGAAATTCCGGCATTGTTTACTGCGAGATCGATCTAATATGTTCTCCTAGTCATCTTAAGAAATTACGAATCCCATGCATTACTAAAGTGGATTTAATGAACTACATCAAGTATTTACCCGTGATCGACTGCTCCGCATGAATGATCTGCGGAGGTGTACCCTCGAACACTACCTGGCCTCCTTTGCTGCCTCCGTCCGGTCCCATATCGATGATCCAATCTGCTTTGCTTATTACATCAAGGTTGTGCTCGATGACGATCACCGTATTGCCGGCATCCACGAGGCGGTTCATGATACTCAGAAGGTGACCGATATCTGACATATGCAGGCCTGTCGTCGGCTCGTCCATCACGTAGATGCTGCCCTTCTTATGCAGCTCGCTTGCTAGCTTGATGCGCTGGCATTCCCCGCCCGAGAGCGTGCTGAGCGGCTGGCCGAGTGTAATGTAGTTCAACCCCACATCACTCAACGCCTGGAGCTTGCGCACAACCTCTTTTAGCTGAAAAAAATCCAATGCCTGCTCCACAGTCATCTCCAGAACTTCTGCAATAGACTTGCCGTTCAGCTTGTACGCAAGCACTTCTTCCTTGAACCGTCTACCTCCGCATACTTCGCATGGCAGCTTCACACTGTCGAGGAATGCAAGGTCTGTATAGACAACACCCAGACCTTGACAGTTCTCGCAAGCCCCCTTGGAGTTGAAGCTGAACAAGCCTTGGTTGACCTTGTTCGCGGAAGCAAACGCCTTACGCACATCATCCATAATGCCCGTGTAAGTCGCGGGATTCGAGCGTGTTGACACGCCTACCGCCGATTGATCGATGACGATCGCATCCGAATGCTGGCTGAGAAATACATCGTTAATCAGCGTACTTTTACCCGATCCGGCGACTCCCGTAACAACTGTCAGCACTCCGGTTGGAATATCAACACTCACGTTCCGCAGGTTGTGCAGTGAGGCAACCTTGATGTATAGCTTGCCGGACGGCTGCCTGCAATCGTGCTTCAGTTCGAGCGGCCGCTTCATGTAGGTGCCTGTCAGTGTACCTGCCTCCAGTAGGCCTTGAAAGCTTCCTTCATACATGATGGTGCCGCCGCGGATGCCTGCGTGAGGTCCGACGTCGACGATATGATCCGCCAACTTGATCACATCGGGATCATGCTCGACGACAATCACGGTATTACCCTTGTCACGCAGCTTTTGAAGCAATCCATTTAACCGGTGTACATCACGGGGGTGCAAGCCAACGCTGGGCTCATCGAATATGTAAGTGACATCCACCAGACTGCCGCTCAGGTGCTTCACCATCTTGACGCGCTGCGACTCGCCACCGGACAATGTATCCGTCTCACGGTCCAGCGTCAAGTAGTCAAGTCCGATATCCACCAGATGCTGCAGCCGCTCCGTCAGCGACTTCACGACCGGCGCGGCGATAGGTTCACCAATCTCCCGAATGACGCGGATGAGCTGTCCGACCTCCATGGAGGACAACTCCGCAATGTTATGTCCATTGATCCTGCAGCTGAGCGTGGCCTGACTGAGTCTCGCGCCTCGGCAGCTGGAGCAGATACCCTCGATGATGTACGGCGCAACAGCTTGTTGAGTACGCTCGGACATCGTCTTCAAATCCCGCTTGATGTACTTGTTGGTGAACTTCTCGATGAACCCTTCCACCGTAATGTTCACAGTCTTCCCGCCGAACTGCGTCGCCACTTTCCTAGCCTTGCCGTACAGCAGTTGCTCAAGTTCTTCATCTGAATAATCACTCAACTTCTTGTCGGGATCGAAGGGCCCCGACTGCACGATCATCGTCCAATCAAAGCCGTCCACCGTATAGCCCAGCAGCATGATTGCCCCTTCATTCAACGACTTTGACTTGTCCAGCGCCTTGCTCATGTCGACGCACAGACTGCGACCGATCCCGTTGCACTCGGGACACATGCCATGCGGATCGTTAAACGAGAACATGTGTGCTTGTCCAACATATGGTTGACCCACTCTAGAGAAGAGAACACGGAGAATGGGAGATATATCAGTAATCGTACCCATTGTGGAATGGGAACCGCCACCCAACCGCTTTTGATCCACAATAACAGCCATGCTCAGGTTCTCGATCGCGTCTGCATCTGGTTGCGGAAAACGCGGCAGAAAGTTGCGGACGAACATACTGAAATTTTCATTCAGCAGACGTTGGGATTCGGCAGCGATGGTATCGAAAACGATCGATGACTTACCGGATCCGGATACCCCGGTGAAGATCGTGATCTTCCGCTTGGGAATGCGCAAGGATACGTTCTTAAGATTGTTTTCCCTCGCACCCGAGATTACGATATACTCCTGATTAGATTCGCTCATGCTTGACATCCTTCCGAATAGTATTAATCTCTACTTATAATCACATTGTACCCTTCATCGTGCATAGAAAGACGGGCAGCCTGAACTTGCACCTGTATTAAAAATGATGTTAAGAATTGGGTCCCCCTTCATGCTATCCATTCTTCAAACTATTAAATAATATTGGGAACTGAACTGAGGAATTTATAAAGAATACCTTTTCACGTTATCTACCTCTTCGGCACAAGTAAGCCTTAGACAACTGGGCTATCACATACTAGCTTTATCCATACGCACATAGTGCAAGCTTGACCCAAAACAAACTTGTCCGATTATCCGAAGTCAACATAAACCGGCTGCAACTACATGCAGCCGGTTTATGTTGATTCGGGTCAAGCTGGCATCAATTATCGTACCCAGCATTGGGGAAGGCGATTTTTTAGTAACGAATATGGTTATTGTTCCAACATTTTTTCAAGCTCGCCGCACCATTTACCCCAACCATACTTAGCGCCTTCGACTCCTTGAGCATTTGAGAATCCGGTTTGTTCGAGATGAAGGTTAACTTTTCCGTCCCCTAAATCCTGAAGCGTCCAGGTGACCGTGTGCTTCTCTCCTCCACTGGCCCAAGTATAGGACACCTGGTTGGGTGCGTCTACGATAAGCACTTCGCCGTTAATAATTCCATCCCACCATTCGGTCGGTTGAGCACGAAACTGAAAACGGTGCCCTACAACAGGCTTAAAATCATTATCCATCGCCTGACCGCTGTGGATGTCGACCACCCATTTGGCAATCTTGCCTGAATCGGTTAAGGCGGACCAAACCTTCTCGATCGATGTCGTGTACTGAAAATCCAAGGATAATGCTAAACTCATTCTACTTCCTCCTCTAATAGTTGGTTCAACCGTAACATATTCGCACTCCAAAACTTGCTGTAGTAAGCCACCCAATCTTGAATTTCTCTGAGTGGAGAGGCGTTTAGCCTAAATCGCGTTTCTCTGCCGACTTTTCGGTCAAGTACCAGTCCGGCCTCTTTAAGGATTGTCAAATGTTTGGATACCGCTGTACGACCCATTTGAAATTGTGCCGTTAATTCAAGAAGCGGTACCTCCTCTGCCTCTGCTAACAGACGAATCAGTCGACGCCTTGTTGGATCAGCAATCGCGTCAAACACATTCTCGCTCACAACATTCTCTCCAAAATATTATTTTCTATAATAGAATTCTATTGGTGGTAAGAAGCGACAGCCTTTAATTTCATCACCTCCTTATAATTGTTACAAGTGAAACTTATTTAGATCTTTCCAAATGACTAACTCCAATTAGACACCGTTTAGTGTCATTTTGATTATAGGACACCATTAGGTGTCTTGTCAACCACATTATAAACTTCACATGAAAACTGTCAATCAGCTATGTGTGTCAACTATGGATTGTATGTCATTGGGCCTCTTAACTACATGTTAAAGAGCCTCAGTGCAATAATACCGAAGCTTTATGATCATGACCCAATTTTGTGGGGATGTCAGGACTACTTGATTAATCTCAATTCATTCTATATAAGATGAACCAAAGAACAATCATTTAGCTCAGGAATTTATAAATAATAAAGTTCCGTTTTTTCATTTGTAAATGAAACAATGAGTTTTTTGAGTTTCATATTGTCTATAAAATAGAACAAATATGGAAAATAGAAAGTTCAAATTTATTTCCCCCTGTTTTCATCTGATTATTATGAGGAATCCTACTCGTTCGCTTAGCTAGTACAGACAATATAAGTATATGTAATATTTATTATGTATACTCATCAGAAATGTAATACGGTTCTCGATCGACAATGACAAGAACCTTATTATATAAAAAAAAGCCGCAATATACGCGACTATTAAAGTAACAATGATTTTGACTTCCGACAATATAACACTTATGAAATCGACGGCGCTTAGGTTACCTTTTTCTATGATTTGTTTCGCAAGCATCCTTATTTTGTTGTTAGTATACGTCTACTAGCATATTCCAATCCTTAATCTCCCCGAGCGCGTCTGAAGAAACATGGAAGCCAGGCATTTCCGTATTAAATCGAGCAATATAATCCGTCAGATCCACCTCATCTACCCTTTTCAGTTCCATGCTAACCTGCCCGTCCTTCAACTCTACAATACGTAGGGCGGGAAAATCTAGGCAGGCCGCACTTTGTATGTAATGCCATCCATCCTGCCTTACAATCGAGTTCACATGATTGTGTCCACAGAAGTAAAAACCCAGCCCTTTCTTTTTGTTCAAAACAGCCTTCATATCAATATCCGGATGAATGGACAGCTTCTCTTCCGTTGAGCGTGCAGTTGTTTCGTATACCGGATGATGCGCGAAAACAAATACAGGCTTTTCTCCAGATTGCTCCAATCGGCTTTGAAGCCATTCCAGCTGCTCGGCATCGATCTCCCCGCCCCAGTCGGACTTGTTCATTTCTTTAGTCGAATCGAGGAAGATGAGCATAGCCTCGTCCGTATCAATGGAGCCGTAACGCTGTTGTCCGGTAATCGCCAAAATTTCGGCTTTGGGAATAGCATTCGTATCGTGATTGCCGAGCACATGTTTAAAATTGCAATCCGTGCTGCTTATCCGATTGTTCACGTAGCTGAACTCCTCGGGCAATCCCTCGTGTGTAAGATCACCCAACGAAATATGGAAGTGCCCCTTCATGTTCAGGAATGAATCGATCAGAATCGAAAATGCCTTATGGCTTGCCTCCTTCATCTCTTCCGTACCGCTCTCCATCCGCGTAAAATGCAAATCACCTATCAATATAAGTCTCATTGAACCATGCCTCCCATTTAAGTTCGAACCTGTTCTTCAGAAAAGCTCCCACTACAACTATGGACTAATAAATCACGTTCTTTCCACGATCCTCCGACGGTGAAAGGTTGTGCTCTGAAGATCGATGACGCTGCGGTAGCCACAATGTTACTACGAATGAAATCGAGGAGAGGAGGATCAATACAATAAATACGTTATGCAGCCCGGAGGATAGGGCTTCCCTTACATTTTGCAACACCTCAGGAGGCAAAATGCTCGAAGCTTGCGGGTTCAAAGCTTGATTTACATCCATTCCGGATAAATCCGCCCCTTTACCTCCCCCCGCTAAATATCGTGAGACACCTCCGTTCAGCAGAATACCAAACAGGGCGACTCCAATGGACTGTCCCATCATGCGAATAAAATTGTTGGATGCTATAGCGCTTCCTCTTAGGTTCCAATCAACTGCAGACTGCACGGATACAGTGTGGACTGTAAAGGTTAGCCCAAAACCAAAACCGATTAAGACTAAACACAGGACAAGCAGCCAAGGGGATGTCGACAGTGCAGGCAGCGCCATTCCAGCACAAGCGATGATCGTACACACAATACCGGTCAATGAGGTTGAACGCATACCGAACCTTGCGATCATCCGACCTGCCAGATAGGCTCCAAGCGGCCAAAAAACAGATACCGGAATCAGCATTAATCCTGAAAAGACAGCTCCGTGTCCATAAACACCTTGAACCCACAGTGGAATGTAAACATTAATTGCCACTAACACCGCACTAAACACAAAATCGCTTAAGTTAGGTACACCGATCATCCGTTGGCGAAACAACTTTAGCTGCAGCATGGGATCGGGCGATTTACGTTCGATGACTATAAATATAGCCAAGAAAACCACTGTAGCACCAAAACAAACAAGAATTGTTGAGGAGCCGACCGAAGCCATCGATTCTAATGTCAAAAGTGCATACATGAAGCTTGCCATCCCCAGAGTGAAGACGAACATTCCCCAGAAATCAATATGTTTCTTCTCCTTGATCAGCGATTCGCGAAAATATAACGACAGGATACTCAGTGATACGATTCCGAAAGGAACATTAATATAGAAAATCCAACGCCATGATACATAATCCACCAGCAACCCACCGGATAGCGGGCTGCTGACGGCTGATATGCCCCATATTGAGCTGATCCACCCTTGGGCTTTAGCACGTTCCTCGAAGGGATATAAATCTCCAACAATGGTAATCGTAACAGGTAGTATGGCCCCCGCCCCGAAGCCCTGCAGCGCTCTGAACAGAATTAACTGCTCCATCGATTGTGCCATTCCGCATAATATTGAGCCAAGCAAGAACAACGCTGTACCCAGTATAAATACAGGCTTTCTTCCGTATAAATCAGCGATTTTCCCAGAAATCGGCGTGCTGACCGCAGTCGTGAGCAAATAGATTGAGACTACCCAGCTCATCATCCCCAGCCCGCCTAATTCGCCGACTATAACAGGTACAGCCGTGTTAACAATCGTTCCTTCTATAGCGGTCAAGAAAGTGGCGATTACGACTGCCGTCATTACATAACGCCTGTTCGTGTTACCCCGCTGTACTATGTAGCTCATTTAACAGTTGACCCTATAAACCCCTCCCCGATAACTTTATGCATACGTCCAGGGAAATCGGTAATCAAACCGGATGCTCCCGCTTGGAGCAGTTCTCTCATATCATTCTCGTCGTTTACCGTATAAGGGTATACCCTCAATCCCCTGTCAACGGCAAGCCTTATTTCATCCAAACCGATCAGCTTGTAATGCGGATGTAGTGAATAAACCTGAGCTCCGAAAGCTTCTGCGAAGGCTATATGATCCACTACATCCGCTGTGTAGCCGAGACCAATAAGCGATTCCGGCGCAATCACCTTCAACTTCATTAAGCTTTTATGCAAGAATGAAGATATCAGTGTTCGTTGTTTTCTTCCGCTATGGTATAGAAATTCCGCCAGCTTTCTCTCTAGAGTTCCATCCATTTCTCCTTTAATTTCCACGTTAATAACGCACTCGTCCGGCATTTGTTCGTATACTTCCGCCAATGTTGGAATCTGTTCACCTTTGTACTTTTCATGAAACCAGCTTCCGGCATCGTAACATTTTAATTCTGCCAGTGTCAGCTCGGCTACGGCCCCTCGCCCGTTTGTTGTACGATCGATCGTTTTATCGTGAATGACAACGATCTCTCCATCCTTAGTAAGCTGCGCATCTAATTCGATCGCGTGAGCTCCTTGCTCCACAGCAAGCCGGAATGAAGCTAAAGTGTTTTCCGGTGCTTCTCCTGCTGATCCTCTATGCCCGATAATCATCGGTGTTGGCATGCTTCTCATAGTAAACTCGCACTCCTTTCTCAAACTACTTTAAACTAGCGTCACATTAACAATCAATAATCACTTCATGCTGCTTCTAACGAACAAAGATAAAGCGATCTTATACAAGGATAAAGCTCGATGATTAGACGGGTGAACAAATAATTGCTCCATTGACAAATATAATAAATACATTTAACTTTGAACATAACTCTTGAACAGTAAAAAAAATTGGATGTAGGTGAGCGGCATGAGAGTTTTGCCAACGTTTTGGAAATTATTGTTATTCAAGAAAAAGTTGTTCATGTATTCCGTAGTAGTTGGGTTTGTTCCCGTCGTCTTGTCATCCATTATCTTCTATTCTCTTTGGAAAGAAAGCGTAACCAAAGAATTTGAAGACCATTTTCACAATGACCTTATCCACATGCAAAGCCGTCTCGACTCTGTCTTGGGTGAGTTGAACCTAGCTTCTGTCAGTCTGGCCTCCAACAGCGCAGCTTACAAAATCATCGCTCAAGAAAATGAAAGCACTTCGCAAATACCACTAACAGAATGGTTCGAAGCCGTACGTAATCTCAAACATTTATCCAGTATCTATTATGATGTATCACTTATTAATAACAAAACCTTTCAAATCCATACGACTTCAGGAAGACAATTTTCTTATTTCGACAACATGATTGAACGTAAACTATCCTACAATGATTCTCTACAATTTGTGTACCCGAACTCCCATCCCAATCAGGATGAATTATTGCTTTTTCGCCCAGTACCATTTCGTACTTTATTAACAGATGGGGCCGTCATTCTCCATGTCAGCATACGGGAGCTGCAAAATATTTCAGATCGTCTTAAATTCGAACCGACCCAAAAGCTGTGGGTTATCAACTCAGTGGGGAAAATACTGCTCAGTCCGAGCAACGAGGATATCGGTACGACGCTTCCCGAAGATTCGTTACAATACTCGTTTTGGAAAAATACGGCCATGCAACAGCCAATTCAATATGGTGGTGAAAATCAATACGTTTCATCCATAAAATCTGCTTCCACCGGTTACACGATCATCATCATGACACCCGCTGAACAACTTACCGAAAAAATGGAATATATCAAAATAGTGGCAGCACTGTTTACTGTCATCCTTTTGTTGTTATGGCTGCTCATTTCCGATATTGGCTCGCAGCGGTTATACCGCCCTATTGAACAATTGCTGGACAAATGCAAAATCAAGGACATTTACGATTTAAAGCACAATGACGAACTTGAAGCATTGAACCATTATATTTCACAAATCCTCACAACCAATCACGACATGCAGGATCAACTAACCAAATATTTGCCCGATTTAAAGCTTAGTATCTTTCAGCATTTGCTTTGGGGCGAATTGACTGAATCCGAGCTGCAGTCCAAAATCGAACAGTTGAATCTGCCCTTAAAAGGTGAATTCTTCTACATTTGCGTTGCCGTCATTGACGATTACACAAAATTTATTAACATGTACAACAAAAGCGATCAACTGCTGATTCATAAAACACTTAGGAATATGGCGATTGAAGCATTTGAGGAAAAAGTAACCTGCGCCACTTTCACACCCCGTCACGGTCAGATTGTCATCTTGATTGGTACGGATAAGACAATGGACAATAGAGATCCCGTCGTACGCACATTGACGGAAAATTTCCGCGCTTCAGTAAGGGACGAGTTCCCGTTTACACTCAGCATATCTATCAGCAAAGCACGTCGTGGCTATGCCAGTATGTCGTTAAGCTTTCACGAAGCTATATCCATGCTGAACTATAAACTACTGCTCGGCAACGACGTAACCGTCTCAGAGCAACAGTTGGAATCATCTATTCGAACGTCTAATCCTGCTATTTTTCAGCTTCAAAAACAGATCGTTCGCAGCCTTATCCAAGGCAACATGGACGAAGCATCACGGCATTTGACCTTGCTGATTGAAACGGTTCCGAAGCATGTCTTCAATTCAAGAACAGCGCTCGGTATCTTTTCTAATTTGTTAGGAGAACTCGAATATTTGATTCATGAAATGGCGCTTGACATCAATGATATTTTCCAAGAAGACCTGTATGATACGCTTTACGGCAAATCAACATTAGAAGATATACAGATTTGGCTAATTGAAACTGTCTTCCCGACGATCAAAGAGCAAATGGAGAACCAGTACGTTTCCAAGCAAAAGCGCCTCGTGCAGCAGGTTATCTCCTATATTCATGATCTGTATGACAATGACTTGACCTTGCAGCAAATCGCTGATCAATTATCCATATCGCCTTCCCAACTCAGCCGTATTTTCAAAGAGGAAACAGACCGTAATTTCAGCGAATATTTGATCGAATACCGGATGAAGAAGTCAATTGATCTCTTGGAGAATTCAGACATATCCATCAAGGTTATCTCTGAAAAAATGCGGTACACCAATGTGCAAAATTTTTCACGGATTTTCAAACAATTTACCGGTGTACCTCCTGGTGAATACCGCAAGCAGTCTCGTGATTCCTCCTAGGAGTCTGTCCAACAGATGGATTTTGAATATGTAATCACCAGTTTAACTTCGTCGTACAGACGCATAGTTCCTTGTTAACTCCTATATTATCGCTTCTCCTTATTTGTGAATTTATTATCTTTATATTATTTTCGTATCAACAACTGATTATTGACTTATAAATTCGCAATAGCCTAACGTGTTAGACACGGGGGGACAATTCCCGAATTATCAATGGTTGTGTTATTCTCGATGGAAAGGAGAAATATTGGAATATTAAATCATACGAAGGGTGGCTGCATCACTTGTCATTACGTTCACAAAAATGGAAGGAAGTCGGCCTTGCCTATTGTTTTCTACTTCCCTCTATTGTACTGTTTTCGGTTTTCATGTTTTATCCCATGATTAGGTCGGTCTACCTTAGCTTTCACTTGACTAACCCTCGCGGAATTGTAGCTATGTTCGTTGGACTTGAAAATTTCATCGATATATTCCGTACAGGAGCGTTTTTTGAAAGCTTGCAGGTTACGGCGCTGTTTATGCTTTATACGGTACCTACCGGCATAATACTATCTTTAGTGATGGTTGCACTAACTCACAACAAGCTTAAAGGTATGTCGTTGTTCCAGTGGATATTTTCCATGCCTATCGTAATTTCAGTCGCTACCGGTTCCGCTATCTGGCTGCTGCTGTTTCACCCCAGCATTGGGATGCTCAATTACTATTTCGGACTCTTGGGTATTCAACCTGTTTTCTGGCTTTCAAATCCGAGTTGGGCGCTGTTCTCCGTGTCTTTGATGACAATCTGGATGAATTCTGGTTTCTCTTACATTGTGCTGCTAGGCGGTATCAAAGGAATCTCACCCGAAATTTACGAGAGCGCTCTCATTGATGGAGCAAACGCCCGACGCATGTTTTTTAACATTACGATGCCTTTGTTATCCCCTACTTTTTTCTTTTTATCGATTGTATCCATTATCGGATCCTTCCAAGCTTTTGGACAAATTCACATTTTAACCAAGGGAGGACCGTCACATTCGACGGATGTGGTAGTGTACTCGATTTACCAAGAGGCGTTTGTTAACTTTCAATTTGGTACTGCCAGCGCCAAAGCTTTAGTTTTGTTCGTCATCATTATGCTTCTAACCGTAATCCAATTTCGTTTTGCCGAGAAGAAGGTGCACTATCAATGAAATTAAACATCCGGAACGTTGTACATTACTTGCTGCTCATTGGTTGTGCTTTCATTTTACTTTACCCGCTTTATTTCACGTTTGCTTCGACACTGATGACACCACAGGAAGTACGAAGCTATCCGCCTCCGTTTTTCCCTAAAGGATTTTATTTAGGAAACATCATGGACACCTTGAATACAGTACCGCTCTTAAAATTTCTTTTCAATTCATTTATTGTTGCCGCATTGATCACGACTGGCCAATTGATATTCTCATCGATGTCCGCTTATGCGTTTGCCATACTCCGCTTTCCCGGAAAATCGATTTGGTTTCTTATTTTTCTTTCCACTATGATGATCCCATGGGAAGTCACCATTATTCCCAATTATTTAACGATCCGAGCGTGGGGCTGGATGGACAGCTTTCAGGGGCTTACGATCCCTTTTATGGCAAGTGCATTCGGCACGTTTTTACTTCGTCAATCTTTCCTGCAGTTACCGCATGAACTATTCGACGCTGCAAAAATAGACGGCTGCGGCATCATTCGTTGTTATTTCCGACTCGTGCTGCCGTTGTCGCGTCCAGCACTGGCTACCCTCTGCATTTATGCTTTTCTTAACGCATGGAACATGTATTTATGGCCATTGCTAATCACGAACAGCGACATGATGCGTACGGTGCAAATCGGTATTGCCATGCTGCAGTGGGAAGAATCTCAATCGTGGAATTTGGTGCTTTCCGGAGTCACTTTGGTGTTGATTCCATCTCTACTCTTGCTCATAGTTGGATTAAAGCAGCTTGTTCAGGGGATCACCGCAGGTGCATTAAAAGGATAACCTTCTTAAGAAAAATGAAATCAGGGGGATTAAACAATGACAAAATCGGGAAAAAGAAAAGTATTGCTTAGTACGCTTGCTGTTATGACAGCATGGACAACTGTGGCCTGCAGCAGCGGATCAGGCACAACTCCAACCACTACCACCACCCCAAGCCCGGACAAGGCGCCAGTCAAAGTCGTTATGTGGCATTACATGGGAGGAAACTTGGGTAAGACAATCGATCAGATGACGGAAAGCTTTAACGCCTCGCGCAAAGACATTAAGGTCGAAGCCATATATCAAGGAAGCTACGACGAAGCATTAAACAAAATGAAGGCATCGATGGATTCCAAAACCGGCCCGACGATTATGCAAGCTAATGATGGCGGAACGCGGTACATGGTAGATTCCAAGGCAATCACGCCGATGCAGAACTTCATTAAAGAAGATAAATATGACCTCAGTCAATTCGAAGAAAACATTCTTGCTTATTATACGTTGGATAACCAGCTCAACTCCATGCCTTTTAACACATCCAATCTAATCATGTACTACAACAAAAACTTATTTAAAGCAGCGGGGCTCGATCCTGAAAAACCGCCAGCTACCTATGATGAGATTAAATCAGCGGCACAAGCCATGACCAAAAACTCAACCACGGGAATCGCATTTTCAATAGAAAGCTGGAATATGGAACAGTTATTGGCGAACCAAGGAGTAGAATTTGTCAATAACGGTAATGGACGTACCAGTCCTGCTACGGAATCGATCATCAACAGTGAAGCTGCCATAAACACATTAACCTGGTGGAAAGGTCTGATAGACAGCAAAGTGGGCCTCAACATGGGACGGAAAGTGGACGATATCAAAAAGGCGTTTGCTGCAGAGCAGCTCGGAATCATCTTCGCTACTACAGCATCGATGCGGGAAATCGTCACTAACGCGAACGGCAAGTTTGAAGTTGGTACCGCATTCCTACCTAAACCTAACAACGCCAAAGAAGGTGGAGTTGTCGTTGGTGGAGGAAGCTTGTACATTATGAACAATCAGCCCAAAGATGCGCAACAAGCAGCTTGGGAGTTTATCAAGTACATGCTATCTCCAGAGCAGCAAGCTTTGTGGCATATCAACACTGGCTATTTCCCAGTCACTAAGAAAGCTTATGAACAACCGATTGTTAAAGAAAATATGACTAAATTTCCACAGTTTAAAACGGCCATCGATCAGCTTCACGCTACCAAAATTAACAAGGCAACCCAAGGAGCAGTTATTGGCGTATTTCCTGAGACAAGACAGTTGGTCGAAAATGCCATTGAGGACGCCCTTAGCGGCAAAAGGACACCTAAAGAAGCATTGGATGCAGCAGCTCAAAGTATAACCACAAAGATTGCTATCTATAACAAAACAGTAGGCAAATAAGTCATCCTCTTCTTTAATGAAGCAGAAGAAGTCATTACAATTGCAGATCAGTAGCCAAAAAACCTGTCCAATTGATTTCATGGACAGGTTTTTTGGTTACTGTGCCGACATGTGCTCCGACTGCTTGGAACGGAACTTAACAAGCCATACACCCGCAAGTACGAATAGGATAAGAGCTGAAGCGCCGAATGCGACGTTAATATCGACAGAGTAGCCGAGTATCGGTCCAAGAGCCGCACCAACATCCAAAGTGAGCGTATATAGTGTAATGATAGTTACTTTGAACGAAGACGAAGCGGCATTGGTAACAAGGGTGTCAATGGCGGTAGTCAATAGTGTAGACGATACTAATATACCTACGATAAACAGCAGCAATACCGAAAAAGGCAGTGGCAGAGGAATCGCTGCAAAACAGCAAGCTGCGGCAATCAACACAATAGATATCAGCCGTCCATGGCTTTTCGTTCGATCCATCTTTCTCCCGAACCACGGAGACAGCCATGGACTCCATCCCCACCGCATAGCCTGCAGAAGACCCGACACTGTCGTTGCTCCCACCACAACCCCAGCCACAAAAATGGAAGAAACATGGAGGGAAACCAAATGGCTTAGCGTTGCCGTAAACATTCCTTCGCAAATCATGGAGACGAGAAGCCCTGTAACAATCATAAATAACACGTTCGAGGGTCCTTTAAAAAGAAATTTCACCTGCAGGCTGCCTTTAACCTTAGGTGTTTTGAGAACCGTGCTTGTCTGTGAAGGCACGGAAGAGTACTTCCATACTAAGGGCAAAGAAATTAACGCAATAATTCCGAGCGTCAAAGCGACTGAGCGTAAGCCGTACATGTCTGCAAAAAAACCGCCTGCCAACATTCCGACCAGACTGCCTAGCCTGTAAGTCCCGTTATATCTGCCAAGTAAGGCTCCACGGTTCCGTTCATCGGACAAATCCAAAATCGTTAAATAGGCACCAATACGTAAAAACGTCCAGGCTACACCCCACAAACAGCGCAGCACAACCCACCATGCAAATCCGCTAAGCAGTCCGTACGAGGTAGTTGTGAGAAAAGCCAATATAACCGATATCATCAGCCCCCACCGCTTATCCATTCTCGCGTACAGGATGCCAATGAGCGGACTAAGCGGTAACCGGACGAAACGGTTAACGGAAAGAAGGATACCCACCTCCCACAAGGAAGCTAGGCCCAACTCGCGCCAATATATCGGCAGGGCAATGTAGAGCATCGAATCCCCCATCAAACAGACGGCAGTAACGAGGGCCATCATGGTTACGTGCCTTTTCGGGTTATCTATCATCAAGCACCCCTCTCCTTGTTTCATTACAATAAAACAAGTCCAGTTAACGTGCAATAATCAATTTTCACAACCCATTTATAATCAGGATAAAGATTGCTCAAATAAGGATAATCGAAAATTGCAATCGTTGAGGCCATTACATGCTGTAATTGGATCAGCCCAAGTTGAAGCTAAAGGCTTCACACCCCTAATATGTTCAAATACTACAATGAAAATATGAAATGAACCCCATAAAAAAAGAGGCAGTTCCTCATTTATTTGAGGCAACTGTCTCTTTATTTTCGCCTGCTGCACCTTCACTACCGCCCTTAGCACGTTGCTCCAACACTTCCCGAAGTCGTTCTATGTTTTGACCCAACACCGTAAGATCTCCGTACTCCTTCTCGAAAGCCCCCCTAGAAAACGAGAACCTCGAATCGTACTTCGACATATCCAACACGCCTGTTGATTGGGAATTTCGATATGCAAACGTAATCTCATCCATGTTATCAACCATACTAAAGGCTACCAATGCGTTACTGCTCAATACTCTCTCAAAACTAGCATCTAGTGTTTCAATCGGCCATACTCCATCATAACCAACGCCTGGAGGTAATTCGTGATAAATCGTCAGCTTGTAGGGCCGTTCACTTGTTTCCAACGAAATATACTGATGTACAAAACTTTCATCTGGCACGGGCAAACGACCCGCAATTCCGCCAACCTTCATGTGATTCCCAATATATAGGGTTTTAAATCGTGAAATTTCTACCAAGTCATACATACTCGCACCTGCCGTATCTCCTAGCTTCCTTTCACTAATAGGAAGTTTAGGTAGGGCATCTTTACCACCCGCTGTTCCAGTACCCGGCCCCAAATAAATCGCACCGCCTACTACACATACCAATAACACCCATGACAGCACCGTAATCGATTTGGATCTTTTATTATGCTTCATAATCGCTACTAGCCTTTCCTTTAAAGTCTGTTTTTCTTCATACATCGTAGCCTGTAAAACGCCTGTGGGATATTTAGAGTCAGATGCAACTGAGATCAACGTATCACCATAGTCTTGTTTTTCTGCGGGACTCATATTTCTAATCACTGCTTCGTCACAGGCTAGTTCGCAGGCATGATTTATTTCCTTTTTTATCATATAGATGAACGGATTGAACCAATGAATGGCGGTAGCCATCACCATGAGCCATTTCACACCAATATCTTTCCTTCTAAAATGTACAATTTCATGACGCAAAATATTTGCAAGTTGCTTTTCGCTATATGGAATATCTGGAATAATAATACGCGGACGTACAATTCCGATTAGCATTGGCGTCGATATGTAACGATTGCGAAACAGCCCTATTCGGCCCCGCCCCCCTAACAATTTAGCCAGTAACCCTTCGTCTAAGTTAGTTGCAGGAATATTCCCACGTTGTAGGCTACTGATAAAGCGAGCATATCCTACTAAGTTGATACTCAACGCAATAATCACACCTATTAACCAAATAGAGATCAGATACGGATTAACTAAATCCTGAAAATAACGACGGTGATCGGAATCAAGATTGTAAACTCCACGAGCGACATTCGCTTTCACACCCATATATGGCAGAATTCTAGATAAGGAACCCCCTTGATCTGGATCAGTCACCAAAGGAGTCTTTAGATCAACTATGATTTTTTCCGACACTTCATCCCCATAAAACAATTCATTCATAACACTCGCCTCGAAAGAAATCGGAAATAACAAACGAATTAGCACAATAATCCAGATGTAATATTGAATCGTTTTGGAAAGCCTCTGCTTTACTAAAGGTTTCAAGGCAAACAGTACAACCGCTAGAATAGCACCCGATAAGGAAAGAGAAAGTAACAGTTTGATCATTTCATTCATCGCTATCCCCTACTTTAAACAAATTGCGTAGTTCCTCAATGTCTTCATCGTCAAGTCTTTTACTTCCTAAAAGAGATGCCACTAGGTTTTTAGCACTGCCAGAATATAACCGGTCAATAAGGTTTTGTGTAATGTATTCGTTATATTCCAACTCACTCACCAAAGGCTTATAATAAAAAACCTGTTTTTTAATCGCCAATACGACACCTTTGTTACAGAGTCTGCGCAACAATGTTTTGATCGTTGACGTTTCCCAACTGCTTTTTTGCTCAAGTGTTTTTATTATTTCAGAAATCGGAAGATCCTCGTCTGCCTCCCACATCACACGCATCACTTCAACTTCTGAATCTGTTATTTTCGAAGCTAAGATATTCATTTGTGCACCTCCTAAAGGTTACCTGTGTAACCTCTTTATTTAGTCTACAACTGTAACCTTTTGATGTCAAGCAAAACCAATGAGGAACAATTTGCTTCGAAAAAGGGGAAATTGAAAACAAAAAACGACATATCTGCCTTTTATAAATACGGGTTCTCGCCACCATCGTAATATTTAACCAAAAGAAATAGACCGCCCCTCGTCAGGTAGACGGTCCATTTCTGATCGTAAATCATATAGCCAACCGCCTTTAGATCGGCCTGCTTTGCTTTGGTTATAAATCATTCAATTTAGGTAAAATCGTTATTAATTCTAGTAAGTCATCAATTACTATGTCAGCATGAGAAAGTTCATTTTCTTGCGCAAAATCAAAATTACATCCTATTGCAACTAAACCATTATCTTTAGCTGCTTGTATATCCGAAAGGCGATCTCCTACTACTGCCGCATTTGTAATACCATATTTTTCCATAATACTCTGAACTAAGTCTGATTTATTCAACGATTCAATTTGTTGGATACTAAATGTTTCAGTGACCCAATTATCCAAATGATAATATCTCACAATTGCTTTTAAATATTCAGTTAAACCATTACTTGCTATGTAAATTGAACAATTATTCTCTTTTAAAAAACTGAAAACTTCCTTTACATTAGGATATAAAGCACCATTCCCACTTCTTATATTTTCAACTAATCTTTCCAGAAAATAAGCATCAGTTTCTTCTCTTACTTTATTGGAATGATGGGGTAATAAGGCTTCCCATACTTTTGGTAAAGGTACACCCATAATTTCACGGTATTTATCAATAGGAGTTGCTGCATCCCATTTATTTAGTGATCGTAAGTGGTTAAAAGTATCATCAAGTGATAATTCTAAAATTTTATCTGTTTGAAATAGTGTTCCATCCATATCAAAAATTAGTGATTGCAGCATTGTTCTTTCCCCCAATATATGTGTAGAATTGAATGTTCTTTCATTATTTTATTTATAAATATTTTTTAAATCCCTTACTTATTGATCCGTCATAACCTTCCCTTTCAAAGAACTGATGTGCTCTTTCACGGGTTGAATTACTTAGAAGCATAATCCTATGACAATCTATAGATTTACAATAATCCTCAACAAATTGTAAAAGTTCTCGTCCAACATTCTTACCTCTATGATTCTCATGGACAATTATGTTCTCGACTACTCCATACGGTCTTATGCCATGTAAAGCCTGTAAACATATGTTTAGCGTTAGTGTGCCTAAAATTTCTCCTTCTTCATCATTTACAAACAAAAAGTTGTTAGGGTCTCTTCTAATTTTATCAATTTGTTCTTCAATTACATTCATTTTCTTACTATTTGGTACTAACATTTTATAGAGTTCGAATATTTGATCTTTATCAGTTCTTTCAGCTTGACGAATCATATCAATTGCGGCTCCTTTTGGTTTCTATTAGGCTTACTCTATCTAATACCTTATCTATGAACTACAAAAAAACGATCAAAACATAATATTAATCTTGCACCACATTTTTCCATATTACGAATTTGTTAATGCAACGAATGGAAGGGGCAGCCCATATTCTGCAAACCAACTATCTCTTTCTCTTAAGTATTCCTTTTGGTATTTATCATGTAATCCGTGATTACCATCCGGATATAAAATAAGTTTTACATTTTTATTTGCTTCCTTCATTTTGTCACTGAATTCCTGAACAGTTTCCCATACTAGGCTCTCATCTCCTGTTCCTTGTAATAACAAAACTGGAGCTTGAATGTTTGAAATTCGGTCAAGTAAGGAATTTTCCTTTTCAATCTTAGAATCAGCTTTGAAAAGCTTTTTCCAACTTTCTGCTCGCCCCCTGTTTGTCACAACCACAGTACGGTCCTGATCAGTGCTTGGGTGTTCGTCCATCCAATTGATGGTCACATCCCATCCGACAAATGGACTAACCAGAGCCACAGCCTTTATATCATGACGTTCCGACGCTGTTCGCAACGCTACAGCACCCCCTAAAGAGACACCTCGTAAATATATCGATTCTGGGTTTACAGTTCCAAATGACAATGCGGCTTTTATAGCATTCTGTGTATCCAAGGTATTACCTGCGAGCCCTTGAACGAAACCATCACTATTCATGTACCCTCGGTAATTTGTTTCAAGAATAACCAACTTATCCGATGCATTTTTTAAAGTCACGGCTTGGAATCCATCGCTTAAATCATTCTTTATTGGTCTTGGTCCTAAATATCCCCCATGAAGGTTAACAAGCATTGGATACTTTCCAGATATTTTTGGTTCGCTTAAATAGGCTTCAACCTTTGTGTTTTCACTCATATAGAATATTTTATAAATATTAATATTAGGATTTTGATCTGTCACTTGGACCCATTCTTTCGAGATGATGGTACCGTCTTCTTGAGATAGTGATGGAATATCAGATTGACTGTTTTTCGGGGAAACGAGAGGTTCTGGTTTGCATGCTGTGATCGTACACAATGCAGTGATCAGAACAACAAGAAGTTTGATTTTGTAGGATAAGATTATACCCATTTAACTCCTCCTAAACTAATTATATACATTTTATTTTATAAGATAAATAAATTTTTTAAACTGGAATACTTTGGGTATACTTGTGTTTTTATTTGCTATTATCACCATCAACTCTACCAGATTTTCTCTAAGACATTCTATTCAGTAGTTGAAGCGTTGCAATAAACTGATCCAACTTAAATTATTTAAATATTATGAATAATGTTTGAACATGGTTAATTTTTGTATAATTATCGTAAAAAGCCCGAAAATACCAGAAACGGCATCTTCGGGCCTCTTTATTAATCACGTTTGCAGCTTACTTTTGCAGTTTGTTTTGCAGCGCCAAAATGAGCGTGACCGCTTCGGCGCGCGTAGCGCTATCGTTCGGGGCAAACAGGTTGTTGTCCCGTCCGTTGATGATGCCTTGCTTATGAGCAGCCGCAACTTCCGCTCTTGCCCATTGCGGAATGCTGTCTGTTATAAACAATAAACCGGCTAGCTTTCACTCCTCTTTCTTGAGTGTAAGATGCCACAGAAAAAGCATTATGTATAGTTAATGATAATCATTATCATCCAACGTGTAAAAAAAATTCTGCAGCCCGAGGTAACTGACTAGCACTAACAAACAGTACCTCTTCTTCAGAAAGCCGAAGTGTGTGCACTCACTATCAACACCATTATCTTATAGTGGTCTTCTAATATTTGTCAATGCCTATTTATTTACTAATTCGCAAAAAGATTCACAAAAATTTCACATGATCTCAATAGCTTTAAATGGCCGTAATGCCCAATAAGGATGAGTAAAAAGTGCTTACAAGTAATTGGAATATAAGTTATAATTAATTTAACGCAGTACAGTGGTACCTTACTAATATAATGAAGAATGGAGCGATACATGTTGATTGAAGCTGTTATATTTGATTTCGATGGTTTAATTAGAGATACAGAAACATTGGAATTTTATTCATTTCAGGAAGTTTTTAGAGAGTATGGTATTGAACTCCCTTTAGAATTATATTGCAAAAGAATAGGCGGACATATGAATGCATTTGACCCATATTCTTATTTACAAGAATCTATTGGAAACCCAATCAATCGTGAAGAATTGAGAATACTAAGAAGACAAAAATACGACATTTTGATTCGAGATGTAAATGAACGCCCAGGTGTTGTAAATTATTTGAAATCAGCTAAGAAACTAGGTTTGAAAATTGGACTAGCATCTAGTGCCCCATATGAGTGGGTTATGCCCAATTTAAAAGAATTAAATCTTGTTGGGTATTTTGACTGCATCCGAACACATGAAGATGTTAAAAATGTTAAGCCAGACCCTGAACTTTATTTTAATGTACTAGATTATTTTGGCGTGAAATCACAAAATGCCATAGCTTTTGAGGATTCCCCAAATGGTGCTAAAGCAGCAATAGCAGCAGAAATGCACACTGTCATTGTTCCAAATGAACTAACAAAAGATTTATTTTTCGATGATTATACCCTTCGTCTTAACTCAATGTTAGAACTTGAATTAGAACAGTTAATAGATCATTTAAATTCCAAATCTTGATTATGCTTTCGGCTAAGCTGAGAAGCCGAAATCGAAGGTAAACCGTATTCTCGCTGAAAGTGCTATTGTCCATGGGCTAATTCTTTCAATGGATTATGGACAGATTACCTGCCATTTCATTGTAAAAGATTTTTTTGCGTCTGATCTTTCTATAGACAGAAAATCTTGAACTGTCAGAGTAAAATAATGCAACGCTAGTGAATTTTTATAATTGAAATTTTTCTTTAATGATTGTGGCTACTCCTTTTGCATTCAAATTCGAGTTGTATATTTTAATATAATTTTCCCTGGTTATTTCACCTTCCTTTGAATTTAATCTATGCTTTTCCATCGAGGTTATTAAATTACGTTCAGACCATTCGATATTTCTTTTTGTCTGCTTATGTTTAAGTCTTAGAGGAGATTTATTGCGGTCGAGTCTTACTTCTAAATCCGACTCAAGCTCTACAAAATAAACTTCTCCATCGTTTGACTCGAAGATATGACTTACATTTTCAACGTAATCCCAATCAGCTTGTGAATCGAACTCCCATACATATGATTATGAAAGAGCTTCAAATCCGTAATTTTTTCTAGTTCTTGCTCAACGGTCATTTTACCTACTGCCTGCGGACCAAATATCAAAATAAATTCCATATCATCCTCATCCTCCATATGAAATTTCGTGTCCCATCGTATGATTTAAGCCTATCATTTAGCAAAGTGCTGCCAAGGCTGTCCTTTCGATTTGAAGTATCGTTCCCGTTAAAACAATGCACATAATTCATTCAGAATAGGCGCACATATGTAAGCTACGGCACCGATAGAAAACGGATTGACTAATTTTCCTGCTGCCAAAAGATTCAGATAGTTTGTAACTCCTCCCTTACTGCAAAATGCGAATTAGTCTTTCAGGTCTCCAAATAATTGATTTTTGACCTTCCATAGAATACAAAAGCACTCATTTGTGCAAAGTTGAATGATTGTTAATAAAGATACGAAAGATACGACCGGATTTAGTGTACACGCTCCGGTCGTATCTTTATTATTTTCTAATCAAACTCAATTAATTTCGCTCTCCGCTTCACCATATTGTGTTAAGTTCCCCGCGTTGTCTGTAACGGCAGGTTTTAAGACCATCCTTTGCGGAATAACCTTTTTCTTGTAGAAGATTTAATTTACATGAATTCAACCCGGTGTATTTCACGAATTAGGAACCTTGTGACGTTTATTGTTTTCGGGGAAAGCCGTGCTTCTTCGCACTCCACGCTATGATCAGCGCCACAAGCAGTAGAATTAACAGCACGCCTGGGAATACCTGTGCGCCCACCAGTTCTAACAAAACTCCACCCGCAATACCTCCGCCAGCTATGGCCAGATTCCACACCGTCGTATTAATGGGCATCACGATATCAACACCTTCTTCACTGCTTGCATCAGCAAGCGCCGTTTGCAGCAGCGTAGCAGCACCGCCGAAGGTAAGTCCCCATAATGTAACTGCCACATAAACGACCCACGCCGATGCGTTGCCCGCCCACAGTGCAACGGATACCAGCGCAAAACCGAATAGACTGAGCAAAACCAGCAAGCGCAGCTTGCGATCTATTAGCAGGCCGACAACCCAGATGGAGACAAGAGCGGCTAATCCAAAGACCAGCAAAACAAGATCGACACGTTCTGCGAGTCCGGAAAGCTCAAGAAACGGCGCAATATACGTATATAAAATATTATGTGCCAGCATCCAGGTCAGTACCACCATTAAAATCGGACGTATACCTGGCATAACAAACACCTGACCGACTGTCATTCTCTGTCCTGCAGACTGTCCGGGATAATCCGGCACCTTCCATAGCACACATACGATTAACACTAGAGTCAGAAAAGACATGAGCCCAAAAACTGCCCGCCAACCGATCAGGTCACCGAGCAGTGTTCCGGCCGGCACACCAAAGGTTAGCGCTATCGGTGTGCCTACCATTGAGATAGCAAGGGCACGCCCCCTTAAGGCCTCCGGGACCATACGCCTTGCGTAACCTGCCATCATCCCCCAAGCAGCGCCGGCAGCTACACCTGCGAGAAATCGCGCAGCAAGCGTCAGCGCATAGCTGGTCGACAAGGCAGTAATCGTGGTGAAGATTAAAAATCCGGCAATAATGGCGAGCAGCAGCGGACGCCGCCTCGCCCCTCCGGTAAACATTGCGAACGGAATCGCTGCCACAAGTGAGCCAATGGCATATAGGGTTACGAGCTGTCCGGCCATCGCTTTCGTAATATGCAGCCCTTCTCCTATTAACGCCAGCAACCCGGCTGGAATAGTTTCTGTCAAAATACAGATAAACCCTGTCATCGCAAGCGCAAGCAGTGCAAACCAGGGAAATCGATCAGGGGTGTCGGTCGATTGGATCTTAGCTGTAGATGATGAAAAATGAGACAAGTTAGTTCCCTCCTAGAGATGAATTTAATTATGGATCAATCATTCCATATATTAATGTCAATTACATCCCTTGTCAAGGACTTCTGGATCGATTAGTATAAAATTAATAAAGGAGGTCATATTATGCCACGAACGGGGCGCCCCCGCGCATTTAATCGTAACGAGGCAGTTGTCGCCGCGATGCTTATGTTCTGGGAACACGGCTTTGAGTCCACTTCACTTGCTCAGCTGCGCGCTGCAATGGGAAATATTTCAGCAGCAAGTTTTTACGCGGCGTTCGAATCCAAAGAAGCGTTGTTCCGCGAAGCACTAGATCAATATATCTCTACTTATGGACAGGTTTCGGAAAGCTTCAGGGATAAAAGCATAACATCGAAAGCAGCCATCGAACAGGGATTACGGCGTTCGGCACGGATGCAGACAGAGAGTTCCCATCCTTTAGGCTGTCTGTTGAATTTGTCCGCTGTAACTTGTTCTCCTGAGCAAAAACATATCCGAGATATGCTCTCCAAGGAACGAGAAAAAGTTCGCGGTTGGCTGAAAGAGTGTATAGAACGAGCCATAACAGATGGTAAGCTGCCCAATTCTACAGATATCCTCATGCTCGTTACCTTGTTTGACACCTTTCTTCGTGGGATTTCTTCACAAGCCAGGGACGGTGTTCCGCTTGAGGCAATTGAAACTGCCATCACACAGTTAATGAGCATATGGGATACGTTGTCTGGAAGGACGGGAGTCGAGGTTAAGCGTGAATGAGGACAAGCAACCAATTGTAGTACGTTCAGTTAGCTGGTCCTTTCAAAAATACCCTGAATCAATTATTATTCTCCTACCCTTTACTTTAATGAGCAAAAAAAGGAGCTACCCTAGGTAAGCTCCTCTGCTGTAGTTTGTAGATCGAGCTTAGGTAAGCCACAAGGTTACGCTGCCCTGATATTGTTCCATTTCATCAGCTTTTTTCAATTTCATTTTGTGTCCCCCTCGAAAGTAAATAATTGATCAACTGTAGTTTCAAGATGAATAGATAATTTAAACGCCAAAGATAACGTAGGGTCATATTTATCATTTTCAATGGCGTTGATGGTTTGTCTTGTAACGCTGCACTTATTTGCAAGGTCTTCTTGGGATATCTTCATTTTTTTCCTAATATCCCTGATGTTATTCTTCAAAAAGAAATCACCTTACCTTTTTAATGTAAAAAACTTTTTACTTTTAAAATCATAAAACAACATCGATAAAATGTCAAATCATTTTTACATTTTATCAACATATCGTCTACCTCATCGGACTCTTCTCCCCGTTAAGTTAATGAAGCTGCCGATCGTGTCGGCAGCTTCGTCTTAACAGTTTATTGAGTTATAGATCCTTGTTGGTTCAATCCTAAGAACGCAGAAATCAATACAATTTAAAGTTCATCTTTCATGGGGTTCATTCTCCAAAAGGTGCTTTGGTATCAAAGAGGATGCCACCTTTTAACGATCCCTCGAAAATTGAATATATGATACAAGAAGCAAATCAGAGTCGCAATACGGTTATTAGTTCGTTGTCAAAGCTTTCACCATTGTCACGGAAACCGAAGCTTTCATAAAGCTTTTTGGCAACCACGTTATCAGCAATATAAGAAATCCAGCAGTAATGTGCAGGCCCTGCCGGAAAGGTGCGAATAAATTCCAAGATTTTTTTCATGGCTTCCCGACCATAGCCCCTGTTCTGGTATTGCTTGTCAATCATCAGTCGCACGATGCAATAGCTATCGTCTGCGATTGTCGGGAGTTCGTACCCGGTGATTCTATAACTAATCATAACAAAACCGACCGGCTGTTCATCCACATAAATGGCAAACGGAAATGGATGTCCCCCATTGGTTGCAAGGACGTAACACGAAGCCACGCTTGACAGATTGGACGCAACGAAGCGGCGTTGATCTTCTGAAACTTCCAGGTTAAATATGGCACGTCGGTTTTCCAGCGTGATTTTTCTGAGCGTAATCATACAGGGCTTCTCCCTTCAATATCTTTGGTAAATTACTAGTTAGGTAAATGTGCCTCCATGTTTATTCTCCCTGATCGTTTTTGCGCCGCGGTCGCCTCTATAACATATAATTTTTACAAAAAAAGTAATAGACTTATATTTAATTTTTTTATATACTATTATGTATCTGTGGTTTTTTTGGGGGTCTCTTTTTTTCATTAATGGGCACATTATGTGCATGATATTTTTTCACTTACTTAAACTGTCCGTTAGCATAACGAGGCTGCCGATCCGTGTCGGCAGCCTCGTATTTTATTAAGCTATAGTTCTTCGTTAACGTAAAAAGCTGATTAAAAAAACTCATACAAACCTTCAACGAAATATTTAAACTCTTCCATAGTTACTCTGTAACGGGTATACCCCTCGTAAAAGGCATCTAATAAATCCGGCTCATTAATAATTCTTCTAATCGCCAAGGATTCATCATATCGTGGGTCTCCTACTGTCATACCAGCAACATCGATGAACACACTTACCTCTCCGTCTAATACCAGGACATTATTTGTTGTGCAGTCACCGTGAATCATGGTTTGATTAACAGGTAAGGGTCTATTCAGTATTAAAGATTCCAACAGTTTCAAATTCCCCTCGCATTGCCCATTATAAACATAGCTTTTTGCCTTTTCCAGTTGGCTTTCTCCAATGCATCATTTTTCATTACAACTAGGCCTCCACAACTACATAGTTACCTCAGCAGTATTCAAATGGATCGTGCGTTATTCCTACTCGTCAATTTGAACCCACATATCTCCTGCCCAAGTATGAATATGATTCCACCTTTTTCCTTGAAGATCGGTCCATTTTTCAAAGGCGGTTACTGTTTGAGGAGTGAGGATGCCAAAAGTTGGGAAAGGCATCGTTGGAAACAGATGGAGTGTCGTTTCTTTCTTAAGATTGGGGCTCTCATTGATTTTCTCCACACCTAATGGCTGCGCATAATACGGATTGATCCAGAACATATCGCCATCTTGTGACCGAACATGATAGATACCATTTTCCGTTTTTTCCAAGGCAAATACATTTTGCGGTTGAATCAGCTTGGCATCCGAAGGACGCTGCAAGCGATTAGCTGTATCATAATCCTCCATGTATAGCGTTTCTGTTTGCAAATCCATGTCCTGATTCAAGATCTCCATATCCGAAAGGATATGAGGATTGGAGACAATCCACATATCTCCTAGCCACGATGTCTCGATTCGATATGAATAGGCCAGATAAGTTACTGGTGATTCGAATATGGCATTAGCATGGACCGTTTGCGGAGCAAGTACGACATCCGTCATCGTTGATAAAGACGGTTGTGTATAAAGAGCTGCAGACCAGAGGAGAGCAATGTTCGTATCGACAGGCTTTACGACGCCAATTTTGTCAGAGTCAAGGTGTATCCAAAGTTCACCTGTCCACGTGGTCTTGATTTTTATCCATACTTTTTCCCCGCGTTGTTTGGCATACCATGCCTGCTCTGCATCGACCGTAACAACATCTTGTGGACTGAGTTCTGCTGTTGGATTAAGGGAGTCATCGGGTGTGGAATAAAGCGGTGTCTGTTCAAACAATGTGATTGCCGGCGGAAGTGTTGGAGGGTTAAATTTACGGCTGATAGGATCGTACAGAGCAGCATTTGCTGGTAAACTAACGATGGAATTTACTAGCATAAATACAATTACAAGGGCATACACATGCCTTCTTCGTTTCATATTCAATTTAATCTTTACCTCCTTAGCTGGATAACCCTTATTAACTACATATATAGCGCTAAACTGAAGATTACCACGGAACTACCCTCCGCAGGTATCTTACCAAACCACTTTCCATTTATATTCGCTTTTTAATTACGCATTCCTGCCCTTCTCTTGGTTTTAAAGGGTTTATCTTACGTTTACTCTCTCATTCGCAGGATTTCATCATCTTTGAAATGACGATTGCCTAGCATTAACAGGGATGTTTAGCTTAATAAAAAGAAGCAGAAGCTGCCGCGGCATAATGCTCCGCTTCATTAAACAAACGTCATCGGTTAGATCAAATAAAGCACTTCTATGTTAAAATGGTTTATACTCTCCTCTGAAATGATATCGATAACTGTTGTCGATACGGATATATCCGAGAATACGATGCCTTCTATCCCTGTGAAAAATACTGGAGTAATTTTTATTATCCCTGTTACCCTCTGCTACCAAAATATCTTCCTCGTTGCCTGCAAGGACAATACCAATATGATCATGCGAGTGATCAGATAGAAGCTTATCGTAGATGACAATGTCACCGCGTTGAGGCGTAAACCCATCCTGTTCGTCAAGATGGAAGAACCCTGTCTCGGGCAACTGAGCCCACTCCAACCACGCACCAACGCCTGCGAACCGATGGATCCCATTCGGATACCGAATCGGCAAAAGAAATCCTGCTTGTCGGCAGCTGTGATATACGAACGCAGCACACCAGCTGTTCTTTAGCACTTTGTAGATACTGGCATCCGGCCAATATCTGCAGATTTCCCGATAGCGTTCGTCTCCTGGTATGCCGATTATGTTTTGCCCCGCAAGCACTTCTGCAATATCGGCCAACTTGCGGCGTTTATCTTCGATGAATTGGGTGTTCATTTCCTTCTCTTGGTTGAATTCTTCTTCTTTGAACTCGCCCACAATTTCCAATTCATTGAGCACATTTCGCAATCGATTTATATCCAATTCAGGTAGCCTATGGCCTGTGTTTTGAAAGTACAACTGGAGTACATTAGCATCCTTAAGGATCTCTTCGTAGGGATCATGGTTTCGACTGCTATCATTCTGATAAAATATAGACCGGAGAACAGTGATCTGTTCTTCTTCAGTAAACATACCCGTATCCCTTATTATAGTTCTCACTGCCTCAGCACTATTAGGTCCGGGAAACTCATTGATTCCAGTTTTAAAAACATAATAATCACGAAGCAGTCCAGTGATCGTTGCAAGTTCTGGATTTTGTCCTCGTTTCATGGCCAGCATTGAAGCAAATATAGATACTCCGTACAAGTGAACCGTTGCTTCCTGCCTGTTAACCATACATTCTATAGACAACAACATTTCATGAACAAGTACTTTAATACTTTCAAGTCTCTTATTCGTCCGCGCACCGATCAAACGATCGCCTCCTTACTTCTATGCAGAATTACTAGCAAGCTACCGCATATCTCTGAAGCTGCTTCTTGCCGTAACCACAGGGAAAAATTCAACCATACAGTAGATAAATAATTTTTATATTTAGATATGATATTGTCTTTTAAATTTGAAAATCTCATCAACAGCTTGATGATACCCACCCGATTTTTGAAAGGATTCCCTAATATTGGCTACAGCTTTCTTGAAAGTTGAGAGGCTTAACACATGATCTGCGGCTTCACGTAGTTGATTTGCAGTTAAGCTTTGCATTTGTAATTGAACGCCTGCTCCGATATTGGCAACTTGCCCTGCAATTATCGGCTGATCCGCACTTTGTGGGATTACAATTAGTGGAACCCCGTAATAGAGACCTTCATGGGTACTGTTCATTCCACCATGTGTAATAAATAATTGAGTGTTTTTCAGTACATCCGTTTGTGGAACATAATTTTTCACGATAAAGTTTTTAGGAATTTCCCCCAAATCAGAAATTTGAGTTTTATTCCCAATAGACATAACAATAGTATGTTCAGTGCTCCCAAATGCCTCAAAACAAAGCTTATAGAAATCAATTGCTTGGTTAAAGACTGTACCCAGTGAAATGTAAATTGGTTTTTGTCCCTTGATTGCAGTAAAGTCGAAGTTTTCCTGAGTTAATCGTGAAGAGATGGATGGACCTACAAATTTATAAGTTTGGTCGAACGCTTCTCCATAAGGTTGAAACTCCCTTGTTGTATAAACGATTGTAAGTGGTGCAGGATTACAAAACACTTCGTAAGGAGAATGGATCTCCACATCATATTTTTCCTTCACCATGACCGTAAGGCTTTGAAATTTATCGTTTATAGGTTTAACTATTTCTGTGGGAATTTTTATAGAAAGTTGTTCCAACATTTTATCGAATGATGCTTTTGTCTGCGCAAAAGAAGTACAGGAGTTGATTGCAGGAAGCTTAAGAATTTGAGCAAGTAAACGTCCACAACCAAACATAGAATCATGGATGACGTAATCAAAATGCTCTCCTTTGATCTGTTCAAGAACGCTTGGTATGACTATATCTGCCGTAAGTAACAGACCGTTGATTCTTTCAAGTAAATAATCTCTTCCACCTGAGATAAAGGCCTTAATAAATTTTTGATCGTCAAATGTTCGTACTGAAGCTCCTGTCTTCTCAATACGCTCCCGAAAAGCTTCTATACAAAAGTACACTACTTCTTCTCCACGCGAAATAAGCTCTTCCACAACTCCTATAGTTGGATTGATATGTCCTTCTGATCCACCATTAATAAACAAAACACGCGCCATTTCTACCACTCCTTAGGTATACTGTTCTCTAAATTTTTGTAAGAGTAAGGGGCTCGTCCCATACCATCGCTCGAATCAAATAATGGAGTCAAGTTTATCATAGTACAATACTTGAAAAACTCAAAGATTAAAAAAACCATGTCCCACTAATGCAACCGATTCATGCTCATTGGCATATTTAACTAATAGTATAGAAGCTTCTTTTGTCCTCCGTTTTGCATCACTGAAAGACTCACAATGCCTTGAATAGCCACTTAACCATAAACATCTTAAAATCACTATCCAAATACTTGGACTCAATTGTAAGCCCAAAAATTTCCTTGCAGGAACAGATAGCTCTGTTTCACGAAACAAAGGTAAGGAAATAGCTTTTATATTTGGGTTTAATATCCTTGCTGAATCGATAGACCTTCTTTTCTGTTTACATTCAGTTTAAAAACACAGGTTATAATCCACAATAACTAGTTAAATAGGAGGAATTGCAATGGATCAGATATACAGAGAGCAAAGCACTGATGTTTGGGCCATCGAAGCGCGTGGACTCATCAAATCTTTTGGTCAAAATCGTGCGGTGGATGGCGTAGATTTGAACGTGCGCGCCGGTACGATTTATGGCGTGCTTGGTCCTAATGGGGCCGGAAAAACTACCACAATCAATATGCTGGCGACCTTACTTCGACCGGATGCGGGATCAGCGAAAATCTTCGGGTACGATGTTGTCAAGGAGTCTCAGATTGTCCGTCAATTGATCGGGGTGACCGGCCAGTATGCTTCAGTCGATGAGTCACTTAGCGCTACAGAGAATCTAATTATCTTCTCTCGGCTGCTTGGGCTGGGGCGTGCAGAGGCACGGCAAAAGACAGATGAGTTGCTTGAGGAATTTGGGTTGTCAGAGGCTGCGAAACGGCCATTGAAAAATTTCTCCGGCGGCATGCGCCGCCGACTCGATTTGGCGGCTAGCCTCATTGCACAGCCACCCCTTATTTTCCTGGATGAACCGACTACCGGTCTGGATCCACGCACGCGTTCACAAATGTGGGATACGATCCGTCGGTTGGTGAAGACAGGGTCTACCATACTGCTAACAACTCAGTACCTCGAAGAGGCAGATCAATTAGCTGAACGGGTCGCGGTTATCGATCGTGGACGAGTCGTTGCCGAGGGCACCGTGAATGAACTGAAAGCGTCAGTAGGTACCTCATCATTGCAATTAATAGTGCAACATCCACAAGATATCGAGGAGGCCTGTCGAACCGTTGAAAAGGTGCTCAAGGTTCAGTCTACTGTGACGACTGGAATGATAACTGCGCCGATGGCAAACGCCGACCTTGTCACAGACCTGCTTATCTCCCTACGCGAGGCTGGTATTCATTTGGCTGAGTTGAGTGTGCAGAAACCAACGCTAGACGAAGTATTTCTAACCATAACTGGTCAAGGTGTTAAGGATCACGCTTTACTGGCATCCGATACATCGAACAGAGTACAGGAGGCAAGAGTATGAAAAGCACTTCAATTCAACCGGTTGCCGATCGCGGATTGAAAAACTACACGAGCTTCAGCCAAACGGTACGCAACTCTTTGACAATGGCCTATCGAGGGCTTTTGAAAATTCGTCGCACACCCGAACAATTATTTGATGTCACTCTCCAGCCGATCATATTCACTCTAATGTTTACCTACATCTTTGGTGGTGCCATCTCTGGTGACGTTCTGAGCTATTTGCCCGTCATTATTCCTGGCATCCTGGTGCAAACCGTGATTACTACTTCAATCGTCACCGGGGTCCAATTGCGTGAGGATATGGATAAAGGCGTATTTGACCGATTCAAGTCTTTGCCAATCGCAAGGATAGCTCCGTTAGCAGGAGCCTTGTTGGCAGACACTATCCGGTATACCATCGCTACTGTACTCACCTTTTCAATGGGATATCTTATGGGCTATCGTCCCGCTGGAGGCTTGGATCATGTTGCTATCGCTGCGATTCTTGTCATTTTTTGCTCTTGGTCAATCAGTTGGATCTTCGCTTTCTTCGGCGTGATTGCGCGTACTGCTTCAAGCGTTCAAGGGATATCGATGATTGTGCTGTTTCCGCTGACGTTCCTTTCCAACGCCTTCGTACCAGTCAATACCATGCCTGGTTGGCTCCAATGGTTTGTTAAAATCAATCCAATCTCTCACCTCGTATCTGCCGTACGAGAACTTGCCAACTTTGGAACCGTTGGTTGGGATCTCATCATCTCCCTTATCGGTGCAGTTGTCATTGTAGCAATCTTTGCACCAATTACAGTAATTGCCTATATGCGCCGGACATAACTTTTGTCGAATTACCTGATTTGTGCCCCGCCAACATTTTGACTTTAATATACGCTAAGCCCTGAATCTCGTCCGGCTTGGCGTTTTTTTCTTAATTTAAGATGAAACGGTACGATCACTCGACAAGCCGAGTATCAAAATTCCGAATCAGTGAACATGCGTAAGAAAACTAAATCGTGCTGAGGGAATTGAACAACAGAAAATAGCCGACCAAGACTGTATTGTTCCAGTTTTGGTCGGCTTTGTGACGCTCCTTCCACAATACATTGAATACATGTAAGTGTGTAGTGTAGGCCTTTAAGACTTCGATCCTATCCGGCATTTATCTCAGGATTTAATTATGGAGTGTTTACAGTCCAATCATTTAAGGTATTGATTGGTATTGGACAGTGCCCATACTGGTTGGTATCTTACTTAATCATGACTTCGTAGTGCAACTACCTTGATTCTTTGGCAGTGCCGGGTGCTACTTCTGAAATACTTCCGGCTTGGTTAGACTGAGTCTCTCCGATTGGTCGTAAGTGACGAAGACGCGTAACGACAAGGACGATGATAACAAGCATGATGGCGCCGCTGACTGCCGCAACGGCGTGCATCCCGCTCGTAAAAGCTTCGCGTGCCCCCGTGAGCAGTGCCTTACCGACTTGTTCTGAGAGACCTTCCGCTATAGCTGTGGCACCGGCCAAGCTGTCGCGGGTGGCTTGTAACGCGGACGCCGGCAAGTCGGTGGGAATAGCGTTCGCCACTTGATTGCGATAAACGACCGTACCGATGCTGCCCAAGACTGCGATACCAAGTGCGAAGGCGAATTCACCGCTGGTTTGTAGCATGGAGGCCGCTGATATAGATTCTGTGTCCGGAGTCAGTATGACCGGATGGCGAGTACAAACCGATCTGGTCGTAGTATAGCAACGCTCGAACCGTTAATCCTGCCAATTAAGCATGTCCTCCAACTTTCCACTCCCGTTTCATGATCATCCCCTTTTTTCGCGCGAAGTTTTTACCGGTACCCACATCATAGAACATTCCGTTACGTAAGTTTCAAGTGCAAAATGATATTTTTAAAATATTTGCATGAAAATGAGGTGTTTTTCTTTCACTATATAAGATGTACCAAACATCCGGTCAGCAGGGAGACGCTGCGAAAGCAGACCCTTCTTCCAATCGCTGTTGTAGCCAGATTCTTAATCATCGAGAGCACGTTTTATGTTCCTTTTTGCTTCATCAACCAACCTTTCATCTTTATCATCAATTGCCTGCATCATTATCAAAATGGGAATATATATGGCAATCAATCGAGCTAACACCTTCGTTTCTTCATCTACATCCCCATATTCTTTAAAAAAGTCAGAACGCACATCCGGAGGTAAAAAGCTATACACAACATTCAAGTCACAAGCAGGATGTCCTATATGGATATCTCCCCAGTCAATAATCCCTGTAACTCTTCCATTCTCATCTACCAGCATATTTTTAAAATGAAGGTCACCATGAAGGAATACGTACTTTGGTTTCACCCTTTCCGTTCTGAGCTGTTCCAAATAATTCGATAATGCACTATACTCTTCTCCACTAAAATGATGGGCAAAGTCGGAAATGAATTTATGCATCTTTTCCTTACGCATCGCAATATCAGTCAGATTTCTATGGTCATGTTGAACCCCATTTTCTTGGGCAATTTTCACAGGGAATGCATGTAAGCTTTTTAAAAATTGTGCGAGCGTTGTTGCTGATAACGCACGTTGCTTGTCCGTTAATCCGATTGGAAACTCTCCGGATAAATAGGGGTAGCCTAGGAAGGGTGCAGGATAATCATAATCCCCTTCCCCAAAAAATATCGGTAAGGAAAAGGCAATGGAAAAATAATCTTTAAGCTTAGGTAGTATCTTTCCTTCCATCCTTAAACGATTAATGGAAACTTCTCTTCTTGGAAAACGAAATACATATTCGGCCCCGACAAGAAAAACAGTGTTATCCCAGCCATGTCCTAGTTTTTGTACGCTTTTTGAAGCTAACTGCGGAAACTGACTGCTTATTAATTGACGAGCCAATTCTTCTGTAACTTCCCATTCTGCATCCCATTGATTCGAACTACCCATATCCCTTATCGCCTCTCTCGCAAAAATTGTAGCTGTTACTTCAAGTAACAAAAAAAGGAATCTGCTGCACAGCAAACTCCTCCGCTCTCAATAGTGGACGGTTCAAATGGATTCCCCCAAAAATAAATTTCATTTCTCTGCCCACAATGATGGTTGCCTCGCGGCAGCGGTTTCTGTATCGAATTATCGTACTTGGTAAGCACAACAATGTATTTGACAATTTTCCTTATGTGTTCCTTGAATAAACAAAAAATCCGCTTCTTTTCTCCCAGCCAGTTGAAGTCCAGAAGCCATTTCCAACTATATTGTCCTCAATTACAAATATGTGGCACTTATCGATTCCTTCTTGACTTAATTTTTCTAAACTTGTTTGTACGAGTTTATTGCCGATCTTTTGTTTTCGATATTCTGGATTCACAGTCACATGGTAAATGAAACCTCTTCTTCCGTCATGCCCACACAAAATTGTACCTATAATTTTACTATTTTGTTCGCAAACATAACTTAATCCTTTATTTCTGTTTAAATACATAGTAATGTTTTCTCTGGAATCGGCGTTACTTAAAGCTAACCCCTCAATGTCGTTCCACAATTCAATCATTTGTTCGTAATCATTTATGGTCATCTCTCTGATTGTACTCATATGCCCCTCCTTTTTTCATATAAAAATGTACAATTTTACTATTCGAGCCATACATTAATTCTCCTTTTTTTGGGTTGATTTATTGCACAATACGTAAAACCAAAAGTATTTTTCTGACCAATCACTAAACCGCAAAAAAGGTTATCCCTCAAGCAGTCTGTTCGACTACCTGCAGAATAACCCTTTCTCGCTGTTTCAAATGGTTGATAGGATATTTACTTTATTGAGCGGACAGGTTCAGCAGAACTGTTACTGCTTCGGCTCTCGTTGCTGGAGCCAGAGGGGCAAAAGTGTTGTCTCCTTTACCCTCGAGAAGTTTTTGCTTCTTCATTACCGCTACAGCACCTTTAGACCAATCTGGAACGTCTTTGTCATCCGCGAAGCCGGTAACTGTATCAGCATCGATAGCCAGACCATAAGCATTGGCGAGCATCAAAGCCATCTCAGCTCGTGTAATTTCTGCATTCGGCCAGAAGCTTCCGTCCTCATAGCCTTTAACAATACCTGCTTGTAACGCACGCGCAACGGCATTCTGCGCCCAGCTTCCGATCTCCACATTGTCTGTGAAGCTCAGAGTCGCTCCTTCACCTTGCGGCAGCCGTGTGTTCATCAGCATGACGACAAATTCCGCTCTTGTCACCGTATGATCCGGCTTAAATGTACCGTCCGGGTAACCGCTGATAATTCCTTTGCTGACTGCTTTATTAATGTTAATCTCTGCCCAATGTCCAGGGATATCGTACAAGCTGACAACTGGGTTTGGCTTATCCGTCACTGGATCTACGACGAGTACCGCGTATTTCGTAAAGTGATTTACCTCAGCGGTAATCGTATTGCCGTTAATTTTTCCACCCTTGACTTCTTCCCATACTTGCTTCAACTCATCATAGTAAAAGATGCCCACCCTTTGGTTGCTCTTATAGCTTGCTGGATCGAAAGTAAAGGTTAGCGTGATAGAATTATTAAAATTCTCCGGAAAATTTTTCAGGATCTCAAATATAGAGCTAGCCAGTACCTGATTATTCTTAAGGAGAGCTTTAGTGTCCATCACTTTTTCAATCGTTAACTTCAATTCTTTGTCTGTAGCATTGGCTGGAATGGAGATTATAATTTCACCACCTAAACTAACTTCGCCCGACTTGCCTACAGGAAGTGTTAGCTTACCATCCGTTGCGGTTTCTTTACTGCCGCTTTGGTTTGAGATCCCACCCCCGCCACTGCTGACACTATTACCCGGAAGCCGGTTAACGATGATATTGTAGGTCTTCGTTGTACCGTCCTCCGCTGTTACTGCAACGTTAATCGTATTACCTCCTATCTGCAGTTGAATATCTCCGCTTTCTTGACCACTTATAACTTGATTTCCGTTCACAGTCATTGTTGCGTTAGTATCAAATACAATTGCTGTTACAGTAAGTCGGGGTACTCCTACAGCCACATACGAAGTGTAGTCCATTGTATCGGCAGCAAATGCAGGACTTAAGATACCGTTTGACAATGTCAAATCGCTCAAATCAGCATTACTGCTTTTAGTAATGATCAAGTCATGTGTGCTCGCTGCTTGTTGAAGCACACCAGCAGAAATAAACTTACCATCAACGGTAGTTGCGGTAATTGTTACTTTTCCAGCTGCAGCAGCTGTTACCTTACCGGTTGAATCCACAGTTGCAATAGCGGGATTACTTGATGTCCAAACTACCTCTTTCACCGTGGCGGTGTTTGGGGTAATTAGTGCCTGAAGCTGTATAGAGTCAGTAGAATTAAGGGTCGACGGTCCGGAAATAGCGACTCCAGTAGGAGCCGTATATTGTAGATCTGCCTGCTCATAAGCAGGACGCAGCCTCCAATAAGAATTCCAAGCGTTGCTAGCCGTACCTGTCGTATTACCATTTCCGGCAATTCTAATAAATCGTGCTTGTACAGGCTTATCAAACATGAACGTCTGCAAGGTGTTTGCTGCCGATAATACATTAGCTGGATTGAGCGTTAGTGAGTTAATATACGTATCCGCCTCATTATTCCACGATACCGGCGAGGCTGTCGTGTCGCTTGTCACTGTACCCGACGGGACATACGACCAGTTTTGCCCATCCATCGAGTATTCGACTCTTAACTTATAGAAACGTGTATTGGTAGCATGCTGGATAAATCCAACCTGCACTCCAGTAACCCGTTTCGTTGTTTCTCCTAAATACATTCTAATCCATGCCGAGCCACTGGCCGCCCAACGAAGCGAATTGCTGCCTGCATAATCAGCAGGGTTCAATACATTTACTGCATAATTGAAATTGCTCGAGTCCACCTGCTGGTCGCTTGCAGCCACGATTGGCGACTTATAAATCATGTTCATGGATACACTATAAAAATTTTTCACACCTTTTGCATCCGTAAGCGTAATTTGAACCATCTCACTGCTTATATCTTGAGGATAAGCAATGTCAACCGTTATCCCCGCACCTGCTTGGGCAGTTACCTCCACTTTTTTGGAGTAGTCATAATCAAGAGGAAGTGTATAGGAATACCTGTAAATATCCGGTGAAAATCCAGAAAGCGTCTGTCCACCGACTTTAAGATCTATGAGCTTAGGCCGCTGAGTGCTTGATTGATCATTGATTGGCGGAACGGTATTTTCTGTGAGAATAGTAGCCGCCTGCGCACCATGACTATTGATAAGCTGCTTCACATAGAGACTATCCGGCATATTGTTGGCCGCTGGCGTTACTTTATTTGTCATGCTGTATTCGTATGCTTCAAAATTCGGCACCTTGCCGCCATTAAGCCCGGCGCTTGCCATATTCGCAGAGTCTGTCTTATCGGTCTTCTGACGACCAGTCAACGGGTCGGTAGCTGATCCCAAACGATTGGTGTTGCTATCAAATAGATGCCCGATCACATAATTAGGCGTAAGCTGTGGCTGCGTAGCAATAAAGGGGCCGGTAAAATTATAAAGCAGATAGTTAACACCTGCCCAACCATGGGAGGTTCCCATGTTCCATCTGTTTTGTAGGTATATGCGTGCCGCAACATTATCGTACAGTCCTCCGGACGACCAACGGAAATGCGGCTCAGACGCATTGGACGTATACTCGCTTGTGCTGTTGTAGAATACATTGGGACCAGAAGTATAAGAATCAACGATAAATGCATGACGCATATATCTCGAGTACACCCGCTGTGTAAACATGAATTCCGATTTTTTAAAGTAGATTGAATAACGCCGCTCCCCTGCATCCATAAGGCTGACAGGATCCAAGACATTTCCGTCTTGAACCGTTATATTACGAGAATTGCCCTCAGTAACAAATGCGCTGTCAATGTGATAGGTCGTAAAATTACGCATCCATCCGTCACGAACATTCACCATCGCTACAAATACTTGAGCGTGGTTTTCGTCATTATAAGAGCGATAATTGTCCCCGTATCTGGACAGGCTGGGCTTCGTTGTATTATAAAAATGCGAGATACCTTGAATATTTTCAACGCCTACTTGTTTAATACGACCGTCCTCTACTATTTTTACAACTTTGGAAACACCCCAGCGCATGTCGAGATTATCTGCAAGAGGCTCTGTAAATGTGATCTTGTTTGTGACGGTGTCAATGCTCTTGATCGTACGTTCAGATGTGAACGGTGTACCGGCAAAGCCGCTCTCCAGGTTGCCATTAGGCAGCCAGTTGCTCGCACCGTCCACATTATCCATATACATAGCCTTCACCCAATTCACATTAATCGCCTTTTGTACAGATACACTATCGCCAACCGAAAGACCGGATGTGCTTGCAACATGCACGGCATATTGTCCTGCACCTACATATTGATCCGTGATGGTAGTGGATGCGGATTGGGTTACCCCTTGACCGTTAAAATTAATTAATGTGCTGTTGGAACCTTTTGAATAAGGACTGCCCGTCGTTGTAGCATGGTCTGTAGATGGAGTGAACGAATCAGTTAGCTTCCAAGTTGATATCAGTTTCGTAACACCCGGCTCTGCACCTTCACTTGCGATTTGTTCGTCATACGGATTTTGAACCGAGCCATCGCCGACAATTGGAGTAACCGTTCCCGAACCTGCTCCCCGTATCACGACCCCTGATGTGGTCACATTAAGCGGTTTACTGATACGGAACACTCCCGGCTCCAGATATACGGCACCGCGGAAGCCATCCGACTGAATGGGGTAGATTGAAACATAGTCAATAGCATCCTGGATCGCCTGCCACGAATCTTCGGTATTATTGGCGAGAGGCGCTACTTTCACACGTACCGGCACATTAGGAATAGCTACTCCTCCACCTTGATAACCAACAGCCGAATAATCCATGACTTGATTCCCTTTGTAATCCGGTGCATAGAAGATTTTACCCGAACCGTCCAGTTGTAAGGCTGGATATGCATGATTGGTCCATGAATCAGGGTTCACATTGGCCACATTTGCATTATTGGAATTTATCGTATTCGGCGTTGACATGTAATTTCTGAAACTAGGAATTGCTGTAAAGTAGTAGCTGTCATAAAAAGTATTGCCGTTATTTGAAAGTGCGAATTCCACCCTATAAGTTCCTTTAGCCAGTGTTATGGAATCAGGAATAGACATGACGGCATTGCCGCCTGCATCTACATGGGTCACAGGAAAGCTGTATACCTTTGAACCGTCTGGAGCAAGGAGTGTTCCAGTAATCGAGGTTCCAGAAAGCGCTTTCTTGATATTGAAAACAGGAAACTTTCTAGAAGCTGCGTTTGCGTCTATTACAGCCGGACGACCGATTGTGAGATTCATTCCAGGATAGTCAGGCGTGATAATGGCGTAACCGCTACCTGGTTCGTTCAAATAAGTATCGGCGTACTTAGGAAGAACAGCATCAGCAGTTTTCAAAATCTTAAGGTTTGACATTCCTATCGCACCTGCTTTGCCGTACTTCAGCGTAAAATGGATCATCACATATCGTGCCGTAACGGGAGCTGTGAATGTTCCAGTGGTTGTGGCAGTCCAATCGGCATTAATCGGTGTGAGCGAACCCCAATTCGGATCACTTGGAACTATGCTGCTGGGAACGGTAACCTTTTTTGCGAGTGTCCAGGAGTCTGCGCCCCAGTCATAGGTAGTACGACTTGAGTTATTTAAGGCAGGTAAGTTTGTCCAAGTATTTGCATTTGATGTGTATACGACTTCATAGTCCGACATGCGCGCATAAACATTGCTAGAAACAGTCGGAATATCAAAGCTGACTTCATCAAAGGTTTTCACCGATCCCAAATCTATCGCTAGCCAAAGAGAACTTGTCTTTCCTTCTTCCGGAAAAATGTTCGTAGCTGTTCCACCAATTTGCCACAAGCTGCTGGAACCGCCGGTATGATCGACCGCAAACGTTGCTTTTTTAGTAGAATTTTCTGAACTTGCCTTTACGTTTATGTTGCTCGTTAACGTACTCGGCGCAATGTCGGTTTTACTTGATGCCGCACGCGCTGCTTGTTCTGGCAGGATGCCTAGACTGATAATAAAAGTGAATACTAATAAGATCGATATCCTCTTGTTAAACTTCTTGATCATATACCTCACTCCTTAAAATTATTTGTATTAATAGGTTTTATGTGGTTTCAGCTTCATAAACCGTATCATCCGAAAGGCTTTCACGGTACTTGCCAGGTGTGACTCCTTCAATTTTTTTGAATACGCGTATAAAGGCCAAATCGTTCATGTATCCAACCATTTGCGCAATTTGAAGGTTTGTCAAAGCTTTGTTTTCCATAAGGATTTTTGCCTGATCGATACGAATTCTAGATATATAATCTGTTATGTTATGCCCGCTAGCTTTTTTAAAAAAAGTGGATATATATTGTGGAGTCTTCCCACAGTGGCTGGAAATCATCGCGAGTCCGAGATTCGGATCCGTGCATCGCCCGTCGATAAACCGCTTAATGTCGGCGAGCAACAGATCACTGTGACCGCTTCGCTCAGACTGCAGCAGTCTTGTAAGCTGCTTGTAAAACCGTTTCGTTTTCTCATGCATCTCTTGTGCTGTACCACTACTCTGGATTTGCTTAATAGGATCGAATATGCCCTCCTCTTCCATCCCACCGTAACCAATATTTGAGGCATTCATAATTTTAAGCAATGTACTCACCATATTGAAAAAAATACAGGTACCGAGTTCAGGCGTTAATTTATCCGAAGAGAAATTGAGCTCGTAAATATTATCAAGCAGCTTCTCAACATTTTCAAAATCTCCGCTTTTCACTAGGTTCATCAGCTGTGCTTCGGTTTCGATCGGATAATGATAGTGCAGCTCTGTATCCTTGATGTCGTCATAGCAAATAATTACACTTTGACCCATAATCATTTTATAATCTAACGCTGCAAGTGCTTCTTCGTAGCCTTCACCGATCTCCTCCAGACTTTCATGCACCTTGCTAATCGCCACAGTAAGGATCAGCTTGAATCGGGTTTCGACGACTTGCTTGAGCGAATGGGCTATAAACTTGAGCTCATCGGCAGCTGTTCCCTGTCCGTCGTCGTCAAGGTTGATAAGGAACGCGAGACGATCACGGTCCAGATCGACATCGTACCCTATGTGACCTTCATTGACCATATCCATGCCGATATTGGAAATAATGAACCGGATGAGAGCCCATTGTTTCTCCGATTGATTATGAGTAAAGTGGGAAGCATCGTCCACTTGAATCACCATAACAGCATAAGAGCTGTATACAAATGGAGTTAAATTCAAGAACCCAAGTGACTCCGTAGATTGAATCTGGCTTAAATCGACTTGTCCCCGAATCAAGCGAGACAAGAAATTTGCCCTAACAACGGAAGCCTGCTGGGAGAGTGTGTCCCGCAGCTGTTTCTCCTCGATAATCGAGCCTTCGATGGATTCACGAATAAATTCATATTCGTCCCCTGAAGGACGAGTTACGGTTCGCTTACCCTGCATAATGGCAGTAACCATATGTTTGACCGGGCTGTAATTCCGGTAGGCAGCCAGGTAAGCGAATCCCACTCCGACAACCAGGCATAGTATAAACAACCCGAACGCAGTCATCTTAATGCTATAGACCGGCTTCATATAATGATCCTTCAACATCACCGAGATATACTTCCATCCTGCCTCATCCGTGGTCGTATAGGAGACCATCATGTCCTTACCATTCAACGAGTAATCGAACAAACCCGTAGGATTCGTCAATTTGTCAAAAAGAGCACTTGAAAGCTCATATTCATCCGTGGTACTCAAGATCACATTTTGTTTATCATTGATAATGTATATAGCACTTTGATTGGCTGCCTCAATCTGTTTCAGCCTATCCTTTATCTGCTGTTCGTCCAAGAGGATTATTAAACTTCCACGAATATCCGAGACTTCGCGGACGGGCAGCGAATGCACATAAGTGATGACGTTGATGGGCATACGATCCTGATTATTCATCATGCCCATCCCACCATCCCGCAATATGCGGGCAGTGGGGAGATAATGCATATTATGATAGCTTTCCAGCAGCTCCTTCTTCCACTGTTCGTAACTCAAATTCTCATACTTGTAATAACGGTCATAGAAGGTTTGAGAATCCGTTCGAATGGATGGAGAAAGGATCGTATTACTGCCTTGAAAATATACATAATAGTCTTTAATAAAACCGCTGTCTATTTTTTGGTAGGTCTTCAAATATCGGATAAACTCGATTTCACTATACCGATCCTCAGTGCTATCGTTGCTTAACAACTGGTCGATCTTCGGATTAAAAACAATTTGCTGAGCTAATTGGTTGACTTCTTTAAAATGGTTATCCATCGTCAGCCGCAGTTGTTCCAGCATGGCCAAATTAGAACGGCTTGCGTTAGCCATCATAATTTGCTCCACCTTAGTGTACAGAAAGAATCCGATCACTAAGGGCAGCAATAAAATAACGATATTGGATATTAACATACTAATAAACACACTTCGGTTGTTATGCCTCTTATTTGTAAGGAGATTTCTAACATAAGGCAGCATAGTAAGATAACCTCCTCAAAATCGGGCTATAACTTCATTCAGAAAGCCCTCAAAATGTTCTTCCATTAAACCCATTCATTCCTTGATAGCACCGATCATAATCCCTTTGACAAAATATTTTTGCAAGAACGGGTAGAGGATCAGGATGGGCAAGGTGGAGACGATGATCGTAGCATATTTAATCGTTTCCCCCACATCAATTTTGTCTAAAGTCCCAGCACCGGTCATCATGCTGTCCGTGTTGTTGTTGACCAGAATCTCTCGCAAAATCAGCTGAAGGGGATACAGCTCCCGATCTCTCAAGTAGATTAAGGCGCTGAAATAAGAATTCCAGTGAGATACGGCATACCATAATATCATAACGGCAATAACCGGCATCGAGAGCGGGATGATGACGCGATATAATATCGTAAAATCGTTGGCACCGTCTATTCGCGCTGATTCCTCAAGGCTGATCGGCACTTGTTGAAAGGCGGTACGCATAATAATTAAATTAAAGGTGCTGATCGCGCCTGGAACAATTAACGCCCACGGGGTGTTCAGCAGCCCTAAATTGCCTACAACAAGATAGGTTGGGATCAGTCCCCCATGAAACACCATGGTAAAGACGACAGCAAACATAATGAAATCCTTGAAATATACGTTTCTCCGGGATAGCGCATAGGCGCCTAAAGCAGTCATAAACAAGTTGAGCGCTGTGCCAACGACGACATAAAATATTGTATTTTGATAGCCAGTCCCAATCATTGGATTATCCAAAACAGCTTTATACGCATCTATGGTGAAACCAAGCGGTATGAGCAGTAATCCCCTGTGCATAGCAACCCGAGCAGGATCACTTAATGAAGCGAGTAAAACATAGAGAAATGGATACATCGTCATAAAACACAGCAATAACATCAGCATCGTATTAAAAACGCCGAATACCTTTTCACTTGGGCTAATTCTCAAGATGGCTCCCCCTTACCATAGCTTATTATCACTAAAGCGCTTACTGATGCTGTTAGCACTAACGATGAGGATGAAGGAGATGACGGAGTTGAACAAGCCTACTGCAGCGGTATAGCTGTAGCTCGCTTCCAAGATCCCTTTTCGATACACGTAAGTGGATATGACATCAGCGGTAGAATAGGTTGACGGGTTGTACATCAACAGTACTTTTTCACTACCAACGCTCAACATGGAGCCCATATTCAGGATCAGCAAAATAACAATTGTCGGCATAATACCTGGAATCGTAATGTGCAGAGTCTGCTTCCACCTGCCAGCCCCATCCATTTTGGCAGCCTCATATAGGGTTGGATCGATGTTAGCCATGGCAGCTAAATAAATAATGGAACCCCATCCAATCCCTTGCCAGACACCTGAGGAAACAAAGAGAAATCGAAACCATTCCGGCTCGCGCAGAAAAACGATAGACTCAAAACCGATTATGACGAGTAATTGATTAATCAGGCCGTCTCGGGAGAGAAAATCAACCATCATCCCTACAACAACAACGATAGATATAAAATGCGGCAAATATGAAACCGTCTGCACGATTCTTTTGAACATACTACTGCGAATTTCATTTAAAAGTAACGCTAAAATAATGGCGGCTGGGAAAGCAAACAAGAGCTCATATATATTGATGAGAAGTGTATTCTTGATAAGTCTCCAGAAATAAAATCCATTAAAAAATTCTTTAAAATGCTGAAAACCAACCCATTCGCTCCCCCAGATTCCTAAGCCAGGGCTGTAATCCTTGAAGGCAATCTGCAAACCGTACATAGGTCCATATTGGAATATTCCATAGTACGCCAACACCGGCAGCAGCATCATATAAATGTATTTATTTCTCTTTAAGTCCTTTAGGATAAATGTCATTTTACTTTCTTTATCTTGGCTACCTCCCCGAGTATTAACGGAAAGCTTATTCTCCATCATTGCCATAATAACCACTTCCTTTCTTAACCAAATACCAGCAGCAGGGTTCAGCAGAGGATTTAACGATAATCCCCTGCATCCTCCATAAGCTGTTGTTATCGCTTGTTATATCTTTCAAGAGCAGCTTGTTGAATGTTAATGGCGTCGTCAATCCCCATACCTTTTAATGTCTTGACATACTTATCAAAATTTTCGATAGGCTCAGCACCCATAATAAACTTGTTGTACATCTCATCTTTGTATGTATTAATGTCGGTCATGACAGAGGCATATTTACCCGATTCATCTTTGTTTGGAGTAACCGGAGGCATTACCTTCTCGTTAATCGGTGTCGACCATATATCGATGGCTTCCAATTGCTCTGGAACTTGACTTTGATACTGGTCGGAATACCGTTTATCCTGTACCATGATCCCATCCCAGGAAGCGCGGTTATGCTTGGCAATAGCTTGACTCATCGGCAAGCCGTCTGGATTATTGGTAATGGTATCCGTATATTTCGGGTAGCCATTCTCAAGTTTGTAGCTTACGCCTTCTTTACCGAAATTAAAGAGCATATGTCCTTGCTCGCTGTAACCCATATCCAGCCATTTAATCGTTTCCACAATATTCTTATTGCTAGTTGTGATGGCCGCAGATTTCCCCGGTACCGGTTGATCAAAATGTCCGAACTGCGGCTTGTCGCCAGCTTTCAGCACAGGGTAGGGCACTCCACTCAGCTTAAAGGTTTTATCCTTCGAAGCCATGAGATTCATATATTTGCCGAGAGCTCCACCTGCAGCTCCAACAATAGCTCCGAGTTGGTTACCAGTGACCTTGGCATCTAGAAGCTTAGTATCTGTTGCCGCAAAGTCCCTATCGATCAAGCCTTCTTTGTACCATTTGTTCATCGTTGTCAAAAATTCCTTATAACCCTGCTCAATCGGTCCGTATTTGACAGTATTCCCTTCTTTATAAAAGCCGCTCGACACGCCATATGCCCCAACAAACGCTTGAGTATTCTTCAATTCAGAAAGAGATAGCAGCAGCGGGACTTCATCTGCTTTGCCATTGCCATTCGGATCCTTCTCCTTAAACGCTTTCAGAACGGTGTACCACTCATCGATGGTGGTTGGCTTCTTCAACCCCAATTTGTTCAACCAGTCTTCTCGGATAATAGCTCCTCTAAATATCTGCAAGGAACGGTCGCCGCGTATAAAATGAAACCCGACAATGCTGCCATCATCAGTAGTCACCTGCTTTTTCCATTCTGGATTCGAGTCTAGTACCTTTTTGTAGTTAGGTGCGTATTTGTCAATATAGTCATTTAACTTGACGATCCGGTTATCTTTGATCGCCTTCTCAGGTCCTCCAGGATAGCCATTCCAATTGTACTCAATGACATCTGGAAGAGTTCCGGACGTAAGCATCAGATTGAACTGCTCCTTTTCTGCAGTACCTCCTTGAGGAGGATGTTGGAAGTCAACCTTAACTCCAGTAATTCGCTCCATTTCCTTATACGCTTCCATTTCATTGTAGCTTTTCATTGTAGCTGCAGCCGCTGGGTTCAATGCCGCCCAATAAGTTAATGAAGTTAGCTTTGCCGCTGTCTCTGCGTCTTTAGCTTTTGTTGATTTGCCTTCCTTGTTACTTCCTGGAACACACCCGGATATAACCGATAAAACTAATGTTATGGACAACACCGCTTGGGCTGTTTTGGCGGATTTTCCTGTGAACAATAATAACGCCTCCCTTTATTAAATGCTTTTAGTCAAACCTTATATTATTGAAAGCGTATTCTAATTGAAACCTCGAATTTTTCATAAAGACAGGCGATTCTAAATATCGAAGGGCATACATATTTTAATGCGAACCTTCAAATATAAAGAAAAAGCTGTTAAAAGCAGTTCGGACATATGTATGTATATCCTTGATCATACAATTTTAGATTTATGAACGACATGGAAGAAACTTGGAATGTGCTGTGTTTTTTTATGATTCGGAACATAATCCGGTTCTGCACTTACAATTGATGGTGATGCACTGTAGAAGCAACAAGCAATTCCAAAAAGAAAAAAGCCAAGTGCAAATGCACCTGACTTTTCAAAATGGATGGTTACTTAGTTGTAATCTTGGCAACATAGATGGTTTGATCCCATCCTACATCTGCTCCAGACGACAACGAACTCCAAGCATAACCTTCCTGTGTATGACTGATGCCTGTTCCTATCAATATCTCGATCATACAGATATGCATTCGGTTACCGTGTCGGTAGATCTCGTTACGCAACTTTCACAAATCTGTATCCTCTACACAGGCCCAAGAGTCAAACTAATTATCAATCCTGTATGCTCAATTCAATTCCTCTTTACTGAACATCCAAGAATCGTCATAGATTTTTCTACCATCTGTATCCCTAAGTATTCCTTCATTGCTGGTAATCTTCCGCTTAACTGTCGGTCTAACCTTAATAATTTTTCTCAATTCATAATCCTGAAGAGGACTGTCCGTACTAAAAAATAAAGGATGACGGGGATCTCCATCAGTTAGGATATGTAGACACTTTAACTGGTAATTCTTCAGTAATAAAATTAATTCATCATCTTGATTTCTCTTATGAGTTTTACCGTTTGAACCCCAAGCAGCGACAATCAAATCAGCTCTTTCCAACGCTTCACGAATATAAGTTAGGCTTTCCGCTCCTATTGCAACATCTTTATCTAAATTTTTCAACTCTGAGGGCTTTGTCGCTCTATAAGCAAACAGATTTACTACTTCAAATGAACCATAACCCCATTTCTTAGTAAATCTAATACAAGATTCAATAGTGGGATCATCTTCTTCGTGATCTGCTGTACTTGGATTTAGCATAATCCAAACAACATGTGGCTTTGTTTCATCCCATTCTCGCCTTAATAGATATCTATATTTTTTAGTGGAGTCTAGCTTCGCTTCTCTTTTCAAAATAATTCCTCCTTTGAGTTCTATACCCAAATTATATTTGGGAAACTATGGAACACCAACCGCATATTTCCTGATATAAGATGATTAGATGCTATATCTCCTATGAGGGCTATAGGACGATCTCATTAAATCTTACAATTACTAAGAAATCACAACTTCTTGATAGCTTACCTTTACCCCATCACGGATCAAATACACTCCAGTGTCACTGCCAGCACGTTCAATATATTCACTTTCCAAAATCTCTCAATAGACATCACAAATTGCAATAATAGTATAGAATTAAAATCATTTAATAATAATTTAACATCTGCTACATTCATTTCTTTTCCAAATACAGCATTAAATCCAATATCCTTATTAAAACTAGAGTTTCCAGCATAGTTTTGACATAAATGACTGCTAAAGCTCCAAAATATGTTTCATCTTCTATAGCAAAGTAATACATTGAAAGATCAGTAAACTTGTGCATAGCACTTTATTCCTATATTTGGTATAGTTGGATTTGACAGATTTCGAGCAAATCCTCTAGCCGATGGAGAGATGATCTGAGGTTGTTAAACAATGTGGGCATTTATTAGTATTATGTGTTTTCTAGGATCACTTGCTTGTTTATTAGGGGCGATTGTATCGCTGTTTCAAAAAAAGGGACTGCATACTAAATATTTCATATTATCAGGAGCGTTATTTGTGTTTTTTATTATCGCCTTAAGTGCAACAGTAGCTTCATTTGAAGCCCCGGCTACTACCAATAAAACGAATGTTGCAACCACCGCATCCATTCCGCTGAACCCTCCCGTTAAAGAGGCTCCTAAAACAGTACCGTATACCATTTTTGAAGATAATAAAAATGAGAAGGGGCCCAGCAGAAAGGTTAGGGTTATGACTGAGGCCACTACCGAAGCTGAATTCAGGCAAATAGTAGAAAGTATACGCAAGGATTCCATGGGCTTCGAATATGTCTGGCTCTATTTTCATGATCCCAAACCAAGCAAATATGGTAGTTCTGGAGATTTCGTGGGAGCTGTTCGCTTTCCGCTCACTCGTCGAGGCGTACCTTTATCCGGTGCCAAAACTATCGATGAATTATATCTCACAATTGGTCAGGGGCCAGCTCAGGTCCTTAAATCCGAAGTCGCCATTGATGTTAGACCCTATGAAGAGGCGGTTACCAAGGTTCAACAATCAAAACGGGTGGGCACTATCAGTCCGAGCTTGGAGCAATTTAAACAGGCCTTTAATGCATCTGCCAAACAATTAGGGCTTCCCCATCAAATTAACAAAATCAATTTCATTGATTCAAAGCAAGTTAGTTTTACAGTGGAATTTAGTGACCTGCTCTTCTTAAACGGAGACCTCAATACCAAAGACGGAAGCCTGCGATCAGCCTTCATAGCCGGCGGAACGGATGGAACCGACAAATCTGGAACCAACTTGCTGTTATCGTTTGTTGCCCTGATCGCGGCTACGAATCCTGACTTGTCACGGGAGGAATGTGAGGATGTCCTCATGGATTTGGGTTTCATAAAAGGCAATGATACGTTAAACATGAAAGCATCTGTAATTAAGAATGGGGTGAAATACTCCATTAAATCCAGCGAAAGAGCTGGCTTTTGGTTTTTTGTAGAAGACCCTAATCATGAGTTTTGATTGCAAGGATACGTCAAGCTCGCAAACCAGTTATCTGATAGCGAGCTTGACATTTGCGGGTCTATTCGGCGTTATTTTCTTCCAACAAGTTCTACCACTGTCACGGTGTGTACCTGGCCAAATTCTGCTAAATAATAATTCCCCGTTTTCCAAAAAATTCGCAAATATAATTGGGGTTATAATTTTCATATTTATTAAATTGAGGCTGCCAAGGACTCAACCTAGCTGTTACCGTTTTATTTATAACAAGAGGGTCATTATTCATTACTTCTCTGGCTTCCCAAGAATCAATATTAAAGAGAAGCTTAGTTTCATTTGATTATATAGATAAAAATGGCACCACGACGAATAGAAATGTCGAGCCATATCAGCTTCATTTTAGCGAAACGAGTTGGTATCTGAAAGGATTCTGTTTACATCGTATGAGCTATAGAACGTTTAAATTATCTCGGATCGATAATCTTAATATGGATGAAAAAACATTTAACCCTAGAGAATATTTATTAGAACAAGAACGCGAATCAAGTTATCAACCGCAACTAGTCGCTATTAAGGCATTGATTTCACCAAGCATAAAAGATCAATTCATTGAATGGGACGGTCGAAAGAGTATTGAAAACTATAGTTCTGAATTTTTATTAGCAACAATTTATGTCCCTCAAAACAGTACGGGATTTCAATTTTTAGCAAGTTTCGGTACAAATCTAAAAATCGTAGAGCCCAAAACATATGTTGAAGACTTTCGAAATTATTTAAATAAAATGATGGATAGATACTCCTGAAAAAGTCCAGTTTTTGCACCCCCTTGAGGAAAGCCTTGAGGGTCGTTTACTCCGCTTTCTCCATCTAGTTTCATTTGCGTTATTGATAACACTTAATTTATATTTCAAAAGAACCCCCCCCCCAATCACCAAGTTTGTTGAATGTTAACTTGGATAGGAGGATTTTTCCGGCAATAAGTTTCCTACAAGCGGTAAGCATAGAACTTGATTGGGAAGCGGTTTGTTTATCATTAAGTTTCAATTGGAAATTTAGATTATATTATTGCAACAACCTGTCAGCAAACGTTTGTTCGAATAAAATAAATCCCGATTCGAAGTAAATGAGATATTTATTTTCATAATGTACTAAGCCGTAGCTCATAAAAATACTGCACAATTGGATGCTTTAACTTCATCTTCTCGGTCATGTTTAAAATTCGCTTTTTTCCAACTCTCCTGTCCACCAGAGCTAGAATATTCAATAAGATATCATTGCTCTCTATGCTTTCCTCTATAGAAATGGATAAAAACTTAGTAGCTACAACGATAAAATTTGATTTGCTTAATGATGACTGTGCGGACAAAAGCTCCTTTGCATATTCTGAAATTTTTCTACTTCTTGCAATTACTTTAAGACGGTCCTCCGGAACTATCCCCTTGGTATCTTTTCTGATTGCTTCAATTTCTTCATTGTTGATAGGAATTTGGATATCTGCATCATTCTTAATTTCCAACTCCGTCTGATACCATCTGATTAATGTAGTTGTATCACTCATATTGAGTACGTTCTTTTTATCTACTGCAATATAACAATGTCCTGCTTTATCAGGTAAATAGCGGTAGCTGGTTGCACGGTATTCGACCTTTCCGTATAACGCAGGACAGAGAAAACTCTCCAGCTGTTGCTTTAATTTGCTCCAGGCCATGTAAACCTCCTATGTTCTATATCATAAATTTCTGTGTCAAAGAGGTCAGTCTCTGAGGATTTCGAGTAATCGAATCTTTAATTACCTTGTTTATGTTTGATCTTTTATAGTGTGCATGTTCATCCTCTAATAACCACGATGGCCAAGCACCTAATGAGCAAACAAGAGTTTTATCACTGTACTTAATGATTAGAGGATGAGCGGCAAATAGGCCCCACCTAGAAGCCAGATGGAAGCCCGTGTAGATGGACTCGTTTTAAGAAATGCGCCAATCTAATAGGCTGCTCGCTATACGTGTGGCAGCCCATAGTTCCTGCAACGTTTCTTCCACTAACTGTCCATTCATTCAATCTATGATGGACTTATTGTAACGTTGCGGCAATCACACCATCGTGTACTAGTTCGCATTACGCGCATTTTTCTCCGAAGGCATCGCTTTTCCTAACTCGTTCTTGTTACCCTCGCTTGCGGAAAAGGCGACGGATACCGCGGTTCCGATCTCGACGATCTTCGCGACTAACTCGTCCGGTGTCTTCACGCTGCCGCCAAAATATTTTCGAATCGCTTCGGCACTCTGCAGTTCGACGTTTCCGCCGCCGCGGCCCTTCAGCTCAATGGAAATTTCATAACCAGCATCGTATAACGTATTTACGCCTGCAACCGTACTAAGCCCCATATTCTTCGCCGCATCCGCGAGTCGAAAGAAGTATTTACTCGCTTTATACGCCGCTTCACCGAGAAACTCCTCACCCTTGCCCCCGCCGTGTCGTGCGATTTCCTTGAGGCAGTCAGCGACATTCTCATTTACGTTGATCATGGATTCAGTCTTCGTCTGTTTGAGGTCCATACCGCTCTGAATGCCGACGACCGCGTGATTGACGGCCGCGTCTGTAAGATACGCTTCGTTAGAGAACATGGCAGCTTCGGATAATAGCCGGCGTAGATGACGAAGCTCCATTTCGAGCGCTCCCTTCAAAATTTCGAGCTCTGTCTGTCCAGCGCTGGCCGAGCGAACTCTGGAGGGACCTCCTGTTTCCTTCGCTACCAATAGCTCGTTGTAGCGACCGATACGCTCCTCAAGCTCGAGCCGGACCTTCTTGATTTCCTTAAGCCTCTCCTCATAAATCCGGTTGCTGGCTCCCATCTTCGCTTGCTCGGCGATAGTATCCTCCGCGAGTGAGACTCCCTTGGTCTTCTGTTTAAGAGCTAGTATCTCAGCTACCTTATCGATTTGCTTAATGCCGGTCTCCTCAGTGGCGACGGCTTCATTGATCAGCCCATCGGCCTGATTGAGAGGTAAACCAGCTTCGTTAATCATTTTCTTCTGTAGGGTGTTAAAGTACTCCGAGTATCTCAATTCCACCTGATTCAATGTATCATAATCCGGCTTCGTTGTGGAAACATAACTTCCCCATTGTTCCTTCGTCATATATAACCGCATTTTGACAAGCGACCATATTTTCTGATCCCCTGTGTCACGCCTTCCGATCATCTCCTCGGTAAACCCGCCCTTGGCTTGATCCTTGCGAGCCCCTTCCTTGCCTGTAATTCTTCCTCCATCCGCTAGCTTGCTCTCCTTGCTGAACGTAAACGCTGCATGCATGAAGTCCAAAGCGTACACGTTGACATCATAAGCGACACCCGACTCGACCTCCCAGACATGCCCGGACGGGATTCCCTTTTTAAACAGTTGGTTATATACTTGCACCGCATACTCGGTATGATTGCCCTTCAGATTCACGTCGATATCGGATGTCAATGTCGTACTTCCTGCGGCTGCCCATTTATCGAGTCCCTTGGCATCGTTTTTCACGGAATTGACGGTATTTTTCGTTTCGTTTAATACTTCGTTATGATGCCACTGGCGGTACTCCCATAGCTTACGCATAAGCGCAATGCGCTGAGGAGAGTCTGAAGAAGCCAACTCATGCTTCGCCTCATGCCAGCTTTGGTGCAGCACATCGTGCAATATCGTATATGGAACCATAGATTGGGGATTGATAGAGTTGATTTCTTCCATTGACAATTGATCAATATCTTCTACTGACTTGACCTTGGAAATCACCTTCTGCTCGCTACCATCGGTCTCCCACGCTTTCGTCAAGGAGAAATTCCGGAATTCATCGATGGGTGTTGCCATATCTTTCTTTAAGTGTTCTGCCTTGTAGCCCAATGGATTTTTATCCCCATCGAATAAGCCTGGCTTATAGTTGGGACCTGATGTGACGAAAGCACCTTTGCCAGCTGCTGCTTTCTCGTCCCAAGTAACAATTTTCTTCCAGCGGTTCGGACCGGTAGCCATTGGGGTACTATTAGAATCACTATTGCCGTTGGTAGTTCGTTGGATCAACTGCTGCATGGCCCGGTTTCCTATCATTCGCTGCAGCGTATTAATACAAGAAGGTTGAACCATTCCAAAACCAATTGTATCCGCAGCCTGTTGCTGCGATCGCTCGGAACCCTTTCCTGAAGCAGCCACTGGTTTGCCGTTTGTGCGACTTATCTCGTTCGAATACTTCATACAATCCCTCCGACCCGTAAGTTTATCCTTATTGTGGGCTTGGGATTATAAGATGTCAAGCAGAGGTTCAATTTTTACATGTTCATTGTGATAGTACAGTTTCTGTTGAGTTATTGAATATGGCATATATCAAGGGTCGGTGAATCTACCCTGGGAATTTTTCACTCAATCTCAATTTCATATTCAAGCAATACATTTTATGTGTAACGGATCAATCCACCATTTACATGAATCACTTGACCTGTGACATACATGGATTCATTCGCTGCGAGGTAGACATAGGCTGGGGCTATCTCGAAAGGTTGTGCTGCACGTCCCAATGGGCTGTCAGTGCCTAGAGTAGCTACATGTTCCTTGGAGTAGGTACTAACATTGAGGGGTGTCCATGACGGACCAGGAGCAACCGCATTAACTCGAATACATTTCTCAGCCAAAGAAAGTGCCATACTGCGAGTAAAACTTACTATGGCCCCTTTAGTTGCGGAGTAATCAATGACATCCTTGTCTCCTTCGTAGGCAACTCTTGAAGTTGTATTGATAATTGAACTGCCTTTATTCAAATAAGGTAGAGCGGCTTTAGTCAAATAAAACAAGGGGAATATATTGGTTCGAAAAGTGTTTTCGAGTTGTTCATCGGAAATGTCCATGATACTCCCTGTAAAAGGTTGGACGGCAGCATTATTGATTAAGATGTCCAGTCTATTATAATGATGAAGTGTTTCAGCTATTATATCTGGTGAACTGGCTGGAACGCGAAGATCTCGGGCCAGAAGCACGCAGCGAGTGCCAAATTGCTCAACATACCTTTTGGTTTCTTCCGCATCAATATGCTCATTCAGATATACGATAACCAGGTCGGCTCCTTCTTTAGCATATGCAGCTGCAATTGCACGCCCAAATCCGCTATCACCTCCAGTGATGATCGCAACCTTCCCCTTCAGCTTGCAGCTACCGACATATCCAGGGTAATCAAAAATGGGACGCGGCACCATGAGATACTCCAGACCAGGAACTTGATCCTGATGCTGTGGTGGAAATGCTATAGGCTGCTGTACAAACTTGGTCTGATAACCAATAAAGGGGTACACTGGATAGGGAAATTGCATAGTTTTCCGCCTCCTGATAAATGTTATACTAACCTTATCTATGAAAGTTTTAAGCCAAATATATTTATATTCATGAGGTTTACGAACTATGTCTATTGTCTTTTTAGCCTTTTGTACAGTAGTCGTAAAGGAGCTATCGTTCTCCGTAAGCCATACATGCATCCCCTTGAACTGCACCACAGAGCATGAAAGCTAATTCATTCTTTCATAATAGTTCAATTGCGATGATGATATGACAAACCTCTTTTTAGTGTTACATTTGATGTAATTAATGGAAATAAAGGAGGAAACCCATGAAAGACAGTTGGGAACGAATTGAGCTGCCACCTTCTTTAGATGCTCAACAAATTAATGAAATCGTCAAACCAGCGTTTCCGAATAAACGTGTAGTACATTCTGAACGAATTGGCATCGGACTGAGTAATTTCAACTACAAAATCTATCTAGATGGCTCCTCAGAACCTTTCGTTTTTCGCTTGTATAAGGGGAGCAAGGGTATTGCAGACAAGGAGATTGATATCGCACGATTAGTAGGCGGACGCGTACCGACAGCCAACTTCGTATACGCTGATACAAGCTGCAGTTTAATTGATAAACCTTGGTCCATCTTAGAGTGGAGAGAGGGTGTTCTTCTGTGGAATGTGATCCAAACAGGTAATCTTCAGGATATCGCTTCAGCTGCTACATCTGCTGGCCAAGTGCTTGCTAACATACATGCGTTTACCTTTAAAGATTCAGGATTTTTCGGGGAAAAGCTTAAAGTCAAAGACCATCTTAAAATGGACGGTGAAAGGTTCCTCTCATTCATCGAAGAATGTTTACACGCTGATTGCGGTTTTTGGCTTGGGGAAGAATATACACGCAAGGTTTGGTCCTTCTGCCAAACATATAGTTCTTTGTTGACCGAAAACGTCGAATCCCCTGTACTTCTTCATTCGGATTACAACGGTCTAAACATATTGGTTCAGCAAAAAGCAAAAGGTTACTCAGTGTCAGCTGTTCTAGACTGGGAAGATGCTTTTTCTTGGAATCGATATGCGGATATCGGTAATATGTTACGATACGAAGAAGAGGGATCCACGTATGAAACCCATTTTATTCAAGCCTATAAAGACGAAGGAGCCGTTCTAAACGACAATTGGAAACTTCTATCCAAGCTAGAAGACTTAGTGGCCCTATGTGATATGCTGAACAATTCAACACCCAATACCCCTAATCGTGTGAAAGATCTAAAGGGCTTGATTGTTCGCACAGTTCTAGCATCGAATTGAACAAATCTCCCGTTTGCTTGACTATATATGGATAAATGGCTTCCATCGCTTCCCCCAAATTGAAGCCACTCACGAGTGTAATGATCTAACCCTCTTCTTTTTGCATCTCTATAAATTCATCTTTCGTTAAACCAAACAAAATGCAATCTAGATATTGTCCATTTGTGTATGTGACTTTTCGGCGAATACCCTCTTGAACGCAGCCTAGTTTCCTCATCATTTTAATAGATGCTTCATTTCCTTCAAGCACAAAGTCATTGAATTTATTAAGTCTTCGTTCGAAGAAAGCATATCTCAAAAGGATTTTAACAGCTCTTGTACCATATCCCTTTCCCCGGTGGTCTCTGTCAATTTGAATACCAATACTAAAGGTTCCGTTTCTTTCGTCGATGCTGTTTAAATTGATGCCTCCAACGTTGCTATGATTCAAATCTTCGATAGTAAACATAAGCCGACCTGATGAAAAATCAGCGTATGTTTCAGCGAATTTTTTTGCCTCAGCAGTAGTAGGTGGTAATTCAACAACACATTCTAAAAGACGCCGTGCAGGAGTATCAAAACGGTTAATATAGTGTCGCTCCCAATCTTCTGGCTCTATTGCACGTAATCTTATTTCCTCATCCTGCCAAAAATAATTACTGAAATCTATTTCTTTCATATGATAACCTCCAAAAAAAGTATGTATATACAAACCATATTACACAAAAATTAATTGCTTATCTTGGTGCTTTTTAGCTATAACTAATCTGCCCTTCGTATTATAAGATCAACCAGTAAGTTCTCGTTCATAATACGAAAGGGCAGGATAATACAACTTCTCTGTTGACGTTACCTTTATTATTTAGTGTGATCTTGAAAATTTACCTAATTTTGTGGCAATCTATATAGTTTATTACAACGGTGCTTTAGTTACATGCAAATCTAAGCAAAATGAGCGGCACATTAGTATCCCTATGAAGATTAGCCAACAGATTAACAAATTCATCGAAACAAAATTTCTAAATTAACCGAACGGATGGGGTGGTCCAGATGCAGAAAGCCGATTACAGTAATCTTCTTGAATATTACAGCATCCATAGTGATGACCCGTGGCTTTTACAAGATAAATTAAGCATGTGTGTAGGATATAAGGATTAATCTCGATCCATGCTGAGGTTCTGGCGACACTCGAAGTATGAAGTCGACTAAGCTAAAGAAGACGATAGTAATAATAGTGGAAGGCAACCTCAAGAGAATCCATCCCATACGATTGCTTCAAATATTGATTTTGCTCGGGCAGCGCTTTGTTCCACTCTTCCTCGCTTTCAAAACCTTTGAACATTCCCTTGCTGTATCTGAATTCTGTGCCTTTTAACCATGCATAACTATGAACCAATTTGGTTATGAGCATCGAGTAATTCGATTTGAATAAAAACAGAAGACCGGCATCCCTATTTTCACGGAAACCAGTCTTCTTTAATCATTTTTTTATCCTCTTTCGTCATACGCTTGCATACGTTCAACTTCCTCAATACCTACCATATCGATTACGGTTTGATAAAGATTCGGTGGAAATTCCGCAATCCGATGACACAAATACAAGTACCATTCATGCCGTAAGGAAGATAAATCCGTACCGGGTGCCCGACATTTTGCATCCTGCTGGCCAAACCCGGTCGAATGCCATATAACATTTCGATTTCTGCCTTAGAGTCGGATAACCATCCTCGTTTCAGCACCTCATCTATAATGACTTCGTCATGGCTAGCGATCGATACACGGTGTCCCTGACGAATAGCGCTCTCGACAAGTTCTAAATAACGATGATTAAGCTCCGGAGAACGAGGAATCGAGGAATCACTCGATTCCTGATAAGCCCCTTTCACAATGCGGATACGACTAGGTGAAACTAACGAAGCCAGATCCTCCGGCGTTCTTGTCAAATGTGCCTGCAAAGTAATGCCGATATTCGGATAAACAGACACTACTTGTTTGTAAACGGAAAGAATACCGTCTGTTTTGCTAGACTCTTCCATGCTAATGAAAAGTTCTATGCTGGTTCCCTGTACTTGCTCCGCTAAATTCATCAAATGTGAGAGAGCAAGATCTTGATCCAAAGAAAGCCCGATATGCGATAAATCGAAGCATACCCGGGCTGATATTCCAACTTGCCCCAAATCGCCGATCAATGCCTTCATTTCAGCAACGATTGCTTCACATTCGGTGGCATCCGTTGTATTTTCACCGATATATTCGATGGAAATTGCGTAACCTTTAGCCACTAACTTTTGGCCAGCTTCTAGCCCGTCTTGACGAAAATTACCCGTAATATACCTAGAAGCAGCATGTTGCAAAAGCCGATTCAGTTGAGGCGTCCGCTCCACATAAGATTTTAAGTCCGCGCGGCGAGCGATTGATTTTAATGTTGCTGTGAATTGTTTTTCTAAATTCAATTGTTGGTACATGATGCCACTCCCTTTTTTAAGAATTTCTCTCATTGTACTAGGGGGTGGAGTGACTGTATTGTATAATATTGCTCCTAATTTACATCGATAATGAATATTTTTGCGGTGTAATCCCTACAATCCTGCCAAATGTTCTCGCGAAGTGGCTCTGGTCGTAGAAGCCCGCTTCTACTGCAATTTCGGCAATAGGCCGCTGCTTCATTAATTCTGTTTTTGCGTGATTAATTCGCAATAAGTTTTGATAGGCATGCGGAGGCAAGTGATTCCACCGCTTATATAAACGAATGAGATGAAATCTACTAATTCCGGATACGTCCTCCAACTCCTCCATCGTGATCCTTTCGGTATAATGCTCGTGTAGGTATTCCTTTATGAGTTTAGCGTATTTGTGATCCTGGTTGCCATGGTTCGATTCATGTTCAAGATCCGAGGCATTCTGGCTAAGGAGCACATGTACCAGCTCAATCAAAGCCGATTCGATTTCAAGCGGAGAGCACGATCCAGTAAGAGCCTCTATCGTACGGTTGATGTGTTTACGACAGGCTTTATTCTTACCCTCTCCCAATAAAAAAAGAACATGCAACTGATCAAGCTCCTGCTGTTTAAGCCCCTCCAACCACTCAGGTTTAATGAACAGCATCTTGTAACTCCACTCTACGCCCGCATCCGGATGGCATGCATGCAGCATCATCGGCGGAAAACTGATCATCCTCCCCGTTTCAACCCGATGCAAGGTTCCATCGCACCAAGCGTTCGTTTTACCTTTATCAATCAACCCGATCGAATATTCTTCATGGAAATGCTTTTGATACATAAAATCACTCTTCAGACATCGCTTGGCCTCCAAGAAAGGCAGCTTATTATCTCGGTGAAAAGTTACATCAGGCATGCTTAACTATACATCCTTTCTAAAAAGAGAAAATCGGTCGCTGTGGTCACGAATGGAAGAATGCATTAAAGCTACTATTGTTGCACTAAACTGTCCCCTCAATAAAACAAAAAGGAGTTGCCCTCATAGCAAGCTCCTCTATCGTTTCCTATTAACTTAAAGCATTCGTTAAAACTCCACACCACGAACTTTAGAGAATAGCATCGTATTTCGTAAAGAACCATCTACATCACACTTATCGTTTCGAAGTATCCCTTCCAAATGAAATCCCAAGCGTTCAACAACTCGTGCGCTCCGTTGATTACGATCATCACATCGGATTTCAATTCGATTCGCTTGCAACTCATGTATAGCAAAGTTTGTGATGGCTTCTACCGCTTCTGTAATATATCCTTGATTAGAAAAAGATGTACGCACCCAGTATCCAATTTCAAATTTACGCGACTGCCAATCTATTCGATGTAAACCGCTGCTGCCAATTAACTCATCTGTTCCCTTCAAAATAAGGAGTAACCTTAAGTCAGTGCGATCCAAGAATTTCAGTCGTGATTGGCGGATACCTATTTCAGACTCTTCCATTGTAGGAATGTTTTGTGCCCATGGCATCCAGGGACGCAATTCCTCAATGCTTTCTTTCACCGCCTCGTTTACCTTTACGCCATCATTCCATAATGGAGCACGTATTAGCAATCGTTTACTTTCGAAGCTTTCCGATATCGAATATAAAATGGGATCGATTACACTCATAATAGCACCCCGCTAGGAAAATATTTCTTTAAAGATTATCACTATTTTTCTCTTACTTCAATATCAAATTCAAAGTTTACTGCTTAACGCCCTTGCCAACAATAAAAGTTGTGTAATGAAAACGCTCCGTCATTTGCATTCCTGTCCCGGGGCACAGCAGTAAATCCCTTCGAAAATCCTCGATTTTGTAGAGCCTGGAGTATTCTCGGTTTTATTAAATAAAATAAAAAGCGTCCTGCTCTCTATTTGAGAAGGGCGCTTTCGTTTTAATATCATGTAGAGTGCGATGTCGGATGCGGATAGCAGGACGGAAAAGGATGAATATCCTGAACCTGTGCAAAAGTATAGTGCATGGTGGCAAATTGAGAGTGGTACATATATTGAAGCACAAAAATCTGACCATGATGCATTCCGCATAAAATACCGGAAATCCCTTGGCCGTTCGCCAAGGAAACGCCTACGGGTCGACCGATCAAAGACAGGGCTTTCTGCTGCCAGGGCAATGGTGATCCCTCCTCAAATCAGCATATGAGAAATCCGCCCGGAGTGTTACCAGTGTTCAGGGAATAGTCTCATAACCGAAAGAATGGCTTAGGGGAGCTGCTTGTATATTGGGTACGCTCCAGTTCTTCGGCAATGATGCGGATACCCTCTTCAATATCTTGCTCATCGGTCCGAATGATGCTAAGGCGTAGCAAGTTAAGCTTGGGGAAAGATGAAAGGAACTGCTTATCCGTTGCCAGCACATCAACGCCACGATTCTCCAATCTCTTAACTAAATCTTCTGTATGAACGGAGTCCGGAAGGTGTATGGAAGCGAACAGCCCCCCGCATGATTGGATGGTATATAAGTACTCTATGGGCAATATTCGCTGTGAAATTTCCCTTAGATGTTTAATGCGATGATTGTACAATGATTTCATTTGCTTCGCATGATGAGCATACATACCGGACTTCAAATAAATCTCCAGCACACCTTGAGAAAGCACTGAGGTGTTCAGATCGGCCGTATGTTTATGCCATTGCAGTAAAGGAATTATCGAATCCGGTACTACGGCCGCGCCAAGCCTTAATCCGGGGAGCATGACTTTGGAAAAACTTCTGAGATAAATGACATGACTCGCTCCATTATAAGCGTGAATAGGATCTGCTTTACTGTCTGTTTCCAAATCAGCAAGATAATCATCCTCGACGATGTAAACATCATTTGCTTTGGCAAGTTCTGCCAGCCGCTGTTTGTCTTCCGCTGTGTAGGAAGTACCTAACGGATTATGAAAGCGCGGGATTGTATAAAAAAACTTGATCATATTACTTTGAAAATAGCGCTCCAAAGTTACCCAATCAATCCCGTCAGGCGTTCTTTCGATGCCGATTACGGTTTGTCTTTGTGTCTTAAGCGCAGCTAGCATTCCCCAGTAGGTTGGTTGCTCAACTAGAATATTGGTTTTTCCATTTGGAAAAGGCATCCCGGCTAGAAGATGAAGAGCTTGCTGGGCGCCGGAAAATATAAAAACTTGCTGAGCCGAAGGAAAAACCTGTTGCTCCTGGAATAGCTTCACGATCTCCTGGCGAAGAGAAAGCAATCCCTGTGGATCGGAATAAGTAAATATGGACGTCTGAAATAATTCCATCGCTTTGTTCAAGCATTGACGAAAGTCGATTTGTGGGATCGACGCAGGATCGGGAGCCGCTGATGCAAAATCAATTCGTTTTGTTTGCAGCAGGGGAAGGAGTGCTTCTGTGGCAACGACAAAATAACCGCTTTTCGGGCGTGAATAAATGAGATATTGATTTTCCAGTTCCTGATAAACACTAATAATTGTGTTGAGGCTGCAGCCGAATCTTTGGCTCTGCTTTCGGATGGAAGGCAGCTTCTGTCCGGGTTTGATAAGACCATTGACTATGTCTGAACGGATAGTTTGTTGAATGGATTCCTTTTTACTTGTCATAAACATGCCTCCAGCTGGAATAATTCAGTAAACATTTCTGTACCCATACAGATGTTAATAATGTTAATACACATGGTAGTTTGTATCTATTATAATACAAATAATTATACAGAAGTGCTTCTAGCGATGATTTCAGTACCTTGTTATCTCCAAGTGTCGAGTTCATTTTTGTATAAACCATATTTTTGAGGTGATTGTAATGAACAAAACGACAAGAGGCTGGATCAATGGTTTCCTGGGCGTACTCATCTTCAGCGGCTCTCTACCAGCAACTCGGTTAGCTGTAATGGATTTTGATCCATTGTTCCTCACCGTATTCCGTGCCACAATTGCTGGGGTGTTGGCGGCATTGCTCCTCCTCATCTTCCGGCAACAACGGCCTGTCCGAAGCGACATCGTTCCGCTATTGCTAGTAGCACTGGGCGTGGTAGTAGGTTTCCCACTGCTGACAGCTTTGGCGCTTCAGTATGTCACATCCGCGCATGCAATTATCTACATTGGACTTCTGCCGCTTGCGACAGCGATTTTCGGTGTACTGCGTGGTGGAGAACGCCCCCGACCCATCTTTTGGATATGTTCAGCTCTAGGCAGCTCTCTTGTGGTAGGATTCGCCTTAACACAAGGAGTTACATCTTCACCGATCGGTGATGCGTTAATGTTGGCTTCTATACTCGTATGCGGTTTCGGTTATGCAGAAGGGGCCAGACTTTCACGGAAGCTTGGGGGCTGGCAGGTGATCTCCTGGGCCCTCGTTCTGTCGCTTCCCGTTATGTCACTGCTCTCGTTTTATTACAAGCCGGTTTCGTGGGCGGGTATCAGTGGTTCGGCTCTCTTTAGCCTTGCTTATGTCTCCCTGTTCAGTATGCTCATTGGCTTTGTGTTCTGGTATCGTGGTCTTGCCCAAGGAGGTATAGCAGCTGTCGGGCAGTTACAGCTTCTCCAGCCTTTCTTCGGTCTACTGCTTGCGTCTCTTGTTCTACATGAGTCTATCAGTTGGCCAATCTTTATAGTGAATATCGGTGTAGTACTGTGCGTGGCGATAGCACGGCGATTCGCAGCCAAATAGTTTTCGACGTCAACTCCGATATTGCAGTGTCACTCTGTTAGCCTGCTAGTTCAACAAAATGAGCAGACCATTGACGTCTGCTCATTCTTTTCTTACATTCAATATTAAAATGAAAAATTACTTCCAAGCTAACCGTATTATTGGATTTCATTTTTTGGAAATTCAGATACAGCTATTGCAATCATCTCGTTTATTAATTTTTGATCCACTGGTTTATTAATAACTCCAATTAGATTTTTCATAATTTTAATAACACTTAATTCTATATGTCCCGTTGTTATAATAATTGATGTTTCTGGAAAATTAAAAGACACCCATAATAAAAAAGGGAGACTATTTTCATCAGATCTCTCCATATCAGATAGGATTAAATTAGGACGTTTATCGATAGTAATTTTTTCAGCTGATAATGTGTCTGATGCTTCAAATATTTCCTTAATTCCATAGGTTCTCCAATTAACTAATAGCTTAACTGCCTCACGTGAGTGTCGTTCGTTATCAATGATTAGTACCTTCATTGCAGACAACTCCCTTTTTTGAGGATTATGCTTTTAATTATATGCGATTATTAATGGTTGTCGGTATACAAAATTGATATATTTAGGGTAATTCATTGGCCAATTATGGAAACACCATCGTTTACACGGCGTCAGATCAGTTGCAAAAGTGATTCAGGAGAGATAATGATATTTATCTTCCTTCCCCTTCCGCAAACAAACCACGTCATACACCTACGAACATAAATTTCCCATGAAAAAGCCGCCTTTTCAAAATCGGATAAATTTATCTCAATGATTGTTACAATAAGCCAAATGACAAACAAACTGAGACCCAATATACTGATAATCTCTCTATGTTTGATTAATACTCTAGCTTGTAAACAATTTCCCCATCTATCATTCGACCATCTGCTTCAAAACCTAATTTTTCATATAAATGCTTTACCCAAGTATTATCTGGTTCAAAGCTTATATATATTACTTGATGCTCTTTATCTTTTTTAATCCTGTCAATAAGTTTCTCCATTGCAGCTTTCCCATAGCCTTTTGACTGATATTTAGCATCTATCATTATTCGATAAATCCAATATTCATTATCCTCTATATCTATGCAATACATCGTGAATCCCACTAAAACGTCATCGTGATATATAGACAAGCAAATACACTCAGGAAATGCCTTTGCCTGTGCAATAGAAAACAAATTAGTCGCTACAAACTTTTTTTGTTCATCTGCCACACCCAACTTAATAACATCAAAAAAATTATTTCTATCAATCTCCCTAAATGCTATCATAACTACTCCCTCCATAAACCAGTAGTAGGTGGTAATTCAACACGTTATTGGAACGAAGTTTTAGCAATTTTTTCTATAATCGAACTGTCCTGATACAACGGGTAGTGTTCTTGACCTTATCCATTCAACCGCTTGTAACACCAACGGAGATGAATTATCTGGAGTAAGATTTGCTAGAGACATCCAAAGAGCCCCACTAGAGTCTTGTTCTTCGAATGCTTGTACAGAACTGACTTGTTCCCCAGAGTCAACACTTGCTTCATACAGTATGGCGATGTGATGTAAATGTTCAACAGTGTTATTCTTTAGGGTCCATAATACAAAAAAATCACTAACACCTATATTTTTAAGTTCTTTAACCGTATACCCAGTTTCTTCATGAAACTCTCGTTTGACGGCTATCTCTAGGGATTCCAGCTTTTCTAATCGTCCACCTGGCAAATCAAATTTCCCAGTGTATGGACCTAAAATTTTTCCAATAACCAGTAAGCGTTCATTACTTACGCTAATTCCGTATACGCCCATATGACGATAAAAATTGTCAGCAACACCATCCATGTACATATCCCCCTGTCAAATCTGATCTGAGATCACTTCTTGCTCTCTTACCCTTTCTCTAACTCACCAACAAACTCCGTTTATTTCATTAAACGCCCAGTAGCATCAATAAATCAAAAAAGGAGCCGCCGTTAGCAAACTCCTCCTCAATCGTTCCTGGTTACATCAATGAGTCTGTGACGAATAAATTTAAGAAATATAAAACCCTTCAACATCTAAATCGAATGAATGGTATTTCAACGCCCTATTTTGAATCCAATTTTCCAAGGGTATGATCCATGGGCGAAATTTTATAAAATCCCGCAAATCCCTTATATTCACAAACTGCATCTCAATTACATCTTGATCAGGATCATCAATTGCGTTAAGCTCTGAAGGCAAGCTTCCTGCATAATAAACTTGGAGGTACTCTCCATATTTTACTGAAGTATACTCCGTTACAAAAGCAACATCTTCAGCAGTTATTTTAAACCCCGTTTCCTCATATGCTTCTCGTTCTGCAGCTTGTAAGAAAGTCTCGCTGATTTCAGTCGAACCTTTTGGCAAACTCCAGCCCGATTTATCTTTTACTAAAAGAACCGCATCGTCTTTTAAAACCACGACTCCAGCTGCGAGATTATGGGCCATATTTCCCACCCCTTCTAGTATTATGTTAGTTATTTCCAGTTAAATTATCCCATAGAATCGAATCAAATTGGGTGACGATTTTGAGACAATTATTTCAACTTATTTGTAAGATGTTTAAACATGATTAAGTATGTTTTTTATAAGTGTTTTTTGTTCATTTGGCATTCCATCCGGCATGTTTTCAATATTACAATAACAAATTTCAGAGATTTCTGAACAGGGAGTAAATGTTCCTCCAATCACTTTTCCTTTGAATATCAAGTCCACTCGATTAGGATTTTGATTGTAAATTGCTCTTGCCAATCCTGTTATTTCTATATTTAGCCCAGTTTCTTCAGCAACTTCTCTTTTTAAACCGTTTTCCGGGTCCTCTAATTCCATCCACCCACCCGGTATCCCCCAGGGTACTTTTCGATATGTGTGATTTAATATTAATATTTGCCCGTCTTCGTTTATAAAAATACCAAGCACAGCAACAAGAAAATGGTGCTGTGTTCGATACACGACCCAATTCTTAAATCTTTGAAATGGGGTATGTTTATATAGATAAACTAGAACATCTCTAGGAATCATATTGATAATTTTGGCTAACATTGAGTTCACCTTATCCTCCCTAGATACTCTTAGTCTGTTAATTATGGTACTTATACCCACTTTATTAAACAAGTGTTATCATGTCAACATTTGCCCAATGGCATTATAGTCTCGTGTTCGGTTAGTTAAATCGCTAATATCATTTTTTCAAGCTTTAGTGTATGACCATCTAATTGTTCTTCAAATTCATTAAGAGCTACAAATCCCTTGGACTTATAGAACCTTATACCAATAATATTTTCTTTTTCAACGACAACTGTTAAAAATTTAATTCCACTCAGATTCTCAATGCCTGCATGTAATAACTGACCACCAATCCCTTGCGATTGTAATTCTGGAAGGATGTAGATAGCTCCAAGTTCTGCTTCTTCCCTTTTATTTTTAGAACGAGAGAAATTCGCAAACCCTTTGACTTCTCCTCCAACATCCGCTACAAATACAACTGACCGTTCCATTCTATTCTTTAGATCTGTTTCCGAATAGTTCCTCTGAAGAAACGTTTCTTGGATATGTAATGGGATAATACCTTCATAAGTTGTATTCCAAGTTGTTTTAGCTACTTGTTGTAACATAGGAATATCCTCAACGATCATCCTTCTGATTTGGGTCCTCATGACTCACACTCCTAACGAGTTAGCACTAACAATATATAACTATAAATTCCACATATTGTTAGTTATTCCTGCCCGTCCCTCGGTTTTAATGGTTTATCTAACGTATACTCACTCATTCGCAGGATTTCATCACCTTGATAATAACAACTGCTAAAAAAACAAAGTACCGTGGTTAAAATTCTTTCATTTAAAGCGTGCGGGAACAGAGGAGCCGTAAAATTCATTCCCCTAAATTTCATTTTACTGCACGCATATTCCACGAATACCTGGAAGTTTACCATCCCATGGCTCTACGGGTCTAAGCCCTAACATTCCATCGTTATACTTTTCCAAGTTGTGGAGACCGATTGCGTTTAGCGGACGGGTCAAAGCCCTTTTCGGGCAGGAACT
>NZ_FOTE01000024.1:22244-71732 GCF_900114475.1 Paenibacillus sp. 1_12 | reverse complement strand
CAATCTACCATGATAAATTAGAAGTAATATTTGTAGGTTTTTGACGAAGAAAAGCTAGCTGTCATGGGAGATGGTATATACAACCAGATACTTGGACCAAGGCATCGTTGCATGTGACGATATTTGTAATTAGGGGGGAATGGCGTGAATGTAAAATCCGTGCAGCCGGTCAGTGATTATTTCAAAGCGATGCAGCAATGCAAGGACGCACGCGCGACGAAGGATCAGTCGAGTTTAGCATCTATTCGAAATATGCTCATGCTGGGCAAGAAGTTACGCACCGACGAAATGGACTACTTACAGCAACATGATCCCAATCTACATGATCAAGCAATGAGCCTCTCGATGGAACGCCAAGCGTATGAGGACGCACTACAGCATAGCCGTAGCAAAGCGGATGCGAACTATTACAACACGTTCAAGCTGATGCAGATTGCCGGGCAACTGAAGCATGGTGGTTCCGAGGAGCTGCTGATGCGCTCGAACGCGATTCAGGAAGCCCATCGCGAGTTCGTGCGATCGAGCAAGTATGCCTCACTGAGGTCAGATGGATACGCCCCCCGTAAATTATGATGATGAAACCATAGCAAATTTATGTTGAAGCAGAAATTAACATTATATATTGTGCGACAGTATGGAGGGGTAAACGGATGACGATATCGATTAACTCGTATAACTTGATGAATCCGATTAGCAGAACGACGTCTTTGAGTTCCCAATCTTCCAATAGTCTGGGTGCGAACCCATCTTTATTCTCAAAGTTCGTTTCGAGGAGCAAGCCTTATGAGCAATATATCAAGACAGCAGCAACCGGGATTATTAATTTTTTGAAATCTGCGCAGGATATGCAAGCATCGGCGCAAAAATTAATGCAGAAGGATAATTCATCTTTCCAAGCAAGGACGGCGGAATCATCGGACAGCAAGAAGGTTACTGCAACTGCATCGGCCGGAGCTGCGAGCAAAACTTATGAAGTTAAAGTGAATGCGATCGCGACTTCCCAAACGAACAATGGAACATTTTTGTCTAAAGCAGACCCGTCCGTTGTAAGCAAAGGCACCAATCAGTTCAACATTACGATAGGCGGCAAGACTACGAAGATATCAGCTTTTATCTCCGATAACGATACGAACGATCAAGCGCTGACCAAGCTGAAAGATGCGGTCAATGCAGCGAAGACGGGCGTAACCGCCAGTATTGTAACGGATGATAAAACAGGCAATAAGAAGCTTGAGTTAAGCAGCGACAAGACAGGAACAGATCAGGCGTTCGAGGCTGAAGATATTACCGGTAACGCGATGATGGCAACTGGCGTTCAGAATGCTACGAAACTAGCGTCCAATGCGTCCTACAGCGTGAACGGCGGTGCAACTCAAACTTCGCAGTCGAACACGATTGATCTGGAGAAGGGCAAAGCTACGGCGACACTAATGGCCCCATCGATGGAAGCTGTGAAAATTCAAATCAAACCGGACGAAGACAAAGTCATCGCGCAGGTTAAAGATCTGGTGTTGAGTTACAATACGATGCATAATCGGTTGAAAGAAGCCGGTGGAGTTATGAATTCATCAGTCCGTAAAAACATTGAATCGTTATTCAGCTCATCTACCTATGAGCGAATCGGCATTCACCGTAACGGCGATGGTACTCTCAAGCTGGATGAAGAGCAGCTTAAGAAGAGCTTAACCTCAAATTTCGAACAAACAACGAAAGCGATTAGCGGCAACTATGGCCTAGCTGACCGTCTATCATCAGCAGCGGAAAGATACAATGAAGTCCCGGCAAGCAGCTTGCTGAACTCGAAGGCTCGCCAGGTGCAGCAATTCGCGATGTACCAGTCATCGATGCAAATGGCTATGCCGACACAGGCAAGCGGGTGGGTCTTGAATTCGCTTTATTAACTCGATACAGACAATGAACAACGATTTACAGATAAAGGATATAATAGTTCAAAACCCGCTTGAGTAGATAAAAATCTATTCAGGCGGGTTTGTCCATGTTGTTGGTAGTGAAACCGATTCATGCGGTAGAGTGCTTCGCTGGCAGCGAAGCGCTCAGCGGTTCGATCCCGCTAAGGCCCACCATACTTAAAACGCCAAAACTCCTTGATAATAAGGGGGTTTTATTTTTTTATTTCGAAGGTTAAGACGACTTTAATTGAATCAAAATTACAAGAATTAATCTCTCTCGTTCCTGCTTACAGACCAATTTCAAACGATACAATATTTACATTTGAACGTATAAACATTGATAACAAGGAAGACTTCCTTAGAGGAGTTGATTCATTTGAGGAAGGGCGAAAGCATCTTCGAGCACTTCGCCCTTCTCTACCAGAAATTTAAATTTGGAGGTATACAGAATGAATGATTCTACGACCTGACCTCACTCAAAGGCCTGCTGGCGGACACCCTGCGCGAGAAGCCCTGCGGCCGCCAAAAAAATTAGCCGTCATTTATGGTATGGTTCACCTCGATTGATCTTCAACTAATCTGCCCGTTCATCCATGCATCTCTTGCTCTACACCACAGAGTGTGAAAGTTAATCTGTTCTTTCATGGTAGTACAGTATTTATCGCAGGCTCGCTCCATCACGCTTGGATGCATCGTGAAGGGTATCGACATCCGGCTGGTAAGTACACCTCTTATATGGCTGGGAAAGCGAGTATGTGTGTTATGCGTGGGAATAATGATAAAACAAGTACGCCAGATAGTACGTACACGAACTGGCTGGACTGAGCGCTTCTGCATCCTATGTACATGAGTGACAAGTGGCGAAGCAGGCCATTTCCGAAATCGATAAATCTGCTTTAGGCAAGGTTTTGATCAACGTTATTCTAGCAATAACAATTCATTTATCTAAAAAATTAAGATATAGAGATGGAGCCAGCCACCGGAAACCACCACCCACTAAAAGCACAACAGCGGGTACCTGGTGGATTGGAAGAGCCTAAAGGTAGGACCAAGGCGTTTTTCCTTAACCTTGAAGGCTTCGTGAGAAAACTAAATCGAACCACACGTTTCTAATTCAGTTGTGAAATAGGCAATTCGGCGACGGATGAAGATAACTTACTCCTGAAGATGAAGAACTGACGAAGGAACGCCGTGTGCGGGAAATCCGAATGCACGGTTTGATGAGAAGTACGGGGGAGAATCCCTCGTCTTACTCTACTATTATATCAGAATTTTTAAGTTATTAGCGGAGCTGAACATTCTGATATTTCAAGAAAAGCAACCTCTAAAACACGTACCAAGGAGCTGTCGTTGCAGCTCCTTTTTAGTCTTTCACTGTAAAGATTCATACATCTCTCAAGGAACAAGCTTCCATATTTGCCTGCCTTCCCTGGTGAACTCCAGATCCTGTCTTGTTTAAAGTTAATTCTTTCAGAATTCTTTCATAGGGTCCTGCTATACTTACAAAAATAATACAAATTAAAGGAAGGAAGTGTCGAGATTTGTTAATTGGTCAAATAATTGATTGATGTCATTTTGCTTGGCGAAAGTTTCGTCATAGATTGGCCTAAAGACGTCCTGCATGTCGAATGAGTTATGAACTGGCAAGAGTAAAATTTTGAAAAATGGAGAGGAAGAATTGCAACCATGTATTCAAACATGTTAAAACGTACGGTGACTCTTTTTCTAAGCGGGGCTCTTTTTTTGACAACGGCTTTATTGGCAACTGTACCACTTGCTAATATTGTTCACGCAGATGAAACTTTCCATGGACTTACTGTGACTGGCTTTAACCAGGATCTGATTGCTAATGGGGCAGGGTTGGCAAAGACTTCTACGACTGCTGCTTTTGATAGCAGTGGGTATGTGATGTACTCTAAAGATTTTGATCCCATCTATGGTTACGGTCTTCCTTCAGATGGTATTATTACTAGTGAAAGTTCTGGAGTTACATATACGTTAGCAAATTATAATGGAAATAATGCCCTGCTGTTAGTTAATCAAAATGAAATAGGAACATTAACACTTGAAACCCCGTCTGGTGGTTATGATAGTCTGTCCATCTTGACTACGAGTTCTGAAGGTTCCTCTGAACTTGGTGTTACTTTAAATTTCGAAGATGGGACTTCTTACGAAGTCAGCAGTATCGGTGTTCCCGATTGGTTTAGTGGAGACATTGCGGCGATCGTGGGAATTGGGAGAGTTTCAAGAAGTGATAATCAAATAAAAGCCAGTAGCAGTAATCCAAGATTATACGATAGGCTAGTTATAGTTCCAAAGGCCGATAAAGGTAAAAATGTAAAGAGCCTAACATTTAAGAAAACTTCTGCGAAGGGAAGATCGGCTATCTTTGCAGTCGCCGGCAAATTATATCCTAATGAAGCACCTATAGCTACAGCGGCAGAATATAGCGTGATGAATAACACAGCATTGACAGGCAATTTGAGTGCAACAGATGCAGATTCAGATGCATTAACCTATCGGATAGCTTCTCCACCCAATAAAGGGACAGTTTCAATATCTGTATACGGTGCTGTATATGGCGGAAATTCTTTTGTATACACCCCGATAGCAGGAGCTATAGGCAGTGACAACTTTACATTCATAGTGAATGATGGCATGGTCGATTCTAATCCTGCTACGGTGTCGATAACCTTAGTTCCTTTTAAGCGTGCTAATCAACCATCTGATGGTGGTGGTGGCGGTGGCGGTTCGGTAACGTCTATACAACCGGATGTGCAAGTTCTTTTAGATGGTGTTGTACAGGAGCAATCAGCAACAGCAATGAATGATACGATCGGTGATCAAACTTTCACGATTGCTACTGTAGATAACGATAAAGTGATTGCCAAGCTAGAACAAGAATCTAAAAAGGTATTAACCATTTATGTTCCAGGCAACTCGGATGTAGTAGTTGATGTATTAAATGGCAAGCTAGTGAAAGTAATGGAAGGTAAGGCTACTTCGATTGAAGTTAAATCAGATCGTGGAACCCTTATACTTCCTGCTTCGGAAATTAATATCGATAATATTTCAGCACAGCTAGGCAGTGATGTGAAGCTTGAAGACATTCAGATCAGCATCAAAATTGGCTTGGCAGTGCCGACGACTGCTGCACTCATCAACCAATCGACTATAGATGGAAAGATCACTCTTGTAGGTGCGCCTATTACTTTTGAGGTTGCAGCTACATGGGGAGGGAAAACGGTAAATGCTAACCAATTCAAAAGCTACGTTGGGCGCCAAATCATTCTTCCAGTGGGAACTAATACTTCTCAAGTAACTACGGGTGTGGTATGGAATGCAGACGGTACGCTAACTCATGTGCCTACTAAGATATTAACAATAGATGGCAAAATGACTGCAATTATCAATAGCTTAACGAACAGCAGCTATGCAGTCGTATTAAGTCCAAAAACATTTGCTGATGTTGAAACTCACTGGAGCAAGCAAGATGTTGTAGATATGGCATCCAGGCAAGTTGTCCAAGGAGTAACAGATCAAGTATTCCAACCCGACGTAGCGATCACTCGTGCAGAGTTTATAGCTATTATGGTTAGAGCACTTGGCTTGAAGGCGGATGTGGGATCCGAAATGCCAAAAGATGTTCAAGCATCCGACTGGTATGCCGGTGTGGTCACCACAGGAGTTTCTTACAAATTAATCAGCGGCTACGAGGACGGAACCTTCCACCCGAACCAGATGATTACAAGAAGAGAAGCAGCGGCTATCGTTGCACGTGCATTGACAATTTCCAAGCTGAATAATGGATTGGCCGCAGAGGAAATAACTAGGCAATTAGAGTTTTTTACAGATGGACCGATGGTTCCAGCTTGGGCCAAAAATGATCTTGCAGTTGCAGTGAAAAACAATATATTACAAGGTGCTGAGGGAAAACTTTCTCCAAATGATAACGTTACTCGTGCACAATCTGCTGCTATTCTGAGAAGAATGCTGCAAACAGCAAACCTGATCAATGAGTAAGATGATGTTTTGACGAACCGACTTTGGCACTCGATCCGGTGCTTGTGGACGAAGTACTGGAGGTTATCCCGAAATTAGCGTTGGAAGGCATGTCTACTAACTGGGGCACCTGCAGATCGCAGGTGCCTTTATGTCAATCTTATCGAGTTGGTAATCCGGGTAAGTACGCGCGGTACGGTTGGGGTAGTGAAACCAACCCAAGTGGAAGAGCGTATCGCTGGCAGCGATGCGCTTAGGGGTTCGATCCCCCTAGGCTCCACCATAGATATAAACTCAAACAGTCAATGTAGGGCGATGAAAGCAACCCGGATTTTGCACGAAGGGCATCAATATAGTAAGTAAAAGACGGGCCATTCCGCGATCATCCAACATATTATTGTTGAAACAGTTCTACTCGATTCCCGAGTCTTGCTTATTGAGTTTAAAGTGATGGTCGAGGCGAATGGTAAAACGGTGGAATTACGTGATTTTGGCGAAACGTATAGGGTCGGAGGGATTGTGTATGAAGCAGCATCCTCAAAGGGCAATGTCATGCGCGTTTATTATGACCCGGACTCTAGGGCTTAAGTTTACGAATGACGAAGACGATAGTAATCTTAGCTTAGTGTCCACCATGAGGTGGAATCTGAAGGAGGCCGGTGGCACATCTCCGTCTTATAGGGAATGACTCTTTTATACCTTGCACTCTATGTTTTCATGTACTACTATATTAAAAGAAAGGAAAATATAGCAAATTTTATTTTACGTCAAAAATAAAAGGGCCTACCTCATGAATTCCACCGTAGAGCTTGTTTTTATGATTGCTTCAGTGATCATGACAGGCATAATATTATTCTTTATATATGGGTTTAGAAGAGAACGAGGAGTCAACTATCTTATCGGCTTGATCATGTGCCGGATTATTTACTCGAGCGCTGTCATTCTGGAGAAAAGCAGTTATTTATTAATGGAGAAGCTGGTTTTTCGAAATGTTCATCAAACGGCGAATAATTTTGTAGTACCTTTCACCATCATGTTCGTACTGCATTTGATCGGTCGCGACAAGTTATTAAAGCTACGATGGGAGATCATGCTGTTTGTGTTATTCTCACTCTGGTCCCTTCTTATGTGGCTCGATCCCATACTTCATTTGACATATCGCACGATTGAGCTCTACAACGACCATTTAGTAACGACGAGGACCGTGTATTCAATCACGTTTTCTATAATTTGTTACAGTATTGTGGCTGTATGTATTTATTTTCTATTTCAGTATGTACGGAATATCCGTAACGATTTTCGTAAGCCGGGAATGTGGGTTCTGTTTCTGGCCTCATTTCCGCTTATTCTTGAGATTGTGAAATCAGTGAATCCCGCATGGTCGTCTTGGCTGCTTCCGTTGTCGGTTTACTGCGGATTTACAGGTATGTTAATGCTAGTGATAACACTGCGGATCAAGTTTTTCTCTATCGTACCTTTTGCCAGGAATATTGTGTTCGATACACTTCAGGAGAGTATTTTGATTGCGAATGCTTCAGGAAAGATCATCGATAGCAATAAACGGGCTTCCCAGTGGTTTTCAGAGATGGGAGTTGCATCGATTTCCGGTCGAAATATGTCGGAGCTTTTGGCAACTTGGCCGGAATGGCATCAGTTGTGCAAGTCTATGCAACAGGGCAGTGTAGAGATTAGCGCTTGGCTGAATGAAGAAAGGAAAGTATACAGTGTGAACGTATATCCGTTGCATGCACTGCGTAAGCAGGGGCAGGGCAACATTTCCCTTATCTTTGATATTACGGAGAAGCAACGGCATCTGGAGCAGATTGCACAGCTGGGAAGGTTGAAGGATCAACTGTTTACGATCGTGTCGCATGATATTCGCAGTCCACTGGCGCTGCAGTTTCAACTAGTCGAATTGCTAGAAGAAGATAGAGACAGCTTCGATACGGATCATCGGGAGATCGTTGAAAAGCTAGGGGACCAGATTCGGAATACACTCGGAATGGCAAATAATTTGTTGGAGTGGTTTCGAAGCCAGCGGGAAGATATGTCTCTTCGTCCACAGTCATTGGATTTGTTTGAGGTTGTGGAGGATTGTCGTCATATGATGCATATTAAAAGTGTGGACAAACATATAAGTGTGAATAATACGATTGCCTTAGGCACTCGTGTTTATGCTGACCGTGAAGCGATTGGATTAATTATCCGTAATTTGTTATCCAACGCTATTAAATTTACCGGATTGGGTGGTTCAGTCCATGTGTATGCCCAGTTGTCGGGAGAAATGGTTATTGTTTCTGTACGCGATAATGGGGTGGGGATGGAAGAGGAGCAGGTTCGTCAGCTGTTTGATGAGAAGCAGCTCAACTCATTAGCAGGCACCTTGGGAGAGAAGGGAGCGGGACTTGGGCTGCTCGTAAGCCGACAGTTTGTACAACTAAGCGGTGGAAGTATGTGGGTGGAAAGCCAAGCGGGGCAAGGAAGTGTAATTCACTTCACCATGAGAGGCGGAACAAAGTGATGAAGGTTCTCCTAGTTGACGATGAGCCTGCAATGTTGTTGGCTATGAAGAGGCTGCTGTCGAAAATGGAAGGCGTGGAGCTTGTTGGAAGCTTCCAGAATGCCGTAGAGGTGCTGGAATTTGTACGGGAAAGGGAGGTGGATCTCGCATTCCTGGATATCCAGATTGCTGCGGACGATGGATTAGAGTTGGCCCACAGCTTGCGTTTGCTACGCCCCGATCTTGACATCGTGTTTACAACTTCTCATGCAGAATATGCGATTCAAGCCTACGATGTATATCCACTCGACTATATGGTGAAGCCGATTTCCAGAAGGCGCCTAGCCGAGACTATTACTAGAGCGTCTGGCAGACGCAGCGTTTCTTCTTCTGATGTTGGCGGCCTCACACATAATCGGCTGACGGTTCGTGGAATGGGTTGCTTCGAGGCCAGCAGCAAGCAAGCGGGTGCAGTGAAATGGATTTCCAAAAAAAGTATGGAGCTACTCGCTTACTTGCTCGTTAAACGAGGCCGAAATGCAGCCAAAATCCGAATTTTGGAGGATATTTTCCCGGATATGCCTCATAAAAATGCAGAGACATACCTCAATACGGCGGTTTATCAACTTAGGAAAGCGTTGACGATGCATGGGTTCAAGGCGATAGTTATTTCATCACAAGAACAGTATCGTTTAGACTTGGATCAAGCAGATGTTGATTTTATTCAATTTGAGCAGGGGATAGAGGAATTATCCGAAATTAATTCAGCGAATGAAGCTATGGCAATAGATCTGGAGAAACAGTTTACAGGTGAGCTGTTTGAGGATAAATCTTTTGGGTGGGTAACTGTGGAGCGTGAGCGGTTGGCGATTATGTACGATTCCTTTGCCAAGCGTCTGGCAAGCTGGCTGTTAGCTCAGCAGCGATATCGAGAAGCAGCGCACATTGCGAGAAAAATGGTATCCCGCAATGAATTCGAAGAAGAGTCCAACCTTCTGCTCCTGAATATCTTAGGGGCTATGGGAGACCGTCAGTCCCTTGATCACTATTATGAGCGCTATACGCAATTGCTGCTTCAAGAACTCGGCCTGAAGCCTTCGCCGCTCATTCAAGGGCTATATGAACAATATTAGTGATCGCCTCCTCGTTTTTTAGAGGGGGTATTTTTATGGATTGAAGCACATCCAGCGCCCGATTGATGTCTTCCAGTTCCTCTGAAGAATATACGGGGAACCGTAACATATGTAACGGCATGCTTTTTGGTGGAGAACTGCTTAAAAGGCGTGGAAATAAATTTGCATGGCAGGGACTCCGATATGGTATCGTTGAATTAGAACATAAATGTTGGGTGGCCCGTACCTTGATGGTACGGGATTTCTTCGGTTTTCTCATAAAAAGTTAAACTCCCCTTAATAGTAAAGCTAATTTTATTCATTAAACCGAAGGAAGGGTGGGGTTAGGTCTACCTTACAAGATGTCAATCTTGTGAGTTTTTTGTGAGTAGAAAATGATAGAATGACAAAGTAGTGTTGAAATCCGAGTGAAGGAGATTAAGTATTGAAAAGGAGTTACTACCGTAAGGCCATCGGTATTGGTTTAATATTTTCATTCTTCATCATTCTACTTGCAGGTATTTATTCCCAAACGATGCCGGGCTGGAACGCGCCGCTAGTGAAGAAGGGTATGCTAGATTTGTCGAATTGGGATTTGCACAAACAGGGATGGGTTAGCCTAAATGGACAGTGGGAATTTTATGAAGGGGAATTGCTAGAGCCTACGGATTTTCGAGATAGAACGCTTGCGGAGGTTTCGTATTTATCAGTCCCCGGCACGTGGAAAGGAAAAACAGCAAGTGGCGGTATGTACCGTAAAGGGTACGGAACTTACCGTTTGAAAGTGTTAGTCAAAGATACGGATGAAGTTTTAGGTTTAAAAATAAAAAGCATCCGTATTTCTAATCGTTTGTATATTAATGGCAAGCTTGTAGGCGAGAGTGGACGTCCTGCAACTGTTGAAGAGGCGAATAAGCCCGGCAATTCGCCTTACATTGCGTCTTTTCACGCGGATGCCAAAGAAGTCGAAATTGTGATTCAAGTGTCTAATTACGAATTTGTCACCGGAGGTATCGTTAACTCGATACCGTTCGGATTGGATCGAGATATGACGAAGCTGGATGGCATACAGCTTGGTGCTGATTTAGGAATTATATTTCTTTTGGGCATGTTCGGAGCGTATCATCTTTGCTTCTATCTCCTTGGACGTGGAGAGAAAACATATTTGCTCAGCGGGACGTATCTGCTCTTGCTCATGTTGGAAAAAGCGCTATACGGCGAGAAACTTTTACAAAGATTGCTGCCAGACCTTTCTTTTTTTATTGCCTACAAGCTACTGGATTTAAGTGAATTTATTAGCGCAGTGGTAATTATCCTATTTTTTTGTTCCGTCGAAGCCCGCCTCATGTCGGTTCGGACAATGAAGTGGATACTGGCTCCGCTAGCCCTTTATATTACAGGGGTTATTGCGCTTCCTTATCGTATACATATCAATATAAAATATGTTTTTTTTCTATACTTATTCTTCGTTATCCTTTACATTATCGCTAGAATGGTATATTTGTGCGTCCGAAGCCAAGGCGGTTCATCTGATCGGAAGGAACTGATGCTTTTTATTGGGGGAAGCATTTCGTTGATGATCTTTCTAGTGGACGGAAGTCTTTATTCGGAGAATGCAGTTCCAACCGATCTGGCTGGGAAAATCGGGGTAATTGGTTTCATCATTTTCATGAATATTTTACTCGCCATACGATTCTCGAATGCTTATGAAAAGGCGGAGATACTGACGAAGCAGTTGGCGGTTGCCAATGAACGCAAGGATGAGTTTTTATTGCACACGTCTCACGAGCTCAAGACTCCCCTACATGGCATTTTGAATTTGGCATCTCACCTGCTGGATGACGAGGAGAACCATTTAACATCAAAGCAAAAGCAAAATCTTTGGCTGATCAAGGATACGTCTATTAAACTATCTATGCTGATTCATGATTTGCTTGATGTTTCGCGATTGAAGCATGGCGAGCTGCTCTTGCACCCAACAGTTGTAGATGTCAAGGTGGTAGCGCAAATTGTATTCGATGTGCAGCGCTTTGAACTTTTGGGCAAGTCCGTGAAGCTGGATAATCAAGTCTGTCCTGATGTCTGGGTGCAAGCTGACGAAAACCGGTTGCGGCAAATTGTGTACAATCTGATTAGCAATGCCATCAAGCATACGGATAAAGGATCGATCAAAGTGATGTCGAGCGTCGAACTAAATACCGTAACCATTTCTGTGATGGATACTGGAACGGGGATTCCCAAGGATAAGCACGCCGTCATTTTTGAATATTACGAGCAGCTCGACGAGCCATTGCCGAAGGATGGGTATACAGGTATGGGCGTCGGTTTATACATTAGCCGAAAGTTAGTTGAGCAGATGGGTGGAGAAATTTGGGTCGATTGGTCGGAGGTCGGTCAGGGTACGCGCATGTCGTTTACGTTGCCAGCAGCAGTTCAAGCGCCGACTAACCGTGAAACTGCGCATACCTTGGAAGAACAGCAGCGAAATGACAGTAACGATCAGAAACTGGATATTTGGCAGGGGCACGATAATACGGTGATGATCGTCGATGATGAAGCTTCCAATATCCATACATTGTTGAACATTTTGGAACGGCAGCCGTACAATGTCATCACCGCATTCTCTGCCAAAGAAGCATTGGACAAAATAGAAGCGTATCCTCAAATTGATCTGGTTATTCTGGATGTCATGATGCCCGGCATCTCAGGCATCGAGCTGTGCCAACGACTACGAAGCAACCATTCTATTATCGACCTGCCCATTTTGTTTGCAACGGTCAAGGATACCCCACAGGACATTGCGCTTGGCTTCAGGGCTGGAGCCAACGATTATTTGACCAAGCCATTCGATGCAGAGACTCTCCTTGCAAGAATCCATACCTTGATCGCGGTAAAAACATCGCTCCAGGATGCGATCCGCCATGAGCAGGCATTCTATCAAGCGCAGATCAAACCGCATTTTCTCTATAACGCCTTGAGTAGCGTTATTTCGTTCTGCTATACGGATGGAGAAAAAGCGGCATATTTATTATCCATGCTCAGTCAATATCTGCGTTATATACTGGATATGGATCGTTCCACGATTTTCGTCCCACTATACAGGGAAATGGAGTTGATCCAGGCGTATGTAGAGATCGAGAAAGCCCGTTTCGGAGAACGATTTGAGTATGACTTTTATTGCGATGAAGGTATAGAGTATGTAGAAATTCCTTCGTTATGCATTCAGCCGCTTGTGGAGAACGCGATCCGGCATGGTTTGTTCGAAAAGGAAGGGCAAGGCAAGGTGACACTGTCGATCAACGAGGTGGATGATTACATCCGAGTGGTAGTCGAAGATGATGGCATTGGTATACCGGTCGATCGGCTGCACCACTTGTCCCAGGGAGAGCGGAGGGACTTCGGCATCGGAATTTATAATATACGCAAACGTCTGGATGCTTTGCCCGGGACATCGTTGACAATTAGCTCGGAAATGGGACATGGAACCCAAATAACGATGTATTTGCCCGTAAAAAGCTACAGGAATAAAACGGAGGAGGGATGAGATTGTATACGGCGATCATTGTTGAGGATGAAACACCCATTTTGAATTTAATGAAATATGTCATTGGTCAAAACCGACATTTTACGATTATAGGCACTTTTACAAGTTCACTTGAAGCGTTATCCTGCCTAACGGAGCTTCAGCCAGATGTCGCTTTCCTCGATGTGGAAATGCCAAGGATGAACGGGCTAGAGCTAGCAGAAAAGATCTGTGAAGTGTCCGAACATACGAAAATTATCTTCACGACGGCTTTTAAACATTATGCGCTAGAAGCATTTAAGGTGTATGCCTTCGATTACATCTTAAAGCCCGTGATGCCAGTCGCGATCGATCGGATCGCAAACAGGTTGATCAAGCTGCATCGAACTCCTGATGAACGGCAGACCGGCGCAGCTTCTATTCGATGCTTTGGAGGATTCGAGGTTCGAAATCGGGAAGGAGGGCTGGTGCGCTTTCCAACACGCAAGACGGAGGAATTATTCGCTTTTTTTCTCTGTCATCCCGGTCAAGATTTGAGCAAGTGGCGTTTAGCAGATGTGCTATGGATGGAAATGATTGAGGATCGGGCATCGCATAATTTGCATAACACGATCTATCGCTTGAAGAAACTTCTGAAAGAACAAGAGATCGATATAGACATTCAGAAAACACATGAGGGGTATATGCTGGAACCGGCAGATCATTTGTATGATGTGCTGGAATATGGGAGATACGACTTTTCCCTCGCGGAACGATCGCAGGATACTTCGAAATTGGAACAGTTATGGTCACTCTACAAAGGTCCGCTGCTGGAGGGCAAGGATTATTTATGGAAAGCACCGTTGGAGGAAGGATTTTGCAAACAGTATACAGTGCTTACGCGCAGCTTGATTCAATTGGATCTAGTCAGAGAAGAATGGAAAAAGTCAGAGTATAGGCTAGAAGCTTATCTATCTTTGTATCCGCTGCATGAGGAAATGAATCAGATACTGCTGGACCTTTATTGGAGATTCGTGAACAAGGAGAAAATAGCCAAGCATTATGCGAAGTACGAAGCTGCCATTCGATTGGAAATGGGAATGGAGCCATCGCAGGAGATGAAAAGCCGGATTGTGTCTTATTTGGCATGATGCGGGGAAGAGTCATATGAAAAATGTCTAGCAGAGAGACGATATTCTCTCTGCTTTTTTTGTTGTTTCGACAGGGTTCGCGGTTTTGTGAGAAATTTGAGAGAACGGTTTGGTAGAATCTTACTAGTCAGTGAATTCGTCTTCGATTATTTGAAGCAAGAATGGATTTTAACAGGATAGAACGATACGAGGGAGGAAAGAGAATGCGTTCAATGGAAAATCGCGGAGTCTGATGTTTGCATCCGGTAGGATAAGCTACATCTCTGGTGTTACTTGATTTTACTAATATCTATTCCGATTCCAATCGGTATGAAGACTATTAAAGTGTGATGGAGGTTAATATGTTTTATAAACGAATTTTAAGTCTTATTACTACTATAACAATATTAACTACGCTTATAGCTGAACCAGTTTTAGCTGTGGGTTTTAGCAACGACGATCCTACTCAATCTGTTGTTGCTTCAATCAATGAGATCTTAGCACAACAGACTGAAAATACCACTCAGCTATTTAGCGTCAATGATTCGAATGCGCCCCAATTGAAGGGTCCTAATCTAGTGGTCAGTGCAACAACCAATAGCGATGTCAGTGCAAATACCTATAGAGCCCTCTCGATTCAACCACTTGCTGCAAATCTACCCTTCATTTCAACCTTTGCCGGAACGGGTATAGCAGGATATAGCGGCGACGGCGGCCTTGCAACATTGGCGCAGCTTGATAAACCTCGTCGTTTAGCTGTTGACAGTGCAGGTAGTGTATACATAACAGAAAGTGCCAGTATACGCAAAATAGATAAAAACGGTAACATTTCAACCTTTGCCGGAACGGGAACAGCAGGATACAGCGGCGATAACGGACTTGCAACATCGGCACAGCTCAATGGACCTTATGGTATTGCCGTTGACAGTGCTGGTATTGTATATTTTGCAGATCGTGGCAACAACCGTATACGCAAAGTAGATAAAAACGGAAATATAGCCACCATTGCCGGAACGGGTACAGCAGGATTTAGCGGCGATAATGGACCTGCAATATCGGCACAACTTAACTTACCTAGTGGTCTTGCTGTTGACAGTGCCAGTAATATATATATAGCGGATACCGAAAACAACCGTATACGCAAAGTAAGTGCCGGAAAAATTTCCACCATTGCCGGAACGGGTGACTACGCAAATTACAATAATGGAGATTGTGATGATAGAGGGCCAATAGATGCGCTAACTAAAGCAGGGTTCCTTGGGCCTGTTTCTGTAGGTGTTGACAGTGCCGGTAGTGTATATATAGGGGATGGAAGAAAAGGCTGTTTACGCAAATTAAGCAACGGATATGTTTCCACAATTGCTGGAAACATCCAACAAGAGCAAACAGCTTTGGATGCCAAACGTAATCCCGATGGACCTGCATTAGGAAAACAATGGGTTTGGACTGATGATCTAGCTATTGTCAGTTCCGGTGATATCTATACTGCAGAAGCATTTAATAAATCCTCCCGTATACGCAAAATAAGTGGCGGAAACATTTCCACCATTACCGGAACGGGTACGCCTGGTTACAGTGGCGATTACGGACCTCCAGCAACGGCAGAGCTCTATTCTCCTTATGGTGTGGCTGTTGACAGCGCTGGGAATGTATACATAGCAGATACTAATAATAACGTTATTCGCAAAATTTCAAGCGGACCTCCGGTTCATATACCTGCAACGCTTCAAGGTGTTACACAAAGCTTTTTTGTCGTAAAACTTAGTGCACGGGTAACGGGACTTAGCGCATCAAGTATTAAATTGGATAATAGCGCCAGTGTAACCGATGTTCAAACTACGGATAACGGCTTTACCTATGTAGTGTCAACCTCTCCTCTAACAGAAAATAAAGCCTATACGGCTACAATCAGTGATAGTATCAATCTTCCTGGCGCTGCTTTTGATCCGTTTACGGTGAAGTATTCATCAATTAGCAGCATTAGCAGCCAATTATTGGACAAATTAGCCACGAATATGATTGTAAAAGACGCAACTACCGGCAATATACTAACAAACGCCTCTATTCAGTTTGAAGGCAATACGTATAACTTAAATGGCAGCAATGTACTCAAATATTATGGGGACAAAGGTTTTGGTATTAAAGATATTGCTATAACCAGTTCCGGATATCGGAAACTTGAGCAGCATACCAATGTATTGATCTCCGGTCAAAGTGTATTCTTTTTAACTACGGATGCCGGTGATGGCAAACCCTATGTTAAAATGGCTGATGATATGGTGAAATACCAGGATCTAAGAAGTGTGGTAGCAAATTATAGTTATCCCGGAAGTGATATGCTCAAGCTTACCGTACGCGCAAATTGGCAAAGCCGTACTCCTGCAAGTACGGGGGCTTATGTTTTATATCAGCAAGGCGATGCATCTGCTAACCCGCGCACATCAGGAAAACGAATCGTTAGCAATGATGGCAACTTTAATTTTGCGCCTTCAACGCTTAATTCAACTTTAACCGGAGGAGAGCCGGTATATTTAAAACTTGTATCAAGTGATGGCACAGAGTCTACACCGATTTTGCTTAACATCAAAGTTTTTATCCGTCCCTACACCTCATCTTTAGAAAAACAACGCAGGTTTGCACCTGCTCCGCCTGCCAGCGGAAGTTCGTCCGGAAAGTCATCCAAGTTCTATCCTCCTAACTTTGACGTTTCTGCAGGACCTGTATCTGTACAATCCGTGAAGGAGATAGATCCAAATGGAGATGTGACATACAGAGGAGTGATAGGACTTTCTATAACCGATTTGTTAGAAAAGAGTCCTCCTCCAGGCATGCCGTCTGCATGGCAGCAGCTTAAACAAGATTTTGCTTTAGCTAAATCAAGCAAGGCAGGTTCAGCATGGGTAAATCAAAAATATAAGGATAAATATGTTCTAAGCAAAGGAGCTTTTGAAACACAAAAATCTTTCAAAACTACGGCTACTACGTTCGGATATTTTGAAGTCAAATACGATGTATTTGGAAAACAATTGTCTAGCAGCGGTGGTATCATCGTAGACGTTAATGCTGTAGCGAATAAAACCTTTGTTTTTGGCGTAGGTCCTGTTCCCTGCTATTTCTCCATAACAGCGGGTCTACACCTGAATACCGCAATAGGTACAACATACGATGACATTGCGGAGAAAAGAATATACAACGGTACTTTGGGTATTACATTTAGTCTTGATGCAGAAGGCGGAGCTGGGGTTAAAGGTCTGGCCAGCGTTGGCGTTGGCGGAGATGCCAGTTTGGTGATTACCGTCAACTCCAATCTCTCGAACAATGGTGTGTTTAACGCAGAAGCCTATGTTCATTTGTATTTGCTATTCTTTTTCGATTGGAAATGGAGCTTTGCCAATTACAGAGCAACACTGTGGAATAATGGACCCGCTGCGAGAAGTCTTTTGATGGCTCCGGGATCACAAGACCCTGACATTGCCAAAGAATTATCGCTGATGTCTCGGGATTACACCAAGAAAACCAGTGCCTGGAACGGCGGTGGAAAAGCCGTACCTTCCTTGTTGAGAGGCTCATCTGATCCGATGCAAACATTGCAAAGCTCTGTTATGCCGTCTACCACTTCGCAAATCGTTAAACTGGACAACAAACTTGTCATGCTGTTCCAAGCAGACGATGCCACAAAAACGACCGGTAATAACGTTGTGTTGAACTATTCGATTTATGATAACGGTACTTGGAGTGAACCACGCCCTGTATGGCAAGGTCAAACATCCGATTTCTTTGCAAAAGCGTCTGTTATCAATGGCGAATTATATGTAACTTGGCAAAAATCCAGATTTCGGGCAACCGGAACGGATCCCAATGCGCTTTTAACACAATCCGTACAAAATAGCGAAATTGCTTTTGCTCAATTTAACAAAACAACCGGTGTATTTGAAAATCAACAGTTTTTAACAAATAATAGTCTTTTGGATATGTATCCAACGCTAACTTCAGATAGTAAAGGAAACGTAGTTGTTGTTTGGGTTAACAACGATGCCAATGATGCTACTGGTGCATCTGGCAGCTACAACATATTCAAGAGAACGCAACAAAATGACACATGGTCTGTGGCTGCTTCTGTATATACAACCAAGGACTATATTACAGATATAGCGGCGGGATATGTGGATGGTCACCTGGACGTTGCCTATTCGACACAAGCGCCTGAAGGCACTCCAAATATTTATCTGATTCAAGACGGCCATGCAAGTGCGATTTCCAACGCGGGTGATATCGCTTCAGATGTTAAATTTTACAACGGTGCTGTTTACTGGTCTTCCGACAATTACGTTTACAGATACGATGTAGCAAGAGGAAATCTGACAACACTGCAGCCGGGAGCAAACAACGCATTTAACTCATCGTATAGGCTTGTTTCCAATGCCAGCAAAACGGCGATTGTTTGGATGAGAGCAAACAGCGACAAAACAACAACCGTATATGAGTCCATAATCAACGCTGACGGTACAGCAAGTAACCCTATAAAGCTGTATACGAGTACGGGCTCTAATGCTATTCGGTTCATGGATGTCGCGCTTATGGACGATGGCACTTGGAATTTTGTGGCGAATCTGAGTCAATATGATGATGCTTCGGACACAACCACAAATTCGATTGGATTTGCAAATATTCCACCTATAAAAAACATCTCCATGGACTATTTGTATGCGAATGTCTTTACAAATGTTTATGCAACCGCTAATTCACTGCCTGTTAGGTATACCATAACCAACAATGGGGAGAATGTTTTGACCAGTTTCCGCTTAACTGCGACCAATGGCAGTAAAACCCTTATTAACAAAGAGGTAACTTGTAATATTGCACCGGGTGCGACCAGCACATTTGACGACACACTGGATATTTCGTCCATAACGGGTCAGGCAACCATTACCGTAACAGCAACTCAAACCGGCGAAACTGAACTTTCGGACAACGCGCAAACGATCACTCTTGGAGTACCTGATGTAGGACTCGCATTAACTATGTACAAAAACAACAATTTGGTCGATGTGATAGCAAGGGTTTCCAATTATTCCAAAACACCGGCTCATGTTACGCTTACAGTAACTGAAGATAGTCCTACAGGAAAAGTGTTAGATACTAAAAATCTGGGCACGGTTGGCCATACAGCTGACGCTTCCTATAATTACACATTTGATTTAAAAAATGTTCGTTTTGGAAGCAGCAACGCTAAATCTTATTATTTTACGATTTCAACAACAGAGTCGAATTTAAATCAGGAAACGCAGGATGTTGTAACCTTTTATCCGGATGTAATTCCTACACCGAATACGGCAGATCCCATACAAACTCTCAGTCATGTATATGTGACCGGTGTATCGGTCACATCTGCAAGTTCCGATTTTGTAGGATCGGGTCCAACATCGGGCACTTTAACGCTTAATATTAACGATTCAAGTCATAACAACGCTACGCTACAAGCAGTTGTTACACCTGCTAATGCAACAATTCCGGCGGTTAAATGGAAAGCAGTCAATGTGGATGTAGCGGATGTAGATGATAGCGGAAATATAACGGCACAAGGAGTCGGAACCACTCAAATCACGGCTACCACTTACGACGGTAGTTATGTTGCCACTGTAAATGTGGTTGTAGTCGATGGATCAAAAGCGCTCACCATCACTCAAGCTACCGGAGGTTCTGTTTCTAACCGTATAGCCGGTAATTACAAGATTGATGATATCGTAAATCTGGTTGCTATACCGGCGCCAGGATATGCGTTTTCGGGTTGGAGCTCATCCAATGACGGAACATTTGCAGATAGCATATCCCCAAGTACAACATTTACAATGCCTTCAAATGCAACAACCATTACACCAAGCTTTGTACCAGTAGAGCCGATCTCTCTGACCGGACCCAATCCTGCACAGGCTCCAACGATTACAACACAGCCACAGGGGGCAATTTATAGCTTAAATGCTGATCCTGCAAATTTGACGATTGTAGTAAATCATCCAACCGATAGTGGTAATTTGTCTTACCAATGGTATAAAAACACAACCGGTACTGTTGATATTGTAAAAGATACACTTCTTGCTACTTCAGCAGAGATCACACCGGATACCAGAACTTCAGGTATCTACTACTACTATGTTGTGGTGACGAATACCCTATCGCCATACAATTTAACAAGCACAGAATCCAGTTTAGCTAAAATTCAAGTAGTGGGACTTGCATCAACTCCTACTGTAAGTGTATCCCCTTCTACTCGTACGGTTAACCAATTCGATGATTTGACGAGCAAACCATTAATGGTAACAGCCAATGTAATCGATGGGGGAACATTGTCTTATCAATGGTATGAGGCGTTATCTTCAACTCCTAATTCTGATACTGATAAACAAGTGGGAACAAACAGTAAATCGTATGTACCAGATACATCGAATGCCGGAACTTATTATTACTATAGCAAAGTGACAAACAACCTTATCTTACCAACAAATACGGCAACAGCGACATCAAATGTGCTGGTTTTAACCATTAATAAAAATGCCGAGAAACCAAGTATCATAGCTCAACCTCAAGATACATCATACAAGCTAGGGGGTAACGTAGCCGTACTAACAGTACTAGCCAATACAACTGATGGGGGCAAATTGTCTTATCAGTGGTATGCCAATACTGCAAACTCAAACACCGGTGGTACTATTTTAACAGGTGAAACAAATTCAACTTATACGCCAAGCGTTAATCAAACAGGCACATATTACTACTACAGCGTTGTAACCAATACAAACAGTGGTGTAGCCGGTTTGAAAACAAACACAACAGCTTCAAATGTTGCCATCGTTTCGGTAAATGTTCCAACGCCGCCGACGATCTCAGCCGAACCACAAGATGCAACTTACACACAAGGAGCAATCCCAACGGATCTATTTGTCGAATCAGCTTCTACGAATGGTGGCACTCTATCGTACCAATGGTACAAAAATACAACTGGACTTATAGATGTTTCGGTAGATGAGAAAGTGGGAACAAACCTTTCCACATATACTCCAATTACAGTTTTTGCGGATATATCCTACTATTATAGTGTTGCAATGGATTCGATCGGAACAAATAACAGTAAAGATACAAGAGTAGCTAGAATTGCTGTAAATCCAAGAAGAGATAGTAATAGCAATGTTAACACTAGTGCTGGCAGTAATGGTAACAGTAGTGATGGTGGTAGCAATGGGGGAAGCAACAACACAACTCCATCAACAACACCTCCTACCCCTACGGCAACTTCTTTAGCACCCGTTTTGACACAATACCAACAGCAAATTCTTGAAAAACCTATGACGCCAAGCGAAGTAGACCGAACGTTACAAAAATTTGTTGATGTTCAAGAGAGCTGGGCAAAAAACGATCTAGCTGCTGCTGTTGAATTGGGGTTAGTAAATGGAGTTTCCACTACTACAATGGCGCCTGACCAATCGACCAGCCGTATGGAATTCATAGCTATATTGGTTAGGAATCTGGGATTAGCTTCTGCAACTGAGGATGAAATGATTAAGGCAAAGGCTTATTTTACAGATTGGGATTCGATCCCGGTCTGGTCACAAAGCTATATAGCTTCTGCATTTGCGAATGGAATCATGGCTGGCGAATCAGACAATGGCCTATATTATGCAAAAGCTACTAGGTATTTAACAAGAGAGGAAGCAGCTGTTTTGATGTCTAATGCTTACTCAAATGTTCTGCATCAGTCAAATGCTCAAAATAACTTCGATGACAAATCCATTATCTCTACTTGGGCAGTAAATGCTGTAAACAAACTTGTTACAAATGGTATATTAGTAGGATATCCTGACGGAACTTTTAAAGGCTCAAAAGATATTACAAGAGCAGAGGGTGTCACGATGATCATGAAGATTTTAAGAAATTATGTCCAGACCAATATGAAGTAGCAACAAAAAAGTTTGGCAGGGAGAAGACATTCTCTCTGCTTTTCTATTTTTCGACAGAAATTGGCGAAGTTTGAGAGAATATTGGGAGAACGATTTGATAGAATATATTGCGATGGAGAGGGGACAAGGATATGGCGGCGATAAAGAGATAGACGCGGCTTTTATAGGTGATCATGTTGAATTTCGAGGAATTCTGGTTAATCAGGCACTTGCGATCACGATCATATTCAGAACGGCTTCGCTTAGGAATAACCAACAGCTCAGGGCTGGACAATGCCAAGTTGATCGATAGCAGCATTGGAATATCGTAATTAATGTAATAGTCGTTGCTTAATATTTAAATTCAAAAAGAAAGTGGAATGTGTAAGATGATACAAGTGAACATAGCGGCTGTGCCTAACAACATGGCCGCGTCATCTATTTCAATCGCAAACATCAGCTGTGTGTGCTCTAGATCGTGGAGTCAAAAAAGATGGATCCGTCACGTACCCTCCTCTCTTGCAGGAACAGGAGTTATCTAATCTGGACTCGGTCATTATTAATTGGATCATTCATATATAGGAGATGTGTTCAAAATAATAACGGCCTTCATTTTGTCCCTACCATAGTAAATAACCTGGATTTATGTAGGAAGGAGATAAAAATTTGTATGCCGATAAATCCTAACGAGATGATTTTTATTGGCACGTTCTATCCATAGGCGTGGTATAAACGAAGGCATTGAAGTCGTGGGAGCTGTAGGGGAAAGAATAAGCCTAACATTAAATAAATGGGCAAAACTTGACTTTTTTATTAAAGGTACATTAGAGGGTAGTCTTATCGTTCAATTGCAGACACCGTTAAATTTTTTTGAAGAGATTGGTTTAGCTACAAGGGTCCATGCCGTTCTAAAGGCTGCTGTTGCTATTGGACTTGAATCAGATTTAACGGTCGGACAAATTATCAACCGTGTAACACAAAGGCCGGAAATGAGCGGTCCAGCGGGACAATTATTTAAAACAATCATGGATGAGATACAAATAGAAGGCGTACTGTATGGGCAATTAGCAGTTGCAGTAATGGCGTATGCTGATTTAATCGCGACATTTGATATTTTTGGAGCGGAAGGATTTGAATTGGTGTGTGATGCGGGATATGGATTCATTGTTGGAGGAGGTTATCGCTGTTACTTAAAGGCAAATATAGACTCCCTCCGAAGAGTAGTACAACGTCTCTCCGACATTTTTATATATGAGGTTTTACGCGAAGTTAAGAAACTTGGCTTATCGAGAGACAGCTTTTTCCAACTTGAATTTATGTTTCGAAACGTTTTTCGACTCTCCTATGAACTAGGGTTTAGGTTAAAACATTATGATAATTCATCCGATCCGGCTTATGAAATACGAAGGTCAGTTATAGAAATATTTATCGGAGAAGGACAGTGGTGGATTTTACGGAGAATTTCTCAATCTACAGGTACGTTTATACAAAATCTACTTAATAATAGTAATTTGAGGTCCTCAGGAGATGTCTTATCATTATTACGATTAATCGAGACGACACCAATGGAAGCAAAAGAGTTGAGATCATATACTCAGAAATTTGTGCAAAATGCAAATCAAATTACACCTCGTATACATGCCAATATAATCAACAGTTGGTTGCAAAACATCTCTGCACTGTGGGCATGTTTAACTTTACTAGAGGTGTTGTCACGAAGTTTTGCCGATGGTACTTCTTTTTTTTATGGAGAGCCGAAGGTGACTTCTCCGATTCCGGAAAGAGTTAGATCATGGATTTACACACAGCTACAGAAACCTGAGAGTGAAGAACTTACACTAAATGATTTGAAAAATTATCTACTAGGAGAACCGTTATCGTCGCTACTGGACCGAGAAACTGACGTACCGTATTTCCTTGAACAACTATATACTAAATTTTTTTTCAGTGAATCACCAACTGAACGTGTACGTTTGCTGCTCAACTACCTTCCGGAGTCAATCTCACCAGAGGATATTTATATAGAATATATCCGCTCGGATCTATCGTTAATTTTGGAAAGGCAACTTAGCGCGAATCTAAAAAATAGGATTGGACAACGTTTTACTGGACAGCAAGAAATATCGATATTGATACAATCGGCTCTGTTTCCAATGACTACTATTGTAACCGACCATGTTTTGACCTCTTTAATAAATGGGAATATTTCGAATGAAGATCAGTGAATGGTTTTGATGGAAGGAGTATCGTCAGCATTACTTCCACTAATAGGAAGACCATTAATTTATCTTAGTGAGGCGATTTTGACAGTTGTTCAAGAACAAATTCCAAACAAACTCATTCAAGCTGCTGAACAATTATCCGAAAATCAGCTTACTACGTGGTTAAATGGAACTGTTATTTTTGGTGATATTTACTTTCGTTCCCTTAAAGTGGCATTAAAAGCGATAGGTCAAATACTAAGAAGGCCGGTTATCTCAAAAGATATATACGGCAGTGCGAAAAAAATATTTACGCCGATAGGAGCGGGTAGAACGGAACAATATATGACAAACCTTAATAATCCGTTGTGGATACCGCAAGAAAACGAGGTAGTTAATCTTACAAAAAATATTGCAAAACACATGTTAGATCCAATGCTTAACTTTGGTTCTACAATGATACGTGAAATTATAGCTTCTGTACTTGATTTTATTAAAAAACAAGTCGCAAGTTTTCTTGTGCAGATACAAGGTTTGGTCAAAGGTATGAGAGATGATTTGATTAATCTTTCGAACAACATATCACTACAAACGCTCGTAGGACTATTCGTTAATGAAGCAAAAAGATTATTAAATCAGGATCCAGTATATAGGAGTTCGCCTAGAAAGGTGAAAGATATGCTTGTAGGTAAGTTAGAGGGGAACATTCGTACTGCGCTAAATCGTATTCGTAGTTCTCTTGAAAGTAATAACTTATCTGAGATAAACAGAGCCCTGGGCTCGTGGAAGTTGGATGCGAAAATCTTATTGGACTCTTTCAAAGAGCATAATTTAACGCAGTTTTACAATTAACGCTTGATAGTCTTACCAATCATTTATTAAAAAAACTAAGTGGTAGTCTCGGTTTCCCGCTTAAATTTAGTATTAGTCTCCTTGGTAAAAAATATAATATTAATCTTGGTCATATTTCTTTACCGTTCAGCAAAATTATAGTAGGAATTGTTCAAGCTCTAAGAGTATTCGAATTTGAAAGTATTTTTAATATGATTAACCGGTTGGCTATTCGTTACTTCGCCTGGGCACAAATTTTGGCCGATTTAGTCTTAAGAGCACCTCAATTAATTAAAGAATATAGTAGTCAATATACGGGATTAACCTCTCAAGATCTTGGCACTACCCTTGTTATTCGTCAGCCCGCGACACTCCCTCGGGCTATGGAAATATTCATTCATAATCCTGAAGGGAAAGTGAATAAATATCGTCGTATCCAACTTGAGACGGATGCAACTATTTATCTAAATGAGAAAGTCGTTCCTTTGCAGGCTCTTATTAACAATAAAAGCTGTGGAAAAAGGGGGTTAACAAGCTATCAGTTGTTACGGCGGATTCAAGTGGAATTATCAATTCTCATATTAATTTTCAAATCTAGCTGAAATTGCAGTTAGAAATTGGAAAGGCCTCCGATACATAAAAGTAAGAACAGTATTTAACTTTGGATAAGTTAAACGCTGTTTTTTTTGCATTTGTTGATTGGCACAAGTTAAAGCAAGATCGTCGATTCATAAAAAAAATCACAAAACCGATGTTTGGTTTCAAATGATTTCTAACCGAATCGAAATCCACTACCATCCTATCCTGCTGAGTAACCTTAGTATTCAACGATAAACCTGTATTAGGAAAGAGTTTGAATAATTTTACCAACTCAGAACACAATATGTATAAATAATTATGGAGAACGGAGTCATCCACGATGCGATACTCGAATTGGTTCTTAATGAAAAAGTACCGCACAGTTCCGCAAGCAAAACCTCAGAATTATTCTAACGATTTCATTGGGCTGTCTTTATCACAGAACTTAGCGGATCTGAACAAAATTTTCACGCTGACTCCTGATCTCGTTGTACGAGAACTTACGATCAAACATACAGAGGAGCAAGCAGCGCTCGTTTATCTGCAGGGACTTGTCGATAAAAGCTCGATTAACAATAATGTGTTACGTCCACTTGAATACGATTCCGAAATAACCAACCCCGACGGCAGTTTCCGGTTATCGATTGGTCAAATTCAAAAATTGAACGCATGGGGGCAGATCGAGAACTCGATCTTGCAAGGGCGCAGCGTGCTTTTTGTGAATGGGCGTTTGGAGACCTATGCCTTGGATACGCAAGGTTGGCCGCAGCGTGCCATCGAAGATCCCTCCATCGAAGCTTCAATAAAAGGCGCGCATCAAGGCTTTGTCGAGACTGGTTCTCAAAATATCGCCTTAATCAGGCGCTATATTTCCAACAGGGAATTGAAAATAAAGGAATTCACCGTAGGACGAAGATCCAATTCCATCTTATCCGTTCTCTACCTGGCGGATGTCGCACATCCAGAGGTTCTTCAGGAGTTAGAAGACCGGATTGCTAGATTAGATGTCGATACCGTCATCAATACCGGTGAACTGGCGGAATATATTGAGGATAATCCCTACTCACCTTTTCCCCAATTTATATTGACAGAACGACCGGATGCAGCCGCTTCACAAATTTTGCAAGGAAGAATTGTTGTCGTCGTGGATCGCTCTCCTAGTGTAATCGTTGGTCCTGCAACCTTCACTTCCTTCTTCCAAAGCGTCGACGACTACAGCACACGCTGGTCGATTGCTACTTTTATTCGTCTATTAAGAATGTTCGCCTTTTTCATTGCTGTGTTTTTACCGGCGTTCTATATTGCCGTTATTTCCTATCATTTTGAGATCATACCCGTGAAGCTGCTGCTCACCATTGGGGAGTTCAGAGGACGGGTTCCGTTTCCTCCATTCGTAGAGGCGGTCATTATGGAGATTACCCTGGAAATGATGCGTGAAGCAGGCATACGCTTACCTGCTCCAGTCGGGCAAACTGTTGGGATCGTTGGCGGCATTGTCATCGGACAAGCGATTGTACAAGCGGGACTCATCAACAATATCATGGTAATTGTCGTTTCTTTTACCGCTATTGCTTCTTTCATCCTTCCCAATTATGACATGGTCGCAGCTATTCGCCTCATCCGCTTTGCCATGATGATTGCGGCTGCCATGTTCGGGTTTGTAGGCATCATTATTGGCATGATGACCATGATTGGACATCTCATTTCACTTGAGTCGCTCGGAACCCCTTATAGTACTCCGCTCGCACCGATTCGCTTTGTTGAATGGAAGGATGCATTCGTGCGATTGCCGGTTTGGCTCATGCGCAAACGCCCAGTGTCAACCAAAGCGATACAAACCATTAGGCAGGGAAATAATCGTCCAAAAGGTGATGGGGAATGAGTGGATTTGCGAACAATAAGATTACCAGCCTGCAATATATCCTGATAAATTCAGGCCTGCAAGTGAGCGTCTTTTTTCTCGCGCTGCCGCGAATATTATTCGAACATGCAGGCACGGACGGATGGATCTCGCTGATCATCGGATGGTTTATTACCGTGATTGCAAGCTTGGCTGTTATTAAGGTGATGAGTCGACAACCAGACGGTACTTTGCTGGATCTGTTAACGAGGTATGGGGGCAAGTGGGCAGGGAGAGCGGCTGCGATCGTGCTTTTTCTTTATCTCCTTTATTTTGCATACAGCTGCCTTATTCAAACGACACTAATTACGAAAGAATGGCTTTTACCGCAAACGTCTGCCTATTTAATTATCCTGATGCTGCTGATCCCCACGTATGTAATCGCTATTTCGGGGATAAGAATCATAGGCAGATATGCAGAGATTACTTATCTCCTTTCGTTATGGATTCCATTTGTTTATTTACTTCCGCTGAAAGAGGCTCACTGGCTTCATTTGCTTCCCATAGCGGGGGAAGGATGGCGACCTATAAGCGCAGGTGTTCCGTTTGGGCTCTATTGCTTTCTGGGCTTTGTTACGACATTTATTTTGTACCCATTTATACAGAATAAGCGGCAAGCTTCTAAAGCCATGACAATCTCTAATACACTGACGCTGCTCTTACATCTGTTTGTGACGATGGTTTGCTACGTATATTTCAGTCCTGACGAAATTGATACATACAATGAACCTGCGATCAATGTATTAAGAATCATTGAATTCAAATTTGTAGAACGGATTGAGGTCATCTATATTGCGTTCTATTTGTTAATATTTTCACTGGGTTGGATTCCTGCCCTGTATATGTGCGCATACTGTACTAATTGGCTGACAGGAATGCAGAGTGAGCGTAATCACTTCCGTGCCCTATGGCTTATGCTCGCTGTAGGTTCCTGCTTTTTCATGCCTAGCTTACATCAAAATGAAAATATGGAGCGTCTATTCCTCCGAGTCGGCATCGGCGTTGAATATGTCTTTCCCATCATCTTGCTCATGTGTATCTGGCTGCTTGACCGTTTCTCTCAGAGGAAGAAAGCATGAACAAACACTGGATACATCTCCTGATTATTGCCGTCATGATAAGCACTTCAGGATGCAATGATCGATTGGATCTCGAGGATGCCGCGTTCCCGCTTCTGGCCGGTTTTGATCTCGACGAGAAGAACAACTTGCACACCTATGTTGCGCTCCCTGTATTCAGCAGTAGTGCCCAGAAGAAAACCTATAAGCTTGACGTCACCGCTCAAACGCTGGGACAGACAAGACAACAATCGGACGCCCATTGGCCTGCCGTTTTTCAAGGCAGAAAGGTACTTGTGATGCTTGTCAGTAAGCGTCTTGTGGAGCATGATGACTGGTTTAGGATACTAGACGTTTTTTCCCGAGATGCGAAAAACCCCCTAACCTGCAGACTAATCATGTACGATGGCCCGCTGTCCGAAATCATTTATCTGAATCAAAAGGATGAACCGTTCCTCCCTTTGCTGCTTCGGGGTATGGTGGATACGAAGAGCGAAAGATCTGAAACCGTAAAAACAACATTTCAAGATATGCATCGGTTGCGATTTGAAAAAGGGAAAACACCCGCTATCGCTGAAGTTCAGTTGGATCATGAAATTAGATTAAGCGGGTCAGCCCTACTGGATCATCAGGGTAAATATACCGATTCCCTGAATGCGCAAGAGACCATTCTGATGCAAATTTTGCAAAATAAAGCCAACAAGCCGGTCAGCCTGTCACTTACAATTCCTGGGCATCCCAAACGAGGTCCGCTCAATACTAACAAATTAAGTTTTAACACCAATAAGACAAATGCCCAAATTAAAACCTACTTTCACGATGATAGGTTTCGATTCGATTTGGCTATCCAATTCTCTGTTGTATTGACAGAACGATTGTTTCCCTACGATGTGAAAAATAATTCTGCTGAACTGGAGAAGGCAATTGCCGAGCAGTTAAAAAAGCAAATTGAGCGCCTCATCAGCAAATTTCAATCCCATCACATTGATCCGATCGGACTAGGCATTTATGCGCAAGCGTTCGCTTACAAGCCTTACAAAAAAGTTGAAGATCAGTGGGGACAAGCGCTATCGCAGGCGGTCATTAACGTAACTGTCAAAGTGCGTATAGAAAGTATGGGTGTTGTAAAGTGACGATCAGTAACCATGGAAACGGGGGATGGTCTATGAACAAACTGCCGCAGTATGTCCTGCTCTTCGCCTTATTGACCATTCTCCCAGGCTGCAATGATCGGTTGGATATGGAAAATGCCTCGATTCCCTTGACACTCGGTTTGGATCTTGGGCAAGACAATGAGCCGATCATGTACTCGACATTTCCGGTGTTCGACAAAAATGTAAAGAAGAAGACGCAGGAAACGGAGGTGCACGCACCTTCTTTTCGTAAGTCAAGATCCGAACAAGATGCACATTCGGCAGGTGTTTTTTCAGGCAGGAACTATCAAGTCTTTCTGATCGGTAAACGTATGCTTATGCAGGAGGACTGGTTTCAGATGATGGATGTCTTATTCCGTGATTCCAAAAACACAGTTTCGGATCGAGTCCTCGTATATGACGGCCCTCTTGAGGAGATCATCTACTTGAATCCCAAGGATCAACCGCTTCTTCCTATTCTACTGCGCGGAATGGTGGATACAAAGAGTAGTAAAGCAGAAACAGTAAAAACGAGTGTACAGGAATTGCACCGACAGATGTACGAGAAAGGAATAACCCCTGCCATATCAGAGGTTAGTCTGGACGCCAGCAAAAATATTAAACTGGACGGAACGGCGCTTTTGAATCATAAAGGAAAATATGTCGCTTCCTTAGATGCTGCGGAAACAGTTCTCCTCCGGATCTTGCAAAATAAGGTTGAAAAATCAGCCAGTATAACAGTTACCATTCCCGGGGAGTCCAAGAGAGGCCCGTTCCATACCGACAAAATCAGCTTTTCAACCGATAAAACAAAAACTGAAACGAAAGCACTAACCTCCTCCAAAGAAGGTAAATTCCGTTTCGATATCCATATAAGAATGAAAATCAGCCTATACGAAATGCTTTTTCCCCACGATGTAGAGAAAAACGCTCCAGAGCTTGAGCAAAAAATTAGCAAACAAATGCTAAAGCAATTCGATAACCTGATCAAGAAAATACAACAGCATGCTATTGATCCGATCGGACTTGGCCTGAATGCCAGAGCCTTCGAATATGACGAATATAAGAAGGCGAAAAGCAATTGGGGCAAAGCCCTTTCTACTGCGGACATTCGTGTTAAGCTAAAAGTAACGATTGATGCAATGGGACCCGTCAAGTAAGTCTGATGGGAAGAAGTTGAAGGGGGATATGAATTGAAAAAATATGCTCATAATGAGATAACCCTTATGCAATTCATTTGTATCCTTTCCGGTGCTCAAATGAGCGTAGGCTTGCTAGCCCTTCCTCAGCTTCTGGCACAGCGTGCCGGAACGGATGGCTGGATCGGCCTTTTCATCGTTTGGATGATCAATGTGGCGGCAAATTTAATCGTCGTACAGGTGATGAAGAAATATCCGGATGGCACCATCTTGGATCTTTTAGCCCATTATTGTGGCCCTTGGGCCGGGAGAACCGGAGCTGTGATTCTCGCCCTTTACTTCTTTTTATATGGCTACGTCGGAATTACGAGAACGATTCTCTACATCAAACAGTGGCTCCTTCAACAAACCTCTGCATTTAAGATTATGTGCTTGCTGCTGATTCCCACTTATACCATTGCTCTTAATGGATTTCGCATCATAGGGCGATACGCTGAGCTTGTTTTTTTTATTTCCATGTGGATACCGTTCGCTTATTTGTTAACGCTTAAAGACGCTCAGTGGCTCTATCTGCTGCCTGTACTCAAAGAAGGTTGGTTGCCTGTATTCAATGCAGCGGAAGCAACCCTCCTCTCTTTTAGCGGGACAGGAATTACATTGATCTTATATCCATTTCTGCTGCATAAGCGGCAAGCTGCGGTCGGTGTTGCAATCTCTAATACAATGTCGATGCTCGTGTTTCTCCTGATCACCCTTATCTGTTTCGTTTATTTCAACCCAAACGAAATTAAGGAATATAACGAACCCGTAGTTTCCGTTCTTAAAAACATTGAATTTAAATTCATTGAACGGATCGAAGTTGTTTTTATATCCTTTTATATATTCATGTTCTCGTTGTCTTGGATTCCCACGTTTTATACATTCGCATTTTGCACAAGTTGGCTGCTTAACATGGAGGATCATCGCAATTCTTTGCGTGTGCTCTGTTTCCTTCTGGCCTTTGGCACCTTTCTAATCATGCCTACCTTTAATCAGAATGGCATCATGGAAGGATGGCTTGCAAAATTCGCTATCGGGGTTGAATATACAGCCCCTGTAAGTTTGCTGATGTATATCTGGTTTCGCAAGAAAAAGATAAAGCTGTCTTCAGAGAAATGATCTGGAGCCTATCGATTAAATTGTACAAAAAGGTTCCAGAAAAATTGGAAATAATATCATTGACGTATGAATAAAAGGTGTTTATTATATATTATATGTTGTATACAACAAAGAAATAAAGGTGGCAAGACAATGAGTTTACCAAAAATAGATACGTCCAATTTGTGGGATAAGACATATACACTCCTGAAGGAAAGTATCATTCGCCGAAAATTTGACCCAAACCAGAAGCTTTCTATTCCTGAACTTTCAGATCAATTGGGTGTAAGCAGGACTCCGGTAAGGGATGCATTAAATCGTCTCGAAATGGAAGGCTTAGTCAAAACAATTTCTAAGGTCGGCACATTCGTGGTAGCGATAAATGATCAGGATGTATTGAAGATTATGGATACGCGTTTGATGCTGGAATTATGGGTCATCGATAAACTCAATGATCTTAATAAAGACACCCTAAAGCAAGGGCTTTTTAGAATGGAGGAAATATTAAGGTTATCCGCCGAAAAGGTGATTTCAAATCCGTTGGACGATTACCTAAAGGCCGATTTTAATTTGGAGTTTCATTTGGAATTTATGGAGCTTGGTCAAAATAAAAACAACATTGATATATATTTGAGAACGATGAATTATCGGTATATTACAATGAAGTCTTCCATAGTAACCGGTGAAATGGTGAAGGTGGCGCAAGATCAACACAAACAAATTGTCGATGCACTTAAAGGTGGCCAAACTAGTGATATAAAGCAGGTCATTCGATTACACTTGGAAGATTCTAAGGAAAGGCTCCTACGAGCCATACGAGATAATGGCGGAATGGTTTGACAAGGTAACTAAAAACAACAAAAGTAGAGGAGCGGGCGGAATGATTCTGGAGAAGAGATAGCGGTCCCCTTTGTCTCCGGCTTCCTACCGCTAAACACATCACTAAATCCGGGGCAACAGCGATTGGAACCATATTCCGACTGCGCAAAGGCTTAACCCATATAAGATGATAGGTAGATAAATAGTTCATTTTATATAAAATGATTACCTTTTTTTGCAATAACATGTATACAACATATAACATAAAACGTCATTTTGTACGTATATAAATGGAAAGGGGCAGTTCGATGTTTAAAGCGGAAGGCATTATACCGGCAATGATTACGCCGTTTAACGATCATCAGGAAATTAATGAAGAAGCCTTGCGAGCACTTGTTCAGCGCTTGATTAAAGCGGGTGTTCATGGGTTATTTTGCTTAGGCACTAATGGAGAGTTTTTCAGTTTGAGCTTTGAGGAAAAGCGGAGAATCGTCGAGATTATCGTTGAGGAGACCAGGGGACAAATTCCTGTTTATGCTGGCACAGGCTGTATAAGCACAGCGGAAACGATTCGCCTTGCACGAGAGATGGAAAGCATTGGGGTCGATGCTCTGTCTGTTATTACGCCTTATTTTCTTACCTTCAGTCAAAAGGAACTGGCTGATTATTACCGTGCCTTAGCTAATGAAACGTCACTTCCTATTCTTTTGTATAACATTCCGGCGCGAACGGGCAATGCGCTGCATCCAAAGACGGTTGGCGAGCTGGCACGGATTCCAAACATTGTGGGTATCAAGGATAGCAGCGGCAGCTTCGATACTATTCTGAACTATTTAATGGAGACTGACGACACTTTCTCCGTGTTAGCAGGAACGGACTCTTTGATTTTATCGACGCTTATGTCGGGTGGAAAAGGTGCAATTGCAGCTACGGCTAATCTATTTCCTGAGTTGGTTGTAGAGATCTATAATCTGTGGAAACAAGGCAAGACGGAGGAAGCAGAAGCCATGCAGCGAGGACTTCGCCAAATTCGCAGTGCATTTCAGTGGGGTACACTGCCTTCGGTTTTAAAAGAAGCTATGAATTGGGCGGGATTACCCGCAGGACCTTGCCGTTTGCCGGTTAATCGGTTAAGCGCAGAGAAGCGAATTGAGCTTACTCATTTAATGGAAAACTATCAAAAGCAAGGTTTTTTAACTTACCCTACATATGAGGAGGAAAACGTGTGACATTGAGAGGGGAGCTCGTGAATCAAGGGGTGGACAAAGACGGTACGCTTCGTCCCCGATATAATGGCGGGGCTGAAGCATATATTCCTACTGCATACCGTGTCAATCATGCGCCCAGTATGACGGAGCTTGGTAATGGGGATCTGCTTGCGGTATGGTTTGCCGGGCATACGGAGGAAGGCCGAAGCGACATAGAAATCGTCATGTCTCGGTTGAAGGCAGGGGATATTCAATGGAGCGAGCCGGTAAAAGTATCCGATGATGATACCAAATCGGAGCAAAATCCGGTGCTGTTTTTGGCGCCAGATGGTCGGCTGCTTCTCATGTACACCGCTCAGGAAGCTGTTGCAATGAGCCGCGATGAGTTTAAGCAGCTGTACCCGGACAGGACGTTCACCCGTCAGGAAACGGCTGTCATCCGCTGCCGTGAATCGTTTGATGGAGGCTGGACCTGGGGGCCGGCGCGAACGATGTTTGAAACTTCGGGTTCATTTTGCAGGGCACCCATTCATATTGCTGAAGATGGAAGCTGGCTGTTTCCTATGTGGTACAGCAGGGAAGACGGTAAAACCGAATATGGCAGTGATTACAGTGTCATTCAGCGCTCTATGGATCAAGGAGAGACTTGGCAGGAAATTCCGATCCCTAACAGCAGAGGCCGTGTTCACGCATCGCTGATCTCCGGGAAAGGGGCCGACATGTTGGCCATATTCCGAAGTCGGTCGGCCGATCGGATTTACATAAGCCGCTCTTCTGATTTTGGCTGCACATGGACTGAGCCGGAACGCACGGTATTACCGAATAATAATGCATCTATTCGAGCTATTCGTCTTCAAAGCAAACGGTTAGCTGTTATATATAATCATGCAAGCGCTTCTGATGATCCCCAACTCACTGTCTGGCCTAAAGTCAGATATCCTGTGACGGTTGCACTTTCCGAGGATGACGGCAAGACATGGCCCTACCGCCGAATCATAGAGATGGGAGATGGATTCACTGGGGAACTGAACGAACCATTGAATCGACGGTACGAGTATCCATGGATTACAGAGACCAAGGAGGGGTTGCTGCACGCTTCATTCGCTTACGGTGGACGTGAAGGCATAAAGCATGTGGTATTTACAGAAGCATGGGTTAAAGGAACCTCATAAGAACATTTTTCGGAAAGTAAATGAAAACGCTTCCTGAGACAGGTTGGTTCCTATAAGAAAACTGAGGAGGATAAACAAATGCGTTCAAATACGAATTGGAAAAGCGGTTCAAGAAAAATGATGTATGTAGCCATAGCTGGAGCTATGCTCAGTGCTACCGCATGCAGCTCGGCGGAGAATAAGCCGGGAGAAAGCAAAGCTGTTGATCAAACAGCAGCAGATCAAGTGGCACAGGCTAAGTTTACTTACACGCTTCCAGGGAAATTTGTGAATTGGATGAAGGATATGAACTGGATTCCAGTGCTGTTGAAGGAAACGGGGGCCACGATTGATTTTGTCAATGGAGGTGATGGGGACCCTTATTATAAAAATATCGACCTCAAGGTCGGCTCCGGCGATTTCTCCGATGCAGGTATTGTACAGCTCAGCCAAGCCGAGGTATACGGCTCCAAAGGCGCATTTGTAGACCTGCTTCCGGTGATCAACCAGTACGGTCCCAACATCAAAAAGTATATGGATGCCCACCCTGATTTTGTAAAGCTGTTGACAAGCAGCAATGGGAAAGTCTACTCTCTCATACCCCAGTATCCCAAAATTTCGAATGCTACCTTTTATCGTGATGATATGTTCAAAAAAGCGGGGATTACCACCGAACCGAAAACGATCCAAGAATTTACCGAGGTTCTTCGCAAGCTGAAAGACACCTATAAAGACAATAAAAATTTTTATCCCTTTGGCGGCCGAGAAGACTTCGTGAAATTTCAATCCGCCTTCAGTGCAAACGATTTGATCGATGCTCAAGGCAAAATTCACGGTATTTACAATAGCGGGCAGAGCTACGATATTAAGGCAGCCGGGTTTAGGAAATTGATAGAGTGGTATATCGGTCTATACAATGACAAGCTAATTGACCCGGAATGGGTGAGCGGTTTGTCAACGGAGGAAGCATGGCAAACGAAGGTGCTCAATGGCAATGTAGCGGTTGGCCACGATTTTTATACCCGTCCATCTTGGTTTTTGATCAATGGCGGGACCAAAACAGATACGAACTTCTCGATGAAAGTGATGCCAGCGTTTCTCAACGAGGCTGGAAAGCAGTCGAAATTCCCTACCGTTCCTGAGTATCGTGTAGATCGTGCCTTCGTCATTAATGCCAAGTCTGCCGATAAGGCCCCAGCCATTATCAAATTCCTTGATTACCTGTACTCCGACAAAGGACAGACGCTGGTAGGATGGGGTGTCGAAGGGACGACATTCAAGAAAAATTCGAACGGAAAAAACGAATTTACGATCAAGTTCGACGAAGAATCGACCAAACCGCTTGGCACTCCGGCATGGACTTTCTTCCAGGATCGCCTGACGTTCCCGATTCCAGTAAATAATGAAGCATTTTACGAATTTAATCACAGCCTCACTAGATCCTATGCCAACGAATACTTCAGTAAATATGCCGAAACCTTCCCGATCATTAAGTACTCCACTGACGAATTGAAGGAAAGAAGCAATCTGGTTGCCAAAGTGAATGAAGCGTTAAAAGCCAATCTGGTTAAGTTTGTAACCGGAAAACGGCCGATCACCGAATGGGATGCGTTCCTGAAAGAAATGGATGCCCTTGGCTATTCAAAAGTTGTAGAAATTGATCAAAAAGCCTATGACGCTATGATGAAAAAATAGCAGGCTCATTTGGCTATGGAAACATTCTAATCAAGATAAATCACTCCGAAATCAAAATAAACAGGGGAAAATTCTATGGAAATCAAACAATCCCAAACCGTTGTTTATACAGCTCGCCAACGCCAGCTAAGGCAGCTGTGGAATACTAAATTACTTTATCTGCTGCTGCTGCCAGGCTTGCTGCATCTGCTTATTTTCAAGCTGGCACCGCTGTTTGGGCTGGTTATTGCATTCCAGGACTACAATACGTTTCAGGGAATTATGGGAAGCTCATGGGTTGGATTTGAAAATTTTAAGCTCTTTGTCCAGGATCGCTATTTTTTGGTGCTGCTGAAAAACACATTGCTGCTTGCCATCTACAACCTGGTTTTCGGGTTTCCCGTACCTATTATTTTCGCTTTGTTTTTAAACGAAGTGCGCAGCGTGTTGGTCAAACGGTTCACGCAGTCGCTCAGCTTCTTTCCTTATTTTATTTCCTCAGCGGTTACGATCAGTATTGTGTATACGTTCTTGTCTCCGCAAACCGGCTTGGTGAACCGCTTGCTGGATTGGATCGGGTTAGAGTCTGTGTTTTTTATGGCTGAGCCGGGGTGGTTTCGCAGCTTGTATGTTAGCTTGAACGTATGGCATTCCTTCGGCTACGGCTCCATAATTTATTTGGCGGCTATAGCAGGCATTGATCCCCATCAATACGAAGCGGCAGAGATAGATGGGGCCAGCAGGTGGAAAAAAATGTTGTATATCACGCTTCCGTCGTTGTCCAATATCATCGTAACCATGTTTATTCTCAATATCGGCTCCTTCTTGTCGGTCGATCTAGACAAGGTGCTGCTGATGTACAATCCGAGCGTGTATGAAACAGCTGATGTAATTCAAAGCTTCGTATACCGTCAAGCGTTCGCATCGCAGGGCTTTCCGAATTATAGCTTCGGAGCGGCAGTTGGACTTTTTCAATCGATAGTGGCGATGCTGCTCGTTGTTAGCGCGAATAGAATTTCTAAAAAATATTCCGAATCCAGATTGTTTTAGGAGGGGTACAACATGCGGAAACAAAAAATTGACATGTTTGAAGCAGCGAATAACACTTTGCTGATTTTGTTGGCTATCGTTTGCGTGTATCCCTTCCTAAACATATTGTCGGTATCGGTAAGCGACGGATTGGCGGTCATTACAGGTAAAGTTTATTTTTGGCCAGTCGGATTCAATATAGAGACCTATAAGTATGTTCTCGGCAACTCCCGGTTGGGGATTTCGCTGGGGCTGTTCAATTCGATCTTTTATACGGTATCAGGAACGCTGGTGGCGGTACTGCTGACGTTTGTTACCGCGTATGCGTTATCGCGCAAAAGGATGAAGGGTCGCTATTTTATTATGCTGCTTTTTTTGTTTACTTGGATTTTCGAGGCGGGTTTGATTCCGAATTATTTTTTCAATAACGCGCTTGGCTTGGTTAACTCGCGTTGGATTATGATTTTGCCTGGGGCCATCAGCACATTTTTATTAATTATTACCCGTTCATTTCTGGATGCCATTCCTGCCGAATTGGAGGAATCGGCCTTTATCGACGGGGCTAACGAGCTTCAGATGCTGTCACGAGTTTTCTTTCCACTGTCTACGCCGGTGCTGGCGACTATCGGTGTTTTCTATGCAGTCCACATATGGAACGCTTTTATGGTACCGCTAATTTATTTGCAGGACCGCACGCTCCATCCCATTCAATTGATTTTGTACAGATTGATTATCAAGCCGGATGGAGGTACCTCCTTCGAAAATTTAACGGTTAACGGCCACCAGATTTTGCCTAACAATATTGAAGCGGCGACGATTTTTTTGGCTATCTTTCCGATTTTGTTCGTCTATCCGTTTGCACAAAAATATTTTACCAAAGGAATGCTCCTTGGCTCATTGAAAGGATAGATAAGTTGGGGAACGACAGGGAATTTACATTCAGCAATAGGGAAGGATTGGATCAACAACATGACATCGTTTCAATTTAAGACGGCTGAACATATCATCATGGGCCGTTATGAAGCAGAGAATACGACGGAGCATCTTCGTTCCGTTCTGGGGCCTGTACGTTTCGCGCTTATCGTGTCACAGCCTTCGATTCAAAGGTCGGGGTTTCTGGATCGTCTATCCGGGGAGCTACAAAGAGTAGGCATCCGCTGTCGAGTCATCACCGAGATTCAGCCCGAGCCGACTGAGTCCCAACTGACTGAGCTGCATAAGCTTATCGCTGGAGATACCTTTGATGTGATGATAGGTATCGGCGGGGGCAGCGTACTGGATGCCGTGAAGCTGCTGGCGGTGATGGCAACGAATAAAGCCAGCATCAGGGATATGCTTGGAACAGGACTGGTGGCTAAGCCTGGCATCCCAACGCTTCTGATCCCGACAACCTCGGGTACAGGCTCGGAGGTAACGCCCAACGCGATTGTTACACTGCCCGATGAGGAGCTGAAGCTGGCGGTAGTTAGTCCGTATTTAGTTCCACAACTTGTTATTCTGGACCCTATCCTGACCTTGAGCTTGCCACCGGCGATCACGGCAGCGACCGGGATGGATGCGTACACCCATGCACTGGAATCCTACATATCCAACAAAGCGAATCCAATCAGCGACATGTTTGCTTTGGAAGCTATCCGGCTTATTTCCGGTAGCTTGGAAGAGGTCTATCATAACGGCGGGGTCATTGAAGCTAGAGAGCGAATGCTCCTGGGCTCCATGTACGGCGGGATGGCGCTATCCAGCTCGGGAACTGCGGCCGTGCACGCTTTGGCCTATCCGCTGGGCGGGAAATACCATATTTCCCATGGGGTCGCAAATTCAATGCTGCTTGCGCATGTGATGGAATACAATTTCGATGCCATTTCTGACCGGCTGTCCAATGTGGCGGTGGCAATGCAGCTTCCTGAAGCCGGTACGGCACGTGCGGGGGAAGCTGTTATAAACCGAATCACCACGTGGACGCGTAATCTGCAAATCCCTCAGAATTTGGGGACTTATGGGGTCGAAGAGAAAGATATCGAATCGCTGGCAGTTGCTGCCTCCAAGGTAACGCGTTTGTTGAACAATAATCCGAAGCCTTTGGGGCTTGAAGATATCCAACATATATACCGTAAACTGCTTGTTTAAGAATTCGGTAAGTCAATATGCACAAAATAAGGAGAGAGACCCATGAGCAGACAAAGTCAAGTAACACCCAAGGATATGGAACATGTCGTACTGTATAAAAATGATAACGAGTTCAGCTCCTGGCCATTTAATGCGGGAATGTGGAAAATCTCAGATAACAATATCCTTGTCGGATTTATGAATATGCCTTGTGATTATACGAATCCCAAGCATTTGACGCATCGTCGTATAGAGTTTTTTGGAAGGATTGCCGCAGTCCGCTCGATCGACGGAGGCCGCACCTGGGGGGCCGCGGAAACTGTGGCCGATAACTTGCAGGTTAATGAAGAACTGCAGTTCGGTACGGTACCCCATATCGAATCCTATGATTTTACCGACCCCAATACGCTGCTCTGCTGCTGGACGACGCCGAACTCCGGCGCTCCCGATGCCAAGGCTTGGGTAAAGCTATCGAACGATGCCGGACGAAGCTGGGGCCCTGCCGTACTGCTGCCTTTCTGCAACATTCCACGATTCCAGGGAAGATCCTCTTACGTGGTTCGTCCTGATGGGGTGATTCTGCTTTTCTTGACAGCTAAGCCTCTGCATAACAATTATGATCGGCCAGTCGTATACGGCTCGTACGATGGTGGCGCCCATTGGACATTGCTGTCTTACATGCCGGATAGCCAGGAGTATCGCGTTATTTGTCCTTCCCCGGTCATACTGAAGGACGGCACGATTGTCGTTGGCGTTCGTTGCAAATCCTCGATGGAAGCGGCTTGGGGCGAAGTATACGCTTCCGAAGATGGTGGGCTTACGTGGCAGCTGCGCTCACGGATCAATGAGCATGGCGACACCGTGCATCTGACGCTGCTGGAGGATGGCCGCATATTCGCTGTCTACGGCTATCGTATACCAGCCTATGGCATCCGCGCCAAAATCAGTGAGGACGGTGGCCGTACGTGGGGACCCGAGTTGGTGCTGCGGGATGATGGCGGATGCCGGGATCTCGGTTATCCTCGAGCCACGGAAGTTCGTAAAGGTGAGGTTTTGGCCACCTACTACTTCAACAGCAAGGATGATCCGATTCAAATGAATGGCGGCGGGGTCCGTCATATTGCGGGCACGATCTTGAAGCTTTGATCTGCATATCATCGCATGGCGAATCTGCAACTTATAAGGGAGGCTTGACCTGATGAGGCAAATCATGAGTAGCCCAATAGCGCAAACAGAAATCGATCAAGCGCTGGGAGGCGGCAAACGCAGCCTGCGGACGCTGCCGAAATCATGCTTGCTTGGCCCTACGGGGGCCCGGCTGTGGGCCGACTTTCTCTGGCCACAGCCCGGCTTTGCCGGAGCCATTGATTTTATTCATAAACTGAACATTCCCTCTTTGTTTACGGTTGAATGCGATGCCGTAACAAGCTATGAGCCGTCTAAGATCGATTGGTTTCCAAGCCATTTATCCATGCAGCATACCAACGGGACAGTAGGGCTCAAAGAAATGAAATACATAACATGGGAGGACTGCGCCGTTTCATTCCAGACCTGGACGAATACAGGCGACAAGGACATCGTGCTGCGGCTCGTTGCGGAGCCGCTGTTGTTTCAAGGCAAGCCGCAGCATGCGGGTCTGGTTGGACACTATAAAGTACCGCGATACGAGTTCACGCTGCAGGCTGCGCTTCGCACCAACCGACCCGAGCTGTTCACAGGACTGGCGCTGAAGCCGGGTGAATCAGCTGAACTGATTACCGCGGTGGCGCTCGGCCTGCTCGAGACGGAAGAACCCGCTGTCCTGGAGCAGCGGCTTGAGAAAGTGATCAACCCGGCCATGAGCGGCGAAGAGCTGCTTACCGCGCAGGTGAAGACCTACCAAGGCTGGTTCGATCATGCTCCGACCTTTGTGAGCAGCGAACCTCTGCTCGATAACACTTGGTTGTACCGCTGGTTTATCATGCGCCATACATTGGCCGAACCCAAATACGGCCATCTGCAGCATCCGCTTTTCTATGAAGGTCGATCCCATAAAATGAGCAAAACTCCACTCGATCCAAAAGGCTGGGAATTCAGCAAAATGATCCCGCTAACCGTTCCCATGCATATGCTTGAAGCCCGCTGGTACAGGGATCCCGTTTATTCCCGGGGTGCGATGCGCAGCATGAAAGCGAGCCAGGATGAGGAGGGCTTTTACAAGTGCCTGTTTGTTAACAGTACGCTTCATTCTTACGCTAATTTTATGGGGTGGGCAGCTTATCAGGATTATTTGGTTCATCGCGATGCAGAAATGCTTAAGGAGATGCTGCCTTCTCTTAAGGAGCAAATTAGGGGTGAATCTGCCAAGTTAGGTAGTCCGACCGACGCCTTACTGATCGAATATACGCATAACCGAACGGGCAAGGAATATCAGCCGAGCTATTGGTATTTTCATGATTTTCCAAAGAACTGCAAAGACCCGACGACGTTCACCCCTCTGAAAAGAGTGGATCGTTCCGTTTATCATTATTTGAACTGCGTTGGCGTGGCACGACTGTGTCAAATGGTGGGAGATCCGGATGCGGAAGGTTTGAAAAAGCAGGCAGAGCAGATTCAACAGGATATTCTCGACAAAATGTGGGATAAGGAAACACAGTTTTTCTATGATCTTCATCATCTGACAGACGATAAAGCATGGGTAAAAAATGTGGTGGGATTTTATCCTTACTGGGCCCAGTTGACGGATGAAGGCCATACCGAAGGGGTACTTCATGCGCTTAATGAAAAGGAGTTTAGGACGCCGAGTCCGTTTCCATCCGTATCCGCCGATTGCCCTGTATACCAGTCGGAGGGCAGCTGGCAGGGCAATTTTTTTAAAGGACGAAACGGCTGTGTCTGGGACGGGCCGACATGGCCTTACACGAACAGTATCGTGCTGGATGCCATGGCTTTGGAGAGCAAAAAGAACGAACATAGGTGGGATAGTGATTTCGGCCTTCTGTTCCGCGAGTATTCCCTGCTGCATTTCAGAAATCGTGATGTAACAGATCCTTATTTAGTGGAGCATTATAGCAGCCAAAGCGGAGAGCCGCTGAGCGACGAAGTCGACTACAACCATTCGTATTATATCGATCTGACGATCAAGCATATTGCCGGTCTGAACGTCGAGGAAAACCAGTTTGTGCTGGACCCCATTGATATTGGATTGTCCTATTTCCGCTTGGACCGTATTTATGCAGCTGGATATGAATTGACTATCACTTATAACCGGGGAGATGGCGCGAATACAGATATTGCGGTTGGATATCGTCTTTATGTCGATGGACAGCTTGCTTTGGAAAGCGAACGTCTGTCAAGAATGGTTTACTACTTGAACCACCCACAGTTATAGTTGATCAATAATTCGACTTATATCATAGTAAAAATAAATTTAGGAGGATAACGCAGATGAATAAACTAAAAGCATTGACTTCATTTAGCGCAGTGGTCGTGCTAACTGGAGCATTAGCCGGATGCGGGGGAGAGGCTGCCAAACAGCCCGCTGCCTCCGATAGCAGTGCGAACACGGGCAATCCTGCCGATATTTCGATCGTTCTTTCTCAGGTGGGGGAGGTTCCAGCCAAAGGCAACGATATCATAACCGCCATTGAGAAGTACACCAATTCCAATGTGATGATTCAATGGATTCCAGGCTCCGCCTATGACGACAAAATCAATGTCATGCTGGCGGCTGGCGAACTGCCTAAGATCGTCAGGGTAAAATATGTGCCTACGATTATTAGTACGATCCAATCGGGCATTTTTTGGGAGATTGGACCGTACTTGAAAGATTACAAAAACTTATCGGCTCAAAATAAGCAGCATTACGATAATATTGCTGTCGAAGGCAAAGTCTACGGGATTCCGCTGTTCCGCGATTTGGGTCGTGCTGTCATTCACTACCGTAAAGACTGGACGGATGCGCTCGGGCTGCCGCTTCCCAAAACCATGGATGATTGGTATAATCTCGCCAAGGCGTTCACGACCAAAGATCCAGACAAAAACGGCAAAGACGACACCTACGGCATGATTTTCGATAAAAAATATAATGAAGGCGCGGAATCCATGCTCACTCGGTTTTCTGTCAGCATCGGCGGACCGAACAAATGGAAAGTCGAGAATGGCAGCTTCACGCCCGAATTTATGACCCCTCAATTTATGGACGCAATGAAGATGGTGAAGCGGATGTACGCGGATAAGCTGATCAATCAGGACTTTACGGTGCTGGACCCGACCGAAACAGAGAAGATCTATAACGCCGGACGCGCGGGGATTAAATTTTCAGGAGGGAACGCCCAAAACTGGCAGGACCTGCTTGTGAAAAGTGTGCCGACCGCCGTAGTCGATGCCGCTCCATTACAAGGGCCAAACGGGATACATGTTCCGGGGGAAAGCGGAAATAATGGATTTCTGGCTTTTTCCAAAACATCAATCAAAACCGAAGCCGAACTGAAGCAGGTGCTTTCCTTTGTCGATAAGCTGATGGACCCGCCTATGGCGACACTTTTGATGCGTGGAATCGAAGGGCGGCATTTTGTAGATAAAGGGGAATATACGGAGCCTTTGGACCGCGAAGCGAACCAGAAGGAAGTTAAGCCATACCGGGATAACCTACCGTATCGTGAAGGATATAATGTGAAGCCTACAAAGGATGAGCCTTTAAGTGTCAAAAATCAGCAGGTGTCCAAGGAAAACGAAAAATATGTGGTGGCTAACCCAGCACTGACTTTATTGTCTTCTACTTACACGGAACGAGGAAAAGAACTGGAGATTCAAATTATGGATGCTCAGACCAAATTCATTATGGGCAAAATAGATGAAGCGGGATGGCAAGCGGAAGTGGAAAAGTGGAAAAAGAACGGCGGCGACAAAATGATGGAAGAATATAAAGCGGCATACGCCAAGGCAGGGCAAAAATAAAGAGTCCAAACTTATAGAAGATGAGGTGACCGATATGGAACGCTTTAACGGCAAGATTGAGACTACAGCACCTGGTAGGAAGGATGCCTATCTTCCTAATCTTTACGAAACGAGCCACGCTGCTAATTTGCTGGAGCTCGATAACGGAGACCTGCTGTGCGTGTGGTTCTCCGGCAGCGGGGAAGGAAATCCGGACACCAATATTGTTATGTCGAGGCTGCCGCTTGGTGGCTCGGAGTGGAGCATACCGATCGAGTTGTCCCATGATCCGGAACGATCAGAGCAAAATCCGGTTTTGTTCCAGGCCCCCAACGGTCAGGTGTGGCTGATGCATACATCGAACGAGCCGCATAATCAACAAACCTCACGAGCGGTGCGCCGCATTTCCGAGGATAGGGGAATCACCTGGGGGGAGCCGGAAATCTGGTTTGACGAAAAAGGTATATTCTTTAGGCATCCTATCGTGATAACAAGCGCGGGTATCTGGGTGCTTCCGGTATATTACTGTAAGGACAACGGGGAACACAGCGCAGTCAAATTGTCCGACGATGAAGGTCTTACTTGGACTGATCATGCCGTTCCCGCCAGTGATAAAGGGGTACAAATGAACGTTGTCGAGCTGAGCGACGGCAGCTTGTTAGCCATGTTCCGCAGCCGACTTGCGGATCGGATTTATACGAGCGTCTCGACTGACCAGGGCCGCACCTGGATGGAGCCGCAGCCGAGCGAGCTTCCGAACAACAACTCCTCTACTCAGTTCGTCAAGCTGGAGAACGGTCACCTTGCTTTGATTTACAATGATGCCAGTCTTGAAAGAGGCCAGTATCGTATGGTAAACAAAAATGGCCAAGTAAACCGCAAAGCCTTACGGACGCCGCTGACCTTATCCATTTCAGAGGACGAAGGGAAGACATGGCCTTATACCGTGAATATCCAGGAAGCTGACGACGAATATAAGGAGAACGAAATCGGCTATTCATATCCATCCATCATTCAAACCCGCGACGGTAAGCTCCATGTGACCTATACTTATTTGCGTAAAGGCTTGCGGTATGTGCGTGTGGACGAGGACTGGGTTCGCGAGAATAGTAAGAATTCATTAGATAAGATGAACTAAACATCATGACAGCAAAGAGGCGCTGCGAAAACAGACCCCTCAGAGATAGAACAACTATACTCGGTACGTAGTCCTTCTTCACCAATCTGGACTGGAAGCAAGTGCTAATGAAAATGTGCCAGTCAATTTCAAGATGTGATGTGGTCAATGATGCCAATGCTGTCGAGAAATTCTCGATGGCTTTTTTTTTGTAAATAAATTGTAGGTCATTGAAATCCATAAGGGAATTTGAATGATCTTCCTTGACACTAAGCATTGGTAAGTTTATTCTATATCTATTCAAGAAATAAATTGAATAGTTGAGGTGTTTTCTTGTGAACTTAGAGCGAAAATGGAAGAATCAACTTTATCAGGAGTTTGCTCGCATTGGTAAGTGCTTGTCTAGTCCTAAACGTTTGGAGCTAATTGACTTACTTGCTCAAGGCCCCAAATCTGTGGATCAACTTGCTAAAATTACCGGAATGAGTGTTGCAAACGTATCGCAGCATTTACAAACTTTGCATGAATCACGATTGGTTCGATTCACTAAAAAGGGTAACTATGTGATTTATGAAATTGCTGAATTATGTGTCGCTGATTTTATGGTGTCCTTACATCGTCTTAGTGAAAAGCAATTAGTGGAGATTCAGCGGCTTAAGTCAGAAATTTTGCAACATCACGTGAGTATGGAACCCATAGCTTTGGATGAGCTTATGGAGCGGATGGAAAAAGGAGAAGTTTTGTTGTTAGATGTGCGACCAGAGGATGAATATGAAATGGGCCATATCCCAGGTGCTATTTCTATACCAATTGAGGAACTAGAGAACCATCTAGCGTCTTTACCGGTCAATAAGGAAATTGTGGCATATTGCCGAGGTCCATATTGTCTAATGTCTGCACAAGCGGTTGAAATTATGAAAAGCAAAGGCATAAAAGCCTCTCGTTTGGAAGAAGGTGTACATGAATGGAAACATTATGTAGAACATTCTAATTTTCCACTTCAAGGAGATGCTTAGTATGAAAATTGGTATCATTTTAAAAACAAACCTGAAAAAGCATGGAATGCCTGTTGTTTCGCCAATACTTCGCTAAAACGGCAGCACTCTGTAAAATTATTCCTAATTGGAGATGCCGTAGAATGCGAAAGAATACGTGATCAAAAGTTTAATGTGTATGAAGAGCGACAAAGTGCTGACTTTTTAAAGGAGTCATTATATACAAACAGAAAGGTGGTTCTAAGCGATGACGCATGAACCCCATAGTAAAACAGACAGTCTTATCCAAGGATACGTCGAATCCCCTGATATGCAGAGAAAGTTGTATAAGCGTTCCTTACTCATTGTAGTTATATCACAAATTTTTGGTGGTGCAGGACTTGCTGCAGGCGTCACAGTCGGAGCACTCCTTGCTCAGGATATGTTGGGAACGGAAAGTTTTGCGGGTGTTCCTGCCGCGTTATTCACTCTTGGATCTGCTATGGCGGCGCTGCTCGTTGGTAGTCTTTCACAGCGTTCCGGGCGCCGATTGGGGCTTGCATCGGGATTCTTGGCAGGAGGCATCGGTGCAATAGGGGTAGTATTGGCGGCAGTAAGTCATAGTATAGTACTTCTGTTTGTATCTCTCTTTATCTACGGTGCAGGCACAGCTACTAACTTACAAGCACGTTATGCAGGGACAGATTTAGCAAAGCCTACACAGAGGGCAACAGCAGTAAGTATTGCAATGGTTTCGACTACTTTCGGTGCTGTTGCTGTTCCTAATTTGGTAGATGTTATGGGCCGATTTGCTATGTCACTCGGTGTCCCGGCGCTAGCAGGACCCTTCATATTATCAGCTGTGGCTTTCATCCTTGCAGGGTTGGTATTTTTGATTTTCCTCCGCCCTGACCCACTCGTTGTCTCAAAAGCTATTACCCAAGTGCAATTACGTCAGAGCACCCTAAAAGACATGCCAACGAATCTACAAAAAATTAACAACAGGGGTTTAATTGTTGGCACTACAATTATGATTTTAACTCAAATCGTGATGATCGCAATTATGACAATGACACCCATTCATATGATGCACCACGGATATAGTTTGGGTGATGTAGGATTAGTAATAGGTATACATGTAGGCTCGATGTACTTCCCTTCCCTCATAACAGGTGTACTGATTGACAAGATCGGTCGCACAGCTATGTCGATTGCTTCTGGGGGAGTTCTACTGACTGCTGCTATTGTTGCAGCTTTGGCGCCTTCAGATTCCATGTTGGTTCTAATAATTGCTCTCGCATTGTTGGGTCTTGGCTGGAACTTTGGCTTAATAAGTGGGACTGCTCTTATCGTAGATGCGACTGAACCAGCGACCCGAGCAAAAACTCAAGGAAAGATTGATGTGTTAATTGCTTTAGCTGGAGCATCGGGTGGAGCGCTTTCAGGCATGGTTGTAGCTCATTCCAGTTACACAACGCTCTCATTTGCTGGCGGTGGTCTCGCACTTTTACTTATACCAGTAGTTATATGGTCCCATAAAAAACAAAAGGTAGTGGCATCAGACGGTATCTCATTGAACTAAACATTCCTGAATGAAGAAGTGGCAAAAGGGAGCCGGAACAGGTTTATATGAGGTAGCAAGGCCAGAATGAAGGAAGCTATAAAAACGAGAACACTAAAAGGGATTATCTGGCATCAGGGTGAGTCCGATCAAGTTCTTGTTCTACAAGATGGAATGAAATTCAGTACTCAGGTGCTTTCTTTGTCCTAAATCCTGCTAACAAGCTAATTTTCGTTATTGATTAAGCATATTTTGCTCAAGTTACGGATGCAGCAGTAACAACTTTCTCAAGAATGTAAGTTTGTTCTTGACGAACAATGCCTATCAGAATTCGTGCCAGATTCCCACTTAGTTTTCCACAACCGTCTGAACGAACGTAACCTATTAACGTAAGAGTCACTACTTCTCCTCTAAAGGGGAGAAGACACGAGCCTCTCCCACAAATGATAATCAAATAATCTTAATGACATCACACAGCTTAAAAAGAAGAAGCATTTCTTTTTTTATAACATTGTTAATTGTTTTATTGACACTAGCGTTTATTTCCAACAATTCAGTTAAGGTAGGATTGTTAAGCGTTTGCCCAGGCAGTGTCCCAATGATTGATTGAATTTTCTCGCCTTCTGCAGTCAGAATTAGAGCCAAGGCTGTTTCTTCAGCCGCAATAGAAGCAAGAAGCAAATTAATTACGCCTTGTCGGTCCGTAGTTGTTGTAGACGCTGTACTTGTAGTACTTGTAGTTGTGATTGAAGTCGTCGTTGAGGTGCTCGTAGTACTCGTCGTTGTTTCCGTAGTACTCGTTGAGGTGCTGGTAGTACTCGTGGACGTACTCGTCGTACTTGTCGAAGTGCTGGTAGTACTCGTGGA
>NZ_FOTE01000024.1:0-22094 GCF_900114475.1 Paenibacillus sp. 1_12 | reverse complement strand
GTACTTGTCGAAGTGCTGGTAGTACTCGTGGATGTACTCGTCGTACTTGTTGAGGTACTGGTAGTTGTCGTTGTCGTACTCGTTGTACTCGTTGTAGAAGAGCTTGTTGCCGAGCATACATCTGGAAGACAGCCTAAAAATGGGAAATTATGTGCCTCTAACGTACCCATCGTATTGATCAAATTGTTCGCTATAAAGGTACCCTCGACATTGCCGAAACCAACTGCCCACCACTGAGCCAAAGGAGCTAATATAGAGCCCTTTATGGATATATTCATATTAAAAAGATTCAATGCTTGAGGAAAGTTCCAAACAATAAACTGGCCGTCCGCCCCGGTAGCAGACATACCATTGCGAAATATTTGATAGCTGCCAAATCCAGTGTTGTTTCCAGTAATATTAATCAGAATGGTTGAGCCAAGGGGTGCTACAATATTAATCCCATTCAGTGTTTCCAGCGTAAAGCCGGTTCCGGCAATGTTCTCCGCGTCAAAATTAAAAATATTCAAAACTGGATCAAATCCTGTTAGAACAAGCTGTCCGAAATTAACTGATACCGTTCCCGTCGGGGTTAATGCAGCCCAGGCAAGAGAAGCACAGGTCAAGTAAATTTGATCTCCTGCAAAGTTAATTGGTGACCCGACAAGCGGCTGTCCCGGAACCCCATTATTGTTGGTCATTGTGTATTGGATAACTGTCCCTGTAGGGCTGATTACACTATTCCCGCTAAAGTTAGTGCCTCCAATGATGTTCATGTTTCCGCCGACGATAAGATCCGCACGAGTAAGTGAAACAGGCAATGTATTCCCTATGCCATAATTATTGTAGGATGCATTCCCACCTACCGCAACACGACCTTCTGAATCCACATTGCTCTGCGTTTGATTGCCAAATAAAAATATATTAAAATCATTTGCTTCGCCAAAATTGAAGCAAGCCATAACATCTCCCCCTGCATCGTTCAACTATCCATTAACATATGGCTGCATAACCAAGGAAGTGATATACGTTGGCCTCTTTTATAACCCATTTTTCATGATTGCTTTCTTTGATGCATAAGCTGATAAGTAAGAAGTGAACAGGGAGGGGTTTCTGATGAAAGTTTCTATTCTGACTATGTTCAATGGAATTTCACCTACGTATTCTTTAGTTAATGTTGTCGAAGAACAGCTGACAATGCTATTGAAAGCTGGTCATCTAGTACAATTGCTGGTAAGTGAGGATTGCCCCGATGATGACCGTTATGGTGTTTTTTTGGATTCGCGAATTGACTGGGTAAAGATTACCAATCGATTACATGGACAAATCATCCATTGGAAGGACTACTCCCAGCCGCTAGGCACTACCCACGAAACCTTTTATGAAGAAGCTGACGCTATTGCTCAAGATTACATTCGTGCATTAGCCGATACACAAATATGCTTCATGCATGATATCCACTATCAGGGCTGGCATCTTGTGCATAATGTCGCCATTCGTCAAGCGCAGGAGCAATTGCCACATATCAAGTTTCTCGCATTCACCCATTCCGTTCCAGTCAATCGTCCCTTGCAAACAAATTGGCCCTTTTCAGCCCGATATTCGCCAATGCCGCGGACCTTATATATTTATCCAACTCAATCGGGTTTACCCGCGCTGGCTCGGCAATATGCGGTTTCGGAGGGAAGATGTAGAGCAGTTAATAACAGCCTGAATGGCTTGATGTATGTGAGCGAAGAGGTAAAAGCATTGGCATCCTGCACGGATCTAATATTCTCTGATTTTGTCATTGTGTATCCTGGACGTCTGACTCCTGGCAAGAAATTCGAAAAGGTAGCCATGCTTGCGGGAGCCATAAAAAAACAAAGTGAGAAAAGCGTCCAGCTGCTGTTTTGTGATTTTCCCAGTATGGATATTCCATCCGATTCCTATAAACAGCTTATTGTCCGTGAGGGCGTTCGCTTGGGACTTGCTTCCAGCGATATTGTCTTCACCTCTGACCACGGCTACCCGCAAGGCTTTCCAAGACAAGGTGTACTTGAGCTTTTTCAATTATCCAATTTGTTTATTTGCCCCTCCTTTTCAGAGTCTTTTGGGCTAACCGTATTAGAGGCTGCCAGTCGTGGCAACTTTATCGTCTTAAACGAAGCTGTACCTGCCTTAGAGGAGCTGGGCAAGCAGTTACATAGCTATTTTATGCGTTGGGACGCCCGCAATTTCGGTTTTAACTCACAAGAAAATTATCATCCATCGGAAGAAAAATATTTGGAGGATCACGCCAATAAAATCATTACGATCATGCGGGCTTCCCCCTCCCTCTACGCCAAAACCACAGCCAGACAACGCTACAGCCCCCAATGGATTTGGAAGCATCAACTGGAACCTTTATTGGAAGAGTAAAATAGGTTCACTTTTTAAAACCTCAAAGAATAAAGTAATGCTAGTTTGAGGTTGAAGGAGGAGTTGTGCTTGAAGGAAATTTTTAGCTCCATATTTCACAATAACTTATGGGGTGGAACAGAATCGGTATCCGGACCTGGATCTTCGATTCACGAATCCGCACGTTTAATACACTATCTTCCGCTACTAATTGAATTATTTGAAATTCGCACTATGCTAGACGCGCCCTGCGGAGATTTTCATTGGATGCAGCATGTCCCACTATCGCTCGATAGCTATTACGGGGTTGATATTGTGTCTGAGATCATTGAACAGAATATACAAAAATATAAAAAGGAACCCATTCAATTTTTTGAAAAAAACATTGTGCAGGACGATCTACCAACCTCAGATTTAATCTTATGCCGCGATGCGCTTGTTCATTTTGACAACGAGCACATATTCGAGACACTTAAGAACTTTGCCCGAAGCAAATCTACTTACTTATTGACTACCCACTTCCCCCATATAAAAGAAAATACTAACATAACCGTAGGGAATTGGCGCCCGCTTCATTATGGTCTGCCGCCCTTTTCCTTTGGTCCACCGCTATTGATGATTAAAGAATCGACCCAAATCAAAACTATGGCTTTGTGGCGAATAGCCGATCTTCCGCTTACGAATCCTTCCTGATACAACGACAAATAACTCCTTGATATTATAGATTTCAAGGAGTATTTTTGCACTTTGCTGATACTTGGGGAGAGCAGCATCATTGAGGTAAACAGCGAGATAGAGGGGATGAAATCTCATAATTTCAGTAACATTACAAGGAGATGGTCTTATTGCCCATACTTTCACTATGCATGATCGTAAAAAATGAGGAGGCGAACGTGGAGCGCTGCCTGGCAAGCGTGAAATCGATTGCCGATGAAATGATTGTTGTGGATACAGGCTCCACAGATCGAACGGTTCATTTGTGTGAAGCGGCAGGAGCCCAAGTACATAGTTTTGAATGGAATCGCAGTTTTGCTGATGCGCGAAATTATAGTCTTGATCAAGCGACTGGCGATTGGATCTTATGGATGGATGCAGATGAAGTGCTGGAGGTTTCAGAGCCTGTCGAATGGAAAGCACAATTAGCAGCAGAAACGGATCACTTATTAAACATCCATCTGGTCAATTATATCGGAGAATTTCCTGATCCGAACGAGACCTTCCATATTGCCCACGCTCGATTGTTTCGTAACCGAATCGGTTTTCGCTTTCTTTACCCTATTCATGAAACGTTAAATGTCGAAGAGCTATTTACCGATGAACATGCGCTCAAACGAATCAAGCAGCTTCATGGTTGGACAATTAATCACTACGGTTATCTCCATTCGTACGTCACAGCAAAGCAAAAAAATGAACGCAACCTGCTCATGCTGCAGAAGGAACTGACTGCCGAGAACAGTAATCCATGGACTGAATACCATCTGGCAAGTGAATACTACAGAATTGAAAAATATGAGCAAGCGTATCATTTTGTTAATTTGTCGATTGCCCGTTTCTTGAAAAAAGGCAAATTGCCGCCTTCGCTGTTGTACAAGTTGAAATATTCTTGTCTTATTGCTGTCGGCAGCTATGAAGGAATCCCTAATGCTATTGATAAAGCAATTATGATGTATCCGGATTATGTAGATTTATATTTTTTTAAAGGAGTAGCCTTGCATTTGAGTAAATTGCACACGTTGGCACTAGCCTTATTCGATCAATGCATCCAAATGGGCGAAGACAACATTAATCATCTGACCTTGAAAGGATCAGGCAGCTTTCACGCTTGGTATTATAAGGGGATTTGTCTGGAAAAGCTGGGGAACATGGAATTAGCCGCTCACGCTTATGAAGAAGCTTTGAACCTCTATCCGAATTACGTACATGCCAAAGAGGCTTTGGTTCGTGTAACGCAATTGGAGACGTAAATCGCTTGCTTCATCAATCCATTCAATCATTTACATACAGTCAAGCTTTACCTTTAATAAGTAATAAATAAGCTTATTCCACATATCTTTACTTGTGCCATTATCTCCACAGCTTGGTTCCATCGACTACTTATGGCCTGTAAGGAGGTGACCACAGCCTACCCTGATAAAGTAAAAGTTCATCGCTTATGCAGTCTTAGCGCAGTGTATATTCAAAAAAAGAAGAGGTGATCATCATGTCGCAACCATCGATTCCCAATATTACACCGACTATTTCCATTACCATCGGAAGTTCTGTTGCCTTATTGCTTGCTTCTATCGCTCTTGAAGAACTTGCTCTAGCACATATCCTAAATGCCGAGGCAGAAAAAATTCAATTCGTTCTGGGAACGTTGAGTGGCGTTACTCATCCAACACCGACGATCTCAAACGTTCTCGAGATTAACTCCAGTGTAAGATCTACAATGCAGGATGTCATAAAAACCGAAATACTGCTGCAATTTAAGCTAGAAAATATACTTAATCATATCGCTATTACAGCTTGATCTTCATATCCTTCTCATTATGGGTTAATTCAATATGATGGTTAGGAGCTTCTACTCTCTTTGTTCGCGCGGCAAACTGTAAGGGTTTGCCGCACCTTCCACTATCCACATAATCTTATCTGTACAAACATATGTTTAGAAAAGCAGTTGGATTCAGTCCTTAGGACAGCCTCGGCAAATCCTTCGGGTGTGTCATTTACTAATTAAAAGCACATGCCCGAGGATACATTTTCATGCGTTCTGTTAGCAAAGAAAGAGGTGAAAGCTGATGTCCATGCCTAACATTCCAGATATAAAACCTGAGATTACACTTAAACGAGAAGAAGCCATCAACTTATTGCTTACCTCCATTGCACTTGAGGAGATTGGATTGTCTCATATCATTAATGCCGAAGGTGAGAAAATTCAATATTTTATCAAAGAACACTCTGTAGGATTAGAGGATGTATTAAGAATTAACCGCAGCGTAGAGATCATGTTGCGTAATGTCATTAAGAATCAAATGCTGCTGCAATTTAAGCTGGAGGATATCATTAGATTGGAAGAAATGATGAACCATGAGTGTGAAGAATGCAATTTTGAAGAATAGATCTACTCCATTATTCACGAATCTGATGCTACGGAGGTAGACCGATGCAAGATACGAATCACTTTAAAAATTCCAATTCTTTGGATGAAGCACTGTGTCAATTAGTAAAATCCATTGCTATAGAGGAAGAAGCGCTGGCGAGCCTTATGCAGGCAGAAGCAGATAAGACACTTGCTTTTGTTGGTAAAGAGCGAAATCTCCCCACGCAACCCTCTACCTCCGAATTTATACAATTCAATCAAACGGTTACCAAAATGCTTGACTCTATATTAATGGCCGAATGGATGTTGATGAAAAAAATGGACTCGGTTATGGAGTTCCAGCATCTCCTTCATTCGTCTGGATCGAACACAGCCTTTAAAGAAAAAGATGGCATCTATGGAGATCGTGATTCTTCATTTGATAATGAGGATATCCATTTACATAATGAACTTGAGGAGATAGATTACTGACTTGCATTAACTTTTAAAAACATTTGAGGTGACGGCTATGCAGTACAAGGAAGTCATGAAAAGCAGACAAAGCTTTCTCAGGCTTACCGAAGCCATTTTACAATTAATTCAAACTTCCAATGCAATTAATTTGGAGCAAGTGCCTCAACGAGAAACCAGCCTCCTGGCTTACCACAGAACCAAACAATCCGAATTGCTCAACCAACTGTTTGAAGTTATACAATTACGAATAATCGCTCTTTCCTCTAGCCAGCAGTTATCTCCTTCAGACGATTCGGACAACAAACAAAGCGAGATTATGGAAGTCTCCGTTACAGACCTACTAACACAATTTTTTAGTTTAAAGGATACGGACTACTCCCCAAACGAAGAGTACTTGTTATCTATTGAGCGATTAAGAAAAAAGCTGTTTCCTAATTCATTGACACAGGATACGGAGCTATCTGCGAATAAACCCGTAGTTCAAATTAAGACGGAAATCAAAGAAATAAGAAGGAGCGTCGTCAGCCCCATATTACACTGGACCAAAAACGCTCCTAATAAAACAGCCAGACTCAAAAATAAAGAAGAAGATTTTTATCAAATTAGAATTGGTTCCAAAATATACCATGGTTTTCTCTAATTTAGTGTAAACACAATTGCGAAGGAGATATTCATATGGCGAATGACACACTATTACATATTTCAGGCAATAGTTATGCGTGGTCTGGAAAATATACGGTAGGTGTTTATCTACATGAGGAAACTGGATCAGCCTATTTGCTTGATAGCGGTCCTAACCAAATAATAGCAGAAATGATAGATCGCGAGATCACAAAAAGAGGATATGAAATCGTCGCTATTGTCCATTCACACGGTCATCTCATGAATACAGGAGGCAGCCATTACTTTAGAAAACATTATCCCATGCTCCGATGCTATGCTACGTCATTGTCAGCTCCCTTTATCAACAATCCTTCATTACTTGCACCTATAGGCACCATTTCTCATGTTCAAAACTCGAATACGGGGTTGTCCATGTTAGAGGATTCCTCTATCATTACCGATACGATTCCGTTGCAGGATGCCGTACTCGAGATCAATGGACTTGCATTTACTATCTACACGCTGCCAGGTCATTTTAGTGGGATGGTCGGTATCCAGACACCAGATCAGGTGCTTTATTGTGCAGATGCGCTATTCGGTTCATCAACTTTATCACGACAAAAGCTACTGTTCTTTACTGAACCCCACAAAGCTAAAATATCTTTACAAAAATTGAAAACGATCCACGCCAAGCAATATGTCATTTTCCATGGCGGGGTTTATAATAGCATATCCGAATTAATTGATGAAAATATAAACCGCATCGACGATGCTTATGATGATGTGCTAGCTTTGATAGAACAACAGTGGCAAACCTCAGAAAGTATCACCCAGCGCATGATGAGTATTCATGATTTTGAAAATAATGAGAAACAATACGATTTGGCATACACCATCACACAAGCGTATTTAAAACAATTAATATATGAGGGGAAAATTTCTCGAATTATCAAAAACGGCATTCTTTTTTATAAAAATAATGACGTTTAGAAGTTAACCTCGTCGGCATCGGCCATAGAAATAATAACCTTCCCAATTCACCATTCGACATTTGATAATCCACTGTTTTCAAGAATCACCGTCATATATGCTCCTATCCAGAAGAACCTCTGTTTGTTTTCATGCATACCATATACAGATTACGAAACAGAGAGGATGAAACCATTTGTCACAAGCCAGTATCCCCAATATTACACCGACTATTACGCTTACAAGAGAAGATGCGTTGAATCTTTTATTGGCATCCATTGCCATAGAGGAATTAGGCTTGGGACACATCATTAATGCCGAGGCGGAAAAAATTCAATATGCAGTGGGTACGCTGCCAGGGCTCACTATACCAGCAACCATCAGTGACTTACTCGCTATTGATGCAAGTGTAAAACATACTTTGCAGGAAGTTATCAAGAAAGAAATGCTACTACAATCTAAACTTGAGACCGTTTTATCTGTTTATCCTTTTTAGGTCTACAGGTAGAAGAGAGTAACCGAAGCTCGTTCAAGACATTTTAGTGTGTAGGTCGCCCAGCTGAGGCTTCAATTCTGCAATCAGCTCTTTGCAATTGTGCGAGAGCTGAGACGGATGCCAGCACTGGAAGAACGAGGACTACATAGGACTCACATTACCATCATCCGATGGGTTCACCAATTTGGGCCGGAATTAGACAAGCTATGGGAATTACTTATGATTATCCGGACATTACTTCCAATGATAGATGCCATTTAATGAAGAAGGAGCAGTTGCTCAATTGTGAGTGAAAATTAATTTACATATTATTGGAATTTTGTGTAGAATATTGTACAAGCCTTGTTCGCATAAGAAGTCCTTGGAGGAGTGTACATGGTAAATGAAACGATAAAAAATGAAGTGTTCGCTCAACTCGGTATACCCCCTACAGATACTAAGCTCCTTGGAGGGTACAACGGTAACGTATTTGAAGTTGGAAGGAATGTTAAGTTTGTAGTAAAGATACTGGAGAGATCTGTTAATCCCGTAAATAGCCAAATATCAGAGCTAGAATGGTTAGCATATTTACATTCACATGGAGTTAGTGTTGTTAGACCGCTGCGTGTAAAAGGAAACGAATACATTCAACAAATAAATAATGAAACTTATTTTGTTGCTTATGAGAAGATAAATGGATCACCTGTTAAACCAAACGACATGAAGATTTGGGGGACAGCTTTCTTTGAAAGATGGGGTGAGATGGTGGGTAAGATGCACTCCGTTTCAAAAAGCTATTCACCCAACAATGAACATCTCCAGTGGTTTCAAAACACCGTACTTTTAAACATAGAATCAATTCCTCTAAATCCTCAACTTATTCAAATGTGGAACACTTACAAAAAAGAATTTTATAAACTCCCAATATCAATTGAAAATTTCGGACTCATTCATGGCGATCTTCATTATGGTAATTTACTAATTACAGGAAATGAAATAACTGTCATTGATTTCGGTGATTGTGAGCAGCATTGGTTCGCTTATGATGTAGCCATTGTTATTTATCACATAGCCCTTACTGTATCGAAGCAAGAGAGGGAGAAGTTTGTTAAAAGCTTTTTTAGTTCTTTTGTGAACGGATATGTTCGTGAGAATTCAGACACGTCGTTCTTCTCTAATATCGATTTTTTCATAAATTACAGGCAACTTTACTCTTTTACTTATCATTCATTATATGCAGATAAAAACTTAATAACAGAGCAGCAATTGTTGCATCTTAAAGATATGGAAGCATCTATTGTAAATGAAAGGCCATTCTTAGATTTCTCAGTATTATGAGAGTCCTCAACTAGCGCAGAATGAGAGCTGAAAGCACAATAAAAGGAGGGTTGCCACTGAAACAATAGGCAGCCCCATTAAGCTAAGGGGATTATTTCATGAGAAAACTACGATTAGTTACGTTTTTTAGCCTGTTCTTGCTGAGTGCATGTTCACCTCAACAAAAGTATACTTCCGTAAGTGAAGCCATTAAGTCCGTCGAACACAACATGACTCAAATTGAATCATCTGTCGAAGCTCATATTGATGGCATTCAACCTATTAGCTATAAACTGGATAACAAAGAATACATAAGAGTCTACGAATTTGGTTCGAAAGAAAAACGAGACCTTGGAAATAAACATTTCGAAGAGAAAATACAGCTTCTTAGTTCCCACGCACCAATCGTTTATCAGTCAGGCTATTATTTAGTTCTTTATTATAGCAATGCCAACTCAACAACCCGAACCCCAAAACTTACCGAAACGAATTACGGAGAAAAAATACAAAAAGCACTAATTAGCATTGAATAGTAGGGAAATTTAGGAATGATAATGTAATGAAGTTTAAAGGAGCTGCCGCCGTGGCGAATTGCTCCTTTTGTTGAACTTACGGGCAGGATAACGTGGTGTCTGTCTTGAATAAAGGGAGTAAAAATCAAATGAATGAATCAGGAGTTGAAAGGAAAGTTAAATGAAAAAAATATTATTGAAGCATTTGACTATATAAGATGAACCAAAGAAACATACAGCCCAAGCGGAGAAAGCGGACCCTTCTGGAGAAACGAAGTGTTCGCCTTTGCAGACGGATTCTTACCCCTATAGGGCTAAGAATACAAAGAATCTGGCTGCAACAGCGATTGAAGAAGGGTCTGCTTTCGCAGCGCCTCTTTGCTGTCATGATGTTTAGTTCATCTTAAATAGTCATTGACTTAAATCAAGAATGAAATCAGTGCAGAAAGGATAGGTTTGCTACTTATGACTCAAGATATGAAAGAGCGTTGGGCAACTGAAATCTCTGTTCATCTTAAGGATCGTTTTGGACTATCTGCGAGAGAAATACTGCCAATCGATAAAGGCTGGCTCAACGTCAAGTGGAAGATGGTAACGGACCAAGGACCCATATTTGTAAAGTATTATCACCCTGAGCGTTACAAGTTGAATACGCGGCCTGAGAGAAGAAGAGCGATCGAGAAGACGCTTCAACTGCAACATGGGCTAAGCGTAGCCGGAATAGCGTGTCCAATGGTTTATCTTTATAAAGGGCAGTTCATACAGGAAACACCTTCGGGTTTGTTTTATACAGTATTGGATTGGATGGACGGAAATACAGTTCAAGCTGGGTGCTTGAATACTGCTCAAATGTTCGAATTAGGCGTGATGACGGGGCGAATGCATAAGTGGCTACGATTCGTACCGCCGTTAGACAAGCCTGCCTGGAAGCCGGACAGGGACATCTATTTGAAAGAATGGCAGGCCAACTGGGAAAAGGCGAAAGAGGCTGGGGATAAGACTGTTATGGAGTGGCTTAGGCGGTCACAGGCTATTGTACAATCAATGGATTTTCATATATTTGAATCATGTCCGACCGGATGGTTGCATTGGGATTTATGGGTAGATAACATTTTGCTGCATGGGCAGGGATTAGCCGGTATTGTTGATTTTGACCGAATGACGATGGCGTATCAAGAAATCGATGTGGCTCGAGCAGTCTTGTCAGGGTCTTTAAGGGACGGACAGCTGCGGATGGATACTACTCGAGCATTTATGGATGGATACCGTGGATATTCAGAAATGTCACCAGGCATGCTCACCCGGGCTATGCGCCTGCTTTACTTGATCGAATCCATCTGGTGGCTTCGTACGGAGGTTCGTACTGAAAGCGAGTTGAGTGAATTACTTAGACGGTTTGTGGAAGAAATGCATTGGATCGAAAATAATTGGGCAATACTTTCGGACCTATTGGAAACTGTGTAAATCATTATCCAAATACCTTTAGTGAGGGCTGGTGAAACCAGTTTAAAGGAGCTGTCGCCGTGGCGAGTTGCTCTTTTTGTTGTAGTAACGGGCAGAATAATAAAATAGGAAAATATTTACATGGGAACAAATGTACTGTAAAATAAGTAGGGATCGCACTTACTATATAAAGGTGGTTTCTCAATGAGTGAACAAGTTGTAGAACAGTTTGTTGATCGTATTGATGCAGTCTTTCTACCTGTGAAGAATCTTCAGGATTCGTTAGTGTGGTACCAAAACATGTTTGGATTCGGTTTGCGTTGGAGCAATGAAAGAATGGCTGGATTAGCAATAGCCCCTAACTGCGGATTTCATTTAGTGCAAATCTCAGATTTTGAACCCATAAGTACATACACCCCATTCAATTTTGTTGTCAAGGATGTAGAAGAAGTGAGAGCTAGACTCGAGAGAAACGGAGTAACAGTTTCAGAGATAAGGAACGGTGAACCTAAACGTTTTGATCTTACTGATAATAATGGAAATATGATCAGTGTCATTCAATTATAAAGTGAATTAGGTTAATGCGGTAGGAATACTTCAAATCCATCTATTTGGAGGACTATAAAGGTATACGAATGATAATTTTTGGAAAATAGCAAATACAGTCAGGGTTAGAATGAAGTGACCGCAAAAAGCTAGATATTTATGTTATGCAGCTTGTAAGGCATGAGTTCGGTACTGTACCGGGCTCATGCTTTTTAGCCTTTTCTTGATGCGTTTGTAATTGTAGTAGTTCATATAATGATCTAGTTCTACTTTGAACAGCTATGTATTTCTCTACTGAACTAAATCTGCCCATAAAAAAACTGCACCTCCAATAATTAGATTGTATCTAACAATAGGGGTCTTCTTCGCTGAGCGGTTCATCGTCTTGTTCCTGAAAAATTCCAAACTTCGGGAGATTTTATGCTAGAATACGATTAGAACTAATCAAACGCTGCCCATGAGAAAGGACCTGTCAGGCATGAAGTCTTTAAGAATCCCGCGCACCTCGCTTTCCATAAGAAAAAATACATTCATGAAGCTGCTGGTGTCTTTTATTATCCTAAATATCCTGAATATCTATTTGGTATTCGGGCTGTTTTATTATAAATCTCAGAATATTCTGGAACGGGAAATTAAAGACTTGTCCCATAACATGCTGTTTCAGACGCAGAATATTTCCAATTACTTATACACCTCTACAGTTAAAATTGGCTATGACCTTTACTATAACGACATCATTTTTTCGGCGATGTTCTCGCATGACGAGACGGATACATTCATGCAAAGTAACATAGGCACCCGATTGAACATGACACTGCAGCTTAATCCAATCGTTCAATCGATTTATTTGTACAACATGCAGCAAAATGTCGTCATCTCGACCAAGTATGCAAATATGCGGATCAGAGATTTTACGGATACCGAAATGACCGGAATTTTAAGCGGCTACCGGTACACCTCTCCGAAAATTCAATATATTTTGCGCAAAGGGCCACCTGAGAACGATTCGGATGGACCACTGCTATCGCTGATTATAACGGAACCTTCGCCCAGCTCCAGGGAGATTCAAGGGGCTATGGTTATCAATATTAACAGCCACAAATTTCAGACACTTATCGATCAGATGGTGAATGATCCTCTGAATCAAATGTTCATCGTTCAGAATGACGGGGAATTTGTAACGAAGCCTTCCTCAAGCTTGTTTACCGGAGGAGATGGTAAGTTTGCCTTCTTTGACCGGATTCAGCAAAGTGCAGAATCAAACGGTTCATTTATCGAGAATGTCAACGGCAATAAGTACGTCGTGTCTTTTCAGAAAACAATCATGGAAAGCACTGGATTTCATTATGTAAGCATCTATCCGTACACCGAGATGTTCAAAAGCCTCATCAATATTAAAAATATCACGTTAATTAGCACTTCCGTGCTGCTTGTCGCGAGTCTGATCATCTCTTTCATTCTATCTCGGGTTATTTATTCACCGATCAGGTCGCTTCTTCAGCTGGTCAAGCGGCAGACGAACGGACTAGTGGGTATTGAGATGGATGGGGACATCGAGATCGTTAAAAGGGCCTTTTCCAAGGTGATTGTAGAGAATGAATCGTTGGAAAATTTCTCACACCGCACACAGGTACTGCTAAAAGAGCAGTTTCTGAAGAGCCTGATACTGGGTTATCATGATAGTCGAGGCCGGTTTGACGAGCAGATTAAGGAACATCACATTCAGCTGGAAACCGACAAGCAAGCTACGGTCATCGTGTTCCGCATCGATCATTACAACCGATTCGAGGAACTTTTTGACAGTAAGAGCAGATATTTAGTCCGGTTTGCCATGTGCAATATTGCGGAAGAAACGATAGAGCGGACCTATCGCACCTTGCCTGTCAATATCGCGGCGGATCATGTGGCAGTTATTATCAATAATTGGGAGGACGATCTGCAGAACTTGAACCGGGTACTATCTGAGGTACATTCAAATCTTATGGAGTATTTGAATGTAAGCGTAACGATTGGCATTGGAGAATCGGTTGAAACGTTGTACGAAGCCGAATACTCCTACGAGGGAGCTCTGGAGGCAACACATCATCGCATATTTAGTGGAGCCGGTTCCATTTTGGACTACGTTAGTTTGCGGCATCTGGAGAAATCCGGGTATCCGTACGATAAAGAAAAGGGCATCATCAACGAGATAAATTTGAGAAAACTAGATAAGGTAAAGCCTGCTGTCGAAAGCTTGCTCTACGGGGTGGAAAGCTATCCTTACCGGGATATGATTGCAATAATAAGCGAAGTGACGATCAATGTGATTAAAAGTCTGCCGCCTGCGCCCAGAGGCAATCCGCTGCCGACACTGTCCTACCAGGAAATGTACGATCAGCTAATGAAGCTCGAGTCCGTAGAGGAAATCGCATCATGGATCGATGGATTCATTCAGGACGCGATAAACATACAGGAAAACGGCAAAAAGACGAAATCCAACGAGATGGTAATAAGTGCACTGGCATTTATCGACGAGAACTATCTGCGGGTAGAGTTTTCGGCCGCCGACGTGGCGGAATACTTAAAGTATTCGGTAAGCTACATGAATGTCTTATTTAAAGAGCAGACGACTGTATCCGTTCATGACTATATCAACCGTAAACGGCTGCAGAAAGCTAAGGAGCTGATCGAGCAATCGGATATGCTGATTAATGCAATTGCGCACGCTGCTGGATTTAACTCAAGCAACTATTTTTACTATGTGTTCAAGAAGGAATACGGATTAACGCCCAATGCTTACCGAAGACTGAATAACACCAAATGAATCAGGCCGCGATGCTTGGTTCTTTTTTTAATAATTCGGCCTATCAGTTGCTGCAAAAACATCGGATTTGCGCATTTCTGAGTAATAATCATATTTTGAAGTATATTTTTCGGTTGTAAAAGGCTACGATACACCCAAGAAACCACCCCCAAAATTCCTACAGGAGGGAACTTCGTGAACACAAAGACGCTGGTTACATGGCTGTCCTTACTAACAACGGTACTGATGTTCGCTAGCTGCAGTAATACCTTATCCTTGTACAACAATGGCAATGCGCCCTTATTAAGTGAAGCCGTGGCGGATGGGAAGCGGAATAACGATGTCATTTTAAAACTTGTATTACCTGGTGAGACACCGCCTCATTATAGTGAAGTGATGGAGGTATTGAATGAGAAACTCTCTGCATCCATTCATGCAACATTGGATATTCAGTACATTCCTTGGAGCAGCTACAACAACCAGCTGCTTGTAAAAATGGCTGCCGGCGAGGACTACGATTTCTTCTATAATGGATACTGGCAGAACTATTCGCAGATTTTGAACCGGATGGGAGCCAAGAATGTTACAGATTTAATTGAAAGTTACGCACCCGATTTATATAAGGGGCTTACCCCTGAATATATCAACTCCAATAAATATAACGGGAAGTTGTACGGGATACCGATACCGGGACCGATCGAATATCCGCAGGGATTTAATTTTCGGGCGGATATTGCTGAAAAATACGGCTATAATTCGAGCAACCTGGGTTCGCTTCAGCAGGTAGAGGAATTTTTGAAGAAGGTGTTGGCCGCAGAGAAGGCAAACGGCAGAGTAGGCATCAGGTACAACGGCGAATACACGGGAGATTATAAAGCTATGGCTTTTCTCGGCACACAGCGTGAATTTGTTCCCAGCTATGATTTCAACTCTCCGGGTTTTCTGCTGAATAACGAGCCGGTTGTCATCAATCAATTCGAGACCCAGCAGTACAAAGATTTTCTGAAATTGAAGAGAAGGTGGTGGGATGAAGGGCTGATCGACAAAGATTCGTTGTTCAGTAAAACTTCTCTGGCGTCGGAACTGATCTCCGACACGAAGAGTCTCGGTTACATCAGTAATGCTCCGGAAGGCTATATGGGCGAGAACAGCGCGGGGCGGGCGAAATTTGATCCCGGAGCGAGATTAGACTATGTGTCCTTCGAAGGAGAAGGTTTTAAAATGGTCAGCTCGTTTAAAGCCGGTAATTTTATCGTCATTACCGCCTCTTCCCGCAACGCAGAGCGAGTGCTTATGTTTTTGAATTTGCTGTATAAGGATAAGGATGTTAGAGACCTGTACTTGTATGGGATCAAAGGGAAAGACTTCATCCCAGTGGGCGATAAGGAGTTCAAATACCCAGACGGCGTCGATCCTTCCAAAGTGTTTCAAAATTTATGGTGGATGGTAACACCTTGGTCCAATGCCCGAATTCCGGCGTCTGCCACGGCTTCGGATAAAAAGTTTATCCAGATGAGTACGGATCCGAACAATTTTACCAGATCGGTCATATCGGGGTTTGATTTTAATCCTGACCCGGTCAAAACGGAAATATCCAGGGTGAATACGATTGTTGTGGAATACCGCAAAACGCTGGAAAGCGGCTCCGGAAGCGATGTGCAGCAGAATGCCAAGTATAAAGAATTCATAGATAAGCTGAAAAAAGCCGGTGTAGACAAGATCATTGACGAGAAACAAAGGCAAATCAATGAGTTTTTGAAAAAGTAAGAAAAAAAAGTTGATTTTAACAAGGAGGTGATGCTTGATTAGAATTTTAGCACTCATTAACATAGTTTGCTGCTAAAAATTTATGACTGAAAACGAATCTTGACTTGGATTTGATCGAATGGAAAGGGGAAGCACGAATGAAGTTGTCTGTATTCACAGCATCTACGCCGGACTTAACAATGGGTGAGACGATTTCAGTAGTAAAAGAAGCAGGCATAGACGGGATCGAATGGAGATTTGCCGACGTTCCCCAGGATGCGCTAGACGAGGAGACTTCCTTCTGGAGAAATAATCTGTGCTCTATTCCGATTGCTTCCGAGAAGGCAAAATGGTTCGAATACAGGTTGGCCGCAGAAGAAGCGAATATAACCTCTGTTGGCGTACTGCCGAATATGGCTGCGGGAGACCTTGTGACAACGGAGCGTCTCCTAAGGGCGGCAAGTTTCATGGATGCTTCATTTATTCGGCTGGGCGTTCCGTTATACAACGGGGACGAACCTTATTCAAAATTGTATGCCGAAGCGCGGGAATATTTGAGGAAATCCGAACTCTTGTGCCGTAATTACGGGGTTAAAGGAATTGTCGAGATTCATCACAACACGATCATCAGCAGCGCTTCCGCCGCCCGCAGGCTATGCGAAGGCTTCGATCCAGCATTCATCGGCATCCTGTACGACCCGGGGAACATGATCTATGAAGGGTACGAGAACTTCAGAATGGGCCTCGACATTATGGGAGCTTATCTGGCCCACGTCCATGTAAAAAATGTGAGCTGGAGCCGGGTGGTTGATACGGATGGGAACGATATCTGGAAGGCCGATTGGGCTGGCTTGCGTAAAGGCTGCGTCCCGTGGCCTCAGCTCGTCGACGATTTAAAGGCAATTGGATACGAGGGGTATTTGGGTCTGGAGGATTACAGTGGAGAATTCGCAACGAAAGAAATGCTTTATGAGTTTGCCCAATATTTTAGAACATTGTTAAGTTGAAAAATCCAAAACGTTTCGGGAGGACTGTTTTATGAAGAAAACAAAACAATGGGTCGTGGGTTCCCTTTCTGCTTTGCTGCTGCTATCGGGCTGCGCCACCGGCGACACCAAACCTGCAGTATCTAGCACGAACGGCAGTACAACTGCTCCAAGCCCAGCTAAGGAAGCGCCCAAAAGCGATGTGACACTGACCATTTCCAGGTGGGCGGGCCCGCATGCCGACGATCAGGCTGAGCTGCTGAAGGAATTTGAGAAAGAAACGGGCATCAAGGTGAAGATGGATGCGATTGATTTTGGCCAATTGAAGCCTAAGCAGACTTTGAATATGTCGGGTAAAACCGGGCAGTACGATTTAATCTGGGCACAGGAATCGTGGATCGGGGAATACGTCAAATCCGGTTTTCTGGCCCCGCTGGATGATTATGTGAAGGGAGTAGGAAGCAAATACGATGCGGCTGATATGAACCCGAGCGCAATTAAAGCGTTTACCGTCGACAACAAGCTGTACGGGCTGCCGAATTTTGAGCAGATGCCGCTGCTCGTATATAACAAAGAGATGCTTCAGGCCGAAGGGCTGCAGCCACCGCAAACTTGGGACGATACGCTGAAAGTGGCAAAGCACTTTTTTGACAAAGGGACGGGGATCGGCATTCCCGGAAAGCAAGGCAGCGCCAGCGTCAGTATCTTTACAATTTTGAAGCGTACCAACGGTTCGGATTATTTCAACGCTTCCGGTAAGCTGGAATTGGCGACACCTGCGAATATTGAAACGATGCAATTCTGGAAAGCACTTTCTTCATATTCAATGAAGGGCAGCACGACTTGGTGGTGGGATGAAGTTGCGAAAGCTTTGCAATTCGGGCAAATTCCGCTTGGCATTACGCAATCGGGACTGTTCTCACAGTTGGAGGACCCGAGCAAGTCGAAGGTCAACGGCAAATTGGGATACGCACCGTTACCGTATAAGAAAAGCCCGGCTGGTTTAATTAACGTGTGGAGTTGGTGTCTGCCGCAGGACAGCAAGCACCCTAAAGAAGCCTTCCAACTGGCGGCATGGTTGACCAGCAAGGAAACGGAGAAAAAGATGAGCCTCAAAAACGCTAGCCATATCAGCCTGCGCCAATCTCTCTTTAACGATCAGGAGCTTGTGTCGAAAGCGCCGTGGCTGCCTGCTGTCGGAGCTGCTTTAAAAGACGGAATTACATCGCCGCTTCAACTAAACGCGCCTAAACTCGTCGAAGCGCTTGGTAATGGAATGTCGAGCATTATTACATCGGGCTCTGATCCTAAAGAAATATTGGAGAAAGTACAACAAGACATTGCTTCGCAATTCTAAAAATCACATACGGGGGAGTAAAAAAAGTGGATAAACCCCAAGGCGGAACAGCAGTCATTAACCATCAGCAAAGTCGCATGATGAAGAACAATCAAGCCAGCTTTCTGGCCGGATTTCTAGTCCTGCCTGCAGCAGTCATCGTATTTGTGGCCATGATTGTCCCTCTTGTATATGCGTTGATTATGAGCTTCTTTCAATACGGTTTAGGACAGGAATCCAAAGCAGTATTCGTCTTTTTTGACAACTACATCCGGTTTTTTAAGGACCAGACTGCATTGCACTCCCTGTGGAACACGTTTCTGTTTATGGGGATGGCATTATGCCTGGAACTGCTGCTCGGAATCGGTATAGCCATACTGCTGACGACGATCCCAGCCAAACTGGCTAACTTCATGAGAGCATTATTTACGATGCCGCTGCTCATTTCCCATGTCATAGTTGGCTTAATCTGGCGGTATATGTATGACCCGACGTACGGTCTCGTTTATTATGTATTGTCCTGGTTCGGTCTAGAATCATTCGGTGGATTGCAGAAAACAAGCACAGCGTTATTCAGCATTGTGGTCGCCGATGCTTGGCATGCCACTCCTTTCTTGATCCTTGTCGTCTCTGCCGGATTAACGTCCATACCTCATGATTTGTATGAAGCGGCCAAAATAGACGGAGCGGGAGCTTTCCAAACGTTAACGAAAATTACACTGCCGATGTTATCGAAGGTGATTATTGTTATTACTTTGATCCGGGGAACAGACGCATTCCGCGTTTTCGATATCATTTTTGCACTGACCGGAGGCGGACCTGCGAACTCGACATCTTCGCTTAGCATTTATGCCTACAAGCAAGCATTTGAAAACAACGAGATGGGTTATGCGATGGCCGTGTCAGTCATTACACTAGTCGGCCTGCTGCTGATTTTTGGCTCATTGATGAAAAACTCTGCTTCCGGCAAAGCAGGGTAAAGGAGAGAACATGTATGCTTAACCGCTTGCTAGGTCACGGGTTAAAAACAGCTGTGCTCGGTCTGTTTACCCTATGGACTATCGTCCCTATCGCGCTTGTCATTACCAACTCGTTTAAACGTGAAATGGACATTTTTACAAAGGTGCCGAAACTTTTCTTCGCTCCAACTATGGACAATTACGTCAATGCGTTCTTAAAAGGTAATTTCTCTTCTTATTTTAGCAATAGTGCGTTTGTCGCTATTGTGTCAACGTTTGTCGCCATTATTTTCGGAACATTGGCGGCTTATGGTTTGGTTGGTTTTACTTCAAGATGGTCCGGTACGATTGCAAACGGCTTTTTATTAGGAAAGCTGGTACCGGCCATATCGATGCTGCTGCCATTGTTTACATTGGTCAGAGTATCAGGATTACTGGGCACGCTGATAGGGCCGATTATCGCCCATGCTGCGTTGAACCTGCCCTTTATTATTTGGTTGATGATGGGATTTATCCGCGATGTTCCTAATGAACTAAGTGACGCAGCCAAGATCGACGGCTGTACGCCGATGCAGACATTTTGGAAAATCATCGTTCCTATCATTTTGCCTGGCATGGCGGCTGCCTTCATTCTGGCTATGCAATATTCCTGGAACGAGCTGTTGTTCTCGATGCAGTTGACTAGCATGGACACGTATACACTGCCTGTAGGCATCTCGACCTTCGTTGGTGCCATTTCTGTGGACTGGGGAAAAAGCAGCGCTGCCGCAACGATTACGATGGTGCCCATGATTATTATCGGATTTTTCGTACAGAAATATATCGCAACGGGGACAACCAGTGGTGCGGTAAAAGGTTAATACCATTCATATTCGGATACAGGGAGGAAATAAGAGATGACAGTCATTACAGAAGACATGAAGTTGTTTTTCCAAGAAAACGGTTATATCGTAATCAAAAATGCAGTACCTAAAGAAAACTGCGAGCGTGCTGTAAGCGCAATATGGGAGTTCATGGGCAAGGATCCTGAAAACCGGGAAAGCTGGTACACCCCGCCGGCAGGAATGGACGAATTATGGCATGACCAGCAAAGAGGTATGATCCCTTTTATCCATCATCCGTCGCTATGGGATAATCGTCAGTCTCCGCGGTTGTATCAGGCTTTCGCCGAGCTGCTGGAAGAAGAGAAGTTGTGGGTGACGGTGGACCGGGTGAACATGAAGCCGCCGAAGAGAGACGACAAACCGGAGCTTAATACCAGCTTCATCCATTGGGATACGGATACGACAAATTTGACGTTCCCTCTGCCACGGCCGCGTCCTTTGCAAGGTGTTCTGTTCTTGGAGGATACGAATATTCATCAGGGCGGATTCCGCTGCGTACCTAGTATCTATAAAGACTTCGAGCAGTGGATCAGGGAGCAGCCGGCGGACAGAAATCCGATCAATCCGGACTATACAGGGCACGAAGTGAAAGTGATTCCCGGCGAAGCAGGTGATTTGCTCCTGTGGGACGTTCTGGTTGCCCATGGCAATGGTGAAAATTTGTTCGACCGTCCACGGCTGGCTCAATACATCACAATGTTCCCTGCCAAGAAAGAATGGTTTGAAGAACGGAGCAGACTTGCATTTGAAAGCTTGAAGAACAAAACTTCGATGCATCAACAATCCAATAAGTTTAACCCATTTCCGAAAGATCCACGGGACTGGGAGCTTGTTCATACACCTAATGATCCCGAGTTGACCGCTCTTGGCAGAAAACTGCTTGGTCTCGAAGCCTGGAACTGGTAAGCGGCAATGTGTATGATTGGTGCAAACGACTCTGTACCTCTAGCGTACATTCTCCAAATCCCTTCAGTTACCGGCATTGTTTCAGCTATTTAGAGTGGCCGCTTTCAAGCATACTGACTCTAAAAGAATGAATAGAAGCGGGAGTACTTCATTTGGAAGTCATTGAGAGCATTACTGTACACGAGGACATGAAGGCATGAGTTCGGTATTGTACCGGGCACATGTCTTTCAGCCTTTTCTTGATGCGTTTGTGAGTGTTGTAGTTCATATAATGATCTAGCTCCACTTTGAACTGTTCTATACTTTCAAAGTCCTGTACATATAACAATTCAGATTTTAAGGTGCCAAAGAAACTTTCAATAACTCCATTATCATTACAATTACCTTTGTAAGACATGATTTGGGTAATTCCACGTTCTTTCATCGCTTTGTTATACTTACTCATCTGATAACGCCAACCCTGATCTGAATGTATGAGAAGTGAATCATCGTCATGTAGACACTCAAACGCTTGATCCAGCATTGTAGCTACAAGTGAATAGACTGTACGTGATTCAAGTGTGTACGTAATGATTTCCCCGTTATACAGATTCAATATAGATAATAGATACAGTTTCTCACCAGAATCTGAGCCAACTGGAGTAATGAACCTTCCTGTAGGGCTTAAGAAATGACCTTTGCCAAAAAAGAAGCACCTCGGTATGATGGGGTTGTCCACGGGTTCGAAACCCAATACCATC
>NZ_FOTE01000033.1 GCF_900114475.1 Paenibacillus sp. 1_12 | reverse complement strand
CACCCCATGATACTCCGGAAAAACCTGATCCAGCACTGCTTGGAATTGTAACTTTGCTTGAACGTACATATTCGTTAGAGACTCGTGTTGCCTTGTCAGGTAACGCAAATTCATCAGATATTGACCACGTTTTTTGTAAGGCTCCAGCTCTTCTTTGTAGAACATTTCTCCCAACTGGTATGCATCAGCGGTATCCGTTTTTACCTTGCGTAAATTAGCCTTTTTCGCTTGGTGTGAAAGTAACGGATTTATGACGATATGCAGAAACTGATGCTCATCCAAGAATTGAACAACTGGACTATGATAATGACCCGTTGCTTCTAATACGACGGTCGCACGCTTCCCCGTAAAGGATTCTAAATTTTGAGCATAACGAAGAAAAGACGCAAGTCCATCAAGATCATGTTTAAAACGGAAAATCTTTCCATGTGGCGTTCCTCTGTCTGCAAAAGCTTTTGCATGACTTTCCCCCTTGGATACATCCAAACCAATGACAGGATTCACACAATCACTCCCTATATATTTTCACCGGTAACCCCTGACCTTCTTGTTGTCCACATTATCGCATGTGATTCGGGATCATCGTCCCAACCAGCCTAATCATGGTATAACAAGCAGGGGGGATGAACTGTATAGCTCTCGGGATCCAACTCCCACGGGCAGAAACGTTCGATCCCCGGCTACCGTTATCTTACGACCACACAAAAATGAGGTCTACCAGAAAGATCTGGTGACCTCATAATACGAACGGGCAGGATACTTTCATGGTTTCCGCGAAGAATATTCCAAAACTACGGAATGTAGAAAATGATGCATCTATAAAATTATTAATTGTTAGGGAATGGATTAAGGAAAAATCCAAATCCACAATTAAACATAGTTGGACATCTGTCGTTCATATGCTTTCTTAAGGTATTAAACGTGAGGAGGTCTCCACTCATATGCCCGCAAAAGTAAAACTACAGAAATTCGTCGATAAACTGCCGATTCCCAAAACCATTTCCCCGATCAAGCGATACAAGAAAGGTTCGTATTATGAAGTGACCATGAGGGAATTTACCCAAAAACTACATCGTGATCTAGGGCATACCCGTTTATGGGGCTACAACGGTATGTACCCGGGCCCTACTTTCGACGTAATGAAGGGTGAAAAGACATATGTCAAATGGATGAATGATCTGCCCAAAAAGCATTTTCTCCCCATCGATACGACCATTCATGGTGCAGAAAAAACACTCCCACAGGTTAGGACTGTGGTTCATTTACACGGTGGAAAACAGCATGACCATAGTGATGGCTACCCTGATGCTTGGTTTACGAGAAATTTTAAAAAAACAGGACCTATGTTTCAAAGAAAAGTATGCGAGTATCCCAACCTTGAAGCCACAATGTTATTTTATCATGACCACACAATGGGTATTACTAGATTGAACAATTATGCGGGACTTGGAGGTTTTTTTATTATTCGTGATGAGCATGAACAATCCCTGAATCTACCATCGGGAAAATATGAAATCCCTCTTATGATTCAGGATCGCTCGTTTCACCCGGACGGTTCCCTCTTTTACCCCGCTACTCCGGATAAAAACAATCATCGTCTTCCTTATCCTTCAATCGTCACACCGTTTGACGCAGATTACATTTTGGTAAACGGCAAAGTATCCCCCTATCTTGAATTAGAACCAAGAAAATACCGATTTCGTATGTTAAATTACTGTAATAGTCGAGCCATTACATTCAAACTGGACTCTGGACAACCATTTTATCAAATTGGAACCGATCGCGGATTACTGGAGAAACCCGTGAAAATGAATGAGATCCTCCTTCTAACGACCGAACGTGCGGATGTGATCATTGACTTTTCTCGATCTTTTGGCAAGACGATCATTCTTAAAAATGTATTCAAGGGTGCCTCCCCCGAAACAACCGAAGTCATGCAGTTTAAAGTAACCACTCCGTTAAAAGGCAAAGATACCAGTTCCCTTCCGGATCAATTAACGAAAATTGATTTTCTTTCTAGAGAGATGGCAACAAGAACAAGAGATCTCACACTCGTTAGGGTGGAGGATGAATATGGAAGATCGCTGAATTTACTTAACGGTAAAATGTGGAATGATCCTATATCCGAGAAAATGGACTTAGGAACTATTGAGATCTGGCGGTTAATCAATCTGTCTGCGGATGACCACCCCATTCATCTACATGTCGTTGACATGCAAATTCTTGAGCGCCAGCCTTTTGACGTTGCTCATTACCAAGCCACAGGAGTACTCAAGTTTACAGGACAGGTGACTCCTCCTGATCCGAATGAAAGGGGATTTAAAGATACGATTCGTGCTCCCGCTGGTTACGTTACCTCTTTTATCGCGAGTTTCGATCCTTTCGCCGGTCTTTTTGTATGGCATTGTCACATGCTCGAACATGAAGATTACGAGATGATGCGACCATTTGAAATCCTGAAGAAAAAAAACAAACTTAGTAATATACTAATGAAAATGATTTACCCCTCACGGTTCAAATGAATTGTTGTGGTTTTCATGGCTTCTTTTAATGCATGAGCAATGATTACTAAGACTCAGGTGAGATTGAACTACCATGAAAGAACGGACTAACTTTCATGCGCTGTGGTGCAACGCAGGGAATGCATGGGAGACTAACGGGCAACGATAGTTCAATGAAACCAGCGGCAGTCTAAGACTTTTTTCAAGTCTTGGTCCGCCGCTGTTTAAAAAAGGATCAACCAGTAAGTTCTGGCTGATCTCATAATACGAACGGGCAGATTAGTTGAACAAGGATTTTTCAAAAATGCAAAGAAGATGTCCGATTTTAGTGGGTATCCTGGAAGATGAAAGGGGTAATTCAGCACATAAAAGAAGCCCTCAAATTATATAAATCTGAGGACTTCTTTGAGTACCAGTATGAACGATTATATTAACTCTACTAGCATGGGATGTAAATTAGGAAGATCCATCTCTGTTCAATTCCCAACTCCCCCATGAAGTAAATTTGATGTTAAAAAGACTCCAACAGGAGGCAAGGCATTACTAATAATGGGAGATCCAGTGAGACCTGTATCGGTTGTAGCAAGCCAAGTTCCATACTCACCTGCTTGTAAAGAGGGGGGCTTCATAATAAGCCGTCCACTTAAAATAAAATGTCGAATTCTAATCGAGGGATCATCGGATATAGTTAAATTACCAGAATACGAGGCATAAGGTGAATCCACTCTTATTTGTTTGGTGCTTTCTTCCCAATATCCATTAATTGGAATATATCTACCACGAAAATTAATTGAGCCAGCTACCCTGTTACCTGTTACAGAGTTGATGTTGAATGTGCCATAAACGACGGGTCTACCACCTACAGAAGCGTGGATACCCCACTGTGAGGGGAATGGTACACTAACCATTTTAATCTTCTTCTTATATTTAAATAATTAGAAGTACACAAAATTGGAATGATGGATAAGATAATTCAGATGTTTATTTACTACCCTGTTGAAAGGACCAATAAAGTATATGCATTTAGTATCAAATTGGGAATACAGAAATGTTTAAAGATAAAAACTCCTTCACAATAGTTGGTACATCCATATTTCGGTAATTAATCAATGGTCGATGTTATTCAACTAATGGCGAACTATAGCTTAATATACAACCAAGACGCGGCTGCTTAAATGGATCGGCAGCCGCGTTATGCTAACGGGCGGGATAATTAGAACATATAACCAATATCGAAGGTGATAAATAGGTGAATATAGATAAAGAGTTTCTAACCCAAGTAATTAATGACTGGGACCCTGTAGGTCTTTTAGCGGGAGGTGCTCCAGAAAACGAATATAGCATTGAAGTAAGAGAAATCTCTTAGAAACCCTCGTCGTGTAAGTCTGAAACAGACTTAGCGATACTTATTTACAGTGTGTTCAACGAAAAAATGGGGGTAAAATTAGATCAACTTGCTTGCTTAAAGCAGGCATTTAAAATAACTGAATACGGAAAATAAGTGCAACAAGCGATTAAACTCCCATGAAAATTAAAAAGCTCTATGGATCGGCTACACTAAGTTGGACAGAAAAAATAAGGGCTTGTAGAATAAACCTATCATGCAAAGGAGCGGATCTCTACAATGCCTGAAAAACAACGACGCACGTTTACAACCGAATTCAAAAAGCAAATGGTGCAGCTCTATGAAAATGGGAAATCCAGATCAGCCCTTGTGGAGGAATATGACCTCACAGCTTCTGCTTTAGACCGCTGGATCAACCAAGCTCAGACAACGGGCTCCTTTAAGGAGAAGGATAATCGCTCATCAGAAGAAGAGGAATTGATTGCTTTACGAAAAGAGAACCAGCGTTTGAAAATGGAGGTGGATATTTTAAAGCAAGCCGCGCTGATCATGGGACGAAAGTAGCTATCATCCAGAATAACCGTGATAAATACTCGGTATCAGCAATGTGCGACGTCCTGCAAATGGCAAGAAGTACATTTTATTACGACGCCCAAGAACGAGCCACTGAAGATGATGTCACTGCAGCTATTGTAGACATCTTTCTCAAGAACCGAAAAGCCTACGGCACACGCAAGATTAAAGTGAAGCTTCACGAGCGCGGGTTCATCGTCTCCAGACGTCGCATTGGACGCATTATGAAAGAGCAAGGGCTTGTTTCCACTTACACGGTGGCACAATATAAGCCCCATAAAAGGGCGTGTAACGAAGCGACAACGGCGAATGTTCTAAAACGGGAGTTTGAGCAAACGGAAGCTAAACGCTTCGTCGTCAGTGATTTGACGTATGTGAAAGTCCAGAACCGATGGCATTACATTTGTGTGCTGGTAGATCTGTTTAATCGAGAAATCATTGGCCATAGTGCAGGACCGAACAAGGACGCTGCTCTGATTACCCATGCCTTCGCGACCGTTAAGAGTGATTTACGCCAGATTCAATGGTTTCATACCGACCGTGGCAGCGAGTTCAAAAACCAAAAGATGGACGAGCTCTTGGAGACGTTTGAAATCGGTCGATCGCTAAGTATGAAAGGCTGTCCGTACGACAACGCTGTGGCTGAAGCCACTTACAAGATCATGAAAACAGAGTTTGTGAACCAGGTGAACTTCCAGAGCCTTCGCCATCTGGAATTGGAATTATACGATTACGTCAACTGGTTCAACAAGCATCGCATCCATGGAACTTTAGACTATATGACGCCTGTTCAGTATCGACAAGAAGCCCTTAAAAAAGTTGTCTGATTTACTGTTGACAATCCACTAAACCTTAAAAAAGAGCAAATCAAAGTAGACCCTGGGTAACACTTTTTTTAAAAAACAGAGTCTCTGATTGAGTATTATGGAGTTGAATTGGTAGCAATCGACTTTCTTCTAAATATAAAGGTAAGGCTGGTGCAACCAGTCAATAAGGATTAATCTCCCACAAGTGCTACCCGTAATGGGTGCGACAGTCTGTGATGCACCGAGATGGTTGGAGTCAGACTAATGGTTGGGCTCAATGGCACCATAGTTCATAGACCTTCATCTCCCAGCCTCAGTAGAAGTATGGACAGATTTTATCCATTTTCATCCTCTGTGGTGCAGCGCTGGTCTTGCGCTGTATGAATGACTAACGAGGAACGATAGTGGAGGAGCTTGCTTGATGGCAGTTTCTCTTTTTGTTTACTGAAGTAACGATCTGTTAAGTTACATTGTAGGATGTCCCCATGATGGAAGATCATTCATTAATTTAAATAATACAGACAACATATCTTGTATATACATAGGCTATGAAGTAGTTGAACGTTGTAAGGCTTTTTTTGAAATAGGAGGGGGTCATGATCATTAACTCGGTTGGTAAAAGCATTCCGAGAAAGGAAACATGGGAGAAAGTTACAGGGACAACCAAATATGTAAATGATATTTCAACACCAGGGCTATTACATGTAAAAATAGCTATCAGCCCCCATGCTCACGCTAAAATAAAAACGATCGATTCGTCCGAAGCAATGAAAATTCCGGGTGTAAGGGCGGTCGTAACAGGACAATATTACCCGATGTTGACCGGGTCACCTCTGGCGGATCGGCCACCAATCGCAATTGACAAAGTAAGATATTATGGTGAGCCCGTCGCCCTTGTTGTTGCAGAACAAGAATATATTGCAGAGATGGCGGCAACCCGCATCAAAGTGGATTACGAGCTTTTACCGGCCGTCCTTTCTCCAAGGGAAGCTTTTCAGAAAAATGCTCCGCTCGTACATGAGGGTCTTGCCGAGTACAAGAGGCATGAAGAGGTTTACCCGGAGCCGGGAACCAACATCGCGAACCGAACAAAAATACGCAAGGGGAATATGGAGGAAGGATGGAGGAATAGTGATCATACCGTTGAAGTCGAGGTCACTTTACCGCAATCGGATCACGCTGCAATGGAAATGCGGTGCAGTACAGCAGAGATTATGCCAGACGGCAAAGTGATCATCCATTCCGCTTCACAATCGCCTTATGTTATTCGAAGTGCAATCAGCCAATTATTTCATATTCCGCTTCATAAAGTGATTGTTCACACGCCATTGGTCGGAGGCAGTTTCGGTGGAAAAGCCGCGATTCAGATGGAATTTCTTGCTTATTTGGCTTCCCGTGCTGTTGGAGGAAGAGCTGTGAAATTGGTAAACTCCCGGGAGGTGGATATGATCTCTTCTCCAGTCCATATCGGATTGGATGCCAAAATCAAGCTTGGCTGTACCCGTGAAGGGAAAATGATGGCAGCCGAAATTTTGCATCTGTACGATGGTGGTGCGTACTCGGATCGGGGTGTGGTCATGAGCCGGGCGGGAGCCGTCGATTGCACGGGGCCTTATCGGATCGATAACGTTCATTGCGATTCTTTATGCATGTATACGAATCACCCATATTCCACTTCATTTCGAGGATTCGGACATCCTGAACTAACGTTCGCCATAGAAAGAACGATCGATTTATTGGCGAATCGGGTGGGCATGGACCCTTTGGAATTTCGTTTTTATAATGCTATAGGGCCGGGGGATACGTCCCCGACACAAACTTTACTGGATAAGAGTAATTTGGGGGATTTGCCCATGTGCATTGCAAAGTTGAAAACATTAATCGATTGGGGCGACCACCCGCTGCGGGAAACCGATGCCCATCTCATTAAGGCAATAGGGGTATGCTGTTTTTGGAAAAATTCGAGTACGCCGACTGATGCTGGAGCGGGAGCTGTTATCGTATTTAATCCCGACGGAAGCGTTAATTTGTTGTGCGGCGCTGTTGAAATTGGTCAAGGAACGAGGACGGCACTGACTCAACTATTGGCCGAAAGGTTACGTATGGATGACCAGATGATACATATCTCTACGGAAGTCAACACCGAGACCGATCCCCATCATTGGAAAACAGTGGCGAGCCGCAGCACCTTTTTAGTGGGCAATGCGATTCTGAATGCTGCCGACGATGCCATCGTACAATTAAAAAACATAACTGCTATTGTATTGCAATGCTTACCGACAGACTTAGAAGTCGGAGCGGGCAAGGTTTTTTTAAAAGATCGCCCCGATATGGGGATAGCAATTGAAAAAATCGCAAACGGCTACAAATTCCCAAACGGGAATACGATCGGCGGTCAAGTCATCGGACGCGGGAGCTATGCGATGCGGAACTTAACTTTATTGGACCCTGAAACCGGTAAAGGAAATCCCGGTCCGGAATGGACGGTAGGCGCTCAAGCGGTAGAAGTTGAATTGAATACGAAAGAATACACGTACAAAATCGTTAAGGCGGCAACGGTTATCGATGCTGGCAAGGTGATCAATCCGAAATTTGCCCGCAGCCAAATCACAGGCGCTATGAGCATGGGCTTAAGTTTTGCCAGCCGGGAAGCTTTCCTCTTCAATGATAAAGGCGCCATATTGAATTCGCAATTTCGAACCTATAAGTTAATTCGTTACGGAGAGCAGCCACAATACTTCGTTGATTTCGTCGAGACGCCTCATTTGGAAGCGCCTTACGGATTGCGAGGAATCGGCGAACATGGCTTGATTGGCATGCCCGCCGCATTGGCGAATAGCCTGACCATCGCCGCCGGGGTAGATCTGAATCATTTGCCTCTGACGCCCGAGATGATCTGGAGGACGATCCATGATTCCGTTTGACTTTGAATACTACAAACCATCTTCCGTTCAGATAGCTGTGGAATGGTTTCAGTTTCTGCAAAAGCAGGGGAAGAACCCGATATATTACGCCGGAGGGACGGAAATCATCACATGGGCTCGAACAAATTCCATTCATCCGGGAGCTGTTATCGATTTGAAGGCCATTCCGGAATGCAATGTATTGGAAATGCGGAGTGATGAGCTGATTATTGGTGCTTGTGTCTCGTTATCGGCATTATCAGCGGCGAATCCGTTCCCCCTGCTCAGTGAAACGGCTCAGGGAGTCGCCGACCAAACCGCCCGGAACCAAATCACGCTCGGTGGAAACATTTGCGGCAAAATTTATTACCGGGAGGCTGTGCTGCCGCTTTTGTTGGCAAACAGCCGTATGGTTATAGCAGGAATGAAAGGGATAAGAGAAGCTTCCATTAACCAAGTTTTCTCACAACAAATGAGATTGGACAATGGTGAATTTCTAGTGCAGACATCAACAGACCGAGGTTATTTTTCATTGCCGTTCGTTCATTACAAAAAGCGGCAGATTGGAAACGTCGGCTATCCTCTCGTAACAGTAGCTGCTCTTAAGAAAGATAATCAAATTCATACCGCATATAGCGGCGTCTGCTCATTCCCGTTTCTATCCAGAGAAATGGACCAGGCGTTGAACGATTCTTCAATAACGTTGACAGCAAGAATTGAACAGGCGATCTGCAAATTACCCGCTCCATTACTAAATAATGCTGAAGGCTCCGCACCTTATCGGAAATTTGTTCTTAAGCAAACGATGGCTGACACGGTACATACATTGGAAAGAAGGTGAGGCATGTCATCGCGCGATTCCGCAATGTATCCGGTTGAATTCAAAGTTAACGGTGAGAAGAGAGCTATTCGAGTAAGGGCTGCGGATATACTAATACATACACTTCGAAACACTATCGGACTGACGGGGAGCAAATCCGGTTGTGAAAATGGCGACTGCGGTACGTGTACAATATTGGTAGAAGGTTTACCCATAAAATCGTGCCTCATGCTCACCGTAGAAGCCGATGGAAAACAAATTACTACGATCGAGGGTTTGACGAACTCACCGATACAAAATGCCTTTGTTCAAAATCAGGCGTTCCAATGCGGTTACTGTACTCCCGGCTTTATTGTGAACTGTGTAGGCTTGCAGAACATGCTCCCGCATGCAGATGAAGAAACCATCAGGGTATGGCTTGAATCCAACATTTGTAGATGTACGTCCTATGAAGAAATACACAATGCAGTGAAGGACGTTTTTCGCTGAAATAATGATGGGAACCCATGCTTTCCGGGAGCCTAAGGAGGGGCGAGTTTGGAAGAAATACATCGTATTTTAGAGACCATTCAACGTATCGACCTAAGAAGTGTGCTTGCGACGATTACCCAAGTGGAAGGGAGCACTTACCGTAAAGAAGGAGCATCCATGCTGTTTCTGGAAGATGGTTCACAATTAGGGGTATTAAGCGCCGGCTGTCTTGAGGCTCATCTTTCGGCCTGTGTACCCGATATTTTGGAAACAGGCGTTTCTCGAAGCTTTGTGTTCGATATGCAATCATTTGAGCCGCTATCCTGGGGGGAAGAACCGGGGTGCGGCGGTGTTGTTCATGTAACGATGGAGCCAGTACATGATGTGTTTGTGGATCATTTATATACATTGAAGCATTATTTGGATCAGCAGATCGAGGTCATACTCGTTAAAAGATTCGGTTCGGATGGCTCTGTGACCGATTATGGTTTCTTGACCACTGATAGGCACCAGTTCGGGGAGTGGCGGGGAGAATTTCCGAAGTCACTCATACATTTGATGTCCTCCGAAGATTCTCGCAGGAGCGGAATGAGATTTGTCTCATCCATACAATCGGACATATTCGTTCATACCTATTATCCCAAACCGCGCCTGATAATATTTGGCGCGGGACCGGACGCGAGGCCGCTTGCTGCATTAGCGGCAGCCACCGGCTACGCCGTTGTCGTCTCCGATTGGAGACCCGCTTTATGCGATCGACGTTATTTTCCGGATGCTGAATCATTTATTTTGGGGTTTCCGGAGGAAACGATGAAGATGACTCATTTTACTCCTGATGATCATGCAGTTGTAATGACTCATAATTTCAGGAGGGACCAGCAGCTGGTTCAACTTCTTGCGGAGCGGCAGCTTTGTTATCTCGGCATTTTGGGATCGAAAAGTAGAACCGAACGTTTGTTAACAGGCATGCCGGTACCGATGAAAGTTTATTCTCCCATCGGACTTGCCATTGGAGCAGAGGGGCCGGAGGAAATCGCAGTGAGTATTGTCGCAGAACTAATACTTAGAAAAAACAAAAAGCAAGAAGTTGTGAACCATGAAACGGAATAATATCGTTGGCATTTATTTAGCGGCAGGCCAAAGTACCCGAATGGGTTCGAATAAGCTTCGACTTCCATTGGGGCCAATGAATTTGGGGAACTATGCGTTGGCTGCGGCTTTGAGCTCCAATTTGGATTATGTTTTGGTCGTATCCAATGACGTTGCAGCAGATTGGATAGATCATACATTTTACCTGAATCGGATCCACCGGAAATGGTCCGTTATTCGCTGTTCCGAAGCGCATTTGGGGCAAGCGCACTCCCTGCGGTGCGGTATACAGGCAGCACTCGCGGTGGAAGCGGCAGCCGTGATGATATTACTGGCGGATCAACCTTTCATTACAAAAGAGATGATCAATGAGCTGCTTATAAGGTTTCAAACGAACACCAACCTCGGTTTTGTGGCCTCAAGATATGACGGTTTGGCAAGACCGCCGGTTATTTTTAGTCAGCGAATGTTTCCGGAACTCCTACGATTGCAGAACGACCAGGGAGCGAGACATCTTATCCGAAAAGAATCATCGGGCATTTGCATCGATTTCGCAATCCCGGGCTTGTTCATGGATGTGGATACTGCTGAAGATTACAGGATTTTATTGGAAACATTCGCAATTTGGAAATCTTGAATAACTTGTTCGGCGTTCATATATAACGCAAGCGGGTATTGGTAGTTCTCCATATGGGTAGGCACTTTAATTTGCAGAGCTGATTCTTTGGAAACTGAGCTAACTGCATTCGAATCATCTAAAGCTTTTTTCCATTGCTTTACAAGGTTCGCTAACAAGTTTAAATGATCGGCCCATATTCGTTGATTTTCATTCGCAAAATGGCCGCTTTCCGACCATTTTGTAAAAACTCGTATCATGTCGGCAAGATTGGCATAACCAGATCGAAGATGTTTCATTTGTCGGGTTAGTTCTTGCAAGCTAGCGCGTTTTTTGGTACCTAAAGGATTGTAACGCAAACTTTGCTCCGCATTATCCAACTCGGTTGTCGCTTGATGAAGCTCCTGGAATAACGTTTGCAATTTTGTTTGCAGGATTTGAGTTTTACTTGAGGAACAGCCCTCTTGAACCCAAAGAGCAGTGTTCATAAAGTGGTTGGATAGGTGATCTGCGAAATGTATCATCTTTTTTCGGGCTTTGTTAACGGAATCGGGAGGGAAAACCATGATATGGATCGCGATAGCAATAACTGCTCCGATAATCGTATCGCGTATCCGATCAAGGGAGTAACTCGGCATCTTGCTTTGAAAGTACATAACCAATAAAATGCTTAGAGTAACTTGAACTAAAATGGCATGATCCAATTTCAGCCACATTACTATGAGAGCCCCAACGAGAAGGAGGAGTCCTATACTCCAGCCGTTTAAGCCGACATACGGTGCTATCGTTATTGTAAAAAGAACGCCTGCAATGGTCCCCAAAACACGCTGCCATGCAAATTGTATGGATTTGTCGACGGTTAATTGGATAGACAAAATGACCGTCAGAGGAGCCAAGTACGGATGTTTGGACCCAGCCCACTCAGCGAGTTCCCATGACAATGCTGAAGCTATTGGGATTTTCCATATAACCCCTTTGTATTTGATAAAGTCGATCATTTTATTCGCCATTTTGTTCGCTCCATCTTCAGCTTATTCGTTCATTATGACTCCGCCGGTGACATGAATAAATCGCCCTGTAACGTAAGAAGAATTGTCCGAAGCCAAGTATTCAAAAGCGGGTGCGATTTCATAAGGTTGTTCTGCCCGCTTTATTGCAGTCTTCAAGCCCCAATTGGCCACATGATCCGCAGGGAAAGAAGCCGGGATGAGCGGAGTCCAGATGGTACCGGGAACAACACCATTAACGCGTATGCTCTTGGTTTGTTAGTATTTAGACAAGGGGTGCGTGAAAATAACGATCACTCCCTTAGTAGCAAAGTATTCCATCAATTGTTCGTTTCCTTCGTATGCAGTGAATGATGCGGCATTAACAAAGAACCCCCTTGTTTTATATGAGGCAAACCCGCCCTTTGTTAAATAAAAGATCGACAATTATTTCTTTTACCAAAATAAGCGAAAAATATAGATATTTAGTTAAAAGATATGTAATACAATGATTAATAGATAACGATAGTATTCGTTGGAACATCGCGATTCATGCAAAATACGCGAAATCTTCATCCGGACTATCCATGAGACAATGCATTCTAATACGATTTCTTGTTTATTAAAAGTTATTAAACACGAGCAAGGATAACAATCATTAGCCCTAGAGATAGGGCCTTTTTGTTGTTCATATTTAGTTGAAATGTTAATTTTATTTACTCATATAAAGTGCTGTTTGAGGTTAAAAAACCTTCACTCCGGTTAAATTTGTTCTTAATAATCTGATCGTACTCAGCAACTTCAAATGTATCAAGTACATGATGTTAAAGTAGATCAAAAAGATTATCGTAGATTTTTCATGTACCTTGTATCTTTGTCCAATCAATGGATAATTACGTACATAATATAAAACGTAGTTGAATCCATTAAAAGGAGTGGAGATGAATATGGGAGAAGTCCTTCATCATCGTATCAATTCTGCACAAGTTTTAGTCCTCTTTATTCTTTTGGTGATCGTGTCTATGTGTTGTGTACTATAAGCTCTCTTTAATTCAGGAAAGAAACGGCTCATTTATCGTATATGTCTAAAAACAAATTAATTTTGTAATGTATCGATACAAAGAACGGTTCTTCCAATATACAAAATAGGCAGCCGATTAGTCATACGGCTGCTTTTATTTCTGGAAAATTTTTGTAACTTTCTAGTGCGCTTATTCGAATGTATAACTGAAAATCAAATGGAGGTGACGAGCTGAATGAAGACAGAGACTGTTAGTTATAGTTTTTTGAAGGATGGGAAGATAGATCTAGATCTTACCATAGATACGATCTATGAAGAACATTATAAATCGGTTTATGGATTTTTAATTTGCTTCACTGGTAATAAAAGTGACGCAGAAGATTTAACACACGAGGTGTTTATACAAGTTATTAAATCAATTACTACATTTAAGCAAAATTTTCATTTAAGATCATGGATTTTATCAATTGCCAAGCACGTAGCTATTGATCATTATAAGCGAAAAAGGTTTTACTCATTATTTAATGATAATTTTTTCACCAAAATGATTGCTAACACAGGATTGCCACAAGAAAACTTAGAAGCAAAAGAAACTTATAAAACTATTCAAGATTCTTTAACCAAATTAAAACCTAATTATAGATCAGTATTTATTTTACGAGCTATTAACGAGTTGTCGATAAAAGAAACTGCCAAAATCTTAAATTGCTCTGAATCAAAGGTTAAAGTTGATTACCACAGGGCATTAGCATTACTTCAAAAAAAATTGACGAGCATGAAAGGGGAGTTTGATTTATGACTAAAAAAATTGATGAAGAGTACATAGTTAATTTTTTTGAAAAAATCTCCTGATTTGAATCCGCGCATTGAATTTGTAAATAAAACCAGACAAGACTTAAGGCGGATTGCTAGTAGTAAATTAAACAAAGGGACTTTCTTGAAAAAGTATCTCCTGATTTCAGGGATATCCATTGGCATGATAATCTTGACAACTTGGTTAACGTATTTTTCAGGTAGCCAACAAATAAATTCAGCAATTTATGCAAGCTTTAACTCAATAAAGGCCGCTAAGCATCCCAATAATATAACACCACAAGAGAAAACTGAGCCTTTAGTTTTTATTTACCATACTCATAATCGTGAATCCTTTGTTCCTGAACTACAAATAACTTCACCAGAAGAGGCCCAGTCAATTGATATTAATAAAAATATTACATCGGTAGGAAAGCACCTCAGTGAGAAACTGGAGGGACTTAAGATAAAAGCGCTCGTAGACAGAACGGATTATGGTTCCGAGACTAACTTTAGCTATGCAGATTCTTATAAGTTATCAAGAGTGACAGTAGTTAACGCCTTAAAAATAAATCCATCACTCAAAATGGTGTTTGATATACACAGGAATTCATTACCGAGAGAAAAAACTACTATTAGTATCAATGGTAGTAATGTAGCAAAAGTCCAATTTGTAGTAACTAGATCAAATACGAAATATCAAGATAATATAAAGTTTACGAATACACTACATGATAAAATTCAAACAAATTATCCAGGTCTTCCTCAGGTTTTAATAAAAGATGCTTCCCCAGAAACAAGTTTGTCATATAATCAAGATCTGTTGCAAAATTCCCTCGTAATTGAAATTGGTGGTCCAGAGAATAGTCTTGAAGAAGAATATCGAGCAGTTGACATATTAGCTCAAACGATAGCAGAATTAGCGCCCAACCTACACTAAAAACACACAAAAAAGACCCCAAAAAAAGAAAGCCGCATTTATTATATTTGCGGCTTTTTAAAACTTATTTTTTATTCGGGGACGAATAGAACTTATATTGGGTATGACACCATATATAAAACTGTAAGAGGACAAGAACATATATCCATACTATTATGGGAGGTTGTTCCCTGAGAGGTCACTGCACAATTATATATACGCCTATTATGTGCCAATTCCTTCTAAATAACGTACCAGTTACCACAAATACTTTATAGAAGTCTTTCTAAGCTCCACATTAGACTCAGAGGTTAACTGGTACTAATGTATTTTAGCATGTTGCTCAAAAGTGGTAAAAGCCATTTTATTGAACTAATTTACCCGTTAGCGGAATCACTCGGAGGCTTGCCACCGTCGTCAGTCTTCGGCTGTTGCTGCCGGAGCTTGACTAGCTGTTCGTACCGCTCTCGGATCTTCGGTATTGCCTCCTCGAGTAACTTTTCGTGCCTCTCAGCTGATAGACGATCGAGTTCCTCTTTCTGCTCCTGGCTGACCTTGTACACTTTCGCCGTTATGATTTCGCCTGTTTCATATATCGTTGTCGCTTTCTCCAGAGCCTTTTTCTCCTTGTCCATGTTCTCCTGCCTCCCAACTTTGTTTCCCACTTTTCTATTATTACGTCTGACTGACCTTCACGCAAATTCAAAACTATATAGCCTCTTTTTTTGCGTTTAAACTTCCCGGTTAATAAAAAGAACGCTCCCGCGCCTTCGCTTGGGCTACGTCCTCATCATTATATTCCATTTCCAATTACCTATTAAAGAACGTACGCGGGTAGCATGTAGTGCTTAAACAAGGGACTTATTTTAACCTAAGTACTAAGAAAATACTTTATTTTCTTTCTACACCAACGTTTACTATCACAGGGATTATGCGCATAAGTTTGTTTCGTGGCCTCGCGACACATGGAAGAGAAACGGTCAGGAAGTCGATTTGTTAAAAGCCGTTGAGAATATATGTAAACAAAGCAGAATGTGATTTTCAAGTCAAAGTGATGTATTGAAAGTAAGACACTCGTATTAGAAGCTATGCAATCGAAGATATTGAAAAAATGCTACACTATCTTGAAAGTGAAGGAGCTCAAATAAAGTATTAGACTGGCGATTGGCGCTGTCTTAACATAACCTTCAAAATATAGCTCGTAACTTTTCGCATGTTCGGTCGTCTATCTGTAAAAAGGAAGGAGTTGGGAGTTGCGAATGAAACGAGGATATTTGTATGCCGTGCTGCACTCAGCACTTATGTTGGCTACCATTGTATACGCGTCACCAGCAAGCGCCAATTTAAGCACTGCCGCTCATGGGCAGTGAAACCGACCAATGTGGAAGAGCGCTTGCATGGCATACAAGAAGTCGGCAGTTCGATCCCGCTAGTCTCTATAAGTGTTCAGTGAGAAAACGGCAGAGATGTCGTTTTTTTGTTATACTTCGGAAGTAAGAATTTATGCTTTTCGTGTTTACAACAAATTTAACGTTGATGAATGTGATTCCGTGAGAGATCTTAAATTGCAAAAGCTACAAGATATCATTTATATGGCAACAACCTAGCTGACTGAGATGCGTATATTATCTTCGAAAACCTATCTATAGTCATCGAACGGAGGGAATTAACAATCTACTTGAAGGGATGAAACAGGATGAAAAAATTGAAAGTCCGGGCAAGCTCGTTTCAAAAGAAACTTATGCTCTCTTATGTCATAATAATTTTAATACCTGTTCTTTCTGCCCTGTTAATTTTTGGGCTTGATTATTATAATCAAACGAAGAAAAGTTATGAAGATATTATGAATCAATTAAATAAAAGGACTAGCCTAGTTGTAACTGATTTTTTTTCAAATATCTCTAGAAATTCCTATTTTTATTTAACTGATAATCGACTCAAACGGATTCTTGAAAAAAAGACGAGACTTAATAGTCTAGAATTCATTGATGATTCAAATTATATGCAGCAGGCGATGGATCAAATCTTATTAATGAATGGACAATTGGTCGGCATTACGATTTCTGACTTGAATGGCCGGGTCTACAGCAGTACAGGGGCCAATACCGGATACTTGTATCCATTGTTGGATGAAATGCCAAAGGAGAAGCTACAGGAGGGCAAAGTATTCATTTCCAATGTCTATGATAGCAAATTTACCAATAATCAGGGGAAAGTCGTTTCCATTATCCGTTATTTATCTGATTTAGATGGTGTTAAGGAGCGGGACGTATATGCCAAGTTGGACATCAAGTTTAAGCTTATCGAAAATTTGTTTGGTGGTGTTTCGGAATCCAACAGTGAGGTAGGAACGATTGTTACTGCTGGTGATAAGTTAATTTATAATTCAGTCAAATTGGCATTCGATGCCCAAGAAATCAAGCAAATTTTGTCTTATTTTGAACAGAGAGAAAGCCAGGTTAATGAATTGGTTCAACTGATGATTAACGGTGAAAAGTATATGTTTACTGAGACACTAAATGAGCAAACTGGATGGTCCATCATCCAATATGTTCCTTCAAGAATCATTGATAATGCTTTCAAAAAAAATGTAAGTAAATATGTAGTTATCAGTTTACTTTGTCTGTTGACCGCTTGTATAATGGCTATTTTATATTCCAGACGGTTTTTCAAGCCCATATATAATCTGATTAAAATGATGAAAATTGTAGATTCGGGTTCCTTGGACCAAATGGTCGATGAGAAGCGTAACGATGAGATTGGAAAATTAGTACAAAGTTATAATTTAATGATTAGCCGGTTAAAGGAAAGTAGGGAAAAGGAAATCCTATCGAACCAGCTTCAAAAGCAAGCGGAATTAAATATGCTCCAGGCGCAGATCAATCCTCATTTTTTATACAATACACTGAACACCATTAATTCTATCGCTGAACTCCATCGGATTGTTCCGATTTCGGTGATGACGAAAAGCTTATCTAACATGTATCGTTATAACGTTAAATCGAAAAATCATGTAACGATTCAAAGCGAGCTAGAGCAAATCAAAAACTATATTCATATTCAACAAATTCGTTTTCTTAATAAATTTGAGATCATTTATGATATTGACGAGAACGTATTAAAGTATAGTATCATGAAATTTCTACTGCAACCGATCATTGAGAATTCATTTTACCACGGTCTAGAGCCCAAGGGGGGGAAAGGAACGCTTCTACTATCCATTAAAAAACAAGGACATACGCTTCACATCAAAGTCCAGGATGATGGGATCGGAATCAGTGAAGACAGGTTGAAGGAAATACATCGTTCTATTCTGCATCCTACATGGACAGTCCAACAAGAATCCAGAAATCATATCGGACTTCAAAATGTCAACGCAAGAATTAATAATCATTATGGTGAGGAATATTGGTTACGTATTACTGGTAAATTACACGAAGGTACATGCGTTCAGATGTTGATTCCCGCACAATTGGAGGCGTAGTCGGTTGCGTATTCTGGTGGTTGATGATGAATATTATGCTCGGAAAGCGCTTATACAAACGATCGGTGATTGGAGTGCCGAAGTCGTCGTGGAAGAAGCGGAGAATGGGGAAGAGGCACTAGAAAAATTAAAATCACAACAATATGATTTACTATTCTCGGATATTCGTATGCCGATACTGGATGGACTCCAACTTGCTGCTATACTTTTTGAGCAATACCCTTCGGTATACAACGTCATTGTAAGCGGTTATGAGGATTTTCAATACGCTCAACAAGCAATTGTTTATAAGGTTGAGCATTATTTACTCAAACCCGTAGAAAGAAAAGATATCTTTACTATTCTGGATCGTATACAGGGTCATTTGGCTAAATTTACTCAAGATTCGATTCAGGAGCAGTTAATTTCACTCTTCCACGAGGAGCAGAGCTTAGTGGATCGTGTCATAACGCTCCCCACAATGGAATCCTACAACACGTTGGTCATTCAAGCAGCTGCAATCAATGAAGAATGGCTTTCCTTACACTTAACAGCAAAGCTCAGGGAGAATGGGTTAGACACTTATTTAATCCGTGACCAGCGATATGCCCATACCTTCATAGCCTTACTTATACAAAATCAGATTAAGCTTCATCGCACGACCCTCGTAGAGATGTGCAGCCATATCGTCAAAGAGTTTACCGTAGAGACCAGTTCTCATATGTCTATTGGCATCAGTTCGAACTACAACAGTCACGAGGATATGATCAAATCATATAGTGAAGCTAAGAATGCAATCCTATACAGGCTCTTTGACGATAACCATGTGGGCGTCTTCTTGTATGATGAGATAAATCAGACTTATCGCTATCGCTTCGAACTTCTTGATGAGCTTCTGCAACCATTGTATAACAAAATGATTAGTAATCAAGAACAAGAGGCCAACGAGATCATAGCTCGGCTCATTAAACTTATCATAGAGTTGAAGTTATCGGTTCATACCCTACATGATACATGTGCCAAGCTGATCGCCGTATTGAATTCTATAATTGAAATGGTCAATGAGAATGATTCCGTACCGAAGCCGTATTTGAATCCTTTGGATCTATATGAGTTCAACCATATCGGAGAAATCATAGGCTACTTTTCGCAACATGTACATGAGGTTACAACCAAGCTCGCGCAAGTCAAGAAAAAAATTGATATGGCAGATCAAATGAAGGACTACGTGGAAAAAAATTACCCGCACAATATTCTTCTTGAGGATATAGCGAAAAATATGTTTTATTCGGATGTGTCTTATTTAAGCAGGTTATTCAAGAAAAAGATCGGAAGCAGCTTTTCTAATTATCTCCTGTCGGTTAGAATGTACAATGCGAAAAAATTGCTTGAAACAAACCCCCAGCTATCTGTAGCGGAAATTGCTACCGCTGTAGGGTTTAATGATTATTCCTATTTTATCCAAATGTACAAAAAATTTTACGGAGTCACGCCGGGGCAAAGCAGGAAGAAGGATCCAGGTTAGAAAGGAGTAGGGCAGATGTTTAAAATAATTAATCTGATGATAGCTCTTATAATTATTGCCATCCTATCCTCATGCTCACACTCACCAAAAGCGATCGAGAATCCGAATTCCTCCCAACAGATCACGCTTGAATTGCTTTCCAATAAAATGGAAACTACTGAAACACTTGAAAAAATAATCGCAAAATTCCAAGAACAGAACCCTACTTACGTCATTGAACAAGATGCGCCGCCTAATATGTTGAAGGTTCTCACCATGCGTTTTTCCACAAATACGGCACCATCTTTATTCATGGTCTATCCTTCAGCTCCCAGCATACGTCATCCCATAAAAAATGGTTATATTGAGGATCTTACTGGTGATCTGATTCTTAGCAATGTGAAGCCTGAGTTTGTTGAATTTAGTAAGACCAGAGGGAGAAACTATGCGGTTCCTCTTGCATTGGAGGGCAATGGTATTATATATAATATGGACATATTCCGGGAACAGTGTCTGAACATACCTCAAACCTACGCTGAATTACTAGCGACTTCAGAAAAGTTAAAATTATCAGGAAAGACACCCTTCATCTTTCCTGATAAGGACCATACTTACGTAAGAAGAGTTTCTACAGTGCTACTAGGATTAGATAATCCTGATATTATCCCTTATTTTGAAGATGTAATAGCAGGAAAAAAGCATATCATCGATAGTACTCCATTGGTTAGTATGGTAAATAAAACACTAGAATTAAGAGAATATGGACAGAAAGATTCACTCGGCACTTCCAATGAGGCCGCAATTCGGGAGTTTGCAAGCGGAAGAGTGGCTATGTTTTTCACAGGGATGTGGGAGATCAACTCCATCAAAAAGGCCAATCCTACCATGGAAATTGCAATGTTTCCGTTTCCAGCGGAACGAATGGAAGATACAAAGGTAGCTACACAGGTGGGAACTGCCATAGGTATTCCCAAAAATTCTAAAACAATGATGGAATCGAAAAAGTTTTTGAGCTTCTTAGCTTCCACGGAAATGGCGCAGTTATTTTCAGATGAAACAGGAAATATTTCTGTGATTAAAGGTGTGCAGCATCATGTAAAAGAAAACAAAGGGATTGCCGAATATGCGCTGGCAGGAAAGCTATTCAGAGCTGCCGATTCGCCTTGGACACCCACCATGCAGGATGATTTCGGAAAATCAGTACAACAGATCATAGCCGGGGGAGGGATTGATTCCTTTTTGAAAAAGATGGAGGAACTTTTTTATAATATGGGGAATTAGCAGGCTTAAGGATATGATCTGAGGATACCCTCACATGATATCCTTTTTTTTGTATGAGATGATAACGGTTACAAATGTCAGATTTCTTATATCGTTGAAGTCATGATAATCATATAATTGTGATTTGTAAATTGATAAGCTCTTAAGCGTATACAAAAGAAATTACTAGGGGGAAGTAATATGAAGAAACGTCATGCTTTGAAAAAAATCACTTTACTTGGAACTGTGGTGGCTTTAGCTGTAACGGCAGGCTGCTCTGCTGGTGGAGAAACCGGAACGGGCAAGGAGGCTACCAAAGACAATAAAGGGAAAAAATTAAAGCTGGAGCTGATGTCCAACAAAACGGATGTAACAGAAACTTTTAACAAAGTCATTGCTAAATTCCAGGAGAAAAACCCTGACATTGAAATTGAAGTCAATGCACCACCTAACATGCTGAAAGTTCTTGCTCTGCGTATTGCTAATGATGATGCACCGGCTTTGTTCACCGTATATCCTTCTGCACCGAGTATGCGCCAGCCAGTGAAAGATGGCTATTATGCCGATTTAACGGGAGACAAAACACTGTTTAACAATGTCATTCCGAGCTTTGTTGATTTTAGTAAAACAATGGGTAAAAACTATACCGTACCCTATGCATTAGAAGGATATGGTGTAACTTACAACGTTGATCTGTTTAAAGAACTGGGACTGAGTATTCCGAAAACGTATACAGAATTGATTCAAGTTGCTGAAAAGATTAAAGCTGCGGGTAAAACGCCGTTCTTATTTCCAGACAAAGAGTATTCGGTCATCCGTCAAACTACAGCAGCCTACTTAGGGTTGGATATTCCTGACGCAAGCCAATATTTCGATGATGTAATCAATGGTAAAAAACATATTGCGGATAATCAGGAAGTACGCAAGGTCGCTCAAAAGGTTCTTGATCTAAGAAAATATGGTCAAAAGGATCCGCTTGGTACTGCCCAAGATAATGTCATTCGGGATATGGCAGCTGGTAAAGGCGCAATGTTCTTCCATGGAATGTGGCAAGCCGTAGCGATTAAAAAAGCGAACCCTAGTTTGAACGTCGATATTTTCCCATTCCCAGCTGAAAAAGCAGAGGACACCAAAGTCGCGATGCAAGTGGGGACAGCGCTTTCTATTCCGAAAAACGGGAAAAATAATGCCGAAGCCAAAAAGTTTATGGAATTTTTCTCTACAACGGAAATGGGGCAAATGTACGCGGATGAAACCGGCAATATTTCTGTAATCCAAGGCGTAAAACCGAATTACAAGGAAAATAAAACCATAGCTGAATACGCTCTCTCAGGGAAGCTGTACCGAGCGGCCGACACCAATTGGACCCCAGCTATGCAGGATGATTTCGGTAAGGCTACACAAGAACTGATCAGTGGTTTAACAATCGATGATTATATGAAAAAACTGGAAGAAATCTTCTACAAAAAAGGCAACTGATGAGTAACTATCAAAGTAATTTTGGAGGATGACAGAATGGAAATAATCCGTTCAAAAGAAAACCAACTTGTAAATAAAAAGAGCTCTGTTCTAGGTTCTAAAAAAATGGTTGTCTATGTTTTATTTACCGTTCCGGCATTACTGCTTTATATTGGATTCTTTTTTTATCCGGCCTTAATGGGCTTTAATTATAGTTTTACGAATTGGGATGGCATGGCTCGGACCTACAAGTACATCGGCCTAGAAAATTATTTTGCCATTTTTAAAGATACTCGGTTTCTCCATTCATTGGTCTTCACGTTCAAATACACAGTTATAGTCGTTATCCTAAAGACAATAATCGCTTTAGGCTTGGCACTGCTATTAACAAGTAACTTAAAGATGCGGGGATTGTTCAGGTCCATTTATTTCTTCCCTGCGGTATTAAGTTTAATTACGATTGGATTGATCTTCAATGAAATTTTCCTTACCGTTTTACCGCAAATAGGCGAAGCGTTAGGAATTGAAGCTTTGTCTAGAAATATTCTGGGAAACAAGGATACGGCAATCTACGGTATTATCATCGCTAACGTTTGGCACGGAGTATCCATTCCCATGATTATTTTTATGGCAGGCTTAGCAAGTGTACCTAAAGACTTGCACGAAGCTGCAACAATTGATGGAGCGAGCACTACACAAAAATTCTTCTCCATCACTTTGCCTTTTTTGATCCCGATGTTAAATGTTAACTTGGTGCTGCTGATAAAGGGGGGGCTGACCATATTCGACTCTATTGTGGCTATGACGGACGGAGGACCTGGTACATCGACAGAATCGATCGGTTTCTTAATTTATCGTCATGGGCTTTTGGAATACAAGTTTGGTTATGCCACTGCTGAATCCATTTTTGTATTTGCTCTTATCGGACTTATCTCCTATGTACAGATTAAATGGCTCAACAAAAAGGAGGTAGGTCAGCAATGAAGGAAGGTCTGCTTTCCAGAGCCATCCAATATGTTATTTTGCTAATGGGGGTCCTTGTTATCATGATCCCTGTCTACTTGACGATTAATTTGTCCTTTAAATCACAAGTCGAATCGGCGCAAAGCTTTTTTGCACCTCCAGCAGGCTTTTATCTTGGAAATTTCGCTGCGGTTGTAAAAGGAAAGTTTTGGATCAATTTGGGCAATTCCGTCACGATAACGCTTGTTTCTATGGTATTCATCATGATATTAGTACCGATGGTATCTTTCGCTATATCAAGAAACTTTAAACAAGGTTACTTTAAATTTGTTTTCTACTTTATTCTTGCAGGTATTTTTGTTCCGTTTCAAGTGATTATGCTGCCGGTGTTAAAGCACATGTCGAATTTGCATCTCATGAATCAACTGGGGCTCATACTCATGTATGTCGCATTGTCCTTTACACAGGGCATCTTCCTGAGCGTTGGATTTTTGAAAAATGTGCCGATAGAATTGGACGAAGCTTCCACGATCGACGGCTGTAGTATTTGGCAAACTTTTACTCGGATCATTTACCCAATGATGCTTCCGATTATTGTCACAATCGTTACATTAAACAGCTTGTGGATTTGGAACGATTTCCAGCTGCCGCTTATTCTATTGAATAGAAGTCCAAATTATTGGACATTGCCGTTATTTATTTACAATTTTAAATCTGATTACGGGGCTAATTATAACGTTGCATTTGCTGGATTTCTTTTGACCATGCTGCCGATTATGTTGTTATATGGTGTTTTGCAACGTCATCTTATTTCAGGGTTAACAGAAGGTGCCTTAAAATGATGATCTTGAGGAGTGAGCTATCTATGCCATCTGAGTATTCTCTGCCCCGATCTACACCGGAAAAGCAAGGGATTTCTTCACAAGCCATCCTCGCATTCTTGGATGCACTGGACCAAGAAAAGCTGGAGCTGCATGGTTTCATGCTCCTTCGAAATGGTTATGTAGCCACAGAAGGCTGGTGGGATCCATATGGGCCTGAACAGCCCCATATGTTGTTTTCGTTAACGAAAAGCTTTACCTCCACAGCTGTAGGATACGCCGTTTCGGAAGGTCTGTTGAACATAGAGGATCTGGTGGTTTCATTCTTTGCGGAGCATGTAACGGAGCCGATTGACGATAGGCTTGCATCGTTGCGTGTCAAGGATTTGCTGACGATGAGTGTTGGCCACGCCATGCCCACAATGGGTTCCGAATGGCGCCAGATCAATGGCGATTGGGTTCCATATTTTCTGAATAAAGAGATGGACCATCAGCCTGGGACTCGATTTATGTACAATAGCGGCGCTACATACATGCTGTCCGCTATTATGCAAAAGGTATCAGGACTGTCATTACTGAATTATTTGCGCCCGCGTTTGTTCGAACCTTTGGGTATACATGCCGCGTCTTGGGATAGTTGTCCTTCGGGAATCAACGCCGGAGGCTGGGGTCTTAGCTTGAAGACAGAGGATTTGGTCCGCTTCGGACAGCTTTACCTACAGAAAGGGATGTGGAATGGTAAGCGGATTTTGCCGGAAGCATGGATAGTGGAAGCAACCTCTTGTCAAATTTCCAGTGGTATGGATGATCAAAGCGATTCCCAGCAGGGGTACGGTTATCAATTCTGGCGATCACGTTTTAACACGTATAGGGCCGATGGTGCGTTTGGTCAATTTTGCGTAGTGATGCCTGATCAGGATGCGGTCATCGCCATACACGGCGGTCTGAGTAATATGCAGGGTGTGCTGAATCTCATCTGGGAGCATTTACTGCCCGCTATGGGGAACCAATCCTTAGAAGAAAATCAGGAGATGACTTCTTTATTACAGAAAAAATACCAACAACTTACGATGCTGACGCCTACGCTGCAATCAAGTTCTCCTATTCGTGATCACGTATCACGTAAACATTTTGTTTTGGAGGAAAATGACGACCAAGCAAAGGCAGTTGCGTTTACGTTTGAGGATGACGGCTGCCTATTTACTTTATCGGACCACCGAGGTGAACATCGGATTCAATGTGGTATGGGGACTTGGATCATGAGTGATACCACCATGAGTGGCAAAGCACTGCATCATCAATACGAGCCACCCGTCATGCGAGTTGCAGCAAGTGGTACTTGGCATGATGCAAGTACTTATGTCATGACTTGGTGCTTTGTAGAAACGCCTTTTACCGATACAGTCATTTGCCGTTTTGAGGCTGACCGGGTTCGATTGGAGCGTGCGGTCAATGTAAATAGTGAGGAGAGGAAGCGTTCTGCTCTTCTCGGAAAATGGACTTGATATAGAAGGTTACATACGGCACCCTGTTAAAGGGTGCTGTATTGTTACGCAAAGACGTCTCCTCGTTGGGAAGACGTTATAAGAAGAGACTGGTGATTATCCAGAAAAAAGAAGAGTGGGGGATCGTATTTATATGTCATATAATAGCTTAATTCTTCGTATTGAAATCAATCATTTCATGTTGAATTTTGGTGATGTTGCTTCTGCTATCAACAAGGCTGGTGGGGATATCACCTCTATTGACGTGATTCGTCCCGGACAGGAAACGTCCATTCGTGACATTACCGTTCATATAGCGGATACCGTAGAATCGCGAGTGGTTGATACTGTCAAGGAAATGGTAGGAATCCATTTGGTTAATGTCTCGGATCGTACATTTCTCGCTCATCTGGGTGGTAAAATTTCCATACAGCCGAACATGCCCATCAAAAACCGAGACGATCTTTCCCGAGTGTACACACCAGGGGTTGCGTGTGTATGTATGTCTATTCACGAAAATCCGCAAAAAGCGTATTCACTCACTATCAAAAAAAATACAGTCGCTGTCGTGACCGACGGTACAGCGGTACTCGGCCTAGGCGACATCGGGGCAGCTGCGGCGGCGCCTGTAATGGAAGGTAAAGCAATGCTGTTTAAGCAGCTTGCGGGGGTAGATGCATTTCCTATATGTTTGGACACCCAAGATACGGAGGAAATCATACGGACAATAAAGGCGATTAGCCCGATTTTCGGCGGTATTAATTTGGAAGATATCAGCGCTCCAAGATGCTTCGAAATCGAAACCCGGCTGGCTGAAGAGTTGGATATACCTGTGTTTCATGACGATCAGCACGGTACAGCCATAGTCGTTATTGCAGGTCTCCTTAATGCATTAAAGGTAGTAGGCAAAAGAATGGATCAAGTTCGTGTCGTTGTGAATGGAATAGGAGCAGCGGGTGTATCCATCTGTAAGATGCTGCTGGCTGCTGGAGTTAAGAATCTTGTTCCGGTCGACCGGGATGGTGCTATTGTAGGGAATAACACGTACGAGAATCCGATGTGGAACTGGCTTGCTCAGCAGCCACAGGTTGAGTCTGTTGCTGGCAATTTATATGAAGTCATTCAAGGAGCCGATGTATTTATCGGCGTTTCTCGAGGAGGTTTACTTCACGCTGAAGACGTTAAGAGAATGGCACCTAACAGTATCGTATTCGCTATGGCGAATCCTAACCCGGAAATTTCCCCGGAGGAAGCATTACCCCATGTTAAAATTTTCGCTACAGGAAGAAGCGATTATCCCAACCAAATCAACAACGTGCTTGTTTTTCCTGGCCTGTTCCGAGGCGTACTTGATTGCCGTGCGCGACGCATCAATGAACCCATGAAGTTAGCCGCAGCGCAAGCTATCGCATCTGTTGTATCTGAAGATGAGCTCAGTGAGCAATATATTATTCCGAGTATCTTTAATGAGCAGGTGGTCACCAAAGTAAGAAATGCAATCGTACAGACGGCAATTTTCACGGGTACATCCCGTAGGATCCCACCCGATTTTAGATAAATTTCTCAAGAAAAAACAATAACAACAGTGGAGGCTGCAGACTGAAATGGAACGTCAGCCCCCCTGTTGTGCTATACGAGAGGGCAGCATAATGTAAAAGACATACTCTGGAATTTGAAGGAGGGAAATTAAATCTGAATGGAGATACTTAGCGTGTACAGGACAAACTGCGGGAGATTCTTAGAGTTAAAAGGTCTCTCATGGACTTGAGTCAGGTATTTCAGTACTTGGGTATTAAAGAGAATACCGAATTCTCACAGTCAGAGCAAATGGGTCTATATCCAGCATTCGATTTTCTAATCAGGGCTATTCTCCATAACGATATCCGAGGAATACAAATGCTGGATAATTCCGAAACGGGATCTCTAGTCAATTTTCCTATTGGAAACCAGATCGTGGTGTTATTTTATAACCCTTCAGGAAAGAAGAAGCTTACAAATGCATTCTCCGAAGACATGTTAAAAATATTATGCCACTTCCAGTACACTGATGAACCCTTTCCACATAGTATCTACGCCATGCTGGTCACTGAGTCTTTAGCCCATGGGATTAACCTTGACCCTCTGAAAATTTGTGAATCATTTGATCAATTTGATCTCTACCTCCACGAAGAAGCAATTTACCGTACCACTTTGTTTTGTTTGATGTGTAAAACCGCCTATGATCAGTCCGGAGAATCGCGGCTGCTTGATATAGCCTTGTATATTTATGATAAATACCAACTGAAACCTGATGCATCAGATTCATTTGAACCCTTTGTGTTGATCAACAGATTACAGATTCGAAAGCGCAAAGGTTTACAATTTGGTGATGTGGACATTGATCGCCTCTATCTTCACAAGAAAGAAGCAATATTAGCTGATGATTTCGAGCTCCTATCCTGCATCAATGTATTGCTCGATAATCATGTTGAGGCCGGGATATCATACCGATCATTAGAACTTGAACAAAAGGAGTGTATCCAAACACTTCCAATATTTGAATTGTACCAAATGCAAATCAGCAAGTAATTCGGAACTGTTAGCTAATGGACTTACTTAATTGGTACACTTCACTATTTTGAGTGTTGCGTAAAATGAACATGACTTTCAAATTAAGGTGGAGACGAACTCTCCACCTTCGTCATGTCCTCATTTGTGGTTGCGTAGCAAATCTATACAAACACAGTAACAGAGAACATATTTGTATGGACTTACCGATCCACGGAAAGCGTGTAGGGCTTCTTATAAGGCGTCAGCGGTATAAATGCTGTGTTAATCGATTGGGGCGAGGATATTAATTTGAGTCTCTACGAGCCAAAATACTCTTTACAGAGGGGCTTGCAAAAGAGCGTAGACCTAAATATCATCAGCGGATCGATAACTTCGAGCAGGAAGAAAACCTCCTGGTGTTCAAGATCCCTCCTGTCTGAAAAAAACTAAGAGGTATTGTGAATTGCAAAAACGTCAATGTCCTGTATAAAATGAGAGATATCTTCTGGTAATCTAGTTACCATATAATTAGGAGGACTTACATTGAGAGGAAAAATACTTTGGGTCGTAGCCCTGCTGTGTCTGCTGATGGCACCAACTGCTACGGTCGCTGCTTCGACAATTACTGTGAATCTGGACGGAGAAGCCATTAGCTTCGATGAAAAGCCAGTTATTCGGGAGGCGATGGTCTTCGTGCCGCTGCGGACGATCTCCGAGAATCTAGGGGCTCAGGTCCAATGGAATGAAACTACGAGGAGCATTACCCTGATCAAGGGAGATGTGACCAACGCGCTTACGCTGGACCGTACGGAAGCCGTTAAACGCGTGGACAGCACAGGGACCAGTAAAACCATAACACTGGCTTCCCCTCCGGTTCTGCTGAATGGAACGACCTTCGTGCCTCTGCGCTACATTGCCGAAGGATTCGGCGCCTTAGTCGATTGGGAGGAGAGGAGTAATGGAGGCCTTGTCACCATTACAAGCCCGAAGAAGCTGACCGTCGGAAGCAAGACGGTTACTCTGGGGGAGTCTTTGCAGGAGGTGAGGAACCGTCTAGGTCCGGCCGACCGGATCGATGAAAGCATTTATCCGTTTCAATGGCATGTGTACAATAAGGATTATGCATCGTTTCTTATGGTCGGCATTGATGATTCAGGGACGATTCGTGGGTTCTATACAAACAGCAAGCTATTTCGCTACAACGATGAGCTAGCCTACGGCGATTTGCATGTGACAACGGTGAAGGGCGGTGGGACCCTGTTTACAGATAAATATGAGCAGAACAAGGTCCATGCCATTCTGGTTACCGTCGGGAGACTCGATTCCAATAAATTTGTAGACAAGCCGGAGGTACACCGGGCTAATGAACTGGAGAATTGGGATGCGACCAATGCATTCCGGTTCAACTATGGCCTCCGTCCGCTCGGCTATGACGAAACCGCGGCTATCACAGCCAGAGGCCACAGCCAGGATATGGCTGATCAAAATTACTTCGAACATACCGGGTTGGACGGTCGGTCCCCATGGGACCGGTACAAGGACAACAAGGGGCCGTACTTCGGCAGCGGGGAGAATATATCGGCCGGCCGCATCTCCGGAATCGAATCTTTTAACGGATGGCTGAACTCCGAGGGACATCGAAATAACATGCTCTCTGAGAATCATACGCGGTTTGGTGTGGGAACAGGGTATAACCCGAAGTCAAAGTACAGGTACTATTACACACAATTTTTCTCCAGCGGCGATTAGACGGCCGGAGAGCATATCTTGCATAGGGGCGGTCGGGATTCCCACCACTCCTCCATTTACAGTGAATATTCAACTCAGAATTGACGACGAATCTGCCTTGTAAATCGTGGCTTTTGTATTTTATGGGATCAAGTTCTTGTCACAAGCCAATGACAAGAACTTGATCCCATTGCCGATACTGACAAGAAATTGATCTCATTCCCAACGTAATCAATTCGGTCAGGATGTTGAGGATTTTCTGCTAACTGTAGTATCGGGTAGATGGTACCTTCAGAGAAGGAACGAAAGAAGTTATTCGAAGCCTGTTTAGGCTGCGGACAACTTCTTTCTTCAAATTTCCCAAAATATAAGATTTGGCTCATCATTAAGAAGAACCTTGTAAAGCCCAAATCGGCAACCTGTTCCACTGAATGGGGAGCCGCGTCCTTAGTCGCGGTCGATCGCTCCGACCGTCGTCGGGCCGCCGGCGGGGATGGCTGAACCAATCGATTATTCGAGGAGCTCCTCAAAGATTGTTTCTAATTTCTCGCATATCTTACCAATTATCTCACCCCATGTCTCCATATCTCCATATCATCTTCTGTTTGATAGCTTTCCGGAAATGAGTCGAAATCGGCTTGGCATTCGGAAACCGCTCGCTTGACCAACTCGTTAAACTTCGTCTGGCGGATTTCGGATAATTTGCTGTAGATTTCGAATGCGTCCTCAGCTTGTGTATCCCAATCCAAATCCAACCGTTCTGCGATTTTATCATTGATTCTGTAGGAGGGGATACGCTCGCCGCTCTCTTCCCTCAGTTAATTCCCCCAAGGCATCTGCGTTTCACTGAGTCATTCCTCATCGGAAAACACAACTTTGAATATTCTCGGCTTGGGCGAAAGAACACTATATAGCTTTTTTCTAGGTGAAGAATTCAACCGCCACGAGCCCGCGCCAGATCTTGCCATGCTTGCACGGTTGGTTACTAAAGGGAAATTTCAAACCATAATCCAAGTGCAGAAGTCATGGGAGGAAATTGACGCAGTCGCACATCAATTGAAAGATCGCCAATTTGTGGGTAAAGCAGTACTTACGATCTAGAGATTCTAGCCAATACAGAAATTTTACGTATTTGCCACTCCGTTTTGATGTCGATACTACTAACTATAAAGTTTCCTGGAACCGTCGATACGCAAGGTTGTCCTTACCTCTGAGAGAAGAATTAAAATAGGCAACGGCTTCCTCTGCATCGCGCGGTGGGGCGATACGTGTTGGCAGTCAACCACACATTTATCGAAATTTGGATATTTTGGAGGAGCGTACACAGCAGGAGATTGCTAAGTCGCTCGGGATTTCGCGTTCGTATGTATCAAGAATTGAGAAACGGGCTTTGATGAAGCTGTATCATGAGTTTTATAAAGTGAAACGGTAGGGAGTAGGATAATAAGGTTTAATGGGTCTGCCTTTACGGCAGGCTCTAATGAGCTTAAGTCAATTTGCTCGTATTACCTTTTTTTCAAACGCATAAGGGGACTTGTAACCTTATGTAAAATGGATTCGAATTCAGTTGTAACCGAGCTCATATATCCATGGATGGCGGCATAGGTTTTTTTATAGGTGCGGAATTTGGTTTGTTAAACCAGTGAGCTTTGCCCTTGTAATAACCGCTTCAAGCGACTCCAATCGTGCTACATAACTTCTTGATCCGGTTCCTGAAGCGGTGTTTGTGAACAAACGAGCCTTCACCAGGTCTTCCATTAAGGTGTGTCAGCTAAATAGTCTGTTAAGAAGCAACATCTCACGACCGATTTAATTCTCCAATCAAGTATAAAAAGGAGCTCAGCCGTACGTATCAAAAGAACTATCTGAGAAAAAATCATTTACCTATTGAAAAACTCATAATTCAGAGTATAATACTTGGTATAACTGTTGAACATCCTTCAGTATTAATAGTGGTTGAACTAAAAAACCTTTGTTATAATGGTTGTGAAAAGCTTTTCATGACAAACATAAGGTGAAACTAAAATGAAGTCAACCATTAAAGATGTAGCCCGGATGGCTAATGTCTCAATCAGTACCGTTTCACGAGTGCTGAATAATCCAGATCTAGTTGTTAAAGACAAGCGTGATAAGGTATTACAGGCGGTCCTGGAGCTCAATTATTCTCCTAATGCATTAGCCCAAGGCCTGATTCACAAACGAACTAAGACATTAGGTGTTCTCATTCCCGATATTTCCAATTTATTTTACGCGGAAGTGATAAAGGGTATGGAAGACGCTGCCCATGAATGCGGTAATAACCTGATCATTTGCAATACGGATAATAATCAGCAGCGTAGGCTATCCAGCCTGAAAGTGCTCAGTGAAAAGCAGATTGACGGCATTGTATTCACGAGTGAACCCATATTTCCAGATAGCTACGAAGTGTTCAAACGTTTAAACATCCCGATTGTTCTCGCGGCCACCCACAGTTTGGAATATGATTTTCCATCGGTCAAGGTTGATGATGAGCAAGCTGCTTACGATGCGACAGAATATTTGATCAAGAAAGGTCATACCATGATTGGGATGATCAGCGGTTCGATGCTGGATCCGATATCCGGTTTACCGAGAATTCAAGGTTTTCTGCGTGCTTTGCGTACGCATGGCATCGAATTTGTTCCGGAAAGCCGCATCGAATATGGCAACTACCTTTTTAAAGACAGTTACAAAGCAATGAAAGCATTACATACGAAGTTCCCAGAAATGACTGCCGTATTTGCAACAAGTGACGAAAGAGCACTTGCGGCGATTTCCTATCTGCACGAGCACAATGTAAAGATACCAGATGAAGTATCAGTAATCGGCTTTGACAACACACGTATGGCAGGAATGTGCTACCCGAAGCTGACGACGGTCGCCCAGCCTCTATATGAGATGGGTTCGCAGGCGATTAGAATGCTGGATCGCTTAATAAATGGCGTTGTGTTGGATGAAAAGAGGTTCTATATGAACCACTGGATCCAGGAGCGGGATTCGGTTAAAGAAATAAACCGTTTTTAACAGTGGAGAGCGGAAGTTGGAGCGGGGTTCTGATCAAGAACCTTCCCAGATCTGAAAAGCTTTTCAGAGTTCCATTCTCTCTTTTTAAATACTAAACAAAACCAATCTGGAGGTCTGAAAAACAAATGATGAAAAAATTATTGAACACAACACTGATTTTATCAATGACTGCGGGGCTTGCCGCCTGCGGTGGAGAGGCTCCCACCAAACAGGCTGTTCCTCAAGACAGCAACCAGCCCAAAGAAACCAAACCAGCTGCTGAAAAGGTGAAAATTGTATTCGGACAAGGTGCGGATCAAACCGAAGGAACGAAAAAACTTGTTGCTGCTTTCCAAACCAAGTTTCCAAACATTGAAGTGGAATTACGCGACTTCCCGAACGACTCCTCCCAAACGCATGACCAGCTCGTAACGATTTTTGGAGGTAAATCGGCTGAGGTGGACGTTGTAAATCTGGACGTGGTATGGCCTGCGGAGTTCGCTCAAGCCGGATTTGTCCTACCGCTTGATCGCTTAATTAAAGATGATAATGTGGATCTTAGCAAATACCTCAAGGCAGGAGTCGAATCCGGTTATTTCAATGGCCAACAGTGGGCGCTTCCTCGTTATAATAACTCAGGACTGCTATACTACCGGAAGGATTTGGTGAAAGAAGTTCCGAAAACCTGGGATGAATTGATCACACAAGCAGAGCAATTGAAGGGCCAAGGCGGTACGCAGTACGGTTTTGTTACACAAGCGAAGCAGTATGAAGGATTATCGGTCAGTTTTACGGAGTTGGTTAGTGCTTACGGTGGTAAAATCATCGATGATAAGGGCAACGTTACCGTGAACAGCCCCGAATCCCTTAAAGGGTTAAAGCAGCTGGTGAGAATCGCCAAGTCTCCTGCAGTACCTTCTAACCTTAACACCTTTACGGAAAAAGAGACCTTGACCGCATTTATGGAAGGAAGTGCCGTGTTCGCCCGTCATTGGCCAGCTCTATACGCACAAGCGAATGATCCGAAAGTATCTAAGGTGGCAGGCAATGTAGGTATCGCTCCGCTTCCTTCAGGAGACGCGCGTTCGGCAGCAGCACTCGGAGGTTGGCTTGCGGCGATTAACAAGTACTCCAAGCATCCGAAGGAGTCTTGGGAGTTTCTGAAATTCATGGTCAGCGCCGAGGGTGAGAAGATTATAGCTATTAACAGCACCCAAACTCCTACTTATCTTCCACTGTTTGACGATGCCGACGTACAGAAGGCAAGCCCATTGTTTGCTAATCGTGACTTTGTTAACGGTCTGAGCAGCGCTATTCCAAGGACGATAACACCGCAATATGCGAAAATCTCTGGTATTATCCAAGTGGAAGTATCCAAAGCGATCGCAGGAGAGCAAACGCCGGAACAGACTCTAATTAACCTAGATACACAAATTAAGCAGGCAGTTGCTGCGAAGTAAGATTAAAAGGCAAAATAACAAATATAGAATGAAGGGTCATAGAGCAGGATGACTCTTCATTCTTTTCCTGTTATGATGCGCCAAGAGGTAGGTGACCCCGAAATGTTTAAACGAATGGGTTTAACAAAAGAAAGCAGGACGGCCTATATTTTGATTTTGCCTGCTATGCTGTTAATATGTGCTATTGCCATTTGGCCGGTCATGCGCTCCTTCTGGATCAGTTTATATGATATTCGTCTAAACGATCCGACAAAGAGCGAGATTCATACCATGCACGCGTTGGATATGGAGAAATACACGGAAACATTACCAATATTGTTAAAAGCACTGGAGACCGAAGCTGGCACAGGTGGTCCAACGGGTGCCCAATTGGAGCCGTTAAGATTGAAGACGGAGCAAATTCAAAAGGATCTGGAGACAGATCCGGCGGTAAAAGATAGGTATGAGCTGATCGACAGGCTATTATATGATTTTAAACCAGTACCTGAGCAGCTCAAATATATGAAACTGGATAATGACAAGGCAGGCCGGATGAAGTCTGAGCTTAATGAAATTCGAAGCAGCTTGGTGCAGTTGAAAGAGAAGGGTATTATGAAACGTCCTGACGATGCGATTGGATTAACCAGCGCACTCCAAGGAACCTTTATCGAACCGAACTTTGTCGGACTAGGCCATTATAAGAAATTTATGACGGATACCCGTTTATGGCAATCTATCGGCAACACCTCATTGTTCACGGTATATGCCGTTTCGATGGAAATGCTTTTCGGCCTGCTTATAGCACTCCTGATCAACCGCTCCTTTCGGGGACGTGGACTTGTGCGGGCGGCGGTTTTGATTCCTTGGGCAACACCGACTGCCATTTCAGCTATGATCTGGCACTTTCTTTATGACGGCCAGAATGGTATTGTGGCAAAGCTGTTTGCTGAAGCCGGTTTTATTCCGGAAATGAGCGCATTGCTGTCTACCAAGACTGGAGCGATGTTCTCTATTGTTCTAGCAGATACTTGGAAGACCTCCCCCTTTGTTGCTTTGCTGCTGTTGGCAGGACTTCAGACCATATCTGGTTCATTATATGAAGCTGCCCAAGTTGACGGTGCGACACGGTGGAAACAGTTCATTCATATAACGCTGCCCTCTTTAAAAACCACGATCCTCGTTGCGGTGATGTTCCGTACACTGGATGCCTTCCGTGTATTTGACCTGATTTATGTGCTTACGGGTGGCGGGCCAGCCAATTCGACGGAATCGATATCCATTTATGCTTACAAAACGATGTTTTCCGAGCTGAACTTTGGTGCAGGATCTGCATTGTCTGTTATCGTGTTTCTATGTATCGCCATCATTTGTATGATCTATGTAAAAATATTAGGCGCCGATGCAGTCAGCAAACGCGGGAGTTAGGGGGTATACGAAATGGTTAAAAAAGCGGGTTTCCTTTTCTATACAGGTATCACGATTTTTGTGGCGGTGGCCATGTTTCCTTTCATGTGGATATTCCTGGCCTCCATTAAGCAAACTGCGTATCTGTATGGGACGTATGCTTTTGATATATTCGTACCCGGGTATACACTGGATAATTACGTACGCGTATTCGTTAATCATCCGTTTGGCCGTTATTTGCTCAACAGCTTTTCGATAGCAGGCCTGACGATGGTTTATAGTCTGATCGTCGCTTCTTTTGCGGCTTATGCGATTGCCCGGCTTCAATTTTGGGGGAAATCCGTCTTTTTGGGCGTACTGCTTGCTGTTTCGATGTTTCCGCAAATTGCCACGATTTCTCCGATTTTTTTGTTTATGCAAGCCACGGGTCTGCGGAATACTTATCTGGGACTCATAATTCCTTACACGACGTTCGCGCTGCCGTTATCAATTTGGTATATGACAACTTTTTTTCAAAAAATACCATACGAGCTTGAAGAAGCGGCTAAAGTCGATGGGGCATCGATTATGCAGACCTTTTGGAGGATTCTGCTTCCTTTGGCAGCACCTGGACTGTACACGACTGCGATTATTGTGTTTGTTGACGCCTGGCATGAATTTTTCTTCGCTTTAACCATAAATTCCAAGCAAAACATGATGACTGTACCTGTAGGAATTGCCATGTTCCAAGGAGAATTCACTTTTCCGTGGGGCGAGATTTCGGCAGCCGCCATAACTGTAACGATTCCGATCGTTATCCTGGTACTTATATTCCAAAGGCATATTATTTCAGGCTTAACCTCCGGTGCAGTGAAAGAATAAAGAGCCGGCAACAGCCATGAGGAGAGAAAATAATGAAAAAACCCAACATCTTATTCATGATTTCGCACGATACAGGACGGTATTTGGGCTGTTACGGCCGAACGGTAGAAACCCCATCCATTGATGCTTTGGCGGAAAAGGGAGTACGCTTCGATCGTTATTTTTGTCCCGCTCCTCAATGTAGTCCGAGCCGTGGAAGTATTTTGACCGGGTTATACCCGCACAACCACGGAATGATAGGTTTGGCTCATTTGGGCTTCTCGATGAATGCGGGCGTAGCGACCTTGCCTAAGGAGCTTGGCAAACTAGGTTACGAAACAGCGCTGATTGGCTTCAGCCATGAAACGATAGACGAGCCGAACAGTCGATTGACCTCCTCTACCTCCAAGCTTGGTTACGACCAGGTACTTCCGGTTTCCGGAGACAGGGGACCCCAAGTCGCCGATAAGGTCTTGGATTATTTACACAAAAAGGCTGAAGCCAAGGATGAAAAGCCTTTTTTCGCGTCAGTGGGTTTCTTTGAAACGCACCGTGACTTTGATGAATATGAATGGATCGCAGACCCTGTGGATACGGTTATGCCGCCATCATACCTGCCAGACACACCTCAAGTTCGGGAAGACTTTGCGCTTCTGCACGGATCCGCCAAAGTGCTGGATCAAAGCATCGGCCGCATTCTCCATGGATTGGAGGAAAGCGGATTAAGTGACAACACGCTTGTGATTTATACGACCGACCATGGCATAGCCTTCCCAAGAGCAAAGGGGACGCTGATGGATGCAGGCTTGGAAACGGCATTGATTATGTATTATCCCGGACAGATTGCCGGTGGACTTGTGATGAACGAGCTGCTTTGCAATATAGATTTGATGCCGACGTTGCTTGAATTTGTAGGAGCGAAAATTCCTCAAGGGCTTGATGGAAGCAGCTTTCTCGGCTTGTTTAATCAGGAGTCAAAAGTGAAGACAAGAGACCATTTCTTCTCAGAATTGACCTGGCATGATCAATACCATCCGATGAGAGGCGTAAGAACGGAAAAGCATAAATATATTCGTAACTTTGAAGAGGGTCCTTCCATTTACCTCCCTTTGGACATTCACCGAAGCCTTTCGGGGCAGATTGTACGGGATGAATATTATATTCCTAATGTGCCGGAGGAGCTTTATAATCTTCAGGATGATCCTCTTGAATCTAATAATCTTGTTCATGATATAGAATATCAACAGGTTTTGGAAGAGCTTCGAGATAAGGTGGATGTGTGGATGAAGACTACGAATGATCCCCTCTTAAACGGAAAGGTAACCGGCCTTGCAGCGCCGGAATGGCAGGAGCAATTTGATAATGGCTCGGCTTATGGGTCTAAAAAGCAGCCGTAGACGGAAAGCAAGGCCATAATGAGCTCAACTTTGGAACTTACATCGGTTCGTGTTCATATCGTCAACACGATGAACACGAACCGATGTAACTTATTGATTTGGTGGACAAGCTAGCGTTCCCGCATACGACACACGTGGAGGTTACAGTAAGACTTGAAAGAAAAGATACAGCCCGATAGACTGTACCTTAGTTGGTGGCGTAAGGATTGGAAAGGTTATAGTGAATCTTAATCCTTTCGCCTTCAAGCACTTCGATTTTGTGGATTAACCGTTGCAGGACTTGTTTCATTACTTGCTCGTCGTCGAAGTCAAGCGTAATGAAACGTCCTACTTCTTTTATGTTGGTAAAGTCGGAAAATCTCGCGTACCACAGGCGCAGCGACTTCATCGACTTCGTATTTCTTCGTCGTTGGATTAACCGTATACCCGAAAGGCGGAACGGATACCCTACGATTGCCTTCCCTTGCGCTTGCCTGTAAACCAAGCTTGATACGTTCCGACAATTTGGCGTTCTCGTCTTCTGCAAGAATAGCTTTCAAGTTGAACATTAACCTACTCTTGCTTGTGTCGGTGTCGTAACTGTCTTCGGGCAGGATAAGGCGTACCGGGATACGTTCCAGTTGGTCGGCAAGTTGCATACTGTTTAGCGTATTCCGTCCAAGACGCGAAACCGACTTTGCATTTACAACGTCAAACTTTTTGCGCTTTGCATCCGCTAACAGGCGTTGTATTTCTGAACGATTCTTAAAGCTGGAACCGCTTATTCCGTTGTCAATGTACCGTTCAACAACCGTAAAACCGTATTCCTTGGCGATATTTTCCGCTAAGGCTATTTGGTTTTGTAAGCTGTTTTTCTGTCCTTCTCTCTTGGTGCTTACTCGTGCGTATATGACGCATTTCATTGTTTTACCGCTCCTTCCGATTTGGAAGGAATGGCATTTGCCCTTTCTTCATCGTACTTAGTTGAAAGAATACTGTCAATTCGATTCCGAAGTAAAGCTGTTAATACATCTTCAAGTCTATCGGTTCCGATAAACGTTCTTTCGATGATTATCATAGTACGCAACCCCTTGTCATGTTTGGTTGCGTCCTTATGTCGCGGCGATCATTCGATTTGTGACACGCCGCCCTATGTAAAGAATCGCCGACATTCCTACCAGAAACGCCGTCACAAACATGCTATCCCCTACGACATAAGGTTACGTGATTGATTAACGAAAACTATTACCGGGGGGACGATGTAAATGAGCGTTAGAATTTTTTTCAAGATTGACGTATTGGCTATTCGGGAGGGGCGTCTTATTTCGAAAGTAGGCGCGGACGGATGGGCGACCCTTTGCGCGATCGCGTCGTTCATGGATGAAGACGGCGTTTGCTATCCAACGCAAGAAACGCTTGCTGATTTAATGGGAGTGACGCGACAAGCCGCAAATGCACGTATAGGAAGGTTGTTAAAAATTACGATGGAAGACGGTTCGCCGCTTCTGGAACGTAGTTGGAAAGGACACGGACTAAGTAAGCGGTCAGTCTATCGTATTAACAAGGCTTGCGGTGTATTTATGGGGCGCGAATTGGATATGTCGGACGATGCGCCGGGGACTAATGTCAAATCCAGTAGCATCAAATCCAGTAGCATCAAATCCAGTAGCAATGTCAAAGATCGCCGACATTCCCGCCCGATACGTTGTCAAGATTCGTTGACAAGCAATGCAACGATAACGGACGTTACCCTACGCAACGACAGCGGACATAAAGAAGAACCAGAACTTAAAGAAGAACCAAAAAAAGAAGAACCAGACGCCAAAAGTCTCGAAGAGGAATGGAAAAATCTTTTTGACAAAGAAGATCGTCTCCAATAATCCAACAAAGAACGTTGTCTTATTAAAGCCGAGCGCAAGCGCTTGCCCTTTCTTCAATTCATACAATATTCACAATACTGGAATAACGTTAGACCTTCAAAGAAAAAGATAGACCAAAGGTCAAGACCGTGTTCCGCCCGCCACCGCGCCGCTCGATTCAGAAGCCGCCAGAGTGCCCGCAATACGCCCGTTCTAACAAGCCCGAGGTTAACGCGCCAGAAGCGTAGGAAGGCGTCGTTCCATTCGTCTAAAAGGTTGCGTCAAACATTGATATTACCCGTGATGAGTGGCGAAAATGTCGGGTATTGAAAATATCATTTTGTGTAAAAAAACGCTTCACCCCCTTGCCGTTATTGAGTTTTTGGCGTGTCGCATTTCATGAAAAATATGTTCAATCGGACATTGACTCGCTTCCCCGGTTTGATCTTCAAGTTTCAAAGTCCCCCTCTATATCCCCGGTACGAAAACGATGATTTAACGGGCGTTACGAAGGGGTCGTTGTACCGCGAGATCAACCGCCGCAAGGGGGACGCCATAAATGATTAATACGGCGACAATCTTCATTGAAGGGGATACCCGGCGATACTGAACGGCGCCCCTAACGCCTTCCACGTCATCGAGATCGACGCCAAGATACGCGAAGTCCTTATCATCGTATGGGTGGACGATGGAACCGAAGAATGGGCGTCTTTGGACGATATGAAACGATGGATTGACGTCGAATAATCGGCGTCTTTTTTGTTTTGGATATTAAAATTCAAAGACAATCAAGAAGGGCTACATGGGCAAGAGAGAATTGGTGTAAGAAAAACACAGGACTATATAGACAAAATTATTCTACTGCAGTAGAATATAGATGTGTGATTCTACAGTAGTAGAATGATAATAATAAATGAGGTGTATTCATTTGGTTATGAAGCTATTCGATAGCGAACTTAATATTATGGAAATCCTGTGGAGAGATGGCGATACCCCCGCAAAGAGAATTGCAGAAATTACAAAAGAAAAAGTAGGTTGGAGTAAAACAACAACGTATACCATCATCAAGAGATGCCTTGATAAAGGGGCGATTGAACGACGGGAACCTAATTTCGTTTGCCATGCGGTTGTTACACGAGAGCAGGCGCAAGAACACGAAACAACGGAACTGATAAATAAAATGTATGATGGCGCCCCCGACAGACTGATTGCTTCATTGTTGGGACAGAAACGACTGTCGACAGAAGAAATTAGCCGCTTGAAAAGTCTTATCGATAGCATGGAATGAGGTGAGGGAATGTCGTTACTTCAAACAAGTATTTCGGCTTCTGTCTTTATTCTTGCCGTTATTTTCTTACGTTCTTTGCTTATTCACAAGCTGCCCAAAATAACCTTTATGTTTCTTTGGGGTGTGGCATTAGTTCAATTGCTTGTACCTGTTTCAGTTCAATCGCAATTTAGCATTTTTACGGCAGTGGAACATCTAAGCAGAATGTTAACAGTGCCAAAATTGATTCCTACGTCAGAAAGTTCAACATTTATTAATGGAACTACGGTAATCATGCCACCAATTACAGAACATGTGACCGCGCCGATTATGCCTTTGGAGACGGCTTCACAAATATCGTCTATTGTATGGGTATGGTTAGTTGGTTTTACGTTATGTGCTTTATTTTTTATCATTCCGCATTTAAGGTATCGCAAAATCTACAAAATGGCTGTTCCTATTAGAAATGATTTTATAAGAAAATGGCAGCATTCAAATTTGTTATGGAGAGATGTTCAAATCAGGCAACTAGATCATATTTCAACTCCGCTTACATACGGTATTTTTCAGCCTGTTGTACTCTTGCCGAAAAATTTAGATTATGACGATAATAAACTACTTGCGCTTATCCTGACCCACGAATTTACGCACATCAAGCGATTCGACACACTAAAAAAATGGATTCTTGCCACTAGCGTATGCGTTCATTGGTTCAACCCTTTTGTATGGGTCATGTATATTCTTGCTAACCGTGATATCGAGCTATTCTGTGATGAAACAGTCATACTAAAATTGGGGGAAAACACGAAACCTACTTATGCTAGGGCACTTGTACGTTTGGAAGAAAAGAAAATCGGTTTGTCGCCGATGATTAGTAGCTTTTCCAAAAACTCAATCGAGGAAAGGATTATATCGATCATGAAAACTAAGAAAATCACGATCACCACGGTGCTTCTTGCTATTGGGCTTGTAGCAGGTGTCGTTATCATCTTTGCGACTTCTGCATTGGACAAAACGGATGCTTCTACGGGTTTCGACGAACCTATAGCCTATAGTGAGCCCTCGCTATATCAAGGTGTCATCACAACCGAAATAGTACCCGCATTATCTCAAGGTGCCACCATTACAGATTTAATGCCGCACGATTTATCATTCAACAAGAAATATGATGTACCGAAGTTGATAGACAACCTTATGTCTTCAAAGTATCGTGCAGTTTATATGGACAACGAAATATATCTTCGTGTCATGATGGATAACACAGTACAGATAAGCAAAGATGATGGAGCGGTTTGGAAAAAATATGATACAGATGAAGTTGATGCAAAAGAATTTGCAAAATGGCTGCTGATAAATGACCCGAATCCAGGCTATTCAATGAAAGAAGCTCAGACTCGCTTGGCAAACGGGGCAGAAGTAAAACATTTAGTGTTTGAAAATGTGAAGGAGATGTATTTCATAATCGACAGGAACGGCGTACAAATTGAACTTGTACAGCCTGAAAAAATATCTTCTGTTCTGATCGATGGTCAAAGAATGATGATTACTTCCGCTATATCAGCCCAAATGCTGAAATCATTTTATGACTTGTTAGTGTCGAACAATATACTGTCGGAAACTCATGCAAAACAAGATTATTCGGAAAGAATTAAGTATCTTGAAAAAAATCTACCTAACTATATCGTGACGAAATAACTAATCGGCGTCGGTCTAAATGATCGGCGTCTATTTGTTTTGAAACTGAAATTCAAACGTAATTGCGAAGGGGGTACACAGGGGGAATGAGTGTATGTCGGCGCCACAAACGGCGTACTTAATTTATGCGCAATTTTTCGAAATGTCGTGTTCCATATTGTGACATGCCCGGCTATCTTAACGTTTCGCCTTTCGATCGGAAGCGAAAGGACGACGTTCCCCGCCGAACCGTCTTCTTCTTTCGTTGACAGTAGCCCACATTCGCCGCATATGACGTTGTACGTCACCGGGAATACTATTTACCGAATAAAGAAAAAACGCCCGATAGGGGCGTCAATAATGACAAGGGCAAATGCCATTCCAGTTCGATTTTAATGTCTGTACTCCCTGTCAACTCGACACATGTGGAGTGCGTAATATTGTTGGTTCTGAATAATTAGTGAGGTGTGACAGTATTGCTCAATAAAGTACAACGAGAGTGAGCCACCAAGCAAGTGAAGTGCAGTTTTCAGGGACAAGGCCTACTTTAACATTAAAGAGCTGCTGCGGAAATCAACGCTTTCCAACCTGTTTGATAACCACCCACCATTCCAGATTGACGGCAACTTCGGGGGTACGGCGGGAATTGCCGAGATGCTACTGCAAAGCCACTTGGATTGCATCCAACTCCTGCCTGCCCTTCCAACGGAATGGGGAGAGGGCAGCGTTACAGGCTTGAAAGCGCGCGGTGGATTTGAAGTCGACATTCATTGGGAGCAAGGTCTGCTGCGCAAAGCGGTTGTGCGGTCCTTAAAAGGTGGCGTCTGCCTCATTCGATCGGCACAAGTCGTTCGGATCGTGGATGGCAGCGGAAAGGAACTGCCGTATATCCGGGAGGGCTCCTTAATTACTATAGAGACTGTTCCTTCGCAAATCTTGCAGGTGGTTTCGACTTTAACCGAGGAATAAGAGGATGAATGTCTAAAATAGCCATAATCAGGAAGCG
>NZ_FOTE01000008.1 GCF_900114475.1 Paenibacillus sp. 1_12 | reverse complement strand
CTTATCCGGTCTTAGCTACCGTTTCCGGTAGTTATCCCGATCCTGCAGGCAGGTTGCCTACGTGTTACTCACCCGTCCGCCGCTAACTGTTCCCGAAGGAACAATCCGCTCGACTTGCATGTATTAGGCACGCCGCCAGCGTTCGTCCTGAGCCAGGATCAAACTCTCCATTAAGGTAGAACTTGAATTGCACTCATTCGTCTTGCTGGCGAGAATTTGCATTCTCTTGTACTGCTATTTTACTCACTCGTTGATTCAGTTTTCAAAGGACAATCGATTATGTGTCGTGCATTTCAAAAGCTGTGAAATGCGCCCGTTCCAATTAAGTTGAAATAATAATTTAATTTTAGCGGCGACTTTCTTAATATACCACATTAACTCACTTCAATGCAAGTGTTATTTTTTTATTTCTAAACTTCGTAACACTTCGTCAGCTCGTTATTGCTTGTACCGTTTTTAGCGGCGAGAAGTAATGTATCATATACTCTCAATGTAAGTCAAGCACTAATTTAAAAATAATATTCAAGGGAGAAAAGAGCCTGCCATTCATCAAGCAAACGCTCCATTCTCCCAAGAATTATCATGTCCAAACGTAGCGGTTATTTATTCAATCATACCTTCAACGGGGCTGCTTGCTGAAGCGTAACGTTTCTTTGCTATACGTCCAGCTAAATAACCTTTGCGTCCCGCAATAACAGCTAGCTTGAAAGCTTCGGCCATTAAAACAGGATCTTGAGCGCCTGAAACAGCTGTATTTAGTAAAACTCCATCCGCACCAAGCTCCATAGCCAAAGCAGCGTCTGATGGGCCACCAATGCCAGCGTCAACAATAACCGGTACTTTGGCCTCCTCGATGATAAAACGCAGCATATTAGGGTTGACTATGCCTTGTCCGGAGCCGATAGGCGATGCACCTGGCATAACCGCAGCAGCACCGGCCTCTTGAAGCTTGCGCGCCAATATGGGATCATCAGATGTGTATGGCAGCACGATAAAACCGAGATCAACCAATATTTTGGTTGCCTCTAATGTACCGATTGGATCAGGCAGCAGCGTTCTAGGGTCACCGATAACTTCAACTTTAATCATATCGCATAGACCTGTAGCTCGAGCAAGCTTGGCGATCCGAACTGCTTCTTCTACACTAAAAGCACCTGCAGTGTTGGGAAGCAGCGTGAACTTTTTCAAATCAAGCGTTTCTAGAAAATTAGGTGCTTCCGGATTATCGATAGGCAATCTACGAATAGCAAACGTTAAAACATCAGCCTCGGAAGCTTGCACAGCCAAATTTTGTATGCCAAGATCCGTAAATTTTCCGGTTCCCAACAGCAGTCTGGATTTAAACTCATACGGTCCTATTTTTAATACATCACTCATTACTCATACCCCCAAAGTTCGTTCATATAACTCTCATAGGCAAAAACACTCCACGGAAACTCTGAACAGACGTTTAGCCCCCACCTACAAAATGGACGATTTCCAGCTTATCTCCATCCTTCAATGCCGTATCGGCATATGCAGCACGGTCAATAATGTCTCGATTCAACTCTATAACTAAGATTTTTTGTTCAAGTTTAAATAGAGTTAATAACTCGGCGACCGTAGAAAGCTGTTCCACCTCTCGCTCTTCTCCATTAATAGTTAATTGCACAAAAAGCACCTGCCTTTCTATTCAAAATCAACAAAAAAACCAACCGCATAGGTTGGTTGACTTCGCAATTAACACCCAAAAGCAGCAGGTTCTTCGCTCGTCCACTTCCCTACGCTGGTATCATCCAGAAGCATACTTGCCGCATGCCGATCAGGTTCCAAGGGTCAAGGAATGTGTTTCCTTATCTCAGCCTCACCATCAGAGGCTCCCCCAGTGGGTATTCAATTATGGATATTATATCAAAAATAAGGCTGTTTGTCGCGTCCAATAACTCAATAAAAAAGCTAAATTCGACCTGCCTTGAATTAATTATGTGTATAGCGGATTTCCAGTAACGAAACATCTGTGTCCATTGCATAGATAACTTCTTTAGCCAACTGTTTTCTTACTAGCTTATTCAGTAATAACGGGAGCTCCAGCTTAATATCGATGAGCACCTCTGACATCTGCAGCTCCTGCAGACTCCATGCTTCTGCACGGCTTGAAAGCAGATCGAGAACTCTTTTACAGCAACGCTCCATCTTGGACATGACTGAAAATTCACACGCCAGCAGCACAAGTTGAACCCTTTGTTTAATGGTTTCCTTGCTCATGGTCAGCTCTTCGTACAGCTTGTATACACCCGGATTAATCCCCTTGATCTGACGCCAAACCGTGACCTCAGGATGAAAACCCGCTTCGATAATGACGATCCTCGCCCAGTGATGGAGCGCCTCTAGGATGTTATTGTACGCATCCAGCGAATGATCTTCCAATATGTATTCCTTGCTTTGCAAGTATCTCCTTAAAAATTTTGAAAACTCAATCAACAGCTTATGCTCTCGTAATTCCATAGGGAATTCCAGCGTGCGGTGACGTAACGTTTCCAAATACAGGTTATGATCCAGAAGAATCTCTCCTTTTAAGATCCAGAAGATAAGATTGCGATGCTCTCCATGTAATATAAAATAGTCTAATGTTGCCGGACTGATCCAACGTTCTTGTATACGGCGGTTGTCTTTTATATAATGATATTGTTGATCTGTTTTCTGGACTTCATTCGAAATGACAAGCAGCAGGAGATCAAAGCCATCGGTTACCGCTGAAAAAATAGACGGATTGTCTACGGCCAGCAGACTGGTGACTGCTTCATTCTCTCGGAGCCTGGCAACCAGCTGTTCCTTTATGGCATTCATCGCTGCAGCCTCCTATATGATTTCATGATACAACATATTTCTACAAAAAGAGGCGGTTTCCTGCATGCATCAAGTGACAATTTTCACAATTTATCCGAAAGTAGATGTGAACCTATGAAATTCAAATCAAGTAAAGTTAATGAGTTCAGGCTTTGGGGTCTGCTGCTAACTATGGGCGGAATGCTGCTCATGATTGTGGGCTTGGCCGGGATTGTATTTAATTGGGGGACTGCTGGCAAGATTATGGCGGGTATCTTTATGGTTGTAGGCGCTATAGCCATGCTAGCAAGTATGGCGGTATATTTCTGGGCGGGTATGATGTCCACCAGCACAACCGTCATCGAATGTCCGGAATGCGGTAAACCCACAAAAATGCTGGGGAAAACAGACCGCTGCATGTTTTGCAAAACGATTCTTTCTCTGGATCCCAAGCATGACCCTAACGCAAGCGTATAATGGAACTAACCCTAAAGTTTGGCTTTATAACATCGTAAAAAAAACCGACCTTCAATGCCACAGTGGCAAAGAAAAGTCGGTTTTTTCCTTATTGATTGCGTATAAGTGCAGCTTAATGGGGGCTTACTGCAAGGAATTATTAATCAAACTCCAGATCGGCGGAAGCTCATAACCTCTGCGCCAGGAGGCGATTCCGGCCAATTGGTACTTTTTCACCAAATCAACCCTTGCTTTCATGGATACTTCGTCCTCCATCCAAATCCGGTTCAGCTTGCCGTCTTCCTTGTATTCCACATAATTTTGTCCTGCTTCCGGTAAAAATTGAGGCGTTAAATTTTTTTCTTTAATAATTCGTGTTTGAGCTTCCATAAAAACAGCTCTGGAGCTAACCTTCGTCTTCCCACTTACCTGCTCCTCAGTCCAAATCCGCGTGTAAAAAGGAACGCCCAGAATCAGCTTGGAGGCAGGGATTTTATCCTCACTCATCATTCTAGTCAGACTTTTTTCTACCCATGGCAATGAAGCTACCGATCCAGAGGTAGGGCTGCTTGCCCAAAATTCGTCGTAAGCCATCAACATCATATAATCAAGTGATTCTATAAGTGCTTTGCGATCATAAAACATCGACCACATTTCATTTGTTGATTTGGGGGTTACGTCCATCGAAACGATCAGCCCCTGCTCATGCATGAGTGGAACCATTTCACGAACAAACTGCACCAACACTTCTTTGTCCGAAAGATTTACATTTTCAAAGTCAATGTTGATACCCTGAAGCGAATATAGCTGTGCGTAGCTAAGCAGCTGCTTGATCATCTTCATTCTTTTGTCATAAGTAGAAAGAGCTTCTGTCGTGCGTTTGGGCTCAAAACCGTTGCTGAACAGTCCCCACACCTGTATGTTGTTGTCATGTGCCCATTTGATATAAGCGGGGTCCCCGATATTCTTGATCGTGCCTTGGCCATCCTCCAGAGAGAACCAGGTTGGACTTACGACATCCAAGCCGGGCATCGGCGTAAACTTGCTCGTATCGGGATTTTTGTTAAAAACTTGCTCCCAGGTCATATTAATTTTACCTGTAATCGGTTTTGCGGGAACAAAGCTTGGTGGAGGCGCTTGCTTCGGAAGCGTTTCCTGTCGGTCCGGCTTCAGGTGCTCCTTTTTCACAAAACCAATATAGCCGCTGCTAAGTTGAATACGATACCATTGGGGATTGTCGTCAGACCAGATCATCACGGATTCGTCCTGCTTGATATCAACAAGGATCGGCGATTTAATGGCGGCCTCTTTGCGCATAGGAATGGTTTTGGAAGGCTTATTGGGATATACTGCGGTTTTGCCCCACTCCAAAACATCTCCTTCTTTAACCAGGATCACCGCACCGGTCTCGGGTGATTCACGAAGCTCAATGGGATAAAGCTGTTTAATTGGCTCCATTGGTAAATAAAGGGTGCCATCTACTTTCTCCAGTGGAAATTTCAGCGTAAACGGTTTCTCATTCAGCATACCCGTTAATTGACTCGTTCTTAAACGAATGACTTTATCCTGTGTCGTAATGATGGTCGATTCGCTCGCTGATTCATGAATCATGCTTGGATCTATCAGTTCCTTCACCGTGTCATATGGCAGCTTGAGACTTTCCTCTTTACCCGCTGCAGGCTTCTCCAGCATTTCACCCTTGTAAAAGATAGGCTTCACTAGACCTGCAAATGTTGGCTGCTCATGCTTACCGGTAGGTACGTATTTGGCCCAATAATAACCAAAGCTCACACCTAACAAAATGACGATTAACAATAATAACAATACAACACGTAATTTCTTTGATTTTCTTGGCTTCAATAGGTCGTTCGAGTAACCCGATTCCATCGCTTCACTCCCATGATGACGATATGGACAACACAAAAAGAACGCGTCCCATGCCCTTGTCCAGCAAGGCGCTTGGGACACGTCCATTATACCGCAAATCCGGCTGGTCGTCTTGTTAACTTGCTATACTTGTCTTGCTGATGCGCAATCGGTACATAATCCATATACTTCTACGCGATGGCTTTTGATCAAAAAACCTGTTTCCAATCCCGCCGTTATTTCCAAATCGTTCAATGGTTTGTAAGCGAAATCGACCAATTTACCACATTCTTCACAGAGCGCATGATAATGATCGGACATATCCGCATCAAAACGCGCAGAATGGTCACCGTAGGTCATTTCTCTTACAAGTCCCAGCTCAGTATATACTTTTAAATTGTTATAGACCGTAGCCACACTCATACTTGGGTACCGTGGAGCTAGGGCTTTGTAAATCTCATCCGCTGTCGGATGTGTCATGGTATTCAGCAAAAAGGCGAGAATTGCATGTCTTTGAGGGGTCATGCGTACGCCAGTCGCCTTCAGCTTTGTTAACGCTTGCTCCATTCGTGAATCCATGCTGTCTCACCGCCTAACATTCAATAAAAGGTTATCGCCTCATTTTAAGCGGGTTTCAAGCTATTTGTCAATGTACAGATGGATACTAACTGTAAAAATTATTCCATTGTGAATGAATATCTTTAATTAGCCTCACGTATCGTTAAGGAGCCCTTCGTCTTCAATTTAATCAGATTTTTGCCGCTGCCGATCATACCTTCTATGTTATCCTTGCGGACTTGCAATGGTAAGGCAATTTGGACATCGCTACTTTTTGCCTCTCCTTTAACCCTGTAATCGCCAGTTGAAGGAAGGGCAAGCTTCATAGTGCCATGGCTCGTTTTCAGATCCCATTCTCCGCTTACGGTATGACTGGTTACTTCCAGAGTTCCGTTGGTTGTTTCAGCATTTAATGCTCGCAATGCCTCTGCAATTTTAATATTGCCATTCGTTGTTTCAGCTTTAATAGATCCCGTTACACCTGTTACACTCAGCTTCCCGTTAGTAGACTCCAGCTGTGCATCCCCCTCGTGATTGCCAACATCAATAGATCCATTTGTGGTTTGCAGCTTTAAACGACCTTTGGTGGTGCTGGTTGAGACACGAGCATTCGTCGATTCCAGATCAATATCGGCTTCGATATCCGTCAGTTGAATTTCTCCGTTGGTATTGCGGACTTTGAACTGCTTTTTAAGTGCAAGTTGATCAGCTTTAAGACGACCATTGGTCAATTCAATGTCCATATTGGCCTGCAGCTGGGCTGGGACCGTAATAATCAAATCCATTGCCGGCCGCTTCCTCGACCAAAATTCTCCGCCGTACTCTCCTCCCTCCGTGTTCAGTTTAAGTGTTTGTCCACTAAAGCTCTGCTTGATCTTAGTTTGATTAGCAACCTCTGCGGCTTCCTTCTCATTATCTAAAGCCACATAAACGGTGGCCTCAATTTGCAGTTGACTGCCGCTCCCCGATTGAATCGTAATACTACCGCTGCTGTTATTGCTTATAGATATGCGGTCAAGACCCGGCTGAATTGGGATGAGGACAGCTTCTTTTTGAAATTTGCGACCTTCTCCACCCATAGTGGAAGAAACAAACGATTTACCGAAATCCAAGTTACTAAACCAATTGTGGAACAAAACAGATGTATTCGTGCTTCCGATCACAACAGCAGAAATTAGAACGGCAAATACAACCCCTCGAAGATCCAGCCGCAGTTGTTTATCACTTTCGCCATATCTCATATTCAATAAAATGTACTCAAGTCCAAGTGAGATAAACAGTATCGGCCACCAATCTACCAAAAGTGCCGTCAGGCTTGAGCCCACGTACTTGTCTATAATCACAGCTGAGCCAACCGCCATCAATAATAATGCCGCTGTATAACGGCCTGCTTTACGCATGGGTCACACCTCCTAAAAGTTTGCTTTAGCAAACTTGCATCGTAAGCTTAAACTTTGTTTTGCATGGCAAAACTGACTTCGCAAGCATATTCTTAGTTTGCTTTAGCAAACTTGCATCGTAAGCATATTCTTCGTTTTGCATGGCAAAACTGACTTCGTAAGCATCCTATGTGGCTAGCTTGAGCAATCCTACCTGAACAGGATGTTATTATTTTTTCGTAGATTCCTTAAAGAACATAAAGACACCAATCACAATTAACAGAATTGCACCGATGGATGAGCCCAGCATATCAAAAATTTGATTGAGCCAAGCCGGCTTGCTGCTAATTAGAAAAAGGAAAATCCCCCCGATTACGAGTACGTATCCAAGTGGACTGCCTTTAGTCAGCTTTTTAAAGGGCTGCTTCAGTTCGTCGCCTGCATCATTCATAGGGTTGGAGTAAGCACCGTTCCACTGTCCATTCACATTGTCCGTTTGCTGCAGCGCATCAAAAATATTGTAAAAATAAATCACAGGCACAAACAACGAGAACAGGACGATCAACGGAATGCTGGTGCTTGAGCTTGTTGAAAAAAACACGATAGCAAATATGTTCATGATGAGCAGCAGCATAATCGTCATCCCCCGCTGCATCAGCCCCAAATAAAGCAAACCGGTTCCGGGAATCAAAAATGAGAGCAGGCCGGCTATAAATTTATTTTTACGAGGAGCTTTTCGAAAGGGGTCATATGGCGGCTCTTGCTTAGATGCATTCCAACGCTCCATACGTTCTTTTAAAAATGCTTCTTCCTTTTCCATATCGAAATTAGCAGAATGATTATTTTTTTCTTCTTCCATATTCGTGTAATTCCTCCGTTCATTAGGTATGGGTTAAGAAGTCAAGTACAACGATATTTGTTGAACTGTATTGCCAATCTCCATAAACGTGCTTTGTATACCTTCTCCCCAATCGCCTGCATTGATAGATATGATTTTCCCCATAATTCCTGAGCTAATAAACAGATAGGTTGCTGCTGTAGCGATCAATCCATTAATCAATTCAGACCGCCAAAGACGACTTCGAGAAGCAGCTGACTTAGGCTTGCGGGTATGGCTGGACGCTGATAAGCGTTCGTCAAAATGCTCATTCGACTCCTCGCGAATTCTTTGCATGACCCTATCCTCCAACCCAGAGACAGGCGCAAGCACATCCATGTTGTTCAAAAACTCCTCCAGATTCAGATACGTATGCAGACGGGCCCGACAGCCGGAGCAAATATGAATATGCTGTTGAATTCGCTTATATTCGAGCTCGGAGCAAGCTCTATTTAGGAATCGTTGAAGCTGTCGATCGTTCGGATGCTGACTGTTCAAGGTTACGTACCTCCTGCCATTTTTGTTTGAGCAAGGACTTGCCGCGGTAAAGGCGGGTTTCGATGGTTTTGAGAGGAAGCTGGGTCACCTCTGCTATTTCCTGATAGGACAGCTGTTTATAGTGATACAAATAAAGAATCAATCTGTATTTGTCAGGCAGCTCCGATAGAAGCTGTTGAACCGTCAGCCGTTCTTCCTTTTGCAAGGCCATCGCTTCGGGTTCTTCCTGCTTGTTGATGAGCCAACCCTTCATTTTGTCTAAAATAGCTTCATACGGTCTGCGCCGCTGTGCTCTGCGATAGTCCGTTACCAAATTGGTCGTTAATCGGTATAACCATGTTGTGAATTTGGCATCCCCCCGAAATTGAGCTAATGAACGATAAAGCTTGATAAAAATATCCTGTGTCAAATCCTCGGCGGTCTCACGATGTTCAACCATACGATAAACAAGCGTATAAATGTATCCTTTATGACGCTCTATGAGCAGCCGGTATGCTTCTTCATCGCCTTGACGGATCTGATCCACCAGCTGCTCATCCGTCAATTGTTCCATCGTTTCACCGCCTTTAATCTTGGTTATACTTTGTTAGACGCGCACTGTACCACTACCCCTTCAAAAAGGGAAGAACACTTCTAAATAAAAAACAGACATCAAAGTATAACACATTGCTGCTTAAATTTTGCGGAACGCATTGACAGTTTTATACAATCCAATTAAAATGAATTTATATACATTTTATTGTATAATTATTCATATTGAAGGTGGTCAGTGATGAAACATCTATTGACTTTAAAAGAACTGAACGAACATGAACTGCTGTCGATTATTCAAAAAGCGGTTGAACTTAAGAAAAAACCTGATAAGTTCTTTCAGGCATGTTTTAGAAAAGGTCTGCTTATGCTTTTTCAAAAGACATCTACAAGAACAAATTTATCCTTTCAATCCGGCATGAATCAAATGGGCGGCTATTGTGTACCGATGGATTGGGATTCAAGCAACTTCAGTCTTTCTCCCATTCAATATGAAGTCCGGTATGCTTCGAGAAATTGCGATCTCATCATGGCCCGATTAAAAAATCATGCCGATGTACTTCAGCTTGCCGCGTATTCCAGTGTACCTGTAATCAATGGCTGTTGTGAACAATACCATCCATGCCAAGCTTTGGCAGACTTGATGACGATTTATGAAGTATCTGGGTCCTTTCGCAATGTAACTCTTACTTACGTAGGTATTCACAACAATGTAGCTAATTCCTTAATTATAGGCTGCTTAACCTTAGGCATCAAACTGTTATTAGTGACACCAATCATTAATGAGGCCTCCTGGGATGAGGAGCTTATGCTTACCGCCCTTCAAAGCGGTCATATTCAAACCATAAATACCTTATCAGAAGCCATCTCACAATCTGATTATGTCTATACCGACACTTGGATTGATATGGAGCATTTTCACGAAATCGAATACCAAGCAGAAAAACAGCGAAGAATCCAAACGATGATGCCTTTTCAAATCAATAAAACTAACTTATCCGGCTACTCTCCTTATATCATGCACGATATGCCGATCCATCCCGGGTACGAAATTGAGGAAGCTTTAATCGAATCGGAAACATCCATCATTTATCAACAGGCCGAAAACCGCATGCATGCCCAAAAAGCTTTAATGCTGCACCTTCTGAACAATTAGTAACTACCGCCATACAAAAGTTGTAGGTTCAAAAATAGCCTTTGGTAGGTCTTTGCTCTTGATCTTGCCCTTCACTCTTGCTCGCTCCTTCCCTTCTGTGCCCTTTGCCTGACGAGCCCCTACTTGAGGGGCAATGTCAGGCAGCACTTCGCTCTTACCCTGTTACTACCTCTATTCACCCAAAGAAAAGCGTGTTCCGCAGGAACGAAAGCGAGCACAAAACACCCCTATTCCGCTCACCAGCCTACCGCTAGCATCAAGCGTGTCCCATAGGGACAAAAGCGTCCCGAGAACACCACATAGCCGCATACGAACAGAGGGAGTCCAGAGGGCAGCGCCCTTTGGGGCCCTCCCTGTAGGGAGGGTTTGGGAGGGTCCCCCCAAATTAACTGTTGACTTCCCTATGTGGATAGGTAGACTAAATGAAGATTGACCGCACTGTCCAAATGGCAGAAAATAAAATAGATGGTTTAATACCACGATGTAAAGGATAGGAGGAACTTTGAATGATGGCTCTGCCGATTCAAACCATAACAGATCGAAAACTTGCGATTCTAGAACTTGCAGCCAGCAAAGCGATGGAGCTTCCCATCCTGCCAAGTGGCTTCTGGTTCCATAGTGATCTTCGTGATAACTTTTATCATGCTATCCATTTATACGCCTTCACTGTCGATCCTGGGGCCTCTACAGCTTGGTCTAAGGAGAAGCAGGAGGCTGGACTAGCACTCGCTGTAACAATGATCGGTAAGGTGCTATCCCTTCAGGAACAGGACCCTGAGAATCCGATGTATGGACATTGGCCGCTTAATCTGGGCAGCGATCCCGCTGCGGCCAAGCCGCATTCATTGCCGGTAGAGCTTATGGGCTGTCTGTTGATTTTCTTCTATGACAAATACCAGAGCACTCTTCCGATGGAGCTTAAAAGCAATGTCATGATTGCCATTGTGCATATGTATGAAAGCAATGTATATCGCCATCCCTTAAAGCAGCTCAATCATCACGAAGCCAAGCACACCGCCCTCAAGCTGCTGCTGGGTCATCAATTTGATAACAAGGAGCTGTCCGACCAAGGCTTGCAATATGCCAAACAGCAGCTTCAGCATATTCAGAAATTCGGGTTCAAGGAATACGGCGCTTTGCCTTGGCATTGGCATTGGATTCAAGCTTTTATTTGCGTTTGGGAAGTAGTGGAGGATGCTTCTGTTCGCGAAACCGTGAGCCAACTGCTGGATCATTTATGGCAACTGCGTGCAGATGTCTATTTATCGGGCACCTGGGTAGGTGCACAATCTCGCCAATGGCCTCATGATGCGCCCAAAGATAATAATACACTGCTGGATTACATTCAGTTTGGAGACTTCCCACTTCCCAAAGTGATCCCTCGTCTCGAAGGCGCAGCATTGTATACGTATCAGACAGCGGATAAGTTCGTCCAAGCAGCGATTAATCGAAACACTCCCGTTGAAATTGAACGTAAAATCCAGTTCGCTGAAGCCAACAGTCCGGTCACGGAAGAAGCGCATACGTATACGTATATTGCACCTGAATATGCAGTCGGCGGTATTTGGGAACGGCGCGATGAGTATGATAACGAACAGCAGCGCTGGGTGTTGACGCTACCGCTAACGGAAGCAGCAACCGCAGAAGGAGTCAATCAGCTATTCTTCTTTCACCCTGGGAATAAGTATGCTTCCGGTGACGATCGTCATGCAAGCCCATATGGCGAGGTACTGCTTCATAAGGATTCCGTGATTCAATTATGGAAGCTGCCCGTAGATGCTGAGAATGCTTACCCAAGTCTTATCGGGTGTTTACCCAGAGGAGATTGGCGTTTTAATGCAAAAGGTGGATATGGGTGTTTCGAGGGGTTGTATGTATCCTTTTATCTGATGAATCCTTTTACCATAGAGGAAAAGCCGGACCGCATTTCGATAGCCAGCCCGTTTCAAATGGGTACAAACGGTGTGATGGTTGAAGCGATTTCTACTAGAGAAGCCCTTCTGCTTGGCATTGACAGCATAGAAGCTTACGCTGCAGCAATGCAGTCAAAAACGACGACCTCGTTTACAATCGTCGACTCCGAAGACCCGGATAGTGTTGCCATTCATGCCCTTTACACTACACATCGAAATGATGAGTTAAGCCTGTCTGTCGATGCTTTGGGTGTATTTGAACGGACTATTAATGGACAGCCCGTTCAGCTTGAGCATTATCAAATCGATTCGGTTTGTTTATAAAATACGGTCAAAGTAATACCGGGAGAAACCTCAAGCACCTGTGCGGGCTCATAACCATGCTTCTTGTACAATGAAAAAGCAGGCTTGTTGTTCGTGCCGGTCGAAACTTTAATCGGCAATCCGGGAATCGCTAATCCTTCCACAAATTCCAGCAAACGGCTTGCAATGCCGCGGCGAAAATACTGCGGATGCACCATCATACGACAAATCGCCAACTCCTTGGCTGTTTGCTTCATGGAAATTGCACCGGTTAAACGTTTTTCTTCATAATTGCCCAAAAAGCTTTCGCCGCTTTCCTTCAGCGATAGGGGTGAATCCCATAAGGGAGGTATTTCCTTAAAACCGATCATTTGTGCCTCGATTCGATAGGATAACTGCTGCAGCATGAGCAGTTCCAATGCTTGTTTATTATCAGTAAGATCAATTTCACGAATCATAAGAGGACCTCCTGAGCAAAAGCTGAATGCTGGTTAGCCAAAGTATACAACAGCCGCTCGACTTGTTCCACTAACTGGTAATAAAATTGTTACAAAAAAAGCCTTTCACGAGACGTGAAGGGCTTTTTATATTGAGAGGAGTTATTCGCGAGTTTCATTCAATACGAATGAATTTTTATTTATTTGATTGCATTATGTTATTATTTTTTATATATTATTACGTAATGAATGTTTATGAAGTTTATTTCTTTCTTTTCGAATTCAAACAATACCAGAACATGTTATGGAGGAACCTCAATTATGAGCTCAAAGACGGCAGAAGGTGTTAATTCAAATATGGATGAGATCGATCGCAAGATCATTGCGATTTTGCAGCAAAATGGAAGAGCCTCTTATACGGATATTGCCAAGGAAGTGGATCTTTCCAGAGTCGGCGTACAGGCTCGAATTAATGCACTGATGGAAAACGGGACGATTGAGAAAATTACTGCCGTTATTAACCCAGAGAAAATCGGAATCACGGTGTCAGCGTTTTTCAATGTCGAGGTTGAGCCCAAGCATTTGATGGAGGTCGCGGATTGTCTAGCCGATGAACCTGAAGTGAGCAGCCTATACCATATGACCGGTCCGAGTAAGCTTCATATGCATGGATTATTTGCCAGCAACCGTGAAATGGAGCTGTTCCTCCAGAAAAAGCTGTATGTACTTCCTGGTATTACAAGTGTCGATTGTCAGATTTTGATAAAAAGATATAAAAGTCGAATGGGAATGAAGCTGTAGCAGCATACAAACAATCAGTCAATTTATTAAAGTTATGAGGGATGAAGAGGATGAGTATTTATAAGGATTTGATTATTTCCATGTTCAGAACGGGTATGCTTGGCTACGGGGGTGGACCTGCTACTGTGCCCTTGATTCGTTATGATGCGGTGACCCGCTATAAATGGATGCAGGATGAAGAATTCGGTGAGGTGCTGGCGATTGCAAATGCACTGCCCGGTCCCATTGCCACCAAATTGGCTGCTTATCTGGGATACCGTCAAAAGGGTGCGCTCGGTGCTTCCATTGCTGTGCTGGCGCATATTTTACCTACCTGTGTAGGTATGGTAGCTTTACTGTCCATTATTACGGCACTAAGCTCTTCCACGATTATTGCCGGGATGATAGGGGCCGTGACTCCGGTCGTCGCGGTTATGCTCGGCATGATGGCATATGAGTTTGGCGAAAAGGCCGTCAAAGGGTTAGGCAAGGTGTTGGGCGTGCTATTGTTTGTTTTATCCTTTGTGATGCTGCAATTGATCGAATTGCATTCTGCTATCGTTATTGGCATTTTTCTCGCTTATGGTGCTTTTCATTTCCGAGCGCTGGCCCATTTTCGCAAACAAAAAGCTAAGGCTTAGAAAAGGAAGGTTTTCATATGGAATGGCTTAAGCTGTTTTTCGGTTTTTTTCTATCCAACGCGTTAGGTTATGGCGGCGGTCCATCTTCGATCCCACTTATGTATGAAGAAATCGTCAATCATTATCAATGGCTCGATAATATTCAATTTTCCAACATGCTCGCACTCGGCAATATGCTTCCCGGTCCCATTGCAACGAAAATTGCAGCATTTGTCGGATATGAAGCAGGGGGATGGGTCGGCTTCGTCGTCAGTATAATTGCCACGGTTGTCCCCACAGCTGTAGCTCTGATCTGGCTGCTGAACCTGATGCAGCGATTCCGCAAGTCCGATGCCGTCAAGGGTATGACGCTATTGGTTCAACCGGTAATTGCAATTATGATGGTGGTCATGACATGGCAGCTGAGCGCGAACTCCGTGCATGCTATCGGAATATGGCAGTCGCTCGGGATTGCCGCGGTCGCCTATTTTGCTATGGTGATTAAAAAGATTCATCCGGCCTTGGTTATTGTTTGTGCTTTTGTTTATGGGGGTATCTTTTTAGGCGCGTAGTAAAATATGGAGTTTTGTAGGATTGGAAAACGGATAATCGAAGCCGTGCTTTATTTAACATTTATTTGTATCTCGGCCTTTGAGACCATTCGATTGTTAGAAGTATCCCCTTTTAAAAATCCAGCATATACGGTTATTGCATATGCACCTACGGGTAAATAACTAGCATTGGATTTTTCTAAGAACGAATTATAATCTGATTTCATGCCACTTTTTCTATAGTTATATTCTAATATTGTACTTAGTGGGAAACTATTTATTATCTGATTTCCCTTGTTTAATTCATTTATCCTTTGGGAAGTTGCTTGATAACCACCTTCTCTCACTCCTTCTTTATCTGTAATGGAAAAAGTAAGCGTCGGTGAACCATGCTTTATAGTAGTCATTTCTTCACCCTGATAGGCTAGACTAGCCCAAATATGAATAAATTCGTTTGGTTTATACTCACTTTTTTCCGAATGTAGCTCCAAAATAAAATCATCAAACTTGGTTATTGAACTCATAGATGAATATTTTTCTATTGGTTGAAACTGATTGATTGAAACACTCTCGGATTCCTGATTATAAAAAACCTCACCTCCTAATTCTCTAACTATATATCTTAGGGGCACATAAGAAATACCGTTGATATTATAAATTTCGGTTTCTTTGGGTAATTTTTTTTCATTGCCATTCAACAACAAATGGACTGGATACTTGGTTATTTTATCTAATTGATCTGCATTTGTTGTAGATATAAGTGAAACAAATAAAACGCTGGCTACTAACATGAACTTCTTCAAAATAGTTTTCCCTCCTCATAACCAGATCATTTTAAGAACAGGCAATCTCGTGGGGTGTGGAATGAAAATTTTGTAAATTTTGAACTGAGCTTAATATATTAATACATAAAAGTAAACTCATATTAAATGGAGACAAATATCAAATAAACTTTAAAGGTTAACTTTAAAGTCTATTTGATATCCAAGTTAAGCAAAATATAAATCAAAGGCCCAGAATCGGATTAATGGCTGGATCACTACTATCATTGCATAGGATATCGGAAAAACCTGTTCATTGGTAGACTCTAATCTTTGTTGCTATTTTGCAGTGTTAATTCCTTAATTTCAACTTTTTCCTTCGCGACCAGCTCCATATAATTTTTGCCCCAATCATACATTGAAACCAGTATCGGCATCAGACTTTGACCAACTTCAGTGAGCGAATATTCCACTTTGGGCGGCACGACGGGATAAACCTCCCGATGCACGATCAAGTCCTCTTCCAGTTCTCGCAGCTGGCTAACCAGCATTCGTTGGGTGATGTCCGGTATTAGCGATTTCAATTCACCAAAACGCTTGGTCCCCTCTTTGCCCAAATACCACAAAATCAGCATTTTCCACTTACCGCCTATGACACTAAGTGTAAGTTCTTTTTCGCAATTAAATTTCTTCTCATACAGATGTCCCACAAGAATCACTCCTCATTACCCCTATTATAGCCCATAGTATACTTTAAGGCACTATGTAAGATAAATGTGCGTACTTACAATAAAATCTTAATAAAGATATACTAACCCATGTACAAAAGAGAAAAACCAAATCCATTTCATATAGGAGTGACTCAATCATGAAATTGCAATTAGCTCTAGACCTTGTTAATATTCCAGATGCCATTAAATTGGTTAAAGAAGTTGAAGCTTATATCGATATCGTTGAAATAGGAACACCGATCGTTATTAATGAAGGGCTGCACGCAGTAAAAGCAATCAAAGATGCTTATCCGAATTTGCAGGTTTTGGCTGATTTGAAAATTATGGATGCAGGCGGTTATGAGGTCATGAAAGCGTCCGAAGCTGGTGCGGATATCATTACGGTGCTTGGTGCCAGCAATGACGCCACGATCAAAGGTGCTGTAGAAGAAGCACGCAAGCACGGAAAAAGTATTCTTGTGGATATGATCAATGTGAAGGACCTTGAAAAACGCGCTGTCGAAATTGATGCACTGGGTGTTGATTATATTTGTGTACACACAGGCTATGATCTTCAAGCAGCCGGACAAAGTCCTTTTGAAGAGCTTCGTACGGTGAAACGCGTTGTGAAAAATGCCAAAACTGCTGTTGCTGGCGGTATCAAGCTTGGCACCTTGCCAGAGGTTATCCGCGCTCAGCCTGATCTGATCATTGTTGGCGGCGGCATTACCGGACAGGATGATAAAGCGGGTACAGCTGCGGAAATTAGACAATTAATTAACCAAGGTTAATCGATCCTATGAATACGACTGAATATACTTTAGCAATTGTCAACGAACTGCAGCGTTCAGTAAAGCTTATCCTCGGTACAGGCAATGATGCGTTGGTAGAAGCTATTATTCAATCCCGTAAAATTTTTCTGGCTGGCGCCGGGAGATCTGGGTTAATGGCCAGAGCATTTGCTATGCGGTTGATGCATCTTGGACTGGACGTTCATGTTGTAGGCGAAACGGTAACGCCAGGACTTCGTAAAGAGGACCTGCTTATTATTGCCTCTGGTTCCGGTGAGACTAAAAGTCTTATATCGATGGCAGGGAAAGCCAAAGGTCTGGAAGCCAAATTGGCTGTGGTTACAATTTCCCCCGATTCAACTATTGGGCGCTTAGCTGATATCATTATAAGTTTGCCCGGATCGCCCAAGGACCAATCGGAAAGCGACTACCATACGATTCAACCAATGGGGTCCTTGTTCGAGCAGACTCTCCTTATTTTCTTCGATGCGACCATATTAAGCTTAATGGAAAAGCAAGGGCTTGATTCCAGCTCCATGTATGGCAATCATGCCAACCTGGAATAGTTTACTGGTGCAGGACAGTGCAAGACTATACAGGCAGTGCAACATAAATAAGATGAACAAAATATCTCGACAGTAGGGCAATCAGCTCCTTTTTCTAAATCAAAGAGCAAATAACCCGGCCGATGGCCGGGTTATTTGCTTAACTGCTCCAGTGCGGGAAGCGTAAAACAAGCGATTTTGGGAGGCAAACGATCCAGCGCGAACCACTGCACATCTCCGATTGCACCATCCGGCTCCATATTGCGTAATTCACCACCACGAATGTTCACCTCATAAATAGCTGAAATCCAATGCTCGTTGCGTTCTGGACGAATCGTCTCAGCCATGCAGAGAAGACCTACAACATCGACATCCAGATTGACCTCTTCCTTGATTTCGCGAATGACACTATGCTCCAGCGATTCAAATAGATCCAGTTTACCGCCAGGGATGCTCCATGTGTCTTTTTCTGGTTCACGATTTCGCAGCACAAGCAAAATTTCATTCCGTTCATTTCGAATGACTGCCCCTACACCCACTTGTGGATTACTTAACGGTGCGGTAACCAACGGTTATATCCCCCTTCATCTATATTAATGATTGATCAGCTGGAAATACGAGTCCGATTTGCCTTCTAGCTTCATCCATAATGTCCATGGACTGCATGGAGTGAAGATGAGAGTTAATCGTCGATTCACGCTCGCCGCGGCTGAGCACATCGATAAATTCCTGTACCTCGTAATACATGGATGAATAAGGCTGTGGATTCGTCACGTCATGGATCGAACCATTTCGATAATGGATCTCCACCTTCTCTGGTGAATTGATTTTATCGATAATCATCGTCCCATTTTCCCCTTGAATTTCGGTCGGCAAATAAGACGGGCTGATTTTGGAATGGGTAATGACCGCATCCATATCCGAATACTTCAATATAAGACTGCCTTGTCCATCTACGCCGGAATCGAGCAATAGTCCATTAGCCTGCACTCCTAGTGGTTGACCGAACAGCACCACCATCGGATAAATGCAGTAGACGCCCAAATCCATTAACGAACCGTTGGAATAAAACGGGTTAAACGCATTAAGAATTGTCCCCTGCTTATAGGCATCATAACGCGATGAATATTGACAATAGCTTGCCGCATAACGACGAACTTGGCCAATCTCAGGCAAATGCTCGCGGATCGCCTGAAAATTAGGAAGCAGCGTAGATTTGAGTGCCTCCATCAACAAGACATTATTGCGACGCGCGGACTCTATCATCACTCGTACTTCTTTTCCATTGGAAGCGAGCGGTTTCTCACATAAAATGTGCTTGCCATGCTCCATCATTAAAATGGCCTGACTGGCGTGAAAAGAATTTGGACTTGCGATATATACCGCGTCTACTTGATCACTTTGAGCCAGACTCTCTAAATCTGTATATTGATGAGGTATACCAAACTTGGCCGCAAAGTCGTGTGCCTGCTGCTCGGTGCGTGAATACACAGCGGTTAGGGTAACACCCTCACACTCACGTGCTGCTGCTATGAATTGCTCCGTAATTCGATTCGTTCCTATAACGCCAAAACGCACCATGTTCGTGGGTCTTCCTCTCCTTATTTATTCAGCTCCGCTGCTAACTTTTACATTCATATCTCTTTTAAAAAAAGCCTTGATTCCTTCTCATATTCCGGACTTCTATGGTCCTTCAGAACATGAAATGAAATCAAGGCTTGAACCATTTCCATTAATTCATCATTTAGTTTTATTCGGCTGCCTGCAAGCACTCGACGATAAGCTTGTTCACGAGCCCCGGGTTCGCTTTCCCCTTCGTTTCCTTCATTACTTGCCCGACCAGGAAACCAACAGCTTTATCTTTACCTGCTTTGAAATCGGCTACGGACTGCGGGTTATTGGCGATAGCCTGCTCGACTGCCGCTTTAATCGCACCTTCGTCGCTGATTTGAACAAGACCTTGCTCTTCGACGATTTGTGCAGGGGCTTTGCCCGTTTCGAGCATCGCTTTGAAGACGGTTTTGGCAATTTTACTGCTGATCGTGCCTTTTTCCAGCAATAGAATCATTTCTCCCAAGCCTTGGCCTGTGATCGGAAGCTGCTCCAGCTCTTGGTTATTCGCGTTCAAATAGCCCAGCAGATCACCCATAATCCAGTTGGATACGGCTTTGGCATCCTTCGTGTACTTCAAGCTTTCTTCAAAGAAGTCAGCCAGCTTGATCGAGGAGGTAATGACCTGAGCGTCATAGCTTGGCAGACTGTATTCCGTAACATAACGAGCTTGGCGTGCATCCGGCAGCTCAGGAATCGTAGCTCGGATACGAGCCTTCCAGGCGTCGTCAATGTAAAGCCGCACCAAGTCAGGGTCCGGGAAATACCGGTAATCATGAGCTTCTTCCTTGCTACGCATCATGATCGTCTTGCCTTGAGCATCATCCCAACGGCGTGTTTCCTGAATGACCTTGTCACCGCTGTTCAATACTTCAGCCTGACGCCATTCCTCATATTCCAAGCCTTTTTGTACTCCACGGAATGAATTCATGTTCTTCAGCTCGGCACGGGTACCGAATTCAGCCTGATCATAAGGACGTATACTGACGTTCGCATCGCAGCGCAGCGAGCCTTCCTCCATCTTCACATCGGACACATCACAGTACTGCATGATCGCCTTCAGCTTCTCCAGATATGCACGAGCTTCCTCCGGTGACCGCAGATCAGGCTCCGAAACGATTTCAATCAATGGGGTACCTACACGGTTAAAATCCGCAAGGGTCGTATAACCTCCGTCTACGTGAGTCAGCTTGCCTGCATCTTCTTCGAGATGGACACGAGTCACACCGATCCGCTTCGTTTGCCCATTAACCTCGATATCAATCCAGCCATGCTCACCAATTGGTTTATCGTATTGGGAGATTTGATAGGCCTTTGGGGAATCCGGATAAAAATAATTTTTGCGATCAAACTTGCTATCCGTAGCAATCTCGCAATTGAGCGCCATTGCCGCTTTCATTGCATATTCAACGGCCTGTTTATTGAGCACTGGCAAAACGCCAGGATAACCCAAACAAACGGGACAAGTATGTGTGTTCGGAGGTGCTCCAAATGCGGTGGAGCATCCGCAAAAAATTTTGGACTTCGTATGAAGCTCGACATGAACTTCCAGCCCAATGACCGTTTCGTATTTCGTTTCTGTTGCTGACATGCAGGGGTAGTCTCCTTTCATCCTAAGGTGTTACAGCTGTGGGCGCTGCTTATGGAAGTCTGTATGTTGTTCAAAAGCATGAGCTACCCGTAAAATCGTCGCTTCACTCAATGCTTTACCAATAATTTGCAAGCCGATAGGCAAACCGTCAGCGAATCCGCAAGGAACACTGATTGCTGGAACGCCAGCGAGATTTACTGGAATTGTTAAAATATCGTTTAAATACATCGTTAACGGATCATTTACTTGTGAGCCTACTTTAAAGGCGGTTGTTGGCGCTGTAGGCCCGATCACCACATCATAGTTCTCAAATACGTTATCAAAATCCTGCTTAATCAAAGTACGCACCTTCTGAGCCTTCAAATAATAGGCATCATAGTAGCCAGAGCTAAGCGCGTACGTTCCAAGCATAATCCGGCGTTTTACTTCCGGTCCGAAGCCTTCACTCCGTGATCTATGGTACAGGTCCAACAGATTCTTCGGATTGTCAGCACGAACGCCGTAACGAACACCATCAAACCGGGCCAGGTTAGAGGATGCCTCCGAGGATGCCAGTAAATAGTAGGTAGCGACTGCATATTCGGAATGCGGCAAGGACACTTCCTCAACAACGGCGCCGAGGCTCTCCAGCACTTTAAGCGCGGACAACACGGATTCACGGACAGCCGGATCGATACCTTCACCCATATATTCCTTAGGAAGTGCGATTCTCAGACCCTTTACATCACCGCTCAGGGCGCTGATATAATCAGGAATATCCACTTTGGCAGAAGTCGAATCCTTCGGATCATGACCTGCGATCGTTTGCAGCAAATAGGCGCTGTCTTCAACGTTTTTGGTCAAGGGACCGATCTGATCCAAAGAAGAGGCAAAAGCAACAAGACCGAAGCGGGAAACCAAGCCATACGTCGGTTTTAAGCCGACAATACCACAATAAGCAGCTGGTTGGCGAATCGATCCTCCCGTATCAGAACCCAAGGAAAAGTAAACCTCTCCTGCAGCCACTGCCGCAGCCGAACCGCCGCTTGAGCCGCCTGGCACATATTCCGTATTCCATGGGTTATAGGTGATCTGGAAGCTCGAGTTCTCATTGGAGCCGCCCATCGCAAATTCATCCATGTTCAGTTTGCCGATGGAAACAGCTTGCGCTTCCTTCAGCTTCGATACTACGGTTGCATCGTAGACAGGGTTAAAGTTACGCAGAAATTGGCTTGCACAAGTCGTTGTAACGCCTTCTGTGACAATATTATCCTTAATTCCGATAGGCAATCCGAACAGCAGCCCACGGCTTTCACTTTTATCCAGCTGCTCGTCCAAGGATTTTGCAGTGTTACGCGCATTTTCCTCATCCAATTTCAAAAAAGCTTTAACTTTCCCGTCTACTCGTCCAATCCGTGTATAGGACTCATTCACAAGATCAGAAACGGTGATTTGCTTGGTTTGCAATTGGGTATGTATCTCTTGTAACTTCAGATCGAATAAAGACAAAACCGCGCCCTCCCTTTTCAATAATCTATTAATATTACTCTAATACTGCAGGTACTTTGATTTGCCCTTCTTCTTCATCCGGCGCATTCAACAGCACTTTGTCTATCGGCAGGGATGGTACGGACACATCCTCGCGCATCACATTGACGAGCGGCACCGGATGACTGGTTGGCTCGACGTTATCGGTATTAAGTTCATTTAATTGATCCGCGTATTTTAAGATCGCGTTCATCTGTTCGGTGAACGTTTGTTTTTCCTGTTCACTGAGCTCTAGTCTGGCCAATTTGGCTACATGCTCAACGTCTTTGATCGTAATGCTCACTGAATGGCCCCCGTTTCGTTATGGATTGCATAGGTATTGCGTTTTTATCATTATAGACTAGATGGAATTTGAACTCAATTGTTTTGACGTTGTAACATGTAATATGAAAGTGTACAAAGTCGCGTGATTGCACAAGTAAAAATGGGAACAGTCGGTGTTGTGGTCCCACATTACAGCAAATGAAAGTCTGTTTGATCGGGTACTTGGCATCTGTCCAATCACATTGCCGCTGGCATTCATAAAATACTCTATGCATGGCAAAGGAGGGGTAAACATGGGTGCAAGTTGTGCAGGTTATGGTTTAGGAACTACTACAGCTGTTATTCTTGTTCTGTACATTCTGCTTGTTATTATTCTTAGAACGTTTTAAACCAGTTGTCTAACCACCTCCCATGTAATAGTGGAGGTGGTTACTGCCTACCTTTTCGGCGTCTGGATGCTAAACATCAACACCATTCTGCCAACATTACCGTATTTAGGGAAAGTGCATCTGCTTCTGCGATCTCTCTTATGGATGCTTTAACCATTAAAAGTGAATGGAAGTATCATTATTATGGTGGGCAACACTAATAATGACCCTTATGTTATAAAGGGTTTATGAGGCTATCTATAATTTAATCTCAATTATATAATAGAAAGCATAAACTAAGACTTTTGTCAGGAGGCCACAACATGGATTGCAACAACTGCACCATCGCCAAGCCTATAGAAGATCAAGGGATTCTTTTATTCATTTCGCCGCAGCTTCATTTGCTTGAAAAATGCAAACAGCCATTTACCACTGAACAGCCCGTTCATTTTATTGAAGGTGGCCAACATATCCTTTCTATGAAGTATGCTTCCAGGGATCTCCTTTTGAAGGGATTGAAGCGGATAAGTGAAGCGCTGACGGAAACTGAACAGCTGGATATACATATTGGGGTTGGCCCCGACTCGTTTCATGCTGCCTCAAAGCCACTACGGCTCAGTCAGTTTTTTGCCCGAATCAAGCATCACACTGTGGTCAGTATGATGACAGAAGGGCTGTTCAGCAGCCATATGCAGCCGATTGTCGATATCCAGTCCCAGCAGGTAATCGGTTATGAATTTTTGTTGCGACCTGCTGAGGGACAAGCCAGATTTAATCCATTTGAGCTGTTTACCGTTGCCCAGCAAACCGGACTTCATTCATTTCTGGATCGTGCGGCCCGTATTTCTGCTATTGAAACGAGCGCGCTCCATTTACCACATGGGGTTAAGCGATTCGTTAACTTTTTGCCGTCATCGATTTATAATCCAAATTATTGTCTCAGCCATACCTTTAAGGCTATTGAAAATAATAGGCTGGACCCGCAAGATTTTGTGTTTGAAGTGGTCGAAACTGAACGTATCGAGGATATCGGACATTTGAAAAAGATTTTTGCGGTTTACCAGGAGCACGGGATGAAGGTCGCCCTCGACGATGTAGGCTCTGGCTTTGCAACTCTCGAGGTGCTGCCTGAGCTGATGCCGGATTATGTGAAGATAGACCGGGGTTTGATCGATATGTGTGACAGTGATGATATCAAACAGCGCAAAATAAGCGATATTATATCATGCGCACACCAAATCGGCGCAATCGTACTCGCTGAAGGAATGGAGCGCAAGGAGGAGTGGGATTATTGCAAGTCGCTGGGGATTGATCTGGCACAAGGCTACCTGCTGGGAAAACCATCGGCTGCTCCTTTAAATAAAGCCGTAATCGAGTTCTAGCTATCCCATTATCGGGAAGAGGCGCAGCAGGCATACTCACATCTATACAAAAAGCCCTCTTTCCGACAATCGTTCGGAAATGAAGGCTGTACACACTGCTATGCAAAGGCTTGTCGCTTAAATCCATGCCTTTAAATTCACTTGTTTAATAAAATCAGCTTGGGATTGAACCTCGGAGCTCGGCTTCATGGTCTCAGCTTCTTCCTGATCTTCCCCGTTCATAATTCTACGGAATAATTCTTCGTTCTTGGTAGCCAATGCAAAATCAATCAGCGACTCGCGCTGCAGTCGGTCGGCCTCCAGCTGAATCAAAATTTCCTCCAGCTCAATATCCGCAGCTGTGACGAAAAAATGCTTATTTATTTTGGGAACTCGCACTACATAATCAAAAACATTATCAGCGTTTCGGTCGATAGCCATGATATAACCATATTCGCTAACAGGCAAGTTTTGCTCAAAAGTGTCTGCTACGATAATTACTCTTTGTCCCAAACGCAACATATGCCATTCCTCCCCAAGATTGACGCGTCTCATGCTTAGTATTCTATACAAATGTAAGCTTATTAGCAAAAAATATGATAGATAATGTCTATAATTGAAGTCACAAAGGACTACAAATATAGGTAGTTTGTAATAATTGTTTTTATTCTAGCATCTTTTATAGGGTTAAGCAATGATAGACAAGAAGCAAGAATACTTCGTTTCAAAAAAGGGTGGAAACAGCCATTGTGCTGCTTATAATCCTTAATTAGGTTAGGGCTGACGCAGCGCATATACCATGTGTACCCATTCGTTCAGCTGCTGCTGTACCGTTATATAGCCACGCTCGTGAAACCATTCCAGCAGCTTGGTACGGTCAGAGGGATAGCAGTGGGCCAGCTTGTCTAATACCTCTATCCTGCCTTCTGCACGCAGCCTATTGAGAAGTGCTGTTTTTGCAGCTTCGTGCTCGAACATAAGCCCTGTAATAACGACACGGCCATGCGGCTTCAGCACGCGATCGATTTCGGCTAGACCCAGCAGCTGTTGAGCCTCGTTCACATGATGAAAGGCAAAGCTGGTCGCAGCAAAATGAAACTGCCCATCGAAGTATGGCAGTGCGAGCAGGTTGCCAAGCTTGGCTTGCAGCGCCGGATATTTGCCGCGGCATCTGACCAGCATTTGACGCGATTGTTCGACAGCCGCAACCTCTGCTCCTGACTCGAGCAACCGTCCCGACAAATTGCCGGTGCCTGCGCCAATATCCAATCCCACCTCTCCCTGTCTGGGAGCCAGCCACTGGACCGTAAAAGCCAATGCCTGCTCATATTCGCTCGCAGAGGCGATCCAGCCGACCGGACTCTCACTGAGATCGGACCGCTTGCGATCAAATTGCTCTGCGATTTGGTCAAAGTCCCATTGATCCTCCCAGGAGGATCGGGCTGTGCGAATTCGCTTGGTATGCTCTGCGAGCTTGAACAGATCATCCAGGATGAGCGGCTTTCCTTCGTCTACCTGATTGATCAGCGTATCCAGTGCCACTAGTGTCTGCTTCCATTCTACCCACTGGGAAAACAGGATTGCCCGCTGCAGCTCCAAATGATGGTGCAGGGACGTCGCATCACCACTATCAAAAACGCGCAGCAGCTTGGCAATGCTCTCGATGCCGATCCCCATCTCACGGAATGAAGTGATCGTTTGCAAACGCCATGCATCCTCCTCGGTGTAATGCCGATAGCCATTGTGTTCATTTTTAAGCGGCTGCAGCAGCCCTTTCTCTTCATAAAAACGAATCGCTCTCGGAGTCACATCCAGCCTGCGAGCCAGCTCATTAATTTTCATATCCCCATCTCCCTGTTAACGCCATTATAAACCATAACGTTAGGTCAAGGTACAGAGCCTTCAACATTATTTTCGTTTCCCCATCTCCTTCATCAATCTCCACAACGTAGTCGTCCCCAGAGTTACAGCAGTGCCCATTCCTGTAACCATCACGGCCAGTGCTATGTACTCAAAGACGGAATAATCCTTCATTTTCCCCCAATCGATTTGTCCCTTCAAATCATCAATGACCTGATTCATGCCGTAAATTCCGCTGACCACCGAATAGATCGTCAAGATTAGCAGCAAATAGTTGGAGCGTTTGGCTGTAAAATTTTCCTGATATTTGTACAGATCAGCCAGCGTTTCATTAACTTCCGCATACAGCTCGTCACTGCCCAAATGCTTGCGTAGCTGGAGAAAAATTTCTTTGCCCTGTGACTGGGTAGCGACTTCCAGAAAGTAATACCTGGCAGAAAAAATCGTAATCGAGCGAATCAAATCATCGATTTCTTCCTGATTCTGGTCCAACTGCACATGCGAATAACGGTTTGATAATTTTAGCAGTACGATTTTATAAAACAAATTAATGAGCACGCCATAGTAATACGCCCCATACATGTGGTTGCCAAGAGCCGTAGTCACCTCACTGGACTGATTCGTCAAGCAAAAGAAGGAGTTCTCCTCAATCACATAATAGGTATCGGGTCCCCACCTATCGTAAATGTGTTCATCCAAATACCGCTGAATATAGTCCATATTTGAAGAGCTGATATAAGGTTGACCTTGAAGATCCAGCCCATCGACCCGAGAAGCTCGGTATATATCCTCCGGCGCAATCGGGCAGTTATCCGTAAAAGAGACCAGTCCCTGCACAAACATCCGCTCATCTACAAAAAAAGGCAGCTTTTCAAAATACGTTTTCTCTAAATCCGTCTTATCCAGAAAGGGCATCATACCCGGCACGAGTCCATCCAAAATAAATTCTTCGACCTCATTGTAACGCTTCCCATTATGAACGAGCTGGACCGGTTCATCCTGATCCTTCATATTTTGCAGAATACGGAAACGGTTAACGAATTCCAGCACCTGTGAATAAGTTAAGTCTTCACAACGAACCTCAGACCGTACCGTAATAAAACCAAGATCAAAGGGACAAAGCACAACATCGACCGAATGAATACCAAACAGGACTAGCTGCTGTTGTATCTGAAGGCTGCAAGCCAATTCCAGACGTTTGGAATAACGCAGAAATACATCCTTGGAATCTTCATGAGGAAAAATAACACTATTCGTAAAAGGCAAATAATATCTTTCTAAATTCAAATGGGAAACCTGATAGCCCTTTCCGTAGAAAGCATTCTCCAGTTCCAGATCTCCCAGATCAAATGCAGAGAAGCCATCCCTTTTCAGCTGATGCTTCAAATCGTCTTGGCAATCTTCATTGAGCGAGAACGGAAACACAAACTGAAACAGTGCGGCCTTAAGTCGCTTTTCTTCCAAAACAGGCTGAACGATATTATGAGGCTGAACCATTCTTTTCACCGCTCCTACTAATCACCAAATTATTCTCTATAAGTTAGTATTACTCCTCATCCTGCCCAATCAATCAAAAAAGAATAAAAACCAAAAAATAAAGCAAAACTTCTTGTCCATGATTCAATTGAAGGGTTCAAGAACGACCCTGAATGGTAAAAGATATTATATATTCGGCTGCAAGGGGGATACCACGCGTGGAGATGCTTTTTATCGTGATTTATATGATTTTGATTGCCTTGGTGTTGGAGGTTTCCTCCACCCTTCTGATCATCTCCGGGTTAAAAAAAGAGATCGCCCGCTTCCAGGCAGTTTCCATGCTGACGGCAACCGGGTTTACCACACTGGAATCGGAGCTGATCCTGCGTCATCCGATACGCCGTAATATTGGTGTGTTTCTTATTTTATTCGGTGTTTTCTCACTCGCTGTCTTGATTTCCATTATTAGCAACCTGATGGGGCAAAATTTACGGATACCAGCCTTGACGGTAGTGACCATTGGACTTGCAATTATTTGGCTATCGATCAAAAATAAAAAAATAATGAGCCTGCTTAAGCGTAAGTTTCACCGGCATCTGAATCAACAATTTGAGCTGCATCAGCTGCCTATTGAAGAAATTTTGTATACGAGTGACACGGATTGGATCAAGGATGTTCATATCCATGCCGATTCCAAATTAATAGACCAGAGAACCGATACTTTATTCGGTCAGGAGGAGGATATCCTGATGCTGTTTGTTCAACGGGATGACCAAAAAATTAGACATCAGTGCTTGAAGCTGACGATTCAGGAGGGCGACATCTTGTTCGTGTACGGCAGTAAATTGGCTATCGGGGAAAAATTCCACCATGAGCTGGTGAGCATGAAGCTGAGTGATCAGAAGGAGCAGCATGTTGTTAGCATGTAATTGGGGATGAGACGATAATCCTGCCAGCTCTACATCAAAAAAGCATCCATAGTCTGCCTGAGCAGTCATAAGGGATGCTTTTTTTTAGATTAACTTTATCTGTTTACTACATGAATAGTCTCTCCGGACAAAAAGCTTTGAACATTGTCTACAGCGGTTCCCATCAGTCTGGCTCTGGCCTCTTTGGTTGCCCAGGCAATGTGGGGAGTAATCAAACAGTTCGCTGCCGTATACAGCGGATTGGTAGGTACAGGTGGCTCTACAGACAATACGTCCACCGCAGCTCCGGCAAGCCGTTGATCATTTAAGGCATCCGCCAAATCCTGCTCGTTTATGAGTGCTCCGCGGGAGGTATTGATCAGCATAGCCGAACGCTTCATCAGCGCAAGCCGCTCCGCATTGATCAGCTTTTCCGTAGCGGGAGTTAACGGGCAGTGCAGACTGATGACATCGGATTCCGCCAAAAGCTGTTCAAGCTCTACCCACTCAACGCCCTGCACAGGAATGGGGTTACTTCTGCCACTGCCCACTGCAATAACCCTCATGTCAAAAGCATTGGCAATTTTCGCCACCTGCCCGCCTATACGTCCGAGCCCAATCAATCCCATCGTCCTGCCCGAAAGCTCAATCAGCGGTGAACGTGTAAAGCAAAAATCAGGACAGCTGTTCCAATCACCAGCATGAACTGCGTCACTGTGAATCTGTACCCGTTGGCACAGCTCCAGCAGCAGAGCAAATACGAACTGGGCAACGGAGTGCGTTCCATATGTAGGGATATTGGTCACCGGAATTCCCCGCTGCCTCGCCGCTTCCGTATCTACAATGTTGTAGCCGGTCGCCAGCACACCGATATATTGGAGCTTTGGCAGCTGCTCCAGCATGGAAGCAGTCAGGGGTGTTTTGTTGGTCAGCACGATATCCGCATTTGCTGCACGTTCTGCAATATCAGCGACAGCAGTTCGATCATATACAGTTACACTGCCAAGCTGCTCTAATCTTCCCCAGTCCAAATCCCCCGGGTTTAATGTGTAGCCATCCAACACGACTATATTCGCCATAACCGGTCTCCTTTTATGATCAAGCTTTGATTTATTGTTGCAACCTTCTCGTTGCTGAGAAGTTGACTTTTTGAGCCCTCGCTACTACAAGCCTTAGCTTAAGCATACAGCAATAGTTCCGTTATTTCTTCGTTTGTTTCAGCCTATTTTTGTACAGGCAAGGCACTTTTTTTTGGATACGTTATACAAGCCTGGCGGCATTAATCTGGATTCGGGGGATGGCTTAACCAAATTCATAATCGACCACATCTGCAGCCTCTTGCCCGATGCGTTAGAGCTCATAAGTCCGGTCATAAACCTAACGCCAAAAAGCCCCTAGGGTTCGGAGGCTAGGCGTTATTCGGCAATAGAAGCAGGTGCTGAGCGGAAATTCAAGAAAGCAACGGCTTCATATATAATCCATTATGATTTAGAGTCGGATTAATCCTTCACGTGATACGGTCAGCTTTTCGAAGCCGGTTTCCGTAATCGCATAGCTGTTCTCAATACCAACTACCCCACGCTGCGGAAATGTGAATTTAGGTTCAACAGCTATGACCATTCCAGGCTGCAAACGGTAGCTGAATCCTTTGGCAAGCACTGGCAGCTCATCAATTTCAAGCCCGATTCCATGACCGAGAAATTTAACCTGATCGTCGCCATAGCCCATAAAATGGTCACTCAGTCCTGCAGCATGCGCCATCTGCAGCGAATGCATGTACAACTGCTCACATACGGCACCAGGCAGCAGCTTTGATTCAACACTGCGTATAATCAGCTCCGACTGCTCATATGCCTCGAACAAATCATCTTCCAAGCTGCCCATGACGACGGTTCGTGTTTGATCAATGACGTAGCCATCGATGCAGCAGCCAATATCGATCAGAATCGGCTCATTGACTGCAATAGGCCTACGGCTTGCGCTTTGCGGACTCGCGGATGACACACCTTGCCCTCCGGCAGGACCATCGAAGTAAGTCGGCATTGCTGCTGCTTCCCCAGCTCCAATCATCCCCGTAATTACCTCCTGGTTATAACCCCGCATCCTCATGATACCAATGTGACCCTCACGTCGTACAAATAGCTCAATATGGCTCATCAGCTCCAGCTCTGTCATGCCAGGGCTCAGCTTATCCAGCGCATTCTCAAAAGCCAGATTGATGATTCGGCCTGCTTCACGAATGTGTCCAATTTCAAAAGCTGATTTAATCATCCGCAGCTCACGGATCAGCAGCGAGCCATCCACCCATTCTACTTGCGGCAGTATGGTCTCCAAACGTCTGAGCTGCTGTACAGGAAGCACATCAAATTCAGCAGCCAGCCTCAACCTGCGCGTTGGTACTGTATGAAACACGGACCGATATAACTCGGATAGCCGTTCCCCGAAGCTTCGGAAGGAGCCAAGCGGCTCGACGGTAATCGATGATTCCTGCTCTGCTCGCACAACACTCCGTCGAACGAAGAACACCGCCTCCCCCTCATTTGGAATAAACAAATATCCGGTCTGCATCGAGCCGGTAAAATAATACAAATCTACATTTTGCGTGATCATGCAGCCGTCGATCTGCAACTGTAGCAGTCTATCTTGGAGCCGCCTTATACGTTCAGTATGCTCGTTCATGATACTCTCCTTTACCATTTCCTGCATTAACTATATAAGATGAACTAAACATCATGACAGCAAAGAGCCGCTGCGAAAGCAGACCCCTCTTCCAATCGCTGTTAAGCTATCAAAAACACCTCGAACCCGTAGCATCACTGATTCCAAACAGTCCTTTGGTTGTGCATTATCGAATAGGCAGCCAGCTCAGCACATTTTGAATTTTTTGATCCCAATAACCCCATTCATGGCTCCCCGGCTCTTCCTCATAAGTCAAATCCAGCTTCAAGTCACGGCAATGGTCACGGAATCGCAAATTATCCTGATACAGAAAATCCTCCGTACCACAGCATTGATACAGCATCGGCTTTGGCGCCTTACTCTGCATGACTTCCCCTGCAAGCTGAAAAAGATCATTGCGGCTCCCAGAAACCTGATTCAAGTCGCCAAAAATACGCTCAAACTCCACGGGATCGCGCAGCTTGGCGATTTCCGCAATATCAAGTGCTCCAGACAAGCTTGCTGCTGCGGCGAACTGATTCGGACAGGACAAAGCCAGCTTGAACGCACCATATCCCCCCATTGACAGACCTGCTACAAAGGTATCCTCCCTTTCCTCCGATAGCGGAAAAAAAGACCGTGCCAAGGCAGGCAATTCTTCACTAATAAATGCCCAATACTTGTAGCCAGCAGCCATATCCGTATAAAAACTGCGATTAACCGCAGGCATCACAACAGCTAAGCCATAAGCAGCAGCGTATCTCTCAATAGAGGTCCTTCTCATCCAAATGGTATGATCATCGGATAAACCGTGCAATAAAAAAAGCGTTGGGTGCTTTTTCTTGGTGACATTAGATTCCATTCCGATCTGTCCCTTTGTAGGCTGTGGCAAAATGACGTGCATCGATGCCGACACTCCAAGCGTTTCCGAGAAAAAATGACAGTCCATAAAAGCCATAGATTCATGTCCCCTTTTGATTGATCTTAACTAGAGGGTAACAGGATTACCAAATAAAATCCAGCACCCAACTCCAGCTGATCCAGTTTCATTCAGGTAACTAAGTATAGAAAACATGCTCTCTTGTAGCAGATTTGGTTGTCCTATATAATAAGCCCATCTACAAGAAAGAAAGGATGAAAATCGTTAATGAAATATAGAAATCTTGGTGCAAGCGGTCTGAAAGTGAGTGAAATCAGTCTGGGAAGTTGGTTGACTTACGGTACTGCTGCTGAGCAGAAGGCGGCTGACGCCTGCATTGAAAAGGCTTTTGAATGCGGTATCAATTTCTTTGATACAGCCAACGGGTACAATCGAGGTGAAGGGGAAAAGGCAATTGGTGCCGCATTGAAGCCTTACAGCCGCTCAAGCTATGTATTGTCCACCAAAGTGTATTTTCCAATGGGGTCCGGACCCAACGATCGTGGCTTGTCGCGCAAGCATATTATGGAGCAGTGCGAAGCGAGCTTGAAAAGACTGGGTACTGATTATGTTGATATTTATTTCTGTCATCGATATGACGTCAACACACCGCTAGAAGAAACATTACGAGCACTGGACGATCTGACAGCACAAGGAAAAATAGTATACGCTGCGGTAAGCGAGTGGAGCGCTGCCCAAATTACGGAGGCAGATGGAATTCGCGAACGGTTGAACCTGCGTCCTTTAATATCCAATCAGCCCATTTATAATATGTTCGAACGATACATTGAACGTGAAGTGCTGCCTGTATCATTAGCCAAAGGGTTAGGCCAAGTTGTCTTTTCGCCATTAGCGCAAGGTATACTCACTGGTAAGTATAAGCCGGGACAGCCGCTTCCCTCTGAAAGCAGAGCTGCCAACAGCTCGGTAAATCAAATAATTAATAGCTATCTCAACGATAATGTACTGAATAGCGTGCAGGAGCTGGATCAACTAGCCAAGGAACTGGACATTACTGTGGCACAGCTTGCTCTAGCCTGGGTACTTCGCCAGCCTGGTGTAAGCTCAGCTCTTATTGGAGCCACCCAGCCGCATCAAATCGAAGAAAACGTAAAAGCAATCGACGTTCAATTAAGCTCCGATACACTGGATAAAATTGAAACCATATTAGAGCAGGTTTCAGACTTTTCACCGATGCGCTAATCAAAAGCAATCTCAAGTAAGATCGTGGAAAAGGCTGTCACCTAAGAGTAAACATGGTTGTGTCAATCCCATAAAATATGCTAAGAACCTTCAAAACCCACTACAGATGTGGAATTGAAGGTTCTTTTCTTACCGAAGGTTACTTACACAGTGAGGGATAAAACCTTCAAAAACGACTTGTGTGATCACCCCTCGCTAATACACAGGAACGTGAGGTTCGCTTATCCACTGACGTTTGAGATATAGCTGCACCTTAGTATGGAAGCATCTCCTGATTGGGATCAGCTAACCCGAGCGATTTGCGCAGTCGCTGCGTAATAACAACAGCTTCAGCTCGTGTAGCCACTTTAGCTGCCCAAGCAGCCTGCACTTGCTTAGTGATCGCATTCAGTTGAATGCTGTCGGCTTGCTCCTGCTTGCCATTGGGTTGCCCATACACTAGCTCGCTATTGACGTGTCCTTGCTTGGTATCCTCTTCCTCTTGTTTACCGTCCAACAGACCTGCGGCAATTGCACGTTGTTCAAGCAACGTTTCATCGATCATGGTCTCAGGTTCCATTACTCTCAAGCACAGCAATATGAGTACTGAACGGGTTAATTCACGATCCCATTCGTCTGATGTGAATTCATTTTCCTTCATAATACCAACATCACTTAATGACTGGATATTACCGTTGTGAATAGAAAGTTCAGTAGGATTAGCCGCATTTGGAACAGAATTGGCTATAGTCGAGGCCAGATTGGGGATACCTAGGCTTGCAGTGAGCAGCGCCGCAAACTCCCCCTGTGTCAAAGAATGATCCGGCTTGAAGGTTCCATCCTCAAAACCAGATATGAAGCCGTTCGCAGCAGCCTCACGAATCGGAGCTTCCGCCCAATGGCCGCTCATATCACTAAATGATAAAGAACGTTCTTCACCATTCGCTGCAGCGGTGCTACCAGGCTCAGCTGCTGAAAAAGTATCGGAGAAAATTACCGTCTCATTTGATCTTGCGAAACCAGTGTGACTTGGAAACAACAAGCTAAAAGGCAAAGTAACTGCTGCCATTACATAGACCGTCTTTCTTATTAGAGATAGTACCGACAAGGCAATCATAAGCTTGATTTTGTTTTTGATAATTCGGTTTGCCCGAGCTCTGTCCGTAACTGTTTTGTTAGGTAGAATAACATTGCTTTTTGAATAGATCACCTTACAAGCCCCTCTCCTTAAGGTTTACGATGCAAACATTTTTCGTAAGTATGACTCCGTTGGTACTGCATATTGACTACATTAGTATGACTTCACTCATAGGATTCGTATAACCAGCTTAGATAACGTGTCGTAATTAGCGCGACATCCCCAATTCCCCACTAACTGTGAAGGCTTATTCAGCCTCATAAACCTTTACAATGCGGCTGCTCTCACGTTTTCCTTGAGAGGTTACCGTCACATAAAGACGACCGCCATTCCCGTTGAGCTGGAGACTGCCAATCGTGGCTGTGGTCGTTCCAAGCGCTGCAGAGGCAGAAGCCTCTATCCCAGTCACCGTCTGCATCGGTGTAGCTATTACCGCATCGGCGTATAGCTTTATCGTGTCACCCGGCTTGATAGCAATCGCCGTAACCTCGTCATTTCCGTATGCCCCTGTCAGATTGGATATCCGCAGCTGGTTTGGTGAAAGCGGAAGGGTTACAGGCTCAGCTGGATATATTTTAGCCGTACGTGCACTTTCTTCCTCTTGCTTACGGGTAACGGTTACATAAATAACACCATAACCTGTTCCAGGTAATGCTGCATGAACCACAACAGAGCTACCATCATCAGAGGCAGTCGCGCTTCCAATGGCAGCTGCTGATATATCATCCGCATAAACCTTCACGGTATCACCTGCCTGTAAGCTGTTGACCGTAACTGTATCCTCTGAACCGACTGCATTATGAATTTGAATATCGGACCGATCCGGTGCACCACTTGCCAATTCAGCGGCAAATGCTTTGATGACACGACGGCTCTCCCCGCGAAGATAAGAGGTCACTGTCACATATACATAGCCAGCCTGTCTGCCCAGCTGAGAAACCGATACCTTTACTTGGGTTGAACTGCCGTCTGCGGTTGCTGAACCTATCACAGTAGTTGAAGAAGCATCTGCATATACTTTAACGATATCGCCTGCTGCCAAGCCTGACAGCTCAATTCGATCATCAGTTCCAACAGGTTCGTTGGTCACAACAATCGTCCCTGGTGACGGCGCAGCCGTAACCGGCTCTGAAGGGAACTGTTTGGCAACGCGTTCACTTTCCTGCAGCGGTGAGCTTGTAACGGTAACGTAAACAGTACCTTCTCCCACTCCCAGCTGAGGCAGCGATGCGTCAGCTGTATCAGAGCCTGGGGCTACAGCAGCTTGAGTCAAAGCCGAGGCCGCTTTCTCTGAAGCATATACTTTCAAAATATCACCTGCCTGCAAACCGCTCACGATAACATGATCGTGAGCTCCGCTTAGTTCGTTCATAACACGAATTTGTGCCAATTTCGGTTTAGCGCTCATCGCTTCGCCGGCATATCCCTTTTCCGTTACCCTACTCTCTCGTTTCCCTAACTCCGTGACCGTAACATAGACAACACCTTCAGCGCTTCCCAACTGCCCGATGGAGATTATGGTTCCTTCTGCGGTACCCGTTACTGCAGTGGCAGAGCCTAGAAAAGTGTTTTTTGAAGCATCTGCATATACCTTGGCGACATCTCCTGCTTGCAGTCCCAGCAATGCAACCGTATCCGATGTACCCGCTGAATGATTGGTAATCCGAATGGCGCTTGCGGCAGGAGCTACCGACAATGGCTCTGCCAAATACGATTTCACTATACGTCTGCTTTCCGAATACGTGGGTTGTGTAACGGTAACATACACATATCCGGCCGTTACACCCAGCTGATTGATCGAAATGGCTACACTATTCGAGCCGCTGCCTACCGTCGCAGTACCGATTGGTGTAACCGTTCCGCCATCTGTATACACTTTAACGATATCTCCGGCAGACAGTCCGGTTACGGTAACTACATCCGAGATTCCCGTGAGCTTATTTTCAATACGGATCATGCTCGGAGCAGGCGGAACCGATGCAGCAGCAAAAGCCGTATTGCAAACAGCTATCGGGAGCAGTAACGTACTAACTAAACCCGCCACGCAGGCTTTCAGAAAACTAACCTTTAAAACCTTATTCACAAACAATCAGCATGCCTCCCCCTTTTACTGGCTTGACTTGAAATCCAGCGGATATTCGTAAATAACCGTTTTATAAACATCACCGTCATAAGACATTGAACTGCTGCGTGGCAGCTTCACCTTTACCCTATAGATCACAGCAGGCCCCTTCAGAACCTGAACAATATGCTCACTTTCCCTCACATAGCTGTATGGAAACACCACCTCTGGAGACAGATCGTCTACATAATCTTCAAATACAATAACAGGCGCAGCAGACAGCAGACTGCCTATAGAAGGCGTTCCATCTAGACGAAGCTGTAAATTTCCCCGAAGTCCTGCTTCAAAGGCTGCATGTGCAAGCGGACGATCAAATACCACAAGACCATCAGCAAGCCAATCCTTATTCACCTGCAGAGCCGCATCATGAGCGCCGCGATTCAAAGTGAATTTCAAACGATTATGCGTCGTCGTCGTAACAAAGCGGTCTGCCTCAAACCCCGTCGTGTACAAAAACATTAACACCACAAACAGCAGCAGCAGCGCTCTATTCATGTTTCCATCACCATCACCGTACCATCGCCTCGCTCATCTGTTTGGCATAACGGACAATTTGCTGGGGGTCGCGGTCCTGGCTGCCAAACATGCTGTGAAACAGCCAACGTGGCGTGCTTTTTACATAAAGCGTTCCCTCAATATATTCACCCCTAGGTGTGAGTACCGTGGTTCCGATAAATCCGATATCCGCACCATCCAGCAAAAAGGTATGCTCTAGCGTATACCGCATCTCATCGATAATTTCCGGCGTAAACCGTCCGTTATCTGCATTAGCTGCTTTTTGAATGGCACTGTCGAGCACCATTTCTACCGCATTAGCCCGTGTTGAATAAATATCATGCAAAATCGGCTGAAACAGCAGCAGCAGCAAAATATAAACGCTCAGCATCTCCACCAAAGCGGCTTTCATGCAGGAATGGAATCAGATGGTATATGAAATGCAGAATGTAACAATGGCGTGTTCTCACTGTGCTCCGTGTCAGCGTAAAGATATCGATGGATGCCTTCACGGATCCCTCCACGTGCAATGGCTGGCGTATTAATGAAGCTCGAAGGAACATTAGTATTATTAAATAAGTCATCCATTTGCGTCTTTTTATCCTTAATCGAGCTCCACATTGCCACAAAAATGAACAATCCGATAGCTGCCAATGTAGCCGCAATGAGCAAAAACTTTTCCAAGGCCGGTTTCATTATTCATCCACTCCTTCTCATCTTCAACCAAAATGATTCGTGCTGCGCGCCAAATCCGTCACATACTGCTGGGCAATGTTCAGCGCATTCCACAAATAAATCAACAGTGGGCTAAATGCAGCCGCATAGGCCAAGCTCCCAAAAAACTTGCGTCTTCGCCGCCGATTCTCGCGAAGCATTTGGGTATAGCTCTCTTCCCTCGCCTCTACCAAGGCGGAAATATCCTCCGGTGGTGTCATTTCCAGATCTGCGAGCAGCTTGCACAGCTCCTTGGCCTCCTTGGTTCCGATCTCCTCGCCAATTGCGTGTAAAGCAGCGGATGCCCCTTCGTCAAACAACCGAAGACCTTTATTCAAGGCGGGTTTGATTCTTACGGTATAGTCGCGAAGCTTGGTCAGCATCGTATGCAGATTCAGCCTGCGTCGCCCGACCCCTTTGAGCTCATCAGCGATCATGCTGTAAATCATAAACAGCTCGCGATTTTTTTCACCATCGTCAATCTCCTTCCATTTGGCCAGAAAGTAAGTGAGCAGCGAAGCTTTCGTGTTGGTCGCAAGCAGCATCACCACCGGCCCCCACAGCTGCAGAAGCAGTGCAGGCAGCGATTGAGCACTCCAATTAAAAGAAATGTCATATAAGCTGTTGATCAGCCACAGCATCGCCACACCATAACGGATAGATTGGATTTTTAGCGCATTCATCCCCAATGGGTAACCGGTACGCTCAAGACGTTGATCCAGTTCTGGATGACCCAGCCAGGTTTTCAATCGTATATACTGAAGCCGGGACATATATTGAATGGACATAGGGGTCCGCAAACGACGATGAAGGAGATAGGCAGCGAGCATGTAGTTCAGGCAGATCAGGATACTAAGAAGCCCTCCGCCGACAGCATATACATCATGATGCATTTGAAAGAAAGTATTCGACCTCCTTGTGGGCTACTAATATTAAGGGACCAGTGGATGCTATCCGACTAATAATCATTCGGTGGACGTCGGAACCAGGTAGCTAGAAGCAGCGAGCCGATAATGAAGCAAACTGTAACCGTAAGCCAAAATCGCCCCTGCTCCGTTCCTAATTGGTAGTGCACTGTGCTCGTGTAGCCCATAAAAATGACCATCATGATCAAGAGCAATGGAAACAAAAGCACATGAAGCCAGCTTAGCTGAAGTACCTCGGAGCTGGAATCCCCCTCATCACGAAGCATATCGATCTGTTTATGTATATTTTTATCAATTGCCATGAGCGTGCTTTCCACATTCTCATTACGCAGCAGTCCTTTCAGCATCGTTAAGCCAAGCTGCTTGGCAAAGGATGTTTGAATACTGTAGATAAATTCTTCAACCGCTTTCTCCATCTCGCGCGAGTCCACATAGTTAAGCTCCTCTCTGATCAGGTTCATAAAATGGCTGCGGATCGCGCTGGACGACATTTCCTGGCAAGCGAGCTGCAGCGCCACCCGCATATTACCGCGGGTAACCTTGTATTTACTGGTCAAAATGCCTATCGTTTCAGCAAGATCGTATCCGCTTTGGATTTGCTGGCTGCGCAGCTTCAATCACTGATAGATGATCAGTACTGCAAAAGCTACTATCGCTACAAACAGACTGAAACGTATGTCGACAGCCATGACGTAGGAAACCATTCCAGCAGACAAGGAGCTCGATACAGCCAGCAGCAGAAATCGCTGAACCGAATATTCGTTATAACGCTCCTTCTGCGTCGCTTTCAGCAGCAGTTCCAGCTGCCGATGGATCCGTCGGTACAGCACCGCAATTCGCCCAGCTTGAATCATAACTTGCCGCTTGCGCTTAAGCTGCTTCATGCTAAGTCGATGTCGCCGCTCCGTCTGAAGCAGCTTTCGCATATAACGGAGCGGCTGCTTCAGAGCCATGTACAAACCGATCGTAAATAAGCATGCAGAGATGAACAGGAGCCCAATCATCACTATTGAAAACAAGGTCAACGGCTATGCATCCTTTCCTGCTGACATCTGGGAAGGTGATTCTTGTGAGACTGCTGATGTTCGCTCAGCTGAATGATCTTCTGCTGATGCAGCAAGTAAAGCTCGTGCTGGCCGTACAACCGTACTTCCCTCTGCTAGAGAGGAAGAGAATGATTGCACAAGGGGACTATGCAATGCAGCAGCCACTTGCTCTATCGAGACACTGATCCGGTGCAGCGGATTGGCCGCTGCAGGATTATAAACGACTATTCCTTCTCCCTCGGGAATAGGTGATGCCGCTGATAATGCAGCTAACGTTTGGAATGTTCGTTCAGACCATTCGGGGTGGACCTCCTGCATTTCCTTACGCAGACCCTCGCTCAAATCGTTGCGGTATGTCCATGTATCCGTTAACTCATTCCAATGCATCAGTTCATGAGTGCTAATCTCTCCGGTATACCGATTGTAGCGAAGTTCCATGACACTTTTGATCCGTTTACGCGTTCGACTCGGGTCCTGTGTTTGGACGATCAAAATATCGATATTTTCCGCTACCCGTTTTTCCTCCTCCTCAAAACGAACACCGGGATTCAAGCTGCACAACAGCCTGGCGAATTGCGAGGGCACGGTTTCCGGTTTCCAGGTGTGGAAAGTGCTGCCGAAGCCCTTAAGCAGCCGTTCGCAAGCCAGCATAGCGCCCTCCGCTTCTACTCTGCGTACTTCACCGATAATCGCATAATCGACATCAAAGCGCAGGATCTGATCCATCGCATGATGAAAGGTGCCTTCATGGGTAACCCGTTCGATCAGCTTTTTCTCGGGAAAATCGCGACTGGCGGCCAGTTCATAATGCTTTTCTATAATGGCACCTGTGTAATGGTTTGCCCTTTCAGCTAATAATGCTTTGAGTGTCGTAGACTTGCCCGTACCTGGCGGGCCAATGATAATGGTATTACAATGGGTTCTTGATAGGCCCTGCAGCAGCTCGATAGCTTCCGGAGGAATCGTCTTTCTTCGTTCATCTGCAAGGTCCTCTACTGTTACGCGGCCAATTAAAAACCGCCGGAATGTAATCACATCATGCCGTACATCAGGCTTCACCGTGAGCGTGACCCGCTCCCCCGTATATAAATCCACCTCCAAGGTTGTGTTGTAGAGATTGACGATCGCATCTTCCTTTTGGCGGGTGAGTGCACGGACGATTTTATCCACCTCCTGCGTGGAGGCAAACTGAAAGGGCATCCTTTCATGACGTCCATGATGATGAATCCAGATAGAGGTTCCGATAATTTGAGCGGCATAACTGTCCGGATACGTCTGCCAACAAGCCAGTGCCTTAAATCCGTAAATCTCATGAAACATGGCATGTGTCACATCGCCGTAGCATCGCTGCTCTTCCTTGGCAAAACGCCTGAGATTCATATAATAGTCCGGCAGCTCCAGCTGATGCAGTCCATGACGATCCACATGCGATTGTATTTGCTCCATAATCGCAGTCACCGTCTCGGGCACACCAATAATCGCCTTGTTCTCCAGCTCGACGAAAGCTTCCGCATCATCACCTTCCTGTCCGCCTGTCGCATTGCGGCTGTCTAGCCCTTGATGCATCGCACCTGCAAATCGTTCACCCACCATTTCTTTATATGTTCGACAAGCTTGCTCGAAGAGAACCTTTCCGCCACTGCTCATCAATTGGGGTAGTGGCGTGTAAGTTGCATGGGCATGCTCAACTAAGGATGAATGTGTCGGTTCCCACATCTCAGGCTCCGTATGAAACTGTCCAATATGAAACCTTGACTGGCTCACTGTTTAAGCCTCCTTTACAGGCTTCATCCATCGAAACCATGAGCCCTTCGAGGTGCTTGCTGCAGAGTCCGTCAGCTTGGCCTTTTCCATAGCTGAAGTATTAACAAGCGGCAAATCGTAATAATGCAGCATCGCTTTTGCTATTTTACCCAGCTCCTTGTTGTAATCGTGATTTTGCTGTTGACCCCACACTCCCTCTGCTTCCTTGCGATAAAATGACGGATCATATGGCAGACTGCCCACATAAGGCATATCTAGCTGGCGTGACAGCTGTTTTTCATTCTCGATATCGGGTGAACGAACCATTTTATTAAATAACAGCATCGTTTGGCGCTGCTCCCATTGGAAAACCGGATGCAGAATATGTTCGCACATTCGACGCCACTGTGCCTTGGCCTGCTGACTTTGACTCATAGTAACAAGCAGCAGATCAGAAGCATGTATGCTTTGCGCTGCAAGGGCATGGTCAGGATAGCTGCCCGCATCAAGCAGCACCAGATCAAAGCATTCCCGTGCCTTTTCGATTAACCATGCCGCACCGTCCGTCTGGTAATAATAAAGTTTTTTCAAGTCCCGGCTGCCCGCCAAATAATAAACGTTCGGAGCCAGCAGCTGCATTTTACCCGGAAGCTCTGCAGCTTGGAGCTGCTTACTTTGCAAGCTTCCCCACAGCTCATCCATATATTTGGCGGTATATAGTAACCCGCTATCCCCCGGATTCCAGCCGTTTAATCCAAAAACCCCCACTCTCACACCTGATAATGCCGCTAAAGTAACACCGATTGATAATAAGCTCGAAGTAACACCAAGTTGGGGCAGCGCACCGATAGCCGTAATAACCTTACTGACCGCCCTTGCTTTAATCAGGCATATTCTCCCTGCCTCATCCGCTACCTGCTCAGGTGTGTGATAGGGGAGCACATAGTCAATACCATGGGCCGCACACAAACTTTGTGTTGTTTTTAAGTTCAATGGATCCGTTCCATTGCTAAGCAAATATATAATCCGATTAGCTGGATACTGACTGCGCAGTGTGAACATTTCGTGCATGTCGATCAGTGCATCGCTTACAATCCAAATATCTTCGGGCAATAGTGAAGTTTCAAGAACCGTTGTAGACGAATTCGATGTGAAAGAACGAGCCCTTGTTGCAAAAGAATCTTGTTTGCTCCCCGTTCCCTCTCCCATAAGAAGAACCCCTACCATATCCTTGGATACGGTGGATACCGACTTATAATTGCCGGATAGCCTTAACGCTTCTAGCAGTCTTCGGTCACCTGACACCACATAAGCATTCAATGTTTGATAGGCCTCCTTTTGATAAATACGTTTAATCAATACCTTCAACAAGTACCGATTGAGCTTAAAAGTGCAATGAACAATGGACAGGTGGCGAAAGTTTGTGTTCTGGAGAAGTGAAGCGTTCGTCTTTGTTCATGGATTTCCACTTCTAAATCCCCGCAGCCCCTCTTATTCACCGCAATTTTAGTGATAAACGACCAGGAATCGGTAACCTTTGGTGCCGTATTTACGAATCAGCTCTTTTTGATCGTTATTGACAATCAACTCTACCGTACTGACCATCCCTGTCGGCTTCTTACGGTCATCAGTCGCTCCAATTTCCTGATTATTAGTGCCTTTAGCATAGCTGACGACGATTTCCTGAAGCTTTTTTTCCTCCTCGTAAGGAATATTCAGCTGATCCAGCTTTTCTCGCGACAGCTCCTGATTGACCGCCTTGTCATCAACCTTTTTGCTTTCTTCCTTTTGGACCAGCAGTAAGGAGACCCGATCACCACGCAGCAAGCTGCCGGGCGGTTTTCCGAACATCCATTCCACAGGAAGCGGCATATTCCATTCGTCAGGAGCAGGCAGCAAATGCGCAGTGTTCAACATATCAGCTGTTATTTGCTCATTCAGTCGAACGGCTCGTGTCGTCTCCTGACGAAGTGCTGCTGGCATGCGTACTAACGCTCCGTCAACAAGCTGCTCTTTTTTTACCTTGACCGTTTTGAGGTCTGCTTCGGTTAACCTTAAGCCGCGTTCGATAGAACGGGAGGCCTGAACCACCTCTACCGTTCCCCAATTAGGTTCCACGATCCATTTCCAGCCTATAAGCAATGCAGGTCCTGACAGGCACAAGCCGATAACCAATACATAGTACATACATCTATACCAAACATTCATCTGCCGGATCCTCCATTTCCTTTCTATCCGTCATTCCATAGCTTGTGCAGTAGGCCTTTGGAACTCGTATGAGGCAGCCAGCTGCAAAGCCAGTCTTGCAATGAACGCTCCAATTGAGCTCGGATCCCGGGACGATCCTGCACCAGCACACCCAGCCAGCTCGCCTCAGCGATTTTGGTGAAATCTATTGCTGGAAGCATACAGACCGGTGGTTCGGGAAGCACATTCAACCATTGTCCGGTGTGTCCGGATTTCACTGCCTTGTTGGCGATGCCCCATACCGGCTTGCCCAGCAGTCGCAGCTCCTTGAGCCGCTTCAGATTACGTCTTGCGGTGGCCGACTCCAGTTTATGCAGCATTGGATCTATAACATAGACAATGTCGGAAGCAAGATGAATCAGCTCATTTGCAGTGCTATCATGCCAATTCGAGCCTATATCGACCAGCACAAGCGGACGTTCTATTTCTTCTAACAGTAACTGCTGCAGTTGGCTGCAGGTTTGATCGTTGCCGCTATTAACAGCCAAGCTCTGCTGCAAAGGATCTATACCTATGGAACCATTGGGGAGCAGTGGGTAGGAGGATAACCTCCGACTGTCATGCTCAGGTGAATCCGCTTCAGATTGTGGCGCCGCTGGCAGCCAGAGCGTGCTGCCATCCTCCCAAGCCGGCTGCTCCTGCCGCAAAGCAAATCCAGCCTCGTTATAGCAGCGGTAATTTTGCGGAGCATGCTTCTCGCCGTACAATAACGCATATAGCTCAGGCTGCCTCGACTGCGCTTCCACAACCGCGTGCTTCACACCAAGTCCATGCAGTGTACGAGCCAGCGATAAAGTTGTGAAGGTCGCCCCAGCTCCTGCGTACAGCCCAGCTATAATCAAGATACGAGGACGCGGCTTGCTCATGCTTGTTTTAATGTTATCCCTTGTGTATGCGCCTATTTCGTCGTCTAAGTCACTTTCGCTGATTCGTGATACTCTCTGCACGTGAGCCGCTGCACTTAATTCCGTATGCTGGAGCATCGACTGGATTCGCAGCAGCACAGTACGCACTTCCGCGGCGCTCTGGCAGCGAGCTGACGGGTTCGCTTGCAGCAGCTTCTCCACAAGCGCCGACAGGCTCGGAGAAATCGAGGTGTTATGATTGTGCAGAGGTCTGCGGACGGCGTAATAATAGTGACCACCGCTTAGTAAGTAATACAACAACGCACCGAGCCCGAACAAGTCCGTGCGCCCATCGGTCTGTCGTCCCTCGAATTGCTCAGGTGCAGCAAAACCAATCGTACCAATACGCACTGTATCGGCAGCTTGTCCAACCTTATAGCTGCGCGCGATACCAAAATCAATAAGCCGTATCCGCTCCTGGGCATCTATCATCAGATTGGCAGGCTTAACATCTCTGTATATAATCGGCTCAGGCTGATGGCTGTGCAAATAATCAAACACATCGCACAACTGCAGCGCATACCCGATCACATGATGGGCTGGTAATCGCTTGCTTGAGCGTTCGAATCGCTGCAGAAGCGTTTCACCCTCAATGTAATCCATCACTAGATAGCTACAGCCATTTCCGTCCGCTGGAAAATAGTCAACAATATCCGGTAGATTCGGATGATTGAGCTTTACAAGCATTTCCGCCTCCGCCAGAAAATCATATTCCGTCCCGTTACTCTGCCGAGATTCCTTAACCGCCCAGCGCTTGCCGCCTAATCGTAAATCGTCTGCCAAATATACAGTCGACATTCCGCCACTTCCCAGCACGGATACGATACGGTATCGTCCTTCAACGACATCACCAATTTGTTTGTTCTGCGGCTGTATTTGCACTTCAACCACCCCTCATAGAGCTATTTAATGTTCCCCTTCCTGCTCCTATCCCTCAGTCAGCACGATAAGCAACCTGAATCCTCATTTAGATACAAAAAGATGCACAAAAAACCGCCCCTTCCATGCGTATCAGCATGGGAGAGGCGGTTCTTCCGCTCATCACTTTCAATATTGACTATAAATTACCACATTTTTCAATTTAAAGCAACTAGATTCGATAGCATTCCCCAAATGTCACCATGGGAGCCGATCTAATTACAAAATTCGCAGTAAATAACCACTGGTTCGCATTTTACTTCACGAATGATGTCTTGTTCTGTATAACAGCACTTGGTACAATTATTTATATCATGTAGCCATGAGTAGTAAGAGATTAGAAAACAATAGATATTCATTGGGAGTGTTCTTTTGGGGGATTATGTATTTGTATTGTTTGTAGGACTCATAGCGGGTGCTGTGAGCGGCGTCATTGGAACAGGTTCATCCATTATGCTGCTGCCTGTTTTGGTATTTGCATTTGGCCCTAAGCAAGCAGTACCTATCATGGCAGTAGCTGCTGTCATTGCGAACATGGCAAGAGTCATGGTCTGGTGGCGCGAAATCAATTGGCGGGCTTTTGCTGCTTACTCGATAACTGGTGTTCCTGCCGCCGCTATAGGTGCGCGTACCCTGTGGGTATTACCGTCACATGTTATAGATATAGGGCTGGGTACGTTTTTTTTACTTATGATCCCATTCCGGTATTGGCTAAAAGCAAAGGATTTCCACATTTCCTTATGGCAGCTTTCGATCGCTGGAGCGCTCATTGGCTTTTTGACTGGAATTGTCCTTTCAACTGGGCCTCTTAGCGTGCCTGCGTTCACCTCTTTTGGATTAATGAAAGGTGCGTTCCTTTCAACAGAAGCGGCGAGTTCACTTGCACTTTATGTCAGCAAAGTTGTGACCTTCCAAGAGCTTGGGGCACTTCCTATAGAAATGTTAGTAAACGGAATGATCGTCGGCGCCTCGCTCATGCTGGGTACAATCGCATCAAAAGCTATTGTTCAACGAATGAGTGTGGTCTCGTTCCAATATGTGTTGGATATTCTATTACTATGTTCCGGGCTTTCCCTTCTATGGGCTGCAATCCATTAGCACGAACCCAACGCTCTCGGGCTCGTGTCTTGGATTACGCATGAATATTTTAATGATAGCCCCGTTTGTATGGCTGCGGCACATGGGACTGCTCACTCTTGAGTTCAATGGCAGCATGTGTGGCCCAGTACGGATCCCGCAGCAGGCCGCGGGCTATGGCAACTAGGTCAGCATCCCCATTGCCAATGACAGATTGCGCAAGTGCTGGAGACTCCAGCATACCCACTGCAACAACAGGCACGTCCAAAGCTTCTCGAATTCTGCGCGCGAATGGAACCTGGTAACCTGGATAGTTTCCTGGCTTTCTTTCACCCGCTGGACCTTCCCCGCCCGAGCTCACATGAAATATGTCTACGCCTGCCTCTTTGTAAGCCTTTGCCAGCTTCAGTGTATGATCGATATCATAGCCGCCATCCACATATTCAACTGCAGAAATACGGAAAAACAAAGGCATTTCCTTGGGTATTACTTTTTTAACTGCTTGAATGATTTCCACACCGAATCGAGCTAAATCATGTCCATACACATCGTCCCGTTTGTTCGTAAGTGCGGAATGGAACTGGTGGATCAGGTAACCATGGGCTCCGTGAAGCTCAATCATGTCCACACCGGCCTCTATAGCGCGGCGAGCTGTATCCGTAAAAAGCTGTACCATCTCTTTAACTTCATCGGTCGTGAGCGCCCTAGGAACCTTATAGTTAGGACCAGGGAATTTGATCGCGGATGAGGATACCGGTACTTCGGCATCTTCAGCTTTGCGACCGGCATGTGCAATCTGGATACCGATTTTGGCATCATGAGCATGCACTTCATTAATAATTCGGGAGTAGGCAGGAATCTGATCATCTGACCACAACCCCAAATCCTTATCGCTTATACGGCCGTCCGGATGAACATCAGTCATTTCCATAATGATTAGAGCCGTTCCTCCGATTGCGCGGCTAAGATAGTGAACATAATGCCATTCATTCGGTTTACCGTCCTTGGCATCAACGGAATATTGACACATGGGTGCCATCACAACACGGTTCTTTAATTGTAAACCCTTGATCTCATAGGGCGTAAACAGTTGATTTCTCATCGCAATCCCTCTCCGCTATTTCATTTTGATGGTATCGTTACGCAGGTTATTATAACCGCTGCTTATTTTCATATTAATGCTTTTATGATGAAGTTCAAGTACCCACTTTTATGTAAGATAGTATCAAAAGTATAGCTTATAGCATAAACGATGTACAACTTCCCAACTTCTTTATCACAAAAATACGATTGCGGACAGATCCGTTACAGTCGATGTCCGACATACAACAGCAAGCTTAATTCAGATGCAGATCCGTACATCCCCTCACAAAGGTAGAAAAAGGTTGGGTATGCACAAATTACTTTTTTTCAATGGCTAATACTCGGTGAAATGGGAAAACTATCTTCGTCCTACTACACGAAGGAGGCTTTGATTACCATGTGGACTGTCTCCATCCCCATTGTACTGTCCGTATCGATGCTGCTGAGCGGAGCCATGAATGAACTATCCAGTGCTCCCAGTAAAGGGCGTCCTTATTATGAAAAAAGAGGTGAGATCGTATGGGAGGTGCCTACTGAGGAGAAGATTATTGCGCTCACCTTTGATGACGGCCCTGATCCTGAGGATACACCGCAAATATTAGACCTTTTGCAGCAATATGGAGCGAAGGCTACTTTTTTTGTAATCGGCGAGAAAGCTGAACGTTATCCTGAGCTTATAAAGCGTGAGGTCGCTGAAGGCCATGAATTGGCAAATCACACCTATACCCACATGTATTTTACCCGTGGAGTGAAGGAAAGTAATATGCGTGAACAATTGATGAAGGCGGAAGAAGCTATCTTTCGGGTCTCTGGGAAAAAGCCACACTTATTCCGTCCGCCAGGAGGCTACTATAACGATCCCTTGATTCAAATCGCCAAACAGGAAGGTTATACGGTCGTTATGTGGTCCTGGCATATCAATACGATGGACTGGAATACTCCGGGTGTTAGTCACATCACCAAAAAGGTGCTTAACAATGCACGTAACGGAGATATTGTATTATTTCATGATTACGTAGAGGGCAAGACGCAAACCATTGAAGCACTCAAGCGCATTTTGCCCGTGCTAAAAAGTCGCGGCTACCGGTTTGTCACGATTTCCGAGCTGCTCGAGTTTCGCAAAACCAGTCCTGTGAAGGGGATTGACTGAGTTTTAAGGAGGAGGATCCAATAATGAAAAAGCACCTGCCAGCATCCTGTAGCCTGCTGCCGTGGTGCTTCTTCACCTATTTTTGAACCATCATGAAGATTTCATATATGCTTAAATTGACCTTGGCGCTTACACGCCCCAAAACCCTGCTCCTGTAATGATGACCAATAAAATGAACAGAACCAGAATCTCGCCTGTCGATGTGCCGAACCCACCATATGGACTTGCGCATCCTCCTGCACCTACACCGCCAACATGTGCCAATAGAATCACCCCTAAGTCATCATTAAGCCGAATACATCGAATGTACTCCAACCCATATCATAGTGTATGGCAATTAGCGGAAAAGGTATGGACAGATGCACAGATGAACCGCCCATTTCTGTATTTATTGAGAGGCTTCTTCCAATATCCATACGCCCTTGGCTGGGATCGTAACTGCTCCATTGACCACTCGGTTGCTGAGCAGCTCGGTGCGCTCGTTCGGACCCAGATTCACCTCGGTCTCGCTGTCATTGTGATTCAATATCATCGTATATGCCTTACCGTCCTTAACGCGTTTGGTCGCTTCAATTCCTTCAGGAGCGCTTAACACGGATTCAATCCCCGCTTGCTTCACCAGCAGCTTGGCAAAATCGGAAAGAAATTCTTTATCAGGACTGGATGCTACATACCACGCTTCACCTTGCCCAAAGCTGTTGCGTGTCAGTACAGGCGTCCCCTTGTAAAATTCTTCCCCATATTCAGCCCAAACCTCAGCCCCCTCCGTATGCAAAATATCGCATAGCAGATTGCTGGAATATTCCTTTTTAAACCCTTCTCGCCCATCTGTCATCACGATACGGTTAGACATATGCGGGAATAATGCGTCGATTTCTTCAACCCAAATCCCGAGCAGCTTGCGCAGCTCACCCGGATATCCGCCAAGTGTAACTAGATCGGATTCATTCACGATACCACTGAAAAATGTCGTTACAAACCGACCGCCGGTTTCAACAAAGCGTTCGATTTTGTCTGCAACTCCCGGTTTCACCATATAGAGAACAGGTGCAATGACGACATCGTAGCGGGAGAAATCGGCTTCCACTGAAATCATGTCGACTGCAATGTTTTGATCGTAAAAAGCAACATAATATTTCGTAAGCTCGGTCATGTAGGACAAATCAATCGTCGGCCCTGAGGAAAACTCCATCGCCCACCAATTTTCCCAATCAATAATAATCGCTATTCTGGCTTCGATCCGTGATCCGAGCAGCTTATCCCCCAGAATCTGAAGCTCGCCGCCCAATGTCGCACATTCTCTGAAAACACGGGTGTGCTCATGACCTACATGCTCGATAACTGCTCCATGATATTTCTCACATGCGCCCACCGAACGACGCAGCTGGAAAAACATCACCGTGTCCGCACCATGCGCTACAGCCTGATAGCTCCACAAGCGCATCACACCTGGACGCTTCAAGCCATTATAAGCCTGCCAATTTTGCTGACTCGGTGTTTGCTCCATCAGCATGAATGGCTGACCGTCCTTCAAGCCTCGCATAACGTCATGCCACATGGCCACATGACTTAGCGGCGTCGTGTTGGATGGATAGCTGTCCCAGGAAACCACATCAACGTGTTTTGCCCACTTGGCATAATCCAACTGCTTAAACATCCACATCATATTCGTCGTAACCGGAACATCCGGCGTTACAGCCTTCAGTTCGTTGTATTCCATCAGGTAGCAATCGAGCAGTCCATCTGAATTAAACCGCCAGTAATCGAGTGAAATCCCTTGAAAGCTGGTCCGTGTCTCACCCGTGTGCTCACTTAACCTATTCGGAGGCACAATCTCGTCCCAATCATAGAAGGTATGGCCCCAGAATCGGGTATTCCATGCTTTATTCAACTGATCAAGACTGCCATAGCGCTGCTTCAGCCATACGCGGAACGCCTTGGCACAATTGTCGCAATAGCACATGCCGCCATATTCATTATTTACATGCCATATGGCTAGGGCTGGGTGATCCTTATACCGTTCTGCCAGCTTGCGTGCCAGTCGTGCTGCATGAAGTCTGTAGGTGGGGCTGTTCGGACACGAATTATGGCGTTGGCCGAAAGTATGCTTGCGCCCTTCAAAATCGACCCGCAGCACATCGGGATGCCGATGTGCCATCCAGGCCGGATGCGCACCCGTGCTCGTCGCCAAGCAAGCATAAACTCCATTTTCATGAAGCTTATCCAGAATCTCGTCAAGCCATTCAAACTGATAGGTCTCTTCATCTGGCTGCATTAGCGACCATGAAAAAACAGCTACTGTCGCAATATCAATACCCGCCAGCTTAAACATTCTCATATCCTCGATCATGATCTCTTGCGGCCATTGTTCAGGACTGTAATCGCCTCCATAGGCGATTTTGTTTAATTTACTGCTAATCATGGAATGACCTCCAACTTTTTAAATTGCCTCAGCCTTATTGAATTTTGTAAGGGTACTCGAATTTGCAGAAACCGGAGGCCCTTGGGCTTCCGGTTTCCTTATGCGTTATGTTATCAAAGTCGATCATCCATGACTATCAAGGCGAATGCTGCGCTTCTACAGTAAACTGCTTCATTCTCTTGCTATCCATGGGGAAGCACTCTAATAACTTATTTATATCCCAGCTTGTGCAGGTTGCGTAAGCTAATGGCCAGACTGTCAAAAGGATCGTTACCGTAGCATTGATCCTGCTCAACCGCTCCCCATTCCACGCCTGTAGCATCACATGCTTTTAGAATAGCAGGATAATTCATATTGCCCTCTCCAACCTCGGCAAAACGACGCTCCCTATCAACTGTCACGGCCCAGTCCTTCAGATGCACAACCTTCATTCGTCCTTCGACTTTACGAATCCATTCAACAGGATCCGCACCGCCTGCTTGCACCCAATGCAGGTCAAGCTCAAAATCGAACACTTCAGGGTCTGACTCTTCAAACAAAATATCCATGCCTGTACGGCCGTCAAATTTTACAAATTCAAACTCATGATTATGATAAATAAATTTCAGACCGGCATCCTTCAGCTTACGGCCAACTTCGGAAAACTCCTTGGCAAAGGTAGCGTATCCTTCCTTGCTTGTCCGGTATTCCGGCGGCAATCCACCCAAACCGACATAGGTACAATCCCATATTTGATGCTTTTTAATGACTTCATCAAGATTAGCAAAGTCCGAGTAAGGAATATGGGTCGCACAAATCTTTAATTGCTCCTGATCTGCAAGCGCCTTCAACTCCTTGCTGTCAATAGGGCCAACCCCTGAAACCTGAACTGAATCGTAGCCGATCTGTTTCACTTTTTTCAAAGTAGCGGCAATATCCTCGGGTGTTTTCAAAAATTCCCTAAGCGTATAAAGCTGTGCTGCAATTTTCAATGCTAATCTCTCCCTTATTTGAACTTTGTATCCCCTTCCATTTTACACGAAGTATGGATACTCGGCTACCTTGACTTCAACCAAACAAACTACCTTTAACTCGGAAAGTCATTGGATGCTTGTATCGGCCCTTCAGGATGAGAATAAACCAAATTTTTGATAGCTGCCTAATGAAAAAGATTCGGCCGCAACCGCCCATGGAATACCCATCTCGGAGAACAGCATACCATCCGTCGCGGCACGCCCCACATCAGCTCCGATACCTGTGATTCCTGTAAACACCGTATTCCCTTCATTTCTCCGCACAAGAAAAACATCAGAAATCGGATGCGTTTCCCCGCTCGATTCAAAGGCACCATTCACAGCAAGCACAAATTGACGACACTGCTGGAGTGAGCTCAGAAGAGCGACCGATTCATCCTGGATAGCAGCCAGCGTATTCAGATACATATTATGGACATAATCCTCTTCCCCAAAGCTGCGGCTCGTTGGCTGCGAACCCGTGATTTGAATAGCTAACATATTGTTGTATTTCCATACAGCTTCACCCAGTGTACCTTTCACCGTGATGGAAGGAATCGATTCGCCTTCATGGCACAAGCTGGCATAGAAATGAACAATTGCTCCGCTTTGAGTCCGTATGCGAAGGCAGGAGGTGTCTTCACCTTCGATAGCATTGGCATGATACAGCTCTGCTTGGATATCAAGCGGTGTGCTCTCTTCGGCATTCCCTCCGCCTGCAACCAGCAAGCAATTGTTCAGCAAATGAGCAAAAGGGTTATTGATCGTGCCATCCAGTACATAATTTCCTTTATATTTAAGCTTGCCTGCCCACGGCGTACGGTCGTAATAAGCTTGAGTACGCTTCCAAAGACCAACTCCCGTAACACTTTGGACATCGCCAAGTTGTCCCTCTTGAATAATATGGAGCAGTTCGCGGAATGCCGCTCCCGAAGTATTTTGAAAATTAACCTGACATAATGATGAAGAACCCGCTTGAGCATGCAGCATTTCATCAAGATCCTGTATCGTTACAGCTGGTGGTTTCTCAAGCATGACATGGATACCACGTGAAAAAGCATACATCGCCATCTCTTTATGCATGGGAATAGGCGAGGCGATCACAACCAAATCAAGCTCGGGATGATGGTCAAGCATTGTTTTATAATCGGAATAAGGAGCGCCGCCAAGTGCCAGAAGCTGCTGCCAGCCTGACGGGTTTATATCTGGATTGATGTCACTAAAGGCAGTGACCTCCAACAGCCCTTGACCTGACAGCTCCACCAAATGACGGATATGTACTTTACCAAATCCACCCAGACCTATCAAAGCAGTACGAATTGCTCTCATGAATAATTCCCTTCTCTCGCACATGTATAAGACTTTGGGCCGCTCAACGATGTAACCCGCTGACCAGCCCGAAAACCCCGCTTAAATTCCATATAAAGATCATAGTAATCTGCAATGCTGCATTGTTAAAGACCTTTAACTTTAATACCTCTTAGCGTTAATATTGCTTAATATACATGCCGCTAATGCTTGAAAGCAGTTATACATGCTCCAAATAGCGTGCCTTCATTTCTGCCAGCACTTCATCACCGGGACGATCCCAAATGGTCTGATTGAAAATTTCCACCTCGATAGGTCCTTTATAGCCGGTAGCTTCAACCGCTTGGCGAATACGGCGCAATTCAATCACACCATCACCCATCATACCCCGGCCAAGCAGCATATCAGGAGTAGGCACAATCCAATCGGAAACATGGAAACCAAGAATTCTACCGCTTGCACGGGCAATTTGCGTGTACAGCTCTGGGTCCCACCACACATGAAACACATCGACAACAACGCCTACCTGCTGCGGTGTGAATTTCTCAGCAATCGTAGTCGCCTGTGCAAGTGTGGAAATCACGGAGCGCTCAGCAGCATACATCGGATGCAGCGGCTCAATACCGAGCGTAACTCCACGTTCCTGCGCATAAGGCACCAGCTCATGAATCGCATCCTCAACCATGCCTCTGGCACCGTCGATATCACGGTCAGGAGCCGGACCACACACCAATACAAGAACTTCTGCTTCAAGCTCAGCAGCCTCGTCAATGGCTCTGCGGTTATCGTCAATACGAGCTGCGCGTTCGGCTGCCGTTGCTGCTGGGAACATCCCGCCGCGGCATAAGCTCGATACTTTCAAGCCTGTATCACGAATGATCCGTTTACTTTCAGCCAGCCCTGTCTCCTCGACCTTATTGCGCCACAAAGCAATCCAGGGTACCTCCGCTCTGACGCAGCCCTCTGCGGCTTCACGCAAGCTCCAGCTATTGGTCGTAATCTGATTTAAGCTCAAACGATCTATGTTTGTAAAACGTTCCATCCATAACCCTCCGTCCATTGAATGTCTGCCATTCGCTTCAAGCATACTTGCTATTCAATTCCAGACAAAGCCAATACCCGTTTCATCCGCTCGACCGCAAGATCAGGACGCTGCAGCAATCCTGCTTGATCCGCCAGAACAAACAGCTCGGACAGATGAACGATCGAACGCGAGCCTTCTGCTCCGGCAATCATCCGAAAATGCTTTTGATGTCCGTTCAGGTAAGCCATAAATACGATACCTGTTTTGTAGGCGTAGGTAGGCTTTTGGAATATGTGTCGGGACAAGGCAATCGTCGGCTCGAATAAAGCATCATATTGTGCCATATCTCCACGATCCAGAGCTTGCAAGGCAGCTGCTGCAACCGGGGCGATAGCATCAAAAATACCAAGCAATGCATGACTGTAGCCCTGCTCATCACCACGAATCAGCTCGGGGTAATTAAAATCATCGCCCGTATACATCAGTACACCTTCAGGCAGCAGACGTCGCATTTGAATTTCTTTATCTGCATCTAATAATGAAATCTTGATACCGTCTACTTTGTCGGCATTGGCTTTGATGACGCGCAAGCAGGTTGCCATCGCTTCATTCACATCCGTGCTTCCCCAATAACCGGCAAGAGCCGGGTCGAACATATCCCCCAGCCAATGCAGAATCACAGGCTTCTTCGTTTGACGTAGAATACGGCCATACACTCGCTCGTAATCGTCAGGGGTTTTGGCGCATGCTGCCAGCGCACGGCTTGCCATCAGTATGATCTGACCGCCGCAGCCTTCTACATAACCACACTGTTCTTCATAAGCAGCCTCTACATCTTCAAGGGTGACATTCGGGCCAGCAGCCAAATGGTCCGTACCCGCTCCGCAGGCGATTTTACCGCCAACAGCGTTGGCTTCATCGATGGAGCGTTTAATTAACTCCTTGGCTTGAAGCCAATTCAGCCCCATACCGCGCTGTGCTGTATCCATCGCTTCCGCGACAGATAGGCCCAGCGACCACAGGTGACGTCGATAGGATAATGTATCGTCCCAATCGATTGAAGGCTGATTCAAAGGATCGGTACCCGCGAAGGGATCGCACACGACATGTGCGGCCGAGAACGCAATCCGTCCGGTGAATGCTCCTTGGGGTGCCAGTATCGGAGCTTTGGTACCAGCGACGTACTCATACAAGGCGCCGCCAGCTTTTGGCAATATCAGCTTATTAGTCAAGATGTTGTCTCCTCCTTATTAGTCCGTGAACAACCTCTATTACAGTTTTAAGTCTGGAACATCTACCCATTGACGTTCTTTCCATGATTGAAGCCCAAGATCGGATGTTTGCGTTCCTTTAGCACCTTCCAGCAGGTCCCAAGGGAACGGTGTATCGATAACAAGATGCTTAAGGAACAATTCCCATTGAACCTTGAAGCCATTGTCGAAAATTTGGTTCGCGGGAACATCTACCCATTGTTCTGTAAATGCGAACGGATTCTCAATATCCGGATTCCATACAGGTTTCGGTGTATTCACACGATGCTGTACTTTGCAATCACGCAGACCAGCAACCGCACTACCTTCCGTGCCATCTACCTGGATCGTCAGCAGGTCATCGCGATCTACGCGTACGGCCCACGAAGAATTCGCCTGCACCACAATATCGCCTTCCAACAGGAAGGTTGCATAAGCGGAATCATCAGCTGTAGCTTTATAACGTTCCCCATTTTCATCCACACGCTCAGGAATATGCGTTATGCCCAGGCAGGAGATCGACTTTACTTTACCGAACAGGTTGTCCAATACGTAGCGCCAGTGAGCGAACATATCGACAATAATGCCACCGCCATCTTCCTTGCGATAGTTCCATGAAGGACGTTGTCCTGGCTGCCAATCTCCTTCAAATACCCAATAACCGAACTCCATACGAACTGATAAAATTTTCCCGAAAAACCCGGAATCTACCAGACGTTTCAGCTTCAGCAAACCTGGCAGGAACAGCTTATCCTGAACGACACCGTTCTTAACACCAGCCTGAACTGCCAAACGAGCAAGCTCCAAAGACCCTTCCAAGCTCGAATCCGTAGGTTTTTCACAATAAATATCTTTACCTGCCGCGATTGCTTTCTTAATGCTTGCCGCGCGATGCACGGTCGTTTGGGAGTCAAAATATACCCGATTCGCTGGATCCGCCAAGCAAGCGTCCAAATCCGTGCTCCAACGTGTAACGCCGTGTTTTTCTGCCAATGCTTTGACTTTATGCTCTTGTCTGCCTACCAGAATCGGATCCGGCATAATAATATCACCATTCGGTAAAGTCACGCCGCCTTGCTGGCGAATAGCCAAAATCGAACGAACAAGATGCTGATTCGTCCCCATTCTTCCTGTAACTCCGTTCATAATAATCCCTATTGTGTGTACCGTCATATAGTTGCAGCTCCTTTTCGTTTATCATCATCGTTTTCCGTTATTGATACTTTTCCAGCATAGCTGTTATCCGTAAGAACGTCTTATCAGATTGGAGTAAAATTCTCAGATATGGAAGCGTTTTTGTGTAAATCACAAAAAACCCGCTCAGACGGACTGGTCGGGATTTCGGTACTGCTGCCTATATTTATTTGGTGAAAGCTCGACGTAACTCTTGAACGTGCGGTAAAAAGTAGGAAGTGACTCGTAGCCGACCTCGAAACCAATAGAAACGATATCCTTATCCGTTTCTGCAAGCAGCTTCATGGCTGTGCTCATTCGTACCTCTGTCAAATATTGCAGAAGGGTCAGCTGGTATTGCTCTTTAAATATATGAGCGGCGCGGCGGGAGCTAATCCCAAGCCTTTGGGCGAGCTCGCCCGGCATCAAAGGCTCGAAGTAGTGGGAATCGATATAGGAGCGAATTCGTTCGGCACGCAATCCATTCGCATCGGTAAATTGTGAGCTCTGCTTGGCCCGGGCGAGCAGCAGCAGCACCTCCAACAGATGAATTTGCATCGCCCATTGGCTGAGCGAGTCCTCCTGCTTTTGCTCGAACAGCAGCTTGCGCAGCAGTTGTCTCAGCTCGTTGCCGCTAACCGAATTGAGCCGCAGCAGGATGGAGCCGTCAATCGTATCTGCCTTCCATCTTGAAGCAAAAGCATCCTGCATCAGCGCAGCATCGAATTCCATAACCAGCAGCGTCAGATGCGAGTCCGAGGAAACGGCATGCTTCGAATGCGGAAATATAATTGCCGCGCACTCTTGTTCGACCGCGTGCTTGACTCCATCCAGCTGGATGGAGCCTTCCCCTTCAATCGCATACAATATTTGATAATTATTATGGTGATGGACATTCACTTCGTAGCTTTCCCGATGCTTGCTCTCGTAGAGATGAATTCCGCTCATTGCTCACAACCCTTTCAACATCCGGTAATCTTAAAGCGAGTCACCTGTTTAATTAGACAGGCTGCTGGCAACCACTTGTTTCAAAATCCCGGCATCTGCCAAAAACTGCTGCGGATCGTCATCCTTGACAAACTCCAGCATCGCATAACGCTGACCAGGAGCCTCACGGATGATGCTGATATAATCGCTCCATTCCTTCGCGCCTTCTGCCAATGGCTTGCGTACTCCTGGCTCCCACTGAAACACATGAATATTGGCTAACCAAGGCAATACCGCTCGTAAATCCTGCTGCCTTTGATCGATAGTTAGTGCGACCGATGGCTGCCAGTTGCAGCGAATATTTGGATGCCCGATTCCATTAAGTAAACGGACCGCTGTTTCGCGTGTATCTGTCAATGTATTTCTATGATATTCAAAATCAACAGTAATTCCAGCTCTTTGCGCCAGATCAGCGATTCTTGCACCGTCGGTTATTACCTTGTCCCACCATGCTTCGTCAACCTTAGCCGAGCCTTGATCTCCTGCCCATACCCGGATCGCAGGAGCCTGCAATGCTGCTGCCGATTCAAGAACCTTATCGAAGGACAAGCCATCTTTATTCATGCACCCGACTCGGTAGTAGGAGCCGTAGGAGGCAATAGCAATCCCCGCAGATTCGGTCCAGTCCTTTACTTCCTTAGCCCGATTCACATCCCCGTGAGGCACATGAATATCTCCGCCCCATTCGATGGCCTGCAAGCCGGCCTGTGCGGCAAGCTGAATAATTTCAAGCGGAGACAGCTGACGAAAAGTAACGGATAAAAGTCCTGTCTTAATCATTCAACAACCTCCCATTTACAAATATTGCTACTTGTATATTGTGGATCATGCCATTGTTTCCAGCATACTTAGTGTAACCTGATATTGCAATGGGACACCACTTAAATAGCGTTCACATTCACCGGCAGCATAGTGGCCCATTCTTGCCACCTCATTGCCCATACTCCCTGCGATATGCGGAGTTAGAATTACGTTATCCATCCCCAAGAAAGCGCTGTCACGACTTACAGGCTCGGGATAAGTCACATCCAAGACCGCCGTCCTTGTAGGTGTATCGCGCAATGCTTGTATCAGATCTTCTTCCACAATTTGAGCGCCGCGGCCCGTATTAAGAAAAGTCGCGTGCGGTTTCATCCGTTCAAAATGCTGCTTATTTATCATTCCTACTGTAGCTGGCAGATTAGCCAAATGATTGGAGATGACATCACAGTTCGTAAAAATATCGATCAGATCGGTTTTACGTACACCAAGACTAGCGGCAATGGGATCAGGCAAGTAAGGATCGAATACGTCAATCTGAATATCGTAGGGTCTCAGCAGCTCAATCACTTTTTTGCCGATCATACCAGCACCGAGAATACCCACTCGCGCTGCGTAATTACCCGGATAAAGCCGGGCACTTTGTTGGCTTTCTTCATGATTGCGCTTGCAATGAAGTGATGTTTGAAAATAACCTTTGTTGGCTAACACAATTTGAGCAGCCGTATATTCGGCAACTGGTACCGCGTTAGCAGCCCAAGTGCTGACAACAGCACAATCACGTGATATGTACTCTCTTGCAAAGCGTTGAACGGACCCGGCAGCATAAAATAATATTTTCAGATTAGGCAAATAGGTTTGGAGTTCTTCCGCTGTGAACAAGGGAAGCCCCCATGTAGAAAAAGCAATTTCCACTCCAGCAAGCTCATCCTCGTGTTGCTTGGCATTACTCGGATTTATCCATACTGGCTGCAGCTCTACCTGCTGATTAAGCCTATCCATAACATTTCCATCAAATACCCGATTCACCATGGCGTTACCCTGCTCGGCCAAGAATATGGCTTTCTTGTGCATTCCCTGTATCCTCCTGACATTCGCTTCATCTGTATAACTGCTGCATCTGTTTATCTGCTACTATCTATAGCCCATCATAAACCCGTTAGCTATGAATTTCCAGCTTTATACGGATTCAAATTTTGATTAAAATTATTTATATGTATTATAAAAACATATAAATTTACTTTATAACAATAACATCTTATACTTGAATTATATAATGAAAGGGTGTGAACACGATGGCAAAAGTTACCGGTTTAGATGGTATCGTTGCAGCGGAAACAGATATTGGTCATGTAGATGGAATTAATGGACATTTGATCTATCGAGGATTCTGGGCTAAGGAACTGTCAGTTCATTATGAATATGAGGAAATTGCTTATTTATTATGGGTGGGAACCCTCCCGGATAACTCTCAAAAACAAGAGTTTACGATACGTTTGGCAAACAGCAGAGTACTGCCTTTGTCCGTCCGCAGACTGCTCGACAATATTCCCCGGGAAATGCCAATCATGAGTGTGCTTCAAACCGCAATTGCTATGCTGTCAGGAGAAACCTTCAGCTGGCCGCCAACTATCGAACAGGCCATCACCTTAACTTCACTTATTCCTACCATTATTGCTTATAACTATCGATCCCAGCAGGGTCTAGCTCCAATAGAACCCGACAGCAAGCTTAGCCATACCGCTAACTTCTTATATATGCTGACTGGCAAGCAGCCCGAATCGGCTCATGTTAAGGCACTGAACGCCTATCTCATACTGGGAATGGAGCATGGGATGAATGCCTCAACTTTCGCTGCCCGTGTCGTGCTGTCCACTCAATCGGATATGGCCTCAGCTGTTAGTGCGGCTGTTGGGGCTATGAAGGGACCGCTTCATGGCGGAGCGCCTACCGAAGTCATTGCCATGCTTGATGCGATTGGAAGTAAAGAACATGCAGAACCATGGATCCGCCAGGCATTGGAACGAGGCGATAAACTGATGGGTTTTGGGCATCGTATTTACAAAACGAGAGACCCACGAGCAGAAGCGCTTCGTCATGTAACCGAGGCTCTTTCAAGCAATGACCCATGGTTTGATCTTGCCGTTCATGTTGAAAAAACAGCTATAGCCCTGCTTGAAGAATACAAGCCGGGCCGTCAGCTCTATACCAATGTTGAATTTTTTGCCGCATCGATTATGCGCGCGATTGCCCTGCCTTCAGAATTGTTTACGCCCACCTTCACAGCAGCAAGAGTTGTTGGCTGGTCCGCACATCTGTTAGAGCAGGCACAAGTAAACCGGATCTTCCGTCCACAATCGGTATATACAGGTAAGATGCCAGAATAGCTGCTGAAACCTAAGGAACAGCTGCGAGTGACTCGATTTCAACGGCGCTGGCTGCCAATGCTAATCATGAGAGGGATTTCAGGATCCCTTTCCTGCCAGCAACAAGTCGTCCATCGTAAACAGGGAAACGAGTGTCAGCCCATCCTGTTCAAGATTAGCTTTACTTATCGGATCTCTTTCAATAACACATAGCACAAATTCGATATGTGCTCCTAATGCTTTAAGCTCCTGCGCACTTGAAATAATTTGTCCCCCTGTCGTGACTACGTCCTCGATGATACAAACCTTTTTGTTGGTAATATCCGCTCCTTCCGCAAGTTTGGAAGTCCCATATTCCTTCGCCTTTTTTCTAACAAACGCCGCAGGAATACCTGTTTCCAAGGATAATGCTGTTGCAATTGGAATGCCTCCCATCTCCAGACCAGCCAAAATCCCCGTATCCTCCGGGACAAGCTTTTTCAATTTTCTAGCGATCTCAGCAAGAAGTACAGGATCAGCTTCAAAGCGGTACTTATCGAAATATTGATTGGACCTTTGGCCCGAACGCAGTTTAAAATCTCCTGATAAATAAGCAGTCTTATATAGGCTTGCAGCTAACTGATGATAATCCATGTTGATCCTCCCCCATTTGAATTAATTGAATAATATCAAGAACTGGAAGGCGCATATATGTCGCAGCGGACAAAAAAAAGAACCGACTTTCGTCGGTATAGCCAATTACATTTTGGAGGGTACGTGTTTGTATGAGACCTGAGTGTTGTGACTCACCCTTCCGACTCTAACATTTGATGTATTTTCAATCCCATATGAAGCAGCAGCCGCTTTTCCGAATCATGAACATTGCAATCCGTTAGCTGCTCGATTTTTTGTAACCGATATTTTAATGTATTTACGTGAATAAACAGCTTCCCCGCAGTATCCGTAATAGAGCCGTCATTAGTAAAGTACTCGATCAAGGTCGTTACCAGATTCCCATGATGATTCGTATCATGTTTGACCAGCTTTCCTATCGTTCCCTCGTAAAGACTTTCAAGCTCCTCACGATTGTGAAATGGACTCAATATTCGAAACACACCAAGATCTTCATAATGCATACACCCTTTCACTGCAATGGGTTTACCCAGCTGGATCGCTCTTAACGCCTCGGAATATCCCTGTTGAATGCCATCAAAACCCGGATAACCTCGACCCATACCTACAAAGAAAGACATTCTCTCATACGCGTCGCTAAGATATTGTTGAACCGCTTCTGCCAGTCTCCTGACATTCCCTTGAAACCCAGAATAGTTCTGGGTATGTGGCGAGTTTCCTTGATTGCTAAGTATAATAATGTTCCCTTTTAGAAAGGTAACTATAGCCTTATCCTCTTCAAATCGAAAAAATGACTGGACCTTTGACAGCAGCCTGACTGAAGGCTCTTGGAATCTAACTGTTTCATTCTCAGAGGATTGTACTTTAGATTCATTCGCAGGATTGACTGCGATGCACAAAACGTCATAGCTTTTGGATAAATCCCAGCCAAATCTTGTTGCCTGTTCCAACGCTGCCAACTGATCCTGAACCTGTCCCAGCAGCACCTCCGCTAACAAATGATCCTTGTAGGTCTGCTCCACTTCTGTCTTGGTCATGATTTTGAGAAATTCCATCGCAATCAATACCCTTGTGCGTTCGAGAATCCAAAGATCCTGCTCTTGAAACTCTCTACGCGTATGCCAACATGTATAATCACCTGCAAGTTCTTCGTTCAATATTAAGGGGGTGACCATACAAGGAACAAGGGTATGATTCAAACTGCGTACCATTCGGATCGGCCGCTTGGCTGTTATAAGTTCATTTTTTTGCACTCGGGTTAAGGGACTGACTTCCATGCCTTTATTCAGATCCATACTGCACAATTCAGAACCGACCGTGATCTGATTAAGGGTTACCTGCTCCACAGCATCGATCAACGCCGTTATTCCTTTACCTCCCATCGCCAACTCCGTAATCCATTGGAAATATGACTCCAGCTGCTCTTTTCCTGGGTCCGCTTTGCGCACAATCAGCTCCATCAAAGGAGTCATGATTTCCAAATAGGACACTTCACTAGCTATTTCGATAATAGGCAGTTGGATTCGATTTCCGGCTTCGATGATGGCTTTAGGAATTTCCTGCACATATTGTCTGGTCTTAATTGCTAATGCGGCACTGTTGACTTCGTTTAACTGCTGCACCAGTTGGTTGATCGCTTCCGTGTCGTCTTTAATGGGATATAAGCTCGATAGCAGGAGCACGTTACCTTTCAGCCACCGAATTACATCAGGTACTTCCATGACGGTTATCGAATCGATGACGCGATCCAGTCCACCTTCTCCGGCAACGACCTTACATCGGACAAGACCTCCAATCCGCATAGCTTCTCTTACCGTAATACCCACTTATATCCCGCCCCTACTCAACCGTTATGAATGATATTATACATGACTCCAATGAAAACGTCTGTTGCCGATTTTCCTCTCCGTGGAATCGCTGTATGTCAAGGATCATTTCATCGCTTGGGTTAGGGTAATCGAATTATCCCCTTCATTCCAGGTTACGGTCCACCCCAGAAGCTCTGTAATAAAACGAAGCGGAACGACTGTGCGGCCATCTTTATTGATGTAGACTTGTGCCCCGATATTTTGTCTCACTCCGTTAACTTCCATGAAGTCTTTGCCGATCCAGAATTTCAGCATGCTGCTTCCGGCTTTAACTCCAACTTCTTTAGTCGCATCATTCCACATCACTTCTGCACCGATGCCTTCACTCAAATAACGCAGCGGGATGTATGTGTTGTCACCGGACATGAATGGAGCGGTATCCATCATGATTGCTTTATCATTGATTTTCAGCTCGTTGCTGTTCAGCTTCATCCATACCTTGGTCATGTTCACAGGGCCTGCTGGGGTTGGAGCCGGTGCTGGCGTTGTAGTCATAGGGATCTGAAATTTAGCATTGTTTTGTGTAACAATCGCCCCACCCAAAGCCTGCCCTACACCAAACATAAATTTGTAGCCTTCACGGAACGTTGCATAAGAAGCATCATAATTTTGGGCTACATATTGATCAAACGTTTGTTGAACCTGATCTTCATGCGCCCGCAAAGCGTCCTGTGCACCCTTGGTTGGCAAATTCTCGCCAGTCGCTGTTCCCAAAAATGCTCCGAATTCAGTTACGAATTTGCTGATACGCTGCTTGGCTGCTGCCAGAGCTGCGGCATCACCATTTTTAGTCGCTATCACGATGTCACTTTGTGCATGGATATGATCGCCTACCCAAATTTTCTCAAAGGCATTCCCACCGTCAATCCCATAGATGGAGGTTACTGCCGCTTTAAAGTCCACGGTATTGCCAGCTTCTGCACGAATCAGAGCATTGTAATCCTTGGAGCCTTCATATTGCTTCGGCATTTCCAGTGCTGACAGTGCGAAATGCTCGGATGCGAGGCTGTTCAGTGCCGATCTCAGATCGGCTGCTGGTGTATCGGCTTTGCTGTTCGCGAACTTTTCCGGCATTTGTGTAGTTATGGCAGTTGCCAACGCTTTACTGATAGCGAACATTTCGTTGAAGCCGACGCGGAATGTATCGTAAGCTCCGGTTAGGTCACCTTTTACATAGCTGTCAAACGTATCCTGAACGTGCTTCTCATGGGAACGGATAACATCAGCCGCTGCTTGCTCAGGAAGCTTGCCGCCGGTTGCCGTTGCGAGGAATTTGGCAAATTCAACGACAAAGCCCTGAATTTGGTCTTGGGCTTTCTTCACTGCGGAAGGATCGTTTGCCTTCAATCCTTTGACTACATCGTCGGTGTATTTGTTATGGGCACGAAAGATCCGCTCGAATTCCATACCACCAGCCTCACCATAAAGCGATGCAATAGCAGGCTGCATATCCAGAGCATTTTGATCCAGTGCCTTATAAGCGGCGGCTGCATCTGGTGATCCGTCATAAGCTTTCGTCATCGCCGTGACTGCCAGTACGAAGTGTTCGGATAAAAGGTTATCCAGAGCTGCTCTCAAATCCGCTGCAGGTGTATTCACAGTTGCCATCGACGCCATTGGGGCCGTTTCTGCGTAAGCAGCCATTGGGATAACAGGGACCAGCATCGATAAGCTCAGTACAGGGACCAGTAATTTTTTCATTTTCATATCAATTCCTCTTTTCTATGTTTTGTTGGTAGCTAATGTCGCTTGTTTCTTTACACTTACTACAACGGGCTTCATCTCCATTCAGATCACCTTTTGTTAAAAAGAAAAAATGGCTAAATTTCACCGAATTTCGTTTCAAATCGGCTTTTATTGGGTATAAGCACAAAAAAACGGCAGAGCTCGTTTGCCCTGCCGTCGCACAATTTACACCTTGTATCCTATTCCACATCCAGACCCTGCGCTTCCAAATAAGCTTTGACATCCATACGCGTAGGCGTCTTCAGCTTATTCCTCATATCCTCCGACCAGGTTCCGCTTCGCTTACCACCGGTTCGTTTGAGGATATAATCCTTCATCGTTTGATCGTATTTCAATATTTGCTCCTCCATACCGTCTGTTTGATATGTATTATGATGCAGGACAGCTTTCTGCGGCAAACGCGGCCGTTGACCAGGATCTTGATCCGGGTAGCCTATGCACATGCCAAATAAGGGACTTGTATATTTCGGCAGCCGTAGAAGCGTAGAAACGCCCTCAATATGATTACGAACACTCCCTATATATACAATGCCCATACCTAAGGACTCGGCTGCAATAGCGGCATTCTGAGCGGCTAACGCAGCATCGACAGTCGCGACAATCCAATTTTCCGCAGTCCCCAGATATGCTTTGTCCGCATTCTCATGAATCTCGTACGCTGTACGCAAGCGGTGCAGATCAGCGCACCATACGAGGAAAATCGGACTATTCACCACATACGACTGATTGCCCGTCCATTCAGAAATCTGTTGGCGCATCCCCGCGTTCGTTACATGAATGATACTATAAGCCTGTACATGGCTTGAGCTTGAAGCCCATTGGGCAGCTGATATGATGGTATCCAACTGCTCCTGCGTAACCGGCTGATTCGTAAATTTACGAATGGATTGATGGCTTGTCAAAAGCTTGATGGTTTCATTCATACAATCGCCTACCCTCTTGTCATTTAGTAACGCGGACAGCAGCTTTTATACGGATATTATAGGAACTGTCACACATTGATTGCAAGGGCAAGGATAATGTTAAAACCGTCAACTCTCCAGCTTCACCTGACTTACAACTGATAGCATACAGAATATCGGTCAGCAGTACCATTCCATTTATGTATAATGACCTTACAACTAGCTGTCCTTTGTGTAAACTCCATCGAAAGGCCCCTTGGTATAAAGCTTATGATGAGTAAGGGGCCTTTCTAATAGGGCCATTGACATCAGCGCGTCCGCTAATGGCAGTCGAGTCAGATCCTGTTCATGGACTCAAACATTCCAAAAATGGCCTACTACACGCTTTATCTGTGAAAACCACGAAGAATTATGACGAGCAAGATATACAGAACCAGGATAGCACCCATTGATAATCCTCCTGTTGGCTTGCAATGGGCGTGATGATGTTTTTTGGGTTCATAGATGTTAATCTCTTCAAAGCTGGCATGAACCATGACCGGGGCTGCTTGATTAGCGGGCATATACGGCATTGGATTCATCGATGCAGGTGATACATTTGTAGGCATTTGCATGTTGGGCATTTGTGAATTGGACATTGACGGTTGATATCTTTCCATTTGGGACACCTCCATAATGTGTAGGGCGCGTTACGAGTGAACACACCATCAGTCTATGGAGATTTACCTATGGGAAACACGGTATTCACCTATATGAATAAAAATAGACGGCTGCCCGTAATCGGACTACCGTCTATACCTGATGTTTGGTTATGAATACTCCTAACCGCTTCTGCTAACAATCACCACGAACAAACCGAAGCTTCAATTCCTGCGGGTGATCGCCAAAGCCGGCTCCAAACAGATTCATTCCGCGACAATTCTCAGCGTCCGAACGAACCTCCAGCCTTACCTTGATCGGTCGGTTGTAATGTAGATCTAGCGCTGGAAGCGTCATGTCCGAGCACTTGACTCCATTAATACAGCTCTCCGTCTCCGAAATGCTCCATTCGGTCAGCAAGCCATACTGTGTGCAGCCGAATGCAAGACTCTGGGAAAGCTTTCCCTTTCTGTCGCCATAATCCCCATCACAGGTCCAAGTCCCAACCTGCTTCCCATTGATGCTCAGCGTAATATCAGACGGCCACTCTTGATTATAGCCTGCTGCCTCCGAACACAGCTCAGCGCTTATAAGCAGTTTGCGCAGCGGCACACCGCCAGGCAGCGGATTGGCAAACACATATTCCACATATCCAGCCTCACTAAACCAAAGGAGATTCGCCTTAGTTCGCTCCGGCATATAGAAAGCGCGCGGATCGTCCGGACAACCTATAGCTCCTTCCATACCATGCAGTCCGCAAGGCGGCTGAATGACACAATCCGTATATAGACCGATAGGCATCGAAATCTCTTCAATTTGCTGCAGCCCTTCGCCAGGGCGCAGCGGCAGCTCGAACAGGAGTGCATCGAGAACTCGGGAGCAAATCTTCTCCCGGCTGCCCCCGCTCGTAGACGAACTAATAAGACCCGCCTGTTCCAAACCTTGCACATTAATAGAAACGGTGGGCTGTGCGACACCCAACTCCTCAACCAACTGTGAAATACTTTTGGGACGCTCTCCCAAAGCTTCCAAAATACGCAGACGTAAATCTCCCGATAGTGCCTTCGCTACCTCCTGTATCTGATTTGCAGGTACACGTCTCACTGTATCGATTTGTTCATCAGCCATGCTCATCCATCCTTCTCTATTCAACATTCAAAATTCACAATGTATATTGCATTTTGCAAATATTTTAATTGCGTTTATATAATATACATTGTATATTCTGTATATCAAATAAGCAATGAAAGGTTGTGTACATATGACTACATCTGCAAATGAGGTATTAATCAGACCTGAATATCCAAGACCGGATTGGCAGAGAGCGGACTGGCTTAATTTGAATGGGGACTGGAGCTTTGGTTTTGACATCGACAATCAGGGTTTAACCGGGCGTTGGTTTGATGGGACGACCCAAGCTTTGGATAGAACGATTACCGTCCCTTTTTCCTGGGCCTCCCCTTTGTCCGGTATTGGCGAGAATGTAAAAGGAATCGCTTGGTACCGTCGTACCGTTCAATGGACGCCTGAAGCGAAGGGCTCTCGCTTGTTCCTTCGATTCGGTGCTGTTGATTACGAATGCCACGTATGGGTAAATCAGATTCAAGTAGGCAGTCATCGCGGTGGTTATGGGACCTTTGAGCTGGAGGTGACCCACGCTTGGAATTCGGATCAGGAAAATGTAATCGTTATTCGTGTTGAAGACCAGGATGAAGCCTATCAAACACGAGGTAAGCAGGGATACGGTGAAATCCGTGGGTTATGGCAAACGGTTTGGATAGAATCAAGACCCGAACAATATGTGGATCATGTCCAATTTATTACCGAACTTGACGGTTCAGTGACCGTAAAGGGTGTAGTTCAGGCTGCTTCTGCACAAGACGCTGTATTGAGCTTTGCCTTTGACGGTTCCGTGTCCCATACGGTAAATCTGCAGCTTCAGTCAGGAGAACAAGCTTTTCAAACCGCTTTTCAAGTGGATCAGCCTCGACTATGGAGTCCCAATGACCCTTATTTGTATGAAGGTACGATTACGCTCAGCTTAGCGAACAATGCTTCCGATCAAACAGGCGGAACGGACTGTGTACAGACGTATTTCGGCATACGTACGATAGGTACCGTACTGCCTGAAGGTTTACAGTCACGTTGGATTACGCTTAACGACAAACCAATATTTTTGAATGGAACTCTGGACCAATCGTTCCATCCTACAGGCTTCTTCACCTATCCGACCGATGATATGATGCGTGATGAGATTTATCGTTTGAAGCGGTTGGGCCTGAACTTCGTGCGTATTCATATTAAACCTGAGGAGCCACGCAAGCTGTACTGGGCGGACAAACTCGGGATGCTTGTAATGGAGGATATGCCCTGCTTCTGGGGAACTCCTGATGAACAAGCACAAAATGCCTATAAGCCTGAAGCACTTGAAACGATCCAGCGGGACTGGAACCATCCTTCGATCATTTCCTGGGTCATCTTCAATGAGAGCTGGGGATTGCTTCACAAAACCGAAGCGGACACAGGTAAAGTTACTTCCATCTATTTACCGGAAACGCAAGAATGGGTCAAACAGGTGTATGAGTGGGCCAAAGTTATCGATCCCACACGGTTGGTCGAGGATAACTCCCCATGTCGCAACGATCATGTGAAGAGTGATTTGAATACATGGCATTTCTACCTTAATGGCTACCAACTGCTGCGTGACCATGTCGAAGAGGCCGCCCGCAGCACCTATCCCGGCTCTACCTGGAATTATATAGATGGACATCAGCAGTCTGATGCGCCGCTTATGAACAGTGAATGTGGAGCAGTATGGGGTATTGAAGGCAGCGCCGGCGATAGCGATCTTGGCTGGCATTATCGATATATGCTGAATGAATTCCGTCGACATGAGAACATATGCGGCTTCGTGTTCACTGAGTTTAAGGATGTGACCAATGAATTCAACGGTTATTATCGAATCGATGATTCGGAAAAGGACTTCGGCTACGGTGGATTTTGTGAAGAAATGAGCCTGCGTGATCTCCATCAGCCGGACTTTATCGTTATCGATGCACCACCATGCACAACCGTAACTAGCGGTCAGCAGGTCAGCATTCCGCTGGCTGTATCGAGCTTCGCCGATACGTACCAGGGTCAGAGCATGCAGCTATCTTGGAAGCTATGGTACGACCATCTGGGAGAAAAAACGATAGCTGCTCAAGGCACCGAAGCCATTAGTTGGAGTAAATACGGCACAACCACGTTGAGAACGCTTGAGCTTTACATGCCGGAGAACGATGCCGTAGCTGTGCTCGTCGTGGAGCTCAAAGATCCTTCACGTGCCTCAAGCCATTCGGTTGCACGTAACTTCATCACCTTCGATGTTCGCAGCCAAACCGCTCAAGGACTATTTGACCTGGAAGGACAATGGCAGCAGGTCGAGCCGGCGAGCTTCTCACAGCAGCATTGGGACTATGCCTGGCAGGCGCTGCAGCATAGCAAGGTAAATGGCAGCGGCATGAACGGCGGCTATTTTGAATATGAAATCGATATTTCCGGTCTGACTGCGGAGCACCCCTTTGGTGATCTCGATCTGTTTCTTGAAGCCGGCGCCAAACAGTTATTGGAGAAGGACCAGCAGCTGATCGATGACCCATCCGTCGATATCTCTTTCATGCATGGCAAGAAGGCAGATCCCGGTATGAACGCCAATTCGTATTTTATGACTGATACCATCAAACATCCAAGCACAGTTAACGTCTACGTCGACAACATACAAATCGATCAGCTGCAGCTCCCGGATGATCCAGCAGACAGTCGCGGTGTGCTATCGTGGCATTATCAGATTGATGACCGCAGGCTTGATGAAGCCGGCTCCTACGGTTACCTGCAGCACATCCGGATTCCGAGTCGACTCACGCCCGAGATTATTGCCAGAGGCTCCTTCCGGTTAAAGCTAGAGGTTCCTGCTGATCTGCCAGAAGGCTCCGGCGGCCTATGTCTATATGGACGCAACGCGGGACGTTATCCGATTGATATCCTGGTTCGCTGTAAATAATTTCCAACAATCCCACCATCTAAACCTATACAGAACGCTTGATGGAGCGCTTCGGAAGTGGCATAATAGAAGAATCCCGTGTTCAGGATACATTTACGCTTACAGGTTCTGCGAGTGATGTAAGCGTTTAAGTAAAGGTGAGGAGTGTTGTGTAATGGAAAAACCAACTGGTGTTCCACAGGATTTGTTGGAGCTGATTCTAAAGAACGTGATTACCGTTTCCGAGGTAACAAGGACAGAGAAACTATCCGAGATTCTGGATTCTTATGCAAACAAGCAAAATAACGACATCTACACGCTTCAAAATGCAGATAATAAGCAAGCACGAGGCATTGTTGTGGATTTGGATTATTTTTTGGAATTAATTTATATTAAACGACTCGTTGAGGAATCGGAGCATGTAAGCGTGGATCCGGCTGCGTTGGACAACTTCAAGCAGACAGTCACAGCCAAAGTCGATGAAGAAGCGGAAAAGCTGGTGCCTGCTCATGATGATTTGGCGGATATTATGAAGATAGCGGAAATCGAGCTTTAAACGGAATGATGGGTAAGATGATTAAACCAGGGGACTGCCAAGCGGCAGTCCTCTTCGTGTGTCCCTCCACATGTTCAGCCTGCGTGATATAAAAGTAAAACAAAAGCTCCTTCATTACCGCTTCTACGAGCGATAACGAAAGAGCTTAAATCATCGACAAACGCTACACGTACGGGTTATTATCCCGCTCGTAGCCGATCGTCGTTTTCACACCATGACCTGGGTATACCACCGTCTCATCCGATAGATTGAACAGCTTGCCATGTATCGAATCAAGCAGTTCTTCCGATCTGCCTCCTGGCAGGTCGGTACGCCCGACCGACAAGCGGAACAGCACGTCGCCACCGAACAAATACCAGCCCTCGGTTTCAGAGCCGATCAGAAAGCTGACACTGCCCGGAGAATGTCCTGGCGTATGCAGTACCTTAATCTCCAAGCCAATCATCTTCAATACTTGACCTTGATCCAAAGCGAATTCGGCTGGATCGGTCTGGATCGGTCCGCCAAGCTCGGGATATTTCGTAGAGCCGTTCAGCTTCGGATTCGTTAGCCAGTCTGCTTCTGCATCATGCAGATAGACCGGACAGCCCTTCAGCTTGCGGATCTCATCCACACTGCCGATATGGTCAAAATGGGCATGCGTAAGTAAAATAGCTTCAATCTGCAGGTCTCCGATCCGCTTCAGGAGCGGCTTGGGATTCATGCCGGGATCAATAATAATCGCTTTGCCCTCATTGGGTCTGGACAGTAGGTAGGCGTTTGTCCCAATTGGTCCCAATGAGAACGATTCAATCTTCAGTCCTTCAATACTCATGCTACGCCCGCCTTAAAACGAGGAAAGCAGATCGCGAAGTTCTTTGACGATAACGGTTTGATAACCAGTGCCTTCTCCGTACTGACGACCCATTTCCTGGCGCGCCACCTGAATTTTCTCATTATAATCCGCAGCGTTACGATCCGGATTTTCTTTTTTGAACTGCGTCATAACCGACTGCACATGCGCCGGACGAGGTCCCCAATGCCCAAGTACATGACCGCTGAAATCGGTGAAAATAATGATTGGGACGGCTTCCCCGCCACCAGTCAAAAACTGCGCCATCACATCGGGATGCTCTTCCTTAATTAATACCTCAGTCGGTATACCGGAAATTTCCAAAGCACGGAACACGGCAGGCACGTTACGTACAACATCGCCGCACCAATCAGCGATCAATGCGAGGCAGCACAGGTCATCACGATTATTCAAGGATTCGAAGAATTCCTTGTCGTCCTCGTTTTCCCATGTAAAAGCTTCATACCACTCCACAAATTTTTCCTTATTCTTCGTCATACCTTCAATAAATTGCTGCGGCTTTAAGCCTGTGCGAAGCTTGCTTTCCAGGTTTGTACTCATGGATCCTATTACCTCCTTATGGGCTGCTTTCCTTTTTATTTTAACGAGAAACCACAGCGAAAACAAACTCTACTTTTCAATCACTTTCGTACAGCGGCTATCCTCTTATTTTTAGACGCTTCGCTTGCGGTTACGAGTCAATACTTTATAAATAATATACAAAAGAATAAGAATAATGCCCGAAATAATCAAAGGTCTCAAATACGGAGTTGCAATCTCATTGATTTGCTCCCAATTCGAGCCCAGTGTACGACCCAGATAAACGAATAAAACTGCCCATGGAATCGTTCCAAGCATCGTGTACAAAAGAAATTGCAGCATCGGCATCCGCGCCATACCTGCGGGAATGGAGATCGCCTGCCGCACAACCGGGATAAATCTGGCCGTGAACACCATCCCCGCTCCATATTTGTTGAACCATTTTTCTGCCATGTTAATGAAATGCGGCTTAAGCAGCAAATATTTGCCGTATTTTTCAATAAAGGGTCTGCCCCCATACCGTCCGATCCAATACAGGATAACCTGCTGGAGCACGCAACCGATCGTTCCGAATATGATGGCTCCGAGGAACGATACCCTTCCCTGTGAAACCAGATATCCACCAAAGGACAGCACAAGCTCGCTCGGAATCACCTCAAGCATCAATCCGAGTAAAATACCCCATACACCCAGACTCTCAATAAATACTAAAGCGCTATGAATCAATTCTTTTAGCATCCTCTTCCAGCCTCTTCCTCTCTACTCCGGAATAACTCCGCCTCATTATCTTTTTCATTCTATCATACTTACAGGTAATCGAACCAGAGTCCTGCTAGCCGCGGTTTTGTATCAGGTACAGTTTCCCTCGCGGCTTCTTCCGCATAATCTATACAGGAAGGAGAGAGGTCTTATGGTGAACTCGTTAAACAATAATGTAAAGCATAATCAGGACTATCCCACAGCTCGCAAAATCAGACGTTCCTGCAGCCGCGAAATGTTCCGAGCACGCAAAAAACTCGGGCAGTGGATTGCACCCGAGCTGGTGAAGCAGGCTGACGAGCTCTATTTTAAAAAAGTGATTTTGAATATGCCATGGATTGTGGCAAATGGCAGCAACCGAAGACTACTCTCCGATTGGTGGGATGAGCACATTGCTCCAGAGGTTGCAGAGCTGTGGAAGGTAGACCTCGCTGTATTATCCAAAGCGTTTCGCGATTCATTCGGCGGGTAACAGGTATATAAAGGAGCCACACAGTGCAGCATCCTGCGATTCTGTGTGGCTTACCTGGCACAGTTCAGCTGAACATCGGTCAGCTTAGACTGATCGGTTTCCCGGACATAAGCTTGCTGATGAAGCACCCATTAGGATGAGTGGATAAGTTGGTATCCAGACCGGTTTCAAGCGACACTGCTCCATGCCACTGTGCAGCTCGAATTCTTAGAGAATGAGATAAGTACTTCTCTATTTTTCACCCCTTAACGGAACCAAGCATAACCCCTTTGGCAAAATGCTTTTGCAAGAAAGGATAGATCACCAGAATCGGCGCCATCGACAGCATGATCGCAGCCATCCGGATCGTTTCCTGCGGCAGCGTCCGGTCATCCCCTCCAGCGCCCGCCTGACCCACCCCATTGGAATCGGAGTCGATGACCAGTGTTTTGACGAGTACCTGCAGGGTCCATTTTTTCGAATCGGAAATATAAATCATGGCATTAAAATAAGTGTTCCAGTGGGCGACAGCGAAAAACAACGTAAACGCGGCAATCGCAGGCATGGAAAGCGGAATGACGATCCTTAAAAATACACCCAAATCCGTGCAGCCGTCGATTCGGGCTGAGTCCTCCAGCTCCGGAGGCAGCGATTCGAGAAAGCTTTTGATGACGATCAGACTCCAGGCACTCGTTAAACCTGACCATATTAACGACCAGTATGAATTAAGCAGTCCCAATTCTTTTATCAGAATGTAGCTGGGTACGATCCCCGCATTAAAAACAAGTGTAAAAATGACAGCGCTAAGCATAATTCCACGCCCAGGCATCCCTTTTTTGGTTAGCGCATACGCAAGTGAGAACGATACAATGACGTTGAGCACCGTACCAACTACGGTAATAAACGTAGTGCTTTTAAATGAATTCAGAAAGCTGTTGGTCGACAAAATATATTTGTAGGCAATCAGCGACCATTTTTCCGGAAATACGTAAAATTGCAGCGGCACGTACACCTTCGGGTCTGTAAAGGATACGCTGAACACATATAGAAACGGAAACACACAGACGACCGAGATGATCCCCAGCAGGGTATAGTTCACCCAATCGAAAGGCGTCAGTTTTTTACTGGCAACAAAGCTCATAGCAGGTACCCTCCCCTCAATAAATGCCTTCGTGGCCGAGCTTCTTGACAACGTAATTCGACACCAATACGAGCACTAGACCGACGAAGCCTTTGAACATCCCTACGGTCACGCCTGCGCTGATTTGTCCTTTCAAAATTCCGTGCGTGTAAGCATACGTATCAAATACCTCCGATACCGACAGCACCAATGGATTTTGCATCAGCAGCACTTGCTCAAACCCGATATCCACCATATGACCCAGTCTGAGAATAAGCAAAATAATAATCGTCGGACGAATCGCAGGCAGCGTAACATGCCAGATTTGACGCCAGCGGGAGGCTCCGTCCACAACAGCCGCTTCATAACGCTGCGGATCGACACCTGCCATAGCGGCAAGGAATATGATCGTTCCCCAGCCTGCTTCCTTCCACATATTTTGCGCAGTGATCATGCCCCAGAAGTAGTTCGGGTTGGTCAGAAACGCCACACTTTCGCGGCCGGAGCCGGTAATAAGCTTATTCACGATTCCCACATCGGTCGACAAAATAAAGAAGGTCATACTTGCCACCACGACCCATGACAGGAAGTGGGGCAAGTATACGATTGATTGATTAAACCGTTTGAACGCTTCGTGTCTAACCTCGTTCAGCATGAGCGCGAGCAGAATCGGCAGAGGGAACATGAACACCAGACCGATCAAATTGATTGAAAAGGTATTGCGCAGCATGATATAAAAGTTGTTATCCGAAAATAACGATTCAAAATGCTTTCCTCCGACCCAGGGACTGCCCCAAAATCCGCTGAACGGATTATAGTCCTTGAAGGCAATGAGCAAACCCCACATCGGCACAAATTTGAACAAAATAAAATAAATAATACCCGGTAGTGCTAGAAAATACATATATTTGTACTGCAGCATGCGTATTCCGAGCCGCGGCCAGAATCCGGTTGCCTGCCGTCTTTTTGTAAGCTTCATGTTAGCGAGTGCATTAGGCTCCTGCATAAGCAACACCTCTCTTCGTTTGGGGAATATCAAGCAGCTATTGCTTATGCCTATGCCAGCTGAGTGAGCTCATAATAAGGCTGATTGGACAGATCAGCGTCAAATCCAGGCACTAGCCACGAGAGGCCCTGATCATTTTGAAGCTCAAAATAGTAAACTAGCGGGTATACGGAATCGGTATATGCACCAGGAATGACAGCCTTTAGCTCGCCTTCCGATTCAGACATAACCACAGACTCATAAGCCTCCGCTTGATTCACATGACGGTACAGCAGGGTCACCTTCACTCCATCTGCTGGCCCCGAGAGCTTCACAAGCAGCTCCACAGGAGCCCCCTTGCGATACTTTCCGGGAGAAACATGCTCGCAAACAGGTCGTGCAGACACATCTGCTGCTGTTGGAAAAATATCCGCATAAGCAAGAGCATCCGGGTAATGACCTACAGACACTGCAGCTGGGATAAATTCCTGAATCGACGCGGCTTGCGGGATGAACACGTCCGTGGACGAAGCTGCTGCCACTCCTGCTTCTGTTGAGCCTGCCGCCGTCTCTTCGACTGCTTCCTCCACACCGCTCAGCTGCTTCGCGTACACCTGCTCCATCATGGCGATATTCGCATTGATGTCTTTTAGGCGATCCGCCCAGCTGCCTCGCATGATCTGTACGTGTCCATATACCTGATCAGGCTGATAAACGTCCTTCGTGCTGGCGACCACCTGCTCCCAGGCCGCTTTCGCTAATCGGTAACTACTTAATGCTTCCTCCAGACGCTCTATGCTGCCAGTGCGTTCATACCAGGAATAGGCAACCGCGGAGCGCAGCTTATGTGCAAAGAAATGCCCGAGTCCTGCTTGAGCCGTCACGTCAATAGCAAGCCTGCGGTAAGAAGCTTCTGATGAATCGCCTACAAGTGACTGCGATGCGTTTAAATACTGCTCTGCCGTTTGGGCAAAGCCAGCTAACCAATCCGCCACCTGAAGCGGTGTAATCTTGCCGCTGCGTTGATTGCGCAGGCAGTCATTGACAAAGTCATCGACCCGATAAAACAAAGCAGAGTCCAGCGGACTTACGGAACCAAAGGTTTTTGGTGCCGGCGTATCAAAGTCGTAATGCGAAGGTTCACCTGTGTTAACAATCGTCTGGTCCGTATAGATTTCCGGCCAATAGACGTTGTTAGCTGCCGAAGGCAGATGTGCAGTCGTAATCAGCGGCAGGATCCGTCCTGCATAAGCAAGCGCCTGCTCACAATCCGCTGCAGCCGCTCGGAACTGCTGTCGAAGGTACCTTTGCCATACCTCTGGATCTGTGTCAGGATTATACAGAAGCCGACCCCACAAACGGTAATAGTAGAGATATTTCTTCCACTCTTGACCGTTCAATTGAAGCCTGCTGTCCAAATAAGGCTCACGTCCACCTTCCTTGCCGCTTCCTTTGCGGCCTTTAAAGGCAAGCGGCTCGCACAGCTCAACACCGATGCTTCCGCAAAAGCTTCCGCGCCGGCTGTAGCCTGCTGCCATCGCCGGATCGCCCCACAGCAGCACTCTTTGCGTTCCCGGCCAAATGCGGTGGAGTACCCCATAATTACGGCCCTCTTTCAAGTAATCGCCATAGCCATAGCGGGTAAACCGCCGATAAGTTGCCGTGATTGACATCAGATCCGGACGGTCTGTGCTCGCCACCGGAAGCTCCCAAGGACGAATACCTGCTTGGTGATAAGGAAGTCCCATATGCTCCGCCCAAAACTTGGGTGAAAGCACGACGGGCATTCCCGTATCCAAGAAAAGCTTCAGCATCTGATCGTCTACACCTTTGGTATGCATATCGATTTCAACAGGACGTCCGCAGGCCTTAACACCGCTCATCACGACCTCCCAGAACAAATGGGCCGGTTCAGGAATTCCCCCTTCATAATGGGTTCGAATGGTTACTCCGTCGATTTCAGGGCATGTTTCCAGCAGCAGCTTCAGCGCGTCACGGCAGTAAGCCGCATGATTAGATTCGTCAATGCCTGTAATTTTGTAATCCGAATCTGGACTGTCCTCCTGTACAAAGGCATGCGTCCAAATTCCAAGCTGAAAATGGATGCCGCGCCGCTTAGCTTCCTTAGCTATGTATTGCAGCGTTGTCATATTGCGCTCCATTTCGCCATCAGCCAGCTCTGCGGCACGAACCTCATAACCTGGAACATTCAGCAAAAACGGGTATGCAAAGCAAAAATAGTTATCCTTTACATTCGGGTTATGCCCATAATCGTAGCCCATGCCTAATGCCAAATGGAGCCGATTGAATCGTTGTCCGGCAAGCTCGGTCAAATATTCATCCCAAAACGCCAGGTCATAGAACCATGGCTTATCCTCAACTTCACTTACGAATAAACGATTAATACTTCTCACCTGATTATGCGGCATATCAGAAAATGATGGAGTTGCTTTAAGTGTAGCTGCTGGGTCTTCGCTAAAGGCAATCCGGTCTGCCAGCTCCAATAATCCATACAGCAGACCTTTTGCATCGGCGCCGATCACTGTGATCTTTATTCCAGCAGAATTATGAATATTCACGATGCTGTAGGATTCTGCGACCGTCGGTACTTCGATGCTATGTGCATGCAGAAGCTCCTGTGACTGCGCCGATTCATTCCCCCATATCTGTATTTCGATGCTTCCTGATAAGCTTTTTGAAGCTGCAGTCGATGTTTGCATACTAGCAGCTCTATTTGCAGCTTCATTTACACTGTTATCGCCATTCTTGCTAACGCTAAAGCCTTGACGAATTAATACCGTCTCCAATTGGTTAATCGCCCAGCTTACCGAATCATGAGCTGTCAACGATTCGGAAGCATCACAAACTATCGTTACGGGTACTCCGTTTATTTGCGTCATCGGTCAAAAAGTCTCCTTCATGCTCAAGTTTTTAGATTTGTGAAATCTGGTAATCCGCTTTATCCAGCCATTCGGGGTTAATCGTAACCCCCCATCCCGGGCTATCCGGAATCCGTACCTGTCCGTTAGAAACTTGCAGTTTGGATGTAAACAGCGACTCCGTCCACGCATCCGATTCGATCGTATACTCCATAAATGTGCCGGCATTCGGAATTGCGGCGACCATATGCATGGTGAACACGGTTACCATCGAATGATTGGCTGCATGTGGTGTGCAGGTCATTCCTGCGTACTCGGCCAGCTTAGCTACTTCCAATGCCCGACTTAAACCGCCAATGTAGCAAATATCCGGCTGAACAATATCAACCGCGTGCATCGAAATCATTCTTTTCCAATGCGCCATATCATTATCCTGCTCCCCGCCCGTCACCGCGACGTCCAGAGCATCGGTTACTTGCTTCGTCCATTCCAGCTCCGGATAAGGACACGGCTCCTCATAATGAACAACTCCCTGCTGCTCCAGCATTCGCCCTACTTCAATCGCACGGCGTGGGGTAAAGCCGCTGTTGGCATCGACATACAAAGCTGTATCGTCACCAATCGCCTTCCGTACAGCTGCAACGACTTGCTCCGTCCTGCCTGGGTATACATCAATATCGCGGCCGAAATTATTGGCAATCCTTATTTTGAAAGCTTGGAAGCCCTGATCGGCCTGCAGTCTCTGCAGCCGCTCCGCTTCGTCGGCGGGTGAAATATTGCGTCGCATACTGGACCCATAGACATCAATCGGACGCGGCTTGCCGCCAAGCAGCTCGCAGACGCTAAGGCCAGCACGCTTGCCATGAAGATCCCATAAGGCCGTGTCCAGACCGCCAACAGCTCTGCATACATAGGAACCGGGGAATTTGTGCTCCCCTTCCACAACTCTGTTAACCAAATCGGCAATTCGTTCGGCACTTGCGCCTAATGCATATGGAGCTACCTGCTGATGCAGCACCAATGCGGATATATTCGCGTGATAGGTGGCAATTTGACCATATCCTTCAAAGCCGTCATCGGTTCTCACACGTACAATACTGATATTTCTCGTGGTAAAGGTTTCAATACTTTTTATTTTCACATTGCTCCTCCTTCGACTTGTAGCAGGTTCAATTCAACTCAGCTTCTCTTGCCGTTTCGAAATCATTCACGCCTTGCTAACTGATCCTGCACGAGCGATCCAGGCATCGCGTCCGGGTATTGCAATCTGCAGCCTTGAGCCATGCTGCGTCCACTCTGCATCGCCCCAGTACACATGATCGGCTATCCATGCTCCCCATGCACCGGAAAGCTCGATCTCAATATGTTTTGTTTCTCTGCAAGGGTTTAATATCCAGATATATAGAGACCCATCTGCTCCCTGCGATAATCGGGACTGCACACCGGCGTCTGATATCTTTACATGCGGGTTGATATCAGCCCAGTCCAGCACCTTAGAGAAGTATTGCAGATTTTCCGGAGCCTGCGTTTGATAATAACCTGCCGATGGGAACGTGCCGATCAGCAGTGTTCTCCCCTTGCCATGTGTATGCTCAACAGCAGCAGCGGAACCATCTTCATAATGTCCGGCTACCTGTCCTCCAGTCGTTCTGTAAGATTGATTATATATACCTCCACGCACTTGAATACCGCCGAATTCAAAAGCCAAAGCAGCAGAAATGTCGGGCATAAATTCCACCTGGTCCTCTACAGCACCAAACACTTGATCCAGTCCATAATTAGGCTGCAGTGTCCCGACCTTGCCACGATCTCCGAAATACGCGGGGCAGCCCTCGCTGATCAACACACCGCCATCAGATACCCACTGCCGCAGCGCTTCTGCTTCATTTCTGCCAATCATCACAGGATAAGGCCAATACAGCACACGATAATTAGCGATATCTTCAATATGCACCCAATCTGCTTGAACTCCTTGATCAAAAAATCCTTGATAAGCCCCCCACATCGCCTGCTCATAGAAAGCGTTCTTGCCTTCACGGTTTAATAAATAATCGAAAATCTGTGTATCAGGAACGACCAGAATGCCGATATCTCCCTGCACAGGAACGGATCCAAGCAGCTCCTGCTGTTCAGGAGCATTGGCCCATTTTGCTATGGAGCTGGCCATATCGGAACGCGGCGTTCGCGAGCCGTCCATCGCATAGGGACCAAACGCACCAAACAAAGGTCCGTCCAGCAAAGGCCGCCATCTTGGAAACAGGATACCGCGAGCACCACCGGCAAGCGTGATCATCTGCCAGATGCGAATATCCTCCGGCTCGGTAACCCGGCCGTCATGCTTCGCCCGTCCAATAACCTGCGGCTGCAGCCATAATGGGCCGCCCTGCGTTTCGGCATGCCAGAAGGTTTTGCCGCGCGAAGCAGCACGGGTCAAATCGACAGCGTGCCACTGCTTCCAGGGCTCATTCCCTTTGCGCGAGGCCACCCAGGTAAACCCATACAAATCAACTTTGGAGGCTGCCAGCCAATCATCGGCTCCCATCGAAGCCATGACGTTGATACTGCCCGCTATCCCATGGGCAGTGATCAGATTCTTATCATCAACGCTGCGGATCAGATCGACCCGCCACTGCATATGCTCATAAAAATTGTGTTTCGTAAATTGCAGCCAATCGATACATTCCGGATACGGCCCCAGCTGTTGAGGCGACCTTACCTGCTCCCATGCGGAATAGCTGTATCGGTGCCAGGCTTTGTTTAAGGCCTGCAAGCTTCCGTATTTGCGGTCCAACCACACGCGAAACTTTGCATTTGTGTAGGGTCCATGGCATACCTGCGGAGAATAATTGCATTCGTTCCAGACATCATAACCCACCATCGCGGGATGATCTTTATAACGAAGCGCAAGCGCAGTAAGAAATTTGCCTGCCTGATCTTTCACTTCTGGACAGTCCAGAGACAGCACACCCTGCGAGCCTTCTCCAAAACCTCCACTTGAGCTGCTCACACCCATTTGTGTGCGGAGCGGAGTTCCGTCTGCCTTAATATGGGCAGCATGGGCATATTCGAATGCAGCCCATTCCGGAACCGATATAATCATTTCGGCAATAATGGTCTTCAACCCATGCTGTGCAGCCAAATCCATATGCCGATCGTAATCTTCCCAATCATAAACACCCTTGTCTGTTTCAATGGCTCCCCACATGAACCAATGCCGGTTTATATTCATACCATCCTCTTGGGCTACCGCATAATCACGTTCCCAATCTTCTCTTGGCGGGTTGGATTTACGAAAATAAACGGCGCCGTAGGGTATTTGAGGCAGCTTGCTTAATCCAGCCAATGGTTCCCCTCCTAAATTCCAGGAAATTTGCAATAAGCTTAATTGTGTCAAGTATCCTTAACAAGAACAAAAGGAACGGGTTTACACATCGGGAATTTACAAACCCTGCCTATGTCCCGTTCCTGCATGATCTAACGAAAGTCGCAATCGCTCGCAGCTGTTTTATTTACCAAAAAATTCCTTGTACTTGACAGCAAATTCTTGGTACGATTTTTTGATATCCGCATTTGTATTCAATTTGTCTACATAGCTCTTGTATTCATCCATTGAAATTTGTCCGACGATTGCTTTAATAACCATCGATTGCCATTCTTTTTCATACTTCGGCCAGGTTGTTGTCCACGTATCCGAATAAACAACGTTAAATAGATTCATTTTGCCTACCTTGGCGAATACTTCCGTTTCTTTGATTTTGGCATCATTGTAGGCTTTTGGCGCTGAAGCGTTAAATACCTTCATAATATTGTTGAATGCCAGAGGAAACGGTTGGTTAGCATTGGTCGTGACTTCCTTGACTCCCTGATCGGTAAGCTGTGGTTGTCCGTCAACCAATTTGTGATGCACGCCTTCAATACCAAAATAGTTGAAATCAGTAAATTCTTTAGTTGTGGTCGTATTAAAATATTCAAGAATTTGCTTTACCTTGGCTTCAGGAACTTTCTTTGAGATATAGAACGCTCCGAACAACGGCGGAACCAATGCGACACTCACGCCTCCTGGCCCCTTCATCGGAGGCAAGGTAATGACCTTCGCCTCAGGCTGGACCTTCTTAATATCCTGCTCCCACGAATAGTCGCGCCAAATATTACGGGTATACGAAGCCGCACGACCGGTCGCAAACATTTCCTCAGCCTGCGTTTTCTTGATCGTGGAAAATTCCTTGGCCAAAATCCCATCCGCATACTGCTTGCGGAACCAGTCCACCATTTGCGTATAATTAGGAGTCAAAACTTCTTTGATCAGACCGCCATCCTTGTCAAAAATCGGGTCCAGACCGCCAAAAGCAGCCAAGTAAGAAGAATCGCCATCCGCGAGAAGGAAGCCATGTCCGAGAATACCGATGGTATCCTTCTTGCCGTTGCCATCTAAATCACTTTCAACAATTTTCTTTAGTGCAGCCGAATACTCATCCAAAGTTTGCGGAATCGGCAGATTCAATTTATCCAGCCAGTCCTTACGCATTTTGATGCCGGGATCGATATTCGGACGGTTGCGGGCTACGCCATAGATTTTGCCGTTCACCTTCATATAGTTCCAAACATCCGGGTCTGCGTTTTTCTTAAGATTGGGGTACTTGCTGAAGTCGCCGAGCAGCGGTGTCAGATCCCAAAATGCGCCTTGATTAATCGCATTCAGCAAAGTCGGACGAGTCGCCGATTGGGACACGATTACCTCGGGAAGATTGCCGGAAGCCAGCACCAAATCGAATTTAGTATCATAGTCACCGGATGGAATCCATTCTATATCGAGCTTGCTGTTCGATCTTTTTTGAAACTCTGTCCAATACTGATCAGCCATATTCGGAACTTCGGCAAAAGATGGTACAAGAAACTGGATTTTTACCGGTTCAGCAGCAGCGGGCTTAGTATCCTTTACAGTACTCGTTCCTGTACCTGTTCCGGCAGCAGGTGCTGCGGGAGTGCTTCCTCCTGAGCAACCAGCCAATAAGCTGATGGATAGAACAGGAGCTACTACCCAACTCACTCGTTTACGAAATGATCTTTTCATGTATACCCTCCTAAAAAGTTAGTAGTACCAAACATTTAATCAACCGACCCTTGGAAAGCCAAATAACTGATAGCGCTTTCTTCCCATAGCATAGTGGCTAATTTACAAACAGGTAAGAGACAAATCTTTTCCTACATGGGCTTTTGCCGCCTCAGGTCAATAATTGTCTCTTTTGCCTGTGCAATGTCCGTTGCTTTATCCGTTACGGTTTTCCGTCCTGTATACACCTGGCGTCATTCGCGTCAGCCGCTGAAATACACGGGTCAGATTGCGTTCCGAATAGCCGATGATCGCCGCAATTTCACTGATGCTTTGATCGGTTTCAAGCAGCAGCCGCTTCGTTTCCTCAACCCTGCATTCAACAACAAACTCCAGAAAATTGATACCCATCTCCTTCTTGAACAATCGGCTCAGGTAGGAGTGGCTGATTCCCATCCGTTCCGCGCAGAGCACCAGGGAAATATCTTCCGTACAATGTTCACGGATGTACTTGCACACCTGCCGGATTACGGACTGTCCGACATTATTGTAATAATCCTCGGTCAATTTTTTGTATAGAGGAAACAGAACCTCCATAAACCAATCCGTGATTTCCCTTGATGTATGCTTGCTTTCCAGCTGGCCAAACAAATTGTGCTCGAGAATATCGAGAATACTGCCTTCTTGCTTCTCAAGCGATGTAACTATCGCGGATACCAATACATAGTAGCTTTGATGAATAAAGTTGTACGATTGTGAAACATTGAGCGCCTTCGAAAAGCTGGTAAGGGATTGCTCGGCTCCTGCCAAATCCCCTTTTGTTAAAGACTCGATGATCGCGCTCTCCAGTTCACGCGGATATCGAAAAGCAGACCCGGTTTTGGCGTTTTCCAGATCCTCAATATGCAGGATAGAGTCGGAATCATGATAAATCCGATACTGTAGGGCGAGCTCCGCTTCCTTATAAGAAACCGGAACATCCGCAATATGCGAATAGCATCGGCCCATCCCGATGGAAGCGTCAAAGGCCAAATAATTTTTTAAAGATTCACGGACGGAATTGGCGAACTCAATCACTCTATGATGCAGCTTGATGAGCTCGATTTCATTTTTCCATTGCAGCAGTGCAATACCTTTTCCTTGATAAGGGAATACATAGCCATTCAGATGGGGACTCTTGTCCATCAGCTCCTGCATGACGTTGGTCACAGCAAACGCAACAATCGTTTTATCCCCCGGTAAAAACCGCCGCTCTCTATACACATTTTCCACCTCAACCACCATAACAACATAGTTCGAATTGACGGTTAAGCCGTATGTATGACAATCCTGAATTAACGATTCGCTGCGAATATAGTCACCATCTAACAGCTGCTGCAAACACCTCTCGCGCAGTGTCGGTTGAATCTTCTCCATATAACTGCCTAAATACTGCGTTTCCTTGCTCAAATAATCAATACATTCACGTATGTAGTCTAATTCGTTGTCCTTACTCTGCACCTTGCCCGCACCTACTGCTTTACTATGCTTGATCAATTGCTCTATAGGACTGTAAGCTCGCTTCGTACTGAAATAAGTAATAACAACGGCCAGCGCAATTAGAAACAAGACCGTCAGCATCGTAAAAGAGCGAATCCACGTCAGTCTTTCCGTTATGCTTTCCTCCGTTACAATGGCGACATAGGTGCGGCCGAACACACTCTTTACATACGAATAATGAACACGCTTGCCATTGAGTCCATCATCATAAAAGCTGTCGATAGTCGTATCAGAAGCAATAATCTTTTGCAATGAAGGTAAGCTGGACAGCCTGTCTACCTTGCTGAACGTATGCTTGCCCGTAAGCTTCAGGTCGGGATAATTGACGAAAACCAACTCTTGTCCCTGAGACATGATCGTTGTATCCGCTTGCAAAAACTTGCTGACAACCTCTGTCTCAATCTGAAAGGCAATGATTCCTCTTGATGCAGAAGTCCCTATCACCGGCAGTCTCCTGGCAAAGGTAAGGTAGCCCTCTCTTTGGCTTGACGGCAGATAGCTCCAGCTGGAAAGTGCATCCTGCTTCATGAGCAGCTCTATGTCCTTATTATATTTGTAGCTTTCTATATCAATCGTCCCGTACGTATTCGAAACAACAATATGGTCAATATCATTGTAAAAATAAATTTCATTAATAAAATCAGTAGCGTTCTTCGCCATCGTAATCTTCGGTAACAGCTCATGATGCCAAACAAGCGGGTTCCCGGTCACACGCTTCGTGAACAGGTCGTAAATAGCCGGATCTGCTGCCAGCTGCAGCGATTCCTTCTCAATATTTTGCAGGATGCGTTCGGTTCTATCCTTGAGCAGAACCAGAGATGATTTGCTCTCATCCATAATTTCACTTTTCATCCGTTCCATCGACAGGTTGTAGTAAATCATACCCGCTAACCCAATAGGAATACAAACGGCCAAACAGCCGATCCAGACAAAACGGTGCAAATATTTTCCGCTGCGGCCCGCTTTTCCAAAAAACAAATAACGGGTCCATGATTGAATCCGGTTCACCATAAAGTCCTCCTCTGGATGGATGTATCAGGTATATTCAGTATACGGCATTCACCTGAAGGCGATAACGGACAATTCTTGCTCTATGTGCCGGATGCCCATTTATTAAGCGTCCAAAGCAAGTATTGTCACTTGCAATAAATGAGATTATCCCAACCAGATCACAGAAAGCCATTGGATCATCCGCTTTTATCCACATATGCAAAAAAGGCATAATCTGCAGCAGAAAGCAGCAGCTAAGCCATAGAATAGAGATGCTTGCCATAAAACATATGCTCGTTTGAAAATTACATGTGAGACAGGGGTTTGAGGGATATGCCATTACCATTGATAATAAAAAACATGAGTAATTTATTCGGGGACAAAGCGTTTATTCCTTGGGTATACGCGCCATGGCATGCTTATAATAAGCATGCCATGGCGATTAAAGAAACGGATAGCAAATTCGCTACCCGATTGTTTGTCTACATCCTACGATTCAACTGCTTAAATTCGAAGCGATAACAGGATCCAGCTCCACATCCACAGCACCAAGGCTATCCTGCAAATGATGTTGATTTTTGCAGCCAACAACAGGGAACACAGGAAAAGACTGTGCAAGGAGATAAGCCAATGCTATCTGATTGGTCGTGGCCTTATGCAATCTCGCAAGCTCTTCGGTCCGTTCCAATCGGGTGAAGTTGGTTTCATTGTGATACAGCTTATATATATTACTTCTCCCTTCTGGCGGCACGTCGTACTCTCTGCGATATTTCCCGCTAAAAAAACCATTCGCCTGTGAGCTGTATGGAATCAGCGCAGTACCTGTGCGTGTGTGCCAGTCAATCAACGCCTGATCTGTTACAACCTGGCTCGGGTCTTTGATCGAACCCGGGTTGACAGTCGCCAGGCTCCACAAATTACTTACCGCGACAAACCCTGCATACCCTTTGCTTGCGGCATACAGCTGAGCTTGCTCCAAGCGCTCCAATGTCCAGTTCGAGCAGGCATAATAACGGATATGGCCTTGGCGCACGTGAGTCTCCATGATTTCAATCAGTATCTCGACAGGAATTCGTAGATCATCGCGATGCAGGTAATAGAGATCAATGTAATCGGTACCCAATCTTTGCAGGCTCCCTAGAATGTCATGCCCAATCTCTTCTGCAGACAGTCTGGAAATCATCGGGGTATCCAGTCGCGGATGCCCTCCTTTGGTCGCTACGATCATTTGATCGCGATTCCCTCTGTCCTTCATCCATTTCCCCAAAAATCGCTCACTGCTGCTCGGTTCAATAGGCAACCAGTTCGCATACACCTCCGCCGTATCAAGGAAATTTCCTCCCGCGTCTGTATACGCATCCAAAATCCCGTTAGAATCATCTTCACTGATCGAACTCCCTATATGAGAAGTTCCCAAACAAATTACAGATGGCAGCAGATCCGTGTTCCTGATGGCTTTAACCTTCACAATAACAGCCCTCCCGTTTGTATTGCGAATTCATTCCGCCTACTTCTCCTATTATAAGGAAAGCCTTTAATCAAAGTCTACCAGCTTATTGAACTGGACCCAAAGAAAATAACCCCTACCACAAGCTTGGGTTAATCCCATTGGTAGAGGTTATTAGTGACCATTCGTATCGCTGCTATTCCCGCCAAATGCCACCCGCTGTTAAGACATGCAAGTTCGCATACCCCTCCTTGGCGAGTTGAGCGCATAACGCATCTGTCGACTGCTGTCCCGCATGGACGAGAATTGTGTGCTTACTTGCAAGAACGTCCAGCATAGCTCTGACATCCGGCAATCCTTGATGCACCTTAAAGCGTATAAAATGCACCTGTCCTGCATCATGATCGAGAATCTCCATTTGCTCACGGGAAGCCATCAGCAGCCGATGCCCACAGCTTCCCTTAGCCAAATGTCCCGTTAAAATGACGCAGCAGGCGTTATCCTCGACCAGCTTTTCATAATACCATTGGCCGCGGGCCGATTGCAGCATCCCATCATTGGTCAATACAATCCGGCTCCCGATTGCAGATACCGCTTGAAGCCGCTTTTCTTCACTATCCACAAAAACAATTCTCGGGTCTATCAGACAAGCTTGGATACGTTCTATAGCATCCAGCTGCAGCCACTCCGGCCCTTGCAGCAGCTGCTTCAATCCTACGGTAATTTCCTGTTCAACAAAAATCGGGATATCCGGGAATTGCTCTCTTGCCCATAGCAGCATTTCCTGCCCGCGTCCATAGGTGGGAACAGGCAGCAGAACAGGACCACCTTGCTGCAAGGTTTCTTCCATTTGCAGCCGCAGCTGCTCCAGCTTCTGCTGCTGGGAATCTGGGTCGATTCCATATGCGGCATCTATAATGGCAAAGTCAATGGGATTCTCCAAAAGTTCAGGCTGTGGGCGATCAGCAGCCAGTAGTGTCGATTCTGCTGTATAGTCACCTGAGTAGAATACGAGTCTGCCCTCCACATTCAGCAGCAGCCAGATGGATCCAGCCAAATGTCCGCTTCTTCCCCAACATACGCTCAAGCCCGGTTGAATCGCATACCATACACCGGAAGGCGTGTGTTCCTCAATGAATTTGAAGCGGATCGCGGAAATATCTGTATCTCGGTATGGAAGCTCTGCTTGAGTGGAAGCGGCAAATCGTTCCCAAGCCTGGTAATAGGAAGGCAACTGTTCACTGGTTGCTCTTGTAGTCCATACTATGCCGGCATAGCCCATCGTATAAAGCAGGGGAATCGCTATCGAATGATCCTCGTGGGCGTGGGACAAGAATACTGCATCCAGCTGTGGAACCACGTTTTCCTCAAACAGTGGATACTCACCTGATCCCTCCTTCTTCACCCCGCAATCAAGTAAAACGCGTGTTCGGCCTTGCTCAATCAGATAGCAAGAGCGGCCATGCTCGCCAGCACCACCCCATACTGTTGCTTGCATATGTGTATTCACACTCCACTAGATGTAAGGTTTATGATACTGATTATAAATTTTTCTTGGCCGTCATTTTATTCAAGCCAAGCAGCATGAGTGTCGTCAAACCTACGGATACGACAGCCATTGCCATTCCGAGTGATACCTTTCCCTGCTCAAACTGGGCAAAAATATAGGTCGCCGACGTTTCCATCGATGGCGGTAAAATCATCAGCGAGGCGACCAGTTCCCGAACCGAAATCGTGAACGTCATCATCCAGCCTGCTACCATACCCGGAATAATGAGCGGCAGCAAAATTCTTCGAAAAATGTAAGCCGGCTTACCGCCAAATACACGACCGGCTTGAAATAACGAGTCATCCAGCTGGGCGAAATTCGCTTTGACATATTGAACCGTATAAGGAAGGAAGAATACAACATACGTCAGAACGACCATACCATAAGTGTTATAGAGCGGAATCGGCATCCACGGCGAATTCCAGAACAGGATAAGTCCAACTACAATAACGATGCCCGGCACCGTGTTGGGCAGCAATGCGAACAAATCGGTAATCCGCTGCGGCCACGATTGCGACTTGCGAATCATCAGAGCAAAGTACGTTCCCAAAATTACCGCAATCGTTGCGGCTATCAACGACAAGCTGAGGCTGTTCATTAACGCCTGCATGCTTTTGGAGCCCCACGTGAGCAGGTCGATATAATATTGAAAGGTTAGATTATTCCACTGCAGCCCGACCCCGCGCAGTTTCATCAGCGAAGCGGAAATAATCGAGAAATAAGGGACGACTATCGCAAGTCCAAGCAGGCCAGCTATATATCCCCATGCCAGAAGCTGCTTCCATACGCCCATACGATATATTTTGCCCCGCACGCCTTTACCGCCAACGAGCGCATAAGTGAACCTTTGGCTAACTACTGTCTGCATATACCAGATCAGCAAGCATGTGCTTAAAAGGATGGAAGCTAGCGCCGTTGCTTTGCCAAAATCAATCGGCCAGCTGGATATATATTTATGAATTTCCGACGTCAGAACATAAAAGCCGATCTTCCTGCCGAAGGTGGCCGGTGTTCCGAATTCGGCAATCGTTTTAACAAAAATCAATAAAGCACCCATCGCATAGCTAGATAGAAGCAGCGGAATGATGATACGTCGGAAGCTGTATAGAAATCCGCCGCCGTGCACACTTGCCGCCTCTTCCTTGGTACCCCCGATTTGCAGCAGCGCGTTACGCAGAATCAAATACAGGAATGGGAATAAATGCAGACACATGATCACAACCATACCGAACATACTGAAAAATACAGGGGTGAGGAAGGCAGCCTTTGGGAGCAGCTGCTCCAGATAACCATTTTTCTGCATGAACAAAATCCAGCCCATTGATCCAATATAAGGAGGCGTCATGAACGGAATCAGCATTACCACATCCAGCCATGTATGCCTGCTTAGCTCTGTACGGGCAAATATCCAAGCCAATGGCAGCGCCAGCAAAGTCGTTCCGGCTACCACACAAATACCGAGCAGGATCGAGTTCCAAAATACCTCTGCCAGCTCATTTTCCATAATGGCCCTGATTGGAGCCAGCAGATCAAGTTCACCGCTTGGATAAACACTGGTTATAAATATGAAAAAAAGAGGGACGACCACAAGCATCGCCAGCAGCAATAAGGCAAGGGCCATCCCGAGTTTTTTATAGGAAAACGAACTAGTATGTTCCATGAGATCACTTCTCTATCTGGTTTCTGGTTACTACAGGTCGGTTATTACAGAGAAAAGGTATACCTCCGGCCGCTGTTGAAATCGCGAATTTTGAATGTATAAAGTGATATATTTGATTACATTCTTATTTAAACAGCTGCGTGAATTTCTTTGTTACAGCATCACCATTCGTGTCCATCCAGGTCCAGTCGATTTTCATCTGTGGAATTTGATCAACACCAGGACGGTTCTTGGCTTTGATATCTTTGCGTCCTGGCAGCAAATAAGTGTCAGCGATCATCGCTTGTGCTTCATCCGACAGCAGGTAGTCGATGTACGCTTTAGCTGCATCCGGGTTTTTGGACGTTTTAATAATCGATGCTGGACGCGGACTAATTACAGTACCGCTGGCAGGGTAGATCATATCGATCGGCTCACCCTTAGCTTTAGCCTGATAGGTAAGGTAATCCACACCAGCTACTACAATGCTTTTCGCGCCGGTAATAACTGGATCTAATGCTTCTTGGTTAGCGCCTGCCATAGCCACGCCATTTTTCTTATACTGCTCTAACAGCTCCCAGCCGCTTTCACCCTTGCCGCTCAAGTAACCCGTAACGAAATCAAGTGCCGAACCGGATAAGGCTGGATCTGGAATGTTTACTTTACCTTTCCATTCCTCTTTGGTCAGGTCAGCCCATTCCTTCGGAGGTGTTGGAACCAATTTCGTATTGTAGCCGATACCGAGAGCAGATGCGCTGTAGCCGAAGAAATGACCTTCTTTGTCCGACCATTCCGGAATCAGCTTATCGGCATTCTTGGCATCCTTGTATTCCAAGGTTAAACCGTTTTTCTTCAAGCCTTGTGTAGCCGGAAGTGATGCAAGAATGACAACGTCAACGACAGGATTCGCTTTCTCAGCTTCCATCCGGGACAATACTTTCCCCGTGGTGCCTTGGAACATTTCGATTTTCACGCCTGTTTTTGTTTCATAGCCCTTTTGGATCGCTTCAGCCAATTCTTTCGGTCCTGCGCTGTATACAACGAGCTTGCCGCTCAGTTTCTTTTCTTCCTTCTTCTCTTCCTTCTTCTCTGCAGGCTTCGTATCTGTGGAAGCAGCTGCTGCCGGTGCAGCCTTCGGAGCGGCTCCATTACTCGCTGTGCTTGCCGTCTGGTTCGCTGTTCCACAACCTGTAACCCCAAATCCTACCATTGCCGTTAGCAGTAATAATGCGCTGTTTTTTAACCCTTTTGTCATTTTCAATTGAATACGCCTCCTCATATTGTGTGATGAATAAGCATCGCTTAGCTATGTATTCACCGCATCGTTCATTCTGCAATTTCGTGAATATGCTCACGATTTATATACATCTCAATTTCTTCGCCTATCGGCTTGCGTTCCCTGTCATAAGCCATCCACAATCCCAAGCTGCCCATATCAAGCTGAATTTCATAACGGTCTCCCAGATAACTGACGCTCTGCACTTTACCCCGATAAGCATCTGCTGATCCATTCTGCACCCACTGAATATGCTCCGGGCGAATGAGCAGCTTGTCCTTGACCAGCCAATTTGATTTACCGATAAATTGTGCAATGAACGGATGCTTGGGTTTGTTGTAGATTTGCTCTGGAGTTCCCTGCTGCAAAATCTGTCCAGCCTTCATCACCACAATTTCGTCTGACATCGACATCGCCTCTACCTGATCATGCGTTACATACAAGGCTGTTAGCCCGATATCTCGCACAAGTCCGGTCAGCTCGATTCGCATTTCGTCCCGCAGCATCGCATCCAGCGCACTCAGCGGTTCATCGAACAAGACGAGCTGCGGCTTCATGACAACGGCCCTTGCAAAAGCAACCCGCTGCTGCTGTCCACCCGAGAGCTGATGCGGAAAACGCTGCTCCATTCCCTGCAGACGCACCATATCGACCGCTTCCTGAACAACCCGCTTAAGCTCCTTCGTCTTACCTGTGGCTCGAAGACCAAAAGCAATATTCTCGAATACCGTCATATGCGGCCACAAGGCAAAATCCTGAAATACCATGCCAAAATTCCTGCGGTGTGTCGGCCGATCAATCCGTTTGGCACTGGAGAACAAAATTTCATCCCCAAGCCTCAGCTCGCCCTGGTCCGGTGTTTCAAGCCCGGCAATCATGCGCAGCAAGGTCGTTTTGCCGCAGCCTGAGGGTCCGAGCAACGTCGTAAAGCGCCCTTGCCTAATGTTTAAGTTCGTTGTATGCAGCGCTTGAACGCGATTGAAGCTTTTTTCCAAGCCTTGAATCACCAGATCCATGCCATTACCTTCCTTTTTCCCCTTAATCCCGATACTGCTTGAATATTACTTGTTGGCGTCTTTCTAAACTCATTGTAGAGCCCAATATTCATCCAAGTGTTATCGTCACGTAAATGTTTTGTTAATTTTATCAATAGTATCTATTCAAACCTATAGATTTTATCTATACTAGTGCTCGAACCAGATCGTAAACCATAAGGGTGCTTACGATACTCGAGAATTAAAAACACTTTGAGTTCGCATGCGATCCCATCTTATAAATAAGCTCTGAGGAAGGTGTTCTATGAACCTGCTTAAATTACAAATGGTCGAATTGATTGAAAAGCATAAGAAGGTGACAACTGTTGCTGATGCAATGGGACTCAAGCAGCCTACCGTATCCTTTCACATGAAAAACCTGGAACAGGAGCTTGGCGTACAGTTGTTCGAATCGCGTTCGGGGAAGGTACACTTAACCGAGGCCGGCAGGTCGTTATATCACTACTCCGTGAAAATCAATGCATTGGCTCACGAGGCTGAGCGTGTTGTGAAGGAATATGATCAGTTGGGTCGCGGCACCTTGAAGATCGGCGCAAGCTACGTACCGGGTACGTACATCCTGCCGCGCCTGCTCAGCAGCTTTACCCAAGCTTACCCGAGAATTCAGCTGTCCCTGATCGTTAAGACAGCCCCCGTGATCAAAGATCTCCTGATCAATCACGAGATTGATCTCGGCATCATGTCGTGCGAGCCTTTTCAAATGCCGCCGCTCATGGGAGAAACCTTTTGTGAGGATGAGCTGGTACTCATCTGTTCACCACATCATAAGCTGGCAAGCTGCCCGCAGCTTTATCCAGATCAGTTGGAGGGAGTCCCTTTTCTTCTTCACAGCCCTGATTCCAGCACTCGTCAATTGACGATGAAATGGGCGCAGAGCAACCGAATCGAGCTGAACGGGCATATCGAGATGGATTCGCTGGAGGCGATTAAGCAGGTAGCCATGCTTGGCGAAAGTATTTCGTTCGTATCACGTTTGGCTGTTCTGCGCGAGGTGGAGCGTGGCGAGCTCGTATTCCGGCCGATTCCACAAAATCCATTCAAGCGTTATGTTTATTACGCCTACAATCTGGACCGCCGACAATCCGCCTTGCTGGAAGGGTTTATCCAGCATCTGTTAAATCCGGTTTACAATATCAACACAGGGCGCTAACATTCAGGTAACAATCCATCTTTATAGTCTACCTTGTAAGCAGCTGTCTATAAGGGAGATGAATATAGTGAAATCAAGCAAGTGGTTAGGCGGATTAGCAACCATGGTATGTACAGCGGTTCTGGCAGTAAGCATCACCGTACCCGCACCGGTTCAGGCAGCAAGCAATATGGTACCGGATTATGAGGTTAAGCTGCTTATGCAGCCAAGCGCAGTATTGGGTTCCGACGGCAAGCTGACAAGTGCGGTAAGAACAGCCTTCGGCATGCCGAGCACCGTCACCAAAATGAATATCGAGTTTCTCGATACCAATGCTAAGGACATCTATACGAATAACTGGATTCCTCGTATCCGCAAAACCGAAGGCGAAAGTGATTTCGAGCTTACCTACAAAAAACGTTACCCGATCGTTAACGACAACATTACGGCAGCATTGACATTGGCTAATCAGGAGGGCTTTGATTCCACTGACACTAATTACGATGCACAGATCGAATGGGGCTATTTGAATAAAACCTTAAGCATTTCCAACAAAAAAACCGGTAAAAAATCAGGCTACAGCGGCATGGACCTGCCGTCCGCAAGCGATTCTCGCAAGCTATTAAAGGACAACATTCCAGGAAAAATGGACAAATGGTTGTACACTGGCTGGGGCACAGCTATGCTGGATGCGTCCCGCGTCTATGGTCCCGTGCTGGCAAAACGCTCGATCGGCACATGGAGCGGTCTAGAAACGTATATCGAAGTATGGCCAATCAAGGATGCCGCTGGAACAGGCATTGATAACGTCGTTGAAATTTCCTTCAAAACCAACAGCAGCACAACCGCTTCAACGAAGCACGATCAGTTGATTACCTACCTGCAAAGCCAAGGCTGGTTCCTGGCACAGGATTCGTTGAAAACCCAGCTGATTATGGATCGCTACTAGAGTTATAAGAAGTAAAACCAAAAAGCCAGCATCATGCGAAAACATGATTACTGGCTTTTTATTGTATGGATGATGTGAGCCGCAGCGTTGTCTTGCTGTCCATCAATGATTTTTGTTAAAGCTGACTGATATCTGGCTTCGCAAACACGCCATAACGCCGATCCACCATATAAAAGGCTAAGGTCGAGAGTCCTCCCATTACCGCTAGCACCAAAAATGCGCTTTGAAAACCGAACTGAGCTGCATAGACGCCGCCGAGCATTCCTCCAATAATTTTGCCGACACTTAACTGAATCAGTGAATTCAGCATTTGTCCGGATGCTTTCAATTCCTTAACCACATAAGTATTCACATACTCGGCCAAACACATATAGAATAAAATATACGTCCCACCATGAAGTACCCAACTCAGTATGTAGGTAAACGGTGTTAATGCAAACGCATACAAGAACCACCTTAACGTATGGATCAAACCTGAAAAAAGTAAAATATTGCGGATACCGAAGCGATCATAAAAGCGCTGGAAAAAGATCATAAACGGAAATTGGCTGAATGAGCCTATAGCGAGCCCAATCCCGATAACCTCCATGCTGATACCTTGTTCTTTACTATAAATGGCCTGAAAGGAAAATAAAAAACCCATTGAAATGGACAAGGCTAACGTATAAGCATACAAAATAACCAACTGCCTGTTTTTGAAAATACTGACCAGGTTCACCTTCTTGCCGCCGCTTTGATGGCCAGCGACCTTCGGAATGCCCAGCGACAGCAAAAAGCAGCCAAACATAATGAGTGAGGTCACCAAAAATATCGTATTCAGATGTTCTGCGAACAACCAGCCGGCCGCCACCGAAACAAACGCATAGCCGACTGAGCCGAAGGTCCGAATGCTGGAAAAACGTACGACGCCTTTGGAGGAAAGCTCCAGTGTTATTGCATCACTAAGCGGATTAATCGCGATCTGAAACAGACTGAATAAAGCCATTGCGATTAGCAGCGGCACAAACAGGGTGCCCGCCCATGGAATGAGCCATACAGTCAGACTGGCACACAACGTACAGATCATCAAAATTCGATTTTTCGTCTTGGCCCTGTCGCTCATTACTCCCCATATCGGCTGTGCAACTAATCCGATAACGGCACCAATAGAGGTAAGGACGCCAATTTCCGAGTGCCCTATACCCGCTTCCGTCATATAAATACCGATATAAGAAGAAAACGTCCCGATACTCATATAAACAAAGGCATAAAATATCGCCAAAATTGTCACATTTTTGCTGGGCATGCTGAGCTTCCTCCCTATTCTTTTTTCTTCCATGGTACCATAGATTGGCGTGCAGCGTCATGCATTGTCTGTTCCAACACAAAAAGCTTCCGCACTGACCGACAGGGAATCAGCAGGAAGCCTTGCACATGATTAATACTCAAGTCGAATCAGGTTAACATATCTTATCGCTTTAAAATATGGGGATCCGGTATTTGTTCCCATCCATAGCATAAATATAAGCCTCCGAATCAAACAAATCAATTTTAACGAGGGGCTGTTCTATCGTTGATACGGTAAGTGTATTTTTTCTTAGCGCATTAAGTAATGAAGGAATCTGCTTTTGATCGGTACCCATTAAATTAACATTTACCAATGACTCATTGAACGTAATATCTGCTTTCTTCATAAGAAGCATTCCTCCTTAAAATAGGTTGCAAAAAAAGCATGGACTTAACATCCATGCTTCTGGTCTACCAGTCAGCTTCAATAAAACCAAGTTAACATCTATGTTTTATATGATATAAATATAATTTAACATTATTATTTCCCTCTGTCAATTTGTGGATGCGGATTATTCAAAGATATTTAATATCCTTATGCGGACTACACCGCTTGGTCAACGGGTACATAGGGAACATTGAGTTCCTGTGCTATTGCTTCATAAGTGACAAATCCATTAGCCACATTGACGCCTCTGGAAAGTGCTTTATTGTCGATAACAGCTTGTCGTATTCCTTTATTGGCAATGAGTACCGCGTAAGAAGCCGTCACATTGGTCAAGCCGAAAGTCGATGTTCTTGCGACAGCACCAGGCATATTGGCAACGGCATAATGAACAACGCCATGTTTGACATAAATGGGGTCAGAGTGAGTCGTCACCCTGTCTATCGTTTCGATCGAGCCGCCTTGATCAATAGCCACGTCTACAATGACAGACCCCGGAGCCATTCCTTGAATCATATATTCTTTTACAATCTTGGGCGCACGTGCGCCGGGAATAAGAACGGCGCCGATCAATAAATCAGCCTTGTTCACCGCCTGCTCAATATGATAGGGATCGGAAATCAAAGTAGTGAGACGCCCGCCAAAAATATCGTCCAAATAACGAAGCCGATCCGCATTCACATCAAGCAGTGTAACACGGGCCCCCGTCCCCAGCGCCATCTTGGCAGCATTCGTTCCGACAATGCCTCCCCCGACAATCACGACCTCAGCGGGCTGCACACCCGGTATACCTCCAAGGAGAATCCCCTTCCCCCCATACGGCTTCTCAAGAAATTGAGCTCCGATCTGTACGGCCATTCGTCCAGCCACCTCACTCATTGGAGTTAACAACGGAAGGGAGCGGTCATCCAGTTGGATCGTCTCATAAGCGATTGCAATCATCCCTTGATTAACCAATGCCTTCGTTAATTCCGGCTCTGGGGCAAGATGCAGGTAAGTAAACAAAAGGAGACCTTCTCTGAAATAGGCATACTCTTGAGGAATCGGCTCCTTCACTTTCATAATCATATCCGCTTTTGCCCAAACCTCTGCTGCAGTGTCCAGAATCCGTGCGCCTTGTACACGATATTCCTCATCCTGGAATCCGCTGCCGAGCCCAGCCCCTTGTTCGATATAAACCTCGTGGCCATTGATCCTTAACACTTCGGCGCCAGCAGGAGTCATCGCAACACGATTCTCATTATTTTTCAGTTCTTTCGGTATACCTATAATCATCGTTTCACCCTCCTTGGCTATATGGTAATCATTCATATGATTGCTAAAATATGAGGCCGATAGCACGAACACAGAAATGGGAGCAGCCTGTACGTCCTAGGCCTTGATTTGAACGATCATTTCAATTTCAACAGGCGTGTTAAAAGGTAACTCTGACGTACCGATAGCCGATCTAGCGTGTCTGCCTTCTTCCCCGAACAACGTTTGCAGCAGCTCCGAAGCCCCGTTAATAACATAGGGCTGATCTGTAAACCCCTCTGCACTGTTAACAAAGGCCAATAATTTAACAATTTTTTCCACTCGATCCAGATCACCCAGATGAGCCTGTAAAACACCGAGCAGGTTAATCATGGTTTGGCGGGCTGCCTGTTGTCCCTGTTCTATGGTTAGATCCTTGCCCAGCTTCCCTTCAAAGATAAGCTTTCCATTAATACGGCAGTCATTACCTGATGTATAGACCAGATTATTAACTGTGACCGCCGGGATATAAAGTGCTGCCGGAGCTCCTGGCAGCGGCAGCTCGATTCCTAATTCCTTTAATCTATCCGATATAATACCCATGATGTTCCTCCTGAAAATTCACGTTTTTATTTTCTTCGTTCTTTACCAATCGATGTCGACAATACCTATTCCCGGAGTATCGGGAAGCTTGATGGTTTTCCCATCATACATAACTCCGCCTTGAACGGCATCCCGCACCATCATAAGGGGAGTATCAAAATCGAATCGGGTTATATTCTTTTTACTCGCAGCAAAATGCACGGCTGCCGAGATGCCAATCCGCGATTCGATCATACTTCCGACCATACAGGCCACTCCACATGTTTCTGCCATACGGTTTATCGTTTCTGCACGGTAAATACCGCCCGCCTTCATCAATTTGATATTGATTAAATCGGCAGCGCGATGTTTCAATACCTCGAATGCATCCAGAGGACTGAATACACTCTCATCTGCCATAATTAGCGTGTCTACAGCATCAGTAACTTTTTTAAGACCGGTAAGATCATGAGCTTTGACCGGCTGTTCGACCAGCTCGATATCCAAACCTCTGTCTTCCATCGTACGGATGGCGCGAATCGCCGACTTGGCTTCCCAACCTTGATTGGCGTCAAGCCGCAGCTTGATCGTATAGCCGATACGATTACGAATCTCCTGAACCCGTTCCAAATCCTTATGAATGTCGTCAAGACCAACCTTGATCTTCAGCACCGTAAAGCCGCTATTCACGTAATCAACAGCATCCTCTCCCATTTCTTCGGGAGAATTAACGCTTACCGTATAATCGGTTTGGATCTCTTTGCGATAACCACCCAACAGCTGGTATAGAGGGAGCTTGCAGTATCGCCCGATCAAATCATAGAGAGCCATGTCAACTGCCGCTTTGGCGCTGTTATTTCCTACTGCTGCCTGCTGCAATAAAGGGAATACCCGTTCATACTCAAGCGGATTTTGCCCGATAAGGACCGGCTTGATGATTTGAATAAAGGCCTCGATGCTTTCCAGACTTTCTCCGGTAATAGCCATCGTCGGGGGCGCTTCCCCTATGCCCTCCAGCCCATTGTTACAGCGTATTCGAACCACCACCGATTCGGCGATATGTACCGTACGGAGCGCAGTTTTAAATGGTTTTTTCAAAGCTACGGCCAGCCGTCTAGTTTCAATCTCAGCTATCCGCATAAGCTTCTCCTTGCTTGCTCTCGGAATTTCCCATTGATAGCACAGCCAGATTGTGAAAAATGGATCGGATCCTTTTAATAGTCTGATTCGCACGTGTCGGATGTACACGATTCGTCAGAAGCACAACGAAAACGTCCGCTTCCGGGTCCATCCATATGCTTGTTCCTGTGAATCCGGTATGCCCATAGGAGGACAAGGAAAACAAATCTCCGGCCGGAGAATCATGTCGATCCCTCCCCTGCCATCCCAGCCCTCTGCTCAATTTTAAGGAGGGTGTCTCATTGCAAGTCATCATACGAACGGTCTCTGGCTGTAAAAAACGCCCTTGAGCGGTTTCACCTAACCGGAGCATCGTTTGACAAAGCAGACTCATATCATCGACCGTGCTGAACAAACCCGCATGTCCGGCGATTCCCCCCAATACGACAGCATTTTCGTCATGCACCTCACCCTTTACGACAGCATGACGCCATTCGCAATATTCGGTTGCGGCAATACGATGATGCAGGCTTTTCGGCGGATTGAACATCGTTTGACACAAGCCAATCGGATCCAACACCATTTGCTGCAAAACGATATCGAGACTGGCGCCGGCAATTGATTCTATAATGTCACCTAGAATCATATAGCCTTGGGATGTATATTCAACATCGGTACCCGGCGAATATCGTAGTGGAAGGGACCTCACAGCAGCCATCAGATCCTGTTTCGTAGGCGATGTTTGGTACAATGGCTGCTGCCCCGGTATTCCACTGGAATGCGACAGGAGCTGCCGTAACGTAATATTGGCTTTATCCGTATCTTTGTACTCAGGTAAAAAATGAGTGATAACATCATCTAAGTAACACTTGCCCTGCTCCAGCATGACCATTAATGGAAGTATCGCGATTGGCTTGGTCACGGAGGCTAGGTCCCATAAACTATCCGATTCCACGGAGGGTCCATCCCAGGAAAGGGTCCCAACCGTACCTCGCTCGACGATACCTGCGGAATTACCAACTGAATATGCAGCCCCGGAAAATGATCCGCGATCACGGGATTGCTGCAAAAAATGTTTAAGTTTACTCATAGAATCACCTACCTAAAAATTGTCGGGCAATACGCTCATATATTTGTGCCGCTTGCTCAACCTGAGCAATCTCGACAAATTCATCTGGCGCATGCGCCTGATCTAGACTGCCGGGTCCCAATATAATGGTGGGAATGCCTGCGATCGTGACCAGCTTGCTCATATCACAACCTGCTCTGAAACCATGGGCATGCTGCTGCTCCCCTAACACATGCTCCACTGCTTCAAGAGAAATACTTACGATTTCCTTGTCTGCCAAAGTTTCTGATGGAATCGTTGCCACAACGACTTCAATCGGATCTATCGTAAGCTCGGGTATCGTTTCTTGCATCACACCGAGAATTTGCTCCAGCTCACGATCAGCATCAGCATGAGTTTCACCCGGTATCAACCGTCGGTCAATGATGATTTCTGATAGATTGGGAATTGTATTTTGACGCGTTCCACCTTGTATAATCGTCACGGCTGCACTTGCCGGCCCAAGCAGCGGATGCGCATTTAGCGACAGCTTGCTGTTCAGCTTCTCATACTCAACAATAAATTTTGATGCATGGACAATAGCATTGACGCCCAGCTCCGGCCGTCCGGAATGTGCGGCACGTCCACGAAACCGCAAGCGCCGCATGTAAGTCCCTTTGTGGGCAATTGCAACGGCCAAACCAGTAGGCTCGCCTACGACAGCCCCATCCGCTTGCATTCCCTGCTGAACCAAGAATAAGGAACCGATACCTCCAGCCTCTTCTCCCATTACTGCGGTAAGTACGAGCTTGCCCTGCAAATGCTCATGCTCTTTGGCAACTTGTTCCATCGCAGCCATCATGCTGACCAAGCTGCCTTTGGCATCGCAAGCGCCAACACCATACAATCTGCTCTCATCCAGACTCAGCCTCGGTTCAAATGGGGGAGTCGACCATACTTGTCCTGACGGATCGTTAACATCCATATGAGTATTGAACACAAGACAAGGCCCTGGGCCCAAATCCAGCGTTATTATCACATTGTCTTTGCCTGGTTCCACGGTCTGCCGCACGACCTGAGCGCCAAAGTTTAATGCCCAAACCTCCAGCCAATCGGCAACAACAGCAACTTCACCAGGAGGATTCGGAGTAGGACGCGATATACATTCCATTAATGCTTTAATTACAGGGCTTGGCTGCTGCATCATAATCATCTCCAACCTCAATTTTCAAAAGACTGTGCTTTGAAACAGCTTATCCGGTATTCAAGGCCACAGTTTGGCCAACAACTTATTCAAATCATCAAAGCTTGCATTCAACTTCAGTTCAGATTCAGCTGCCGCCTGCTGAATTACCGACGGCTGTTTCAAGCCGCTTCCGGTAATCACGCATACGACGCAATCATCAGGCTGCACAATACCTTGATCCACAGCGCGCTTCAAAGCCGCAAGAGAGGCAGCGGACGCAGGCTCGGCGCAAATTCCTTCGCTGCCCAGCCATTGCACCGCTTCGATAATTTCCTCATTTGTTACGGATTCCGCGAAGCCCCCAGAATCGTAAACAGCGTTTAATACCCTACGACCGCCTTGAATGGGAGCATCAGCCGCAATACTTTGCGCAATGGTTTGCGTAGGATCGCCATACTTTTCAGCATGTCTGGCCCCTTGCTTGAATGCCCGAACAATCGGTCCTGTAGCATACGGCTGCACAGCGACCATTCGGGGGAGCGCATCGATCCAGCCCAACTGCTGCAGCTCACGAAATCCTTTCCAAGCTCCCCAAATGCCGCCACCTGTACCAACAGGATGAATCATTACATCTGGAGCCTTCCAGCCCAAAGCCTGACTGATTTCATAAGCATAGCTCTTCATCGCTTCATGCCTTGTCGGATTAATAAAGTTAACAAACTGATATAATCCGAGCTCCCGTACTGCCTGCTCAAGCATCTTAGTAATATCGGTCATGCTCTCAAAATACAATGCAGCCGTATGTGCGCCATACAAGCTTATAATCGACTTTTTTATAGGATTAGCCAAATATTCAACCAGCACCGTCGCGTCTAATCCGGCACGACTGGCATAAGCGGCAAAGGAGGCTCCCGCATTCCCAGAGCTGTAAGTAAGACCTCGTGAGATCCCAAGCTCCCGGGCAAAGCTGACCGCCAGACTGAATCCGCGATCCTTGAAGCTGCCTGTTGGCATCAAAGCATCGTTCTTGAAATAGAGCCTGGACAAGCCAAGCTTACGACCGGCGTAGACAGAAGGTAGCAGAGGTGTGCCGCCCTCACCCATCGACACCATGTTACTTGGGTGCTTCAGGGGATAAAATTCATGCCAACGCCACATCGACGGCTCGCGTGCGTTAAAATGCTCCGGCTGCAGATCAAGCTTCATCCGGTCCAGATCATAATGAATCTCCAGCAGTCCACCGCAGCTCGGGCACGTATTTAATGGTTGTGATAAATCGAAGCGCTTCGCGCAATCATCGCATGAATAATCAGTTGCATACGACCAAGCCATCTGCTTTTGTCCTCCTTAGAGCTTTCCTTAGGAAAGCTGACTTTAAGAAAAGCCTCTACGAAGCCCTTACGAAGAAGGGCATTCGTGTCTTGTCAGCTCCACTGAAAACGTATAAATTGTGATATTAGTATCGTCCGTCTAGCGACCTTTTGCCTTGGGGTTCAGGATATCTCTCCAGACATCACCCATAATGTTAATGGACAGCACAATCAGCATAATGGACAAGCCCGGAAACACCGATATCCACCAAGCCGATTCCATATACAGCTGGCCTTGATTCAGCATATTCCCCCAGCTAGGCACACTGACAGGGACACCTAGTCCCAGAAAGCTCAGTGAGGACTCGGCAATAATAGCAGATGCTACTTGAAATGTGGCTATCGTAATAACCGGTGAGAAAATATTCGGAAGAATGTGCCTGAAAAGCAGGCGAAAATCACTGACTCCAATGGTTTGCGCTGCAACGACAAAATCACTGGAGCGTATACTTAAAACCTCAGAGCGGATAACCCTTGCATAAGGTACCCATCCTGTAATTCCAAGCACAATGATTAAATTATTCAAGCCGCCGCCAATGACAGCTACGATAGCTAGAGCCAAAAGTATCGTGGGAAACGCTAATTGGATATCTGCGATCCGCATCATAATATGATCCAATGCATTATAAAATCCCGATAACAAACCAATAACCGTACCCAATACACCTGATATCACCACGGCTGCCACACCCACGAGTATGGAAACCTGACTGCCATAAATGATTCGGCTCAGCAGGTCCCGCCCCAGATTATCGGTGCCTAACCAATAGCCGGCTTCGGAGCCGCTCAGCCAAAAAGGCGGTTTAAAACGCATTAATAAATCCTGAACGTTCGGATCATGAGGCGACAACTTTGCTGCAGCCACAGCCATAATCAGAAAACAGGCAAGCACGCACATCGAAATCCAGCTAAACAGGCTGCCATACTTCCCTTTCAATATTCGATTTAACGTAGGTACTCCCCCCTATTTATATTGGATACGAGGATCAACCAGCACATAACAGATATCAACAATCAGATTAACCAATACAAAGATAGCAGCTAAAATAATGATTGCTCCTTGAACCAGTGGGTAATCGCGATTATAAATTGATTGAACCAACAGTTGTCCGACACCAGGCCAAGCAAATACGGTTTCTGTCACTACCGAGCCTCCCAATAAAGATCCGATCTCCAAGCCGACAATCGTAATAACGGGAAGCAGACAATTTCGCAGCGCATGCTTCGAAATCACAACCCGCGAAACCAGCCCCTTGGCTCTGGCTGTACGAATATAATCGGAATCGAGAGCTTCAATCAAAGATGATCTTAGCAACCTGGCCACAAGCGCCAGAAGATGTATACCAAGCGCAAAAGCAGGTAAAACCAGATGGCTGATACCGCCGATACCACCAGTTGGAAACATTCTCCATTGGACGGAGAATAATAATACTAACAGAATCCCCACCCAAAAGACGGGCATCGATTGTCCAAGTACAATTAACGACATCAATCCTTTTTCGATCACCGTACCTCTTTTAATGGCTGAGATAATCCCGGCAGGAATAGCAACGACAAGTGAAAACAGCAAGGCTGCACCAGCGAGCTGAATTGTTGCCGGCATTCTTTCCATAATAAGCTGCAGTGTGGATTCACCATAGCGTAGTGAAACTCCGAAGTTTAATTGCAATAGGTTCCAGATATAAATCACATACTGCTCAAAGACCGGTTTATCCATACCCAGAGAATGCCGGAGCGCCTGCTCCTGCTCAACAGTGGCATCGGGAGTCAGCATGATAGCTACCGGATCTCCGGTCAGCCTTGTAATAAGAAAGACGACAGTCGCTACCCCAAATAACACAAATATGGCATAAAAGCAGCGACGCAATATATAAGATAGCAATAGATGTCACCCCCGCAGCAGACAAATCATTTAATGGATGCTTTGTACATGGACAAGATGCCGACCGGATTTGGTTTCCATTCGATATTGTTACGGATTCCATATAGGCCATTAATTTGATACAAATAGATGAAAGGCGCTTCTTCTTTCAAAATTGTTTGCAGCTTTGTAAATGAAACTTGGCGTTTTTGCGAATCAATCGTTTGTTCTTCCTCATCGACTAGCTTATCAATCTCAGCATTGACAAATCTGTTATAGCGTCTGTCGCTCTTGAGGTACGATTGAAAATTACTCAGGGCATCCATCGTCCATCCAGTATTTCCGATAAAGTACATAGGTGAAGTCTTTTTAGCAACCAGATTAGCCGATAAAGTTTTGCTGTCCATCAGGTTCAGTTGAACCTTCACTCCTATTTTCTCCAGCTGGGCGGCAATGACCTGAACGTTGTTCACCTCAAGATTGTCAGCATCCAGCGTCATTGCGAACCCTTGCGGATAACCTGCCTGCGTCAGCAACTGCTTGGCTTTCTCGATATTGTATTCATACGGTGCAATAGCCGGATCGAATCCGAAGTTTTCCTTAGGAATTAAGGTAGATACACGTACAGCGTTTCCGTCCAATACAGTTTTAATCATCGTATTTACATCAATTGCATAGTTGAGCGCTTGGCGCACTTCCTTCTTGGCTAAAGGACCTTCCTTTGTATCCAATGAAATATAGAACGTTCGGATCCCAGGACTGGATACGACTTTAAGCTCTGTTTGACTTTTCAGCTGCGTAGCCACATCCGGCTTAATACCAGCTGCTATATCAACTTCTCCTGCACGGATCGCTGCTGCCATGTTGGAGGGATTTGGAATGATTTTGAAAACCAGCTTCTTGAATTTGGCTGCTCCCTGCCAGTAATCAGCATTGGCTTCCATCGTGATTTGACTATCTTTTTGCCAAGAAACGAATTTGAAAGGACCTGTTCCTACCGGATTTTTGGCAAAATTGTCATCACCTTTTTCCTTTATGTATTGAGGAGGTACTATGGTTCCGCCGAACAGCGTCATTTTGTTGGGTAGAATCGGATCAGGACCCTCAGTAATAATTTTCACCGTCTTGGCGTCAACAACAACAACCTCTTTGACGGTTTTCAGCTCAACAATCGGTGATTTGGTATCCGGATTATTAAGACGATCCATACTGAATTTTACTGCTTCTGCATTAAATGGCTCACCGTTATGAAATTTCACGCCTTCTCTAAGCTTGAATTCCCACGTAGTATCATTTACTGCCTTCCATTCGGTAGCCAGAGATGGAGCCAATTTATTGTTCTCATCGCGAGTAACCAGTGTGTCAAACATGTTAATCAAGATACTCATATCCGGTATTTTGCCCTGCTTTTGCGGGTCCAGGGTCCCTGCGTCGATTTCCTGCGCTACCGTTAACGTATCCTTGCCCGGTTTGGAGGGAGTGGCTCCGTTCCCTTTGTCAGCGACAGGAGTAGACGAACTGCCACCCGAGTTCGTACAAGCGGATAAAACGATCATCAAACACAGGGCTGCCAGAAATAGCTTCAATCTCACAATAATTCCTCCTCTAATGTATTAGCTGAATGATATTGCCTCTTCATGACTTGTCTGAAATGCAATCTGCACGCTTATATAATTACGGATCCTACAGCAGCTAGCACGCTGTATATTGACCTGCAGTTATAATCCCGGTTGGTTGAATGTACTGCTGAGGTACAAGGGTATTGCCTTGCGAATCGCGATAATCGCGTCCTTCCGGACGTTGACCATCAACACGGAATAGGGTCGCCCGCTCAATGCTGCCATCCAATCTACACCAATGATCCAGCTGTAAAATTTGCGAAGGAGCAGCCGTGACGGCGGCAATGACCTGTTCAAGCGTCATCCCACAGGCTAACAGCTTGGTCATCGTTGTCGGTAGATCATAAACGGGACCGCGGATATTGCGAATATGAACATCCGTACTGATCGTATGCGGATAGAAGCCGGCTGCCAATGCATTCTGGCATACTTCGATATTGAAGCTCGCTGCCCCATGTCCCACATCAAGCTTCACTCCCCGGTCAATGGCATTCTGCAGGGCTGCTGTAGGCCTGCCGTCCTTGTTCCAAGGGGTTCCTGTTTTCCCGTGAAAACAATGGGTGATTACATCCCCCTCATCCAAAAGATCCAGAACGCCATCGATTAGCGGGGGTGCTTCTCCGATATGGACCATAATTGGAACACCGGACTCTCGTGCTGCTAGTTTAGCCAGTTGAAGTGGCTGAAGCCCCATCGTACCTACAATAGCACCGCTTGAGCGGACTTTGATGCCGCATACAAAATCGCGATTATCCAAGACAGCTTTTACCGTTTTATCGATATCAATATGATCCAGGGTAGCCACCTCACGAAGATGCACCAGTCCAATCGAGCTAATATTGAGCCATGCCTTAATATCCGTTCGGGAGGTCGGGGCCACATATTTGCGTAGTCCGGATAACGTTGCTTCGCCGGCACTTCCTGCATCAACAACCAGATGAACACCGCTGTGAATACCAGCTGCATCGGCCGGCACACTCAGGTTGGCAACACCGTCATATACATGCGCGTGCAGATCGATCCATCCCGGACTCAAATAAAACTCCGGCTCCTGAAATGGATGGTTGGTAATTGAACGGTCAAGACGATAGCCTTCAGCCGTCTTTTTCAGAAGAGCCTTATAGGTCTGCTGCTGTATAGGGTCAATAACTTGTACCAAAATCGGATCACTCATAACTGCACACCTACCGTTTCGTATAAATGACAAGCTGTGTAATGCCCTGGCTTTATTTCCTGCAGCTGCGGCCGGGCCGTTCTGCAAACATCCATCACCTGCGAACAGCGTGTATGAAACGGACAGCCTTGCGGTGGATTAGCAGGGCTCGGGACTTCCCCCTGTAAAATAATTTTCTCCCGCTTTGCCCCTCTTTTCGTAACGGGTGAAGAGGATAAAAGCGCTTTTGTATAAGGATGAAGTGGTTCTTGGTACAAACTGTCCTTATCCCCGATCTCCACCAGATGTCCTAAATACATCACACCGACGCGGTTGCTGATATGCTTGACTACGGAAAGATTATGCGAAATGAAAATATAAGAAAGTTTAAACTCCTTCTTCAAATCCATCATCAGATTCAGAATCTGTGCCTGAATGGATACATCCAGAGCCGAGACCGCCTCATCCGCCACTATCAGCTTTGGGCTTAAAGATAAAGCCCGCGCAATACCAATACGCTGTCTTTGGCCCCCGGAAAACTCATGCGGGTATTTCCTTAAATCCTTTTCACGCAAGCCAACCAGATCCAATAGTTGATTGACCTTGACCGATGCTTCGCTGCGATTCATAATTCCATTTACGAGAAGCGGCTCTGCAATAATATCCGCAACCGTCATTTTTGGATTCAACGATGCATACGGATCCTGGAATACCATTTGGAAATTACGACGGGTGCGGCGAAGCGTGTTTCCGTGCATTTGAGTAATATCCTGTTGATCGAATAGGATACTTCCTGCTGTCGGCTCCAGAACGCGCATGATCATTCGACCCAAGGTCGATTTCCCACAACCCGACTCACCGACTATGCCAAGCGTTTCACCATAGCCTAATTGAAAGGAAACATCATCTATCGCTTTCACATGCCCTATGGTTTTACGAATGAGTCCTGCTTGAATCGGAAAATACTTTTTGAGATTGGAAACTTCCAACAACTGATTGCTCATAGATTCCCTCCTTTCTGCTAGATGAGATCACATCGGGCGAACTGTCCGGGCTTTACTTCGCGCAGCTCCGGCATTTTTTCAATACAGGAAGGCTGTGTCCACTCGCAGCGTTCCGCAAACCGGCATCCTGTCGGATACTTTGAAGAATCCGGAACCGTACCTGGAATCGAGTACAATATTTCCTTCTCTTCATCAAGCGACGGAATGGATTTCAACAACGCCTGGGAATAGGGATGAAGAGGATCCTCAAACAGATGATCGGCAGATGCACTTTCAACAACCTGACCCGCATACATAACGACAACCTGATCAGCGATTTCAGCTACCACACCCAAATCATGGGTAATCATCATCACCGAGGTTTCAAATTCATCACGCATCCGTTTCATTAGATCAAGCACTTGTGCCTGTATGGTCACATCAAGAGCTGTTGTAGGTTCATCCGCAATCAGCAGCTTTGGCTCGCAAATCATAGCCATACCGATCATCACACGCTGGCGCATGCCACCGGAAAATTGATGCGGATACTCCTTCACAATATCTTTCGCTCTCGCTACACCAACGAACTCCAGCATTTCAATAACTTTTTGAAGCGCTTGCAGCTTCGATATGTTACGGTGCCTGAGCAGCACCTCTGTCATCTGATCCCCGATCGTCAACACAGGATTCAACGAAGTCATCGGTTCCTGAAAAATCATCGAGATATCGTTCCCACGGATCGTAGACAGTTGGCTTTCCGTCATTCCCAGTAAATTCTGACCTCCGAACCAAATCTGTCCATCGACCACACGTCCATGCGGCTTCGGAACCAATCCCATAATAGATAAGGACGTCATGCTTTTGCCGCAGCCTGATTCTCCGACAATACAGACGATTTGCTTCGGGTAAATCGTGAGATCGATGCCATCTACAGCATGAACCTCTACATCCCCCTTAATAAAAAATGTTTTTAAATTTTCAACCGATAGAAGTGGCTGAACCATAGAGGAACCTCCTTTTTCCATAATTACTCAACATTCTTACTATGTAACTTATTTATGAATCAATAAACAAAGTCAAATTGCTGTATAAGGAAGGAAATGAAGCTCCCCCCTTATAATTTAGATTGAAGCATATCCTTTTGTGTGGTACGAACATCATCCAGGTAGTTGTACAAGGTGAACTTGGAAATATCAAAAAATTTACACACTTTATCTCCAGCCTTTTTGATCAAAAACGCACCTTTATTATCGAGATATTGGATTGCTTTAAGCTTTTCTTCCTTGGACATATGGGTGACAGGCTTTCCGATTTCATTCTGGCATTCCTGCAGTAAAAAATCCAAAAGCTCATTCACATCTTTTACAAATACTTCTTCTACCTCTGAGGTATTATTGCGCATCGTAATTGATTTGATCGTGTTCTCGGCCAAAATGAAATCAGAAATATCCAGATTCATACAGACGGCGCCAATCGTTTCACCTTGACTATTTTTAATATATACGGAAGAGGACCTCAAAATTTTCCCCTCCTTCGTTTGCGTCAGATAATTGTAACGGTCTCCATCCTTAACCGTGCCCCGAAGTACCTCAAGCCCTAGATTACTGCCGCAATCACCAATTCTTCTACCTGTAATATGGCCGTTTTTGATGGCAACGATAGTACTATCGTAATTTTGAGTCAAATCATGCAGAACAACCTCGCATTTATCTCCGAACTGAGCGGCGATCCCATTAATCATTGAGGTTAAAAAATCAAGTTCAAGTTTGACACTTTCCATTTCACATCACACACCTATATTAAAATTTTTTAGATGATCTAATTTTTTTTCTTTATATTAATATATATTTAAAAACATTCACAGTCAACACTTTTTTAAAAAGAAAACCCTTTCATTAGTAATTAATATAACATATATATAACACAATAATATTTATTTTTGATATAATCCATTTTTAAGTCTTTATATATCACAATACGTTAGATTATATATCATTAAAATCCAATCACGTAAGTAAATATCTCTGTAATACCATTTATCAATTCATTGTGATATTGAAATTATCTATGTCATGCCTTTAAAATTTCGATTTTATTTATCTCAGAATGGAATGGTATTATTAAGACTATCACAACAACGAGCTGCAGCCGTATATCAGGAGGTTTTAATCATGGCTGGAAATTCATTCGGCGAGGTTTTTAAAATTACGACTTTTGGTGAATCCCATGGTGCCGCTGTTGGCGTCATTGTCGATGGGGTTACGCCAGGTATTGAAATCGATGAGGCTTATATCCAAATCCAATTGGACCGTAGAAAACCGGGGCAATCCACGGTTACTTCACCACGCAAAGAATCAGACATTGTGCATATTCTTTCCGGAATGTATGAAGGCAAAACTACAGGAACACCGCTATGTATGGTGATGCATAATCACGATATGCAGTCTTCAGCCTATAACGATATCCAGCATGCTTTTCGCCCGGGACATGCTGACTTTACCTATTTGCAAAAATATGGAATTCGTGATCATCGGGGAAGCGGCAGAGCTTCGGGACGGGAAACAGCAGGACGTGTTGCAGCAGGAGCCGTGGCACGCAAGCTGCTGGAACGCAGAGGCGTCAGTATTGTTGCTTATACAAAAGCAATCGGCGGAATTCAATGTGAGACGTTTGATGAGCAAGAAATAGAGCGCAATGCCGCCCGTGCCTGCGACCCCATGGCAGCAAAAGCCATGATTGCGAAGATTGAAGCGCTGGCCGCTGTCGGAAATAGCTGTGGAGGCATTGTGGAATGCAGAATCCGTGGTGTCCTGCCGGGTATAGGAGAACCGGTGTTTGATAAGCTGGATGCCGAGCTGGCACGCGCGATGCTCTCAATTGGCGCAATTAAAGGCATTGAATATGGAGCGGGTTTCGCGGCAGCGGACATGTTAGGCAGTGAGCACAATGATCAGATGCAGACATCTGGTTTTATGAGCAATCATGCAGGCGGAATTATTGGGGGAATCAGCACCGGGGAAGAAATTGTGTTCCGTGTTGCGGTAAAACCCACCTCCTCCATTTCAGTCCCGCAGCAGACGATAAACGTTAACGGTGAAGAGCAATCCATCGTTACTGAAGGCAGACATGACCCTTGTATCTGCCCTAGGATTGTTCCTGTAATTGAAGCTATGGCTTGTCTCGTACTGGAGGATCAGTTCAAAAGACAAGCAGCTATGCACGACTAATTGGGGATGAAAGAACAAAGATCGATGATCGTCAGGCAGCCAGAACAAGTAATAACACGTTATGTTTGCGAATGAATCTATAAGCCAAGCAAGTGATGTTCTCAGCAAAAACATCCCTAACTGCTAATTGCCGCAGCCTGGGATGTTTTTGCCTTTACAGCTATTCAATTAATATTGCTGTGCCAAGTTAACCCGATTGAGCTGAGGCTCTCTGCCCTCTACATAATCCATTAGATTACGCAGAAATATTTGCATGGCCCGCTCCTCATAATATTGGGTAATCCCCGTATTGTGGGCTGAGATGATGACATTATCCATATCCCATAGCACATGATCCGCTGGCAGCGGCTCTACTTCAAATACGTCAAGACCTGCCCCGGCAATCGTGCCATGCTGAAGCGCTTCAACCAAGGCTTCCGTATCTGTCGTCCCGCCTCGTCCGATATTGATATAAAAAGCCGAATCCTTCATGGCAGCAAACTGGGCGCGTCCCATCACATGGTTCGTCTCTGAGGTGTGTGGCAATGTATTCACAATATAATCACTCTCGCGCAGTACCTCTTCCAAGCTATCCATCAATACCATACGGTCCACGTATACCGATTCGGATAATGTACGTTTAACGCCAATAACGTTCATCCCGAATACTTTGGATATTTTGGCTACCTCCAAGCCTATCGAGCCGACCCCGAGAATGCCAATTGTTTTTCCATGAATTTCACCAAGATCTTTCAGCTGTTTCCACTTATGCTGCAGCTGATTACGTATCGACCGCTGCAGCTGACGGGTTAATCCAAGCATCATGGCAAAGATGGATTCTGAAATCGGATTCGGATGTACGCCGCTGGAATTGGTTAATAGAACCCCATATTCGCCTATTGCAGTTAATGGCATTGTATCTACGCCAGCACCCCAGCTTTGTATCCAACGTAACATGGTATCCGATTGCAGACACTCCTTAGCTACTGTCGAATTCCAACCTACCACAATCTCAGCTTCCGCCAGATGAGGCAGCCACAGCTCTTGATCCTTGCCGCTGATTAGCTCCCAATCACGTGCAATGCTGCGGATCTGCTTTTCATGTGTTTCGGTAATTTCCTGAATAAAAACAATCTTACGTACCATTCTGATTCCTCCTCAAAGTTTTCGAAGAAAACTTACTTCGTAAGCATCCAGCTCCAGAGTTTTCGAAGAAAACTTACTTCGTAAGCATCCAGCTCCAGAGTTTTCGAAGAAAACTTATATCGTAAGCATCCGCGGCGCGGCCAAATATCGTTCCGCAGGCTGACGTTTCGCAGGCTTATTTAGCGGCAAGCTCTTCGATCTGCTCGTATTGATACCTATGTATTCCTCTATTACCCAATAAAGCCGTATGAAGCATTGCCTTGGCAACGGTTTTTACATGAATGGGCTTATATTTTTGCAGGCCTCCTATGAGTAAAGGTGTCACGGCAACGGATAAGACAGCTCCGATCCTTTCGCCAGTACGTACATCCGATCGTTCTCCGAGCAGCAAGGAGGGACGAAATAGGTGTAACGCTGGTAGCTGCAGCTGCTCAAGATCAGCCTCTACCTGCCCTTTCACCTGACTGTAGAAAATAGAAGATTGGGCATTAGCCCCTAAAGCTGTAACTATTCCAAAATATGCTGCATGATATGTCTTCGCCAGCTTACCCAGCCGCATCGGATATTCAAGGTCAACCTTGCGGAACTGCTCCTTCGTCCCAGCTTTCTTGATCGTAGTGCCCAAGCAGCAAAAAAGATCCGATTCCGCCATATACGCTTTGATCTCGTCTTCAAGCTGCTCGTAATTGGTTATCACCTGTATGCATTTGGGATGCACGATATGGATAGGCTTCCTCACCAAAATTACCACCCGCTCATAGGAGGGCTCGTTCATCAGACATGCAACGAGCTCAGTTCCTATCAGTCCTGAAGCTCCAGCAACGATCGCTGTTCTCCCCATAGGCTATCCTCTATCCTCCCTAATCCGGGAAAAATTTGCCAATCCTTTCAGAAATCATCTCACGCTTGTAAGGCTTGCTAATATAATCGTCCATACCTGCTTCTATACATTTTTCCCGGTCACCCGTGAGAGCATTGGCAGTAACCGCTATAATAACGGGGCAATCTCCGTTCAACAAGCTGCCTTTAATGGCTTTTGTAGCTTCAAGGCCATTCATAAGCGGCATTTGCACGTCCATAAAAATCAGGTCAAATGCTTCGAAGGTTACGGCGTTAACAGCCTCTTTACCATTTTCAACGATTGTGATGGTATGGCCCATCTTCTCCAGCATTTTTCTCAGCACCAGTTGATTGATCTCATGATCTTCAGCAACCAGGATTTTCAACGATTTTTTTATAACCTTTTCTTCCATCAACAACTCGTCTGGATCAACCTCTTTTATCGGCTTCTCTTCTTTAAGGGCAACCGTAAATACAAAGGTCGCTCCCGGGCCAATCGTAGGCTCTATCCAGATGTCTCCACCCATTTTTTCTACAAGCTTCTTGCTGATCGCGAGCCCAAGTCCCGTTCCCTCAGATTTGCGGGTCATGTAATGATCCAATTGATAAAAGGGCTGGAACAGCTGATTTATTTTGTCCTCGGGAATCCCGATTCCGCTGTCTCGGATCGTAAATTGAAGATGCAAGGAGTTCAAGGTGTGCAGCCATTTCTCAACGGTAATAGAGACACCGCCTGTGTAGGTAAACTTAACTGCATTCCCAATGAGATTCAACAGCACCTGTTTCAGACGATCAGCATCACCAACAAGTACACTTGGCACATGAGAATGAACGGAATAGGTCATTTCCAGATTCTTCTCAGCAGATTTAGAAGAGAGAACGTCTAGCGTTTCAGCTATACATTCGCGGATATCCATAGGAGCTTCCACCAGATCTGTCTTACCCGACTCGATTTTGGAAAAATCCAAAATATCATTGATGATCGACAGCAGCGAATCGCCGCTTTTTCGAATAATATCGACATAGATTTCCTGTTGGGCATCCAGTTCCGTTGTATCCTGAAGCAAATGCGTCATCCCGATAACCCCATTCATGGGGGTACGGATTTCATGGCTCATCATAGCCAAAAACTCACTTTTCGCCTTGTTTGTTTTTTCTGCGGCTTCCTTGGCAACCAACAGCTTCTTCTGTTCCGTAATATCTTTGGCAATAATATAGTAACCAACGGTTTCTTCATTAACGATAATAGGCGCTACCGTTGTTAACACTTCCATGATTTGTCCATTCTTTTGTGTAATTTTATCGATAACCTTCTCAGAACTGCCATCTCTCACTAATGCGGAAAGCTTTCTCTTGAGGTTACCGATGCCGATGAATCTGGAAAAGTTAAGTCCTGCCATCTCCTGTACAATAAAACCGGTAAATTGCTCGGCCTTTTGATTCGTATTAATGATATTACCTTCCAAATCCAGCGAAAATACGGCATCATGGTTATATTTCTTTAACGAAGTGTAGCGTTCTATGCTTTCTTGCAGCTTGAGCTCGACACGCTTATGCTCCGTAATATCCTGAATGGTTCCGATTAATTTCACTGCGATGCCGTTGTTACCCATTGTCGTAACTCCACGCACATTCAAATATTTGATCGTCCCGTCCAAATGCAAATGGCGGAATTCTTTGTCTAATTCATGCCCTTTTTTGGCATTCTCCAGTTCTTCTATGAATTGTTGTTGATCCAGAGGGTGAATCAGATTAATGAATTTGTGTATGCTGTTAGGCTTCGGATCGCGAGTCAGATTGTAAATGTTGTAGATTTCATCGGAAAACACCAATTCTTCCCTAGCAATATCCAGCTCCCAGCTGCCCAATAAAGCGATCCGTTGTGCCTCTGACAGATTCTCCTCATGCTTCTTACGTTCCGTAATATCTCGACCAATACCAAAAACCGATGTCATATTGCCTTGTTCATCCCGAATTTTTTTATATGAGGTTTCGAACCACAAATATTTGCCGTTCTTGTGCCGAACTCGGCAAGTGTAAATACCTGTTTCGGAACAGTTCTTGTCCACCTGCCCTCCCACATCGTCGGGATGGTAGATGTCCATATTAGTCTTCCCTATAATCTCTTCCGGTCTATACCCTAGTAGATCATAAATAGAAGGCGAGCAGTAGCCTATAATTCCATCTGGGGTTGAATAAGTGATCACATCCTGAGCATTGTCCAATATCATCGTATACAGTCGCTCGATTTCCGATAATTTGTGCTCGGTTACTTTTTTGTTGGTAACATCACTCAGATGTGTAACGAAATAAAGCGGTGTGCCTTCATGTTCGTCTCGTACGAGGGATACGTGCAACGAAGCCCAAATGATACTGCCGTCTTTTCGGATAAACTGTCTCTCCAGTTCATAAGATACAGCAGTACCAGTCCTTAATTGTTGAATATGATGATCGTCTATGAACATGTCGTGGTTATACAGTACTTCCTTAGAGGATCGATTGATTAATTCTTCCTCGTTATATCCCAAGATGCTGCACAGGGCAGGATTAGCTTTCAGCCATTCGCCTTGAATGGACATGATTGCAATTCCTATAGGTGCACATGTATAGACATGTGCAAAAAAAGATTGATAATCCACTTGTGCCTTCGCCACACGAAGCCCTCCTATCTAAAAAATATACTTCTATTATAAGCTTATTCCAAGCTAAGTTGCGACAAAATATGATGTTGCGGCTGTAAGATTAGTAACTCTTCTTTTATTTACACCTTGTATGCTTTCTGAAACAGCAAATATATGAATAAAATGGAATGAACAAAAACCGCCCCAAGGAAACTGAACTCAGGACGGCTTTTTTTTATAAATAGTTAGTTATACAAATATTTATTTTGCAGCGGGCTGAAAAAATTCCAAACGCTCGCCGTCAGGGCCAAAGAAGAACGCTATAAGATCACCATCCAGGATAGTTCGGGGAGTCTCGTCAAGCAGCTTGACTCCGTGGCTTTTTAACTTGTCGATCTCTACTTGAATGTCGCTCACAGTAAATGCAATATGATGAACAATTCCATTGTCCGGAAGACCATCATGGCCGCGTCCGATCAATTCTATTTCCACTTGGTCCGAATCAGGAAACGATAAGAAACCCAATTCCACTCCGTCAGCAAGCGCTTTGCGCTTAACGAGCCTCAATCCCAATACCTCGGTATAAAAACGGATCGAGGCATCCATATCCTTAACCATAACGCCAATATGCTCCAGCTTGTGAATCAACGTGAACAACACCTTTCCAAGTTATAATTCGCCTGCGGCGCACCCGCATAAGCAGGTTACGCATGAAGAATACCATGTCCGAGGGGATTGTGCAATCGAAAAAACGCTGACTGTCTAAGCTTGTATCCAATCTGAATGAGACTCTATCCGGTTGCGCCCGCTCTGCTTCGCTCTATACAAAGCACGGTCAGCAGCTTCGGCGAGACTACTTAGTCGAGTATCCGCCGTCATATCTGTTTCAGACAAAAACGGCAGCTGGGCAATACCTACGCTGGCTGTCAGAGGTATAAGAAACTCTTCTTCCCTGTAAGGCTCATTTTCAATTTTTTTACGGATCGCTTCACCTATCAGAATCGCCTCATCCAGATCGGTATGCTGCGCGAGCACTGTAAACTCTTCACCTCCGTAACGCGCAACCAAATCAGACGGTCGGGTTTGCAGCTTTAGAATTTTGGCAATATGGAGCAGCACGCGATCCCCAACCTGATGCCCGTAAGTATCATTCACTTTTTTAAAATAATCGACATCGATCATCATGATCGTACATGGCTGCTGTGTCTCGACGCATTTTTCAATGATTTTACTGCCTTCCTGTGCTAAATAACGACGATTATGCAGTTCAGTCAACGCATCAATCAAGGCATATTCTTCGAGCAGCCTAACTGTGCTTTTTAACTTAAAACTCATCATGTTGAAGGTGTCACACAATTCTTTCAGCTCGACAGGCGCATGCTTGAATACACTCGGGTCAATCCGATAATCATAATGCCCCTCGTTCAATACCTTCGTTCCTTGCTGCAAAAACTCCAGAGGTCTTTCCACACGCCGCGTTACCAGCACAATGCCATATAAGCTCGCGACTAGAAAGCACAATGTGATAAAAACAAAAACCCACATAATATTGGAGCGGGCAGCAAACACTTCACTGGTCCTCAGCTCAGCTACAATAATCCAGCGCCGATCCTTCGTCCATTGATAAGAACCGATCACCTCTTCCCCACGATAATTGGTGTAGATCGAATCGTCGTTTGAATCCGTCAATGCTCTTTGCAAAATTTCCGTATCGATTTTATCCCTGCCATATACTTTACGCATATCCAAACGCGCTTCCGTTATTAACATCCCTGAGCCGTCAATCAAATATTGCTCACCTGCTTGTCCAAAATGCACCGATCGTATCGTCCGGGAAATTGTTCCCAGCCTGACTGACCCATATATCATTCCCTGCGGTTCGCCGTTGGCATTATAGACAGGTGAGGAAAAGATGATGATCGGTTCTCCGGTAACTCTGGGAAACATGACTTCAGAAATATACATTTTCCCCTTCATGGTCTGCTCAAAATATGCCTGATTCCTGACATTCATTTTCGATTGCGGGTTCATGGCACTGATGATGATATCGCCAGACATATTAACAAAACCGAGGTCTCCGAACTCCGACTGATTTTTAATAAAGGTCAAAAAATCATTTCGCATAAGTTCCAAGTTCAGTGACTTTACATCTTGTCTTCCAGCAATCTGATTAATATCGGCCGATCTCTCATCCAGCCAACGATTAATGTAGAGAGACTGCAGTGTCAGCTTCTCAGCTAGCTGGTCGTTGACCTCTTTATGAATATTGTTGGTATAGATCCAATAAAATGCTGCATTAATAAACAAACCAAATACAACAATTATCATAATCGACCAAATCAGAAAATGCTGCTTAATCGTGCGTGATCGAAATTTGAACAACATCTTGTGTTCACCTGCTCTGGATTGGGTATTGTGCAGCCATCTAACTTTACCTATACTTGGTTATACAGGTTGTTCAACACATATTAATACAATATCAAGAATTAGCAACTTACAGAGGAGCACGACCATGGAATTTCCATCAACCGATATGCTGTTGTTTTTACTCGCAGCCGGCTTTATCGCAGCATTCATTGATTCGGTAGTTGGGGGTGGTGGGCTCATTGCCGTCCCCGCACTTCTGCTTACTGGATTATCTCCAAGCATGGTGCTTGGCACGAATAAGCTGGGCGGCACCTTAGCTTCGATGACCAGCACACTGTCTTTCTTATTTTCCGGAAAAATAAATGGCAAGCTGACGCTAGCTTTGTTTCCCTTATCGTTTATTGGCGCCATCCTTGGAACGTATACTGTGAATCTCGTCCCGTCCGCATTTTTAAGACCGTTAGTGGTTTGTATGCTCGTCCTACTGCTAATTTACACCTTAATACGTAAAAACTGGGGAGCACTCACGAAACCGCGCCCGATGACAAGGACTATCAAGCTGGCCACTGCTCTGTGCGCCTTCGCTCTTGGGTTCTATGATGGCTTCTTTGGCCCCGGAACCGGCTCATTCCTGCTGTTCCTGTTTTTGCTGCTTGGCTTTGATTTTGTTAGCGCATCGGGCAATGCCAAGGTATTGAATTTGGCCAGCAATATGGCGAGTCTGTGTGCCTTTGCGCTGCTCGGCTCCGTTCATTTCGGTTATGGCCTTCCAATGGGCATTGCTATGATTGCGGGTGCTCTTGTCGGCTCTCGTATAGCGATCCGTCATGGAGCCAGTTATGTCAAACCACTCTTTATTGCTGTCACGACCATTTTAATTGGCAAACAGCTCTATGACCTCTTCTCTTCAATATTATAAGTACGTATTTCGACAATATATGTCAAATTCCTGCCTCGTGCTGCGTTTTCCAATAACTACACAAAAAGCGATGTCCAGTCCCCTTATGAGGAGACTAGGCATCGCTTTTTTTAGATGTATGTCTAAGTGTTTTGTTTATCTCAAACGCAATAGGAAGTACGCTGACTCCAATTTTCCTGAAACACTACACGTCTCTGATTTGAAATAAACTCTCTCGCCGGATCAATAACTATATGTGGGTTACTGACATTGCGTACATCCTCCCACGCACACTCGACCCCGCGTCCGTCTGCGGTACCAGCGAACATTTTACAGCTTTTGCAAAATTGCTCTTGCTGCGCTTGATTGAGTTTCACAACCCGATTTCGTAAACAGCAGTATATGTTGTCATTCTGGTCCGTATAGTTAATATGATTAATAAGTTCCATAAGATTCATCCTTTCAGGTAAGGTATCCAACATTCTATTAGTATATAAACCAAATGTTAAATGTATGAATCTTTTTTGTTAATTTTAATCATCGTCCAGCTGACTCATATTTAATTTTTTTGAGAATCGGCTCACTCATTTTGCCTTGCTTGTTCGCTGCTTTAATTTCAATAATATTTTCTCCGGCTTTAAGCTCAATCGTTTTGCTGACACTGGTTTGCCCGACAGCCTGCCCATTCACAAAGATGGTGGGGCTTGGATCCTGAATGTCGGCGGCACCTACTTTGAGCTGGATTGAACTGTTGCGTGTTGTCTCAGGCAATGCTTCAATCGTCACAATAGGCGCTGGCATCGCATATGTAACCTGCTTCTTGACCACCTCGGAGGCCTTCCCGCCGCGGTTAACCGCCTTGAACTCAAATACATTGAGGCCATCCTTCAGATCAATCGTTGTGCTGATCTTGCCGTTTCCGATCAACTGGTCATTCACATAAAGCTTGATCTCAGGGTCGGCATTGCTCGCACTTGCTTGCAAAGTCACGGTAGAGGCAGTAGCTTCCGCAGGCAATGCTTCCACCACAATCACAGGCGCAGGTCCCAAATAAGCGATTAGCATCGAAATGGGGTTGCGGAATACGAATAGTATAATGACAAGAGTAGCGATAACAAGTCCGGTCCTGACAAGCTTACGTCTATTTTTGATAGCAAAACGAATCAGCTTGCCCGACTGCCGGAGCTTGACTGCTTTGAAAAAGGTGACAAAGCTTTCATTCGGAGTCGCCAGCAGCTTTTGTTTAACTTCTTTATCCCTGAACGCCCGGGGATCATGATTATCAAAGTATTTGCTGACCGCAGCCTTGTAATTGGCATCCATCACTTGTCTCATGTTTAAAAATCGCGTGTCTTCCGCAGACCAAACTAGAAAATCATAGATCGTATGAGAGCCTCGGGTTGTCGAGGCGATATAGTCCAGCAATCCATAGTAATCAAATTCAGCCTCATAACCGGAGGCTTGCCCCAGACTTGGTCGATAGAAGGCGTAGACGATTTTACTGAAATGCTCGGGACCGACTTTCGTAAACAGCAGCTTTTTTAAATACTCCTGAATTCTTTCGAGATCCAGCGTATCCAGCCTGTCAATGGCCTTCACAAGCTCGGAATCCTCTTTTTTGGACATTAGCAGCACTTTGTAAATCGTACTGAGCAGGTGAACCGTCTGCTTCTGACGCTTGTCGAGATGACTGTTCAGCTCCTGGTCTACTTTTTCCAGCATAAAACCCAGCTGAACGATATCCTCATACTCCAGATTGCCTGGCTGCAGAGAATCCAACAAATCCAAACGGATTTCAAGCTTCAACTGGCCGCAAAAATCCTCGTACTGCTGATTGCCTGATCGCTCAGGCAGCTCGTCAAAATATCGGTACAAGGCATTCGCTGTTTCCAGCTGCTTGTGAACGGAGTCCGTCTGCAGCAGCTTTTTCACCCTTTTCAGTACCTCATTGGCAAAAAAACGCTGCTGCACGATACTTTCACTATGCTGTATCCAGAAGCGGATTTCTTCCATAAGCGCTTTGACCGATACTGCCTTCGCCATACGGTAAGCAACATAACGTTCCGCCGTTCCAGCCTGCTGTGTGTAAAGTCCCATCATAACTGAATCAAACATTGATTCCCGTCCGAGCAATTGATCGAAAATTTGTGCAGCCTCGCTCATGCCGTCATCAGAACGATTCGCAGCCCGATTGATGAAGATCATAAAGCAGTTGTCCAGCAGCGATTTGACACCCTCATCGGCGAATGCATAATATTGGAGCAGGCAGTTCACATAATCTGGTGAAGGCAAAAACTCGCCGTTCATTAGGTCCCTGCGCGTTAGCGTGATGAATAATTGGTTCAGCCTTACCTTGCTGCTCAGTGTCTCCGCGTTCACATAGGTAACAATTCCTTGCATTGCGGCGTCACGATTGGCCTCATACAGCACCTCATTGCCCTGCTCGATTTCATACAAGGTGTACAGCTCATCATAGGTCTGTACCTTCACCGCCGTTTGACTGTTTATTCCCTGCAGCGCTTCCTCAATAAATTCAAATAAAGGATCAAGCTGATCCTGTGTATGCCGCTTCTTCCAGATCATATCTAGAAAGAAATGCTCCTGTGCCGGAAGTTCTGTATTCAAGAATCGTTGATTGGAAAAATCGAATAAGTGCTCTCGCTCCACATTGCGGTCCGGCTGCCGAATACCGCCCTTTTCCACAAAAACGATATGTAAGCCCTGCTTGCCCTCCGGCTCACTGTTAAATGTCATAAAGCCCAGCTGGCGGCGTGTTGAATAAGGAATACTGCGATAGAGCAGATCCAATAAATCTTTGGCCAGCTCCGCGCTATCCGTAACATCTGTATCCAGCACGATATATATCTTTTTCTTGTTGGCGACAGATGACATCACGGCGTATACAAGCTGTTGGAACCGGATTTGATCAATACCTAACCGGGTTAGCAGCAGCTCGGTTCGATCGATGCTGCGGCTGCGGGCAGCCTCGCGGTATCCGATATCATTAAGCTCTGGAAGCACCTTGCCCTCCCGGATGTCATACGCACTTTGAAAGCTGTTAATTTGCAGCAATCGCTCCGGCTCACGCAGGAATTCTTCCTTACGATCCTTAGGCACCACGAATTGATGCGTGAACGAAGTGCTGCGCTGTCCGGTAAAATCAACCCCAACGTAGCAGCTGCGGCTTATAACCATATCTCCATTCTCTGCGTGAAAGACGACAAGAGCTTCCGGATACAGAGCCTCATTCTCCTCATTCCGTCCCAAAAGCTCCTTTGGAGCCTTATAGACGCAGTAGGGGTTTAAGGTTGTTTTGATAAACGCAGCATCCAGTCCTTCCGACTTGGCTACGGTATCGAAGCCCTCATTCGTCCGAAAAACACCTTCGCGATCCCGTGTAAAATATTGCTGCTGTATCGGTTTACGCGACTCCATCACGTTGCATCTCTCCTAGCCACATAATCAAGCTGGTACAAAAGCCATATGAAAGGCTCATCAACCCGAATCGGATTGATCACTCCGGCAAGCTGGCTTTTAACCGGATTTGCACCTAATGCCGACACAGCGAAATAAGCTGTATTTTTGAAATAAACATCAACCGCATCCTTAAAAGGCCTATCTACCTTTTCAATAAAACGGCTAATTTCCCCATTAATATTTTCAAATTCCGTGCGGTTCAGGAACCCTTTGTGCACGACATTACGGAAGACGTTGCTGTTCGGTTTGATGTATTCACTATCCTCTTCCATCAAATGTGTCAGCATATCGCTTTTGGTCAGCACAATCGCCGTTGGAATATCCGTTTTGCTGTTATGCTGGTGGGCGATGAAATTTTCGAACAGGCTGATAACGACCTCTCGCGGCTCGTCATATCGGTTGGCAAATTCGCCTTCCCCTTCCCCAATATGGATACGCGCCTTATCACGAATACTCCGAATTTGCAGCGGATCGACCAGAAACAAAATACCTGATGAATTTTTCACATGCGCCGCATAAATATCCAGATAATCGCGTTCGACCATACCTTCGCCAGCTACATCAAAAAATACAAGCGTCAGCGGCGCCTCACGTTCATCCTTGAATACAAATTGAAAAATGAACGGCTCCTGCTGCTCATTCGGGTTCGTGGATTGCAGCATACTGCCGCGCTCGAAAATCGGTTCGTGGTAATTTTGCCTGAACTTGCGGCTGATCTCTGCACTTAGCGGCATGCAGGCCGCGTTAAAGTTGGAAGCTGTCGTATTTTGCAGCGTATGGATCAAAGACGTCATATAGACCGATTTGCCCACTTGGGAGGCACCGACAATTGAAATGATATTGCTCGGAACCTTGCCGGCCGAAATCGGCAGCTCGTTATGACAGTTCGGACAAAGGCGGCGTCTCGTTTCTTCACCATAACGATCGGTAATGGCTACCAGCACGTTCTGAATGTAGGTTTTATTCTCTTCTGGAATCGTGAGCGGGTCAATGATCGCTTCCATATCCACCTGCGACAAATTGAATTTGCGGCGCCAATCAGCCAGCTTGCGATCCTCCTGCAGCATAAAATCATCATCATGCTCCTTGACATGACTCGCTCGGAATACCACTTCCTCCGGTTCAAACTTGCTGAAGCAATGTGGGCACACAATACTGTAATAAGGAGGCCGTTCCTTGATAGGCGGCTTTTTATCAAATATTTTTTTAAAAAAATCCAACATGGCTTTACCTCCTTAGAGTGTTTGCCTTAGCAAAACTGATTTCACATGATTATATCGTAAGCCATCGCTATTCAGCGATTAGTTCATACAGCGTCCCAAAGGCTTTACCATCGGTAAAAAATAGTCGGATAAACTCATTCTTCCCAATTTCAATTTCTGGAAGCCGATGACTGCCTGCGGCAAAATCATTAAGAAAGGGGTAAGCAATACCGTCTTCCTTGTTCGCAGGCGACGCCCCCTCCTTTTTTACATAACACAGCGCGTTCTGCGGAACCGCCATTTCACAAAAAAGCTGAATCTGTACCGATTTATATTTACTAAACCATTTATTTCCATATTTAATTGAATAACGTAGACTAGCCTTTCCACCGCTAACACGCGAATAATTATCACGGTCCATTTGCTTTAACGGAACAGGCTGACCGCCTCGAATCAGGCAAGGAAATATCCGATAGCCCTGCACACCGATATGCTCGATGCGCTCCCGATAGCCTGACCTTGTTTTATATTCCTCCCGGGTAAACAGCTTCAGTCGCTTGGATTCCAGCTGCTCTGGATCCTGCTCTGTTCCGTCCCGGAAGCTGTACACATATACAGCCTCCACATGCTTCGGCCATTGCCAGGTGACGATACTCTCCCCATCCAAAGCCTGGCTAGCTGCTTTCACAATTCGGTACTGCATTTCAGGCTCTTCCCATTGCAAAAGAAATCAGCCTCCCATTTAATTACTCCATTAAAGCCATGTAACCAAGCCCACGATCCGATAACAACACAAAGACCGGTTAACGAAATTGCTTGCGTATCGTCTCACCGCCTTGGCGTTCCCCACGAATCGGCTGCTCCAAGACTGTTTTGCGAAATCCATTTCTTCCAGTTCCTGATCCGCCTGGACCCCCTATTGCTATAATAAGGGTAGACAATGAGAGCACCAAAGCGAGAGCCACATCAGCGAACACTCTGACCATATAAGGCTCTACCGATCCTTGTAAACCCGTTTCCAGCATAACGCCTGCAATCAGGCCTCCCAGAGCTCCACCAATGGCAAAGCATTTCGCCAAGAAACGATTATCGAATACGATGCCCAGCGACAAACCAAGCAGTGCGCCAATCATTAGAATCATCATGACTCGCAGCCAGCCGTAGTATCCATCTGCTGATGCACCTGCACGCTCATTCATCAAATGCCAGCGTTGTCCATTTTGATAAATTTGATCGAACGCATTGGTGACACCTTCCACCCGTTTCACATCATGAAAGGTACCCCCTGTCTGCGCAGCAATACGCTGAAGCAACTGATTACCCACTACCTCTGTGGAATCAATGCCCACGGTATGGATCTGAGTCCGCTGCTGCTGATACGGAGTAAGTACCTTGACTTCATCTATATCGCTATATCCGTCAGAAATTAAAATGACAGCTGCTTTACGATTGGCTGCTCGCTCCTTGGTCAGATGCTCCATCGCTGTATTCAGCGCTATGCCAATATCCGTTTGGCCTATCGGCGCTCCAATCGCGTTCAGCTTAGCTGTAAGCTGCGCTCGCGCTGCGGGATCCTTTAGCTTGGTCAATGGAGCAATCAATTGGGTTTGTTCATTAAATGTGAACACCGCAACCTGCTTCCCATCATCCATTTTATTAATTAAAGCTTGTGCGGCTTGAATACTTTGCTTCTGCGGATCATTCGTCTTCATGCTTTCTGACATATCAATGAGCAGAACGTAATCCTTAGGTTTGTCATTGTTTCCCAACTGTAAACCATAAACCCATTGGAACAGGACCCCCGCAGCGAATAACAGCAATAGTGTCGCAGGAACGAGAAATTTCCAGCCCTCGTTCGCATAACGCAGCCTCCAGCTTTTCCCGTTCAGCTGCGGCGAGATGATCTCGGCCAGCAAACAGCCCAAACCTACGACCAATGCAAATTGGCCGAAGTATAAACCCATCAGCAGTGTTTCGTGTATGGTTCCTGACCAGCGGTCGAGGATAAACTCTCCGATTATAAATCCGATTATACCGCTGATTAAACTGAATATGGTTAGTAATCCGTTCCATTTACGCAAATTAATTCTCCCTCCCAAACCCTCCCTGTAGGGAGGGCCCCAAAGGGCGCTGCCCTCTGGACTCCCTTTTTGTATACGCGACTTTTGTGTTCTCGGGCCGCTTTCGTCCCGTTGGGACACGCTTGATTTGTGGTGTGATGCTCGTGTGCTATACTTCCTGTTCTCGGGGCGCCTTCGTCCCGTTGGGACAAGCTCGACTTTGGTGCTTGTGCTGGTTTTGTGTGAGACTTTACTGTTCTTCAATATGGTACTAATTGACTATATCATACCAAATGTTTGTTATTCTTTGAACGAATGTTTGGTATTTGTATATGATTTGTGTCCAGATAGCGACAGCAATCGCCGAAGCGCTGTGCTAATTGAAGCTATTTTACACATTGTCCATGCTATGAAAGGCAAAACCATTTTGCAAATACGTATCGTAATAACGTTTGCCATTTCGGTAATACATCAGATCCTCGATGCGAAAGCCGCCCATAATGTTGAGCTTTTCTATACCGCTATGCTTCATTTCCTGAACACAGCCCAGCTTGTAGGCACGACTGCCCTGATCAATAGCAAACGCATAGCGAATAAATTCACTTTCGTAATCACCAAAAAAATATTTTTCAATATAACGGTGTTTATGTGTTGAATGGTAAACATCAGCACGTATGGCGGCCTCGTTCTCAAGCGTGCTGTACAAATCGCGGAACAGGTCTTCCTTGGAAAGTACCTCTCGGTTATCATAGCTGGCAGCTACGTTCGCCCGTTCCAGCAGCTCATCTTCGAATGTTTTTTGAAACAGAGGCTGCACAAATACTTCACGCCGCGCCATCGCTATCAACCGCTCCAGCAGATGGTCCTCACCTTGAATCAGCAGCTGCGAAACGTTACCCATTTGCCGCTCTTCAAAATAAAACTGCGCACCCCGACGGGTCTCCAGCTCCATTAAAATCCGCTCAACTCCATGCCTGTAGTACTCATTGATGTTGCGATTTAGATAGTCACTAGTCATCGAAATACTGTTTCGGCTTACATCCTGTAAAACTTTCTCCATTTGTTGCAGCCGCGCTACGAAGGGTTTTGCCCGTTCATGCAGATTCTCTAGCTCTTGCAGGTACAGCTTCAATAACTTCAGCTTCATTCCCTGTAGCAGCAAATCCAGCTTCAATCCATAGATCAATTCGAGCAAAGAGCGACTGAGGCTTTTGACCGAGGTTTTGTTGGCTATCCGACCCCAGAACGATACTTTGGCAAAAGGCTGAGCATCCACACGCTCCGCATACAGCTGCTCCAGCTCTTCTTGTCCTTGCTCCAGAAGCTTCGCAGCTTCCTTCACCTGCTCCTGAAGCGCATGGATCAGACTGCCATTCACACCATCCGCGGAGCACAGATAGGCAGCGTAAAACCCGTACAACGGATGATCAATCAACCGGCTATCCAGCTTCTTCTTCAGCCCTCCGCCAAAATCCCGCTCGACAAAAGCCTTTTCCAGCACTCTTACCATATTTGTATCAAAAAAGAATTGTGCATTCCCTCCATACAAAGCCGACTCTGCCTGACGAAGCGTCATCGAATGCAAATCGGACAAGGAAACATGATCATGCAAAAGACCAAACATTCCGGCTACGGCTCGCTCACGATCCGGTAATAATGAGCGAATATCGTGATCCCACCGCTGTGGCTCCAGATCAAGCAGTTCTTGAACAAACCCAGGTTCCAGCTGCGCATTCTCCTTCATCCGCTCCAGCAGGTGTCTATACATATGATAAACAACGGTCAGCGCTATCGCCGAATTCGGCCGCTTCACCTTGGAAAATCCAGCTGACGCATAAAAACGTCCGTCTCCGTCCGGCGGCGTTGCATTTTGCTTAAAATGCTGATTATTGTAAGCACCGTGCTTTGGATCCAACTCATTCATGGTTTTACGGTTTTTTAATAGATTGAGGTTGCAAATGGTTTCATAGCTGCCTTGCATCCCATGATCCGCGAATATTCCCCGTTCATCCTTATCGCTCAGCAAATATACCACATCGAATAACGGTGATGCCGAATGAACAACAGGAAGACGTACGCCTTCACCCGTCACCTGAAGCATCCCGTCAAAATGATAATCCCTGCTCTGATACACATCCAGCTCCCGCAAAAAACTGACACCTAACGAGGCTTGCAGCGCAAACTGCTCACCGACTGCTTTTTCTTCAAGCAAACCGTACAGATCGATAGCAACGGAACGGAATTGCTCTCCAAAAATCGTTTGCATCAACACCGAAATTTCTGGCAGCAATACATTGGAGGGGGCATCCAGAGAGGTCACAACAGCAATGTTCAAGCGCTGCAGGTGCGTATACATACGCCCAAACTCGGAAATCCGGCTGTTCATCCTGCGTAAAGTGACGTTCAACTCAAGCAGCTTCGTCTCGTCTGCATAAAACTGCTCATGGATCGAGGGTCTGAGGCTTCTCTTGTCTTCCAAAGAGACCGGCAAGCTCCATCCATATACATTATCCAGCGCCGCGGGAGCTTTTGTTCCTATATGCAGATAAACAACACCTGCGGAGTTATTCCACTTTGTGCTGTTCAATGCATGCACTGCCTCCAAGGCTTCCAAGGACTGATCCCCTAAAAAAACAAAAACGATAGGATGGTTGATACTGCGCAGCTCATCCTCATCGATACCCGTGTGATCCATTTGGGCCGTATATGTATTCGCGAATGAGAGCAGCTTTTCGCGTAAATTCACTGTTGTTCAACCTCCCGTCCTTACATTAAGGCTTCCTATTTCTATACTAACGGATGATTTCCCCTCAATCTGAGGCTTCTACCCTCCCAAACCCTCCCTATAGGGAGGGTCCCAAAGGGCGTTGCCCTCTGGACTCCCTCTGCCGTATGCATACTATCGTGTTCTCGGGGCGCTTATCGTCCCTACGGGACACGCTTGGCTTTGGATGTTGCTGTTTCCCAAGCTCTAGTAGGTTTGAAGCGCTTATCGTCCCTTCGGGACACGCTTACTTAAGGCGCTATTACAGACTTTGATATTGTTGCTGTTTCGGGCTAAAGCAGTTCTGGCCAATGAGCGAAAGATAGTATGGAATTGCCTGGGCTTTAGGCTAGTGTTTCTTAAAGAGGTACACCTAGTTGAGCTATACTCCTTTGTGTTGTACTTCTATGAGTTGACTTCTGTATGATGTGCTTCTTTGTGTTGTACTTCTTGGCCTCTACTAAACTGCCAATTTTCTGAGCAATACCTGTTTTTCCTCCAGCATTGCTTCTGTATTTACTCTTGTTCTCGGTTCAAGAACGCTCGGGCTCTTGGGCTCTTAAGTCTTTAAGCGCTTGCGTCTTTAAGCTCTTAGCCTTAAATGCTCTTGTGCTTTAAGCACTTTAAGCACTTAGACGCTTAACCCCTGCTCTGCTGGGTTACAGTCGCCCTTCTACCTTTTCACTAAAAGAAGTCTGTTTGAGGGATTGATTAGGTGAATATGGATTCATGGAGGTTATGGAGGGAAAGGGAATGGTATGGAAAGTGTAACGGCCGCCTTTGAAGTTCGAGTTGTTACCTCTAAACATATAATCAAAACAACTTGAACTTCAACAGCGGTGGAATACCATCCCTTTCCCGGAATAACCGCCACGATGAATCCATATTCACCGAGCCCCACAAAGACTTATTTTAAACTCTTCAAGATGTCATTCACCCTGCTCGACACCTGCTTATAGAACTGATACATCGCTTCGCCGTTGGCCAGCTCGGCACGTTCGTAATCAAGCGCGTCTTTCGATTCCTGATAAGTCTCGGCCATTTGGCGCAGAGTTTCGATCAGCAGCTTGATATCATCCGATGCGCTCAGGCTTTGGCTGCGTCTTGATGCTTTGCGCTGCAGCAGGTTTTGTTGTTTATCGGTAAGCTCACGGAGCTTGCTGTAAATCTCGAAATCGACAAATTTATTGACCTTCATCAAATTAATGAACGGCTCCCAAGGATCTTCATCGGCGTCGTGATCATATACGTAAAGCGCACCTTTTTTGGTGATAGTCGAGGTATAAATAGCTTCAATAAAATTCGTAATCAGCCTCTCCTCGTCCTTATGGGCGTTCAGCAGCTTTTCCAGCTCGGCGATTTTCGCAGCAATTTGGTCGTATTTGTGCAGCTCTTCCTTAACCAGCTTCAACAGCTCTGGTGAACGGATCAGGTTTTCCTTGGCCATATCGGAATTCACGCTGCCAAAAATATCCTTCGTGCGTTCAACTTCAAGGCCTTTTTCTAGCAGCTGCTTCAAATCGCCCACGCAGCGCTGGAGCTCACCCAGATTCGGTCTGGATGCAGCAAGCTGCAAGGAATAACTCTCCAAATAATGGTTCAGATCAAAAGGTTTCGTAAATAAACATTCATAGCGGTTAATCGTCCCGCTGTCTGCCCCTTTTTGGCGGATCACATGAAGGGTTAAAGCACGCTCGAACGAAAAACGCACCTCGGCATTGTAGTTTTTCACCCTTCCGTTCTGATACGTATCGCCCCACGATTTTTCCGGGATCGGCGATGGCAAATAGGTCCAATTGATTTTATCCGTCTGTACCAGATGCCGCCCGACACCCTCCGGCTCAAGAATGGTTCGCTCATAGCTTTCCTCGTATACCTTCATCGGTGTGTAGAGGAATAGCGGGACCCCATTTTGTGTGTTCAACCAGAATATGCGGTTTTTCACTTGGCTTTCCTTAATCGTGAAACGTGAATTGGCAATCGCATTATCCTGGAAATTACGAATACCCTTAAAAATACTTGGCGCTTTAAACGGTACGGAAACAAAACCCCATGAAGGGAAATTAAAATGTCCCGAGCTGTTGCTCAAATGAAAGACTGGCTTTGCTTCTTCATAGAGGCGGCTCGCAATTCGCTGCTCAACAAGCTTCTCGATGGAATCCTCGTGTCCATACTTGATGATCAGGTAATCCTCCATCGATTTAGTGATCAAATCGCCAAAATGATCGGTCAAAAACTCGGAGATCGAGCTGATCACGTCCACTTCCTGCTCCTTGATCCAATGGTTCGATTTGGCAAGCAGCTCACTGGTAAAGTCACGGATCAATTCATTGACGTTCTTCTCATTGGTCACTTCGCCGACTAGCGAAGCAATATCCGGAATACTGACAACGTTCCAGTAATAGGTGCGATTCCCTTTATGATCGACGGCTTCCTCACCATTGGTCAGAATACGGCCATTTTTCTCAAATATTTTATTAAGCTCATTTAACAGTTCAGAAAACACCTGATAAATCCGTGAATTTTCATCATTGATCAATTTATATAAATCCTCATAAAACTCGACCATCTGCTCCATCCGCTCACGGTCGGCATGCAGCAGGTATTCCTGAATTTTGGACTCGATAAAAGCGTCCTTTTTCCGATCCTTGGAGATGAACGCGCTGCGGGCTTCGGTCATTTTCTGCACCGACTGCTCTTCGGCAGACTCCACATCACGAGGGATCCGATAGATGCTTTCACGCAATGCTTCTATATAGGAAGAGATCAGCTTGAGTAAGCAAAAGCCTTTGTCCTGCAAAATAATCCGTGACACGTAGAAAGGGCCTTGCTCGGGATTCCCGAAAATTTTCGTCATTTGCTCAGTGAAGTTTTCCTTGATCTGACCAGGAAGCTGCTTGCGGCTCTTGATGTATTCCTCACGAGCACGTGACAGGAAGCTTTGCTCAAGCTCCGTATCGATATTCACCACCTGCTGCTTGATCACATTGGTATAGCTTAACCGCTCGCTGTTCTCATAGCCGGGAATGGGTTCGGGAACACGTTTGCCGAATTCGCGATGCACGGAGTCCGGATCTATGCCCAGCTTGTGCGCAAGCTTCTCCACTTCTTCCTGCGTGGGTCCAGCATCAAACATCTTTTCCATGCGCTGGAATACTTTATACGCCAAATATGTCGTCATTTCCTCAATCGGCAGCACCGCAGAGGACGCACCCAAAATATTGTATTGGTAGTTGGCGGCATACGTCTTCGGCATTTGATTAATATTCGTACGGATGTTACTGATATAGTCATGGATCGCAAATTCCTCACCGGAGCTTTTGTCCTCGCTGGCCATAAAGTTGGTGATATTCTCCGCCGTTACATTCATACAGTAGTCGTAAGCATTTTCCAGCAGCTTGCCTTCGAGATTGGTAGCTGAAATGAGATGCGCCAAATTAAATGGAGGCATGGGCGAATTAACGTTCAGGATACTAGCGTATTGCTGCTTGAACCGCTCACTGCGCTCATCGACATTCATCCAGTAGTCCAGTTCCTTCATCGCCGCATAGCCGTTCTTTTTAATATATTCGCGTGAATGCTCGGTCAGGCTTTTGTTGGCCAAATTGACGTCAGGCGTGAACAAATAGCCAAGCACATTGACCTTATCTACACCTGCGGAGCCGTAATCGCGCTCCATGATACCCCGTACGATATACGCGATATCGAGGAAACAGCCACTGCCTGTACCTCCGGCAAGGCCCGTCAGTAGGAATACCATCAGCTTCTTGTTCGTGCCTACGGATAGCGATTTTATTTTCCGCTCAATCGTTTGCACAACCTGTACAATTTTCGTAAACAGCAGCAAACGCCCCGCCTGTCTGACACCCGATGCGCCATTAATGCCGTCTGTGATCGTCAGCTCCGGTGACAGCCATTCACGAATGTAAGGCTCCAGAATGCTGCGGTTTTGCAGCACGCTGCCGATCTCGGCATTGGAGAGCAGCACAAATTCGGTTAGCGGATCGAGACCGATGCCTTTATATTTTTTGTTGCGGTCATGCTCATTCGTTTCCAGTGCGAGAAATTCGACATTCGCCGGCTTCTCCTTTTTCTTCTTCGTGAATGGATCCTCCGGCAGCTTGAATCTGCGATTGATCTGGTATTTCAGACGCAGCAGCGCGTCAATCCCTGTACCGCCAAGCCCGATTACGAGCATCGGATTGTCTATCGTATCGACACGAATCTTGTCGCTGATAATGCCTCCGCCCAATGACACATCCAGCTGTTGAATATGCTCTCTGACAACTGCTTTCATTTCGCTTGTCCCCCTATAAGATGACTTGTCCAAATCAGGAAAGTTCAGGATAAGGAGGTGTGTCTTCGACCGTGTCAATTGTCCACATCTCCTACTGCGATATAATGCCGCATCCTGTTTCATGGTTTGCACATGGATTTTATTTAATAAATTCAACCGTGATGGATTTATTTATATTTTGTAATAAAATTTTAATGCGATCGTTGTTTTTAAGCTCCTTGCCATTCACTGCGTCAAATACACGACCGCCTTTTTCGATAACACAACCGGATTGATTGTACAGAACGACTGTGTCACCAGGACCCGGCTTGAACACAATCTGCCTCGTTTCGGCAAATTCCGGCGCCAACTGCAGCAGCTGGTGAAGCTCCACCTTGCCCTTGAACGCATTCAGCTTGCGGTACTGCGGAGTCGTTCGCTCTCCGGTGTCCTCATCTTTGATTTCAACGACCAATTGCCCGAAAAAGCCTTTGTTCGCTTTCTTCCAGCGGGATATTGCGAACAACCCGGCAGCGATCAACACAAGCAGAATACCCGCAATCCAGGCGATAGGCCCAACTAGCGCATTAGTGCTTCCCGCAGTCGCTTCACTGCTACCAGCAGGCGGGGTCGGTGCAGGCGCAGGTGCGCTCGATCCTGCTTTTTTGGCGGATACGGTGACCGGTTGTGATTCGCGAACAAAGCTCGCATCCTCCGCCTTTACCTTGATTTCATAATCATGCGCCTCAGCAAACTTGAATGTTCCTTCTATCCCTTGAACGGAAGCGGTAAGTGGTGTTTCTGACGTTTTTTTCGTATCGAGATCGGTTACGACCAGCGCCGCCTTTAGATTTTTGTATAATTCGGCATCGGTTATCTTGGCGCCGTTGGACTCCAAAAATGCTTTAATCGGCACCGTGTCGCCAGGCTTATAAGAATTAGACGACAAAACCTCCATCGACACCTGCACATCGTAGTTATAAATTAAATTAATGTCGATTTTTTCTTTTGGTACGCCTTTAATTTGCAGCTTCCAATCGCCCTGAATCGGGCTTAACAGCTTGATTAGCGTATATGCGGAGGAAGCGGAGTAAATAATTTTGTCGGAAGGGATCGTTTGCTGCTGACCGGCCGGATTAATTAGCTTCGCCTCAACAGGCTTGGATGACATCATGGAAATGTTGGCTTCCAGCACACTCGCATTAGGAATGTTGATCGTTACATCCTGAAACTGGCCGTTCGCCGTAATGCCTGTGAGCGGCACCACCTTAAGCTTCAGGTGACTCGCATAAATTTCACTTAAGATTTGCGGCAGCTTGTCAGCCGTCGAGGTAATAAACAGCTTTCCGCCTGTGTCAGCCGAAATGCGCTCCAAAACATCCTTGTTCAACGTACCGTCTGCATTCAAGCCAATCGTGTAGATCGGTATGCCCTTATCCTTGGCTTTCTTGACAGCTTCATTCAACACTTGATCTGACTGCTGCTGACTCTTTCCGGCATTCAGTGAGTTGTTGCCATCTGTCAGCAGAACAATCAAGGGTACATGCCCAGGCTCGCTGCCACCGGATTCAAGGATTTTTACAGCTTCATTGACTCCAACAGCTATGTCCGTATAAGGTCCTCTCGTCAGCTGATCGATGAATGTTTTCAAGCTTTGCTTGTCAGCTGCACTGCCGATCTTAAGCAGCGCCTTTTCACGCAATATTTGATCTGTGTACGCCACCACACCGATCTTGTCACCCTGGACTGAAGCCATATCAATGAACATTTTCATCGCTTCATAGCTTACCTTGTTCACATCACTTTCGTTCATGGAGCTGCTGACATCCACCGAAAGCACAGCATCGATCTTCGTATCGCTGCCTGCTGCCTGAGTAAGATGCGGAAAAGCAAGCACCAACGCAAGCATGGCGGCAGCGATCGTTATGAGCGTTCTATTATTCTTCACGTTATTAATCCTCCAAAACTTTCAATTACGATTAGACTATCTACTCACCATCTTAATCTTTTAGAGCATAAAATTCCACTGTCCCATTTCTTATGATATTCTTAAGGTTACTTACAGCCCACATATCGAAAAGGAAACGAGCCTTGTCGGACGAATCATAAGGTACCGGACCGTTCAACCTGATATCTGTGGTCGATACATTGGAGGTGCATGAAATGCTGACCTATACCTTGCTCGCGTTAAGCGTTATTTTCGTTTTGAATCGATGGATCCAGTTTCATAAAAGCAAGCGGAATGAGCTTTCCCTGGACCGCATAGATGCTGAATTCAAAAGTCAATTAAATCAGGGTGACGCCCATGAAAAATAAAATCGCTGCCCATTTCCGTCCCAGCCGTCGAACCAGCCATACCTTTGAACGTTTGAAGCAATGCAAAGGTTGCGGCAGCTACTCCTCATTGTGGGACAATACCTGTATAAACTGCGGAATTGAAGGCAAGTTCACTCCACTGCTGCCCTTGCTGCATACGATTCTGAAACGCCATGCCCAAAGAGACGTATTGATTCTTGGTACGGGAGCCCTTGCAGCAATAGTGCTGGGTAAAAATCTTATGGAAATGCTGATTTCGCTGCTGGCAGGTATTGCACTTATTGTGCTGTATGTCCTGCTGCGCAAAAAATATACGCCCCATCTGGAGAAAAGCTTGCTCAACCAACTACTGCAAAGCGAAAACCGCACGATTCGTGAAGGGCTGCTGCTGGATACTGAGGATGCTGCCGCCGATTTGAAGGCAGAGAATTATAAGCAAGCTTATGAAAAGCTGCGGGAAATCGGTTATTTATTTTCCGGCAATCAAGTGAAAATTCTCAAGATCATATGCCTGAACCACTTTAATCTGCGTAAGGATATGGACCTCGAACTCAGCACGCTGCTGCCTGAAGCGTTCGATGCCGATTTTGTCCTGTATTTATTTGAGGTCAGCAAGGTCAGTCCCGAGCTTGTCAAACGTGACGCTATCGATTACGTTATCCGCTATCGACCAGAAATCGAAGCCCTGCCAGGTGGACGGGCCGCGCTCGCGCTCGTATTCACAGCAGCGTTACGCGTGAAAACTTATGTGGTTCAGTATCAAGATCAAATCGCCGATTTTATCGATGACCTGCCTCGTGAACGTTTGATCAGACTGTTGCAACTGGTCGCCGAAAGCCCGGATTCTTTTCCACAGCTTTACCCAAGACTTACAGCTTTGCTGAAACAGAAGTACGAGGCTGATCCAGAACTTCAGGGGATCATCTAGAACTGTGGTGAATATGTCCCGCTGTTGAAACATGAAAAAAGGAGGGGTGCCCATTGGCTTCTTTCATGTATAAACGCTCGAAACGATCTCGCGATGCGGCTGTTATTGTATTGGCTGCCGCATTGTGCCTGGCCGGATACAAAGGCTATATAAGCTGGCAAAAGACAGAACTATACGCCAAAGGTGTGCAGCTGCAGGCCGCGGGCAACGAGCTGGCTGCTCAGCAAGCTTACTCCAAGGCTCAGCAAATTCGTATGATTGATTATAAAGAGCAGGAAACCGCCGCGGCGCTGACTGCACTGAATCCCGCTGCAGCCCTTAAGGGCTGGTTCACTTCACTTTCCGCCGACCTGAAAGCTGCCGAAAACGTGAACGATATTACACTGCTTCTCAAAACCTATACTACATATCAAGCAAAAGCCACAGAGCTGGCGGGACTTAACGAAGCTTCGCAAAAACGTTTTGCCGAAATGTCAGCCTCCGAGCAAATGGATGAGCGTTTTACCAATGCGTTCGCCTACGCCAAACAGCTTCTGATCAAGAGTCTGGAAAGTGACATCAGCAAAAAGACATTTAATGGAGATAATGCTATCGCTTATTTACTGCAGCTGCCAGCCGCTTACTTTAAGGATGAAAATACGAAGAAGCTGGAGCTGAATAAGCTGCTCGAACGTTATGATCAAGCCCGGCTGGATGCCAGCTTCAAAACCAAAACGGTCGGGGAGGTGTTGAAGGAGGTAGCGGGTATCCGCAAGTTCTACGATGCTTACCATGTCGAGGCCGCATGGCTGCAGCCAAAGCTTGAGACCTATGCTCAATCAACACTTGCAAAGCAGGAAAAAAACGATTTGAAGGGCTTTATTGCTAACGTCCTTCTGTTTCAATCGTCTAAAGAGCTTGGCGGTCCTTCATCCAAAACAAACACTTACATTCAAACGACGATCCGCAAGCAATTTGAACGCGCCGAGCAGCTCGCTTCCACTCAAAAGTTCGCAGATGCCATAGCCTTGTATAAGGTTTTGAACGAATACAAGGACACGGATAAGGAAGTGAGTGAGCTTGAACAGCGTTGGCTCGAAGCTGATCCGCTGCAATTGCTGCGTAAAGCGGCAGGCACTGAGCTTGCCTTTACCAATGTGATTAGTAACAAAGGACAGGCCGGAGCCAAGCTGACAGCTGTAGGAGTGCTTGATAACAAAACTCTGGTGCTGGCCCGCCTGCTTCCTGATCAAAAGATCGAAACCTCGAAGACCGCTATCGATCAGGGCGTCACCATAAAATCGATTCAATGGTCAGACCGGATTGGTGCCAAAAAAGACATCTCGTCCTTATTGCTCGAAGCAGCTTCCAAAACCCGTAAGGCCCGATATATTGCCTACGAGGTTAATGCGCCAGAGCTGTTTAAAGTTCTCGATGTTGAAGCTGATAAATTGGACTACGATCCCACGGGAGCACTCCTAATCGATAATCCGACAGGTGAGGGTGCCGGACAAAAAGCTGTTTACGAGTATCGTAATGGCCGTTATGCCTTTGTCAGGGCGATAGTCGATACCAAGCCCGGTGGAGCAGCGCTGGATATTCCGTTAACCGAGATGACACTCCACAAAAACGAAAAGATCCGTTTCCAAGGCACGATCACCTCGGTTGATGATAACAAAGCGATGATCCAGCTTAATAACGGCTATGTGCTGCTGACCGGCAATGTCCGCTTCAAACAGGGGCCTGTCACGATTACAGGCATATACACAGGGAGCGAGGAAGTGAAGAAGACCCCTGCTCCCGTAACCGAATATAAGGTAACAGTTTTGGAATTGACTCCATAGGGGACTTGTTCGCGGTAGAGGAGCTGCGTAATACCAGATACATCACTATTAAGTAACCGAAAGCAAACAATCCTGCAAATGTTGCAGGATTGTTTGTGTGATATTCGAGGATTTCAAAGATTAGTGGCAATTGAGCTTTGCAGGCCGTGTTCACCGGACTTTCAAATCTCCATAATAATCGGCAGAATGACGGGACGCCTACCTGTCTGCTCATATAAAAATCGCCCTAACACTGCCTTCACATTGATTTTAAGTGAGTTCCATTGATTCACATTTTGGGCCTGTAATTGGGTAATGGTGTTTTTTACGATAAGACTTGCTTCCTCCATCAAATCCTCCGACTCACGAACATAGACGAAACCCCGGGAGATGATATCGGGCCCGGATAAAATTTTACCGTCCATTTTGCTAAGTGTAACCACGACGACAAGAATCCCATCCTCCGACAGATGTTTACGGTCCCTCAATACGATATTACCAACATCACCGATTCCCCAACCATCTACAAGGGTATTGCCTGACGGTATTTTTCGAGTTTGACGGGCCACTTGATTCTCAATGTCAACGACTTCACCGTTATCAATGATGAAAATATTGTCCTTGTCCACTCCCACAGATTCAGCCAGCCATTTATGCTGATGAAGCATACGGAATTCCCCATGAATTGGAATGAAATATTGGGGTTTCATCAAGGTAAGCATTAATTTCAGCTCTTCCTGACTCGCATGTCCGGAAACATGCATCCCTGTTACCGATCCTGACCCGTAAATTACTTTAGCACCGATTCGAAATAAATTATCTACGATACGCGCAACATTTCGTTCATTGCCTGGTATGGGTGTAGCGGCGAGAATGACGGTATCCCCAGCTACAATTTCTGCCTGCCGGTAATTAGAACTGGCCAATCGGGCTAAAGCAGCCATCGGTTCGCCTTGGCTTCCGGTACAGAGGATAGCTACTCGATCAGAGGCCATTTTATTGATATCGCCTGCTTCAATCAGCATGCCTTCAGGAATATTGATATATCCGAGCTGTGATGCGATATTAACTACATTGATCATACTTCGACCCAGCAAGGCCAGCTTGCGATTCGTTATAAATGCCGCATCTACAACTTGCTGAAGACGATGGACATTGGAGGCAAAGGTAGAAATAAACACTTTTTGCTTAGCCTTGCTGAAGGCCTCTTCAATGTGTTCACCTACAATTCGTTCCGATGGAGTAAATCCGGGACGCTCCGCATTGGTGCTTTCGGATAATAAAGCTAATACGCCATTTTTCCCAATTTCGGCCATCTGATGAAAGTCAGGATACTGCTCATTGACAGGAGTCAAATCGAATTTAAAATCTCCCGTATGTACAACTGTACCTTCTGGTGTCTGAAATACGACGCCCAGACAATCAGGAATACTGTGATTGGTTTTAAAAAAGGTTGTAGTCATGGAACCAAGCTCAACACTGGAATCCGAATGGATCTGTATGAGACTAGCTTCGGCAAGCAGACCCGCTTCTTTTAATTTATTTTGAATTAATCCAAGTGTTAGCCTTGTCGCATAAATGGGGATATTCAATTGCTTCAAAATGTAGGGGACCCCACCGATATGATCTTCGTGCCCGTGTGTAATAATCAAAGCCCGCACTTTATCCCTATTTTCCAATAAAAAGCTGATATCCGGAATAATTAAATCAATCCCTAATAAGCTTTCATCGGGAAATTTGGAACCGCAGTCGATGACTACGATGTCATTATCGTATTGTATGATGTACATGTTCTTGCCAATTTCATTGACTCCGCCCAAGGCTGCAATAGATAGCTTATTGCCTACAGTACCCAAATAAGGTCCCCCTATCCAAAACTTCTTTCACTAAGTGTGCGTAAAGTCATAATTTTTATACGCTTGCAGCAAAATCAACAGGCCCACCCATGGGAGAGCCTGACCTTAACATCGATGCTTATGGATTTGGTTTGGACGTGATATGTTCCCAGTCAAGCGGAATCTTGACTTCCATCGGCTTGGGCGGTACCTTCTTGTACTCTTCGACCATATTGACGAAGTGAGTTATGGACCCAGATTCTAGCCTTGGGAATTGTACACTATAAGCAAATTTGTCCCTTTCCACACGAATGGGACGCTTGTTAGGCCGAATTCTTTTGCCGGTGGAGTCCTCCAGCGTAAGCGTTGGAAGCTGATTCACAGCATCACTCGATTCGTAATCCACTACGGTTGTATCATCAAGAAACTGAACGCCTGTAATCTTAATGGTTCCCCCGTTATTCCCTTCCATTACTACAGGAAATATGCCTGTATAATCTGCAAAAACGTCTCTTTGTGTCCAATCACCTGCTTCCATCTGATAACTATTAATCATCATCGTTATGAATGGTGGCTTGGGATTAATCGCAGACGTGGGACCAAAGTTCAAACGATTCTCTCCATTTCCTCCCTGTCCGCCTCCAGATTCAAACTGAGTCTCCAGATCATCTTTGATCCAATAAAACAGCTTGTGATCCAAATCATCGTTTTTTATGACTAGTTGAGTGGATACCGGTGTGAAGATGATTTCATCCACAGTAAAATGTTTATCGAAATAAGTGCCCGAAATCTGAGGCCGAAATTTGGTAGTTAGAGACGCCGTCTTCTCCGTAGATAAAGGAATCGTAAAGTTCCAATTGCCCTGAATACTGCCAATTCGTTCTACCCGCATGGTCAGCCTAGGATGCTCGGGCAGTACAGAGGTATCAATCAAAGTCGTTCCCACAAAGGTATGTTCTCCGGTAATCGTAAACACATGGGTCCACATCATCGTAGGTTTAGCTTCTTCTATCTCAAGCTTGTAATACACCGCAGCATCGTCAGGGGTCAAGTTCTTCTTGCCCTTAAGAAATTCCACCTCATAATTAACCACAATTTGAATACCATCATAAAAGGCATCGGCTACAGTCAATCGGATGTCCTTATCGGTCACTGAAATGTTCGTTTGGATACTCAGGTTCTGTTTTTCAATCTGTTCAAGTCCATTGCCAAAACTAGTACCCGTGCTCTTATACAGCAGCTCTATGAATCGGGATTTTTGAAGAGCATCACCTACCGCTGGTGACAAGAGCCATGCTCCCATAATGATCACCGTACATAAGACGAATGCATGGGCAACCAAAAGCCTTTTTCTGCGTACAAGCTTGGGATTCGGACGATTCCCATTCGGATTATGGAAGTCGGACGGTTGATACCGCTGCCACATAGTCTCGAAAGAGACAGGGGGGCGTAGTTGATTCAGGCGATTCTGGACAGCATCGGCAACATCAGGTGGTAAATCCGTACCAAGGTCTTGTCTAGATTTGGAATCCAGAGTCATTTCACATTCTCCTTTACCTTAATGAAAAGATGGTGTTCCTTACTGTCCTTTCGCAATTGTTTCAAAGCTGCATGAAGCCTAGATTTGCATGTCCCCTCAAGAATCCCGAGAACAGCTGCGGTTTCGCGCAGAGACAGTCCGGTATAATAATGCATAATGACAACCTCTCTCCTTTTGCCCGACAAGAGATTAACAGCCATCCATAATTCTTCTTCACGTTCATTTTGCATAACGAGATCTTCCAACGATTGAGAGGATTCCGTCTCCGGGACCTGACCCATCCAGGTAAGCCATCGCTGCTTTCGCAGCGTACCTCTGATGATGTTCATCGTGATTCTGAATAACCACGGACGCAATGGCTTCAATGGATCATATAGATGATATTTTTGATAGGCACGGAGGAAAACTTCCTGCACGATATCATCGGCGATTGCCTTTGACTTCGTCATCATAAGTGCAATTCCGTATACATAAGGGGCATGCTCCTCATACATCTCTCTCGCTTGCTCTTCAGTTATGGGTAATCCCCTCAAATTGTTCCCTCCCTTCCCTAACACTCGTAGTAAATATGCTTTCAACAACAAAAAAGTTCGATTCAATATTTTTATAGTTGGATATTTTTACATTATTTATATTTATTGCTTAATGGAGAAATCCCATCATGGTCCTATCAGATTTACATACCCACCTTAAGGTTAAATTATCGTTTTCAATTTAGAAACTTTTTCCAGAAAGCACTCGTCTAATTAATAAAACGTCCTGTAAAGGAGAATCGGTATGCCATACCTCGATCGTCTCATTAAATTTGTTGTTTGCCTGACGCTTTTATTTACGTTTGGTTCCCAAATAGCTGCTCAGGCTTATGCAGCTCCCAAACAAGTAAAGGTGCATATTCCTACATTTAACGTTGAGTTGAATGGAGTTATGATTGATAACGAGCATCAGGAGTATCCTTTGCTGGTTTATAATGATATTACTTATTTTCCTATGACTTGGAATTACAGCCGTGCCTTGAGCTTGTCCGTTAACTGGGATCAGGAAAGCGGACTGAGCATTATGCGTAACAATCAGTTCAGGGAAAAAATGAAGCAAACTCTGGGCTCTAACAATGACTTGAACCGGGATTACACAGCAACAGTCGCTGACTACCCGATCCATGTGAATTGGAAACAGATCGATAATGCCAATGAATCCTATCCGGTTCTGCAGTTCCGGGATATCACTTATTTCCCTATGACGTGGCGCTTTACCCATGATGAATTTGAATGGGACACAAGTTGGATGAGTAAGGCAGGCTTCAAATTAACGACTATCCAGCATAAAGTTCTTTATCAACTTTTTTATGAGGAGGGTGACTTCCTCTATGCCTACGGCAACCAAAATGATGTGTATCAAATAAATAAGTCATTGGAAGGAACTCCGATTCGGCTTGCGAAAGAAGCTGGGGAAGAGATCTCTAAACATGAAAAGGATCGCTTCAAACCTTATCAGGCCGCCAACTTTGAGAAAAAGAATGAAAAAGTAGAATTGAAAGATCATACGATTGAATATAAACAGCTCGAATTGCTGTCATTTTCGTCCGGCACGGCGGATAAGCAAGAATCGAAATCCGCGTCGGTTTCCTTGAATAAAAAGGTTTTTTCTGCTGAAAGTGCAATTATCCCTGTGAGCAATGATATCACTTTTGTATTTCTCACTGTATATTATGCAGCACAGGATATTTACACGCCTCAAGACAGCTTTGCGTTTATTGTAAAAGACGGAAAAGCGGTACGCGTTCCTGAATTTAACCAAAAACCCGATTATGTGATTAACAATAAGGATGGTTCCAGTTGGCTCATTAGCCAAGCTCCCTCCTCATCTTCTGCACGTACTGCCAGACTTCGCGGGCAGATCCTGCATATTGCCCCTGACGGCGCTACGACATCTATGAACAATCAGATGCAAGCAGATAATCTTGACCTGCTGTTTGCCGATCAGGGTGTTTTGACAGTCAGAGCTTACAGTGAGAAACAAATCAAGGAAACGGATGGCATCTATTTATTGAATGGAACGGCCCCTGCGACCAAGCTGCACGATTATGTACCAGGAAATTTCTATATCGATGCCAGCCATACCTTGTATGTGGTGGACGGGATGAAAAACCGCATAACCAATTTAACAAATAATACGTCCAAATATTGGTGGGATTATGAATTGATGACTCAATTATATTAAAATGAAAACAACCACATGCATACGTGATGCTTGTATTCGTCACATTCAGGATATTTGAATTCGTCTCCAATTGTTTGAGTTCAAATAAAAATGACCCATAAGAGGGCACTTTTTTCAAAGTGTCCATCTTACGGGTCACCATTCATCGTTTGCGAAGAGACCCTCTTTCTTTATGAAGAGAGTTTCGTATCCTCAGTCTCAAATCGAATCGAATCATACCCAAATAAATGGGGATGCGCTTGGAAACGCAATATTTCGTCTATACGATTAGGCAGTGGAGGATGCGTCGAAATCAAGCGATACCACCCTATGAAAAAACCGCGCTCTTTTTCGCTCTGCTCCAAATAATCTGGGATGTTTATCTGGGGAAACAATTTCTTCCCTACAGCCAGGATCGTAAGCCCACGGACTGCTGTTTGTGCATCCCCGATATAAGCCGTAGCGATACGGTCGCACGTGAATTCGCATGCTCTGGAGTATGCATTCCCAAGAAAGGGAATCCACAATGCAGGTAAAATCCAAAGATGCTTCGTCATATGCTTTCGCTGAATATGAGCTAGTTCATGAGCCAGAACAAATGAAAGTTCATCTTCGTTTCCCTGCTCAATTAATTCAAATATTTCTGAATACAGCACTACAAAGTTACGACCAAAAAAACGCGTGGCAAAAGCATTTAACACACCACCAGATTGAACAATGAATACATCCGGCACCTGAACGATACCCATCTGTCTGCATAGATCTTGCACATGCCAGTACACCTCCGGAAACTGCCGTTCTGTCAGTTTCACACCCGAACTGCGTATCCCAGCAACCATCAAACCGTGTAAAATCAGTGTGATGATTATTCCAATGACAATGTAAATAATTCCCACCACAGAAAAGATCAAAGATATGTAGCACAATAAACTAATTACTAAACATATGACATACCATGTGGTCTCATGTTCATGCACCAACCGACTATTCATTACGTAACTTCTTCCTCTCATTCTCATTCAATCCTATCTAATTTACCACAACTTCAGCTTTCTGGAAATGATAGGGAAACAACTCATAAAACTGAGGTAAAACCCAAAACCATCGAGGTAGTAGAGACAAAAAACAAGTGGGAAGCTGCAGCTCGAATAAAACGATAACCTTTAATTATCATCTGGCAATGGCATCAATTTAATTACTTTAGTGCTTGTACACCCTGTGATTTTTCCCGAAATAATCCTTATATTCGACCTGTTCAATTTGACCTGACTTTGAATAATAAAACACAAGCTGCTCATGAATCATCTCAGTGACAAAAGTGGTTTGGATGGAGTCATGACTGACGGGAACAAGCTTGAATTTATACAACACTCCGTACATTTTAGGAACAGTTAGATACAGCTCATCATTTTTTACAGAAATGTCCAGCATCTGCTTTGTCTCATTTTCAATTAGATAACTGCCTGTCACAGATTCAATCTCTGTAAATAAGATCGGTACAGCAGGAATAGGTAAAGACACATTTTCCTCGAAAATGGTCTTGGCTATTTCTCGGCTTAAATGTGTTACAGGCGTAACATTCATATTGCTTAAAAAAATAATCGTAACTTGATCATCTGGAAATCTGAGAAAATCGCTAAAATACCCACTAATATCTCCATAATGGTGAACACATTTTCTCCCTAATATGTCCGACACCATCCAACCACAAGCATAAGAACCAAGATTCGAAGTAAACATGGTCTCCATCAGTTCCTTGCTGAGCATTTGAGACGATGTTAATGCCTGATCCCAAATATACAGATCTTCTGTCGTAGAATATAAACCGTAGCCGCCTAATGGAAATGATAAGTCCGCGTATGCGGGATGAATCGGTTCTTCCCAGAATGAATACCCCGAGGCCAAATCTGCAATGACCTTTACACCATTATCACAGCCTGTATGGACCATTCCTAAAGGGAGGCAGATGTGAGCGGATATATAGTCAGCATAAGACATGCCCGAAACGATTTCGATAATCGCTGTCAGCAGCGCGTATCCTGAGTTTGAGTACCTAAACCTGCTACCGGGCTCGAAGTCCAACTCTCGATCTTGAAATGAACCGATAAGCTGATGTAAAGTCGAAGGAAGTCTCATGGTGCGAGACCAAAAATCAGGGAAACTTGTATAATTGGCAATGCCTGAGGTATTCGTCAAGCAATGATAAATCGTGATTTGATCCCCATTAGGATAATCAGGCAAATACTTATCCATATAATCGTTTATGTGCAGCTTCTTCTTCTCATGCAATTGCAATATACACATTGCAGTGAAAGCCTTGGTCATGGAGCCGATGCGGAATTTGTTTGTAGGCGTATTGGGTATCTTATGTTCCCAGCTTGCCAGTCCAAAGCCTTTATCTACAAGTATATTCCCGTTAGACGCAATAAGTATGGAACCATTCAAATATCCGTTTTGATCATAGGATTCAATCCATTTAAATATCCGTTCCTCTAGTATCATGTGAGTTCTCCTCCTGCATAAGCACTCCATTCAAGCAACGTATTGATACCATCAGTTAAGAGTTTACTTAAGCAAACTGGCTTCGTAAGAACAATCTCGGAAGGATACTTGGCCGCGCAGCGAGACTTATTCAACGGACTTCTTGAGCGCACCAAACGGCAGCAATCTAAATCTCTTCCTTCGACACATACATTTTAATCAAAAAAGCAGTCCCTTGACCAAGTTCACTTGTGACTTCAATCGAGCCTTGATGCCGATCGATAATTTTCTTAACGGTGGCCAGTCCAATCCCGGTGCCTTCGTAACCCTTGGCATTATCGAGCCTTTTAAAGGCCGTGAAAATATGGGGAATATCTTCGCTTTTCATTCCGATCCCATTATCCTCGATCAGGAGCGTAAAAGCCCCCTCCTCCTCGTTATGTACCATGGAAATTTGAATGATCGGGGGGACTTCAGCACGATGGTATTTAATCCCGTTCCCGATAATATTTTGGAAGAGCTGATACATTTGTGTGGAATCCGCTTGAATAATCGGCAATCTCTGCCTAAGAATGATTTGCCCGTTGTTTTGTTCTATTGTACTGGATAAATCCGTAATCACATGGTTAATAACCTCATTCAAATCCACTTCTGTATAAGAGCTTGCATTGGCATTCAGCTGTGCATAAGACAGCAAATTCGTGATCAGATGGGTCATCCGCTCAGCCGTGACGGAAATTTTTGAAATATATGACTGTCCCTTCTCATTCAATTCCGAGCTGTGTCGCGCCAATAGAAGCTCACTGAGACCCGTAATGACATTCAGGGGATTTTTGAGATCATGAGAAACGACCTGAGCAAATTCCATCAGGCTTTCATTGCTTCGTTTCAGTTCGGTTTGCATCGCTTCCAGCTCGATTTTCCTCAAGTTTAGCTCCAGGAATACTCTTACTTTGCTTAACAAAATATCGGGATTAACCGGCTTGAACAAATAATCCACGGCCCCGCTCTCATAGCCTTTGAATACACTTTGGTCCTCTGTATCGCTGGCCGTTACAAAAATAATCGGAATTTGGCTGGTCTCATCGTTACTGCGCAGCAGCTCTGCAAGCTCGAATCCATCCATTTCTGGCATATTGACATCCAATAAAATAAGGGCAAAATCGTGTCTTAGCGTATACGATAAGGCTTCATTACCGGATTCAACGATAAACACCTCACAATCAAGCGCACGAAGTATTTTTTGCATGGCGAATAAATTTTCCTTGCGGTCGTCAACGACCAAAATTTTTAATGTCTGATTTTTATCATTTCGATTGTTCATAGGCTCCTCCTCTTTGTATTAGTATTAAATCACGTATTGGAAGGCTGCAGCTCCAGAAGGTACTTCCCTATTTCATCTAAAGTTAAAATGTGATCTGCCTTGACTGCACTCATTGCCGCCAAAGGCATAATATTGTACTCCGCCGTTTCGGGGTCCTGTATGATGGCTTGACCCCCGTTCATCTTGATGTTGCGCAGTCCTTCGCTGCCATCGCGATTAGCTCCCGTTAGAACAATACCCAAACACTTCTCTTGAAAAACAAACGCGGCACTGTCAAAAAGCACATCAATCGATGGACGCGAATAATTAACCTTGGGGTCAATCGAAAGACTAAACAATCGGTCATCTTCAACCAACAGGTGATAACCAGGTGGGGCCACATAGACGAAGCCGGAACGGATCGTTTCTTTATCTACCGCTTCTTTCACACGGATCCCAACCTGATCATTCAAATAATCGACAAGAAAGCTATCGCTACCCTCTAGCAGATGCTGAACTATGATGACAGGAAGGCTATAATCTACCGGGAGATAAGCTAGTATGGTTACCAAAGCCTTAAGTCCCCCTGCAGAAACACCTATAACGACCGCTTCCAATTGATCCATAACCTTATGCCTTCCTTTCCAGGTGTCTGATCCATTTACTTGGGCAATTGTTTTCGATAGATTCTCCACTTGCTTGAGAGCGCCTCAAAATAAGGATTAATCTCTGAGAATTCGATGGATTCCTTGCTGCCGACACATAAAAATCCGCGTGAAACGAGACTGCTGTTAAAGAGCTGAAAAACCTGATTTTGCAGCTGCTTATCAAAATAAATCAGTACATTACGGCAAATGATCAAATGCATTTCGCCAAAGGCTTGATCGGTAGCTAAATTATGCTGCGAGAACACAATATTCCTTTTCAAGTCCTCATTGATTTTACCCATTTGATATTTGGCGTGGTAGTAATCGGAAAAAGAGGATTTGCCTCCGCTCTTTTGATAATTCGATGTGAACTTCCGAATATTCTCCAGCGAATAAATGCCTTCCTGGGCAATGTGCAGAGATTCCTGATTAATGTCGGTTGCATAGATCTGAACACGATCATAGAAGCCTTCTTCTTCAAGCAGGATCGCCATGGAATACACTTCTTCACCCGTCGCACAACCAGCATGCCAAATTTTCACGAAAGGATACGTCATGAGCAAAGGAATAACCTGCTTGCGCAGCTCCGCAAAAAACTCCGGGTCCCGAAACATTTCAGTAACCGTCACCGATAAATCCAGCAGCAGCTGATTAGTAAATGCTTCATCATACAGCACCTTCGGAATCATATCGGAGATGTGCTGCAGGCTGTTTTTTTGTCTGACATAGTGCAATCTTCTCATCAAAGAGGAACGGGCATAATTACGAAAATCATACCCGTGGCGCTGAAAGATGGCATCGAGGAGAAGATCAATCTCAATCTTTTCCGATAGCTTATCACTCATCGTTATTGAAAGAGCCATACTCTGATTAATGATAATAATTTGTCGGTATCCACAGGTTTGGTCATGTAATCATTGGCTCCCCTTTCTATACATTTTTCCCGGTCGCCCGTCATCGCCTTTGCTGTCAGCGCAATAATGGGAAGAGATTGAAACTTGGGCATTTCACGTATTCGGCTGATCGCCTCATAGCCGTCCATCACCGGCATCATAATATCCATAATAACCAGTTCTATGCCATTCTCGCTTTCCAGCTTGTCCAAAGCCAGCTTGCCGTTATCTGCCATGACCACTTCCAGCCCGTGCTTCTTCAAAATTTTGGACAGGGCGAATGTGTTCCGAAGGTCATCATCGACAAGCAGCACTTTACGTCCTTTCAGCGTCTCATCGGAATCACGCACCATCCGAATCATTTCCTTTTGCTCAGGTGGCAGTAATTTGTGGATGCTATGCAGGAATAACGAAACCTCGTCCAGCAAACGGTCCGATGAGTTGACACCCTTGATTACAATACTGTCCGTAAAGCGGTTAAGCTCCTTAAATTCCTCTTGGCTGAGCTCCTTACCCGTATTGATAATAATAGGCGGCACTGGATTCTCCTTATCCGTGACCAGCTCTTGCAGCATCTCAAAGCCTGTCATATCCGGCAGCGTCAGGTCAAGAATCACACAATCAAAGGTCTCTGAACGCATCCGTTCTAAACCTTCTTTACCTGTATACACACTGTGGATTTCGACCTTCTTATGTTTCAACAGCTCACGAATCGCCTTTTGATTGTTGTAATCATCTTCGACGACAAGCACCTGCTGAATACGTTCGTGCAGCACGTTCTCGATCTTGGCAAATATGGAATCAAAGTCCTCCGACTCCAACGGCTTGGATAGAAAACCGATGGCTCCACGCTGCAGGGAATCCGAATTTTTATCTCTTCCCGAAATAATGTGAACCGGAATATGACGCGTTTCATTGTGATATTTTAAATGGTCCAGCACCTTGAGCCCATCCATATCAGGAAGGCCCAGATCGAGCAGAATCGCGCTCGGGATATACTGCTTGGCAATTTGCAGAGCACTGAAGCCATCTCCTGCCGCAAGACATTTAAAGCCTTTTTTCCGTGACATATCCATCATAATTTTAGCGAACTGATGGTCATCCTCCACGATCAATATCGTTTTTTCCTGAACGGGCATTTGCAGCTGCTCACGGTCATCAGGCAAAAACACTTTGATTTGGGGAACAAAATCATCCTCAAGTGCAGCGGCAGCCTGGGACTCACTCGCGCTTCGTACATTGGACTCGTATGCTGCATCCCTGATTGCTGGCTGATCAAGTCCGTCGGATTCCTCAGCCTTCGCAATGACCTCACCATTCAGAGGCAAAAATAAAGTAAAGCTGCTTCCTTTGCCCTCTGTACTCTGCATATGAATCTCACCGCCCAGCAGCTTGGCAAGCTCTCTGGAAATCGTTAACCCGAGACCCGTGCCACCATATTTGCGGCTCGTTGTACCGTCTGCCTGCTGGAACGCCTCGAAAATGGCCTTTTGCTTATTGGGAGGAATTCCAATTCCTGTGTCTGTGACCGTTAAAGCAAGAGCCCCGTTTGCAGACAAGCTGCTGTTATGATAGGAAACCTCTGTGTCTGCCAGTGCGATTTTAAGCGTAACCGAACCCGAAGATGTGAATTTGAGCGCATTGGACAGCAGGTTTTTCAAAATTTGTTCGGTGCGCTGCCCATCCGTGTTGATTTTATTGGGAACATTGCTTTCACGAATCAGCTCAAATTGTAAGCCTCTTTCTTTGGCTACAGGATTAAACTGAACCTGCAGCGATTGAAGCACCGTATCGATTGTAACTTCTTCCAGCTGAATATCTAATTTGCCTGCTTCCACCTTGGACAAATCCAAAATATCATTAATCAATCTCAGCAGATCCAAACCGCCGCTGTGGATAATTTTTGCGGACTCAATCTGGTCCTCGGACAAATTATGCTCATCGTTGGCTGCTAACGATTTGGCCAGAATTAATAAGCTGTTCAGCGGCGTACGCAGCTCATGCGACATATTGGCAAGAAATTCGGATTTATATTTGCTGGCAAGCTCCAGTTCCTTCGCTTTTTCCTCCAATTCCTGCTTGGATAATTGAATGAATTGATTTTGCTTTTCAATACCCGCTTTTTGCAGCTCCAGGTAATTGGATTTCTCCTCCAATTCCTCATTAATCGCTTGCAGCTCTTCGCTTTGGATTCTCATTTTGTCCTCGGATTGCTTAAGCATCCGGGTCTGCTCCTCCAGCTCTTCATTGGCTGTACGCAGCTCCTCCTGCTGGGTTTGAAGCTCTTCGGTCAACAGCTGGGATTCACGCAGTAATTGTTCGGTGCGCTGACGGCTGTTAACACTATGGATAACAACACCCAGAGATGCTGCCAACTGCTCCAGAAGGTCATGCTCGATAGCAGTGAAAGCTCTAAATGTGGCAAGTTCGATCACCGCCAGCACTTCGTCCTCAAAGAGAATAGGCAGCACCATAATTTGCAGCGGCTTATATTCACCAAGTCCCGAGTTAATCTGGATATAATCACTGGGCACATTCGATAACAAGATCGGTTTTTTCTCTAGAATGCTTTGACCGACTAGCCCGTCACCCGGCTGGATCCGGTTCGATATATTTTTTCTTTCTTTATACGCATAGCTGCCGAGCAGCACATACTCCCCATAATACTGGACATTTTTATTCGTTTCCTTGACATAAAACACACCTTGACCTGCCTGGACGAGCTTTGATATTTCAGAAATGAGTGCATTGACCAGCTGCTGCAGGCTTATAACGCCTTGAGCCATCCCAGTAATATGGGCTAGCTGTGTTTTGAGCCAGAACTGCTGTTCATTTTGTTCAGTCGTATGCTTCAATGAGCCGAGCATCCTTATCAAGGCTACGCTAAGCTGATCGCGATCCGAGCGCGGCACAAGGGTCTGCTCATATTCACCCAATGAGATACGGTCCGCCTGCTTAATAACCTCGCGATTGCTTGCCACCATTTGATTAAATGCATCCATTAGTTCACCGAACTCATCCTGCGAATTAACAGAAAGCTGTACGTCCGTATCTCCCAGCAAAATAAGCTCTGTCGATTTCTTTAGTGTACGAATTTGAGCTACCATCATTCTGGAGATTACAACAATAACCAAAATCGAGGCAAGCATAATAATAATATTTAATACGATGACATTAATTAATGATTGTAATGTATTTTTTCGGATCGTATCCATCGTTTGCAGTAATTCATTGGATAATCCATCCTCGACCTGCTTTAGCAGATCTATACGATCCGTGGCCACTGAGTACCATCTCTCCGGATCTATGACTGGAGGTTTCCCAGGCTCCATTTTCAATATTTGTTGAATATATCGATTGGATTCTTCAATGGTGGGACCTTTAACAATGTTTTGATATAAGCTTCGTGAAGCAGCGGTCGCACCTGTCGCGGAGACTGCATAATAAAGCTTCTGCTCACTTTCCAGCAAACTAATTTGTGTAACATCGCCCATTTCCAGGCTTCTTTCAGTAAGAGCGCTGTAAAGAGTAGCTCTCTCCTTACTGACCGCAGACTTACTGCGAGAGAATTGAATGTACGAGGATAACATATTGGAAATTTGTTTGCTCGAGCCTGACTGGTTCATACTTTCCATCATCGTAAAAAGACTGCTAACGACATCTATGTAGTACGCCTGAGCCTCAACATCTTTAATTTTATCCTGATCAATTTGGTTACGAATTGCGGTGATTTTATCCAGCTTCGCCACTGATTTAGAAAATTCCGTATAAAACTTTTCGCCTAGTGCAGCTGAATCGGTTGCTTTCAGCTCCTGCTGAATCGCAATGATTTTTTCATCCGTGGGCTTGCGCTGCTCAATCAGCATATTGAGGCGGTTAGCGGTTTTTTCCCCCTAGTATCCGGCTACAAGGCCACGTTCCTTCTGAAACTCGTGAATCAAATCATTCATGGAAACTTCTGTCGTAACCAACATCTGAAGCTTGTTGATCTCCGAAAGCTCTGTCACTTTGTCATATATAGTATTCACAGAGAAATATAACAATCCCATCATGGGAAGCGCGATCATAAAGATCAGCTTGGTATTGATTCGGACGTTCTTCATCCATTGCATCCGGTTAGTCCTCTCTATTTGGAATATGCTAGCAGCCTACTGTTACTATTTCATATTATATTATCGATAGGCTGCTTAATCCATCATTATTCGACATCTCGATTAAATATAAAAACAGGCCACCCCTTCGGGTGACTTGCTTATGTATGAATGACTTCTTGGATTTGTCAAAGCTTGCTGCACACGCCTCTATAATCTTTTCGCCGCCGTTTTTACGCCAGTCCTCGATTCGCCTTGAATCGTCAAAAACCTTCCAGAAAATGCATAGATTCGATCCATATTCAGCAAGAATACGCTATTATTGTATTACAAGGTCATATATAATAAAATGAACTTACCTAACGTTGATTAGGAGACACGCACAATAGCAAGCTACCCATTAAGGCGGTGGATACCCGATGACGGCAAATAAAATAAAAACAGCCGCACTGCGCTTGTTTGCGCAAAACGGCTATGATGCAGCACCCTTATCCGAGATTGCCAAGGAGGTAGGTATCAAAACACCCTCCCTGTATGCTCATTTCCCCAGCAAAGAGGATTTATTCCGGGCTGTATTTGAAGATGTGCTGAGCGAGCAGCAGCAGCGAATCAAAGCCCTGATTAACAGCATTCGTGACGACTCGGTCCACGATCAGTTGTTTGGTATCTGGCAGGATACGTGCCGGACGTATTTATTAAGTGAAACCAATATGACCTTTATCAAAAGAGCAATGCTTTTCCCACCCATTGCACTACAGGAGGAGCTGCGTGCCCGCTTTACGGCATCCGAAAACACGCTATCTACAGCGTTGACGCAAATTTTTGCAGAAGGCATGCAGCAAGGCATCATTCGCAGCGAACAAATCCCGGATTTGATTGCATCCTACTATTGCATGCTGGACGGCGCTTTTATCCAGCAATTTTACTATTTGCCTGATCATTTTGAGCAGCGACTGCACAGTGTGTGGCGGATGTACTGGCAGGGCATCTCTACTCTTCAATCCTGATCCTGAATGATTATGACGCATTGGCTGCGGGTTTGGATAGATTTTAAATGGAAACTGCTTTTTCAAATTGGGTCCGATACAGCCGTGCATACAAGCCGTCCTGCTCAAGCAGCTCGGTATGGCGACCAGACTCCAGCACGCGTCCAGCTTCAAGCACGATGATTCGGTCCGCCGCCAAAATGGTCGACAGGCGGTGGGCAATCACCAGCGTCGTGCGGCCGCGCATTAAAGAGTCCAGCGCCGTCTGCACATAAGCCTCCGATTCCGAGTCCAAATGCGAAGTGGCTTCATCCAGTACCAGAATGCGCGGGTTCTTGAGAATCGCTCTGGCAATGGCCAGGCGCTGTCTTTCCCCTCCAGATAGTCGATGACCACGCTCCCCAACCATCGTATCATAGCCAAACGGCATAGCTGCAATCGTTTCATGAATATAAGCTTGGCGACACGCTTTCTCCAGTTCTTCATCTGAAGCGTCAAGCTTGGCAAACAGCAAATTATCACGTACCGATGCATGGAACAGGAATGATTCCTGCGTAACGAAGGCCACCTGCTCACGCAGCGAGGATAATGTGACTGACGCAGCGTTATGACCATCAATGGTCACGACCCCTTCTGTCGGATCGTACAACCTTGCCAGCATTCCAATCAACGTTGATTTTCCCGCGCCACTTGGCCCAACAATAGCTACCACCTCACCCGGAAGCGCTGTAAAGGTGACCTCCTGCAATGCATATTGACCTGGCTGGTAGGCATACGAGACGCGATGAAACCCAACCTGCCCCTGTACGGAAGAGAGTGCCTTGGCCCCTGTCAAATCTTTAACATCAGGCTCCATATCCTCATATTCAAAAATCCGTTGGAATACACCCAGCGCCGTCTGAACCTCCACCTGCAGATTCAACAGCGTGCCAATTGGACCATACAATCGTCCCAAATAGGCAGCGAAGGCGACGATACCGCCAATCGTCATCGACCCCTCGACCACATTCCAGCCGCCATACAAGTAAATCAAGGCCGTGCCGAGCGGTCCCAATACACCCAGCACCATACCGTACCACCGCCCGACCAGATTGAGCTTCAGCTCCAGATCCATAACCCGCTGGTTCAGCACGTCAAAATCCTGCTCCTGCTTGCGCTCCTGCTGGAAGATGCGTGTCAATAATGCACCTGAGACACCAAAAATTTCACCAAGCTGTGAAGACATCTCCCCGCGTACCCGCTGCGTTTCTCCCCGCAGCCGCTTACGAATCTGCGACACTTTACGAACAGGTAAAATAAATAAGGGCAAAATAACTGTTGCCAATATCGCCAGTCGCCAATCGAGCACGAACAGAATAACGATGGTGGTCATCACAATAACACCCTGCGTGACAGCCGATACGACAATGGTCGTCACTACATTTTGCACCGCAAGCACATCGCCCGTAAGTCGCTGAATAATCTCCCCTGACTTCGCATCCGTGAAGAAGCTCATCGACTGCCGCTGTAAATTAGAGAACAGGGAGCGTCTTAAATCGCGCATAACGCCTTGACCGACTTTTGTGTTCTGGTGATTTTGCCATACACCGAGCAAGCCGCTGGTGACAGGCAGCAGCACCATCAATCCTATCATTTCGATCAGCTTCCTTTTGTCGCCCTCAGGGATCGCCGTATCTATAATTTCCTTCATCACGAGCGGCGGAATCAGTCCAATTAATGCGGCACCCAATGCCAGTACAATAATGATCACCAGCTGTGTACGATATCCGCGGAACAAGCCATAAATCCGCCGCAGCGATACTTCCTTCAAGGTCGCTTTACCTCTGCTTTGGAGGGTCTGTTTGCTTCCACCTTCCCAACCGCCGCCGCCTCCACCTTCCCTCATACTCATCCTAATTCTCCCTCCGGCGTTAGCCCTACTTCTGACTCCAATGGAAATACGGCAGCGATTGCGGCTGTAATTTCCTTGGCCATTGTCATAATCCGATACAAGGAGGTACCCTGCAAAATGGCATATTGATTCCCCTCATTATGATTAACAATAGCGGCTATCGAATAATTCCCTACTGGCGGCAGCATCCGCCCCACCGACTTTCCAGGCTCCATGGGCTGATTGGACACCTGATAGCTGGCTATGGAAGAAGACTGCCCAAGACAGGCATCAATAGCAATGAATGTCTTACTGGACTGCATAAACGGCAGGCTGGTCAGCCGGTGAATCATATTGCTCGCATCCAGCGGAAATTCCAAGGTACCGAACACCTGGGCATAACCCGCCTCCTCCAGCATGGAGCCTACCAGCGGACCGAGTGAATCTCCAGTCGAGCGGTCTGTACCGATACATAGAAACACTAGATCCTCCGTTCTCACGCCGCTCTTCCGAATGGAAAGCATAAATTCGCCAAGCTCAGGGCCCTTGACTCTTTTACGTACGTTTGGGAATGCCGCTTCCATCATATTCCTCCGATCCATTGCGCTTATTTAATAATGAATGCATTTATTGTAGCACAAATATTAGTGCGTGGCTTCTGATCTATTTGTTGAATGGTAGCAGCCAATGCTATAATGCTAAAAAACGCTTCACAGGAGGGATCATCCATGTTCATTTTCAAGCTGCTGGCCATCCTGACGCTGATATACTGGGTTGTTATGCTTGGAGATACGCTGTGGGCACGAAAACTGATGAGGCAGCTGCCTGCAAGCTCCAAGCCGGGAGGCTCCGCTTCCACTGAAGCCATTGTACCATCAGGCTTGGCCCAGCCGCGCGGTACTACAGCAAAAGAGCTTCCGCTCGTTTCTGTTATTATTGCCGCCAAGGAAGAAGAGGCCTCCATCACCGAGACCGTTAAGCATTTACTCAATCAAACATATCCAAGGTTCGAAATTATAGCAGTTAACGACCGTTCTCAAGACAGCACCGGACACAAGCTGGAGGAGCTGCGCAGATGGTCTCAAGGCAAGCGGGAGGTGGAAGTGCCCTTGACCATCATCCATGTTACGACGCTTCCCGCAGGCTGGCTTGGCAAAAATCATGCTCTATATCAAGGCTTCCTGCAGGCGCGTGGACAAATTATTTTGTTTACCGATGCAGATGTGCTGTTTCAGCCGCATGCGCTTGCCGACTCCGTGCATTATATGAAGGAAACCGAAGCTGATCATCTGACATTGACACCCAAGATCGTGGTAAACAGCTTTTGGCTGAGCGCCTTCGTCCAATATTTCTTCTTTACCTTCTCCTTATATATCCGGCCTTGGCGTGCGAATATTGACAGCCAGCACAAGCATGGGATGGGCGTCGGCGCTTTCAATATGATTACCCGACAGGCGTACGATCGTATCGGTACCCATCAGGCATTCGCCTTTCGTCCTGACGATGATTTGCAGCTTGGCATGCGGGTTAAGCAAGCGGGCCTGCGCCAGCGGTTGGCCTCAGGACGCACGCAGCTTGCGGTGGAATGGTACACGAGTCTAAGAGAAGCAGTACAAGGTTTGGAGAAAAATATTTTTTCAGGCTTTCAGTATCGAGTACTGCCCGCTGCTGCCGGCGTGATTGGACAACTGCTGATGTTCTTCTTCCCTTTTGTGGCGATCTTTGTGCTGCATGGCTGGGTATTTTGGAGCTATGTACTCTCCATTGTGCTTATGTTAACCGTCTACGGCCTGCTGATTCAATCGTTAATCGGCAAAATCGGCAAGGAGCTGCTCGTGTTTCCAGTTACCGTCTGCTTACTCAGCTATATCGTCACACGTTCCGTCTGGCTAACGCTGCGACAAGGCGGTATTCATTGGCGCGGTACTTTCTACGTGCTGGAGCAATTAAAAAAAATGAAACGCTAATCCGCTGAATCCACGTACATCAGCCAACACTTCACAAAATTTTAACACTGCAAACAATTGTGATATTATAAAATGTAACTAGAAGCGTATTCGATAAGGATCATTTTCCTGACTTCTACGCTATCCATTCATAAAGGAGAGAACTAATTATGACAACACTTTCCAACCGTCGCTTCACTTATGTCACTGGCGCTACACTGCTCACATTCGTTCTCATCGTTTCTTATCAGCTTTTTCAGGCACTGTAAGTTTAAACAAATAAATGGAGATGACAGCCTCCCTGTCTACAGCAGGACTAACGCTATTCATCTTCCCATCATACCGGAGCTGTGACTGGCTCCCTATTCAAGGATACAGCGCATCTGCTGTATCTTTTTTACTGGGTTCGATCAGGATGGATGTCGAAGGGTACCCTTGGATATTTGGGACAAAAATGGTACATTAAATGACAGCATACTTACGATATATATGAAAGAGGGCATACGCTTTGAATTCAATGGACAATAAACAGGCCGCAAGCCTGATTGAAAAATGGATCCCCTATTACGAGATGGACGAGCCGGAAGCCTGGGAGCGGGATGAATATCCGTCTGTGAAAAACGCTTGCAAAGCGATGCGTTTGGCCATCCAGGTGCTTCGTGGCAAGCCTGCAGCAGGAGAAGCGCAGCTTAAAGAGGCTGCCAAGCAGCTCGAGCAGTTTCTCGAGGAGCACTATCTGGATGACCCCGATGAATGGGAAAAAGAAAATGTTGCTTTTGTCCAGCAGGTGCTGAATGCGATTCAGTATACAATTATTTTTCTTAAGAAATAGGCATGACTGCGAGTCTGCGTGTATCCTTGATACGCTGCACTCCTGAGTACTGAAGATCGTTGCGGATCTATTCAGCCGGTTCTTATCTTCTCCTCATCTGTTCAGCTGGTCTTGATCTTGCTTCACACATGTCCTTATCAACTTCTTGAATGCAGCCTGTTGAGACCTCTCAGCGGGCCTTCTTGTTATTCCGGGTCTCACTCAGCTGCAGAGGGTGTGCATACCGCCTCCAGAAAGAGGATGCCCATCCTTATATCCACAGCCCACCCTTAAGAAATTGTTAAGGTATATCCTGCCATTTTATTAAGAACTAACGATTATAATAAAGCCATACATCAGAAAGTCAGGAGGAGGAAGCCCGTATCGCAGCGCCCAAAACTATACTGATTGTCGACGACGAGAAGGAAATTATCGATCTGTTGGAAATTTATTTAAAAAATGAAGGCTATCTGCTGCTGCGCGCATCCGATGGAGAAGCCGCGCTGCGTATTTTGGAAAAAGAAGAGGTGGATTTGATCGTGCTCGACATCATGATGCCCCGAATGAACGGGATTGAGGCTTGTCACAAAATCCGCGAACAGCAAAATATGCCCATTATTATGCTCTCGGCCAAAGGAGAGGATATGGACAAAATTATCGGTCTCAGCAGCGGTGCCGACGATTATTTGGCAAAGCCATTCAACCCGTTGGAGCTAATCGCCCGCATCAAGTCGCAGCTGCGCCGCTACACAAGACTCAATATCCCTCCTGTGAGCAAGGAGCATGAAATCGAGGTGGATGAGCTGCTCATCAATACACAGACTCACGAGGTGAAGCTGGATGGGCGCAGCATAAAGCTGACACCGCGGGAGTTCGCCATACTGGAGCTGCTCGCTCGCCATCGCGGCATCGTATGGAGTATTGAAAAAATCTATGAAGCGGTCTGGCAGGAAGCTTATTTTGATTCGGACAACACGGTGATGGTCCATATCCGCAAAATCCGTGAGAAAATAGAAGCCAATCCGCGCAAGCCCAAATATATCAAAACAATCTGGGGGGTTGGCTACAAAGTTGAGTAAATATTCCGATATGCATCCTCAGTCTCGTTTGAACCGTTTTCCCTTTACCTGGTTCCCGTTTAATTTGCTGCGCGGCTTGATCCTGTTTGCTCTAGACCTGTATCGCATGCTGAACGGACAAGTTGCTCGAAGCCTGCGCCTGCAACTGATGTTCGCCTTTGCTTTTTGTTTGGCTGCCTCGCTCATCTTCTACTCCTTAAGCTCAGCCATATTCGGCGAAATCAAGCAGGAGCCTGTGATTGATTATGAATCCGGAGTGCAGCGCATTGATAATGCAGCAGAGAGTTTGGCTCGCATATTAAGCGATGATTACCACCGCTTCAACGAGACTGAGAAACAAAGTCCTGAAGCAATGGCCCTGATCGAAAAGCAGCGCGAACAAGAATTTACGGAGCAAGTCCAGCGCGAAAGCTCCAATAACCGTTACAAAATTATGGTTACAGACCTCTCCGGCAGGGTCATATTTAAAAGCTTTAATACGACTGAAACGAGCATTGATATTCATAAAACAATCCGCAGCTCGATGGATACCCGCAGGCAGCAAAACCTGACGCGGAGGCAGGAGGCTTCGAGCCTGTATCCCGTAACATATAAGACGCAGCCCGCCTATCTGTATGTCAGCGGTATTCCTGAGCCGAATATCAGCTACAAGCACGGAGAAAGTCCTTTTACGAAAGTAGGTTCATTTATCCTATTTATCGTCCTGTTCTACTTTATAACCCAGAAGAAAATGCGTTATATCGAGGAGCTCGCCGGAGGGCTGATTACAATTGCAACAGGCAATCTGAACTCTCGGGTGGCGGAACGAAGTGACGATGAGTTGGGCTCGCTCGCCAAAAATATGAACCTGATGGCTGAGAAGCTGCAGCTGAAAATCGAAGAGGAGCGCCGGGCCGAGCGTTTAAAAAACGAGCTCGTTACGAACGTTTCGCATGACCTGCGTACTCCGCTCACGCTCATAATTGGCTATTTAAGACTGTTGAATGATAAAAATTACGAGACCGAGCAGCAAGCACGAACCTATCTCAGCATCGCCTACAATAAATCGGAAAAGCTCAATTCATTGATCAATGACCTATTTATGTACACGAAGCTGACCCACCAGGACATTCCGCTTAATAAAGAAGGCATCGCTCTTAATGATCTGCTGGAGCAGCTGCTGGAGGAATTCGTCACACCGGCCGAGGAGCAGCAGGTTATCCTCTCCCGCCACATTCCCAGGGAAAAATTATTCGTCAGCATCGATGTCGATCAGATGATCCGTGTATTCGAAAATCTGCTCGGCAACGCACTGAAGTATAGTCCGAAACCCGGGGTTATCACGGTCAGTATGGTGAAGGAGCAGCGCTACGGTATCGTCCGGATCGGCAATAAAGCTGATGAGGTGTCAGAACACGATCTCGATCAGCTGTTCGACCGATTTTTCAGGGTGGATGCATCGCGTTCCTCGGACACAGGTGGTTCAGGATTGGGACTGGCTATAGCCAAAAGTATCATCGAAGCGCATGAAGGTTCCATAGGCGTTGAGCAAAAGGACGGCGAGCTTGTCTTTACTATTCAACTCAAGCTGGCTTGAAGGCTGTATCGGAATTTTATAAAATAAGGTTAAACATGCAGGGGCTTCCTTTGAAATAAAGGGCCCCTGCATTTGATTTTTATCGGAATGTAGGGGTATGTGGTAACGTGCTAATTTTCAAATAAAAAAAATTTTTAATGCAATGATACTTTTGAGCGGTAGCTTCGTTATTTGTATTGGAGAGGGGAAGATCCAATTGCATGAAAAATTTGTAGACATGTATGATCATTATTTTGATGATGTATACCGTTTTGTTTTGTTTAAGACAGGTAACCGATGGGACACAGATGATCTGGTTAGTGAGATCTTCCGAAAATCCTTTGAAAAATTTGATACCGTTACACACCCAAATGTTAAACCTTGGCTTATGACCATAGCACGAAATACGGTAATTGACTTTTATCGCAAACGGAAGGAGTTTACCTATGGCCAGGACCCGGATGTCATTGGTTACTCACAAACCAAAGTGCTTTTCGATGAAATTGAGCTCCGTAATGATTGCTTAAAGCAATCGATCCTGACTCTAGCCCCGGACGAGAGGGAGATCATTAACATGAAATACATAGCAGGACTGAAATATAAAGAAATTAGTACAATATTGAGTAAAACCGAACAATGGCTCAAGACCAAATCACATCGGATCAAACAAAAAATGGAAACCTTTATCACCATATGCATGGAGGGTTAATATGCAGCAACCACGGTCACAGTTCGATGAAATGATGGAAGAGGTCAAGATGAGTCTGCCCGTTAATCAGGAGCTGAAACAAGAGCTCAGGCAATCTTTTGTATACAAGCGAAGGAAAAAATCTTATTCCCGGATATGGACTTGGACAGGCGCCGTGGCTGCCTTGTTGTGTATGGCGCTGCTCAGCACTGTTTTTTTGCCGGAAAAAGCGGTCCCGAGAACAGAGGCTGCTTCACTTCATATTTCAGATCAGTTTTCCTTAATTGAACAGCTAGGAGAAGAGAATAGCGCGGGAATGGCAGAAAGCAACGGTGTACTTTATTTCCCTCTACTTGGAAAAGGGCTATACGCTTATGGAAATGGACAATTTATTAAGCTCATTGATGGAAATATCAATTTTGTCCGTGTATCCCCTGATAATCAACAATTGGTGTATACAGTGGAGGGCCATGTTTATGTGTACGATCTAACAACACACACAAGCAAACAACTGCTGCAGGGAGAAACGTCAATAAGTCATGTAGAAACCCCTGCATGGTCGCCTGACGGCAAGCGTATCGCATTTGTAAATAAAAGCATTGCAAATAGCGGTCTCAAAGAAATCTGGGAACTCGATTTAAAAAAGGGAACGTCTCGAAATCTTGGAGAAGGCACTAGCCCCTCATACGTCGCTGGTCACCATACACTGTTTCTAGAAAAAAATAATCAAATTGTAAGTAAAGATCTTACAAATAATGAGGAAAAGGTGCTGGATAGCGGTAAGTATCCAAGCGTATCGCAGGATGGAGCTTATGTGGCTTATGTAAAATCGCAAGGAGATCCCGTAATGGAGGATGTATGGATTGCAGATGCGAATTTTAGTACGAAGAAACAGGTGACCGAAAATCATCTTTCTGAAGCATGGGATCAACAAACCGGTCAAATCGTCGAAGGAAAACAACAAGCTCTTAATACCTTCGAGCAGCCGACTTGGAGCCAAAATTCGCAAAGTTTGTTTGTATATAAAGTGTTTCATACCAATACCATTTGGAAAAAGTTAATGCGATTCGATCTTACCCAAAACCAAGCAACTCCAGAAGAAGTTGTTGCCAAGTCCATACAGGCTCTTATTTATCGGGATGAAAACTATGCCCACAGTTTTTTCAACTATGATCCCGGTTATTTAAAAGGAACGAATCCGCGTCAGGTTGGATACAGGATTACAGGCAGCGGACAGGAACAAGGACAACCTTTTGTGGATGCAGAAACTTATTTGTCCTATACCGCCGAGCCTTATTATCAAATCATAAAAACGCATTATACACTAACGGATGGACCCAGAGGTTTCAAAATTGCTGCGATGGACGAACAGAAAAGTATTGAAGTGAGTGGGGCAATCGGGTCTGTGTCGCTCACCGTTAATGGAAGTAAACAATCGCTGTTTACTATGAATGATATCCCCATCGATGATCAATGGATTCATGACTCATTCAACAACATAGTCTATAATGAGTCCTCCCAGACGGTTTGGTTCACTTTAAAACAGAAAAACAATCACGATTGGCGTACACAGGTTATGAGCTTTAATATGAGCACGAGACAGTTTATTCGTATAGATACAATCCAAAATGTAATATCTGAAAATGTAATTGTTGACCCCGATCAAAAGTATATGGCTATCGACATTATAAACAGGGACAGCGATTACCATACAGATACCTTGGTATATAATCTGCAAACTCATGAAAGAACGATACTGTCAGAAAAAATTCAAGGTGCCAAGCCAAGCCAAGTTCATACACGTTTTTGGAACCATGGGAAGTTAACCTTCTATGCCCATATAGATGGGCGAGATGTATTCTTCAGGTTCATTCCCGAGCTGCAAAAGCTGGATACTGACAATACGGACTAAAAGCAGTAATAAGACCGCCAGCCTAAACAGGCTGACGGTCTTATTATTTACACTCGACCTTTTTCCCACCTTCTACACTGCTGCAGAAGCTGGATCGAGAATAAAACTTATTCCCACCGATTGGTTATGCCTTAACATGATCGATAAGGAATTGAATTTTAACAAATCGTCCCTAAGTATCCATATCATGCTATAATATTCATGATTTTATCAGATATGAAAGGACAGATAAGATGGCATATAAAGTTTGCTCGAACTGTAATGAAGATAACTCGGAATCTGCAACGGTATGCAGCAGTTGCAGTCATCACCTACTCAACTCCAAGGTTTATGGAATTCCAAATAACGAAATCATATCCAAGGCGAAAAAAAGTAAGATCTGCTCTAATTGTTCAGAAAAGCTTGATGAGGATTCTTTTCATTGTAAATATTGTGGTCATATGACCGTTCCATCACCAGCGCAGGATTATCCCTATCGTCGTCACACTTACCAATCACCATCATCAGATAATAGCAGCGCAGTTATCTTATTGTTCATAGCTACATTTATTATCCCGATCGTTGGTTTAATTGTTGGGGGAATTTACGCGCTGGATGATGATCCCGATAAAAGCAGTATAGGTAAAGGTTTAGTCGTATTCGGTCTTATCATGATTGTTTTAGGTGTTATCTTGTGGAATGTACTAACCTAAAATCCTTATTCTTCTTTACCCGACCTTCTTTATGTTTATTCACCCGTCCGTTTATCATAAGTAGATTTACTAACGGTATCTTGGTCATTAGCCACTGGAGGTTTTGGACTTACAGTCGTACCGGTCGATGGCTTACTGGTTTGCGGACTTGTGCCAGTCCCGGCACTGCCATTCTTGCCTGGATTTGTACTTGTTCCTGTACTTGTTCCTGCTCCCTGTGTGCCGGTTCGTGTTTCATTGGAACTTTCCAGAGGCTTCCCTATGCTTCCTGAATTGGTTTCATTGCTGATATTTCCAGGACTTGCCTTAGGATTCATGTCATAATCCGAATTCATACCCGTATCCGTCAATCCGCCGCCATTGAGCTGCATTTTCAGTGCATTCCGTGCCTTATTGAGCTCTTCATCAGACACTACAATATAAGGACTAATCCACTCCCCGTCCAACGGCATGTACTGCACATTTTCAGGTGAGATGTCATAATAAGTACGCAGGAAATCACGCAGCTGCGAGGCTGGCACATCCGTACGAATGTGATCACCCAGTGTACCGATGATTGTCCCCAGCTTCGTGACGCCATCCACACTTTTCAGTGAGCTGAGGAGCTCGTTCAACACCTGCTGCTGACGCTGATTCCGCTCCAAATCGCTTGATTCCTCTGTATTGCGGTTGGACTTGCGGTATCTGACAAAGTCGAGTACCTTTTTGCCATCCAGCAAAGCCGTCCCCTTTTTTAAATTAATATCTGTTCCATCCTCATCATCCACATAACGCATATCCATATCGATATCAATCGTCAATCCGCCCATCAAATCGACTACCTTACGGAAGCCATCAAAATCTACCGTTACTGCATAATCAATGGGTATCCCCAGTAAATCACTGAAGATCTGCTTTGTATTCGCAAACGCCGTCTCTTTATCCTTGAGCATAAAATGAGGATAGTAATAGTTGGCTTTACGGGCTTCCAGCCCCTTCGGATCCAGCTGCAAATCACGCGGAAGCGATACCAGGGTTGCGGACTTTTTGTCCGGATTTAATGTGACTACCATAATAACATCCGAATTCAGGCTGCCGGTTTCAGGGCGGTAATCAATCCCCATCAGCAGCAGTGTAAGCGGCTTAACCTTGGCTGATTCCTTAACTGGTACAGTCACAGATGTGGGATCGCTAATTTTATTTATGGCTTCCTCCGCTTTACTGTAAATAGAGTATGTATATAGGCCCGTAACACCTGCAAGTAAAATTACACAAAGACTCGTTATTATCCATATTTTTTTTTTCATATGCAAGCTCCGTTCCAATCGTAATACCGGATATCATCGTATATACCCTTAAACTTATATACCCTTAAATAATGAAAAAGGTTGCAATGCAACATCAATTTGTTAATTTAAATTAGCTGAGAAGGACTTTTGGGAAAGGGAGCCGATGGCACGCTCATTCCTGGCCTCACCACCTATTGCAGAGCCGCAAGCAGCATCCCGCCGCCTATCGACAGGAATACCATGCACCACGAAGGCAGCTTCCAGAACAGTAGAGCCCCGAATAAAGCAAGCACCAGCACAAAGTCACCAGTCGTCCGCACCGCAGTTACCCACACCGGATCATAGAGCGCAGCCAACAAAATACCAACAACAGCTGCATTAATGGCAGTAAGCGCACCACGGGTTTGGGGCTGGCTGCGCAGTTGGTTCCAAAAAGGCAATGCCCCCAGCACCAGCAAAAATGCGGGAAGGAAAATCGCCACCGTCGCGACTACAGCGCCAAGCCAGCCATGGATCATATAACCCAAGTAAGAGGCGAACGTAAACAAGGGTCCCGGAACTGCTTGCGATGCCCCATAACCCGCCAAAAGCTGCTCCTTGCTCAACCAGCCCATCGGCATAATTTCCTGCTCCAGCAGGGGCAGCACCACATGGCCGCCACCGAAGACAAGTGCTCCTGTACGGTAGAAGCTATCGATCATTGCCAGCCAGATGCTCGGAATAAAGCTCCGAAGCATAGGTAGCACGAATAACAAAGTTACGAATACGATCAGCGAGCAGACAGCAAGCCTGCGATACGCTGGGGATAAAGCCTGCACAGGTTTTTCCATTGCCTTGCCGCTTTGCTTGTAGATCATCAGACCAAGAACACCTGCCGCTATAATGAGAGTCAGCTGTGTGTACGTAGAGGGTAAGAGAAGAGATATTGCGACTGTAACTATCGCTATTGTTGCTCTTCCGCGATCAGGTGCCAGATTTTTGCCCATTCCCCATACAGCCTGCGCCACGATGGCTACAGCAGCCAGCTTAAGTCCATGGAGCCAGCCTGTGTTCGACACATCCCAGCCCTGAGACAAATAAGCAAAGAAGGCGAGCGCCACTGCAGAGGGCAGTGTAAACCCGATCCAGGCCATAATAGCTCCAATAACTCCGCCTCGGATGAAGCCGATCCCGATGCCAACCTTACTGCTCGCCGGGCCCGGAAGAAATTGACACAAAGCGACGAGATCCGCATAACTTGCTTCATCAATCCACTGCTTGCGTTTCACATATTTTTCATGAAAATAACCAAGGTGCGCTGCTGGGCCTCCGAACGAGGTTAACCCTAATTGAAAAGAGACTGCCAATATATGAAGCCACGACTCTCGTTTCATTTTCCACTCCATCCTGTCGTATTTTGTACTTCCAGCTTATCACAAAAAAATAGCCCCGGTCTATTTTAGACGCAGGGCTGGACCACTTCGATTTAAAGTTGTGTTAAAATAACGGGGCCTTCACTCGTGATTGCAATCGTATGCTCGTATTGAGCAGATAGCCCGCCATCATATGTTCTCGCTGTCCATCCGTCGGCATCAGTCTTCGATTGGTAGGCAAATTCATTGATCATCGGTTCAATCGTAATGACCATACCCTCCGTAAACCGAACCCCTTTGCCCCTATGTCCATAATGGGGAACCTGTGGCTCTTCATGCATGGATTGCCCGATCCCGTGGCCGACAAAATCCCTCACGACCGAGAAGCCCTGGGCTTCCGCATAGGATTGAATGGCATATCCAACATCACCCATACGGTTGCCGATCTTCGCTTGCTCAATACCGCGCATCAAGCATTCCTTGGTTACTCTTAGCAGCTTATCTGCTGTTTCAGATACGTTTCCTACTTTATAGCTCCAAGCCGAATCCGCCAGCCAACCATTGAGATTAACAACCATATCGATGGTCACAATATCACCATCATGGAGCGGCTCTTTTTTGGGAAATCCGTGGCAGATGACATCATTCACAGATGCACAGGTAGCGTATTCGTACCCGTGATAACCTTTTTGCTCAGGTGTGGCACCATTTTCCTGAAGAAACTTTTCAACAAATTGATCGATTTCCCATGATGTAACTCCCGGCTTGATTCGTTTGGCTATCTCCTGATGACAACGCGCTAGGATGATTCCGGCTTCTCTCATTTGAGCTATTTCCTGCTTGCTTTTTATGATTATCACAGCTTCACCTCTTCAATACAATTCTCGGTAAACCCAATGTGACCGGGTCCCGTTAGGCATAAAACATCTTCCATACGTATGCAGCAAGTAGACATAATGTTAACATATAATTTCGTCGGCGACAAAGATTGTCAAACAGCCCGAAAACACCATGGTTTTGGCGTTCTCGGGCTGTTGAATAATGGGATGTGGCAGCAGGGATCAACAGTTGCCCTCATGGTTAGGTGGCAGCCTCAATCCCCCCTTTGTCTATTTGGATCAACGAACCTGCTTAGGCTGCTCTGAGTTGCCAATGACGACGTCAAGACTTTGTTGAGCCTGGGTCAGCTGGTCCTGAACCTGCTCAAGCACCTGCCGGTTGGGCTCAATTTCCTGCATACTGATCTGGCTTTGCGCCTGCTGCACAGTACGCATAGCTGTCTCCAACTGATCAATAGAGCTGGCTAGCTTCTGCGGGTTGGAATCAATCTGTGCGTGGCGCACCGCCATTTCCGCATCCTTGGCAACCTGAATTGCCTTCTCCGCGTTGTCGATTACATGCCGTAAGGGCATCTGATGCTGATTGACTTCAGTCATTATGGGCACATCCTCTCAGTGGTTACTTCTCCCATAAGATGCGCCAAAATCACTGCATTCATTCCTCAGCTTTTCCAAACACCGCCTGATTTCCTACTTACTTCAGATCCAAGGCTGCCCGATACAGCTCCTGATCCCAGCCGACCTTCGCTCCCAGCGTTTCACCTACAAAACGCAGAGGGATATAAATATGCCCATCCACAATAGTCGGCGCCTGATCAAGCTGGACAGACTTTCCATTAACTGTCGCTACAGGCACATCCGGGCGCAGGATGAGCTCGATGGAGCCACGCTTGGACGTCAATGCCCGTTCTTGCTCATTCCATTGGAAGTCCGCGCCAATCCGTTCAAAAATGCCTCGAAATGGGACCATCGTTACATCCTTCTTTATGAAGCCACGGAATTCATGGACGAAGCTTCCGTTTACAGTCACTTGTACCTGAGGATCCTCAAAGCGCTTCACGATGAGAGCATTGCTCAGCAGCCTTCCAGGAGTCCGCTTCATGGCCCCCTCCACATACAAGCCCGAGCTGGAACCGCCATCCATGTTCATGGCCTCTTTCAAACCAAGCTGGACAAGTGCCTGCGCCATATCAGCAACTGTTGCTGCGGAGAGTGTCCCCATCATCAAGCTGCCATTATCATCTACTCCGACAAAGCTGCGGGTATTGGCTGTACTTGTAATTCTCGGATCATCGAAACCATCCCTTGCATAATCGATATCCACCTGTCCGTCCGTCACAAGCTTCGGTCCCACACCCATTGCGGTGTCCCACGATTGCGTCAGATTTTCCGTGACTCCGCTGTTTCCATCCACGATGAGCGCTTCAATCTCTACCTCGTCCCCTTCATGGAGATGAGGCAGCAGATTGCTGTCATTATTGGTTGAATGCCCTACGTAGATCACATACCCTTGCTCAGGCACGTCTGCTGCTTGTTCGGTCATCCTTGTGATCCGTCCACCTTCGATGATAACCTTCATCCCACCCGTACGATCAATGCGCTCAGCAAAATGACGGGTATAAGCGACCACCTGATCCCGGTCCTCATCACCATAATAGGTGTTAGTTCCCCACGGTGATACGGTGTATACACTTTTATTATGCTTCACTTTGAATGCTAGGGCAGTCTCCAGTTGATGGATCAACGCCGACTTATCCGTGCGGATGCCAAGCGATACATTGTTACCTGAACGTACAAAACTGCCAGACTCCACCATCAAGCCGTTCGGATGCCTTAAGCTTTCGTCCTTCTCATACGCATCAAAAAAGGTTCCATTCACCGCTGCTACCGCATCGCTGCGATTGATCATAGCAGCGAAGCTTTCCACATGCCCGATTCCTTCAGCTGCAGTCACAGGCATCACGCGAAGATACGGGTCCAACAGGTCAATTGTTGTCCATTGTATCGTGAAGCTTTTACCGTTTGCCTGAACAACGGTTGAATGAAGCGGTAACGAACCGCTCGCGGCGGCAGCTCCATTCGGCACCATCCATCCCAGCATGAGAATAGCCATTGCTGCTGCCGCAGCTTGCTTGCTCCAGAACTTCTTCATATGATCAGCTCCGTTCGCCCGCCGGTTGGATACGCTCATAGACGACATAGTCGTGCTCGTACACATTTTTTTCATCTATGACTCCGGTTTCTCTGGCGACTTCCCGCCACTCGGCTTCATTGACTTCCGGAAAGTAGGTATCAACTTCAAATCGGTGAGCAATCTCTGTGATATACATGCGGTCCACATGCGGCATGAACAGCTTAAATACCTCGACGCCTCCGATGATAAACAGCTCTTTGCCTTCCCAGCTGCCGCCGCGTCCAAAGCGCTCCAATGTCTCTTCGACCGAATGGACCACGTCACAGCCCTCCGCGTTAAAATTCTCATCCCTGGTCAAAATAACGTTGTGCCGCTTCGGCAAAGGCTTATTACCGATTGATTCAAACGTTTTGCGGCCCATCAGGATCGTATGCTCCAGTGTCATTCTTCTGAAATAAGCAAAATCCGCCGGTAAATACCACGGCATCCGGTTATCCTTGCCAAAGCCTCTTGCTTCATCCATAGCAAAAATATAGGATATGGTCATTAAGATCCCACCACCTTGTTCTATTGTTGTTGTTAAATGAAGGGAACTGCCCTTCGTTCATTAGTGACCTTAAGGGCAGTCCCGATATGTGTTATTATTGTTCGCTTAAACTGCGATTATAGCCTTGATCCCCGGATGTGCCTCATAACCTTTAAATTCAAAATCCTCAAACGTATAGTCGAAGATCGAATCCGGTTTTCTTTTTATGTGAAGTGTTGGCAGCGGAAACGGCTCCCGGGTCAGCTGCAGCTCGACCTGCTCCAAATGGTTCAAATAAATATGAGTATCGCCGCCCGTCCAGATCAGGTCTCCAACATCCAGATCACATTGCTGTGCAATCATATGAGTGAGCAGCGCGTATGAGGCCAAATTAAAGGGAAGCCCCAAAAACGTGTCGATCGATCTCATCTGAAACATGCAGGACAGCTTGCCGTTAGCCACATAAAACTGAAATGCATAGTGGCAGGGCGGCAAAGCCATTGTCTCGATCTCAGCAACATTCCATGCGCTTACCAGATGCCGCCGGGAATCGGGATTCGTGCGAATTTGCTGGATCAGGTTCGTGATCTGATCGATTGCTTGTCCATCAAGTGCTGGCCAAGTGCGCCACTGAGCACCATAAACTCGACCCAGATTACCCTCTTCATCCGCCCATTCGTTCCATATCCTCACACCGTTTTCACGTAAATAGGTAACATTTGTGCTTCCACTTAGAAACCACAGCAGCTCATGAACAATCGATTTGATATGAAGCTTCTTCGTAGTTATTAACGGAAAGCCCTGCTGCAAATCAAACCTCAGCTGTCTGCCGAATACCGATATTGTGCCTGTTCCTGTACGATCCTCTTTACGTACACCATGCTCCATTACATCCTGTAACAAATCCAAATACGCTTTCATTGGCCACCTCATCAGTCAGATTTTCGCGCCGCAGCGAAAGATGCATAGACTTTATTATAACAGAGACCGCCCTGCTGCGAAATCATGCTGAGCTGGCATCATGGATATATCGTAATATTTACTATTATTATGCAGAGTGGACAAGGGATCCATCAGTATCACAGCATAACGAATATGAAACAGCTATGCTTGATGAATGATCTCCAGCCCGTCATATCTCTCAATATATTCCAAAAAAAGAATAGCCAGCCCCAATCGGCCGGACCAGCCCTTGGACATATTTACCACTGTATGCAGTGCTGTGGGCCCCGCTACTGTATTCTCATACTCCTTCCATTTGCATCGTTCGCTCCAGAATCATTGTGTCATAAATAGGCTCCTTGGAATCCAGACTGATTTGACTCCATTCTCCGCTTAAGTCTTCATCCAGCGGATAATTAAACAGCGATTTTAGACCATTTCCATACCTCAACATAATTTTGACACGGCTATGCACGGTTTGCTTCAGCTCATCCAGCACCTCCAGCTTATTTTTGACAAGTGAAGCAACAATGACATGAGTAGCCTCCTTGCTAAAAGCCAGTTCATTCAGCCGCTTGTGGGTAAACGCCACTCTAGATTCCAGACCGGACATCGCCGCCGTGTTTCTGCCAAGTTCCACGGCTTCCATATCGATATCCAGACACATCACCTCAGCCCCTGTTTCCTGTGCTATGGTTAACGCCGATACCGGAAATGCACCCGATCCAATAAACAGCACCTTTGATTGATGATTAATTTGCATACTTTCGAGCTCTGCTTTCACTGATTGGGATAGTCTTTCGATATAATCACTTATGTTAAGCTCATGATTGCCAATACGGCGTGATAAATACTTTTCCATATTGCATAAAGCCTTGATCGAGGTTTCTCTCAGCGCAACGGATTGCTCCTGTACCTCCATGTGTTGACTCCATACACTCCATAGCTTGATGTTTTTATTCAAGCTCATGAACTGGCATAGGCCATCCAACTTAGTTCTCAAGAGCTCAAAGCATTCACGGCACTCCTCCGAAAACAAAGTTAATTGCTTGATTTCATAATCCAGCAGCTTCAAAGCAAGAATAAATTCATATTTATCTCTCATGGCCCACCCTCCATATATCTACATGTTTACATGCATATATAACTTTCCCGCTGAAAAGTACGGGAGTGATGTTTCAAACAAGATAAATGTATTCATATATTGTTACTTTAATTCAAAAATATGGAATATGTGCACATAACTTTATGCCCTTATCGGGCATAAGCTGAAATGGCTCGTTGTTCGGTTCATTAATTGACTACAGCGATCCATGGTTTGGTATCTTTGTTCGTGCTCATCTGTAGTTCGTTTCCTTTATCCAAGTGCTCTCATTTACGGTCAAAAACGCGAATCCATTTATAGCGGTTAACCTTGACAATGGCAACAAAGCATTTCAGAATCTGATCACACTTCAGGAACATGAATGTAACCACTGGAGACAAGTCAAATACAAAAGCACAGAGTGCCGAAGCCGGCAGCACAACCAGCCACATGAAAATAAAGTCATTATACAGCACGAATCGGGTATCCCCGCCGCTTCTTACAATACCCGTTAAGACTGGCATCTGATAGGCCGTTCCAATCACGGTAATCGACAAAACCGTCATAAATTGCAGGGCAAGGGCTTTGGCGTCATAGGAAATTGCATATAAATTAATCACATAGTCCTTCGTTACAAACAGGAGAAAGCCCGTACCTATACCGATAAAAACATACAGGATTTGCAAGGTTTTGCTGTAGGCTTTGACTTTATCGAGCTGACCCTGGCCGATTGTTGTGCCGATCAGTATGGCTGAAGCACTGGCCGAAGCAAATAACAACACCGATACCAGCTGGAAAATGGTCGTGGCGATACTGTTGGCTGCTATAGCCGGTCCTCCCATATGCCCCAAAATAGCGGTTTGCACAGCCATGGCTGTCGCCCATAACGCGTTCGAAAGTACAATAGGCGAGCCGATTTTTATATATTGCTTGAACAAAAACGGGTCGATATAAAAGAAGTCCTTGAGCTTCAGTAAAATTTTGGTATCAAATCGCTTGATATACACGCAGACAATGATACATTCAATGATTCGCGCAATTAACGTGGCTATCGCAGAACCGCTTACTCCGAGACTTGGAAATCCAAAATGCCCGTAGATCAGTACATAATTCAAACATACATTAATTACTAATGTAGATAAGGATACCACCAACCCGACCTTGACCGTCTCCACACTCCTCAGGGAGGCAAGAAGAACGTTCGTTATTGCAAAAAACACGTAGGAAAAGCAAATGATTTTCAAATAAGCCATACCTTCAGAAATGACACTCTGATCATTCGTAAATAGAGACAAGCAGCCCTCTGGAAAGAAAAAGACGATTGCCAACATAATCACACTTAAAAGAATCGCGAGGCGCATTCCGATACTGATTACCTTTTTTATTGAACCCGTATCTTTGGCACCCCAGTAGCGTGACGCCATAATAACCATGCCTTCGCCCGCACCCATAACCAGCATTTGCAGTATAAACTGAATCTGGTTGGCAAGGGACACACCCGACAATGACGATTCACTGTAACCCCCAAGCATCAGGTTATCCGATAGATTAACACCAAGGGTGATCATGTTTTGCAGTCCAATCATCAACGTCAGCAGCAAAAATCTTTTGTAAAAAAATCGTTCACGTACGAATAAGCTCATCCCAGCTACCTTCTTTATCATGATATAAATTTAGTTATTGCTTAACCGAGACTACCATACAATACAATTTAGAACAATAACGGGATTAATTATGTTACTCTCTGATAGGTCTGCTTATTCAGCAGCATGAAGAAAAAAAAGACGGTCCCATAAAGGCAGCCGTCCATACGTCCATTCAAGTATGTTTTCAATTAACCATCTTCAGCAAACCGCTAAAGCTAGTGAGGAATCATGTCGATGATTTTGCCTTCAAGACGGGATCTTTCTGCCGCAAAACCAATCTGGTTTCCGCGAATAGACTTCTCCATCATAGATCTCCTTAAGTTGTGAACTTCGTGATCAAAAAGGGGCTTATTGATTATCCTCTTATAACAGCCGAATGGTGAAAATACGGTCCATTGGCGTCACCACATTGACATGCACGTATTGGCAGCCTGCAGGGTGGTCGTCATTGCGTATATCCGGCAGCCAGTGCTCATAAGCGCCTGATGAAATTTCGATTGCACTTTCTTCAGTCATGTAAGTAAATGATCCGCTTTTCAGCACATATCTCCCTTTGCCGCTATTCTCGATATCATTTCCTTGAATGCTGCCTTCCGCACCCAGAATAAAGGTAAGCTGCATCATCACATCCTCCCGCTCATCCGAACGAACATGCAATTTCCATTCCGCAGCTCCTTGTGTGATATTTACAGTTAGTAACTGCTGCTGCAAATGCGTGACCGGTCGGTGTTGATGTGGCAGTAAATACCATGGGCTAAGCTGCTTGCGATTGGGAAGATCAGATAAAAGGGATTGCGGGATCGGCCCATAGTAGCCTTTTTCCAAGGTTTGGCTTAATGTGTACACGTCTGTATTCACACTTAATTCGTCAAATTTGACTATCCCGGGAGAGAAGGCGGTGGCCAGCTTGACTCCCAGCAATCGGGCTTTTCCATGACGAAGCGAAAAGAAGGCTGGAGCATTGGCCATCATCGTGATACTATCATCAAGCTCTCGAATCCGAATCACCGAAGCTCCAAATGCCGTATGCAGGCTGCTGTGTTCGAGTTGTACCAAGTTTCCCGCTGCTTTCGCCATATTCAGATGTTCACGAATGGGATGAGCTGCATTGAAGATTTTTTTATAATGAACGGGCAGCTGTCCTCGGTCCACCCCATTCAAATCGGATGGAAATAACAGGATTCCGGTCATCGGATGGTTATTGACGCCTTCTTTGTATCTTGTCATAAGCGACGCTGCGTAATCGGACATAGCCGCAAAAAGCGGATCTCGGTCATGGGCTGCCATCAGACGGTAGATCAAAAAGTAATTGGACATATCATATACCTGGCCCAAGTCCTGCCTGCCAGAATATTCCGTAACTACTTCACCATTCGGATGAATCAAATAAACCATCATTCGCAAATTTCGCCGGACGTATTCCAGCAGGTCTGGACGGTTCAATACACGTGCGGTATGAAATAGCGAAATATCGCTCACGACATTATAAATACCGTTGCTGCGCTCGGTCCATTCCCCGTCCTCCGTAATATCCATACCTTCGGCTAACCATTCCTCAGCACGGGCGATCAACTCCGGCAGCTCGAATATTTCGTACAGTTGGGCAAGTGCCGCTGTCATTACCCAGCGATGATTAGGAGTATGACAGCCGCCGCTGAGCAGTGCAGGAATCGTACGCTCCAGAAACAGCTTTATTGAGGCTAACGATGACATTACCTCAGGCCACTCCTGCTTTTGCAGGAGACGGTAAATCTGGGCGACGCCCCCCACGACAAACGCTGTATCCGGCGGAGAATTAAAATTCGTTGAACCAAGACTGATGGTGCCGTCGGCGTGCTGACGATTCAGCATAAATACAGCAGCTCGGCTAAGGGCGCGGAGCAGCTCCGTATCGCGGAAATACCGAGAGTCTGGATTTACAAGCGCTGCCGTCCACGCTGCCACCACAGCAGGGGTACCGAGATGGTTAGCCTTCGGAATTCCGCTAAGTAGATCCATGATCCCACCATAATATTTGGAGTTAGGATCAGTAACCTGCCTATGTATTGAAGTCTCCGTCCAATCATCATTCAATTGAACCAGTTTAGTCACGATAGAATCCATATTAATTAGCCCTTTCGGTAAGAGCTGCAATTTTTTGAGTAATGAGATTATGGCTTTCATGAATTTCATCAGGCTGACATACCGCTTTTAATTCATATACTTTCGCTTTGGCCAAATCGATCACTTCAAGGAAGTGGTCAAAGAAATGCATGTCCTTGCTGTGTACATATGGACAGTAATGGTCAGACAGCTCAATCGTTTCATGAATATGGACACCATAGATATAGCGCTTAACCTCTTGCAAATCCTTAAGATTATCGTATAGACCCATCCGATCCATCATCATCGCGTGCCCAATATCGTACCATATGGAAACCGGACTTCCCTTGAGATGATCACATATCGTTATGGCTTCCAGCAGCGTCGGCATTTGATAACAGCGGGCACGTGTTTCGATGCCTATCGCTACATTCCATCCTCGCATGGCAGCATGGTCGCTCACTTCCTCTAGGCTGTCTTGAATCCGCTGCGTATAGATCGGACTCAAGCGTTCACGTCTTTCGCACATTTCACCCCACAGCTTCTGATACTCTGGTGAATCCTTACCATAATCCCTGTACAGCTTTTTCAATTCCGAGTCTATGTTATAGGCAAAAGGCACTTCTCCCGGATGCACCACGACGGCTTTCGCTCCATAACGAACCGCATATTCCATAGAACGAATCAGCAGCTCAACTGAGCGCTTTCGCTTGACTTCATCATCGTACCCGAGCAGCACCGAATCCGTATCGTAATCTTTGTCATTGATAAAAGGAAACACATTATGGACACTGGAAATGCCAATTTCCGCTTTTTCGATCATCGGCTCTATCGTTTTCAGCAGTTCTTCGGTTACGTTATAATTAAGCTCCACATTTTGAAAGCCAAGCTCTTTGATCTCCTCAATCAATTCTCTGCCTACCGTATGCCTCTTGATATTCCAACACGTAGAAAAGGAATATTCCCCTTTATTCAACATTTGATGGCCTCCATTATTTTTTAATCGGAAAGGCGATTCCGTTCACACAATTCGATAGGAGGAGCTGAGCATTCAAGCGACCACTGCCTATGCAGCCAGTCTGCTATTTCATGCCTAGCTCCTCCCTTAACGATGCCAACTATTTAAATTACTTCACTTGCTCCATTTGTTGTTTGATGATTTCATTCACGTCTTTAGCCATGAACGCTTTATCTTTATTTTCGGAATACCACTTGTTCATAAATTCCTCAAGCTTTTTGCCATCGGCTTTATCCCAAGCTGCTTGTGAATCCTTAATCGCCTGTTCCGGGCTGTACTTGCTGCCACTAATAATGGCTTTAACGAAGATATCGCCTTTTTCTTTAAGAATGGTCGTATTAATTAAATTCAGGTCGGCCGAATATACAGGCATATGGTCGCCTAAGGTAATGCCTGGATATTCTCTCTTAGGGTCGAAATATACTTTCTGAATTTCCCTGTACATGTCCATACCTGCTTTTTGCTCCGGTACCTCTGGATTAAATCCGTTCAAGACAAACGTACATTTATCCACACCTGAGGAGAAGAACATCGTATAGTCACCTGCGTAACCGACCTCATTTTTGGACTTGGCTGGGTCAATAGCCTGCGGACAACCATTTGCAGCCTTTTTCCAGTGAGTGCCTTCGTCTCCGTTAATAATTTTTAAAGCGTTTTCCGGTTTCATCATAAAATTCAGATATTGTCCAACTGCTTCCGGATTTTTGGCATTCGCGTTAATTACGGTCGTCATCTGAATCGGATTATCGATAGCTCCCGTAAATGTCCCCATTGGTGATTTTGGATATGCAAGTGGAGCTACATCAGCTCCTGGTACATTTTTCTTGAGTGTCGCAAAATCGTTCATAACAAAGTCATACCAACCACCGGTAAACTTGACGTAAATACCAATCTTGCCATTCAAAAAGTCCTGCTTAGCCTTTGCACCGTCTTTATCATTGATGAAATCTTTATCAATTAAACCTTCATCGTATAGACGCTTCTTGAATGCAAGGGAAGCCAGCTCTTTATCCCAAGCACGGACAACCTTCCCATCCTTGAGATCCCAAGCCAACAACGTGCTGGAGGAGCTTTCGCCGAATATTTCATTAATCGCTTGCTCTGAATACGTACTCATGTTCATTCCATAAGTATCTTTTTTACCATTTCCATCTGGATCTTGATCGGCAAATGCCTTAGCTACGGTCAATAATTCATCTGTTGTGGTGGGCATCGCCAGATTCAGTTTTTTCAGCCAATCGGTACGAATTAATAAAAGATGCGCAGGAGTAGCTTCTTTCACCTTGCCAATCTCGTAAATCTTGCCATCCGGTTTGGTGCCCGCTTTTTTCAGCTGCGGATATTGGGTCAACAGCTTCTGGTATTCAGGCATAGACGGTAAAATATTATCAATAGGCATCAGCTGCTTTTGATCATACAAACTGCCACGAAACGGAGTGTTATATTCGTTAATAATATCCGGAGCAGAACCGGATGCAAACAGCACGTTCAATTTTTTCGTTGAATCGCTTCGCAGGACAGGAACGAACTTCACATTCGCAGGTCCGTTTTGGTTGATCCATTTGGTCCAACGGTTTTCCTCGTAATTTCCCTCAGAAGCCGGTACGGCTCCACGGTCATACATCGTTACTGTAATATCTCCGCGTTTGGCTGGTGCTGCTGGCGCTGGTGTTGTCGCTGCTGGCTTATTGGCTGCTGCGTTATCTGTCGCCTTGTTGGCTGGCGCCCCTTCTTTATTATCGCTGCTGCAGCCAGCGATTGTGGCCCCTAACGCTACGACTCCCAAGGTCATACCCATCCATAGCTTTCTGTTCATACACAAACTCCTCCTGATAATTATATTGTAAAGTTTTGTTAAACTGGACAACCATCGTGATCAACCCTTAACGGAACCAAGCATAACGCCTTTAACAAAATATTTTTGCAGAAACGGATATACCACAAGCATAGGAACTACCAGCACGACGACGCCAACGGATTTGACCATTTCAGTCGCAACCATCTGCTGCTCATCTGCATTCAGAGAGGGGGAATTCAACAGATCGTTTTTTTGCAGCATAGCTTGAACGACTACCGTCAAATTTTGCAATTGGCTTTTGTTGATGTACATCAATACGCTCATGAACGTATTCCAATAGTTGATCCCATAGAACAGAGCCAAGGTGGCCAGCATCGGAAGCGACAACGGCAGTATGATCCGAATGAGGAGTGACACGTCGTTGCATCCGTCAATACGCGCAGATTCCTCCACTTCATGAGGGATATTTTCAAAATAACTTCGCATGAGCAGCATATTGTACGTACTGATGAACCCGGTAAGCCAGATTGCCCAGTAGGAGTCGATTAAGGACATGTTTTTGACAACGAGATAGGTAGGAATTAATCCACCGGAGAACAGCATCGTAAACACCATGGCAAGAATGAAATAGCGCCGGCCTATTAAATAACCTCTGGATAAGGGATAGGCAGCAAGCACCGTACCGAGCATACTGAGCGTAACACCAACAACCGTAATGATAATGCTATTTTTAAAAGCTGTAAAAGCTGGGCTCGTAATGAAAAAAATCTTGTAAGCCGTAAACTGCAAACCAACTGGCCAGAAAAAAACATGTCCCGATTCCACAGACGAACGATCACTTAGCGATAGAGCTATGATATGGATAAAGGGCATCAGACAGGTTAAAGCAATGACCGCGAGCAGTATGTAGTTGACGATATAGAAAATAGTTTCTCCTTTTGTCGCTTTCATGCCGTACTCCCTTCTAAAATAAAGCCTGGTCAAATTTGCGCGCAATACGATTAGCAATCAGCACAAGCGTACAGCCTATAATCGACTCGAACAGCCCCATGGCAGTCGTTAAGCTAAATTGCGAACTCCCTAAACCGATTTTATAAATATACGTACTAATGACCTCCGATACTTCGGCGACCGCTGCGTTCTGCAAGTTGTATACTTGATCAAAGCCAACCTCCATCAAACGCCCCATAGCTAAAATAAGCAGCAAAATAATCGTCGGTCGAATTCCGGGAAGTGTAATATGCCAAATTTGCCGCCACTTCGAGGCACCGTCCATGCCAGCCGATTCATAAAGGGAAGGATCAATGGTCGTTAGCGAAGCCAAATAAATAATGGTACTGAAGCCCATTTCCTTCCAAACACCTGATCCTACAAATATAGTGATCCAGGAATTGGACTCATACAAAAAGGTGATCGGTTCAATCGACAACAGCTTGAGCACCTTATTGATCGAGCCGTAGTCGGTTGCAAACAAGGATAGAACGATACCGGAAACAATGATCCATGAAAAAAAATGCGGCAAGTAAATGATCGTTTGCACCCATTTTTTAAACCAGGTCTTCCTGACCTCATTAAGCAGAATAGCCAGAAAAATAGGAACCGGGAAGCCGACAATCAAATTCAACAAGCTGAGCCAAAACGTATTCCAAATAATTTGGAGTGTATTGGTGCTGGAAAAGAGGATATTAAAATTTTTCATACCTACCCACGGACTATGCAAAATTCCATCTGCAAAATTGTAATTTTTGAAAGCGATCACAAGACCGCCCATAGGCCAATATTTGAATAAAATATAAAAGGCAAACACGGGAACCAGCATGATGAACAATGGGATATTTTGCTTCAGCCTTCTTCTTCGGTGCAGAGACGCGGCTTTTCGAATAGCCATTGTTGAATTGCGGGAGTCACCTTGGGTACTTCCTCTCACGTATGCTTCACTCCTTCATTCCTTCATTCATTCTTATAACCCTATAATAAGAGATTTAACAAAAAAAACCCTTGAAAAATTATAGAAGAATCTATAATTTCATTGGGTATGTGTAAATGTTAGGTGAAATCGGGCATTGCTATCGACTACTTTCAAGCAGTCTTCTCATGCTCACCCAGGATCCCGATAATTCCGATATTCTTTTGGCGTCATTTGATACTGCTGCTTAAACACATTCGTAAAGTAATTGGGCTCATCGAAGCCTACAGCACAAGCGATCTCAAATATTTTCATATCGGTGTTGCGAAGCAGCAGGGCCGCCTTGTCCATACGGGTACGGGTGACAAAACGAGTAAAGCTTTCTCCTACCGTCTTCTTAAACAATACACTAAAATAGCTTGCATTCAGATGAACATGTGCCGCCACATCTGTCAGTCTGCAGGCTTCATTATAATGTTCCTCTATATATTTGACGGCTCGCTCCATCAAATTGTCATTTTTGAGCGCTTGCCAGTTATTGAACAGCAGCAGGAAGTTCTTCACTTGCTCGCTTGCCCACCGAGTAACCTCATCTGGAGTCCAATGGGCCTCCGGTATGTCACTGGGGATTTTGGCCAGCAGGCTGTTTTCATCAGGATCAAATTGCTTGTGTATCGTTCCAAGCAGGGCAATGGAAAGGGACAATGCTCCTATTTTCATCTCTTCATGTGATTGGCTCGACAGTTCCTTAATGAGCCGATCCAACAGCTTCTGAAGACTGTCCTCCTGACCCATTAAAATGGCAGACATCAGTTGGACCTCCAATTCCTTGACTCGGGCCTGATTAGATGACAGTTTCATACCATAGCCGCTTTCACCCTCAGTCGCAGCGTACAGGCCTGCAGATTCGTTATCCAACCCTTTAAACCTGTTATATAAGGCCGCCAAATGTTTGGCAGCAGGTGCGTCTCCCATCGAAATCATCTCTATACGAATTTTCAAATATTGCAGTGACGCATCCCGAATTGCTGCTTTCAAGCTTACGTTCAATCCAGCGGATTCCGAAATCAGAACAAAACGATCGTGCTCAACGAGCAAAAGCCTTGCTTGAATCCCTGCTTCCTTCAGCAGCTCCTCAACGATATTGGAGAAAGCAAACTGAAGAAGACTCATATCGTTTTTCCCATAGTTGTGAATAGGTGTGTTCTCATTCATCCACTTCAGCAGCCACAATTCCTGGCCCATCAGCATGTTATCCAAACTTTTGGATATTCCCATCGGAGAAGGCAAATCTAATAACACCGCACACAGCTCTTGTTCCTGCTGCTGCTTGTGCTGTACCTGCTGCTTCTCCAGCAATGCATACTTTTCATAAAAACGTTCATACGCTTTGCTCATTACCTGATTTACATCTTGCTCTGTACACGGTTTGATTAAGAGATCAAGCGCTCCAAGGCGTACGGCAGCCTGTGCATACTCAAAGTTTTTGTATCCGGTTAAGATGACTACCAGCATATCAGGATAATGTTGACGCAAATGCCCGACGAATTCAATTCCGTCCATAATCGGCATACGAATATCAGTAAGCACCAGATCGGGTTTGACTTGATCCAAAAGCTCCAGAGCAGCCTGCCCATTACCGGCTTCACCGACAACCTGCCATCCTAACTGCCCCTCCTCAAACATTTTGGTCAATCCCATTCGAAAATTAGGCTGATCCTCTACAATTAACACTTTACCTTTCAGCATGCTCCTGCTCTCCCTTCTGGGTGTTGATGTTGGGCAAAATAAGCCGCATGGTAGTCCCGCTTCCCATGGTGCTAACAATCTCCAATCGATAAGGCGAGCCATGGATAAGCTCGATCCTTCTCACAACACTTCTCACACCAAGACTTTCCCGTCCATCTGAACGCTGTGGCAAGGATGTGCCTTCCCGCCTAAGCAGCAAGGAAATGACCGAATCGTCTATGCCACAGCCATTATCGGTCACTTCAATCTCCAGAAAACCGCTTTGGCTTCGCACTTTTATTAGGAGGATTTTGTGGGAAACTTTATTACGAAACCCGTGCACAAATACATTTTCTACAAGCGGTTGAATCAGAAAACGCATAATTTCGCATTCCAGCATTTGTTCTTCTACTTGGATGATCGTTTCCAAATCGGCCTCAAACAGCTCAGCCTGCAGCTTGACATAATTGCGTACCTGTTGTAAATCTTCTCTCACGGTAGTTAAGGTTTTAACTGGCATTAAAGAATACTTTAGCATCTCCGATATAGCAGCGATCAAGGATGCCGTTTCCTTCTCGTCCTGTAAATACAGCTTCCAGTAGATCTCGTTGAACATATTATGCAAAAAATGAGGATTCAATTGTGCCTGAAGCGCTTTAAACTCAGCATCCCGCTCGCTTAACTGTGTCATATACACTTCCTTGATCAACCGCTCCACATGCTCTGCCATATTATTAAAGCTTTCCGCGATATACGCCAGTTCGTCCTTCGTTCGAATCTGAATCCGCGCCTCGAAATCCCCAGATCGAACTTTGCGAAGTCCTTGCAGCAAATCTTTAAGTGGTCTCAACAGACTTCCCGTGGACAAAACGATTAAACCACTAGTCAGTAAAATGCTGATCAAGCCGGAGTATACAATTCTTTGGAAAATCTCCCGGTTCTTTTTCTGAATCTCCGTCAGTGAAGTACCGCTGACCAGCTTGAACGAAGTTGTTTTGGATTCACCCTGCACATACATAAAATTATGGATGACTTCCGTTTCGTTCAGGCTTCTCAGCAGTTGGAGTCTTGCTTCTGTATCCTGCGGCGAGTTGCTGTAAAGCAGCTCCTTATTGGGATTGAACAAATGAACGTCGCCTGCTCCTTCTTTCGTCAATTCTTTCAATGCACTGGAAAAAAACGATTCGTCAATCGTGATCACCAACACACCGTACGTATTTAAGTTGCTATTTTTCATCAAACGGGACGTAATAATTGTTTTTCGGAGTCCACTCGGCTCAATAGAGCTGGGTAAAGGCATATTCATCCAAATCAAATCACCATATGTATCGTCAAGCCGCGAGCGAATGATTTTAAACACATCTTGATCTAGATTATTGATCGCTGAGGTCGTGTACTTGAAGTAAGTAGAATTCCCCTCCAAATCATACAAGTACATCCCTGTAATATAGGGAGCATCGGATTTAATCTGGAAAATCTGATCCTCGATTTGTTTTTTATCATAATATAAACTAAATGCGTCAGAGTCCTCATTCGAATTGATTTGTCTAATCATCTTTTCAATTTGGGGATTAAACACCACGGTTTGCGAAATCCGCATAATCTCCTGCACTTTGAGATCCATCTTGGCCAACGCCTCTTGATTCGTGCTCGAAAATTGTTTGCTGATTTCTTCCTCAAACAGCTCCATATTGTATTGGTACGTTAAATAACCGGTTATGCCAAAAGCGAGCAATATAATGAGGGACAAGTTGAGAATCAGCTTCACTCTAAAGCTTCGGTTGATTCCTAATAATGATCGGATCCATATCGGCATCGTATTTACTCCTATTTGTCATGTTTTGCACCAAGTTCCAATAAACTGCTTACTACTATATAAGATGAACTAAACATCATGACAGCAAAGAGGCGCTGCGAAAGCAGACCCCTCTTCCAATCGCTGTTGCAGCCAGATTCTTTGTATTCTTAGCCCCAAAGGGGTAAGAATCCGTCTGCAAAGGCGAACACTTCGTTTCTCCAGACGGGACCGCTTTCTCCGCTCGGGCTGTGTGTTTCTTTGGTTCATCTTATATAGTTAGCATTCTATCACACAATTTGAATACGACTATACCGAAAAATCAGTTCGTTAAAAAGACTCTTATATCAATCATCGCTATGCTTGTCCAGATATGCGGTATGCGTTATGCGATGCCCACCTCTGGTAATAAAAATGCACTCCTTCTAAAGATGTTTCCATCGTTAGAAGTGTGCATGAAGGGTACGTATATTCAATGATTAGTCAGGCTCATCATTCACATCATCTTTGACTAATGGACCCAATCTGCTTCTGCGAGCCATCCAGTCCAACACTTGGTTACTCGGAGAATGCACTCATTTTGGAAGCATTGCTGCTCTTAATAGAAGTTATATGTTGAGACTCTAACGAAAGTACGACGTCCAGCTTGGCAATGTGCTCCAGGGCAATGACTAAATTCTCCTGCTTTTGAATTTTCAAGCTGAACAAGATTTGCATGGAGGGCAATGCTGCTGGATCATCCGGCGTATTTTCGTTCGGTATCATTTTCAAATTAACGATAGCAAGGTCGTAATCTCCCAATATGGTCGCAATCTTGCCCAGCGAGCCTGGATTGTCGATGATATGAATCCCAACTTCATGATATCTTCGGTTGCGAAGCAAATGTTTTTCCCACTTATTCAGTAAAAACAAGCTGATTAATACTAGAAATGTACACAACAAAGCTCCCATATAAAAACCGGCACCTACACTTAAACCGATTGCAGCCACAACCCATACGGATGCGGCTGTTGTCAGTCCTTTAATCATATTTCCGTTACGAAGGATCGCTCCGGCACCAAGAAAACCAATGCCGCTAATCACTTGTGCTGCCAAGCGGGCTGGATCCATTCTCACATTGTACTCATTCGCAAATTGCGAAAAACCGTAGCTGGATAAAAGCATAATAGTAGCAGACCCCAAGCAAACTAATATATGAGTGCGAAAGCCCGCTGCATGATTACTCCATTCTCTTTCAATACCGATTAAACCACCTAGGACTACGGCCAATATCATTCGAACGACCAGTTCCCAATGACTAATTTCCCAAACACTCATACAAACCAGGTCTCCTCTCTTTGTGTAACATTAATGCAACAACACTAAAAAGCCTGTGTCCAGATAAATATTGGGATCAGGCTTTTTAGCAATTTAGGTGGTTACTAACATCGTCTGCATAATAACGGCAATGTTTATTGGGTCCTGACAAAGATTATTCTTTTATTGCAAATCCCGATCTTTGTATAGGGCACCCAATCTTCCAGGAAAATCTGTAATTATTCCTGAAACCCCGATTTGAGTCAAATGAAGCAAATCGCTTTCTGCGTTCGCTGTATAAGGATAAACATAAAGTCCATTCTCTACAGCTTTCAACACATCCTCTGCGTCCAAATGTTGAAAGTAAGGGTGAAGCGAATACACATCTACATCAAAGCTGCGTGCGTAAGCAATCGGATCTAATAAATTGGCTTGGTACAGCAAACCAATCTTGGCTGCAGGCTCCATTAACTTGACTCGTCTCACACACTTATGGTCAAAAGATGAAATCACGACGTTATCCATGCGGTTTCTTTTATGGAGTAAGTCTAACAGCTTATGCTCAATTTGACCCCCGTATGCATATTTAATTTCCACATTGACCATGATGGTATCGGGCACAAGATCAAACACCTCGTTCAAGGTGGGAATGGTTTCCCCTTTGAATGAGTCTCCAAACCAGGATCCAGCGTCAAAGGTTTTGATCTCTGACAGACTTTTTTCCACAATGAAGCCTTTGCCGTTGGTCGTCCTATCCAATGTCAAGTCGTGGCAGACTACGATTTCACCGTCAGCGGTCAAATGTATGTCCAGTTCGATGCCCTCGCATCCTTGATTTAAACCGAGTTGGAAGGCCGCCAGAGTGTTCTCTGGGGCCATCCCTTTAGATCCGCGATGTGCAATAATCAAAGGTTTATGATTCGGCATACCTGTACCCTTTCCGGCAGGGGCCGCAGCCCCTGATAAATTATTTTACTGTTTTGTTGTACTGCTGAATTTTTGAACTGATCTCTTTTGAAGCTCCGTCCAAAGCTTCCTTAGGTGATTTTTTGTTATTAAGTACTTCTTCAATTGCACCCTCGACGATTTGTCTAGCTTCAGGGAATACGCCCATAACTGCGCCTTGTGTGGCTGTGTTCAGCTTGGTTTGGTGAAGCTGATCAATTGCGGTCTGGAATTGCGGGAACTTTTTCAGGTTTTCTTTTACTGTACTGTCTTCGTAAGCTTTTGTTGTAATTGGGAAGTAGCCTGTATTGATATGCCAGTAAGCTTGCTCTTTAGGAGATGTCACGAATTTAATGAAATCCCAAGCCGCTTTTTGCTCATCATCAGGTCTGTTGTTCATCATCCATAAGCTCGCTCCACCGACAACAACGCCGCCTTCTTTGGCATCTGCAGGTTTAGGCAGGAATCCGGTACCTACTTCGAACTTACCGCTTGCACTGTCTACAAGTCCTTTAAGTGCTGCAGTGGACTCCAGAATCATACCCACTTGCCCAGCTGAAAATGCTTTTTTGGAATCATCTGTTTTACGTCCCAGGTTGTTGGCCGCTTTTGTATCGACAAGATCCTTCCACCAGGTCAATGTCTTCACACCTGCATCCGAGTTCACCAATGACTCTGTAGCCTGCGAAGTTCTACCATTTCCATTGTTTACATATTCAGCGCCTTGGTTAGCGAAGAACTGCTCAATAAACCAGCCATAAATCGCAAAGTTGGCACCTGTTGCTTTACCGGATTTGGTGATAGCGTCAGCCGCTGTTTTCAATTCCTCGTAAGTCTTTGGAGGTTTTGCGGGATCAAGACCAGCTGCTTTGAATAAGTCTTTGTTGTAATAAAGAATTGGATTGGACGTATTGAATGGCATGGAATAGAGCTTGCCGCCAAGTGTATAGTAACCGGCAATATTCGGCTCCAGTTGGGTAGCATCCCATTTATCTGCATCAATGAAATTTTGCATCGGCGTAATCGTTTTGGAATCGATCATAAAGCGGCTTCCGATTTCATACATCTGCACAACGGAAGGGCCATCATTCGTGCCCATTGAAGCTTTCAGCTTACTGAGCAGGTCGTCATAGCTGCCCTGAAACACAGCCTCTACCTGGATTTTATTCTGGGATGAGTTGTAATCGGTCACCAATTGCTCTACAACCTTGGTGTTTGATCCACCCATAGCATGCCAGAATACAACCTTTTTAGGAGCACTAGCCTTGGTTTCACCTGCTTTAGGCGCTTCTGTTGTTTTTTTGCCTCCGTCGCCCTCGCCCATATTTACGTTACATGCGGCCAGAAAAATCATAATGATGGCCATTAGTACGCCCGTTAACCCTTTTTTACTCATTGTTTATTCCTCTCCTCAATCAAAATTGATTACATATATGATAGGCCTATTAATAACAGCCAGATCATTAAAGCTGGGTTATCCTTTTACGGCTCCTGCGGTAATTCCACCTACCAGCTGTTTAACACCCAAAGCCAGTAGAAGAAAAGAAGGGAGAAGAACCAACGTCACCCCTGCCAATATGAGATTCCACGACATGACCTCAGCATGTTGGAGCATACCGACACCAATTTGCACGGTTCTCATGGAAGGACGATTGGTAATTAAAAGCGGCCACAGATAGTGGTTCCAATGCGTTAGAAAAACATAAACCCCAAGGGTTGAAAGAGCCGGTCTCGACAGCGGAAGGACAATCGAGAAAAAGTTCCTAATGTGCCCGCATCCGTCTATTTTCGACGCATCGAACAACTCATTCGGGAGCTGCAGGAAAAACTGGCGAAGCAGAAATACACCAAAGGCCCCTGCCATAAAAGGTACAATCAAGCCTTGATAGCTGTCCATCCAGCCCCAGCTTTTAATCGTCAAGTAATTCGGAATAATCGTAACTTCCCATGGAATCATCATGGTCGCCAAAAAGATCGCAAACAAAGCATTTTTCCCTTTAAATTTCATGAAGGAGAAGGCGTAGGCCGCTAAACTTGACGTAATGACCTGACTCACCATAATCGCCGAAGACACGATAACGCTGTTTAAAATAAAACGGATGATAGGAAAACTTTCGATAGCCTGTTGGAAATTCCCTAAATATAATTGCGATGGGAATAAGGGCGGTGGGAAGTTGGATATTTCCTTCTCCGTCATAAAGGATGACAATACGCTAAATAAAAGCGGATACAATACCGCAAGCGCCATCAAAAGCAGCAGCAGGTACTGAATAACTGGTGTGATTCTCTTTGCAATCATTGATAATGCACCTTCTTCTCCAAAACTTTAAACTGGAACAAGGTCAAGGCCAAAATAATCAGGAACAAAATCAAAGCCTGCGCGCTCCCGATCCCAAAACGGAAATTAACGAAAGCATCCTGATAAATTGAATACACCACAACATTGGTTGAATTCATAGGACCACCTTTTGTTAAAATATGAATTTGCCCAAACGTCTGGAATGCACCAATGACGGACACGATTAAGGCAAAAAAGATCGTTGGCGTCAACAATGGCAAAACAATTTGGAGGAAGGTCCGCACAGGGCCGGAGCCGTCAATTTTGGCACTCTCATATATTTCCTCTGGAACGCCTTGAAGCCCACTCGACAATACGATAAACAGAAAGCCCATGTTCATCCATATGGTCATAAGGGAAATCGATACCAGCGCCCAGGAAGGATCCGTCAACCAAGGAATGGGGCTGATATGAACAAAGCTTAGGAAGTAATTCAGCATACCCGCAGTCGGGTGGAACAACAAAAACCAGATAATCGAACCGGTACCAACTGAAATCACAATAGGCAAAGAAAAAATAAATTGGAATACCTTCATGCCTCGCAATTTATTATGAGTGATTGCTGCCAAAAAAAGGGACCAAATGATCGAAGTAGGTACCGTTAACAAAATAAACAGCAAGCTTACTTTCAGATTCGAATAGAATTGACCTGAGGTTAACAAGTCCGTAAAATTATCCAGTCCAACGAACTCAACGACCCTGCCGCGAGGATCTGTAATCGTCATGCTAAGGTAAACAGACTTGATCATTGGGTAAAATAAAAAGGTTATAAACAGAATCAGCGAAGGGGCTAAAAACAAATAGGCTAACAGGTTTTCCCCTAACTTTTTCTTTCTTAGTAATGCACTATCCGTTTTGACATTTTTTAAAACGCTTTCATTCGACGACAAATTGCATACCCCTTTCTTAACAAAGTTACGTTTATCAGCTGTGGGAGCGTTCCCTCTTTTGTGCTGACGGTGTCTGACTCGGTCGTTCTCCCTTCCATAATCCGAGTTTCTAAGATGTAGGCTGGCATCGTTACTCAGCTTTTCTAGATAACACGGGTACACATTTAGAGAATAAAAAAACACATAAAATGCTTTGTCATGAAACAAGCAGTTTATGTGTATCTCCTATTCTCCTACACAACTATTAACTTACACATATCATACACGTAAATAATCAAATATGTCAATAAAACGTTTACAATTTATTAATATTTCTTTTTTCTTCTACTGTTATCGTTCCAAAAGCGTTTGATTTAATTGACCAGAGTCTATTTGTTTTCGTTTAACCACTACGTGTAAGTCCATGTTTATCCCGCTTTATACGGATATCCGTTACACATAAGGTTTAATCATAATTAGCTTCAGGCGAGTGCGATGTTTGCCCTTCTCATGTATAATAAGAGCCGTAGACAGACTAAGGAGTGGATATAAGATGTACAAAATGCTGGCAATCGATATTGATGATACGCTGATTAACGACCGCAAGGAAATAACCGAAGGCACCAAGCTCGCTTTGGAGAAAGCTCTCGCGCAGGGTGTTACTGTAACGCTTGCAACCGGCCGGATGTATGCTTCCGCCAAACAGATGGCTGCACAGCTGGGCTTGAACGTTCCGCTTATTACGTATCAAGGTTCATTAGTAAAAAATTCAGAGGATGGCGCAACGATCTATGAGCGCACGGTTCCCTCTGAAGCCGCGCACCATATTTTCGAATACTGTGAACGCAACAGGCTCCATTTGCAAACCTATTTAGAGGACATTTTGTATGTACAAGCAGATAATGATAAAAGTAGGGATTATGCTGCGTTGTCAAAAATTCCTTATACCGTCTACCCCGAGTTTCGTGAGCTGGCTGATAAGCCATCCACCAAGCTGTTAATCATTGATGATCCGGGTCGACTGGATGAGGTTGCGGTAGAGCTGCGCAATGAAATCGGCCATCTCGTACATATTACGAAATCGAAGCCTCATTTTCTCGAGATCGTGAACCGGGAAGGTACGAAGGGCCATGCGATCCGCTTTTTGGCTGAACGGTTTGGATATGATATGTCAGAGGTTATGGCGATCGGGGACAGCTGGAACGATCATGAAATGCTTGAGGCTGCGGGATTTGGTGTGGCAATGGGCAATGCCGTCGATTCGCTGAAGGAAATCGCCGATTACGTAACCTTGTCCAATAACGAGGATGGCGTTAAACACGTCGTTGAGAAGTTTGTCCTACAAACCATTTAACAGCTTTGCAGATATGGTGTAGATAACCGCTTAAATGAAAAGAATAAGAAAAAAAGGCGGTTCCACGAAGGAAACCGTCTTTTTATATGGTCTGGCTATTCTTTGAATGCCAGTGCCCGCATGGGAGCACCCGAGCCCTGTTTCACTTTCAACGGGGCGACGAATACGTAGGATTCTCCGATAATTTCCTCAAGCCGTGTCAGATTTTCCACAATATTGACTCCATTACCTAATAGTATGTAATGAGCAGGCGAATTCTGTGATGCCTTTCCGTCAATAGCAATCGCATCGCAGCCAACCACCTTAATTCCTCGATCTACAAGAAGTTGCGCCGCTTCACCGCTAATACCGGGCCAGGCTTTACTAAACTGTAAACTCTCCGTCCGTGGTACCCAATACTTGTCCCATCCGAAGCGAAAAAATACGATATCACCAGCCTGAATGCGTTCGTTCTCTTGCTCCCACTGTTCAATTTCCGCTGCCGACATCAAATCGTTCTCCGTATAGTGAGAGAAATCAAGTGTCAGCGCCCTCCCAAAGAATTGCGTAATCGCTGTTTCATCCATGTATTGATGTGCCGGATGACCCTCCTGAATAAAATGTGCGGTTGCGTCCATATGCGTGCCGCAGTGCTCATTCATAATCAACTGATACGCAAGTGCAATACTTCCCGTCTCGAACGAATCCCAAAGGGTATGAAAGTAGCGGGAATGCGATTGGACGACCGGCATATTTTCCTCATACGTATGGGACAAATCAATTACCTGCATCGTCGATAGCAGCGCGGATAGCTGTTTCACCTTGGACATGAGTGTACCTCCTTCTCATCTATGTTATTCCACTAATTTCCTTATATTATAGAAGATAACTTGCATTTGCGATACCCCATTTCGTACAAGAAAAAAACGGTCCCATGAAGGAAACCGTCTTTTTGGGGATTGATCTATGGGGTTGCATGGGAGCAGTTGGCGGCTTTCTCCCACATCACATCATACGTAATCCTATCCATCTTGGAACGACTTGTTCCTCCCCTACAAACGCACATTTTTCTTGAGTCCAATCCGTATGCTTCTGACCATCATAACATACAGAAGATGGGATGGAGGGAGGTTGAAACTATGGGATTCGTAGGCGGAGTTGGCGCTAGTTGTGCAAGTTGTGCAAGTTGTGGAGGTTACGGTTTGGGAACTACTACAGGTGTTATTCTTGTACTCTACATTCTTCTTGTTATCATTTTGAGAACCTTCATCTAATCAGGAATGCTTAGTATCTTTGTCTAATAACAAAATCTCCTAATCGTAGCCGAGTTGATGAAGATAGATCGTATCTAAGCTGATATCAAAAAGACAGTAACCATAAAGGGATTTGAATCCCTTCATAAGTTACTGTCTTTCAAAACCTTATTTGGCGAAAATATGATTTCCGATCGTTATTGTTTGCGGCCTGGACCAGATCCATCTGCTGGTAGCCGTTTTCGGATTGAAATAGTAGAGTGACTGATTAGTAGGATCCCAGCCGCGCAAAGCGTCCTGTGCAGCCAAATATGCGGTTTTGTCTGGAGTCAGTGCATATTGGCCGTCATCGACTGCCGTAAATGCACCCGCTTGAAACACCACATCATGAATATTGTCGGGGAATTGACCCGATTCAATTCGATTCATGATCACAGCCCCAACTGCAACCTGTCCCTCATAAGGCTCTCCGCGAGCCTCGCTATAAATCACTTTAGCCATTATGTCCAACTCGTTCTGATTTAACGAATAGGTTTTTAAGGTTTTCCACGTTTGCTCGCCTACAACTCCGTCAGGAGTTAAGCCATAGTCTTGTTGAAACTGTTTAACCGTGGCTAAGGTTTGTGAACCGAATATCCCATCGAGCACCTGCTGATCATACCCTAATGTTCTAAAACGGAACTGCATATCCCAAACATCGCCGCTAGATATCCCTTTTGTTAGTAAAGCTGACGCTTGAGCCTGATCGGTATGCAAAGTACCCAGACTCATAAGAAGCAGCACAATCCCTGTAACAAAAGTTTTTAAATGCTTCATACGTTATAAATTCCTTTCGCTTAGGCAAAAGGGGTTTCATGCTTAATTCGCAATAAATTCTTGAACCCACTCGCCGTTATAATAAGACACGCCAATTTTTGTATAATTAGGACTCATAATATTTTGTCGATGCCCTTCGCTGTTCATCCAGGCAGTCATAACATCCTGAGGAGTTTTCTGACCCATGGCAATATTTTCACCAGCATAAGAATACTGGATACCATATGTTTTCATCATATCAAATGGAGAACCGTAGGTTGGGGAATTATGATCAAAATAATGATTGTTATACATATCCTTAGCTTTATCCAATGCCATAGCTGACAAAGCGCTATCGCTTGTCAATGGATTGAGACCTGCCTTCGAGCGCTCTTGATTTACCAAGGCGACCACTTCATTGGCATAAGCTGATTCGGCTGTTGAACCCTGCTGAACCGCAGCATCTGAACCTGATCCAGTTCCAGCATTAGTTCCAGTACCTGCGTTGGTTCCTGTATTTGTTCCTGTATTTGTTCCTGTGTTGGTTCCTGTGTTGGTTCCTGTGTTGGTTCCTGTTTCTGTTCCTACGTTGTTTCCAGTTCCACCTTCATGGTTACCTGCACCTGTACCAAAGCCTGTGCCCGAACCAAAACCTATTCCTTTACCTGCACCTAGACCAGGAATATTCAAAACCATACCAGGCCAAATATTTTTATCATTAGCAATCTGTGGATTGGCTTGAATAAGGTCACTTAAGTTAATCCCTTGCTGCTTGGCGATAGTCCACATTGTATCATTACCTGTTACCGAACATGGAGCAGCTGATACAGCCGTAGCTCCAACAATCGTACCCAGAGCAAGTAAACCGGTTAATACTGATTTCTTCAAATACATGATGAACATCCTCTCTTTTTTACGGCCTATGAGGTTAGCTGACGGGTTCGGGTCAAAGAGTAATCGCCCGGCCATACATATGGCTTCACCCCAAATACTAGGTTCCCCCATGCTTCAATAAGAAGCTTCGGCCTGAATAGTTTCTCTCAAAAAAACAAGATGCGCAGCTTTAAAACTGGCTGTCTTTTTAAGAGATTCTCATCTTAACATGGGAAAAGTAGAAGCACACTGATCAAAGTTTTCCAATAGCAACTACGAATAGCTCTAAATACGCAATAGAAAAGGCATGAAGGACAAGGAATTCCACATACGATAAGATGTACACATGCAGGCAAAAGTGTAAGTCTGCTCCTGTCAGGAGGTGCGAAAATGCCAAATCCCAAGTCGCTTGTCCCCTTAAATCCGTATCTTCAAACTAAGTTGTTGGCGATTGGCTCTGGTCCCTTTTTGCTATCATTGGTTTCGGCATTGTTTGAATCAGGATGGTTCAGTTTCCATATACTAATCACAGAATCTGTGCCAACCGACCGCCAGCGGCTGAAGGAATTGATCGATTATGCTCGACAATCAGATCCCAAGGCAGAAATTAAAGAACTTTTTTTGGAGCATAACGAAAGGACTGGATGGCAGCAAGCAGTGAGCTCCTTTCATTCGATTTTGTATGTCTCACAGGACAATCATATCGAGGAGCTGCGGAATTTGCATGCTGTTTGTAGGGAGGATAAAAAGCTGCTGCTTCCGGCTCTATGCATACAGCAAGCGGGTTTGGCTGGGCCGATCATTCATCCCGACTTTGAGGGATGCTGGGAGTCTGCGTGGCGACGAATCCACCAAACTGTACTTGGGGAAAGTCCTAGCGTATCGTCTGCCTTCTCCACCTCTGCCGGAGCCATGCTGGCAAATGTGATGGTATTGGAATGGCTCAAAGCCGTTTCGGGAGTAACTGACGCTGCAGCGGAACAGGCTTTTTTTCTACTTGATCTTGAAACTCTGGAAGGCGATTGGCATTCATTTTTGCCTCATCCACTGGTTACCGGACTGACTGCTGCTCCAGAGAGAGCAGCCTATATGAATGAGCTTGAAATCCTTGACGAACTTGATGAACCATACACAGATGAAGGAGAGTCTTATGCATGGTTTACCTACTTCAGTAGGCTGACTTCATCCCAAGCAGGGATTTTTCATATTTGGGAGGAAGGCGATCTGCTGCAGCTTCCACTAGCGCAGTGCCGTGTTCAGGTAGCCGATCCTCTATCGGAAGGACCAGCCAAGCTGCTGCCTGCTGTGATTCGCTCAGGTCTGACCCATGCGGAGGCACGACGGGAAGCGGGACTTGCAGGGATTGAAGCCTATGTGTCGCGAATTCAGGAATTCGAAGGCGCTGTGCAGCCGTTTGTCGGTATAGGAACGGGTGAAACCATCTCAGAAGGCGTTTGCCGCGGATTACAATTGTGTTTGAATGACGCATTAACCAAATCGTCGACCATCCGGAAGCCTCTCATCAACCTTGTGCTGCTCGATACTGTTGAGGATGAACACTGCAAGTTTTATTTACAAGCAATAACTACCTTACAGGGTACGCCAACGATCGGTCTGGGCATAGATCAGTACGGTTTTCCTGTTGTATGGATCAGGACGAACGAAGAACATTGGTATGGTTGTGTGGGCTTGAATACGACTTTAGCCCTAAGAAGTGTGCTGCAGCTAGCTCTAATGCTCGCAACAAATAAACATCTCCAACTGCCACTGCAATGCCATGAGTCTTCGGTGAATCTGGCTAATAAGGAACCTGTGCACTTGTTCATTCCTTCAGTTCCAAAAAAAAGTTCCTCTCTAATCCTGTCTGAAGCTATGCAAATGGTGAAACAGAGCAGCCAGCAATTGCTTGTGTTTGATCTGACATTTGAGCCTTTTATGAAGGAAGGACTGGCAGGGGTATGGGGTGTGCAGCTGAAAGAGGAGGTGTCCCGATGAAATCTGTCATCGCGATTGTCGGAGAGGGACGACTTGCCGAACTTGTATTCCGAGAATTGTCCAGCTTCTATACAATCGTCCGCCAAAACGATTTCGAGAAGGGTGTGCCGGCAGGAGCGAAATTGGTTGTTGTTCTAGGAGATAAAGCGAGTTCCTCCTTTTATCATGAGATGGAGGAGGTGTTGCAGTCAACCGAAATCCCATGGATCAGTGGCTTCGTTGCAGTGGATGAAGGTGTGGTAGGACCGCTGGTACGACCCGGGTTACCGGGATGCTCATTATGTGCGAGTATGCGGTACCAGACAGCAGGACGCAGTCTTCAGATGTCTGAGCAACAGTTGAGTTGGTTGGTTTACGGGGAAAAACCACTTGAATCTGACATTTCGCATACTGGCTTATTGCAGATGTCTGGCCTGCTCACAGCGGAAGTACAAAGAGTGCTGCAGGGAAAACAGGCGATCACAGAGGGACGGATCTATTTCGTTAACCTGAAAACACTGAAAAGTTCTCTACACTCCTTTTTGCCAGACCCGTTATGTCCGGTTTGCGGAAGATTGCCCGATGATATGGCAACAGAAGCCCAGATCAACCTGCAGCCAAGTCTCAAGAGCAGTCCCCATAGTTACCGCAGCCGTTCCGTCAGCGACCTGAAAGATGTATTAATCAAAGACTATTTAGATTCTCGAACTGGACTCTTTAATGCAGCCATGCAAGATCTTGCGTCGCCTTTTTCCAGTGTACATGCGAACCTTCTTTTGTTTGCAGGAGACGAGGTGACAGCAGGGCGCAGTCATTCCTATGCCAACAGTAAACTGACCGCAATATTAGAAGGACTGGAGCGTTATTGCAGTCAGGTACCGCGCGGCAAGCGAACATTGATCCATGACAGCTATCTCAATCTGGCTGAGCAAGCACTCCATCCACTCGACGTAGGTGTATATTCGGATGAGCAGTATGAGCAGGAGGATTTTCCATTCCAGCCGTTTCACCCGAATAACCCGATCAATTGGGTATGGGGCTATTCGTTTTTGCAGGAGCGTCCGATTCTTGTTCCCGAACTGCTGGCGTATTATAGTGCGAGTTTTGGTGAAGGCTACGTCAATGAAGCCTCCAACGGATGTGCGCTGGGCAGCAGTCTGGAGGAAGCTATTTTGTATGGAATTCTGGAGGTCGTAGAGCGCGATTCGTTCCTGATAACCTGGTACGGACAGCTGCCGATCCCGCGTCTTGATCCTTATTCCGCTTGCAGCAAAGAATTGAGCTTAATGATTGATCGTTTGCGGACAGTGGCCGGCTATGAGGTTCATTTGTTCAACATGACGATGGAAAACGGGATTCCAAGCGTGTGGGTACTGGCCAAGAACAACAAGCCAACGGGAGCGAACCTCATCTGTGCAGCTGGAGCACATCTGGATCCAGTAACAGCAGCGATAAGTGCCATTCATGAGATGGCTGGTATGATCGAGTCGCATAACGTAAAGCTGGAAGCCGATCGCGAGAGCTATATGGAAATGCTCAAAGATTCATCTCTGGTGCGCCAAATGGAGGACCACTCCATGCTGTACTGCCTGCCGGAGGCTGAGGAGCGTCTACGATTTTTACTGGATGATCAACGTCCCATGCAAACATTCGATGAAGCATTCAAGCAAAAGAAAGTCCAGCATACGGATTTGACTGACGATCTGAAAGACATTCTTATGGTGTTCAAAAGATTGAAGCTTGATGTCATAGTCGTCAATCAAACTGCTCCTGAAACGTTACGTAACCATTTGCATGGTGTAAAAGTGATCATTCCCGGTATGCTGCCGATGACATTTGGAAATAACCTTACCCGCTTATCAGGTTTGGATAGAGTCCTACAGGTGCCCGTCGATCTTGGATTTGTGCAGCAGCCTCTTACATTGGAGCAGCTTAACCCCTTCCCGCATCCTTTCCCATAAATCATCATATGCCCTCATCGATGACCGGAATTCTTTTGTGTGTATTCAAATTATTATGAGCAATTTTCCTTAAGGAGATTGATTTGTTCAATTTGAAAAAGCCGCTCGATCTCGAAGCGGCTTTATTGACCATTATATGATTAGTTTTTATTTATTATTTTCCAGCATGCTCGGATAAGGGGTATACACTCCAACATCCTTTGCTCCCGCCTGGAAAGCCCAATATAACTCGGTAATCCCTACACCTACAGCGAAAATAAACACTACCAATATAATCGAATAGGTAATCTCCATCATATAATTATCCCGAATATGCTGAGCCTTTTCTTTCCATCCCAGCTCCCGAAATACAACCGGCTGCAGCGGTGCATAACCGATCAAAAAGCGGTAGGCCTCATTAATTTTGGCGAAAATAGGTTCCCCTGGTGAGGGCTGCTCGTCTGGATCAAGGTATTTGTATCTTTTCATCAGATAAAAATATCGGTCCTCAATTTCTTTCTCAATCGCATCCTCGGTTAGACCGAGGATCGCGCATGCATGCCTGCGATTCTGCATAATTTTCCCTCCTTTTGATTTAAAGGTTCTGCAATCAGAAGGAAAATTATACAAAGAAACATCTATAAAAAATTTATTTCCAAAAAAAACCACCTGCATGTGTCATGTCAGGTGATCCCACTGTATAAAGCTAATTAACGATACCAAGGGGTTACCGTTATATTATCAATATGAACTCTGGGTGGAAGGTTGACCAAATACACAACGATGCTCGCGATATCATCGGTCTTTAGCATTGTTGATCGCTCTTCCTGTGTGATCTGCTCAATTTTATGATTCCAGATCGTGCTGTCCACAGCTCCAGGGCTAACAGAAGTAACTCTGACTCCTGTACGTCTATTTTCTTCCATGATCGTTTCGGTTAAAGCACGGGCACCATATTTGGATGCTACATACAGCCCGTTCCCGGAACCACTTCGAAATGACGCCGTCGATAAAATGTTAATCACATATCCCATATCCTGCGCCTTCATAAAGGGCAAGACTTCACGGCACATCAGATAAGTACCTGTTAAATTAATATCGATCATCCGGTTCCATTCTGTAATATCTGTATCCTGTAGATTTTGTTTTTCACGCATGCTGATTCCGGCCGAATTAATAAGGATATCTATTCGCCCATAAGTGGATACCACCTGCTGAACGGCATGATGAACCTCAAATTCGTTCCTTACATCCGCTTGGATAGCTGTCACATGATCTTGATACTGAGGATCAACAGCGTTCAGAGCCTGCTTTAAGTTATTAGCATCCCTCGAGACCGCAACTACAAAAGCGCCTTCGCGCAGCAGAGCGTGCATAATAGCCAATCCGATCCCTTGACTCCCACCTGTTACCAGAGCCACTTTATCTGGAATCATCCTCATACCCCTTTCCTTCGCTGCTCCATAAAAAGGCACATTATGCCGAAAGCACTGAATTTCACTGAGGTGTTTCTTAGGTTTATTCCGCAATCACAGTACAGCCTGAACCGAGCTTTGAAGCAGCTCGATCATGCTATCGTGAAGCAGCCCCTCCTTGTTATGCGCTGGGGTTACACAGCATACCTTGCCTTGACCAAACGGATGCTGCCAGCCCGCAATGGAGCTGCCATCGATGGATGCCGACCTCAGAAAAACGCTCGTATTCGCTTCATCACAACTGACGAAGTAGTGCTCATCCATTATTTCAAATGTGATTTCCTTTGAGCCTTCCTTCGAGTTGTCTAAAGGAAGTGTCCCTTGATATCGAACCACTTGATTCTTGGGCGGATGGGAAATAAAATAGCCGCGCAGCATGTTCACAAATGCCGAATCCGGCGGGTAAGAGGCCAGACCCGAATGCCAGTTTAGGAAACCTCCCCCCTCTTCCACATAACGGACAATAGCTGCCGATATGTCCTCGGTCAGCCAACTCTGGATAATCTCGTCCTTCGGATTAATCCGGTCTTCCTTGAAGAGGATCACTGCCGCAGGCTTCGTTGCAAGCCTCTCCATCAGTTCCTCAGCCGATATGTACTCCAATGTATAGGAGCCGCTGTCTATAAGGGGCTTCATTGCTAGGTTCAGAGATTGCCTGATCGGTTCCTCGGCATGGTAATAATCTCCCACGATTGCATATATGGATTTCACTCACTGTTCCTCCATCCTTGCCAATGTCACATATTAAACCGGCATCGGCTCGCCTTTATAATTAATAAAATAGTGTTCAGGAGCAATCTCCTTTTTCATTTCCACAATATCCAGGATGCCTGCAGCGCTTTCCAAAGGATCACCAGGGGCCTTTTCCCCGCCCATATCCGTTTTGATCCAGCCTGGGTGCAGCGCATATACGCGGATATCTTTGGCTTTCACATACTTTTTCAGCTGTTTGGAGAACATGTTGATCGCGGCTTTGGAGAGTGCATACGGATAATCACCACCATAAGCATTGGACAAGCTTCCAGCTTCCGAGGATATGTTCAATATGATTCGCGGGCCTCTGTCCGGCATCAATGGCAGCAGGTGCTTGACCACTCGCATCGGCCCATACAGATTGACTTCAAAGCTCTGCGCTACATCGTCCATCGAAAGGGTTTCAAGTGTTCCCCCTCTGCCGAGCAGGATAGCAGCGCTGTTGATGATCGCATCGATAGCCTGGTCCTCTGCTTTCAGCTTCTCTGCTAACTGGGCTACCGTCTCTTCACGGGTGACATCCAGCTCCACAGCCTTGATTTGACCGGGATAACGGTGAATCAACTCAAGCAGCTGACCATCGGGACTCGCAGCGCGAATACCAGCAATAACTGTGTGGCCCCGCTGCGCCGCAATCGATGTTAGATGAAAGCCGAGACCACGGTTTGCACCTGTAATTAAAATATTCATTGTTCTTCATCACCTGCCTGTGGCATTATCGGTGTATCAAGAGGCTTGCCCAGCTCCTGCAAACCAAGGGTTACCCCGAGCTTCGCGATCGTACCAAAATAACTGTATCTGCCGCTTCCATATTCGCCTTTATGGGTTAATGGGTAGCCTTTACTTTCCACAAAATCGATATGCTGCTCAAAGCCGGGAACGGTGAACGTTATAAAATGAACACCTTGACCCTGCAGCTGTTTGAACTCGTTCCATGGTCCCGGCTCATCGTATGCTTCCAGCAGCTCCACAGTCACGGGTCCCATTTGTAAATTAGCAATTTTCACCTGACCGCGGATGAATTTGCCTCGATACCACGTATACCCGCTTTCCGTATGCTGGGGTACACGATCTGGATCGGGAATTCGAATTTTCGGCATCTCGATACCGAACAGCTCAGCATACTGCTTGGCTGCTTCTTCAATGTCGTCTACAATGATGCCAATTTTCATCAGATTATTGTTTTCTATATGCTCCAAGTCCTTAACCTCCCGATTAGATGATCGACTTAGCTCTTCTTATCATTTTCCAGTAATTCTACAATGATTTTGAGCGGCTCCAATGTATCGATATAAGCGTATCTTCCGCCTGTATATTCACCTTTTTGCAGCAAAGGCATTTGATTGCGATCCAGCTTCATGACGATCTCCTTCATACCCTCGATCCTGAACGCAATATGATGCGGACCTTCCCCATGCTCATCCAAATATTCACGCCATGTGCTTGGGTGCTCATCTGGTTCAATCAGCTCCAGCTGCAACGAACCCATTTTGAAAAATGCCAGCTTGGCTCGCGCTTCCGAGCGTTCTCCCCGATATTCCGTTTCTGCAACATCTACGGCGCCTGTTATCGCCCAGCCTGGATTTTCCACTCCAAAAAAATCGGCATACGCCTGTGAAGTCTTTTCAATATCATGAACCAGAATGCCGATTTGTGTAATAACATTAGTACCCAGTAAATTTTTTTCCATTTTGATTAGGCTCCTTTGAGTTTATGGATTGAAAGTACGGTGAATAAGTCTCGCTGCGCGGTCAAGGTGTTCCTCCGATTGCTGTTGTTCCCCTATTTTCAGATTATATAAAACATTTAGCTGTAAAAAGCGGGGAACAAAGGCACCGCTTCGCTATCTCCGAAACACCCTGACCGCTCCACTCCTATTCACCGTACTTTTTGAGTGTAGTAATATAGAGCGCTCTGAATACTCCGTTAGTATTCATCGCATTTTTAGATAGTGACCAGGATTCAGTCTTGAATTTCAACAGCGATGGAATGCCATCTCTTTTCCGGAATAGCCAGAAATATGAATGCATATCCATCGGTTTTGCATGTCGGACAGCTTCCTAGCCTTTTACCGAACCAAGCAGCATCCCTTTGTTGAAATACTTTTGCAGGAACGGATACACCACCAACAGCGGCGCTGCTGTGAATACCACCGCAGCCATACGTACGGCCGGGCTGAATTCCAGACCTTCCACAGACGCCCCCATATTTTCACTCGGTTGAATCAGCATCTGTCGAAGGAACACTTGGATAGGCAATCTGTCCGACTGATTAATATACAAAAGTGCGCTAAAGTACGAATTCCAATAATCAACCGTATAAAATAATGTAAAGGTTGCAATCACCGGCATCGAGAGCGGAATTACAATTCGCCACAGCATACCGAATTCCGAGCAGCCGTCAATCCGAGCTGATTCCTCAATTTCCATCGGAAAGTTCTGGAAGGAGCTGCGGATGACAATCAAATTAAAGGGGGCAATTGCACCTGTCAAAAACAACGCCCAATAGCTGTCAAGCAAGCCCAAGCCTCTTACAAGCAGATACAGTGGGATCATGCCTCCACTGAACAGCATCGTGAACAGGACCAGGAAATTGAGAATTCGGCGTCCCTTCAGCCAGGTTTTGGATAGTCCGTAAGCCATTAATGTCGTAAGCACCATACTAATTGTCGTACCTGTAGCTGTGATCACGACCGAATTTTGAAAAGACTTGAGAAAGTTGCGGTTCTCCATCAAATAGGCATAGGCATTAGTCGTCCAAACCTTCGGGATAAGAAAAAAGCCTCGAGTTAAAATTTCCTGCTTTGTTGCAAAGGAAGCCAGCAGCACATACAGGAATGGAACCACGGCTATTAATACAACGAGAACCAACAAAGTAAATACGACGGTTTGGTATACAGGAGCCCTACCTCTGAAATCATGTGTTTTCATCTCAATAGACCCCCTCCTCTCCGACTTTCTTGGCTATCCGATTCGCACCAATAATAAGACATAGCCCGATTACCGATTTGAACAGCCCCACTGCTGTCGTATAGCTAAAGTCTCCCTGCACAATACCGGTACGGTACACGAAGGTGTCGAATACATCCGATACTTGCAGGTTCGTTGGATTTTGCATCAGGAGGATGTGTTCAAAACCGGTATCCATTAAATAGCCGACCCTCAAGATGAACAGGATAATGATGGTGGTTCTTAAGCCAGGCAGCGTAATGTGCCACATTTGCCGCCAACGGCTCGCCCCATCCACTACGGCTGCTTCGTATAAGGTAGGATCGATGGAGGCCAGTGCAGCGAAAAATATAACGGCACTCCAGCCCGCCTCTTTCCATATGCTTTGAAATACATAAACATAACGGAAGTACCCACGATCCGTGAGCAGCTGTATGGGGTCGTAGCCCCATTCCATCAATAGCTTGTTAACACCGCCTTCTTGTACAGAGAACAACAGAATTGTAATACTAACGACGATAACCCAGGACAGAAAATGCGGGATATACACGACCGTTTGTACGATTTTGCGAAACCAAGCCTGCCTGACTTCATTCAGCAATAAAGCCAGAAGGATCGGTGCTGGGAAGAATAAAAACAAATTCATTCCACTCAAAATCAAGGTGTTTTTGAGCAGCAGCGTAAAATCCTGTTCCCCAAACAGCTTGCGAAAGTTATCCAAGCCCACCCAATCACTGTTCATAAATCCGTCGAAGGGATCAAACGACTGGAATGCAATCAGGACCCCACCCATGGGGATGTATTTAAAAATGATAAAGTACAACAATCCCGGGAAAATCATCAGATAAAGGGGAATCCCCCGTTTCCAGGCACGATAATTCCTTTTGTTCTTAACCAATGAATGAGTGCCTTCCAGCTTGCTCTCTGTACTTATCGCTTTCATACACCATTGTCCTTTCCTTCGCATGATGTCAGCTTGATCCTCTTCGGGATAGGCTTGCTCACTGCTTATTTGGTCAGCTTATACTGTTCGTTCATTTCAGCAATAATATTGTCACCGCCGTTTTTCTTCCAGGCATCTACAGCTGCTTCGATAGCATCAACAGGTTTTTCACCCATAATAATGGATACCATCTCACTCATCAGCTTCTGGTCAAGCGTAGCTCCTGATTTGGTAGATGTTTCCGAGAATAGCCCTGCTCCTTTGTCGATAACTGCATACTTCTTATTGACCTCGAACAATGCAAGCACTTTTTTCGGTTTTTCCTGATCTTCCCAAGGTCTAACTGTGTTAAGCGGGTCAAGCTTGTGGAAGAACCAGAAGTTAATTAACATTGGGCGATCCGTTTCGAATGCAGGGAGTACCTCGTATTTTTCACCTGTTTTCTTATAATGAATACCTTCTACCCCGTAAGTGATCAGTGAATGTCCTTCAGGTGTGACCATATAATCCATTAACGCCATGATGCGTTCTTGCTTCTTCTGGTCGATTTTGGCATTAATAACAACCTTGTTGGTCGTGGCATAAGTCGTATTTCCTTGAAGCCCTGTAGGTCCCTTCGGTGGTATTAGCTGAACGGCTTGTGCGGTTGGCACCAGCTTTTGCAGATTCGGAAGGCCTGTGTCATAAATATTGGTCGCAGGAACATCGGTAAAGCCAACTTTATTAGCCTCAAACTTGAAATCCGGGTCTTGTCCTTTATTGATGGCAAAATCCTTATCCAGAATTCCATCCTTGTACATTCTGCTCATATACCCTAAGAAATCTTTCAATTCCTTCGTTTGAGATTGCCATGGAATGATGGAGCCGTTCACTTCTTTCCAACTATTAGCAAGTCCAAAAGCAAAACGGATCGGATCGGCAGCGCGGCTGAAGCTTCTGTTATTCTGGATCGCAATGGAGTAGCCGATGGTATCGTCTTTGCCATTACCGTCCGGATCATTCTTGGCGAATGCCTTGGCCACCTCATACAGCTCATCAGTTGTCGTCGGTGCCTTCAAATTAAGCTTGGTCAACCAATCCTGACGGATGAATAAGGTTTCTCGGGATTCTGGTGTCCAGTTGGGTAACGCATAGACTTTCCCTTTGGGATTACCAATAGCGAACGTCTCTGCAGGTATTTCCTTCGTTAAATTCGGATAGTTTTTGAGGATAGGCGCAATATCGAGAAAAACACCCTTATCACGCCATTTCAGAAATTCAGAGCTGTTGATTCTGAATACGTCTGGAAATGAGTTGGAAGCGGCCATCACACCTAATTTTTCCACATAGTTATCCGATGGAACCCATTGGATTTTCAAATCGATATTCAGCTTTTTATTTAATTCATCGATGACAGGATGTTTGTCTGACCAAGCACCGCCTTCATAGGCGATTGACATCATGTTAATGCTAATTTTTTCGCTAAAATTGTTTGCCGACTTGCTATCTGCGGGTTTGCTTACTGCTGCTTTATCGCTTGGAGCTCCTTGCGAACATCCTGAAACGATGCTGGCAGACAGTGTAATCGCGGCGGATATTTTCATCCATTTAACCATTCTACGTTCCCCCTCAGGCAATATGAATCTTACCTAACCAACATACTGCATGGTGAAAGCGAATACATTATCCAATCCTATGATTTCTGATTCAATCTTATCCATCTGCTTATTTCAGATCCAACTGACTTGGTGACCGCTCGGCTGTTTCGTTTTCTGAGCTCCTCATTCAAGGTGAATCGGTATTCGGATCGACACAACAGCACCACGCCCTGGAAACGAGCTCAGCTTGATACCATATTTATTGCCATACTGCAGGACCAGTCTCGCGTGAACATTGGCTAACCCGAGTGAATCCTGCTGCGCGTAATTTTGCTCCACTTTGGTCGAAATCATCTCCAGCTGCTCGGTAATTCTTTTCAATTCCGCGTCACCTATCCCCGGTCCGTTATCTGCTACCTCAATGATCAGATCCCGCCCTTCGTCGTAAGCACTAACAATAACGACACCTTCCCCGCCTCTCGGCTCAATCGCATATTTCACGGCATTTTCGACAATCGGCTGCAAAATGAACTTCACAACGCGACAGCGGATAAACTTTTCATTAATAAAATAACGGCTCTGGAAATGCTTCGGAAAACGGACATGAATAATATCCAAATATTTGCGCAGCTGCCCCAGCTCCTCCTCCAAATACACTTCCATATCGGTGAATTGTGCTGTATAACGGTACACATCAGCCAGATTGCGGGCCATTCTTTCTATCACTGGTACCTTTTCCAGATAAGCCATACTCGTAATGATGCCTAACGTATTGTAGAGTAAATGCGGATTGATTTGATTTTGCAGTGCCTTGATCAAGGTTTCCTTTTGCTGCAGCAGTGCCTGCATTTCCTTCATTTGCAGGTTCGAATTCGTCACGATGAGCTCATCAAGCCGCTTGACCATAATATTAAAGCTGTGGAAAAGCTGCTGCAGCTCGTCCTGTCCTGGTACCGATTCTGTCTGCACGCTCAGATCCCCCTTGGCTACCTGTCTCATCAAGCCTCTTAAAGTCAGGATCGGATCGACAAAACGATTGGATAATAACGGAACCACCAGAATAACCAGACAGGTAATAATGACGAGCACCAGCATCATCGAAAGTCTAGCCGTGCTTAAACCTACCGCCACTTCAGCAAAAGGGACTAACGATACGATCCGCCAGCCAGTTACAGGTGAGAGTGAGCTGCCAATCAAGTAATCGTCTCCCCGAAACCGTTGAATCGCGGTCTCTCCCTTATCCGGTATCTTCAAAGCAGCAAGCTCGGTCTGTCTCTTTTGAAGCCCGTTCAGCTCTTCATTCGGATGGTACACAATAGAATCGTCACCCGCCAAAATAAAAAATATCCCCGATTTTGCCAATTGCGAGCTTTTGAAAGAACGATCGATTTCCTGTAGTGAGATGTCTACAGCTAAAGTCCCAATCAGCTCTATCGTTTCCTTATTATAGATGGGCAGCAGTACGGACATAACCGGTCGGCCATAAGCCCCTTCATATTTGGCGGTATGCGTTGGCAGTATTCGGATATTCGGCGATACAGGCCGGCCATACCAAGGCTCATCATTAAAACGGTCCAGCTTGCCGAAATACTGTGCCATCGACACAATCTGATTGGATTTGGAAATCAGAAACATGCCCTGAATTTCCGAATAATTCAGTGCCAGGTATCTTCTCAGCTCCTTCTCCACATTCTGTTTATCAAGATTCGTATAGCTTTCGCTGGTCAGCCACTCCTGAACCGTGTCATTCTGAATCAGATACTGCGTCGATTGCTGAAGCTGCTGATAATAATAATCCAGATGGTAATTCAAACGTGCTGTTGCCTCATTGGATATGGTAAAAAACTCTTTTTCAACCGCTTTGCTGTAATAATAATTAGACAGCAGGCCCAACAGCAGAACAGATAATACACTGACGCTGAGAAAAGCGAGTACCATCTTCATTTTGATCGATAATTTCCGGAGTACCAGGAAGGCCTTCATAGACCCATCCTCTTTCTATATTCCACCGGTGTAATAGTAACAATTTGTTTAAAGATCCGGTTGAAATAAGGCAGTGAGGAGTAGCCGACCATATCGGCAATCTCATAAATTTTTAAGTCTGGCTCCTGCAGCAGCTCTTTAGCTTTATGAATCCGAATCAAATTTAAGTAGTTTAGGCAGGTGTGTCCGGTCGTTTTTTTGAACAGCATACTAAAATGAGAAATGCTCATGTGCGACATTTCAGCCAGACGCGCCAGTGCAAAATTTTCAAAGTAATGGACATCGATATATTCGCATACCCGTTTAATCGAGGCATTCCCGCTATGATTGGCATATTGAGGATAGATCAAGATCCAGGCTTGTATCAGGTCAGCAAAATGCTTACGAATCGCTTGCTCATCATCGGATGCCAAGGACATCATAGCTTGCTGTGGATTAAAGGCTTGCAGCAGCTCATTCAATTTGGACGATAAAATAGCGAATAAACTTTTGCGATAGCTAGGGGTGGTTAGCCTTAGCTTGAAAATGGACGTTAATAGAGCTTGCAGCTCGGATTGTACGGTATGCTGGCTCATTTCGGGCAGATGCTCGACGAATTTTTGAATATTCATGACACCTTCGTGAATTTCGCTCATACCTTCCAGCCGTTGAATGGATCGCTTCAGAGCACCATGCAGCTCCTCCTCATCAAGCGGCTTCAATAAATATTCGGTAACCCCATAACGCATCACTTTCTTGGCATACTGAAAATTATCGTATCCGCTTACAACAACCGTCACGATAGGAAGATGCGCCTGATGGATCTTCTCGCACAGCCAAAGACCGTTTTTGTGCGGCATCATAATATCTGTGATGACGATACTTGGCCAGTGCTCCTGAATAAAATTCCAGGCTTCATCCCCGTTCCCCACTTCACCTGCGACATTAAATTGGGGAGCCAGTCTCTCGACCATTTCCGCAACCGCATCACGAATCCATATTTCGTCTTCAGCTATGAGTACCTGGAACATAAGAAAACCTCCTAAGAGCGTTCACAAGAACGCTTGCATCGTAAGCATCATCTCAGAGCGTTCGCAAGAACGCTTGCATCGTAAGCATCATCTCAGAGCGTTCGCAAGAACGCTTGCATCGTAAGCATCATCTCAGAGCGTTCGCAAGAACGCTTGCATCGTAAGCATCATCTCAGAGCGTTCACAAGAACGCTTGCATCGTAAGCATCATCTTAGAGCGTCCTTTAGGACGCTTACATCGTAAGCATCATCTCAGAGCGTCCTGGTTATCTCTATGAACTGTGTTCACTCTGCAATACCCATATCCTACTACCGGAATTGAGACTTGTCGATACATTACATCTAGGTAACTAACTTGGAACAAAAAGGATAAACACGTATCATTTCGTGCAGAAATCAACAAAAAAGCCGTGTCACTCTAGGCCATTCAGACCTAGACAGAATACGACTTTAATTTACAACAAGCACTAAAATATTCAATTCATAGCCTATAACCAGCCCATACGCTGCTTAAGTGAATCGATTTGAGCGATATGATGACGCCCATGCCAAGCGTACCTTTGGGCGGCCATATCCAGGGTCATAACACCATGAGTTGGACTTGTAAATGTAAGCCGAAAATGCTGCTGAGAAAGCGAACGAAGCAGGACGACAAATCGTTGATGCAGCGACTCCATGAGTATCAATGAAGTTTCTATAGATGCTTCTTGATAGTCGTCCAGCTCTGCCCATAAGTCTTCCCGGTAAGATCCTGCAATTGGTGCTTCCTCAGTCAAAGCTCTTTTAAAACGAATATAAGCATTCATATCGTTATCAGCCAAATGATGGACAACCTGCTGAACATTCCATCCGCCAGGTCGATAGGGTGTACGCAGCTGCTCGGTATTCAGGTTTTGTACAGTCAGTCGAAGTGTTTCTGGAATTTGGGCAATGTCCTCCATCCATGTTATTCGAAGCTCTGGAGTTGGATGCTCCTCAGGAATAAATTTACCTAACGGATACGACCATAAATCCATATGTTCACCTCTACAATCTATGTATGATGTAAGAATGCGGGTTTACAGAATCCCGTACTTTTTTAAAGCAAACTCGATCCCGTTTTCACTTGATTTTTTAGTCACGAAATCTGCTGCTGCTTTCAATTTGTCGTTCCCATTTCCCATCGCTATACCAAGCCCTACTAATTCCAACATATCTATATCATTCTCACCGTCACCAAACGCGATAGCTTCTGAATGATCCATGTTGAAATACTGTAGAACCTGTATAATAGCTAAAGATTTAGATACCTCCTCCTGCAGCACATTCAATACAAAAGGATGCCATCTTTTAAAAGTTAAATGCGGAAATTGTTTCATATAGGTCTCAACGGTTTCATCAGTGGCATATAAGCACATCAAGTATACCTCTTGCAGATAAATCAATGGATCTATTGCAGGATAGTCATGTAACGACAAAGTTTCCTTCAATGCTTTTAATATTTCAATATCTTGTGCACCATTCATGCAAAAATCTTCAGTGAAAAATGACAGTCCATGATTGTGCGTGTAAGCAAATTCTAACACTTGTTGAATGTGATTTTTGTCCATGGGCACTTTATGAATCACCTGTTGATTGTGCTTCACATACGCACCATTGGCTGTGATGAAAGTATCTATCCCTAATTCTCTTATTTCTTGACACATGGACAGCGGTCTTCCTGTTGCAGCTACGACCCTTAGACCTTTGTTTTTCAATGCTTGTATCGCTTCTTTGGTACTGTTCGGAATACTCCCGTCTTCATGGTTCGTAATCGTTCCATCAACGTCAAAAAACACAATTTTGTATTCCATAAACATCCCCTTTATATAAATGATATACAAACCATTATAAGGAAAAATATCCTTTATTGCTAAAAATAGCTACACAAGCCATTATCGCTTATGTTTTCCGCTCTGGTCTACACGCTTACATAAGTATTGCCTGCTACATCCATTCCACGCGCCAGCCATATTTGATGCCTTGCGTTTTTTTCGGGAATGACCTTAGCTTCTGTTGAAAAATAACGCATCGTATAACCGCAACGACGATGACTGCTCTTATTGGGAGCAGCTCCATGAATAATCCGCGAATCATGCAGAGAGCATTCCCCGCGCTCCAGCTCAAAATAAACGGCTTTTGAATCGTCGATATGTTTGATTTTGGTAGTGAAAATATTGTCCTTCGCGTCCACTTCCTCATATTCTGAAAATCCGTTATTATGCGTTCCCGGAATAACGCGCATGCAGCCATTTTCCTTCCAGCTGCGGTCAATCGCCAGCCATACGGTAACAATTTGATCAAAACGGTCCATTCGGCCTGACCAATACGCGGAGTCCTCGTGCCATGGTGTCTGCCTGCCGGTTACAGGTTCCTTACATATAAAATGGCTGGACCAAAGTCCGATATTAGGCCCGATAATGGGTTCAACCAAATCCAGCACTTCCTTGCTCAACAGAAACTTAAGTAATCTTGCATCACGAAAATGCGGTGTGTCCAGCTCGCTGTTCAATCCCTTGCCCAGAAGCGCCCACTGCTCTTCAAAAATATTAGAAAGCTCGGTCATCATCTCCGGACCAAACAACTGCTTATTATGAACCAAATACCCATTTTCGTGATAAAAATCGACTTCCCCTTTAGCAAGTGCGGCATGTTGCATTATAAAATTCCTCCTTGATGAGATGTTAAGTTCTTATAATTAGCATACCGATATGAGCGCAGCAATTCTTGTCTTCAATAGCAGGCTTTCAAATTAATTTTTGTGCTATATTGATATCAGCCTACCATTTGGAGTGTGGTTATATTGAAACGTTTATTAGCGGCATCTATCATAGACCCTCACATAGGATATCACTATGCTTATTATCAAACCATGAAGCTTACAACTGAGGAGCATTGTCATGATTTTTATGAATTTTTCGTAACCTTTGAGGATATTGTGTTCCATTGGGTGAACGGAAAGAAACAGTCGCTGCGCGCAGGTTCACTTGTGCTAATCCGTCCTGAAGATCGACATTATTACGAGATCAACCATACCGGTAATTTGCAATTAATGAATGTTGCCTTTACCGCGGAAATCTTCGAGGCACTCATGAATTATTTGGATAATCCCTCCTTATCGGCTTTTATTGTAGATAGCGACAGGCCACCTACCGCACACCTAAACCGTCTGGAACAGAATGCGCTCAAGGCGCGGCTGCTGAAGCTCGCATTATCTGCTAAATCAAATCCGTCAATTAATCAGTTTGAATTCAAGTCGTTATTGCTTGATATATGTGTTCAATATATTTATACCTGTATGCCGATTCCGGCTTCTCCAATACCCGGCTGGCTTCTTGATCTCAAAGATAACATGCAGCAAAGGGAGAATTTGATGTTGGGGTTACCCAAGCTGTATGAGCTGAGTTGCAGAAGCCCCGAGCATGTAGGTCGGAGCATCAAGAAGCATTTTGGACAAACAGCCACAGAATGGATCAATGGCTTCAAGCTGCAGGTTGCGGCCAATCTGCTCCAGTACACCGATGGGGAAATAGTCGATATCGCTTCTGCCGCTGGCTTTGATAATTTGAGTCATTTCTATCATGTATTCAAGCGCACCTATCTGCTTTCTCCGGCTAAATTCAGAAACGCTCATACAAAGATTATCATTCCAGAGCGTTAACCATAAAAGAAATGCAAGACTTCCTGCACAGTATAGGCCTCCACCCTCTTCTAACTCCGTAACCAGACTATATAAGATGAACCAGAGAAACACACAGCCCGAACGGAGAAAGCGGACCCTTCTAGAGAAACGAAGTGTTCGCCTTTGCAGACGGATTCTTACCCCTTTGGGGCTAAGAATCGAAAGAATCTGGCTGCAACAGCGATTGGAAGAGGGGTCTGCTTTCGCAGCGCCTCTTTGCTGTCATGATGTTTAGTTCATCTAATATAGACTGAGCGATTACAACACAAATAGACGGTCCCATAAAGGCAGCCGTCTATTGGAGATTGAACTATGGGGTAGCATGGGAGAGCTGTTGGCGGTGTCCCCCACATCACATCATATGTAAATCTATCAACCGTGGAACGACTTGTTTCTCCCTTACAAAAGCACATTTTCCATGAGTCCCAATCCGTCAGGAGCCGTCCTACATAACATAAAGAAGGTTAAATGGAAGGGGGTTAGATCTATGGGATACGGAGCTGGACTTGGCGTAGGTTGTGGAAGTTGTGCAGGTTTTGGATTGGGAACTACAACAGGTGTTATTCTTGTACTGTTCATTCTGCTTGTTATTATTTTGAGAACATTCATCTAACATGAATCTGTCATTTCGTTATCTACTCATAAAGGCAGCAGCCGTAAAGGGGAGGGAAGCCCGTTAGCGGTTGCTGCCTTTTACCCCCTATCTATGAAACAGACGACCAAACGCAAAAAAAGCAGAGCTATGAGCTTCTACAAGCTGCATAGCTCTGCTTTATGGAATGAATTATACATCATATTGATATTGTACTACATAGATCATTAACGGGGTTTCGGCATGAGCCATGCATGATCGGGATCATTATGGAACTTCCAAATCCGGTTAGGACCGGCCATTACATTCAAGTAATAAACGTCATAGCCCGGAGGCGCTGAAACCGGATGATAGCCTTTAGGCACCAATACGGTCTGGCCGTCTTGAACAATAAGCGCCTCATCTAATGAGCGATCATCTGTATATACGCGCTGGACCGCAAAGCCCTGATCCGGCTGAACATGGAAATAATAAGTTTCCTCCAGCAGCGATTCATCAGGGAGCGCATCCCGGTCATGCTTATGCGGGGGATAGCTTGACCAGTGGCCGCCCGGTGTAAATACTTCCACGACCAACAAACTATCGGCTGGCTCCTGCTCAGGCAAAATATTATGAATCTGTCGTTCCATATTGCCAGAGCCGCGAGTCTCCGCACCAACCTGATCAGGTCCGATTAGACGCGCCGCGTGGTTGCCTTGTCCAGGTGCCGAGCACACAGCCAATTCTACAGCGGTCAGCGCCCGTACCTCGTAATGATCGGCATTTGGCACATAAACCGAATAAGGCTTTGTCTTTTCGAATACACTCATCCGCTGCCCGATCTCCTGCCATGCCTCATTACGTGTAGCCACATCTGCTTTTCCACTAAGCAGCACCAGGCATACCTCCTGATCACCTGTTTCTCGCTTCAGAATCTGGCCCTCCGACAGCTTCAGCACCTCAAAACCAACATATTCCCAGCCAGCCGATTGCGGTGTAACCGTCAATACGGTTCCTTCAGCGTTCGGCGCCTGATCTGGCTTAACGATTAATTTGGACATGGTGGATCCCTCCTTCAAGTTTTCGTTAGAAAACTACTTCGTAAGCGCTACTATGCTTCCGTAGGAAGCTGACTTCGTAAGCAATAACCTCAAGTTTTCGTTAGAAAACTACTTCGTAAGCGCTACTGAGCTTCAAACTATACAGATTTCAGCTGCTGCGTGAGCAGTCCTAACACTTCACTAACCTTCACTGGACGGCCCAACTGGCTGGACAGCTTGGCTGCTAACGCAATTCTTTCGGCCTGCAGACCGTCATTACCTTCAACTGGCAGCGGCTTGTCGTTCACAATACAATCAATGAACATTTGCGTCTCTTCCACATATGCGGCGTTATAGCGCTCCAGGAAAAAATGCAGCGGTTTGTCACGTGTAATCCCATCTACAGTGCTGATTTCTACCGTAGTCGGATGATCATTGGAAGCTGCTGTGCTTCCCTTTGATCCAAATACTTCAACGCGTTGATCATACCCGTATACCGCTTGACGGCTATTATCGATAACACCAAGCGCTCCACTTGCAAACTTCAGTGTCACAATTGCCGTATCCACATCGCCATACTCGGCAAACACCGGATCGACTAATACGTTGCCGATGGCATGTACTTCCTCGACTTCACTTCCTGACAAAAACCTGGCCATGTCAAAATCATGAATCATCATATCCATGAAAATCCCGCCAGATACCTTAATATAGTCAGGATGCGGCGGATTCGGATCGCGCGAAGTGATTTTCACAATATGCGGCTCTCCGATCAAGCCTGCCTGTACATGTTCCCGAACGCGTTTGAAATTATGGTCGAAACGTCGGTTGAAGCCGATTTGCAGCTTTACTCCCGCTTTCCGTACTGCTTCCAGCGCTTCCTCCGTAAATCGAATGTCCATACTTACCGGCTTTTCACAAAAAATATGCTTGCCCGCCTCTGCTGCTTGCTTAATCAGCGGTACATGCGTATCGGTAGAGGAACAAATAAATATCGCATCAATTTCCGGATTCGCAATAACCTCATTACTGTCCTTTGTAACAATAGCGATGCCTCTCTCACTAGCCCAAGCATTCAACTCGGGACCAGCAAACAAATCACTTACAGCAACAATTTCCGTCTGTGGCAGCCTAAGCAAATTATCGGCATGAATTTTGCCAATACGCCCTGCACCAATAATACCAATTTTAATTTTCTTCATGATAAGCTCCCTCCTGCTTTGCCTGAACTTCCGAATAAACGAATCTTTTCTTGTACCTTTGCCTGAATCGCTGCTTTCGCTGGAATCAGATAATTACGCGGATCATAAGCTGCAGGATTGTCGTTCAAGAAACTGCGAATTGCCTCCGTGCAAGCCATTTGATTATCCGTATTCACATTGATTTTACTCGTACCAAGTGCAATGGCCTGACGAATCTCCTCATCCGGCAAACCACTTCCCCCATGCAGCACAAGAGGCAAGCCGGTCAGCTTTTGAATCTGCTCCATCCGTTCAAAGCCGAGCTTCGGCTGGCCGCGATAAGGACCATGTACAGAGCCAAGCGCTGGCGCCAAACAATCAATACCCGTAGCGCGAACCAGCTGGGCGCAATCCTCAGGTACGGCATACATCCCATCAGCATCATCGACAACAAGATCGTCCTCGCGGCCCGTAATTCGTCCAAGCTCCGATTCTACCGTTGCGCCAAGTGCATGCGCTGCCTGTGTAACCCTCTGTGTCACATCAATATTGAACTCCAGCGAATGGTGCGAGGCATCAATCATAACGGAGGTGAAGCCTGCATGGAGCGCCCGAATGCAGAGGTCATAGGTGGACCCATGATCCAGATGAAGCGCCACTGGAACAGTTATTCCGTAGTGCTCGATCAGCGCCTTGACCATGCCCGCTATGCAAGGAAGCCCGCCCATATACGGAATGTAGGCCTCACTGACACCCAAAATAACAGGTGCCCGCTCCGCTTGAGCCGCCTGCAGAATCGCTTGGGTAAATTCCAGATTATTTAAATTAAACTGACCAACCGCATACTTTCCTTCCAATGCCTGAAGCAGCATCGTTTTCATAGAAACTAGGGCCATCTGACTAAACTCAACTCCTTCGGTAAGGCTTGCATGCACATGCTATCTGCTTTTTACTGGAAAACCTACCTACCAGCGGGCAGTAACCATTTTTTTACGCGTATAAAACTCGACTCCATCTGTACCGTTGGCATGAAGATCGCCATAAAACGAATTTTTCCAGCCTGAGAACGGGAAGAAAGCCATCGGCGCAGGTACACCCAGATTGATGCCCAGCATGCCGGATTCGATCGTTTCGCGGAACTGTCTAGCACTGCTGCCGCTTTTCGTAAACAGGCAGGCGCCATTGCCCAGCTCCGAACGATTAGCCAAATCTACAGCTTCCTCCAGCGTAGCAACTCTCACAATAGACAATACAGGAGCAAAAATTTCATCCTCCCAAATCTTCATCTCGCTCGTCACCTGATCAAAGATCGTTGGCCCGACAAAATAACCTTTGCCGCTTGCTGCCTCATCTTTACGGCCATCACGAATGAGCAGCGCACCTTCATTTTCGCCTGTCTCGATATAGGATAAAGTACGTTCCTTGTGAGGCCCACGAATTACAGGTCCCAGGAATACGCCGTCGTTCATTCCATTGCCTATCGTAAGCTGATTAGCAGCCTCGACCAGCTTGTTCACTAATGTATCACCGATTTCGCCAACGGCTACGACAACGGAGCAGGCCATGCAGCGCTCTCCCGCTGATCCAAATGCAGCATTAATAATTTCTTTAACCGAGCCATCCAAATCTGCGTCTGGCATTACAATCGAGTGATTTTTTGCACCAGCCAACGCTTGTACGCGTTTGCCATGGGCGGAGGCGGTTTTGTAAACGTACTCGGCTACCGGCTGTGAGCCTACGAATGAAATGGCGCGAATATCCTTATGCGTAAGCAATCCATTAACCACATCGCGGGCGCCATGGACAATATTGAATACACCGTCAGGCAAGCCAGCTTCTTTGAACAGCTCAGCTAATCGATTCGCCAACAGCGGCGTACGCTCGGATGGTTTCAAAATGAACGTATTACCGCAAGCAATCGCAAGCGGAAACATCCAGCACGGAACCATCATTGGAAAATTAAACGGTGTAATTCCGCCCACAACACCTACGGGATAGCGGTACATACCGGACTCCAGATTGGACGCAATATCCGGAAGCTGCTTACCCATCATCAGGTTCGGAGCACCGGCTGCAAATTCTACGCATTCGATACCGCGCTGTACTTCACCATAAGCCTCGTTATAGCTTTTACCGTTTTCCTCCGTAACGAGAGCAGCCAGCTCCTCCCAATGATCAACCAGCAGCTGCTGATATTTGAACAAAACGCGTGCCCGGCGCGGAACCGGTGTGCGGCTCCATGTTTTAAAAGCCTCTTGGGCCGTCTGCACGGCGAGGTCTACATCCTCCATCGTAGATAGTGGAACATACGCCAATATTTCTTCGGTTGCCGGATTATACACGGGCTCGCTTTGTGTGGAAACGGATTCGACCCATGCGCCGCCGATCCAGTTTTTCAAGGTTTCAGTCATGTTAATTGTTCTCCCCTCTGGTATTCAAACTTAAGATGCTGTAATTTCGCCGCGGTTGCAGCGTTCGATATAATCGTGAACTGCTTCGGCCGATGGCATTGCATCCGAGCAGCTGTGGCTGGAAATGACTATACACGCTGCTGCGCTGCCGAATTCCATACTTTTCTCGAGTGTCCAGCCTTGCATAACGCCATACAAAAAGCCTGCGGCATAAGAATCGCCTGCACCAAACGTTTTAACAACCTTGGCTGGGAAGCTTTGCGCCCGGTGTCCTTCGCCATCCTTCGTATACGCAATCGAACCATCTTTGCCATGCTTGATGATGACGATCTTGGCCGAGTAATCGAACCATTTGGATGCTGTCACATTATCGCTATGCTCCGGATTAGCTTCAAATCGCTCCATCATATCAAACTCTTCACGGGTACCGAGAATAATGTCGCATTTCTCTGCTGCCAGATTGTAATAAGCAGCCGTTTCTTCAGGAGATACCCACGTGTATGGACGATAATCCAGATCGAACACGATAACCGCACCGTGTTTTTTGGCATACTGCAGAGCTTGGAATACAGCCTCCCTAGATGGACTTTGAGCGAGCGCCGTTCCCGAGATCAGCAGCACCTTCGCTTGTGCGATAATGTCTTCCTGAACCTCTTCCGCAGTCAGTCGCAAATCAGCGGCATTGTCACGATACATCAAAATGCTGCATTCTGTCGGGCTTTTGATTTCTGTAAAAGCAAGCCCCGTCATCGCTCCGGTATGATCCGTCACAACATTCGTGGTATCAATGTTGTTCTTTTGCAAATAATCGGCAATAAACCGGCCCATTTGGTCATCGGCGATTTTACCGATAAAAGCGGTTTTCAGCCCGAATCGCGACATACCAATCGTAATATTGGCTGGTGAGCCTCCCACGTACTTCGTGAAAGTCATCGTTTCTTCCATAGGGCGATTAATTTCGTTAGCGTTCAAATCGATACACAGCCGTCCGATTGCTGTAAAATCCAGTGATTTTCCGGTTGGAAACGTTACATAGGTCATAGTTTATTTACCTTCTTTCCTAATCATTAGTTTACTTGCCAGCTTCCTTATCTATTTCCTTTAATCAAGGCTTCCATATGCTCCAAGGCTCTCTTGGCGTACTCATAAGCGGGATGTGCTGCCGGGTCCTGCTCTCCTTCGAGCATTGCCCAGCCATCATAACCACGGGTCAGCAGCTCATTCAAAATCGGTCCAAAATCGAGACAGCCATCACCCGGAACGGTGAACACGCCTTTACGAATGCACGTAACAAAATCGACTTGTTCGGCACGTGCCTCGTCCAGCACCTCCTGGCGAATATCCTTGAAATGGATATAAGCAATGCGGTCATAGTGCTTGAGCAGAACCTGTAACGGATCTGCACCTCCGTAATAGGCGTGACCCGTATCATAGAGCAAAAATACCTTTGTCGGATCGGTCAACTCCATCAAACGATCAATTTCTTCCGGACTTTCCACCGCGGTACCACCGTGATGATGATAAGTTAATTTCAAGCCATACTCCTGAGCTATAGCGCCAGCCGCATTGAGTCCCTCAGCAAGGCTCTGCCAGCCTGCTTCATCCAGCCGCAGCACCTCCTTTTCGTTCGGGGTGCGGCGTGGGTCAAAATGCAGTGATCCTCCGACCTCGCAGGTGCTGATCACCGTACTGCCCATTCCATGCAAAAATTCCACGTGCTTGCGATAAGCGGCCAGCTCCGCTTCCCGATAAGAAGGATCAGAGAAGAGCACCGATTTCCACTGCGATACGAGCTGAATCCCGCGCTTGGACAGCTCCTCCTGCAAAATCACCGGATCAGTCGGGTATTTGCGGCCCATTTCCGTTCCTTTCAAACCGAGAGCTTGTATATCATCCAGAATTTGCTCGTAGGTTGTATCGTCACCATGCTCTTTGACGTCCTCGCCTACCCAATTGATCGGATGGATGCCCAGCTTAAATGGCAGTTCCAGCATGCACAGACTCTCCTTTATTCATTCGATTAGATGAGGATTAAATCAGCTTTACCGCCTGAATGCGGGTTTTCATTTCCTGATGAGCAGCGAGCACCTTTTCACTAACCGAAACCTCGGGCACGCCCACATTCCACCACGATTCATAACCATCAGTATTCGTTCCAGCAACTACCGGAATTTCAATCAGCGTCGTTATCGTTTCCTGCTTCGCTTGCAGCAGCGCTGCGCTCAGCTCCTCCGCAGTATTCGCTTTGTACGCTTTTGCTCCCAAGGCGCGTGCATGAGCAGCAAAATCGATAGGCATCACATTTCCGGTTAAACGACCTGTATCCTCGGAGCGGTAACGGAATTCATTACCAAACCCATCACTTCCATGACCTCTTTGCAAATTATGAATACACTGGAAGCCGTGGTTGTCGAACAACAATATCGTAATTTTACGTCCTTCCTGCAGGCTTGTGACCAGCTCGGAATGCATCATCAGATAGCTGCCGTCACCCACCACTGCGTATACCTCACGCTCCGGCTCGGCAAGTGCAGATCCAAAAGCCCCGGCAATCTCATAGCCCATGCATGAAAATCCGTATTCCATATGGTAGGTTTTCGGCTCAAGCGTTCTCCACAGCCGATGTAAATCCCCGGGAAGACTGCCTGCTGCGCATACTATCACCGAAGAAGCATCTATCGTTTCATTAATGACACCAAGCGCACGAGTTTGTGATAAACCATCTTCGTGCTGGGCTGCATACAACCGATCAACCTCGCCATCCCAACGTTTCTTCAAGTCGGCAATTTCTGAAGCTTCATAACTAGTCTCGTAATGCGCGGCTGCAAGTTTTTCCTGAAGCGCTTTCAACGACTCTCTTGCATCCCCTGTAACAGCAGCCCCATTAAGCTTCGCAGAATCGAATCCATTGATGTTGATATTAATAAATTGCACATCAGGATGTGCAAACGCGGATTTGGACGCTGTTGTAAAATCCGAATAGCGAGTTCCTACACCGATGATCAGGTCAGCATCCTTGGCAAGCACATTTGCCGCTAGTGCCCCTGTAACCCCGATGGCTCCTACATTCAGTGGATGATTCCAGGGCAGCGAGCTTTTCCCAGCTTGTGTCTCAGCTACTGGAATGCCAAAGGCTTCAGCAAAGGCAGCAAGCTCTTGTGTAGCGGATGCATATAGAACACCGCCGCCTGCAACGAGCAGTGGTCTTTTCTTGCCCTTCATCAGCTCAACAGCCCTCAGTAATGAATCAGTTGCAGGCGGACGGCGATCAATAAAGTGAACCTTTTTCTCAAAAAATGAAAGTGGATAATCATAGGCTTCAGCCTGCACATCCTGCGGTAGAGCCAGTGTAACCGCACCCATTTCTGCTGGATCGGTGAGTACGCGAACGGCCTGAACCGCTGCTGTTAGCAATTGCTCGGGTCTCACAATACGGTCCCAATACTTGCTGACAGTCTTGAACGCATCCGTAGCGGAAACGGTATAATCTGCCTGTACCTCCAGCTGCTGAAGCACCGGATCTGGTTGTCTAGTTGCAAAATTATCCCCTGGCAGAAGCAGCACGGGTATCCGGTTAACCGTTGCCGTTGCCGCAGCTGTAACCATATTCAGAGCCCCGGGACCAATCGAGCTTGTGCAGGCAAAAATCTGTTTGCGATTCCTTTGCTTCGCATAGGCGGCTGCAGCATGCACCATCCCTTGTTCATTTTTTCCTTGAATATAGACAAGATCACCCGCGCTGCGTTCTAACGCTTCTCCGAGACCCGTCACATTACCGTGGCCAAATATACCCATAACTCCTTTAAAAAGCTTTGTTTCTTCACCATCCTGCGAAATGTATTGCTTATCCAAAAAACGAAGCAGGGCTTGAGCCATCGTAAGTCGAATCGTACTCATTTCAATTTTCTCCCTTCCATCGATTCTTTCAGTTAATTGTATTTGGCTTCACCGTTTGTAATGGCGTTGCGTAGAGATTCTAGATGTTGTGAGGCAAAACGTTAATCTTCTTGTAAAAAAGATTAAGCGCTTAACCTGTGAAAATCCGACGCTCAAACCTCATGAGGTTAAGCGCTTAATTGGATCTTACTATAGATTGCCAGCCCCGACAATACCTTTTACAAATTATTTGGATTGGATTATATAAAATAAATCAAACATCTGAACAGCAGAGAGACACTGCGAATTAATTTTGGACCCGTATGATGACACCCTTAACTATGACAACAATAACGATAATTATGACTTGCTTGGCCTGTAAAACCGAAATCAAATCCCCGTTGTCGAGTATTGAACTTAAATTGGAGTGCTTAAGCCCTCTGCTTAAGCACTCTACTATTCCAGCTATTTAAACGCACGTCGAAATGACTCATACTGCTCGTATGGAGAGTTCACTTCTCCTCCGTGACACACGCTGACTATCTTAGGCTTAAGCTGCTCAATGATAGAGCTGCTCTCTATCGCTTGCTGCATATCGCCTGTGAACATTGCCATAGGTTTTTTCAGCTTCCCTCTGCCCGCAGTAAACAAATCTCCCGCCAGCAGAACGTTATCTTCCTGATGGTAGTATGCAATATGACCCGGTGAATGTCCGGGTGTCAGGTAGGGTGTGAGTCCTCCTACGATATCCATTGTACATATATTGGGTGCACCACTGCCTGTAAATACTTTCTGTCCAGTATTCGATTCCCGAGCTTGCTCAAAGTCTGGAGAAAACATATCCACACAAGACGCGGCAAGCGGCTGAGCCAAGCCGATTTCCACGGAAGCCTCAGCCTTGGATCGACGCAGGTAGGGCAGCTTGCCCTCCATATATGGGATTTCATCAGCATGAGCATATACAGGGACCGGAAAATGCTGCCGAATCTTTTTGATACTGCCTACATGATCCGAATGGCCATGAGTTAGCAATATCCGCTCCAGCGGCGCATCCATTCGTTCCATTTGCTTAAGCAAGCCTCCCGCCATTAAGGGGATTCCTGCATCTACCAACGAAAGTCCCGATTCAGACTTAACGATCCATACCGTGATCGGAATAATCAACCATATCTTGCACGCCCAGATATGCTCAGAGATCTGCACGATTTTCATATACTTATTTCCCCTCCTGTTTTTTCGATTTTTTGTCCTTGCGCTTTTTATCCTGTTTTTTGTCCTGCTGCTTCTCCAGCTTCTCTTGCTTCTCCTGCTTCTCTTGCTTCTCCAGCTTGTCCTGCTTTTTATCCTGCTGCTTTTCCGGTTTTACCGTTCTCATCGGCTGAATATTGTCCTGCTTGTGCTGCATGCCTGCTAACACAACCTCAATTGCTTTGTCCAAAATAGGCAGAATCCGCTCCAACAGCGGTTCTAGTGGCTCTTCACTGTTCATATAAGTAAAAACCATCCCATACAGCATGAAAAAATAGACCCGTGATTGATCAATCCTTTCATGTTCGGCAACCACCGGCACGACATGCTCAACCTCATCAGTCAAATAGCCGAATATACGGTTGCGCAGCTGGTTCACATCCCCCACGGGGTTCTTTTCATCCACTCTCACGGACTTTGCACCAAGAATAACAGCCACCATGCTTTTGTGCGAAAGACAAAACCTCAAGAACTGTCGACTCTTCTCCTTCAGTTTCTCCGTCGCTGACCATTCCTTATTCTCCTTAATCGATAACATGAGCGCTTCCAACGACTGCAGCGGCGGTATTGCAAGCTGCTCCAGGAGTACTTCTTTATCTTTAAAATATAAATAAATGGTCGTATGGGAGCAGCCCGCATCCTTCGCAATTTCCCGCATAGTTACAGCCTCATAGCCTCTTGCTGTAAATAACTTAGCTGCCGATTCCGCAATACTACGTTTCGTTTCCTCCGCTCTCTCGCCCTGCTTACGGATGCTCTTATCGCCATTTTCCATTAAAGAAATCATCACCTCTCCACAATAGTAACCATTGGTTATAATAAATCATAACCAATGGTTACTAAAAAATCAAGCCTCATTTTCTACGTGCTATTTTCCTATTATCCAGGTGTTTCAGGTAACTACGTGGCAACAAATTTATACATAAATAAAGGAATACATTCATTTTTGTCGAATTATCTTCGAATTATGATGACAAAACGAAAAATACTTCTGATTACTTTCACATTTCTTATTATTCTTACCAGCATTCGCCTTATCTGGATTCATCACCATATGTCTCCCAACCATCCTGACGTTGTTCAGGGTCAATTGGATCTGCAAAGCTGGGACTTTGCTAAGGAGCGTCCCCTTACATTGGACGGACAGTGGACGTTCTACCCGTATATGCTTCTTCAACAAGAAGCTGACCATAAGCTTGTATGGAGTGATAAAGGTGACTTTGTTCAGGTACCTGGGAATTGGCAGTCTCATTTTTCCAACTTCCCCACCTACGAGGATTCTGCCTATGGTTATGGGTCTTATCGTTTGCTAATTGAGGTAAGTCCCGATTCAAAGCAAAACTACGGACTTCGAATTCCCAGTGTGAATAGCGCCTCACGACTGTTTGTTAACGGCCAGCTTTTGGGTGGATCAGGGCATGTTTCTTCTAATAAAGAGCAGTATGTCGCACAGAACATCCCTTATTCCGTTTCCTTCACAGCGGATCAAGGCAAAATAGATATTGTGTTAGAAGTCGCTAACTATGATAACCCCGTTAAAGGCGGAATTACTCAATCCATTAGATTTGGAAGCAGCCAAGCCGTAAACAATGAAACATGGTTTTCCATGAGCATGCAAGTGATACTGATTTCAGTACTTCTTATTCATGGCATCTATGCTGGCCTGCTGTATCTAATCGGTACACGCCAGAAAGCACTAATTTACTTTTTCCTGCTCAACTCTTTTTCCATTCTTCTGACATTGGTCAACGATGATAAACTATTATTACAATGGGTGGATTTAAGCTTCGAATGGTACTTAAAGCTTACCTATATTTCCTTTTCAGGCAGTGCGGCACTTCTGCTTTTTTTTATCAGACACCTATTGCCCGAATATGTTGAAATTAAACTCCTTCGTTGGCTTTCGAACCTGTATATCCTATTTATAACGATTATACTCTTTTTACCGATTCCCTACATTCATCTACTAGGCCTCGTGTATTTGATGATGTTCCTGCTTACTTTTTTCATCGTTCCCACACTGACCTTCCGATCAGCGGTAAAAGGTGATGAGGACGCGATTTTTTTACTTCTTGGCGCGATTGCGATTTCGGTTAACGTCGTATGGTCCTGTATCAAAAGTATGGAATGGTTCCCGCTCGGTTTTTATCCAATAGATTTCATCATTACCTTTTTTGCCTTTGCCTCAATCTGGTTTAAACGGCATTTTCGCATTACGGCTGAATCGGCAAAATTGTTCGGAAAGCTGCAAAAGGCTGACAAGCAAAAAGATGACTTTCTGGCAAACACATCTCATGAATTGCGCAACCCGCTGCATGGCATCCTCAGCATTGCCCAGGTTGTACTGGATAACGATAAAGATTCCATGAGTAGAAAAAATGCCGAAAATATGGAACTGCTTATTTCTATAGGTCGGCGTATGACCTTTCTATTGAATGATCTGCAGGACTTAACAAGGCTCAAAGAAAAGGGCATCAGCTTGCTCAGAACGAGCCTTCCTATTCAAGCCCTGGCCTCAGGCATATTTGATATGCTCCGTTTCGTCAAAGAGGGCAAACCGATCCGTTTCGTCAATAATATCCCGGAGACTTTCCCTCATGTACTTGCTGACGAAAATCGGCTTATTCAAATCCTGTTCAATTTACTGCATAATGCGTTGAAATTTACGAACGAAGGCAGCATTACGATCCAGAGCGAGCTTAAAAATGGCATGGCGTATATTCTCGTTACGGATACAGGTATCGGGATGAATGAGGAGACGCTGCAAAGAATTTTTCAACCCTACGAGCAAGGTTCTTTAGATACAGCGTCGATAAGCGGAGGCATCGGACTCGGATTAAGCATATGCAAGCAATTGGTGGAGCTGCACGGAGGTACTCTGGAAGTCAGCTCTGTTCCCGGCCGCGGCTCCATATTTACATTTACGTTGGAGTTAGCCGATCCTTCCTTGCTGCAAGAAGAGCCAACAATTACCGATCCAGCTGCAAAATTGAATAGGGTCTCAGCCTTAACCACAGAGTCGTTTGTGGCCGCTGCTTCTGATCCATCTAGGATTAGTGTTACAAAAAATAATGTCTCTGTCCAGGATAGACCGCAAATTTTGGCTGTAGATGATGATCCCGTTAACTTGATGATTTTGAAGGAAGTCCTTCCCTACGAGGCCTACGATATTGTCACTGCTGCTAGTGCTGCGGAAGCTCTGACGCTCCTGGACACTCAAGAATGGGATTTGATTATTGCCGACGTAATGATGCCGCAGATGTCCGGTTATGAATTAACACAGAGTATACGCGACCGTTTTTCCCTATCAGAGCTGCCCATATTGCTGCTCACTGCGCGTAATCGATCGGAAGATATAGAGATCGGTTTCCTCGCAGGCGCCAACGATTACGTGACGAAACCGATGGACGTGAAGGAGCTTTTATCCAGAGTTAGAGCTTTAACCGCATTAAAAAAATCAGTACGGGATCAACTGCGCATTGAAGCCGCATATTTACAGGCACAGATCCAGCCGCATTTTTTATTCAACACTTTAAACTCGATAGCTGCTTTAAGCGACATTGACACGAACCGAATGCGCGCCATGCTTGAAACGTTTGGTAATTATTTAAGAGCAAGCTTTAATTCCCACAATCTGGATCGTCTTGTTCCGCTTGCGCGTGAATTGGATCTCGTTCGGTCTTATTTATATATCGAAAAGGAACGTTTTGAAGAAAGGCTGCAGATTATTTGGGAGGTAGACGAAGATCTAACTTTGCTTATTCCCCCACTTTCCATTCAGCCGTTGGTCGAAAACGCAGTTAGACATGGCGCATTAATGCGTTCTGAAGGCGGAACGGTGACGCTCCAAATCATCGAGCATGCCGAGCATGTGGAAATATCGATCATCGATAACGGCGTGGGAATCGACGACAATACGCTGAAGCAGATCCTTGACAGTACGTCCACTATAAGGGCAGGAATCGGTGTACGCAATACAGATCGTCGGTTAAAACAAATATATGGGAAAGGCCTGCGTATTCAGACCAAGCTCGGTCAAGGCACAACGGTTACTTTTATAGCTTATAAATAAAAAAGTCACTCAAATGCTGTACTCTAATATGTTAAAATTATGGAACAGACATCAAAAAGTCCCTTCCCAGCAAGATAGCAAAATGGGAGGGGACTTTTTAAATGCCGATGTTATTGTGTTTTGAATTTCATTCTTCCATAGCTGCGGAAAAACAGGGTGCCGCCAATCGCAACTGCGACCGTGCAAACGAGCAGCAAATTGCTGTAAAGGTATCCGCCAACCTCATGCATCAACGGATTGACTGGGAAATTCATCAGCTTTTTGTCCAATACTCTGGCCACTGCCGCGGCACCTACCGCTCCCGATATAAAACCTACAAGATTAAATAAACCCATGCCGACACCGGTTTGCTCCATATTAAGCGTCAACGACACACTGTTTGCCAGTGCCGTCTGGATGAATGAAAAGCCGATATACGTGAATACCATTGCGCCGGATATAAACCAGACATTCATTCCCAGCAAGGACGATAACATTATCAGGCTGCAAGCCAATAAAGTGACTCCGATCGCAATGACGATGTTATTCCCCCTCTTATCCGCCAATCCCCCACCGATAGGTCCAAACACTACAGCGCTGATTGCACCAGGGAACAAAATCCAGCCGATAGCGCTCGTATTCAATCCTTTGAGATCACTCAGCAGCAACGGCATCACGAACATTATGCTCATCACGGTGCAGTTAAGGATGAAGCCGACAATCAATCCGCTGCGGAATAACCGATTGGCGAGCAGCGACGGCTCAATGAACGGCTGATCCACTTTACGGATGTGAACGATGAAACCGATCAGCAAAGCAGCACCGATGACAAAATAATACCACGTCGGATTCGTACAAAATAATACGAGCGAAGCGATACTGAGGCCGATCATGGCTGCACCCGGGATATCGACTTTTCCGCCGCGCAATTCATCATCCGGCAGTACCTTACGAAAAAAGGGAATCGAAATCAACGTAAACAACGGAATCAAAAATAAAAATGACCAATGGTACGCTGCAGATATAAATCCACCTAGCACAGGACCAATCCCTATCGCAAAAGCAACGGTGGAGTTCAAGATTCCAAATACCTTACCCCGGTCAGCTGGAGAGAAATATTTTGCAACCACGACCATGATCAGTGCCGGAATTGCAGATGCACCAGCTCCCTGAATAGCTCTTGCCGCTATGACCGCCGGATACCAAGCCTGACAGATGATACCCAAAATAGATCCGACATTATACACAATGATACCGATGACGATGAGCTTCTTGAGACTGTAGACGTCAGAAAGCTTGCCGTAGATGACCGAACCTATTCCGAAAAAAATAATAAAAATCGTTACAACCCAGCTAACCCCCGAAGGTGTCAAATGGTACTGCGCAGCAATACTTGGTGTGGAAACATTAAAAACCGTTTCATTGAGTACGCCGAAAAAAATAATAAAAATAATCCATGGTGCCGTTTTGCGCAAATCAAGCGATACGCCTGAAGGTGCTGGCGAATGGGATGAAGCATCCAGCATGGTAACACTCCTTTTCTCTCTGTGCCTTATCTATGAATAGATGCCTCCAACTTATCACACCAGTTTGGCTGATGACTACGGAAAGCTTTATTTCAATTAAAATTGGCAGCAGCCAGGAGAACCTTCAGGACAAGTAACATATAGGCATTTGCAGCATATGTTGTGGTGAGAACTAACATAAGGAGCTGCTGACGATGATTTCAAAGAAAACTGTTTCCAAAAAACTGAAAAAGACCCGTGGTACTACCCAGGTTCCTGCAACTGTGCAGACATCCGGCACCAGAAGCATTTCGGCTGAACCCAGAGGACTTGGCGCAGGCAGCTTTCCACAAGGTACTGGCGGGGGATTTGCTCCTCCTTATCCGGGCGGTGTCGGAGGATTTCCTCCATCAGGTGGAGGCGGAGGATTCGCTCCTCCTTTCCCAGGCGGTGGCGGAGGATTTCCCCCTTCAGGTGGAGGTGGAGGGTTCGCTCCTCCTTTCCCAGGTGGTGGCGGAGGATTTCCTCCCGGCCCACCTCAAGGAGGCGGACCTGGTGCAAGTGGCGCACCACAATCCCCACCACCGTCATTCATCCCGCAGCAGCAATCTGGTGTGTCAGCCCTAGCCGTTGACCCTGGCAGTATCCGTAGATGTGTCAATCGGTATGTGTACATCTGGCAAAGAAATGGCGACGCCTACTGGATGTTCCTCACTCATGTCGGCCGTAATTCGATATCCGGCTTCCGTTGGTATGGTATTGGCCCTGCAGGTTTTTGGTTGTTTTTTGGCATAGATCTTCAACGTATTGAGCAATTTAATTGCTTCTAAGTCTGTCTATAGGCTTCTAATCAGGGAATGGTTTTCTCCCCTTATCCATCATTTTAAGCAAACATTCAGCTAATCTTCAGGTTGTTATCACCTTATTTTCACTTTCAGATGAGATGATAGCCGTACAGGATAACATCCAAATATTAGGAGCTGAAGTTGAAATCATGGACAATCGCTTAACCATTCCCCTGATTCAAGCCGCTCGGGGTATTGCCGTTGTGCTAGTAATGCTGTTTCACACCTCTTCATTGGCACAGAAATATTTTCATATTAACTTCTTAGGGGTTAGTGGCATGGGCCAATCTGGGGGCTATGCTTATTTTTTTGTGCTGACAGGCTTTTTGATGTTTACTCTATATCATCAGCATTTTGGGAAAGTACACATGTGGGGAACCTTTATGGTTAAAAGGCTGCTGCGTATTTATCCGCTCTACTGGCTTGTGAATGCCGCTGTCATTCCGATCTATTTTATCGTCCCTGCGTTTGGTAACGGCTATGAAACCAAACCTATGGAGATATTTACCTCCTTGTTTTTACTGCCTTACAGTCAAGTTCCAATTCTCGGCGTCGCCTGGTCTCTCATCTATGTCGTGTTTTTTTACTTCATTTTTTCATTGCTGTTCGTACTAAATAAAAAAACGATCCTTGCCCTGTTCACACTGTGGCTGCTGATCGTTGGTTTAACCAATTTCGGTTGGATACATATGAAAGATAACGTCTGGCTGCACTTTCTATTTGACGGGATGCACTTGCAATTTGTACTGGGGATGTTGATTGCGTGGACCATTCGTCGCTTTAACCTTAATAAAGGTGGTTACTCGCTTGCTGCGGGCTTGATGGTTTTTCCTATCGTCTGGGTGCTTCGCTATATGAACCCTGCCTTCGCTTATCCGAATGTGCTGTACACGATTGGATCGTCACTCGTTCTGCTTGGTATCGGATCTATGCGTACAGCGGCTCCCTCATGGTTGGGTTTTGCTCAGTTTCTTGGTAATGCTTCCTATTCGATTTTGCTAACCAGCCTCGGGTTCCTGTCTATTACACTGAAGCTCGCCAAGGCAGCTCACCTCAACATAATGTTGGGTCCCACCATCACGACTGTAATCTGCTTTATGATGGCCTTACCGTTATGCTGTATCTTCTATTGGTATGTGGAGAGACCACTCATTCAGCGTCTTAAATCGATGATGACGGCACCTGCTTTTTCTGCTTCAACAACTCGTTAATTCTTATATACATATACATAACAAAGATGTACAAATATGTGGCGCACATTTGTACATCTTTATTATTTATTCATTTTACTTGCAGCCTTATCCATAAACTCAATCCATTTCATAAATCGATCCGGATTTACTGGCGAACAGCTCCGCGTATACTTTCTCGGCATAAGCGTCCGTCATCCCTGATATATAATCGGCAACCATACGCGGCCAGCTCCATTTGCTCTTATGCTGCTCATAGCTTTGGGTCCAATCCGGAGGAATAATCATTCTTCCCGTTTCATAGACTTTGAAGCTGCCCCATAGGCGCTGAAGCATAATTTCACTGCGCTTTTGCAAGCGCTGAACTCGAAAATCCTTGATCAACGTGACCCAGGCCAACTTTTTCAAAATTTCCATCGTCCGCAGCAGATGCAGATCCTCTTGACCATCACGCACGAAGGTGACTCTTTTCCAACCCTTTGCCGGATCATCAATAATCCCTACCTTTTGGGCAAACATGCTTACCCATCTTGCTTTCATTTCACGCCGTGTACGCGAAGATTCATATTTGCATTCGGCATAAATCATTTCCCATTGTGTCAAATAGTCGGCCAGCACCTGCTTGACCATGGCATGTATATCGACCTGATCCCATCCTACAGCTCCATTACCTTCATCATCGAGGATCTCCTGGATCAAATTTTCAAGCAGTCTGCTGTCAGCAAAAAAAGTCGGATTCATCAATATTTTGCCGGCCCTAATCCCATCCTCAATATCATGGGTCGAGTAAGCAATATCGTCGCATAGGTCCATCAGCTGCGCCTCTAATGTTGCACATCCCTTTGGCATCGACCATGCCTCACGCAAATAGTTGATAGCTTCCCATTCCATTGCGTATACGCCTTTAAGTCGACCTTCCTCCTCCAAGGAGTAAGGGTATTTATTAATTCCGAGCAGCACAGCCGCTGACAAGTCCAGTCCGCTGCCGCTGCCAGCCCGCTTTTCCAGGAACATCAGAATGCGGAAATTTTGGGCATTCCCCTCATAAGCGAGACCATGCTCCTCAGCCAGCAGCCGATCCAGTACCTCTTCTCCCTTATGACCAAAAGGCGGGTGTCCCAAATCATGAGCAAGCGCCGCGCATTCGACGACAGCAGGATCCAGCATTAGTCCGGGATGCTCGCGGGCAGCGAGAAAAGGATACTCCTTCTGCATCCGTCTGGCTACTTCTCGTGCAATTTGCGATACCTCGAGTGAATGGGTCAGGCGTGTCCGATAATAATCGCCGGAGCCTGCACCAAATACTTGCGATTTTCCTTGTAAGCGTCGAAAAGCAGGCGATTGGATCAAGCGTGCGTAATCCTTCTCGTATTCGTCTCGTTCTTCGCTTGAATGTGTATGTTCCGTATCATAAATTCTCATTTTTCGTAAATCCATACCATCGCTCCACTCCTTTCTCTACACAAACGACGTTCCTAAAGGGAACGCCGCTCGGTTTCATAGCTAGTCAAATCATACCTTAGTTTATGCAAAATGTCATCTGTGTGTCAGCTTAGCTCTTACATGTATCGATTTGGGCTTGCAACACTAGTTATACTTAACAATTTATCATCGTGTAAAAAAATCAAAGGACCGCTGTCGGATAGACAACGGCCCCTCTTCTTACTACTCATAGATTCAATTACTTATTGATCAGGTTCGCCTGCTGCAACAATCTTCTCAGCATTGCTGCTGTTTGAGCGCGAGTGACATTGTCATCTGGGGAAATTTTCCCGTTATCCCCTTGCATAATGCTGTTTTTCACAGCGGCTGCAAGATCATTTTTGGCCCAAGCTGGAATCTTGGATCCGTCAGTAAATAATTCTAACTGCTTGGTTACCTCATCGCCCGTCAAACCATTATTCAGCTTAGCAAGCGTCAGTGCACGTGCAACCATTGCGGCTGCTTCTTTCCTCGTAATCGTCAGATCGGGACGGAAGGTTCCATCCTCATACCCGCTAATTAATTTGTAAGAAACTCCCGTTTGTACGACACCTGCATACCAATCGGATGCTTTGACATCCTTAGGCATTTCAGTTCCCATGCCAGACTTTAATCCAAGTGCTCTAACCATAATAGCTGTAAACTCTGCGCGGGTAATGGATTTGTCAGGTTGGAAAGCTTGATCCGTCACACCTTGCACAACAAGTCTCGATGCCATATCATTCACATCTTGTTTGCTCCAGTGAGACTCTACATCAGCAAATGTTTTCGGGCTGAATACGACCGAATAACTGCTGTTCGTTAAGCTATTAATAATCGCATTTATTTTACCATCCAACGTCACTAGCTTAGTAGGCACATGAGTTAGCGTACCATCTGCATTCAGAACAACAGCTGTCGTGATCTGAGAAGCATTAACATCAGCTGGAAGGGTAATCTGGCGCTCAACATAGCTTTGGAATTGGTTAACGGCTACTGTCTTGCCATTCAAGGTAGCTGTAACTTCAAAATCAACAGGTGTGCCCACAATCGTTATATTTCCATCAGCAGCTGATTTTTGTATAGTCGCCGCTGTCGTTGGAACAGATAAAGCGATTTTGATGCTTATCTTAATATCCTCCAGCTTAATATTGCTGCCCAGCTGAGCGGAAATACTGTCGATATTAATTTGTGAAGCCGGAAGCGTGTAAGTAGCGCGATCTGTTTTAATTTCAATCACAACGTCTTTACCTTCCATCGCTTTCACTAGCTTGCCGTTTAATTCACCTACCACCACATCCGAGCTGCCTGTAACAGGAATTGTAAGTACCTTGTTGGATTCTTTTTCCAGTTTGGCTATCACTTTATCATTATCTACAGTAATGATGGTTACGCTTTGATCTCCTATCTTATCCGTTTTCGCTGTAGCTGATTGCTCCTGTACGACACCATCTACGACAATCTTCACTCCGTTTGGTTGTGATACCGTACCACTGCCGCCGCTACCAACGGTGCCACCGCCACTAGATGTTGTCAAATTCTCAGTAAACCGATTTACATTTATTGTATATGTTTTTATAGTTGTACCGTCCTGTGCGGTAACTTCGACTTTTATTGTGTTCATTCCAACATTCAACGGAATATTGAGCGAAGCAGCACCGCTTGCCGTTACAATACCATTCACACGAATCGTTGCTGTTGAGTCGTACACGATTCCAGTTACTGTGACATTATTGATACCGTTAGCTACAATTGTGTTATAGGAAGTAGTGCTGGACGCAAACGCTGGATCCAAGTTGCCTGCGCTTAAGGTCAATGCTTTGAGATCTGCTTTGTCAGAAGGTAATCGATTCGCATGAATCGTGTATGTTTTTATAGTTGTACCGTCCTGTGCGGTAACTTCGACTTTTATTGTGTTTACTCCAACATTCAACGGAATATTGAGCGAAGCAGCACCGCTTGCCGTCACAACACTATTCACACGAATCGTTGCTGTTGAGTCATATACAATTCCAGTTACTGTTACATTGTTGACACCATTAGCCACAATTGTGCTATAGGAAGTAGTGCTGGACACAAACGCTGGATCCAAGTTGCCTGTGCTTAGGGTCAATGCTTTGAGATCTGCTTTGTCAGAAGGTAACCGATTCGCATTAATTGTATATGCTTTTTTAGTTGTACCATCCTGTGCGGTAACTTCCACCGTAATGGTGTTAGGTCCTACATTTAATGGAATATTTTCATAAACGGAGCCGCTAACGGTCGTCACCCCGTTTACTTTAAGCGTAGAATTCTCATTGTATACCGTTCCAGTCACCGACAAGCTGGAAGTGCTATAAGATACCGTTGTCGTATAGGAGTTAGTGCTAGATACAAATGCTGTATCCAAGCTGCCCGGGTTTATCTCCAATGCCTTCAGGTCAGCGTTATTAGATGGAAGAATGGTTATCGATACGGTAGCGGGACTGGAATCGACCTTGCCATCATTCGCTACGAATGTAAAGCTATCACTTCCTGTAGCGCCTGCTGTCGGTGTATATACAAAAGCTTTACCGCCAGCGACGGTTTGAGTAACCGTTCCTTTATTTCCTTGAGAGATAATTCGATAAGTTAATGGATCCGATTCTGCATCCGTTGCAATCAAATCGCCAGTCAATACCGAAGTATTCATCACACTATAAACTGCATTGGAAACGGTAGGTGCAGTATTGGCTGGGGGAGCGGAATTGCCAAGATCGTCCAAAGCCGCATTCAGATCAGGGTTGAGACTTTCAATATACTCGAAAGTAACGGATTGTCCGGGCGTCAGGTCTCCAAAAGCAAATGCCATTGCAACATAACTATCAGCAGTGGTCTCAGCTTTTAATAACTTGCTCCCATCTGTGTCATATACACTCGCTGCATAAGGATCAGCTCCGCCTATACTTGCTCTAGCGCGAGGATCGGCAGAAAATAAAATAAACGGATTACCCGTAACGGGTCCTTTCGCTATAACTACAGCTTGAGCATCCAAAGGGGGATTTTTAATAACCGAATTTTTAGTATCGTAATCCCCGTGATAATCCGCATCCACATCCGGATCTACAGACCTCGCGTAGCGTGTGTCATAAAGAGTATCCGTTTCACTTACATTGGTTAAAATCACATTGACTTTAAAACCTTTATCGTTTTCCGAAAAAGAGACAGTTTGCTCAACCTTAAGCTTCCCGCTTGTGGTCGTACCTTCCGTTTTGGCAGCAAGTGTGCTAACGCTAGATATGTCTGTAGTTACACTCGGAATTTGTATTGTACCGCCTCTTTCATAATTTTGAAACTTTTTAATGGTACCTGCAGCTGAACCATCACGATACCCAACTATGAACGCTTCATAAGGTGTTCCCGGGAGAAAGTAATCCCCGCTATTCATAGGATTTCCCGTATCATAACCATCTCCATCAACATTGAACCCCAAATTTGTTATACGGGTTGGATGAAATCCCGCTGGAGCAGGACTCGCCGAGCCAAAGGAGCCGCTCTTGGAAATCCCGACTTCTATATAATTCCCTCCCAGGAAGACGTCATCGCCTACTGTAACATGTCTGGCTCCAGTGGCGGCAAACGCTTGGGCCGGGAGGATGATGGAACTAACAAGTGTTGCCAGTGTGCAAATCTTAGTTATAAAATTCAACCGTTTTCGTTTACTTTCAATCATGATCTACAATTCCTCCTCGAATACATATAAAATTAAAATGCTTTTTGAAATGGCTTTGTTTGAAATAATAAATGAAATATGTCTTCGCTCCCATCGTCCTTTCATAACAATATCGATTTTTGGGTTTGTGTGGTTTTCAAAAAGATCAATGAATTTAGTTCATTTCTACCCTATTTACATAGCTTATAATAACAGCAGTTCAAGCTTTTGAGGATACGATAATACAGAATTCGTCAAAATTTGACTTTCATTTGATTGTGATTTGAAAATTCTCATATATCGCACGGTTACCTACACTTTCTCTCAAGTCAACCGCTCCCTATCTGATTTGGGTTTATCTAAAATGATTCCATACAGTGCTATCGTCTTTTAAACTAAACTTAAACTAAACTTGTATCTTTTTTTCTTTTATAATAAGCCTATACATGCGACAAGATAGTCATTTCGTACAAAAAGGAGTGAAACAACTCATGACTCATAAGATCCATAACCAACGCATCGAGGCCGATATCGTTGTATGCGGAGGAGGGCCTGCCGGAGTTTGCGCAGCAATTGCAGCTGGGAGAAGCGGTAAAAAGACGATTTTGATCGAACGGTACGGTTTTGTTGGCGGAATGTCTACGGCGGCACTCGTCTATCCGTGGATGACATTTCATACGGTAGAGGGCAAGCAGGTGATTAAAGGCATCGGACAGGAGATCATTGATCGTTTGATGGCACAAAATGCATCACCGGGGCATCTCAGGGATACTGTCGGATTCGTCAATACGATCACCCCGTACCATCCGGAGGTTTACAAAATATTGGCGGTCGATATGCTGCAGGAGGCAGGTGTCAAACTGCTGCTGCACAGCTTTGTCGACCACGTACAAGTGAACGGCGAGCGAATCGATGCGGTCCATATCACGACGAAGTCAGGCAAAATTGAAGTGCGAGCACAGATCTTTATCGATGCGACAGGAGATGCCGATATTGCGCATTTAGCGGGTGCACCCTGCCTCTCAGGTCGGGACGAGGATGGCAAAACACAACCAATGACGATGAAATTCCGCATGCGCGGCGTCGATTTGCCCAAGGTGAAGCAGTATATGCTGGATCATCCAGATGAATTTTATAAAAAAACACCATTCAGTGAGCTTGCCGAGCTGCCACTATCCGGTGTATTGGGATTCTTCAAGCATTGGAAGGAAGCGAATTTGCCAATCAACCGTGATCAAGTATTGTTTTTTACAGGTCCCAATGACGACGAAGTGTTGGTTAATACAACGAGGGTGCAGGGATTAAACGGAACGAATGTCGAGGATTTGACAGAAGCCGAGACGCTTGGACGCAAGCAGGTCATGCTGGTGGCCGATTTCATGCAAAAGAATTTGCCCGGATTTGAGCGTGCCTCCATCTCCCAGGTGGGTGCCCAAATCGGTGTGCGTGAATCGAGGCGGATCGATGGGCAGTATGCTCTACAGCAGGAGGATGTAGTTACCGGACGTCGGTTTGATGATGTCATAGCACGCAGCGGATATCCGATTGATATCCACGACCCCTCCAATAATACAGTAACAGCCGCTTGGGTGAAGGGCGACGGCGCTTACGATATCCCTTACCGTTGCCTGCTTCCCCGAAAAATTACTAATTTACTGACTGCGGGACGCTGCATTTCCACAACTCATGAAGCCTTAGCAACCACGCGCTTGACACCCAGCTGCATGGCGACCGGACAAGCGGCGGGAACTGCAGCAGGATTAGCTGTAGAGTACGGTGTAATTCCCCAACATATCGATGTGCGGGAGCTGCAGCGTAGGCTGCGAGAAGGAAATGCCGTATTAGACTAACAACAGCCCGAGCGGAGAAAGCGGGCCCTTTTGGAGAAACGAAGTGTTCGCCTTTGCTGACGGATTCTTACCCCTATAGGGCCAAGAATACAAAGAATCTGGCTGCAACAGCGATTGGAAGAAGGGTCTGCTTACGCAGCGCCTCTTTGCTGGCATGATGTTTAGTTCATCTGATATAGAATTTGATCTACAGAATATGTGAAATCATAGGATACAAACTAAACAAGAGGCAGCCCAATTGGACCACCTCTTGTTTAGCTGCATCATGCGCTTACTTTTTTACTGATGGAATATGACCTTCCCATACAATCTCTACATTAGACAAGTACCAGGTCTTGCCCATATCATTATTGCCCTGATAGAACAAATAAGTGCGGTCCGTTGCCTCATCTACAAATACAAAAGGGTGCCCTGACTCGCTTGAGTTCCAACTTCCCTGTTCACCATTCGGAAGAAAGGGCTCGGTAAACAACCTCTCCCATCGAATACCATCGTCACTCACTGCACATCCGATTTGCTGAGGACAATTATTATATGCCCCTCCATAGAACATAACCAGCTTATCGCCCCGCTTACACGTTGCTGCAGCCTCCACACACTGACCCTCCCAAGGATACACGGGTTCCAGTATCGTGTCATCACAAGCTTGTGTCCATGCGTCACGCCCGAAACCTGAGTTTAGCGCTGCTGTTGCTACTCCCTGGATTTGAACCTCACCCTTAGGATCGCGGGTAGCAAAGTACATGAACAGCTTCTCATTAAAAATGATAACATCGGCATCAATAGCTCTGCCATTATTCCATGCTCCTGTTGGTGAAAATACCGGATTTGTCGCGTTTCTGACGAAATCAATGCCGTTATCCGAGACCGCATGGCAGATCGCATCTTTCGGACCATTACCATAAGTCTGATAAAATAAATGAATGCTGCCCTCCCATACAATAGCCCCAGGTGCGCAAAAACCATTTTTCTCGTACGCGTGCTCCGGCTTTATTTCACCGACGGTCTTCCAATTGTGCAAATCCTCACTCACAGCAATTCCGATTGCCCACCCATCCTGCTCGCGTCCATCTTCAAAAGAAGGAATGGAGTAATACATCCAATAGCTATCAAGAAACCTCACGACTGCAGGGTCCTTCGAATACGGTTTACCTCTAGAATTATCTGCAAAATGCATCATCACTCAACCCACTCCTTATTTTTTCACAAATTTCATCATGTCGGCAGCCAGAAAAGCTTTGTCTTTTTGCTCAGCATACCACTTGGAAATACGAATGTCGCTGCTGGCTGTAAAGCAAATATCGAGGACGACCTCGATTGAAAGGAAAATACGGATTTCGTTGCGGCTTTTGCTGCAAAAAACGAAACCGACTTGGCTCCATCCGCAGGAGCATCTGCAGGTGCTGATATGGGTGCAGCTGCTGCTGAGATTGGCACAGATGCCTGTCCAGATGATGCAGGCGTAACCGTAGCCGAGTTTGAGGAAGCTGCTGTAAAATTATCAGTTGGACTCGGCGCAGCGTCTTCAGCTTCATTCTCCTCATCAGCCACACTCACACCATGAGCCTCTGCCAACGGCTGCAGTCCTCCATTAAACCCTCTACCAATTGCACGCAGCTTCCACCAGCCTTGATAACGATATAATTCCAGCAATACAAGAGATGTCTCATCACCTGTTTCTTTAATTTCATACACAACCTCTGCTTCGGAGGTCCGACAGATCACCTTACAGCCATTGATAGCTTTAAAGGTTCCCCCACCATCCAGAGTTGCAGCGAATACGCATTTATCAATTCCAGATGCCAAAAGTCTTTCCAAATCAATCAAAAAAACGACAGCGTTCGCTTCTACTCTCTTATATTTTACAAGCTGTTGAGGATCAGCAGGCTGATTATAAAAAATAAAGTAGTCATCAGAAGGTACTTTTCCATTCTCACCTATCATAAAGCAGCTCAGATCCAGCTCAGCTGGAGCACTTATCCAAGAAACGGTTACTTCAAGTGAGGGTTCTTTGACCAGCGTCGTATTGGCACCTGCAAGCAGTGCCGTAATGGAATTCGCCATTCGATCTATCCTCCATATGGGTTCCAAAATAGGTAACTTACCTTGTATCTATCATACAACAAAACCCTGATCACACTCTACCTCTCCCCGAGCAGCAGATCCATTTGTAGGAATTTAAATAAATATGAATAACATTAAATCATTCCTAACCTTAAACGTACACTTCCTTAACAATATACGTATAAAATAATCCTATAAATAAGCTGCTTATGATAATATGTAGTCAGACAAAACATCTATGTATGAAGGGGACTTCTATTATGCAATGGTACAAAAACTTGAAACTATCGTTGAAGCTTTCATTAACACTCGGCCTTTCTCTTCTCCTCGTATTTGCCTCTTTAATCGCTCTGAATCTGAAGCAGTTGTACACCGTTAGTCTGGACAAGGGTTTACTAACTGCCCATCAGGCAGGGCAGGCCTTTTCCGTCTCCATGGAGGAGGATTTAATTGGCATCAGTTCTATGCTCAAAGGCTTATCTGTAGTGGCGCTTGATGCGAACACACAAAAGAAACAAACCCGTGAGGATATCATCCGCATTATGGGCAAGGAGCTAGAAAAACAACCGACTGTTCTTGCGCTTTACACACTTTGGGAGCCTAACGCTTTTGACGGTAATGATAAGGTAAATGTAAATAAAACACCTTATGACGACGCGACAGGTCGTTTTATGTCCTATATAGTTAAAAGCAGCGATAGACAAGTGATTGAACCACTAAAGGATTACGACAAGGAAGGCGCAGGGGATTATTACTTAATAGCCAAACGCACAAAGCAGATTACGATTCTCGAGCCTTATTCCTACCAGGCTGCTGGCAAACAAGTCATGATGACTTCTGTCATTCTTCCTATTCTTGATACCAAAGGGGATTTTATCGGGATATTAGGTGCGGATATCGCATTGGATACGCTGCAGCAGCATATTGAGAAGGAAAAACCATTAGGAGGCTACCTGACTGTAATATCAGGCAAAGGAATGTATGTAGCTCATGGCGGTAAATCGGATCTAGTTGCCAAAAACTATGCCGATAATCCGGAAAAACAGCAATTGTGGGAACAGCTTCAGAACGGAAAAACCCAGATGTTTTCCAATAATATCAACGGTGTAGCCTCCATTCGCGACTTTGATTTCATTACCATTCCGGGCAGCAATGAAAAGTGGTACATAGAAACAGTAATACCCTTAACGACCGTACTTGAAACCTACTACGACATCCTGTACATATCCATAGCGATTGCTCTTGCTTCATTATTGTTGCTTGGGCTGCTTATGGCCCTAATTGTTTGGAAGGTTATTGTTAATCCGCTGAACCATATAATCAGCATATTGAAAAGCTTGGCCGAGGGCGATTTCACTCATACCGTTCCTGTCCGAAGCAAGGATGAATTTGGTGTCATGGCTGAGCATTTTAATGTCATGATTCAGAAGCTTCGCCAGCTTCTTCAACTGGTTAGCGATTTATCCATGTCAGCCGGAGCTACTTCACAGGAGCTATCGGCCAGTGCCGAAGAAACAACACGCGCCACCGAAACGATTGTTGAAGCGATCCAGGAGGTTGCTACGGGTTCCGAGACTCAAGAGCAGCAGGCTTACGACTCTTCCAGAGCTATGGATGAAATGACTCAGGGCATGAGTCGGATTGCCAGTTCAACCGTCAACGTTGCAGAAGCAGCCAAAGGTATCATGGGTCAAACGGAAAAAGGAAACCTTCGCATTCATGATGCCGTTCAGCAAATGGAAGTCGTTCGTTCCACGGTCAGTCAATCGGAGGCCGCTATTACCCGTCTGAATACGAAATCAGAAGAAATCGGCAGTATTATTGGTGTCATTACCAACATCAGCACGCAAACCAATCTGCTTGCCCTTAATGCATCCATTGAGGCTGCACGCGTCGGTGAACAAGGAAAAGGTTTTGCCGTCGTTGCCGCTGAGGTCCGCAAGCTGGCGGAGCAAACGAAGCTCGCTGCAGAAAATGTATCACAGCTGATCCATGATGTGACTCAAGAAACGAGTCTGGCTATGAACGCTATGGGTCAAAGTACGCTTGAAGTCGTCAAAGGCGTAGCTTCTGTTTCTGAAAGCGGGCAGTTATTTGAAGCGATCACCAAGGAAATGAGCGGCGTCAATCAACAAATCGATGAGGTATCAGCGGCCGTACAGCAAATATCTGCAAGCTCGGAGCAGGTAGCGTCTTCTATCGACCGCTCAGCCAGAATCGCCAAGGACTCCTCGGCAAATTCACAAAGCATAGCGGCCTCATCCGAGGAGCAGTTGGCTTCCATGGAGGAAATCTCTTCCTCTGCTGAAGCACTAAGCGCGTTGGTGCAGGAGCTTCTGGATCAATTATCTCATTTCAAGGTATAGCCATCGTTGCATTCAATCTCTCATCCAGCACTCTTTATAAGCAGTTCGAATTGTTCTTACAAGCCATTTCCTCAGAGGAAATGGCTTGTATTTATTTCAATTGACAAATAAATACACGCATGATAAATTGTTATACACTTATCCCAATGTGAATACTATGCTTTATTTTATTATACCTTATATTTATGCACGTTACATGATTATTTTTTAAATATGTATAGGAGGTTGATCTCATGACACTGCTCAGTAGAAGCCTACACTTCATCAATTCATTTAAAACCATGGAAAAGGCGGATTCAGTCCAGCCCCATCATCCTGTACAAGAATTTAAAAAGCTCTACGAGACAAGTCGTACCTTATCGGATTCAACAGATTCACTCTTACATTTTGTGAAGAATACGATAGAAAATATGGAAACCGTCTCATTGTCTATTCACGAAATTGTCAACGCTGCTGAACTCCAGTCTGAAGAAACCGAAAAAAGTCTGGTCAACTCCGAAACGCTAGGTGAGGTTCTGAACACGGCCGTCGATCAAATTCAACATATGGAGACAGCTGCTGGCCAATCACTGCGTGCAGCTGAGACCGGCAAGATCACGGTTGATGTACTGGCCCAGCAATCCATACATAATAAAGAAATTTCAAATAAATTACACGCGACCATGAAGGACCTTGAGTATAAGACAGAAGCCATTTCCAAAGCGATGGAATCTATCTTTCAAGTTTCTCAGAGCATTCAAATGCTTTCCTTAAATGCTTCTATTGAAGCGGCGCACGCCGGAGAGCAAGGTAAAGGCTTTGCGGTGGTTGCCCAGGAGGTAAGAAAGCTGGCTGTCGAAAGTGCAGTCAGTGGACGGACAATTACTGAATTATTGCAAGGTATGCAGCAGCAAGTAAGAACCTTCAGCAGAACGGTAGACGAGACACGGAAATCCTCAGAAAACGTCTCTCAAGCCGTTGAAGAAACGAAGCAGCAATTCGATTTAATCCATCTTAATTTGTCTACTATCACTGAACACTCAGCTGAGGCCAGCCATCTGTTGCATACAGCCAGCGATCGCAAAGATCAGCTGATCCAGCACCTGCATACCGTGGCTTCATTAGCCCAGCAATCGTTAGCGTCCGCCTATGAAGTAGCACGTTTATCTGAAAAACAAGCCTCCTCCGTACTTACCGTTGCCGGATCGACGCAGGATCTACAAGGTATTTCTCAGGATATCAAATCTAGCGTCGTTGAGATCATCGGGGATGCCGCTCTGGAAACAAAACAAACCACACAACAAATTCGTATCGGATTTATACCGAATTTAACTCACGCTCCTGCATTGTTGGCCATACATCATGAACTATTCAAGCAACAATTTGACGGACAATTCGAAACGCGCGCTTTTTCAGCGGGTCCTGCCGTTGTCGACGCATTATTAAACAATCAGATTGATATCGGGTATACGGGACCGGGTCCGGTGTTTGAGGCTTTTTCCAAAAAACAAAATATCCAAATCATTTCCGGTGTCAATCAAGGAGGAGCAGCCCTCCTTGTTCGAGCAGACTCAAGCCTTCAGCAGGTTGGACAGTTACGAGGAAAGACCATCGCAATTCCGCAATACGGAAATGGCCAGCATATATTGCTCCGACAGCTGCTGGGTCGCCACGGTTTAAAGGACGTCTTCCGCGGAGGTGATATCCGCATTATACAAGCTAAGCCCTCCACCCTGATATCCATGTTTGCAAACAACCAAATCGATGCGGCCCTGGTACAAGAGCCATGGGTAACCCTGCTGGAAAATAAAGCAGCAGCACGCGTTCTCGTGGATTGGCAGGAGCTATACAACGAGGGGCTGTACCCCAATACAGTCATTGCCGTTAATCGGGACTTTGTTCAGAATCATCCTGAGGCCGTCTCTCGATTTCTGCAAGCACACAATATTTCCTTGCAATCCATTAGCGAGAAAAGACCGGACACCTATCACACGCTTTCCCAATCCCTTGAGCAATTGACTGGTCAATCACTATCTGCCGATGCGATTGAGCGCGCGTTAAAACGGATTATCTGGAATTCCAAAACCGATCACTCTACACTGCAGGGCTTTGCACAGCTTATTAAACAAGAAGGCTTTCTGAACAAGGACATAGACTTTGAACTCCTATTGGTCAAATAGTCTGCTGTCTGAGGGTTTCAAGCGAACACTTCGTTTCTCCAGAAGGGTCCGCTTTCTCCGCTCGGGCTGTGTGTTTCTTTGGTTCATCTTATCTAGAAATAAATAATAACCGGGCGCACATTGTATTTGCGCACCCGGTTATTATTTATTTTACATCGTCTTCAAGCTTATTCTTCCAAGTTTCACTTCCATCTTGGTTTCGATCTGATTCATGGGAAGAAGTAGCTTCCTGTACATCCCCAAAGCCCCAGTGACTTTCCACAACATCCGGGAATAATGGAGCGATGCCTTTCAACGGACCGCGATACAGCATCCTGTTGATCATAGTTACTGCTTCAACTCTGTGGATACGGTCTTGAGGCTTAAATGTCCCGTCCGGATATCCGGTAAGGAACTTGCTTCGATACAGCTGCTCAATCGAGTCTGCAGCCCAATGGTCTTTAACATCTGTGAAATATGTATCGCCAGCGGCACTGACCTTCAATTTCAAGAAACGTGCCATAACAGATGCCAACTCACCTCTGGAGACCTGAGCTTCAGGATGGAAGCTTCCGTCTTCAAAACCACTGAAGTAACCGTGCTTCGTTGCTATCTTGACGTAGTTTACCGCCCAATGATCTTCACGAATATCGGTATACGTAAGAGCATCATTTACCTTAACATTCTCAGTCAGTCTCGCAACGACAGCTGCAAGCTCCGCCCGCGTCAAAGAGTTGTCCGGAAGGAAGTTCCCATCAGGATATCCAAGTATATATCGTTGATGCTTCTGATTTCCAAAGCGCTCAGAAAATATTTTCATTTGAATCGTTGAATCGGCTTTCACTGTAGTAACCCCGTTGCTGTTAGTTGCAAACTGTACGGGAATAGTAACCTGCGTATCCGCAGCTCCAATAAGACCCCACTTCAATTGTACCTTGAAGCTTCCTGCTTCTCCTGCAGCCAAATTACTAATGCTCCAGGAAATTTTGTTTCCATCAACGGTGCCACCGTCTGCATTTACAAGCTCCGCGCCTTCTGAAATCGTAATGGAAATAACACCGGATTCCAATTTAGCGGAGGTCTGATTTTTATACTCCACTGTAATCGTTGATGTATCGCCTTCTTTGACAAGATTCTTGTCTACAGACAGATTCAATAATACATCAGGTAGAGCCGGCACATATCCAGAACCGCCTCCGGATCCACTTCCAGAACTAGTTTGATTGGAATAGATTTGCCTCATTGCAAAGTTAAAGTTTACAATATCTTGTCCCACGTGGATGATCCCATTTTGAATATAGCTGTCTGAACCGTTGACTGCAGGTGCATTTGGCTTCGTTTCCAACGTGCTGTAAATAAAATAGCCCGGTTTGCTTGCGATAATATAATAATCTCCGTCCGGATATACCATCCAAGCGTATTGCCCAGCAGCATCTGTTATTTGCGGATTATGGTTCTGATTCGGTGCAAAGCTCTGCAGCTCAGGTAAGTTGACGAGTGTATTTGGCGTACGCCCTTTTTGCTTGTTCAAATCCGTATCCGCCCAGTACAGATTTACAGTCGCACCGCTAACTATTTGTTTGGTGACTTCATCTGTCACAATTCCATAAGGATCAATTAAGGAGTAAGCAACACCCAGCTGCCCGTTTTGGTTCACATTTACGGTCATAGAGGGTCCAGCCAATAAGGTTCCATCCGGAGCTTTGATCTGGTACGAAATCTTATACTGACCTTGTGGAACATTGTCGAGTTCAAAGTTTCCGTTAGCATCAAGCGCAATGGTTGAAATGATAGTATTGCCGTTCATGTCTTTGATGATTGCACTAACATTCCCGTTTCCGAACAAGCTGCCTACGGTTGGCTGTGAAGTCTGTTTAGAGGAAGCAGCAATGAATAACTGTCCGCTAATTTTATTCGTCGAATCAATTTTCTGACCTACAGCATTCAATGTGCCTACAGCTGCCGTTTGGGTTCTATTTAATGTTACCGTTTGATTTCCGATTTGTACCGACGTTTGAATATTCATAGTATAGTTGAAATTACCGCGAGGTACACCGATATGATAAGAACCATCCGGTCCAGTCGTTACAGTCGAAGAGAAGTCAATAATTCCGTCCCCGTCAAAATCGGCAGTCACCTTAACAGTTGAATTTGCAGCGGGTTTTCCCGTTACCTGGTCAATTACTATACCTTGTACAGAAGCGGGCAAATAATCAATCGATGTACTTTGCTGTGTGGACAATCCGGATTTTGGATCTACCGCCGATGCTGTAATCACTTCATTGACAGGCCTCGTACCTTGAAGGGTCGGAGTCGTATACTCAATGGAAGCAATGCCCTGTTCATTCGTAATGGCTGTAACATCATTCGCTGGATTATTTCCGAAGTGGAACGTGACTGGAACTCCGGCAACTGGACTACCATTTTTCGAGACTGCACGGGCGGTCAACGTTACCTTGGAGCTGCCGTCTCCCACAACAGATTCTGGTGATGCGCTCAAAGTTACGTTAAACTGCGGAACGCTGTCTTGAACCACGATCGTTTGTGTGGTGGTCTTTCCGTCATAGGTTACCGTAATCGTTGTTGTTCCAGGTGCTATGGCTGTAATTAAACCATTCGCATCAACAGAAGCAACACCAGGATTGGAAGAGATGTATGTTGCCTGTTTGGTCACATCCTTTACACTTTCATCCATAAATACTGCACTCGTCTTCGTTGGATGTGTGGCTCCAGTGAGCAAGGTATAGCTGGCCGGATCTACTTTCAAATCACGTATTGCCGATGTGGTTACACTTGATCCGCTTGATTGTGTTGATTCTATATGATTGCTAACAGCACTTACCGTAAAGTTGTGCACGGTTCCAGGTACAAGTTCTGTTACTGTGTAACGAGTATCGGTCACACCCGATTTAATCAATATTCCATTGTCATAGATGTTATACGACTGGGCGATGGGAACCGCATTCCAGCTAACCGTCGCTTCTGTTGTTGTTACATTGCTGGTTGCCACACCTGTTGGAGCATCAATAGGTACTGTAACCGTAGCTTGTACATACTTTCCACTATAAACGGCCGTGATTACAGTTGTTCCCGCTCCAACAGCCGTGACAACTCCACTTGAGCTGACTGTCGCAATTCCAGAGGCAGCAGAACTATAATTGGATGAATTCGTTACATCTCCGTTTCTAGTTGGATCTGAATACACAGTTGAAACAACGGTTTGATGTGTTGATCCTGCAGGTAATGAATAAGCTATGCTATCCAATGCAAGAGCTACCAGGGAAGGAATCGCCACGAGATTAGATGTAAGGGTACCCACTCCGTTCTTTATTGCCTTTACTGTAAAGGTAGCGTCAATTCCCGGGGTAAGGTCGGTCAGTGCATAGGTGACACCCGTAACACTAGCCTTGTACAAAGCTCCATCCTTATACAGATCATAGTAGTCTGCACCGGTGACTGAGCTCCATGTAAGTGTGGAAGCTGTCTCTACCGTTGTTCCTGTAGATAATATCAGAATCGGAACGGATTGATAGGCTCCTCCGATAGATGCTGCTGTTACAGCTGCTTCACCCGCAGGAGAAGCTCCTCCAAAATCAATAACAGCCGTTGCCTGTCCATTATTGTCTGATTGCAAACCTGACAGTGGATTACCAAGCTGATCGACTACATTGCCCAGCGGTTTTGTGCTCAGCTTAACCGGAGCATCTGATACCGGGTTTCCATCGACGTCAAGCAGTGTTGTCGTCACGTTGAATTTGCCTGGTTGTCCTGTCGGTGTAGCACTAACGGTTACTTGGGTGGGAGCTTGTCTATAGGTATACTTTAATGTATCGATCGGATCCAGATCGTTGACAAAATACCACGAGATAATATCGTGAATCTCCTTGGAGCCGCCGGTTGCCGCAGTGAATCCTGCATAAACACCTGATTTGCCGCTAAAAATGTTCTCCAGATCAATGCCATTCACATCCAGCACAGGAGAAGTCGGTCGTGTAAGACTGTTACTGATATAAACCTTGACATTGTTGCTGCTTCCATCATAGTCAATCCAAGTGTAATGGTCATTGCCGTCAGCAAGCTTAACTGAATTCAGGTTTGTTGTATACCAATTAGCATTCGTATTATTAACGTTACCGTTTACGGCTAAGCCGATATAGTTGTTCGACGGATCATTAACGGGAGATTCGTTCTTATAGGTATCGTATTTAATTGCAAAACTCGGGGTAATCCCTCCGTATCCAATACCTTGTCCTACCGATCCTGCACTGTTTGACTGGGCTTGAACGGTAAAGGTGATTCCGTCCGCAGGGCTGCTTTCATGTGACGAATTCAAGTTAAATTTAAAAAACGTACTGAATGAATACTTATTCCCGGGAGCTATCAGCTTCTTGTTAAAAGCCGTACCAAACAAGTTCCCGGTTGCAGGTGTTAAACGCAGCACCTTTCGACTCTGATTATCTGTAACAATGGCTGTGCTGCCGTTTAGCGAGAACAGATTAACTTGATTGGCATTTGAGAAATCATCGTTCTTGTAAGTAACCCATTTTGTAGCCTCTGCTGCATAAGCAGGCACGGTTAGCGGCTGCATCATGGCAATCATCATGCAAACCATCATCACCCATGACACCAATTTTGCTGGATATCGTTTCATTTGGTTCAGCTTCTCCTTCACGTATGGCTCATATAATCACATGTACCATCGATTCGTTTTTTATATTGCAAAATGACAGTCCGTTCTTGCCCCCTATTGATCTGCCTTATATTTCAAAAGAAAGAAGTTACGACATTTTTTTACTATAACAACCGGTTTTGAAAAATATCTGAACAAATTCGACTACAATCTATAAAACATGTCCTATTGGCCCACGGCGTGAAAAAGTATTGTAAGCATAAGACGCTTTGAAGTATTGGTTCGTTTCATTTCGGGTAAAGTCTTCGATAAGATAGGTCCCCAAGAGGCTCAGCTATAGCTACTTTCTACAATTTATTCGATATTGGAATCGCGGCAGGTTCGGTAATGCTCGGCATGGTTGCCAGTAGGACTGGATATGGGATGATGTACCGGCTCTCAAGAAGCATGAATATCTTACACCGATTCAATACCGGGAAACGAACCAGCATAAATAACGGCAACGGTCTGAACTAAGCTAACATTATCTCGATTTAACCCATATGAATACTATGATCTGACTTCATTTGTCTTTGTCTCAGGGATGTTAAATTGACCAAAGGAACGATAGACCAAAAACCAGCTGACAAAGTTAAGTTATCTTTGTCAGCTGGTTTTCTGGTTTCTTTATATATGGCAGCAAGACCGGAAATCGCAGCCGAGATCTGGCTCCATCTCAGCTGTGATAGCTGCCTACGTAACCTGCTTTGCTTAAAATATAACTCATGTTTTTCACGACAGCTTGGCCCCAGCTTTAATATCTCTTTTAGACTTATCCACAAATTGTTCCTATTTGATGTGATTCCAATCACAAGCCTGCTGAACCGTATTGTTTATACTGGGTCCATATCCATTAAACCCAAAGTGAGGCGAGCTAATATGTTAAGTCAACAAACCATAGCCATCATCAAATCCACTGTACAGGTTCTGGAAGTGCACGGAACTGAAATTACGACCACATTCTATCAGTCCTTGTTCAACGCCCATCCTGAGCTGCTGAACCTATTCAACCATGCGAATCAAAAACAAGGAAAGCAGCAGGCCGCACTGGCCAACGCTGTGTATGCTGCGGCGCTTCACATTGACAGGCTGGAAGCGATTTTGCCTGTTGTTAAACAAATTGCCCACAAACATCGCAGTCTGGGTATCCTTCCAGAGCATTATCCCATCGTGGGACAACATTTGCTGGGTGCGATCAAGACTGTGCTTGGTGATGCGGCAACGGACGATATGATTGGAGCATGGGGCGAAGCCTATGGAGTCATTGCAGATGCATTTATTGGAATCGAAAGCGAGATGTCAGTGCAAGCTGCAGAGCAAGTCGGAGGATGGAGCGATTACAGAGCTTTTCGTGTGGAGCGTAAGGTTCAGGAAAGCGATGTGATTACATCCTTTTATTTGGTCCCGCAAGACGGGCAACCGTTAGCGGCTTTTGAACCGGGACAGTATGTCAGTGTGAAAATGACAATTCCCGGCGAGACGTATACGCATATTCGTCAGTATAGTCTTTCGGATGCACCCGGCAAGCCTTATTATCGGATTTCGGTTAAAAGAGAGGCGGCGCTTGAAGGAAGGCCAGCGGGGAAAGTTTCAGTCCACCTGCACAAAGACATTCAAGAAGGCAGCACGCTCTTGTTATCTGCACCGGCAGGCGACTTTATTTTGGATCCAGAGGACACCAAACCTATTGTGCTCATTAGCGGAGGCGTCGGCTTGACACCCATGATCAGCATGCTAAACACGCTTGCTGAAACGGAACCCAACCGGCAAGTAACCTTTATCCACGCGGCGCATAATGAACAGTCACATGCCATGAGGGAGCATGTAGAGAAGCTTGTCCACGACCACTCTCAGCTATCTGCCTATTGGTGTTATGCACAACCAGCGGGTCATCCCTCCACTTATCATAAACAAGGCTATCTGGATTTACCTTGGCTAACGAGCATAGTGCCATCGAAGGAAGCGAGCTTCTATTTCTGTGGCCCCACACCCTTTATGAGAGTGGTCAATGGTATGCTGAAAGCGTGGGGAGTTTTGGAGTCCGATATTCACTTCGAATTTTTTGGTCCAGCCGATACTTTGTGAGTCCTTAGTAAACGATTCACCGTTTCACGGCGGATGCCGATAAACTGGCCAATCTCGTCCTGTGTCAGTACATCCGTGATAACAACTGAGCCCATATATAGTTGAAACCAGCGCTGCAGCTTGCCAAGCTTATCGGCAGGCGCAGCCGCAGTAAGCTGGTCAATGCGCTGCTGCATCATGCGTAATTTATTCTGCAGTTGAAGTGCGATAGTACGATATCGCTCAGGATTCTGTTCTAATTCCCGATACCATTCCGCCGCTGGCAGCACTTCGACCTCACAGGTCATCAGAGCAATCGCCGTTCCATGATAAGGATTTGGACTCATCAAGGAATGGTGCGGAATGATTTCGTCAGGAACGATAATATTCAACAAAATCGAGTTACCGTCCTCATGAACACGAACGATTTTCAGCAGCCCACTTTTCAAATGATACAGTGAACCCGATTCACCTTGAAGAAACAAGGTCTCTCCCTTATGAATGATCATCATAGCCTCCTAACTCAAAGGTACATACCGATCACTTTTATCCATATTCTCATTTCGGAACTTCATGTGAGGTACAAGCCAAGCGCTCCACAAGCTGATGTACGGGAAGCACCTGATCCGCACGGATCGTGCAAGCCTCAGGCTGATCCAGACAGCTTAGAAAATGCTGAACGACTCCGGTAAACCCTCTCCGCTGAAGAATCGTATCCCAGCTTCCAAAGCCTGCAATCTGCGGATCGATGAATCGCTCCGATAGGACGGCAGATTCCATATTAAGCACTTCGGCAGAGCGGTACGCGCCATGCAGCTCCAGCTTTTCCAAATCCGCCCCCGCTCGACGCACCATACTGAATTGCCCGATTCGACCCTTGCTAGAGTCAGTCTGAATGGCTGCATGTTCATCCGATTGTTTGGGAGCGTGTTCACGGGTGAATAACAAACTCCCCGCTCCAACCAGCAGCTTTCCAGTCTCATCCACGCGCTCCAAATAGTGCCCCACCTCATGTTGATCTCCACCCAGCCAAAGCAGCAGATCGAGCATATGGATCAGATCATCATATAACGTATGTTTGGCACTATGCGACTGCAGCTTTACTCGGTGCTTATGAACCTCACAAAGCTCAAAGCCTCCGGCCTCTTCCAGCCAAGATCTTGCTTTTATATACATAGGCGCAAATCGACGGTTAAAGCCTACAGCTAACAATATGCCCTGTTCTTGAGCAAATTGTGCCATCTCCTCAGACTCATGCAGATCATAAGAAAGCGGCTTATCTACAAATACAGCTATTCCCTTTTTCAAGCAGGCCATGACCACATCATAATGGGTCTCCGTTGGCGTATGTACAAATACAGCATCAGGTTTGACATCCAGCAGCTCATCCAACGAATGAAATCGCCCGTTTATCCGGTACTGATCTGCAATCCTGTCTACCGTAGCTGCCGTGCGACTCGTAACGCCGACAAGCTCAACCTGCTGATCAGCAGCTAACAGCGGCAAATAAACTTTTTGCGCAATATCACCTAAGCCAACCAAACCTATTCTTTTTTTCATCTGCAGGCCTCCCTTTTTTCTGAACTACATATTTCTGAACTACATATGATGATACTGCTGAACATACCGATAACAGCTATTGGAAGCAAGCAAGGGATTATTCAATAATTAACAAAACCTGCATATAAAGAAACTCCTATTAACTTGTAGTGTGCATTATGGTAAGATAGAAGCAACATGTCGTAATACTACTCTATCATTCATCTGGGGGATTGCTGGTTCCATGTCAAAAAAGCAAAAATGGAGTTTGGTAAGTGCCGTTTTTTTATTTGTCGCTCTTCTTGGTTTGGCCCTGTTGTTCGAATCCGAGCTCTTCATATATGCAGCAAGTGCGATTCCTATTCTCATCGTCATGACACTGCCTGATATCAAACAACACCAATACATTCAACGAAGCAAAGCTCAAGGCGATATTCAGGTTTATAAGGTTGCTAATGGGGATGAACCACTTCTCGTCATTTCCTTTCAACCTGGTTTTGTTCGTTGGCACTGCAAAAAGCTCTATTTTGACATAAATGAGCTTCATGCAGAGTCAATTGAGACCCTGCCTGCTGACGGGGACGCCGCTTCGATTCCTGTATTGTCGTTCGATCTGTCTGCTCATCCACGCCGCACGGGCTGGTTCGGCATTAATCTTGCCCAATTGTCCCAGCGGACGGTGAATCTTTCTTATACTACTCAGGAAGTGAACCGTTTTATCGTTCATATGAAGGACTTGGAGTCCATTGCACTAACCATGATGACTTCAGCTACTCCATTAGTTACCAATAATAGCAGTAACAACAGCAACAGTCTTTCTGCTTAAGTCGGCTGACACTTACTTCCGTTAAACTTGGTATGCTGCCCGCCGCTTTATTGCGCGAGGCAGCATTTTTGATATGTCCTAGCACTTGCCACTATAAGGTTCCCTCATTCTGGTGTCCTCCCGCTGTCATCCTCCTTGACTTCCCGAAGTACACTCGAGTTGTGTGAAGCAAATCCGAACGGTTTCACCCAGAGTTCATTCCCCTAACAGTAGATCACCTAAATTATTGACCACACGAGTATCTTATGCTCCAAAGTAAGAGGCAGACTCCATGACAACCTTACGCATCGGTAGATGATAAGGACATTTTTCTTCGCATAGAGGCCGCTCCTTACAGGGCTCATAATCCGCACAGGACATAATATTCCCCTTTTGACGTTCATAAAATCCATCGCCCTTAGGCAGCAAGCCAAATGTACTACGAATCTGGCTGGATATCATAATATCAGGAATCGTCACACCTATCGGACAGGAGCAATAGTTGCAGCGGCGGCAGTTATGGCTGCCCAGTTCGGTAGCCAAATTTTCCAGTTCAACACGCTCGGCATCTCCGACCTCATGCTCAAAAGCAGCAAGATTTTGCTTTACCTCATCCACGCTGATCATTCCTGATATAATGACGTCTACATTTTGACTGTATGGGTAGCGAAGCGCTTTTTCCACAGGTTGAATGAATCCGCCTGATAATGGCTTCATCGCAACTTTACCCATGCCCATCTTCGTTGCCATAGGAATCAGCTCTTCGAGAGAAAATGGCTGTGCCAGATTCAAATGAAACAATACCTGGGCAAACTGCCCTTTACTGATCCACTTGGCAAGCAGCTCGGGACGATGACCGGTAATTCCAATATGCTTTACCTTGCCTTTGGCCTGCATCTCCAGAGCCGCCTCATATGCACCTTCGTTTTGCATGGCTGCCTTATATTCACTTACATAATTTACGTAGTGAATTTGCAGCAGATCGATCACATCAGTCTTCAGCCTGACAAGGCTCCGCTCGATTTCTTCCTTAGCCTCGGCATAGCCTCTTTTATTCGTTTTTGTTGCCAAAAAATATTCATCACGGCGATGCGAAATACTTTCCCCGATAATTTCCTCACTATTGCGGTAGCCCGCAGCTGTATCGATATAATTAATACCATGATCAAGCGCATAATTAAGCGTTTCCCTTGCCTGCTCTAATGGAACCCCTGGCAAATTCATCGCTCCGAAACCTAATGCAGACACCTGAAACCCCGTTTGACCGAACGTACTGTATCTCATTGCTCTGTTCCTCCTCAGCTCTCTCAACCTATAATTCTACCATCTGATCTCTTTGATATTATAGAACAACAACTCATAAAAAAACAGCCTATACGGTCCACCCGCACAAGCTGTTCGCTTACATTATACAAAGACTCTAAACCTTCTACACCTTATCTTTTACTTGTATCATCACGCTTGGAATCATCCGCTTTTGAAGAATCAGCGTCCTTCTTGCTGTCGCTGTCTTTGTTTCGATCATCTGTTTTACTAGAGGTGTCCTTCTTTTTATCGTCCTCGTTCGTTTTCTTGTCCTGCTCTTTCTTTTTATCCTCTTGCTTTTTGAGCTCTTCCTCACGCTTTTTCTGATCCGCCAGACGCTTGGCTTCCTCTTTTTTACGTTCCTCTTCAGCGAGCTTTTTCTTATCGTCGGCTTTTTGAAGATCATCGAACTTTTTTACATCATCATCTTTCTTTTTATCATCGACTTTTTTCTTGTCATCATTTTTCTTGTCATCATCTGTCTTGTCATCATCTTTTTTCTTGTCGTCGTCCTTCTTCGAATCCGTCTGCTTGCCATTGTCACCAGGGCGTGTAGCACCGTTGTTGGTCGTTCCAGGCTTAGCTCCACTCTGGGTAGTTGAAGCAGGAATGTTTGGTTTGACTATAGTCGTAGACGGTTTCTTATCATCGTTTTTATCCTTGCTGTTACTGAAATTTGAATTATTGTTATTATTACTGTTATTATTATTATTGTTGTTATTGTTCTTGTTGTTATTACTGTTGTTGTTATTATTGTTGTTGTTATTATTATTGTTGTTATTATTATTGTTGTTGTTATTGTTTCCGCTGCCTGACCCGGTTGTATTCGAATTACCGACCTTTTTAGGGTCGTTTTTATTCGCATTGCTATTATTTTTGTCGTTATTTTTGGCTAGCTGCTCTTTCTTTTTATCGTCCAGCTTCTTATCCAATTCTCCCGACTTCTCTTCTTCCATCAGCTTCTTCATCGATTCCTTGGTCGGCACCCGGTTAGGCTGAATGACGGCGGATTTATTATCCACATCATCCTTTGCGTTATTCTTGACGATCTGATGAATCGATTCTTTCTTTAAATCATCGACCGTAACGGCGACACCATTGTTTTTGGCATTCAGATAAACTGAGTATTTCCCCATCGAAACCCCGCTCTTATTCGCTTCCTCGCGAACTTCTTGAGGCGCCGCAAACGCTTCAACCTGATAAGCACTGACTTGATCAGGATGTGTTTGCTTAATGTGATCAGTTACCTGCTGACGAAGCCTTTCAGCAATTTTCGTGTCATCTACGCTGCTTTTGTCCAGAACGACCGTGCTTGCGATGACGATATCGCCTTCACCCTTGGCTAAAGATTTCTCCTCTGCTTTGTTCAAAAGCGATGCTGTAACGCTCTCTAGTGTCTTCCCCTTAAAATTCATCGCTTCGATCAGTTCCGCCCCATCATGATTTAAGCCGCGAAGCTCGAGCACCTGTTCCTTTTCATCGATGCCCATTTCGATAGAGGGATTGATGTCGAGCGATACGTAAGCAACGACCTCGGAGCTGCCAATTTTACCTGCGAAGCTGGCCATAACCACCAGGCAAAAAACAACTGCCGCTACTACTGCTGAGCGGCCGGCTATAGACGGACTTGCCCATTTGAGTCTGGTGTCAGCATATATAATCTCTTCACCAAGTTGGCAAGAATGCTGTTGACGCGAGATTTTATCGAATCTGCCGTCTTCACGCATCACAATAATGTATTTGTCCGTCAGCTCCATGACGATGCCTTTATTCATGCTACTCTCCCCCTTTGCTAGATTCCTCTTTGATATGCAAATAATCACGGAGGTATGGATAAGGCCCATTGTAAATTAAGGCTACAGCAATAATAAACTTACGGTTTCTCTCCAGTGTCTTGCGCGAGACAGTGACTACAGCCATTAATTCCTTGATGGGCAGTACTCGCTTGGTGAGCATAGCCCCCATAAATTCCGCGTTTTCAGACAACTGCTTGCCAATAGCAAACAAAGCTTGTCTAGAATCATCATGTTTCGGAGATGCATCAACCAAATCCGAAAACCGAACGCCAAAATCAGCTAAACACCGATTCAAATCCATAATTTCGCTGGCCCGCTCCTCCATGCCTTTTTGTTTTTCATACTGCTCCATCGCCTGATGGATTTCTACGGGATTGATGATATTATCCTCTTCATCCTCCACATCAAAAGTGCTGTACGGTAGCTGCTGTGAAAAACGCTGCTCCTTACGCACATAATCGATCAGGCGCCGGCGAATAACCTGCTCGGAAAATCCGAGAAATGAACGCCCGGACTCCGTTGAAAACTGATTGATAGCCTCATTAAAAGCACCTAAAGCAATACTAAATTCATCATCTCTAGCAGGATCTACATAACGCTTGCAAAAACGACTTGTTACTTTTGCTACATACGGCTGATAGTCTGTTATGAACTGGTTTCTCAGCCGCAAATCACCCTCTTGAATTCGAATCACCAATCGTTCAGGCGGTTGTGGTTCCGCAGAATCCGGGTGGGGAGATTGACGTTTTCCAAGAAATTTCTTAAATAAAACGAGCAGCAATCTTTTCCACCTCACACTATATAATTTCGTTATTAGGACGTAGGTTAGGGGGGTCGGGATAGGACTTATTTCACAAAATATTACAGCCATTTAACGCCATATCCTATCATTAATTCCTAATGTAATCATCCCTGGCTTTCGTGCAAACAAATAAACGTCCCTCTACTAGAGACGTTGGTTTGTGCCAATATGTTGTGCTTGACCCTTCCAAACTTCTCCCCGCAGGAAGTGTCTCCAAGGGCTTTTGCCTCTGGACTCCAATTATTAAACTGCTCCTTTGGACGTTTTTTTACTGTTCAGCTTCGCTTTGCGTTTGCTTAATGTATTGAGCCGCTTCTTAAGCTGCTCTTCCCACTCGGCATCCTTCAGCTCCTTGGCTACAATCAGCAGATCCAGAGACATATCGATCTGACAGCGAACAACGTCCATCGGGTCTTCATCTTCATTATTGACACAGTTCTCATATAATTCCGCTTGGCTGCGGTTATCTACATATTCATGAAAATCCACCTCGGACGCACCATCTCCATGCGCGTATTCGGCCAAAATTCCATATTCGTTTTCTACCAGATGGTGAACTTCAACACGATGACAGACTGGGCAAAACAATATCGGTACATTATGAATTTGCGTTCGGATATACTTTAGGGTTCCTTTAGTTCCAATCATACTGGCGCCGCAGCAAAAACTCATATGATCACGCCTCCTCATTTAACCTGCAAAAGCGATACTCTATAGCATATTCGACCTACAGTCCTATAAATCCTCTTTTTTGTGTCTGACAAAACCTTTGGAACGTTTTCTCAGCTACCCTTCCGTTCATTCTAAAGAAGAATAATTTTGCATAAACTCAATTAGATTAACGAATATTCGGTTTCTTCATCCACTATCATACCTATACACGTTTTATGTGCTTAAATCAATTCTTATTCACAAAGAAGGAGTGGATTCATTTGCAGCATATTCCGATCAGCTCCAAACAAATCACTTTTGTCAGCTACGATGGTCAAAACGGGCAGATGCATATTCAATTCCATACCGGTGTAACCAAAGTGTGTGGAGGCATCCACCAAGACCAAATCCAACAGCTTTTGCTTTCTGGAAATCCTTACGATTCCATTATGGAATTAACCCGTAAGCTTGATGAAACCACACAGCAATCATAGAAATCAGGAATCTCCGCCTTCGGGCTGGGGATTTCTCTTATTTTAACGTAATTTGACATTAAATCATGAAAATTTATACAAAAAATTACACGTATCCGCTTTCAACAATGCAGCGGGATTGACCGTCCATAAAGAAAAAGGTACTCTAGGGAAAGAAGTAAACTCCAGCTAGAGGGAAGGATGTGGGTGGATGCCGCGCCAATTAGTCATCGGGAACGGAAAGTTTTTGATCAACCTAGATAATCATACTTACATGCGAGATTTATATTATCCCTATGTGGGGCAATTAAACCATGTTGGCGGTTATCAATGCAGAGTAGGCATATGGGTCGATGGTGACTTTGCTTGGCTCAGTGATCCTGAATGGGATTTCAAGCTTTCTTATGTGGAAGAATCCCTGATTACAGAAGTAACAGCCACAAACCCCCGCTTAGGTATTACCTTATTGATCAATGATGGCGTCCATCAACGGGAGGATATTTATTTAAAAAGAATCAATATCCACAATAACCGGGATACCGTACGCGAGGTTCGCGTCTTTTTCAATCAGGATCTGGTCATCAATGAAACCGAGGTTGGCGATACTGCTGCCTATTATCCCGCTAACAATACCGTTTTCCACTATAAAAAAGATAAATATTTTATGTTCAGCGGCACTACCGGACCTGAAGGCATCTTTCAATACACGACAGGTGTCAAACGGTTCTATAATGCCGAAGGAACATGGCGTGATGCTGAAGACGGACATTTAATGGGCAATGCCATTGCGCAGGGCTCTGTCGATAGTACGATAAGCTTCAAGCTGCACGTACCGCCGAATTCCGATGAAACGATGTATTATTGGATGACCGCAGGCAAAAACCTGGAGGAAGTCAAAAAGCTCGATGGATACGTAAATGACAGCCATCCCGGCAAGCTGCTGGATCGCATTAAAATATACTGGCAGCGTTGGGTAAACAAGTCAGAGCAGGATTACGGCGATCTGCCTGCCGAGGTTATCCGCATGTACAAGCATAGCCTGCTGATTGTCCGTACACAGACAGATGTCAACGGCGCGATTATCGCGGCTAACGACTCCGACATCATGCACAGCAACCGGGATCATTACAGCTATATGTGGCCGAGAGATGGCGCATTAATCGCTTATGCCATGTCCATGGCTGGTTATCAAGGTATGATTACACCTTTCTTCCATTTCTGTGCTAATGTGCTGTCGCCGGAAGGCTATCTGCACCACAAGTACAATCCTGACGGGACTGTAGGCTCGAGCTGGCACCCTTATATTCATGCCGGTAATGAGCAGCTGCCTATTCAGGAGGATGAAACCGCACTTGTCCTGTTCGCGCTTTGGAAAGATTTTGAGAAGCATGGTGTGCTTGAGCTTCCACAATCGCTATATCGGACATTGATCCGCCGCGCGGCACGTTTTATGTCCAGCTACATTGATCAGGACTTGAATCTGCCTAAGCCCAGCTATGATTTATGGGAGGAACGGTACGGTATATTTACTTTTACGACTTCCGCAGTGTATGGCGGTTTAATCGCCGCTGCCAACTTCTGCAGCCTGTTCGGTGACGAGGAGCGCAGCAGCCGTTATCGGCACACTGCCGAGCGGATCAAATCAGGTATGCTCAAACATTTGTGGGACGAAGAAGAGCAGCGTTTCGTACGCGGTATGCATCTGGAAAATGATCAATGGGTCAAGGATCTTACTTACGAGAGCAGCGTCTACGGTATATTCGAATTTGGAGTGCTTCCAGCTGATGATGAACGGGTCGTCAAAACGATGCTGTCCAATAAAGAGAAGCTGACGATCAAAACCGATATCGGCGGTGTAGCCCGTTACTATCACGATTACTACTTCCAACGCTCCTCCGACATTGAAAAGGTGCCAGGCAATCCGTGGATTATCTGTACGCTTTGGATCGCGGAATGGGAGATTGAATGTGCTAAGACGTTAGCCGAGCTGGAAGCTCCACGCCGCACCCTTGAATGGGTAGTTAAGCATGCGATTGAGAGCGGCATTTTGCCAGAGCAGTTGGATCCATTCGATGGCAGTCCGGTTTCTGTAGCACCTCTTACTTGGTCACATGCCACTTATGTATTGACTGTCGTCAAATACAGAGAGAAGTTTAAAAAGCTATCTGAAAAATAAAAACAAGGAACTTAGGGAATCTTGCCCTTGGTTCCTTGTTTTTATGTGGTTCGAGCTTAAAGCTCCGCTTACTTGAAATCAAGCCTATGGATACTTTTTCAGCCGGTTCATCATAGGCTCGTCAATGCTGATATTTGCCATTCCCATAGCCATCAATACCGCACCCATAGTGGGTGACATCTCTGGCTTCTTGACCTGATAGCAACGGATTGTCTCACTCCTCAGCTCTTTGTTTATCCCACTGGTGATATAAGCGCTTTGGGCAACGCTGCCAATTAATGCTACTGGTATAGTCTCTGCGGTAAAACTTGTGCCAATAACACGAATTCCGATGCTGATCTCGCGAGCCGCGTTATCGCACACTGAACAAGCGAGAGGCATTCCTTGCAGTGCTGCTTCGGTAATAAGAGGGGCCATTCCTCCAAAACGATGGTTCCGCTCTTTGGAATCGGTAATAAATCCACGTTTGGCGAGCTTCGTCAAATCTGTAATATGTGCCGCTTGCCAGTATAGCAGGATCTGATCAATCAGGAGCTGATCCTCTTTCACTACATCTCCGGCTATAATCCTGAACATCGTATTATAAGCTAAATGACGAGCGGCTGTTGCTGCATAATGATGGTATTCATAATTGCGTACGTGCTCCCCAGCCTCATTAATACCAAACACCACCGAGCCCGTACCGCAAATCACAATAATTCCCGTCTGATTACGCAGGGCGCCAATGTGCGCAATCACTGCATCATTAACTGCCTTACGAGGGCAGGTCAAGCCGTTCTGATTAATGTAATGTTCTGCCCATATTTCATCTTCTGCCCTATCCAAGCCCGCAAAACCTGCTGCCAGACTGACCACATCCTGTGGTGAACAGCCCGCCTCAGCTATGACAGCTGCTATTGCACCTTGAACGTTTTCTTTGGCATCAGGGTTGTGATTAGGATTAGCGCCTCCGCGTTCAACATAAGCAACCACCCGTCCGGTTATATCTACCGCTATTGCTCTTGTATGACTGCCCCCTCCGTCCAAGCCAACAACTATCTCCATTTGAACCTCCTAAGGGGCTTCGAAAGCCCTACTTCGTAAGCATAAACTGAGCTTATGTTGGAAACTTAATTTGTAAGCATAGGCTCGGCTTCTTCTTCGGATTTGGCAAAGAACCTGGTTCATCAGCGGACTCGCTCTATTTATGATCGTATGTAGGTATCCTGATATTTGTCATAATCCCATAGCTGATCAAGCTCTGCCTCGTCAGCAATCTCAATTACAATCATCCAACCGCCATCATAAGGCGCTATGTTGATGGCCCCGGGATCCTTTTGCAGCTTACGGTTAATATCTACGACTTTACCCGATAGAGGTGCGTACATTTCCGATACGGTCTTGATCGATTCCATACTGCCAAACGGCTCGCCTGCCTTCACCAGGTCACCGATTTCTGGAAGCTCCACAAATACGATGGTACCCAGCTCCTCCTGGGCAAAATCTGTCATGCCAATTACTGCCAATTTTTGCTCGATACGAACCCACTCGTGATTCTCACTGTACTTCAATGTTTGCTCTATTTCCATTTTTCTGTTCCTCCTATAAGTTTTGCTATGCAAAACTTTCTTCATAAGCATATGCTATACGTTTTACATAACAAAACTCTATTCATATTTATATGCTATGCGTTTTGCAAAACAAAACTCTCTTCGTAAGCAGATGTCGTTTCATATAACCAAAAATCCCTTTGGCTGCAGTATAGCAGACTAAAGGGATTTTTTGAAATGATGCGTAAGTATGTCCGGGTCGTGAGCTTAATTAGCAACCAAATGCTTGTCGCCTTTTTTCCAGTTCATCGGGCACAATCCGCCGGATTGCAATGCTTCCAGTACACGGAAAGTTTCTTCCACGCTGCGGCCTACATCATTATGGTTAACGACTTGATACTTCAATTCGCCTTCTGGGTTGATGATGAATAGGCCGCGAAGCGCGATACCTTCTTCTTCGATCAAAACGCCATAATCGCGTGCAACTTTTTTCGTAATATCTGCACCCAATGGGAAATTCAACTTGCCAAGACCATTGCTGTCCACTGGTGTGTTGATCCAAGCACGGTGGGAGTGAATGCTGTCAATGGATACGCCTAATACGTCAGTATCCAATTTTTTGAAATCTTCATAAGCATGACTCAGAGCGGTAATTTCCGTTGGGCATACAAATGTGAAATCGAGCGGATAGAAGAACAATACCAACCATTTACCCTTGTAATCGGCCAAAGAAGCTTTACCGAACTCAGCACCATCGCCTGATACGGTTTCTAGTGTAAAATCAGGAGCTTGCTTACCAACTAAACGTTCTGCCATCTTCTTATTACCTCCCGGAATTGTATGATTTTTCACTTAAAATCGTAACATTTGACTTGTCCAAAGTCAACATTAAAACAATTATTAATTTATAATAATTATAATCTGTGACAGAATTATTTTCTAATTGCGTTGATGATTAAATCACCCATAGCCGTTGTACCAATTGCTTTACTCTTATCGACAGCAATATCACCTGTACGGTGTCCTGCATCCAAAACTTCTTTAACCGCACGTTCAATAGCTTCCGCAGCATCGTGGTATCCAAACGTCAACCGGAACATCAAAGCAACGGAAAGTATAGTTGCGATTGGATTGGAGATGCCTTGACCTGCAATATCAGGAGCGGAGCCATGTACCGGCTCGTACAAACCAAATGCGCCTTCACCCAGCGAAGCGGATGACAGCATACCGATTGAACCCGTCAGCATCGCTGCTTCATCGCTCAAGATATCACCAAACATATTTTCGGTAACGATAACATCAAAGCTCGAAGGGCGGCGCAGCAGCTGCATCGCACAGTTATCAACCAAAATGTGCTCCAGTTCTACATCCGGATAGTCGGCGGAAATGCGATTAACGGTCTCTCTCCATAGGCGGGATGTTTCCAACACATTCGCTTTATCAACCGAAGCCAATCTTTTGCTGCGGGTTTGGGCGATTTCGAACGCTTGACGGGCAATACGCTCGATTTCCATTACATTATACGCACAAGTATCTACGGCTTCTTCACCGTTTGCACTTTCGCGGCGGAATTTTTCACCAAAGTAAATACCACCCGTTAATTCACGAACAACGATCAGGTCAGTTCCTTCCAGAACTTCCGGCTTCAAAGTTGAAGCATCTTTCAAGCAATCGAAAATAACAGCAGGACGAATATTTGAAAATAATCCAAGCTCCTTACGGATACCCAAAAGTCCTGTTTCCGGACGCAATTCCTTGGAATTATTGTCCCATTTCGGACCACCTACAGCACCCAAAAGCACGGCATCGGCATTTTTACAAAGTTCAAGAGTTTCCTGCGGAAGCGGGGTTCCCTTTTCATCGATTGCGATACCGCCGAACAAGCCATGCTCGGTTTCAAAACGGTAACCAAATACTTCCTCTGTCTTTTTCAATACTTTTTCTGCTTCGGCGATAACTTCAGGTCCAATACCGTCTCCAGCGATTACTGCGATTTTTTTTACATCTGCCATTGTAGGTTCACTCCCATAATTCATGTATTATACTCTTCTTTGTACCATATTCAGCCCTCTATTACAAAGATATAAAAGCTATGATCTTCATAGGGAAATCTTATAAGGATTAAAAAGGTACAAGTAGATTACTTACTACTATATAAAGGTTTCCACTTTTATTAATCCGCTGCATGAAGGCAACATTGGGGTTAATATTCCTCCTGCAATCGCTGTTTCCGCATATGCGTTTGTCGATGTATTCATGCAAACAATGCCCTGCATCAACTTCGTCGCTATAACCCTAAATACTGGGTTCCGTCCTTTTCCATACCCAAATATTCAAAGAAACGGACAATCTCCATGTCCCAAAACTCCCAGGTATGCCCCATCCCTTCTGCCTCATGATACTGATAGTCATAGGGATTACCTTCGAGCCCATCAAAGAAATCCCGCATCATTTCGTTTAAATCAAGCCATGGATCCACGCTCCCGCAAGCATGATATACCCTTGGAACAGTTGTCCCCATCTTGAGAGCTTCACGGCCCAGGTACATCAAATCGTTGTCCGTATTTGTCAGACTGCCGTCCCCAAACAAAATGATACGGTCTCGAGAACGCGTGGAGCCATCGTTCACAAAAGGCACATCGGCCTTGTTTCCTGCTGAAAAGGCACCTATGGCTGCATAAAGCTCAGGCCTTGCAAGTCCCACCCTTAGACAGCCGAATCCCCCGTTGGAGAAACCCGAAATGTAATTGTCCTCACGCAAGGCAGACAAGCACGGTAACAAATGTCGAAGTATGTGAGGCAGCTCATCGGCAATATAAGTAAAATACCGTCCACCATGCTCCATATCGGTGTAGCACGAATTCATCCCACCAGGTACCACCACCGCAATGCCGTATCGGAGCGCGTAACGCTCGATACTGCTCATTCGCAGCCATGCCGTATTATCGCCTGAACCGCCATGCAAGAGCCACAGCACCTTAAGCTTTCCATTGCCCGCATAAGGCTGTCTCTCCTGAGGCAAAATGACGTTAACCTCCATGTCCATACCTAATATTTCAGAAAAAAAATGAGTCTCAATCAAAGCCACTTTTACCCCTCCTTTATCCCTTTATGGATTTACGAAGAGGCAGCCACTGAAGCATGCGCTCCAAAGCCATATCCCAGTATTTCCATTGATGGTCTCCTGGGCCCTCTTCATAAGTTAGAGTAAGTCCCAGTTGACGTGCATATTCTTTGAACCGTGCATTAGCTTCATATAGAGAATCCTCAGTTCCGCACTGCATGTAAAGCTCAGGCTGTTGTTGATCCGATTGAGACAGAGCCTGTGCCGCTGCAAAAAGATCGTTGACGCTGCCTTCCAGGGCGTCTTTGTTTCCGAATATGTCGGTGGCAAGCTTTAGGTCCAATCTATTAAAGGCGTTCGTGACATCCATTTCACCGGAAAAGGAAGCGGCTGCGCCGAATATATGCGCAGCTGCCAACCCCGCTTTCATAGCGCCGTATCCCCCCATGGATGCCCCGGCAATAAATCGATCCTCACGTACGTTGGATAAGGGAAACATTCTCTCGCATAACATGGGCAGCTCTTCCGTAATAAACTTAAAATAATTCCGTCCATACACCATGTCGGTGTACCCTCCAAGATGTCCGGCTGGCATGACTACGGCAAGAGGAAGACCCTCGACGTACCTTTCTACACTTGTGCGCCTCATCCAAGCCGTATGATCCTCGCTCATTCCATGCAGCAGATAAAGTGTTTTATAGGGACCCGGATCAAGCATTTGTCGGGAGCCTCCCGATACATGCTGTGGCAAGAGCACCTCCATCGGTACAGGCATGCGAAGCGTTTCGGAATTATAATGCACATGAAGCCATGCCATCGGTATACCTCCTTGTATTATTCAATCAAATTGATGCTATTGCAGAGTAAAACAGCTGTTGATCCGTCATATGACCCATGCCGTCATAGGCAGAGCCAAAGAACGCGCTGCCACCACAATAAGCAGGAAGCTGATCACGAGTACCGTACATCTCTGCAGCTAGATGAAGCAGGGCAAGAGGGGCTATGCTGTCTAACTTCGCATACAAATGCTTCTCGCTGCTTACGAATAATCCATGATGGTACCCCTGCCGAATTATATTGTCCCCGACAACTTCAGCAAGCTCTAAGTACTCTTTATGCTCAGTGGCTCGGTACAGCTCCAGCAGCGCAAACACAGTATAAGGATTGGAGTCGAACGTTTCCTTGTTGACTTGGGTCGTCCCGTTCATTGCCTCGTCACCAAAATCCCCAAGCCCGCAACCTTTGGCGATTCCGCGCACAATCGACCACAGCAGCGGATGCTTGGAAAGGCGATATCCAAGCGCATAGGACCATAACAGCAGCGCATCGGCCGGCATGGCCTGAAGGGCATCTCCCTTTTTGCCGTAATAACCGTCCCTCTCCATGACAAGCCCGGTTAAGCGGGTGCCGTCTGTGAGAACAGGATGCATAAGGTTCGTCGTCTCTTCATATGAATACTTGCCGTAGGCAAGAAGATCTTTTAAGGCGGTGTTAGCGAATTCCTGCCCTGCTGCTCCAAGACTCTCCGACAGCACCATTCTGCATAAGCCAGCTTTTCCGATGATCGTATGAATTTGACGAGTCACCGATAGCGTCCCCTCCAGAGGGCTATGAGCTTGAAGCTGCTGACCGAACTGCTCAATGGCGCGGTCTCCCCTCACCCCCGGAAGCACTGAAATGCTGAATTGATAGCCGCCTAGACCTGTCGTAGGATTCCGTGTATCAGAATACCGTTCGTTCAATCTTTTAGCCCACTTCAACGCCTTCTCGTCTCCGGTAAATAGATTCAACATACCAGCCGCATAATAGAGGTCGCTGCCCGCATTAATGAAGGTAAGCCCTTCGCCGATAAAGAAAGGTGCTCCACCCTCATACTCCCTATCCCATACGCTTCCCGTTTTCGGCTCCTCAACCGGCTTCCCGTGGCGGCTAAACTCAAGATTCGCCCAATTAACCACATGACTTTCCCAGAAGGCTTCGATATATGCCCTCGTTTCATCGCGGTCCACCTCATTCATCAACTCATAAAACGGATAATGGCATTTCAGTTCATGCTGTGGACCTTTATCAGGAGCGTAAACACACTGTTGTCCCGTCAAATCGTAAGCCATATGGCCGCCCCACTTCAGTAACTGGCCGTAGCGCAAATGCTTGAAAGCAAAACTTACTGTATCCGCAGCCATCGACCTATAATGGTCATCACCGGTTACTTGGCTTAAAGCACAGAGAGTGCGCAGCCAATTTTGTTGGCTGGCCAAATTAGATAAGGTCCATCGCTCACCTTCGCACAGCCATTGAACAGGCTCGAGGGTTTCGACGTTAAAGCCATCCGCAAATAAGGGACCACCTTCTTCGCCAAAATGAGACTTGTGAAGCTCTATAATATGATCAGTGTATTGTTTGACGGTTTGTACAAACCGATTTGAGCTGGTAATTTGAGAATTTATCATGAGTGCATCGCCTTTCTTTTTTAATTATTCTAAAGTGAAATCGGAATCGTAAATCTGCTCTACATGAATACTGAAATCCTGCAAAATAATCTCCAAGTCGTTCAATAGACGATCAAAGAAATTTGGCAGTTATTCCGGTTACGCTCCTTTGTCCGGCGTAAGGCCATGTGGAGTCAGGCGGAGTGTTCTATCATTATTAATCTATCATTTGTCCCGCTAATTAAACGAAATCACATCGAAAACTGTAGTATTGTTGGACTCAAGATTTCCATTTTTTTCGCGAAAGCTATGATATAATTGAAATTACCGCAATAGAATCGCACCCTGCATCCTGTATAAAGGTAGAATGAGAACGTTACCATAACCAAAACAGGCAGCACGCATACTGACCAATCGAACCGAATCATTGTGCTAAAGATGCTTATCAGCCCCCGTGTCATCTCCTCCCGTTCATTCAGCAATCTCCAAAAAGACATCCCCCATTTTATAGAAGTAAGTCATTGAAGGCAATAATCACTTTCCTAAAAATAATCATCATATCAGGTTTATTCGTATGAGCCCATTTGTGCGGCCATTTCGAGTCATGAGATCAATTAATTATTATCATAATTTTATTTCCCGCTATGTTCATAGGTAAGAACACATGTGACTTAAAAATAGGAGGAACGATTTTATGCGGAAACCGGATGCATATTTAAATCAGATTTATGATCAATTACAACACAGTCGAGAAGAAATAGTCGAGTCTTGGGAGGATAAGAAATTACGCCTGAAGGCTCAGCTACAAGAATCTCTGGGCCCATTTGATTTACCGGAAGGTGAGGAGGCTCAGTTCGATCCCGTTCTGCTGGAAAGAGTAGAGCTGGATGAAGCGATTCGCGAACGGGTCGAATTTACAACACTTGGCGGGCTTCGTATGCCTGCTTATGTGATGATACCCAAATCGCTTAAGATCGGAGAGAAACGTCCAGCTGTTCTGCTCTGGCATGGGCATGGTTATGGAAGCCGTTCCGTCGTAGGTTTAAATGAGGATGGAAGCTCCAAGCCTCCTTCAGAACAACCCTCTACGAACATTGCATTGGAACTGGTGCGTAGAGGGCTTATAGTAATTGCGCCAGAGGTCGTGGGATTCGGTGACCGAAAGTTGGAAAGGGATGAAAAACAGGAGCCTAACCTGGGCAATTCATGCTATAACCTGTCCGTTTCCTTGTTGATGAGCGGTAAAACCACTGCTGGTCTGCGGGTATATGAAGCTATGCGAGCAGCCGATTATTTGACTACCCGGGAGGAAGTTGATGCCAATCGTATAGGTACAATGGGACACTCGGGAGGAGGAGTCATCGCTTCACTGTCCGCTGCATTAGACGAGCGTATCAAAGCTTCTGTAATCGCGATCTACCCGAACACGTACAGGGGCAGCATTTTGGCGATGCGTCATTGTCTTTGCAATTATATTCCGGGTATTCTTCCGCATGCGGAGATGCCAGACCTTCTCTCACTTATTGCTCCAAGGGCGCTGTTCATCGAAGCGGGTATCCGCGATCCCATCTTTCCGATTGAGACAACGCAAGAGGCGGTGAAGCAGTTAGACCATTTGTATGAGAGTTTAGGTGTAAGTGCTCACTTGGAAAGCGATTTGTTTGATGGAGGCCATGAAGTCAGCGGCAGGAAGTCGTTCGATTGGCTGTCCCATATGTTGAAAGATAATTGTGCCACTGACGCTGCAGCTAAACATTAAATTCGTTTTTTTAAATAATCCACCGTACCGTCGAAAATGTACCTATGTTCTTTTCAAAAAGCAGAAAAGTACCCAAGATCTTGTCATCACAAATGACTAGAGCCAGGGTACTTTTGCTTATCCTACTGTATGCTATCGCTGTACTCAGGCTAAATTCCATTCCTCGTGGATTTTGGGAACATCCGAAATCAGCTGTTGGGTATACTTATGCTGGGGATTCAAAATCACCTTCTCGACATTGCCGCTTTCTACGATTTTCCCTTTTTCCATAATATAAATCGTATCGCTGACGTAATAAGCCAGTCCGACGTCGTGGGTAATGAAAATAATGGTCATATTGTTTTCATTTCGCAGCTTCATAAGCATATCGAGAATCGTGGAACGGGAACAAGCATCCACCATCGATGTTGGTTCGTCGGCAATTAATACCTTCGGATGCATCATGAAGATCCTCGCGATCATCAGACGCTGCATTTGCCCCCCTGACAGCTCAAACGGATATTTATTAAATAATTCCTCAAATTTCAAATTGACGAAGGAGCAGGCCTCTCTCATTTTCTCAAACTGCTCATCCTTCGTTAGCTTGAGCCCCTGCAATTTGATACAGTCCATTAATAATTTATCTACTTTATGAAAAATATTAAAGGAAGAGAACGGATCCTGGAAAATCGCCTGTATATCTTTCCAATACTCTTTTCTATCCTTATGGCTTTTAAGCTTTCTTGGTTTGCCTTTATATTCAATTTCACCGCTGGTTTCCTTCAATAATCCCATAATGACCTTGGCTAATGTCGTTTTTCCGCTGCCGCTTTCCCCAACGATGGAAATAATTTCGCCCTCATGAAATTTAAAGCTTACGTCATTGACGGCCGTTGTCTTGTTTAATCCGTAGCCGAACACCTTGCTCATGTTTTTGCCGCTGATCAGAACATTATTCCGTATCATTATGCAATCACTCCCTTGACTTCCTGCTCCTCTTCATACCATTTCCGCAAAGTCTTGGCGTCATAAATACAGCGATAAATCCGCTCATCCACGTATTTATTGTCGATTTTCCCCTCTTTGCAATCTCTTGTTGCGTAAGTGCAGCGGTCAGCGAACCGGCAGCCTGGGGGGACATTTTTCAGATTCGGCGGTGCTCCTGGAATTGCCTCAAGCTTGTGGCCCTTCATCCCCTCTTCGGGAACGATGATCGAGCCCATCAGCTTTTTCGTATAAGGATGCAAAGGATCAAATACCATTTGCTTGGCTGTGCCTCTTTCAACAATTTCTCCGGCGTACATGACGACAATATCGTCCGTCACATGATACAACAAGGGCAATTCATGGGTGATGAACACAAGGGATCGAATATACTTCTTATCCAACAAGTCCTTCATCAGCTTAATGACTGCCTTTTGTGAGGTTACATCAAGTGCTGAGGTCGGTTCGTCAGCAATAAGCACCTTTGGATTCAGAATGGATGATATGGCAATGACCGTTCTTTGCTTCATGCCGCCTGACAATTCATTGGGATAGGAGTTCAGGACCTTGGACGTCAGATTTAACGTTTCGAACCGTTCGGCAGCCATGTCCCAAACCTGTTTCTTGGATAATTCCGGCCGATGCACCTTCATCATATCTTCAATGAAACGAATAATCTTGAGCGTAGGATTCAATGCATTCATAGCCGCTTGAGGAATATAAGCGATTTCTCTTCCCAATACCTGTGTCCGCAGCTGGCTTGTGCTCAGCTTCATAATATCAGTGCCATCAATAACAATGGAGCCGCTGTTATAGTTGAGCGGTGGCAAATAAAAACCCATCAAGCTTAAGGCCAAGGTCGATTTTCCACACCCGGATTCCCCAGCAATTCCTAATGTTTTACCATCCTCCAACACAAAGTCAACTCCGTCAACGGCATACACATTTTCTTTGAGCCTGGTTTTATAATAGGTTTTGAGACCTTTTACTTCCAAAATATTGTTGTTCATGGCCCGTCAGCTCCTTATTTTGGGATTGAAAATTTCGTCCATCCCTGTATTCATCATAAAAAGCGAAAAGGTGATGATCGCAATGGAAAACGCAGCCGGAATGAATGCCCACCAGGCACCAGCCACCGGAGCTTCAAAGGTCAACGCCCAGTTCATGATAATGCCAAGAGAAATCGTATTGTAAGGTCCCAATCCCAACATGGAAATGGAAGCTTCTGATAAAATTCCAGAGGCTGTCTGCAGGACGAAGGCCATCACCACATAAGACGCAATATAAGGGAGAATTTCAAAAATGATGATCCGCGTTGTGCTGTGACCGGAAATTTTCGCTATATTTACATGATCCCTGTTTCTTAAGGAAGTGGTTTGCGCTCGAACAGCTCTTGCTGTCCAAGGCCAGCTCGTAATTCCGATAATGATTGCGGTCACTAGCGAGCTTCGAGAATTGATGCTTACGGAAATCAATATCAAAATAATAAAAGAAGGAATAACGATAAAAATATTAGTGACAGCTGTGAGGATATTGTCGACCAAACCACCAATATAACCCGCTAACAATCCCATGACCAAACCGATCACTGTGGCAAAGATGCCCGCGATTAGACCTACTCGAACAGATGTCCGAATGCCATACATAAGCTCCAAGAACAAATCTCTGCCAAAGTTGTCCGATCCGAGAAGCAGGTTGGAATCAGGAGGCTGGAAAGCCAATGCGATCATCTCCAAAGGATCATTTCTATTGATCAATGGATAGATGAGCACAAGAGCAAGCATCAGCAGCAAGGCACTGGTCCCAAAAACAAACTTAGGCGACTTCAGCAATATTTTCGCAGAATGATTCATATTAATTTTCCTCCATTTGAGCCGCCTTGATTCTCGGGTCAACAATGCCATACACGATCTCTATCAGGAAGTTCGCCACCAGGACCGTAAAGGCAATAATTAATGTGCAGCCGGAAATCAATGGATAATCCAATTGCCGGATCGCAGTAAACAGCCAGGTTCCAATCCCCGGATAGCTGAACACAATTTCACAAATCAATGAACCGCCGACCATTGTCCCAATCGAAAGTGCCAATCCGGTAATTTGAGGCAGCATCGCATTTTTGAATACATATTGTGCAATTTTGGAGTCGCGAATGCCTAATAATTTGCTATAAAGAACATAGTCCGCATTCAACTCATAAATCGACATTTCTCTCATTCCTATCGCTTGACCGCCAATGGTGACCAACACGATAGACAAGAACGGAAGTGTGTGATGTCGAAGGACGGAGCCAATAAAATCCCAGCTAAGTCGAGGGATCATCTGGAAGTCATATCCCCCGTGTAAAGGAAACCATTTGAGGTTTAGAGCAAATACATAAAGCATAATGATTGCCAGTGTAAAGAAAGGGATCGAGTTGACAAACAACGCAATGGGAAAAAGCGCTTTGTCAAAAACACCTTTTTTATAAGCCGCCACAGCTCCAAGAATATTGCCTATGATCCAACCGGTCAGGATGGCCGGAAGCTGCAACGCCAAGGTCCACGGAATAGCGGACGCCAAAATATCAGTTACTTTCTTAGGATAAAGCCCAAAAGAGGTGCCCAGATTTCCAGTAAACAGATTTTTGACATAGATCAAAAACTGCGTACCCAGAGGCTTGTCGATACCAAACTCAATCGTAAAGGTTTCATATACCTTTTTTATGGTGTCGCTGTCCGTCATCCCCTGAGTCATTTGGGATGCGATAAGGCTAACAGGGTTTCCCTGCACCAATCTTGGCAAAATAAAATTCAATGTAATCGCAATGACCAATGTAAGAAAATACCAAAAAAACTTATTGACAAAATACTTGGTGTAAGCGTTCACAGTTTACACGCTCCTCGGCGGTTGTTATTCATATTGAGATCGGTTAGAAAGAAGCCTATATTCGGGTTGTTCAACCAAATATAGGCTTCCAGCATATGATGTTGCCTCAAACCTAATTAGCGTTTAGTTGTGAATTTGATACAGAGCTTTTATGCCCGCTCCGTCCATCGCGATTTGCGGAGGAATGTTAGTACCATCTCCTTGGGACGGGAAGCCTTTCCATATCGATTCGTTGACGGTATGGAACACCCATGGTCTGTACATCAAAGGAATCGATGGGATATCCTTCAGCCAGATCTTGGTGAGCTCCGTATAGAGAGCCTTAACTTGTGCTTCATCCGAGATTGTTGGGATTTTGTCGATAATTTGATCCGCTTGTTCGTTTTTGTAACGTCCCCAGTTCCAGAATGCCATTTCACCAGCAGCAGCAACACCTTTGGAATACATGATCGTTCTTGCACGGTTCCACGGTTGACTTGGGCTGACTCCCCCTGCCGGCGTGTTCATGATGATATCGAATTTACCGGTTTGCAAATCGTTATTCCATACAGGCTGTTCCGGGAATTTGGTTCTGATCTCAATACCAATCGCTTTCGCATTTTGCGCAACAATCTCAAGTGAAGCGTTCCAGTCCGACCAGCCGTAAGGACACTCGACATCATAAGGTCCAAGTCTGGTGCCGTCCAGTACACGGATTCCATCTGCACCCTTTTTGGCGCCGATTTTATCCAGCAGCGCATTGGCGCCAGCTACATCCGTTGTCCATTGGAGTGACTTGATTGCGTCTTGATCGACATATTTCTTCTCAGCGTCAGCATCCAATGTTATCGATGGCTTCATCGCAGCGGAATAACCGCTCATCGCCAGATCGGATACCTTTTTATAATCGATAGCCATTGCAATGGCTCTTCTTACATCCACATTGTCGAGACCTTTTTTCGTCATATTGAAGAAAATCGAAGGCATGGAGCCCGGCAAGTAATAAGGCGCATCCTTCATGTAGGTCTTGACGGGAGCTCCGTCCTTCCACATGTTCCAAACCTGTGGAATGAACTGCTGGGAAACGTCAACCTGACCACTTTTGAAAGCCAGATCCCCCGCAGCATTATCCTTGAAAATCACGTGAGTGATATACTTAGGTGCAGCCAGCTTCCCGCCGAACAATGCTTTACCCCAATAATTATCATCTCTGGCAATGGTAATCTTCTGATCATTATAGAAATACATCTTATAAGGACCAGTACCTACAGGACTTGCATTGAATTCTTTCCGGATCGTCGCCAGATCATTGTTGGATTTCTTTTCGATCTCTTCCCATATATGCTTAGGAAGCATCGGAATCATGTCAATACTGTCCAGTACAGTAAGTTTATTCGGATTATCTTTCTTTAACTTAATGTTGAAAGCATTCGGCCCATCGGCAACAACGTCCTCAAGGTATGTCCAAAAGCTGCTCCAGTTCACCTGATACTTCTTGCCAAGCTGGTACGTGTAAACGGCGTCATCGGAGGTAAATGGCTTCCCGTCACTCCACTTGGCGTCCTTGTTCAATTCGACTTTCAAAGTCAAATCATCAGTCCAGCTATATTTGCTTCCAAGCAACGGCTCCAGCTTGCCATCAATCATGTTGATCATAAACAAGGTTTCGTAAATCAGTTCCCGAGAGTTGCCGTAGTTGATCGGAAAGGCAGGATTACCGCTCAATAGATTGAAGTTGGTAGGCGCCCCCCACTGCAGACCATTAATATACAAAGTCTCATTTCGTGGCGTCTCCTTGGCGTCCCCGCTTGGAGCAGCTGCTGCTGGAGCTGGTGGTGTGACCGCCGGTGTTGCAGGTGTTGCGGGTTTTGGAGCTTCCTGCTTGGCAGGCTGGCTTACAGCCGCTGGTGGTGGTGCTGCATTACAACCGACCAAGAGAACCGGCGTGAGTACGAATGCACAGATCAAGCTGGACATTTTGTTGAGCCTCATTGATTTCCCCTCCGCACTTAATTTTTGAAAGCGCTATTATTTACAAATAAGATTGTAAATACCATATTAACACCTTCATTGTTATTGTAAGGGAACCCTCCAGCTTGGTATAGGACACAAAATAAAGGAGTTTGGTTTGTTTTTTCAATGTTATTTCTCGTTGCTTTGAACGGGCTTGACCTGAAATTTCCCCTTATGTGAGTCCACCTCGATATTCAGTTGGCGAACACTGATAATTTTTGCGGAATACTTGTGTAAAATGTCGCAGATCGTCGTAGCCTACGAGTTTAGCGACATCCGTGACTCTTAGACCCCGATTAGCAAGAAGCTCCTTGGCTCTTTCCATTCGAAGCTGTGTCACATAATCCTTATAGCCGATTCCTATCTTTTGCTTGAACAGTTGGCTAAAATAAATCGGATTTAAATACACAATGGATGCGACTTTTTCAAGTGACAAAGTGTCCTGAAAGTGCCCTCGAATGTATTGAAGAGCTATATTGACAGTTTCATCGTTTTTGCTCGCTGACGCATCCTTTTTCAAGGCGGAGAATCCGGTTAACTGTAAATTTTTAATTTCGTCGGGAATGGTGTGGAAATCCGTCAATAACCGACTAACAACCATCTGATACGGAACCTTTAAGCATTGGTCAAGATGAGTTCTTGCTCCCTCTTCAAACGCGCGGATTCCAGCATCCTCCCGAAGTGTCACGACACCCACCAGGATATTCCCTTCCAGGCTCACGATAAATCCGTTACCATTCATCTCAAACCACTCGGATAATACATTTTCGATTACAAAATGCTTTAAGGACACATCCTGATTCGTTTCCAATTGCACAAATACGAGATGAAATTGAGGATAGCTTTCAACAAAGCGCGATACGTCAAATCTGCCGATATCCAGTCCCCGCACCCAACGGCGAAAGACAGCCTCTCTCAAATAATTTAAATTTAAATGAATCAAATCCTTTTCCGATAAATCTCTCATTTCTTCTATCCATTCGTTTTCCAGCATAGAAATGATCTTGATCAACGGTTCCTTGCCTACCGGCTTTACCACATAATCCTTAACCCCTAAGCGTAGTGCTTCTTGTGCATAGGCGAACTTGGAATGGGCCGAAATAATCACCACTTTGGTGCCTAGGTGCGATTCTCGCAGGGCAGCCAACAGCTCCAGCCCATCCATAGCAGGCATCATAATATCAAGCAGCAGGATATGAATCCGTTCGCTCAGAAGTGTAATAATCGCTTCCTGACAGGATTCTGCAGTCATAATGTTCATATGAGGATATGCCTTATCGAGTGTCCTCTTAAAACCTTCACGAATCGACCTTTCATCATCCACAACAAGAATATTCATAACGCACCTCCGCTTCTAATAGGATCATTAACCATCGACACTGACTTACATTTAGGGAGCGCAATAGTAATGGTCGTCCCGCTGCCCTGTTCGCTTGCAATTTGCAGACCGTATGAGGCTCCGAATTTTAGCACAAGCCTACGATGCACATTCACCAAACCGATTCCCGCGCTGGCCGCTCCGACCGGATTTGTTTGCTCCATAATCCGATAATTTTTCTCTTCCTCCTCAAAGTGATGCATCTCAAGCAGCATTACTTTCTCAAGTGTTTTTTGCAAATCAATGAGCTTGGGATTGGGTATCCCGCTTCCATTGTCTTGAATTCGTATGAATAAATCCTGCTCGCTGATTTCCATATGCACGCAAATAAACCCAGATCGATCTAATTTTGAAAGGCCATGAACGACGGCATTTTCAATCAGCGGCTGGAGCGTCATTTTGGGAATCTGAACATGCAGCCACTCGTCAGGTATATCCAGGTGAATTTGCAAACGTCCTCCCGAGCGGGCTTGAATGATATGTAAATAATGATGGGTTTGATCCAATTCTTCTTGCAAGGTAACGTCAGAGTGATGCCATTCGCTGCTGTAGCGAAACATTTTCGAAAGCGCAAAAATGACATCCCCTAATTTATCATTTTTCGTGTCATCCAGTTCCCAATAAATCATATCCAATGTGTTATATAAAAAATGAGGGTTTACCTGTGATTGAAGTGCATAGAGCTGAGCATTTTTTTCGCTTGCTGTCACAATACGCACTCTATCAACGAGCTGTCTGATCCTGCTAACCATTTGGTTAAAGTTCGACACTAAATAATTCATTTCTTCAAAGGAGCGTATTTCGACAATCGTATTTAAATTCCCACGTTCTAGAGCCTTCATTTCACGAACCAGCCGAATAATAGGAGCTGAAATGGATCGTGACATAATAGTCGCCAGTATGACGGCGGCCAGTAGCAAAAGACAGAGAACGATTAGGAAATAACGATTCGCTTCTTGCAGCTGTACCTGAAAATTCGATTTGGGTGTGACACTGCCGATCGACCATTTCAAGTTGGGCTGATCCTCCATGACGATCAAATGGTCTGTTTCGGTCTGAGGAGTGAAGCGAGCTGCTTGTCTGTCAACTAACAAACGATCCATTTCCGGAGATAGCCCATGATCGGTTTCTCCCGTTTCAGCCAATATTTCGTTCCTATTAGGGACTTCCTGGTATCGCGGATCACGTAATGTCATGATAAAGGCTAAACTACCCGCCCCCATATGCAAATTGCTTAAAGTCGAGAGTATAGGTCGGGGACTTGCTTCAATAAGCAGCACGCCGATAGGCTCACGCGAATATAGATCGTATATAAGTCTACCGAATGAAAAGACCGGCTGCTCTTGTATGGTTAATGTTGGTTTTTTCATGCCAAACCATAACATCTCTCCTTGAGAATGGCGGATTTCATCGTACCATGCGCTTTCTACGAAATTAGACTCGTAGGGATGGGTTGCCGCTTCGTAGCTATACACTTTACCAGAATTAGTGATGATATGAATGCCAACCAGATCATTCCTGCTGTAAAATGCAGCCTCCAGTACATTAATAATCGTTCGGCTGTTGATGAGCTGCAGAGCTGGCGTCGTTTCGTCTTCTGTAAGAACCCTCTGCACGTCGGAGCTGGCTGTAATCGATTTGGTCAAACTGTTATAACCTTGTGCCAGCAAATTAAACGTATCAGCAGCTTGAGATACATTTTTCCTTGCAATTTCAGCAATTCTCAGACTCATTTGATTGGTGCTGTATGTATAAAATATGCTAGTTAATAACAGAACAAGGAATAGTGTAGAAAAGAGGAACCAAATGAACAATCTTACGCTGATGGTGTTCCAGCGAAACTTTTTCAATGAGAGGCCCCCTAAGAGTTTTCGTAGAAAACTTACTTCGTAAGCATAGAACACATCTACTCTATGTTATTTTCGTTTCGTATTGAGTTCCCAGGAAATCTGATGTTCTTTAGCCACTTCCTCAGCCTTCACATGCTGCACAAAAAGATTTTGCAATTGATCCAAATGAGTTTGAGCAACAGCTGGAATGATCACATTGTCAAAATTCATTTCTCCACCTTTAATATCCTTAAACATATTCAAGGTTTCGATTTGCAATTGCGAATAGCTAGCTGCTTTAAAGTCACCCTTCACTTTTTGACTGAGACCTACTGCCGCGTTCATCTTGAAAGCAACTGTCGGATAATTCATCATTAGATATTTCAAAAATTGTTTACTCTCTTGCAAATTCTTGCTTTTGGCAGATAACGTATATGCTGTTCCAGGAGCAATCATGAAGTCATTCGGATCGCCTTTACCCTCAACAGTAGGGAATTTCATGAACCCCACTTTCTCTTTATCTGGCCAGGTTTCTATCTTGGGAACCTCCCAGGTACCTATGTAATACATAGCGGCCCTGCCGCTTCGAAATAAATTGGAGGCTGTGTTAGAGTCGATAGACGTCACCCCTTCATCAAACGCACCAGCCTGAATCAAATTTTGCAGCTTCTGCACGGAATGAACAAACACAGGATCATTAAAATTTCTTTTATTAGTAATGACATCCTGCAAAAAACCGGGACCGCCGTTAAGTCGTTGGAGTATGTTCATAAACAAAAAAGAAGTTGTCCAACGGTCTTTTGCACCAATCGCTATGGGAGTGACCCCTTTTGCCCTGAGCTGCTTGGAGACCTCGATCAAATCCTCGAAGGTTTTGGGAAAGCTCAACCCCGCTTTAACAAAAATTTCTTTATTATAAAAGATACCGGCGATATTCAAATTATATGGGAGCGCATATACTTTTCCGTCAAACGTATAGTAGCTGAGCACACCGCTTTGAAATGTGGCTTTTAATTCTCCATCCAATACGTCGTCTAAAGGGGCTAATACCCCGCTGTCAACAAACGGCTTCATTTGAGCTCCCGGATTCACCATCGTAATATCGGCGACTTCACCGGAGGCAGCTTGTGCTTTGAGTTTATTTTTTTGCTGCTCCGTATTCAGACGATCGAATTCAATTTTAATATTGGGATGGATTTGCATGTAATCGTTAACAATTTTTTCTTCAATTATGTAAGCAGGGGAAGATTTTTCAGACTGAAGTGTTTGGAGCGACAGGGTAATTACACCTTGGTCAGACCTATGATCGGTTCCGAAACCCTGACCCATTGAAGAAGCATCATATTTGTTTCCGCAAGCCGCAACCATACTTGTCAGGGATACCGCCAGAAACAAAACTAAATACTTAGTGCTGTACATTCTTCAACTCTCCCTCTACATTCAGTTTGATTTCATTCTAAGCTTATCATTGCAGTATGGTATAGACATAAAAATAAAGAATTTATGTTTAATTTTTCAAGGTTAAGCTGCAACAAAAAGCATACCTCTCCCCTTTATTATACAAGAATAAATTCAGAAAACATGCTATATTTTCCTTAATTTTACACAAAATATCATATGAATAATACGTCAATCGCATTTCGATGATAAGCGAAGTACATAGAAAAGCCCCCGGTATCCCCAGGAGCTTTTACATACGTTATTAGGACTATAAACAACTGCGAGTGATGATGACCTGTAAAATGAATAATACTAAAATCACGCCTGTGCTCGTACGAAGACCGCCAACAACTGGACCCACTCCACAACCTGCTCCTGCTACCAAACCCATCGATTTCATCCTCCCCTCATACAGATCTAAGATAAGGTATATAGGTGGATATTGTTAAGATTGGGCGTACAAGCAGATTGAGTATTTGGATGGTGCCTGGACTAGTATGTGATTTTTACCGTCCGGGTTGCCTCCATATAATCGACTTTTGCACCTAATACCTCTGCCAATAGACGAACAGGTACCATTGTGCTTTCTCCAATCAGTTTTGCCGGTGTGTCTGTTTGCCCGGTTGCTCCGTTCAGCTCATACTCGTTTTTTGTTGTATACAATGTGACTTTCAAACCCTTCTTCGTATACACGGCTGCACGTAATTGATCGTTCCACTCCACGTTGGCCCCTAGAGCTGCAGCCAAATCGCGAATATATAAATAAGAGGACCCATCCACGATAACAGGCGACAGATTCATCGGAAAGTCAATCCCATCAACCTTATAGCTGCTGGCATTCAACCCAAAGCTGGCTGTGTGCGCAATCGGATTCAGTGTGAGGTATGCCTGCTTGTACTCCGCTGCATTTTGGTGCAGCTTCTTCTTGCCGATTTGAGCGGCAGGCTCCGTTGTAAAATCCCATTCCTTGACTTCCGTCTTCGTGCTGCCATCGCGATGAGTCACTTCAAGATTAAGCTTCACATGGTAGGTCGAATCCGACTGCAGCGGTTGGCGAGGCAGGACCATGACTCCGTTAGACAGATCACTATCGTTGTCTGGTGTATTCATCAGCAGAGCAACTGGAGTTTTATTGCTGTCTACTAGCTCTGCGCCAAGAAGCTTAACCTTCTTCACTTCAGAACCGTAATATTGTGCCATGATCGGATATCCTACAGGATATACCTCGCTCTGATGAATTCGCAATGGATCGGGCTGTTCATCACCATTAAACGAGGTAGGCACATACCTATCCCCTGCAGCGGGTGATGTGACAAGTGCGTCAGGAGTGTCCGACTCTGAACTAAATTCAATAATCGTATAATCGCCTACCTTGCCAACCCCCACCTCTTTAATATAAGGGTTCAGAAACGGATTCCTATGGTAAGGAGCATCAAATAAAACATCAATGACTTGACTAATGGGACCGGAATAGTAAGCCGCATCTTCACCTACAGCAGATGTGTAACCAAAGTAAGCGCCGCGCTCCAATGGTGTTTTACCAAAAAAGCCTTTTTTGGACGAGTTCTCTTCATGTAAACTGTCCATACTATCTTGGCTTTGCTGAATTTTATTGTCATATAAATATTTGGCATGCGCTGTAGCGCTGGCATTCAAGCGACCATTCATCTTTACGGTAGGCAATCCATAAAGCACCCGGTAATCATTGAGCGCAGCGAATCCGTCCAACTGCTCCGGGTCCGCGGCAGTAAAGTCGCTTATCGCATTCTCTGCGACCGTAAAAGTCCATGATACATCGATGGGCTGAAATCCTGTATAAGCAATCGACATCCGCACCTTTTGAGTACCTCGCTTCAAATTATAATCAGGCGTGAAAGTGAACGTACCTTTAGCCTTATCATAAGATGCTGCCACAGGCTCACCATTCAAATACATCGTGTACACGGGTATGGCCGTCAGGGTCGTATCAAAATAGAAGGTGATCGTCGGCTTGGTTACGCCTACGATATTTTGAGGAGCTGTCTCATAACCGTATGAGGCAGCATGAGCATGCTGTAAGGGAAATGCCAGGCTGGCACAGGTAGTGAACAAAACCAGGGAAAGCAGCAGCATATATTTAAAAAGATTCGTTTTTGGTTGCAAGGTACAATTCCTCCTCCAATGTATCTATGTGGATTCGACATTCTGTACTCATCCAATTCGGCAATGATAAAAAGAATCCTGCTTTTAAATATTTCCATGGGCTCGCTATAACTGACTTGAGCCGTATAACAAATAAACACTCTGCTGCATGCCATAGGGCGCTGCAGCAGAATGTTATGAGATCTGTTTGCTGTTAGTGATTACCTACTGAACTTTAAATCAAGGTTACATTATCACGGCTGTTCCGTGTGCGGGCAGGCGTTTTGCGTTTTTCAATCAATCGGTTAATGGCATCAAGATATGCCCGGGCGCTCGCTTCGAGAATATCTGTACTGACCCCGCGGCCCTGAACAGAGTAATCTCCCTGACGCATCAGAACGTGAACCTCGCCCAGTGCATCCTTGCCTTGGGTAACCGATTTGATCGAATAATCTTCCAATTCAACCTCTTCCTTGGTTACCTTATCAATAGCCTTGTAGATCGCATCAACTGATCCGTTGCCAACAGCTGCCTCTTCCACAGCGCCGCCATCCAAGGTAGTGACACGAATAGTAGCCGTTGGCACCGATTGATTGCCATAAGATAGCTGAAGGTTATCCAGAGCGAATACTTCCGGTGTTTCGATCAGCTTTTCTTCGATCAATGCACGGATGTCTTCGTCTGATACTTCTTTCTTTTTGTCGGCTAAATCTTTGAATTTAGAAAACGCGACATTCACTTGATCGTCCGACAGCTCATAGCCGATATCAATCAGCTTTTCACGGAATGCATGACGGCCGGAATGTTTGCCCAGCACAAGCGTGCTTTCTTTCAGACCGATCATTTCAGGCGACATAATCTCGTAGGTGGTCTTTTCCTTAAGCATGCCATCCTGATGAATACCCGATTCATGAGCAAAGGCGTTAGCCCCTACTATCGCTTTATTGCCAGGTACAACCATACCCGTCAGCTTGCTGACCAGACGGCTTGTGCGGGCAATTTCTCCGAGAACCAGTGAAGTTTTCGCTTGAAAGAAATCCTGGCGCGTTTCCAGTGCCATAGCAACTTCCTCCAGTGAGGTATTGCCGGCACGTTCTCCGATACCATTGATCGTTCCTTCAATTTGATCAGCGCCATTCAGTACAGCTGCTAATGCATTCGCAGTAGCCATCCCCAAATCGTCATGGCAATGTGCACTCAATTGAATCTTTTCAATATCCGGCACATTCTCCTTTAACACTTTGAAAATATTGCCGAACTCACTCGGATTCAGATAACCAACCGTGTCCGGAATATTGACAACCGTTGCACCTGCACGAATCGCCATAGCCGTAACCTCACATAGGAAGTCTAGCTCTGTACGGCCTGCATCCTCAGGTGAGAATTCGATCTTGTCAAAATATTTCTTTGCATAACGGATGGCCTTATCTGCCGTTTCCAACATCTGTTCTTTACTCATCTTCAGCTTATACTTGCGGTGGATAGGAGAGGAAGCCAAAAACAAATGCAGACATGGGTCTTGAGCACCCTTCAGTGCCTCACGCACGGCATCAATATCCTGCTCACGGGAACGAGCTAAACCGATTACTGAAGCATTCTTAATTGCACGAGCTACTGCGTTCACACCCGCCAAGTCACCGGGAGATGCCGCAGGAAATCCAGCTTCAATTCGATCGACACCCAGCCTTTCTAGCTGCTGCGCGATTTCCAGCTTCTCCTGCACGTTCAGGTTCACGCCTGGGGATTGCTCTCCATCTCTTAGCGTCGTATCGAATATATAAATTTTTCTCATGGGTGGTCACCTCCTAAGCATTTTTGAAGAAAATTGACATCGTAAGCATCAACCGACCATTTTGAACATGCTCTTTAAGCAGAAAAAGGTACGGCCCGAAGCTGAGAAAACCGGTGGATTTACCTCCGTGAATATTCCCATTATCTTCAAGCCGACCTCAGTTATCTGTATATGCCAATCAACAAACGATTACTTACTTTTTAATCCAGTGCATCAATTCGCGCAATTGGGAACCGACTTTTTCAATCGGGTGCTCGGACTCAATACGACGAGTTGCCGTCAAGAACGAACGACCGGATTGGTTTTCCAAGATGAAATCGCGAGCGAATTTACCTTGTTGGATGTCAGTCAATACACGCTTCATTTCTTTCTTCGTTTCTTCAGTCACAATACGAGGTCCGGTTACATAGTCACCGTACTCAGCTGTGTTGGAGATGGAATGTCTCATAGTAGCCATTCCGCCTTCATACATCAAGTCAACGATCAGCTTCAACTCGTGCAAGCACTCGAAGTAAGCAATCTCAGGCTCATAGCCAGCTTCAACCAGCGTTTCAAAGCCAGCTTTAACCAATGCAGTTGTACCGCCACAAAGTACTGCTTGCTCACCGAACAGATCCGTTTCAGTTTCTTCACGGAATGTAGTTTCGATAAGTCCTGCGCGTGTGCAGCCAATACCTTTTGCGTAAGCCAGACCAAGATCTTTGGCTTTACCGGAAGCATCTTGATAAACCGCGATTAATCCAGGAACGCCAAAGCCCTCTACGTATACACGGCGAACCATGTGACCCGGGGATTTAGGTGCAACCATGAATACATCTTTATCAGCTGAAGGAACAATTTGTCCAAAATGAATGTTGAAACCGTGTGAGAATACGAGCGCAGCGCCCTTTTTCAGGTTTGGTTCAATTTCATTGTTGTACGTGCTAGCTTGTGTTTCATCCGGCAAAAGGATTTGTACTACATCTGCCAATTTAGTAGCTTCGGCAACTGTAAATACTTCAAAGCCGTCATTTTTTGCTTGATCAAACGATTTACCTGGACGAAGTCCGATAACAACTTTCAGACCGCTGTCACGCAGGTTTTGCGCTTGTGCATGGCCTTGGCTTCCGTAACCGATGATTGCGATTGTTTTACCTTTTAGTGCGCCTAGATCAGCGTCTTTTTCATAATACATTGTAACTGCCATGGATATGATTGCCTCCTTTAATTTAAAACCCTGTGAGTGGGCGATCAAACGGACAATCCGCTGCAAATCACGCGCCGCCCAATCAAGTCATCCACTTGATCCCCCACTCACAAAGTTGTTTTCTTTTAATTTATATAATTTAATCTATATAACCAACTACTTGACGATCCCGCGAACCATAGCCGTAATACCTGTTCTTGAAAGCTCACGAATACCGTAAGGCTTCAACAGCTCAGCCATAGCTTCGATCTTAAGAGCATCCCCTACAACCTGAATAATTAATGAAGATGGACTAATATCGACAACCGATGCACGGAACGTTTCCACTAATCCGAAAATTTCCGGACGCAAGCTAGGATCTGCATTGACTTTGATCAAGGCCAGCTCGCGTGCAACCATCGGGTTGGAGCTCAAATCAATAACTTTAATGACATCAATCAGCTTATACAGCTGCTTGGAAACTTGCTCCAAAGTTTTATCGTCTCCGGTTGTCACAATAACCATGCGCGATAAGCCCTGCTCCTCGGCTTCACCTACGGAGATACTTTCAATGTTAAAGCCTCTACGTCCGAACAAGCCGGATACACGCTGCAGTACGCCTGGTTGATTATTCACTAAAACGGATATCGTATGTTTGTGATTCATTCCGAATCCCCCATTATCATTTGATCTATCGTCGAGCCTTGTGTAACCATTGGATACACGTTCTCATCCCTGCGGACGAAAAATTCGACGAGTACCGGACCTGGGGTGTCCAGTGCTTCCTGCCACATGCTTTGGGCTTCCTCTTTATTCGTTGCCCTCAAGCCCTTAACACCGTATGCTTCGGCAAGTTTGACAAAATCAGGACTGCCTGCCAGATCAATGTGACTGAACCGGTTGCCATGAATGATTTCCTGCCACTGGCGTACCATACCCAACACCTGATTGTTGATTACAACAATTTTAACAGGTATTTGGTTAATTGCACAAATCGCCAGTTCCTGCGAACACATCTGCATACCGCCATCCCCATTAATGGATACAACCATTCGATCCGGGTTAGCTATCTGAGCGCCAATCGCTGAAGGGAATCCGAAGCCCATAGTGCCCAAACCTCCGGAGGTGATCCAAGAGCGCGGCTTGTTGAATTTATAGTATTGAGCGGCCCACATTTGGTGCTGTCCTACGTCTGTCGTTACAATCGCGTCACCGTTTGTTGTTTTATGAATCATCTCGATGACATATTGGGGCTTAAGCTCTGTATCCGAATCAATATAGCGTAGCGGGTGATTGGCTTTATCCGCTTGGACATGCTCGATCCACGCAGAGGATTGTGACTTCTTCGCTTTTAGGTTAGCAAGCTGCAGGACAGCCTTGATATCACCAACAACAGGGATATGGGTTTCTACAATTTTACCGATTTCCGCAGGATCTACGTCGATATGAACAATCTTCGCTTTTGGAGCAAATCCGTTTACCTTCATCGTTACCCGGTCATCGAACCTTGCACCGATCCCGATGAGCAAATCGCAATTTTGCAGCGCATGGTTAGCCGCGTATGTTCCGTGCATGCCCGGCATCCCCAACCAAAGAGGATTTGCGCTTGGAAAACCACCTAATCCGAGCAGCGTAGTCGTAACCGGAATTTGTGTTTTTTCAACAAACTCCAGCAGTTCCTTGGACGCATCCGCGTACACAACACCGCCGCCTGCCAAAATCATAGGACGCTCAGCTTCAGCAATCGCCTCCAGCATCCGGTCCACCTGCAGCTTGTTCGGCTGAACAGTCGGATGATAACCGCGAATTTCTACCTTATCCGGATAATAAAACGGTGCCTCTGCATTGGAAACATCCTTGGGGATATCGATCAATACCGGACCTCTACGTCCTGTAGAAGCGATGTGGAATGCCTCTTTAATGACACGCGGCAAATCCTTTACATCCCGAACCAGATAGCTGTGCTTCGTAATCGGCAGTGTAATCCCTGTGATATCCGCTTCTTGGAAAGCATCCGTTCCAATCACAGCCGTAGATACATTACCTGTTATAACGACGAGCGGCACCGAGTCCATATAAGCAGTGGCAATTCCCGTAACCAGGTTCGTAGCTCCAGGTCCGGAAGTCGCGATACAGACACCCACCTTGCCGGTAGAACGCGCATAGCCGTCTGCTGCATGAATAGCTCCTTGCTCATGACGGGTTAACAAATGCTTGAAATCAGAATTGCCGTGCATGGCATCATAAATATATAATACGGCTCCACCGGGGTAACCAAAGACGCAATCCACTTCCTCCAATAGCAGGCTGCGAAGCAGCATTTCCGATCCTGTAATTACATCCGGCTGAAGCAGTTCCTTGTGCAGTTGTTCTTTTGACTTTTTGGTTGTTTGAACGATCATGATTTGTCCTCCTCTCGTATATTGAAAATACCTAAAAACCCCTTTCATCCCAAACGCCAAATAGAGCGCCTGAAGGGACGAAAGGGGTTCTAATCTTCCGTGGTACCACCCAGAGTTTGTTACTTGCCTCACAGCAAATAACCTTAGCAGGTACGCAGCAAATTAAATATAGCTGTTATACCTTCAGCACGATAACGTGTGCTATTCCGTTTTTCCCTAATAGCTATGCTCTTGAATCCAATGAACATACTTTTCAGGAAAACAGCTCCGAGGTGAGCTCGTACATAAGGGATTAATGGCATTGGTTTCAGCAAATCCGCTGCTCTCTGGATCATAAGGGCCCTTATAACTTCGTCCTCATCATTGCAGTTACATCTGTTGTACTTTTACAATATTATATGCCGAATCGTTGTAAGAGTCAAGTACGGAAGGTCCAATAATAGTTAAATAAAAAATTGGAGGCAGGAACCGCCACAACGACCAAACATTGTCCGAGCAAATAATTCCAGTGCATCCATTCCACAACTGCATACATAATACCGCTATTGAGCAGCAGCCCTGTTAGGGACACGACCGTATATTTCACAAATGGCTTCCAGCCTGATGGCGTGTCCTGAAATGTCCACCATTTATTAAGCACATACGAAATAAACAGGACGAGCAGAAAACCAAGCGTAGAACTTGTAACAGGCTGAATACCGAATGCTTCAACCAAGACATACAAGGAAATAAAATGAATCAACGTTCCTAACAAGCCTACGATCCCATACTTCAACAAAAGTTTCTTCATAAAGCTTTGCTTACCTTAAAGCCCAATTCATCTGGCACTTCTGTGCTGTTGATTTTTTGACTGACCAAATATCGCGGCCTCCCCTTTACCTCATTGTAAATGGATGCGATATACTCGCCAATGATACCGAGCGATATCATGATCACGCTGCCCACAACAAGCAGCAGCAGGATGACCGTTGTAAATCCAGTCACAGCATCGCCAACAAATTTTTGATATAACGTCTGGATACCTAGTATAAGAGCACCGAACAGAAAAGCAAATCCAAACAGGCTGACAAAACGCAATGGAATTGAGGAAAACGAAACAACGGCACTAACTCCAAGTCTAAGCAGGCTATGAAACGGCCACTGGGTTTTTCCGCCTGCACGCTCCGCCACCTCGAATGGAATCTGCGCCTTTTCATATCCCAACCAAGCTGTCATGCCACGAAAAAACATGTTCCGCTCAGGCATCTCCCGCCATGCTTGAATAACCTTTTGATCCAGAAGCTTGAAATCTGAAGCACCGCTCAGGTCGAATCCGGACAAGCGATTCAGCACTTTATAGAAAATGGCAGAGCTCAGTGATTTGTTCAATGATTCCTTTCCACGATCTACCTTGACACACTCTACGATATCCTTACCTTCTTCACGCCATAAACGAATCATTTCAATTAATAAGGAAGGGGGATGCTGCAGATCGGAATCCATAACGATTACAGCTTGTCCACTCGCATGCTCCAAACCAGCGCACAAAGCAAGCTCCTTACCGAAATTACGGCTCAAACGAATGCCTGTAAAATGCGCTGATTGCTCACGCACCAATGTCAACTGCTGCCACGTGGCATCTTTGGAGCCATCATCAATAACAATAATTTCATAAGAATAAGTAATTCTCTTTAACTCTTCCTCAATTAATTGCAAAGAATGAGCAATGTGAACGGCCTCATTGTAAACTGGGATCACTACAGATATTTCCGGAATGGGCTGATTCATTTATTTCCACCTCCGTCTACTGGCCGAATAATTTTATACAATCTCCACTTGCCTCCGAATTCCTTATACAACTGTGTCCATGAGGTTCCTTTTTCGTAAAAATTAAGATAGGTTGTGTTATCTGCACTGAGCGCTGAGCTTTTGTCAGGCTTCGGACTGAGAATAAAATCCACTCCGGTACCCACCGGATCCTTCAGAGAAGCTCTAAACGCGAAATCACTGGTTATTAAAAATTTATTGGGTGCCTTGCTATTCAGAATAATGGCATATGCGGAATAGGAATCCATCAGAATATTGTAGCCGTCGAGCTCTTCATCCAAATAGGCAGCAATTTCTTTCTCCACCTGTTGACCAACAGCATACTCCTTAGCATGCAGAAATTTATTCTCATCTGGAGCAATCACGGGGCTCATTAAAGCTTGAGTCAGGATATAACCGCTTATTATCATGCCAACCAACACAATACTGTAATTGACAACAGATCGCTTAACACGAGACAGCTCGTAAGGCAGCCATGCTACTGTGATCGGTAATACATACATGAAATATCGGAACCAACCGTAGGAGGTTCCTTTCATCAACAGCAGAAATTGCAGCGCAATAATGGAAGCATACAAACAAAGGAGCACGACAAAATCCCACACTAACCATCGTCGGTTCCACAACCTGAGCACAATGATGCTTACTAAAGGAATGGAGTAATACATCGTCTTTTTGGCTACAAATAGGAGACCCAGCAGTGGATTGCCTTGCATATCAAGGAACTGCTGATCCGTGCCAAGTCCCTGGGCCTGTGCAACGTTAGAGTATTCAGAATTCAAAAAATAGAGGGCATTGTCCATAATCAGGTAGTTCAGCCAAATCCACATCAATCCTGAATAAATCACAGGGGCAAGCATCAACGCCCACGTACCCTCTATTTGAAATAATTTAAACCTCAGATTACGCTCCATTTGTTGCTCGGCTTTCGAATCACTGGCAGGAATCCAGAATACAATCAATATGACAGCCAGCGCCAAAGCTGCTCCAAGCGGCACAGCTTCATACCTCGTCCAAAAGGCTAACGCCAGCATAAAGCTTATTCTAATCAGGCTTCCTACCCGTCGACCCTGAATCCAATGGCACAAGTGGATAACTGCCGACATGATAAAATAAATAAAAGGAGCATCGCTTAGCCCATTGGCGCCGAATAAAAATATGAATGGATTACAGCTGAAGGAAAGACTCAGTACAACCGCAAACCAGCGAGACAAGCCAAACTCCACAGCGGCACGAGCTAACATTACCGCAGTCAACCCTGCAAATAAGCTGCTCATAATCACACCAGCCAAAGCTGAAGAGGCAAGCTCTGGAAACCAAGGATACGGCAGCAGGAGTAAGAGCTCCATCAAGCTGGGCAGCGGGTTCCACACAAAACCTATGGCTCCCAAATGCGGGTCACGGCTGTACAATACATAGAATGCATTCGCTACACGGCTCATGGAGTCGGAATGTACATAACCTATAACATGACTGACGTAATAGCCCGCAGAAAACTCCAGCGTAAACAACAGAAGAAACAATACCCAATATACACTTCTATGCATGCTAGGCATTGCCTCTACCTCCCATCCTGAATCGTATTATTGGCTGGTAATGTACGGGGAGGGGCTTTAGACAAGCCATGGGTAGTTTTCTCCCAATAGAATGGCTTGGTAATTAACTGCCACGCAGCTTTAACTGCCGCTAAACTCATGAGCACCCAATAAGCAGGAGTTAAGAGCGCATATTTAACAAGACTGTAAGAGAAAACATTTTCCTTACGCTGCTCTAAATCATGAATAACCCAATATATACCTGCCACATTACCAAATACGAATAAAAAGTTTCCTATTAAAAACTCCATAGAAGCTAGATAATAAATCGGGCCAGGGAAAAATTGCGGTATCCATTGTGCCTTCCATGCATACCACATTACGATCATAACCCAGTAAAACGGGTTGAGAAGCGGCAACATGGGTGTGGCCAACACCATAACTTGAAACCCCATAAAACCTTTTAAACCAAGCTCTTTATACAAACGGAATGGATTGCGCATATGAACGAGCCATGTCTGCATATAGCCTTTAATCCAGCGTGAGCGCTGCCGAATCCAGTTACCTACACGACTGTTGGCTTCCTCCCATGTACGGGAATCTACGATAGCGGTCGTATAACCCGATTTGTATAGGCGGATACCTAAGTCTGCATCCTCGGTCACGTTATAAGGGTCCCACGCATTAATTTCCTTTAGAACCTTCATTTTAAAATGATTGGAAGTCCCACCCAAAGGGATTGGGATATTCAATTGCATTACACCAGGTAGCAGAAGCTCAAACCACATGCTGTATTCGTGAGTAAACCATCGAGTCAGCAAATTCTGATCACTGTTAAAATAATTCAGCTTTGCTTGAATACAAGCGCAATTATCTGCATTTTTGACAAAAGCCGCATGAACCTTTTTAAGCTGATCCGAATCGGGGCGATCCTCGGCATCATAGATAACGACATATTCACCACGTGCACGGATTAAACCATAGTTGCAAGCTTTAGGCTTCGTTTTGGGCAGGCTGTGCGGGACCACAATCGTCGTATAATAAGGAGGCAGGTTCATTTCCTTCAATAGCAGTTGGGCTTCCACATCGTCCTGTTCAATCAGAAGCCTTACGTCAAGCTTGGATTTTGGATAATCAATCTGCTCTATGTTATCCAGCAAATGCGGGATAACCTCACTCTCCTTATACATAGGAACAAGAATGGTATACACCGGTAGCGTTCGTTCATCAATAACGTCAATCTCTTCCTTGGTAAACCGCATCTGGGCATTATTGCGTGTTCCAAACATGACGATCATAAATTTAAATACAGTCATTGAAAAATAAAAAATTTGTACAGCCACATTCATGAAAATCAAGGTATGATACCAATCGATTACTAGACTTACAAGGAATACAAAGAGACAAATCACGGCTGTCGTTAATTGAGGCTTGGTAAAGGTAACATGTGCCGAATTTTGCGGCTGCTCATTAACCAGCTTCTGGGTACTTTCTACCATCAGCTCGGATGGATAGACTTCCTTCCAAAAAAACTCCATCTCATCACGAGTTGCCAGAACCTGCTCAATTGGCATGCCGAGTAGTTCCTCAATCTTGGCGGTCACGTCATCCGACAAAGGCCCCCCTACAGCAACCAAAAAACGATTTAAATCCTTATTAATGACCACTGCATCATATTGTCTGGCCAAAGCCTCCGGCAGCTTGTTAAGCGTATCCTCAAATGTATACTCGGTTCCGATGCGTCCAAGATTGTTTTGCGTTGCAATCTCACGGTACAGCTTCTCAGGATCGATAGAACGCAGGGACATCAGAATATCACCCAGCATTCCGCCGCTTTTCCGTTGAATACCTAAGGCTTCATTGAGCTGGTGTTGAGTAATGGCACCCGTTTCGACGAGCATATCGCCCAAACGGCCTTTTTGCGATTGCTGGCTAATAATGGCTCCAACAAGCTCTTTCGTGGTGAACCCCATTTCTACAACAAGATCACCCAGACGGCCACCAAATGTTTTCTGTCGTTCCATAGCCTGACTCAATTGCTCCTGAGTGATCAATCCCTCAACAACCAGTAAATCGCCCAGACGCAGCTTTTGTTTGGCCTGATCTTCGTAAGATGGCTTAAAGCTCTTCCGTCCCATGATGCTTAGCTTCTGAGAAATAAGCTGTTCTATGAACTGTTCGCGGTCCTCAATTTCCTTTTGCAAATATTGTTTCTGACGTATAAGCTCTTCCAACTGAACCTTTCTTCGCTTTTCTTCCTGGTCATGATGCTTTCTAAGCTTGGACAACTGCTCATCCATTTCTTTAATTCGTTCGTTGGTCCAGCTTTTACGGAGGCCCAGCCAAGCTAAACCGAGTGCTTTTACTGGTTTCGTTGAATCCATTGTTTTAAACTCATTTCCATTTGTTCGAGTTCAAGGGCCTTCTTTTTCAAATTATCCACATCATTAAGCAGCTCTGTGCTTTGAATCATATAGGCCTGATGATCTTCCCGACGTCGTCTCTCCAGAGATTTGATTTCCAGTTGCAGAGAATGGATATAGGCTTCTACTTTTACAGGATCATACCCGATCAGGGATCTCTTTTCTCTTGCAACAGCTCTCTCTTTCATCGTAGTCATCCACCTCCGGCTAAAGTCTCTATTTATTGTTTTGTAATGGTTGTTATTTCCAAGAGATCAACATAACCCAACGCTTGAATAACTGCCTTATCACAATTTTCCAATACAACATTCCAACCACTCGATACCACGATATCTTCATTATTTTTAATTACCCTCGGACTTCCGTGCATAACCGTCCAGGAAACAATTTGCTGTCTGCCATCTGTTAGGGGTTCAAACGATTGTTCCATCCCCGGCCTCAAATGAATCTTTTTCGTGGTCACTATCGTACCATCTGCAAACACGGAGCGATCAACCAACCGACTGTGAGCCTCCATGCCGTCACTCTTTGGCAGCGTGCTTTCCTTCAGTAGATGAATGGCGTCTTTAAGCTGCGCATCTGATCCTTTTTGACTTACCAAAATTCCTTCTTTACTCGCGGCAATCACTATATTTGAAAGTCCAATTGCGACAATTGGAATATCTAATTCATTCATAATATGAACCTGACTGTTATCGCTGCCGAGAACGCCTTTGCCCACCAGCGGCTCATTCAGCTCCTCCGTCAATGTGCACCAGGTCCCCATATCCTTCCACGAACCCGTGTACGTGATCGCTGCAATGTTCTTCTCCCGTTCTACAACCGCATAATCAAAGCTTAGTGACTCTAGCTGGGAATATACAAGCAGCAGCTCTTCATACGTTTCGGGAAGCCCCATACTAGCTAGTAAGTCCAGAAGAAAACCTACCTTAAAGCAGAAGACACCACAGTTCCACAACGCGCCACGCTCTATATAAAGTGCTGCATCTTGAGCATTTGGTTTTTCATAAAATTGTTTTATGGTCATGATCGACGAATTGTCTGTGTTTGCCTCCGGTAAAATATAGCCGTACTTTTGAGATGGGAATGTAGGCTTGACACCCAATAATGCTACATGAGCTCTTGTGCTGTCCAATGCTTCGGGAAGCTTGAGAAGCGCATCGTAGAACGAATCGTCGACTCGGCTATCAACAGACATAACAGCAACAGGTTCATCTCTGGAAATACCTTTATGGGAGTATAAATAAGCAACAGATAATAAAATGGCTGGGAACGTATCACGCTTCTCGGGTTCAAGCACCAAATCGACTCCACGACCTATTTGCTCTCGTATCAGCTCCTGCTGACCGACCGAGGTCGCAATAACGGTAGATTTATGTAGGTTGCGATGTTTGAGCTGGCTCCACACATGCTGAAGCATCGATGCCGGCTGGCCGCTTGAGTCTTTGAAAAACGGAACAAATTGCTTGGGACGCTGTTCACTAGAAAGTGGCCAAAGCCTGACTCCCGAACCGCCGGATAGCAATATGATATTCATAGCCACTCACCTGATTTCTTTAAAATCATATACATAAAATCCATAATAAAGATCAAATCCATTATTTAGGTAATTTTCTCTATGCAACACCATATATTTATGATATCATATATAGTTTTTAAAATAATTAAGCAAATATTAGAATATAGTTAAGTTACAATGGATTCATGATCAGTTGTTAAAAAAGTATGAATATCCTTCTCTTTTTTAGAGCTAACGATCAGGTTCTGAAACAACAAAAAAAAACGCGTTTCCCCAAATCAAATTTAGGGAAACGCGTTTTAAATTAATGGTATGAATTAAGCATTCGCTTTTTGTTTAGCTGCAGTAGCCAAATCGTTAAATGCGTTCAGATCGTTAACAGCCAGATCAGCCAGCATTTTGCGGTTGACTTCGATACCGGAAAGCTTCAAACCGTGCATGAACTTGCTGTAAGACAAGCCATTGATACGAGCTGCAGCGTTAATACGGGTAATCCAAAGTCTGCGGAAGTCACGTTTTTTCGCGCGACGGTCACGGTATGCATACAGCAAGGATTTCATTACTTGCTGATTTGCTGTTCTAAATAAACGATGCTTGGAACCAAAATAACCTCTTGCCAGCTTCAAAATCTTTTTATGACGACGACGAGTTACGAACCCGCCTTTTACTCTTGCCATATTTCATTACCTCCAGAAATTTAAGTGGGATAAAGATGCAGAACTAGCCTTTGATGTTGCCCAATTGCTGTTTCAAACGTTTTACGTCACCAGCAGCCATAACCGGATTCGTGCCCAATACGCGTTTTTGACGATTGGATTTTGCGGACAGTAAGTGGTTTTTGTGAGCTTTGTATCTCATTACTTTACCTGTACCTGTGATCTTAAAGCGGCCTTTAAGGCTGCTGTGTGTTTTCATTTTCGGCATGATGTGTGGAGTCCTCCTTCAAATTTATGCTTGCTGCTTAGGTGCCAAAATCAGAATCATACTGCGACCTTCAAGCTTAGCTCTACGCTCGACGATAGAAAGTTCCTCAACTTCGGCAGCCATCCGCTCCAGCACCTTTTGCCCTATGCTTGCATGGGCAATTTCACGGCCACGGAAACGAACACTCAACTTCACTTTATCGCCTTCATTTAAAAACTTCACAACATTGCGCTGCTTCGTTTGAAAGTCATGCTCATCGATTGTTGCACTCAAGCGAACTTCTTTAAGTTCAACGATTTTTTGATTTTTACGGGCTTCCTTTTCTTTCTTTTGTGTTTCATAGCGGAATTTCCCGTAATCCATAATCCGGCAAACCGGCGGTTTAGCCGTTGGAGCAACATTAACTAAATCCAAATTGGCATCCTGTGCGATCTGAAGTGCTTCGCGAATAGGTTTGATTCCGAGTTGTTCTCCGTCCCCACCGATTAAGCGTACTTCCTTCACTCGAATATCCTCGTTAATTAAATGCTCTGTACTAATAACTTGCCACCTCCATGGATTAAAATTAAAAAAGACGCGGGCAGCGAACGCCCACGTCTGTTAAAGTTTAAGTGATCAAACACCAAATTCACATTCACTCTAGCTTTATAACCAGCCAACTCAAGGTCAGTCAGGTGAGAAGCGGGCGCCTCTTCTTTTTCAACTAGGTCATCATAACATATTGCTCATAGTAAAGTCAATTGCTTAATTAGCTAACCTGCTTGCTCTGAACTTCCTCCAACCGAATGACACGCGTATGCTCGGTATGGCTCCATTGCTTGTTATTTTGCGTGAAGAACGCATAGACGGTAATTGGCCACCAAGATAACATAAACAGCGGAAACGGAATCAAGTACAGATAGGTTTTCCAATTTGCTTTTTCAATAATAAGCGCAAGCGGGAATTGAATAAAGCTTAATATCCCGATCGTCATAAATACCGGTGGCGAGTAATCGAATAATGATTTGAGGAAGGGCATTCCCGGCATAATTCTATCAGTCCACAAAACTATAGTTACCACCGAACCGATCAGCACATTATATACGTTTAATGCATATAAGCCTGTATCAAGCTTCGACCAGCTGCCTTCCTTCAGACCCTGCCAGAGCAGAGGAAAGGAATAACGGCGTGCTACATCAAAATGTCCTTGCATCCAACGAAGACGCTGTTTGGCGGAAGCTTTGAACGTCAGCGGCTTCTCATCGAATACCTTTGCATCATAATTAAACGTAGGGTTAATTCCGCGCTGTACGCAGCGCATAGTAAACTCCAGATCCTCAACCAGACTGGTAGCTCCCCAGCCTATTTCCTTTAGCAGCTTGGTCTCAAAGCACATTCCTGTACCACCCAGGAAGTTAGCCAAGCCGAGATTTTGGCGCGGAAGCTGCCAAAGACGATTGCAATACCAATAAGTTACGGCATAAGCAGCTGTAATCCATGAATCATTCGGGTTCTTCGTATCCAAATAAGCCTGAATAACCTTAGAGCCATTGCACAAATCATTGTTCATATGGATCAAATAATCCGGGTTGACCAGATTGTCCGCATCGAACATGACAATAGCATCATAGTTACGGGGCTTCTTCCAAAGCTCCTTCAGCATCCATTCAATCGCATAGCCTTTACCGCGAAGCTTCGGATTATGCCGTTCACATGCATAAGCCCCCATACTGCGTGTAATATCGGCTGTGCGGTCTGTACAATTGTCGCATATAACGAATACATCATATAATTCTTTCGGATAATCGAGATTTTTCAAGTTATCGATCAGCGCACCGACCACTTGTTCCTCATTATGGGCGGCGACCAGTATTGCGAATGATTTTTGTGGTGCAAATTGCGGCTTAGCCTTGGCCTTATACCAGCCAAAGCACGTCAAAAAGAGCTGATAAACCCCAATCAGCGCCAAGACAACCTGAATAGCCAGTATGACATTGTCCAGCATTTTAAATCCCCCTTTTTTGTTATGTACCCCAAAGTTTTCTCTGTCTATCATGCTTAGGCATGTATAAGCTTCGTTGGTTTATATTTTTTTCCAGACGACCGAATATGATTTTCCTCTCTTTCCTATACTTTGTCAAAAGCACCTTATAGCCGGAATACGCCGGATCTTATGAATTATGAGTGATTTATAAGGAATTAGGGTCGTGTTCTTTGTCATCCATGCTTTATTCCAGCTTTTCATCGATTATCAACGATTTTCATTTTGTTTATTGACCAGATTGCAGCTTTTCTCAAGTTTTTTCAGGGCGCTGTCCTGCGATTTGGGGTGGATATACAGCTTTCATGATACAATAATTCTACTGCTTGCACAAATTTTGCACGTCTCCCATTGCTCCGCGCCGCCCCCCATTTGTTTAAATGGTGTTTATATGAGGTTAATACTCCATTAACAAACGAAGTTTATACTAAGGAGTAGATATGTATATGCTGATAATAAAGGTTATTCAAAAAGTCCCCTTTTTGATCTTGAGTCTTACCTCTCGATTGGGGCATCCTATATACTCTTAAACAGGAGGTGACTAGAATGAATCGCATTGTGTCCTGGCTGCAGCAGCACGAGAACCGTTTGTTTCTATGGATTAACAAAAGGATGCGACGCACCTATCTAGACCGCTTCTTTAATTTGATTACCCATTTAGGAGGCGCGACCTTTACAATAATTGCCGCCCTTTCCTTAAGCCTGTTTGGTCAAAACAGCTATCGTCTGGCAGGTCTGCAGAGCTGTATCGCCTTAGCGGCAAGTCATGTGCCGGTTGCCCTTTTCAAAAAAAACTACCCGCGGCTTCGACCTTATCTTGTTCTCAAGGATACGAATACATACAACAATCCATTAACGGATCATTCGTTTCCTTCAGGACACACAACTGCCATCTTTTCCATCACAATCCCGCTTTTCTACGCTAACGCTTGGTTAGGCATGATTTTACTGCCTATTGCATCATTAGTGGGCATATCGCGTATGTATCTGGGCCTGCACTATCCATCGGACTGTCTGGTAGGCTGTATCATTGGAACCGCTGCAGCATTTGGAGTTGTCGTATTATTCACATAGTTGCTTTTTGGATTCAAAATGATTAATGTTAAAATTGTGTAAATCCAATTGTCACAAGGTATGGTGAAACGCATATGCGTAAAAAAAGGGTCTTGTTATTATCCGAAGGCTTTGGAGCTGGGCATACTCAAGCTGCTCAGGCACTTTCAGTCAGTCTCCGTATGCTCTCACCCGATATCCAGACACGTGTACTGGAGCTCGGCTCCTTTCTCAATCCAACTTTGGCTCCTTGGATACTTACTGCTTACCGCAAAACCGTCACCACACAGCCCAAGCTGTATGGGATCATGTACCGTTCCCAGTATAAAAAGTCTTTAAACCGTTTTGCTCAATTGGCTCTGCACCGAATTTTTTATGCACAGACAGCTGCTGTTGTTCATCAGCTTCGGCCCGATGCGATCGTTTGTACGCATCCGATTCCCAATGCAGTGATCTCACGATTAAAGCGAGCTGGCTTAAATGTTCCTTTGTGTACAGTGATTACGGATTATGATGCGCACGGTACTTGGATAAGCTCTGAGGTTAACAAATATTTGGTATCCACCTCTAACGTTAGAGATCAGCTTTTGCAGCGTGGTGTGCAGCCTGAAGCTATTCAGGTGACGGGTATCCCTGTCCACCCGAATTTCTGGGAGCCTCACAATCGTGAAGAGCTGCGTTCTCAATTTGGCTTAAAGGCTATGCCGACAGTTCTTGTTATGGGTGGCGGTTGGGGATTAATGAACACGAAGGATTCGTTGAACCACTTCACGGGCTGGCGGGAAAAGATCCAGTTGATTATTTGTCTCGGCAGTAACGATAAGGCGCTTGATGAATTATCCCATGATGAGCGGTTTCAGCATGAAAATATTCGATTGATGGGTTTTACGCGAGAAGTCGATAAATGGATGGAAGTTTCCGATTTACTAATTACAAAACCCGGGGGAATGACCTGTACCGAGGGATTGTCCAAAGGGATACCGATGTTATTCTATCAACCGATTCCCGGACAGGAAGAAGAGAATATGGATTATTTTACCCAGCATGGGTACGGAGAACCAATTAAATCGGACGCCACCATTGATCGATGGTTTCAACAGCTGATTGATCGGTATTCCGAGCTGTCCAAAGCTCGCTCGAACTCTGCCTCACATAGCCACGACTATCATCCAGCCGATTGCTCACAAGCTATTATGGAGATGCTGCGGGTTAACGTGAGTCCTACCTAAATATGTTCTCCTCCAGCTATAAAAAGCATGCACGTTCTCCTTGATGGAGAGTGTGCATGCTTTTTATATCCTGCCTATGTGCATAATCGCTGCCAGGAGGCTATGTGGCTACTCCTCAGTGCGTTCCAGCTCAGCCAATTGCTGCAGATGACGCTCCATTGCCTGTTTCCCAATAACCACTTCCAGCCGATGAATAGGGACACCTTGTTCGGAAAATTTGGTTTCGTATTCGGTTAGTACCAAATCGGTACGAACCCCTTCACCATGCAGATTGAGCGAAATGTTGCGCATGCGCAAGCCCATGTCGGCAAAAGAGTTTAACGAAAACTCGAATAGAGAACGTGAATCAGTTTTGAAATGAATTTCACCCTTTTCGTTCAATATCTCGATATATTTGCGAACAAATCCAGCATGTGTCAATCGGCGGCGGGCGTGTCGTTTCTTAGGCCAAGGATCGCTAAAATTCAAATAAATACGCTCCAGCTCATTGCTATCGAATATTTCCTCGATTTTTTCAATATTAAATAAAGCCAGCTTCAGGTTATCCAGATTGCCTCCATCAGCGGCACGTGCCAGCTCTGCCTTTTCACCGGCCCTGCGCAGCAGCTCATCGTACATATCAACACCTATGTAATTGATATCGGGGTTTTGATAGCTCAATTCGCTAATAAATTTGCCCTTGCCCATCCCAAGCTCAACATGAATCGGATTATTATTGCCAAATAACGAGCTCCATTTTCCCTTATAAGTGGCAGGCTCCAGAATAATCAGTTCGGGCTGTGCAATTAATGCTTCTCGAATTCCTTTTCTTCCACGTAAACGCATAATCATCCTCCGGCTGTAAACTTACGATTATCTTGCATCACGAACTTAACCGTTCAGGAATGATTATACTCTAAATAGATCGTTTATGAAAAGACGGCTGCCCTCAGCTATGAAGGCAACCAGTCTTCTCGTGTAAGATCTTATTTCATGTCATTATTATTTAATGTCTGATTCATTACGATTGCTGCCGCGCATCCCAACCAGACCTAACAAACCAAGCAATCCCAACCAGCCCCAGTTTGTTCCTTTCGTTGTTGTATCTGCATTGGCCCGATAACTATAAGTATCATAATTGCCGCCATATCCATTGGTGTTCGCATTGGTATTGCTGTAAGTGTTCATTCGGTCGAGCAAATGATGTGCCTTGTTACTCACTTTGTTGCCTACCGTATTGCCATCATAATTGGTAGTGCCTGTACCTGTTGTATTTGTCGTGCTTCCATCTGTTCCATAAGATCCATAAGAACCGGTAGTTGTGCCTGTTCCAGTCGTTCCATAACTTGTTGTGCCCATTCCGGTTCCATAACCCGTTGTGCCTGTTCCATTAGTTCCATACCCTGTCGTACCCGTGCCAGTTGTGCCCGTTCCATAGGTTCCGGTTGTGTCAGTAGTCGTTCCCATCCCCGTCCCATAGGCTCCTGTTCCGGTCGTAGTTCCTGTTGTTGTTGTCCCCGTTCCGTCAGTACCTGTCATTGATCCCGATCCATAAGCATTTAATGTACCGGTACCGCTGTTGCCTGTGGTCGAGCTGTTGACTCCCATTTCAGCAAATGCCTGAGTACCGAACCCCATAGTTGAAGTCAGGGCCAACACCATTACCAGCTTGCTAAACTTGTTCATCGAGTGATTCTCCCTTCAAACTGTTTTGTTTGGTACAAAGGTAGCATGGTCGATTAGAGCATGAAGTATTCTTTGATCGTGCAGGGGGCTTTTGCTATGGGAAATGTTCGCAAACCAGTTCAATATGCGTTAAAATAAAGCTGATTGAATTTATGGATTTGCCCAGAAGGAGTCTTATAGTATGAATCAAATTCAGGAAACAGCGTTCCCGGTTCAATGGGGAGACAAACGTTTTCATACATGGAATACAGAAATGCGCCGTCAGTTTGGCACCAAGGTTTTTAAAGTAATGCTTGACGCGGGATTCACTTGCCCTAACCGGGATGGTGGGATTGCCACAGGAGGTTGTACTTTTTGCAGTGCACGTGGCTCCGGAGATTTTGCAGGAAGCCGCCGCGATGATCTGGTTACTCAATTCAACAAAATTCGCGACCTTCAGCATAAAAAATGGCCTGAAGCGCAGTATATCGGTTATTTTCAAGCTTATACCAACACCTATGCGCCTGTTGACGAGCTGCGGGAGTATTATGAAGTGATTTTACAGCAGCCTGGAGTTGTCGGCTTATCGATTGCGACAAGACCCGATTGTTTGCCGGATGATGTTGTGGAATATTTGGCTGAGCTGAATGAACGCACGTATTTATGGGTAGAAATGGGCCTGCAAACCGTTCATGAATCGACCTCAAAGCTGATTAATCGCGCTCATGATACGCAGTGCTACACCGACGCAGTAGCCAAACTAAAAAAACACAACATACGCACCTGCGCCCATATTATTCATGGCCTTCCAGGTGAAACACATGAGATGATGCTCGAAACCGGTCGAGCCGTCGCAGCTATGGGCGTGGAAGGCATTAAAATCCACCTGCTGCATCTCATGCGCAAAACGCCGATGGTGAAACAGTATGATGCAGGGCTGCTGCGGTTTTTGGAAAAGGACGAATATGTCAAGCTTGTGGTTGATACGTTAGAGCTGCTCCCCCAAGATATGATTGTTCATCGGCTTACGGGAGATGCGCCGCGCGACTTGCTGATAGGACCGATGTGGAGTCTAAAAAAATGGGAAGTGCTTAACGCTATTGATGCGGAGCTGCGAAATCGGGATACGTACCAAGGGAAAAAATTCCTTTTATAAGAAACGTGATTTATAAATAAAATCCACCTGCTCCTAGCATTATTTACATGTGAGGTTGAACCGAATAGCACCTGCTGAACGTTACGTAAGTAGGCACTATGGTTACAGGTTCCAACCTGAACATGAATTTAATAACTTGTGAGGAGCAATGTGGATGAATAAACGAACCTTGTTTGTCTGGACATGTATGCTTGCCGTATTGGTTATTGGCGGTTGCAGCAGTAACAAGCCTGCCGCACAGCAGCAGGCAAGCTCTACCCCGAGCGCAGCAACCTCAAGCGCGGCTGTAACGCCGCCGAAGGCTGAGGCCGAGGTTAAACCGCCAGCCGGCACGCCAAGCGGCGCAAGCACAGGCAGTGCAGCGGCAAGCGGCACACCTGAGGTTCCGAAGGTACCCGCGGCACCAACGCCGGAGTCTGCAAAGCCAGCCACGCCGGCGGTCGAAGCCAAGCCAGCACCAGCTGCGGCACAAGAGCAGCCGAAGGCAGCGACACCTGAAGCGGCCAAACCAGCCGCGACACAAACGCAAGAGGCCAAGCCAGCCGCTCAGGAACCAGCGAAGCCGGAGAACGGTGCAGCTGTGAAGAGCGAAGCTCAGCCCGTGCAAGAGCAGCCCAAAGCGGCGCCTGCACCAGCTCCTGCGCCTGCGGAGACCTCTAAGCCTGCTGCGGAAACGAAGGCACCGGTCGTCGTCGCTACTGCGGCAAAAGCAGAAACGTTGTTTAAGGACAACTGTATGGCCTGTCATGGTGATCAACTGCAGGGTGGTATGGGACCCAATATTTCCGCCATAGGCGCTAAAAAAAGCAAGGATGAATTAATCGCCAAAATCAATGGAGGCGGCAAGGTAATGCCAGCCTTTAAAGATATGATCAAAACCGATGAGGTCGAAGCATTGGCAAGCTGGCTGGCCAGCAAAAAATAATTCATGGAGGCGGGTCAGGTTTGTTATCTATTTTTAACTATTCCCACAAGCTGGTCGAGCAGCTTGTGCAACCCGGAGAAACGGTAGTCGATGCGACCGCCGGCAATGGGGGCGACACGCTTTTTCTCGCCAAGCTTGTAGGCAATGAAGGCACTGTACATGCCTTTGATATCCAACAGCAAGCGATTAACGCAACTAAACAACGCTTAGACCAGGAGCAGCCGGACTATTCACATGTCCGGCTGCATTTGTGCAGTCATGCGGAGCTGGAATCCCGGGTGCCAGAAGCAGCTCAGCGCAGGATTGGAGCGGTTATGTTCAACCTCGGTTATCTGCCTGGAGGCGATCATCAGGCAGTTACTGCACCATCCGCTACAATCCCCGCACTGCAGGCTGCCGCGGCGTCCTTAAGAAAAGGCGGCATCCTGACAATCGTGCTTTATACGGGACATCAAGGCGGCGAGGAAGAAGCTGCTGCCGTTCGCTCCTGGGCGGAACAGCTGCCGCAAAAACAGTTTCAGGTGCTGGAGTATCGTTTCATGAACCAAAGAAACCATCCACCCTATTTGGTCGCGGTAGAAAAGCTGAAGCTGGATTGATATAATGCATGGTAGGCTACATATCCATATATAACAGAAGTCATGCGAGAAAGCAGGAAATCCAAATGAAACCATATCCTTTATTATTTCAACCGGAATTGAAAGAACGTGTGTGGGGTGGCCGGGCACTGGAGCAATTCGGATTAACATTACCGGAAGGCCCTATTGGAGAAGCTTGGGCAATTGGCGATCATCCCAACGGCACGACCCAAGTTATTAATGGTCCTCTAAAAGGCCTAGGCCTGGATGAAGTTCGTGAACAATACGGTCAGGCTTTTTTTGGCAGTAAGGGATTTTCCGAGAAGAACGGCCGGTTCCCTCTGTTGATTAAACTGCTGGATTGTCAGGACGACTTGTCCGTTCAGGTTCATCCGAACGATACTTATCAAGGGCTGCCGCCAGGGGAGCTTGGCAAAACGGAAATGTGGTACATTTTGGACGCAAAACCAGGAGCCAAAATTATTTATGGCATGAACGAAGGGGTTACCCGTGAGCAGTTGGCCCAAGCGATCAGCGAAAACCGCATTATGGATGCCCTGAATGAAATTACAGTTGAAACCGGCGATTCCTTCTACATTCCATCAGGTACTGTACATGCGTTGGGTGCAGGCGTATTAGTCGCAGAAATTCAGCAAAATTCCGACAGCACGTACCGCTTGTATGATTACAATCGTTTGGGTCTGGACGGCAAGCCTCGTGACTTGCATATCGAGGACTCCTTGAATGTCATTGCTTATACAAATTCTGGAGCTACTTTTATGAAAACCGCTTTGGAATCGTCCAATCAATGGCTGACCTTGGCTCAATCCCCATTTTTCATTACGGAGAAGGGCAAGGTTGAACAATCATGGAAGCTGCAAACCACTCCAGAAAGCTTCATCATTCACGTGATCTGCGAAGGAACGGGAACGATCCAATGGGGCGAGGAGGAGCAGCAGCCAGTTAAACCGGGTGAATGTTATCTGATACCTGCCAGCTTAGGCGAATATACGCTTACGGGATCCATGACGGTTCTAAGAAGCTACCTGCCTTAATTCATATTTATGTATTCAAAACAAACAAAACATCTGAATGGCCTCTTGTACATGGCTTTCAGATGTTTATTTGCCTTGGTTATATACGGTTTAACAAATTTCGTTATTCTGAATTATGATCTTTTATTTGTCTTTTAGAAGGCATTACTACATTATGGGATAATGTGAGGTGTATATAATGAGCTTACAATGGCTGGATTGGGCAAAAAGAATACAATTTTTGTCTCAAGCGGGATTAACCTTTTCAAAAGATCCCTTTGATCTTGAACGGTTCACCGAGCTGCGAAATATTAGTGCAGAAATTATGCAAGCCTATACTGGACTACATATGGAAAAAATCAACGACTTATTTACGAATGAAACTGGCTTTCAAACACCAAAAGCAGATGTTCGCGGAGTCGTCTTTAAAGATGAGCAAATTTTAATGGTAAAGGAAAGCAATAATGATAGATGGTCGTTACCCGGTGGTTTTTGCGATATAGGACTATCGCCCTCTGAAAATGTGATAAAGGAAATAAAGGAAGAGTCTGGATATGAGGTGAAGACTACGAAATTGCTAGCTATCTTTGACAGCACCAAACATCCGCATCCTCCTCAGCCTTACCATTATTATAAAATCTTTATTCGGTGCGAGATCGTTGGAGGAGCTCCAACGACCGGAATAGAAACGACTGGCATCGATTTTTTCCCCAAAAATCAGCTGCCGAACCTTTCTACTGATAGAAATACGGAGTCCCAAATTAAACTGATGTTTGAATTTCTAACCAATCCCAATCTGCTTGCGATATTGGAATAACAACGCAAAAAGCAGTCTGAACCTGAAGTCCGGTGAAGAAGTCACGCTGCGTTCGTTCTTCACTGCACTTGCTAGTTTTGACTGCCTTTTATTGATCGTATTGGTCGTATTGGTTATAAATAACGGATTCCTGCTTACATCGCTTGCGCCGATGCTAGCGATAACGTAAAGTGCATCGCACGAGTTGAAGTATCCGGCGGGAAATAAATGATGAGCAGCTGCTCGGCATCAGTGATAAGCTCGCCTGTTTCCAGATACGTATCCAGTCGGAACGGAAGCACCTCGATCATCACATGCTTATGAATGTCCTTTTCCCCTATACCAAGCGCCGCATAAGCATCGGAAACAGCTTCCGGATTAAGGACAAGCTGACGTAAGTAATCACTTTGCGCTGCTTTGTTTAGTGTGAATTCCCACCAAATTTTACGAGGCTTGTACTTGTGGTTGAGGAAATAATCCAGCTTCATTAACCCCTCTATGACATCCATCCGCTGGGTTCCCCGATGAATCAGGAACGCACGCAGACGGGTAAACAAATCCTCCAGCTGGTGGCCGATTTTTTGCCAGCCCCTGGATTCCCAATAGTCGCCAAACTGCTGGAAGAAATCAAATGCCGACGGGAACTGCTCCCGGATTAAATAGTTCACGGTATGATCCAGACGGTGGGAGTTCCAATATTTTTCAAGCACATCCTCAACCCGTTTAATCCGAACGAGATCGGAGAATGGCAAAATATCGTTGCCAAGAATTTCATAAGGTGCGTTATCCATATACATATAACCGTACTTTTCGGCATCGGCACGCATGCCTGTACCCCGAAGCATTTTCAAAAATCCGAGCTGTAGCTCCTCAGGTCCGAGTTCAAACACATCGTTAAATGTTTTGCGAAAGGAATTATAATTCTCCTCAGGCAAGCCGGCTATCAAGTCCAGATGCTGATCGATCTTGCCGCTTTCCTTAACCATTGTCACCGTTCGAGACAGCTTAGCAAAATTTTGTCGCCGCTTCACAAGCCCATTGGTCAAATCATTCGTGGACTGTACGCCAATTTCAAAACGGAACACACCCGGCGGTGCATTTTGCGCCAAATATTCCAATACCTCTGGCCGCATAATGTCCGCTGTAATCTCAAATTGGAACACACAGCCCTGATGGTTGTTAATAAGAAATTCAAAGATGTCCATCGCATAATCGCGTTTGATATTAAAGGTTCTATCGACGAATTTAATCAGCTTCGCACCAGATGCAATCAAATACAGAATGTCGCTTTTGGTCCGGTCGATGTCAAAATAACGAACGCCTACTTCAATCGAGGATAAGCAAAACTGGCAGCTGAACGGGCAGCCGCGGCTGGTTTCAAAATAAACGACACGATTCGCCAAGCTAGGAATATCTTCGGCAAATCGGTGCGGTGACGGGATATCATCCAGCTTTAGCTTTGGGCGCGGCGGATTGATCAGCACTCTTCCCTCTTTGCGATAAGCCGTTCCAAACACACTATAGAAGGCACGATCTCCGCTAATTTCCTTCAGCAAATGATGAAAGGTTTCTTCACCCTCACCCATTACGATATAATCTACCTGTGGCAATCTCTCCATCCAATAATCCGTATCATAAGAGACTTCAGGACCACCCAAAATAATAATAAGCTGAGGATTAATCTTCTTCAGCATACTGATCACGGTAATTGTTTCTTCGATATTCCAGATATAACAGGAGAAGCCGACCACATCAGGCTGACGTTGAAATAAATCCGAGACAATATTCATCGCCGGATCTTTGATCGTATACTCCGTAATGTCTATGTTAAAATCGTCTCCGCAAAAAGCTTTTAAATACCGGAGGGCAAGCGATGTATGGATGAATTTGGCGTTAAGTGTCGATAATACGATTTTCATGCGAAATAACCTCTTTTACTTTACAGGATTCATGCAACCCTATTTTACACGGAAAAGATGCTGAACACAAAAAAAAGAAATGGAACACCTCGTAAGGTACATTCCATTTCTCGCTACAAGCCTGCTGTATTTGTTTGAATGCCGCCAACCTCAGGAACCATCGCGCTTAACATGAACTCGTCATTGCCTTCTTCTGCCCAGTAGTTCGCCTGCGTGATTAGCTGAGCTTCAACCTGCTCTTTTTGCGTTACAAGCTGTTCAGCCATAATGCCCTCGGATTGCTCAATCGTATGCTGGAGTCGCTTTCTCTGCTCCATTCTTTTGGCCATTTGATATAAAATCATTAATTTCCCTCCTGTTTCATGCTGTTGTCTACGTACTAAGTTTAAGCTACCAAGATGAAGACAGTATTAACTTAGTGTGAACACTCTGTTAACTTAAATTTCTTTTACCGCTTTCCATCTATCTCTATGATTCCCGGTAAAGTTTATTCTATGCATAGAGAGCGTGCATTATGTCAAAAAATGATACAACTATGCAGATGCCTTCTCCCGCCCTGCCGAACATGGTATAGTAATGGAATAAACGGAATAAACCAATGAATCGGAGCGACAACAACCAAATGAGTAAACCACCCAAAGCTAATCGAAGTGCAAGTCGGAATCCCCGTCCAGCTAACCAATCAAATATCCCTAAAAAGCAGACTGCTTCACATAAGGGCCCATCCAAGCCTATCGTCTTCAAGGTTGCGGAGCCAGCAGAGCTGCTGACTTTTCTATTAGAGCACCTCTCCCATATGGGACGTAATTCAGTTAAATCCCTATTGGCCCGTGGACAAGTATCCGTAAATGATCGGACCTTAACCACCTACAATTTTGCACTCAAGCCCGGGCACATCGTAAGTATTAGTAAAGATAAATCCGCACAGGCTTCGCCTATATTGGGACTCACCATTTTGCATGAGGATGAAGATCTCATTGTCATTAACAAGGATTCCGGGATTCTGTCGGTTTCCGCGACACACAGAGAGGACGAGGTCACAGCCTATCGCCAGCTTACCATGCATGTTCGTGAGGAAAATCCGCGCAACCGGATCTTCATCGTTCACCGACTGGATCGGGATACTTCAGGCGTGATGGTATTCGCGAAGAGCGAGAAGGTTCAGCAAACCTTGCAAAATGCTTGGCAGGATATGGTCAAGGAGCGTTCTTACACAGCTCTGGTGGAGGGCAAAGTTCGAAAAATTGAAGGCACGATTACTTCATGGCTCAAAGAAAGCAGCACGCTTAAGATGTACTCCAGCCAATACCCCAATGACGGACAACAGGCCATAACCCATTACCGATTAATCCAGACCAACGGTAACTTTTCTTTATTGGATATTCATCTGGAAACAGGCCGTAAAAATCAGATCCGTGTTCATATGGAGGACATCGGGCATCCGGTTGTCGGTGATAAAAAGTACGGTTCCAAATCCAAAATCATCAGCCGACTCGGTTTGCATGCACGTGTTTTAGCTTTTATACACCCGACCAAGGGGGAGCTGCTTCGTTTTGAAACAGCGATTCCTAAAATGTTCATGCACCCTTTCCGCCCCTCTCCCCATAACAACTAATAGTGTTAACTAATGAGCCCATAATGATGGGTTCTTATTTTTGTTCTGGCAGGTATTCATAAAAAAACCTGGTTGCCTCCATATGGAGGCCGCCAGGCCTATTCAATAATTTTAGAAGAAAAAAGGATTGCCTCCGTACCCGTACCCTCCCCCATACCCCCCGTAGCCGCCGTAACCACCATAACCACCATAACCTGCAAAAGGGGCCGTACCGACAGCTAACAAATCGAATAATACAAGTGGTATTAACGCCGAAACTCTTGCTTGCTTGCCTTTTTTCGGAGCCACGATCAAATGGTTTCCGCTAATGCGGACCAGCTTGCCGCTTACGGCTGTACCGTCTTTTTTGATTGCGTAGATGTTCTTGCCCAGAAGCTTTTGAACATCCTTCTTGAGAATCGTTGGACGCATGTGCATCTACCTCCATTCTTTGGCCATACCCGAGTTTGCACGGCTTTACCGCGTCTCAGGCTACGCTATAGAGTATGGAAGTCAACACCCACTTGCTTGTACAGCTGTCCCCCTACGCCTTACGCAAACGGCCTAATTCGACGGTTATCGCTTCGATTTCACTAATGCTGAATTGCGATTTAGCAGCTACCATTTCGTACAGGTCCTTTAAATCCTCATATTGATTGTCGTTCAATGAGGATGCTTTCAATGCAGCTCCTGTTGCCATTCGCAGCTTTCTTTTAATTTCCTCCATCATGATTTCCGTGTTTGCCAACGTATTTTCCGTTAAATCCATAGCTCTTGTCACCCTTTCCCGACTTAGCTCACCAGTAGGCTAACCTGTCCTCTTGTAGTCATTCGTTTATTATACCACGTTTTGTGATGATACCGAGGATCGTTTATAATGGAAATTGAACACGCATGACAAAGGCTAACAAGGAGGAGATTGTTTGATTCATACCTTACATCTTCAAACGAATCACCGCGACGAAATAATCGAGATGACTACACACATAGTCAAGCTCTTAAAGCAAGAGGCGATAGAGGATGGTACCGCTATCATTTATTGCCCTCATACCACCGCAGGCATTACGATTAATGAAAACGCCGATCCTGATGTAAAAAGAGACGTGCTCATGCGTCTTAATGAGGTCTATCCGTGGGAGCATCCCCAGTACCACCATGCCGAAGGCAATACGGCTGCGCATCTCAAGGCAATCACTGTAGGCTCTTCACAAACCGTGCTTGTCGCGGGCGGCCGTCTGATTCTGGGTCGTTGGCAAGGTATTTATTTTTGCGAATTTGATGGTCCTCGTCAACGTAATGTGCTAGTCCAATTTACACGTACGTAAAAGACAGCTGTGCCTGCGCAGTCGGAGTGTCTGGATAAGAGTACTACGTAGCGGAGACAACGGCTGTCCTGTAGTTTTATTCACTATTTGAAGGGTCTAGCTTAACAAGCCTTGACTCAAAAACTTTACATGCTGCTCAGCCAGCTTTTTAACATCCTCATAGGACTGCTTGTAATGAATATTATAAGAAATGAATCCATGCATCGACATAAATAGACTCCAGGGCAGGCTGTACATCTTCGATTCATTATTTGGCTGACGGGAAATAACGGAGCGCACCACTGTCGCGAATAATTCCAGACATTCAGCCTGCTCGGTACGCGAATATTTTTGCATCTCCGGATCGTTTATCATAAACATAATTTCGTAATGATAAGGATTCTCAAGACCAAACCTGATAAACTCCTGCATCAGCTTCTGCAATTGCCCGAGATCACCCATTCGGCTGCGAGCCAGCATCTCCCGCTGACGGTTCAGCAGCATATTAAAATCCTCATTGACTAATGTGTAAAATAAATCCGCTTTTTCTTTAAAATGATAATACAACGCCCCGTGACTATATCCCATGGTTTGGGCAATACTGCGCATTGTCAAAGTTTGATATCCGTGTTCAACAAAAAGCTGCCGTGCTCCATCCAGAATCCTTTCACGACTAAGCTCTTGCGCTACTGCTTTTCTGGCCAACACATTCACTCGCTCTCTATGGATACTTTCAGGAAACTATTAACAATTCATAGTTTATCATTTAATTAAGGTAAAGCAAGAACAAAAATCGACAATGAGGTCTAATCCCTATGTGAAGTCCGCCTCATCTTGGGACCCTGCTGGATGCTCTATGTAGCGTTCTTCTCCCTTTGTAATCAGGCTTTGACCTTGCGTAACATCCTGTAGCCAGCCTGCAAACAGATCCGCTTCGCCAGCGGTCGGCAGACAGATCAGCGTCACCTTGTCCGTAAAAAGTGTGTCCTCAACAAGTACTTTACGGCCGCGCAGCTCGTTCTCCACCTTGCCATGCCATGTATAATCGATCTCCACCCGTATTTCCCGATGCAGCACCTGATAGACCGGGACGGCTGCAGCGATGCCGATAACGGCTCCATCGGTATACGCACGAATCAGTCCGCCTGCCCCAAGCATAATACCGCCAAAATAACGGGTAACCACAACAGCGACATTTTTCAAGCCCTGATTCTTAATGACCTCCAAGATCGGTCGACCACCTGTCCCACTTGGCTCCCCATCATCAGATTGCTTCTGAATCTCATCCCGCTGCCCGACCATGTAAGCCGAACAGTTGTGGTTAGCCAGCTTGTGCTGCTGTTTGATGCTTTCGATAAACCGTACCGCCTCTTCCTCCGAAGCTACTGGCCTCGCATGTCCAATAAACCGGGATTTCTTGATCACCATCTCATCGACTCCCGGCCCTCTGACCGTTTTATACTGAGCCAGCATCAGCAGACTCCCTCCTTCTTATTGCCTCTTGGCCCACTTTGCAAAAAAGCAGCACACCCATCAATAAGCTAAGGGTGGGCCGCTTGGTCCATATCATATAAACACTACTTAGTCAGTCTTGCTTCCAATTCTGCTTTCTCTTTCTCGTATCCAGGCTTGCCAAGCAGGGCAAACATGTTCTTCTTATAAGCTTCAACTCCCGGCTGGTCAAATGGATTCACACCCATCAAATAGCCGCTGATTGCGCATGCTTTCTCGAAGAAATAGACCATGTATCCGAATGTATATGCACTTGTATCCGGAAGCGTGACGATCAAATTCGGTACGCCACCATCCGTGTGCGCCAGCATTGTACCTTCGAATGCTTTTTTATTAACGAAATCCATCGTCTTCCCGCTTAGGAAATTCAGGCCATCCAAGTCATTCTCGTCCGTACCGATCGTAATTTGCTCCGCTGCTTCTGTAACCTGAATAACAGTTTCAAACAGCGTACGGTTCCCCTCTTGTATGAATTGCCCCATGGAGTGCAGGTCCGTTGAGAAATCAACAGCCGCTGGAAAAATCCCTTTGTAGTCCTTGCCTTCGCTTTCTCCGAACAGCTGCTTCCACCATTCCGATACGAAATGCAGGGAAGGCTCGTAATTAACCAAAATTTCCGTTGTTTTGCCTTTACGGTACAGTGCATTACGAACGGCTGCATATTGGTAGCTTTCATTTTCTTCCAGCTTTGGATTACTGTATACTTCCTTGGCGTCAGCTGCGCCCTTCATGATCGCTTCGATATCCACACCGGCAGCAGCAATAGGAAGCAGGCCAACCGCAGTCAACACCGAATAACGTCCACCTACATCATCAGGAATGACAAAGGATTCATAGCCCTCTGCTGTTGCCAGCTTCTTCAGCGCTCCTTTGGATTGATCCGTTGTTGCATAGATCCGTTTGCGGGCCTCATCAACACCGTACTTCTTCTCCAGCAGCTCACGGAAAATACGGAAAGCAATAGCAGGTTCTGTGGTTGTACCTGATTTGGAAATTACATTAACCGAAATATCCTTGCCCTCAAGCAGCTGCAGCAAATGAGTCACATATGTTGAACTGATGTTATTGCCTACAAAATAAATTTCAGGCGTTTTGCGTTTGCCCTTAGGCAGCAGGTTGTAGAAAGAATGGGTAAGCATTTCAATCGCTGCTCTTGCTCCCAGATATGAACCTCCGATACCAATAACAACAAGCGCATCAGAATCGGACTGAATCTTCTTAGCCGATTGTTGAATACGAGCGAATTCTTCCTTATCATAATCAACCGGCAGATCAATCCATCCCAGGTAGTCGGAGCCTGCACCTGTTTGGTTATGTAATTGATCATGAGCCAATCGAATGGGATCAGTTAAATAGTCAACCTCATGCTGTTGGATAAAAGAAAGAGCTTTGCTGTAGTCAAACTTAAGCTTGTTACTCATTGGTCATCCTCCTGATAATCATTATCATTTTATAAAGATAGAATACTGTAAGTGTGATCCAAATTGCAAGTCCATCATTCCCTCAATCAGCTTGAAATGCTACAATAAGAGCTGAGGTGATTAGCTAATGAGGGTAGGATTTATTGGTCTGGGCACTATGGGTAAACCCATGGTAATGAATTTATTGAACAAAGGTTATTCTGTAAAGGTTTACAATCGTACCGCTGACAAGGCCGCAGAGGTGGTCGCTCTGGGTGGCGTTGCTGTAAGCACAGTGGTTGAAGTTGCTCAGGATACAGACGTCATTATGACTATGCTCAAGGACGACGCTGCCGTATTGGAGGTCATTCTAGGTGCGACAGGAATTGTTCACGGTCTGTCCGCTGGCCAGACGGTTATCGATTGCAGCACGATCTCGCCAGAAACGAGCCGGAAGATTCATGATGCTTTGTTGGAGCGCGCCGTTGATTTTATTGACGCACCAGTCACAGGCAGTAAACCCGCAGCCGAGAATGGCACACTCGCCTTTATGGCAGGTGGCAGATTGGCGGCACTCGACAGACAACGTTCGTTATTTGAAGCTATTGGAACGAAGGTCATTTATATGGGTCCCACAGGCTCCGGCTCCTCAGCGAAGCTCGCTCACAACACAATAGCTGCAGTCAATTTGCTCGGATTTATCGAAGGCCTGGCGATAGCAACCAAAGCAGGATTGAATCCTGAGCGTTTTGTCGAAGCTGTACTCGCAGGCGGCGCATCCAGCAAGCAAGCCGAATCCAAAAGCGACAAAATTATTAACCGTGACTTCAGCACGCAATTTTCACTTCAATTAATGCTTAAGGATCTACTGCTCGCAGGTGAACTATCCAATAGCTATCAGCTGCCCTTGCCATTGCAGAAAACAGCGACAAGCTTGTTCCAGATCGGTTTATCCAAAGGATTCGGTGATCAGGATATGAGTGCAATCGTTCAATGCTACGAAGAATGGATGCAAACGCTCGTAATCAAACAGGCATCCGGATATGAACGACGCAAAAAAACACGTTTGCACATCGACATTCCGCTTATTCTATCGGTCCATCAATGGGAGCAGGAAGGCTCCTTTCGCGGACAAACCATAGAAGGCAAACTTTATGATTTATCAGAGAGCGGTATGCAGATCATATCCTCGTTCCCGCTATCAATGGACATGTTCGTCGTCATCCACTTCCCGCAGGAGGCCGATCTTCCTCCAATTACAGCTCGGGTCATTCGGATCGATAACGACAACGGAAGCTTCCGTTACGGATGTATGTTATCTGGGTTGGCTCCTTATGTACGTCTAAAAATCGAAGATTACATCGCTATTTATCCTTACATATCCGGAGATTACGAATCCGCAGACAAATGATCCTTCATCCTGCAACGTACGATTCCAAAAACACCCTGTCCGAACGCCCATTATGTGCGCGACAGGGTATTTGTTGTTATTTTTTAACTTAAGAACGACTAGCTTGTCCCAAGCTGTTATTCGGCAATATACGAGCAAATATAATCTGTAGCTGTTTTGACTTCCAGCTTGAATTTGGCATTGGCCGGAACCGTAAATTCACCTGTACCGTTAATTTGCAGCCATTCTGTCGTACCCGGCAGCAGTACGCTAAGCTCTCCTGCTTGAATCTCCATGATTTCCTCGGCATCGGTTCCAAATTCATATTCACCTGGCAGCATGATGCCAAGCGTTTTTTTGGTACCATCCGCGAATACGATAGTACGGCTCGTTACTTTTCCGTCAAAATACACATTCGCTTTTTTAATTACGTTCACTTGCTCAAATTGTGACATCGGTTAAATTCTCCTTTATAAGCAAATAAGGTGCTGTTCGATGGAAATAAAGCCGGTAAATATGAATACATACAAGCAGTTATTTGGGGAAGAGCTGACACAAAGCCGCAGCCCCTCCTCATAAATAATACCTGTATGTATCCTGATTCACCAAAGCTAACAATCAATCCTTCAAACAGAAACCCTTGTATATCCTATAACTATCTTATTTTAACAGGTTCTTAACACGCGCTACTACATTCTCAACTGAGAAGCCGTACTCTTTAATAACAATCGGGCCTGGAGCTGAAGCGCCAAAGCGGTTGATGCCGAGTACATCGCCTTTATCACCCACATAACGATCCCATCCGAAGGAATGTCCCATTTCAATAGCAAGACGTGCTTTAACGCCAGGAAGAATAACGGAATCTTTGTACTCCTGGGATTGCTTGTCGAACAGCTCCCAGCTTGGCATGCTGATGACACGAACCGCAATTCCTTCTGCAGCCAATTCCTTCTGAGCAGCAATAGCCAGTTGTACTTCTGTACCCGTAGCGATCAATTGCGCTTGTGGTTGGCCATCCGCATCGGACAATACATAAGCACCGCGGCTAAGCGAATCCTTCGCTTGTACACTTCCTTCAAGTTTTGCTGCTGCTTGACGGGAGAAGATCAAGGCTACAGGGCCTTTTTTGTTCGCAACCGCATAACGCCAAGCTGCCGCTGTCTCGTCTCCATCTGCTGGACGGATTACGGTTAGACCCGGGATCACACGAAGTGCAGCTAATTGCTCAATCGGCTCATGCGTAGGACCATCTTCACCAACACCGATACTGTCGTGGGTAAATACATAAATGGCCGGTACTTCCATGATGGAAGCCAGACGAATGGCTGGACGCAGGTAATCCGAGAATACGAAGAACGTACCGCCGAATACTTTTAAGCCTCCATGCAGCAGCATGCCGTTAACCGCAGCACCCATACCGAATTCGCGAACACCATAATAAATGTTTTGACCGTTATAATTTTTTGCTGTAGCTACGCCTAGATCCTTCAAATGCGTCATCGTAGAGGACTCCAGATCAGCGGATCCGCCTACAAGCCAAGGTACATTTTTGGCAATCGCATTCAACACGATTCCGGAAGCTGTACGAGTTCCTTTATCAGCAGGCGCACCTTCTGGAATATCCTTATCCCATCCTTCAGGAAGATCGCCGCTAATGGCCAATTCGAATTGCTTCGCCAGCTCTGGGTAAGCCTGAGCGTATTCAGCAAACATTTTTTCCCATGCAGCATTCGTTTGAATACCTTTTTTCTTTACTTCAGCAAAATGTTCAGTCACAGCAGCCGGAATGAAGAAATCTTCTTCTGCTTCCCATGCATATGCTTTTTTGGTTAATACGACTTCTTCAAGTCCAAGCGGGGAACCATGCGGTCCCAAGTGTCCGCCTTTGCCGCCTTTATTCGGGCTTCCGTAACCAATTACTGTTTTCACTTCAATTAATGTAGGACGATAGTCGGTATGAGACTCATTGATAGCCGCTTGAATAGCATTCAGGTCATTACCATCGTCTACACGAAGCACCTGCCAGCCATAGCCTTCAAAACGCTGCATAACATTTTCGGAGAACGATAGGTTCAACTCGCCATCCAACGAAATATCATTGGAATCGTACAGAACGACCAGCTTACCCAGCTTTAAATGTCCAGCCATTGAAGCTGCTTCAGAGGAAAGACCTTCCATTAAGTCGCCGTCGCCGCAAATCACGTATGTATAATGATCTACTACACGGAACTTGTCTTTATTATAAACAGCACCCATTTGTGCTTCAGCAAGCGCCATACCAACAGCCATACCTAAGCCTTGACCCAAAGGACCCGTTGTTGCGTCCACACCCGCTGTATGTCCAACCTCAGGGTGACCAGGAGTTTTACTTCCCCATTGACGGAAATTCTTAAGCTCTTCCAAAGGAAGGTCATAACCGCTTAAGTGAAGCAAACTGTATAGCAGCATAGATCCGTGACCCGCGGATAATACGAAGCGATCGCGGTTAATCCAAGTCGGATTTTCTGGGTTATGATTCATAAATTTTGCAAACAGCTCGTACCCCATTGGTGCAGCACCCATCGGCATACCAGGATGTCCGGATTTTGCTTTTTCAATCGCATCAATCGACAACGTACGAATCGTATCAATAGACAATTGTTCGATCGCTTTATTAATAACCGCCATAAATAAAATACCTCCTAAATTTGTTGGTGCAATTTGGACTCCACACAGTTAAACACCTATGTTAACGTGTGCATAGAAGCCTTTAACGCTAAAAAGCTCACTCGCACCATTTTACCATTGTCCGTTTCGGTTTGCCAACTGAAACCTGCGAACAAATAAAAAAATCATTTTTTAAAAGCAAGCTGCACACGAAGGATTTCTCATTGTGCTGACGAATATGTAGTATTCGGATTTAGTATTCAGGGTTAATTTGAACGATGGGAGTCGATCATGAATCAATTATTATTGGAGTTGGCCAACAAAAGCCTAACCTATCGAAAGATGCTCAACTTATATTGGATAACGATCGTATTGACCATACTGCTGGAATTTCTGATTCACCGTCTCGAAACGTTCTCGGCTCCCTATACGTTTCTCTATATATTGGTCATGCAGACCTTGGTGCTGTCAGCCATTACCGGAGTCGTCGAAATACTGTTTCGCTTTCGCAAGATTCATAACGATGATCTTCTGATTCTAACCGGGATTATTTACGCCTCCAGCATTATTTATATGAACCCGACGATTGGCATCGTACCCGCTATTTATATATTCCCGATCCTCACGTCCGTACTCTCCTTTAACAAGAACCGAATTTTACTTGCTTATTGTCTGGTCATTCTCAGCTTTACGGTTTTATATTTGCTTTCCCCGACTCTCCGCGAAAGCATGCTAACTAACGAGATTATTGGTATCCTGTTTCTCTATGTCGGGGTAACCGTTATTGCATTGACGATTACAAGCAGCGGCATTGAACTTCTTAACAATCTGAGACATACCACTCAAACTAAGCAGGAGCTGCTCGTCAAAACGATTATTATGGACAAGTTATCCAAGATGGATGCTTTGACCGATCTATATAATCATAAAACCTTTCATGAATATTTGGAAAAGCTGATCGAACAAAATGAACGCAATCATCTTCCTCTGCAAGTAGCTATTCTCGACATCGATAATTTTAAACATATTAATGATACCTACGGACATTGGGTGGGAGACATTATTTTGCAGCGGGTTGCCTTGATTATCAAGGAGACCGTCACTTCCAACGATTTCGTTGCCCGATATGGAGGCGAGGAATTTGCCGTTATTTTTGCCGATAAATCGATGGATCAATCGTATTTAATAGCTGAGCAAATCCGCCAAAAACTATCTTTAACGCTGCATCCCGAGTTGGATTCCAAAGCTGCCACGATTAGTATAGGCCTGCAAAATTATGCCACAGGAGATGGCAAGGAAGCTCTGTTCAGAGGAGCAGATGCTGCGCTCTATATCGCCAAGCGATCTGGCAAGAACAAGACAGTCGTTCAAACGCCTGTGCCACAGCTAACCTCAAGATCTTGATTCAAGAACCGCTACAATTTTCAAGATTCATATAAGCCAAAGAGACTGACCTTAAAATGAACTGCACCCCGTCAAGTAGACATAACAAATAATAAAAATCGGTTAAGCGGTCTTGGTCCTGAATTCTAATGGACTGAGGCCGTTTAGTTTTGCCTGCAAACGCTCGTTATTGTAAAAATAAATGTACGCATCCATGTCCTTTTGAAGTTCTTCGAAGGTTGGGTAGGTACGACGCAAATAATACTTCTCGCATTTAAGAGTTCCCCAGAAGGATTCCATGGGGCCGTTATCAATGCACCTGCCCACTCGAGACATACTCTGTACGATCTTGCCCTCTAAGAGCTTCTTGAAGCTTATCGAGGTGTACTGAAAACCACGGTCACTATGAAGCATAGGCGTGCTGGTCGGGGCCGTTAGTAAGGCTAATTT
>NZ_FOTE01000014.1:76152-164599 GCF_900114475.1 Paenibacillus sp. 1_12 | reverse complement strand
TCTTGATCTCAACATGCGTCAAAATCACTTATCCGGTCTTAGCTACCGTTTCCGGTAGTTATCCCGATCCTGCAGGCAGGTTGCCTACGTGTTACTCACCCGTCCGCCGCTAACTGTTCCCGAAGGAACAATCCGCTCGACTTGCATGTATTAGGCACGCCGCCAGCGTTCGTCCTGAGCCAGGATCAAACTCTCCATTAAGGTAGAACTTGAATTGCACTCATTCGTCTTGCTGGCGAGAATTTGCATTCTCTTGTACTGCTATTTTACTCACTCGTTGATTCAGTTTTCAAAGGACAAATTTCATTTTGTAATTGGTATTACATACATTATGAGTTGTCGTTTCTTTAACAATTTTCATCGTTTATTTTTATCGGCAACTTTTATACTATACCACACTGCTAGTTATTTATGCAAGTGTTATTTTTTAATTTAATTTTTGCAATCAAATCAAAACCTTTGTAACACTTACACCGTTTTTAGCGGCGAGAAGTAATATATCATACGACAATATGAGAAGTCAAGCAATAAATCAAATAAACTTTTTCGATACTAAATACCCTGCTCTATAGCTGTTGTAGAGAGGTCTACAACGCACCTATCTCTTGTGCAACGCCGTATTAAAAATCAAATACAATTCCTCTATGGATCATAAAACAACAACCTCCCCGATCCAAAGTTATGGATAAGTAGGAGGTTGTTTAGAAGTAATCAGATGTTAGACTTCAATAGAAACCGCGTTAGCGCCACGAAGCTCCGTTTGAAGCTGATCGTGTATCAAACCATTGGATGCAAGCACATTGCGTACATTTAATGTGTAGGGATTACCTTCTGTATCCGTTATCGAACCACCGGATTCTTTAATAAGCAGAGCCCCAGCTGCCATATCCCACGAATTCAACCCGATCTCCCAAAATCCGCTCAAGCGACCAGCAGCAACATAGGCCATATGCAATGCAGCTGATCCTGCAACACGGATGTTTCTGACCTTTGGAGATAAGGCATTCAAGCCTCGCAGATTGACAGGCAGCGCACCTTCTCGGTCAGCTGGCAATCCGGTTGCCACAAGACTGTCGATAAGCTTGCTCTCCGTGGATACCTGCATCCTTTTGCCTCTAAGATAGGCGCCCTTACCTTTCTCGGCTACGAACAATTCATTATGAATGGGATTATAAACCACACCCACGATGACCTCACCTTTGTATGCCAGTGCGATCGAAACACTGAAGAACGGAAAACCATGAACAAAGTTCGTTGTACCGTCCAAAGGATCGACGATCCAGAGGTATTCAGCCTCACTTACATCCTTTAACGCTTGGACCGAAGCAGCCGGCCCTGGTTCAACTCCTTCTTCACCAAGAATCGAATGGTTTGGGAAATGCGTTTGAATCAAATTGCGGATCATCTTCTCCGCGCCTTTATCTACTTCAGTAACTAGATCATGAGAAGAATATTTGGTATTCAAGCTGTTGAAGTCTCCCAATTTGCTTTGGACCCATTCGCCTGCCTTAGAGGCCGTATTAATGGCTACAGCGGTAAAGCTCTTACTTCCTACCGAGAAGGAGTTATTTCCTTCGTTAGACATTTCAATCAGCCCTTTTTCAAAAAAAATTTTATAGTAGCGTTACAACTACTAGTTAGTATAGTGAATATACGCTTTAAATGCCATAAAGTTTCACAATGCTTCCCAATTGTGACCCTCCATGGATGAAAATATTATCCAACATTTGAAATATAAACCTATTATATGATTATTACATTTCGATCGCTTGGATTAAAGAGCAACAAAAAAGCTGTTGCATATTCAACAGCTTTGGTGTTTTATCCATACTATTTACTTATCATTTTGAATTATACTCCAACAATATGATAACCGTTGTCTACATAAATAACTTCTCCAGTGATCCCGCGGGACAAGTGGCTCATCAAGAACATTGCCGTATCGCCCACTTCGGCAACCTCGGTCGTACGGCGCATCGGAGCTTTTTCCTCAACACTGCGAAGAATCGAGTTAAAATCCTTGATGCCTTTAGCTGCCAATGTACGAATTGGACCCGCAGAAATAGCATTCACACGTACATTGAACTGTCCAAGATCATTAGCCAAGTAACGAACACTAGCTTCCAGGGCTGCTTTGGCAACACCCATTACATTGTAATTTTTCATCGCACGTTCCGCACCAAGATAAGTCATGGTCATTATGCTGCCGCCCTCGGTCATCAACGGGTACATCCTTTGCGCAACAGCTACCAATGAATAGGCGCTAATATCTTGAGCCAATGCATAGCCTTCACGGGAAGTATCTACAAATAACCCTTCCAGCTCTTCCGTTTTGGCAAATGCGATACTATGTACCAAACCATGCAGCACGCCAAATTGTTCTTTGACGATCGCTGCCAACGTATCGATTTCTGCATCAACCGTTACATTACAAGGTAAAACCGTTGTATTGGGTAGCGTATCTGCCAACTTACGGACTCTTTCCTCCACACGCTCGTTCTCAAACGTAAATGCAAGCGTTGCTCCTTGTGCAGATAAGGATTGGGCGATAGCCCATGCGATGCTGCGATCATTGGCAACACCCATAACAAGTATATTTTTACCGGATAAAAGTCCACTCATACTAAAAAATTCCCCTCTCCACATTGTAATACGTTCGTTATCACTCCTTTCTCAAGTTACTTCATTTGAACAAAATATTCAAGCAATAAACAACTTTTTCCTTTGAAAGTCTCTTTAGGGTCAAGTTCGCACTCACACCCGGAAGGAGGCTTGGCTTAAAACCTTTAATCCAGCATCTGTACTGACATCCTTCATTAATTGGAATAAAGCATCATCTTTCTTTTTGGCTTCAATCATTACATCCAATCTTGGCGTTTCCGGGGCAACGGATCGTAAAAATGTCAATAATGGACCGGGATCTATATAGTCAGCATGACTTCGTGCATCTTTTTCACTTTTCGGACTGGATACATGAATTTTGGGCGGAAGCTCCTGATCACTTCCTTGTTCGGTCTGCCCTGTCCATGTTTGCAGAATACGCGGCCACAGTTCCGCACAATCCGTCTTGTCTTCCTCATGATTCACTTCATGATGATGAATATCGAGTACCATTGGTGTATTCGTTAATTCGCATACGTCCAATGTCTCGGACGCAGTAAATGTTTTATCGTCGTTTTCAAGTGTCATTCGATTGCGTATCCGCTCCGGCAATGCCTTGAAACGATCAATAAAACGCTGTGAAGCCGCCTTTTTGTCTCCGTACATGCCTCCTATATGGATGTTGCATTTGGCTGACTCATCCAGCCCCATCGCCTCCAGCATGGTGACGTGGGATTCCAGATCCCTAAGCGAGCTTGAAAGCACTTCTGCACGCGGAGTACTTAGAACGGTAAAATGATCAGGATGAAAGCTGAGTCTCATCTCATTTTGGATAGCATAGCTGCCGAGTTCTGCAAAAGCTTCTGTGAGCACCTTCATCGGATCCCAGTCATTCAGCATCTCATGCCCACGTAGAGGGATCAGCTTGGAGGAGCAGCGAAACAATTCTATATCGTGAGCCCGATTATGCTTAAGAATGCGCAGCGTGTTGTGTATATTCTCCATAGCTATACGCTCCAGCTTGCGTACAGCTGCAGCCCGATTATTCAATTTATCAAAGCTGGTGACTGTCATTGTTTTGGAAGGAGACGCATTAGATACCTGCATGGACATCGCGACATAACCAAGACGTACGATCATAGTAGCAAATCAGCTCCAGTTTTCAGATATACGATAGGATACCCTTTAAAGACAAGCTCTATAAAGAAAGACTTTATCCAATCATGATTACAAAAAAAAGAACAACCTGCGGCTGTTATCTGCGCAGACTGTTCGATGTGATTCAGCTTTACCTTATTCATTTATCATTTTGAAGCAATACTAAAAAACATTTCATCAGCCAATGCCGTCTGAATACGTGCTTCTTCATCTGTCAATCGGCGAACAAGCTCCATCTCCACTTGGGTTATTTCTTCCCCTTGAAAATTAATTTCGGCGATCGACACCAAAATTTTGACAATGGCAACCGCTTTGTTATCCAAGCTGTATGCAATAACCATTTGACCTGTAGGGAACACACGAAATCCGCTTTTAACCATTTTACTCCGGCCATACTCCAACAATTCATAGAGCTCCTGCTCGGATTTAAACTTGCATACGGAATTGAACTCAGTTTGAAACCCCATTGATATACCCCTTTCTCTCACCTTTAATTTGTTAATCATCATAAGAGACATGTATTGCTAAGCTAATTTCCATTTATACCTCAAACGAATATTGCAGCCGCTGCTTGTCTTGATGACGCTTTAGTGCGAGCACAATCAGTTCATCCAGCAATTGAGCATAAGGCTTGCCGGTTTCCTTCCATAGCAAAGGATACATGCTGAAAGGCGTAAATCCGGGCATCGTATTTATTTCATTAATGAATATGTGATTGTCTTCTCTTCTTACAAAGAAGTCAATTCGGGATAACCCAGATCCGTCCACTGCCTGGTACGCACGTACCGCAAGCTCTCTAATTCGATCAGACAGCTCTTCGGAAATTTCAGCTGGTATGATCATGGAGGAAGTGCCATCTACATATTTGGCTTTATAATCGTAAAACTCGTTGGAGGAAACTACTTCGCCCACCACAGAAGCTTCAGGCTCATCATTACCCAGAATCGCCACCTCGACCTCACGAGCATTCACATTCTCTTCTACAATGACTTTACGGTCATATAGGAAGGCACTATGAATAGCTTCGATCAGCTCCTCACGATTTTTGGCTTTGCTAATTCCTACACTTGACCCGAGATTGGCTGGTTTAACAAAGCAAGGATAGCCGATAGCCACTTCAATCTCCATGACAAAGTAAGCATTGTCCTTCTCCCATTGTGTTCTTGTAAAGTGACGGAATATACATTGCGGCAAGCCTTCCTGCTCAAAAACCCTTTTCATCATGACCTTGTCCATACCGACCGACGAAGCCAGAACACCTGCACCTACGTAAGCGATATTCGCCATTTCCAATAAGCCCTGAATCGTACCATCTTCTCCGAAAGTACCATGTAATAAAGGTAAAACGACATCAATTTGTTTTATTGAGTCCGCATCATTAGCCGCACTCGAACCTGCATGCTGCAGCGAATTAAAGATCGGCTGAATGGAAAATGCTTTATCAGGGTTAGCAGCCTGTTCAAATTGAAGCTCCGCAATATGCTCCGGCGGCCCTTGCAGCTGCAAGCCTGAACGCCATTCGCCTTGTTTGGTTATGTAAAAAGGTATGATTTCATATTTACTCATGTCAATGGCTGCTGTTACGGCAAGCGCGGTTTGAAGCGACACTTCATGCTCTCCAGACTTTCCTCCGTAAATTAAGCCAATGCGAATTTTGTCGTTCATAATAACCTCCGAAAATGAATTGTTAGATGTGAATAGTAACTTACTAATTCCCGTAAGCTAAGAGCATGTCGAACTATTAGTCTTGGTCGACCACATGCAGAAACCGATACTTTGTCCGTTCAGTCCAAGCATACGAATCTTTGTAGCTCCAGTATCTATGCTTGCTATTTGTCGTATGTGCATTGACCAAGGGCATTCCATTGGCATCTTTAGCAGTCACAATCGCGCTGTGGCGATAACGTCCGTCACCATTCCAATCGTAGCTAATGACATCTCCCAACTCAAGTAATTCGGCCTTATGGACTTCTTTCGCCCGCAGTCCATGATCATTCGATGTCATATATCCTTGGAGGCTCTGTGCTACAGCCCAGCTGAAGCTCCATAGCTCCTGACTGTTATGGCGTCCTTTATACCACCAGCCAGAATCCCTTTTTCCAGTATAGTGCATCGGGGCTTCACCTGCAAAGAGGCATTGGGATATATAGTTACTACAGTCTACTTCAAACTCCAGGTAGGCCGGATTCGCTTGATCCCACCATTGCTCGGCATACTGAACTGATTTATGACGATCGTAGTATATTTTTCTAGGTCCCGGCTCCAAATAAGGAAGAACTTCATAATTTAAAAACGGCATCGAGGATAGTCTCACTGACCCTTGATCGTCGTTAGGGGAGACTGATGCTGATGAAGGATTCATAACCACCCGCTGTGAAGGCTCAAGCAGCTCATTACTAGTAGATTGAATATTAATAATCACCCATTTTCCTTCTTGCTCCTCAAAGGTCAGCTGCTCACTTTCCAACCGCTGCTCTTCAAGCTCTGTCACTCCAATGATTCCGACCATGGACTGCCTAAGTCTGATTTCTGCGGTCACATATGTAGGCTGTTCATTCGTTTGCATAATCTTAAGTCTTGTTTCGTTTTTTACAGGGGAATAGCGCCGATCCTGATCGTTTTGCGAGGTTCGTGCCAAACGCTTGATTTGTGCTTGCAGGAATGGAATATCGGTGACAAATGGGAGCAGCGGCTCAATTGAATAATCCAGATTCATTTGGTTTTTATGATGAACATATTCATAAAGCATCATTTTCCATGACATGCGGTCTACCTCCATTGATATCAAATGACCGATTTTCATCCAATTTGTATAACAGTCAGGACAAGCTCAAGCATACTTCTTAATGATTCCAATATATGAAGGAACACGTCTTATAATGATTCAATTTAACCTTTACGTAGCCTTCCGCAGCATGTATACTTAACATATAACAATTATGAAATCTTGTTTCATTCTATGAAACAGAAGTTGTTTTGGAAAATGGCTCATCCTGAACTACAGACTTATCATTCAAAGGAGGACATTCACACATGACAAAAAAAGATCAATACTCCGTCCGCAAGCCTCTCGAGGTTAATGGAAAGACGTACCATTACTACAGCTTACCTGGACTTCAAGAACAAGGACACGGCAACATCTCCGCGCTGCCTTTCTCGATTAAGGTGCTTCTGGAAGCAGCTGTTCGTCAGTTTGACGGCAGAGCTATCACAGCAGAACACGTAAAACAAATCGCAACCTGGACTGAGGAAAGAAACGACAAAGAAATTCCTTTTATCCCAGCACGTATTGTTTTGCAGGATTTCACAGGCGTTCCTGTCGTTGTCGATCTGGCTGCTATGAGAGATACTGTTAAGCTTGCAGGCGGAAATCCGAAGCAGATCAATCCACTTGTACCTGTTGATTTAGTAATTGACCACTCGGTTATGGTTGATGCTTTTGGCACCAAGGATGCTCTCGAAACGAATATGAATATCGAATTCGAGCGTAATGAAGAACGCTATCGTTTCCTTCGCTGGGCACAAACTGCATTTGACAATTTCCGTGCTGTTCCACCTGCTACAGGTATCGTCCATCAGGTTAACCTGGAGTATCTGGCTTCCGTAGCGGCAACTAAAGTCGTTGATGGCGAAACCGAAGTATATCCAGATTCGCTGGTAGGTACGGATTCCCATACAACGATGATCAATGGTCTTGGTATCGTAGGCTGGGGAGTTGGCGGCATCGAGGCTGAAGCAGGTATGCTTGGACAACCTTTATATTTTGTCACACCTGAGGTTATTGGTTTTAAATTAACCGGCAATCTTCCAGAAGGTTCGACCGCTACTGATTTGGCTCTTACCGTTACCCAAATGCTTCGCAAAAAAGGAGTAGTCGGTAAATTCGTTGAATTTTATGGACCTGGTCTTAGCAATATTAGTCTGGCTGACCGTGCAACAGTTGCCAATATGGCTCCAGAGTACGGCGCAACTGTAGGATTTTTCCCTGTTGACTCCGAGTCGCTTAATTATTTAAGAGGAACAGGCCGTGAGGATGATCAAATCGCTCTGGTTGAGGCTTACTATAAAGCACAAGGCATGTTCCGTACTGATGATACGCCGGACCCAACCTTCAGTGATGTTATTGAACTGGATATGTCAGCCGTCGTACCAAGCTTGGCTGGCCCGAAACGTCCACAGGATCGTGTTGAATTAACTTCCATGAAACAAGCATTCCATGATATTGTCCGCACACCAATCGAAAAAGGCGGCTACGGCTTAAGTGACGCCAAAATCGAAGAAGTTATTGATGTGCAGCATGCCAATGGCGATGTTAGCAAAATGGGCACAGGCGCTGTTGTTATTGCCGCTATCACTAGCTGCACCAACACTTCCAACCCAAGCGTTATGCTCGGTGCTGGATTGGTTGCCAAAAAAGCAGTTGCCCGCGGCCTAAGAAAGCCTGCTTACGTTAAAAGCAGCTTGACTCCAGGTTCACTGGTTGTAACTGATTATTTAAGAAATGCAGGTTTGCTGGAATCCCTTGAAGCTCTTGGCTTCTTCGTTGCAGGTTACGGCTGTGCCACCTGTATCGGAAACTCCGGTCCTTTGCCAGATGAAGTGAGTCAGGCAATCACGGATAATGATATGACAGTAGCTGCCGTGTTATCCGGTAACCGGAACTTTGAAGGTCGTGTACATGCTCAAGTCAAAGCCAACTATTTGGCATCTCCGCCGTTAGTTGTTGCCTACGCCTTGGCTGGAACAGTGAACATTGATTTGGCTAATGATCCTATCGGTTACGACCAAGCGAATCAACCTGTTTATTTAAAAGATATTTGGCCTTCCAACGCAGAGATTCAAGAAGCTATTGCAACGGCAATGAGCCCAAGCATTTACCGCGAAAAATACTCCAATGTATTCCGTGCCAATGAGCGTTGGAATGCGATTGAAGTGCCGGAAGGCGATCTGTATGAGTGGGATGAAAAATCGACTTATATCGCAAACCCTCCATTCTTCGAACGTTTGGGTGATGGTATCGCCGATATGGCTGATATCCACGGAGCAAAAACTTTGGCACTGCTTGGCGATTCGGTAACAACTGACCATATCTCTCCTGCCGGTAACATTAAGGCTGACAGCCCTGCTGGTAAGTTCTTGATGGAGCATGGCGTAAAGAAAGAAGATTTCAACTCCTACGGATCACGCCGCGGACACCATGAAGTCATGATGCGCGGAACGTTCGCTAATATCCGGATTCGTAATCAGGTAGCACCTGGAACCGAAGGCGGCGTTACGACCTACCTTCCAACAGGAGAAGTCGAATCGATTTATGATGCTTCCATGAAGTATCAAGATCAAGACACGAATCTTGTCGTAATTGCAGGTAAAGAATACGGTACAGGCAGCTCCCGTGACTGGGCGGCTAAGGGTACATTCCTATTAGGCGTAAAAGCTGTAATTGCTGAAAGCTTTGAGCGTATTCACCGCTCTAACTTGGTAGGTATGGGCGTGCTTCCTCTTCAATTCAAAGCAGGTCATGGTTGGAGTGCACTTGGTATTACAGGTACTGAAACCTTTGATATTACTGGCTTGAACAACAATGTGCAGCCAGGCCAAGATGTAACGGTGACCGCTACCCGTCAAGACGGAACCAACTTCAGCTTTGAAGTGGTTGTCCGTTTGGATAGCTCGGTTGATATCGATTACTATCGTAATGGCGGTATTCTGCAAACTGTACTGCGCCAAATGATCGCGGAATAAGTATACAAGTATTATCGTCCTAAGGAACGACTGTATAGATAAGAGGCTGTGCCCGAAGTGTAATACTTCAAAGGGCCAGCCTCTTATTCATTAAATCTGTTTACATCAATAATTAATCGAACTGAACCAAACAAAAAAGCTGTCCCTTAAGTAAATATCTACTGGGGACAGCCTTTTGTTTGATTCCTTTATTGCAGTTATTTATGGCTACATACTCAACGCAGCTTTCCCTATAGGTTGGCTGGCAGAGCCTTCAGATATTTTTGCAATAGACGTACAGCAACTTGTCCAGCTTCAGCTCTTGTCATTCTGGACAAAGGGTTAAAGTTAACAAGCGGTTTGTTTTTCGTTGGAATCGGAGAAATAACATTACTACCGACCATGATACCTGCCGAGTTTAATGCATCAATTGCAGGTCGAGCGTAGATGTTAATGCTATCGCTATCGGAAAAAGCTTTCTCAATCTTGGCTAATAACTTGTCATCATTGACCGCAAGCTTCACATTCAATGCACGTGAGATCATAACCGCTGCGTCCTGACGAGTTAAATCATTATTGACCCCGAATACCTGATCATTAAGGCCTTGAACAATACCTGCTCGAGCAGCCGTTTCGATTTCCGCAGAAGTCCAAGTAACGGCATTGGCATTGTAATTTAACGGCACATCGATAAAGCTACCTTGCCCCTCAGCGTTAATTCTCATTCCTAAAGCACGAACAAGCAAGGATGCAAATTCGCCTCTACTCACAAAATCAGAAGTTCCGAATTCATTACTGCGGAGCGCAGCCATATAACCTTTAGCTAACAGAGACTGCAAAATATTACGCGCCCATTGATGGTTAGATATATCTTCATAGCCGTATTTCAGTTTGCCTACCACGTAGTAACCAAAATTGTCAAAAGGCACTGTTATCGTACTCGCCTTAACATTAACCTCTCCACCAAGATTTTTCCAGATCCCGTCATTTCCTAAATAATAAACGGTAACTTCTGGAGCAGCTTGATCAACAACATCTGCATTGTATTTTAAAGTCAAGGTTCCACGGTCGCTTGGTGCTACTAATCTGCTTGTGTCGTAGCGTGTATACATATAATCGACCGCTTCTGCTGAATAAGGTGGTAAACCGCCGGTTGCTGGTTTGTATGCAGTTTCACCTACCTTACCTTTCTCCCCAAGTCCTGCAGAAATCCAATAATAATCAGAAATCTGAGTGAAATGACTTCCAAACCCATTCGCAAATTGGGTCAATAACGGAGCTACAATTTGAATAGTAGACTGCTGAATCTTTGTTTTTGGTTCTGCGCTAGTATTTGCTGTTCGATAATCAATTTCAGTACCAACGACTTGATTATAGTCGTTAACCAAATCCGTATTACCATTCTTAGGATCAGCTATTCCGAACAACAGATTAACTTGAGGTTCAATCTTCCCATCAACAACACGCCTAAGCGCGTTTCCTTTAGGGAAAGAAAGCTGAACCATTTTATTGAATACAGTGTGCTTAGTCCCCATCGGCTCCATGAACATCGAACCAACAGCCGGGTTGGTTACATACTTTACTGTAATTGTTTCTTTAGCGTCTGCAGTCTTACCTTTGACTACTAATGATATTTTATTTTCCGTATCACCTTTCAAGCCGGTCAGAGTATATACATAACGATTAGGAATATCCGATCGTAATGTAGCAGACTTCCCATTAATTTGTACGTCAGTGGCTCCAACAGCCTCTACATCAAACAATACAAAGTTTCTATTTACAATGATCGCATTGCCCGTATTGGCCTTAGGTGCAAGCACCGTATATGGAACACTTTGGCTCTGAACGGTAAGAGTTTGCGTTACCTTCGCTCCACTGGCATTAGTAAAATCGATAGTGTAAACGCGTGGTGAACCTGCTGTGATGACAACATTATTCAGTCGAATCCTGAAATCACTTCTATTACCGCTGAAGTCCGCCGATTCATAGATTCCAGCAGTTCCCGGCAATGTTGTAAACGGTGCGGTGGGGTCTGCAATAAAGATTGGCGATGTCGATCCGTCTCTAACGGTCACCGCGTCCGCACCGGAACCGTTAATGTATAAGTCGAATTTAGACAGTGTCGTTGTATATATATTTAAAGAATTATTAAAAGTAAACTCTGGTGAAGCAGGCAAATAATCTGATGCATTCGTACTGCCTAAATTGTTCACATGTCCAACTGAAGCAGATGGTGGCGTGAGCGGTCGAACGTCTTTAATAGTAGGCGTGTTGCTGTCTACTACATAGAAGGTGACTGTTTTAACATATTTACGCAGAATTCCTCCTGGTACGGTAGGATCGCTATAATCAACCAATATCTTAATCGTGTTGCGCCCAGTGAAAAGGGGCCCAGATACATCAATCGGCAAGTCGATGGGTCCAAAATCATATGATCCGTCTGCGTTCATCGTACTAAGTGTAAATGGTATCGATGTGGTCAATGCAGAACTTGGTACATTATTAATAATCAATTGTTCATTGATTTTATTAACACCGAAACCAAGAAGCTTACCTTTTAATACTACTTTTTGCCCGCCCGAAATGGAGTTTATCGGAAAAACCTGTTCGTCATAGAGGTTCTCCAGATCTACATAAATTTTGGATACGTATGTGATTTTACCTGTAAAGGTAACAGGTCCATTAAGTACAGAAAATGCAAGTGTTTGAGCACCTTCAGGTAATCCGGTAATTTTATAAAGCTGCTGCCCACTCTTTGTCCCCGTGATAGCAGGACCTGTAGGTGCAGCCGGATCAGTTAGATCTGTTAGCTGTTCAACACCCAGTGTGGCAGTGCCTGCAGGCTGAATATTGACTCTTAGATTATCTGCAGTCGGTGCAACAACAGGCGCTATTGGCTTTGAGGCATCTACCAGCACATAGAATTCCGGTCCTGATACCTGTGAGCCATCAAAAGGCGCACTTGGTGTATTATCATCGATAGCAGAGATACCATCATATCCAGTCAATATAGTTACATTCTTCACCAAGGTTTGATTCGCTGCCAATTTGTACGTAAATGTTCCTCCTGAAGGAGAAGGTACCATTTGAGGGTTAAGTGGATCATTCTTCGGATAATCGACACTGATGAACACATTCTGTGTGGGGTTTACAACTACGCCAGATTTTTGTAAGTTATAAGGCTCTGTCGTTAGAATTACCTTTTTGTATGCTGGAGTGCCGTATGTGTTATTAATGACGGTCTCATTTACTACTTCTATTAAAGGATCTGTCGGTATTGGTGCGAGTATACTTTTAATCTTAACCTTATCACCATTTATAAAAATGTCAGCATGTCCATTATCAAATTTTGTTGACTGATAAGGAACCAGGAAATCCAATCTTAGCTCTGCTGTAGTTCCTGCACCTGTAAAAGTAGGTGTTACTGTTTGATTAATAATGGATTGAGTTTCGGTTCCGAGTGTAACATCGACTCCATTAAACGGTTTGGTGCTATCATAGTAATACACTTGACGCTTTACGCTAACAGAATCCGTATCATTCGCTAAGACAATAGCAAACTTGTTCAGCCCTGGTGTTAGAGTAATCGCTGGAGAGTAAAATAGTCCATTAGGTAATACAGTCGCATTTTGCCCGTTCACAGTAACCGTTTTAGCATTACTTGCTTCCCCTTGAATGTACGCAGAGTTTGAGGTCAGAACCAGATCTGCACTTTCATTCAAGTCATAGCTACCGCCTGCTGTAATTTGCAATTTATTAATGAGCGGAGCGGAATCATATAGCACATAGAACACATCGGATTTATTGCTTGCGCCCTGTGCACCAGTAAAGGTTACCCGGTTATAACCAGGAAATAACTGTACGTTGGCTACCTGAAAACGGTTGTTCGTAGCACCCACGGACGTATTGAAGATTCTGCCTACTTGAGGCGTCCAAGCACTTCCATTAATCGAGGTAATTTGTTCAACCGTAACTGACAATGTAGTTCCAGTTACCTGTTGGAACGTACCTGCAATGGAGATTGTGCTGGCATTGGAGATTTTTGCAGTATTACGATTTAAATTACCAGGTGCTGTAAGTGAAGGTGGAATAGCTGTTGTAGTAATGTCCATATTTCCAGTTTCACGCAATTTTGCATCGTCGGGAAGGAAGAAATTTGCAGATGTTGCAGCAATAGCGTTAGGCAACGGAATTATCGATACCAACAAAGCCAGCATTAGCGTTATATTTATTATTTTCTTCATGTGTTTCAAGTATTTCAATGCAATCGCTCCTTAATTATGAATTATGATTTGGCCCAAACTTTCTTACACTCTCTTCACAACCACCGCCCTATTCTTAAACCCCACTAGCATTATTTGCCTAAAACAGAATTTCTCCACTAGACTATGATTATTATATCGGCTTGATGGCGAGTTTTTTTTAATGATCACTGAAAAAAGTTCCATATAGAGCGATTTTCAGCGCTTCAATCGTGCTCAACCTTATAGACAGGTGGAAATCGGTTCAATTTACTCGTAAATATCAACTTTTACACACGTAATACCGATGATATAAGGGATGAGATTGGAGGTTTGAAGAATGATAGGTACATATGTTAAAAAGATGAAGTCGATTGTCTTACTATTGGCTGTTGCTTTGATAGTGCCCGGACCTTCCGCAAAAGCCGAGGTTTCCTTCAGCGATATCGATATGCAACAGAAGGCATGGGCTGTGAGCTCGATTTATGTAATGGCAGAAAAACAGGTGCTGACCGGTTATACGGATGGTACTTTCCGACCGGATAAGACGATTACCAAAGCGGAATGGACCCAAATGATTTACAAGCTATTTAATACGTACCGACCTAATTTGACTGCGTCAGGACAACAAAAGATTGATGGATTTTCCGATGTAACTCCTCAACATTGGGCCTATAAGCCTATTTCGGAGATTTACAACCAATCGTTCCAATGGGGTGTGTACGGGGTTGATCCGAGCGGACGGCTTACTTTCTTGCCTGATACAGAACTAAGTCGACTTGAGCTGTCTAACATGCTATATTCTTTTTTTGATACTCGCTTGATTGATCGACGTTTAAGTCCTAATGATGTATGTTCTGTTGTAGCCAGTCTCAAGGATGTTCCTGTGAAATTTTATAAAAATAAAGAAGATTATGATGCTGCTGTAAAAGCGGATAGAAGATTGGAAACCGTCAACGTACAGATCACGACCAGTAATGGGGTTTTGCCCTCGTTATTTCTCGGAACAGATGCAGTCGACTGCGGTTTTGGAACAGATGGATTCTCCAATGCCCAGGCAAGTAGCTTGGCCAGCCTGCAGGCTTCCGGGATCATGACGGCAACCGCGGATGGATACTTTCGTCCTTTGGACAAAGTCACGAGAGCAGAAGCTGTAACGATCCTAAATCGTATATATAACTTTCTCAAGAAAAATTATTGGCTGCCTGATTACACCAACATTAGCCTTGAGCAAGCCAATACTGGAGATCAAGGCGTCAGCGGCGGCTTAGCAGGCTCTATTGGAAATGGCTACGGTGGTTATGGAGGCACGACAGAAGGCAGCAGCTCCAACCCCACAACCGTCAAGGTACGCGATTACTTTAAACTGCAAGGACCTAGTAACGATCAGGGTTCATTGGCTAAGAACGTGAAGAAAGATGGCGAGATTGACACAGCCGTTATTCCGCAGGACTATAGATACCTCACTATTAATCTGGCTAGCCAAGATAAAACAGAAATGGTCGATCTAATAGTGAATATTGGCGGTAAAGCCACCTTGTACAAACAGGAATTATTCCCCATGACCATTGATGTTAACGGAGTCCAGACAGTTGGACTCCGTACACAGCAGAGGAACACGTCAATCATTAATAAAAAGGGCGGGACGATTACACTTACCGTCAAGCTGGATAAGCAAAAACCAGAACCTGTTACCCCATAAGCCATAGATTCAGTGGAAGGACAAGATCCGTCATCCTTATGCCTCATAAACCATAATCAATGGTTCATGAGGCTTTTCAATTGATTTCACAAGTCTCTAATTGAAGGCGTAGAATTAGGATAGTTTTTAAAAATAACACAGCCCACCCGATCGACCGGTAAGCTGTGTTAGGATCTTTTATGCGATTCACTCATCTGAGCATCTTGCCCATTCGGCGAGCAGCTTCGATCAATACAGGAGCGTGCTCCTTCATCTTTGCTAATGTCAATCGATTGGAAGGTCCGCTCACCGCTAGTGAAGCCACCAGCTGCTGTGCCTGATTGTAGATAGGTACAGCTACAGCTGCTGTGCCGAGCTCCCGTTCTTCGACACTAGTTGCATAACCAAGCTCCTTAGCCTCAGCCAGCTGCCGAAGAAATACAGTACGTTCCATTGCCGTTGGCAGATTATCAGCTTTCAGTAGTGACTCCAGCAGCTGTGGATCGGCGAAGGCTACCAGAATCTTGCTGGACGCACCGACATACAAAGGCAGCCTTGCACCAATAGGCGCCACGCGCCTTATCGCTTGATTGCTCTCAACCGCCTGTACGCGTACACGCTCCAAGCCGTCACATACGTAGAGGCTAATCGTCTCATCCAACTGATCACGCAATCGTTCCATATCCGGCAGCAGAATCATTGCAGGATCATCGCTATGCACCATATTGGCAGACAGCTCCCAAATACGAAAGCCCAATCGATACTTATCCGTTGCAAAATCACGCAATATAAAGCCCTTTCCCTCCAGTGAAGCTAATAAGCGATGCACTGTGCTTTTATGCAGAGAAACGCGGACGGCAATTTCCGTCAAGCTCAGATCAGGTTCATCCGTAAAGCAAAGCAGTATATCCAAAGCGCGCTCAACCGCACGCACAGTCAATTTGCCGTCCTCCATCACAATTTCCCCCGATTTTTCGTTTCACTTGGTGAAACCCTGTTACATATAGTATAACTCAAGTCCGCATTTACCGCAAAGTGTTTATTGACTTTAATTCATTGCTGGGCTGCTACTGTTACATGTATATTACAGCATGTTTACATTTCTCCCCGTTGATTGACGATACCCGATTCCGGTCTTACTATAAGAAGTATTAAGATGAATGAGTACGAATTACGAGTTAACTATTAACCTATCATCGTAATCCTATTATCTAAGCAAATAGCCATCCGCTGTGCATTCTCAACAACATGTTATTTTAGTCAACTAGGAGGGATTTCGATGGAAACAAACCCTTTGCCATCCGTTCAAATCACTACAGCCCAATTAGAAACCGCTCTCAATCGACCGATACAGATTAAACGAAGAGTTAAACAGGTGCTGATTGCACTCATTTCCTTACTACTCCTCTTATTTAGTCTGGTTATGGCATTCCACGCCTATATTGCCTGGACATTGGCAAGGCCCCATATCGATCCATTGCGCTCTAATCCAAGCTTGTCGTTCGGAGCTGCTTATGAAGACATTACATTTCCGAGCTTGAACGACAGCACCATTTTATCAGGCTGGTATATCCCAGCAGTAGCTCCCTCTTCCCATAGCAAAACCGTTATATTCTCCCATGGCTACGGCGGTAATAGAGAGGAGATCTGGGTACCTTTGTACAGCTTGGCACAAGAGCTTCATAAGCAAAATTACAACGTGCTGATGTTCGACTACGGATATGTACAACCCAAGATCAGCGCAACCGGCGGAATTCGCGAGTCCCAGGAATTGCTTGGTGCCGTCAAATATGCCAAAGATAAAGGTTCAGAGTCCGTATATATATGGGGCTTCTCTATGGGGGCAGGTACGGCTCTGCAGGCGGCGCTACAGACTAAAGATATTGACGGGATGATTCTGGACAGCACCTTCATTCTGGAGCCTGAAACGATGTATCACAATATGAAACAAATAGCGAACCTGCCGAAGTTCCCTTCACTGGCTCTCGTTCATTTATTTTTCCCGTTAATTAATGGAGTTAGTCTGAATCAAATTCCTTATACTCAGGTCAAGGAAGCACAATATCCGATGCCCATTTTATTTATCCATGGCAAACAGGACCAACGTGCCCCTTATGAAATGGTTCAGGACATTTTCCGCAATCAATCTGCCAGCTCCAACGCACAGCTGTGGCTGCTGCCTAATGATACGCATGAGCTAATATTCAAAGCACAAAAAAGAACCTATCTATCCGTGGCGATGGGGTTCCTTAAGGGGATGAGTGCCCAACCGATTCTCTCTGCTGACAGTGGAAAATAATAAGAAGCACTGAGAGTCAGAGATCATCCGTCGAATCTACAGCCATGTTTGGGCAGTCGTTTCATTGCGAGATAAGTATCGTTCTGCAACGCTCAAAAACTATAAATGCGGATCTTTCTTAAAAAAACAGGCTTGCATCCTTCATTAGAGGGACGTTAGCCTGTTTATTGGTTTAATGCCTGATTAAGGATAAAAACTCTGAACGGAGCGCCTCATTCGTACGGAACGTACCGCGCACTGCTGAAGTTACTGTCTTACTGCCTGTTTTCTTCACGCCTCTGGAGCACATACACAAGTGTTCGCCTTCAACAACAACCATACAGCCATGTGGAGCCAATTCCTCTTCCAAAATATTCGCCAAATCGGACGTAATGCGCTCCTGTACCTGAAGCTTGCGGGTTACCGCATCAACCAATCGGGCAAATTTACTGAGTCCGGCAATTTTCCCGCTGGGAATGTAACCAATATGAATGCTGCCAAAAAATGGCGCCATATGGTGCTCACACTGACTGTAATAGATGATATCTTTTATAATAACAAGCTCTTCGTGCTTCTCGTCAAAGGTTACACCTAATATATCCTTGTAATCCGCCTCATAGCCTGCGAAGATTTCTTCATACATTCGGGTTACTCTCGCTGGTGTTTCCTGCAGCCCCTCCCGATCCACATCTTCACCAATCAACCGCAAAATTTCGCGGACATGCCCTTCGATTAGTGCACGGTTATTAATTACACTCGTATTTCTATAATCTTTGGCTGGCATGACTCGGTTCCACCTCTCTATGGTTAAGGACGAAATTTCCGATTTTTCATCATTTGCTGTGCTTTGCCAAGCTGCTTCTTGTCCAGATTGTAGCCCATTTTCTTGGCCATTTCCTGTAGCATTTCGGGATTGCTCTGCATCTTTTCAAGTTGCCTGCGCAAATAATACACACCTGCAAAGAAACCACCGACTCCCCCCAAAAGCAAAGTTATTATTGGAATGATATAGTTCCACATCGTTGCTCATTCACCTCACTACTATTGATCATTACTGTATCTTAACAAATAAGAGGATTGGGCACAACTCACTTTTATTAATAATGTTCACAAAGGATTTCCTGTTTCTTACTGCAGCACACTATCGATAAATACGGTTGTATGCTTGGCAAGATCGACCTCTATGACCTCCAGATCCGTTCCTGATTCTGACTTAACGACTCTGACGACAGGACGTCCTGGAAGCCCTCTGTGCTGCCCCACTACTACACCTGTTTCCCTAGAAGACAGCTTAACAGAAGTACCGGTAGGATAGACAGAAATCGTTCGCAGAAACTGAATGACAATCTCCCTGTCAAGCTCCTCGCCTGCCAAGACCATCATATGTTCACAGGCTTCATGCGGCAGCAAACGCCGACCCTGTGAAGAATCAAACAGCAGATTATCGTAGGTGTTCGCAACAGCTACAATTCGTGCATACAGGTGGATTTGATCTCCCTGCATCTCTCTTGGCAAGCCGCTCCCGTTCATCTTCTCATGATGCTGAAAAGCAACATGGGCAATTAGCAGGCTTAGCTCACGTTTGTTCTTCAACATCTCAAACCCTCGCCAGGTGTGGTGCTTCTTTAAATCCTCGGACGTATCGTCCGTGATCAACTCAACCTTCCCGATATCATGAAGCATCGCACCGATAACGAGCTCCCTCAGTTGGTTCATGGACAGCTCCATTTGAATTCCGATCAATGCAGACATCATGCTGACATTAAGCGCATGAACATACATTTCATTATCCTTCGTGCGGATATCAGACAGCTGGACCAGCACATCTTTATTTTTCATAATTTCATCCAGCAAATTATCAATGCTTCCGTTAATGTTACGTGTATTGAAGTCTTTACCAGAGCGAATGGAATCAAAGGTTTGTCCCATCCGCTGCATCACCGCCCGCTTCGTCTCTTCGGAAACAATATCCACAATCTCGATATCCTCAAACAGCGGATCTTTAATATAAACCATCGTAACCCCTATGCGGTTCAGCGTATTTATCATATAAACTGTAAGCTGCACCCCATCCGATAATAAAACGGCACCGTTACCGGAAAAAATCGTCCTCCCCAAATGCTGCCCTGGCTCTACATTATCAATGTGTACGTATCTCATTGGGTCTCCGTTCCGAACGTGTTGACGGCTCAAAATAGCTGTTGAAATCGTGTGTAACACGTCCATATTTGATTTGACAAAGCCTATGTTCTGTCCTTCCAATTCCATACCGTAGTCTGATAGTGAAATCAATTATTTCATAGCTTGAAGGATTGAATTGCTTTATCCAGCTCCATAAGAACCGTTTCTTGCCGTTCTTTGCCACGTGCTTCTTCTATGGCCATTTCGGCCTGCTTGCCTCCGATTCTTCCTAATGCCCATGCAGCGGAAGCTCTGATTTCCGGCCTCTCATCTGTCATAAGCAATTCGTGAAGAACGGGCACAGCTGTTTGATCTTTAAAATGTCCTAACGCATAAATTGCATTGCGTTGAATAGGCTTCCTGCCGCGCCACGCAGCAGAGCTTGTACCAAAACGCTCTTTGAATTCACGATTGCTCATCTTCAAGAGTGGAAGCAGCAGCGGCTTAACCTGTTCTGCATCCGGCTGAAGCTCGGGATGATGCGTCCAGTTCTTCCCCTTGTTCTTCGGGCACACAATCTGGCACGTATCGCAGCCATATAGACGGTTTCCGATCTTTTCTTTCATCTCATCATCTTCTACATGCCCCTTGGTTTGGGTTACATAGGAAATACAGCGAGGGGCATTCAGCTGTCCGGGGCCAACCAAAGCTCCAGTTGGACAGGCATCTATACACAGGGTACAGTCGCCGCAGCTTTCTGTGACGGGTACATCAAAGGGCAGAGGCAAATTCGTAATCATTTCACCTAAATATACCCATGAACCGAATTCGGGAGTAATCACTGAACAGTTCTTCCCGATAAAACCAAGTCCTGCCCGCTCCGCAACTGCTCGATCTACCAAGACTCCTGTATCTACCATACTTTCCATCCGAGCCTCAGGAACTCGTTCGCGAATCCAGGCCTCTAGCCGCTGCAGTCGGTTACGCAGCACCTGATGATAGTCGAGACCCCAAGCCGAGCGTGAAAAGATACCCCGGTATGCACCCCGCTCCGAGCGTGGCGCATTGGACAGCTTGGATGGGTAGGCTACAGCGATGGAAATGATCGATCGGGGTTCTGCCAAGCTGAGTGCAGGCTCTGTCCGTTTATCAAGATCCTTCTCCTCAAAGCCCGATTCATAGCCTTTGGCGCGATGCTGCAGCAGGATCGATTTTAATTCCACAAAAGGCTCCGCGCTGGAAATCCCAATCTTATCAATACCGAGCGCGGAAGCAGCCTCAAGCATGTCTTGCTTCAACCGATGCCAGTCCATGCGGTTACTTTTGTTCACAGCCTCCGTCATGTTCTGCATCACCTCGTTTGGGAATTATAACATTCTGAGCTTGGACAGAGGCCACACAATGAACTCCGCCCGCCCTTCAATTTTGTCTACAGACACAGCTCCAAAGCTCCTGCTATCATAGCTTGCAAGACGATGACGGTTATCACCCATTACAAACAACGATCCCTGTGGTATCGTATAAGGCTCCAGACTACCATCTTCAATGAGTGAATCCGTGTAGCTCTCCGTCGCAAACAAACCGTTGACATACAGCTTTCCCTGCTGAATCCGGACTTCATCTCCAGCCACAGCTACAACGCGCTTGACAAGAAATATAGACTGGGGCTCGCTGCTTTCAGGCTCCTTAACGACTACGACATCCCCACGGCTGGGACTCCCAAGGAAATGAACGGTCTTATTGATAAATAACAACTCATTTTCTTCAAGAGTAGGCTGCATGGAAGCTCCTTTTACTGTAGAAAGGTGAAATCCATATTGATGGACCAACGCCACAATCAATAATGCAATAAGAATAGATTTGGTCCAACTCCATACCTCTGTCAAAAGCCCGGCTGAATGATCGGCGACCAACATGTCTGCTGGCAGCGGTTCTTCCGATTTTTTGGTAGTAAAGAAGCCCATTCTCCGCCTCCGTTCTTTACTTAACCTTTCCACTTTTCCCACTCTCGGTGATAATAATGCACCCATTCATCCTGAAAAGGCGCTTGCCCCAGTTGAATACGGCTTAATAAATCATTCAGTCCCTGCTTCACTTTTCCCTCTACAATTGCAGAGTAATGATACATTAGCTTGTGCTGTTCATACTCATCCTGATCCACAACATGCACAGCTCCATCCGGCATCCGGATCACATCCAGGTCATAATCGATATATGTAATCACATTGCCGCTCAAATAAGGCGGTGAAGCAACATTACAATAATAACGTACACCCGTTTCTTCCAAAAGAGCGACAACATTAAACCATTGCTTAGGGATAAAAAAAGAAACACCGGGAATCCGGCTTACCCACTCTTTCCCGTCAGCTTCAATAATTTTCGTCTGACTATTGATAAGGATCATCATTGATTCCGCTCTGTGAGATTCATGATGCAGCGATTCCGGTACCAAAGCATTCTCGACCCACATCCGGTGCAAGTGTCCGTCATGCTTAAAGCTTTTGATGATATGCGTGGAAAAAGTCGCCATGAGGTCCATACCCTTCTATATGTAACATAAGACCAACGAAGACTTCAGCAGGCTTTCTCCAAGGTGAATGATGTGAGTCCACTCTTTTTTAATCGCCTCGTACGATATCGGTTGGTTCTAGCTTTTGAACTGCTTGTAGAGCGATCATCTACAATCCGTCTGTGGTCATAAAACTACACGTTCCTGCGTAAATGATAACACATCTGGTTAATGGAAAACAGTTTTGTCAATACAAAAAAACACAGCCTCCGTTGTTAGCGAACAGACCGTGCCCGTTATAAACACTCCGTATTGTTAAGGAAACGAAAGACTATCCGTTTACGATGCTCAAGCGGTGTGACGAACGTGAGAAATCGGCAGCTTGGTAACCAGCTGATTCATACACAGGTATAACCATCTCGTTATGAACGTCCACAGTAATCATAATCTTGCGGACTTTACGTTGTACAAAACGCTGTCTCATCGATTCAATTAATGCTTTTCCGAAACCACGACGCTGATATTCCGTACTAACTGCTATACGGTAAAAATAGCCGTTGTGATTATCGATCGTTCCTACGATCACACCCACGATTTGTTCATTCTGGGTAGCTACCAGTACAAGCTCGCTATCCCAAGAAAGTTGCCTTGCAAAAGCTTCCATAGTTTCCTCATAACAGGCTTCGCTTAATACGTGCTTGAATAATTCAGTAACAGAAACATAGTCGGACAATTGAAAGGAACGAACAAGCATCAATGGAACTCTCCCCACGGCATGATTTGTTTATTTCTATCTGGTATAAAATACGACAAATCCTGCGAAATTCCTTCTTATTTATTTAAAAATACCCAAAAAACTTTACAAATGATCCACAATCTGCTGAAAGCGCTGTATATAAAGCGTTTACATTCATTTCAACCTTTATTTATTGAAATAATGGATAATAATATAGTTCCCCAGGTGGATAATTATGTAGGACTTTCGAAATAATACGACTTAGCGTCTGAATCCGATGAGAACAGCATGGTGGATACTTAATATACATACATGTTGCTTTTATATGGAATATAGGCGATAATAGGATTGAATTGGAATCTACATAACTATTAGGAGGTATTTACGAATGGCACATCAATTACCAGCTCTTCCTTATGCAAACAACGCTTTGGAACCACACATCGACGAGACTACGATGATGATCCACCACGATCGTCACCACAACGCATATGTAACTAACCTGAATGCGGCTTTGGAAGCTCATCCTGATCTTCAATCCAAATCCATTGAAGAATTGATTTCGAATTTGGACAGCATCCCGGAAGGCATTCGTGCAGCAGTTCGTAACAACGGTGGCGGGCATGCCAACCACTCCTTGTTCTGGGAAATCATTGGACCTAACGGCGGCGGCGCACCAACTGGCTCATTAGCTGATGCTATTAATGCAGAGCTTGGCGGATTCGACAAGTTCAAAGAAGATCTTGCTAAAGCTGGCGCTACTCGTTTCGGCAGCGGCTGGGCTTGGCTTTCCGTAACTCCAGCTGGTAAATTGGTTGTAAGCAGCACGCCTAACCAAGACAGCCCTATCTCCGAAGGCAACACACCAATCCTCGGACTGGATGTATGGGAGCATGCTTACTACTTGAAATATCAAAACAAACGTCCTGATTATATTTCAGCTTTCTGGAACGTTGTTAACTGGGATGAAGTTGGCAAACGTTACACAGCAGCTGTCGGTAAATAATAGTCTAATCATAACCATGCAACCAAAAATCGGCACTGGATACCCTCCAGTTCCGGTTTTTTTATGTGACTACTAACTTAGACAACCCTCTACAAACGTACATCTGGTTGCCTCTAAGGGTCGGATTACTGGACGCCAAAACCGGATAACCATTCTACAAACTTATCTGGCTTTCCTGCCACTAGATCATATATAGAAAATCTTTCCACAAAGGCTGGAACGTTGTATGATAAGAGTAAGGTGGAATATTTCCGATATAAGGTGGCCATTTATCCAGTCGGCCTCAGCGTTCGTTTAAGCACCGGTCAATCCGGCCATTGTATTCAAAATCAACCCGCCGTTCAAGCAGCGGCCTGTGGTAAGAATTTGGAACTTTACGCAGGACGAGCAGTTGAGTCATCATCCGAAGGAGATAATATGATTCTGTCATCTACACATCATGATTTATCGTATCGGAGAGGATACACTCGTTCATTAAGAATGGAAAAGAGATGAATTCTTTCATGAAAAGCTTAATCCCGTTGTTACAAAATGTACCCCTATTCCAAGATTTGGCGGTTAGTGACCTAGAAATAATCGCCCCTCTGTTTGTCGAGCGTGATTTTAAAAAAGGTACGATTTTATTTTTCGAAGCGGATCTCGGAGAGGAATTTTTCCTTATTCAATCAGGTGTCGTCAAAATTTACCGGATTGATTATGCAAAGGAAATTATTCTAGCGCTATTCCGTGATGGAGACTTTTTCGGAGAAATGTCGCTGATACAAAAGGGCCTGACCCGTTCCGCAACAGCCGAAACTTTGGAAAATTGTAAAATCTACACTTTGATGCGTTCAGAATTTTATCAATTCCTCGAACAAACGCCTAAGTTAAGTCTGAGACTTCTTGAGGTCACCATGGAGAGACTTCGTAAAGCGAATGAGCAAATTTATGATCTTACCTTTCTTGACGTCCGGATGCGCATTATCAAAGTGGTGTGTAGACTAGCCCAGGACCACGGCATCATTAAACAAGGAACGCTGATGATCAACATGAAGCTGACTCACCAGCAGATTGCCAATCTGGCTGGCACAGTCAGGGAATCTGTTACCAAGGTGCTGCAGGAGCTGCAGGAGGATCAGATCATTTCGATCGAGAAAAAAATGATCTACATCAAAAAAATGGAAGCCATGAAAAGACTTCTCCCCTTATAGCTTATTACTTGGTACAGGCAGCAAAATAGGCATTCAATATTTTCAAAAACACGTTCGGGAATGCATAATTTTCCATTGTCGATGGTTCTACCCATTGGTAATGTGAAGGCAGCAGCATACCAGATTGACTTGGAATGACCCCCGGCTCCAAATTGCATGAAATAATTTCCATGTTCCAATGAATATGGCTAAAGGTATGCTCGGCATGCATGTACCATTGCACCGGAATAATACCGATCGTTTCCTCCGCCAGTTGATCCGTCAACAGCTTGAACGATTCAGGTATGAGTTCCGGCGAGGGCGAAATCGAGGCTGTATAGGCGTACGGAACCTCAATATGAGGCAGCTCCCACATCCGAGCCAGCAGCCCCTCCTGTGGCCTCTGACGAATCAGAACTTTGCCATCATGATCGCCGCTTCCTATAATTAACGCCGCTACCCGCTGCTCAGGACGAGGGGGCTTCGCTTTTTTCTTAATTGGCAGCTGCTCCTCCATCCCCGCTTCACGTGCTGAACAATGCTCCATTACCGGACATGTCAGGCAGTTTGGTGAACGCGGCTTACAAACCATAGCTCCAAGCTCCATCAAGCCTTGATTAAAATCCCCTGCAGCTCCTTCGGGAATTAATGCCTTCGCCAGCTTTTCCATTAATCCTCTCGTGCTTGGTTTCATTATATCTTCTTCAATCAAAAAATATCTCGATAATACCCGCATCACATTGCCATCAACAGCAGGCTCCGGCTTATTATAGGCAATACTCAGAATTGCGCCTGAAGTGTATGGCCCCACACCTTTAAGTGAGGAAATTTCTTCTTTACTCTCAGGAACTTTACCTCCATATCGTTCATGTACCTCCCTGACGGCCCCTTGCAAATTACGCGCCCGTGAATAGTAGCCAAGACCTTCCCACAGCTTCAATACGTCCTCTTCCGGTGCTTCAGCCAATGCTTCTACAGTCGGAAACCGTTCGATAAAGCGATGAAAATAAGGGATGACGGTATCTACGCGCGTTTGCTGCAGCATGACCTCAGAAATCCAGATATAATAAGGGTTGCGGCTTCGACGCCATGGCAAATCACGTCGGTGACGAAGATACCAGGCCAGCAGCTCATTTGAAAAGTATTGTTGTTTATGTGTCGTGTCCATGAGTTCTCCTTCTGGTGATACATATTGTGGTATAATAAATGGCAGCTTTTAATGAAGGAGTGGGACCCATGCTGACTCCAGGTGAACTGGCTGCCAGACTGAACAAACTAGTAATTTCCCTGCTGCTAGTCGGCCATCAAAAATGCAGTCCTGAATGGCGGCAGCTGCCTCGAACGATCCGGCATCATTCGATTTGGCTCATTATTAAAGGAAAAGGCAGCTTTACTATTAATGGAACCCATTATCCCGCAGACCCTGGTAAGTTCTTCTCCTTCAGTCCCGGTATGGAAGTAGAAAGGCAAACCGATCCCGAGCAGCCACTGGAATACTATTTCTTTCGCTTTCATTATACGGAAACTTTCGACGAGAAGGAACAGTGGATTTCCCGAAGCTCCGAAGAGTCGCCATTTCCGTTGGAGGGCATGTACACCGTACACAACACACCCCAGCTTATTTATTTGTTCGAGCAATTGGACATATTATGGAAGCGTCGGGGGCATATGACGGCCATGCGTCGTAAAATATTGCTGTTGGAGTTTTTCATGACATTAATTCAGGATTTCCGCGCGCAAAAGGTGGCCGGAAATACAACAGCAGCCATAGAGTTAACCCAGGATTATATGGTAGGCCATTATCAGGAGCCTTTGACTCTTGAGGGGCTCGCGCAAATGGCTGGCTTGAGTATAAGCCATTACTCCCGATTATTCAAAAAATATATCGGCTACAGCCCGATCGATTATTTGACGCATCTCCGTGTTGACCGTGCCAAGGAGCTGTTAATGTTGTCCGATTACCGTTTAAAATCGATCGCAAGCAGCGTGGGTTACACGGATGAATTTTATTTCAGCCGCATTTTCAAAAAAGTGACTGGCGTATCTCCACGTGACTATGCCAAAAAGCATCGTTTTGTTACATCGGCAGATCGCAATTGATTTATAGAAAAGGTGTGATGATTGATGAAATCGGTTGAAACCGTTAGCTCAAAGCAGGCTATACGGCAGAACATTCAAGGCTCACGTCCATATCTCATATGGCTGATAATTTGGGGTTTCCAGTCCGTGACCGCCTCCACATTGGAATTTATCGGACAATGGGTGAATGTAGATCCTTGGCAGCCGCTGCCTTTATGGATCGCACTTGCTGCAAGTGCTGTCGTTTTATGGAGAAAGATCCGTCTTGGTGCCTTACCCAGATTCACGATATCTGGAGGTCTATCTGCCGTGTCTATTATCATCATCATAGGAGCCATTTGGACGCATTGGTATGTGCAAGCTGCAAATCCATTCTTTATAGCCTTGTTGAAATCATTCATTATAGCCGCATCACTCGCTCAATTAGGGGCGTGGCTCGGAAGACCGATCCTCTATATCGGCATATGGCAGTTTGTGCTGACTGTTGTGGTTGCGATTCAATATTTGGGCTTGGCTTCGGTTGTGCTTGGAGGGGCTGGTGGACTGAGTATGCTTGGTTTAGGGTGGTTGCTATACATAGGAAGTAAACAATCAGAGGGGGCTATCTAATGAATACAAGGACCCGATTAATAATAACAGCTATTATACTTCTAGCCTTTGGTGTCGTATCTGGCTGCGGCAGCAATACACAAAATAGCGGCAAGGAGCCCTTTGGAGGTGCAAAAAATGCTTCGCAAAACGATGGGTTGGTCGGTGCGCCCGAACAGGTTCAATCGCTTTATAAGCAAAGCTGCCTTTCCTGTCACGGCGGCGGCCTTGAAGGACGTGTAGGGCCCAAAACGAATTTGCAGCAAGTCGGGGCACGGTTAAGCAAAGAGCAAATTGAAAAGCAAATTACTGGCGGCGGCAACGGAATGCCCGCTTTTGGAAGCAAGTTGAAGCCCGAGGAAACACAGGCCTTGGCAGAGTGGCTATCCACCAAACGTTAGTATAAAATCTGTAGCCTCTATGTAACGCGCAGGCTTCTTTAACTTGATCGCTGTTGGGTCTTTACAGCTATACAGCTCTGTTCTCAACCATCACATAAGCCATTGCCGTGGAATGGGTATGTGTAATGCTGAGGTGAATGACTGTATGAGCTGGATCCAACTCCAGCCGCTGTAAAGCTTCATTGTCTACCGTGCAAATCGGCTTGCCGCGTTCATCTGGCAGCACCTCAATATGCTGCAGAGATACCTGCTTGCCAATTCCACAGCCAAGCGCCTTGCTAACCGCCTCTTTGGCAGCAAAGCGACCAGCAATAAATTCTGCCAATCGTCCTTGCCGCTTGGCAGCCAGCTCCCGCTCGCCTGGCGTTAATACGCGGATAGCAAATCGTTCTCCTGCAATGCCTTCCATAATTTTATTCACTCTGGCGATATCGACTAAATCAATTCCAATTCCTATAATCATTGAATCTTAACCTTCTTCCATGCTTTCTATGAAGGACCTTTGTTCAAGAATTTCTACTGCTATATGTATTAGACATTACACAATAAAGAAATCCTTGAACAACGGCAAACGTAAGAGTCCTTTGGCCGTGCAGCAGAGCTTATTCATCGCACTTTTATACGCCCGGAATGGTCACTCGCTTATGCTCGGTCTTCCGATACTGCTTCTCCAGCTTATCCTTGGCTGCAGGATCGATTTCTTTGCCCTCAAGGTAATCGCTGTTGGCTTCATAGGTGATGCCAAGCTCCGATTCGTCTGTCTGTCCTTCCCACAACCCCGCAGTCGGCGCTTTATCCAATACACTTTGCGGAACGCCCAATGCGGCCGCCAGTTGTCGCACTTGTCGCTTGTTCAACGTGCTGAGCGGTGTAATATCCACAGCACCGTCTCCATACTTCGTGAAAAATCCGGTGATCGCTTCAGAAGCATGATCAGTTCCAACAACGAGCAAATTTAAATCGAATGCCAATGCATACTGCAGCACCATCCGGGTTCTTGCCTTTACGTTGCCTTTGCCTGCACGACTTATATGACGATGAATACCAATTGATTTAAGCCCATACTCAGCTTCAAGCGCAATTTCATTGACGGTTTCTTCAATATTGGTTTCCATTTTATAGGTGAATCCAAACGCTTCAGCTACCGCATAGCTATCAGTGATATCCGACTGCTCACCATAAGGCTGAAACACGCCTAAGGTTCTGTACTCCCTGCCTTTCTCCACCGTTAATTCATCAGTTGCCTGCTTACACAGTCCAGCTGCCACGGCGCTGTCAATGCCTCCACTAATGGCAATAAGCAGCCCATCGACACCTGCCTTCTCTATGTATTGCTTCAAAAAATCAACCCGTTTGCGGATTTCCTCCTCGACTTGAATCGTCTGCTTTACGCCCAGCTTGGCGATTATTTCCTGCTGTAAACTCATGACTCTCCACCTCTCCTTACCCTATTTTACAAAAAAACTCCCGCAGCAGCCGAGGGAAACCCTTAGGCCGGGGGAGTCTTCGTATATCGGAAGCGTTTATCGAGTAAACAGCTTCCTACTTACAGTAGTTTTCAAAAGCGCTTGTCAGGTCGTTGGCAATTAAATCTGCGGAACGATCCTCAATTTGATGGCGTTGAATAAAATGAACAAGCTGTCCATCCTTGAACAAAGCGATCGATGGTGATGATGGAGGATACGGCGCCAAATACTCACGAGCTTTGGCAGTTGCTTCTTTATCCTGACCGGCAAATACCGTGAACAGATGGTCCGGCTTCACCTCGTTTTGAAGTGCTTTGGCAACACCTGGTCTGCATTGACCAGCTGCACATCCGCATACGGAATTGATAACAACAAGAGCTGTTCCTTTAACGTCTGCGAGGTTTTCAACAACTTCCTCCGGCGTGCGCAGCTCTGTAATTCCGATTCGGGTTAAATCATCTCTCATCGGTTGGACCATATCTTTCATGTACGATTCAAATGACATCGACATTTTAGCTCATCTCCTTTACCAACATAATGATATAAAAACTATTCTATCTTCCATTATACATCGGCAAGGTTGGAAAGCAAAGGTTCTTTGCGCCGCGACTCTAATTTTTTGTTAGCTGCTTCCCTGTCGTAAAAATTGAAAAGTGAAAGAATCCTTGCCCAGCACATCAAATTGGTAACGCTCCTGTTTCAAATAGGCAATAATTTCCGGCAAGGCTTCAACTGTAGTCGTCTTCACATCCATATCATGCATCAGCACTATGATTTGTTTTTTGCCGCTGCTGTTGCCCTTAACGGATTCAACAATCGCATCCTTGCTTTGTGTGACGGCAGCTGCATCCGTTGAGCTCACATTCCAATCAAAATACTGATAGCCAAGTGCCGACATCTCTCGTGTAATAGAACTCATAATATGACGCCCACCAGAACGCCAGCTTAAATGATTATTCGACCCTCCAGGATAGCGTAAAATATTCGGCTTGACCCCTACCGTTTCTTCCAATAGCCGGTTCAGACGATCTACATCAGCTTTAAACGCCCCGACCGAGGCATAAATGCGATTATAATCATGCGAATATGTGTGATTGCCGAGCGTATGCCCCTGATCTACAATTTGATGCAGCATCTGCTTGCTGTAATCTGAGGTTTTTCCTGTAACAAAAAAGGTAGCCTTAACCCCATTTTCCTCCAAAATATCTAGTATACGTGAAGTGCTTTTCGAAGGACCATCGTCAAAAGTTAAGTAAGCAATCTTATTTGATGAGCTGATAGTTGCGGCAGATGGGGGAAACAGTGATGCGGATACCAGCTTTCCAACTCCCCATCGAGATAGATTTAGGCTAAAATCACGGCCAGATTCATGCTCAGACACTCGTGCAGACAGAACGAGATTATCCTCATGATTATTCAGATTATCTGCACTATGATTTGGACCTAACTGATTGGGCAAGGGCAAACTGTCCGTCTGTAGAATAACCACAGCCCAGATGATACAGCAGATCGTCGTCCTTATCGCGAGAAATAAGTATTTCATAGCAGTCCTCCCATACGATTATTATGTTCGTAGACGGGCTACCGCAGGCTGTACGATTATTGGTTCCCTTGCTATGAATTACCTACACAAATAATACACCCCGGTGATTGCCACTTTTGCTGTTAGAGGTTTTTATTGGTATATTAAATTTGAGCCTAATGGAGAAACGGAGTTTAAGTATGACTTATGAAGCACTGATAGCGATGATTGGACAATATGGATATGCGGCATTGTTTTTTGCTTTGTGGCTGGGGATTATCGGGATGCCAGTTCCAGACGAAGGCATTGTGATGACTGGTGGAGCTGTGACCGCAAGTGGTATGCTCAAGCTGATTCCTGCCTTTCTTCTGACTTATTTGGGAGTAGTATCGGGACTGACGCTCGGCTATGTGATCGGGAGATGGATCGGAACACCAGCATTGAACCGAATGCGTCGTAAAAAGAAGCTGGCCATATATGTAGAAAAGTCAGAACGGTTGGTGGCCCGTTATGGTTCTTATGCTTTGGCAATCAGTTACTTTTTACCGGTAGTTCGCCATATCATTCCTTATCTTGTGGGATTGAACAAAATGTCCTTCCAACGTTATGCGCTCATCTCTTACTCAACTGGTTTAGTCTGGACACTGATTTTCTTTACAATAGGCTATGAAGCTGGTGATCATGTACCTCAATTAGCACTTTTGGTGCATCGATACGGATTACAGCTGTTGTGGCTGCCTGTAATCGCTCTGATCATATATATCATAATTAGAATATGGAAAAGACAACGGAGATTGTTAACTAAAGGGAGATTAGATTCATGAAGTTCGATGTGATCGTTATCGGCGGCGGTTCGGCCGGTCTTATGGCAAGTATTGCGGCAAGTGCAAACGGAGCAAAAGTATTATTGATTGACAAGGGTGACAAGCTGGGGCGTAAGCTCGGAATTTCCGGTGGCGGACGCTGCAATGTAACGAATAATAAAGAAATTGATGAACTGATCAAAAACATTCCAGGTAACGGGCGTTTTTTGTATAGTGCATTCACCCATTTTGGCAGCAAGGAAATTATCGCTTTCTTTGAGGGGCTCGGTATTAAACTGAAGGAAGAGGATCGGGGACGAATGTTTCCTGTTACCGATAAGGCTAAAAATGTCGTCGATGCTCTGATCAATCAGGTGAAGCGCCAAGGCGTCCATATTCAGACAAATTCTCCTGTTGCAGAGGTCCTCTACAAGGATGGACGGACAGCAGGTGTACGGCTGCAATCGGGAACGATCATTCATGCAGCATGCGTCATTGTGGCTACAGGCGGCAAATCAGTGCCACATACAGGCTCAACCGGTGATGGATACCCTTGGGCGGAGCATGCGGGACACTCGATATCCGAGCTTTTTCCTACCGAGGTGCCTATCACCTCCAAAGATCCTTTCATTAAGAGCAAGGAGCTGCAAGGACTTTCCTTGCGTAACGTCACATTATCCGTGTGGAACCCTAAGGAAAAAAAACTCATAGAGCATGAGGGCGATATGATCTTTACGCATTTTGGCATATCCGGACCCATCGTGTTACGTTGCAGCCAATTTGTTGTTAAAGCGCTCAAGCAATTCGGGACGCCGACGATTACACTAACGATAGATCTTCTTCCAGAGCAGTCTCTTCAAGAGGTTTACGACTATACATTAGGTTTAGCCCGGACAGATGCCAAAAAAGCGATCAAAAATGTGTTAAAGGCTGCTTTGCCTGAACGGCTTATTCCTCTCTTGCTGCACAAGTCGGAGCTCAAGGAAGATACGACTTATGACAATATCCCCAAACAGCAATGGCTTGAGCTATGCAAGTTTATTAAGGCTTTTCCCATTCAAGCCAACGGGACGCTGTCTATTGAAGAAGCGTTTGTTACAGGAGGAGGTATTAACCTCAAGCAGCTAGATCCGAAAACTATGGAGTCAAAGTTAATGAATGGACTGTATTTTTGCGGTGAGATTCTAGATATCCACGGTTACACGGGAGGCTATAATATTTCGGCTGCCTTTGCTACAGGACATACAGCTGGAACCCATGCATCACAGTCCTTACAAAGGATTTAGAAGCTCGGTGAATAAGCCTCGCTGCGGCCAAATAACCTTACGAATACTGACACTTTTTTAAAATAATTTGGTCGCTCCGCTTATGCTTAATCGCATTTCTAGCTCTCCTCCGCATGCTCAGGCTTTACTTTTTGTGAGACATAATTTTGAATCATCGCTATTATCATAAAGAGTACCCCTATATTGATAGCCAAATCGGCAATATTCATCACACCTCGGCCTGAGCCAAATGCCAAAAAATCAGTGACTGTGCCCAGCACGATGCGATCAATCGCGTTGCCAATAGCGCCCCCAACGAGGAATCCAGTGCCTATATCCATGAGCGTTCCACGAAGCTCACCTTTTTTGCGGTAATACAGGATTCCTGCAACAAATATGATGGCAACCAAAGCAAACAAGCGGGCATATCCTGGAAATAAGCCGCGTGCCATACCATCATTTTCAATATAAGTGAATTGTAAAAGACGATGGATGGGAAACGACTCCCCAAGCTCCATGTATAAGCTGATCAAGCGCTTTGACCCTTGGTCTATAAGAACTACAACAGCAGCAATCACATAAAAAAGCATGGCTCTGATTCCTCTCTGATTAAGGCTTTCACGTTTCAACTCGCCTATTTTAGTGTTAATGATAAGTAACCAGTGTGCAAAGGGGAATAATAATGAAGAAAATGTGGCGAACGATTCTGATTACCTCTTTATTATCACTAATCATGTCGGGACTTACTTCTGCACAAACAGATGGCAGCTATGTTCCCGTTGCCAAAAGCAGCGATACCCACCCCGCTTATATTCAGGATATGTATACGTATCATGGAAAAACTTACTTGGTCGTTGATAATATCGAATGGTACGAAGGTAAAGAGGCTGATGCTGTTTTTGTACAAAGAGAGCCTGAATTCGGACAAATGGGTGCACCCAGCGGTTATTATATTATTAATGATAGCACTAAACTGCAAACTTTTGAAATTCAGAGCGATGCAGCCGTGCTGATGCAAATATACGATCGAACCGGTCATCCGGAGGATAACCAAATTATTTGGAATGAACCGATAACCCTAAACAAATTCAAAACGATATGGAGCACAGATACGGTTTTGCATGAATATCCATACCATTTGACTATTACAAACGGAGAAATTGTTAAAATCGTACAGCAATATATTCCTTAATATATGTATTACATACAAAGAGCTTCAACCGGATCTGATCGGATCCTGCTGAAGCTCTTTGTGTATTTCCGAACGGCGCCCTTAAAAGGTACTAGCTTTCCTCTTTTATATTGGAGTAAGGTTCCACGTGTACATGCACATTATCAATACTATGCTGTTGATGCATACGCTGCTCGATCTCGTCGCTTATATGGTGACTTTGCTCTACGCTCAGTTCAGCACTCACCTCTACCACCACATCAAGCAGCACACTGCTTCCGTGGACTCTTGCCCGAATATCCTTGATGCTTTTCACACCGGGAGTGTCACGTACAGTTTCCTTGAGCACCTTCAATCGTTTATCATCAAAGCCGTCTGTCAATGCATGCGTAGCATCAGAGAATATGTTCCATGCTGTCTTGCAGATGATCAAACCGACGGCAAATGCCGCTATGGCATCCAATATCGGATAACCGAATCTTGACCCTATAATACCAACCGCTGCTCCTATGCTGACAAATGCATCTGAACGGTTATCCATTGCCGCGGCCATTAAAGAATGATTGTTTATACGTTTGGCGAGCTTACTGTTATACATATAGACGCCCCACATAAAAACAGCTGAGAAAAGGGCAACCCATGCTGCGAGCATATCTGGAGCGTGTCGTTCTGAAGACATCAAGCTTTGCGCAGATTGAATAATAACCTGTATACCGGCAGCAAACATAATGAATGAAGCAACCAGCGAAGCAATCGTTTCCGCTCTCATATGACCATACGGATGATCGTGATCAGGCGGCTTACGGGAAATGCGCAGACCAATCAGCACAGCCAGAGACACAATGATATCTGTTGTGTTGTTGATACCGTCAGCCGTTAGCGCTTTAGAGCCCGTAATATAGCCCATGCTGATTTTGAATATGGATAAAAGAATGTACGCACCAATACTTACCCATGCGCCCTTCTCTCCCTGCTTCAGATTATCATATGCGTTCACTTCTGACTCTCCTCCAGACCATGATGAAACATGTTCGTTATCTATATTTCAATCATAGCAAACGATTCTTGTGTGGGTCTAGAGAAACAGTGTTACCCTAACAACGAAAAATAGGTAAAGCACAACTTTGTTTTCCAAGGCAAATCTTTTTCACCAAAGCTCACTTGCCGGAACGTTTGTCCCTACTTGCCAGCCATTAATTATATGTCATTTGTTGATCAAAGCAGCTTTTAACCATACCTGCTATTATTTCCCTTGAAAAAAGAAGATATTCCAAATAAAATGAACATATGCTGTTTCAATCTAGCATACGATGGTTACAAAACAGTAGCAAACAGTGTACAACATTTATGAGAAGAGGTGGATATATTGTCTTCCCAGTCCGAAGATCCGTATCAAACATCTAATCAGCTTACTGTTGATCCAGCGGATGCCGCTGAGAACAAAGTTATTGGAATTGTTGCCTACATTATTTTCTTCCTGCCCCTCATCGTTGCCAAGCAATCACGATTCGCCATGTACCATGCAAATCAAGGCTTATTGTTGCTGATAGTCTGCTTAGCTTGCAATATTGTCTTGGGAGCTATACCGATTATTGGCTGGATTCTGCTGCCTATTGCCAATCTGGGAACCCTTGTATTAACGATTTTGGGTATTATTAATGCAGCGAATGGTCAATTAAAGCCTTTGCCTCTGATCGGTAAATATACGCTGATCAAAACACCATAGAACCTATAATGAATGTATGAACAATCCGACTTCTTTGTGAAGTCGGATTGTTTTTATTGACAATAATGCTTATACTATGGCATATTATATATATAAAATTCACTTTACCGCTTAAAAGCAAAAAAGCGTTAAAGAATGATAAAGCAGACCGCTGCGGTCTGACTAACGGAGTACTGACAGAAAAGGAGCAAATTCAGATGACAAAGGATCTTAACCACAAAATTTTGGATTGCACGATTCGTGACGGGGGACTCGTCAATAACTGGGATTTCAGCGTAAAAATGGTTCAGGATATGTATGCGGGCTTAAGTGAAGCCGGTGTTGAATATATGGAAGTTGGTTATAAAAATTCGGCCAAGCTGTTAAAGGGTGCAGATGCCGGGCCTTGGCGTTTTTTGAATGAGGATTTCCTGAAAGAAGTTATCAAAACCAAAACCGATACGAAGCTGTCTGCTTTAGTCGATATCGGTCGTGTAGATGAGAATGATATTTTGCCGCGCGAGCAAAGCCATTTGGATATGATCCGTGTAGCTACTTATATCAAGGATGTGGACAAGGCACTGGAGCTGGTCAATAAGTTCAATAGCTATGGCTATGAGACGAGCATTAACATTATGGCTCTTTCTCATGTTATGGAAAACGAATTAACCGAAGCTTTCGAGGATATTGCTAAAAGCCCAGTAGATGTCGTTTATGTAGTCGATTCCTACGGCAGCATGGACAACCGCGATGTCGATTACATGGTGACCAAATTCCAAAATCTGCTTCCTAACAAGAAGCTTGGTCTTCATATGCACAACAATATGCAGCTTGCGTTCGCTAACACACTGGTAGGTGCTTCCAAAGGCGTTGAGTTTCTAGATGCTTCTGTCTTCGGTATGGGCCGCGCCGCTGGTAACTGCCCAACTGAGCTGTTGGTAAGCTACCTGAAAAATCCGAGATACGAGATTCGTCCTGTATTGGATTTGATCGAAAGACATTTGATTCCAATGCGTGAAAAAGTGGAGTGGGGCTATATTATCCCTTACATGGTTGCTGGCGTATTGAACGAGCATCCACGTGCTGGTATGGCTCTGCGTTCAAGTGCGGATAAGGATAAATATGTTGAGTTCTACGATAAGCTGACTTCCCCGGAAGCTATGCCTACTAATCATCACTCCGACTAATCCATTTATAAGCTCATATGAAAGGGCAGGTGCTTCGGCAGCCTGCTTTTTTGCATGTGCTGATGTCACACTTATCCATTATAAGACACAAAAAAGCAGCCGGTAGTTTCCGGCTGCTTTGGTCTATTTCAACATTAGCTATTAACGAAAATCAGGTGGGATTCTGCGAGCAACACCCGTACGAATGGCGGCCTCGATCACAGCATGACGAACATTAGTTACGACCTGCTCGTTAAATATACTTGGGATAATATAAAGCTCATTCAGCTCATCCTCGCTCACGACAGATGCAATGGCACGCGCAGCAGCCAGCTTCATTTCCTCATGAATTCGGCGTGCTCTGCAATCCAATGCCCCTCTAAAAATTCCCGGGAAGCACAAAACATTGTTGATCTGGTTCGGATAATCACTGCGCCCTGTAGCTAGCACCCGAACATGTGCTTGGGCAATTTCAGGATCGATCTCCGGCTGCGGATTAGCAAGTGCAAACACGATCGCATCACGAGCCATTGACTGCACATGCTCAACCTTCAGTAATCCGGCACGAGACACCCCAATGAATACATCAGCACCATGAATGACCTGATCCAAGCCTCCCGCAATGTCATCAACCTGCGGTTGTTCAGCGAGCCACTGCCACATAGGTTGATCATAAGTTTGACCGCGGACAATCGCACCGTCACGATCAACCGGCACAAGCCGCTTAACCCCTGCCGCTAGCAGCATTTTGCAAACCGATACACCAGCAGCCCCAATCCCGTTGACTACAACACGTATGGATTCGATCGGCTTGTCCACTACCTTCAGCGCATTAATGAGTCCCGCCATCATAACTACAGCAGTTCCATGCTGATCATCATGAAATACCGGAATGTCGAGCTCTTCCTCCAGACGGGATTCAATCTCGAAGCAGCGCGGCGAGCTGATATCCTCCAGATTAATACCCCCAAAGATAGGACTGATCGCCTTCACAGTACGAATAATTTCCTCTGTATCCTTCGTGTCCAAGCAAATCGGGAACGCATCCACACCAGCCAGCTGCTTGAACAGCATCGCTTTCCCTTCCATCACCGGAGCTGCAGCCTGCGGCCCAATATCACCGAGTCCCAGAACAGCTGTGCCATCCGTTATGACGGCTACTGTATTTCTTTTTATCGTTAAGGAATAAGCCTTAAGCGGATTTTCATGAATAGCGGTGCAAACGCGGGCTACCCCTGGTGTATACACACGGGACAAATCATCGCGATTTTTGATCGGCATACTCGGTTGAACTGAAATTTTACCGCCTAGATGAGCAAGAAAGGTACGGTCTGATACATTGATAAGTGTGATACCCTTCAGTTCTTTAATCGCTTGAACGACTTCAGCTTCTACCGAATCCTGCACATCTACTGTGATATCCCTAACCGAAGATTCCTTGCCTACACGAATAACGTCAATCGAGGTAACATCCCCACCTACCTGACTAATTACTGAAGCGACATCCCCAAAAGAAACCTGATCATGCGCTAATTCCACCCGTAAAATGATACTTGTATTTGCCATAAAATCCTCCTTTTGTTCATTATAATGAACTTAGTTCAAAATACCGTTTTTTCTATCATATCATGGTGTCTTTTTAGTTACAATGCTAAATTTTGATTATGCATAAAATATTTCGAAAACCATGGCAACAATTACCACTAAACTATGGCTATTTAGCCGTCGATATAATGGGTACCCCGCCAAATCCATGGACAAGCCACGAAGCTTATGAAGCGGTGCAGTCCTTTAGCATAGCTATCCATTGGCTACTTATCCCATTGTGGCTTTCAAAAGGGTTCGATGTCAAATCAACAATTTCGATAGCCAATTACAGCTTTTTTTATCAATTGCCCCGCAAACCTCGTTCTCTTGCTTATAAGCATTGAGAATGTTTATATACATAAGGTTTGAAAACATCAACTGGAGGTATTACATTTTGAAAAAACATCTTGCGACATTGCTGTTAGCCACTACTCTCACAACAAGCGTCGGTCTACTCGTCCCCAACCAAGCCGATGCTTCATCAGCCGTCATTGTCAGCAGCGTTAACTTCAGAACTGGAGCGTCCGTCGATTCAAGCAGCAAAGGATTTTTGAAAGCCGGAGAAACTGTTGAAATTTTATCTAAAATCAATGACTACTGGTACCAAGTCCGTGATTCCAAAGGAGAAACCGGCTATGTATCAACTAGCAGTCAATACATAAAGGAGTCCTCTTCTGGTGGCAACGGCACCATCGATGCTTCATCGGCCGTCATAGTCAGCAGCGTTAATTTCAGAACTGGAGCATCAACGGATTCAAGCAGCATAAGATTTTTGAAAGCTGGAGAAACAGTCAAAATTTTGTCCACTGTCAATGATTTTTGGTACAAAGTCAGTGATTCCAAAGGAGTTACTGGTTATGTAACCACCAGCAGCCAGTACATAAAGGTGTCCTCTTCGGGCGGCAGCAGCGGCGGCGGTAGCAACAGTGGTGGTGGCAACAGTGGAAGCGGAAATAATAACGGAGGCAGCACCAACACGGGTAACATTATTAATAGTGTTATCCAAGCAGGCAAATCCTATTTGGGTACTCCTTATGAGTATGGATCCGATCGTTCCAACACTAGTACTTTCGACTGCTCTGATTTTGTACGCCAGGCTTTTATAGATGGTGCGAAGATCACGCTGCCAAGCGACTCCAGACAGCAGGGTGACTACGTCCGTAAAATCGGTAAAACCACAACCAATTGGAAAAACCTGAAGGTAGGCGACCTGATGTTTTTCATGGATTACAAAGGAGTAAGCAAATCCGCATATCCAAGCAATACAGCCAACCAGCGTATTTCACATGCAGGCATCTATTTAGGTGATGGTAAAATATTGCATACCTATTCCAAGGATTCCGGTGGAGTCCGTATCGATAATATCGAAGGCAAACATTGGGAATACCGCTTCATATTCGGCGGAAGCGCTCTTTAAGAAACAAGCACCTGATTCATTCATTAGTAGCGCCGCGCAGCGGTTGAAAGTCTGAAATAAAAAAAAAGCAGGTGCTCGTCCATCTTTTGGACGACCATCTGCTTTTTTATTATATGCCAAAGATCGCATCGATCATCGGCTTGGTATCTCCACCTGGATACATCACATACAGAAGAATGAATACGGCTACACCTGTAGGTGCTGTTAAAAGCCAAATAACGGCTGTCCAACGCCCGATTTTGCGATGTTTGGCGAATCTTTGCTTGTAGGCAAGCAGCAGGGTAACAATACCGAATACGCCGCCTGTCGTAGCCAAGGTAATGTGAAAAAATAAAAATAAATGATAGGGAAGCTTTAAATACTCGGGACCCCCAAAGCTCGTATTGCCGACGAACAAAGTTCTCGATAAATAAATAATAAAAAATGCTAGTGCGAACACCGCACCCCACACCATCAGCTTTTCATGTGTCTTACGATTTCCTTTCACAATCTGGTACCATCCACAGGCGACAAAGATCGCACTGATCACAATAAAGCTGGTGCTGATCGTTGGTAAAATAGGCATACTGAGTCCCACCTAACCCATCATAATTTAAGCTCGATTCATTTGAATAGAAGGCTGGGCTTGTTGATGTTGACCTAAAGACTCATTCTTCAGATCTTCCTCCGCTTCTATTTTGCGTTCTCTCCGATACCAACCGAAGAAGGTATACGCAAGTGCGATTCCGTACACAATCTCCTGAACAATTTTCATAATGACCCCGCCAAGCTGCTGGTCATCAAGAATGGACATGAACAAATACTGCTCAGGAACGTTAGCATAGGCTTGATACATCGGTGACCCTGCAAATATGATTAATGCACAAGCCGGTGTCAACAAGATACCGTTAACAAAGATATATCCCATCTTCTTAAGCTCGGACATGCGATTATATTCGGGCAACGGACAAAACACAGGAAACCACAACTGGAAAGCGGCCAATAGAAAAATCGCTTTGTACAGCTCGTGAAGTGGCATGTTCGCCATTAAAGTATCCATAATGATCGGAATATGATAAAAGGAGAACACCATATTGAACACGAACAAAGAAATCAATGGCGCTGTGAAAACCTGCATAAAAGCCTTCATTGCTCTCGGTTTCAATAGAGGTCGCAGCAGCCAGCCAGGCGAGCCTAACAGCAGCAGTGGAGGTACAATTAAATAAAGAAACGATTGCTGCAGCATATGAGCGCTAAAGCTGTAGAGATGCGAATACAAGCTGAGAGGAGACCCCTCTGCCACGTAGTACATCAGCAACCCCAGATAAAAGTATACTTGTTGACTCCCCTTCACAGGTGCGGTATCCGCAAAACGATGGCGCCAACGAGTTACAGTCAAACCGTACAGCCAACCGATGATGACAACTATGAGGAGCAACCCCGGACTCCACAGATTAGCAAAACCTGCTGACATGATACTACTACCTGTCGTGTGCTCCATATGACCCATTGCTTCCATGTTCATGATGATTCTCCTTTCTCACTACCTTAATTTCCTGCTGTCCTTACTTTGTGAAAAATAGTGCATACTTAGTATAAAGAAGAAGAGGCTTTTATTTCTAAAAGCCTCCCCCTACTTACCACCAAGTCCAGTATACGGCTGCCGCTACTGCAGTTAAAGCTACGATAAATCCAAAAATAATCCCTACAATTGGAAACAGGTGTCCTCTTTCTTTCATGTGCATCCAATAGGCTAACTGGAAAATCGCTTGAACGATTCCAAGACCAACCAGGAAAAGAATAAGAAACCAACGGTCCAAACCGCCATAGAGTACAGCGGCAAAGGCCAGCATTGTTAAAAGAATCGATACAATATAAGACAAGTAATGGTTCTTAGGGCTTTCCGCTTTATGGCGCTTAGCCGCTGGTGTTGCATGCTGTTGGCTGCTCATTTACGGTCCCACCTTCCCCAATAAGTACACTACGGTGAAGATAAATACCCATACTACGTCGATAAAGTGCCAATAAAGTCCGGCAACGTAATACTTAGGGGCAGTTACGACTGTCAGTCCTTTTTTGAACGAAGATATTATCAACAAGGTGATCCACAGTACACCGAACGCGACGTGCGCTCCATGGAAGCCAACGAGTGTATAGAAGGAAGTGGCAAATGCACTCTTCGTAAAGACATGGCCTTCATGAACATATTCCATGAATTCGTAAATTTCTAGACCAAGGAATCCTAGTCCGAGCAATACGGTAACAGCCATCCACAAATTCAGCTTTTTCAAATCATTACGATGCATAGCCATTGTTGCAAATACACTTGTCAAGGAACTCGTTAACAAAATAAAAGTGGAAATTCCAACCGTTGTCAGGTTGAAAATTTCTTGTCCAGTAGGACCGTCAGGAACCTGATTGCGCAAAGCGATGAACGTTGCAAACAACGTACCGAACAATACGCACTCTCCGCCAAGGAAGAGCCAAAAGCCTGTGACTTTATTTTTGCCTTCCAATGTCGCGGTTTCCGCGTGAGGTGGCAGTGCACCGCCTACTTCATGATGCGCACTCATGCCTTAGCCCCCTTATCTTCAAGTTCTTCCGGCTCAATATGAAAGCCCTTGTCATCATATACGGAACGAAGGAACATACAAGCCAGCATGATGCCTCCACCGATAATCGCGACAGAATACGTGTGATACATAAAACCAAAACCTGCAATAAAGAATCCGATCGAGAACACTAAAGGCAGGATCGAAGCAGATGGCATATGAATCGAGCCAATTGGTTCGGCAGGAGTCATTTCCTTGTTGCCGGCCATTTTTTCTTTCCACAATGCATCCAAACCACGAACCAACGGTGTTTGTTTAAAGTTATATTCAGGTGCAGGTGAAGGAATCGACCACTCCAGGGTACGACCATCCCAAGGATCTGCAGGTGCATTTTTCGGTTTGCTTGCTGCCACGATCACATTGATCAGGAATACGATAGTACCTATACCCATCAGGAAAGCACCAATCGTACTAACAAGGTTACCTTCTTCAAGCCCTACGCCAGGCTGGTATGTAAATACGCGGCGAGGCATCCCCATAAGCCCTAAGAAATGCTGCGGGAAGAAAGTCAGATGGAACCCGATAAAGAACGTCCAGAAGTGAATCTTACCAAGCGATTCGCTAAGCATGCGACCGAACATTTTAGGCCACCAGTAGTAAAGACCTGAAAATAAGCCCAATACAAGTCCACCAACGATAACGTAATGGAAATGCGCTACAACAAAGTAAGTATCATGATACTGATAATCCGCCGGAGGAATGGCTAGCATAACCCCAGTCACACCACCCATAACGAAGGTTGGAATGAATGCTGTTGCAAATATATTTGCTGTCGAGAACGTAATTTGACCGCCCCACAAGGTAAACAGCCAGTTAAAGATCTTAACGCCTGTAGGTACAGCAATGGCCATAGTCGCAATCGCAAAGATTGCATTACCGATGGGTCCAATACCCGCTGTAAACATATGGTGAACCCAAACCATGAAGCCGAGGAAACCGATCAGCGCTGTTGCGAATACCATGGAGCTGTATCCGAAAAGACGCTTTTTGGAAAACGTACTGACGATTTCGGAAATAATTCCGAAAGCAGGAAGAATCAAAATGTATACTTCGGGATGCCCGAAAATCCAGAACAAATGCTCCCAAAGTACAGAATTCCCACCCTTGGAAATTTCGAAGAAAGCACCACCGAACAAACGGTCAAACATCAGCTCAACCAAACCAACCGTGATCGCTGGGAAAGCGAACAGGATCAAAGCGGAAGTAATAAAAGCTGTCCATGTAAACATCGGCATTCTCATGTAAGTCATGCCTGGTGCACGCATATTAATGATCGTAACGAGGAAGTTAATCCCCCCGATTAGTGTACCCAAACCTGCAATTTGCAGACCTAGCACATAAAAGTCGACGCCATGATAACCGGAAGTGGTATCAATGATTGTTGATAATGGAGCGTAAGCTGTCCAACCGGCGGTAGGAGCACCACCCAGAAACCAGCTCACATTCAGCATCACACCACCAAAGAAGAACAACCATAAACCAAGTGCATTAACAAACGGGAACGCAACATCTCGTGCTCCAATCTGGAGTGGAACAATCGCATTCATAAATGCAAATATAATCGGCATCGCGGCAAAGAAAATCATGGTTGTACCATGCATCGTTGTCAGAGCATTAAACGAATCGCCGACAAAAATATGCTGATTAGGAAACGCGAGCTGAATCCGGATCAAAATAGCTTCCAAGCCGCCCAGCAAGAAGAAGAAGCCGCCTGCGATTAAATACAAAATACCGATCTTTTTGTGGTCAACCGTAGTTAACCAATCCATAATTCCACTGTAGTGCTTTACTGGATGAGAGTTTGCCAACGTATTTTACCTCCTTTTTACCAAAATCGTCCTTATTTCAGAGCATTCAAATATTTAATAACATCGTTGATCTGTTGATCCTGAAGCGGTTTCGATCCTGTAGGACCAAAAGCAGGCATTTTATTACCCGGTTTAACAGACTGAGGATCACTAATCCAATCATGTAACGCCTTATCACTGACGTCTTTACCATCTTTATCTTTACGAGCCAACACACCTGCAATCATTTCACGTGATGCAAAACCGTTCAGGTTAGGTCCCATCCCAAGGCCTTCGGGACTGACCGCGTGACAGGCGAGACAGTTATCTTTAAACACTTGTTCACCATTCCGTGCATCTGCAGAAATTGCAGCAGGAGCTTTCATTTTATCTACCCATTTGGTAAAATCGGCTTCGGTCTTCGATACTACCTTGAAGTCCATCAATGCATGTGACGCTCCACAGAGCTCCGCACACTTACCCAAAAATACATCGGCATCATCAGCTTCAAAATACATCGTGTTAGTCATGCCTGGATTGGTATCCTGTTTACCTGCAAGTGAAGGCACCCAGAAGGCATGCAATACGTCTGCGGAAGTAATTTCAAAGGCAATTTTCTTACCTTTTGGAATAACCAAATCCTGTGCTGTTGAAATTCCCAACTCTGGATATTCAAACTGCCACCAGAATTGATGCGCCGTTACTTTTACATGAACCGCATCCTTGTTGCCAATATGATTATCAGCAAGCTTAACGGTGTAGCTCACGGTTGGCACAGCCAGAATGAGCAGCAAAATAATAGGCACTACCGTCCATATAATTTCTAGAACGTGACTGCCTTCCACTTGCTTCGGAATAATATCTTTATCGCCTTTTTTCTTCCGAAAGCGTACGAGCACATAAATGTAAATCGCAAATACAACCACGGTTACCAAGACCATGATGCCCAGACTCAGCTCCATCAAAAACAGCTGATCTCTAGCTACCGGACCTCTTGGCTTCAACGCTGAAAGCGTGTCGCTCCCACAGCCCGATAATAGCAACATTAACCCGACAAGAGGGATGTAACGCCACAGATTCTGCCATCGATTCATCTAATTAATCCCACCTCTAAAGCAAATATTTTTCGAACAAAAGGTCACATATTGTCAATGAGCCTATTTACCATATTAACTATAAATTCGTACCTCTTTTTTGTCAATCAATCTGAAGAAGTTCACAAATTGTTCTCAACCTGCGCCGCTGCCCGCTTTTTTCTAAATATGCCTCTCTGATTTTATACCCTTGTTAAAGGTATTTTATGCATGGGTTTGTTTTGAACTTCCACGCATAATTCTGTTTCTTTGATGAATGCTACTACAATAGTGCGAGTTCAAGAAGGTAACTTTTTGAACATCCTTTTTATAAGTAAATAAGCTCAAGGAGGACTTTATGCATATGCAAAACCTGCGTCTTGGCCTAACCTTTCTTTGTATCAGCTCCATGCTGGGTCTGTGCGGCTGCTTCAGCATCTATGATCAGAACAGTGCTACGAATTATGGAAGCCGGACTGGAAATGCTCCACAGAACACAACACGTGCTTATCAGACTGAGCAGCAAAATTCAATCGTATCCCATCACCATTCCACACTGGAATTGAATCAGGCTTTGGCCGATAAGGTCGCAGCTATGAATGGCGTTAACAGCTGTATCGTGATGATGGCTGATAAAACGGCTTATGTCGCTATCTTGATTGATAATACGGCATCAGGAACAAAAAGCGGTCCGCTTGAAACGAATAATGCGGGAACCATAAGGGGTTTGTACAATCCGGCAAAACCATTTAATGATTACATGGACCCTAACCTGCTGACGAACGGCAACAATAATTATGAAACCGTCCGATATCACGACCAAATTACCCATTTGTTCAAGCAAAAAATTGCTGAAAAAATCCGCATGCTGCAACCGCAAGTATCTGACGTGTATATATCCGCAAACCGTGACTACGTGAATGAATTAAACCGATTAGCCCAGGAGGCCTGGAGTGGTCATGATTTGAAGCCTTATTTGCCGGAATTCGATGCTTTGTCTGAACGTATTTTTGGCACACAACCTACAATTCCGACCCAGTCCGAGCAATAAACCTGTCAACAGCCCCTCAAAGTTTCCCTTCATTAATATATATGAAGAAACAGAGAGGGGTTTTTGTCGCGAATTGCGGGGATGGCTGGTTTCTTTTTCCTACCGATTCCTGTAGAATGCAAGGTAAGCGCCTTGAAATACTTACACATTAGTGGTTTGAATAGTGAGCCTGTTTGCACGTATACCCTGCAGTTGCAAGATGTGATCAAGGAATGAACCGATAGATGAAGGAGATAACAAACAATGAAATCCAATATGTTCACCGCACTTGGTGTTAGTGAAGAAGTTGCGGAAGCACTAGCACAGCAAGGCTATACAGAACCGACGCCCATCCAAAAGGAAGCCATTCCGATTGTATTGACGGGTAAGGACATTATCGCTCAAGCACAAACAGGAACAGGTAAGACTCTAGCTTTTGTGCTGCCGATTCTGGAAAATTTCGATCCTGTCAAAAATTATACGCAGGCTATGATTCTGACGCCAACACGCGAGCTGGCTATCCAAATTACAGCTGAGGTGCAAAAATGGGCTCCGCTTAAAGGCATGAATGTACTGGCTGCCTACGGCGGACAAGATGTCGAACGACAGCTGAAAAAGCTCGCTGGTACCATTCATTTGATCATTGCGACGCCCGGACGACTGCTGGACCATATTCGCCGCGAAACCGTTCAGTTGAACAAGCTATCTACCCTTGTGCTTGATGAAGCCGATCAAATGCTGCATATGGGCTTTCTCAAGGACGTTGAGGAAATCATCATGCAAACACCGGTTAAACGACAAACTCTGCTTTTCTCCGCAACGATGCCGACACCGATCCGCAATCTCGCCAAAGGTTATATGAGATCACCACAGGAAGTTAAGGTCAAATCCAGACAAATCACGCTCACAGAAATCGAGCAAATTGCTATCAAAACAACAGATCGCGGAAAACAGGATGCTCTTGTTCATTTAATGGAAGAATTACGTCCTTATTTGGCTATGATTTTCTGTCGAACCAAGCTTAGGGCCGCTGAATTGAATCAGGCTTTGCAGGAAATGGGCTATGTATCCGATGAGCTGCACGGCGACCTAACCCAAGGGAAGCGCGAGCAAGTGATGAAAAGGTTCCGTGATGCCAAAATTCAATTTTTGGTCGTGACGGATATTGCCTCGCGAGGCCTTGATGTGGAAGGCATTACCCATGTATTTAACTACGATATGCCGCATGATACCGAGGCTTATATTCACCGAATCGGTCGGACCGGACGGGCGGGTCAGCGTGGGATGGCGATTACGCTGCTAACTCAGCGTGATATGAAGACGCTCGCTGAAATCGAGCAAGGCATTAACGCACAGCTGCCGATTCGCACGATGCATGCTGACGGCGAGCTGAGCGCGGAGCAAACCAGCGGGCGCAGCCGTGCTGTCCGCAGCGGCGATAAGGATCGCGTGAGCATGAGCACAGAGCGAACGGAGCGCGATGGTGTGCGTGGACGCGGGGAGCGAGGCGGAGCGCGTCGCGGAGCTGCGGGCGCAAGCGATGGGCCGCGCCGAAGCCGCAGCGGCTTCGGCGGCAACACGCCAAGCGGGCGTGGACGCCCAGGCGCAGCCGGCGGCGGACGCGGTGCGGATGCAGGCGGCTGGCGCGATCGCAGCGGCGAGGAGCGTGCGCCACGTGGCGAAGCGCGGCCAAATGCAAGCGGTGCACGTGCAGCGCAGAGTGGCGCGCGACGTGGAGACGCAAGCGGCGATGCCGAACGTGTGCGCGGTGGCGGTGAAGAAAGAGGCTTAGGCGGGATCTTCGGTAAACCCGGAGCTCCGAATCGAAATCGTGATCGCGAATACGGTTCACACAGCCGATCAGGAGGCGCTGCCCGCTCAGAAAGACCTGCGCGTGAAAGTGCTGAATCCACAAATAGCCGTGCCGGAGCAGGCTCATCCCGATACGGTGCTGGTGCAGGCCGTACCAATAGCGGAGCTGCAGGAACTGCACGCGATGGTGGAGAATGGACAAGCAAACGTGATGCGCAGCAGCGGGCAAAGGCAAGCACAGGCCGTGGAGCTGCGGGTGCTCGCGGCAGTGATCGTTCCGCTGCACCAAATGGTGGACGTCAGGATCGGAATCCACAATCTGCTTCAGCCAAAAGAGGCTCTGCACCCGCTAGCCGTGCTGCACGTCCAGGCAGCAAAGGAAGCGGACCAAGAGGTCGCAGCGGACGCTAAAACCTTGATTTATCGAACATAAATACAGAATGAAGCCTTTACCGTGAGAGCGAAACCATGTAAAATAAAGGTTACGCAAGATCTTCTCAACTCAAGGAGGGGCTTCTATGTACGAATTAAAGGACCATGATATTATTTTCATTTTTACAGGCCCCAATGGTGCCGGTCGCAAAACCGTAGCACAAATGTTGGGAGATACGCTTGGCATGAAACAAGTTCTTTCGCACACAACAAGAGCACCCCGATCTGGAGAAGAGGACGGACTGGATTATCATTTTGTAACTTCTGAAGCTTTTACAAAGGCACAGCAGAACAACGAATTTATTGAAGTCATTGAATTAGATGGAAATCGGTATGGCGTTCTGGAGCAGGATCTGGCTAATTCCCTGCAAGCGCATGGGGTCATTTATCTGGTTCTGAACCGGCAAGGTGCGGATACCGTGAAGAAGCTTTATGGACGAAAGGCAGTTCGTATATTCATCTATACGGATCGGCAAACCATTATCAAACGCGAGGAGCTGCGCGGCTATTCCGCAGACAGCATTGAGAAGTCCACAGCCCATTACGATGAAGAGATGGCCTACAAAGAGCAGTGCGAGCATATTTTCGAAAATCTCGATTTGGCTCATACCGTATTCGATTTGACCAAGACTTTGGACGACAACTACTTGCACCGTAATCTAGTTGATAAGGACTAGGCTCAACAGCACATACTTAAAGACCGATGCTTGCGCGGACATGCGCAAACGGTCTTTTTTTGTAATATTAGAATTGATACGTTTTCAGCGGAGCCGACTCATTATGATGCCTTGTCCCTTTTGTACGAGGCGGTGAAGCCGTTAATTTTTGCATAGAAAGGTGGCAATTCATTTGCACATTGTATCCATCGAACCAACGCCAAGCCCGAATTCCATGAAAATCCAGTTAGACGAGCGTATTCCAGATGGTATACGTACGACTTATTCCAAAGCAAATATCGATCAAGCTCCATCATTTATCGCCAAGCTGTTCGCGATCCACGGAGTCAAAAGTGTTTATCACACTGCCGACTTTCTAGCTGTCGATCGAATTGGAAGCACAGATTGGCAGCCGATATTGGCACAAATCCACGAAGCATTAGGCGGTGCCCCCTCAGCCTTGGATAAGCTGCAACCTGCAGCAGATGCGCCTGATCCAAGCAGCATTTCCTCATTCGGGGAGGTTCAGGTGCTGCTGCAGCACTTTCGCGGCATTCCCCTTCAGATTCGAGTAACGAGTGGAATGGAGCAGCAGCGGGCTGGACTGCCACAACGCTTTAGTGAAGCCGCCATCCAAGCTGCCTCTGCTTCTCCCAATTTGATCAAGGAACGGTCCTTGGAGGATTGGGGTATTCGGTATGGCGAGCTTAAGGAAGTGCTTGAGGAGATTATTCAGGAAATCGATGCGGCTTATGATGAGTCCCGCCTTCAATCTCTTATTGAGCAGGCTCAGCAGCAAGGTGGTAAGACGGTAGAAGGTGCGGCAGCTGTAAGCTCTGCAGGACGCGCCACCCTTTCCAAAGAGGAGCTTCAGCTGCAATTAGCCTCCGCTGATTGGAAGCAGCGTTATGCAGCTTTACAGCAAATAAAACCATCCGTCGAAACGCTGCCTTTATTGACGCATGCACTTAAGGATGAAAAATCATCAATACGACGTCTAGCAGCTGTTTATATAGGTGACCTGAAGGACATGTTGGATGTGCTGCCTTATTTGCAGCCTGCACTTGAAGATTCAACGGCTTCGGTACGCCGTACAGCAGGTGACACACTGTCGGATATTGGCGATCCAGGAGCTGTTCCTATGATGATGAAAGCACTGCAGGATCCGAATAAGCTGGTTCGTTGGCGGGCAGCGCGATTCCTGTACGAAGTCGGAGATCAACAAGCACTAGCAGCGCTGCGTCCAGCCGAAGATGATCCTGAATTTGAGGTCCGTATGCAGATCAAAATGGCGATAGAGCGCATCGAAGGCGGACACGCGGCAGAAGGCTCCGTTTGGCAGCAAATGACTCGTAGGTCTTAAAAATAGATCCGATCATAGGTTTGGTTTCAGACGAAATAACCCTCTAATTCACTTATAGAGTGATTTGAAGGGTTATTCGTCTTACATTCGTATTGATGTATCCTATTATTTATTGCTTTATTAACGTTTCACCATGCTTCAGTATCCGCAGCTTCTCTACGGGCAGCTCTCTCCTGCTCCACTCCGCATACAAACGATCTAATGCTTCGCGAGGTGTATCGTCTGCCAATCGAAAGGCTCCATAATGCATAGGGATAAACTGCTCCGCCTGCACATCGATGAAAGCTTGTATCGCCTGCTCAGGCGAAACATGCTGCAAGGACATAAACCATTCTGGCTCATAAGCTCCAATCGGAAGCAGCGCATAGCGGATCGCATACCTTTCGCCGATTTGCTGGAAGCCGGGAAAGTAGCCGCTGTCCCCGGCAAAATACACAGCTTCACGCTCCACATCTGTACGTGTCACCGGCTGAATCACCCAACCGCCCCAATGCGAGCGATTAATATCAAAAGGCGTCCGGCGCGTCCAGTGCTGCGCAGGCACAAAGTGCAGCTCGATACCATCGAGCTGTACTTGACCCCACCAGCTCAGCTCGGTTACATGAGCATACCCTCTAGCCCGCAGCTTGCCGCTCAGTCCCTCAGGCACATATAAAGGTGTATCCTTGAACGCGCGTAATGTACGCATATCCATATGATCATAATGACTGTGTGATATTAGCACAGCATCGATACGAGGCAGCTCCTGCATACGTAAGCCTGGTGGTGCCAGTCGTTTCTCCAGTCCCATTCGCTCCGACCATACCGGATCTGTCAGCAGGTTCATACCACCCATTTGAATAAGAAAGGTTGAATGTCCGATCCAGGTTATCGTCGTACTCTCCCGGTTACTCCTTAGGAAATCGACTTCCTTCTGTTCACAGGTAGGCACTATATAAGATAAGTCCTTAATTTTTTCCTTACGCTCCTTACGCCATTGACGTAAATCCTTAAGAACCTTGCCGTGGCGAACTCCATTCATATTTTCAAAACGTTTCCCCTTCATCGTCTTCCCTCCCGCTTGACGTCTTTTCTTTACTATAGCTGTTTCCACAACGTGACGCAAAACGACACTTTTTTCCTTTGAAGCCAACACTTCAATACAAATTCGTAATTTTTACTAAAGCTGGGATTTGCTCAAGTAAGCATATGAAAGGTGGTCGGCCTAAAAAAGCATGCTGCAGACGGCAAAAGTCTTTTCCGCTGCTCATGCTTTTTAATAAGTGTACCTCTATTCTCTATTGAACTGTGAAGCTTCTCTCATTGATCATTGACCCTAAAATAGGTCTTCTTTCTTAATACCCACTGTACCGAGCGGCTAATCTGAATGTCATGCACAAAGCACAAAATTCAAGAATTATCCGCTTATAACGATACTTTATCCTTGAAGACTCGTAGTTGCTGGTGTTGACTGAATATGAGGCTTCTCCTCCCGACTGTTCTCCCCGCCTTTTTGCAGCTGATACATTCGGTAATAACGTCCCTGCAGCTCCATCAGCTGCTCATGGTTACCGCGCTCTACAATTTCACCATGATTCAAAACCAGAATCAGATCGGCATTTCGAATCGTCGACAATCGGTGCGCAATCACAAAAGTCGTTCGGCCTTCACTAACGATTTGGAGAGCTTTTTGGATCAAGCCCTCAGTTTCACTATCGATGCTTGCTGTCGCTTCATCCAAAATCAGAATCGAGGGATCAAAGGCAAGCGCTCGAGCAAAGGAAATGAGCTGCCTCTGGCCAGCTGACAGCGTACTGCCGCGCTCAACTACCGGCTCATCATAGCCACCAGGGAGTTTTTCGATGAAACCAGCTGCACCCACATCGGCCAACGCCTGCTTGACCTTCTGCTCATCAATCGCTTCATTATACAAGCCTACATTAAATTTAATATCGCCAGCGAACAGAAACGGATCCTGAAGAACAATACCCATATGCTTGCGCAGCGCCTGCTTGGATATTCCCGCAATATTGTTCCCATCAATTCGAATTTCACCGCTCGATGGCTCGTAAAAGCCCAACAGCAGGTTCATAATGGAGCTTTTGCCTGATCCGGTATGGCCAACAAGTGCAACCGTCTCGCCTTTCTTGGCCTCGAATGTAATGTCCCGCAGTACAGGTTCCCCTTCATTGTAGGCAAAGGTTACGTGATCGAAAGCGACATGTCCCTCAGGCTTGGCTAGCCCCATCGCGTTTTCCAGCTCAACACCTTCGAGATCAAGGATATAAAATACTTTTTCTGCAGATACTACCGCCCGCTGAGCATTCGTCAGTTGATCGAAAATTCCGATGATCGGCTGAAAAAACCGACCCAGATAATCGATAAAAGCATAAAACACGCCAAAAGATATTGCAGTCTGCAGCGATTGCCCCCCAAAATACCAGATGGTTCCAGCTGTGAATAGCGATCCGACCAGTCCGGTGAAATTTCTGGAGGATAATGAAAATACACGCAATTGCTTTTGATTGCTGCGGTATCGGTCTTCATTCAAAACTTCAAATTCCTTCAAGCGTGCCTTCTCTTGTCGAAAAGCTTGAATAATCGGCATTACGGCAATCGATTCGCTGATCATTGCGTTCATATCGCTTAATCGAGCACGCATAATAGCAATATAACCCTTGGAAAATTTTAAGTGTACCCACATCACGGCAATAAAGAGCGGTATTAATATCAATGTAACCAACGCCAATTGGACATTCAGTAAAAATAAAGCTACATAAATGCCAACAACATTAATCGTACTAACCACGAACGTTGCCATAAAGCTCATAAAAAGATCACGGATCGCCTCCGTATCATTAGCAACACGGGAGACAACCTGACCGATCGGCGTATTGTCAAAAAAACGCAGCGGTATCTTTTGAATATGTCGCATCAGATCCATCCGCATTCGCTGAATAATACGAAGCGCTGTAGATTGCAGCGTGTACGCCTGAATATAGTGCAGCGTACTTGCAACCACCAGCAGGGCAATGAATAATCCAAGCCATCCCAGGACAGGGCTCACCTCGAATTGATAAAGTGCGGCTACCTCTGAAGTAGTAAGTTTGCGTGCTGAGTACAGTTCAGGCGCTGCTCCGTTACGGACTACCTGCACGGTTACCTGCTCTGCTTCCGGTACGACCCCCTTCACCTGATCTGGCGTATTCGGCTGAATCGACCAATTACCTTCGAATTGCTCGGCGGTGTTGATCAGGTACATACCGCTCTCCAGCTGCATAAAGCGGACTTCCTTCCAGCCTAAGCGGGTCGCTTGCTTCCTTGCTTCTGACTGGTCAGGATGCAGCCAATCACTGCGGTAATAAATAAGACCGTTTATTTTAACAGTCTTCATTGCCAGCGCAAGAGCCGGATATTCCTTTGCTTCGTACCAAGGCAGCTGTACGCTGCTTATATGTTTATCAATAATTGTTTTTGCAATAAAAGGACCGCCCAGCTCCGCTCCTACCGCACAGCACAGTACAAGCAGCGCGGCTATAATACGCATCTTATAAATCATTGCATAGGAAGCCAGCCTTCGAACTACCGTTTGTTGGGATGCCATGATTCCATTCCTTTCACGCTTCGCGTTGTTTATTTAACAAGTCAACCTGCCAATGTCGCCTCCATTTGTTGGCGGTCAAACTGCTCCTTATACCAGCCCCCATACAGCATCAGCTGTTCATGCGTGCCTTCTTCGATGGTTCGCCCATCATCAAGTACAAGTATCCAATCGGCATGCATCACCGCAGAAAGCCGATGTGTCGCGATGAGCGTGGTTTTGCCAGAGCGTTCCCTGCGAAGATTATTCAGGATCATGCTCTCGGTTCGTGCATCGACGGCAGATAGCGAATCATCCAGTATTAATATCTCCGGGTTTACCAGCAAAGCACGCGCGATACTTACGCGCTGCTTTTGCCCTCCTGAGAGCATCACTCCGTTCTCGCCAACAATCGTATCCAAGCCTTCCGGCAGCTGCTCCAAATCCTGGGTAAAGGAAGCCATTTCGACAGCCTTGCGAATGTCCTCTTCTAATGCTTCCGGCTTGCCAAGGGCGATATTATCTCGTATCGGCTTTGACAGCAGCAGATGCTCCTGCGGCACGTAGCCCATCCAGCCGCGAACCTGCGAAAGTGAAATCCTCTCCAAGGGAATGCCAGAGATCAACAGCTTTTGCGGCTCAATTGGATACTGTCTAAGCATCTGCTTCAGCAATGTGCTTTTCCCGCTGCCGGTTCGTCCGACGATCCCAAGCGTCTGTCCGCGTTCAAGCTGCAGTGAAATACCTTTCAAGCTGTCATGCGCGGCTCCCGGGTAACGAAAGCTTAAACCTTGCAGTTCAATCCGACCTGGCTGCTCGACAGCAATTACCGGCTCTTGATCCTGTACGTCAGCGGTTTGAGCAAAGCTTGCCGATAACCGATCCACAGATGCCGTTCCACGCTGTAAAATATTAATAAATTCACCGAACGCAATCATCGGCCAAATCAGCATTCCCAAATATATATTGAAGGAAACGAGCTGTCCAAGCGATATTTGATTATGAAATACCATATAAGAACCATAACCGATCCCAATCGCATAGCTTAATCCAACAATAGTCGCTATGGACGGATGGAACAAAGCATTGATTGCGGCGACCTTCATATTTTTGGTCATGACGTCCTTCGTAACCACATCGAATTTGGCGATATCGTGCTCCTCCTGCACATAGGATCGAATAACACGCATCCCCGATATAGACTCGAGCGCACGATCATTCATTTGTCCGAAAGAGGCTTGCGCCGCAACGAACCGCTTACGCATGCGCTTCCCCAGCATACTGATGACAAGCGTCAGGAATGGCAGCGGAATAAGAGCGGCCAGCATCAGCTTGTAGCTGATCAGCGATACCATCGTTATGAGTACAACAGCTGTTCCAACCAATGTATTGACCAGCGTCATCACCCCGTAACCCGCTGTTTGGCCGATAGCCAGCACATCATTCGTGGCAAGTGCCATAAGCTCCCCTGTCGTATTACGTTGGAAGAAGGAAGGCGACATCCGTGTCATATGCTGCAGCAATCTGCCTCTGAGCAGCTTCTCCAGCAGGATTGAATTGCCAAATAAGGTGGTGATCCATATATAGACAATGACATAAATGATGACTGCCAGACCTGCCAGTAACATAACGTTTCGGTACAGCTCGGCTTCGGTCAGCCCCCCTGTACGGATTTGGTCGATGACGTTACCGATCATTTTGGGCGGAATAATACTTAACAGGTTCACCGTAGCCATGAGTATAATGGCCATTATGTATTTAGCCCCCTGCTGTTGAAAAAACCAAGAAAGCTTTTTTACAAACGTCACGCCAATTCCTCCTTACTTGTGCTCAATTCGTCCATCTACCATACCATAAATTGGTGATTCGGACATCGGAAATTATGTTTAAAACAAATTATTCCTCTGAATCACGTGTGGACGTTCTAAATCGAAACCACCTCCAATACCACTATAAAAGTGATTTTGGAGGTGGCTTTATATTTCTATGCATTCGTTAATTCTATGCATTCATCCTTACTGGTAGTACTTACCTGTAGGTCGGCATGACCACACCAGGATCCGATACACTTGTAAATTTTCCATCTGCAAATTGCTGTATTTCATTCCCCTTGATCGCGATCGAGTAAGCCTTGCCCTCATATCGAAGCTCACCCTCGACTGTACGAACCGACATCCCGATAATCGAATTCAAACCGCCCTGGCGGTCAGTTACAGCCCGAATGCCATTCGGAAATTGCAAGTATGCCTCTCCGTTACGATAAACAACCGCTAGCTCGCGTGTATTCACCAGCTCAAAATCATTATCTTCCACCGTACGGCTGTAGGCCGTTTGATTGGCAACCTCTTCCCCGTGGTCAACCGTATACGGAACTAAGCCTGTAAACCACAGCTGGCCTTCTGGCATCGGCAGGATGCCGCTCAAGCGTTCTACATAATCAAGCAGACACAAAATCGCCGGCGAATACGTCTCTGTGTAGCCTTCATCGCCCGTCCATGGGCTTAAGCATTGGGCAAACCGTTCCACATTCAAAAATGCAGAGAGGATCGGAATGATCACCCATGTCAGCTCCACATAACGTCCATGGTGCTCAAAAGCATGCGGGGTACGGATCAAGCTTAAAAAATTCGATGTCCCGCCCCAGCTGTTATAGCTTGAAGAGGGATCAAACCGCGGATCATCCATCGACAGCGAGGTAAACGGGTATTTAGCAAAAAATTTGCTCGTATTCAATAAATAGCGACGCAGCATCTTATCGAAGAAATCACGGTCACCTACCTCACAGGCCATGACTCTCAGCAGCACATCGGATTGTACCTTGACCCACTCGTCATTACGGTCGAGATCGTAGAAAAATTCATCCTTTTCATCATAGCAATATTTGAATAAGCTGTTCAGGCTTTCCTCCGCTTTGGCCTTCCAATCCGTACCGGTTTCACCCAGCTCTTCAGCCATCCGCTGCAAGTAGAGACGCTGACAATATACATTGGCTGTCAAGTCTGGAGCTAGAAAAGGAAGGATCGGCGAGTCTGGATTGCAGTAACGTGCATCATCTCCATGCGGCGTATCGGGAACATGCCAGAAGCGTGGAGATAAATCATGTCCCGTATCAAAGGTGCAAAAAGCTTCTACGCAGCCGCTTCCCCGCGTATTGCGATACGTAGTCAGCCATTCGTCAAAACGCTGCATCGCGTTGTACATTTTACGCAGAAATGGTTGGCTTCGCCCATTCAGCATGTAGTGATTCCAGACGCTTCTAGCGAGCGGCGTGACCATCTGGATTTGCCGGTAGGCGGCACCGTGCTCCGTTATTTTATAGGGCAGCTGGCCGTCCTCGCACTGGAAATCAGCAAAACTTTCATAGGAAGCCTCGGATACCGATGGAATGAACCTCGACAATAATTCCGCATTGATCGTACCCGTGCTCTCCAGCCAGCAGCCAAGATAAACGCCGCCCTCGTGCAGGATCGGCCTTCTACTGCCCTTGCTTGATGAACTCCCAATTCTATGGTCCACTTTACTATGAGCAGCGTCATTAGATGCGCCATGATCGGAATCACTGCCTCCCTGTCCTGTTGGCACGATACAATCTAACAGCTTGCGTAAAGCGTTGTCATATACGCCCTCAAACCGAGCAGAGGATGCTGCAAAACGGACTCCCGAACGCTCCCACTCGGCCAGTACTTCCGCATCGGACGATTTTTTTAAAACCCCCCCCTTGTCGTCCGTATCGATTTGACGCAGCCGTTCTATGATCGAATCACTCATCATTCCCGCCTCTTCCTGTTCGTATTTACTTGTACATTAAAAACAGGCAGCACCCGAATGTTCGAGTAACTGCCCATTCCTTGCTAATCAGTTTACTTATTGTTATTGAATATTTTCACAACACCGTTATAGAAATCGTCGACCGCTTTTTTAACATCCTTTTTGCCAAAGCCGATTTCCTGAACAGTCGTATCCGCCAGCTTGGAATATTCCGTAAAGCCCGGAGGGTTGTAGCTGACTTTGACCGGTTCTTTCTTGGCCGCCTCCGACACCTTGCTCGTGTAATCGTAGATGATCTGGTCGATAGGCGTCGACTCTTTCTTCAGCAGATCGCGCATTGGCGTTGTTACTGGAACACCACGGTCGTTGCCGAGGATTTTGGCAGCTTCCGGATCGTTGATCCAGTAGCTCATCAACTGCGCAACTTCCTTCGGATATTTCGTTTTGTTATAGCCTGACATCCCTTGGCTGGATTCAAAAATGACGGCAGTGCCTTTGGGACCGCGTGGCAGTGGTACCAGTGTCAGGCTGTCCTTGATCAGATTTTGGTGTGCACCCAATGCATTGGACGCAACAAGGCTCATCGCGACTTTACCCGTTACAATTAGCGACTTGCTCGTATCGCCAGGAGGGTTGGACACCTGCAGCTCAGGGGTTACAACACCGCCTTCCTTACGCAGCTTATCCCAGTAAGCGAACCACGGCTCGACATCCTTTTGGTCGAAGCCGAGCTTGCCGCCGTCCATATCGTACAGCTGCTTGCCGTTTTGCTTCAAATAGATGTCCATGCCGTCAACCGTATAGTCATAGGTACCATAGGAATCCTTGCCCAGCTTCTGCGACAGCTCCTTGGCTATACGGCTGAAATCATCCCATGTCCAGCTATCCTTCGGAAGCTCGACGCCAGCCTTCTTGAACAGCTCTGTGTTCACAAGAATACCTCGAGCATTCGCCCCAGCCGATACGTGCAGCAGCTTGCCTTTAATCGTACCGTATTCGATCATCGACTTGTCCATATCGGCCAGGTTCAGCTCCTTGCCGACATAAGAACCGATATCCAGCAATACGCCCTTATTGGCATAATCGACGACATTGCCTCCGAGGAAAAATACATCCGGCGCCGTTCCTGAAGCCAGCTGTGTGTTTAATTTATCGAAATAACCTGTGCTTGGCGCGAATTCGCCAACAATTTTAATATTCGGATTCTTCTTTTCAAAATTGCGCAGAGCCTCATTCGTCCGGTCCGCACGCTTCTGATCTCCCCACCACATAATGCGCAGCTCAACGGGCTCTTTTTTGGCCGCATCCTTAACCGTACTATCTGCAGCACCTGTCGGTGTACTGCCTCCGCAAGCCGAAGTGACGGCCATCAATGCTGCTATAGTAGCAAATGACATACTTTTTTTCATTTCTGTAATCCCCCTTAAATGATGATGGAAGCTTGTATCTTGATCATAAAGGATAACGCTTTCTTGATGAATCGGTTTCCTTCGGCACTTCACTATTAATTTTTTCGGGTTACTTGATGATTACTTGATGCCCGTGGTCGCAATGCCATCCAGAAAGTATCTTTGGAACGTAAGGAAGATGGTCATAATCGGAATCAGCGACAGCACCGACATCGCCAGCAGCGCACCCCAATCCGACTCTCCGGCAGGGTCAAACAGTGAGCGGATACCCAGCTGTACCGTGAACAGCTTGACGTTGTTTAAATAAATCATTTGGCTGAAAAAATCATCCCACGTCCAGATGAACGTAAAGATTGCGGTCGTAATCAGCGCGGGTACCAGAAGCGGTAGTATGATTTTCCAGTATATTTGACCTTGTCCACAGCCGTCTATCGTTGCGCTCTCATCGAGCTCCTTAGGAATACCGCGGATAAACTGCACCATAAGCAGTATAAAGAACGAGTCGTGGGCCAACCATTTAGGAACGATCAGCGGCAAATAGGTGTTGATCCATTCAAAATTTTTGTACAAAATATATTGCGGCACCAGTGTAACGTGATAGGGGAGCATGATCGTCACGAGCATCATACTGAACCACAGCTTCTTATATTTGAAATCGAGCCGGGCAAAAGCAAAAGCCGCCAACGAGCACGTAATCACATTACCCAATACGGACATGACGGAAATCTGCGCCGAGTTAGTGAAGAAGCGAAGAAACGATATCCCTTGCAGTCCTTTCCAGCCATTCATGTAGTTTGTCAAAGTAAATTCCTTGGGCCACAGCGTCGTGTCAGAGAAAATCAGGTTATTCGGCTTAAAGGAGCTGCTGAGCAGCCACAGCACAGGGTACATCATCACAAGTCCAATCGCAATAATGATGAGATGCTTGACTCCGTTTGTATAAATCGTTTTGGTTGTCATATCGTCACCCCTTCTCTTCCTTTCCGTCTCCATAAAACACCCAGTACCTGGAGGTTGCAAAAACAATTGCCGTTAAGCCGCCGATAATGACCAGCATGATCCAAGCCAGTGCGGACGCATAACCCATATCGAAAAAGGAAAAACCCTTTAAATATAAATACAAGGTGTAAAACATCGTGGAGTCCATCGGCCCGCCGCGTCCATCCCCGATCACAAAGCCCGGTGTAAACACCTGAAATGAATTAATAATCGTCATGACGAGGTTGAAAAACAGTACGGGTGACAGCAGTGGCAGCGTGATTTGAAAAAACTGGCGGATTTTGCCGGCACCATCCACTTGGGACGCTTCGTACAGATCGGCAGGTATTTGCTTTAAGCCAGCCAAAAAAATGACCATGGCCGATCCAAACTGCCATACAGACAACGTGACAATCGTATACAGCACAAAGTTTGGATTAGCAATCCAGGACGGTCCTTCAATCCCGAACCAGCTGAGAAAGTGATTGAAAAGACCGTTACCGTCGAACATTTTACGCCAAACAATCGCGATCGCCACACTGCCGCCAAGCAGTGAAGGAATGTAATAAACAGTCCGGTAAATCCCGAGTGCCCGAATTCCTTTGTTGAGCGCCATTGCTACCAATAAAGCGAATATGAGCCGCAGCGGAACCGAGAATAGAACATACTGAAACGTTAATTTCAAGGAATGGTAAAACATACTGTCATCCGTAAAAATCTGCACATAATTGTCGAATCCCAGCCAACGTGGTGAAGACAGCAGGTTGTACTTAGTCAAAGACAAATATAACGAACCGAGCATTGGGCCCAGCGTCAGACAGAAAAAACCGATCAGCCACGGCAGCAAAAACAAATATGCTGTACGATTCTGTCGGTATCGGGGTGATTTGCGTGAAGATTGCATAGTGGCCTCCTAATCCTGATCCATGGAAATGATCCTAGTGTAGTTAAGAACGATAACCTTATCATACAGACCGGAGGACTTGTTATGAATTCTATTTCTTCGGCAGTTCATTATTAAATTTTTCAGGTGGACTTTGGCGAAAGTCAGACGGGGTCATCCCATACATACGTTTAAATTTAGAGGAAAAGTAGCTGGCGTTGGAAAAACCCGTCAATTCGGCAATATCCCACAAGCTGAGCGGGGTATCCACCAACAACCGCATTGCCTGGGCCATACGCACCTCAGTCACATATTGAATGAAGGTTTTACCTACCTTGGATTTAAACAGCTCCGAGAAATAGGAGGAATTATAGCTGAACCGATCGGCAAGCATCGTCAAATTAATCTCGTACATATAATTGCTGTCGATAAACTGCAAAGCAGCCTGTATCATCGATTGCTCCGGGTCTTCCATATCAGCCTTCGTTTTATGATCGATTTTCTCACCCAAATGGGCTAGAAAACTTTGTGCTTTGTCTATTGTGTCCAACGCCAGCACCATATCTGGTCTTACCCACAGCTGCTCGCCTGTATCCAGCTGCACTCCCGCCGTATAGGCCATGGAGTCAAGCAATAAATAGAGCTGAAGCACCAGCTTGACGAACTGTACCTGTGATTCGACAAAAGCTTCCGTCAGCTCCTTATGGACGGTCTGTGTGAACAGCTCCAATTCGCCACGGGCCAGCTGCCTTTGAATGATTTTAGCTACATCCTCGGTTAATGCGGGTCTGCCATCCCCATATTCCTTGGCTGTACCGCCTATTTCACTGTTGAGTAAATTCCAGGCGATCAGAGATGACATATAACCTTCCTTCCACTTGTTAAAGCCTCGAGTCGTCTGCCCGATGCTGATTGAAGGCTCAAAGGATAAATATCCGGCTATGCTGTTACGCAGCTCTTCAACAAACGAAGCAGCCGCATCATCATCATGGTCAATGATGAAATGCATCAACCCTGGGTAATTGGGGTCACGAAAAACTTGAGGCTGACTCGTGTGAAGCTGGGCAAACTCTTGACAAATCATTTCGAACGGCAGACGGAGCTTGTCCGGTGTGCGTTTGTCATCTTGGTTCGTTGGGCCAACTGGACCGGTCTTACGCTCCCTAAAGCCTACGGTCAAGAAGCGGACAATCCGCTCATTCCACTCACGTAGTAGAAATAGCTCTGCGCGTTCCTGCTCCGCCTGCCCTCGCTTAAGCTCCTCCTTGACCAGATGAACGATAAAATGCTCCTTCATCTCAATATAATATTGAGATAACCGCCAACGCACCTCTGCCTGCTCATTTTGGAGGCTTCTCTCCTCATTCAGCTCTTGCGTCACCTTGCTCAGAGCAGCCATCAGCTCATCCTGAGCAACAGGCTTAAGCAAATAATCACGAGCCTGATTGCGTACTGCCGCTCTGGCATAATGAAAATCCTCGTATCCGGTAATCACGATGATCTTGAGTCCCGGATACTGCTCGTGGCTGCTTTCCAGAAAAGAAATTCCGTTCATCACGGGCATATTCATATCGGTAATAACCAGATCGATAGCTTCGGCAGCTAACCGTTCCAATGCTTCAATACCATTGGAGGCCTCGGCGACAACCGCCAATCCCAAGCTGTCCCAATCCGCCTTCAGTTTTAATCCAAGCCGGATTTCCGGCTCATCATCCACGATCATCACTCGGTACATGAGAGGGGTCACCTCCTACAATTTTTTTAGTAAAACTCACTTCATAATGAGTTGCTGTACAGGCAGGATCAGCTCGATTCGGGTTCCCTGACCCTGCGGCGATTCTATTGTAAAGCTAAAGCGCCCCCCATAATAGAGCTGGCAGCGCGCAAGCACATTGCGCAATCCGATCTGTCTGGCCCCCGTGTTCAAGATATGATCGAACTGGGAGGATAGTGATTCCGCATACAGCCGCTGAATCAATTCCTCAGCTATGCCGGGTCCGTTATCTTCAACTATTAGGCGCACCTGCTCTGACTCGCTGTAAATCCGGATCACTACCTTGGCAATCGTTTGATGAAGAAAGCTGTATTTGACCGCATTTTCGACCAATGGCTGCAAAATAAACTTCACCATTTGCCTGCTGTCCATGTTTCCCTCTTCTTCTATTGAAATATGAAGACGCTCCGCGAAGCGGATTTGCAAGATGGAGACATAATGCTTCAGGTAGGTTAATTCCTCCTGCAGCGGAACCAGATCCTCGCTGATTCGGAGCGAAAACCGCATCATTTTGCCTAACGATTCGATCACTTTAACGGTATCATTGGTACGTCGCTGCATGGACAGGCTGCTCATCAATTCCAACGTATTGAACAAAAAATGCGGGTTGATTTGCAGCAGCAGCGCTTTATATTCGGCCTGCTGGCGAAGCAGCTTCAGCTCAAACTCGGTTTGGATATGATGCCTCAGCTGCGCCACCATATTGCGAAATGTCGAAGTGACGTAGCCGACCTCATTGCGGACGATCTGATCAGCAGGAATACGGCTTTCCGCATTGGCAAAATCGCCTTTTTGTACGGAACGCATCGCTGAGGCGAGTCGCGACAATGGCTTTGTAATTCCATGTGAAAGCCATGTGGCCACAAGGATCGCACAAAGCAGCAGCAAAGTAGTAAACAGAATGATGCTATTGCGAAGGGTGTACAGCTTGGCGTACAAATCCTGTTCCGATACGACACCAACCAGCAGCCATGGATTCAACTTTTTGTAAACCACAATATCGTTCATACCCCGATCATTCGGTAAATACAAGACGCCTTGGCGTGCACGTACAGCCCGGACAGCTTCTACGTTTCTGATCGTTTCGGGATCGGATGCGTATTCATTTTGTGACAGAATCGGATGACCGTTTTGATCCAGCAAAAAGATCGTGCCGCTGTCTCCTAAGTGAATCCGCTTGAGCGGCTCCAGAAAAAAATCGACGCTGACATTGACCTTCATCACGCTTTTGTACAGGGACGGCTCGAAGGTACCGATGGGCAGCAGCAAGCTCACTACCTGATAAGGCTTCGATTGACTCGATTCGACCTGATCTCTGTGCGCGGATACCCAATGATTCCCGTTCTGCATAAAATCCTTGTACCAGGGCTCATCCAGAAATGTTGTATCCGCAACCACCTGATTGCCGATACTAACCCACAAGCCCTCCGGACGATAAATCGATACTGAGGAAACGCCAGAATAATTGTTGGTCGTCTGGGTCAAAAAGCGGCTGAGGTCCAGATTGTAAAGCATCTTCTCTCCTGGAGACAGGGAAGGATCGGATAAGGCGATGTCCCAATTTTTAGTTAGGTCATTGTTATAGACAAGGGAAGATAAATCATAGATTTGATTAAGCGCCATATTGATATAGGAGCCGTATTCGTCCATTTTCTCCAGTGCGGACGATTCAATATACGATCTGACAATCGAACGGGATTCATTGAACAGCAAAAAGGAAACGGTTCCAAAAGAAAGTACGAGCAGCACAACGAAGGAGGCAATCAAGCGATTTTTCAATGAATAAAACATGACCCTGTTCTCCCTTCAATAGTGATATACCCGGAACCGTCAGCTTGGCATTCAAGGTCGGGAGCTCGATTACAAAAAGCACCGACAACAATTGCCAGTGCTGCGGTATGATTCATGATTTCATCTTCTATAATAGAACATTATAGCATTAGATTACTGCGATGATAGTCACCGTATCCTACCAGTTCGATATCCAATGAACAAGAGGAACCGCAAAAGCAGCTATGAGCACAGAGGGCAGCAGGTTGGCGACGTTAATTTTGCGCAGCTCCAGCAAATTGATCCCGATACCCATAATCAAAACTCCGCCGACTGCTGTCATTTGCACAATGATCTCATCCAACATCGCCTTGTCGACAAAGGAGGCGATGCCCGAAGCGGTGAGCGCCATCGCACCCTGATACAAAAACACGGGGATCGCTGAGAATAACACGCCAACGCCCATCGTAGATGCAAATATGATCGCTAAAAAGCCATCCAGCATTGCCTTTGTATATAAAATATCATGCTGTCCGCGCAGCCCGCTGTCAAGCGACCCCAGTATCGCCATTGCTCCAACACAGTAGATCAATGTGGTGTTGACAAACCCAACCGCAATCTTGCCTTGCACCTGCGGCTCATCGTGCATTTTAACATCTGCTGCTGTCGGCATTCCTTCAGCCGATGTCCGACTCTTATCACTGGCTGCATTGTTAATCGAGCGGCGGTTGGCCAAGCGGGTCAACGTATGAACCCCACGCTCCAGTTGCCGACCAAGCGCCTCCAGATTGCGCTCCACACGAAGCAGCTCACCAAGTACCCCGCCGAGCACCAAACATCCGACAATAAGCAAAAAATTTGTCGACTTCAGCGTCATAGACAAACCCAGTACTACCAAGGCCAGTCCTATCCCCTGCATCACCGTACTGCGGATGCCTTCACTCATGCGATTAAGCATCAATCCCAGCAGCCCGCCGACCAGGATTGCCGCCGCATTAATGATCGTCCCCCATAACGCCATATCGTCTATGCCCTCTCGTTCATCATGCCTGTTCCTGTTAGTTTGCATGATCTAGTTGTTCAAATCGAGCAAAGCTCGGATTTGTGATCTGATCACATTATAACCGATTACGCAGAGCGTCGGCGTGTTAAATGGATAAATGTGATCGCGAGCGCAAGTACGAGTACCAGACCTTTAATAATATCGAACGCATAGTATGGCAAATTAAGCATCGTTAATCCATTCAGCAGCACTCCGATAAGAACAGCTCCAAAGAAGGTACCAATCACATTCGGCTTCCCTGCTCCAAGCACCGAATATCCGACGAATACGGCAGCTACCGACTCCATCAGGACGGGAGCACCCGCATCAATTTGGCCAGAGCCGACACGGGCTGCGAACAGCAAGCCACCCATAGCGGCAAATACACCCGATAGCACATAAGCCATGGTACGTACTCGATTGACCTGAATACCTGACAGACGCGCTGCTTCCTGATTGCCTCCGGTTACATACAATTGACGTCCCCAGCGTGTATAGGTCAAAAAGATGTGCACAAGCACAACCGCAATAATCATCAACAGCACGGGGACGGGTAAACCGAACAGCTTGCCTTGGCCGATCCAGAGAAAGGACTCTGTGAATTTGCCCGGTGCCTTCGTACCGTCAGGTAATTGCATGTTGTTATAAATGGAAAATCCCTTGGTGTACGTCTTGTGTACGCCGCCGATAATATACATGACCGCGAGCGTCGCTAACAGATCAGGGATGCGAACCTTAACAATCAACAGTGCATTCAACAAACCGATCAGGATGCCGATCAATAAAGGAACGGTTAACACCACGATGAGTGGCAGCTGATAAAATACCATCATAGAAGCCACGACTACAGTCGTCAGCGAAACTGTTGAGCCTACGGAAAGATCGAAGCCATCGACAATTTGCGAGAAGGTCACACCTATCGCTACAAAGGTAACGATCGATATCGAACGCAAAATATCAGCCAAATTGTCATAGGACAAGAAGTTTTCATTGCTGAGTGAAAACAAGACGATGACTAGGGCAATAATCACCAATGCCCCATATTTATATGAGTAATCCAGAAATTTATCTTTCACTGAAACGTAGCCTCCCCAGCGCTTGCGTAGTACAAAATTTGTTCCTGCGTGGCTTCATCCCGACGCAGCTCTTTTACGATTTGGCCATAGCTCATAACGAGAATCCGATCCGCTATTCCTAATATCTCAGAAATTTCGCAGGAGCAATAAATAATCCCTTTACCTTCCCCCGCAAGACGACCTATTAAACGGAAAATATCGCTTTTGGCTCCAATATCTACGCCCTTGGTCGGCTCATCGAAAATATAAATTTGCGCATCGGTAGGCAGCCATTTGCCGACTGCAACCTTCTGCTGGTTGCCTCCGCTCAAATACTTCACCAACTGCTCCATATTCGGCGGATGCACGCCCAATTGCTGGATCATCGCCTGCGCATTGGCAGCTTCCTGTGATTGCTGAACAAACCCGAAGCGGCTGAACAGCTTAAGCAATGGAAGAGACAAATTATGTTTGACCGACTGCTCTACCAGAATACCTTGCTTACGGCGCTCTTCAGGGATCAGTGCAATACCTTCACGCACCGCATCGTTTGGACTGCCGAGCTTCAGTCGCTTCCCCTTCAACTCAATTTCTCCCCGCTCGAGCGGATCGGCTCCAAACAACAGACGCGACAGCTCCGTCTTACCCGCACCCACCAAACCAACGATCCCGACAATTTCGCCGCTGTGCACTGATACATTTACACCCCGTACCTTGGTTCCCAGAGTCAGATCCTTGGCAACCAGCAGTGGTCCGCCAATCGGAACCTCTACCTTGGGAAATTCCTCTTCAAAAGTTCTGCCCAGCATTTGCTCGATTACAACCTTTACGCTCGTGTCAGCCGCAGGCTGTGTCGCAATAATCCGTCCGTCACGCATCACGGTTACCTTGTCACTGATTCGGAACACTTCATTCAAACGATGCGAAATAAAAATACAGCCAACACCATCCGCTTTAAGCCGCTCCATAATCCGGAATAGCTGATCGGCTTCCTCCGTACTGAGTGGTGCTGTGGGCTCATCAAAGATGATGAATTTGGCCTTTTGCGCCAATGCACGAGCTATAAGCACCATTTGCTTTTGCGCGATGCTCAGCTCACCCGCCTGCCTTCTCACATCAACCGCAAGTCCAATGTCGCTTAAGATACGAGCAGCTTCCCGCTCGATCTGCCTCCAGCTTAACCAGCCACTGCCGTGCGTCATCCGGTCCAGCATAATATTTTCCGCAACGGTAAGCTTAGGCACAAGAGCTGTATCTACTTCCTGATAAACGCATTGAATACCGCTCTGAATTGCATCGCTTGGTCCGCTGATCGCAAGCGGTTTGCCATCAATCGCAATCTCGCCCTCATCCGGCAAATATGCACCGGACATCACTTTGATCAATGTGCTTTTCCCTGCTCCGTTAGCTCCAAGCAGTGCATGAATTTCGCCTCCACGAACTGCAAAATCGACCTGCTGCAGCGCCTTCACTCCGGGAAACGATTTGGATATGTGACTCATTTGCAATAAGGTGATGGAATTCGTCATCCTGGCATCACGCTCCTCATTTCAATGGAAAATCCCATCGATCCAGATCGATGGGATACTAAATATCTTACGAGTCTGCTTGTAAGCAGACTCTGTTTGGGTAAATTCTATTATTTCTTTACAGGCTTTTCAGCCTGCTTCAACCAATCGGTGTAGCCTTGCTCGCTCTTGCCCCAGCCTTTAACATGCTCGCTCAATTGTGCTGTGGAAATTTGCGAAGCCGGCAATTGGTCTCTCGATACGAAAACCGGGTCTAACACGATTTTATCAGGTGTTTGGTCACCATGCAGCTTTTGATATAAGAAACGTACTTGAATGCGTCCGATATCCTTTGGATCTACAGCTGCAGAAGCAACCCATGGGCTCTTCGTATCTTGAATCATCTGTAAATCCTCGTCACTCATATCGATACCATAAATCTTGATTTCGTTACGTCCCGCTTGTTGAATTGCACGGGCAGCGCCCTTGGCGAACTCATCCCATGCAGCCCATACGGCTGTAATGTCGCCTTTGTTCGGGTATTTCTTAAGAATAGCTTCCATTTGTGCTTGAGTATCCAGTGCTGTATTTTGCGAAGCTGCTCCGAATGCCGCTACTTCTTTAATTCCTGTATTTTTATCCATAAATGCTTTGTAAGCAACTTGTCTGCGTTCCATTGGCGCGAAGCCGGCCACCCAGATTTTCACGATATTTCCTTTGTTATCCATATCCTTGCCCATTTTGTCGAGCGTAAGCTCAGCCATCTTTTGATCGCCTTGCTCTAATACCGTTACGCCAGGAAGCTTAATGTCGGCATCAAAGGCAATAACCGGAATCTTTTTCTCCAAAGCTTTTTTCACGCCAGCTTCTAAAGCTTCTGCTGTACCGTGGTCGATCAGGATACCATCCATCTTTTGATTGATTGCTGCATCCAGATTGGAGGACATTTTGGACAGATCGCCTTCAGCTGTATATACAGTTACTTTACCGCCCAGCTTTTCGACCTGCTCTTTAACGCCTTCTATATATTGAGCCGAGAACGTGCCCAGGTTGATCTGCATAATTAATGCAATTTTCTTATTCTCTAATGAAACAGAACCTGTACTCGCTGTACCGTTCGCAGCATCCGGTGCTTTAGCTTCCGGTTTGGCTCCGCATGCGGCCAAGCTTACTGACAGAATCAGCACGAGCAGTAAGGCTATGCTTTGTTTAATTTTATTCATGACTATAATTCCCCCTACATCTTTTGTAAATCCTATCCTACTCTTTTTGTAAATCCTACTCTTTTACTTGGTCTTAACTCTACCACCAACAATTATTAGCTGTCAATGGTATAAATAGGATGTTCATAATATCTCTATTTTTCGATACGCTTCCATCAATTGGCGGCTCTGCGGGTTGATTCCGGTGATCGTCATTTTTTTGCCCAAAGCCCTATATTTCTCGCTAACCTTGGTGATTGCCGTTACTGCCGAGTGATCCCAAATATGCGAACCCTTAAGGTTAATTACGATACGCTCCGGGTCTGTATGCGGCTCGAATAGCTCTATAAAGTGGGTCATCGTACCAAAAAACAATGGCCCTCCTATCACATACTCCTTATACACATCACCTGGATATAATAGATTTTGCTCATCGCGAAGGATTATTTGACAGTTCAGCTTAGCCATTCTCCAGCCAAAATTGAGCGCGCTAAGCACCACGCCCGAGACGACGCCAATCGCCAGATTCGAAGTAGCTACGACGATAGCCACGGTCAGCACCATCACCACCGCATCGCTGCGTGGGATTTTCCCGAGAGTCCGAACCGCTCCCCAATCAAAGGTTCCGATCGATACCATGAACATCACGCCCACAAGCGCCGCCATCGGAATTTGCTTCACAATATCCCCAAGCACAAGGATCAGGAATAAGAGAAACAGACCTGAAACCAGCGTTGACAGCCGCGTCCTGCCACCCGATTTGATGTTAATGACGGTTTGCCCGATCATGGCACAGCCAGCCATTCCACCAAACAATCCATTGATCATATTGGCAATCCCTTGTCCACGAACTTCGCGGTTTTTGTCACTGCCGGTTTCGGTCATTTCATCGACGATCGTTGCAGTCAGCAGCGATTCGGTCAATCCAACAATCGCCAAAGCCAGAGAATAAGGCAGCAGAATCAGCAGTGTATGCCAAGACCACGAAATTTGTGGAATATGCAATAAAGGCAGCGCCTGACGAATTTCACCCATATCGCCTACCGTACGAATATCAAGTTTCAGTACAATCGCAGCAATCGTCATCACAATAATCGCCACCAAAGCGGATGGCACTACTTTAGTTAGAAGTGGAAGCACATAAATGATCGCCAGTGTCCCTGCTACCATCGCGTACATTGGCCACGACTCTCCGACAAAATTGGGCAGCTGCGCCATGAAAATAATAATCGCCAATGCATTCACAAATCCGATAATGACCGAATGTGGAACAAAGGTAATAAACCGCCCTACTTTAAAAACACCAAGAATTAGCTGGATCAAGCCCGTCAGCACCGTTGCCGCGAATAAATAGTCCAAACCATACTTCACAATAATCGGCCCCATTAATGAAGCCATAGCTCCGGTAGCCGCCGAAATCATACCGGGTCTGCCTCCTACAATCGAGATCGTGACCGCGATGGTAAAGGATGCGTACAGGCCTACCATCGGGTCTACACCAGCCATAATGGAGAAAGCAATCGCCTCAGGAATCAAAGCGAGCGCTACTGTAATACCGGATAATACATCATTGCGGACATTGCCAAAGAAACCTTGTCTAAGCTGCTGCACAAACAAAATAAATCCTCTCCCTATTCATTTCAAATAAGCGCTCCACTCTCAGGATTGCCGGGTCCGATGATCACTGTTTTTGATTATAAACGTTTCGCCGGAATATGCATAGTGTGTTTAGGCTGCAGGAAACGCGCGCATACTAACGAACGAAATCACTATGATTTAGGAGGCATAAGGTAAACATGGCTGAGGACAAAAGCATGGAGCCGGTTTCCGGACATGAAGTGGAGACCGACGGCATTTATGAAAACGAGTGGGGGCGTGAAGAAACGTTAAAGCGAGGAGACGAATTCCCCTATGATCCTGTAATGGGACAAACCGAATGGAAGCTCGTCAGTCTACCGCTTGAAAGCCAGGAGCAGGAGATGTATAGGGATACAACGGCTAATACAAAGCCGCGTTTGCACATTGAACGCGGTGACAGATAGCAACGGCTTGCTGCTGGCAGAATCACGCTGCGTACACAGGCTTTAGGCTAAAGCCATATCCACTGCTGCGATGAATACCAGGATTCGGAGAATTCTCCGCGAATGCTCGGCAGATAGGTGTTAATCGCCCATGTAGACTACTTGTTGCGGACCATGCATGTTTTGAAGATCAATGGGATACAGTAACAATGGATTTTACAATCAAGGGAGGCTTAATCATTCATGGAGAACACGCATGATTTTGTAGAGAAGTTACACGACACGCAGAAAAAAGCCGAGGCCAATAAAAAGCATCAGGGTAAAGGGACACCAAGCGACAGGCTGTCTAATAAGCAGCATAGTACAAATAAATAATATCAGTAACGAACCAAGGGACTGTTTCCTTAGTAGACAATGCTACTAGAGGAACAGTCCCTTTGGTCCTGATTATATGATGTACAGTTCGTCCGTAGTATCTCTACCTTCCAACCCTACTTGCGGCCGTAATCGGCTTTAATTTCTCCCCATGCCTTCGTATCCCATTTGAGAATCGGATTGCTGTAGGTATTCGTATGCAGCCAAGAAAGCGCACGGTCAACGAGCGTCCAGATTTCCTCGGTTGAAGCGTCGCGTGGTAATGTTGTGGCGACAGCCTTTTTGCGAATCCAACTCATCGCTGTCATTGAATCGCTGTACACCGTCATCGTGCTGCCTCGCTGCTTTAGATAAGCCAACGCATGGACAATCGCCAAAAATTCACCCAGATTATTCGTTCCCTTGGCAATCGGCGGATGCTCAAAGATAACCTCACCAGTTCTTGTGCTGACTCCCTTGTACTCCACAATACCTGGATTCCCCTTGCTGCCGACATCTACGGAGATACTGTCGAGCACGACCTGTTGAGGTAGCCCACTAATCGCTGCGGACTTCGCCCCTGCCTTCTTCGTACTGCTGCTGGAGCTGACCGCTCCGCCAGTCCCAGCTTTGGCCGCTGCAAACGAAGACTTCCAGCCTCGGGCAAGTGCTGCCTGAGCATCACCCGCACTCTCATAGGCCTTGAATTTGGCCTGCGGATAACCGTTCGTCTGCTGCTGGCACTCAGCCCAAGTCTCGTAAATTCCCGGCACTTTCCCTTCCCACACTACATAATATTTTTGCTTTGCCATAGACAAGCTCACCTTCTACAAAAATAATCGTTCAAATCATGAATGATAACCTTCTTACTTATATAAAGATAACCGTTAAAAACGCTGAATATGAATATGATGAAGATTGTACTTCATTACTATGATTATGATGATAGATCCCGTTTATAATTCAATGTCCTGCTATCCTGGATAGCTTTTGAAAAAATCGATGAAGTAGGCCCCGTATTTGAAAAATTTGGCTTCCCCGACACCCTTGATCTTCAGCATAGCTGCCGGATTCGTCGGTTTGATTCCGCACATCTCCCGAAGTGTACTATCCGGAAATACGATGTAAGGTGGGATGCCCTCCCTTTTCGCAATCGTCATGCGCAGCTGCCGCAGCTCGTCGAACAGATCAGCCTCGACCTCGCGGGCCACAGGAGCCTGTCGAATGCGCATTTTTTGCTCAACCCGCTCCTCGCCTGCCAAGACTGCTTGTGCTTTAGCGTGTAAACGGAGTACTGGGAATTTGCCATCGGTAATAAGCAAATAGCCCTCAGCTACAAGCAGCTGGATCAGATCGACAATTTCTTTTTCCGTGCGTTCCTTCAGCAGTCCATAGGTTGTCAGGCTATCAAAGCCCATCTCCAATACTTTCTTATTGCGCGAGCCCTTCAGCACTGATGCAACCGTAGTCGCACCGAAGCGTTCCTTCATCCGCCGTACACAAGAAAAGATCTTTTGGGCTTCTATCGTAATGTCCGTCATTTGCCGTTCGGTACTGCAGGAGCTGCACCGACCACAATCCTCGCCCTCATCACCGAAATAGCGCACAATATAACGCTGCAGGCATTGTGAGGTGTGGCAGTAATCCGCCATCTGCTGGAGTCGACGATACTCCTGAGCCTGCCGCTCCGGATCACCAATCGACTGCTCGATCAAAAACTTCTGAATGTGAATGTCCTGTGGGCTGAACAGCAGCATGCACTCGCTCGGTTCACCGTCACGTCCCGCACGTCCAGCCTCCTGGTAATAAGCCTCCATATTTTTCGGCATATTGTAATGGATGACATAGCGTACGTTTGATTTATCGATACCCATTCCGAATGCGTTGCTAGCTACCATAACGCGAATTTCATCATACAGGAATTGCTCCTGAGCCTCGGCTCGTTCTTTATCGGTCATCCCTGCATGATATTTGCCAACCGGAATTCGCTGCTTGCGCAGCAGCTCGTATAAATTGTCAACTTCCTTGCGTGTTGCCGCATAAATAATGCCGACCTCATCCTCATGCTCATGAATATAGCCAAGCAGCACATCCCGCTTGTTCTCGCCTTTGATAACCGACAAGGCCAAATTTTCACGCGCAAAGCCAGTCACGAACACTTCGGGCGTACGCAGCTGCAGGTGCTTGACGATGTCTTCACGTACCTGATCCGTAGCCGTAGCTGTAAAGGCAGCGACAATCGGCCGCTTCGGCAGCAGCGTAACGAGCCGGCTGATTGCCATGTAGCTTGGGCGAAAATCATGGCCCCATTGCGAGACACAATGCGCCTCATCTATGGCAACCATCGGCACCTCCAGATTGGCGAGCAGCTCGATAAAACGTTCCGATTCCAGCCGCTCTGGCGCTACATATAGCAGCTTGTACTCGCCAAGGCGTGCCTTTCGAATACGTGTCTCCACCTGGGCGTACGAAAGTGAACTGTTAATGTAAGCTGCCGATACCCCGATGCTGTCCAAGCCATCGACCTGATCCTTCATCAGTGAAATCAACGGGGATACAACTATCGTTGTCCCCTCTAGCAGCATAGCTGGAACTTGATAGCAGATCGACTTCCCACCGCCTGTTGGCATAATGCCAAGCGTATCCTGTTTATTTAGAATACTGGAAATCACTTGTTTTTGCCCGTCACGGAAGGAACCGTAGCCGTAATATGTCTTCAGCAGCGTTTCCGCCTGCTCCATCGTGCCTATCACATCATGTTCCCCCTTGCTTCATAAGCTCTTTAAGCCGTCCTCTACGCATATCACCGATTGCAGCGCACGTCTGGATACGATGGGCTCTCCATCCCACAGTACTTCTGTCTTTGCTTTGCGACTCAGCACCTCCGGCTCCTCCAATAGTACAAGGAAGTTTTTGGTTGGAAGCTCGCCTAATCCGTGCTTGGCCGACAGCTTGTCCAGATAGGGCCGCATGTCCTCATGCTGACCCGACATATTGCCGCCTATCTCCGAAAATGCGTACAATGCGCTTGCTACTGGCACTCTTTTAACCCGATAATGCTCAACCGCTCTTAAAAAGAAATCCCAATCCCAATAATGATACATCTCTTCATCAAAACATCCTAACCGCTCATGCATCGCCGCACGATACAAACAGCCTGACGAGACGAAAGTTGAGAACCTGCGCATCGCCGCTACATCATGCTCATAAGCAAATACGAACCGTTTTGTCGCCCGTCGTGTCCGCTTTTCCACGATATAATCAAAGATCTCCACATCCGAATAGACCATATCAAAGCCTTCAATTTCCTTCAACATCCGCTCGATATGTGTTGGCAGCAGCAGATCATCATCGTCGCACAGCAGAATATATTCACCATGAACCAGCGTAAGACCAAGGTTTCGAGCATGAACATGCTTGGAATTGCGCTCCATATTGACGATATTCAACTCCAGCTCGGGATAGAGTGTACGCAGAAAATCAACCGGTTCTCCTGCATCATTCACGATAATAATTTGCAAATGACGATAGGTCTGTCTCCACAAGGACTCCACCAGCTCACTAACGTAATCTGCTCGATTATACGTTGGAATAATGACAGATATGAGCGGCGTTCCTTCTTTAGAATGATGCCTGTCCAACCCTTCCATCCTGCCTATCTCCTCCCCAAATGGTACAGTTCCATACAAAGCCGCTACTCCCAAGATACCAAAAATTCAGCGAAAAGGGAAACCATTCCCGCTCTCATCCGTATAATGTCTATTTAAACCAAAAGGATTTGTGTCGCTTGTGTCGAATTGTGTTTAGATGTATAAATTAGGTGTACGGGAGGAAATGCACGATGGCATGGAAACCAATTTATGAGAGCGAGCAGTTATCGCTAATTGTGGACGATGATAAGCAAGTGGCTATGCTTGAGGTGAGCAGCGGCGGGTTCGTCCCAAGTTATATAACATTTCACTGGAGCGAACAGGAGTTGGCCGAGATCATCCAAGCTCTACAAAATGCCCAACAGGAGCTTAAAGGTAACCGTGCATAAGCCGAATCGTACTACTTATAGTTTCAGTCAGGAGGAATATCGAGATGCTTAGGTTAAAAAGCTTACATTGGATATCTATGGGTCTATGTCTGTACATGATGCTGCTTACACCCTTAACGGCTAGTGCCCAGAACAACCCGCAGATACCCATCTATATATCGCAGGAAAAGCAGCAATGGGAGCAGCAGCCTTTTATTTTACAGGGTAATACCATGGTGCCCATGCGTGCCTTATTCGAAAAGCTTGGTTACACCGTATCTTGGGATATGGACAAGCAGATGGCAACAGCAACCAAGGGTGGACTCACCATTATGTTAACCATTAATAAAGCAACCGCAATCGTGAATAAAACGACTTACCTTCTTGAGGTGTCTCCGGTTATACAGGGCGGCAGCACCTTCATGCCCTTGCGATTTGTCAGTGAAGCCGCAGGAGCTGATGTGGCTTGGGATGAAACCGAACGCTCGGTGCAAATCAGCTTTGATAGCACACCGCAAAAGAGGATCCGAAAGCTGATTGAAAGTGTCACACAAAGCAGCAGCTTCGTTCAACGCGTCGTTACCCTTACAGCTGGTGATGGAATCAAAAAGAACGATATGATCATTAAGGATATCGTGATGAGCAGTGACAACAGCTCCGCCAAAATCAAATTCGAAGCTGGCTTCACCGTTTCCAAGGCTATCAAAACGACCTACGGGGTTACGATCTCACCTGCCGAATCTGTCGTTTATGAGTTCACCTGCGATGTATTTAAAGACTCCTATGATCAATGGATTCTCCAGACTCAACCCGATGCAATGCCCTATGAGCAAAAGGAAAAGAAGCCCTTTATGCAATAAGCAGCTTGGAGCAGCATAAGAAGGCACCGCAGATGATGAACGTCTCCGGTGCCTTTTACATATTTTACTTCCCTAACTCCTTGGCTCCCGGCTCTCTATGAGCTGCGGCGCAGCTTCATATCCTGATACGATTCCCAGGCAACCTCGATCAGTCTATACATGATATAACTGCCCAGATAAGCGCCGCTCGCCAGAAAGCGCTCATCGGCAAACAGCTTATGGATTGTCGTCATCATCACTTCTTGATCACGATTAATTTCATAAATGTTTACTGCGGCCATAATCCCGATCACCCAGCCACTGACGATAGCCAGCATATCGAAGCTAAGCCCAACTCCGTAGCCACGATTCCATTTGACTGTCGAGAACATAAATATTGGGATCACAATGACTGCTGCTCCTATTAAAAACGCCATAGCCAAACCACCTCCACCTGTTCAGTATCGGATGATTTGGTACAATTATACGGTTAGCTCCCCACACATATACGGATATTTCATAGCTACCAGTTGCGTAAAAAAGCGGGATCTCTTTCTCTTCCCACAAGCAAACAGACCCTATTTGCGTGAAATAGAGTCTGTTTTACTTTAAGTATATCGCAGATTGAAACCGTTTCTTATTGATCTCCACGGATAGGTAAATATAAAGTAAAGGCGCTTCCTTCACTCTCCCTACTGTCTACGCTTAAACTGCCTCCTAGCAGTTCTGTCATCGCGCGGCTGATCGACAATCCTAATCCGGTTCCTCCATACTTACGGCTGATAGAACCGTCTGCCTGCTGGAATGCTTCAAAAATCGCTGCTTGCACGCTTTCCTTGATCCCAATCCCTGTATCACAAACCGTAAAAGCAATCCATTCTCCGGCAGTATCATCATTCGAACATACCGCCTTGCGGATATCGAGCAGCACACGACCTACGGCCGTAAATTTAAAGGCATTGGACAACAGGTTTCGAAGAATTTGCTGCAGTCGTAGTGCATCTGTACGAATGACTGCCGGGACATCGGGTGCCATGTAAATCGTAAAATCCAGTCCCTTTTGCTCGGCAATATGGCGGAAATGGAACTGCAGCACATACGCAATTTCACTGACGATAACATCCTCAGCCATTATCTCCATCCGGCCGGCTTCAACCTTAGACAAATCCAGAATATCATCGATCAGCTGCAGCAGTTCCTGTCCAGAGCCATTAATGATCTCGGCGTAATCAGCGGTTTCATGCTCCTCTTTGCGCTTCTCTTCATCACGAATCATCTGGGATAATGAAATAATGCTATTCAATGGCGTTCGCAGCTCATGGGACATATTCACCAAAAACTCCGATTTGTATTGGGATGCCAGCAGCAGTTGCTTCGCCTTATGCTCAACATCCAAACGCGTCTGTAACAATTCGTCTGTCTGTCTTTGAAGCGACGAATTTGCGACTTGAATATCTACGACTCTGCGTCTTTCAACTTGAAAATCATACAGCATAAACGCGAAAAAAAAGCTTAGCAGCAAGCTGACTGGAAACGTCAACGGAAACGTAACCGAGAAATACTGAAATGCCGGAATCACACCTAGCATCCCGATATTGATACAATACACCACATTTACGGTAATAATCACGATCATCATCTTCGTTAGGTAGCTCCAACATACCCGTTTCATCATAATATTCATCAGCATACATAGTAAACCTAATATGAGAATGTTCCAGAAACCAGCCCAGGCTGCTTCGCTTAATCCGAAAGATAGTCTGGCAGCTCCAATCCCGGCTCCAATGATCAGCAGCGTTATAGGCTGGGAGTAAGCCAACGTGCATATAATGAGAGGCATAAATCGCAAATCGAATATTGTATCTTGCCCGATATTAAGTCCAAAGATCATCGTTGCCCAGCCGGCTCCAATTGCTGCCAGCACAGACAGTCCATATTTTAAAGATCCCGAGGCTTCTGCAAGCACATATTTATGAACAAGCATCGCCATATAGGCGAGCGTGGTGAGTATACAAATATTAATAAAGAACACCTTGGTAAATTCCATTCTACCTTGTTACCTCCGTCATTTACGAATATACCATGGCCCCAGTATACCATATTGGAGCGTGCCTGCCTCTTCCCGCAGGGTCCATGAGTATATTCTTGCAGACTTGCTTTCCCAGATGCTGTCTGTTAGGATAAAACAAGAACATACATTCCCTTTTATAGAGGTGATTCTCTAAAATGTCTACAACCGAACCTTCCAAAGTCCGTTATGAGCCGCTTCAGGCCAAAACCATACTCAATCCGGTTAAAGCTCCGTCTATGCCATTCGACTGGTCCATTAATCCGTATCGCGGCTGCCAGCATGGCTGCAGCTTTTGCTATGCGCGCTCGACCCACTCCTTCCTTGGCATTGCGGCAGATGACACGTTTCAGAACCATATTTTCATGAAATCAGATGCCCCAGCTGTGCTCAGAGCACAAATTGAAAAACGCCTGCGCGGCAGCAAACGAGCTGTCGAATGGGAGCCGATTGCTATCGGCACGGCTACTGATCCTTATCAGCAAATCGAAAGCAAGGCCATGCTGACTCGCGGCTGTCTCGAGGTATTGGCTGAGTTTCAAATTCCTGTATCGATTACTACACGCTCTCCTTTAATCCTAAGAGATCTTGATCTGCTGCGTAAGCTTCCCATTATTTCCATTAACATAAGTATCAGCACCCAGAGCAACACGATCTGGCGGCAGTTTGAGCCGTCAACTCCGTCTCCTGTCAAGCGCCTGCAAACGGTCGAGAGACTGTCTTCCGAGGGAATACCCACTGGCGTTTTCGTCGCTCCGATCCTGCCCTATATAACCGACGATGAGACAGAATTACAAGAGCTGATTGCTGCAGCAGCACGAGCAGGGGCGCAGTTCATCATGCCTTCTTATTTGCGACTAAGCACTTCTTCAGTCAAGGTATGGTTCTTTCAAACCCTTCGGCAGCATTATCCGCAGCTGGCCGAGCGTTACGCACAGCTATATCACAGCTCTGCCTACGCGCCTTCCTCTTACCGCGATCCGATTATGCGCAAGATTGATACCTGGCTTCTGAAGCATAAGCTGAACAATCATAAATTCACTCCGACCTCATCCAAAGCAGCTATGACTCCTGATAAAACCGCTGAATGTGCAGAACCCGTGCAATTGACATTATTTTGAATGCAAAGGATTGAAGGTTGAATCGATTGAATGTTAAATTTCAGCTTTACGCTTAGAGTTTGTTTGTAAAATTTGTTCAGAGAACACACCTTTATAAATTTCGTCATCCAAAAATTTTAAAATATTTTTCAGTTCTTTTTTATCGTTGGGGAAATGAATTTTATTTTTAACAGCGGTGATGGTCAACCCAAACGCTTGTGCTTTATGTTTAATTTCTGTCACCTTATACTTGTCGAGAATGCGGGATTCATCAATGACGGCGATTTTCCGCCGCACCCAGGAATCCGCGTTTATTTTAAAGATGCTGGCGTCTTCCACGTTAATTTTCGAGTGATTCATAAAGCTCTCCACATCTGTATCTGTGGCTTCTCGAAAATATTCGGAAAGGTCAAACACCTGGCGGGCGAAGAAGAAGGATGAGAAGCGAAGCTCATCGTTGACAACGACACAATCTACAACATCCGAAATACAAATACCGAACCGTTCCTCGACTGTAAAAGTATCTTGACTATGAAACAGACTAATGCCTTTCCTCGTTGTGATGTACTGCTCCTTGCGGAATTTTTGAAATGCAACCACAAGCTGCTCTTTCCCATTAAGGTTGGAATACCTGCCCGTAAAAATAGCTTTGATCACTGGCTGCTGCTTCGAATCAGGAATGAATGCCGCTACTCCGATAGGGTCTCTCAAGGCCTGTACAATTTGCGGACATAGCTTGAATCCAGGAATTACGAGCATTTCATCTAGCTCAGGCTTGTAGCCGCCGTCGAAAGTGATCGGCTGCTTATGGTTAACGAAAACAGAGGCAGCTTTGCTCAATAATGTTCCAATTTCCTTTTGAGCCTGCTGTGTGGTCTCGATTCGATAAACCTGTAGTGATTCATCCTCCTGCTGGAGCATAACAAAAAGAGACTGACTTTCAAACATTCATCTTCCCCCCGATCGATCAAGCAATAAGTATTCTGTAATCCGAATGACCGTTGTCAGCTCATCTTTATTGCGAATAGCCCTTTTGGATATGACCGTATAGCTGCCAATTCCATTCTCAGTCTCCACCTCATAAAAGTGATATCCCATACCATACAGCAGCGGATTTGCGGTTGGCGAATGAGCAAGAAGAAGTACCATTAACACGACAGCCGAAACGATGAGCGACATAAAAGGATTGATTTTATCCCATACGATACTGGTGAACGGCAATACATAGGAAAGCGCATATTGGATCATGATTTTATCATTGGGTGTGACTTTCTTCACTCTGACCGCTATCACAGCCAATCTGTTTTCCATCGCATAGAATGAAATCAATGCCAGTACAATGAGCAATACAGCGACCGACAGAAAGATAACTGGAATCGTATATGTCGATTTTCCCAATAACCAAGCAGCCGAAAAAGCGATTAATATAGGCGCACCGCTAGAGCACACCCATAATGCTTTATGTACATTGCCAATCATGCTACTCCCCCTCAATGGATATGCGGCAGATTCAACTTGACACTCTGATTCTACTTCTATATTACCATTTATTAGTAGTGGTAGACACTCCTGATCTCATGCAGAATAGACGCTCTCCAGATCGTATGCCGTTGTTGGATTCGTAATTGCAGCGCCACATACCGTATAATTAGGTATAGCGTTTGGTTGGTCCTGAGGAGGTTGATTGAGAATGAGAGATTTTAGAGCTCAGCTGGAAAAGTATGCTGAATTAGCTATAAAGGTAGGCTTAAATATACACGAGGGGCAGACACTCGTTGTTTTCGCCCCGATTGCAGCAGTTGATTTTGTAAGGACAATCGCACAAAAAGCCTATCAGGCGGGAGTATGGCAGGTCTTGGTGGAATGGGATGACGAGGCGCTGCGGCGGATCCGCTTTTTGCATGCACGGGATGAGTCCTTTCAGCAATTTCCAACCTGGAAAGCGGAGGGCTTTGCCGAAATGGCCCGTCAGGACGCGGCGTTCTTAACGGTATATGCTCCGAATCCCGAGCTGCTAAAGGATATCGATCCCGGCAAGATTGCGTTGGCCAGTAAAACACAGATGAATGAAATGAAGGAATATCGTACATTCCTTCAAGCGGGTAAAGTCAGCTGGTCGATCGTCTCGGTCCCAACGCCGTCGTGGGCTTCCAAAGTATTTCCGGAGCTGCCGACAGATGAAGCCATAAATAAATTGTGGGGATATATCTTTCAAGCCACACGTCTGGACCGCGAGGATCCGATTAGCGCTTGGGGGGAACATATACGGCAGCTTCAAGAACGTATGGCTTTCTTAAACAATAAAAATTACCGAAAGCTTTTTTACTCAGCTCCCGGTACCGATCTAACGGTCGAGCTTCCCGAATCGCATCAATGGGTTGCAGGTGGAGTTCATAACGAGCGAGGCGCTTTCTTCGTTCCGAATCTGCCGACCGAGGAAGTGTTCACACTGCCGTTAAAAGAGGGAGTTCATGGCACAGTGAGCAGTACGATGCCACTGAACGTAAACGGTAATTTGATTGACCGTTTTTCGCTGACCTTCGAGAAAGGCAGAATCGTCAATTTTACCGCAGAAGAAGGCTACGAAACGCTGAAGCAATTGATTGAAACCGATGAAGGCTCCCACTACCTGGGCGAAATTGCTCTGGTTCCTCATGGATCGCCGATTTCTGCGATGAACGTCATTTTCTACAATACAGCATTTGACGAAAATGCTTCCTCCCACTTGGCTATCGGCAGTGCCTATCCGCTCTGTATCCAGGAAGGTACGATGATGAGTAAGGAGGAACTCTCGGCTCACGGGGCCAACAGCAGCATGACCCATGTCGATTTTATGATCGGCTCTGCTGTGCTCGACATTGACGGCGAAACGGCCGATGGAATTCGGGAACCACTGTTTCGCCGCGGGGCATGGGTTTAAGGAATATGGCCTGATTTGGACATGCAGCAAAAACAGCCACTGGTTACGGGCACAGAAACCTTCCATGGCTGTTTCTTTTATTATGTGGGAGTGGAGATAGCTTATTGCTAATGCACTCTCAAACCTGACGAGCCTCCAAACGGCGTGCCAGCAGGGACAGTGCAAAGTTCACGATAAAATACATAACAGCGGCAAGAAGTAAAATCGGAACTACGAAATTGACATCCTGCCCGTTAATAATTTGGGCATTATGCATCAGCTCTCCAAGCGAAATCACGACGGCTAGCGACGTATCCTTTAACAATGAGATAAATTGACTGACCATCGGAGGCACCATACGACGCAAAGCTTGGGGTAATACGATGTAACGCAGCGTTTGTAAGTAAGTTAAACCTGACGAACGGGCCGCCTCGATTTGACCCTTATCAATCGAAATCAAACCACTGCGAACGATCTCCGAGATCATGGCAGCCTCAAACACAGTCAACGCGACAATCGCCGCATTCATTACACTTAGCTTAATTCCAACCTCCGGCAAAGCAAAGAAAGTGAAAAATATGATGAGCAGCAGCGGTAAATTACGGATGATTTCAACTACCGCTGCAGTCAGCTGAGAAATAACAGGGAGTTTCGTGTACCGAATCGTCCCTAAGAGACAGCCAATAATAAAGCTGAATATAATGGCAATAACCGCTACTTGTAAAGTAATTCCAAGCCCTGCAAGCATAAAATGAACATGCTCCCAAGTATAAGCACCGGTAAAGTTCATTTGCGTTCACCTCCATCGTACATCATCTATTTAATGGGATTTCGCTAATCTACGCTCCACATAAGCGAGTCCCAAGCTTAAAGGAATCGTAATGACCAGATAAAATAAGGCAACAAATATGTAAACACTGAACACCACAAATGTCTTAGTAGAGATCAGGTCAGCATAATACATCAAATCCAGGCCTGCGACGACACTAAGTACCGATGAATTTTTAACCAGATTCAAAAACTGGTTTCCAATCGGAGGAATGACGATTTTCATTGCCTGTGGCAGCACGATAAACCGCATCGTTTGTGCATAGGTTAGACCAGAAGCACGTGCCGCCTCCGTCTGCCCCTTTGGGACTGCCTGAATCCCTGCACGAACAGCTTCTGCAATAAAGACTGCGGTGTAAATCGTAAGGCCCAATGTTCCAGCAACGAAACCGCTCATCGGAACACCCAATGAGGAAGGGCCGAGAAAAAACAAAAAGACAATTAGAATGAGTGGAATATTACGGATAAATTCAACAAAAGCCGTACTGATCCAATTAAGTGGCTTCACCGGAGATATCCGCATAACGGCAAGTAGCGTGCCGAGAATAAAGCTGCCAACCAAGGCTATCAGGCTTACCTGAAGCGTATTCAAAAAGCCTTCCAGGTACATGCCCCAATACTTTACCAAAATGCTAAAGCTAAGGAATTTGTCCATCGTCCAGCCCCCTTCCTTGAAGCGAAATGGAATAGGATGAACAGCCATCCATTTAGGCCGCTCATCCTATCGCCAAACAACCTTTATTTACTTGGCTTTTCACCGATCCACTGCTCATACAGCTTATCGTAGTCTCCGCTTGCTTTCATTGCCTTAAGAAAGTCATTCACATAAGTAACGTAACCCGTATCGCCTTTTCGAATGGCCATCCCATACGGCTCATCTGTGAACGTCCCGCCCACTACCTGGTAATTTGGATCCTGCTTCACCATTCCATATAGAATTGCATTATCGGTTGTCAGCGTATCTCCCTGCCCGGCCTTCAAGGCTGTGAACGCATCCTGATAATTCTCAAATTCCAATACGGTTGCCTCTGGCGACTTGGCTCTAATATTATCTGTAGATGTGGAGCCTTTGACCGCCAGCACCTTCACGCCTTTTTTCACATCTGCCACACTTTGAATCGGACTGCCCTTTTTGACCAAGAGCGATTGTCCCGCTTTAAAATAAACATCGGAAAACTCTACCTCCTGCTTACGCTCCTCGGTAATCGTCATGGTTGCGATAATCATATCGATGTCACCGTTTTTCAACAGAGGAATTCGTGTCTTCGAGGTCACTTCCTTAAGCTCCAGCTTCGTCTCGTCACCGAGAATCTTTTTGGCTAATGCTTTGGCAATATCAATATCAAAACCTTCCACTTTGCCGCTTCCGGGGTCCTTCAAACCAAACAGCTTCGTATCATATTTGACGCCAACGACCAGCTTCCCGCGTTTTTGAATGTCATCCAATGTTTTGCTTCCTGTTGCTTTAGATTCGCCAGCCGGCGCAGTCGGTGCAGTCGGAGTCGAGCCTTGATTTGTTGGAATATCCGTCTTCGTTCCACAGCCTGTAATCACCATACCGGCCAAACCAAGCATTAATGTAAACGTCATCCAGCTCTTTTTCATCATCATTCCATAATCCCCCTTATTTCGTTAGTGATGTTGGAGTAATCGACTTAGGAAGAGCTGCGCCCGTTCTTCCTGAGGATTGGAGAAAAATTCGTTCGGTGATGCTTCCTCCACAATCTGCCCTTGGTCCATGAATACGACTCGATCTGCTACTTCACGAGCGAATCCCATCTCATGGGTAACTACAACCATCGTCATCCCTTCATGAACCAGACCTTTCATAACATCCAATACTTCCCCAATCATCTCAGGATCCAAAGCGGAGGTAGGCTCGTCAAACAACATAATTTGCGGTTTCATGGCAAGTCCTCTCGCAATAGCGACCCGCTGCTGCTGACCCCCGGATAACTGAGATGGAAATGAATTCGCCTTCTCAGGTATACCCACTTTGTCCAAGTAATGCATTGCCGTTTGCAATGCTTCCTGCTTGCTGACTCCTGTCACCTTGATCGGTGCGAGCGTTATATTATCAATAACGGTCATATGGGGATATAGATTAAAATGCTGAAACACCATCCCAATATGTCGTCTCAGCTTATTGACATCTGCCCGTTTGTCATGCAACTGGGTTTCATTCACAATTAATTGTCCGTCGGTGATCGTTTCCAGCCGATTGATACAGCGAAGCAACGTGCTTTTACCTGAGCCTGACGGCCCTATAATCACAACGACCTCTCCTGCTTCTATAGATAAGTTAATTTCCTTCAACACTTGAAATTTTCCATAATGCTTGTTTACATTACGAAATTCAATCATTGTACACCCCCATCCTTGTGAATATCTACTACAAACTTAAAACCTATTACCACAATTGGAGTTTTATGACACATTAAGCAAAAATAATAGCTTAATGATGCAACAACCAGTACCTGTAAGCCTTTATTTAATGTCCATAAAAACAATCCGAAGCAGATTTGGACACCCCTATCATGTTGATCGTCCACGCCTCCTCCCTATGAATAACATAATTTATACAGAGAGGAGTGATAGCCATGAACTATAAGACAAGACGTGCCGGAACAACAAGAACTAGAAGATGCGATAACTTCTGTGCAAATGTATGCAGCCAATTCAGCAGTGGTCGCGGTCGCTGTGTAAGAGATTGTCTCGATTGTCGGCGGCGCGCAGTAAAAAAACGCCATCCCCGAGTTTCACCTATCAGACAAATTCCATGCGGCTGTAGATAACAATTATCGGTTCATCCGCTTTTGTAAAGGTGGCTCACGTTTATCTGCAGCTATCTGTCTAAAGCTATCTGGACATCGATTAGACTAACTTATGTTCGTTGTTATGGTAACAAGCAAAGGAGCCTATCCGTGTTTGGGATAAGCTCCTTTACTTCATTTGAATGCATCTGATGTAAAATCTCTAGCTACTTAGATGACTCTTGAATTGTCAATAACCGACAAAGCTCGTAAGTCTAAAGCTCCATATTTATACATACGAACAATCTTAACTACTCTGCTTGTATAAAGTACATTCTTTTATCACAACCTATTAGAGCGAATTGTCACTAGAAGCAGATTCAGGTAAACAAACAGTACTTTACAGGGAGGTTGCCATTCATGGCTCCAATGAATCCATCTTATCAGCAATTTTTACAGGACCAGCAAATGCAGCAGATGCAGCAGGCACAGCAAGCACAGCAAGCGTTAACCTCATCAGGTTTAAGTAATTTCACACAGCAAATCAGGCAAACCCAACAACAGTTGATGCAAGTTCAAGACGATCTACAGAAAGCTCAATCCCAAATCGATATCCAGCTCGATGCCCAAAAAAGACGTCTTTCTGAAACTCAACAGCGAATTGACCAAACGATTCAGCAAATGAACGGATTAATTCAAGCGTCCCAAACGAATACGCAAGCACAATCGTCATCGATGAATTCATATCCACAGCAATAGGAGACGAACCCTTACTAGTGCTGGCATTCAGCCAACTCGCTACTCGTCTACGGAACAAAAGCTGCTGGAAGGAAGTCGATATTGCACAAGTCTACGTTAGACTTCAATCAAGAAAAGCTCTTGATCGGAGCCCACACGACAAAGATACATCCGTGTATAGGAGGAAACTTTTTTCTTTCGAGATAAGGGTAGTTCAGCTTTGTGAAACATTTATTAATGCTCAAATAGGCGCTTTTGAGTTAACGACCGTAGTTAACTCAAAAGCGCCCTTTGCTTATTGCTTGGGTATGATTTATTGGCCAAGCTTTATATTTCATCCATTACGATTTGCTCCCACCCGTTTGTTGAACGACATGCGTCAGCTCGTGAGCCAACAATTCCTGGCCGCTTTGACTGCCGGGGTCATACTTCCCGTTTGCAAAAAATACGTCTTTGCCCTGTGTAAATGCCTGAGCTCCAATCGATTTGCTAATATCACCTGATTCTGAATCATTATGGATCGAAACATCCCCAAAATCAGCCCCAAAAGCCTGCTCCATGCCTGATAAGGTATTTCCATCCATTTTCGAACCGCTGCCGCTTTTGGCCTGTATACGCTGCTCAATGGAAGGCGTCACATCAAAACCATCACCAGCAGGTTTCATCTGCAGTTCTTCTTCCTCGAGCTCTCCACCTTCCGACTCGCGTTGGATCGATTCAACCGCTGGCTTCATCTGCAGCTCTTC
>NZ_FOTE01000014.1:0-76042 GCF_900114475.1 Paenibacillus sp. 1_12 | reverse complement strand
TGGATCGATTCAACCGCTGGCTTCATCTGCAGCTCTTCCTCCTCCAGCTCTCCACCTTCCGACTCGCGTTGGATCGATTCGTTTGCAGACCGCATTTGCAGCTGCTGTACAACTTGTCCAGCTACCTGATCAGCTTCCTGCTCATACTGATCGCCAACAGGGCCTACAGTCATTTTGGCCTGAATCGGCATTTTGCTTGTGGAGCCTCCGACAAGCATTCTTTGTACATTGCGATTTCCTATCACTTCATGCAAGCTCATCATCTCCGAAGAAGCGGCTGTTGCTGAATGATTGGTTGGGTCCTTAGCTGATGTCTTTCTTTGCAATGCTGCTTCGGAATTGGATTTACTATGATGACGCGGTTGATGTGTGTGCATGCTTTACCTCCTTAAAGTTTTCTGTAGGAAAACTAGCTTCGTAAGCATTATCCGAGTTTTCTGAAGGAAAACTGACTTCGTAAGCATTATCTGAGTTTTCTGATGGAAAACAATCAATCTTATACAAGAACACGCTGCTGGCTAATTCGTTAGCTCAACTATACCATATTCTTGAAACATAAGAATATATTTCTACAGCTATTCAATCGTAGATTCCTTACTCAAACACTTGACCAGCAGCATCGCAATATCGTCAGATTGCTTCGCTCCTGCTATAAACAGATCAACATCCTGTAAAATCCGCTTCATCAGCTCATCCATCGTAAGTTGGTGCTCCAAGCCCACAAGCTCACGCAAGCGCGTCATTCCGTATTGCCGCAAAAATACATCCTCTGCTTCACTAATTCCATCTGTATACAAAAGAATACGTTCCCCACGACTTAGGTAAGCCACATTGTCGCTATACTCCATATCTTCAAGCACGCCCAGAGGAAGCCCTTTAATCCCGATCAATGGGTCCACGCCTCCACCGTCACGAATGATATAAGGAGTGCAATGACCGCCATCACTATAGGTTAGCTCTCCTGTTACCATGTCCAGCACACCGCAAAATATAGTTGCAAACATCGCCGATTCATCCTTGTACAGCTCACGGTTCACTTCCGTCAGCAGCTGACCAGGTGTCATATCCGCCTTCATCATGCCTTTAATGAGCGTCATTGTGACCGCCATAAACAAAGCGGCAGGAATCCCTTTATCTGATACATCCCCGAGTGTAAAAAACAACTTCGATTCCCCAACCATAAAATAATCGTAAAAATCGCCGCCAACCTCTCGTGCCGGACGAATCATCGAACGCACACTATCCGCCATCAGCATTTCTGTTGATGCATCAACGCTTTCATTGACCAGGCCAGCATCTAACATCGAAGGGCTCGATCTTAACGAAGTGACACGCTGTGGCAAAAAGCCCAATTGAATATCACTGGCGATCCGCAGCTCGCTTTCCATCCGTTCTTTGGCAGCAACCGTATCCTTCAAAGCTTGGACTGACTTCTCTAACGCCTCATACAGCATCGCGTTCTCCAACGATATGGCGGTCGGCGAAGCAATAGACTGCAGCAGCTTCAAATCCTTATCGCTAAAATGCTTTCCATTGCGTTTGTTCAGCACCTGCAGTACTCCGATAATCTCACCTTTATTCGTCATCGGCACACACATCAGATTACGCGTCGGGTAGTCTACCCGATTGGCAACCTTCGAGGACCAACGGGAATCACTGGCAGCATTATCGATTTTGATTGATTCTCCAGACTGGGCAACCCAGCCTGCGATGCCTTCACCCATAGCCAGCCGGATTTCGCGAATCTCGCCGCCTTTTTCCCCAAGCGCCAGTTCGAAGAACAGGTCGCCTTTCTCCGAATCCACCAGTATTACCGAAGACGCATCCGCGTCCGTAACCTGTGATGCCGTATCCATTATTTTTTGTAAAAGATCCTGCTTGTAGATCGTCGAATTAATCTCCTGGCTGACTTTAAAAAGCTGCAACGTGCGTGACAGCTCTTTCTCCGACGCACGCCGCCTCCATTCATTAGCCCCCAGAGCAAGCAGTAAAATCAGGATCGCGAGCATCCAGCCATATGGTAATTCACCCATGCTTGTGTCACCTGCCCATAGGCATTCCTCTCTGCTTACTCAGACAAAGCCTGAGTCGCTTCCGCCTCAGTCGCATAAATCGAGAAAATCGCGCTAAAACCTGACATATCAAACACTTCGCGGACATTGGCTGTCATTTCAATCAAAGCCAGACTGCCTTTTAGCGCCTTCATCTTTTTGGCTGCCACAAGCAATATACGCAGACCTGCGCTGCTCACATAATCAAGCTTGGAGAGATCGAACACAAATTTCGTCCGTCCCTGTTCAACCAGTTGTACAAACTTGCCCTCCAGTACACCCGAGGTGTTTGCATCCAATCTCCCCTCAATAGCAACAATCGCAATATTTCCAATCGTACGTTCCGTTACATTCATGCTTTATCCTCCTATGAGTTTTCTTAGAAAACTTGCTTCGTAAGCGTTCACTTTGAGTTTTCTTAGAAAACTTACTTCGTTAGCATTCGCTATGAGTTTTCGCAGAAAACTTGCTTCACAAGTATTGGCTTGGCTAACGGGTTTTCCACCCGATTTTCTTCATACGAATCGTGTTCAACGCCCCTACTCGTTCATAAATAGCTTCATCCATGGATGTTCTGACAAAATGAATTCCTAATCCACCAATTTGGCGCTCCTCCAAAGCTTCCTGAACATCCGGTGAGGGTAGTGACAATGGATCAAACGCCCTACCATCATCCGTTATCGTCAGCTCAATATGCTCTGGATCTACCCATAAAGAGATCTTGATCGTATGTGCGCTTTCCGAATTGCAGCCATATAAAATCGTATTCGTAACCAATTCATCACAAACAAGATTCAGCTGAAACAGCGTCCGGGAATCAACAGACTGCTGTTCTGCCCATGCGGTTAACCAAATGCCTAGCCGTGTAAGCTCTTGAAGATCATTTGTCAGCTCAATTTGTTGAAGCTCACCGCTCACACAATCCCCTGCTTTCCTTTGGGTTATGCCATCTTCATCAGCATCGCTTCGAGCAAACGGACACGCGCGCTCGAGGCATGCAGCAATCCAATGCCAATTTCTGGATACAATCGGATCAGTCTCGACAAGCCCTCACCTTTCAGTGTCAGAACGCGAACCTCATCAAAAATCGCTTGTGCGGTAACCCCTGATATGGATTGATCCAACGCCGTGCTTTCGCCAAATACTTCTTTGGCTCCCAATACGCCGATGGTCCCCTCTCCCCCATTGCTCGTTACAAGGCTAAGCTCCACATGTCCATCTACAATGAGATATACGCTGGAATTCGCTTCTCCTTGACGCAGCAGCAGTGCCTGATCGGGATATACCTCTTCTTGTGTAATGCCCGCAATCAAACCTAACTCATCGACCGATACATTGGAGAATAACGATACCTGTTTTAAAAACAGCACCTTGTCGAGCATCGTTAACAGCTTTTGCTCATTCGGCATAACGGCTTGCTCCTCCTTTAACACATGTTGTGCGATATCCCGCAGCCAATCATCCGATCCCTGACCAACCTGCTCAATCATCGCTTTTGGATCAGCAATTTCTCCGGGGTCCATCGTGTCCATTCCGGCTTTCAGCATGTCGAGCAGAGCATAGGCAAGCTTGCGATCACCCAGCCCTTCGGCCAACACCTCAAGACCGTTCTCGCGAATTTCTTCGTCCTTATCCTGAACACTTTCGCGGATAACCTGAACGACATGTTCATCAGCCAGCTTCGCCAGAACAACCCATGCTGCGTTACATATGACAGCACGAATCTCACTATAGCGCTGCTCCGCGAGTTCAGCCAGACCTTCCCTCCCGAGCTTCCCTATTGCAGCTGACAGCGACTTCTCCAGATGAGTCCCCTGCAGACGCTGAATGCACGAGTCAACCAAAGCTTCACGGATCTGGGCTTCATTAAGCAAATGAGCAAGCGCAGCAACACAAGCGTCCCATATAAAAGGATTCGGGTATTCAAGTCCTTCCATCAAGGCGGGAATTCCTTTATCTCCCATGTCGATAAGCGCTTGGATAATCGCTTTACGCAGCTCTTGGTCAGCCATCGGGTACATCGGAAGTAAAGAGCCAATTGCCTCATCATATTGCAGGATACCCAAGCATCGCGCAGCCGCTACTCTGACTGCAGGCCGTTGATCCTCCAGTAACGACAAGACCCAATCGCTATAGCTTGACAAGCCTAAGTCAGCAACCGTACGACAGCCGAATACGGCCCAATCGCCGCCATTATCAAGCAATTTTATAATCGCCTCATCACACGCGGAAAAGCTTTCATCACTACCAAGCGCATACAGTGCCTTAACCGCTTCCGCGACGACACGAGGATGCGCATCCAGCAGCTTTAGCCTGATAAAATAATGCGCCTGACTCTGCATGTGCCCAGCTCTGGCGATCAATCTTACACATTCTACCCTCACATCGACTTCTTCATCTTCCAGCAGAGCAGCCACCTGCACCAGTTCCTGGATAGTTGCCCTCTGCAAACTCATCGCACGCAGGGCTGCCACCCGAATACGCGGGTTATGATCATTTACAAGCTGGACCAGTCGCGGCAGGTGCGAGGAATCATTCGCTTTGCCGATCAATTCAAGCGCAACCTCGCGAACATGATCATTTGGATTGTGGAGATGCTCCAGCACGCCCTGCAGCATTTTTGAGCTGCGCATGCCTCCCAGAAAAGCAACAGCCATTTCCGAGAAATCAGCTTGAAAGGACTGTACGCTTTTGATTAATTCCTTGATATACAAGTTGCGTCCGAACCAGGCAATCACGATTAACAATAAAGCGACAACGACACCGATGATCGCTACGGAATCCAGACTTAGGAATCCTTTGGAATGCAGCAGGGACAACAATGCACCCAGCAAAATACCTCCAGATGCAGCAATCGCTTGCGATACATAACGAATGCCATCTCTTTGATTAATCGGTAGCATTTTAAAGAACAATTGATAGCAGGGCTCAGCCGTATAATAAAGTAAAATATAAAATAGTGCATAGGTCGCTGACACGACAGCCAACGCGTAACCTGTGTCCAGAAATAAAGCTGACAGACCGAAGCCGATCATAAACACAACCGATATGGCCAACAGCATGTTGCTTGCGCCCAGCCAATTCATCAATCGGCCTGAGAACGTCTGCAGCAGCAAAGAAGCAGAGAATTGTATCGTAATGATCAACCCGTAATACGCAGTCAAATCCCGCTCGATGGGGAACGCTTTTTCAGTCGTCGTGAAATATTGATACTCCATTAAGAAGTACAACGCAGGCATTAACGTCATCAAACCTACAGCACAGAGCAGAAAAGGACTTTTCGACAGCTGTTTATAATAAGCGCCCGATGCAGCCGACTTTTCTTCTTGGACTGTCAGATCCTGCTTATGCGGCTGCTTGTCTTCTTTAAAGGTCAAAGGGACCAAATACCTCGTTATCGCCTTACGGAAGTTGAACAAACCGATTAGCAGAAACAATGGCGCCAGCATATAGACGATTTCAGTCCCTGACCATCTCCCAACCTGCTGGGCAATAAACCCGGCGGTAATGCCACCTACTGTAGCAGCTCCGACGAAAATCGGCATAAGACGTTTGGCCTGCTGTGTCGGTGACAAGTCAAATGCCGTACTCCACAGCAGCAGCGTCAGCTGGCGAACGACAAAGTTTGAGGAAATAAACAGAATCGGATAATACCATCTATAATCCAGGCCCACTATCTTAAATCCTATCAGGATCAGCCCATTCACCAGCAGCACGCCTGTCATAAGGAGGTACATCGTTCGCATCAGCTTCGCCTTCGGCAGCTTATCCGCCAGCTTGGCCAGCAGCCAGCCCTCAAGCGGCATAATAATCGCCTCTACGATATAAACGAATGGCAGGAACTGCACGCCAAACCGTTGATTAAAGAGTGCCATAAAAGCCGTATAACTTAATAACTCCGCGATGCCGGCAAAATAAAAAACCGGCAGCATAACCCAAAGCTTCCGCGAGTCCTCTGTACGCAGTCCAAGTATTCGGAATAAAGTACCTGCCACATCATCAAGTCCAATCCTATGTAATCTGTCTTTCACTCCATGTAGGGTTTGCAACGTGGATTCGGTGCATGGCTTACTTACAGAGGGTCTTACCACCAACCCTAGATACAGCTAAAGCTTTTTCCAATAAGCAAGCCGGGCTTCACCCTCATAATAATAATTTGGATAATTGCCGATTAATTGAAAACCGAGCAACCCAAACATATTTTGCACCGAAGCATACTGCGGCAGATCACACGTATAAGTCAATATATAGCGCCCGTTCTGCTGCGTAATAAATTCAAGCATGGTCTCATATAAACGCTTAGCAATCCCTTGTTTCCTGTAATTCTTGTGAACAGCCATATAATCCCACAGATAACCGCCTGTTCTGTGCTCATTTTCCCGTGTACTGATGACCGCAATTATTTCTTTGGCTTCATTCTCGGCGTACCAATGGCGATGATTCGGTATCTGCAGACTTTCAAGCGGCCATTTACTGAAATGCAGAAGCTCTCCAGGGGTATGATTCTGATCGTCAAAAGCATCCTCGGAGAGGAAAAATTGACTGACCCGCTCCGCATCCCTTTCATTTTGCATAACATTTACCTGAAATATGACTTTACTCATGATTGATTGCTCCATTCTAATAGACTAAGAGACGGACAAGGTTCCATTCCAATCCTCGGTTGTACCATTCTGGAAGTATTCATCACATAAATAGAAGTACAGCTTAGCTGCTTTATCCTGTCGATTTGCCTTAATTACCTGAAGGAAGGCCTCGCGCGCGTCATAAAAACGTCCGACCTGATACAGCAATATCGCCTGCTCAAACCTTGTCTTTGTTTTCTCCTTCAGCGCCCGAAGCGTATCTGGTTCACCTTGATATACATCATATAGCTGCAGCGGTTCATCCTTGCCCTCGATATGGATCAACCCCAGGCTGCGGAATTGAAAGCTGCTCCTGTCTTGAAGCGAGTCGATAATGTAGCTGGAAACAAGAATAGTTGCACCCAGCGGCTCTGTGATTTTTTCCAGCACACTGGCCAAATAAACATCATCAGAAATCACATTGCCCTCCAGCCGCTGCTCCTCTCCGATAATACCCAGTCGAAGCGGACCCTTGTGCAGCCCGATGCCCATGTCAATAGGTGCGTAATTGCAGCTTGCCCGATGTAAGTTATAGGTCTCCAGCTCCTTGATGATTCCAATACCGGACAGCAGCGCCTCGTCTGCACTTTTGGGGAACAGTGCCATAAAGCCGGCACCCAAATATTTGTTAATCATCCCATCATGATTGCGTATAAAAGGACCAAAACGGTTTAAATAGGAGTTTACAAAGTTAAAATTCTCCTCAGGCGTTAACCGTTTGGATAACAAATAGAAGGAGCGAATATTAACGATCAAAATGCCCATTTCCTGCTCAACCTGATCTCCAAGCTCGACATCCAGAATACTGTCCTTGTCTAAAAATTTCAAAAATTGCTGTGGGACAAAACGATAATACGCTTCGCTCACCCGAGTAACCTTGGCAATGTAGCTGCGAATATGCGCAGCCATCACATTAAAGCTATCTCCTAGATCAGATACTTCATCATGTGTCCGGATATCGACGACCGTCTCCCAATTTCCTTTGGAAATCGCGAGTGCCGAGCTGCGCAGCTTGCGAATGGACGAAAGAATGTAATAGGTGGTCAGCAGCACAATAGCCAGCAGTACCAAGGTAATAACCGAAATTGTCTGGATAATGTTGCGCAGAATCTTTTGCCGATGCTGCAGTATACCTTCCAGATTTTTACTTGTTTCAAACACACCAACGATTTTCCCCGAGCTGTTAAATATAGGTCCGATCGCATACATCCAAAACCCGGTATCATCCTGCCATTGATCGGTTTCTACAGTACCCAGCTCCACGACCCTCGTATTCTTTGGCGTTTTGGGGAACGGATTGAACATATTTACATCGTCCGCATCTTCAATCATTCGGTATATGGTACCGTTCTCGTATTTATACAGCGCTTTGTAGAATCCGCCGTCATCATTGTCTCCAGTGTCCTCAAAGATTGAATCCATTTTTTTACGAAACATCTTGTAATCCTCGGTTTTGTAATCCAGTGGTGAACTCATTCGCTCCAGCTTATCGCCATCGATCAAATTCCGACCGTTGCGTGCTAGGAGGGAGAGTTCGCTCAATGTCTCGTTCTCCATTTTTTCTGAAAAATCCGTATAAATAAAATACGACAGCAAAATCATGGAACCGACGATAATTGGTATGAATACAATCATCTGCTTCAGCATCAACGAAATGCGACGAAGCATGACATGAATGTAAAATAGTCTAACCGCATAGACGAGCAGCAGCAGTCCAACCAGTGCAACAGCCCATACCAGCCCTCTATAAATGATCCTTGAAGAAGCATAACTTCCTTCTACAATAGGCGGCTGGATCGTTCCATCCGGATTTTGACGAATAATTTGCTTTTCATGCATTGTAATCAGTCCGTTGTCCGCACCTACACTAATGCCGGTTATATCCTCGAAGGATAAGTCAACTCCATACTGCTTCGCTTTTTCCACCGTTAATAGCGCTTCGATCACGTAGGGCTGGGCGGGGTCCAGTCTGCTGACCGCTTGGGCGTTATAATCGATATATACGAGACGGCCTGATTGATCCAGCTGCAATTGCTCAGGAAAGTTTCGTCTGGTCCGATCGACGCCTGTTAAAGGATAGACCTGCTCGGCTTGACCTCCATCGTTGAATCGATAGATTTCACCGCTGCGGGCGGTAATATAAACAAGATTAGCGTTATCTCCGACAACTCCCGCAACATATTTCCCTGCGGGCAGCGACCAGAAGCCAGCAGGCTGCGGCGATGCTCCTGTTGCTTCGCCAACTGGCATACGGTATAAAGTAACCTTGTCATTATTCTCGACAAAGAAAGATAGTACATCATTTTGCACACCCAACGATTTCAGGCTGCCATACCTGAATCGTTTCGGCTCTGTATTGGGATAAACCAGAGGAAAGAAACTGTCCTCCTCCACACCCGTAGGTGAGAATCGAACAATCCGCTCAGATTTGACGACTAGGCCATAAGGGTCAAGTGTCATTTTACTCGTATACAGATTGCCTTCATTGTCCACTGCAAGTCCGTTGAAGCTATGGATGTCGCTAAGTGAATCATTCGTCTTGATCGTGTAGAGGACAGTCCCATGAGAGTCCAGCTTGGCAATGCTCTTCTTCGAGTTATGAATGACATAGAGGTTGTTCTGCTTATCCGTTATCGCCTTGGAAATACTGCTCAGTGGCACATTACGCTGCCAAGGTGAGCTTGTCATAACTTCGCTATTTTGGTAAACAACATATCCTGAAGCTACAATCAGCATTGTGAGCAGCAGGACTACTACCCATTTCTTCATCGTTCTTCATCGCCTCGATTTCGCAAGCCTTTGCTTGTCCTATTCGGCAGAAATCCGAATGGTTTTCGTACCGTTATCCCAATCTATCTGCATATCCAGCATTTCCGCCACAAATCGCAGCGGTACATAAGTTCTGCCCGCGATCATAACGGGCTTCGTATCCAAATCTACAGGCTCTCCATTGACATAACCGACCTGATTATCAATCCTGCACACAATCGTCGTACGATCCTGACTGATCGTCACAGACTGTTGTTCTTCATCCCACATGACCATAGCTCCGAATGCTTCGGAAACAGGTCTTACAGGTAAAAACACTTTTTCATTTATTATAACAGGCGGAGCCGGAAAAAAGACTATTAAATTGGGAGAAATAACACTTTCTACCGGGAAAATCCTTGCTCTTTCTCCCCACGATTGTTCAATTTCCACAGTGGCTGCCGTAAGCTCCTGCATCTGTTCGGGCGTATATTTGCCAAGCTCAATTCGACCGATCTGCGCAAGCGTCTGCCTGCTTTCTTTTTCCAGCTGACCTGCCAGAGCCGGAGGCAGCTGGGCCATAGCTGATAGGTTGCCTTGCGCATCCTTCAGCAGCTTCGCAGATAAACCGTTTATCGTATCAAGCTTGGCAAAGAGCGATTCCTTCTGTACGGTCAGCAGCATAAAGTTCAATGAAGTGATTGAGCCTTGGAGCTGCTCGATCCTGCCTGTATCCTTTTGTACTTGCGCTGCTTGTTGGGCATCCTGCAGTTGGATAAGTGCGCTCTGAAGTGCCTTTATACTCTCATCGCTTCCTCTATCCGATACAGCCAGCCTGCTGGCTGTATCCATGAGCGAAGCCAGCTGCAATTCGGCTGTCTGTGTATCTCCGGAGGCTATAGCTTGCCTTACCTTCTTCTCCAGCTCTTGCTGACGCTGCTCAAGTTCAGCCTGCTTAATCGCGTCGCTTGCACCCGTAGAAGTGCCCGCTCCGGCTCCGACTCCCGTGGCGTCGGGGTTGTTCGCTCCATTGCTGCCGCCAGCAGCAGCTCCACCTGTACCCGCTCCACTGCCGTCATTCTGCGGGCCACCGGCAGCTGCTGCATCCGCTTCCAACTGCTTGGCGAGCGCTTCGGGGTTATTCAACAAGGCAATCTGCTTAATTGCCACAGCCTGATTATCACTAAGCAAAGTTTGCAATAAGATTGACTTCGTTTCCGCTTCCTTCAACTTAATCGATAGCAGCAGTGTGTCTGCAGCTTTATTCGCTGCCAGTGCCTTTTCCTTGTCCAACTTGAGCTGCTCCTGCTCCTTCTTTAATGTCTCCAGCTCCATGTTCATCTGCGCTGCTGTGAGCAGTGGCGCCAGCTGTCCATTCGGACCCACATCAACCGTCAGCTTTAAGGCAGCCAACTTTTCCGGTCCGATCACTGCGTTGCCTTTCGGATTCTCCATCGCCTGCAAATTCAACACCTGATCTGCTGAAACCCATACACCGCCAGTCAGCTCAGACTTCACTAATATCCCTTGTCCCGATTCAGCCATCGTCCCTTTGGCAGCCGTATGCAGCTCTGGCGTCAGTGCATCAAGCGCTATGCGGTACGTTCCGATCATCAGCGTAGTGCCCCCATCTACTGTCGCTTCGCCTTTCTTCGATGCTACGACAGCTCCGGTAACGGCTGGCTTCGCAGCAAATTCACCAGGCGGGTCCAGCTTGAGTGTGCCAGCAGCACCGTAACCCTCTGGAATGCTTTCAGCCACAATCTCCATATCTCTATACAAAATGACCCTGATGCCTTCCGGATCACTGAACAGTATGCTTAGATCACTTAACGGCTTCTGAATCGGTTCTTTTTTTCCAATCTGGTTGCCTTCTGTTGTAAATAACGCATAATCCGTTACATCCAGCTTCTTGTCTACCTTAAGCGAGAACTCGCTAACCAGCGTTCCAATCTTCGGCTTGATGCTCCAGCTGCCTCCCGGACCTTTGGCCTCAGGCTCGGACGGATTAATCTTCGCAAGTCCGTCATCTATATCACGGTAGGGTAAAATCCCTACCTTATATGTAGGCTCAACCGCCCCGCCCGTATCCACGTTCAGCTTGCCGAGCGCCTGCTTGTAGCTGATCCAGCTGTTAAGCGCCATCAGCTCAGCCTGATCCTTGGCATCTAGCACCAATTGCAGCTCCTCTGCTTTCATAAAGCCGAGCTTGGCCTTCTGTGCTGCTGCAGCGACCGCAGCAGCAGCTTTATCCCGATCCCTCAGGGACTGCGCATAAGCCTCCTCAGCACCTTTGGCATCCAGATAAGACTGGCGAATCGATAATACTACGTTTTTCAAGCTTTCTTTTTCCTTCAAAACGGCTTTATTCTGATCCATCATCGAAATCGGCAGCGACTGTCGAATATCGTCAAAATAACGGATGCCATCATACTCGCCCTGCAGCAGTACTTTTGGAATAGGGAAAATAGCAAGCCACATAAAGCCCTCCCAATCCCGCTGGATTCCCGCAAGCGTAGCCTCGTAGCCCGCCATGAACAGCTCATAGTCGATATCCTTGGCCTTGTACATGCTCTCAATCACCCGCATGCGGGCTTCACCAAACTTGGAGGCGTACAGCTTGCGGGACACATCCACCTTCATGTCAGCAATTCTGCGGTCCTCTCGGTCCTGAAGCAGGGACAGGTTCGTCTTTTGGGCAGTGGCGCTGTACTTCTCCAGCATCGCTTGATTCAGATCTCCGTAATCCTGGATGTAGGAAAGCTTGACCCCTCCTTGCAGATCCATGCCCACCTTGTCCCCCAAAGCAAGCAGACTCGATTTGTACGAAAGCTGCGCCAACTTCAAACTGGATGCCGCTTGCTCCAACCCCTTCTCCGCCTGATCACGGGCTGCCTGATCCGCTAACCCAAACTTCTGCTTGTTTCTTATGCTCTCCAGCTGGACCTTGGCCGCATCTAGCTTCTTTTGTGCTGCATTTTCTGCCAGCAATCCCTGTAGCGCGTTCCCATACAGCTTTTCCATCTCATATTGCACGGACAACGTCTTGCTGCGAAGTGCCTCATTTGCCACTAACTGCTGCTTGCGTGCTTCCGGAACCTTTAAGCGAATTTGCAGGTCCTTGCTCAAATTCCGCGGCTTGGCGAATAGACTCGAATCCTTGGCATCTTCGCTTTGCACCGCATACTGTGCCTGTACCAGCTCTGCATTCTTTTTGGTTATCTCTGACCTGGCATCACGAATTTCCTGACTGTTCTTAATACCCAGTTGAACAGCCTCTTTTAATGGCAAATCCTTGATCTGATCCCCAGGAGCAGCGAACGCCGATAACATGAGCCCTTGATTCAACAAAAGGAGCCATACCAAACAAGCTCCGACACGTTGCACAGACATCATTTCAAACCCCTCCGACGTTAAATAACATTACATCTATAGTACATCAACTCTATGAATCCCGCATCTTATTTATCGACAAATTGTGGAATAACGCTTAATAAGAAAATGAATTTATTGCCGCTTTTCGCTTTATTTAGTACTATGAAACTATAGATTCACAGCTTGTATACACGTTAATTAAGAGATTGTTCAGAAAGTCCCCTTTTGATCCCGAAGTTACATAGGATGCTTACTCGGCTTCGATTCTTGCATTCAGGTTTGAAATGTGCCGCTATCTAGGCATTGCCTAAAGCAAATATGCTTACGAAGCAACATTCCTAAGGAAGGCTTGTAACTCTGCTTCCCTTCTTCACCCTCTTGCAACCTTCACGGTGTTGAAAAGAAGACTTTTTGAATAAGCACGATAATATGTCGATAAGGTGGTAGATTCGATGGGTATACTCGTCTGCGGAGGCGCAATGCTGCAATGCAGCTTCGGTGCCGCGCCAGGGACGTTGAACGTGCTCCCCGCCAATCTGGTGATGACCTCCATGCCCATTGCCAATATTATGGATAACAAACCGATGCTGAATATTATGCCCTTTGGTATGTGCAACTCACCATCTAACCCCATGGTAGCCGCTGCAACCGCTGCCGCTTTTGGCGTATTAACCCCTATGCCCTGCATTCCTGTTACAGCCGCTCCATGGGTTCCAGGCTCACCGACCGTTCTAGTAGCTAACATGCCAGCCCTCAACAACAGCTCCAAGTGCATGTGCAATTGGGGTGGCGTCATTCAAGTAGTCAATCCCGGACAAGCAACCATACAAGTGCCTTAAGCAAGCGGTAGATATGAAGAAATACGGTTTACAGCCTTCATGTTAGCATGCGGGCGATCCTGCTATAGGAGTGAAAACGTGAATACATTCGTGAAATCGATGGAAACGATCTTCAGGCCGGTAGTGTTCCCGATCGTTACCAAAATGTTAAGGCCCATCTTTAAATTAAGAGCACTGACCATGGCTCTAATCAAAAAGTTCCAAGCCTTTTTGAAGGCTATACTCGGAACAAAGGAATCCTCTCTCAGCAATTATGTACCCATTGGGTATTACTATGTATCCAAGCGACTGCTGCTAATTTGTTTTCTCATCGTTCTTCTGCTCGCCTACTTCATATTTATTCGCCCACCTGTATTTGTAAATAAATGGTTTAATCGTCCAACTGTGTTACAGGAATTTACACCCAAGACCTCAGCTTTCTCGGGAAAAGCCAAGATTGTCGATGACCAGCAGGGTGCCAGATACGAAGGCGAGCTCGCTGACGGTTTATATGCAGGCACAGGCAAGCTGTATGGCAAACAAGGCGTGCTGCTTTATGAGGGTTCTTTTGACAAAGGGCAGAAGAACGGAGCCGGTACCTTGAACGATGAACAGGGCAAGCTGCTTTATAAAGGTCTATTTATCGCTGATGCTTACAACGGACTTGGCACTCTCTACAATCCTGACCAGAAGATCCGTTACATCGGGGAATTTCAAAACGGGCAATTCGGTGGTGCGGGCAAGCTGTTCTATCCGAACGGCGGCATCCAATATGATGGAGCTTTCCACGCAGGGAAATTTAGCGGTGCGGGCAAGCTGTTTGATGCAGCTGGGATTTTGCTTTACGAAGGAGATTTTGCTGGAAACGAGTACAATGGAGCCGGTAAGCTGTTTAATAGCAAAGGCATTATGCTATATGAAGGAGCCTTCAAAAATGGCAGGTTCTCGGGGGAAGGCAGCGAATTTTATGAAAACGGGATGCTCAAATACAAAGGTGCCTTTACAGCAGGCTCCTATAATGGAGAAGGCACAGTATTAGGTGATAAAGGTCTGGTTACCTATAAAGGCGGTTTCATCAATAATGTGTACCATGGCGTTGGCGAATTGATGGACGGAGCGGGCAGAACGCTGTACAAGGGTGATTTCAAAAACGGTATGTACGACGGCGTCGGAACTATATTCGATGCAGACGGATCCCCCGTACTTAAATCATTTTTCGTAGACGGCAGCGCGAACCTGCAGAGTTTCATTGGCTTATCCAGCAAAAAGCTTGAGGATATGCTCGGCAAGCCAGGTGAAGTCACCCTGCTAGGTATGCCTGATCCACTTGCGGCCTTATTAGCAAATGACACCACTGTAGGAGCTGCGGTTGGTGCTGAAGCTCCTGCACCTGCAGGAGGGTCTGCTGCGGCTGGCGGAGCCAACACAAGTACTGGCGGGGCTGCTGCACCAAGTGGTGCCGGCACAACGCCAGGTGCGGCTAACGGCACATTAGCAAGCGCAGCCGTACCTGGTACAGGCGCTCCAAGTACTACGGCTGCAGCTAATGGCGATACTGCCGCAGCAACCAGCTCAATTACAGAGCTGCAATTGAGCTATCCGAATTATCAGATGAGCTTCATTGTCAGCTCGTCTCCAGCCAATCCCAAGGAGGCTACCGTCACCTCGTTCACCTTATGGGGCAGTAAGCCGCTTGCTCTTATCGTACCGGCAGTAGAAACGTTCACTGACCCTAAGCAGCCGAATGCGCTCGGTTACCGGATCCTCGAGCTCAAGCGGGCTGCCCAACCTGGAACTTATACCAATAGCTATTACAAGGATGATTACTTGCTTACTTTCACTCACCGCACAACTGGCAATATCGCGACTCAGCTTGAAATTATTCCGACAAAGCCCGCGAATTAACATGTATACAACGACAAGAGAGAATGTCTCATAAGGTCTATTTGGCCCTATGGGACATTCCTTTATTAAGAAGCCCTCTGATGAACATATTTATGATCGTACAATATGGGAGCTTTCCCGGATGAAGGCTGGGCTCCCATTGAGGACTACTTGCATATCTTTAAAGAAGAGAAACCCAACATCAGGATTATGTTTGAACACCACTCCCAACTGATTACGGATGAACAATTGGAAAGCCTGCTATCAACGGGTTGCTCAGATCTTAAAAAGCGAATCCTCATAAAAAATGAGTGCCCCAGTCCATCCGGCCATGACCAGTAGAAGGAATCATTAAGGACTTACCATTCAATTTATTTACGAGGGGCGTTGGAAATGGAAATTTTATTCAATACATTTATAATTAGCGATGACAAAACTCGGCTGGATATCGAGATCATCGGTGGATTTTTGTCCAGAAGCTATTGGGCGAATGAGCGTCCGATTGAAAAAACGCAGAAAGCCATCGAAAATTCTCTCTGCTATGGCGTCTATGATCAAAATCGACAAATCGGCTTTGCAAGAGTCATTACAGATGGCGCTACGATGTATTATTTGTGTGATGTATTCATTGATGAACATTATCGCGGCCAGGGCATCGGCAAAAAATTAGTCGAAACGATTGTTAGCTCTGAAGCTCTGCATGGAATTAACGGAGTTTTGGGAACCAAAGACGCCCATTCTCTTTATGAATCGTATGGATTTAATCGTGTTGCTGACCGCTATATGAGGCGTGCAGCCGATGCGAATCGAAGATAAGAAAAGTCGGCCTTTCGTTTAAGAGAGGCCGACTTTTTAGTATTTACTTACATTAACAGCCTGAATGTACTTCGTAGTAACCGTACGCGAGCCACGTTATGCATTGGATTTCTTAGGCTACACCTGTTCTTCCCGTCCGCTCGCCGCTTCCAACGAAAAGATGTCAACGGTCTCTTTTTCAGCACCCGTTCCAGGCGCTTTTTTGAAGGCCCACCAGCGGATATTGATTTGCGTCGCTTCCGTAGGCTGCTGAAGCCGCACTCCGATGCGGAACGTGCCTTTTTGCGGGTATAACACCGTTCCGATCTTGACGTCTGGACCAATCGGCTCATGCTCGCTGCCTTTAAATACATCCGTCGAGCCACCGTACAAGCGTTCACTGCTGCTTAAGATATCGGAAATATAATCTTCATTAATTTCCTCAATTCCTGTATAAATGAACAGGTTGCCTCGACCAAGCCCATGCTCGATCTCAGCCGATATATAACTTTTACCACCTCGGCCAAAAGGTGACGCCGCGAACTTATTCAGCGATGCTATCGGAATTTCAACAACACCCGTCCGTATCTGATCTTCGGATTGAACATCAGGGAGCCCCAAATCGAAGTTCAGCTCACCTTTGTCCTTGTTGAACGTAACATTGAGTTCAGGCTCTTGGTTGCCCGCTATTTTCCTGAGACTGGATTTGGCCGTAATCGATCCGCTGATTGGTGATGATGGGGCCGAAACATTCACGCCTTTAAGCTTTTGCAGGGCGGAAGCATTGTACACATATTCGTTGAATGGAACCTGATCGACCTTTTCAATCATATAGGTCGGGCCCATTTGCAATAAGCTGATACGGGCCAAATAAATACAAGGGTCAGAAGGAGAATCCAGAGAGTCCTCCAGCGACCGGTTCACAAAATCATTTACCCATTGTTTATCTATGGCTTCATCGATGATCATCACTTCGTTGGCTCTGGCTGAGGACAAACTGACCTGCTTATCGCCGATACGCAGAACTGCATGATCCTGTCTGATCCCAACCGATCCCTTGCCTCGCGATCCGTCCGCTGCACGAAGCTGTACCGTTACCTCATATTCGGTTTCCTGCCGCTCCTGAGGTTCGTTGAACGTTACTTTGTGGTTATACTCAGCCTGCAGCTGTTGTCCGATCAGTTCGAATGCAAAAGAAATTTTAGCCGCCTGCAGCGTCTTTTCGATAACGAAGGTCACATCAAACAGCTGACCCGGATTCACATAACGCGGAGTTCGCTGTAAAATCCGAATATGTCCATCCTGATACAACACGCTTGTCTGCTCCATGATGTTCTCAATCGGGAATGCTGAAGGATCGGGGGATTCCTCACGGATAAACAGCTTATAGCTTTCCAGCACACGGTTATACTCACTTACTTCATCGGATCGAACAGCTGCATTGGCTACCGAATGAACAGGTTCTTTGCCCTTCTCGTCGTAGGCCAGACAAAGATATACATTTTTGGCGTACTCATTGTTCGAAAATCCCTGCATCATCGACAGCTTGAGTGTCACGGGAGAAGGAATGATGATTTCCCTGCCCAGCGCATCAATAGCCGCCCCCATTTCCACAGAAACCGACTTATCATCGACTGCAATGACCTGCAGACCCGTAATTACACCTGCTCCATGCAGCAATCGGTTCATCAAACGCCGCTTATCGTTAAAATATTTCTGCTCTGATTCAAAGTCACGAACGGTTAACAGCTTGCCATAAAAATAGCGATTGCGCTCAAACGGATAGTAACGTGTCTTTTTCATCCCACAATCCCCTCGCCTTCCCCTAGTTTGATTCATATTCACAGCTGGCTTAATTATTCTAATTCGGAATCCAATCCAAGTCGGGTATGAATGTCCATTCGTTTGTCACGATCAAGATCGATCAGCACCGTATTGTAAGGCATAGACGATTTCTGATCCAATGTTAGCAGCGTCGGTTCTGACAAAAAGGTGTTAATTCCCATATACGAGTGCATATCCATGTACATCCAAGGCTGCAGCAGGGTGAGCTTACCTTCGGTAAAAGCGGGCTTTTGATCGTTGATGATCGATTCGATAATGAGCCTCTGCTTATCGGTTTGCACGCATTCCTGCGGCAGCAGCACACAAAAGCAATAAGGATTATCGCCGTATAGACGGGATAACAGCTCACGCAGCTCCGATTTCTCCTGCATTTGCTTCATTTGAAAATATTCAATGATATACGGCTCGGTTCCCGTGTAAATGTACAGCATACGCAGCAGGCCTTGTCGTGTGCCACGGAGCTTGTAAAGCTCTGGTGCTTGTGTGATCAGCTGGCGCAGCTTCTCCTCGCCCCACGATTCATCCTCATGAATGGCTAGCCATGTACCCAGCCAAGTTAAATATTGTCCATGAACGGCATTCGGATCAAAATATTTGGAGATATGATCAATCTTCTCCTCCATATCCTGAAAGTACGTACCAAATAAGGCTAGAAATCGTTCCAAAAATCGGCTCTCATCCTGCTGCTCCTGATAAATCGAAGGCAAATATGAGATCAATGACTTACGTGGAAAATACACTCGAAGTCTATTCAAAACCGGCGTACGCCGCTCACTGCCAACGACCTCAAGCTTCAGCCACAAGTAACGGCCAGCAGCATTCATGAGCAGGGCGTCCCGCGGATTCGTAATCGGCTCCGACCATAGATCCCTTGTAGCCCTCAGCTTATCTCTGAGCGGAATCACAGGGTCCTTTAAGTATGAGCTGAGGTCGGTAAAGTCACCGTCCAACCATTCTTCATTGCGATCAGAGGTATAGTAGTAAAGTCGTACCTGAGTTTCATCAGGAATCGCAGCATCCAGCTGTACACGGTGCCATTCCGTTTCTGTAGAACGTGTATCCAGTGCATGGGAGAAATAGATTCCCTCCGGTAGGGAGGTTTCTTCTAGCTCCATCGTTCTCGGCTGCAGCTCCAGCAAAGTGATTTCACCCGTTTCACCACCGAGCACATACATCCAATCTCGTGAACCCAGGAGGAGTTTGTCCGTCCGTCCACGAAATCCCGAAACCTTGTTAAGAAAATCGCCATGCTGTCCATACTTCAGAATGAAACGCTCGTCCTCTTCATCCGGGCCGACATACCGACTGTCACCAACATATATATTATTATTCGTATCAATGGAAAGACCCGCATAAGCACCTTTTGGAGCAATCGAGAATTGTACAAACAAGGTTCCGTCCTCGTGAAAGGATGTGACCAGCTTTAGCTCGGTATCAAACAAATAGACGGCTCCCACTGCATTAACCGCAGTATAGTATCTTTTAAGTAAATCGGCTGCAGCCGTCGCCTGTTCCAGCCGGAGCGAATCGTGCTGATAAACACGAATGGCTTCCCCCGCCGAGCTCCACTGCACAATCCCGATTCTCCCCCCCTCTGGCACTTCTTCATTTCCATTCATCCCAATAATCATATCCAGTGGGATTACGGTATACAGCCTTTTTTGTGAGTCGGACACAATAGCCAGCGGATACAGCGGTTTCCCTTGCCATTCCTGAGCGGCCCATATCTGCTGACTGTTCGATACCGAGTAAGCAGCTATGCGCCGTTCGCTGTTCGGGTCCGCGATATACAGGGTGTCTCTACTTGCAGCCAGCGCAGCACTTGCCATAAATAAATCATGTCCATGACGGAACAACTGCTCCGTGTATTGATTCTCCGTATCGTAGGACCATATAATTGCCCGTGCATCCAAAACGAACAGCTTGCCATTCTGCCCCATAGCAAAATCAAGCGGATTCTGTGGACCGTCCATCTCCTCGGGCTGTATCACCTTGTGTACTCCATATTTCTCCGTCTGGTGAAGCCCAAGTCCCCCATTCACCATATGGAGATTGTAATAACGTCCTTTATCCCAATCCGACCGTTTATTCAATGAGAAAAACTGGTACGGGTCCTGCACGGCTTACACCCCCTTCGTCAACATCCTGCTGAATCCAAAAATCGATGGGCATGTACGTCTTCCCTCGTGTCTCGTCTATGAAAGGAAGGCTTAACACACGTATGCGTTACTTTAAATAACCTCTACAGTTCCCACTCAGAGCATGTGGCTAAACGTCTGCTTTACTGATCAGCTCTACCTCATGATCACCGGAAGTCACCAATCCATAAGGAGGAATGAGGATGTCTCCACTGGCATTCTTACGTGCCCCGGAGCCTTCAAAATCAATCCACACATCCTGTACGTAAACGACGCCCTTCAACCGGCTGATCGCTCCATAAATATCGCCTTTATACACAGCCCTGCCAAACGTCCAGCCCGTTGAACCATCCGATCGGTCTAAGGGCTGGAGGAGCCCATACAGCTCATGAAGAATCCGCCTCGATTCTTCCTTCATTTGCGGCTCCACGACAACAACTGCATGCACGGTAATCTTAATATATTCGGCGGGTATCACATGCAGCTCCGTTGTCAGTAAGCGATGCAAATCCAGATGTTTTTTTACCGTTCGCAGAAAACCAACGCCTGCCTTCGGCTGTGAGCTCTCGCTGTAAGGAACGACAACGACTGTCATTTGTGCTGCGGATCTGGTCTGCTCATCCTCCACCATCCCTGGCTTATAGAGCGGTATTGCCTTCACTCTTGCGACACGTAGCCCAGGTGTAGCGCGGGCAATAGCCTCATAATCCTCACCTGTCACCGCTCGATACGGCGTTTGCAGGTCTCTTCGCACGCGATGTTTGGCCTCCTCTACGGATTCGGCCTCGGTTCCTCCCCATGCGGGACTGGGATTCGTCACTCGGATGCTTTGAAGCTCGGGATCATCAGTAACGAATTCGGAGATCAATCCATCCTTGACGTTACCCCTTTGGCCGCCGCCAGTTTGCAGTGATATGATGCGCAGGTTGTCCTGCTCCGAATCGTGGGGGATCCAGCCTTCCTCATTATTACCGAAGCGGAATACATAATTAGCTTCATCCCATACGTAGTGTCGATCCTCGGAACCGGATTGATCGAAATCCTCCACACGTGTCCAATCCTCCCAAATAAAGCCGGGAATACCGGGCTCTCTCCGTCCAACCTGAAGCAGCAGAGAATCCTTCAAACATCTCAGCGCCTGCTTAACCTCGAATTCCTGCTGCGGCAGCCCATTGCTGCCGCCAATCCAACGATCCAGCTCAAAGTCCGGTACATAGGAGATAAGCCGAATATTTTGCTTACCTTTGGTCGGAATAGCACCATGATGTCCATCACCAAAGCGGATTTCGGTCGTTTTTAGCAGTGGATCACGAGAAAGCTCATAACTGCAGTCCTCAGGTCCGCTACTTCTGATATCTGTAACAGCCTGCCAGTCGCGCCAATCGCCTCCGGCTTCACGTACCTGCACGAGGTTCAGCCCGTAATAAGGAAGATGTGCCACACGGCTGCATACGATCCCGCCCTCACCCGAACTATCGAACTCAACCGCTTCGCTCCAGGTAGTTCGCTGTACAGCTTCAACGGTATTAAGGTGAACCTGCTCAATCTTCGGTGCAAGCTCATAGCCTTCGTTTTCCAGCGTACAGCACAGCCAATAACGCCGCTTGTCGTTAGCAGGATGCACCAGCATCGGTCTCATCGGTTTATCCAGACGAAGCACGATCTGACCTGTCTGCGATAAATGCACCGTTGAGTCACGAAGTAGCTCGACTGGCAGCCAGCCTTCACCATCCTCAAAGCCTACATACTTCCACGAAACGCTTCCAGAGGCAATCGGCTCGGCCGACCCGTCGGCAGCTCTCCCGACTGGGACGGGATAACCGTCGAACAGCTTGAAGTAAAGAGAAATCGGTATGCCTGTCGGAAGCTCACGGTCAAAACCAAGGTACAGCTTGCTGCCGCTTTTGGCATCCGCTCCAAAGGCATAGTACGCAATGCTCGCATGATGATTGGAAGAGGTATTATCGCTTGCCGCCACAGAGGTACGCACAATAACTTTATCCAGAATGGATGGGACCGCCTGCAAGGTTTCGACCGTTTCGAACAGCTGATCCATCGCGGCAAGCCTCGTACCTTTAGGCAGCACCTGCTGCTCCTTCAGCCCCGTAAAGGCCAGCTGTGCTTTTGCAGGAACCGATTCCTTGAGACGAATACCTAGCAGCTTGAGAAACTTGCGCTCGTTTTTTTCCGTAATCCGGTTCAAATAATACTGCTGGACCTCCGTCATCCATGACATCAGCTCGATTAGTGTAATCCCCGGATCATGTGCATTTTCATCCGTCCACTGGGGAAATAGCTTGGGAATCGCCTTTCTTGCTTCCTGTACAATCTGATTGAAATATCGATCATCCAAATTCGGTATGGGCAGCAATCGTTATACCTCCTTTCGTAGTCAAGTGATATGGACAAGACTTACCAACATCCAGCCAGCAGAAATCCGCTGCAAAAGCAGACCCTTCTTCCAATCACTGTGACAGATGGATTCTTTGGATTCTAAGTCTCATAGGGTAAGATACCGTCTGCAAAGGCGAACACTTCGTTTCTCCAGAAGGGTCCGCTTTCTCCGCTCGGCCTGTATGTTTTTTTGGTTCATCTTATGTAGCTGTAAAAACTGTTTGTGTATCAAAGCGCAGTAACAACTACCTTATGCACACCACTGATGATGATTCCATGCAATAAAGAGGGCAGGCTGTTAACGTCCAGCTCGGTACGAATGTGATCCTCAATCTTATACACCGACATATACAGCTTTTCGACATGGTTGATCGAATGGATCGATTTTAAAAGCGCATAAAACATCGAAAGGTGAATATCCTGACCGATTTCCCAGCCTTTACCGTCATAGTTGCCTGAGAGCGGGTCAAGAAACTGCTGCAGCCTGGCAATAGCCGCAAGCTCTGTCGAGACAACAGCTTCCATACCTTCAACAGCGACATATGCGGTTACAGATACTTCAATGAAGGCCGGTTGAATAACCTGAATGCGATCAGGTAAAGCCACCATACTGGAAGCACGCTGCAGCACATAGCGTTCAACCTGCCGCTTGAGCTCAGGAAAGGCTGCAAGCCCACCAACTCCCTCTTGAGGCAAGATCACCAGCGTAATACAGCCGATTTCCCGCTCCACCCTCGCATTATAATTTGCCAAACAGGTAACCCTCGCAATGTTCGGATAAGCCTCCCGCGCCAGCCACTCGAAATCTTTTGCTGTAACGGCACGTCCCCGGTGCTTGAGCTGCTGCGGACCACGACGCATCGCTGACTCCTGATTCTCTGCATTACAGCCCCCGGCCGCGGCCTCAGGATTCATAGCTCCGCCTACAAAAGCGATCGAGTTTTGCAAGCTGGCAATCTGCCCCGCCCCTACGTTGCCTTCTTTGCCGCGTGTCACTTTGTACGTAACTTTTATTTGTTCCAGACCACCCTTGGGAGGCACCTTGCCGTGAATCCCATCACCAAACCGGATTCGTCCAAAGGCCCGATCGATAGCGTAATGACGATCCTCGCCGCCGGAGTCACTCAGATGCGCTACCGGTAGCCATTTTACCCATAACCGATAAATATACCCGTCCGTATCGCGGATCACATCGAGTTCCAAGGTTCCCTGCTCTATGTGCAGCCGCACCTCTTCCTCTGCCATAGAACCGGTTTCGTCTACCCAGACAGTTTCCGCAACGACCGGAGTTCTACTCAGCTGGAACTCGGAGGCAATGTCACCTACTCTGGGATCGGGATATTCGTTATGCACAGTTTCCTGCTGGACTGCCGCTACCGTATTGACATACATCCCATTTACGACCGGTATCGACACATTCCCCGAGAAATCATCATACTTATCATCCCGATTTACTGCGCGCAGCCAATAGCCATCTTGACCAAACAAGGAGGTTTTTTGAAAATCGGCTGGACCCGCAAACTGCACGGAACCCGTTCTCGTTAATCCATTTGTATCATCTATTACCTTGAGAACTGACCATCTTGGACCTTCATCCGAATAACCAGCCCGCCAGTACTCCCATTCAAGCAGCGGAATATCTTTCTCTATCAGCTTTTGGGGCTGTACAGAGACGAATATCGAGATCGGCCCTTTAATCGGCGGCACATCAAATGCAAGGTGCAGTGCCGGATGATTAACATCCATATGAAAAAAAGGCTGGAATGCCCCGGCATGTCCGCGGCTTTGCAAAGTCTGATCGACCATGACCGTATGGTTAAGTGCAAGGCAGCGTCTAAGCGGATACACTCGCTCCGGATACGCGTAAGTCAGCTTAACCTTCTCCATCCAAGGAGAGAAATAGATCGGCAGCGCTGAGTATAAATTTTCTATCTGCAAAATACGCGCTCGAATCCAATAGCTCAGATGGGAATTAACGAAAGTTTCCTCCAGATCCTTCGGGCACCGGAACGACACCTGTTTGTGCTGCAGCTCTTCGCCAGGCCGATAAAATATGCTTTCAGCCTCTCTGCCGGCATCCAGTCTGACCCAGGCACTGCCATTCCAATATTCCCAGATGACCTGTGCAATCGCAACGATCGGTGGATTGGGTCTTTCAAAGCTGGATTTTTTCATGATCAGCTTCCAGTCTACAACCTGCTCCTGCTCCAGTTGAAATCGGTTAGGGACCACCTTAAGCGCAAACGTCATCGTAATCAAACCATCACGCTTGCTAAGCACTTCATGGCTGGATACATAAAACGTTCCATAAGGAATGAATTGTTCCCCAAACGGGTAAAAGCCATCGTCAGCATTCGCCTGAATATCATTATAAAACATCAGATCGGGCGCAATACCCCCCCGGTCCAGACTGTCCACATAATCGGTTTTCACCTGAATACGATCCAGCTCCAGACGCTGATCGGCAAGTGAGGGTGCACTGCTGCTGCCCCGCTTCATCCGGCATTGAATATAACGTCCACTCCAGCCAGACAGCTCCTGCTCCACTATTTCACCAATCTGCATCTTATGTAATATAATCCGATTGCCCTGTGATTCAATTCGGTCAAACGGCATCCACCCATTCTCCGTACCATACAACCATTCAGTCAACGAAGGATCAGCCAGCCGCTGGCTGAGACTCAGCTCATCATGAGGTTTCATCGAATGACCGACCTCAATCTCGATTCGAGCTGTCTCGTTTAGTAGAAACATGTCGCCATGCTCCAAATAAAGCACATGCTCTTGCAGATTGTCTGCATCCTGCAGTTGAAACAATGGGCTCGGTGCCGCTAATCCGGCTTGTGCTGCAGCTACCCAGGACTCCGGTATTTGCAGGATGCTATCGTGCTTCTTATTGGTCAGAAAAGCGGCAATGAGTGCTGCAGGGGTGAGCAGCAGCAGCCGTTCGGTCTCAAATAAAATGTCACCTTCCGCACTTGGAGCCGCAACCTGAGTACCGGCTGGAATCAGCACGGGGTCCTGAACTCCCGAATTCAAGCGAAACGTCAAAAATGCGCTGGCCGGCCGCGCCGGAAGCAGTGAAACATCAAACAAATTCATGAAAGCAACGAGGTTTTTAAACGGTACTCGATTCATTCGTTTAATATTTTCCTGAAACATATCGGCAAATATGAGAAATAGTGCACTCCCCGGGTCCGGGTCCTCCGGTGAAAATCGCCATTCCGGTGTATAATATGGAACCATTTCCTTCATCTGGGCTATCAGGTCCTGCTTATCACGCTTATCAATTTTGGGAGGCTGCATGCATCCACCCCCTTTCTGTCCGCTTTGTCATGATCAATGCATCAACCCTTTTCCTTCATGATTACTTCGAGCCTTCATGAATATAGAAAGGATACACCAAATTAAATAAATTGTTCGTCGTGCGTACTGTATATTGAATGCCTATATTCACTCTGCCATTGTCGGCATCGTCCAAAATGGCCTGTATTTCGACTTCATGTACACGGGGCTCCCAATTCTGGATCCCCTCTCGAATACTGCTTTCCAAAAGCCTTAAGGTCGTGGCGTCCGTATTGCCAAACGCAAAATTAATCACATCGCAGCCAAAATCAGGTCGCATCGTTCGTTCTCCCAAAGAGGTTCCGAGGATGATACGGATCGCTTCAGCGATATCCTGTTCAAGTTCCGACATCATGATACGACCGGTAGCCTTATCCACCTGAATCGGAAATTTCCAACCCCGGCCCAGAAATTGCTCGCTCATCGTTCTCATCCCTTTTCAATGATCTGCTAATTGATTTTGACCAGACTGCCTTTAATATTAATTATCCCATCCGATTTGATATCCAGCGAAGCGCCGGCCTTCAAGGCCATCGTAGCGGATGCTTCTATGCTAACCTGCGTTGATTTGATATTGATCGCCTTGGTGCTCTCAATTTTCACATCACCCTTCGCATTTAATGTAATCGTCGAGGTGCTGCTTTTAATTGAGATTTCGTTAGCGGAGCCGCCTTTGATCTGGATCGCATTGTTGCCGCTCTGCTCCTGAATATCAATCGTATCCGCTTTATCGGAAAATTCGATAGTTTGACCCTTCTTCGTCTTGATCGTTACTTTGCCATCACTATCATTATCGTCAAATGTCAACACATGGCCTGCGCGTGATTTGAATTGGCGTATATCGTTTTTGTCATTAGCTTTGGGTGAAGGCTGCTTCGTGCTCCACAAAACCCCAATCACGAAAGGCTGACGAATTTCGCCCAAATGAAAGGCCACCAGCACCTCATCTCCAACCTCGGGAATAAACAGGCTTCCCCGGTCTTTGCCTGCCATGAGCGTAGCTATACGAACCCAGTCGGTTTCCGTTTCCGTTTCCCTCAACGGGAGCTGCAGCTTGACTCTAGCCAGTCCATCCGGATCTTTATTGTCGGTCACAATCGCTACCATCACGCCATCAATCTTCGGAAAGACTGGCTCGGACATCCCGCGGAACGAAAAATCCGGGTAATTCATCACACCGCATTCCCCCCAACTTGAAATCTTGTTACATAGCCGGAATCATCCACAATATGCAGCGTTGAAATAATATAATAGGGCTGGCTCAGCTTACTTCCTATTCCACTAAGTTTGATATAGCGTCCTGCACGTATTTCTGGTATGCCGATGCATTCCCCATGACCGTTGATCAGCTTCATGGATCGTTTATTCAAAAGCGCCTCAGCATGCGTCTTCGCTTCATCCTGAGAATCGATGTTGGTATATACATGCTCTTTATAAGTACCCTGTGCTTTCAAAATATCTTTGCCTGTCTTGGAATTGGAGCCAAGCTTCGTAACGGTCGAAGCTGTCGCTTCAACGACCTCCAGCTTTTTATTATCCCAACCGCGAACCGTCACTTCCGTAATTTGATCGGCAAGATTCATATCAATCGATAACGAGCGCAGCATCGTACCCCACTGCAGTTCAACAACCGGCGTCATTTCGGTAAGTGGCTTGCGAAAATACATCGTTTTGCCCACAACAAAAAAATCATAATGAACCAAGTCAGCCAAATATTGAATGAAATGATAATCATCGATCTGATTCTGCGAAACCGTATTGTACATCGTGGTCGTATCGTCCACCATCGTCTTGATGCCATACGTACCGGCAATTTCTTTGGCGATCTCACTATACTTTTTTTGAGTCCATGACTTCGATTTGGAGCCCTTCATCATCAGATACGACATATCCATACCGCGAACGAGCAGATTCGGAGTCGCGTCATCCGGAAAATCAGCCGTAACCGAAGTAATATACCCTTGAAATACTGTTGTTAGCTTATCTACATAACCAAGCTTGATTTCTACCGCTTTGCCAAGTACAAATACATCATTAAGCCATAGAAAATCACGTTTGACCAAATCAAAAGCATTCGTAATCTGAAAGAAGAACGAATCAGCCGTCCCCTCAAGACTACTTTCTACTTTTAGAATCGATATGGCAATTTCATCAGCTATTTTACTGCCATTCACCAAAATTTCGAAAGCCGGTGAGAAAAAATCGCGATACTTTTTCTCCAGCTGGTCCGTTGTAAACTCTCCATTATCCAGCTTAAGCTCTGCCATCTTTGATCACTCCAGCCTTGGAACGGTTATTCGGCGACCCGGGTCCAGCTTCAGAGGGTTATCTATGCCATTGGCATGGGCAATTTCACGCCATAGTCCCGGGTCTTCATATTCGGAAGCGGCCATCAACCATAGCTGCTCCCCCTGCTTTAACAGCTTCTGCTTCGTACGATCCGCGGATTGACGAGGGATACCTTTGAGCTGTTCTTTTTTCGTCTGCCAGGAATGGAATGTCACTCTCAGCTTGGCACGAACCGGAATTCCCGTATCGAGAAACATCGTGAATTTCTGATTGACCGCGATCACGACGCCTTTGAAATCAATCGAGCCCCATACAAACCGACATACCGGTGGTGCATGCAAATCCTTATCCACATCGAGCAGCTCAGAAATTTTTCGGGTATAATTGCGAACATCCGTAGCCGCCTCAGAGGTATCAAAGAAAAACTCCATGGACAGCTTGCTGGTCTCTCCGGATACGAACTGCCCGATCGGCATGGAAAGGCCTGGAACCACTTTCCAAGAATAATTGTTACTTAAATTGTGATCGTATTCAGTAGGATTGAACAATACATTGATCTCTTCTTTACGGGTTCCCTTATCAACAAGGATCTTTGCTTTCGTAAGTGCCAATGGTTTCCATCCCTTCTCCTGCATCCTGGTGCCGTTCACTTGATTCAAACAAATACAGTCTATTCCAATATCCGATTGGATAAGTTTCGCTACAGCTCAAGGCTGTTACCTACCGCGTCGCTGACGTTCAAACCGCATCCGCTTCTCCAGTTCACGGGTTACCTTGTCGACTAAATGATTGACGTCCAACTGCGGAATTTGTTTAATTAGGTCATTTATTTGTTCCTTAGTAAGCTCAAGCGGCTCAAGGGACTGTATGGTTTCCACCGTTTCTTCGGGTTCCGGCTGCCGTTGTCGTCTTAACAGCTCTAGGATCGGGGGCTGCAGTTCCTCGGACTGACCCACTTCGGCAGTCTGCAGCTTGTGCTCCAATTGCGCACCCGGCAGCCCAGGCGCCGTCGATTGCTGTTGTGAATATGTGAAAATATCGGCAGGTGCTGTGACCATTCCGGAATTGCTTAATCGGTGCTGCCCACTGTGATCGGCTGTATCCTCCCACTTATGCGGTCTCACAGAAGTGGGTGCTTGTGCCAGAGATCGCGGCTTGCTTGGGAATTGAATAGCCAGCTTTTGTGAGTTGTCCGTATCCCATCTATCCTTGCTTCTCGAACCCGTCTGCGGCATCAACTTGCTATAGGTAGCCTGCGGCATGACTTGAGATATACGCTTCAACGACAGCTGCGGGCTGCTGTTCGTCTTTACCATTGGGCTGCGACCTTCCGTCCCCTGACCGGGTTGATTCATGGTCTCTGCCGTTCCCGACTTCCTTAAGAGCAGCTCTGGTGCAGGAGGAGCAGCCGCTTTACGAAGCATCCCAATAGCTAACGGTTGTTCAAAGACAGCATGGGAGGAGTTCCGAGCGCTGCTGCCGACCCGCGATCTGACTATTGCAGAACGTCCCATTAATTCCTCAAATGCAGGCTTGGTCCCATTCTGCTCTGCTGTACTCGTCGGTCTGTCGGTCCTACTATTATTCGTCCGCTGTAATGCTTGGTCTGCAATCCTTAAGTCGCTGCGCACCTCCTGCTGCCATTGAAGTGCACCTCCGAAATGGACTCTGTCCGCTGTGGGCACATCATTGTCCTTTTGAATGGGACTAGCTGTGACCGTACGAGGCGCAAGCGGCAGGCGGCGCTGCAATTCATTAGATAACCTGCTAGTTCGCTGAAATACTTCTGCGGCATGATCATAAGGCTGTTCTTTGGCTGCTCTTTGTAATGCAGGCCTTTGAAAGGCAGCAGCTTCCTGTCCTTGCAGGCTAGATCTTTGGGTAGACATTTGCAAGCTTGATCCTTCGCTGCCACGCGCAGATCCAGTAGAAATGTTCCAAATCTTACTGATACCCGTTGATTCGCTCCTTACCGACCATGGACCCATACTTTGCCGAATGGTGCTGAGGCTGCGAGGTTCGCTGCGAGTCGGTTTACTCATAGGTGAATCCTGCGAACGACCTCTTATCTCAGATAGCACGTCTGAAGCAGCAATCTTATCTAGATGCGGCATCATAGAACGATTACCAACAAACTCGGCAAGCGATTGCTGCAAAGGATGTAATGCTCTAAAGCGATCTACAAAATTTGCTTTCCCTTCTCTTGTCGCTGCTCTTCGTACCACGCTTGATATTGTTCCCGCAGCGTCTTGTGTTATATATGAACGTATAGCAGGCTTATCCGATTTAATTATATGAAAATCGTTTATCGCTACACTCGGTGCTTTCGAACTTCTGATTTCATTGGTTACTGTGCTTGCCAACCCCCGACTAAGTAAAGGAGCTTGGGCAAATATCGAATTGGTTTTTGTAAACTGATTTCGCCGGATTGACGCTCCTGCTTCACCGGTTAATACCGAATTAGGCAAAAAAGCATGTAGAAGCGGCGAGTCTGATGAAAATGATTTTGAAAAGGATCTTGATATTAAACCTGGTACTGATCCTGAAATCCCCGAAATTACCATAGATCCGGTCATGGAGCCAGACACAAGCCTTGCAATAGATTTTGATGTTTTCCCAGGTTCGCCTCCTGTTGCTGCAAACATGTCCCGCTTGCTAATTGTCGGTTTTTCCAAACCTATGACACCCATATTGGATCGGTCTACAGGCATTTGCCTATGTACGCTGCCCTCTGATCTTGCTGTCCGTTTCAGCGCTATAGGTTCTTCGGATTGTGAACTTAGCCCAGATTTGAAAGCATATCCTATCTGCGCTTTTACCTTAACAAGATCAGACAAGCTCGATTGGGTTGTTGGCAGCCAGTGCTGAATCCACTCGTTAGGAGCGCTTGTCACTGCGGTGCGCCCATTCGACTTACGCTGTGCTTGAGCGGTCTGATTGAAGTATCCGGCCTTATCACTTTCACTTGGAGTTTCAAGACTGCCTCTCAAGCCTGGCTTAGCGGTTTGGAATGGCTCTTTGGACATTGCACCCAATTGCTTGGCACGACGCTGCAACGTGGCCGGGAGAATGAACGGATTGGCTGATCCAAATTGAGCCTCTGTTCGATTACCTGCTAATGCCTGCGATGTGATTGGCTGACCAGTTACAGGAATTCCGCTAGTTCGGTTCCCCGAATGAGATGATATGCTTTCAGTTGGAGTGGATTTCCTTTGCTGCGAAGCCGTTGATACATGATTTAATTGTACAACCGCTTTTTGTACAAACTCGCCCGATCTTGCAGCCTTGGAAACAGATTGGATTTCTGATACCGGCTCAAACCTATGTTGTACGGCTTGTCCTCTGCGACTACCGTAACCTGTTTTCATCTGCTCGGTAAAATTCCCGTCATGTCTCTGTTGAATATGCCGATGGTCTGCACCAATCCAGTGCTTCCCGTAAGCAGTTAATGTTGGCGGCTTCAAAGCTGATTCGACTAATCTGGCGTTAAAGCCTGAAGCTGTGCGTCTAACCTCACCAGTGATGCCCGAAAAAGTATCCGTCCCATCAACCATAGCTGCTGATTGTGCTTTAATAGTAGAGGCCTTCGCCGATTTATGTGCTTTTTTTGCAGCTTCTGCTACTGATGCCCCTGAATTTTGTTGACTGATGGACCTATGGTCCTGAGCTATCGGTTGCCTTACATTTGTCAGTAAAGAGCTTGGAGCCGTCAGCGGCTTGTTTGTTAGCCGAGTTATTACGTTTAACTTGCTTTCTTGCATATTGTCTATAACCATCGGCTGCCATGGCTTATTCAACATCAAGGATAAAGGTGGCAAATGTGACGGTAATTGGTGTTCCGACCACTGATTATGGACATCGAATGGTTTATACATTTGTTGATGATGCCCTACCTGCCTCCCCGATTTGGGAGCTGCATCTGTGGTTCTTGTGCGGTAATCGAGTCCACGTGCTATCTGTCCTTGCCTAACATGAACAGGTGATAACTGTATGATCCCACTTGTCGAGTTAAGTTTAGGTCGAACCTCATGTCCACGTTCAATCATTATCTGTTCAGGTGTCTTTCGACGTCTTTGAACTGATAGCGCTCGATAGGTTGCTGTTATGCCGGCAGATGGCCTGCCTATATGATCAGTCCCATTTTCAAACTGTAGAAGGGTCCTTCTACCCGATTGAGGGATAGCCTTTGTGATAGGGTACTGCTTATACATTCCCCGATTCCATGAAATGGGTTGCTCGATTGCTAATTTGTTACTAGCAGATAAGCGAGAAATCAGATTTACTGTATGTGTAAGCCGGGAAGAGGGTGTCTCCATCTGGGTGATAGCATTGCGGGAACTCATACGCCCATTATGACGTAACGGTTCACCTATCCATCTCTCCCCAGCAAGATTATCATGATCAAAAAAGCTATGATTCCGTTCTACACGGTTTAAGCTGTGGGTTAAGCTAGTCTTAAAAACCTCCGCCGTGCGTCGTGATTGATTAACGCTTGAATAGGGTTGCTGCATGTCCCTATTTTGCCTGATTCGTTCTGACGGCCTTGCGTCTGCGGTTATAGGTAGCCGAAATGGTGCTGCCTGCCTGTGACCAGGAGGAAACATGTAATCATGCTGCCATTGTATGTTGGACTTATTGTTTTCTTTATCCCTGCGGGCTTGGTTAACTATGATTTTGCCTATGCTGACAGAGCTCGTTTGATCAGTTGCTTCCTGCTGTCGTTGCAGCTGTTGGCCCCTTGCTTTGAAGCTGTTGGTACTCCCCGTTTCACCCACATTTGTACGCCAAACCATTGGGGACGTAGCAGCCATTGTATTACGACGCTGCAAATAACCAATCGGACTGGTCATTGTCTGCAATCGAGGAGGTATCGTTGACCCTTGGTTTAATCCATTTTTGTGTAAAATAAGCCCTATGCTCTGTAAGGTTGATGTACTCCGCTGCTTGCTATTAGCGGATATCCATTTTACGACACCTTGTGTTTTTGTGGACCCTAACGATGGATTGGCTGGCAGCGAAAGCGCTGGACCGTTCGTTACTGAATCCTTGATTGGAACAATAGGAACATGTTCCATCACTTGCCCGATTCGTTGTTCGGATGATTTGTCCGATGGAATAACGAGTTTTTCATTTGTAAAATGATCCTGTACGACTTCTGCAGCCTGCTGCTGCTGCTGCCCCTGATCAGAGCCGTTTCCCCGTAAGCTTTCATTCAACTTCTGTTGATGAGCTAACCGAGATGGTTCCTCATTGCGCATTTCCTTCTGTTGTGCAGGTGCTTGATCCGGAGTCGTTAATTGCCTCTGTACGGGTGTTCGACCTTCAGACGGCTCCTGTCTCTGCTCTAATGCCTGAGACTGTCCTGCTGCTTGCGGCTGATCCAGCCGTGTGCTCCGCCTGTTAACAAATGTAGTTGAAGCATTGCTTACTGCGTTCTGCGGTCCTCTAGCAACAACCATCGTGCTTCTCTGTAAACTCTTCGATACAGCTGTAGACGGCTCCAATCGAACCATCGCTTGCTTCTTACCAGTTAACCCCGCCATGCTGCTGTAATTATGAATCAGCCGTTCTAGCTGATGAACCGTTTCCGTACGCGTCACAATATGCTTTACTCCACTATGCTTCAACGCCGCCAATTGAGCCTGCAGCTGTTCGACCATCTGCCGCCAATTCGCCGAACCGTCGTCCCGTTCTTCGTAATCAGACCCAATTGATTCGCGAAATACAAGTGACAAGCGTCCAAAATAATCTTGTCGCCAAAAACCGTATTTCCCCATAATCTGATCAGCAAAAATTCGAGTAAGGTGTGCCGAGCTGCTGCCGTCGTCCTGCTTGCGCAGTGACACGTTCAAGCCGCCGAGTCTGCCGGCTGTCGTAGGGGGGATATGTGATTTTCGGGCTTTCATGCCAGTCCCCCTACCCGGTTGTTTTTTTACTAAAAATCGTCTTCAGGCCATTATGCACAATCTCTATCGACTCTATAGCAACGTTTGTACTCGTTGAGTTCATATCAGGCCCGCTCCATTTTACAGGGTATGCCTCAAGAAAGTTCCACCTGCATATTTCGTTGCCGGACATATGATTCAAAATAATCGTGCCGCTCTGACGTACAATTTTGCCTCTTAAGGTGTCCGCGTACCAATCCCACAGATCGCTTGATTTGGTAATTCCCCTCTTGAGTACAATCCTTGGATTCTTTACACCTTTGCGGAAATAATGGACATAATCGTTTAAGCCGCCCTCCGAATAAGGAACCAGTTCAATTTCCGAGTTGAGCCCTGTTACCTCCGTAAAACCACCCACAATCAATCCATCCAGTTCCACCTCAAACCGCAGGGGAGCACTGATCTCATTTCTTCTGGAGGAATCGCTCATCTGCTGTTCACCTCTTGTTAAAAACATCAAACGGATTATTATCCGGTTTATCATCGTTCATATTGCGGTTGATTCTGGAAATTTCCTCACACCACTTCCTGCGCTCTCGATGCTCCATCAACATGATCTCATCGTGAGGCCAGTGGAAATAGTACGCGATGAAACCGGCCTCCTCGTAAATCTTGTCAATGGGGTAACCGACTATGCCTCCTCCATCCCGGCGATAAAAGACACATCCACATCAAACTCATGCTCACATTTCGGGCAAAACGTATGAACCTTGGGCACTTCCATTTCATTGATTTCACGATAAAAGTTTTGTAAAAAAGCAAGGTCTGCGGTAAACATCTTCTCCACAACTCGCGTATCAATCGCTCTCAGATCGCCAAGTTTTGTTATAACGCGCGTCAATAAAATAATCGTAAGATAACCAGGGTTTTGTTGTACGCGCTGGTCCCGCATCGGCAATATTTCGTCGGCTGCCGTCGCAAGCCTCATGATGCCTCTTTTGTGCAGGGTACCGCTGTCATCCACATAACCTCTGGGAAGTTCGAATTCGTATTCTGTCTTGAATGCCATTTGGGTTTCCTCCTAAAAGTGTTCCTTTAGGAACACTAACTTCGTAAGCGTAAACTTGTTTTGCGTTGCAAAACTATCTTCGTAAGCATTAGCCAAGTGTTCCTTATAGGAACACTGTCTTCATAAGCATAAGTTAAGAAAACAAGAGATGGGACCAGCGGTAATCGCGCCCTATCCCTCCTCTTGTTTCCTCCATGCAGTTGTTACGCCGTGCGTGTCATACCTTCATGCGACAATTCCAAAAATTCAATAGCTACTTCGGAGCCTGTACCATTAAAATTCGGAGCTGTGTACTTGGAAGGCCATGCTTCGATAACCTGCCAGGTTGCTACATCGCCGCCCTCTTCATCGATCGCAATAATCGTAACGGTTTTTCGTGCAATTTTACCCTCAATCGACTCCTGCATCCAATTGTACATGTCCATTGAGTCGGTTGTTCCCCACTTCAAGCTGATATTGCCGTATTTGGCCAATCCCGGAAGCTTGCGCGCCGTAATCGTTTCGTTGCCTTCACGATATTCCACTACAGCAATGGAAGCATCAAAACCAGATACTTCACTAAATCCAGCCTGCTGAATACCTTCAACCTCTACTCTAAATCGAAAATTTCTATATGGATCTCTGCGCTCGCCAGTCATAATTTACTTTTCCCCTTTCGTATGGTTCATGACAAGTTCCCTACTCAAAGCCTAGAGAAAACTATTCTTCTCTTGTTTTCTGAGTAATTCGGAAGATGACGAATTCCGCCGGTTTTACAGGCGCAACTCCAATAATGCAAATCAGACGACCATTATCGATATCATCCTGCGTCATGGTTGAGCGACCGATGTTCACATAAAATGCTTCACTCGGACTGCCTCCCATAAGAGCTCCGTCTCTCCATACGCGGGTAAGGAATGCTTCAATCGTACGCTGTACACGAGCCCATAGCTGCTCATCGTTAGGCTCAAATACAACCCAGTTTGTACCATTCTTGATCGACTCTTCGATAAAGATGAACAGCCTTCTTACGTTGACATATTTCCAAAGTCCATTAGACGTAGTCGTACGGGCACCCCATACGCGAATACCTTGTCCCGGGAAAGCACGAATCAGGTTCACGCCCTGAGGATTCAAAATATCCTGTTCACCTTTATTGTACTGGCAATCCAGACCTACAGCACCGCGTACAACTTCGTTGGCAGGCGCTTTTTGTACACCGCGAGTTTGATCGGAACGTGAGTAAATGCCAGCCATCGATCCGGAAGGCGGTATGTAAATATTGCGTTTATCGAGTGGATCAAACACCTGCAGCCAAGGATTGTACATCGCAGCATAGTTACTGTCAAAAATATTACGGTGCGTCATTACGTCAGCTACTTTTGTTTTCTCGCGCGGTACATCCAAAATCGCAAATCGGCTGCCGAGATTTTCACAATGCGCTACAAGAGACAATTGGACGTTAGGGTCCGTTACACCTGGAATGGACATAATGCTTACGACATCATTATCAATGAAGGATTGAATACCAGTCCTCTTGCCAGGACCACGGTCTTGACCCATGAAATCGGAAGCCGATAGATTGGCAATGGAGCCATCGCTGCCACCCGCTAGCGAGATCAGGAACTTACCTGTTTCTTCCGCTTCACCGGACAAGGCTTCAAAGGGTGAAATCGCGCCCAGATCTGCGAATTCCCTGCTGATATCCTTCACTGTAATAATGTTGGAACGGACCAAAATTTTCTCTACATGATTGGCAGCAGCTACATTCAACGACAATTTCTCGAACGATTCTGCCTCATCGCCATAAAACACATGAAGCGTGAACTCACTTGTGGTCAAAACCTTAGCTGGCAGCAGGTTAACATCGATAACATCTGCATCGCCATCCAATACGCTTTCCAACTCAATAATGTTGTCCAGAGAGGAGACAACCCGATTGTATTGCTTGTCGCCTGCATTCTCAAATGCAACAACATCGCCTACGTTGAAGCCGGCGTTATTTTTAACACGATACTGCTTGGACTCCCCAGGCTCGCCAATAATGTCAAAAATTTGTGTCTTAGCCTTACTGGACGGAACTACGACAAGACGAATTTGGTTACCCCAGGCGCCCGGGTTTTTCGAGCTAATATTAAGCACCTTCGACTCTTTGTTGTCCCCACCCTGATTGGTAGCCAGCTTCGCATCGGATGGCGCTACCCGCATGACATACGATCGTGATCCTCCATTTAAAAAGAAGTGCTCAACCGCGTAAGAAAGGAAACGGTAGTCTCCAAAAGCATTTTCGGATAAATAACTGCCGAAATTACGGTGAAAATCGGCTACGCTGGTGATGAGCAGAGGGACGCCCTCGATTTCCCCTCTCTGAGCCAATCCAATGAAGCCTGCCGTGCTTGTACTTGCACCTTCCAGCGGCTGTGCGCCACTATCGAATTCTTCTACATAGACTCCCGGTGATAAATACTCAGCCATTATTCCCCGGTTTCATCGATCTGCACCGTCTCGCCTGACAAGCCGAAATCAGTTTCTTTGCAGAATGAAACCAGTTCTCTCCTCTCTGCTTGTGGATTATAGAAGATGGATAAATCCGATCTGCTAACAATGTTAGGTAATGTCTCTTGAAACTTTTGAAGGTGTTGCTGATGGATCCAAGCATAAGCTTCCAGCTAATGTCGTCCCGCCCTCCGCAAGGTTCACCTCCTTCAAAAGGGAGAGAGCACCACAGGTAATATCAAGCCTGACATCGAATTGCTTTGCCCTGCAGTTGGCAAAGGCCATAACAGCTTCGCCTTGTTCATCGGATCTCGACTGCACTACAGGCAGCAGAAGCGATCCCCGATTGTAAGAGCCGCTTAAAGGCTGGACCAAGCGCACTTTACGCTGGTGCTCCAGTACAGCGGCAATACAGCACAATTCTTCATCAGCCTTTGCATTACGTCCACGAATAAGGAAGCGATCTCCGATCCCGATTTTCCCGGTTACAGAACCAAGCATCAGCTCATTCTCACCTGGTTCTGCCTGGTCCTGTGCCAATCGTGCTCTTGACACATCCTCAGTCAGCGGGACAGCCAGCAGTGAAGCGCCGGAACAAGGGACTCCCTCGGTGTTCTTGACATTAACGCGAAGTAATGTCGCTTTATCATGAAAGGGATAGGAGGGACGAGGTGTAAGCGAAACATGAATCAACTGGTCCTTGGGTCCTACTCTAATATCTATGTACTCTTCAAAATAATGCTGCGCAAGCACCCGCAATCGGTACATGCCTTCTGGCAGATCGGTAAAAATGTAAAAGCCTTGTGCTTTAACGACGGGTTTGGATATCGCCTCTTCCAAAGCGATCTTCGTGTAACTGCCGAGAGGAGGACCTAAGGTGAATGAATCCAAGAGGCATACTGCAAGCGAAACACGGGTCTTCATGATTGATATTCGAGTTGGCTCCATTCGGTCCTCCTACCCTTGTATTCGGAAGTCTCGTTCTATAACCCGTTTTGTCGTTTTAATTCTGGTCGAATCAATATGAACCGGTCCGACCACATAGCCTATGGAAAGTCGATAAGGAAGATCTGAGAAATTCCACATTCTTGTCAAAGCTTCACCCGTCAGCGTGTCCATAACCACACGCACTTCCTCGCCAGCCTCTGCTAAAGTACCTACAGCAGTAGTTCCGCGAAGTACAGAATTATCGTATAGCACCTGCATCGCCCTGCCCAAAATACGATGCTCATCCACGACCCGTGATTGAAGCTCCGCTGAGGAGTGAGCAGTTAACATATAATATAAATGAACAGTCATGGGTGGGAACTGGATCATTCCTGTCCCCCGTGCAACCATCTGGGTTTGGCGATTGTCACCGCTTTCTTGGATGTTGTACAAGAATAGCGAAAGGGTGAGATCACCCTTATCTGCCGGGGAAGCCAAGCCAATCAGCTCTGGCTGAGGAATAGGATCAGGTGTCATATGTTCCCGAAGCAGCTTCAGCAAAGAAGCGCCTACATCGGCAATCACTGTATAATCACCTATTTGAAACCACTCCTCACATTCAATGTTAGAATTACCCAAGTCTTCTTGTAAAAAAAGGTAACTAAATGTCGTTTTAAGATCCTTTTTCTATTATAGTTGTATTTCCGAGGATTGACTACTACCACCTATGGTTCATTTGAACTATTTTAGTAACAAAATAAGGAGTTTACCATTTTTAAATAATGGCATAATCCCTTTAGTACCGCCATTTAAGCTCATGTATCTACTTCATTGTGTGGGGATTTGTGAGATATGTCACAATTCATTACCAAACCCAAAAAAGGCGCTTATCTCAAGTATCTGAGACAAACACCCTTACGGCAGTTTAATACATATCGACATCATCTTTATTCCATATTTTCCCTGTCTTTTGCTTTTCATATTTAACCGCCTGCAAAATATGCTGCATACGAATGACGGTTCCCGCATCTGCTGCCATGAAGGCGGAGGACACGGCAATATTTTTAATATAACCACCGGCTATTTGAAATTTGGACGCCACATATTTAAAGTCAATGTCATCACCAAGCGGTGCTTCCTTCGGAAACATCGAACGCCATATTTTCTCGCGATGCTCTTCGTCAGGAAACGGAAATTTAATAATATAACTGATTCTTCGAATAAAAGCTTCATCGATATTGTTAAGCAGGTTAGTAGCCAATACCGTGATACCTTCATACTCCTCCATCTTTTGCAGCAGGTAGGCGGTCTCAATGTTGGCATATTTATCGTGTGAATCCTTAACCTCCGAACGCTTGCCGAACAGGGCATCGGTTTCATCAAAGAACAGGATCGCATTACTAAGACGGGCTTCTTCGAAAATTTCGTGCAGATTTTTTTCCGTCTCCCCGATATATTTGCTGATTACCTGGGATAAATCAATCTTGTACAGCTCCAGTTGAAGCTCATTGGCCACAACCTGGGCAGACATCGTCTTTCCCGTTCCCGGCGGGCCTGCGAACAACATGCTTAGTCCTTTGCCGTATGCCAGCTTACGTTCGAAGCCCCATCTGCTGTATACGATACTGCGGTATTTCATCTGGTTGCAGGCTTGGCGAAGCTGCTCTTTTTGCTCGAGCGGTAAAATGATATCCTCCCATGCATACTTGGGCTGAATCCGCACTGCTTTCTTTTCCAAACGGTGCTGCACCTGCATGAAGCATGCCTTGTACAGCGCAGCCATGGCGGCAGCATCCGTCGACGTTTTATCCGAATCTACCGACTTTCCGACATCCACGCTGCTATTCCAGGCAGCAAAGCCTTCTGCCAGCATCAACGCTCTGTTGATTTGTCCTGGTGTAAAGCGGAACTTGCTGCCGATTACCGCCCAATCGATCTTATAATCGAAACCACGCTCCAACGCGAAGCTCTCCCACAGGTTCTGACGCTGTCCATCGTCCGGTAGCGAAAGCTCCATATCTATGACCAGCCGATCCTTCAGCTCAGAAGACAGCCGTTGGTGTTTGTCCGCTAACAAAAACAACAGACCATTATAGCTATTCAAGCTGTGATACACCGCCTGAAGGCGCTGACGGGCGAGCAGATCCGGCTCTTCAGGAAATAACACCTCAACATGTGTCAGGCCGAGAACCGCTTGATGCAAAATGGCCTCTCGCAGCACCTCATCCAGCAGCAGGTCAAAGGACTTGTCCTGCAGCAGCATCGCTGACAGATCTGCAAACAGCACAGACTTGCCGAAGGAACGGCAGCAGTGCTGCACCTGCAGCTTTTTACCGGCGCCTGATGGCCCCCATATATAAAAGGCGATCCGCTTGCGATCCTTCCCGACCGGGGCATACATCTGCTTGACGAACGTCTGCAGCCGCTGCTGCAGCTCCAAACCGGTGCGCAGCGCAGGCAGCGGCTCGTCCACCGCATGACGTTGTGTGACACGGAACAGTTCCTCCTCCGAATGGAGGATCATCTCATCCAGCAAAAACCGAACCATTCGCCGATCCAAAGAGATGGGCTTTGACAGCAAGGAACGGGACGGAGTCTCGCCAGCCTCCTTATACAGCAAATACTTCGCCAGCTTACCTGACGGTGACAACGATAATCGTGCTGCACTCATTTCGTCCAGATCACGGCAGGCCAGCTGCAGCAGCAAGCTGATATTGGGATGCTTTGCAGTCAGATCATCAATCAGAAAACCAAAGATCCGTTCATACTTGCGGTCCAGCTCCACAGCTAACGCAATCATGACACAGTGACGCTCCCAATCCTGCATTCCAAAAATCCGTTCCATATAAAGAAGTGGCAGGAAGACTCCCGTCAACTCACTTTGCGCCAGCCTCCGATCAATCGCCTCCTCAGCCTCCTGCAGCCGATCCAGCAGCAGGGCGGCTTCCTGATCATATTCAGCCAAAGGGGCAGCAGCGTTAATCAAGCCCATAAACTCCTCTTCGGAAACAAACATGCCATTAAACGGATCTGCCTGCCAGTCTGACATCCGTTTCTTTCTACGAAGGTACAGCGACTGCAGCTTCAAGTCCAATAATTGCAGCTCGTCCGCATAATGCTCCCAACAGCTTGCATACCCACTATCATCCCACAGTCTTCCTTGTTCAGCTGATATGAGCTCCTCAAAACGTCCGTTGATCATAATACTCCCCTAATGTAACCATCTGGATTTTAAATCCTCGCCTGTGAATGTTGCTTTGAATTTATCTTACCAAACATTGTTAAGCTTGACTATGATGAACACTTTGTCAGCTTGACGAAGCTTGTATTTAACAGTAACTTGATTACATAATAACGAGTCGCATGATATAGTAATTATAAGCAGAGCATCAGTCTATTAACAGGTCCCGGAAACGCTTCACACAACGCAATCGTTTGGAACACAAGACCGCTCACGGAGGTGATATAAACAATGGATTCCGGCCATATACCCATGACTAGTCAGACCGAGCGTTTTGAAACTGCCCTTTGGACGATCGTCCGCAGGCTCGGACCCGAGCTCACCTCACATACCAGTATTAAGCTAACCGGACAGCAGTTCATCATGCTGCACTTCATTTCAAAAACAGGTCTATGTAAAGTTACAGATCTCGCTACCAAAATGGAAGTAAAGCCGAGCGCCATTACGGTCATGATTGACCGATTAATCGCTCAGGGTGTGGTGCAGCGCCGTCATGACGATAAAGACCGCAGAGTCGTTTTAATTGAGATGACGGATCTTGGACATGAGGTGGTACAGCAGCTCCAACAGCTGCGCAGAGAAATTATCGGGGGCTATTTAAACGAGCTGGACGCGGACAAGCTGACCGTATTTCTGGATATCTTCGAACAAATTGCTTCTAAAATACCGAAATCAGCACCCCCGCCAACCCACTTGGCTGAAGATTAAAAAAAGCGGAATAATCTGGACAAATCTGGATACATTATTGTATGGACAGCTATCCCCCTAGCAGGTTCCAATCCAAGCAAAATGATCAGTATTTGGTTGTGGAAGCACACAGATTATGGTATAATCAGAACATTCACAATATTGTATCTGTTAAATTCACATCTTATAAAGATTATTACAGTAAATTTTGGGGTAATCTTTATAATGTGTGAATTTTCTTATTCATGCAAATAAGAGTAAACATTTATTGGAGGTTTTTAAGAAGATGGAAACAGGAACAGTGAAATGGTTTAACGCTGAAAAAGGCTTCGGTTTTATCGAAGTTGAAGGCGGAAAAGATGTATTCGTACATTTCAGCGCAATTACAGGGGATGGCTATAAATCCCTTGATGAAGGACAACGCGTACAATTCAACGTTGTTCAAGGCAACCGTGGACCTCAAGCAGAAAACGTAGTGAAACTTTAAGGTTTCATGATGTGGGGGGAACTGCTCGGACATGGGCAGTTCTTTTTCAGTTCAAGACCATCCATAGTTCTCATGTTGGAATGCAGCGCACAAACTGAAGGAGGGGTTCTACATTGTATTTCTCCAAGAAAAACATGGAACCAGTTCAAGAAGAGCAAACATCCGTTTGGATGTGCAGTAAAGAAGGATGTTCGTGCTGGATGCGAGAAAACTTTTCTTTGCAAAAAAGCCCGCTTTGCCCTATATGTAAATCAGAGATGGTCAAAAATTCGAAAATGCTCCCTTTGCTCAACAATCACCACAAAGTAAATTAATACGGCGCGAATGAAGATTCGCTTATTACCGAAAGGCACCCCTCCAGCGGAGAAGGCGCCTTTTTTGTTTGCCGTCCCCTCTATCACGTATATTTATGCTCATAATTGCCTATCCTTTTACTAGAATCACTTTTCGTAGAATGATAGATTGTAGTCGAAAGGACAGAGCCATGAGAGCAGCAATCGGTTGGACATTCCTATTATTAATTACCCTCGTACTCACACTTGAAGCAGCAGCCCAAGGCTGGACATCGCACCCTCACACAGATGGTGATCTGCAGCTCTTGCTCCCTCTAGCTGAATCCGTTATCGTTTCCGATCAAAAGGTGACTATGAAGCACACGAGCGCCTATCATCCTTACCATGACGAAAGCGATTTTCGCCAAACCGCGCAGCTAATAAGTACCACATTTAAGCTTACAGCTCCAGTAGATCCTATTCAAAAGCAGGACCTGCTGCTCTACAGATTCACTTTGAATGATACCGACACCACTCAGGCTACCCTGCTGTTGATCGGCTTTCCTGATGGCCGCACACAGCTGAGCCTGACCGCAGAAACGGTTCAAGCTAGTGGAATTTCCCGGCTGCAAAATCTTCAACAACAGTGGACTACCCAACTGCAGTCTCTCGGACTTCAATCGAATTGGAACGTGATGATTCAAGGGAATGTAGGTAAGGATACCAACGAATCTACAACTTTCCAGCAGCTCGGGATAACCCCATTTTTACAACTGCGTTTAACAGAGAGTCTTCATGCCCAAGAGCTCGCCCGCTATGAGGATACCAACAGCTTGAGCATTTCCTATCACTCCGCAAATTTTGACGAACCAGCAGACGAGAACACAAAAAAAATGAACCTCCAGTTGGCGGTTCATCGGGATTCCATTAACGGTCAGCAGCGCATCACCATAGCAACTCCTGCCATTTCGATTGCTTATTAATACGCTTATAGGACAGCTTTCAGCTTATTGATGATTTCCTGATATTCTTCGTCTGTCAAATACGTTTCCCCAGGATTCATTTCAAACATTTTGCCCCATGCTGCTCCATTCTCATACTTCGGCACAATGTGGAAATGTACATGCGGCATCGTATCACCAAATGCGCCATAATTGATTTTACCTGGTGCAAAAGCCGACTCAATCGCCCGTGCAGCTTGTGCAACATCCCGCATATAAGCATCCTGCTTCTCTTGGGATAGATGGAAAAATTCCTGTTGATGCTCATTCAGAGCTACAACACACCGACCCTTGTGAGTTTGCTCCTTAAATAAAAATAGTGTAGATACGCGCATTTGTCCGATCTCGATCATTAAATTATCGATACGTTCGTCCCGGTTACAATAAATACAATTTATGGACATTTGTCATCTCTCCAGCCTGGATTTAATTTTTGAAGTAGGTCTTTATGTTGATGCAGACCCTCATTACCATACTACGTTCCGTCCCTCCATTTGTCTATACCAAGTCTATTAGCTATGAAAACGTAAACTATTTATTTAATTTTCTGAATATTTGTACTATAATAGAAATAGAAGGAACTAGCATCATTGACAGCAGGAACAAGTCATCCTCTTCGAAAAATAATTTTTGGGAGGTTATGTTATGAGTATCGGAATCGAACGAGGTACCCTTTTTGTTTTTGTAGGAACAAGCGGATCAGGCAGAAAAACCATCGCACATGAATTAAGCAGAGAGCTTGGCCTGCAGCACATCATTTCTCACACCACCCGAGAACAGCGTGCTCATGAAAGTCAGGGTAAGGAGTATTATTTTACCTCTCGCAAGGAATTTATCGATGCCGATATTCGCGGCGAATTCATTCAGACTGCCGAAATTGATAATCATTTTTATGGAGTTAAAGAATCAGATGCAGAAGCCGCTCTCGCCGCAGGTCCAGTCGCCTATGTGATCGTCAATCGATCCGGAGCTAACAAATTCAAATATGAATTCAAAGATCGGGCCATTCGTCTATTCATATACGCGAACAAGCAGTTGATTATGGAAAGACTTGAAGCTCGTAATGTTTCTGATGAGGTTATCAAAACCTATTTGGACCATTATATCGAGGAGGTTTCTTATCGCAAGGAATGCGAGCATATTTTTGAAAATCTCGAGCTAGCCGCTACCCGGCAGCAGGTAAAGGAAGCTATACTATCACATATCCTGGCAACCACAAGTTAAAACTTACACATATCATCTTCGCCCATGGTGACGATATTAGAACGAAAAAAATGCCCTCAACCGAAGTTGAGAGCATTTTTATTTGAATTACAGTTTAACAACGTTTTCCGCTTGTGGTCCACGGTTGCCTTGTACCACGTTGAACTCAACGCGTTGGCCTTCGTCTAAAGATTTGAAGCCGTCGCCAACGATTGCGCTGAAATGTACGAATACGTCGTTTCCGCCTTCAACTTCGATAAAACCGAAACCTTTTTCTGCGTTAAACCATTTTACTGTACCTGTTTGTGCCATGTGTATTACCTCCAAAAAAAATTTAACATGATCTTTTTTTATTCTTTTAAAAAAATAAAAATTCACACATTGTAAAAAGTTCCATTATAGTAATGAAAACCCTTTACAATATCTGAATTAAGGTTCCATCTATCAATGTTTTTATAATATCATGGCCCGATTTAAAAAGCAAGCGCTTTATGAAATAAATGTAATTTTTGTAGCCCTCATGGATTCAGCCGTGATTTGTCTGATTACATTGCATTGCCGATAATTTCCAAGTAAACTAAGTCTGTCGAAAAATATCATTATACTCACTGCAACCGCTGCCTTTTCATCGAAAACCGTAACGATCAGAGCGATGTGTGATTTTAGGAGAGATATACTATGAACGCTTTTACATGGACTTCATTACATAAAATAGGATGGGCCTCCCTTATTTATTTATCTTTAGTCTGGAGTACAGCATACGCTGAATATACGGACCCCTCCTCTTATACGATATACGAAGCTGAGGACGCTGCTCTGATTGGAACCGTCGTTTCTCAAGAAATACCCGATTATTCGGGCAGCGGTTATGTAACCGGCTTTGAAGCTGCAGGCGATTCGGTTCAATTTATCGTCACGGTTGATCAAGAAGGCTTTTATCCGATGGCTATCCGATACGCAGCCCCAAGCGGCGATAAAACCAACTATATAGAAGTCAATGGCAGCACCGCCGGTGAGAAATTGTTTCCTCAGGCTGAGACTTTTACAGATATCGATTTTGGCCAGATTTATTTGGACGAGGGTGACAATGTGGTTGGAATTACCTCCTATTGGGGTTATTTCGATGTTGATTATATCCGTGTCGGACCCTTGCAGGAGCGGCCTGTTATTGCCCCTGTACAGGATAAACTGGTTACACCCCACCCTTCGGCGGAAGCTCAAAACTTAATGACTTATTTGACTTCCCAATATGGAAAAAGCATTCTGGCCGGCCAGCAGCAAAGCACATTGGATGAAGCTAGCTTTATTTATAAACAGACGGGTAAACTGCCTGCAATCGTGAGTATTACAGCTACTGATTTAGGAGACAGTGCCCTCGAATGGGCCAAATACGGAGGCTTGATTTCTTCGGAGTGGCATTGGTATGCGCCGTTGAATGAGAAGGATTTTATGACTTCCCAAACGAGCTTTGACGTCTCCAAAGCAGTTCAGTCAGGCACAGCTGAAAATAACGCATTGCTGAAAGATTTGGATCAAATGGCGCAAACCCTGAAGCGTTTTAAGGATGCCAAAATTCCGATCATATGGCGTCCCCTGCATGAAGCAGAGGGTGGATGGTTCTGGTGGGGATCTAAGGGTCCCGAAATAGCCAAGGAGCTCTATGCAATCATGTTCGAAAGGTTCACTAAGTTTCATGGACTGAATAACCTCATCTGGGTCTGGACAACCTCCGACACGATATATTCCAAAGAATGGTGCCCGGGCAATAACTACGTAGATATCATTGGGATCGACCGTTATGTGAAAGCCGGAGATTACAGCACTCTGATGAGTGTATACGATACGGCAGCTGCCATGTTAGAGGGGAAAAAGCTTGTCGCTTATTCGGAGAATGGACCGATTCCAGACCCTCGCCAGCTAAAAAGAAACAAAGTCGGATGGATGTATTTTAATACATGGTACGGGAAAGTGTTGACCGACGGAAAAATGAATTCTGATTATCACCTTCGAATGGTGTACAACCATCCTTATGTCATCACATTGGACAAGCTGCCTTCGGAGAAAATTTATGGCAAACGTCCAATTCCCTATCCCATACCGCCAGCTTCGTCAACAGCATCACCTGCTTACAAGTAAATCCAAGGTAAGGTTGTATGCATGGTGTGAGCGTAATCTGCCTCTGTTAACACTCGTCCAAGCTATTCCACCGAAACTTTTGTAGATGCAAAAAACTTGCTAATGGCAAATGAGCAAGCCCCAAGCACCGCCGACCTGCTCCCAAGCTGGGAAAATTCGATCTGCAGCCGCTCACGAGGATATGGCAGCGAGCGCCCCTCCAGCGATTGGAGCATCGTTGGGCGCAGCAGGCGGCCCGCTTCTGCTAGGCGGCCTCCGATAATAATCAGCTCCGGGTTAAATCCGTTAATAATATTGACCACACCGACACCAAGGAAGTGACCTACCCGTTCAAACAGCTTGATGACGGCAGGCTCGCCTTTTTCCGCCAGTGTCAGCAGGAGCTCCATATCGATTTTCTGGGTGTTCAGTATGTTTCTCGCTGCCTCGTACAGGGCATTTTCCGATGCATACATTTCCCAGCAGCCCGCGTTACCGCAGCGGCATGGTTTACCATCATGCTGGATGGACATATGCCCGATCTCTCCGGAAAATCCCGAAGACCCTCGAAACAGCTCTCCTTTAATAATAATGCCAGCTCCAATTCCGATACCGACGCTAATATAAACAAGATCAGCCGCGTCACGACCTGCTCCGAATTCCTTCTCTCCGACAGCACCCGCATTCGCTTCATTATCAATCACGACGGCAATGCCAAATTCCTCTTCAATGATCTGCTGCAAAGGCACGTGGGTCCAGCCCAGATTTGGCGCAAATAATATGTCACCCTGTCCGTTACTGATTCCTGGGATGCCAATACCTATACCAACGATACCGTACACGCTCTCAGGAACACGCTGCATCATCTCGCGGATGCATGCTTTCAATTCAACTAAAGCCAGCTCCAGCACCGTGTTATCATGCTGAACCTTATATTCCTCGACGATCGTGCCCTCCAAATCCGTAATTACAGCACGTATATAGTTGACGCCCAGATCGATGCCGAGCGCATAACCTGCAGTACGATTAAAGAGCAGCATCATCGGTTTACGTCCACCACTTGATTCGCCCGTACCGATCTCATTGGCAAGGCTGCTCTCCAGCAGCTCATTGACCAGACTCGAAACCGTCGCTTTGGTAAGTCCGGTTTGTTCGGCAATACGTGCACGCGATATGGGTGAATAGTTCCGTATATAATGAAGTACGATGGACTTGTTAATCTTTTTGACCAGGTTTAAATCTCCGGTTTGTTTCATGATAGCCCCCATCTGGATGGTTTGGCATTATTTTAGCATGAAAGGTACCGATGTGCACACACTAAGTTTGTTTAATGGATTTACAAACATTATAGACAATGCTATGATGGTTTTGAAAGCGTTCTTGTATAGAGTTCTTGAATAGAGACATCATGCTTGTCAGTTGTTCATCTGTACATCTATGCGCTGCATCCGTTCTTTATCAATTCATTTCTGGAGGTAAACACAATGGGCTATTTTGATCATGTAGGTACTGTGAAGTATGAAGGCAAATCATCGACGAATCCACTTGCGTTTAAATTTTATAACCCTGAAGAAGTCATTCTGGGCAAAACGATGCGTGAGCATCTGCGTTTTGGTGTGGCTTACTGGCACTCTTTTACAGGCAACGGCTCTGATCCTTTTGGTGCAGGAACTGCACTTCGCGGCTGGAACCACTTATCCGGCATGGAGCTGGCAAAAGCCCGCGTTGAAGCTTGCTTCGAGCTGCTGAACATTCTCGATGTCGATTATTTCTGCTTCCATGACCGTGATATCGCTCCGGAAGGCGACACGTTGCAGGAAACGAACCGTAACCTCGATGAAATCGTCGCTCTGATTAAACAACACATGCAATCCAGCGGCAAAAAGCTGCTGTGGAATACAGCTAATATGTTCACTAATCCACGCTTCGTACATGGAGCTGCAACAACCTCCAATGCTGATGTATTTGCTTATGCAGCCGCACAAGTGAAGAAAGCACTGGACCACGGTAAAGAGCTGGGCGCTGAAAACTACGTATTCTGGGGCGGTCGTGAAGGCTATGAATCGCTGTTGAACACGGACCTCGGACTCGAGCTTGATAATCTGGCACGCTTCCTGCAGCTGGCTGTTGATTATGCAAAGGAAATTGGCTTTGATGCCCAGTTCCTGATCGAACCGAAACCGAAGGAGCCATCCAAACATCAGTATGACTTTGACGCGGCAACGACACTGTCGTTCCTGCAAAAGTATGATCTGGCAAAACATTTCAAGCTGAACCTTGAAGCTAACCATGCTACTCTGGCTGGACACACCTTCGAGCACGAGCTGCGCGTTGCACGTATTAATGGCGCACTTGGCTCCATTGATGCTAACCAAGGCGACCTGCTGCTGGGCTGGGATACGGACGAATTCCCGACAGATCTGTATTCTTCGACACTGGCCATGTATGAGATCTTGCAAAACGAAGGCGGCATCGGCCGCGGTGGTGTCAACTTTGACGCAAAGGTACGTCGTACTTCATTCGAGCCGATCGATGTCGTGTACGCTCATATCAACGGCATGGACGCATTCGCACGCGGACTGCAGGTAGCTGCCAAGTTGATTGAAGACCGTGCTTTTGAAAATGTTATTGAAGAACGCTATGCTTCATTCACCAGCGGTATCGGTGCCGATATCGTATCCGGCAAAGCTGACTTCCATTCCCTTGAAGCTTATGCACTGCAAAATAACCCGATCACCAACAAATCCGGTCGCGTGGAGCTGCTTCGCTCCATTCTTAATCAGTACATCATTAACGTATAAAATGAACTCGTGCAGATCCTCGCACAGAATCGCAGCACTAATAGATCATCACAAGGAACGTATCGAGCTGATTCCAGCCTGATACGTTCCTTTTTTCATCATTTTAGAGGAAGTCAAATATTGAGCTTGCTGGCTCTGAAGTCATATAAACAACCCTGTATACGGTAGCCAGCCTCAATACTGGATGGTAAATAGGCAGCCTCTACAATCCATTCGCAGGCTGTTCTTTCTCCACGAAACCTCCGCCTTGAAAAACAGTTTCATCCTGCGCAATATTTTCGTGGTTTCGGCGCGACTCAGCGAGCAGTTCACTGGCGTCATCCTGCGGCTTGTAACCAATCAGCTTCTCCAAATATTCGATATTATAATAATTATCGCTATTGTCTGAGGTTCCATATAAGCTGAGAAAATCGATCGAACTGTCAGCTTCGATGCAGCAGACTGCCAGTTGAACCATATCACCGCTGGAAATCCAAATATGCGAAGAGCGCTCTGAGTGCGGCCTGTCGTCACCGGGAAAATTGCCAATCCGAATATTGAATGAGGAGATACCATACTTGTCAGCATAGAACCGCCCAAGCAGTTCAATATAGCATTTGCTAAGACCGTAAAAGCTATCCGGCCGATATGGCTCATCAGGCTCTACCGTTTCGCCTACCTTGTAGAATCCAGTAGCATGGTTCGAGCTTGCGAAGATCACACGCTTCACACCATGAGCACGCGCTGCTTCATACACATGATAAGCACCCGTCACATTAATCGGCAGCACCTTGCCGAGGAAATCTTCCTCATCCTGTGCCCAAGCAAAATGCAGCACGACATCCACTCCCTGCATCAGTTCCAGAAGTCTGTTGGCATCTGTGACGTCAAGCTGTACAACGTCTTGATCAGGCTTAGGCTGCAAATCGGCCGCTACGATTTCGTAATCCCCTTGTTCTCTCAGTCCCTGCAGCAAACTACTCCCCAGCTTCCCGCTTGCTCCTGTAATCAACAACTTCTTCATCGATATCATCCTCCCCTATTTAATTAATAAGTCTTTTGATGCAAACTTGTAGCCTCTTGATTAGTATTACCCATTCTTCTCCATGTTTGCGCTGTTTTATCTACGATACAGCAGCCACCCAGCCTTCCGACAAAAAAAGCCCGGCTGAAATAAACTCAACCGAGCTTGAATAATATTGCCATGTTTAACTATAAGTTATATGCCATGTTTTATCTGGGATTGTCCCAAATGGAATAAAGTAAGTAGTTACATACTTACATGCGTTCTCTTATACAAAACTGGTATTGCCGCTGCTATAAGGATCATACCCATAAAAGCGGGTGCGGCATGACCAAGTGATACATAGATTTGACCTCCAATGATAGGCCCAATCATTCTTGCTAAAGCCTGAATAGATTGGCTGCCTCCTTGAATCCTTCCTTGTTCACTAGAATCGACAGACTTGGAGAGCATCCCATTAAATGAAGGTCCAAAGATCGAATCTCCAAAAGCAAATATAAACATGCCAACGATAAGAAGAGGATAGAATGAGAATAATGCCGAAGCTGCAATAAGACTGTAGCCTATAATCTCCGAAACCATTCCAAAAATTGCTATCTGTTTATCATTAAGTTTTTTCAAAAGCTTTGGCATTATAAAACCTTGTGAAATAATGTCTAGGAAGCCCATAATTGAAAACATAAGTCCGATTATTGCAGGCTTCCAACTGAAAGTATCCATTGTAAATTGTGAAAAAACTGCCTGTAAAGATCCGTTGGGTATCCAAAGTAAGAATGCTGAAACAAGCAGCCATTTTAAGTTTTTCATGGAAAGCAGGTTTGCAAGCTGTGTAAATGGATTCAGTCTTATCAAGGTAATCTCTTTCAGTCTATTATGCTTGCCAAGGCTCTCAGGCATAAAAAAGTATCCATAAACAACATTCAATAAAGTTATTATTGCTCCAAAATACATGGGTACAGAATAACCAAACTTGGCAAGTAATCCACCTACAGTTGGACCAATGACGGTGCCTACACCTACAACCGCACTCAACCATCCAAAGTATTTGGTTCTCTGCTCTGGAGGAATGATGTCTGCAAAGTATGCGAAGATCGTGCTTATGCTCCCGCCTGTTATACCCTCTATTATGCGTCCAACAAATAGTACCCAAAGAGCTCCTCCTATGCCAAAAACTAAGTACCCGATTGCGGCACCCAAAAGGCTTACTAAGAGCAAAGGACGACGGCCATATTTGTCGCTCAAAGCTCCAAATACGGGGGCTGCAAAAAACACGCAGACCGCATAAACAGAGGTCAGCAGCGTAACAACTATAGCTTGTTCTCCCGGATTGCTTATATAAGGCTGCACTAAGAAGGGGACGACAGGTGTTATAATACTGAAGCCTATTCCGCAAAGAAACACAGAGATAAGACCGAATATCAAAGCGTGTTTATCTATGGTTTGTTCTGTGCTCTGTTGATTGTGTGATCTAAATGTGGACATTTAAATTCTCTCCTCAAAAATTGTCGTTTAGTTTCCTTGTCAACAAAATAATAACTTTATTTTGTTTCCTTGTCAACAAATTAATAGCAAAAAAATGCAGCCCGTTCTCAATAGAGCCCGGCTGCACGTGGTTTCATTATCATTCTTCAAATTTATTCCGACTTAATATCTATACCCAGTTTTTTTATTTCTGCATCCAAATGCCTACTATACTTATCCACGAAGCTAAGCATACTGTCAAATTGTTGCTCGGTTACCTGCTCAAATACGGCTTTATCCCGCTCTTGAAACTCTTTGTGCAGGTCCTCATGGATTTTATAAATTACTTTCCCTTGCTCAGTAAGCCTAAAATAGATTTCTTTCTTGTTATCCGACTTCTGGTAGCTTTCGATAAGGCCTTTTTTTATGAGCTTCTGAGTTAATTTACTTATGGCACCGCGAGTCATATAAAAGGACTCCGCAAGTTTTGTCACGTTGGAATCTACATTTCTTTCAATGTATTCGATGCAATGTACTTCAGAAGACTTATAACCCTTAAGACTGTCTTCCATCTTATCCTTATTAAGCAAAACTATCTTGTTATATAAGTCCCTGAAACCCATTATGACCTGATCTTCTTTATTCATGGCCTGTCCTCCCATCCGTTGGTGCATTAACAATATTAAAATAATTATTTTGAAAATGGAATTGACCGTGTACCTCGGTATATTTATTATAAGCAACATGGGCATAATAAACCATTCCCAAGCCATTGTATGGCATATAAAACTTTTGGAAACGACTTAAGAAAAACGCCTGACGGCGTCCTTTAAAGTTTGTGCAACTGAGTTCATGTAACAAAATTGCTGGGTGCGGGGAATAACCTTCACCCGGCTTACTTTTTATACATCACTTATCCTGTACTCATAGTCATGAATTCCCTTGTAATATTCCGAGTACATTCCTTCTCCGCATTCCTCACATCTGAATTGCGGAGGTACTATAGGCCCCCATCATCCATCGCATCAAAATTCCGAACAACGTTCAGCGGAACTTTTTCTTGTGCTGCATGAGCCTTACCAAAAATAAAACAGAGTGGTAGTCCTGCTCCCACCCCGAAATTTTATAAATTCTATAATGCCAAAAAAGCTGCCCCAGCAGCTCCTTCATTACGTATTTAGTTGATGATTGCCGTATACATCCACTTATCGTGTTGAACAGTATTTTTACAATTGCACTTAAGAATGATATTGATTCCGCTGCATCCGATACTCATAATTGTCCTTGCACAGCTGCAGCAGATCGTATTTCAATCCCCGCTTCGGCTGGGTAATGAGCAAAGGCTTGCTCCCTGCTGCTCGCAGTGATGCACGTACTTTGCGGGGGTCGACTATCCGGTTCACAATAAGCTCGTCCGGCCGATCCGCACAGTAATGCGATATCAGAAAGCTGTCGCAAGCTGCGCTGGCTTCCTGATCGCCCTTGCCCAGCTCCTGCATATAGAAATCGCGCAGCATCCCCTCCTGCACCTTGGCAATCAGTACGTGGTCCTTTCCGAAATAAAGCACATCCTGATTGACGACCACCTCACGATCGACAATTTGCTTGACTGGCAATCTCTCGAGAATACGAATGTGGCGAAGCATGTTCTCAGCCTTTTCAAATTCCAGACGCTCGGCATAATCACCAATCCTGTTGTACATTGCCGCAATCAGCGCCTCGCCGTTGTTCACAAGCAGCTCCGCTGCCTGAGAGGCCGTTTCGCGATAGGCTTCCTCGGAGATCCATCCTTCGCAAACACCGCTGCATTTGCCAATATGGTACAGCAGGCATGCTCGCCTTGGAAGTGTCCGACAAGTACGCAGCCGAAAATGGTCGGTCACGAATTCCAATACGGCATTCCGAAAGCGGGAGCTCGGATAAGGACCAAAGCGCTGCTGATTAAGGGATACTGCTGGCGGTATGGCAGACTGTGCCATTACTGTTGGTATAGGTGGGCGTTTACTTACTGTTGGTAGCGAAGGAACATTCAAACGTGCTGACTCTGAATTGCGGTTTCGATAAAAGACGTCCAAACGCGGAATAGACTCTGCTGTCAATTGCAGGTACGCGTAGCCGCTGTTATCTTTTTTCAGCGCTCTATTGTAGTGGGGCTTATGAATTTTGATTAAATTATTTTCCAGCAGCAGGCTTTCCTATTCATTGTTAACCAGCACCACTTCAATCGAGGCAATTTCCTGAACAAGCTGCACCGTTTTTTTCTGGTGCTTGCGCTGCTGAAAGTAGGAACGCAGACGGCTGCGCAGGTTTTTCGATTTTCCCACATAAATGATCCGGCCCGCGGCGTTTTTCATCAAATAACACCCCGGTGCCTCTGGATATTCCCCGGCATGGAACACGAATGACATCGATTGAAGTCCTCCTGTTAGTCATCTGGTAGCTACTTGAACCAGCCCTTGCGGTAAAACCACAAAAACATGGCAAATCCGATTCCGAACATCGCACCTAATATAATGAAATAACCCCAGTGCCATGTTAATTCAGGCATATAAGCAAAATTCATTCCGTAAATGCCGGCAATAAAGGTTAAAGGCATAAAAATCGTCGTAATGACCGTTAAGGTTTTCATAATGGTGTTCATCCGGGTGGAATTCAGTGATACGTAGCTGTCTCGCATATCAGCGGTCATATCACGGGTCGCCTCAATAATTTCCGACAGCTTCAACAAATGATCGTATATATCAGTAAAATAAATCCGCTGCTCCTTGATCCCATCTATTTTATCCGAGCTGACCATCCGATACAGCAGGTCCCGCATCGGCACAATCGTTCGACGCAGCTTCAACAGCTTCGTTCTGATCTCAAATATTTCGTTCATCAGCAGATGATCGGTTGCGCTTCTGCCTTTGATTTCGATTTCATTCAGCTGGTCCTCGATTTGATATACGGAAGGGAAATACTCGTCGACCATATTGTCCATCACCAGGTAGGCCGCATAAGCATGTCCTTTTTGACGTATCGCCTCCTGCTGCTCAACCCGGCTCCAGGCTTCATCAATTTCCCAGGATGGTGATAAGTGGTAGGTAACAATAAAGTTATCTCCCCAGAATATATCAACCTCCTCCGCACCCAAGGTCACCGCGTTCACAGCATGAAGAACCAGAAAATTCACGGTATCATAATGATCCAGCTTTGGGCGCTGCAATAAATGGTAGCAGTCCTCGATAGCTAACGGATGAAAATGAAAGTGGGTATCCAGCAGCAGTGCCTCTTCATCGGTAGGAATGTCAAAATCGACCCAATACCATTTCACTTTGGGACCCGACAGGTCGCTTAAACCAGCCTCGGGAATCACTTGAAACTGATGATCAACAGCCATTATTCTTATCATAACCACTTGCTCCTCACCAAAATTGCTGCAGCTGCCTATCTCTTCCACTATACTCCTTGCTTGATCTGCTTCGCAACCGCAATGACTTCATACAATGAGTCAACTACATATGCTTGTTGTAAGCATATGTGGTGGCCATTCAATGCTGAACCTGGATATAGTTGAATTTATTTAAGAAATGATTCGATTTAGGGTTGTCATACACATCAATAATTAGATATAATCTTACTGATAATGAGAATCGGTATCATCATAAGGAGCGGATACAGATGGGACGCTTATATACAGAACAGTTAAATATTGCTTATGGAGACATCAGTATTGTTGAGCATTTAAATATTAGTATACCCTCGGGTCAAATCACGGCGCTTGTCGGGGCTAATGGATCAGGCAAATCAACCATTCTTAAAGCGATGGCACGCATGCTGAAGCCAACAGGCGGGACCGTGTTTTTGGATGGCAAATCGATTCACCGTCAGCCAACGAAGGAGGTCGCCAAGCAGCTGGCGATATTGCCGCAAAATCCGATTGCACCGGATGGACTGACGGTATCGGAGCTTGTCACCTATGGCCGCTTTCCCCACCAGAAGGGCTTTGGCTCCTTGTCCAAGGAAGATAAGGAAGCCGTACGGTGGGCGATTGAAATGACGGGTATGAATGAATTTTATGACCGTCCCGTAGATCAGCTTTCCGGTGGGCAGCGGCAGCGTGCCTGGATAGCAATGGCTTTGGCACAAGGAACCGACATTTTATTTTTGGATGAGCCGACTACCTTTTTGGATATGGCTCATCAGCTAGAAGTGCTGAAGCTGCTGCAAAAGCTGAATGAAGAAGAAGGGCGCACGATTGTGATGGTCGTTCATGATCTCAACCATGCCACCCGCTATGCTCATCATATGGTCGCTATTCAAAAAGGACGCGTCATCAGTAATGGAACTCCGACAGAAGTCATGAACCTGAATGTACTACGTGAGGTATTTGGCATTGAAGCGGATATTATTCCGGATCCGCGTACAGGCGTTCCGCTCTGTCTGCCGTATGGATTGGCCCAAGAGGCTCACAAAACGGGAGCAGCCAGCAGCGAGTCGGCCGGCCACAAAGAGCCTGCGTCTGTGGGCAGGTAGCCTGATTTAATTTATTAAGTGATTTGTAAAACCTCGAACCGTTGAGTTCGAGGTTTTTTAATGCTGCTATGTTGGCATGGATACAATCAAACCACGCCTTTATGACCAGAAGGCATACTCATGAATAACGGACTGGCCAGGTTAGAGGGCAGCCGATACACTTCAGGGTCTCTGCTGCTTACATTCACCCAAGCTTGTACACAGATTGGATCAAAATGACTGCCACTGTGCTCCTTCAAGAAATGTATAGCCTCTTCATGCGTCCATGCCTTCCGGTAGGAGCGGGTAGAGGTCAACGCATCATAAACATCAGCGACAGCAACGATTCTCGACAATAGCGGAATCTCCTCGCCTTGCAGACGATCCGGATATCCGGTCCCATCCCATTTTTCATGGTGAGATCGGATAATATCCAGCTCCTCTTTCATAAACCCCAGATTTCTGCACATTTCATAGCCTTTTACCGGATGCGTTTCAATAATGAAACGCTCCTCCGGTGTAAGTCGTCCTGGCTTGTTCAATATTGCGTCAGGTATCATGTTCTTGCCGACATCATGAACAATCGCCCCTTGTGACAGAGCACGGAGCTGCTCCGGCTGCAGCTGCATTTCTTCTGCAAGCTTTAGGGCATACATCGTCACCCTGAAATTATGGCCTGCTGTATAGGTATCCTTAATTTCCGTCGCCAATACCAGCTCTTTTACACTTGGTGACAAACAGCTCGTTATTCGTTCTACCGGATCGTTGGTGAACAAGGAGCGGATTGTCATGGTCAAGGATTGATTAGACGCATACTGCTTGAATAAACCGTACAGCATAACCAGCATGGAAGCCAACAACAGAAAATGGTACAGCCACCAGCTCAGCCGCCAGGTCTCGCCTAACACAATGATCAGCTGCGCATTTATCATCCAGCAGCAGCTGTAGACAATCGCAGCCTGAAGCGGAAACCGGGAATAGCGATATGATTGATGATATCGATACATCGTCATGCCATTAAGGAAAATGACTCCTCCGGTCGACAACCACTTGGATGCAAGCCCGTCAAGAGGTACCCACTCTATCAAATGTGGAAATGAGAGAGCAGCGAATCCAAGTATACCTAAACCTATCGTCCATATCGGCACTAACCATTGTCTCCATTTGGATAGACGCACAATGAATCCATTATCAGATGACACCGAGGATAGCCACAGCCAGAAAGAGGCTAATAAAACACTCCCCTGTGCGGCCACTCCAGGCAAATGAGACACATGAATAAGCATATTCGGTGTGGACAAGCCATGCACGGAAAAAACCTCAGCTAATGAAATAAAGGCCATCGCCAAAAAGCTGATCTTGATATTGCGCACCCGACTCCCCGATATGCCCACGGCAATCGCAATAATACTCGCAAGTAGGGCAACAGAGCTGACAATATAAAAATGTCCGCGGGGTACCGCGAACTGAATATCGAGCGAAGGATTAAACTTCAACAAATTAAATAAAAGAAAAGGTAATGAAATCGCTATCAATGGACCTGTCAGCTCTCTTAGTTTCATCCGATGTTATCCCCTTTGTACACGCTGTCACGCTGATATTGTATCATATACTTTCCGTTAACTTAAGGTATTTTCTGCATCTGATATAAAAAAAGAACGGCCCCATTGCCACTCCCACCTGATCAAATAGCAAAAAACCTGAAACTCAGCCTTTGCACTGAATTTCAAGCTTTTTTGCGCGAACAATTTGGCGTTATTCCTTCGAAAGGCTTACGCTAACCTCATCCTTCACCATATAGGCATCCACATCAATAATGTCCTGATTACGGACCGCATCAACGCCAAAAAAATCGATCAGCTTAATCTTGGCTTTGTGCTTGACCTCTTTATCGATACTCATCGCGACCGCACCTATCGCCAGCATCAGCGCACCCAAATCGTCCAAATAACCAACAACCGGAATCATATCCGGTATGATATCGAATGGAAAAATGAGGTAGCCGAGTGCTCCATAAATTTGTATTTTTGCCTTCATCGGCGTCTTTGGACTTTGCAGCGCATAATAAAGGAGCAATCCTGCGTATACCACTTTCAGTCCCGCATCTTTAGCTGCCTTCTTTAATTTCCCCCAAAAACTCTCATCCGAATAATGCTTTGCGTATTGGGAATTGTCCATAGGTGCATCTCCTTCAAGATTTTGTAGAGAACTTGTTCATCTACCCTTATTACCGACAAATGAAGGAAACGAAACATCCCCGTATGGAAGCATTGGATAGCTATTGGGCCATTTGCATTGATTATATACCGTATCCGCTCTTCCTAAATGCCACTGCATCACCCTTTGTACCCAAACGAACCCTCAGCAAAAAAGCAGCTCCGCCGTAATCGCGTGCTACTTTGGCAATGATTTACTTCGGTATCAGCTACTTGCCAACCTGCTGCTCGCTCCATATCCACAGGCTGCGGGCTAACTCCGGATCTTGTGCTTTCGCTGAAACAGAAGCTATTTTTTTCTTATAAAAGTACTCACCCGAAATGCCCCTCATGTCTTCACTCGTTGCCAAATACAACGCGGTCTGCATCCCTTCCTCAGGTGTGAGAAAAAACAAGCTCAGAAATGCCAGCACCGATTTACCGAAGCCCGTATTGCGATCAACCCCAAGGCTCGTAGCGACCGCTCCCGGATGTACACAATTGACAGTTACCCGGGTCCCCTTTAAGCGTCTGGCAAGTTCTTTGGTAAATAAGATATTAGCCAGCTTCGATTGCGCGTACCCTTTCCAGAAACTGTAGCCTTTTGTGAAAAAGGGGTCTTCCCAGTAGATCGAGCCCACTTTATGAGCACCTGAGGATACAACCACGATCCGTCCTTGCATGGCGTGAATCAATGAATCCAGCAGCAGCTCTGTCAGTAAGAAATGCCCCAGATGATTCACACCAAGCTGAATTTCGAAGCCGTCCTCGGTTACCTGCCGCTTTAAGGCAAATACCCCTGCATTATTGATCAATGCATCCAAATGTGTATACTTCGCTTTAAAAGTATCCGCAAACTCACGAACGCTGTCCAGTGAACCTAAATCACAGCGCATTAGCTCAATATGTCGGGAACTGCTCTGCTGGATCGCCTCCTGCAGCGCACGTTCGCCGCGCTCTGGACTCCTGCATGCCATAATGACTCTGCAGCCTTGTTTCGCCAAAGCTATTGTAGTGGCTAAGCCCATCCCTGAGTTGGCACCTGTAACAATCATGATAGGTCGGTAGCTGTCCATGGGAGTTCTCCTTCCCTAGCGGGACTGTAGTTCAGATAACCGTCTGATATACTCATACCCCAATCATGCCCATGATGAACCCCGTAACATACATCAGATTGTAGGGCGAAGCCCCGCTGCCAACTCCTATAGCTCACCAACCACACGCAGGTTCAACAGTTGACTAACAACCAAATCTGACTAGTTGACAGTTGATTTACAGGTAACTACAATAAGTAGTGTGAGGTGTTGTAAAGTGAAGATACACAATTTCAAATATCATGAAAGGGGTTTAAATCGATTTTTTGGACCTTTGGAAGCCAAAATCATGAACATCTTGTGGGATAGCTCCGAATTGGCCATTAAGGACGTTCAAGCCAAGTTGGATCAGGACCAGACAAAACCCCTAAATTTCAATACGGTTATGACTGTTATGAATCGGTTAGTCGATAAAGGCTTCCTGACCAAACGAACAGAAGGAAGAACTGGTTTGTACCAGCCTATGGTGAGCAGGGACGATTTTCTGGAGAACCAGTCCAAGGAACTTACCCATGAACTGATCGAGGAGTTCGGGCCGCTTGTGGTCAATCATATGCTGGATGCGCTGGAAGAAGTCGATGTGGATTTAATAGCCATGCTGGAACAAAAAATTAAGGCGCTCAAAAAGGACAATTAACCATGTGGACAAACCGATCCAGATTTATCTTTGTTTCGTGTCTTTTAATTGCTGGTTTCATCCTTCTGCAAATGGGCATGTACGCCCTGCATCTTCTATTCGGACGTGAAATCAGCTTTAATATTTTGCAGCTGTGCAACAGCTGGCTCAAATCAATGGGCTTTTTAACAATGGGCTATTTCCTTGGTGGACTGGTTGTATATACGTTCGTGATGTTCTTCTGGCTGCTCAGCAAGCAGTTGTTCCTGTCTCAACGCATGTATCGCAAGCTGCTCCGTGAACAACCCGATATCAGCTCCGTTCAACAGGCCAATAAGCTTGACGTTCCGGAAGCTGCCGGTATCCACATCGTCTCCAGCAAGAAGCCTATGGCATTTACGATGGGCTATTTGAAGCCGCGGATTTTTGTGACTACGGGATTATTGCATCTACTGGATAACGAGGAAATTAAAGCTGTCCTCTATCATGAAAAGCAGCATCAACAAAGCGCAGACCCGCTAAAAATACTGATCCTGTCTTTGTGTGCTTCGATGTTCTGGTACATTCCTCTATTGAAATGGATGCTTCACCACTATAAGATTGCCAGAGAAATTGTGGCTGATCAGTATGCGATTCAACAGCTGGGCTCTTCTATAGAATTGGGCAGCGCCCTGCTTAAATTAGTCAAAAAAAGCCCGGCCTTTACGATGCCCTTTACCTATGCATCCTTTGCCGATACATCGGTTAACTACAGAATTAACCAAATTCTCGACCCGCAAGCCAAGATTTCATTTAAACCCCCGATTACATCAACCCTAATCTCGCTGCAGATCATCGTGTTGATTTCTATTTTATTTGTTTTCAATTTAATTTGATTTTTTTAATCTTATACACTACATATCATAGTGTTAATAATTAGAGGAGGCATTCATATGAATACCAAAGCAGAAATCGGAATCCTAATCTCCAGAATTACAGTCGGCATTATTTTTCTCGTCCATGGTTTGATGAAATACCAAGGGGGAATCGACAACACCATAGGTTTTTTTGAGCAGCTTGGCATTCCTGGCTATTTGGCTTATCCGGTTGGGGCGCTTGAAATTATTGGAGGCGTTTGTGCGATCATCGGCCTCGGAACACGTATTTTTGCAGCGATTTTTTGTGTGATTATGGTTACGGCCATTATCGCGGCTAAGTATACGATGGGATTTGCCGGCGGCTTTGAATTTGAGCTTGCCGTACTTGTGATGTCAATACATCTGGTGCTGGCAGGCAGCAGGCTTATGGCACTGGACCGTATTTTCACGAATCAGGCTGCTTCCCATATACCAACCACATAACAGCAATACACATAGCAAGCCCTTTCACAAACAAAAGAACTGCCTTCCCTCTTCCGGGAATGTGCAGTTCTTTGTCATTTAACCCTTTAATCCCGTTGTACTGATACCCTCGACGATATACTTTTGAAAGCCTATGAACACGACCACAATCGGGAGCAATGACAGCACGGACATGGCAAACATAGCGCCCCAATCGGTTTGTGCTGTCGGGTCGGACATATTCTTGATTGCAAGTGATACGGTAGCCAGCTTGGGCGAGTTGAGGTACAGCAGCGGGCTGAAAAAATCATCCCATGTCCAATAAAATTTAAATATCGATACGGTAATAATCGGCGGGACGAGCAGCGGAACCAGGATCTGCATGAAGATTCGGTATCTTCCGCAGCCATCGATCGTGGCCGATTCGTCCAGCTCCTTCGGAATGCCGCGCAGGAACTGAATAATCAGGAAAATAAAGAACGCTCCTCCAAAAAAAGACGGCACAATGAGCGGAAGAAACGTATTAATCCAGTCTATTTTTTGAAAAAAGATATACTGGGGAATCGTCAATACCTCGGAAGGCAGCATCATCGTCATCATCATGCAGGCAAACCAGAAACGTGAGCCGCGAAAACGGATTCTGGCGAAGCCATAGGCTACCATCGTAGAGGAAACGACCGTTCCAACGACGGAAAACAGGGTGATGATCAGCGAGTTTTTATAAAACACGACAAATGACGTGCCTGCAAAACCTTTAAAACCGTTAATATAGTTATTAAAATTAAAATGGGAGGGTAGCAGTTGGTGCGCATTGATGAAAATTTCCGAATTATCCTTGAGCGAGCTGGACAGCATCCAGGCTAGTGGATAAATCATGATCAAAGCAAAGCCGAATACGAAGAGGTGCAGGATTACACTGCGCAGTCGTTGTAATTGACGCTGTTGGCCCACCATCCTTTAGTCCCCCTTCGATTCGTAATAGACCCATTTTTTGGAGCTGGCAAACAGGAGCGCCGTCAGAAAACCAATCGTCAGCAGCAGCACCCACGCCATCGCCGAGCCATAGCCCATTTCATAATAACGGAACGACTTCTCGTACAAGTACAACGCATAAAATAAGGTCGTATCCAGCGGTCCTCCTCCGGTCACAATCATACCTTCGGTAAAAACCTTGAAGCCATTAATGACACCCATCACCAAATTGAAAAAAATAACCGGAGTCAAGAGCGGCAGCGTAATGCGTTTAAACTTCTGCCAGCCTCCCGCCCCGTCCACCGTAGCTGCTTCATACAGCTCAGCTGGAACCTGCTTGAGACCAGCCAGAAAGATGAGCATCGATGATCCGAATTGCCATACGGACAAAAGCACCAGGGTCATCAGCGCCGTGGACGGCTGGGTGATCCAGGATATTTTGGCGGTAATTCCGAATATCGCCGTCAGGAACGAATTGAACGCTCCCGCAGCCCCGAACAGCTGACGCCACATCACAGCTACCGCCACACTGCCCCCGATCAAGGTAGGCAAATAGTAGGCGGCCCGAAAAAAACCGAGCAGCTTCAGCTTCGTATTCAACAGCATCGCGATCACCAATGCAAAGCACAGGCGCAGCGGTACTGCGACAAATACGAAAATGAGCGTTGCCTGTACCGACTTCCAATACCTCGGATCTGCGGTAAACATCTCTGTAAAATTATCGAAGCCCACCCACTCCGGATCGGATAAAATATCATATTTCGTAAAGGCCAAGTATAACGAAGCCAGAATAGGCAGGAGCGAAAACACAAGAAAACCGAACAGCCACGGAGAAATAAACACATACCCCGATATGTTATCCGAACTCCACCAACGTTTTTTGGGTAGGACCTTCAACTTGCGCACACCTCGCTTCTACTAGACATAAAGAGATAAGCTAACCGCGCTTATCTCTTCACATTGTCTTACATTTGCTTACTTGTAACTTATGTGTTCGGGTACCCTTCACAGGATTCCGCTTACGTGCTTATTTCTTTTTCGCCAAAATAGCGTTCGCTTCTTTTCTAAATTTCTCCGCACCTTGTTTAGGGGTCGTTTTCTCAAAGAAGATTTCGTCACTGACGTTTTTGAAGATTTTGCCTACCTCTACAGCAGCTGTCGGATCGGGAGGATCAATCAAGCTCGAATATTTCTCAACGGTCGCGAGGTATTCGGCAACTCTCTTCTGCGTATCCGAGAAAGAGCTCTTCATTCCTTCAAGCACGGCAGGGTGGTACGGCATTCCGAAATAGGCATTCAACGATTTGGCAGCATCAATATTATTCGTAAAAAATTCAATGAACAAAGCCGCTTCTTCAGGATGCTTGGAGCTTTTGGCAATCGATTGGAAGAACGACGGCTTAATGTACATGCCCTTGCCGTCTCCGGAGCCCGGATACATCGCCATACCTACCTTTTTCTTCAGCTGCGTTTCCATAATGTCAACGTGGTTGCTCCAATAGCCTAAGCTGCCGAATGCCGCCTGTCCTTTAGGAAACGGACCATCCTCAAGACCTCTCACTTCCAACTCAACACCAAGCGGGGAGATCAGACCCTCCTTCTGCCAGCGAAGCTGCTGCTCGAAGAAGTCGACGAACACTTTGTCGTCATCGTAGCCAAGTCCATCCTGGGCGGTGTTGTACATTTTTTTGCCTTGCTGTCTGAGCCACACCGCAAATTGGGTTTGACTCATATGCGTATCGCCATAAATGCCCAGCTTATCCTTGAAGGTTCTCAAATCCTTCTCATACTGCTCCCAAGTATAATTGGGGGTTGGCGGTGTTACACCGGCTTTGGCAAAAACATCAGGATCATAAAATGATACGAGTGCATTATTACCGATGTTAATGCCGTATACTTTACCGTTAAATTTGGCGCCGTCGATATGAATCGGATTGACTCCAGTCATGTTGATCGTTTTCTTCTGGATGTAGTCGTCCAATGGCAGCAATAAACTTTTGTTAACATAATTCGTGATCTTCGAGTAATCCATCCGCACCACGTCCGGCATGCTGTTGGAAGCGGCCTGCACGTTCAGCTTATCCCAATAGGCATCGCCCGCGTAATACTCGGACTCGACTTTGATATGCGGATAGGCTTTCTGGAACAGCTCCACAACCGCATTGGTTTTATCTACGGTCATTTGCGAGCCTGCCCAGTAAGTAATCCGCAGGGTCACAGGGTCTTTCTTGGCTGCTGCCGGTGTAGTCGCTGTTGCGGGTTCCGCGGGTTTACCGCCAACTGCAGGTGTACTAGTCGCCGATGGCTGCGAGCAGCCTGTAAGTGCAGCTAAGATCAGCAAGGCGGAGGTAAATTTAATTTTCATCGATTTACGCATACATACACATCCCTTTTCTATATTGGTAAGTCATGAACTCTGCCCAACGAAGTACAGCCAGTGGAGATATTTCGCTATTCCCTTTAGCGGCATACACCTGAAGGGATTCCGATTTACTCAAACCTACTCGTCGAACAGCCTTCTAGCTTTCTTCCAGCAGAGCGCGCTGCGCCAGGTTGCGTATGACAACATCGTCCATCGGCGGATTATGCAGCCCGGCGCGAACGTCGCGGTACATTCTTTCCAGGGGCAGCCTGCGTGACAAGCTGGTTCCCCCAACAATCCGCATGGCCTGATCGACTATCCGCAAGGCATGGTTCGTTGCGACGTACTTGGCTAAACCCAAATCCGGCTTCAAAGCAATACGTCCTTCAGGCTGCTGATCCCAACGGTCAGCTACCGTATACAGCAGCGTGCGCGCCGTAATCAGGTCCACTTCGATCTGCCCGATTTGCTGCTGAATATTCGGCAGCTCAGAGATCGGTCCCGGCAAGCTGTTTGGCCTGTAGGTGCGGGCAAACTGGATGGCAAAATCACGCGCAGCATGGGCTATGCCTATGTAGCAGGCGGGAATGTGCAGCAGCCAGCCGTTGCCATCATCAATCCGTTTCTTGTCCGGTACTGAACCCGATCTGCTGATCAGCTTGTCGTCAGGGACAAACACATCCTGCAGGATCAGATCATGACTGCCTGTCGCCCTCATGCCGAGCGTATCCCACGTCTCCTCTATGCTGACTCCTGTAGTCTTGCAAACAAAAAACTCACCGACCTCATTCGTATCTGCAATGCTGGCGGATACCGTGAAGTGTTCGAGGATCGGACTTAAGGTACTGAATGTTTTCCTGCCATTAATCAGCCAACCGTCTGGCGTCTTTACTGCAGTCGTTTCGGGCTTTCCGCCTCTGCTTGGACTGCCGGTGGCACGCTCACTGGCAAAGTGATTGATCATCGCCCCGTTTTGTACAACCTCTCTGCAAAACCATTCATATAACGCTTCAGGCCAAGGCCGGGTATTCCGATATTGAAGCATCGTACCCATATGCCAGCCGACAGCCAATGCGGTCGATCCGTCTCCACGGGCCAATCTCTCCTGGGCCAGCACCAATTCGTACAAGGAAATTTCATCTCCCCCGTACTGCTTGGGCACGGTCAGCTTCAAATATCCGGCCTGCTGTAAATCTGCAAAATTTTCAAATGGGAACGAGCCCTCTTCATCATGCTTGGGTGCTCTTTCGGCCAGCTTCACTGCCAGTTGATCGGCTCGCTCGGCAATCTTCGCTTCCCGCTCATTGCGGATGAAGCTATCCGATAATTTAGGTTTGGTCATCGTTGATTCTGCTCCTCGCTCCATAATCTTATGGGGATAGTAGGAATTAATTTAATCTTACTCCCTTTAAGTCCAAAAAGGTATGTAAAAAACGGATACTTTTTTGTGAAAAACAGTGTTTATACAGGATAAGATCGGAGAGGGTATTTCTATGCTCGCTGCTTAGCGATTGATCGTTTTCTTAAATTCCAGAGGAGATTGACCCGTATGTCTTTTAAACACATTCCCAAAATATTGCTGGTCACTGCCAAAACCCGACTGTTCAGCGACCTCATACATTTTGATATCTGGTTTTTCCGTAATTAAGGCTTTGGCCCGTTCAATTCTGAGTCTCGTGATATACGGAGAAAATTTATCATTCATTTCTTTGCGAAATAACTTACCCAAATAGTCCGCATTCATAAAAAAGAAGTTTTTGGCAAGCCATTGCAGCGACAGCTGCTCGTTGGCCAAATGCTCCTGAATCAACTGCGTCATTCGTGTCATCAACATATGCTTCTTATCCGAATACGCCTCAAAATGCTCTCTAGCTGTAGCCAGAGAGAGATTTTCAATGTAATGGTGAATTTCACCCAGTGTAGACATACTTAAAATCGGCACGATTTTTTTAAAAGGTTCGTTCATCGGTGTCGATAAGGTTTCTCTGACAATGACCGTTATCAACTCAATGCATAAGCTGATCGCCACATTAATTTCAATACGGGATTGATGCAAATGGTCAAAGAAAGCCTGCAGCTCCTTACGAACGTCCTCTGCTTCACCAATTTTTACAGCCATTACAATAGGGTCGTAGGCATAGCTTACCGTTTCTATGGAAGACAATGGCGCATGCATGTCAAATTCGCTTGTGATAATCCCATTTTCACCCAGATAAAACTTATACTTCACATATTTTTGTACCTCTTTATAGAGCCTCGCAATGTCCTCAACTCGACCCGCATCACTAATTGCCAATGTTACATTTAAAGGATACAGCTGCCAAAACGACTGCTGGATACGGCTTGTCAAGGCGACAGCTGCAGACAGCTCTCCGTCCTCTACCAAAACCAGCAGCTGGTTGCCGACAATCGTGCTCAGCACAATCTGGCCTGCTTCTCCCTGCTCTTCAGAAATCGTCTTGAGCGTGTACAGCTCGATATATTCAAAGCTGCTTTCCAGCTCAAATAAAATCAGCCGAACCTGCTCATGATCAAGCTGCAGCAGTTGCTTGTACTGCTCCATTTCCTGCTGGACATAGACTCGATTCAATAGACAATCCCGCAAAAACTGCTCCCGAACCTTGGGCATCGCTTCCGTTAACTGCCGCTGCATGGATGCGATCAGATTGCCCTGCTGTTGTTGATCCTCCATTTCCCGGATAACCTCACGCAGCACATGAACAATCTCCTGTTCATTGCTCGGCTTCAGCAGGTAGTGCCTGACACCGTGCTGCATCGCCTGCGATGCAAATTCAAATTCACCATACCCGGACAGTACGATAAAATGAGTGTCTGGCAGCTGCTTCTTGACGCGTTTAATCAGCTCAAGTCCATTCAGCTTCGGCATCTTGATATCGGTAATGACCAGATTCGGCCGCAAGCGAACAATCTCCTCATAAGCACGGACACCGTCAGGAGCAGACCCCACGAACCGAAGCCCCAATTCCAGCCAAGGGATCAGCATCGTAATACCTTCTCTTATCACCCGCTCATCATCTGCCAAAAACACCGTGAATTCGCTCATACGTCCACCTCATTATGGATTAGATTGGGATATCGGTCAGGTAAGGTATTGCGATACGGATGATCGTCCCGTGTTCGAGTCCGGTCTCAATATCAATACCACTGCTGTCGCCAAACAATAATTTGAGACGCTGGTCAATGCTGTGCAAGCCGATCCCTGTGCCCGCTGCAGTTGTTTCATTGTGCTTTAATTTTTCCAAATATTCCGTATCCATGCCGGGTCCCGTATCCTGAATGGTCAGAACAAGGCGATCCGGCAGCTCCTGCTTTTCAGCGTGAATCGTAATATCACATCGGTCCGTCGCAGCCTCGATCCCGTATTTAAGGCAATTTTCCACGATGGGCTGCAAAATCAGGCTTGGTATATAGAGGGCATACAGCTGCGGCGAAATCTCAATACGGCACGCCAGCCGCTCCTCAAAGCGGAACTGCTGGATGTGAATATAATTGTTCAGATTCGCTATTTCCTCCTGCAGCGTGACGAATTCCTTCTTGCTTACCGCTGCCCGCATCATATCCCCAAGCGCTTTAACCATACCGGAAATCTCCGGTTGTCCGTTGATTTTGGCCAGCCAATTGATCGATTCCAGCGTATTATACAAAAAATGCGGATTGACCTGTGCCTTCAGCGTCTCATATTCTGCTTCTTTAAGCATAATTTGCTTAATATAATTCTCGTTGATCAGCCTATCCAGCTTCTCGGTCATTTTATCGAAATTATGGTTCAACAAGCCAACCTCATCGCGGTTCACCGGAAAGTCTGCTCTATCAATGGCAAACTGTCCTTTCTCCACGTTCACCATTTTCTGAGTCAAGGCTTCGAGCGGCTTGGTAATGCTTTTTGAAAATCGCAGGCCGCTCCACAGCAGCAGCAGCAAGATCACTGCGTACAAAACAAGCAGCACCGTTTTCATAATCATGACATTTTTAAAAATCGAACCGTAAGGAATCAGGTGAATAAAAGTCCAGCCGGTGTAACCAAGTGTAAACTGCGCGGCCAGATAGGGATTGTGGTCAATCGTGATGACGCTGTAGTCTTTCGATTTGTCTATAGGCAGATCGGACATTTTCAGCCGGGTTTTGCCGGGATATATGATGTCGTTGCCCGATACGATCATCAGTGAAGAATCGTAGTTTGTACTTTCTTCAGGTGAGCCGTAAATCGCCTTGTCAGCCTCAATACGAATAAACAAGGTTCCCAGCGACTGTAAATTCAATTCAGGGATTTCTCTAATATCACGCACCGAAAAAAATGCATCCTCCTGCAGCTTCCCGCCGACCCATATGCTGGCCCCTTTCTGCTCATAAGCAAGCTCACGAATTCCATCCATATTCGCATAATTCATACGATCCACGTTGACCCCGACACTATGCGAATTGGAGTTTCGGTCGATGATAACAATGGACGAGACCGAATAATCGTATAAATGGAAGGTTAGCAGCTTTTGCTTCAATTTGTTCGACGCATCAAACGCTTCGTACGTATCCGGCTCGGTTTTAATCACTCGCAAATACCGCTGAACATCGGAATCCGCCATTACAGAAAGCGATAGCTTATCGATTTCCTTGAATTTTTCTTCAATCCGCTGCGAAAATAAATGGAATTTATCGACCGTTTCACGGTAAATGAGCTGCTCATACAATGTTTGCGACTGCTGAACAAACAGCCACCCAAGCAGACTGGTCAAGAGCGCTCCGAGTGAAATGAATATAAACAGCTTATGCTTGATTTTTAAATTTCTCATTCATCCACCACGTTTATGGCAAAAACGTCACTTTCTCTTCACTCAGCGACGCTATGCGTGCCAGCGATTCTATGCGGTATCCGGCTTCCTTCAGCTTACGTGCCCCATCTTGAAAGGATTTCTCGATCACGATACCGACTCCTGCGACCGTTGCTCCTGCCGACTCAATGATCCGTGCCATTCCAAAGGTCGCTTCGCCATAGGCTAAAAAATCATCAATGATCAAGATGCGCTCACCTGGCGATAAAAATTTGCGGGAAATTGTAATTTCATTATGCACCTGCTTGGTAAAGGAGTAGACCGTTTCCACATAAAGGTCGTCCTTAAGCGTCAGTGACTTATGCTTGCGCGCGAATATTAAAGGCACCTGCAGCGTCAAGGCCGTCATAACTGCGGGCGCAATACCGGACGATTCCAGTGTAAGTACCTTATCGAACGTAACCCCTTCAAACCACCTTACAAACTCCTGACCAACCTCCAGCATGAGCTGTGGATCGACCATATGGTTCAGGAATGAATCGACCTTTAATACTTGATCGCTCAGTACGATACCATCCTGTCTGATTTTATCCTGCAATGCTTTCATTTCTATACGCCTCCTCGTGAAAATGAATTTGGCTGAATACGACGTCCGTTTTCCTCTATATGCAATCCTATCTTGCCAAGATCCGGTATGATCTATTTCAATATTATACTCAAAATATTCGACATCCTTGAACGTATTTCCTTTTTGCTGCAGGATCACCTAAACCTGCTTCTCCGACTCAGGTTTCTACCTTTGGTGATCCGCACAAGTAGCGTATTCTTAAATAAACAGGCTTATTTCCAGACGGGCGCAATGGCTAGAACAACAAAACGACAGCTCCAGGATCATACCTTGGGCTGTCGTTTTGTTATCGGCGATCACTTATTCACATTTTATCCACAATTTATCCACACATATCCACAATCCACTTATTCATCTTCTTTAAACAAAGGCAGTATCGACAGTTCAAACTCGAATTCCTTTTCATCCAGACGATATTGCTTGAGAAGCTCCGGTCCGCAGGAATTGGAGCCGACACCGCTCATCTTGTAATCCAGATGAACAATCGTTTCTTTACGCTTCTTAAGTTTATGCGCATGCGTAGCAGCTGTCAGATCCTCTGGTGTATAGTGTGCCGCATTCAAAGAAAACTCTCCGCCTCGGCTGGAGAATTTCAGCCCCATCCCTTGCTCATTGGACACAATGGCCCATTCCGTTCCATAGCGGGAGCCATTTTCCTGCGGCATGATGTACTGCTGGTACATCTCGTCAACCGTCAGCAGGTACTTGCCCTTCTTCACGCTTTGCCGCTTATCGGAATAGCTTTCATGTGGACCAAATCCGAAATATTCAACTTCCTCCGTGCCTTTCGGCATCGTCAGCTGCAGACCGAAACGCGGCAGGAAAGTCAAATTCTCTCTTACCTTTACTTTTACCTGCAGTGAAATGGCCCCTGTACCATCCACAGTCCAATGCGCGGTACCGTGCAGCAGCGGCAGCTTGATGTAACCGCCCAGCGAAAACTGTACGGAAATTTCTACAGAATTACCGGTTTGCTTAACAATTTCAGATCCATATACATGCATCTTTGCCCGGTCATAACCTTCCTTCATCCACTCGTGCTTCACATTCCGATCGTTATCGATCGGAGCCCGCCAGATGTTAAAGGCAAATGGTGCCTGCAGCATTTCTACACCCTGCTTCGTTACACTTACGAAGGTCCCATCATACAAATCAAAGCTGTGACGGAAATCAAAACCGTCAATAATAAGAGTATGACCCTGCTGATCCACACGGATCGCGGGAACCTCCTGTTTGCTGCTCTCTTCAACAACCGCTGCCACCGGAAGCTCAAACTGTTCGAAGGTAAGCTCATGACCAGCTTCCGCCCAACGGTAGTCCTGCTTGGATTTAACTGACAGCGTCAGGAAATAACGACTGGAAGAAGCCTTTGGCAGCGTATAAGGAACAACCACTGTTTGCGTGGAATGGGGAGCCACTTCAATCCCGGCAAGCTCGCCCTGCTTCACCGTTTGCCCATCCTTCTCAACCTTCCAATAGATCGCAACCTGCGACAAATCGATAAAATCATACAAATTTGTGATCTCGATCGTTCCTTTGTGTAAATCCTTCGCGTCAATGCGGACAGGAGCAATGACCTTCTTCAATTCAAGCAGTCCAATATGCGGCTTTCTGTCCGGACTGACCAGTCCGTCGATGCAGAAATTCCCGTCATGCGGCTTCTCTCCAAAATCGCCTCCGTAGGCAAAGAAGGGAACACCGTCTTCCGTCTCTGTTTTTATCCCGTGATCATTCCATTCCCACACGCATCCACCCATTAACAGCGGATATTTGTAGATGACATCCCAGTAGTTTTTCAAATCCCCAGGTCCGTTACCCATCGCATGGCTGTACTCGCACAGGAACATCGGCTTCGTGCTCGCCGGGTCCAGCGCATAGATCTCGATGTCTGTAGTAGACGTATACATCCGGCCTTCCAAATCAATGAATTCTTTGTCTGCACTGCCGTTGTAGCGGGGATCTACACCTTCATAATGAACGGGTCTGGACGTATCTCTCTCTTTTGCCCATTTGCCCATCGCCATATGATTCTTATCGTAGCCAGCCTCATTTCCGAGTGACCAAATGACAACCGCAGGCTGATTTTTATCCCGTTCGACCAACCGCTCAATCCGATCTATAAATGCCGCTTCCCACTCCGGATTTTTCGTCAGCATGTGATAATCACCAGCATTATGGACTCCGTGACATTCCAAATCCGCTTCATCCACTACATAAAAGCCATATTCATTGCACAGCTCTAAAAACCGCGGATCGTTAGGGTAATGTGACGTTCGGACCGTATTCACATTATGGCGCTTCATCAGGTTCAAATCCTTGATCATGTGGTTCAACGGAATCGTCTGACCGAGCTCCGGATGGGAATCATGGCGGTTAACGCCTTTGAGCTTAACCGCTGCCCCATTAATCTTGAACACACCGTCGATGATTTCCACCTTTCGAAAGCCAACGGAAAACCTCAGCACTTCGTCCCCGCTATGGATATACAGCTGGTACAAATAAGGTGTTTCTGCATTCCACAACTCGGGAGCAGCCATCTCAATTTCGATAGTGCCCTTACCTTCGATATGCGCCTTGCCTTCGCCTACCAGATAACCTTGGGCGTTTTTCAATTCAGCCCTTACTGCAAGCGGACCCGTTGTCAGCAGCTCGCTTCGCAGAATCGCCTTGCCAAAATCATCCGTCAGCTCCTGCTTATTGAACACATCCCGGATATGAGCGCGATCCCGTGCAAGCAAGTAGACATCCCGGAAAATCCCCGAAAATCTCCACAAATCCTGATCCTCAATATACGTACCATCGCACCATTTTAATACCATCACGGCCATTCGATTTTTACCGCTCGTGAGGTACGGAGCCAGATTAAATTCTGCTGAGATTCTGCTGCCTTGGCTGTAGCCGACAAACTTGCCGTTAACCCATAAATAAAAACATGAGTTCACGCCTTCAAATACGACATAACCGTCTTTATCGTTCCACGATTCGGATACGTTGAAATCACGCACGTACAGCCCAGCTGGATTTTCATTAGGCACATAAGGCGGATCACAAGGGATTACATAATTGACATTGCTGTATTGCAGCTGATCATAACCGTTAGTCTGCCAGCAAGAGGGCACAAGCAGATCATCCCAGCCGCTAACATCGGCAGAAGTCTCGTAGAATCCGCCCTCCACATCTTTAACGCTTGTATGATATTTGAACTTCCAGCCGCCATTTAAAGTTTGGTAAAAAGGGGAACGGCCTCTTTTTTGTGACAATGCTGCTTGCTCTTCACTATAAGGAATATAGTAGGCTCGTGATGCCTCCCTGTTCACCTGCAGAACGGTCAGATCCTCCCAATACTTGTTTAACTGAATCATCACTATCGCTCCTTGTACATAGTAGTCGTATTATTTTCAGTTATATCTTATTCACAGATGGATTTCTATAAGAACATTTGAATACCGATATAACAATTTGAAGATATTATCGATTGCATACTATTCGGAACGATCGCTAATCTACAACGGTCAGTTCTCCTTCTTATTAAGCAATTTGATCTAAAGTAATGGCACACGGTAATCCTGTGTTTAGCCTACATTTTAAGTTGGCATTCAGACTCTATTAAGTCTCTCTTCAGTTTACCGTTCTATAATTTGGTATATTACAGGAGATGGTGGTGTAGAGATGAATACAGCAAAAACGATAGCCGCATGTGCATTAACAGCCCTACTATTAAGCGGATGTGGGACGAATACGGCGGCACCAAGCGCATCTAATTCGGCAAGTGCAGCTCCAGCAGGAGACCAGTCCAAGCAGCAGACTGGCGCACCTCGGACAATAGATCCGAATCAACGCACGATGATGATGACGTTTCAATCCCTTATCATGATGGATAAATCCAGTGGACTTGAAATTACGAAGGATCAGGCGGTAAAAATGCTGCCTGTCGTTCAGGAGGCCGTTACCAAAAGCGAGCTGAGCACAGATGCGCAAACCAATCTGTTAGCGTCGCTGACTGCCGATCAGAAGAAATTTATTGAGGAGGCTGAAGCCAAGAACAAGCAAAGAGCTAGCGGACAAGGAGGCCAACGACCTCAAGGCGACCAGACAGGAAATAAAGCTGATGGCAGTAAGTCAGGAGGTCAAGGCACCCCAAGTGGAGGTCAACCAGAAGGACAAGCCGGGCAGGGTGGAGGCCAGCGACAACAGGGTGATGGAGCTAATAAAGGCGGTACCAAGCCCACAAACGGTCAAAGTGGTCAAGGCGGTCAGCGGCCTCAAGGTGGTCAAGGACAAGGTGGCAATATAGGCCAACAGCTAGTTGAATTGCTGCAAGCCAAAACCAAATAAGCAGATTGCAGCTAAGCACACTAAAGTGTCAGGAGCTCGAATAGCTGCAGGTGCTGCTTATATTTTGGTTACCAAGACCCTACTTTAGGGTCTTTTTTGCATTGTTCAATTAACAAGATCATATTTGGAATTATTTATCGTTTAGATTTTTTTATAGGGGTAAGTACTTAAGGAGCTTATTACATAGAGAAATTGTAAGAGGACTAACCCTTGAACTGTAACCCGTAAGATGGACACTTGAAAAAAGTGACCTCTTACGGGTTTTTGTGCTTTAATCATACTATCGAGAATATATGGGGAATGAAC
>NZ_FOTE01000031.1 GCF_900114475.1 Paenibacillus sp. 1_12 | reverse complement strand
AGACAAAGTCATCGCGCAAGTTAAAGATCTGGTGTCGAGTTACAATACGATGCATGATCGCTTGAAAGAAGCCGGTGGAGTTATGAATTCATCTGTCCGTAAAAGCATGGAATCGTTAATCAGCTCATCTACCTATGAGCGAATCGGTATTCACCGTAACGGCGATGGTACTCTCAAGCTGGATGAAGAGCAGCTTAAGAAGAGCTTAAGCTCAAATTTCGAACAAACAACGAAAGCGATTAGCGGCAACTATGGCCTAGCTGACCGTCTATCATCAACAGCGGAAAGATACAATGAAGTCCAGGCGAGCAGCTTGCTGAACTCGAAAGCTCGCCAGGTGCAGCAATTCGCGATGTACCAGTCATCGATGCAAATGGCTATGCCGATACAGGCAAGCGGGTGGGTCGTGAATAGGCTTTATTAACTCGATACAGGCAATGAACAACAATTTACAGATAAAGGACATAATAGTTCAAAACCCGCTTGAGTAGATAAAAATCTATTCAGGCGGGTTTGTCCATGTTGTTGGTAGTGAATCCGACTCATGCGGTAGAGCGCTTCGCTGGCAGTGATGAGGTCAGGGGATTGATCCCGCTAAGGTCTACCATAATGTAAACTATGCAACCTGCTAAGGTTGCTTATTTCATTATGGGGACTTAAGCTGATCGAACCAAACTGGGGCGCTCCGCGCGGCGGCATGAAGTGAAAATTCGGGATCCCCGCAAAGTAATCGGAATAGGCTTCGGTGCATCTCGTCACTTTGTGAGGGAAAAAACGGCATCGATATTTCTGGGCACACTTGCCGATAACGATGTTATCATTAAGATAATCAACTTACTTATCGCGCATCCTGAAGATTGGGGGCAGTTTCATAATAGAAGCAAACACTACAATTGATTTTGCTGATACGCAAGGGCACTGGGCTGGAAAGACGATCGATGTTTTCATCAAATTGCAATTGATTAAAGGCTACGACGACGGTACGTTCAAGTCGGATCAAACGATTACACGTGAAGAAATGGTTGTCATACTGTCCCGCATTGTAAACCTTAACGACCTGGCGAAGGACACAACAAGAGGCAATTTCAATGATCTGAATGGTTCTTATGCAGCTAGCAAGATCAAAGCAGAAGCGCAAGCAGGTATCGTTAGCGGTAAAGGGGATGGGAAATTCGAACCCAAGAGCAATGCCACACGTGCAGAAGCGTTGCAGATCATCTTGAATGTGCTGGAGCTTAACCCACAGTTGAAGAAGTTGTTGGATTCACTTAGCTAGTATCTGTGAAGGACGCCCGATCGGGGCGTCCTTCATTTCGTTGTAAACGTTCAAATAGCTTATAGCTATGAAGCTCTTACTTGGGGTATATGTTTAAATGCTTAAACGGTGCTAATTTTAGTAAGATATTACCTGAGGATTTTGAAAATCTAATTGAGGTTCTATTAGATGAACGAAATATTTACGGAAGGTATGATGTTGGTGATCATGAGATTGAAGCATTGACCTTGTCCTGAAAAAGTAGACACGTAGAAAGCCTCAATGAACCCAATTAACCTAACTTTCTCCGACCAGGAATGGCGGGACATAATCGTTGGAGGAATGTGTTCTCCGACGGTTGTAAAAGAGCTCGATATATTCAAACACAGCTTTTTTAGCCTCTGCTCGTGTATTGAATGTGTAATCATTGAGCCATTCCATTTTCAACTTTCCCCAAAAGGATTCCATTGGAGAATTATCATAACAGTTTCCTTTGCGACTCATGCTGCAGATAAATCCGTTCTTCTCAAGAAGTTTCTGGTAGCCTTTACTGGCGTATTGAACGCCGCGATCAGAATGTACAATAAGTCCTTTGGATGCACCTGTGCGGCCAATTGCTTGCTTCAGGGCAGTACAGACAAGCTCTGTTTTCATACGACTATCCATCGCCCAACCTACGAGTTTTCGGCCATGTAAATCCAACACGCCAGCGAGATAAAGCCATCCTTCAGCAGTTGCTATGTAGGTAATATCACTCAACCACTTTTCATTGGGTTTGCTCGTTGTAAAGTCCTGGTTCACGATGTTATCTGCAACAGGCAGATTGTGGTTTGAATTTGTTGTTGCTTTGTATTTCTTTACCACTTTTGATCGGATCCCGTTAGCTCGCATTAACCGCGCAACGCGGCCGCGACTGGCTTTCTTCTCTGACGGTAAATTCTTAGTAATCTGTGGTGATCCGTAGATTCTGCGACTGTTTGTGTGGATGTCTTTTATCGTATCAAGCAGCTCTTGGTTCGCTTTGCTACGTTTGCTTTCCGGTCGCTTGATATGAGCATAATAGCCGCTTCTTGAGACGCTAAGAGCCTGGCACATCTTCGCAATCCGAAACTCGAAGCGGTGTTCAAAGATAAATTTGAACCTCATTATTTCTGATTTTTCGCGAAGTAGGCTGCCGCCTTTTTTAGAATATCATTCTCTTCCTTGAGATCCGCTAACTGCTTTCGAAGCTTACGTACCTCATCATCTTCAGCCTTAAAGTGACCGCTGCCTGGAAACGCACTGTCTCCGTCTTGTTTATAAAATTTCACCCAGTCTCGGACTGTGGTGTATGAACATTCAGTTCCTTGGCCGCATCCGCAAATGTTGTTTCGCCGGCTAGTATTCGCAATACAACCTGTTCCTTAAATGCCTTATCAAACTTCTTCCGTTGCCCCATAGTATATCCCTCCACTTTTATTATAGAGGTTTTCTATGTGTCTATCTATTCAAGGCAGGGTCACTTATTCCAAGTGAGTTTTCGATGGACATTTGATTGCAGACTTTAAGGTCTTGCATTAAGATACTCCTTTTCTAAAATTGTTTTATTATTGGTATATCAATCGAACATATACCTCCTCTAATACCGGCTTCTGCCCGTTAGTTGAGCGCCACCTTGTGAGTTCTAATACTATATTTTTCATTAATACACAATTAAATGCACTAGCTATGAAAAAGATATCACCAATGTGACCTTCTACAGGGGGATTATCTAGTATTTCATATCGTCTCATCACACTTACTATTTCTCAATTTACAATCGTTTCAAAGTTTGAATGCACGCTTTAGTGAAAACCACATCAGGGAATATACCCAAGCGAATTGGATCGGCTACAGTAAGTTGGACAGATAAATTGAGGGCCAGTAGAATGAAACCAATAGACAAGGAGCGAAACTACTATGCCCAAAGAGAGACGTACATTCACAGATGAATTCAAGAGCCAGATGGTTCGGTTGTATGAAAGCGGAAAATCACGAATAGATATTGTCCGAGAATATGATTTGAGCGCATCAGCCTTAGATAGATTTATGAGTGAAGGGCTTATCTGGGGAGAACAACCAAGTGAAACAGCGTATCATGCGAAGGAACTATTTTTGAAGCACCATATCAGGACAGTTCTAGTCCCAGGAGCGGGTTACGGTAGGAATACAAAAATACTCTCCGATACATTTGAGGTAGATGCAATCGAACTTTCATCAGAGGCGGTTATCCTTTCACGGCAATGGGGTGACAAGAGCTGTTTTATCGAAAAATCTATATTTGATTTATCAGTCACTAACAAGCAATACGATAGAAAACTAGCTTATTTAGATCTTAATGGTATTTGGTTAGCTCTTAATACTGAGGAAAATATCCCGCGAAATGAAATTCAGCTATCTTACACACATATTGCGTTTACAGTTGATGAGATGGAACTGACTAAGTTAGAACAACGACTAAAGGAACATTCCATAAATATTTTACCTGACCGCGATAGAGACCTAAGGGACAAGAACTCGATTTATTTTACCGATCCTGACGGGCATAAGTTTGAGTTTCATACAGGAACTTTGCAGGATCGTCTACAGTATTATCGAGACGAAAAGCATCATATGACGTTTTATGATTAAACAGGTAACTTCTGAACAAAACACCAGCTTTTTTACATATGTTCATAAATGAAAGTAATTATTCTCCAGTAGGACGGGTTCATCCTCCACAACACCCCCAGTATGCGGAACACACTCCCATATTCATAGAGGAACTAATGGAACAAAATATGGAACTGAACAGAAGAGCAATACTAGTCCCAAAACTAACTATTACCTAACCAACGTGATGTTATCCTAAGGTTACAGGTTGTTGCAACAACACTGAATAAAACATTGGAGGCTTATATGATGAAATTAACAGGTAATTTTAAAAAAATCGGGGTGGCTATGCTAGTTGTTTCGGCACTGACAACATCCATAGTTGCGTCGGCAGCTACTAACGAGGAAAACGTATATGCCAAATCAACATCAGTAACAACGGGAGATGGGCAGAAACTGAATAAAGCACCTGCTTCGGACACGGCTCCAATTACTATTGACGAAAAGACCGGCGAGTACAAAGTGAGCATCGATGGCGACAAAACTTGGACTCCGTATGAAGCAGTAACAGCGGCTATGAGTCCAATGATAAAAATAGCACAGAGATTTGGAATGCATTAAAAAGAAAGTCTGATTTTGGTGAAGACATATTTCCAAAATCACTGGAGCAATTTAATTTATAGGACTAAATAATCTTAAAAGTAAGCAAAAATGACATCACAAAATCCGGCTATTTACGGTGGAAGACAGACCAGACCATTGAGGGATAATCGAAAAATGTTCTTGTCATCCGACAAAAATGTTGGTTGTTGTCACAGGACAAGAACTTGATCCCTTAGACGATAATGGACAAGAACTTAGTCTCTTTGCCGATTAGATAGTTATTAAATCATATTTCGGTAGTAAAATCGCACAGGTAAAATATTCATTCAGAAGAAATATCAACACTTTAGGCGGCTACTTCACCAGTTGCTGCTGAAGATGATGATTAGGATTTATATTACCACTTTTTTCACGGAGGATTTGGATTCAAAGACTGAAGAAATTTGTAGTTAGCTTACGCTGATTAGAATTCGAATAAGATAGTTCATTGAAGAAGTACAAGCAAGGTGTTAAGTATGCGAATAAATGAGCAAGATATCAAAAACGTTGTTATGTTAAAATAAATTCGTCTTAAATTCTTATCGAAAATGGAGGATTTTTTTTGATGAAAAATACACAAAATGATATTGATGGCCTGAATGAAAATTTCCGCTCTCTGCTTGAGCGTACCCAGATCCATGCTGTTGATTTTCTCTGCAGATTGGACAGGCAGTCTGTCAGCGCAACTACAGACACAGGTACATTACGGCGTCGATTGGGCTTGCCCCTTGGCAATGATGGCATTCCCGCCGAACGCGTGATAGACGAGTTAGTGGCTGCCACCGAAGGAGGACATTTGGGCTCTGCAGGGGGACGTTTTTTTGCCTGGGTGATTGGCGGTGCACTGCCTTCAGCACTTGCAGCCGATTGGCTTACTTCCACCTGGGACAATAACGCAGCTCTATATGCTTGCGGGCCTGCCGCTTCTGTAGTGGAAGAGGTTGCCGGAGCCTGGATCAAGGAGGTTCTTGATCTGCCTAGCACAGCTTCGTTCGCATTTACCACCGGCTGCCAGATGGCGCACTTCACCTGCCTCGCCGCAGCACGTCACGCGCTCCTACGGGATAGGGGATGGAATGTGGAGCGAGACGGGTTGACCGGAGCTCCCGCAATACGTATTCTGGCGTCCGAACAGCGCCATGGAAGTATCGAACGAGCTCTGCGCTTCCTCGGTATCGGAACAGCTGCCTTGGTTCCTCTCACAACCGACGCAGATGCGTGTGTCACAGTAGATGTGCTGTCCACAGCGCTTAAAGCTTCTGATAGCCCAACAATTGTTATTCTTGACGCAGCGGATCTTAACGTAGCTGCGATCGATCCGTTCATCGAACTCATCCCCATCGCGCGAGCAGCGGGGGCATGGGTGCATATCGACGGTGCGTTTGGACTTTGGGCGCGAGCAAGTGGACACCATCGAAGCAAACTGGCAGGAGTCGAACTGGCGCATTCATGGGCGACAGATGCGCATAAGTGGCTGAATACACCGAAGGACATAGGAATAGCCCTAATTACTGACTCCGATGCACATCGCGCTGCAATGGGGATTAGCGCAGACTATCTGACCCATGATGCGGAAACACGCGACCAAATCAACTGGACACCTGATTGGACTCGACGCGCACGAGGCTTTGCGGTTTATGCAGCGTTGCGCGAGCTTGGCAGAACTGGCGTGGCCAATCTCATAGAGCGGAGTTGTGATCATACCTCAGCGCTTGCAAACGGTATCGCATCGTTACATGGCGCCGAGCTAGTTTTTGCACCCACGCTGAACCAATCACTGGTCAGGTTCCTCTCGCCAGAGATCGATGCTTCAGAAGAAGATCACGACGCTCGCACCACCTCTGTGATTGCCGCTATCAACGCGGAAGGAACGGCATTTTTCAGCGGCACAGTTTGGAGAGGGCGGAGTGCAATGCGAATCAGCGTTGTCAACTGGCGCACATCGGACGCCGATGTGCTTGCGACAGTAGATGCAGTCGCGCGTGTGCTCGCCAGTATAGACCTTATCTAGAATTATGTTAATTGACATAATATGGTGCCCGGATTAATTGTACAGTTAAAATAAAAAAAAGGCTGGTCCTCAACAATCTGATATGCTCCCCTTTAAGTAGACAGGTTTAAAAAATAAACCGGCTACTTAAAGGGGAGTATTTCTTTGTCAAAGAAGAATGAGTATAACGCTATAGAGAAATTAGCGATCATAGATGAACTGGCTGCAGGTAGAGGCACTCGGGAGGAAGTAGCTCGTAAATACAACATCAGCGTTAACACCCTTGTGAAATGGCGGCACCGCTATGCGTTTTACGGAATGGACGGATTGGAGATTCGGATTCGTAATCGAAGTTACTCCGTAGAACTGAAGCTCCAGGCGGTGCAAGATTATCTTTCCGGTCAGTATTCACAATATAAAGTCATCGATAAATACAAAATCGCAAGCCGAACTCAGCTCAAAAGTTGGATAAACAAGTATAATGGTCATAGCAGCTTTAAATCGGATAACGAGGGAGCAAAAGCTATGACAAAGGGTCGGTCTACAACGTGGCAAGAACGAATCGATATCGTGCTCCATTGCATTGCACATGAGCGAGACTACGGAAAGACAGCAGCGCAGTTTAAGGTTTCCTACAACCAAGCATACCAGTGGGTGAAAAAGTACGAGGAAGGCGGAGAGAAACGGATTGCAGGACGGTCGGGGCCGCAAGAAAGCGCCTGAGGAACTGACCGAAGCTGTAAGAGGACAAGAACATATAACCATTTGAATCCGCAATTTGAGCGGATTTTTTATTTTATGGATATAATTGCTTGTCTTTTCTAAAAGACAAGAAGTTATACTGTTTTCCAATAATGGACACGAAGAAGTTACCCTTCCCATAGTAGCTAAACATTACAGATTAATGGTCTGTTTAACATTATACAATACATCTCTATGTCCCAAAATTCTGCTTTCTTAACATGTTCATATTTGAACAATGAAAGATGTCAAAAACAAGCTTCACACATACACAAAGGCAGTCAGCCCAGAAGGATCGACTGCTTTGTTTAACTAACGGGCGTGGTCAAAATCTGAGAAAACGAGAGCATTTAAGAGATAAGCGATTCTCCATAGAGGGAGTGTGGTGGAATAATAATCCAATTCTTTTTATAAATGATTTCTTAAAACTATCGTACTAGGTATCAAACTTCGTTTGAACATTTATCAAGTTCAATAAATAATTTTATAGTTGCCTATTTGTGGAATGGGGACCCGCCAACATCTTCTCTTACTCTAAGATGAAACGAACGTCCATTCAAAGGATCATAAATATGAATTGCATTGCGTAATTGGATGATCAAACTCTTAATCTCACTTTCTCTTTCTAGATAGAACAGTGATGCTTGAATTAAAGGATTATTCGGTTCGGGATTGCTTACTTCTGCTCTTATAAAATTCAATAGTTCCCTTAATTCCATACGATGCTCAGCACCCGACTGGACAAGGTCAAGTGTGGTATCAATTCTCATGAAAAGGTCGTAAAGAACTTCCTCTTTTTCCTCTTGTCGGTCCTCTAAACCCCAGTTGATATATCGTTCGAATGAAACCTGTTTAAGGAGGGGAATGGAATTTGAAGCCACCATATGCTTAACAAGTACGTTAAGTTTATCCAATATGAAATTAGCTGTTTCTTCCAATGACAGTAGTTTTTCTTCATAAATAATCCAAAGCAAATACTCTTTCAGAATAGCTCTATACATAGATACCAGGTCCCAAAGAAATGGTTTGATTTCTTCTCCATACATTTGCTCCAGGCACTCCATATGCCACCTTATTAATCGTCCCCGTACTTTGTGTCGAAGAGGTTGGAATTTTGGGTCTTGTTGAATAGGTAATTCAGTGAATTCAACTAGAATGAACTTATACTTAATAAAATACCTAAAACGTAAAACGATCTGCTGTAAAAATTGCTCCTTTGATGAGAGTCCGGGAAGTCGCTTTAGATCTTCAACTTGGTCAAAATATGCATTATGACACTGGTCAAATACTTCACTGAATAGGTCTTCCTTGGATGGGAAAAACTTATAAACGGATCCCTTGGCAATCCCACAATCTTCCGCAATGTCTTGGATGGTTATCTCAAGAAACCCCCGTTCTTTAAAAAGTCTCGTTGCTGATCGCACAACCTCTTGCTTGGATACGCTCATTAAGATTTACCTCCCACTTGACTAATTGTGACTAATTGTACATAATAATGAACATAAAGTCAAAAACTATAGTTCAATTTATTGAACATTAAGTCAAAACCAAAAAAACAAGGAGAGTGGCCTTAAAATGGAACGACTGTTAGATCCCAAAAAAACAGCACTTGTGGTGATCGACTTGCAAAAATGGCTTGGTAAACAATATGCGCCTTATTCGGCAGAGCAGGTGATCTCAAACGCAGCAGACTTGGCTGATACTTTTCGGGAGCAAGGCTCATTGGTTATGATAGTTCGGGTTTCCAGTAAAGATATGAAAGATATTCCGAACCCCAAACTTGATATTGCGCCGCCTATGTTAAATTTACCGAATGGATGGGATCAAATTGTTCCAGAAATGCGCGTAAGGGATACAGATCATATCATTACAAAAAAACAATGGGGTGCCTTTTATGGTACGGAGTTAGATTTGCAACTGCGTCGCCGAGGGATAGATACCATTGTATTATGCGGCATTGCTACAGGACTTGGGGTAGACACAACGGCACGAGAAGCATTTATGCATGGTTATAATCTCATATTTGCGATAGACGCCATGACTGGATTTACGCAAGCAGAGCATGACCATGTCAAAAATTTCATCTTTCCTCGTATTGGACGAATCCGGAGCACAGAAGAAATTATTTCTGCAATACAAGAGTCGTAAACTAAACGTATTGATAGGCCCTTGGAATAATTCGTTTTCCAAGGGCTAATTTTGTTAGGGGAGTCACGAATTTATGACTAATATAGAGGAGTGGAGGAGTGAATACGGTCTATTCCCTCGTAATACTTGAAAAATAGCTATTCAGCTAACGCAGAACTGTAGTTCAAACACGACACAACGGCAGTCGGCACACGATCGACTGCCGTTGTCCGTTGAAGTAAAGGGCAGTTATGCGTGGTGGTGATCCGTCTAATGAGATGCATCCTTATACATTTGAAGTTTCACAAAACGTTTGCTAGAAGATCGACATGAAATATTTTATGTCAGCTAACGCTATCGTGAAGCTGTGTGAGCAAATCGTCGAGCGTTGTCCGATCGTTCCTTTCGGGATTATGAATGTAGAATGGAACATTACCGACCCATTGGCGATTGGGTGTCGGGTGACAAGAACATTATCTCATGAATAGCGGCGTAAATCGCGGATTTTTATTTTATGTGATCAAGTTCTTGTCAAAACCCAATGACAAGAACTTGATCACATTCCCGATTTTGACAAGAACTTGATCTCATTCCCGACGAATCCGGTTCATGACTTTTTTTGTCACGCAAACGGGAGGATAGCTTAGGGATATCGAAAAAGGAATTTGATTGATCTCCGTCTCAACCGTTTGTAGCTGCTGGCAAGCACCGCGTCACCTACTCCTGCAGCTTGCGAGAAGCCACGGCTATAACCGTGTGGTATTTATCACATTCATACATTATTAATATAAATTATGAAAAAAAAATATTATATTTATCATTATTACTATATAAAACGCACTTAAGATTATAACCGAACAAGCAACCGATCAATGGTTTGCATAGGGTGCTTGTTGAGACAGGAGCGGAGAGAGAGTCGCTCCGGGAGCGCCTTGATCGGCTGATCGAGCGGTGGATGGTGGAAGGAGAGGTAGCGCTCGGACTTGGCCGGAGCGATCGAATCGGATAGCATGAACCTGCAGGTATCCCGTCTCTTCAAGAGGTGGGATTTTTTATTGCTGGAAGGCTGCATTCCTTTGCGGGTCTCGGCTCGTCTAGAGCCAAGCAGAGGTTATTTTCTAAAAAATATTCGCTCCCAATGAAAAATAATCGAGCGCCCAGTTGTATTGAAAGTGAAAGGAGGTGCTGAGGTGTACAATTCATTTGAGCTCAATGAATCTGTGCGACGGGCTTTGGATCTTTATTCGCAAAGCTTGATCAAGATCGCCTTCGCCTACTTGAAGAACACGGCGGACGCGGAAGAAGTAGCGCAGGACGTCTTCCTCTCTTATTTGCAGAAGCGCCCCGTATTCGAAAACGGCGAACACGAAAAAGCCTGGCTAATTCGAACGACCATTAATAAAAGCAAAAATATGCTGAAGGCCGGGTGGTTCCGAAGCCGCAACCCGGTTCCCGAAGACCTGAGCTACCTCCCCAAGGAAGAAAGCGACGTTCTGCACACCGTGCTAGCCTTGGACAAGAAGTATCGGATTCCGATCCATCTGCACTATTACGAAGGCTATTCCATCCAGGAGATCGCGACGATCCTTGAAGCCAAACCCGCCACGGTTGGGACATGGCTGGCGAGAGGGCGCGCGCTCCTTAAGGAGAAGATTGGAGGCATGAAGGATGAAGAAGTCTGTTTATAAGTCCGCGATGTCCCATTTGAAGACCAGCGATGATTTCCAAGAAGCAACCTACAAAAAATTGATGGATCATAAGGAGCGGATGAACATGGAATTGGCGAAGAAGAGAAAAGTAATAGGTTGGACGGCGGGCATCGCGACGTGCGCGGTGCTCGCGGTGGGCATTCTCGCGTTGAATCATAACTCTCCGGCGACGACGCCTTCGTCGCCGCCCGCGGCTACCGCGACGGCGAAGCCTCCGATCATGGGCAAGGTGGCGGTCAATATCGACGGCGTCATATCCGAGGTGAGCGCGGACGGTAAGAGTTTCAAGGTGGGCGACCTGTGGGTAGACGTTACGGATCAAACGAAGCTGGGCAGCAGCGTACCGACGGCGGCGAATCCTTCTGAAGAGCTGCTGCAGAAGAACTTCCAAGTCGGCGACATCGTGTCCGGCTACACCTCCAAGGACGTCAGCACCGGCAAGGTTACGGCCGACGTGATCTACAACCTCTTCGCGTTGGAGAAGGACAGCAAAGCGAAGCCCGCGATTAAAGGCAAGGCTGCCGTCAACATCGACGGCGTCATCTCCGAAGTGAGCGCGGACGGCAAGAGCTTCAAGATCGGCGATCTGTGGATCACGGTAACGCCGGAGACGAAGATGGGCATCGACGGCCCGACGGCCGCCGCGCCCTCGGAGGAACTGCTGCAGAAGGAGTTCAAGGTCGGCAACATCGTATCCGGCTTCACGACCGATGACGTCAGCACGGGCAAGGCCAACGCGACGAACATCTACAACAACATGACTCCGCAGAAATAAGCTACGAATTGATCAGAGCAACCTCTCCTAAGAGGGTGCCCTCTTCATTAGGAAGGCTCCCTAAGCCGGCGAGGATCAGAATCCACAGCTGATAGGCGTGAGAGGAATTTGCAGCTGCGCTGCCGCGGTATCGATACTATTGTTCTGTGCGGAATTTCCAATTCCATCGGTGTGGATACTACTGCCCGTGAAGCTTTTCAACATGGATAACATCAGATTTTTCGTGGAAGAAGCCATATCATCTTATCTGTTCGTAACCGTCTATCAAGTACGTTATTTATTGAGGTGATCCAAGTCTAGGTGTTTCCAGATTTGGAAACATGGTCACTGGCACTGGTATTGCTGAGTGAACTGACATGGCCGAAATATTCTGTCATTGGATATATCACTTGCTTAATAGCGGCTCTATTGACTTTAAAGAATTTTCAGCTATTTCGTTTATCCTATTTATCTATCAAGAATCTAATACAGGGTTATGGCGCGGTAATCCTAACTGTAAAAACGAAATTAACCATCCCTGACGATGTTAATAAAATAGAGCCTTGAGCGCTTGTATTATATTGTTCTTGGCTCTATTTTATTTTGTTTATTATTTTAGAAAGAATAAACAAATAAACGTAGAACTAAATTTTAACAGTACTAAGAAACAGTAGATACACAAAAATATCAATCTTTTACGCATAGAAAACTCTTTTAAAATTATTGTAGAATCGAAATACTAAATCGGCACGAAAAATCACAAAACTTATGAGAATGATTTGCTCTTTATTTGAACGCTTTGTTAATTCCTATGGTTGATTCTAATCATTAAATCTACCGACCAGGACATAATAGTTGTATAAGGTAATCTTCGACTTATTTGCGAGAGAAGAATAGGAGGCTTAGGAATTGAAATGCTAATCGGTCACATAAAAGAAATTGTTCGTCATCCCGTTAAATCGTTCCATGGAGAAAGTGTACAAAAAACTAAAGTGATGAAATATGGTTTATATGGAGACCGTAGCCATGCTTTTTTAGACGAAACAAGACCTGGAAAGTATCTAACAATAACACAATTCCCAGAAATGGCATTATATAATGCAAGATTTGTGGGAGAAGAGCTAATAGAAAAATTTCCTAAGGTTGAGATCACGACACCAGAAGGTGAAATTTTCGATTGGGAACATGAAGAGCTGATTAAACAGTTAGAAAATAAATCGAAACGAGCTATTTCTCCTATACAATATTCTCCTTCTTTTATTCCTTTGGGGGCAATTGAGGAAGAACATTTACAATTGGTAACGGACGCTTCATTACAAAAAATTAAAGAAATATGGGGGAAAGAAGTAAATTACAGGCGTTTCCGTCCTAATCTATTACTCACATTAATTGAGAAAGTTCCTTTTGTTGAGGAAACGTGGTTTGGAAAACGGATAAAAATAGGAAATGAAGTGGAAATCGAATTAAAACGACATTGTGAGAGGTGCATGATTGTTACTGTTAACCCTGATACTGCTGAAAAAGATGCCACGCTTTTGAAAACTATTGTGAAAGAGCGAAATAATTTTTTTGGAGTATATGCTTCTGTTATAAAAACTGGCGAAATTCACGTGAATGACAAAGTTTCTCTAATTGACTGACAATTGCAAAGTCATTCAACTTTTTTAGACGGTACTATTCTTGGTGAGGATTGTATTTCTAGCTTATATGGGTATGTAACTTGGATAAGAAAACCTAACGATAGCTCCACTCAAGAAATAGCATTATCTCCTAAAAAGCAAATAGCCTTTGCCGCATCGGTATCATACCCTTTCTCGACGTCCGTATCGGGCGCAATCCTCCCAACGTACAGCGTTTATGCAGCAACGAAGGGGGCGGTCGAGCAGTTGACACGTCAATTGACCAAGGAATTCGGTCCCAAGGACATCGTCATCAATTGCATCGTGCCCGGGCAAGTGGTGTTATGTTATATAGAAATATGTCGGATGACAAAAATATGAGCCGATTAATTACCGCGTAAATTGCGGTTTTTTTGCAATGTTAAGAATATGTACCGAATGCCGAAAAAGGCCAAGAAAGTATACCGATTGCCGATAAGCTATTTATCAAGTGTTTGGCTTATTTCACAATAAAATCAAGATTCGACTTTTGTTCTGCGGGGTATTCAGCTCTGACGGGTAACGTTAGTTTAAAAAATAAGGGGCAGTTCAAGTGGAGGTGGGTCTTTTTTTATTTCAAAGAAAACTTTATTTTCAGCTGACAGCCGCCAGCTTTCTGGTACTTCCGGTCCGCACGGAGCTGCTGCGGCCGGCTGGCGATCTTCCTGTTGTCTCGTCCGGGTTGAGAGTATAACGATTCCGAAGTATCTATGGATAAAATCATGCGTAATATCTATGATAATAATAGAAACAATAATATTGATCAATGATTATTTAAAACATACAATTAACTTCGTAAACAACCCTAATTAAACTAATTTATAAGGAGGATCTGTTCATGTCAAACTTTGTTGCAGAAATTCAAATACCAGACAGCGCGTTGGCTAAAGCAGCCGCAGAGATGCTTCGAGAGTTTGGAAACGACTTACTATGGAATCATTCCCACCGGGTGTACCTATTTGGTGCACTGATGGGAAAAAGAAATAATGTTAAGTATGATTCAGAGCTGCTGTATATCAGCGCTTTGTTCCACGACCTAGGACTTACCAAGCACTACAGCAGTCCAGATAAACGATTTGAGGTGGACGGAGCTAATGCAGCACGTAATTTTTTACGAAGTTATGGAGTACCGGAAGAATCTGCGCGGCTCGTATGGGATGCCATCGCCTTGCATACAACCATTGGAGTGGCCCAGTATAAAGAATCGGAAGTCGCCTTGATTTACACTGGCGTTGGCTATGATGTTATGGGAGAAAACTTTGATGCACTTACTGAAGAGATGCGAAACCAAGTAACATCGGCTTATCCGCGCGATGGATTTAAGAACAAAATTTTACCGGCATTTCTTGAGGGGTTTGCTCATAAACCGGAAACGACCTTTGGCAATATCAAGGCAGATGTATGTGCCCGGTTGCTCCCGGGCTTCAAACGCACCGATTTTTGCGATTGTGTACTTCATTCGCCATGGCACGAATAAGATTTTTTAGCAAATCGATTCTTTAAAAGCTGCTCTTAACAATCCCCGTCGGACAGCTGTCGGGGATTGTTTTGTTTATCTAAAATTATCTATAATGTAGCTGACTATGACTCGAAATCGTTGATTAAAATATGATTCTATAAAGAGTTCAGGAAACTGGAGGTACAGGATGGAAATCCGGCAATTGGAATATTTCATGGAAGTCTGTCACGAGCTGCATTTTACAAGAGCATCCGAGAAGTTAGGTGTCACGCAGCCTACACTTAGCCACCAGATAAAAGCACTTGAAGACGAATTGGGTTTACCTTTATTCGATCGGATAGGAAAGAAGACAGCAATTACTGAGGCAGGATTTATTTTGCTAAAACATTGCCATACCGTATTTCACAGCCTTGAAAGCGCACTGGAAGAAATTCAGGAACTGCAAGAGATCAAACGAGGACGTCTTTCCATGGGGGTTTTGCCGGGGGAATTAAATTCGCTTGTTTGCCGTCTGCTGCCGGATTTTCATGACGCTTATTCAGAAGTTCAGGTTAGAATCATCACCGCGGACAATGTTGCGGAACGCTTGCTTCATAACGAGATCGACCTTGCTCTTACTATTACTCCTGTTCATGATGAACGAATCGTTTCCCAGCCCCTATACAACGATAAGCTTTATTTAGCAGTCAATGCTGGCCATCCCCTAGCGGAGAGACCCGAAGTAAGCCTAGAGGATCTTAAGAACCTCTCTCTTGTTTTGTTTCCTGAGAATTATCAGTGTCGGCAGCAGATTGATGCTATCTGCAGCCTCAGGAATATTCATTTACGACCTACCATCGAAACCGATTCTATTGAATCAATTATCAACCTTATTGAAGCAGGAGTCGGGGGCTCTATCCTTTCAGAAACCTTGATTAAGCAGTGGAACAGGCCTGGAATAAGAACATTGAGTATTGAGGAAGCCCCATTTAGTCGGCAAGTTGGACTAATTTATCACAAGGAGAAATATAGGGGGCAAACAGTTCTAAAATTTACCGAGCTTCTTCAGGAACAAATAAGTCAACTTGGACTATCTAATTAAATCTGTCCAAAGATTTGACCTGGAATGAATAGATGGGGTGCTGAATCAACCGTAAGCCATTCTTGAAAAGTGCAAACAGTACTAGCACATTTTGAGTATCCAAAGTATTGAGTCGATCATAATGGCAGCTTGGCTTATTTTGTTAAAGAAGATGGATGCACCCATTTTTTTATTTGCTTGTACAATACGATATTTCCTATTTTTTACTAACGTAATAGCGACCGGCTAACCAAGCGAATACGCAACAAATCAAACCGTAGCTAGTTAGAGAGTAATCTCCTTTAGAATTTCTACCATTTCATCAGTAGGTTAGCTCATTGTACTTTCTTTGGAATTTACTCCAGATGGAGTAGCTTTGGTTTATCATCGGAAGCTTCGTAAGAGGACAGTATAGATGTTAATAATCCAGGGAAACGTAATTCTAGATCCTAGGTCCTCAAGAATATGACCGCTGGGTATCTTGTATGCAAACTCTTACGACGCCAGTTCTCTTAATGTGCGGGCATGATGAGATATCGTGGATTTCAAAACGGGGTTCGAAGTCCCCACATGCCAGTTCACATCCTTTGTAGAGGTCCGAAACGATTAACAAGCGAATGGGATCGCTCAGTGCATATAAAACTGTTGTTTTATTATTCAATTATAATAGAACTAATGAAACACAAACTGGACCGAGGTTTTGCCTTAAAAGAAGCGCATAATTAAAGCATGATTCAAATAGCGTGAAAACAAACAATGTCATGGGTATGAAGGGAAGGGCTGTTACATTCCTCTTCGGAATTACTATTGTTCTCGTCATCATGAACACAAAAGATAATAAGCGCTGCCAAAAGCAGCCAAATCTTTCGGGCTGACTGCATCATCTACATTCTGGATTGTTATAGGGGTATTCCCTTGCATTTTCGAAATCACCTATTATGTAAATCCGGCTCTCCGATTTCATTCCGAAGGCAATTCATCATCGGCATTCTGTCTTTAAGCCTTGGGGCAGTTGCTTGGTTAGCATTGTATTATGAAAAACTGCAAAGTGTGGGAGGTGAATTGTTTATTTAAAAGAAAGAAGGGATCAGCGTGGGCAGATTATGGAGTCGGGATTTTGTAACGATCAGTTTAAGTCATTTTTTTATCTTCTTGACCTTTTATATGTTAGCCGTTACCTTGCCACAATTTGTACTCGATGAGCTGCATGGGAGTAGGGAAGGCATCGGACTTGTTATCACGCTTTTTATTATTACTGCGGTCATTTCAAGACCTTTAACCGGAAAGTGGTTAAACGAGATAAGCAAACGAAAACTTTTAATAATTACTTTAATTATTTCTACGTTATGTAGTTTGTCGTATACATGGATTGACAACTATTCGACCCTTCTCGTATTGCGGTTTATTCATGGTTTTGCTTTTGGGATGGTGACTACATCCACTTCAGCCATTGTTTTGGACATTATCCCTGAACATCGGAAAGGAGAAGGAGTTGGGTATTTTAGTTTGTTTATGAGTCTCGCGATGGTAATTGGGCCTTTTGTAGGCTTATGGATAACAACGCAAATTAACTATGGTGTTATGTTCATAGCGGTTGCTGTTTTTTCTCTGCTGTCTTTATTGTGTGGGTTTATTACAAGGCTCCCGAGTCACGTGAACGCAACATCAAAGGTATTTGTCAAAGGGTTTCGACGTTACTTTGAGACGCTGGCGATGCCTATTTCCGTAGTTGGTTTTTTTCTTGCGTTTTCTTATGGTGCCTTATCTACATTTATCTCAGTATATGCCAAAACGCTTGGGCTGGAGAGTATTGCAAGCTACTTCTTTGTCGTTTTGGCATTAATGATCCTCCTAACTCGACCTTTTACCGGGCGATTATTCGATCGAAAAGGAGAGCATGTCCTTGCTTATCCAGGTATGATCTTATTCATTTTCGGAATGATCTGGTTAAGCCAATCTTATTCAGCATCTGTATTTCTTATTACGGCAGGAATTATTGGACTCGGATATGGTGCTATTTTCCCTACCTTTATGACCATTGCGGTTAAAGCTTCACCCAGTCATCGTAGAGGAGTTGCTATGAGTACGTTTTTAGTGTTTTTTGACTCAGGATATGGAATAGGTTCCTATTTACTCGGTATTCTTGCAGCAATGACAAGCTATCACATGATGTACCTGATCGGTGGACTAATCATGTTATTTACTCTTATCATTTATTACTTTTTCCATCATCGGAGGCAGAAAATTGATTTTACTCGTGAAGCGGAAGTAACCACTCTGCTAGAGAAGAGCAAATTATAAGCCGTTTTCCACCATAAAATCCGAATATCCTAAAAACATCGCAAAATAATTGTTGCGATTTTTTCAAATGAACTCATCTCCGTGACGCGCTTGAAATGCTTATGAAGTGCCGATATGCTCAAATTCACGGACTTTGTGAGGTGCCCGATCGCCAGCGGGCGGTCATATTGCCGATTGATCAACCGATTTGTTTGAGTGATGTTGTAGGCATGGCTGCCGCTGATCGCAAATTGATAAAGGAGCGCACCTTGTTCGCCCTGAAGCATCCGATACAGAACTTCGCGGATGATAAGCGGCGCCAGAACTGAAATGTCTTCAGGCGTGCCGAGCAGTTGCATGAGCCGAACGATGACTTCGAGTAACACTGGAGACGTTTGGTTCACGGTTATACCTCGGCCGGATTCCACGGGGACGGAAGCCGGCCGATTCGTTTTTTCAACGATCTCCAGGATGACGGCGGCGTCGAAGCTCAGTTTCAAACTTAAATAGGGAATCTCGGGTGAAGCCTCGACAATTCTGCCCATGATCGCAATTCGACGGAAGTGACCAAGTAAGTCGAAGGATCGTATCGGTAGGTTTCATCAGCCAGCGTGGCCATCTTAATGCCCTGCGCCACGCCGCAAATGGATGGTTTGTAGACGGATTCCAACGGTTCCGACAAATGAGTGGCAGCATCAGCGACAAAGAAGGAATGGCCGTCGCTATCAGGGGCATGTCGACGTATTAGAAGTGCCAATTGCTGCAACGCTTGTTCCATGCGATGCGATTCGTCCATTGTGTCCATGTCGGCCAGCCTTTCCAAGATGGATGATTTTTACTTTTATATTTGGTGAAGGAAGAGAATTAGGCAAGGATCGGATAGTAATGGTCTAACGGCACCATACTAATACTTACTATAATGAATTTGCAAGGCGAATGATCGATAGGTCCAGAACATGTTAAAGGGGAGGGAAGGAAATGAGTTTGAATGGAAAAGTCGCGATCGTCACCGGGGCGTCGCGAGGCATCGGTCGGCAAGTGGCCATCCAATTAGCACGATCCGGAGCGAAGGTGGCGGTCAATTATTCCTCAAGCCGGGGCAAAGCGGACGAGGTTGTAATGACGATTGAGCAATTTGGCGGCCAAGCGGCGGCAATCCAAGCCGATGTGAGCAAGGTGAGCGAAGTCGAAGCGTTGTTCTCAGAAACGCTAGAGCGATTCGGGCGTGTGGACATACTGATCAATAATGCTGGGATTATGGAAAACAATGTGATCGCGGACGTGTCGGAGGAGATTTTCGATCGACATTTCACGCTCAACGTTAAAGGGACTTATTTTGCTTGCCAACAAGCGATGAAGCATATAGCGCAAGGCGGGACAATCATTAACTTCTCGACGTCCGTATCGGGCGCAATGCTCCCAACGATCGTTTTATGGGAATTTTCTTGTCGTTAGACTGCTGGACATCTGTCGGGTGACAAGAACATTGTCCGAATGAAGTCCACGGAAACCGTGGGCTTTTTTAGTTATCGGATCAAGTTCTTGTCAATTGGCGATGACAAGAACTTGATCCGATTCCCGATTGGTGACAAGAACATTGTCCGATTCCCGACAACCTTAGCAGAATCGGTTTGTGACACTATTTGTAGTATTATTATTTGAACTTGATCCAGAGGTGAGTTGTTTCGAAGGATAACAAACATAACCATATCGTCTGTTTGAAGCTGGAGATATCAAATACGTAAAAATATCACTTTCAAAAGGAGTTATCACTAGTAATATATGTGAAATTGGGTATCACACCTTAATCACCCTACACGCGGCGGCCGCGTTGTGCTAACTGGCAGTATAGTTCAATTTATAGTTGTATTTTCTGCCAAATTCATTCGGCATCTGTTATAATTTGGTTAAGATTAAAAATTAAGGAATTCAGTCGCGTGGTTGTGTGAGATGAATTTTGAACAGGAAGTGATTTTGTGAAAATACGTCAGGAAAAGCCTTCAGATTACGAAGAAGTGTACCAACTTTTAAGGGCATCATTTGCGACCTCTTCTCATGCAGATGGAACGGAACCAGACTATTTGAATGAGGTACGAAAAAAGGATACCTTCGTACCGGAGCTTTCATTAGTTGCTGAAAATGAGGATGGAAAACTGGTTGGGCAGGTCGTATTGTATGAGACGTGGGGTATCGTGCAGTTTTTCTTTGTGGAAACCCAAAAATCTATAAAAATTTGGGTTTCATTCCTACTTACCAGTACGACATTTTCCATGTAAATGATAAGACTGCTGAATGGAGTATGGTGTATGAGTTGTATGAAAACGCATTAGATGGTATATCAGGAACCGTAAATACGATATAAATTCAACTTTGGTTTTTATTCAGTTCCATTGAAGTAACGGATACATATAGTTGGATAAAACACTGACAAGGCTGACGGCACAATCGGCAGTCTTTTTGGCTCACCTAACGGGCAAATTGTTAGTTCAATGACAAGATGATTCCTTTAAAGGATAAAAGAGGGAATTATATGTGCTTAGAGAATAGAATTAATCCAGAAGCTTAAAACAAGAAGTTTGTCGAATTCCTTCGTCTGCTTCTTCCATTGCTTTCTTACTTTGTATAATTCCAGGCTGGAAACAGTTCATACTATCCGTAACTCGTTGTAAAGCAATTTCCGTTTGATCGGGTTTAAATTATCTATATGGAAACTTAGCTTCGAAAATAGCATTGAACTTATCTACCGCGGACGAGAATATTTCCTTATTCCATAGAATAACCAAAAACATAGCTGAACCAAATCTTATAGTTAACACATGCTCTGCTCTTTTGATCTTCATCTTATCTTTATCAAGCGGAAACCTGCGTTTCATACAAAAGGATATTCCATTTTCCAAAATTCTAGGTGAATGATAAACGTATAACGGTCTATATGAACTAATTGGGCTAAGTAGTAAGGCTTTATCTTCTCCAAATGCTGTCATATCGACGTGCAAACCACCAAATATTGATACAGGCGGCAACTGATCCTGAATGTTATGAAGTATATAGCCAAGCTCATCATGAAACCATTCGCAATTAAGGCCAGAGGAACGAGCAACATTATAGGTGATTTTTATTAACCAACGTTGCAGCATATGGAAATCATAATTTACTGTTTTCGTCGGATCTCCTGCATACTTCTCCAAAAAATAATTACGTATCCAATTGTTTCCGTAGGTATCTAGTGGTCCTAAAAGGTTATTATTACAAGTCTCACAAACGTCTTTTATTGAATGCCCTTGGTTGTCTTTATAGCTTTGAACTTTTTTTTCGACTGTTGAAGTATATGTGACGTCCTGTTCGGGATACATCTCTAATAAACCGGACGGAATGATATGTTCCTTTGTAAGACCCAGTTTTCCCTCTAAGCAATACATACATTTTTTCATAGAAACTTACTCCAATCTGAGTTTAATTAGTGCATAAGGGCACTGTTCCACTTGGATTGTAACATTTCCTCATAATATATGTATTGCATTAATCTCCCAGTAGCTTCTAACTTCGCAAGAAAGGGGGAAGTGGTAAATAGGGCCTTTCTGTTTGTTTGATGCGTTATCGCGTTTTTTGTAGACACCGCAGGTAACATCCTCACAAAATTAAGATGTTTGATACATATGTACCCCCGCGATTTACCTTGGACTTGTTTTAAATTCCAATTATATTTTGCCGATACATATTACGAACGGAGCTACAGTTTTTTCCGTGTGACAAAATCGCTTCTCCTGATGTCATTTAAAAAGGTGGTATGTGTGATGGGACATGGTTGGAAAGTAATTGGAAGAAGTCAAGTGTCTAAGCAACCTTGTAAATGTGAACAGGGATTTATTATCGATTACGAAATAGAGCAGGAAAGCGATTGGTCGGCTACGAATCGAATTAGCTATGACACCGAGGTTCAATGCCCTAATAAAAATTGCCCAAGCAAATAAGATTTCAAAGTCAGTAGCTCACACGCTGCTGGCTTTTTTTGATCCCCAAACCCCGCTGCGTGTCCGCTCCAGGTCATGTGGATCTCTTTCTGTCTAAGGATATCTTCCAAAATAAAAGTTTTTGTACAGATGTCCTGTTGGGTGTTGAGCTGCCAGGCAGAATTGTTGAAGAACAAGGAGGGGTTCAATTTACATCTCAATTTTACTCGGTATGTTATAATTTAGTATGATTCACCTAGATTTGTGAAATCGAAGGGATGATAACAATGAAGATCATAATAATTGGAGGTACCAGATTTATTGGTCCTTTTGTTGTTAGCCAATTACTTGAGTTAGGTCATGAAGTGGTCTTATTTCATCGTGGTCAAACAACTAGTTATGATTTATCGGGAAAAGTAAGGCACATAATTGGAGATAGAGAACAATTAATTAATTATAAAGATGAATTTAAACATTATTTACCTGATGTTGTACTTGATATGATTCCTTCTAAACGATCACATGCTGATGTAGTTATGAGGACTTTTAAAGGTATAGCTAAAAGGATTGTGGCAATTAGCAGCGGGGATGTTTACCGTGCTTACGATCTAATGATCAGAAACGAAACCCATCCTCTTGAGCCCTTACCGCTTACAGAAGATCCAAATTTAAGAGAAAAGTTATTTCCATATAGAAATAGTGGAAACATGGAATATGACAAAATATTAGTCGAACAAATTATAATGGGCGACGATGACTTGCCCGGAACTATTCTTCGTTTACCGGCTGTGTATGGTCCGGGAGATAATCAGCACCGAACTTTTGAATTTTTAAAACGAATGGATGATAATAGAGATTTTATTTTATTGAGTGAAGATTTTGCTCAATTCAGGTGGACACATGCATATGTTGAGAATGTCGCCTCTGGGATCGTAGCAGCTATTACAAAAGACCGTGCATCAGGGAAAATTTATAATATCGGTGAAATAGAAACTTTACCAAGGGCTGATTGGATAAAGGCGATTGGTAAAGGGGCAGGTTGGAACGGAAAAGAAATTACTGTTCCCACGTTACCTGACCAAATTGGATTTAATCTCTTAAATACGAAACAACATCTTATTATGGACTCATCAAGAATTAGAACGGATCTTGATTTTAAAGAAATAGTTCCATTTTGGGAAGGCTTGAAAAAAACTATAGCTTGGGAACGTAAAAATAAGCCTGAGAAGATCGATTTGAAACGTTTTGATTATGAAATGGAAGATGAAATTTATAATAATATTGCTTAAAGTGGCTCGCACCTTCTTTAAGAAACAGAAAACGATAGCTCCATCAGAACTACTTCACAAAATATAGCATTTGATACAGATGTACTGCTAGGCATTAAGCTAAGAGGTAGGTAACGTAAAAGGAGTTAAGTGGAACTAGTGTAAAATAGTACTATTTCATTGCGTACATTCAGGATAAAATATACTCAAAGTCATTTAAATGGGGGGACTAGAGTTGCTTGTTCTGCTCATGTCTGCAATTATTAGTTTTTTACTAGGTTTCTACTTTTGTTTAAAGGAAGGCGAAGGATTTGAACAGTTTGCTAATCAAGTAGTTCTTGGTTTTCCGCTACTGATTTTGGGGTCAATATTGCTAATAGTTTATTTTGTATTTTATGTCAAAAGGAAAATGTAGGATGACAAGAACATATATCGAATGAACGCGGCATAGTTGCGGCGTTTTTTGTTTAAATGATATAAGTTCTTGTCCAAAGTCACTGACTAGAACTTATATCGTTAGCCGAAAAGGGACAAGAATTTATATTGTTTGCCGTGGATGACAAGGTTTCTCACTCACTCATTTAGAAGATTATTCGTGAGCCTGCCACAGATGCGTTCGGCCGGCTATAGCTCAGAGCCGCCTCGATCGCCGTTGGCGCCTGGCACCGCCGCGGGCATCGCGGCAAAGCTTCTTCTGTCGATTAGACATTTGAGTTGCTTTTTTGCCAAATTTAAAAAACTAAGGGATACTTTGAAGTCGCACCTTGAAGCTTCCGAATAGAACTCGAAAATCAAAACAGCCTGCACAATCATGTCAGGCTGTTTTTGAATTTAAGCGCTTTGTGAGACGAAAAAGTCTGCTAGTTCTTCTTCTGAGAATTGTTTGCCGTTTTTGAAGACGCGCATGATACCGGCGGAGATTTCGTCGATAAGAATGATTTGATCATCAACCATCCCGATTTCGAATTTGATGTCTATCAAGTCAAGGTCGTGCTTGGCAAGGTCGTCTTTGATGATACCGGCGGCTTTCAGACAGAGGGCTTTGGTATCATCGTATTGATTTGAAGTCATGGCCGGTCCAAAGTCTGGGTTGGTCAAGAATTCTTTTGAAATTCGTGGATCTCCAGCAGCATCGTGTTTGGTAGTTACTTCAAAGAAATCGGTAAGCTCCTGACCTTCTTTGACATAGTCAGGATAGGTCCGCAGAATACTACCCATGGCTTTGAAGCGGACGATGCATTCCAATCCGTGTCCGACTTTCTCAGCTTTTTTGAGCAGAATATTTTTCTCTGTAAGGTCAGCATCTAAGAATGCCGTCGACAGTCCTGCGGCCTCAAACATATTAAAATAGTGAACGCTGGAAATGATGTTCTTCAGACCAATTCCCGCCACTTCGCCAATGACTTCGTTGGCACCCGGGTCTTCAACCACAGTAACTGTGCCGTCAGGATTCTGAACCTTCCAACCCGTTACACTATCTTTTGAGTGAAGCACGATGGACTTCTCGTCATAAGCATAAACATCTTTCGTTTTCCCCACATAAATCCGTTCTAAATTAGCAAGTTTTAAACTCATCTTTTTTCACCTCAGCCTAATATTTTCATTTTCCATCATACCATATGTAAACTGGAAGAGGAGATATAAACGAACTCTTATGCAGATTTGATCGTAAATAAGCACATCATCCAGCAGGCAGCTAATGTAGGAGGGAAACAATACAAGTTCTTGTCATTTAACGATATATGTTCTTGTCATCCGACAATTGTGTCGGTTGACAAGATCATTGTCCGAATGAAGTCCGCGTAAACCGCGGGCTTTTTTAGTTATCGGATCAAGTTCTTGTCATTTTGCGATGACAAGAACTTGATCCGATTCCCGATTGGTGACAAGAACATTGTCCGATTCCCGACAACCTTAGCAGAATCGGTTTGTGACATTATTTGTAGTATTATTATTTGAACTTGATCCGGAGGTGAGTTGTTTCGAAGGATAACAAACATAACCATATCGTCTGTTTGAAGTTGGAGATATCAAATATGTAAAAACATCACTTCCAAATAAGACTTGGATGGAACCTTGCTCGGTAGTGATAAATTGATATCTCCTAGGAATTATCAGGCTGTTAAAAGATGTTTTGATTCTGGAATTCATATTATTATTACCACGGCGCGGCCGCCAAGTGCGGCTAATCATTTTTTGAAGAAGTTCCCTTTTGTAGACTACATAGTTTATTACAACGGTGCTTTAGTTACATGCTTCTAAATTAACCGAACGGATGGGGTGGTCCAGATGCAGAAAGCCGATTACAGAAAAATAGCGGATAGGTACGATCAAGGAAGTTACCTTATCGAGCAAAGTCTTGCCCAATGGCTGGAGCTCATACGGGGTTATATTCTGTAACTGGAGTTGATGCTTCTAAAGCTATGCTGAAGTAAAGCCAAGGAAAAGGATACGGAGCAACTGTTCGATCAGTTTTACCGAGAGGTCAAGGATCGGGACAACGCTTCGCAGGGCGTGAAGCGATCGTAAGCACAGAGCGGGCGTACCGTGTGCTGAACTGAAAGGCCGAGCATTCATTCCTCGAGCGATACGATCCAGCGATAACATCAATATTTGTTGTTCCACGGATAGCCTTGAAGAGCTTTTAGCCCTTCAGGGTTATTCGTCGTTGTTTCGTCCGTCAACTCACTGGTACATTTTCTTGAATTGCTCCGGCGTTAACCCTTCCAGGCGACGGAACGTTGCTACGAAATATGGCTTGGATCGGTGAAGCCAACCATACTTTTTTACGTCTAGTTAGACACCCAAACTTTTAAGACCATAGTCTCATATAGTGAGGTGTGCATAATTGCATTATTCAACCTTTTTTCGATCGACCTTCCCCTAGAAGGTCGTTTTTTTTATTTCGAAGAAAGATACTTCAACAATCATGTCGTATATACCGTTTTTAAATGCTGTAGATTCCAAAATACTTTATCTCCATTGGCATTAATAAGCTCTATGAAATCACTATCCGCTTTCTGAAGGAAGCCTATTTTTTTAGTGTTATCCCCAAGATCAAAAACAACTAGTTTTCCTTCTAGCTTTTTACACTGTTCTTCAAAAGTTCTTGATAAAGTAATATTGATAGGACTCAAAGGAAGTGATTGGTTATTAAGCGAATATGGGGTGTGATTAGAGCGATAAGGAATTAACCATTTTAAGTGGTTCATAGACACAAACATGGCTTTATAGACAGGAGAGTAGAAGACGAAATAATCATTCATAATACTGGTTAAATAACCATGGATCGTTTTATTGCCAGTTACATAAATCTCTACAAATTGTCCTTTTGCAGCATTTAATATCTTCCGAAATGAGAGGCTATCCGCTTGATAATCGATTGGCGTTTCATCAGATCTATTTTCTGGTTCCGTACTAGACTCTGAATTCAATTTTACATTCTGAACGTTGACTAAGGGGATATAATAGAACTGTTGTTCATTGACCACGACCATAATATCCAACCCTAAATCGATTAATTTACCTTTACAAATATTATTTCCTGAAATATCAACGATCACTTGTTGACCAACAAATTGTTGAAGCACTCGCATACAAATAACCTCCAGTTATGATCATATCTACCGCATTAAAAAAACCAGGATACCCAAAATGCTAGAATGACTAACGTGAATATAACAGTGATTGGGATGACCGTAGAAGTCACCTTCAAGTATTGGACCCAGCTTAACTTTACTTTTCCTTTTTTGATAATGTGCATCCACATCAAGGTCGCAAGTGTTCCAATTGGTAAAAGAAGGGATCCGATATCACTACCAATTACACTCGCCAGATAAGAAATTTTTAAGGTAAGAGGATCAAGACCCATGTTCGTCAAGGTTAACGTTCCTACCATCAATGCAGGATGATTGTTAAATAAATTAGATAATATAGAAAGCAGAATTCCCATCATTACACTTGCATGAAGTAAATTTCCGGAAATGAGAGGTTGCATAAGATGGATGAGCATTTGGGTTAATCCGATATTATGCAAACCATATATAATCACATACATACTGAAGGCAAAAATGAGTATATACCAAGGCGTTTTTGTAATCATGTCTGCAGGTGTAATTCTCAAATAATACCAACGCCATCCCAGCAGGAATGCAGAACCGATAACAGCCATCAATGGAACAGGAAAATGAATGAAAGAGGCAACAAATAGACTTACACGAACGCTGAATACAAAGATTAAGATATTCCGCATGAATTTGGTTTGATTCTCTTTCGGAATCGGTGACGAAATTTCTTTCAGCGGATGTGTTTGATTTAAGGATTCCGCATTAATTGTTGATAGTTTACGAGGTAATACGCGATAAAAACTGATAAATAAAAGGAGTGTAAGGAGTACAAGACCAAGTGAAGCAGGAACAAACATCATCGCCGTGTGCATATAGAGGTCCATATGAACAATTTTTAATGCAATTAAATTTACAATATTACTTACGCCAATAGGTGCACTAGAAGCTGTTGCAATTAAAGCACCGGATAGAAGATAAGGAATTTTATGGTGGTTTTTAAGACCTAATTTATGAAGCAGCATGAGTAAGATCGGTGTTGTAATTAATATACTACCGTCGTTGTTAACAAAAAGGGTCATCAGAAAACAAAACAAGTTTGTGTACCAGAATAGGCGTATCCCTGATCCTCTTGCCCGTTCCAGAAGTTTCTCAGCAGACCAATTGAAGAACCCAAAACTTTCCAAAACGATGGCCATAACAATTGTTGCCATAATGGTTACGGCTGCTCCACCAATGGTTTCAGTTATTTTACCCAAATCAGATAAAGTAACACTTCCGCTAAGGAGTACAAAGATGGCGCCAATTGTTGCTGGAATTGATTCATTTACATTAGGATGCAAGAAAATAAAAGTTATGGTACACAGAAACGACAGAATGGTGATAGGAATCATGAAATCTTGCAGCATTTTAATTCAACCTCTTTTCGATAAAGTAAGATCTTAAATATCATCTCTACTATCTCTCTAGTGAACTGAACGAACCGCTTATGAGTTAAGGTTTCATAGTTGTTTCTCCTCCCCTTATAGATGTCTTATAGTGTCATTTGCATAATATGTTCAAATAACATAGGGGGGACTAGCCGATTATCCAATTCTATAATTTTCCACTATTAGCCTGGTATAATGACCTATACTTTCTTTTCATCTACCATTCAAAGAAAAAAGACGAGTATCCTAATTTAGGAGAACTCGTCTCAAATACTATCAATCTCATACAAATCCAAACTGCAGTTGATAAATTAAAGCCTTCACATGAGCCAAGAATAACTTTTCATGATCTTCGGCATCAGAGTGTAAGCATTATGCTAAACGAGGGTGAGGATATTCGGATTGTATCAAAACGTTTGGGGCATTCAACGATAAATACAACCCTGCAGGTATAATCTCATTTACTTCCGAACGCTCAAGTGAGTGCGGCTTTGTTTCTTGATCGATTTAATGAGGGATTTAACCGAATAAAAAGTCCCTGCGGGTGGGCCACGACCCATGAGAATTGTTTATCGAGGCGTACAGATACGAGCCTGTTACTCTTTTTTGAACGATAGTAAGAGTTCAACATGTACTTCAAATCGCTATACGAGGAGAGAACACTATGGATTTGGAATATTAAGGAAAAGTTTGTGAATCCGGAGTGACCTGGAAGCGAGATCAGGATCGTGAATGCATAACCGAGGGTGGGTTACATTCGCGGACGGAGGGCAAATGGTTACTTTCATATCAACACTTGTGCAACCGAGTGCTTTCCGCCGCGGGATACTCAACCACGAATAATTGGGATAAGTTCTTCACAGTCTCTGTTTTCCGCCTATTGTGACATTCGTGTGGATCCCGTGTTCGCATGCAAGCTGCGAAACCGATTTTTCTTCCTTCAATATTTCCAGTACGATGCGTGCTTTTTCTTCAGGTGTAAACTTCTTTCTCAACCTGTCAAGTCGTGATTCTGCAAGTATACTAGTGATTACATCGATAAGCACGTGCCTCGGAATCGTCAAGGGGAATTTGAGCTGTTAATTGTGAAAAAGCCTCAGTCCAACGTAACCAACAAAATTGTTAACTCGAGTCATCCTACATTTTAGGTAGGAATGGTTCGGGTTATTTTATATTTTATGGGAAATATTGTTCCTATCAGATAGGTAGCACTACTTAGTTTTTTCGTTGCGAAACGTTACTCGATATTTTACCCGGACGAAAGCTGGATGAACTACGCGCATATATCGAGCGACATCCGAACTTTCTGCAATTAACGCCAAAAGCAGTCGTGATGGATTTGGCCCAAGCCTACCACACATGGATCAGCGAATGCTTTCCGAGTGCTACTCGGATTGCGGACCGATTTCCTGTTCACTGTTATGTCATTGAGGCTGTGGGACGAAATTATTTGCCGAGCTCTTAACCTTCGATCAGAAGCAGCAGCTATGCCATGCAATGCTTCTCTACGAGTTTGAGAACTTTCATAGCTTCCTAGAGCAGTACTTTGATATCAAGAGTATTGGAATAGCCGGTATTGCACAGAAGTAATCATCACTATGGAGTTGAGTTACCGTGAGAGCAGTGTTAATCATCGAATGGATCATCATCGGACTACTAGCCGGAGCGGCACTTGGTGCATTCTGGGAAAATATCAAAAGCTGGGTCAACTCGATTAAATACAGAATCAAGTCCTGGTCACGCATGTTTATAAGGAAATACAGCAGCAATCAACAAATCATTACCATTGAGAGCGATACAAGAATCGTTTCTGAGAACGAAGTACCTGAAGAAATTCGAGCAAGGACTTACCAGGATGTAGATATTACCCAGAAGGCCAAACAATTGGGAATCCTCTCCCATTAATTGGGTTTATGGCTTTGAGGAAATCTCTCGGAACATTATTGGGGGATTTTGTTGTAATACCGATCTCTATTCATAGGCCAGGCAACCAACCGTATTGCATCACGTGCTATACTGACCGTATCCCATCCGAAACGAAGGAGGCTATATAGATGGCTAAACAATTTATCAAACCAACTGAGCAAATACATAAAATCCCTAATATTTTCCTGGGATCTCAGGCGAAGGGATTTTATGATAAACATGTGAAGAAATTAGAAATGCTCACGATGCTCCCGGGTTCTTACCTATCGAACGACCATGACAAGGATAGCTCGCACTTTATTATCCTTGAATCCCTTTCGTCGCAGGGGTACCTCGAGAAGAAGGATACCGGCTATATCGTGATAAGGCATATATGCGGCAGTCCCAGTGGAATGGCAGCTGCGGTATTGGGAAGAAGCGCCCAAAATAGAGTTAGCAGCTACACGCATTTGACCTTCGCTGACGGACGTAATATACATGAAGCGGGCGAAAGGCCATAGTTGCTTCAGTTGATCGGCCATAAATGTGCCTTGGATGATTCCAAGGCTCTTTTTTTGAGCTTTTGTATGGCGAGTACGGTGACATCATGTTGAAAACTTACGAATACGACAGGCTCCTGTTTACAGGGTCATGTGTCTTGGTGTTAAACTGGTGTTGAATTGGTGATAAAGTATAACAACAACCAACAAAAAAGATCCAACTGGAACATAGTGCTAACACCGAAAACTAGTAAAATCAAGGTTCCAACCGACTATAACAGTTACTATCAAACTCGTTGATTAATCCGCATACGACACATGTGGAGTGCTGTGTGTTGCTCGTGAGGATGTAGCATTTTTGAGAGCCGCATTTACCATAAAACAAATTTTACGAAACTCAAGAGAATCTTGCTTGAGTTTTTATTTTATTAGAGCATGAAAAGGAAGTTGAACAAGCCCAAGCCATACTCTTGTGTAAAGGGGTTGTTTGTTTTGAAACGAAGAAAGTACGACAAGGCCTTTAAAGTGGAAGCTGTCTTACAGGTGCTAGAAGAAGGCAGAAAGGTGCCCCATGTGGCGAAATCACTGCATGCTGAGTCGATGGTTATACGAATATGAGCAGCATGGTGACAAAGGCTTTACAGGCAATGGTGTTTCTGTTCCTAACACGGAGTTGGAGATTCAGCGCCTGCAAAAGCGTCTGGAAGAGCTGGAATTGGAAAATGAAATCCTAAAAAAATTTCAGGAATACTCGAAGCGGGGGGAGAAGTCAAATACACCTTCATCCGGAAACACACCAAGAAGTACACCGTAAAGCTGCTCTGCAGTCTCCTTAAGGTAAGCCGGCAGGGCTACTACGACTGGCTAAAGCGTCGTAAAAGCAACCGCGTTTTCGATAACGAAATCCTTATCGACGATATCCGCAAGATTTACACCGAGTTCAAAGGGCGTTATGGCAGTCCGCGGATCGCGTTGGAACTTTGCCGCCGAGGTAACTTCACGAGTAAAAACCGAGTGACACGGCACATGCAACAAATTGGACTAGCGGCTCTTCCCTAGCGAAAAAAGAAAGTGACCTCCCGCAAGCCTTCCTCCGAAGGAGTTGCTGAAAACTTGGTCAAACGGTTTTTGACACCAAGGCCAAACACGTCTTATGGATCGGCGAGATTACCTACACCCTTTGCAGACCGGTGGTTTTCTGTATTTGGCGACATGGATCGATGTATTTTCAAGAAAAGTTGTAGGCTGGGCCATGCAAACCCGGATGACCGATCAGTTAGTAATCGACGCGTTCAAACAGGCCATAGACAAGGAGCGCACCCCCCGGTCGGTCTTATGATTCCTACCGATCGAGGTTCCCAATATAATATACAAGCAAGCGATTTCAAGCCATTGTCAGAAGCTATGGAGCGATCATCGGCATGTCCAGACGGGGCAATCCTTATGACAATGCAGTCATGGAATCTTTTTATAAAACATTAAAACGCGAACAATGAATCAAGGAGGGTTTTCGACCGCAGGGGAAGCGAAACGTGCTATTTTTGAATATATCGAAATGTATTATAACACCAAACGCATGCACTCCGCTCTCGGTTTTAAAACGCCTCTGGAGTACGAACTACAATCTAGGTGATTCTTTGGTCTTAACTATGTGTCAAGGAGATCGGGGGGAGTCCACTCCGCGGCTGTCGAAAATACCTTACATCGAAAGTATGATCCTCACTCTCCAATCCCATAATAGAAGCATGCATGCAAATTCAAGGCATGTCATAACAGGAGGACGATAATGAAGGCTGTAACTTTCCATGGCATGAAGAACATGCAAGTCACGCAGGTTGCAGATCCGACGATTCAAAAAAAAGACGGGATTATCGTCAGGATCACCTCGACCGCCATATGCGGTTCCGATCTCCATATATACCAGGGGGCGATTCAAGCCCAAACCGGATACGTGGTCGGACATGAACCGATGGGCATCGTCGAAGAAGTGGGCCCTGAGGTGACAAAGGTCAAAAAAGGGGACCGGGTCGTGCTCCCGTTCAATATCTCGTGCGGCAGCTGTCATTACTGCCAGCATGAAATGGAGAGCCAATGCGACAACTCCAACCCCAACCCCCAAGTGGATACGGGAGCTTACTTTGGGTTTACCGAACGTTACGGGAATTATTGGGGCGGACAAGCCGAATTGCTTTACGTGCCGTACGGCAATTTCATGCCGTTCGTTATTCCGGAGTCATGCGAATTGGAGGATGAGAAGCTCCTGTTCCTGTCCGACGTGCTGCCGACGGCCTATTGGAGCGTGGACAACGGCGGCGTGAAGCAGGGGGATACGGTGGTGGTGCTCGGCTGCGGCCCCGTCGGGTTGATGGCGCAAAAATTCGCCTGGATGAAAGGGGCCAAACGGGTCATCGCGATCGACAATCTCCCGTACCGGCTGAACCATGCCAAAAAAATGAATAACGTCGAAATCTTCAACTTTGAAGATTTCAAAGACATGGGGCTGCATATAAAAGAAATAACACGCGGGGGTGCGGATGTCGTCATCGATTGCGTCGGAATGGACGGCAAGAAGACGCCATTGGAGGAGGAAGAGCAGAAGGCCAAGCTGGTTGGCGGAACGCTCAGCCCGATCAACATCGCGATGAATGCGGTGCGGAAATTCGGCACGATTCAGATTACGGGTGTATACGGTTCTAAATACAACCAGTTCATGTTCGGAAACATTTGGGAACGAAACGTGAAGCTGACCATGGGACAGGCGCCTGTGATTCATTACATGCCGATGCTGTATCAAAAAATTATGGCAGGCGAGTTCGATCCGACGGAGATCATCACGCATAAAGTGCCGCTCGATCAGGCGCATAACGCGTACAACACCTTTTACAACCATGCGGACGAATGCATTAAATTCGTCCTGAAGCCTTAAATGATGACATGAGAAGAGGGGCTGTGCCACGGGGTATTGTACCCTGAGGGACAGCCCCATGTGTTTAGCCGATTTTTCGTCAATATTGGCGGGACCCAGTTTCGTTATAGGGCTAAAACCGCCAGGTTTACAGCAAGCTCCCGGAAGACCCGATCCGCGCCTTCGGATAGGTTTCGAAAGCCCGCACCGCCGCTTTCGCAACCTCAATGTCGTTTGCGACCGTACTGCCGCTTGCGCCGACCGCCCCGACGATTCTCCCTTCGAACGACAACGGAATCCCCCCTCCGAACACGACCAGGCGTCCGTGGTTGGTTGTATTGATCCCGTACAGCTCCCCGCTCGGGACCGCCAACGGAGCAAGGCTCGCCGTGGGCATTTTTAGCGCGACCGCCGTCCATGCCTTATTATGGGCGATGTCGACACTGGCCAGCCAGGCATGGTCCATCCGATGAGAAGCAACGAAATTCCCGCCATCGTCTACGATGGCGATCACTTCCGCGATCCCGAGATCCCTTGCCCGGAGTTCCGCTGCGTGAATCAACACTTTGGCGACTTCCAGAGTGATTTTCATCATCTGCGTCCTCTCCATCTCGACTGATTCGATACATGATATGTACGAATCATACGCTTTAGGTATGCATTCGATCCCGTCATCATAGGCATTCGTACATCCATGAATGGAGCGGGTAAAATTCCGCTTCTTTTCTTGCTCTCAATTGTGTTATGACGGAAAGGAACGGTTTGTGGAGACAATACAGGAGATGTTAAAAGTTACGTGATTAAAATATTAAAATGAAGGAGACAAAATGACATTTAAGGACTTGAATATTATACCTGCGATTTTTAAAAGCTTTAAGCAAAGAAAACTATACTACGCCGACCCCCATACAGGAACAGGCGATCCCGACTGTGTTAGCCGGCAGAGACTTATTTGGTTGCGCTCAATCGGGAACGGGAAAGACGGCCGCATTTGCCGTGCCGATTGTCCATCTGTTAAGTGAACAGCAAAGTAGACCCAATACATAACGCCGTATCCGCTCATTGATTTTAACGCCGACAAGAGAACTTGCTTTTCAGATTGATGAGAACACTAAAGCGTATAGTCAATACACCCAGTTGCGTTGTACCTCTATCGTTGGCGGTGTTTCACAAAAAGTACAGGAGCTGTCGCTGCATCAAGGTGCGGATATTGTTATTGCAACTCCAGGCAGACTCATCGATTTAATCAATCAAAAATGTATTTATTTACAATATGACCATATATCAGTGTTTGATGAAGCCGACAGAATGCTGGATATGGGCTTTATTAATGTGAAGAAAATCATTACAAAAATGCCCGGCAAAAAACAAACTCTATTCTTCTCGGCAACAATGCCGCCGGAAATATCCAATATGGTCAAATCACTGCTGGTTAATCCGGTGAAAGTCGAAATTACGCCGGTGTCTTCTACCGTGGATCGGATACTTTTGTTGTAAGTTTTCAATTGTGTTGGTAATCGTTAATAAAGATAGGATTTTCGAGAGCGAGACTGACACAACAATAACAAAACAGGCTACTGGTTATAACAACCTACAGTCTGTTTTGTTATTTAGGTATCTTAATTTAAGATAAAGCGCGGGGAGCCGTATCCCCTCTAACGGCGAAAAATTGTGGGGGATGGGCTCGGAATATTGAAGGTGACAGGGATACAAAGGAACTGAGAACAGTATTTTCAACTATGGCATCATTATGCATTGACATATCGAGATTTAACGATATAATAATTGTCATGAACCCAATACTCATCTTTAAGGCACTGGCGAATGAAACACGCTTGAATATTCTCGATTGGTTAAAGGAACCTGAGAAACACTTTCCCACGCAAGAAGGCGGTGAAAGTAAAAAAATCGGGGTTTGTGTCAGCCACATTCAGGAAAAGGCAGGTTTATCTCAATCGACCGTTTCTCAGTACCTTTTACTGCTTCAGAGGGCTGGTTTGTTACAAGCGAACCGCTATGGTCAATGGACGTATTACAAAAGAAACGAAGAGGCTATTCAAGAATTGGCTGTTTATATGAAAAATGGTTTATAGGACCGGATACAGGCATACATGGCTGATACCCTGCATTGGATATCTTCCATGTATCTAACTCCCTAATATATCGAGAAAAATAGATATATAGATATACGAATGAGTTATCCAAATATGGGGCATAGTTTCTAAAACAATACCAACCGAATTTAAAGGAGAAATCAACTTGACAACAGCTGCTCACCTAAATAAATTTCCCCGTCTTTTGTCTGGTATACAGATTGGTAAACTGAAACTAAAGAATCGTATTGGTGTAGCGCCAATGACCAGAATTAGCGCATCTGAAGACGGCCAAGCAACCAAAATCATGATGAATTATTATGAAAGCTTTGTACAGGGCGGTTTTGGATTCTTGATCACGGAAGGCGCCTATCCCGATGAAATGTATAGTCAAGGGTATCTGAACCAGTCAGGAATTGCAAATGAGAAGCATATCGATGCATGGAGAAAAGTAACCGGGGCGGTTCATCAAGCCGGATCAAAGATCATTGTCCAATTGATGCATGCAGGTGCGCAGTCACAAGGAAATCGTTATAAGAGCGAGATCATCGCGCCCTCTGACATACCAGCAAAAGGTGTACAGCTTCCGTTCTATGTCGGGGAGGGCCCTTACAAGAAACCAAAACTAATGACAAAAGAAGATATCCAAGAGGTTGTTCATGGTTTTGCGGAAGCGGCCAAGAGGGCAAAAGAAGCAGGGTTCGATGGCGTGGAAATCCATGGTGCCAACGGCTATTTGCTTGATGAGTTCCTGACGGATTATATGAATGAAAGAACGGATGAATATGGAGGCTCAACAGAGAACAGGGTCCGTATTCTGATTGAGGTCGCTAATACAGTGCGTGAAGCGGTTGGGACTGATTTTGTCGTAGGAATCCGTATCTCCCAAGGGAAAGTCAGTGATTACCATCATAAATGGGCCGGGGCCGAAAAGGATGCCGAAATCATTTTTTCAAGTTTGAGCAGAGCGGGCCTGGATTATATCCATGTAACCGAATATGATGCGACTCGGGCGGCATTTGAAGGAACTGAACTTACGCTTGCCGCAATGGCTAAGAAATTCGGTACTGTTCCAGTGATGGCGAATGGCAATCTCGAAGATCCTGATAAAGCGGAACAGTTATTGATGCGTGGTGATGCTGATCTTATTACCTTGGGTAAAGGAGCGCTTGCCAACCATGACTGGCCTCAGCGCATCCTGACAGAGCAGCCTCTGCGGGAGTTTAATCCAGAAATTTTAAGACCAAAAGCCAATATAAAGGAACAGGAATTGATAATTACAAAAGATTAAGGTGGGGTAAGCAGTTGGAGCATGACGGTTACCGAAAAATGTATCAGAAAAATAAGTTGACGCTTGGGTTTCTGTTACCAACCGAAAAGATGACAAAGACGCCGCACATGGAGAATCAGCTGCAGCTGGCTCGCAAAATCGAAGATTACGGATTTGCTGCACTTTGGCTGCGGGATGTAACCATGCAGAATCTTCACATAGACGATAATGGCCAAATGCATGATTTATGGATTTATTTAACTTATCTCGCCGCGCATACAAAAGAAATCGTGTTAGGGACTGCGGGTGTCGTCCTTCCGTTGCGTCACCCAGTCCGAGTAGCAAAGGAAGCCGCATCCATACACCGCTTGTTTCCGAACCGATTAATTATGGGTGTAGCTTCGGGGGATCGCGAAATGGATTTTACGGCTTTGGGAGTCCAAAGAGAGGATAGAGGTGAGCTCTTCCGGGAGAGCTATGAATTTCTTGACGGGCTACTGCGGAATGAGAATGCAGCGATTGAATCGAACCTAGGCGTTTTTGACGGCAGTGATATGCAGTTGATTCCCCGTCCCGTAACAGCAATTCCGACGATGGTGACGGGATTCAGCCAACAATCCATGAATTGGATTGCTGAACATGGCGATGGTTGGATACAGTACCCCAGAGGTGTTGATAAACAGGAAATGCTTATCCGGGATTATCGCACATTGACGGAGATGAAAGCGTCCGGCGTATTTAAACCATTCTCTCAAACTTTATTTATTGATTTATCGGAAAACCCTGATGATTCACCGGAGGAAATTCCATTAGGTTATCGTCTCGGACGCCATCATTTGGTGGAGTTGCTTCATAGATTTCAGCGAATAGGCGTCAACCATCTCGCTTTTGTCCTGTATTTTTCCTGGCGTCCTCCGGAGGAGGTCATCCAGGAGTTGGGTGAAGAGGTATTGCCTTATTTCCCTACCCATCAGATGACCATTACAACATGAATATCACACAATAATGAATAAAGGAAGTATGCCATCATGTCAGACATAGCGAATACGCCATTATCCGTGCTCGATCCCTCACCTATCATTCAAGGTGGTTCGGCTGAACAGTCACTTGCCAATACCCTTGTTTTGGCAAAGAAAGCCGAACAATGGGGCTACAAACGTTTTTGGCTTGCGGAGCATCACAATTGGATCGGAATGGCCAGTTCCGCATCCCCAATCGTGATTGGCAGGGTGGCCTCCGTGACACAGAACCTCCGCATCGGTTCAGGGGCCATGCTGCTTTCCCATTACTCACCATTCACGGTGGCGGAGCAATTTGGCACTTTGGAGGCTTTCTTTCCGGGGCGGATTGATCTTGGGTTGGGACGGGCGCCTGGCACAGACCGGTACACAGCAAATCTAATCCGTCAACGGACTGCCGGAGAACCTGAATTTGATGAGCGGCTGCAGGAACTGATCGCTTATCTGCATGGTTCCGGAACGACAACAGGGAATGGCGCCCATCGCTTCCGCGCCATTCCCGGTGAACAATCGAAGGTGCCGATATGGCTGTTAGGCTCGGCCTTGTACAGCGCCGAATTGGCCGGAAAGCTGGGCTTGCCCTTTTCGTTTGCAGGCCACTTCGCTCCAGGCAATATGATGGATGCGTTGGCCGTTTACAGGGAGAACTTCCTACCGTCCCCGATGCTGGATCAACCCTATGTGCTTTTATCCGTACAAGCTGTTGCCGCCGATTCTGATAAAGAAGCACAAAGACTTGCCACTTCTATGTACCAAAAGTTTTTGCTGCTAACACGCGGACAAACCGCTCTGCTTCAGCCTCCGGTTGACGACATGGATTCCGTCTGGAGCAACGAGGAACGCAAATCGGTTGAAGAACAACTGTTAACTTCCCTCATTGGCGATCCATCCGCTATTAAACAGCAATTGCGCGAGTTGATTGAAAGGACCGGGGCGGATGAAATCATGGCGCACACCGAAATATTCGATCATGAGGCCCGTTTGCGTTCTTATGAAATTTTGGCGAATGCGGCAAAATAACAAAAATGAAATGAGGAAGACGATATGTCTGCAAATAAAACAAACAAACGACTGAGCGATATACCATTCTCCGTGCTAGATCTATCTCCTATCGTCGCCGGCGGCAGTCCTGCCGAGTCGTTTCGCAACACACTGGTCCTTGCCCAGCATGCAGAGAGGTGGGGTTATAACCGGTACTGGCTCGCAGAACACCATAATATGCCTTTTATCGCCAGCTCCGCCACTTCCGTTGTGATCTCCCATGTGGCGGCTGGCACATCCACAATCCGGGTGGGCTCAGGTGGTATCATGCTTCCCAATCATTCGCCGCTAGTGATCGCGGAGCAGTTCGGGACGCTTGAATCCCTGTTCCCGGGACGCATCGATCTCGGTCTTGGACGGGCACCCGGTACAGATCAGCGTACCGCTCGCGCGCTGCGTCGCTACGGCAGGAATGACGGCCAGGATTTCGCTGAGCAATTGGATGAGCTGCGGGCCTATTTCGATCCCTCGTTAGCATCAGGCACTATGCATGTCAAGGCGATCCCCGGGGAGGGCCTAACTATTCCCATCTGGCTGCTCGGCTCCAGCGGGTACAGCGCACAGCTGGCCGGGCAGCTCGGTCTGCCGTTTGCTTACGCTAGTCACTTCTCGCCTGGCAACACCGTGCCGGCGATGGAATTATATCGGCGTTCTTTCAAGCCTTCGAAAGTACTGGAGAAGCCGTACGCGATGGTCGGCGTCAACGTTATTGCCGCCGATACGGATGAGGAAGCGAACCGCCTGGGAACGACGCTGCAGCAGCAATTCCTAAACCTGATCCGGGGCAAGGAAGTGCAGCTGCAACCGCCTGTGGACAGCATGGACAGCTTATGGAGTGAGTACGAGAAACAAGCGTTGGAGCAGCAACTCGGCTCGTCCATCTTCGGCAGTCCTGGAACGGTGAAAGAAAAGCTGCAATCTTTCTTGAACGATACCCAAGCTGACGAAATAATGGTCATCGCCCAGGTGTTTGACCACGAGGCACGCCTGCGTTCCTACGAAATCGTCGCAGATATCATCAAACTATAACCCACTAGTAAGCATCATACCTAAACCATGCTAGTCGGTAGCATAAAAATGGTAGGATACACAGAGGATAGTTATCAACTTAATTGTTTTATTTCGTTGGTTGCTCTGACTTGATATGGTGCTGCTATAGTCGGGTCGCGAACAAAGCTGAAGATAATCAAGTTAGAAATGAAAATATTTAGGCAGCGTTAACCTACCTGAATAACACAAAAGGAGAAATACAAACATGAATTCTAAATTTGAAGTTGCTTTTAAACCATATACTTTCCGTTCTGGCATCGAAATAAAGAACCGAATTGTGATGGCACCCATGACCAATACTGCTTCCCATGAAAATGGTGAGGTTTCAGATGAAGAAGTTGCCTATTATCATGAGCGTGCCGGTGGTGTGGGCATCGTGATTACCGCATGCACTTACGTAACCAGAAACGGAAAAGGGTTCCCTGGCGAATTTGGAGCGGATTCTGATTCATTAATTCCTAGTCTAAAACGGGTAGCAACAACTATCCAAGAAAAAGGATCCAAGGCCATCTTGCAAATTTTTCATGGCGGTAGAATGTGTCCGCCTGAGCTATTGCCCGATCTTCAGCCCATTGCCCCAAGTGCTGTAGCAGCGGAACGCGAGGATGCTGTAAAACCGCGTGAAATGACAGCTGAAGAGATAACTGATATGGTTAAGGCCTTTGGAGAAGCAACTCGAAGAGCCATCGAAGCAGGATACGATGGAGTGGAAATTCATGGTGCCAATACGTATTTAATTCAGCAATTCTTTTCTCCACACTCAAATCGAAGAACGGATCAATGGGGAGGCACGCTCGAAAAGCGTATGGTTTTCCCGCTAGCTGTTGTAGAAGCAGTTAAGAAAGCCGTTAAGGAACATGCAAAAAAACCTTTCATCATCGGCTATCGTCTATCTCCTGAAGAAAGGGAGAATCCGGGTATCACCATGGATGATACGTTGCATTTAGTGGACAGATTGGCTGATCAGCAACTGGATTACCTCCACATTTCGGTGGGATCATTTTGGAACGGCTCGATCCGTGATGCAAATGATCAAACATCGCGTGGTGTAATGGTTCATGATCGAGTTGGTGATCGAATTCCAGTAATGGGTGTTGGGATGCTGCGCACACCCGATGAAGTGATGAAAGCATTGGAAACAGGGATACCTTTAATCGCTTTAGGGCGGGAATTGATTATGGAACCGCATTGGGTACAGAAGGTAGAAGCTGGTGAAGAAGAAAAAATTCGTACCACTTTATCAAAAGAAGATCAAAAAGAGCTGGTGATTTCAGATCAGATGTGGGAGTACTATACAAGCATACCAGGTTGGTTCCCCATCGTTTAAGCAGAGTTAGAGCAAATATAAATCTTTCTCGAAGTCCATTGAAAAAGCGTGGAGATATTGGACAGAGCCAGAACACATAACAAAATGGCTTTTTAATTTTTCGAAAAATAAATATATCCCTTTCACCGTCTCCACACATGTGGAGTGCGTGGTAAGGATATATCGGGAGGATGTTTTCGAAGCTCAATTTAATAAAATATAGAAGAACAAAGGAGCGTTGGTTGGGTTATCCCCCAGCGCTTTTTGGTTTGTATACAAAAATTTGTTTCTTCACAGATTGGAGCAGTTTGGATAAAGTATAATGTATTTGGCAAGTCTTGAATTGGCTTAATAGGATGGAGGTTATGTAGTGGGTGATATTCATGAATATCGTTTTGAAAATACGGAAACTTTATTTGAATTTATCACGTACTTCGAGTCAAACGGCAAAGAATACGATGTTTCAAGAGAATTCAGTTTAGATCCATATTCATATCATGATCAAGCAAGCCATTTTATAACTATGTTATATGAGAACAACATCATCGTACAATTTAATTGGACAAATTGGATCGAAGAAGCCAACGCTTACTTTAAATCGCCATCATTAATCGTCAATGCTGATTTAATTATGATCAGGCAGCTTTTTACAACGATTATTCGATCAGAAAGATTCAACGCTGGAAAGTATGCTTCAATGATTGATAATAGAGTCATATTAGCATTATTGAAAAGACTAAAGGTACTAGTGGACAATCATGAGAAGGGGGAACACAGAATGAATTTATTAAATAAGGCCATTATCATAGCAACAAAAATGCATGATGGACAAACTGACCAGACTACATTGAGGGCTAATCGGATAATGTTCTTGTCATGATGTCGGAGGACAAGAACATTATCTCATTAGTTGCCGCGTAAATCGCGGTTTTTTTATTTTATGGGAACAAGTTCTTGTCAAAACTAAATGACAAGAACTTGTTCCATTCCCGATTTTGACAAGAACATTATCTCATTCCCGACGAGTCTCCTTTGAAGTGAAAAGGAGGTATACGAAAACTCCCTACGGGATTAAGCTAACTGGCAGGATAGTTCAATTAAATCATGAATAACTATAGGCAAAGCGAATTACGAAATTCGCAAAAAAAGACGTTTTAAGCAATGCCGCATTATATAATTTATAAAGGAGACAAGATCCAATGAGGCGTTTCATTCTTATCTTTTTGATTTTACTCATTACCTTTTTGACTGGTTGTTCGCCTACAGAAGATTATCGCTTTAATGATAAGGATATAAAGATTAGTTTGACAAATCAGGAGAATAATGACGAATACAGAACTTATTCGATTGAAGTAAAGAATACAGGTAAATTGGAGATTAAATATTTGAATTTTTATTTGTATTATCCTGTAATCTTGACGAACGGTTCTAAAGGCAATCCTTTTAAAATTGAGGGGAAGACTGACATTAGTAAACCAATAAATTGGATCGGCTATAGTAAGTTGGACAGATAAATTGAGGGCTAGTAGAATAAAGATATCAGACAGGAGCGAATCTACGATGCCCAAAGAACGACGTACATTTACAGACGAATTTAAAAGCCAGATGGTTCAGTTATATAAAAGCGGAAAGACTCGAGCCAACATTGCTCGTGAATACGACCTGAGTGCAACAGCATTAGATCGATGGATCAAACAAAGTCAAACCTCCGGTTCCTTTTCGGAGAAAGCAAACCGTACCCCTGAGGAAAACGAACTTCTTGCTTTACGTAAAGAAAATCAGCGGCTTAAGATGGAGAACGACATTTTAAAGCAAGCCGCGCTGATCATGGGACGAAAGTAAATGTGATTCGCAATAATGCTCACAAATACTCGGTATCAGCAATGTGCAGCGTCCTACAGGTTCCACGAAGTTCCTATTACTACAAGCCTGAGCCTACAGAAAACGAAAGTGAAGAGCGGTTAGAGAAAGCTGTACTAGACATATCTACAAGTAGCCGAAACAACTATGGAACCCGTAAAATCAAAGTGGAGTTGAGGAAGAAATCATTCCATACCTCACGCCGTAAGATCGGTCAAATCATGAAAAAGCATGGTTTGGTATCGAATTATACCGTTGCCCAATTCAAGCCGTTCAAATCCGATGCCAACGATGCTAAAGTCAGAAATCAACTACAACGTCAGTTCAAGCAAGAGGAGCCCTATGCGGTTGTTGTCAGTGATTTAACGTATGTACGAGTGGCAGGGAAATGGCAGTATGTCTGCTTGTTTGTTGACCTATTTAACCGTGAAATTATTGGGTTTAGTAGCGGTCCGAAAAAGACAGCTACGCTAGTTTACAAGGCGATTGCGAGTATCTCTGTCCGGTTGGATCGTATCCAAATGTTTCATACTGACCGTGGTAAAGAATTCGATAACACACTTATTTCTCAATCGTTACAAACTTTTGGAATCAAACGTTCATTAAGCAAGAAGGGCTGCCCTTACGATAACGCGGTTGCCGAAGCTACATTCAAGATTTTCAAAACGGAATTTGCTAACCATGCTCATTTCCTGAGCTCTGAACAGCTAGCTCTGGAGCTCAGCGATTATGTTCACTGGTTCAACCACCACCGAATTCATGGTACTTTGGGGTATCTCACTCCCATTGAAGCTAGAAAGATGCCCTCATAAATATTGTCCAGTTTTCTGTTGACAATCCA
>NZ_FOTE01000042.1 GCF_900114475.1 Paenibacillus sp. 1_12 | reverse complement strand
GATTGATGCTTCTTGACCACAAGCGGTTCAAACTCACCCTGGCGATCCCTTGGAACCATGATTTCTTGCTCACCATATTCACTGGTTACGCGCTTCTTACTCTTACCGTTACGGCTGTTTGTGGTTGTTTTATTCTCTATTTCATGCTTTTGATAGCCCAAGTGTGTGTCCATTTCCGCTTCTAACATTTCCTGAATTGTCTCTGCAAACAGATTCTTCAATGCGTTCTGGGCATCTTGAGCCGTGACCAATTTGTTCTCCTTGATAAACTCGCGGAGCTGCTGCTTTGTCCATAATCCCATGTGTTCTCCCCAACCTTTCCTATACTTCCATTTTAATAGGTTTAGGAGTTTACACAAACCAGCTAATATAATGTCAATAGGCTTGAGAAAGATTTTAATCTTGTTTAGAATGGTAAAAAAGACAATACTAAATTAGCCCCATTTCTTAAAATGGTATTTAATGGTTATTTTGAATCTTTTGTGGTTATGCGGAGCAGTAAGGAACGGATCGAGTCAACATGGCAAAAATGATATGAAGCAACTTATTGGTGCAAGCAATAAGTGCTACGCGGTGAGGTTTTCCTTCAAGCCGTTTTTTATCATAAAAGGCGCGAATCCGAGTATTCCTAGCTGCCCCTCTAATGCCACATAAAACAGCCAAATATAAAGCCCTCCTTAGACGAGTAGATCCACGCTTCGTAATACGGTTCCTAGTCGCAGTAAACTTACCTGACGAGAAGACACTTGGATCTATACCTGCGAAAGCTACGAGCTTTTTAGCATGCTCAAAGGTAGTAACGTCACCGATTTCAGCAATAATCGTAGCGGCAAGCTTATGTCCTATTCCGGGAATGGAGCACAACAAATGATAATCCTCCATTGTCGTTGCTATAGCTTGAATTTCTCTTTCTAAATGAGAGAGATGCGTTTGATACTCCATCAACAGATCAATCATAAGCCGTAAAGAGATAATCTGACTATGATTAGAAGAGTTCGTCATCAGACTGTTTTTAGCTGCAGTTACAATATCTTCTGCCTTCTTAGTCGCCCAAGAACTTGATCGATTACATGAAGAACTAATGGTACGTGTGATTTCTTCTACATCAGACAAAAGGACTTGTTCAGGTGTCGAGTACTTCCTTAGCACCTGCAACGCTGTTTTGGAAAACAACTGTCCAAATAAGTTAGAGTAAAGTGGAAATAATTGGTCCAATATAGATTGGAAATTGAGCTGCGCTTGTACATAAGCATGAGTAATCATCTCGTGTTGCCTACTTAAAAAGCGAAGCTCTACTTGCTCGTTTTGTTTTAATGGCGTAGGTTTTAACTCCTCTTTATAGTACAATTCAGCTAGATGCTTAGCATCTTCCGCGTCCGTTTTTACTTTTCTCAGTTTTGATTTTCTTGCTCGCTGGGGGATCAAAGGATTCAAAATAATGATCTTATACGCTTGCTTTTGAAGAGCAGCTACAAGCCCCAAATGATAATGTCCTGTCGATTCAATACAATAACTGGCCTTCTCTCCGTTAAGGACTCTACTTCCTGAAGCCTTGAAATGAGGCTCTGAATACCATCAAAGGTATGCAAGAAACGAAACGACTTTCCCAAGGATTTGTTGCGTTCAAGGAAAATAAAGCCTTCACTTTCTTCTTTTGATACATCAATACCAACAACAGGATTCATAATGCCCTCCTCAAATAAATATGACCGGATCCCACTAACCATTGCACTGCTATAGCTTCGCGTGTTATACGAGATCAATGTCTCAACCAGCCCAATCATGGTTTGTGCAATAGCAGGTGAACAGTTTGTGTAACGGCCTATGAGCCCACCTATTTTATCGTTCTCACCGGCTAATGCTAATTTTAACGCAAAAAATGAGGTTAACCAGATTTAGCTGGTTAACCTCATAATACGAATCTATTTTACAGACTCAATTAATGCACCGCCCTACAGACCCCCTAGTTGTTCTCGTTTTGTGATTAGTTCCATTTTTAAATTTTCTAAATTTTTAAGTATCTCTGTTGCCTCAGTAGATTCACTAATATCAATTTTATACACTTGTAATAAAGCATTGTTAATTTGCGTCAGGTGAGTTCTCAATCTGTTACTCCCTACTGCTTTATTAATATTTGTATCCTCCATTACATCTACAAATCTTAGATTTACATTAACAAGAAATCTTTTTATTTGTTCATCACTCGAATTCCTTATTATAATTTCATTCTTCAGGTCATTAACAGTAACTAAACCCATTTCAATTTTTCTCAACATTGTTGTTCTTATCAAATCTTTATTAAATAGACTAACCAAATCCGACTTATATTTGGCTAATTTTTCTAACCACCCCATCAAATAATATAGTGCTGACAGGGAGTACTTCCCATGAGCCAACTTTTCTTCAATTTCAGAGTGCGGGTAGTATTGAAAAACCTTAACTCTCGATGCTATCTGCTTACTATCAGCACCCATTTTCTTTGCTAGTTCGCTAAATGAACACTTGTTCCATATAATCCACATTTCGTATGTATATTTTGCCCATTCATACATGCTCCAATCGACTTTTCCACCTTGAACAGAACCAAGGCGTTCTAACTCTTCTGCCTCAGTTTCAGGTGCTTTTACCACAACTACAGGAATTTTTTGAATTCCTAGCTGCTTAGCAGCATACCATCTTCTATGTCCAGACAGGATTACATATTTTGTATCCTTCAAATAACAAGTGATTCCCGCTTCCCAACCTTTCTCTTTTATTATTCTTTGCATATCTTCAGATTTCGTTGAATAATCTTGTCTAGGATTTAAAGGATTTGGAATTATATCATTTGCTTTTGCCCAAACTAAACTGATTCTATGCATATTAACTTCATCCTCATTTTATGATAGTTTTCAATTTATTTCACATTTTTCAATACATCAAGCAAGTATCTTTCTTTAACATTAATCTCATATAATAGAATATCCAGTTGGTTTATCAACTTCCCAGCTTCATTTTTTGTTCGGCATTCGATAAGCCTAATTTCATCCGTGATTGCCTTTACATTCAAATTATTTTGCATTGTGTCTTTCTCTTTATTCATGTCTAACTTTTTCATTTCTAACAGACAATCTTGTAACTTTTTATTCATATCGGTTAGAAATTTAAAAATATCTTGGGAACAAGCATCTTTTACAAACGTTTTGTCAATGGCAATGTGACTATTAAAGCATTTATTTTCATACTTTTTTAGCATTTGTTTTCTGATAAGCTCTTCACCCATTGACTCAATCAATTTAGGATGATACTTTTCTAATCTATTAATCCATGTATGGATGTAGTCCAACATTGATAATGAATACATCCCATTTGCTAATTTATCTTCAATCTCAATTCTCGGATAAAACTTGTATACACGTATTCTGGCAGCTACTAAACCATTGGTAATACCAAGCTTATTTGCTAATTCATTATAGGTAATATTCTCTTTACTGAGCCACATATCATAGGTGAATTTCGCCCATTCATAGGGAGTCCAATCTACTTGGCCACCTTGAATCGAACCTAGTCTATCCAATTCCTCAGCATCATTTTGAGGGGCTTGAACGATATATATCGGCAACTCCTTATCTCCCATCTTTATAGCAGCATGCCATCTTCTATGTCCTGATAGGATGATGTAATATTGCCCCTTTTTATAACATGTAATACCTTCTTCCCATCCCTTTGATTGTAATATCTCTTGCATTTGTGTTGATTTTATAGAGTGATCTCTTCTTGGGTTCATTGGATTTGGAATAACCTGCTCTATATTTACCCACTCAATATGTGCTTCCATAATAATTCCTCCATAAAAAAGTTTCAGACCAACTAGTATTTTATCAAATTCTTGGTTAATAATATTACAATCAAAATATTCCATTTTTTTGGTAACTTTTTCTAGTTGGGGTTTCGAATAATGTTAATCTGGATCGGCTATAGTGAGTTGGACAGATAAATTGAGGGCTAGTAGAATGAAGACATCAGACAGGAGCGAATCTACGATGCCAAAAGAAAGACGTACATTTACGGACGAATTTACTTCACACCTTCGCCAAGTAATTCATCCGTGAAAGCAAATGCTTCGTGATTCTGAACGATTTTGTAGCGGTCTGTGACTACTCCGAGAACCCGTTGATCGGTCTCCCTGATGTTTGCTTTGTAGCCTGTGATTTCCATTTGGTCTTCGGTTTGGATTGGCTTTTGAAGGACAGTCCAATCTAAACCTGCCTCTTGTAAGGCTTCCTTTGAATTGAGCGCTTGTTCTACTCGTTTACCAAGACCGTGCCAAGGGGCTTCCCTTACATAAAACATACTTTCGACATTTGCAGCCATGTAAAACATCTCCCATTAAATAAATTTATAAAACAGCCATGTTTGGCGTGTTTTTAAAAAGAAATACAGAAGCGGAATAGTTGATAAACTGTTCCGATGTAAGCATTTGTATCTCTGTATCAAGGTAATAATATAGATTTATTTTGTAGTGCTATGCGGACTAAAATAGTTTTCTATAGCGCCAAGAAAGAATCAGATTTCATATTCTAATGATCGGACGGTTCCAATGCAATGAAAAGTCTAATTATATAGAATGAAAATAGTATTATGCCTAAATCTGGGGTCATAGCAACCAACAGAGTTATTTCGTATTGTTTTCATATGGTATATAAATCTTTTCCTCAATTATAAAGGAGGCGACAAATGGTGTGTATTGACGCCGTAAATTTTCAATGCTATTATAACGGTATAATCATAAAAGGAGGAAAACATTATGAAATCTACAAGAGTAAATATACGTATGAAAGATGAACTGTATTTATTTTTTAAAGAAATAAGTGAACATAGAGGAGTTTCGATATCTGCAATGATGAATATTGCTTTGACGCAATATAAAGATTGGGAAGGTCATTTAAGTGGACGAGGTGATGACATGGCAAGAGCCATGAGTGCAAGAGAAAATTTAGGTAATTCTAATATTAGTCGCGAAAAACATATTATTCGTGGAACACAGTCGTAACGGTAGAGTTAAGCTTGAAGATTAGTAGATGCATACTAATATTTTTTAATGAATGAGAGGTGTATGGTTTATATGGAATCAGAAAATAGTATTTTTGTAAGAATGCATGGTATTGATAAAAACTATAGTGTAAAACTAAGTAAGCATATGCTCTTGGAACTTATGGGAAAAGATGAGTTTACATATTATTACAATACGCATAATTTAGTGAAGGAAAGACTAAGGTCATATTATTGTATTTCTCCCCAAGGTAGTATTATTAGTCCAAGATGGGTCTTAGAATATTTAAGGGATAGGTGTTTTGATTTGTTTGAAGAAAATCAAAAGACCAACATAATATATAATCATTCGCATTCAGCGGTAAAAATATTTGAAACTTTAAACATTCCTGTATTGCGTTTTAACAAAGCTTCCAAATAAAAGCGGACACTGATATAATAGCAGGAAAGTGGAAATTAGTTACATGAAAACTAATCTAACACACTATAAACACTTGTTATTTGATAGGAGTAAAAAAGTAATTTGTGAGTACCATGGTAGAAGACATTACGTTAACCTTTAACGAACATAAGAAGGAAATACTGTTACAGGGCAAGTAGTTGAATAAGCAAAAAAATAATTAACTAATAAGGATGATCTTAAACTGATTCACAACGGTTTTCTTGATAAGCTTGGCTTCAATTCATTAACAGGAAAATAAAAACATATTAAGAAGTATTATTAAATTATTCGAAATTAACAGAACAACCTTTCGTGTTTGTATATTTATTTTTAATTTAATCGCTACGGGGAATTTAATTTTAGTGTATAATAACTGCTGGAGACTAGTCTCCAGCAGTTATTATTTTTTTTGTGAAGAAAAGGAGCTTTTACTTATGGCATATGCAAGACATCAGAGTTTCTATTTTCGAGATAAATGGCTGAGTAAAGGACTTAACGCAGTTAATGAAAAAAGCAGGTTTTTTTATGATGAATATGCTTTTGAAAAATAGGTCTAGGAAAAAACATGGTAGAAGCGCTGAAGTTTTGGCTAATTGCATTTAATACAATCGTAGAAATAAATGATGAAGGTCAAAAAAGACACGAACTTACCCCACTAAGAACATTAATTTAAAACGAGATAGACTATTACAAATAAATGATACATTATCAATCTTACATTACGAGCTAGTAAGAAATGTAAACGACCAATCGACAGTATTTGATTGGTTTTTTAATCACTATAAAGAAACGATGGTTAGTAAACCTGATTTACAAATTCAAACAATGGATAAGCCTGCTTCTATTACTAGATGAAATATACTCTAGTGAAACCTACAATAATATAGTTGAATTTACCTTTTAAGCACACCGATAAAGGAGCAAATAATGACTTGAAAATTGTGAAGGAAGCATTTCGCAGATTAGTAAAAAGAATCTTAGTTCATATGTTTAAAGAAATAGGTATTTAAAGCAATCCTCGTTTGTTGGCAGGATAACTTTCGCTTAATGATTATGGGGGGATTTTGTTGAATCAGTTAGTGCCCGAAAATGTAATCAGTCAACTATATAACACTTATGCAGCTTTTTATGACGATAATTTGGATAACAATACTACGTGGAGATTTCGTAGTGTTCTTCAAATAATAAGAGCTGATGAGGATCATTTTAATAATCAGAATCATAGTCTTTGTTGTGGAAGGCTCCAATGTGTCACGGGACATCACGTGCAAGCTAGGTACCGAACAATGTCGATCCCAGAAACGACATCGTGTGGTGTTTTTCCAGGATGACCATGGAAACGAGATTCGTGTAGCAACCAAATTGCTCCATGTGTCGGCTGAACAAATCGCAGCGATCTATAAAGCACGGTGGGGCATAGAGGTTTTCTTTCGATGGATCAAACAACATCTGAATGTACCTATCCTATTTGGCACGACGGAAAATGCCGTATACGGACAATTATTCGCTGCCTTACTCGCTTTTGTCCTTCTCCAATGGTTGCATAGCAGCACCAAGCCATCCATCATAAAGTGCAAAAATTACTCACATGAGTATCTTTCGTCCGTTTGTTCCTATTGGGCAAGCTATCTCCCGAATGGAAGGTCGCCATTTCCATGCTTCTCGATAAGTGCAATAAAAAAACAATAGCCCAGTAATTGGTTAATCAACACGCCTGATCGAAATGACCTAATTAAATAGCATTTCAAAGATTGTAACCCTTTTGATTATAGAGAGGGTTATTTTTCATGGCCAAAACTTTGTTACTTTCGGCTTGATTCGACAATTAATTTTATGGATAATAATTAATTGGTATGATATGCTACCAATATTGTAACAAAATAGCAAAAAATGAGTCGATCTATGCATAGGAGATGGAGAAAGAGAGTTTCAACGCTAGTAGTAGGCGCAGTATTATTATCATTATTACCGTTTGGAGGTGTTACTGCCTCGCCATCACCAAAATTATTGGATAGTTCTGTGTATCATTCTATTGCTTCAAATTTATCATCCAATTTCCAAACATCAGATTATTCAACAAGTCAGTCAAAAGTTTTAATACCAAGTAAACTCCCGAATAGCAAGGACACATTATCATTTGCTAGTTCACTCAAGCAATCGGATTCTCGTGAACCAAGCACTGTTTAACAGCAAAGGTACATTGATATGAAATCAAAAGATTTTAATGTTGTACGTCGTGAAAAAACGTAGTAGAAATAGTAAAACTTTCATCAACAGTGACGGAACCACATCTGTCCAAACATTGGTATATTCACTTAATTACTTTGACGGACAAGAATGGCAGGATATTGATACTACTATCCGACCAGATCACACTGATAGTGTTTATGTGCAGTATATTTAAGCTTATTGGCGTAATATATCGAAAGGAGACAAAGCATATGAAATGGATTCGTACTTGTACATTTGCTTATTGGTTTGATTCAATTCAACCTCATGAAGAGAATTCATTTTGAATAATGATGGTGTCACCTTAGGAGGTAAGAAAATTTAGGTTGTCTAATTATCCAATTAGGTCAGAAAACAATAAAGGGACGCCAAACCTAATAAAATTCCCCGCAGCTTGCTGCGGGGAATTTAACCCGTAGCGATTAAATACTATTATAGAGGTGAGAAATTTAATGGGTAAATTGAAAAAACAAATCTTTGCAATACCTTTAATTCTGCTCCTACTCCTGAACATTGCAACACTAGCAATTGCAAAATCAGATACACAAATGATAAAAAACGATGATAAAAAAAAGTCTGCGGAGTTAAATCAAGTACAGTCCAGTGTTACCAGTAATGTTTATGTGCCACAATCTAGTATGCCCAATCAGGGATATACTGGAGTAATTAGCAATGTTTACATGTCGGTTGGCGTTATCGACCAAACTGGTAAAAGTGAAGGGGACGATATCGTTGATCAACTAAGCAAAGATGGAAAAAAAGTTATTCGAGAACTTATTGATAAACGCACACAAAGAAGTAGACATTACCAACTATCTGATGGTACATACAAAGAAATTATTTTTTCAGAAGACATAAATTACATAGATCAAAATGGAAATTGGCAACCAATTAAAACTGATTTAGTTGACGAATCAACAATTGAAGATATTCCCCCTTTTGCATCAAGAGAAATATCGAGGGACACTATAAAGGAATTTAAAAAAAACAAAAAGAATAATTCAGAATCTTATCGGGGTCTACGTGTACCCTATGATCCAAAAATAAACAAAGACTATAGTCACGGGTACTCTGTCTCAAAAGGACAAGATAAATTGTTTTTTAAACCAATAGGTGCTAATTCTGTAATCGGGTCAGTATATAACAATAGCATTAGTTACCGTAACGCATGGGATAATGTTGATGTTAGTTTGAGTCTTACAGAAACTGGTATTAAGGAATATATTATAGTTAAAAATGACAGTGTACAAAATATTTTTACTTTTGAGTTAGAGGGCAACCTATCAGATGATTTAAAGGCAGGAGCTATCACAGTTTTACCAGCTTGGTTAGTTGATGCCGAGGGTGAACATAGAGATGTAATTCAAAAAGTTAGAAAAGAAGGCAACAAGACGTATCTAGATCTAATTGCAGACTATCGGAATCTTAAATTTCCAATATTAATAGATCCGTCAACAACTACGTCTTTAAATTGTTACGACTGTAAAAGAATCTTTTTGGATACTTATAATGTACAAGCCTCGGCAATAACGAGTATTAGTGCTTCTTCTTTATACATTGGTACGAACTATATATTTAACGAGAGTTGCCAATGCTATAATATGTATAGTTATACTAAACCAGTATTTACAAATTTATATGCTACTAAATCTGAATATGGTAGAGGGGCCGATAATAACAATGTGGCTCCAGGGGATGATGGGAAGAATGTTGCCTATTTAAACGGTTTTACACAAAATACCTATTATACAGGAAATGACCTAATAACCAAAGTGGGATCATCAACCATGATATATGGAGTTGCTTTTTATTCACCGTATGAATTTATGACATCTGCTTCAGTAAGCATATTCTATACTGATCCCGATTCCGAGCCCCCGACAGCTCCGACTAATTTAGTTGTAACTAGCACAACTAGGAATTCGGTTTCTTTATCATGGACAGCGTCAACAGATAATGTAGGAGTAACAGGATACGATATTTACTCCAACAATTTTCCCTTTAGTGGAGTACTGGAAGGAAGCGTGAACGGTAGCACAACAACGTACACGGTTTCACTTACTTGGATTTCTAATAACCCGGACTATAGCTTCTTTGTAAAGGCTAAGGATGGAGTGGGCAATATATCCACTTCTAGCAATACGGTTGTTGTAACCTTGGACACTGAGAGTCCTACTCGTCCTTATGTTTTTGTTAATAAGAATACGAGCAGTTCGATTACACTTACATGGACAGCATCTACGGATAATGTAGGAGTAACAGGATATGACATTTACAACGGAGAAACACTGGTGGGAAGCGTGAACGGTAGCACAACAACGTACATGGTGACAGGTCTTGCAGCAAATATGCTTTACAGTTTCAGCGTAATAGCCAAAGATGCGGCGGGCAATAAATCTAAATCTAACAATATGTTCTTTGCAAATGGAAAATTAACATATAATTACGATTCTCAAGGTAGATTGACCTCAATAAGCATCACATCTACTGGACAAGTCGTGAAATCTTTTTCCTACGATAACAATGGAAATCTACTATCGCAATATTAACCAGAATCAGGAAGATAAAAATTGAAAAAAAGGACGCCCTTTCGGTAAAATCAATTCCACCACAGCAGTTGATTTGAAAGAGGCGACCTTATGAAAAAGTCTACCACGTTCACCAAGTTAGTTCAAACCCTTCTTAAAGAAGAAGATGTAAAAGAAATCGTAGAAGAGCTGAAGTATGCCGATGTCGCCCGTAAATTTACCGCTCATCAGTTGTTGTTATTCTTCATGCATGCGGCTTTAGGGCAATGGGATAGCTATCGATCTGGAGAGGGTAAAGTCGTATGTTACGGGCTCAATCCCTTTCACTACTCTACCTTTTCTACGAAGGCTAGCGATGTCCCTTACGAGCTGTTCAAACGTTTATTCCATTTGCTAATTTCCAGATGCAATCGCTCAACCAAGCGTCGACTTCATATCCCGAAGGATCTGTTACTCGTTGACTCCACCACCATTACGGTAGGGAAAACCTGCTTCTTTGGGCGCTCTATCATGGCGAATGTGCGGGTATTAAACTTCATGTGGCTCTTTGTGCTGCCACGGAGCAGCCGGTGAGCATCTAGCGGACAAGAAATACATCTTGGTTCAAGATCGTGCCTACGGTAAAATCAAGCGGTTTGATGAATATGCTCGGCAAAAACAGTACTTTGTAACACGTATCAAGGAGAACGTAACCTTGTGAACACCCACTCCTTACAACGTGAAAAAGTGGACAATTCTCCTGTAACTAAAGACTTCACTTGTTATCTGGGAACCCCTCAGTGCCAGTCTGAACTTCGGCATCGTGTCGTCACTTTTAACGACAATCACGGCCATGAAATTCGGGTCACTACCAATCTTAGGCATCTCTCAGCCGAGCAAATCGCTGACATCTATAAAGCTCGCTGGGGCATTGAAGTTTTCTTTCGATGGATGAAACAAAATCTAAATATACCTATTTTGTATGGCTTTTACAGTAAGGATGAAAGCAATGATTGAATAATAAGGATAGGTAGCAAGTAAATGTAGAAATATTACTAGTCCCAACTGTTTAGTTGAATATATTATTAGTTTGTTCACACTATGGAGGTCACTATGAAAAACAAAATTGTAATAGTATTGTTAATCGTAATCACTTTTTGTTCAATAATTATTCCCATGCCGATATTAGCGGCGCAAGAACAGTTACATAAAAAGCAAACTATCATCGATAATCTAATTTCTCCTGATGCTTATATTGTAAAGTATAAAGACTCTGAAGCAGGAAAGAGAAATTTAAACAATCGTAATAAAAGATTGGAAAAGTCATTCAAGCATTTACCTGCGCACTTCAAAGTGAATCTCTCTAAAGCAGAAGTTGAGGAATTAAGGAAAGATTCTAATGTTTTATATATTGAGAAAGATAGCATCGTCACAAAAGTAGGAGATACCACCACTTCCTATTTGAACCAAATCCACATCCCCGAAGTTCATCATGAAGAAATTTATGGTGATGGGGTCAAAGTGGCAGTTTTTGATACGGGGATCAACACGCAAACATCAGAACTTCATATTAACGGCGGGATATCTTTTGTGCCCAATGACACTACTCTCAGTGATCCCAATGGTCATGGGACGTTTGTGGCAGGCATTCTTGCTGCTACACAAGATGATCAGGGGCTAATTGGAGTTGCGCCTCATGTTGAACTTTATAGTGTAAAGGTTTTGAATGCTAATGGAAACGGAACCTATAGCCAGGTTATTGATGGAATTGAATGGGCTATAGATAATCATATGGATATTGTATCCATGAGCTTTGCTGGAAATGATCATTCCATTGCGTTGGAAGAAGTGATGCAGTTAGCCTATAACAGCGGAATTCTACTTGTTGCAGCAACTGGAAACGATGGAATCGATGAAGTGTCATATCCCGCAAAGTTTAGTTCGGTCATTGCTGTAGGTGCTGTGGATGGTAATAACCTGCTAGCTTCCTTTTCGAATACAGGAGAAGAAGTCGAACTCGTAGCCCCTGGAGTCAATATTGAAGGGTTGCCTTCAACAGGAAATCAACATATTACGATGAGCGGAACATCCGTTGCGGTTCCACAAGTTGCTGGCGTGGCTGCCTTAATTAAAGGGAAATACCCACAATATACGAATCAAGAGGTCCGCAATGTACTGGATGCAAGTGCAACTGTTATAGGAGATTCTTACAAATTTGGTCATGGAATCATCAACGCAGCTACTGCATTTGGAATGGTATCTCAAGCATACGAAGGTATAGCCGACCAACAATTAATAACGCAGCCAAAGGATTTAACGGTAAGGCATGTGCCGGCCTCATTCTCCGGGGCACAAAATTCCACTTCGGTGTCAGATTCGGTTTACGAAGTCAATGCTGCAGATATTAGTTATCCCACGAGCTACGATCAGGGAGCCTTGAATAATGTGAACTTAAAAGCCGATGAGGCACCATTTAGTATTGGGAGTAATAATGAGAGTATATCGACATTATCAGGAGGGTTGTCTCTACAAAATACGGATCTTACTTTGCCAGGCAGAAATGGACTTTCCTTCTCATTGAATCGTCAGTATGACAGCAGTTCCTCCCAATATTACGATATGGATGTCCAGCAGCAATGGGTGTACCATTACCGGGTCTATTCCCATATGAATCTTGAAATCGAAAGAAAAGATAGATATGGAAATTTAATTAATCCTTATCAAACAGATCGAATGAACCAGGTCAATGTCGGGTTTTACCCAGGTACACCAATAGGAGATCCGATTCCTTATAAGCATTACGTGGAAGGTAGTTTTTGGTTAAGCTATTCTTCTGGTTACTATTTTTGCGGGAATGGGACTATAACAGCAGCTGAATTCGGCAATTGTTATGATGCAATATTCTCAACTTATCGAAGCTTGGCAGGGAGTATGGATTATGTGGGTCCATACTATTATTCGGGTACCAATGATTATCGCTTAAGAGCTTACTATGCATCGCCAACATCGTATTCACCCCAACCTTTATCTGTTAATCTCTATCAAGGATACTTTAACAAAACAAGCGGGAAAACCTATGATGAAAGTATGTTTCCGATCGGTAAGGGTTGGTCCTGGAATATTAGCTCCATCGAATTGAAGAGGGGAAAACGTTATTTGCATCTTGCAGGCAAAGGAACGTATGAAATTAATGGTAGCAATCAATTAGTTGGATATCCTTGGAAGGATTTAACTCTTAGTGGGGATTACTCATCTTATGTACTTACATCCTTGAACGGGGTTAAACAGGTTTTTAATTATGATGGAAAATTGGTTCGAATTACAGATACTTATGGAAATAACATTGAATTCACCTATTCTTACGTTAATCCGTATGGAACAGTATTGACAGGAATAACGGATGCGATTGGAAACACGATCAATATTGCCTATTCAGCAGCTAATGTTGTCTTGACCTCGGGAGATAAGACCGTAACTTATACCAAGCAATATAGAGCAGGGACTGAATTTTTGACAACAGTACAAGATACTATGGGTCGAGTGACATCTTACAACTATGCAGATTATAATGCTTCTTTCAGCTTTGCGTTAGATACATCATCCAATATACCTGGCCAAAATCCATTTGGACTGTTAACAAAAGTCTCACACCCGACTGGCGCAATAACAAATTACGCATACGAATCCAGTCCGATAAGAAGATATTATGGATCTCGTGGATATAATGAAGCTTATCGGATAAGTCAGAGACAAGAACGAACACCAGATCAGCAAATATATAACCAGAAATCGTTTTCGTATTCGGGGGATATGGCTAGCAGTTATTCCGGCGGCTATACGTTTTCGACCACAGTGAATGACGGATTGAAGCATACTACCTATACGAATTTTAAACAATTTATAAGTGATACGATTCCTGCAGCCTACTACACAACTGGGATCACAGAGACTGCGGGCTCCCAGCAGCAAACGGAAATTAGAAGCTATGATCAGACACGTCATCTCCCCGTGCCTAGTTCAACTAGTATCACTTTTTCGAATGGTTCATCAACTTCAACAGCCGTAACGACAAGTCAAACTTACGATGATTATGGGAATGTATTAACATCTACCGATCCCGCAGGCATACAGACTACGTACAACTATGATGGTGGCACTCACTTACTAAGCTCGGTATCCCAGCAATTAAACAATACACTGACTAGGTTTACTCAATATATGAGAAATGCTCAGAAAAGTCTGACACAAATAGTCATAAGAGATAATAATGTCAATGGGACGATAAAAGCCCAGACGGATATCAGCTATGACGGCTATGGAAACCCTATAACTATTACAGTGAAAGATGATAATCGTAACATTATCCTTAACAAAGAGTATGGTACCCAGTACAGTGGAGCTTTTCTCACCAAACAATCTGGTAACGTAACGGATGCGAATAACATAGATTCGACTATAGTTGAAAACATGATATATGATAAATCCAGCGGCAGGCTCACTGAATATATCGATGGTAAAGGTTATTCCAGCTCCTATCAGTATGATAAGTTGGGTCGGGCTACAAGGGCTACATTTCCGGATGGGAGCTATTTGAGTATAAACTATGATGATGTGAGCAATAAAGTAACCGCTATCGATTCAACGGGGCTTACGAGTGTGACACAGTGGAATTCGCTGGGATGGAAAACATCCAACGGAATTACTGGGAGTGGCTTTATGACCTATGACTACGATACCTATGGAAGAATGAGTTGGAGTAAGGATGCCAGAAACAATACAACCAGCTACGGATACGATGCATGGAGGCGTCCAATACAGACGCTTCATCCGGATGGATCGACAGCTACCATTCTTTATGATGATGTCAATCGCAGTAAAAAGTCAACGGATGAAGAAATGAATGTATATCAGGAAAGATATGATGTGTTTGGACGTATCACGAATAAGGACTGGCTAAAAGCAACCGGTACGGTTTCATTGGGAGTTCTCAGTTATGACTATACCGGAAATCTTCTCACCAGTACTGACGCAAATGCAAATACAACTACCTATACTTACGATGTTTTAAATCGACTAATCTCAGTTAAAGATGCAGAAAATCAAACGACTCAATACGGTTACAGTTTGGCAAATAAATTGATATCAACGCGGTATGCAGATGGAAATACTTTAGAAAAGAAATACGATCAAAGAGGTAGATTGATCCAAACAATAGATCCGTCTAAAGATCCGTCTAGTTCTCGCGAAATATATTTTTATGACGCCAATAACAACTTGAGTGTACGTAGTGATAGCAACGGCCAAGTTCAAACATTTAACTATAACAATAGAAATAGGCTAACACTCAGTATAACACACAGTGCGATGGTGATGGATCCTGATACGATTGGTTATAGCTATGATGCGGCAGGTAGACGGTTAAGCATGCAGGACAGTACGGGAACAACATCATATGGTTATGATGCTATTACAAAAAGGTTGACAAACCTAACCTACCCAGACGGTAAAACGGTAACTTATCATTATGATAATCAAGGAAATCGCGAGACGATGACCGATCCGTTTGGATATGAAACGGTATATCATTATGATTCCCGAAACCGTTTAACGAATGTAGGACCCTCTATTAATAATTGGGATGTAACTTACAACTACAAAAGAAACAATCTGCTTTCAACAATGAGCCTGGCGAATGGTACGAATTCCACCTATAGTTATGATGGTGCGAATCTGACAGGATTAATTCAAAAAATGGCTGGTGGAGCAATTATTAATGCATCTGCTTACGAGTACGATAATAACAACAACCAAACACGTAAAAGTGAAGAAGGCAGCGTCTATTCCTTCGGTTATGATAATCTGAACCGTATTATAACTTCCAGCCAGTTTAATGAAACCTATACGTATGATACGCGAGGGAATCGGCAAACACTGACCGGTGAACAATTATTTGACAGAGTGGGCACTTCCTATGTGTATGATGGTCATAATCGAATGACTCAAGTGTTAAAGGCTCCTGGGAGTAATTGGAGTAATGTTAGGTATAGGTACAATGGAGATGGTTTGCTGTATGAGCGAATCGAAAACGGTCACACCACTCGTTATTACAACGATGGTGCAGAAATAATTGCTGAAGGAGAAGTAATCAATTCGGTAGCTTCATTAAAAGCAAGGTATGTTAGAGGAAGTGGCTTAATTGCCAGAGTAGATGGAAGCGGGTATAAGGCCTATTATATGGAAAATGGGCACAGAGACATTGTTGGCCTTGTAGATGGGTCTGGGAATTGGCTGTCACAATATTCTTATGATATATGGGGCAAACCTTTAGCCACTCCTAAAGAAGGTATCCAGCAACCCTTCCGTTACAGCGGCGAGTTCTGGGATTCTAGCGCAAATCTTCAATATTTACGAGCCCGATGGTATGATCCGAGTATGGGTCGGTTTATAAATCAGGATACGTATGAAGGGGATATTACAAATCCGCTGAGTTTGAATTTGTATACGTATGTGCATAATAATCCGTTGAGGTATAATGACCCTACAGGGCATTATTGCATTTCATCAAGTGGTGATAACGCTCATATGGATGGTTGCAGCAATTCTGATTCAACCTTTGTAGATAATAAGTATGCAACAGGTCAGCCCTTGATTGAAAATGGATCGTTATATGGTTATGTAGGTCAAACAGGACCTTCCAGTCCTGTTCAAATGACATATGGCCAGTGGAGGAGTGGTCAACCTACGTTATACAGCAACAATCAAAGCGACCAGTATGCTTGGATGGAACAAGCTTTCGGTTTTACAGCAGATATTGCGGCCGCTTTTATGACGGATGGGTTTAGTTTAGAATTTACTACAGCGGCAAAATCAATGACAGCAGTCGCTAATGGTGCTAATAATATTGCCACTATGGGAAAACTGGTTAACCAACTGACATTTCAAGAAGCAGAATCTGTTTTCCTCCGATCGGGCAGATTAAATCCAGAAGTAGTTCGTAATTCTGAAGCCATAATCAGCGGTTCAGAACTAGGTAATCCTTATATTATTAATGCACTTACTGCTGATGGGAGTAGCATTAATAACTGGGCTAAAATGAGTACTCCCACATATAGAAGCCCGTCTGGAGATTTCCAAGTTCACTATTATCAAAATCAAGTAACTGGTACAGTATCTGATATTGAAATGAAAATAAAATTTAATTCTGGAAGTATTGGTAAATGAGGTGGGCAAATTGAAAGTCAGATGCAGAGATGTAGTTAACCCAAGTAAAGGTACTCGATTCATGGCACTAACAAGAAATACAGAATATGTAGTCCTATCTATGGAGTTTTATGGGGATTCATTATTTGCAAAAAGTAAAGGTGATTTCATTATCTATAGAATAATAGATGATGACAATCTCCTAAAACCTTACCCAGCAAGCATTTTTGAAATATGTTCAAATCGATTGTCTTCATGTTGGGTATGTTACCGTAATAAAGATGATGCAATGCAAGTGCTTCCACAGGAGTGGGCTTACAATGGCTTCTGGGAACAATACTATAATGATGAACCGAATGCCTTATTGAAATTTGATTTGGCAAAAAAACAAATCTACAGTGAAATAGATAATTAAACTCTCTTTTAACCACAATGCGACTAACCCTTGAACTGTAACCTCAATCATGGACAGTGTTAAAAAAACGGTATTGAAGCCTTAAGCAGCTAGGAGATGACTTCTGAATTCATCAGGAGTCATCTTTTTTAGTGTCCACTGATAGCGTTCTGAATTGTAGTGGATCACATACTCATTGACCCGTAGCCGCAGCTCTTTAATAGATTTACAGTCCTTGTAGTCAAGCTCGTCCTTCATATGACCAAAGAACGTCTCCATGGACGCATTATCCCAGCAGTTCCCTTTACGAGACATCGACTGCTTAAACCCAGCTTCGGCGATGAGGAGGCGGGTTTTCGGGTGCGTATAGTGCATACCCTGGTCAGAATGGAAGATGGCATCTGGATGAATATTTCCATCCAATCGTTTGAGTAGGTGAGCCATTGTCCGTTCAACCAAGGATAGCTCCAACGTTGAAGATAGATAGTGTGCCAGAATCTGCTTCGTAGCACCGTCCTTCACACAAGAAAGATATGCCCACTGACCGCTACCATAGCGCATGTATGTGATGTCTGTAAGGAGGACTTTCTCTGGTTCTCCTTGATCAAACTGACGCTCCAGGAGATTAGAACATGTACGATGTTCTTGCGTTGCTTTAGCCATTTTGCGATAGGGATTGGTTTGACGGATCGTAGCTACTAGCCCAAACTTGCGCATGATACGACGAATCTTTTTATGATTCATGACAATGCCATTCAATCTCTCCAGCCTCATTTTGATAACCAATGCGCCTGCTTTCCCATTCAACGCTTCAAAATGCTCCCTAATAAGCTGAAAGTCGTATTGATCGGCTGTCTCTCGCAATTGACGCGACTCTTCAGCGTTACACCAACGGTAATAGCCACTTGCACTTACTCCGGCAATCTGACAGAGGTAACGTGTTAAACGTCGTAAGTCATGCTTACGAATCGTTTGATGAATGAGCTGAAAGCGCTCGGAAGGTTTCAACTCCTTACTTTTTCGCCTTTCGAGCGCTTCTAGCTTTTTTAATAGCTCGTTCTCCGCTTCGAGGAGTTTAATCCGAGCTTCTGCTTGTTGCAGCTGCTCTTCCGCTGATGATTCCGTTTTTGATCGTCTACCCGTACTTCCAAGGCCTCGGCGCTCTTCTAACAAGCCAGCCTCACCGTACTTAGCGTAGGTCTCTCTCCAGCGATAGAGGTTTTCTGTAGGTGTTCTCTGGCCAACGAGCTCGATACTAAAGCCTGCTTTCAAAAAAATCTCCATTGGCGGCTCTCCTGCCTGGTTAGCTTGCACTGCTGCGAGTTTAAAAGCTGGAGCATACGAGATGTTTCTCCCCGATACGCGGCTGACGTTCGGATTGGACTCCAATAGCCTGATCTCTGTTTCAGTAAATCCTGTTCTGATTTTCCTCATGATGTTCATTCCCCATATATTCTCGATAGTATGATTAAAGCACAAAAACCCGTAAGAGGTCACTTTTTTCAAGTGTCCATCTTACGGGTTACAGTTCA
>NZ_FOTE01000062.1 GCF_900114475.1 Paenibacillus sp. 1_12 | reverse complement strand
CGAACACGACCGTTAAGCCCTTCAGCGCCAATGGTACTTGAACCGCAGGGTTCTGGGAGAGTAGGACGTCGCCAAGCACGATGAAGCAGTTGATCCTAGTGATCAACTGCTTTTTTGTATTTTTAGCTATTATTTGTTTTACTTTTTAGTGCGAGCGATTAGATCCGTGACGGTTACAAACTGGTAGCCCTGCTTCCCAAGCTCCGGTAAAATTTGTTGAAGCGCTGCAACCGTTTGACTGCAATCCCCTTGTAGGTCATGGAACAAAATAATATCTCCGTTATGGACATTTGAAAGTACGGTACTCACGATTTTATCTACGCCTGGCCGCTTCCAATCCTTTGTATCCTGATACCAGGACCACATGACTACAGTTAGCTTATCCTCCCCTGTTAATTGAAGCAAGGCATCGTTATAGAATCCTCCAGGAGGTCGGAAGACATGGGGCATTTGCTCTGTTACATCAAAAATAATTTCTTGAGTTTGACGTATTTCTTCTATTAACTTTTCCGGTGGTACATTTTTTAAATAATGATGGTCAAAAGTATGATTAGCTATTTCATGCCCTTCATTTACCTCGCGTATGGCGATTTCCGGATACATTTGCACTCTTTTGCCTAAAACAAAAAAAGTAGCCTTCGCCTGATACGCTTTAAGCAGGTCCAAAATTTGCGGAGTGTAAATAGGATTAGGACCATCATCAAAAGTGATAGCAATAAGCTTTTTGTCAGTAATTACATTCCAGACAACTTCACTGTTTGGATTGGTGGAGGCAGCTGTGGTTATCACTAATATTGAAACGAATAGCAGTAACTTTCCCATCAACACTTTAATCAAACGCTCCACTCCTCTAAATCTTGATAGCCTTTAGTTTGTCATGGACCCACTGGATTATACAAAAAAAGAGCAATTGCTTTGTAAGCAATTACTCTCAAGAAATTTTAGTTGTTCAAAAAATAAATTTTAACTTGCTGGATTCCAAACTGCGCAGCTTTTTTTTGGTTATCGGGAACATAGATATCAATCTTATTTCCTTTAATAGCATTACCAGTATCCAAAGCTGTAGCAAACAGGCCACCGGAGGGAAGACCCTCATAATCATAACCTTCTATATATACTTTGGAGCCTAATGGAATAATGCTTGGATCTACAGATATGCTGCCTACAGCTAATGGATTGCCAAAATAATCTTTGCCTGCATAACCACCATTTTCAGCTGAGGATCCCGTATAAGCGGTAGCAGTTCCATCGATGATCTTATAGTTCGGGGCGTACCATGAGGGGGCGTGATATTTTCCATCCTGATTTAATATTGCAATACGATTTTGGGCATCCCACTGTATCCGAATGCCAAGGGCATTAGCAAGGTCACGTAAAGGTACATAGGCAATTCCATTTATCAACTGTGGTATTGATTCTAAGAGCAAGGAGTCACCGTTTGTAGTGGCGTTGCTGATACCCGTCGTAAATGAAAAGATATGGTCTTCTTTAGTGAGTGTGATATTTAACGATTGACCAATTGTTTTCCAGTTGATCTCATAATTGAGCTTCTGACCTATAATACGAACAGGGATTTGCAAGAGATGATTGCTGTCCAGAAATGGCTGCGCATCAGGAAAAGTGATTAACTGTTCATTGACTTGCACCTTGACGTCGTTTACTAATGGGGGTGGGGCTGCATGAATACTACTAACCGATGCAAAAAAAGAAAACAATACAATTGAAGACAATATAAATAGCTTTGTAAAACGTCTCATTCAATTCCTCCGGACTTTAAGTATGATAATTAAGCTTAAAGAAAGATCCTCAGGCGGCATTTTTAAAAGTTATCATAAACTGTAGAATAGGACAATGTATAAAAACAACCATTAAATACCTTAAAATGGGATAAATATGGCTGATGAAAAAAATGTAGAAAAATATTATAAAAAAGCTTGCATTAACCTAAATGTATGTGTTATATTGTTGATCCGGCCGCAAGATGGTACGGAAAACGAAAAGAATTAAAAAAGAAGTAAAAAAGAATTAAAAAAAGATTTGCAATCATCAAACAAATGTGATAAGATGTAATTCTGTGGTTGAGGAAATAAATCTTAACACAGCATGAATTGTCCTTTGAAAACTGAATCAACGAGTGAGTAAA
>NZ_FOTE01000030.1 GCF_900114475.1 Paenibacillus sp. 1_12 | reverse complement strand
ACTCAAGGAGCAGCCCGGCAAAAATCTCGTTATCTTCGGCAGCCCGGGAGCGGCAAAGACGCTGCTTAAGCTCGGCCTGATCGACGAATTCCTGCTTACAATTTGTCCGGTCGTCCTGGGCGGCGGAAAATCGGTATTCGACGGCGGCGGCGAGAAAATCAGGCTCAAGCTGCTGTCCAGCCGAACGCTCAAGTCGGGCATTATCGCGGCCCGCTATGAGTTGGAGAAATAGCCGTACAAGGTGTTCCGCTAACGGGCAGCATACCTATAATGAAGAAATACGAGAGTTGAGAAACAAAAAGGCTCCTTGGTATGATGTTATGGGTCCTAGATGCTAGCCAGCGACGGAACCGCATTGAAGGAAATACCAATACCATCTTAACTACCGTTCCAGTAGGTGTACAGGCAGAGGGTGTAGGGGTGAATCTTTAACCGGAAGTTTACGACTGAATAGCAACCGGTTTTGGCTGATGGGGTAATGAAGAGTACGTAACGATGATAGCTGGAAACGAGCTAACGGGTACGTTACTTCAATAAGAATCACCGACTTGCTTCGCAGTCGGATGATCCCTATTTTTGAAAAACTACGGTAAACTATAAGCTTAATATTGAATAAAAGATGAAACCCTCCTATTTTTAGCAAAACTAGAGTTAACGAAACTTGGGAGGGTTTTTATTATGAATTTAATGGATCTGAGGGTGCTAAATAAGGCTGATAAACGTATTCTGGGATTTAGTTCACACAATGAAAGCATACGCTCTACAATTAAAGATGTTAGTTCTTGAACTTGGTGACCTTGAGCTAGAGAAAATATCTCTAATCTTACTTAAAGACTATTTGGCTAGGGTATCAGAGAGATTAAAACCTAGTAGTTTAGGCCATTTGAGGAAGGACATCTCACGCGGAATCTCATCATCCAAAATTCGATATCAAGATGCACTTCTCGTAGCCGCGAAAGCTGTTGGATAAGTTGTTTGCAGTTATTACCAATTGGACTAGAAGAGATGTAGGAACTGTTCTATTTCTATTGGGCAGCTACATATCTCTTATTTAGGCACACGGCCAGCAGAATAAGCGCTGTTGTCATTCAAGCGTAGTGTTTTCCTCTGGTGCGCATTGTTCCGTATTAGGGCAAAGATAATGAGCAGCGTCCCGTAAAATTCATAGTTGCTGATTTGATAGCCTTGAAAGGCCATAATAACGAATGTGGTAATTGGAACACAATTAATAAATAATATGCCGTTAATCGGTGATAGCAATTTAATGCCTGAATTCCAGCAGAGCAAGGCTGCCAGCCCTGGCAATAAGATCATGAAGGACATTTCATATTTAATCGAGAGTATTGTGTGCATGGTAGGAACGGGAAGCAAATGAAAGACGGAGGCCAGTGTAACGATGATGAAGGACACTGCGCTTCCAAGCAAGCAGGTTATCGTAGAATAGCGCAAGATCGACCAATCTCTAAAATGGTTCCCCCCCATCGAGTACACCACCCATCCTATAACTCCCGTAAAAACCAGAAGTAAAGGAATAAGATGTTGTCCAGCCATCATGAAAAATGCCAATTTCCCGTTGGTGATAACGAGTAAAGCACCGGCGAGCGCGATACCTACACTCGTGAGTGTATATGTATTCGGCGCTTTTTTTGTCGTGATCCACAAGACTATAATGGAGATTATCGGCATGAGGACTTCCATTATGGAGGCGACGATTGTACCCGACGCCCCCATGAGTTGCTGTCCGAGGAAGACGCTCATGTTATAGACTGTAAATGCCATTGTTCCCAGAAACAATAATGTCTTACCCCTTCCTTCCAGGCGAAATGACGCTCTTCCCTCCTTCATCCAAAGCAACATACTGAGAATGACGGCAACGGCGAAATAACGGATAAATGAAAAATAGAATGGGTCAATTATCTGCAATGCTATGTGTGCAACAGGAAACATAGCCCCCCACGACATACTTGCAATGAGGCACAGAATGGAACCTATGACGATTTGTTTTTTTAGCATGTATAGTCTCTCCCTAGCAAGAACCTGCCAACTTCTTTGTACATTACCCATTATAGGAGGGAGAAAGGTTATAGTAAAATGATTGATAATAAAGTTTATAATCATTTATAATGATATTTGACAGAAGTTATATATCTAATTATGAGCAGAGGCGAGGTTGAATTGGAGTTTAATGATTTGAAAATTTTTCAGACTGTTGCTACGCATGGAAGTGTCAGTAAAGCCGCATTGGAGCTAAACTACGTTCAATCCAATGTTACAGCAAGAATAAAGCTGCTGGAGAAAGAACTTCGGACGCCATTGTTCTATCGGCATAAGCGAGGGATGATCTTAAACCCGGAAGGAAAGCGGTTGTTAGAACATTCGAGGGCGATATTGTCGAGAATGGAGGAAATGATACACATATTTGAAGATAAGTCGAACCCCTCCGGTGTCCTAGAAATCGGTATCGTGGAGACGGTGATTGCTCTACCAGATATCTTATCCTCTTACTATAGCAAGTACCCCAATGTTGAATTATCTTTAAAAACCGGGGTTACCGATCATTTGTTACAACAAGTAATTGATATGAAGCTGGATGGAGCTTTTGTTACAGGGCCCATTAGGCATCCATTAATAGAACAGGTTGAGGTTATTCAAGAAAAGCTAGTACTTGTAACCAAAGGAGAAACCTTTTCTATCGAGGAAATAACAAAAAGGCCTCTATTGCTATACAATAAAGGTTGCGGATATCGGGAAAGACTGGAAAGGTGGATGAAGGTGGAGGGGATTATCCCGAAACAGATCATGGAATTTGGAACGTTTGGGACAATTAGAGGCAGCGTAGCTGCAGGAATAGGAATCACAATTATTCCGGAATCATCCATTTCCGATCTGGTTGCCAATGGCACCGTGTTTTGTCATAGCATACCTGAACCATATCATGAAATCACGACTATTTTTATTTGGCGAAAAGATTCATATATATCGAGCACACTACACTGCTTTATGGATGAAATTGTTGCTCGAAAGAGGCTAGAACTTGAATCGTTACCAGAGAGCAATTAATGTCGACTTTAATAAAATCATGTATAGCTGGTGAATATGCCGGGTTTTTATCCAAAGTAATCACACGAGGTAATTGATTATATGGAGAGGATAAAGCCTTTGTAAAGAAACGTTTTGCTGCTGGCATATTAAGATTTTCAGATAACATGAAATCAATCGTTTTCTCCATAGAATCCACGGCCCGATATAAATACTTCCATTGACCTTTGACTTTGATGTAGGTTTCGTCCGTGCGCACGAATTTTTTGAGGGTTTCAAATAGCTGCAGATTCGTTTATCTATTTCGGGGCCAAATTCATGGACCCATCTCATGATCGTTGTATGGGATATTTTTAGATCCCGCTAGCTCATCATTTAAACTATATTTCAAATACCATCTCACGGTAATCTCCGGTTTTCTCGGGATTTCTTTGAATAACTACCCAAGACACTGAAAAAGAGGGCTGGGCATCTGTACAAAATAGGGCATTTACTAACAAGGTACAAAAAGAAATATGTAGAAAACAATAAGGGACTTTTAAATCTTCCAATACTGTACTTAAAAGTACCCTTTCAAGCAACGCCAAAGTAAGTAGCTATTAGTATATTAAGGGAGATAGGCATAATACATCGTAATAATCTATCTCTATTTTCAATGACAGACAAGTTATTTCATGGTTTAAAACAGTATAGTGTTGAACTTATTATTGATGGATTTGAACAATTCATTGCTGTTGATAACGGAAAAATAAATCGTGAATCCACGGATTTACTAATAACAGTTATCGATGAAGCGCCAGCAAGTCGTATCGCCTACACTTCGCTTAGCTTGAGAAATGAGCTGTGCAGCTTTCTGTATGCGCGTAGAACCACCAGCTCGCTGCATATGCTCTTTTCAATTTGTCTTTACATCTGACACAGATAAAGATTCGACATCCTGTGGAAAAGAAAGTCCCTAAGTGTAGCCATGGCAAGAGTATGAAAGGAATTCTGAAATACTTCTATAAAACTGGAAAAACTATGATTAGACAAATTACAAAAAAAGAAGAATCATAACCAAATTTTCTGACTAGATCCGATGATATAATGTAAGCAGCTATAGAGGGATTACGTTGTATATTACACATTAAATGATTGACATCACTAGCAGCCATTTGTAAAATAAAAATGCCAAGTCAAGAGATCGGTTTAATCCGTTTCATCAGAAAGGAAGTTTGTAATTCATGTTTTTGCGTTCGCTTATCATTTGCTGCTACCTTATGGCCGCTTATTGGGCGTCAATCCATTTCCCTTCATTGAAGATGGTATTTTATCCAACGCTCGCCGCATTCAGCTTCTTGTTCATACATCGGATAGGCCAGCTTAAAGATGTGTTACGGATCATTATAGGAGCCATCGTTGCAGTATCGCTCGGAAGCTTCTTTTATACCATCAATACCGGGGCCGTCTCATTTTTTGCAACTGCAATTGTTACGATATCGTTGATCCAATTGTTCAAATGGAATGCAGCTCCCATATTAGCGGTTTCGTTAATTCCATACTTCGCCCACCCAGTCAGTCTATGGACACTGCCGATTGCCGTGTTGGCTTCGCTGGCAGGTCTGCTCATCCCTCTATGGCTAATTAGCAGATTGGAGCAGTTCACATGGCTTATCCGCTTAAATCAAGCTGTACTGCAGCTGCGTCGTAAAGCTTTAACTATCACCCGAATTCTAAGAGAACCACCTGCCACGGAGATCGTCCAGAAAACGAGAAACTGAGCGGTACTGGTTACCACCACATACAATACCAACATCCTGTCCTGCTCAAGCGAGCAGAATGGGATGTTTGTGATGTAACTTCCCTGTGAGTCTTGGGCAAAATAACGGCCATCTCTTTCAAGGCAGCGACGGACATACAAAAAGACCGACGGAAAACCCGCCGATTTTATTGCTTTTGCCACTGCCCATGTATTATTGCTAACCCTCTGCAATGGCAGCAAGTCGCTCCTGAATCCGTTCTGTGCAAACACCACCATGATACATGATGACGGTCTCTATGTCATAAATCGAGCAGCTTGGCGACCGAGCTTAGCGCCTGTTCCATATCGGTTGTATAAGCTTTGTTAGGCGGCACCAGCACACCCTCCTGCGAAGTTCCATAAAATACAATGAAGTTTTGTTTTCTTAAATTCTATCAACTGCATCTATGTTGAATCCTGATGCAATTTAATCAATAAGTATATATTCCTCCTTATAATGAGTAGCCCTTTCATCCGAAGGGGCTATTATATGTTAAGTAAAGTGTACTCATTAGATCAGTACAGTATAATCATTAGCTCAGATCGTGTTAAAAGCGCTTCAAATGTTGGTATCTATAATGAAGCCGAGCAAATGATTATTTATGTCATTAGGCAGCCCGGATAAGATATAGAGCGAGACAGGATTCTAACTCAAAACATAAGGAGGTCGGATGTATTTACACGAATCTCGACATGTGGATATAAGTGAACCAGCCAACAGAGATTCAAAAGATGAACATGCTCAAGGATTTGAAAAATGAAAGGAAAGTGGAAAATGAAGCATCGCAAGTTAAACAAGATCTTTGCCATCATTCTTACGATTACTTTAGTGCTGAGTTTTCTGCCGCAGGTTTACGTACCCTCGGCATTGGCAGCCGCAACAAATTTGCCTTCGGGCTGGACCGATGTGGCGATGAATGATGGCATTTCGAGCGGAAACGCAATGGTGAAATCGACCAGCGCAAACTATGATAGCACGACCCAAACATTTACAATCGCCGGTTCGGAAGGCAAGCTTCAATCCACTGGTGATTCCGCTTATTTTGTAAATACAACGATCAGCGGGGATTTTGTCGCTACGGCCAGAGTGGCGTCCTTTGCTCCTTTTGGAACGCAACCCACGACGACTACACCTCAAGCCATGCTGATGCTGAAGAACGGTACGATGAAGGCTGGCAATGGTTTTTTCGCGGTGTTTAACAACACCAATGTTGTGGCATACCAGCGTATTCCATCTACAAAGACTGTAAACGCGTCTCCGGCAATTACGGCTACGGCTCCTTTTTACTTGCGTTTGGAGAAAGTCGGAAATAAATATAATACTTATTATTCGAAAGACGGCAGCTCCTTTGGGACTGCTTATGCTACAGTTACCGACTCTACGTACGTAATTGACAACGATAACAACAACGCCACGTTGAATATTGGTCTTGCGGTTACGGAAGCCAATGTAAAGTTTGACAATATGGTGATCAAAAGACCTGACGGAACGGTGCTTTTCGGTGGGGACCCAGCGCCGCCGCCAAATGCGCCGACCGGTTTAACGGTTGTGAATCCGGGCAGCAATGCGAAGGTCGATTTGTCCTGGACTGCAGCGAGCGGGGCGGCCAACTATACGATTAGACGTGGTACGCAAAGCGGCGTATACACGGACTTGGCTACGATCCCAAGCAGCAGTACAACTTATACCGATACGACAGCCGTAAATGGAACTCAATATTTCTATGTTGTGACGGCGAAAAACTCTACAGGGCTTGAAAGCGCCTCTACATCGAATATGGTTTCGGATACCCCAGTATTGCCGAGGCCTATCGCTCCAACCGGCTTGACCGTCAATGCGGGAGACACCCAGGTTACATTGAATTGGAATGCTGCAGCCGGAGCACAAAGCTACACGGTTAAATATGCAACGGCCAGCGGAGGTCCTTACAACTCTGTGACGGGCATTTCATCCAACTCGTACACGTTAACAGGCTTAACGAACAATACAACGTATTACTTTACGGTTTCTGCTGTGAATGGCGTAGGTCCGAGCCCAGACTCAGCAGAAGTGCAGGCAACACCGGTGACATCGCCGCCGCCACAGGCGCCTATAGGTGTTAAGGCTACTGGGGCCGACACTAAGGTTAACATATCGTGGAGCGCTGTAAACGGAGCGAACAGCTACATTGTGAAGCGGAGTACGGACGGCCAGAAATTTACGACTGTGGCTGCAGGCGAGACAGTGACTAACTATACGGATACCGGCTTGACGAATGGTACGACTTATTACTACGTTGTTACGGCTGTCAACTCCCAGGGCGAGAGTGGAAACTCAGCTGTAGTCTCCGCTGTTCCTGTACAGTTGGTTGTTGGTAGCCCAGTAATATCCAAGAGCGGGGGCGGGTTTGAAACTGCCTATGTGGAATGGGCGCCTGTAAGTAATTCCCAAGGCTATAATGTATACGTTAAACCAGCAAGCGCATCGGATTCTCAATATGTACAAATGGATACTCAATTAATCCGCCAATACCCTACATATTGGAGAGCAGACGCTGTAGGGCTTCCTGCTAGAGATTATGTAATGAAAGTTGAAGCACTATTTCCAGGCGGTTCAAGTAATCATGCTGTTTCTAATATATTATCAGTAGCGCAGAATGACCGATCTGGATTTGCTTTTTCCTCCAAGTCACCATTTAAAACCGGCTCAGGTGCTTATAATGACGATGGTTCACTTAGGAGCGGCGCTCAAGTTATTTATGTAACATCTGCGACTGCAAGAACAGTGACTCTTGATGTCATAACCACTAGCAAAGGTGCTACAACAACAGGCACTGGTATAGGTGAAATTTTAAAGCTAAGGCAAAAAGGCTATGATAAAACACCGCTTGATATCAGATTTATTGGACAAGTTACAAAAGCTGATATGAATTTACAACTTAACTCCACTGGATATCTTGAAGTAAAAGGGAATGCAGCTTATAGCGAAATGAATATGACGCTTGAAGGTATCGGAGAAGATACCTATGCGTATGGATGGGGCTTCCTGGTAAGAAACGCCGGTAATGTAGAATTGAGAAACATAGGCATGATGAGATTCCCTGACGATGGTTTCTCAATGGATACAAGTAATGTGAATGTTTGGGTGCATAATAATGACCTTTTCTATGGAGATGCAGGAAGTGATGCTGACCAAGTAAAAGGTGACGGTTCAACTGATGTTAAAGGCAGCTCGACATATATCACCATCTCGTACAATCACTACTGGGATTCCGGAAAATCCTCTCTGATCGGTTTGAGTGAACCATCTGAATTTTTTGTATCCTACCACCATAACTGGTTTGACCATTCAGACTCTCGTCATCCACGTGTAAGAGTGGGAACTATTCACGTATATAATAACTATTATGATGGAGTCGCAAAATATGGTGTTGGCGCTACAACGGGAAGTTCAATCTTTGTAGAATCAAATTATTGGAGAAACGCTCATGATCCAATGATGATTTCTTTACAAGGCACGGATATTAAAGATGGTGTTGCTAATGGCACATTCTCCAAGGAATCTGGAGGCATGATTAAAGCCTACAATAATATTATTAATAATCCTAATAGCCTTATTTATGCAAACTCTGATGCAGGAACAGCTCCGGCTAATCCAACATCATTTGATGCATATTTAGCAGCGACACGAAATGAAACGGTTCCAAGTTCATACAAAACATTAGTAGGTGGAACAGCTTATAATAACTTCGATACCTTGATCGAAACGGCAGTAAATCCAGCTAACATTGATGACGTAAACAATATTCCACAAATTGTTACGAGAAAAGCTGGACGCCTCAATCAAGGAGACTTTACTTGGCAATTCGATAATTCAGTCGATGACGCATCGTCTGTTGTTAATACAGCACTGAAGAATAAAACTCTTAGTTACACAACTCAACTTATAGCTGTAGGAGGCAACTCAACACAACAAACGATACCGGCACCTAGTGCACCAACGGGCCTGACGGCAACGGCAGGTAACGCGCAGGTAGCACTGACGTGGACGGCAGTGAGCGGCGCGTCAGCCTACAATATCAAGCGCAGCACGACAAACGGAAGCGGGTATAAGCAAGTAGGCACAAGTGCAACGGCTTCGTACACAGATACTAGCGTGACGAACGGCACGACTTACTACTATGTGGTAGAAGCGAACAATGCGAGTGGCACGAGCGCAGCATCCTCGCAAGCAAGCGCAACGCCAACAGCAGCGAACAACGGTGGATCCGGCGGATCGGGCAGCAGTATCATGTTGATTAATGATAATTTTGAAAGTACGGCAACGTTGACGGATTTGGGCTACACGGTAACCGTTCCAGCTCCTTCTTCAGGCACTGCACTCGATGCATCCATTGCTTCTCCATCGACAGCTCTGCCGGGAAGCACCAAAAGCCTGTACCTACACGATACGGATAAGAGTACAAGCACGCAGTTGGTTAAAGTGAGCAAGGCATTTGCACCTCAAAACGGGGTGGTAACGACCGAGTTCGATTACATGCTGACAGCAGCAGCAAGCGCGACCAAAGTCATCCGTCTGTTAAGCTCGACCGGAGCGGTAGCCGTTGAAATTCAAACCGCCAAAGATGGATCGGCTACGGTATTCTCTTACAAGACAGTACCGGTAGGGCAGACTTCGGCGACAGATAATGTTATGGCAGCATATGCAATCAATACCTGGTATCATTTCAAAATCGTAGCGGACGTATCAGCACAAACCGCGGATGTGTACATCAACGGAACGAAGCAAAAAAATATGCCATTGCCATTCTACACGGCAACGACAGTGACGAACATCGGTTCAATCGAAACATCGACGCCAGGCTCCAACACGATTGACCAGTATTTGGATAATATTTCGCTTATTGCTGTTGGAGAAACTCCGGTTGTTCCGGCACCTACCTCACCGACAGGCCTGACGGCAACGGCGGGCAACGCTCAGGTAGCGCTAGCGTGGACAGCAGTCAACGGCGCGATCAGCTATAACATCAAACGCAGCACGACGAGCGGAAGCGGCTATACGCAAGTAGGCACCAGTGCAACGGCGTCTTACACGGATAGAGGTTTGAAGAACGGAACGACCTACTACTATGTGGTAGAAGCAACCAATGCTAGCGGCACGAGCCCAGCATCTGCGGAAGCAAGCGCAACACTAACAGCACCAGTGCAAGCGCCAGCGGCTCCAACGGGCCTGACGGCAACGGCGGGCAACGCTCTGTTAGTACTGGCATGGACAGCGGTCAACGACGCGACCAGCTATAACATCAAACGCAGCACGACGAGCGGAAGCGGCTATACGCAAGTAGGCACCAGTGCAACCGCGTCTTACACGGATAGCGGCTTGACGAACGGAACTACCTACTACTATGTGGTAGAAGCAACCAATGCTAGCGGCACGAGCCCAGCATCTGCGGAAGCAAGCGCAACACCAACAGCACCAGCACCAGTGCAAGCGCCAGCGGCTCCAACGGGCCTGACGGCAACGGCGGGCAACGCTCAGGTAGCATTGGCGTGGACAGCGGTCAACGACGCGACCAGCTATAACATCAAACGCAGCACGACGAGCGGAAGCGGCTATACACAAGTCGGCACCAGTGCAACGGCGTCTTACCCAGATAGCGGCTTGACGAACGGAACGACCTACTACTATGTGGTAGAAGCAACCAATGCTAGTGGCTCGAGCCCAGCATCTGCGGAAGCAAGCGCAACACCAACAGCACCAATGCAAGCGCCAGTGGCTCCAACGGGCCTGACGGCAGCGGCGGGCAACGCTCTGGTAGTACTGGCATGGACAGCGGTCAACGACGCGACCAGCTATAACATCAAACGCAGCACGACGAGCGAAAACGGCTATGACAGCATCGCGACCATAACCGCAGCAACTTACTCGGATACCAGTGTAAGCAACGGAACGACCTACTACTACGTCGTAACGGCTGCTAATACGGCAGGCGAAAGCGCGGTCTCGATTGTGGCAAGTGCAACGCCAAGAAGCAGCTCGAGCAGCAGTACGAGCAGCAGTACGAGCAGCGGCGGCGGCTCGTCAACAGGATCTCCGAGCAGCAGCACTGTAACATCGAATAAAGACGGCTCCGTCTCCATCAACACGACGGCGACGATGCAGAAGACTATGGACGGCAAGACCGCAGCCGTGGTTACGCTGGACAGCGCTACGCTGGATCAAGCGATCAACAACAGTATGTCAAACAACAATAAAGCAGTGGTGGTTGAAGTCAAGAGTGATGGAACGGTGGCACAAGTCAATCTTCCAGCCTCGTTCTTGCTGAATGCTTCCAAGCAATCCTCGAATACGGTATTGGTAGTGAAATTCGATAATGCGACCTATGCCCTTCCGGTGAGCCTGCTGGATATCGATTCGCTGGCCAAATCGATAGGGGCGGACGTGAAAGATGTGAAAGTGAACATTGTGATTGAACAGGTCAGCGGCAGCCTGGCAGATCAGATTGCGAGCGCAACGAAGCAAGTGGGAGCACAGCTACTGACCCCAGCCGTCGATTTCACAGTAACGGTTGAAGCCAACGGAAAGAGTGTCTCCGTCAACGATTTTGGCAACACCTATGTCTCCCGTACGCTGGAGCTGAGCAGTACGGTGGACAACAAGCAAGCGACAGCGGTGATGATCGACCCGGCTACAGGCGAAATGACCTTCGTACCGGCAACCTTCCAGGTAGTCGACGGCAAAACGGAAGTGACGATCAGCCGTCCGGGCAACTCGATCTACTCGGTTGTACAGTTCAACAAATCGTTTGCGGACATGAAGGGCCACTGGGCTAAAGACGACGTCGAATTGCTGGCATCGAAGCTGCTGGTCAAAGGCCGTACGGAAACCACGTTTGATCCGCAAAGCTCCATTTCCCGTGCAGAATTTGCAGCGATGCTGGTGAGAGGCTTGGGACTCGGCGAAGACAAAACAAACAACTTCAAGGATGTATCGGCAAACGATTGGTACATGGGCATCGTCGGAGTTGCTGCAAAAGCGGGCTTGATCGAAGGAGACGAGAGCGGCAAGTTTAACCCGAACGCCTCCATCACCCGCGAGGAAATGGCCGTGATGATCAACCGGGCCATGGCCTTTGTCGGTAAGAAAACGAGCGGTGACGTCAATCAGTTGAATGCGTTCAAGGATGCGAACTCGATCAGCACATGGGCGAAGGATGCGGTAGCCAAAGGGGTAATGGCAGGGCTGTTGAACGGCAAGAGCGCAAATGCGTTTGAGCCTTCCGCAACCGCTAACCGTGCCGAAGCGGCTGTCCTGCTGAAGCGTCTGATGCAAACAGTAGGATTCATAAACTAATCATAATCTAAGAGGGCTGTCCCAAAAGTCAGCTTAGATGACTGATATGCTCCCCATACAGTAGACAGGTGAAATAATAAAAGCCTAATACTGTGAGGGGAGCTTTTTCATATGGAAAGAATAATTTACCGCGTCACAGAAATTCACCATCATCCAAGAGATTGAAAGTGGTCATATTGGCGTTAAGGCTGCGGTTAAACAATACGGTGTTTCGAAAACAACCTTGACGAAATGGCAACGACGGAGAGAACAGGCCGATCTGATCGTAAAATCTCAATGTTCGTATCGTGAGTCCCGTGAGCTTGGCAAGTTCTCCCACCTTCTAAAGCCGCTTCATTGTAAAACGTCAGTAGTCACTTGGCACTAACAAAAAACTGGTTGAACTCATAATACGAATGAATACGATAGTTCAATGTCCTCCGATATTTGAAGGAAGGTATCCTCAATTTGACATTCAGATCCTTTCTCTAAATGCACTTTACTTCAATAAGTTCATCTGAACAGGAGCAGTCCTAGTCTAAAGCCTAGGTTCAGACCCTCCCTAAGACGGTTATGTCAGGCAAATAAGCCGGATATAATGGATTTATAACTTAGAGCATGACATATGAAGCCAAAGGAAGTGTTTGAATATGAAGGCGATAGAAGCGACTGCAAAAACGCCGACAGGTAAAGTAAATTGGGTGCTTTTTAATCCAAAGACCTATGCAACGATCCTCTATCTATTGCTATCTCTCCCGTTAGGGATTATCTATTTTACAGTAGCGATAACGGGACTTACACTATCAATCGGTTTAACTCCTATATTTATCGGAATACCACTGTTTTTTGGAGTAGCTAAGCTGTTGAATGGGATTGTGAATTTTGAACAAAACATGATTAGACAAATTTTAGGTTTACCGACCCCTCCTGTTTCGTATACCTACAAACAACAGTCTGAAGCTGGGCAGAACTGGTTGATGCGAATGGCGAGAGGTTTTGACGGTGGGCTATTCATTCGAAATCTGCTGCTCGTATTACTAAAATTTGTAACAGGCATTGTATTCTTTGTTATTATGGTAACGGTGATTTCACTTGGAATAGGATTTATTGCTCTTCCAGTCGTGCATATCATTTTGATGAATGAAATGCAGCTTGATATTTTAGAAAATAACTTGTTTAGTTATTTTCATATAGATTGGACCTATAATCAGCAATATATGTTGTACGTAGGCGTTGGTCTTGTGCTTTTCTGGATCGCGCTTCGCGTCGTGAATGGACTCATGCAAATTCAGCGCAGAATCATGTATGTGGATGAGCCATATCAGCAGCCGCCAATGCCAGTGGAAGCACAAATACATGCGCCGGTTCAGTCGCAATATTATGAGTACCAAGAGGATCGGCCCACTCAAGGGATGATGCAGCCAGCCTATAGAGAGCTTTAGAAGCTCTCTTTTTTTGATGTTAAAAAATTTCCACTCAGGGCGCCCAATTTCCCTGTTGCAAAAAAGGGAAGTATGAAGTGAAGTTCGAAGGGAAGGGCGACGTAGCTTTTTACGTGAAAGCTAAATCGACGGAGGAATACGTCTTCTTCAGTGAAAACGGCCCTTCCATCTATGAAACTTAGTAAAAGCCGGGATCATCACGTACAAGTAAAGACGTGCTGTTATTGACAGCAACTCGGGTTAGGAGACCCAAAATATGTTAAGGGTATGTGTTGACTCTGTTTACTCTACACATGTGGAGTGCTGTTCACTATTAGTTTGGAACGGAAATAACGAATGAGAAGTTAATGTGGGATTGCCCTCTCTTCATTGAAAGGGTCTTTTTTTTGTCTTCACAAGGGAGCGGGAGTTGGATGCCCTAGGACACTCGGGGGTGGATTACAGCTTACACATCTTCTCAGTAACCAGACGTAAAGATTAGGTCATTGTTCTGATGAAAGTTGTTTGGGGGTTAGATAGAGCGAGAAGGTTTAGGGAAGCCGTGGATGATGAACGGTTCTATCGTTGTGTTTTGGAGACAAAGCATATTAGAAAAATACACCCAATTTCCATGACAGAATTATTGATTTTGGTTATCATTATATGCTTGCTTGGATTTATTAATAAATGGATTGCATTCAAAAGCTGCCTGAACCTCAAGAGCCGCCGCATATCCATAAAATCTTTACTTAGCCATAATATTCCCTTAATAATCGGAAACTAAGATTAGTATTGGGAATAAATAGGGGGGAACAGAATGTACTTATTTGCGCGAAAAATGAAATGGATCAGAATGATCGCCATGCTGCTGACCATCGCGGTCGGCATCAATCCGTTAATGGCGATCCCTTGGCTCGAAGGGGGCGTAGTCCATGCCGCCGATGCCGATAAAATTGTCATCAGCAAAATTTTTGGCGGTGGAAGCCAAAATAGCAGTGCGCTTTATAAAAATGATTTTATTGAATTGTACAACCCCACAGACAGCAATGTGGATGTAACCGGGTGGTCCGTACAGTATGCGGACAGCAATACTACCTCAGACAGCACTACATGGAAAGTTACCCCATTGACCGGCACGATTCCCGCACGCGGGTATTTTTTGATTCAGGAGGCGGGACAAGCTGCACCGTTTGGGCCTGACCTGCCAACTCCCGACGCTACTGGAACGATTGATTTAAACAATAAAGACGGGAAAGTGGCGCTTCTTAAAAATGCGGCGGCGCTCACCATGGCGAATCCGACGACACCAAGCTTAGCTGCAAATGTTGTAGATTTTGTCGGCTATGGAGCGGCAAAAAGCTACTACGGTACATCGGCGGCCCCGGCAAACTCGGCGCAAAAAGGGATCGTTCGAAAAGCAGTGGACCCGCTGAATCCAAGCCAAACCGCAGGACTCACTGCATTGACAGGAACGGTCGCAGACCTGTACGGACATGGCTGGAACAGCCGCGACAATGGTAAGGATTTTGATCAAGCGGGCACCTCCGGAGAGATCGCACCAAGAAATTCATCCTATCGCACCCCGGTTGTGGCAAGAGCGGACAGCGTTGCCAATAAAGTGAGCATGAGTTCGGTTCGCACCGTCAACAGCTCCGGCAACACATTTTCCATTCAAATGACGACCGGCACAGTCAAAGCAGGTGCTCTGGGAGCAGGAGATTATACGGTGAACGGACTTCCTGCCGGAATTGCCGTCACCAGTGCGGTTACAGACGCCGTTTATAAAATTACATTTACCATTGGTGGAACGGCTTCTGCTGACGTGACTACGGACGTTGGTTTAAGCGTCGTCATTAAAAAAACAGCCATCACGGCAGGCGCTTACGCTGATTCCGGTGAGGTTAGTGGAATTACGCTTGCAGCCAACAATTCACCTTATGTTGAACCATCGCCGGAAGATCTGGACGAAGCCAATCAAATTGTGATCAGCAAGCTATTCGGCGGAGGAAGCCAGAACGATAACGCGATGTACAAGTATGATTTTGTCGAGCTGTATAATCCTACAGATATAAATGTAAATATAACCGGTTGGTCGATACAGTATGCTGTCAGCAACGCCACTTCGGACAGCAATCAGTGGAAAGCGACAGCATTGACGGGCACGATTCCCGCTCGTGGTTTTTTTCTGGTTCAAGAAGCTGGGAAAGCAACGCTCATCGGTCCGGAATTGCCAACCCCCGACGCCATAGGAACCATCGACTTGGACAATAAAGACGGCAAAGTAGCCTTGGTCAAAAATTCGACTCCGCTGACTGTTCTGAATCCTGTAAAACCGTCCGCAGATGCTAACGTCGTCGACTTTGTCGGTTACGGCGCCGCAAAAAGCTATAACGGATCAGGGGCAACTCCTGCGCCTTCGGCGCAGAGGGCGATCCTCCGCAAAGCGGTAAACCCGCTGGCTGCAAACCAGACAGCCGGACTTAGCGCATTAACAGGCAGTCCTGGAGAGCTATACGGCCACGGCTGGAACAAAAAAGACAATGAAAGTGATTTTGAGGCTGCGACACTCGGGTTTTTCAGCCCGCACAACGCCGCCTATCTCACTCCGCTTTCAGTGAAGATTGACAGCATCAATAACAAAGTTACTATGGATACACTGCGGACAATAAGCGGCTCCAACAACAGCTTTACCGTGCTTATGACAACCGGCAAAGTCAAAGCAGGAGCATTGGCTGCAAGCGATTATTCCGTTAGCGGACTGCCGAACGGTCTCGTCGTACAATCGGCAATCGGCGATCCGGCGAAAAAGCAAATTGTTTTCACGCTTGGTGGAACAGCCGCTGCCGACGTATCTTCAGACGTGACACTCAGCGTTACGATCAAAAAATCGGCAATCGCCGCAGGCGCTTATGATGATTCGATGGCGATATCCGGCATTACGCTCATCAACAGCGCTCCGAGGGTCAAAGGAACCGTGATCGCCAATTCGTTGAATATGACCGCGCCTAATACGCCGAGCGGGTCGTTCACCGTTCATTTAACGGCGGGAGCGATTAAGAACGGTGCTCTAGCCGACATCGATTTTTCGCTAACCGGCCTGCCAAACGGAATCACGGTGCAAGCAACTGGTGATGCGGTGAACAACTATGTTGTGTTCACTGTGGCCGGCAATACTGCCGCACCTGTCATTGAACCGGCGTCTCTCTCGCTCATGCTCCACGTATCCGCAGTTACCGCAGGCGCTCAGCTTGGCTCCGACTCATTAGCAGGCATCATACTGCCGCGTTATAATACGCCGGTTGACACAAGCGCCGCCCGCAAGGCTGCTTTGATTCAGAGAATTAAAGAAGACAATTCCTTTTTTAATGATAGCGAGATCAAAAAGTTTAAATACAATCAGATGAGCAGCTCGGCGTCCAGCTTTTACCGTGGCAATCCTGAGCTCAATTTCTACGATCTGGGCTCAGTCATCCCTATACCGCAGACTTGGAGCAGCTATTCCAGCTTCAAGACGTGGATCAGCGGAGATGCGCATATTCAAAACGTCGGGTATTACGATGACAAGTTCGGAAATATCATTTTTGATCTGAACGATTTCGACGAATCGTATATCGCACCGTTTTATTTCGACTTGCTGCGTATTACGTCCAGCATCTATTTGACTCGCGACGATCATGGTCTTAATACGGGCAATTCGGCGATTTCCGATACAGAGATGCGCCAAATGACCAAAACGTTTTTAGCCCAGTATATGGAAGCGTTGAAGTCTGTGATAGGCAATAACAATAAGAACAGCGCAGCTTCAAAATTGAATTTAAGCAATTTGCAAGACGGTTTTACGAAAACAATTATGACGAAATTGTCCCAAAATACGCAGCTTGATCTTTTAAACAAATCGACAAAAATCGTCGGCTCCAACCGCGTCTTTAACATCGATGGCAAATCGGACAAATACAGAGCTGCAACCGATTCGGAAAAAGCCGAAATTACGGTGAACTGGCAAACGTATTTGAACAGCTTGTCGCCTGCCATTAAAAATGCAAAGCTGACCGAGAACCCCCGCTATTATGACATTAAAGACATCGCGGTTCGCATCAATCAAGGGCTCGGCAGCCTGGGCGCCATGCGTTACAATGTGTTGCTCGAAGGCTCCACATCCGGCAATAACGACGATATTATTTTGGACGTCAAGGAAGAAAGAAAGCCCGGAATGTTCTCGAACAGCTATACGACACCGTCAGAACCGTATGGAGCATATGAAGGCCAAGAGGGAATGCGCGCCAAAACAGCTTACGAAAAAATGTCTATGGATACGGATGAACATCTCGGTTACCTTGAAAGCTCCAACCGTTCCTTCATCGTACATAAAATATCGCCTTTCAAAGGAGATGTCGCCGATTCGTCCGCCGGAAAATTTTCCAACGCGACCGAATTGGTCGATTACTTGAAGTATATGGCCAAGGTGTTTGCCTATGCACACGCTCGCGCCGCGACCTCTGCCGATTTTGAGCAAAACGTAATGTCGCAAATCTATGAAAATAGCAGCGTTTGGAACAATTTCCAAACGACCTTGGTAAACTTGAGCGAGGATTATTATCGTCAGGTTGCAGCGGATTACCGCCTGCTTAAAAGCGATTTGACATCGGGCAGCCTGATTGACCAAGATAGTCCGTCCATGACGCTGTCAGGACCGAATAATATCGTTTCGGGAAGCCAACTGACCGTGCGAGTGGGACTGATGAATGCTTCGGACAGCGTACGCGCCGAAGATATTACAGTAAGCTACGACAGCAGCTTGTTTGAATTTAAGGATGTCGTTCAGTCGAATACAAATTTTTCAATCGCAGATATAAAGACCGATCCGGGAAAAATAAGAGTATTTTTGGCAAATACAGCGCCAGTGCCTAAAACCGATGTTCCGCTGTTTGACCTTGTATTCAAGGCGAAGGACGTAGCCTCTGCCAAAACCGGGCAAATCGGCATCGATAACGCGGCATTGGGAACTTTCCCGACGGGTGCTGTCGTGCAAGCTGCAACTACTTCCTTATCGGTTCAAGTTTCCAAATTGACCATACCGGGGGATCTTAACGGAGACGGCGTCATCAATGTCGGCGACTTGGCGATTGCGGCTGGTTACTTTGGCGCAAAAGCCGGTGATACGAATTGGAACGAAGCCACCATCGCAGACATAACAGGATCGAATGGAACTCCTGATGGCAAAGTTGATATTTGGGACCTTCGAGACATTGCACAAAAAATTTCATCTCAGCCATAATCGGCAGAAGGGCAGGCTAGCCTGCCCTTCTCTTGTTAGCTATGATCACGAGGGGAAAAGACGATGAAAACAAAAATTTTATTAGGAATCCTGTATCTTTTGTTTGCATTTGGCGCCGGCTTTCATCTACCGGCCGCATCCGCAGCAAACGGCGGACCTGCTTTCTCCCTTTCGTCCGGTGCATCGTTCGTCAATGCGGGCAATACTTACACGGTCACTTTGCGGGGACAAGGCATTAAGGACCTGTACGCTTTTCAAGCGTTATTTGAATACGATACAAACTACTTTGAATTCATCGAAGTAAAAAAATCGTTAACGTCCACAGGAACAACGGTTTATAAGGATCGCGGCACAGAAGTTCTTTTCGGGTTTACCAAAATCGGGAATGCCTCGGCAGAAAGCGGGGATATGGACCTTTGTGCAATTACATTTAAAGCGAAATTATCCGGCGCGACCGCCATCAAACTGAAGTCGGTCGATATATTGGATAACGGAAATTCGGGGCAAACCTATGCGGGGAATTCAGAGCTGCCCGTGCAAATCGTGACGGCAAACCAGCCTGGAGACGGGAATGGCACAGAAAATGGCACAGAAAATGGCACAGGAAATCGACCTGGAAGCGGAACCGGAAATACCGGCACTGCTGCTCCGAGACCGACCACCCCGCAGACAGAAGAGCCGAATCAGGCGATTGCGAAAACATCTGTTACCGCAGAAAACCTGAACGCCGCTTTCAAGCAAGCTAAACAAGACAGCGACGGCGTGAAAAGAGTCGTTATTGAGCTGCTTGGAACGGAAACGGCTAAAGAGTACGCTTTCGAGCTTCCGGCTCAAGCTCTCATAGCCAGCGGAATGGAGCACGAGATCGTGCTGCTCACTCCATTCTGCAGCGTCCAACTGCCAGGAGACATGCTAAATAATACGGGTCTTGAAGGGAATCAAAACATTATTTTCAGCATCGGTCTTGCCGATACTTCCGGTATGGATGCGCACGCGAGAGAAATCATTGGTTATCGGCCGGTCATTGAGCTGAAAATAACAGCGGACGATAAGACGATCCACTGGAACAATCCCGATTCGCCTGTAAAAGTATCCATTAACTATAAACCGACAGCTGACGAGCTTAATCAGACTGAGCACATCGTGATCGTTTACATTAATGAAACTGGAAAGGTGGAAGCCGTACCGACCGGCAACTATGACGCCTTTTCAGGAAAAGTGACCTTCAAGACAACCCATTTTAGCAAATATGCTGTCGCTGTCGTGTATAAAACTTTTGACGATATAAGCGAGTATGCATGGGCGAAAAATGCGATTGACGTGCTGGCTTCAAAAGGAGTTATCAGCGGAATGACGGATGAAGCCTTTGCTCCTTCAAAGAAAATAAGCAGAGCGGACTTTATCGTACTGCTTGTCAGAGGCTTGGGGCTGTCGGCCAAAATCGACTCCAATTTCGACGATATTGCAGAAACGGATTATTTTTATCATTCGGTAGGAATAGCCAAGAAATTAGGCATAACGGGCGGAGTCGGAGCAAACAAGTTCAATCCGCAAGCTGAGATCACAAGGCAAGATATGTTTGTCCTCACGGCCAGAGCGTTTGAATTCACCAAAAAAGTATTCGCCGCAGGGAATACAAGTGAGATTAAACGCTTCAACGACGCCAGCGATGTAGCGGAATATGCCCGTGAAAGCATAGCAACGCTAATTAAGGAAGGCATAATAGAAGGCAGCGGAAGCCTGATTGCTCCAAAAAATCATGCAACAAGAGCGGAAACAGCGGTTATTGTCTACAGATTATATCAACATTGAACCTTGGAAACCATGCACGATAAAATTTCAGACAACAGGAAATCAATCGTATAGCCATTTGAATCCAAGGCTCTGTAAAGTTACATGCCGACGGCTCATTTAATAATAATCTGGGTTTCCCGACAAGCTGGACAAGTGTATATTGCACTTGTCTTTTTTTTGTCGTCAAGTTGTATAGTACGTGAATCAATCCTTCAACAAATCGAGAAGAAAGTCATAATTCTACAAAAGAAAATCAAAATAGTGGCAATGTTATAAAAGCTCATTCCCCTATAATGAACAATATGAAAAAGGCAAGGGAGGTACAGTAAAGCATGAACCAATCAGAAGGAGTTAACAGACAGCCATGAGTGAATTAAGTGAAGAGAAGGCAAAACCGACTATTTACCCTGTAATATTTGCAATAAGCTTGGCCCATTTGATCAATGATGCGCTGCAAGCGGTCATTCCTGCATCTTACCCGATCTTGAGAGATTCGTTGCATTTGTCGTTTACGCAAATAGGTATGATTACGTTCATCTTGTATTTTTCATCCTCGGTTATACAGCCTTTTGTCGGGATGTATGCGGACGCGCGACCTACGCCCAATTTACTGCCACTGGGCATGATAATAGCGGTTCTCGGTATGCTGGGGCTGGCTTTTGCCCCGGGGTATGCGATGGTGCTCGCAGCTGTCGCTTGTGTAGGCTTGGCTTCGGCGATGTTTCATCCGGAAGGATCGCGGATTTCTTATTTGGCTGCCGGGCCGCGCAGAGGCTTGGCACAATCGATTTTCCAGGTTGGAGGCAACACGGGTAATGCGCTTGCGCCGCTCATGACGGCACTGATCTTTTTTCCATACGGACAATTCGGGGCGATTTGGTTCACGCTGTTAGCTGCTGCAGGCATTGCTATTCAGCTATGGGTTGCGCGCTGGTATAGAGCGCATTTATCGCTCATCCCAGTAAAAAAAAGCAGCACGAACGCCAGACAGTTAGACGAAAAGCACAAAAAAACGATTCGCTATGCGATCATTCTGATCATTTTCATTGCTTTTGCCAGGTCTTGGTTTGGATCAAGCATCTCAACCTATTTCGTGTTCTACATGATTGAGCATTTTCAAATATCCGTACCCACGGCACAGTTGTATATTTTCATTTATTTGGGTGCAGGCATTTTCGGAACATTTGTGGGGGGCCCGTTGTCAGACCGAATTGGCCGGAGAAGTGTGATCTTGCTTTCTCTGCTCGGCTCAGCTCCGTTTGCCATGCTGCTTCCACATGCCAATGAGCTGTGGACCTATCCGCTGCTATTTATACTTGGTGTTCTCAATCACAGCAGCTTTTCTGTCACGGTGGTTTATGTCCAGGAACTGGTGCCTGGCAAGGTGGGAACTGTTTCGGGCTTGATTACAGGACTATCCTTCGGTATGGGCGCGATTGGCGCCGTAGCATTGGGAGGGTTGATTGATGCCACCAGCTTGACACTGGTCATTACAGCCTGCTCGTTTATGCCGTTATTGGGCGCTATGGGCTTCTTTCTTCCATCTGACAAAAAGATTCGCGATTGGTCCGCACAGCAATAATAAGATTTTATTAGAGAGGTGAATGCAATGAACCGAAATTCCTCTGTAGTTACCATGGATAGACCGATTCCTAAGCAACGGGCAGGATCGCTGCAGCGAAAAGAATCCCTGGCAGGTTTATTGTTCGTGAGTCCGATGATTATAGGCGTTACTTTTTTAACGCTGATCCCTATTATAGCGACGTTCCTGATATCTTTCTCCGATTGGAACTTTATTATGGGGCTTCAAGGATTCAAATGGGTTGGCCTGAGCAACTTCAAAACGCTTATGAGCGATACAACGTTTTTGAAGTCGATGAAAAATAACGGCATGTTTTTACTGACGGTCCCCATTTACATGGGAATTTCTTTGGTGCTCGCGATTCTTATCGAAAAGCATATTTATTTGAAAAGTTTTTTTAAGGTCGCTTTTTTCATGCCCTATATTTCCAGTGTGGTAGCTGTTGCGACCGTGTGGATGGTGCTATTTAATCCGTCCACAGGACCTGTGAATCAATTCCTGACCTCTATCGGCTTTGACAATCCGCCTAAGTGGATAGCAGACCCGTCCTACGCGCTGCCTTCACTGATGATGGTATCCATATGGATTTCTATCGGCTTCAACATGATCATTTATATTGCCGGACTACAAAACATTCCCAAGGATCTGTATGAAGCGGCCGACATTGATGGTGCCAACGGTTGGGTGAAATTTCAAAGAATTACATTGCCACTCTTGTCGCCTACTACATTCTTTTTACTTGTCTCCGGTATCATTGCAACCTTTAAGGTATTCGATTTGATTGCCATCCTGACAAGGGGCGGGCCGATGAGAGCCACTTCGATGATGGTTTGGGACATGTATGAAATGGCTTTTGTTAATTTGAAAATTGGTTATGCATCCTCGATGGCATCGGTGTTATTCTTTTGTGTTTTACTTATTACGATATTGCAATGGATCGGTCAAAAGAAATGGGTCAATTACTAGAAAGGAGGAAGCAGCGTGCAACTATCATTCAATTTACGTAAATTATCGCTTACAATCATCATGTTTGTGTTCAGCTTACTTTTTCTAATGCCCTTTTTCTGGATGATTTCGGCATCCTTCAAGATTGAAGCCGATGTATTTAATTTCCCGATTCAATGGATTCCTGTCCACTGGAATGCTTGGCAAAATTACACGGAGGTATGGTTTGGCAAATATCCCTTCTATACGTACTATTGGAATTCTATTAAAATTAGTGTACTTACAACGCTGATCTCCTGCACGGTTTCAAGCTTGGCAGCCTATGGCTTCTCCAAAATTCAATTTCCTGCTGGCAAGTGGCTTTTCCTGATCGTACTGGCCACCTATATGGTTCCTGGACAGGCGATTCTCATTCCACAGTTCATTTTATATCGTTCCGTCGGTTTTTTTGATACCCATATGGGATTGATTGTTCTTAATAGCTTTAGTGTACTCGGCACGTTTATGCTGAGACAGTTTTTCATGGGCATCCACAACGAATACATTGAATCAGCTAAAATGGAAGGTGCGGGGCATTTCAGAATTTATTATAGCATCGCGCTTCCTCTGGTGCGTCCGGCTATAGCCACATATGCAATCCTGCGATTCATTTGGACATGGAATGATTATCAGAATCCGTTAATTTTCTTAAGAACAGATAAGTTGTATACGATCCAATTGGCTATGCAGAAATTTTCGAGCATTAATGGCGAATTTTATTCACTCATCATGGCAGCCGCTGTTTCAGCTATTTTCCCGCTGTTGATCGTATTCTTGATTGGACAAAAAAGTGTGATTGAAGGCATCTCAATGGGAGGCGTTAAAGGATAGTCAGATTAAAATAGAACTGGTTGGCGTTATAAAGTCAAAATATTAGAAAAAAAAGTCAATTCTCTTTTAGAGAAGGAACCAAACATATTGTTACAATGAGCGAGAAGTGGAAGCGTTATCACAAATGATGGAGGGGTTCACTTGAAAAACAATAAGTTCAAGGTTGTGCTTGCAGGAACTATGGTACTCAGCTTGCTTGCCGGTTGTTCAACGGAAAGTAAAACGCAATCCAATGAGGGGAGCGGCACACCGTCGGGCGGGAAAGCAAAGGAACCGGTTACGATTCGATTTTTGACGCACGGTATGGACTCGAACTACAACTGGAAGGACACCATTCCCGCTTTTGAGAAAAAATTTCCCGATATTAAGATTGATTTGGTTCAACTTAGCGATAAGGGAGATACGGCTGAGGCTAATAAAAAGCTCGATTTGGCCGCTTCATCCGGGGAAACGATGGATGTATTGATGCTGACGGACCCGGCTAGCTTTGCTAAGCGGGTTGCACTGGGGATCGCCGCACCGATGGATGATTTTATTGCCAAGGAAGGCTTTAAGGTCAGCGAAGAATATAAGGTTGACACGCTGCTTAACGGCAAATATTATGCGCTGCCGACGAAGCTGACTCCTTGGTATGTGGTCCTAAATAAAGACCATTTGGATCAAGCTGGACTGAAGGTACCTACGGATTGGACCTGGGATGAGTTTAGGGACTATGCCAAGAAATTGACGAAGGGCGAGGGCCCAACCAAGCGTTACGGTGCATTCTTTCACGGACCGACCGACGGCGGATTCATGGAGTTTATGAAGCTTGAGCTAGGCAATCAGTCAGATAATATGGAGTTCCTCAAAGCAGATGGCACGTCAAATCTCGATAGCCCGTTATTTAAAAAGACGATTGAGCTGTATCTCAAAATGGAGAAGGAGGACAAATCCTTAACCCCATACGATGAAAGAATTTCGCAAAAGCTGCATTATCGTCCTGCTTTCTTTAACCAAACGACAAGTATGGTTCTGATGGGCAGCTGGTTTACAAGTGAGCTTGGCGGCACAGACCAATTCCCGCTGAATTTTAACGTTGCAGTTGCGCCATATCCCAAAAATGCACCTGGCGATCCAAACGGCTACGCGCCATATATTACAGATTACATGGCTATAGCTGCCAGCTCGAAGCATAAGGAAGAAGCTTATAAGTTCATTCGTTGGTATACGACAGAAGGTCAAATCGTTCAAGGCAAACAAGTTCCATCATGGAGCAAAGTAAAGCCGGAGGAGCTGGGTAAAATTGTCGAAGTCATTCTGAGTAAAACGAAAAATCCGGAAAAGGTGGATAAAGCTTCGATCACGAACGTTATGACTGGTTACAAGTCAGGAAAGACGATTCCTCCGGTTACGTATCAAGCCGAAATTAATAAAGCGATCAATGAGGAATTTGAGCTGTTAATTTTCGGCAAGCAGGATATAGACACCATGATCAAAAAATCTAAAGACCGCGTTCAAAAATTGATTGATACTAATAAAAAATAAAAAGTTATAATAGAAGCAAGTAGGAGGGGGCATATTCTATATCCTTCCTGGGTCCATAAGGGAGGATAGCAGATGTGGAAAATGCTTGCTAGAATGGTGCCACCCCGAACGCTTCGATTTAAACTGATGATTGCCTCCGTTGTCTGCATTTTGATTCCGGCTTGTATAACCATTTCGGTCTACAATTATTTAACGCGAGACGCGGTTAAGGAACAGGCGGTATCCAATGCTGCGGAATCTCTAAAGCTGGTAGACGGCTACGTCACGAATCTTCTGAAATACATGCTTAATATTGCGAATTATATTCAAATTGATTCCGAAATTAATACGATTTTGAATGAGGTTTCAAAGGCAGGGTACCAGGGAGCCGATATTGAATATCGGAGATTTGCGGACAGATACAAGATAACTAGCAAAATAACGAATATTACTTTCACCGGCGAGAAGAGCTATGTGACGATTTTATTGAAAAATGGAACGTATTATACGAACTATCCGCTGTATGAGTATGATCCGGCGCAAATCTTTCAAGAGCCTTGGTTCGGTAAATTAAAAGAATTGAACGGGCTTCAATCCTACTGGGTAGGCACGGCGCCAACGGTGTTTGCGATAGAAAAATCATTAAAAAACACGCATCAAATCTCTGTTGCCCGTACGCTTCGTGGTGATGGCCTCGATATTTATGGCTATGTCATTGTAACGGTCATGGAAAACCAAGTGAACCAAATATTTAACCGAATAGCATCGGGTCAGGAAACCTTACTGCTGGATGAGTCGGATACCATCCTTTCACAAAGGAACAGCGAACATGTCGGCACCCAATTCCCGTATGTGAAGCAAGCAGCAGAGCGTGCCTCGGATATCATTCGTATTGAGAATGAAGATTATTTGCTGACTACGCTCCCGCTAAGCGTTACCGATTGGAAGCTGGTGTCATTAATTCCGTATAAAAAAGCGATTTTCAAAATCGATTCGATCTTTAAGCGGGTACTTATTTATCAAGTCATCTCATTCCTTGTATTTTTATTGCTGCTGCTATATCTTCTGCAAGCTTTTACAAAGCCGCTCGTGCATCTGGGAAGGGTGGCGGCAACGGTACGGCGAGGCAATTTGGAGGTTCGTTCCTACATCCGGGGCCAGGATGAAATCGGAAATCTCGGCATGTCCATAGATCAAATGCTGGATCACATCAAATATATGATTGCTGAAATTACCGAAACCCAGACGCGCAAACGCAAGGCAGAGCTGGCTATGCTGCAGGTGCAGATCAATCCGCATTTCTTGTTTAATGTACTGAATTCGATTCGAATGAAGGTGCTGAGGAAAGGCGATGTGGAAAGCGCGCAAATGATGAGCTCACTCTCAAAGCTTCTCAGAATGACGATCTCTCAGGATCAAGATTTAATCTACCTTCACGAAGAGGTGGGGACCGTCAAGGAGTATGTTCAATTAATGGATATGAGGCAAAAGGAAAAGGTGAATCTTGAAATTGAAGTTTCACCGGATGTGCTTTTTGAAAAGGTACCGAGATTCTTTTTACAGCCAATTATTGAAAATGCGCTTATTCACGGGTTGAACCAATGTGCTGGAACCATTACGCTAAGGGCAACTGTAAATGAACGCCAATTCGTAGTGGTGGTTGAGGATAATGGGCAAGGGATGGAACCCCATGTATTAGCATCACTTCGTCATAATGTGCTTACAGGCAAAGGCTTGGACACATCGGAGGGAGATGACGAATACCGCTTTTCGAGCGTGGGTTTGCCTAATGTATGGGAACGGATGAAGCTGACCTTCGGGGATGCCTTCGAAATGAAGATCGACAGTGAACGTGGAAAAGGGAGCTGGGTAACGATGCTGTTTCCAAGGGAATTGGAGGGTCGCCGCGATGTATAAAGTGATGCTGGTGGATGATGACTATCCCGTTCTTGAGTTATTATCGGAAGCCATAGACTGGGTACGCCTCGGCTTGCAATTAACCAGTGTTCATGAGAATGGGATAAGCGCTCTGGAAGCGTGCGCTGAAGATATGCCGGATATTGTCATTACCGATATTGGCATGCCCAAGATGAACGGTTTGGAGCTCATTCGTGAGCTGCAGCAGCGCAAACCGGATATTCGGGTCGCTATTTTGTCCTGCCATAATGAATTTCGTTTGGCGCAGCAAGCGATGAAGCTGAATGTTCAGGATTACCTGCTGAAGGATACTCTGGATCCTGCAGATCTGGAGAAGCTGCTGCTGCAGTTTAAGGATAAGCTGGACCAAGATCAGCGGCAGGATCAACTCCATACCCATCTGCTGGATTTGGTTGATCGCAGCAAAGAGCTGATGAAGGAAAAGTTTATTCGCCGCACCATCCAGGAACCTATTTTGGATGCAGCCAAGTGGCAGTTGGAGGCGAACGCCTTCGGCTTAAGCTTTCAAGGGCAAGTATGCCTCCCGGTCATGGGCTTTATCAGCAACTACCGAAGTGTTACCCAGCGATTTGTATCCCACGATATTTTGCGTTTTGCTGTCAACAATGTGATTCAGGAGGTATTGGACAAGGAGAGCTCGCGGACGATTCATGTCAGCTATGATGCCAAAGAATCGTTTATGCTGTATTTGTACCCGCCAGGTCTTAAGGTGAATCCTTATGAGCAAACGAAACGAACGATTGAGTTGATACAAGGAGCACTGCACCGTTCCTTGAAAATAACCATGAACTATTTGATCGGAACGATAAGCACCAACCATGAGGAACTGAAGCTGGGTCTCAAAGGGCTGCTAGGAAGCTCAGCACAACGCTTTTATTTAGGTGAGGGAGATATCGCTAGACAACAGGATCGGGGGCTTGTCAAAGCACACGTATTCTCGTTTTACGATAAGGCCAATGAAGAGTTTAGAGACATTCTGATCGATAAACGAGAAGCGGCCTTGCTGCCAACGATCCAACGTTGGATGAACGTATTCAAGGAGCAGGCTTGCCCGCCGGAGATGGTTAAGGATTGGGTATTGAAGCTGCTGCTCGATTTGAAGCTAAAGCTGCAATCCTTGCAGCATTTCCGGTCCACGTATTCCGTCGATGTGATGCACAAGGATATCTTAGAGATCGATACCTTGACGGAGCTGGAAAGCTGGCTCATCGATTACTTCCATTCTGCCATATCGGTGACGGGAGAAATTATGGACCAAAGCAAACGTCTGTCTGTACTGAATGCCTTGCAATATGTGTCCATGAATTTGGATAAACGCATCTCTCTGGAGGAAGTGGCCGAACATCTCTTTTTGAATTCGAGTTACTTCAGCCGTTTGTTTAAGAAGGAAACGGGAGAGACGTTTATTGAGTACGTGACCCGAATGAAGATGGAAAGAGCGAAAGAACTGCTGGATATGACCAATGAGCCGATGTGTAAAATTTGCGAGCTGCTTGGTTATGACAGCCAGAGTTATTTTATCAAAATATTCAAGGCTTATAATGGGCTCACGCCTGTTGAATACAGAAAGCAAAAATCATTTACTAGTGTCAAAGTATGATCTACAGTTAACGAATTCGAATAAGCATGTAGAGAATGATTGCGGGGTGGGTTATCCATGACAAAGTTTGCATTTGTAACCGGAGCGGACCGGGGGTTGGGGTACGAGTTGGTTCTGCAGCTGCTGAACAGGCAATATACCGTATTCGCTGGAAGATATTTGCGTGATTGGGATCAGTTGCACAAGGCGGTTCCTGAGTATGACGGTAGGTTAATCGTGATGGATTTGGACGTATCTGACGAAGCAAGTGTTCAGCAAGCTGCAAGTGTGATCAAGGGCCATACGAGCAAGCTGGATGTCGTTATTAATAATGCGGGCATCGGCGGCCGCAAGGACGATGAGATTTTTGGAGAGATCGATTTTAACAACATCATACAGTTATTCAATGTCAATGCATTGGGTCCACTTAGGGTGACGCAGGCTATCCTACCTCTTCTTATGAACGGTGAAGATAAACTGCTTGTCAATATTTCTTCCGAAGCCGGACAAATTAATCAAACGTGGCGGGAGGGCTGGTATGGCTACTGCATGTCCAAGGCGGCATTAAACATTCAGTCCAACCTTGTCCATAATCAATTGAAGAACAAAGGCGGACGTGTTCTTGTCATCCACCCAGGGTGGATGAAGACGTATATGAGTGGGAAATTAAACGACTCCGCAGATGTCGCAGCAGAGGAAGCGGCTTCACAGATCATAGAAACCCTGCTGCAGTATCAAGAAAACAAAGAAGTATTAACGCACCCGGCTTTCCTTAATTACAAGGCTGAGGAAATGAGTTGGTAAGCAGATCGAAAGGGGCTTGTATACAAATGGAAACTAACAAAAAAGCTTTATTGCTGGGCGACATCATTAACGCCAAATATCATCCGCTTCAAGCAGTTGCAGCTGACATCATCGGCGTGTTCGAGGATCATATTCGCGTAGAAGTTTCGGAAGACCGGGAGAAGCTAACGGTTGAACAGCTCAAAGAATTCGACTTATTCATTTCGTATACCGATAGCTGGCGCGTTCAGGTAACGCCAGAGCAAGTAGCGGGACTATTAACTTATGTAAGCGGTGGCGGCGGGCTGCTAGTTATTCATAATGGGGTGTCGCTGCAAGCCAGATATGAGCTGAGCCAATTGATAGGAGCCAAGTTTACCGGACACCCTCCTTATACATCGTTGGATTTTCATCTTACTTCTGCAGAACACGAAATTACAGAAGGGATTGAACCCTTTACCATGGATGAGGAGCCTTACCGTTATGACATGGATCCATTGTCAGAGAAGACGGTATTGCTCGAATACACGCATGAAGGCGAGAGGTGGCCTGCAGCCTGGGCGCATGAGTATGGTCTGGGCAGAGTTGTCTATCTTATGCCTGGGCATCACGTTGAATCATTTAAGCATCCGACGTACCGGAAGCTGATCCTTCAGGCCGGTCAATGGGCCTTAAGAAAGCAGCTTTAAGCGTCAGGGAAGGCCAATATGGTGAGAAGAAGACCCTCCATCCTGTTGTATCAGGGGTGGAGGGTCTTCCAATTTAAACGAGCTATAGTGTTGCTCCTTTTCCACCGTCGACATTCACCGCTGTGCCAGTAACATAAGAGGCCGCATCGGATACGAGAAACGTAATTACATTTGCTGCCTCCTGCGTATAGCCTATGCGTCCCAACGGAATTTGATGGTCGGGCAGCTGCGAAAATTGCTCCCAGGTAAGCTCAGGATGCTGGTTTTTCCAGCCCTTTTCGATCTGATCGCTTTGAATTAATCCTACGCAAACGGCATTCACGCGAATATGGCTGGAGGCCAAATCTTTACTCATGGCCTTGGTTAACGCCAAGCCTGCTGCACGGCTGACCGAAGTGGGCAGCGTTGACGCGCCAGGGGTTTTGGCGGAGGAGGTAGACATGTTCACAATGGCGCCTTTACCTGATTCTTTTAAGTAAGGCAGCGCTGCTTTGGAACAATGAATAGCACCAAATAATTTCAAGTCGAGATCCTGCGTCCAAACCTCATGCGTAGCTTGCTCGAAAGGGCTGGCGGCGAAGGTGCCGGCATTATTGATTAATATATCTAATCGCCCAAAGTGCCCAACGGCTTCCGCAACAGCTCTCTGACAATCTTCCTCAGATGAAACGTTCGCTTGAATATAGTGAACGTTTGCGCCTGTTATCTCAACAATCTTCGCTGCTGCGCTGCGCAGATCATCCTCATTGCGAGCGCAAATGGCAATATGGGCGCCCTCGGAGGCCAGCGTAATCGCTGTCACCAATCCAATCCCCTTGCTTCCGCCGGTAATGAGAGCTACTTTTCCTGCTAATCCCAAATCCATTTCGTATCCCCCTATCGTTCATAGGCAATATGAACCTTCCATAAAAGAACAATATACCTATCTTCTCTATAATTATAGTTGTAATGCATTACTTTCCTTATCTTTATTTTGATTTTTCGTAGTAATATTTTTACTTTATCGGCAAACGTATCGTCCTATCGACGTTTTGTTTGCTGTGGATAATTATTCAGTGGCTTCATAGAAACTGACATATGAAGGTGGATTTGCTCACATAGTTTGTGATAAGTTATTTGATTTCAATTAATATCTATATATAGTTAATTTTGGTAAAAAATTGATAGACAAATCGGAGAACGATAGTGAAGGTGCTTGCCTCGGCAGTTCTTTTTTTGTTCATTCCAGTAACGAGCAGATATGCTCAACATGGAAATACATGTATAATTATGTCATCCTTAATAAATTTATGAAAGGGGTCTGAACTAATGATAATTTATAAATGCGATGAAACACCATCATTGAAGGAAGTCATAGCACTATTTTAAAACCACAATTAGAAAAGGATACATTGATGTTCCTTATATCCGCCCCTGAATCTAAAGGTTTTTATGAAAAAATCGGATTTAATAATTTTAAAGATATCGAAGATACATGGCACCAAGTTATTAAATAACCCATTACGTCTTTAAGCTAACCAGCTAATAGCTTATCAATAGTTCCAGAATAGTGAATTGAATTCGTGTGTTATAGTGAAAAGTAAGCATGCTAAATTTTCCAACATCTTTTTTTGGCTAATCAACTAATGTGTTACCAAACAGAAGGTGTTTTTTTGCTGTTCAAGCTCTGTATAAAACAGTAATAAACCTTGTTGTATCAATGGTTTGGAGGTGGTTGGTAGCAGCAAAAGTTGAGATAATTACATATGAATCTACTAACTCGAGAGGTGATACCAATGTCATTTAGACTCCGCCCTCCTTGGAGCAAAGGCAAACCAAGCATAAAGACAAGTATGACCGTCCAATTTTCATGTTTATTTATCGGCTGTTTTTTGATTGTCGGTCTGCTCGTCTATCAAAGTGTAGTTAAAGTCATTCAGGACATAGCGACCGACTACATTTTAGTTACGATCAAACAGGAAAACGAGAAGGTCGATAAGATCATCGCCAAGGCAGAGAACAGCGCTTCCACCGTATTAAGCAATAATGAGATGCAGAACATGCTCAATCAAGTCAATTTGGGTCAAGTTTTGAAGTTGAGTGACCGTGATTTAATAAACCATCTGATTTACAATACGGTAAATCAGGAGCCCTACGTAATTGCCGCTCAGGTATACTCACCGCAATTCGGCTATTACGGATTTAACAACAGCTATTTGCAGCAATCCGATATCCGGCAGCTCACGCTGCAGCACCTAGAGAAACTAGCTAATATCGACGATCACATGATATGGATTGAGGTTAAAACAGGCACTGACGACAATGTGTATCCATTTATTTTCGGCGTCCGAACCATTCCAAATTTTATTTCCGACAGCCCGTTAGGTTATTTCATGGTTGTATTGGATAAAAAGCAAATTGAAAACGATCTCATTCATATCGATATTGGACAAGGGGGCAGCATTTCCATCGTCGACGAGTACGGACTTGCCATTATGAGCAGTAACGCCGCCATGGAGAAGGAGACGAAGCGTTATTTGACCGATAATTTCATGGATCGGGATGAAATGTCCGGTCATTTTATTCATTTTGTAAACGGCGTACATTCCCTTGTTACCTACAATAAGCTGACCCGAACGAACTGGACATCCGTCGTTATTTTGCCCGTGTCTTCATTAACGAAAGGGATGGATTATGTAAACTACTTATTAATTTTGACGGGTTGCGTTACTATACTGCTTGTATTTATAACGTCCAGATTATTATCCTCCCGCATAACGAAGCCAATCAGCAACATTCAACGAAATATGAAGCGGGTGGAGTGGGGGAATTTGCAAGTGAATTTGCCGGTGACGCACACGTTGGAAATCAACGATTTAAGCCAATCGTTCAATCACATGGTAGGCAAGCTGAACATTCTCATCAATCAGGTGTACGAAGGAGAGCTGCGCCAGCGGGAAGCCGAGCTTAAAGCATTGCAGGCCAACATTCACCCTCACTTTCTGTACAATACGCTGGATTCTTTATATTGGATGCTCATTATTCGAGAACAGGAGGAAGTGGCGAAGGTGGTCGTTTCCTTATCTCACCTGTTCCGGTATTCGATTGGCGGGAAAGATCAGGCGGTGCCTCTCCGTTCCGAGCTGGAGCATATCTGTAATTACTTGAAGATTCAAAAAATTCGTTTCGAGGATTTGGAGGTTGAATGCATTTGGGATGAAACGATCGGGAATGTGACTATATTAAAGCTATTGCTGCAACCGTTGGTTGAAAATGCTATTTTTCACGGATTGGAGAAAAAGTCGGGGAACCGCAAGCTGACGATTGCGACGAAAGTCGTTGAGGAAGGATTGGTTCTCATTACGATCCGTGATAACGGGGCGGGCATTCGACCGGAGCAGCTTGCGCTCATTCTATCGATGATGCGGACGGCTGATCATCTACAAATATTGGAAGGTCGCCTGGGGATGGGAATCGAAAATGTATATCGTCGCATCAAGCTGTTTTACGGTGAGGCCTATGGTATGGATATTAGCAGTGAGCCCGGTGAGGGCACTGAGATTACAATCCGAATTCCGTTGCACGATCATATGGATAGATCGAAGCCAATTAAAGAGGAGGAGACGAAATGAATATATTGCTGGCTGATGATGAGGTACTGGTAACGAGAGGATTATCGATGCAGTTTCATAAGCACAAGCCGGGCTGGCATATTGTGGGACAAGCTGCCAATGGGGAGGATGCGCTGGATTTGCTTTGGAAGCATCACGTCGATATCTTGATTACGGATATCCGGATGCCGCTTATGGACGGGTTGGAGCTCACCAAAAGAGCGATTGCCGTACAGCCTCCGCTCAAAGTCATTATTTTGACCGGCTATGCCGAATTCGAATATGCGCGAACCGCCCTTCGCTCCGGAGTCCATGATCTGCTGCTGAAACCGGTTGAATATGAGCAGTTGATTGAAATGTGCGAGAGGCTTGAGCCGGACAATGAGACTTCAATATACGAAAGTGCCATCCAGTCTTCAATTCGTTACATCGAATCCCATTATACTTCGCCCTCCTTATCGTTGAACGAGGTCGCCGACCATGCGCGGTTATCCTCCCAATATTTCAGCCGTTTTTTCAAAGAGAAGACAGGTGAGCTGTTTATACGGTATGTGACCCAGCTGCGAATTAATCACGCATGCAGGCTGCTTGAGCAAAGTCGTGATATTAAAATTTATGAAATAGGAGAACTGGTCGGCTATTTGGATCAGCAATATTTCAGTCAAATTTTCAGAAAAATGGTCGGAATGACGCCGAAACAATATCGGGAGTTAAAAAATCAAACCAAATAATCATTTATTTCAAATTTACGTAATATGAGCGTCCCCCTATAATTAAAAATGTGAAGCGCTTTCACAATTATTGATTTTATACTAAATCCCTTGAGATGTAGGAGGAAATAAACGATGAAGAAATGGCTGGCGTTGCCTCTCAGCATAGTACTCCCGATCGGCTTATTGGCGGGCTGTAGCGATGGAAGAACGAACGCAGGTGTCAATGACAATGAGAAATCAAGTGGCGGTCAGGTTACGATCAAAATGACGATCAGTGGCAGCGATCAAGAAATGAAGCTGAGAAAAGAAACGGCAGAGCTGTTCATGAAACAGCATCCGAATATCAAAATCGATTGGGTGGATATCGGGAAAGACCGTTATCAAAAAACGTTGACTTTGATCGCCGGCGGCGATGCGCCCGACATTCTGTACATTAACGACTGGGTGGCGCCACTGGCACAAAAAGGGGTATTAAAGCCGCTAGATGAATTTATCAAGTCTGATCCGGACTTCAAAGTCGACCAATTTTATCCTTCCGTCATCGACGCATTAAAGCTGGAGGGTAAGCTGTATGCGCTACCTCAGGAAATATCGCCGATCGTTATATATTATAACAAAGATCTGTTCGACAAAGCCGGGGTTCCCTATCCGACGAGCAGCTGGACACAGGACGATTTTCTGAATGTAGCCAAGAAGCTCAGCATTCCTGAAAAAAAGCAGTACGGCTTCGTCCTTTCAAACGGTCTGACCTATTGGGGAGGCTGGATGTTGCGAAACGGCAACAATGTTTTCACTCCGGATTTCAAAAAAAGCGGCTTCGGCACTCCAGAAACGCTTAAATCGCTGCAGACGATCAAAAAGATGGTTGTCGATGATCATTTGACGCCGAATACAGCCGAAGTAACCGCGATGGGTCAAGGTACTGATGCGCTGTTCCGCAATCAGCAGGTAGCCATGATCGAGGCCGGCTTATGGTATTTGCCTCCCTTCAAGTCAGAACTGCTGCCATTTAAATGGGATGTTGTCATGCAGCCGAAGGGCGTGAATCAGAACGTAAAGGCAGGTGTGCTCAATTGGGGCATGTCAGCTAAGACGAAGCATCCGAAGGAAGCGTGGGAGGTATTGAAGTTTTTTGAAGGCCACGAAGGAATGATGATCGTAGCGAAATATAACATGGCGCTGCCGGCTACGACGGATAAGGAAGCGAACCAACTGATTATCGATTCCAAGTTTCCGGAAAATGTGAAGGCATTCGTGGACAGCGCTCCGCTGATCAATATGGACGAATTCCGTCATCCCAAGTGGGCGGAAATTCACCAGGCCGTTAAAGAGCAAATGGATCTTCTCATGCTTGGCAAACAAGCTCCAGAAGCGATCCAGAAAAATATCGTAACCAATATGAATCAAATTATGGGTGAGTAAGTAAAGGAGAGGATAACCATGCATACGGGAGCAGTTCGGGCACGCAATTCGTTATCTACAAAGGAAGCGCTCTGGGGGTACATCTTTGTGGCGCCCATCTTTATAGGTTTTCTCGTCTTTACTTGCATACCAGTAATAGTATCCTTCTATTACAGCTTAACCAAATATGACGGGTTAACAGAGCCAACTTTCAACGGGATCAATAACTATGTGCAGTTGGCGACGGATGCCAAATTTCTGGCTTCGCTCGGACATACACTATATTTTACGCTGGGCACCGTTCCTTTGGATGCCGGGATCGCCTTGATTATCGCCATCGTGCTCAACTTGAATCTTCGCTTGAAGGTGTTGTACCGGACAGCCTTCTTCATCCCGGTCGTGACCTCGACGGTTGCCGTAGCGGAAGTATGGAAATGGCTGTACAGCACGGATTATGGCTTGATCAACGGAATATTGTCCGAATGGGGTTTGTATCAGCCTCCATGGCTTACCAGTGATACCTGGGCGATGCCGTCTGTCATGCTGATGAGTATTTGGAAGCATATCGGGTTCAACATGATCATCTTTCTTGCTGGACTTCAAGGAATTTCCGTTTCGCTGTACGAAGCGGCCAAAATAGATGGGGCCGGTGCATTCAAACGGTTTATCTATATTACGGTGCCATTGCTCAGACATACGACACTGTTCGTTCTGGTTTTGTCGACTATCCGCGCGATACAAGTATTCGATCAGGTGTACATTATGACCGCAGGTGGGCCTGCTTCGTCTACAACGACGGTCGTCTACTGGATTTATCAAAATGCGTTTCAATTTTTCAAGCAAGGGTACGCTTCGGCGATGGCTTACGTCTTGTTCGCCATTATATTTATCGCCACCATGATACAAATGAAATTCGCCCAGCGCAAAGATGTTAATTGAGCATAACCGCTGCGCGATGATAGAGGAAAAGAAGGAGGTGAGCTGAATGAACATGACCGGATACAAAGCAATCAGGGTGACGGAGGGAGCTGTCCGCGCGCGCAGAGTCTCATGGGGGAAGCATTCGCTACGGGCTGTGCTGTACCTCATTTTGATGGCAGGCTCGGTGGCGATGATCGTCCCTTTTCTGTGGATGATTTCCACCTCATTGAAAAGCTCGAATGAGATGTATATGTTTCCGCCGATATGGATCCCGAAGCAAATTTTGTGGGCCAATTACAGCTACATGTTTCAAAATGCGCCCTGGGGTCTGTATTTCTTTAATACGGTCAAAATAACGCTGTTCGTCATCATAGGTCAGCTCGTAACCTCTTCGATGGGAGCCTACGCCTTTGCACGGCTGCGATTTCCCGGACGGGATGCGATGTTTTTGATGTTTCTCGGCACGATGATGATTCCTTATCAGGTGACGATGATTCCGATTTTCAAAATTATTAAACTGCTAGGTTGGCTGGATACCCACTATGCGCTTATTATCCCGGGGTTGTTCAGCGCGTTCGGAACGTTTTTGCTGAGGCAATTTATGCTGACGATCCCTAAGGAACTGGAGCAATCGGCGATGATCGACGGATGCGGCTACCCGCGAATTTTTTGGCACGTGATTTTGCCAAATACGAAGCCGGCGCTAACAACATTGGCCATTTTCGCCTTTATGGGGACGTGGAACGATTTCCTGGCCCCGTTAATTTACATTAACAGCGACCAGTTGAAGACGTTGTCGCTTGGGCTTGCAACTTTTCAGGGAACGTATACGAATCAGTGGAGCTATCTGATGGCGGGAGCCGTCATCGTTACGATGCCTGTGCTTATCATGTACGCTTGCGCCCAGCGGTATTTTGTTGAAGGCATTACGATGACTGGATTAAAGGAATAAATAATGATAGGAGGATGTGAGCATGAACAGTAAACCAATACGGATTGCCCTTGTCGGACTTGGGTTCGGCGCCGAATTTATTCCCATTTATCAGCAGCATCCGCATACGGAGATGTATGCCATCTGCCAGCGCTCGGAGGACAAACTTCGACAGATCGGGGATCACTTCGGCGTAGAGGTTCGCTACACCGATTTCGAGGCGATGCTCAAGGATGGGAACATTGATGCGGTGCATATTAATACGCCGATCCCTAATCACGCCGATCAGACCATTAAGGCGTTGATGGCCGGGAAGCATGTCGCATGCACGGTCCCGATGGCGACGACTTTAGAAGACTGCAGACTGATTGTTCAGGCTCAGCAGGCATCGGGGAAAAATTACATGATGATGGAAACCGCCGTATATACGCGTGAATTTCTATTTGTGAAGGAGCTACGGGACTGTCAGCGTCTCGGCCGGATTCAATTTCTTCGCGGCTCGCATCAGCAGGAAATGGGTGGCTGGCCGGGCTATTGGGAAGGACTGCCGCCGATGCATTACGCCACACACGCGGTTAGCCCACTGCTCGCCCTAGCCGACAAAGAGGCTGAGTTCGTCTCGTGCTTTGGTTCAGGCGCCATAGCGGACTCGCTAGTAGCCAAGTACGGATCGCCATTTGCCGTAGAATCCGCCTTGTTCCGTTTGCGAGAGTCGAATCTGGCGATGGAAGTCACCCGATCATTGTTCGAAACGTCCCGAGAATATATCGAAAGCTTCGATATTTACGCGGACCAGATGAGCTTCGAATGGCAGCAGCTGGAGGCGGAAGCGCCAATTATTTTTACGGGAGAAGAAGGCAAACGGGTCGACATTCCGGATTATGCGCATCTGCTACCGGAAAGTATACAAAAGTATACGATGCATGGAGTGTACGATACGGACCAGAACCAGCATTTGTCGTTTTTGCAGGGGAACGGTCACGGGGGAGCGCATCCTCATTTAGTGCATGAGTTCGTGATGAGTATCATGGAGCGGCGTCCCGCCTTTCCAGATGCATATACCGCCGCGAATTGGACCTGTGCAGGCATTTGCGCGCATCAGTCCGCTATGCAGAACGGACGGCAGGTTGAGATTCCGGTATTTCGTTGAGTACGAAGGCCTAATTTAAAAACGGGAGGTTCATTCCATGAACGATATATCCAAGGACGGACTGCGGGCAACATTTTCGGAGCATAAACTTTGTTTTTATAGATCAGGCTGGGAGGAACCGATGCTCGTACAAAACGCAGAACCAGCGAAACGCCCGTTTATTCATCCTATCGTTGCTCCCGATGGAGCGGGTGTATTGACTGAGGATGCACCACCGCATCATTCATGGCAGCATGGACTCTATGTCGGGTTAAACGATGTTAATGGAATTGGGTTCTGGGAAGAAGGAGTACGCGGCAATCCGAACGACGGCACCTTTCATCCGAAGCCGTTGCAGCCTGCCGTCCTGAAGGACAATCAAGCACGGTGGACTGTGGAAACCGACTGGAAGCACCCATCGGGGGAAGTTATGCTTGTGGAGACACAGGCATGGACGCTGCATGATCTTGGAACAGCCTACCTCCTCGACTTGAAATTGACGCTGCAAGCCAAGAAGGAGTTGACCTTCGGCCGACATGAATATGGCGGATTGTTTATCCGTATGCCGTACCGAAAAGAGTCGGGCGGGAATGCATGTAACAGCGAGGGGCTGCAAAATGCGGAAGCAGAAGGAAAGCGGGCCCGCTGGGTCGCGGTAAGCATGCCGATCGAAGGGAGGAACGGAATGGCGGGCGTAGCCTTCATGGATCATCCGGACAACCCCGAGCATCCGGTGCCCTGGCGGGTCGACGGACAGCTCGGCATATCGCCGAGCCGTTGTATCGCAGGGGAATGGAAACTGGGTCAGGGACAATCTCAGCTGTTCAAACATAGAGTATTTGTTTTTGTCGGCGCAGTGGATATGGAGCAGGTGGAAGGGAATTGGAAATTATACATTCATGCTTAATCAACCTAAATTTCAAAGGAGGAAAACAAAATGAGCAGTCTAATCGTTGTGCATCCTAAATTTGATCGCGTATGGCCTTGGGCGGCGGATCATTTACATTCGTTATGGAAGGGCCAGGGTATGGTACAATTTGTTCGGCTTCAGCCGGGGGACACCCGCAGCATCGCCGAGCTTGCTACTCAACCTGAAAGTGTCACGCGACTCGTTACCTTAGCCGTTCCGGTGAGCGAGGATGAGCTGCGCGCATTTACCGGACTGAAGGAGGCGGTAATAGGAATGAATCCGTACAGCGTAGTTTGCCCGGCAGAGCTGAGGAATTACCTGGAGCATACTCAGGTGAATGTCTACAGCCACACGACGGAAGGCTACTGGGGACAATCCGTATCGGAGTTCGGTCTTGCGCTAACGCTGAACGGCTTGAGGCGAATACCGCAGACCCATCACGAAATGATGACGAGCCCAAAGGTGTGGGATTATGAACCGCCTGGTGGCATCGGGCAACCGGGATTGCGGGGCCAACAATTTGGAGACAACCCAAATTTTACGAATGGCACAGTCCAAGGCAAGCGGATCCGCATTGTCGGAGCAGGCAATATTGCCAGCAGGTATGCAAGCTTTGTCCGGATGCTCGGTGCCGATGTTGCGGCTTGGGACCCGTTCGCAAGCGAGCCGAGCTTTCATCGCGCAGGCTCGCGACGGGAGCTGCACTTGGGGCGGCTTGTTGAGGATGCGGAAATTTTCGTCCCGATGGTGCCATTGACCGAGACTACCACAGGGCTTATCCATTCGAAGCTGATCCGATCGCTTCCTGCTGGCTGTCTTGTCGTACTCGTAACACGGGCCGGAATTTGCGATATGGAAGCTTTGCGCGAACGGGTATTGAACGATGAACTGAGTCTTGCAGCGGACGTATTTGATGTCGAGCCGCTGCCGTTGGACGACCCGCTGTTGGGACGGCATAATGTCGTTCATACTCCGCATAATGCCGGCCGAACGATGCAGGCCAACCAAGCGTGGGCGGAAAAGTTGCATGAGCAGTTTTTTCCCGTACCTGTTTATTCCTGAATGGAAAAGTGTCTCCCGAGGAAGATGTTGATTTACCAATTTAAGTAAAAATATAAATGTGTGGAGGTTAATATGACACAGAACAAAAGTGTATTTCCAGTAGACTATCCAGAACGCGTTTATGCAGGATGGCTCGGGAAAGTGATCGGTGTTCGACACGGCGCCAATATCGAGAATTGGACCTATGAGCAGATCGCCCGAACATTCGGCGAGATAACGGGCTATCCGCATACATTCAAGAATTTTGCGGCTGACGATGATACGAACGGACCCATGTTTTTTCTTCGGGCGCTAGAAGATTATACCTATACGAGCGATATTACGCCTGAGCAAATGGGGTTAACGTGGCTGAATTATGCAGCGGATGGACACGGCTTTTATTGGTGGGGAGGCTATGGAAAGTCCACTGAACATACGGCCTATCAAAATTTGAAGAATGGAATGAAAGCACCCCGCTCAGGCTCTATCGAGCAAAATGGGCTCACGGTTGCTGAGCAAATCGGGGGGCAGATTTTTATCGACGTATGGGGCTTGGTTGCTCCAGGTAATCCAAAACTCGCAGCAGAATATGCAGAGAAGGCCGCAAGTGTATCGCACGACGGCAATGGCAAATACGGGGGTATGTTTATCGCAGCATGCATCGCAGCAGCTTTCGATCGGCAGGATATTCTTGAGATTATTCATGCAGGGTTGTCAGTTATTCCAAATGACTGCGAATACGCGCGGATGACCCATGAGGTGATCCAGTATCACGCTGACCATCCGGATGATTGGCGAAAAGCATTCTTGTTTGTAAAAGAGACCTTTGGCTACCATCTCTACCCGGGCGTATGCCATATCATCCCGAACTCGGCGGTAATCATATTGTCTCTGCTTTATGGGCAGGGAGATTTTTCTCGAGCTATCAATATATGCAACATGTGCGGTTGGGATACGGATTGCAATGTTGCGAACGTTGGTACTATTATGGGAGTTCGCAACGGCCTTGATGGAATCGATGATTCTTGGCGTAAACCGATCAACGATTTCCTGTGCTGTTCAAGTGTCATTGGGACATTGAATATTTTAGATATTCCGTGGTGTGCTTCATACATTGCAAGTCTTGGCTATACAATCGCAAACGTGGAAATACCAGAGAGATGGAGGCCGATTCTGGAATGTAGGGAGAGGCACTTTCATTTTGAATATCCGGGCTCGACGCATGCGTTTCGCACGGATACGGACACACTGGAGTCGCATGTCACGTGCGTCCTTTCCAACACAACCGAAGCGTCGGCAAGTGGTGAACGATCTCTGAAAGTGCTTTTTGATCGGGCAAAGGGAGGAGACGGATACCGCGTCTATCATCAGACCTATTATCGACCTGGGGATTTTAACGACAGTCGTTATGACCCGAGCTTCTCGCCGTTACTGTATCCTGGTAATATGATTGAATCCAAAGTGATGGTTCCTGATTTTAATGTCTCCGGCTTGAAGGTACGAATGTATGTAAAGGATATTAATTCAGATACCCGACATTATGGAGATGATGTCGATGCTCAGATAGGCGAATGGGTGACTCTCAGCTATAAGCTGCCTTTCATGAACAATGTATGTATCGGGGAAGCTGGTATTGAATTTGTTCCATATAATGGATTTCTAAATGCCCATCAAAATTTTGTTGCATATATAGACGATTTTAAATTCTCCGGCACGCCGCAGTATGAGATCGACTTCCGTAATGAGCGGATAGAGAGTTGGACAAAGCTGCATAAGGAGATTAGCCAATTTACCTATCTGCGTGGCTTGTGGACATTGGAGGATGGAGAATTATCTGGGAGCTATAGTGGAGAATCGGCGGAATGCTACACAGGCGATTTGAATTGGGGGGATTATATCTTTGAGGCGGATGTTCGTCCTATAGCAGGCGACCACCACCGGATCATGCTAAGGGTACAAGGAGGTATCCGAGCATATGCGGTAGGGCTTGCTCCTGACAACAAGGTAAGTTTCTACAAAAATGAGAATGGCTACAAGGAGTTGGCAGCTTCTGAATTGAAATGGGAACATGATCGTAACTACAGGATTTCGGTTGAAGCAGTGGGGAATCGATTCACGGTTAGTGTTGACGGTCAGCGGGTACTGCAGGTTGAAGACAACGATAATCCCTATATATCCGGTCAGGTTGGTTTATCAAACTACGGTGGCAGCCATACCCACTATCAAAGGTATCGAGTTACAAGCTTATAGATCTGAGTTTTCTATAGTTGTAATATTTTGCTACAGCACCTTATTGCTGTAGCTTTTTTGTGTCTCTTAAGGCAGAGAATAGTGCCTTATCCGTATTAAGCAATAACGAGATGCAGAACATGCGGCTGTGGTGCAAAGAATCGCCATTTTTATGTAGGTAGTCTCTGAAGAATAACATATAATGATTATTAGGTTATACATAAGGCAGGGAACTTAGATGAAGAAACATTCTAGAGTAAATGAAGAAGAGATAGTTATTGATCCTAATAGGCCCACAGCTGAATATATTGAGGCTGCACATATACAAAGAGAAAAATTTCTGCATGCGATACAAGTGTGTGATCGGGATGTAGTTAAAGAATTTGAAAACGAATTATTTCAGAAATTTAGAGATAAGCATCTAAACATTTTGAATAGGGTCCCGAATGATAAAATTCGATCTTATAAGAATATACTGTTGTCCCATAATACGCTCTATAGCTATTCAGCTGAAAAGGGTGGGTTGAGTGCATGGCAGACTCATTTTATTTCAGAGAAATATGCGATTATGATCGAGCACTCAGCAATGATTGCAGAGCTGGATCAGATTCATTCAAATATGGTCAAAGAGTACTCGGATCCAACGATACGAAGGTCTAACAGCGATAAAATGACCATTGCTGAGAAAGTAGAAAAATATATTGAAATGAATTTTGCTGAGGAGATTTCCATGGATGGAATGGCTGCAAAGCTACATGTGCATCCCTCACATCTAATGCGAGCTTTTAAAAAGGAAAAAGGGATTACCATTAGCTTTTATCGAAATCAGCGAAGATTAAAGGAAGCCAAGCAATTGATTCTTTACTCTAATCTATCAATTACAGAAATATCCATTATAGTTGGCTTTAACACCCCTCAATACTTTTCAACATTTTTTAAAGAGGTTGAAGGAGTTACCCCCGTAGAGTATAAAAAAAGCTGGAAAAAAACAAAATGAATAAAAGTTTTTTGGCGTATGAACCTCATGCGCTTTTTTTGTTTGGGCTTATTTTTTAAAAAATAGATGCAATTATAATATAAAAAAGAGCAACTCTAGTGAAAAAGTTTTTTTTATTTTAGTTGTATACTTGATATCAAGCCGTAATTGAAGCGCTTACCACTAAGGGATTTTTTACATTTTCACTCTAGAGTAAGGATATTCATTATCACTATCTTCGCAAGAAATACAGGGGAGGGTCCACACATGAGAAAGTTTGGAGTAAGAGACCAGGTTGGATATGCACTAGGAGATATCGGTGGAAGTTTTGTAAATTTATATATTGGTGGATTTTTCTTGATTTTTTGTACGTATGTTTTAGGTGTAAGCCCTTACTTTATGGGAACATTATTTTTATTAGGCAAATTTTTTGATGCGATCTGCAATGCGATTATGGGAACTATTCCAGACCGTTGGAAGCTTGGAAAGTCTGGTAATAAATTTCTTCCATACATTAGTATTTCAAAATGGATATTGGCAGCTTCCTGCTTATTATCATTTGCTGATGTATCTAACTGGGGATCTGCAGCAACCCATACTTGGGTAGTGTTCGTTTATTTGTTCTTCTGTGTAGCTTACACAGCGGATTCAATACCTTATGGTTCATTAGCTTCTGTAATTACAAATGATCCTATTGAACGCACAAAATTATCTCGTGCCCGTGCAGTAGGCGGAATGGTTGTCGGATTAGGGTTTTTATCCTTTGTTCCAATGTTTATCTATGATAGCTCTGGTGCTGTCATTTCTAAAGCATTCTTTCAGATTGCAATTGTGTTTAGTATTTTATCTGTTGTAGCTTACACAGGACTTGTACGATTAACAACAGAGCGTATACGGGACGATAAATCAGCAGGAAAAAACTCGGATTATAGCTTTAAGGATGCATTTAAAGTTGCGATAAAAAACAGGCCATTAATTGGAATGATGATTGCATCCATCGGCTCCCTTCTGATCATCAATGGCGTAAACCAATTGGCTCCCATCGTTTTTGCTGAGCGCTACCATATGCCAGGGGCCTTTACCATTAACTCTTTTATAAACATTAGCATTACTCTTGTATTATTCATAATTATTCCCAAATTGGTTGCAAGGTTTAATAAAAGAAATTTAGTTATTGCAACCTCATTCTTTAGTATAGCAGCAACGTTAATGATTACGCTGGTTACCATTGAGAACGTATATGTGTTTATGACGTTATATAATGTGGCGACAGTGGGATTGGCTGTATTTGTAATGGTTGTTTGGGCTCTTGTAACGGATTGTATCGACTATGCTGAATTGCAAACAGGTAAACATTATGAAGGGACACTGTATGCACTTTATTCATTCGCACGTAAGGTGGGTATGGGATTAGGCGCTGCAATGGGAAGCTATTCTTTAGGCTGGATCGGCTTTGTTTCAGGTGCACCATCACAAACACCTGAAGTAGCGAACAGCGTGTTGAAGATGTATACAGGTATTCCTGTGATTGCATTCTTATTGATAATAATCGGTATGGGCTTAGTCTATAACCTAAATGCTAAGAAAACAAACGAAATGTATGCGGCCTTAAAGGAAGCGAGAGCCAAAAAAGCAGCTGTGTGATTCAAGATAGCTCTTATTAAACAAAATGACAGGTGGGTATGAGATGCGAACTAGATTTCTTTCTAAAATGACCAATGAAGAGGTTGAACAATATTTAAACCGTAATGATATCATTTATATTCCCGTTGGCGTCACCGAAACTCATGGGGCTTTACCATTGGACTCTGAAACGGTTTTGGCAGAGGCGATTGCTTTAAAAATGGCGAAAGCATCCGATGGACTTGTTTTGCACAACCTGCCTTATTTCTTCGCTGGTGGGACAATTGTTGGCAGAGGTACGATTCAAATGAGTGTACGAGACGGAATGGCTTATTTGGATAAGATCGCAAAGTCGTTATTAAATCAAGGATTTAGACGACAAATATATATTACAACTCATGGTCCAGCATATTTGACTGTCAGCGGTATGGTTCGAGATTTCTTTGATGAAACTAAGGTACCGATTTTATATATGGATATATTAAAAGCTGCGGAGTCAGTAAATTTGAATCTGATTGATCTATTCCACGATGTGACAATTGGGGCATATCAGGTTTTGGGTAGACTAGAAGATGTTCCATTAAATGTGCCGGAATCATCATCTGTCACTTATGATGTTCAGCATATGCTATCAGGGATGAACCAAAATCCTGGTAATAGATTAGGGAAGTATGCGTATCAATCTGGTGCGGTAGGCTCATATTTTTACGAACCCTCTAATCATATGGCTACACCGCTGCTGCAAACGCCTGAAGAAAGGAAAGCATATGCAGATTCGGGTGTTCAAGCGATACATGAGCTTGTTCGAGCATTGGATATGCCCGCTATCGTTGAATCCCTTCGACAGGCAGATATTTATACGAAGGAAACGATACTGCCAAGATATGGGTCTCATTTACCCCATACTGCGAAATAGCTTCTGGTTCAGTAATAATTGAGGGAGATTAAGCAAACGAATTTATTGAGTCCCACTAGCAAAATACTGAATGATGCCTAACATTTTGTAAAAGGATGTTTGACACAACGTAATTAGTGAAGTAAACTTTATTGTAGTTCATAATTGTTCAACAATAATGTTTAATTTATATCACTAAAGGGGTGGATGGTTATATGTCCAAGCGGGAAGTTTTACATGTAAAAGGATCTCATCATCAAAATCCAATACCTACTGCAATAAAGATAGGCAATATGGTATACACTTCCGCCATTATTGGATCAGATCCCGAAACGGGTGAAATGCCGGAAAGCGCTAATGATGAGGTGGCTAATCTATTTCATTACATTAGAGAAATTATGGAGCTTGCTGGTGGAACTACAGACGATATCGCCCATTTAAGTATTTCGCTAACCGACCGCGAATACAAAAAAACGGTGAATGTTGAGTGGCTAAAAATGTTCCCAGATGAGAATAACCGTCCAGCAAGACATAGTACGGTGACAAACCTTAGAGATGGGCTTCGAGTGCAGATTGAAATGACTGCCGTTTTGTAAGAGATCGATTTGCAAGAAAACGAGAATAAATCCAAGGATACTTTCCTTGGATTTATTCTCGTTTTCTTGCCATTGGACATGGAGACGACTTCCTGACAGCTGATCTATTCTAACGTATCCAACTACAACATTTACAACAGTGAAGGCTTGTTAATCGGCAAGACTTCTAGAACATACTATAAGATTCTCGGCTTAACCCCTAACACAACGTACAATTGTATAGTTCGGGCACAAGACGCTTCCGGTATGGTATCACTTGACAGCAACTCAGTACAAATCACTACAAAACCGTTAGGGATTAGAGTTAATGTAAAAGACTTTGGGGCAGTCGGTGACGGGAAACATATGTCCATTCAAGCGGCGTTAAATGCAAGCCCGCCAGGAGGTACTGTATATTTCCCTGCTGGATCCTATTTAACAGGGGCATTATTTTTTAATCGTAGCAAGGGATAGCTCAAATTCTTGGCCATTAAAACTGCTTAATATATCATTTGCACGTTGGAGTGTAAAAACAATTGATGAGACTATCAACTATATAAAGCTGACATATGAAAATGCTATTAAAGAATGAATATTGATTGTTAATCGAACAAGACAATGACGCATTTTGTAGCATATTACTGAACGCACTTAAGCCACTAGGTCTCTTGAATTTATTCGAGCTGTCGATGAGCATATTTTTTGTATGTATAATTTCACGGAAAATATACGAAGAATTTCTGAAACTTAAGAAGTAATGATATTGTAACCTCCCAATTATTGAAAATTTTATATCCCTCTCACCGCCTCCACACATGTGGAGTGCTGTGTGTCGCTCGTAAGGAAGTAGCGTATTCAAGCCGCATTTACCTGTATAGTTTCATATCCTCCTACAGTCATAGCGGGACAGAAGCCATGAAGCTACTTACGTTTTTTGAGCCGGATTTGATTGTACTGGATGTATTGCTGGCTAATGAAAACGGCATTGATTGGTGCAAGAACGCACGTAGCTACACGAGTGCACCGATCGTGTTTCTGAGCAGCCGTGAGGAGGACGAGGTGAAAATCAGCGCGTTATCCTATGGCGGTGACGATTATGTGACCAAGCCGTTTAGTCCAGGAGTACTCATGGCTAAGAACAAGGCACATCTTCGCAGAGTGTCGACGGGCAGAAGGGAACAACTGCTGGAGTTACCGGGTTTGACGCTGGATTTCTACGCACAGTCCGTCAACATGGGTAGTGAACCCATCTTTTTATCGAAGTAAGAGTTCAGTCTACTGTCCTATATGGCACAAAACGTTAATCGTGTCGTCAGTGTCGATGCGTTGTTTCAGCTCGTCTGGGGAATGGAGAGTCTGGAGGATACGAGAACGGTCGCTGTACACATCAGTAATTTACGCAAAAAAATCGAGGTTGACCCTGCCAATCCTGAGAGAATCATTACGATTCGGGGGGCCGGATATATGCTGGTTGCCAGAAGTGCGTTGCAGGCACGAACTTAAAGTTTTCTTTAAGTTTCATATATAGAGCAATCTACCATGATAAATTAGTAGTAATATTTTTAGCTGTCATGGGAGATGGTAGTTGCAACCAGATACTTGGACCAAGGCATCGTTGCATGTGACGATATTTGTAATTAGGGGGGAATGGCGTGAATGTAAAATCCGTGCAGCCGATCAGTGATTATTTCAAAGCGATGCAGCAATGCAAGGACGCACGTGCGACGAAGGATCAGTCGCGTTTGGCATCTATACGAAATATACTCATGCTGGGCAAGCAGCTACGCACCGACGAAATGGACTACTTACAGCGACATGATCTCAATCTACATGATCAAGCAATGAACCTCTCGATGGAACGCCAAGCGTATGAGGACGTATTGCAGTATAGCCGTAGCAAAGCGGATGCGAACGATTACAACACGTTCAAGCTGATTCAGATTGCCGGGCAACTGAAGCATGGTGGTTCCGAGGAACTGCTGATGCGTACGAACGCGATTCAGGAAGCCCATCGCGAGTTCGTGCGATCGAGCAAGTATGCCTCACTGAGGTCAGATGGATACGCACCCCGTAAATTACGATGATGAAGCCATAGCAAATTTATGTTGAAGCAGAAATTAACATTATATATTGTGCGACAGTATGGAGGGATAGACGGATGACGTTATCGATTAACTCGTATAACTTGATGAAATATGCAAGCAACGGCGCAAAAATTAATGCAGAAGGATAATTCATCTTTCCAAGCAAGGACGGCGGAATCATCGGACAGTAAGAAGGTTACTGCAACTGCATCGGCCGGAGCTACGAGCAAAACTTATGAAGTTAAAGTGAATGCGATCGCGACTTCTCAAACGAACAGTGGAACATTTTTTTCTAAAGTAGACACGTCCGTTGTAAGCAAAGGCATCAATCAGTTCAATATTACGATAGGCGGCAAGACTACGAAGGTATCGGCTGTTATCTCCGATAACGATACCAACGATCAAGCGCTGACCAAGCTGAAAGATGCGGT
>NZ_FOTE01000061.1 GCF_900114475.1 Paenibacillus sp. 1_12 | reverse complement strand
GCTCAAGCTGCTGTCCAGCCGAACGCTCAAGTCGGGCATTATCGCGGCCCGCTATGAGTTGGAGAAATAGCCGTACAAGGTGTTCCGCTAACGGGGAACGTTAATGAAAAACAATGAGTAGTTTGCCGCGGAAGCTGCTCATTGTTTTTTTTGTTACTCTACAGTAAGTTTTCCGTGTACCCAATCCTACGGATTTGCCAGCCAACTTCAAAGAGACAACACAGGAGTACATGGCATTCCTATCAGACTTGTCTTCTGTTCACTGAGCTGAGAAAGACCCTACAGGATTGTGCACTAAATGTCGGGAAGGGAATTACCTTCTCTGCTATGCTTTGAGTAACGAGGGGAGGTGATATCATGGATATGCTAGCGCAACTGAACAAAGCTTTAAGCTATATTGAGGAGAATCTTACTGATCGTGTGGACTATCAGGAGGCAGCGAAAATTGCCTGCTGTTCGGAATATCATTTTACACGGATGTTCTCATTCCTTGCAGGCATTACTCTGTCGGAATATATCCGCCGAAGACGCCTAACTTTGGCAGCACTCGAGCTAAGCCACAGTGACATCAAGATCATCGATGCTGCGATGAAATACGGATATACCTCGCCGGATTCCTTTACTCGGGCTTTCCAAAGCATGCATGGGATTAATCCCTCGGAAGCCCGGATCCATGGACAGTCCCTCAAAGCCTTCCCACGGATGACGTTTCAACTGACTATCAAAGGAGGAAGTGAAATGAACTACCGAATTGAAGACAAAGAGGCTTTTCGCATCGTGGGGATCAAAAAAAGAGTGCCAATAGTATATCAAGGGGTGAATCCGGAGATTGCGTCGATGTTTGAAGGACTCACCCCAGAAATGATTGATAAGATTAAGGGCTTTTCGAATGTTCAACCTTCAGGACTAATCAGTGCTTCCACGAATTTCAGTGAAGGGCGGATGGAGGAGAAAGGAGAGCTTGATCATTACATTGGGGCGGCCACAACGAAAGATGGAGATGGCTTCGCCCAGCTGGAGGTGCAAGCCTCTACATGGGCTGTATTCACAGCCGTCGGCCCTTTTCCGAGTGCGCTTCAAGAGATCTGGGGACGCATTTATTCCGAATGGTTTCCGTCCTCGCAATATGAGCTAAGCGAAGGGCCGGAAATGCTCTGGAATAAGCACAAAGATGTAGCATCGCCGCAATTTAAAAGCGAAATATGGATACCCATTAAAAAGAAATAAGCAATAAAGATTAAACCCTCCCAATTCTAGCAAAGCTAGAGATAACTTATAATTGGGAGGGTTTTTTATGACATTGAAGGATTTATGGATGCTGTAAGAAGCTGACAAACGTATTCTGGGATTCAGCACACATACAATGAAAGCATACTTTCTACAACTAAAGATGTTGGTCCGTGAACTGGGTGATCTGGAGATTGAAGAAATCTCTTTAAACTTGCTAAAAGACTACTTTGCTAAGGTATCAGGGCGGTTAAAATCTAGCAGCTTAGGCCATCGGATTCGATTTGTATGCTCCCTTTTTCGCTTTGCATTTGAAGAAGGACATATCACACGGAACCCTTCTCTTAAGCTGAGAGAACCAAAAATGGACAAACGTATTCCGAAATTTCTAATTGAGGAGGATGTAATTCATCTTAAGATTACCTGTGGATCTCACCGTGAGCATGCTCTGTTGGAATTTCTATACTGCACGGGCTGCCGAGTTGGAGAAGTGCAGTAAATAAACATTGAAGACGTGAACTGGGAGAACTGTTCAGCTATTGTAAATGGTAAGGGTTCTAAACAAAGAGAGGTTTATTTTACTACCGAGTGTAAGGTTTGGTTAAAGAGATACCTAGAGAGTCGTGGGGATACCTGTAAAGCATTGTTTGTTACCGAAACGAATCCGACAAGTCGATTGACGATTCCAACAATACGCTGGTCTTTAAAAAGTTAGCAAAGCGTGGGAAAATTACAGCCAATGTATATCCTCATCGATTCCGTCACACCTATGCCTGTCAATTGCTTGATAACGGTGCTCCACTTGAATTTATTCAGGGTATGCTTGGGCATGAAAAAGCATCTACTACACAGATTTATGCTCAGCTGCGCGGAGAGCGAAGGAGAGAATCATATCGCCGATATTTTTAGGGAAATTCATTTGTTACTTCTCAAGTAAACATTCCTGTTAAGGCTAAGAAATGGCCTTTGTCAAAAAAGGAGCGCCTCGGTATGATGGGTTTGTCCCGGGTTTAAAACCCAACACCATCA
>NZ_FOTE01000067.1 GCF_900114475.1 Paenibacillus sp. 1_12 | reverse complement strand
TTTGGATAAGCCCTCGACCGATTAGTATTCGTCAGCTCCATACCTTGCGGCACTTCCACCCCGAACCTATCTACCTCGTCGTCTACAAGGGGTCTTACTAATTGGGAAATCTCATCTTGAGGGGGGCTTCGCGCTTAGATGCTTTCAGCGCTTATCCCTTCCGTACGTAGCTATCCAGCCGTGCTCCTGGCGGAACAACTGGTACACCAGCGGTACGTCCATCCCGGTCCTCTCGTACTAAGGACAGCTCCTCTCAAATTTCCTGCGCCCACGACAGATAGGGACCGAACTGTCTCACGACGTTCTGAACCCAGCTCGCGTACCGCTTTAATGGGCGAACAGCCCAACCCTTGGGACCTACTTCAGCCCCAGGATGCGATGAGCCGACATCGAGGTGCCAAACCTCCCCGTCGATGTGGACTCTTGGGGGAGATAAGCCTGTTATCCCCAGGGTAGCTTTTATCCGTTGAGCGATGGCCCTTCCATTCGGTACCACCGGATCACTAAGCCCGACTTTCGTCCCTGCTCGACCTGTTTGTCTCGCAGTCAAGCTCCCTTGTGCCTTTACACTCTGCGAATGATTTCCAACCATTCTGAGGGAACCTTAGGGCGCCTCCGTTACATTTTAGGAGGCGACCGCCCCAGTCAAACTGCCCACCTGACACGGTCCCTGCACCGGATCACGGTGCGAGGTTAGAACTCGGATACGATCAGGGTGGTATCCCAACGTCGCCTCCACACAAGCTGGCGCTCATGCTTCAATGGCTCCCACCTATCCTGTACAGATCGTACCCAAGTTCAATATCAAGCTGCAGTAAAGCTCCATGGGGTCTTTCCGTCTTGTCGCGGGTAACCTGCATCTTCACAGGTAGTAAAATTTCACCGGATCTCTCGTTGAGACAGCGCCCAAGTCGTTACGCCATTCGTGCGGGTCAGAATTTACCTGACAAGGAATTTCGCTACCTTAGGACCGTTATAGTTACGGCCGCCGTTTACTGGGGCTTCGGTTCATAGCTTCACCTTGCGGTTAACCACTCCCCTTAACCTTCCAGCACCGGGCAGGCGTCAGCCCGTATACTTCGCCTTACGGCTTCGCACAGACCTGTGTTTTTGCTAAACAGTCGCTTGGGCCTTTTCACTGCGGCCCCCTCGGGCTATTCACCCTACCGAGGCACCCCTTCTCCCGAAGTTACGGGGTCATTTTGCCGAGTTCCTTAACGAGAGTTCTTCCGCGCGCCTTAGCATACTCTGCTCGCCCACCTGTGTCGGTTTGCGGTACGGGCACCTTCTCCCTGGCTAGAGGCTTTTCTTGGCAGCTTGAACTCATGACCTTCGCTACTGTAATTTTCGCTCCCCATCACAGCTCAGCCTTA
>NZ_FOTE01000022.1 GCF_900114475.1 Paenibacillus sp. 1_12 | reverse complement strand
TGAACTGTAACCTCAATCATGGACAGTGTTAAAAAAACGGTATTGAAGCCTTAAGCAGCTAGGAGATGACTTCTGAATTCATCAGGAGTCATCTTTTTTAGTGTCCACTGATAGCGTTCTGAATTGTAGTGGATCACATACTCATTGACCCGTAGCCGCAGCTCTTTAATAGATTTACAGTCCTTGTAGTCAAGCTCGTCCTTCATATGACCAAAGAACGTCTCCATGGACGCATTATCCCAGCAGTTCCCTTTACGAGACATCGACTGCTTAAACCCAGCTTCGGCGATGAGGAGGCGGGTTTTCGGGTGCGTATAGTGCATACCCTGGTCAGAATGGAAGATGGCATCTGGATGAATATTTCCATCCAATCGTTTGAGTAGGTGAGCCATTGTCCGTTCAACCAAGGATAGCTCCAACGTTGAAGATAGATAGTGTGCCAGAATCTGCTTCGTAGCACCGTCCTTCACACAAGAAAGATATGCCCACTGACCGCTACCATAGCGCATGTATGTGATGTCTGTAAGGAGGACTTTCTCTGGTTCTCCTTGATCAAACTGACGCTCCAGGAGATTAGAACATGTACGATGTTCTTGCGTTGCTTTAGCCATTTTGCGATAGGGATTGGTTTGACGGATCGTAGCTACTAGCCCAAACTTGCGCATGATACGACGAATCTTTTTATGATTCATGACAATGCCATTCAATCTCTCCAGCCTCATTTTGATAACCAATGCGCCTGCTTTCCCATTCAACGCTTCAAAATGCTCCCTAATAAGCTGAAAGTCGTATTGATCGGCTGTCTCTCGCAATTGACGCGACTCTTCAGCGTTACACCAACGGTAATAGCCACTTGCACTTACTCCGGCAATCTGACAGAGGTAACGTGTTAAACGTCGTAAGTCATGCTTACGAATCGTTTGATGAATGAGCTGAAAGCGCTCGGAAGGTTTCAACTCCTTACTTTTTCGCCTTTCGAGCGCTTCTAGCTTTTTTAATAGCTCGTTCTCCGCTTCGAGGAGTTTAATCCGAGCTTCTGCTTGTTGCAGCTGCTCTTCCGCTGATGATTCCGTTTTTGATCGTCTACCCGTACTTCCAAGGCCTCGGCGCTCTTCTAACAAGCCAGCCTCACCGTACTTAGCGTAGGTCTCTCTCCAGCGATAGAGGTTTTCTGTAGGTGTTCTCTGGCCAACGAGCTCGATACTAAAGCCTGCTTTCAAAAAAATCTCCATTGGCGGCTCTCCTGCCTGGTTAGCTTGCACTGCTGCGAGTTTAAAAGCTGGAGCATACGAGATGTTTCTCCCCGATACGCGGCTGACGTTCGGATTGGACTCCAATAGCCTGATCTCTGTTTCAGTAAATCCTGTTCTGATTTTCCTCATGATGTTCATTCCCCATATATTCTCGATAGTATGATTAAAGCACAAAAACCCGTAAGAGGTCACTTTTTTCAAGTGTCCATCTTACGGGTTACAGTTCACCCTCGTATTGTGGTTTTCTTTTTGCCCTTTGCCGCGCTAAGGACAACATGAAAATCGTAAAAATGATACCCGCGGCGGGAAATCGTCTGGGGTAAAAAGTAATACCAATTATCTGGAATGGTTCTCAGGGCACCCAGAATATCCGAGATTCATCCAAATTAAGAGGGAAATATAAACTATTGGTTCATCTTGAGGGATTCTTAGATTGAATCGTGGGTGTTAACCACAAGTGATAAGCAGACTCTAAAACAAATAACTCTTGCTTGATACTGCAAGAGCTATTTATTTTGGGCAAGCCACCTGATGGACCGGAACTTTAGCCTAGGCCACAAGTTCATCACGCTTACCTACGAGAAGCCGGACGTGACGCTGGATGAAGCGGCGAAGGACTATGAGAACTGGGTGAAGCGGATGCGTGAGCGGTACGGGGATTTTAAGTATCTCGCCGTCCGTTCCTTTCAGCAGCGCGGCACGCTTCACTTCCACCTGCTCACCGATCTGCCGAATATTCCAAGAGCGGAACTGGCGGATGGAACGTTTCGGGATATCTGGGCGCTGGGGAGCGTCGAATTGAAGCGCATCTACAGCCTGCGATGGTGGAGCGCCGGAATAAGCTGAAGCTCGACATGATTAAGAATCTGCGGGATTTTAAGGCGGATGAACGTTCGTATGGGAAGCGCTTGTTTCTCCAGAGTAAGAACCTGATTATGCCGAGGACGGTGAAGGGCGATTTTCACGAGATGATGGCGAAGTTGAAGGAAAGCGAGTATGTACCGAAACTGATGGAATCCCGCCACTTTCCTGTGGATTATCTGAACTATATCCAACTCGAAACCTACCACCTGACAAAATAAAGATCATCTTTATAACGTTACCGAGTTAAAGCCTATGAGACACCTGTCCCGGCTGTGGAGTGTCCCTCGAATTCTCTTGAACCCATTGCCGTAAAAATTCGTAATGAAATTCGTAATGAAGAATACTAAATTAAGAGAACAGCACAGCAGTGGGAACGGAAACTTTTGATTCTATGCGGTTCTAAGTGACTATAACAGAAGGCATGATAATACGGTGGGTTCCCGCATACGACACACATAGGCTGTAGACATCTCGTCTACAGCCTCAAGCAAAAAACAAATTAAAAAATATTCATGTCTACAATCCGTCTACAAATCAGCCCTTAGAGCAGCAAAAAACCCGCTAAGTTAGCGGGTTTTTCTGATGGAGACGAACCGCTGTGTGGCAAATCCACAATTCGTCGGCGCTTGATGGTCAGGATTTTTAGTGACGCTGCTTAGTATGAACTATTATTTGCTTTTATTTTTCGTTGAATGTCTGCTCTTAAAGAATGTATTCGCCGTTTCGAACCAGGTAACTTCTCAATCTGATATGTTAATTCTAAAGCACGATCCAAGTCTCTCCCCCACTGATATAAGTTTTGTGCCTGGGAAGTTAGTGTTAACTGTTTTTGTTTTGGATTATTTTGTTCAATAATTTCCAAAGCACGTGTATAGTACTTATCCGCTGCAGGGTATTGGCCTAATTTACTTTGACAGAATGCCATCATATGTAAACAATATGGATCTTTCTCATTTAATGAAAGGGCAATTGCTAATTTATCAACCGCTTCCCTCCAGTTCCCCTCTTGTTTAAGTGCCTGTCCCCAAATTTTCCATACAACAGAATCTTTCGAAGTTGGTCTCTCAATTAATCGTGTTGCCCGGTCAAAGTAGACATACGCATGTCCAGAATTGCCAGCATTTAATTCGGAGGTAGCCCTAGTGTAAAATAAATATGGACTCTTATCGTAATATGCCTCCGCTTGTTCAAAGAACTCTCTCCCCTTTTCATAATTACCAGCTGCATATTCCTCCGCTGCAGCCTTTGCTAGTCCAACAGCTAGTTGTTCTGCTTCATTGCGACCGTGAAACAGACTTTGAAGGTAGTCTACAATTGTATTAGCATCACGTTGACGATATTGCATTTCTCTCAACTTAGTACGAACGGTCGTTACATAGTCACCCATTGACATCAGTTCTTGGTATGCAAAAGAGGCTGTTATTGGAAGAACCGTAAATGTCGAACCAGTTTCAGATTCATTTCTTATAAAGAATGAACTTTGCACAAGACCATTAATAGCTTTATTTGTTCTATCTCTACCCCATTCAGTTAGGTGCATATACTGTTCCAAATTAAATGATTCATCAGGGACAAGTGCAGATAACTTTAAAATTAATCTTTGGTCATCTGATAGAAGATTAAACATATTTCTAAAACTAAACTCAAGTATCTGCTCAGGAATTTCTGGTACTTCTCCATTAATATTACTAAGGAAGGCAGTTGAGTTTTGCAACCTAATTTGTCCAATTAACCAGATAATAGCTAATGGCAGCCCTCCTGAAATTTTCGTAACTCTATCACGATCATGTTCATCAACAGTATAGGGTATTTGATATTCTTCAATCAATTTATTGACTAATACACGAGAATTTGTGGTGTTGAGTCCTTCTAACTTAATACGATCTTCACCAGTTTCTGGTTGACGGCGTGAGGTCACTAAAGCCCTTGTTGGATTAGGTAAATTTTTAAGAAATTCAAACACACGTGAATCATCCACTGTCTCCAAATTATCCAAAAAAATTAAAGATTCAGTCATTTCTAGAAGCTGCTTGACAACCTCGATACGTTCATTCAATGGAAGTTTTAATTCCTCACTAAATCCATTAGCTTCTAAAACTGCGTCCACCACCGAATCTATTCCAACTAACTCAGGTTTTAGAGGCATTATCTTACTTGGTGTTAGTTCTCTATTTTTGGCGGTTACAGAGATTATCGATTCAAATCTATTACTTTTATAAAGTTCCCATACAATTTCTGAAGCGAGTGCTGTTTTACCAACTCCACCTAATCCCTCAATAGATGTAATCCACCATCTATTTTTAGAATCCAAACTTTGTAGCACTCTTTCCTTATACTCTTCTCGACCAACTAACGGCTCAGGTTTAGGCGGTAGCCTGAAACCATACTCAACAATCTCCCAACCTGTAGAATCAGAATTGCTAGTTATTAATGTTGTCTCTTTATTCCATAGTTGCTCAAATTGGATGTCATTGGTAACCCGTTTGCTTGAGTCACCAATACGAACGAATATATCACCTTGTCTAAAATACAAATCCCTACCAACCTGTGGTCCGTTGCTTTGAATAATAACAGGTCTTCCCTGCCTAGGCGGGATATAAATAAGACCTAATGGTTGTGGACATCCGTTAATCCTGCAAATTCTATATGTCACACTGAATCTTTCACCTACGTATGAGTGTATCGCGTTATTAATTTGTGTCTGATCAATAGCCCTTAGTATCGATTCTTCTACACCTAATACTTTCCAGGTTTTGTCTTTTACTCCAACAAGGATATATCCTCCATCTGTATTATGAAATGCAGTACAGTCTCTAGCCAGTTCGGCTTTTCCTGCTGCATCAAGCAACATTATTTCCTTATAATCCCACAACATACTTTCAAATCTTTTCTTTGATAGCTCGTCAGCTAAAGCATCATCTAATCTACCATTTCGTATTGCTTGCAAAATCAATTCCAAAGTCTTAACCTCCTAAATCATTAGACCTAATTTATTACTATTTTATAGTATTTGGTAAATGTTGGCTATAAATATTTTAGTATTTTCAAGAGTCTCCAGACAGCTTAAATATGTGTGGAAAGCACCTTTCCATTCATAATTTTGCTGACATTCCCTCGTCGCCGTCTTTGAATGTTATATCCAAATCCTGATGATTGATTTCAAACCTAACCTCTGAACATCCCAAATAAGCGACCGTACCGTCAGAGCTTTACAATCTCAATCATAAAATTAAAGGATTTACTAATAAAAGACTGGAAACCTTAGGGTATTCTCAGATACACCTGAATTTCAAGGAGGAACGATTCCCTCCGCGCTCACTTGAGCAAGGGAAGTTGCCGAGCTGTTCTATCTCCGGCTTAAAGACCCCTTCCTAACGCTAGAGCTAAACCTCGGATCGCCCTGAAAGGTCACGACGAGGAGTATAAGCTTCCAGAATCCCAAGACCATCAAAGACCATCTAGGCCGAATCCCGACGAACTCGATAAATGGTTCTATGTAAGATGAACAAAAGAAACACACAGCCCGACCGTAGAAAGCGGACCCTTCTGGAGAAACGAAGTGTTCGCCTTTGCAGACGGATTCTTACCCCTATGGGGCTCAGAATACCAAGAATCTGGCTGCAACAGCGATTGGAAGAAGGGTCTGCTTCTCAGCGCCTTTTTGCTGTCATGATGTTTAGTTCATCTTATATAACCCCTAATTGTCCCTAAAAAAGCGACCGAAGCGTCATTAACGCAGCCGTCAGTACCGTCGCTATTTTTTGATTCAACCGTGTCGAACGTAAGCGTCTAATAAGATAGTGTATTGAAAAAGAAAAACCCATGGTTCATGAAGACCCACAGGCTCTACGTTATTTACAATGTTGTTGAACTGCCGGATTCCATGGAAGGTACGCATCAAGGAGCTCCGGCTGCTGACGAAATGCAACCGCTGGTAACTGTTGCAACAGATAGACTAGATATTTGTAGGGGCTCAATCCTTTTGCCTTTGCTGTCTCTACGATGCTGTAGATCGCCGCACTTGCGGTTGCACCCCGTGGACTACCGCTGAATAGCCAGTTTTTACGTCCTACTGTAAAGGGACGAATGCTGTTCTCAGCTAGATTGTTCGAGATCACACAGTTCCCATCTTGTAAGTAATTCATCAACTCTTGCTTATGGTTACGCGCATACTTCAGCGCTTCGCCTAGCTTGGATTTGGGAAGCACCTTGCCTTTGGCCGTTTCTACCCATGACCAAAAAGCATCGAGTACAGGCCTTTCCTGCACCAGACGTTGTTCCTTTCGCTCTTCAGGAGGATGTGAGGCAAACTGTGCCTCCAGCTCAAAAAGCTTGTTGCAATAGGCGACCCCAACACTTGCAAGGGTCCCTTCCGGATGCTTCGCCTCCGGTGGTAATGCCTCGACAAACTTACGCCGAAGATGTGCCCAGCATAGGCAAGATGTCGTCCCTGCTAGATTCGTATAGCCGGAGTAGGCATCGCTGTGCAAATATCCCTTGAACCCTTTCAGGAACGCTTGTGGGTACTTCGCCCCTCGTCCTGGTTGGTACTCAAAGAGCCGTATGGGATGTGCACTACGCTGCCCACTGCTGTAGATCCACATGTAGGAGGGGGTCGTGTTCTTCCGTCCCTTCTCATTCATCACCTGTAAGGGCGTCTCATCCGCATGCAGATATCGCTCTTGTACAAGCAGCTCATGCAGTCGATTCACCAGCGGCTTCATCCAGTCTCTCGTGGCCGCGATCATCCAGTTCGCCATCGTGGCCCGACTCAGGTCAAGGCCGATGCTCTTCCATTCCTTCTCCTGGCGGTACAGTGGCATGCTGTTCACAAACTTCTGGTACATCACCCATGCCACCGAGGAAGCTGAGGCCATCGAATGCTGGATGACAGGCGTTGGCGTCGTTGCCTTTTTCATCTGAGGCTTGTCCTCTTTCCGACAGGCCCGGCACTCTAAGGTTTCCCTGTAGATATCAATGGCTTGCACGCGGGCAGGGATAAACTCCACTTCCGTACGCACAAACTCTTCCCCCACCCAGACAAGCTCGCTGTGGCATACGTCACAACAACGGTCCTGAACCTGGCAAAGTTGCTTCTCATGCGGAAGATCCTGAAGGAGTTCTGATCGTTCACCAACCTGCTTCTTCCGCTGGTAGCTTTGGATCTGCTCGATGGTTGGCTCCGGTGCAGTGCGTGAAGCAGCTGTCTCTGCCTCATCAAATAAAGACAGTTGCTCCACACCTATGGGGAGGGAAGCCGTTTTCTCGGAGCTTTTGCCGTACAGCTTCTGCGTTAGAAATTGCACGGTTTCCTGTAGCCGTTTATTCTCTTTTTCCAGGTCGCCGATGCGATGCTCCATCTTTTGTAGCTGTTCCAAGGGGCTCATGAGATACCGTTCCTTCACTGTCTTCTATGCCTATCATTATACCATAGAATTGTGTAAAAACCCAGATTTTATAAGAGTTTTCGGCTCTGCTTTGACCTACATGGAAGGAGTGAAGCCCAGCTTTTTGACCGCTTTCGGCTGATGGATCGACAGTCCCTCTAGCAACCATCGAAACTCCTGTGGCGTGATCGAGCGTACGGCCTCCGCATCCATGGGCCACTGGTATTGGCCGGATTCCAGTCGTTTATACAACAGGACGAATCCATCGCTTTCCCAGTACAAGGCTTTCATCCGATCGCGCTTGCGACCGCAGAACAGAAACAAATGATTCTGAAACGGGTTCAACTGTAGCTGGTGTTGCACCAAGTGAATAAGACCGTCAATGGATTTTCGCATATCCGTATAGCCACAGGCGATATACAGCTGTTCAGCCTTAGAGATATCACCGAACATACTGCAGGATGCGAAGCGTCTGTTCAAGAAGTGCAGTAGACGCATGCGGATGAATTTCAATCGTAACGGCATCCGTACGAAGGATGATGGCCGCTTGCTCCTGACTCACTTCGGGACGTGGAGAGTTCATCCGCAATGAGGAAGGGACAGGGACCAGAGTCGATTGATTCGGGGAAGAGAAGGCAGGGAGAGATTCACAAGTAGTTTCACGGATTTTTCGAAGCCAGTAGTAATAGCTTTTCACATTGACTTCGTGATCGGCACACCAGCGCACCACGGTCTGACCACTGGAACGGCAGTCACGAATGATCTCGATCCACTGCTGGAGTCGATAGCGATTCCTCATTTCTACAGTTTGCAATTGGACACACTCCCATTAGAGTTTTTCGAGTAGAGTCGAAAAACTCCAACGACTTACTCTAACGGAATTGTCTCAAAGTCTAGACTGGTTTGGAATACACCTTCTTATTAGACGCTTACTGTCGAACCCCTGTCCCCAAAAGCGGCTTAAACCCTTGATGGGACAGGGATTCAGGATTCTGAACCGTTGTGTGGTAAATCCACAATCCGCCGCCGCGTGATGTTGAGGATTTTTGGGGAGGTGGCATAGATCTTGCAACATCTGGCGTCCTCTCTTAGAAAAAAAACGACCCCTCCCAATAGCCATGAGCCTAACTCTTATTCAGCTATCGTACCCGATAGCGTAACAGCATCTGTTATTCTTCATTAGTTCTTAAAAATAAATAGTTCTAACTGAGCTGAATTGGTTCCCTTCAAGTAATATTGACTCCTTAGATACAGTTATCTTATTATTCAACCACTCTATGAAGGCCGATGATCTATAACTAACCCCCCATTTACTTCCGTCTTTATAAATCCAATATTGATGATCTATTTCTTTATTGTATAACCAGTCAAGAAACTCTCTCTGTAATTGTTCAATCTGTTCCTCCAGTTCATCGGCAATATCAATAAACTCCTCATGCATTCCAAAGTCAATCTTTACAATCATACTAATTGGCTCCATTTCTAGCTATCGAAATTATGTTTAAAAATTACATTAGCCACTCGCTCTAATTTGAAACTCCAAACGATATTTCAAATAATCTTTCACCTTCAAGACAATACTATCATGCCTCTTAGCTTGCTGCCGTGGCAATCTGTTCAGTAATAATTTTTCAGCTCTCTGTTTCCGTTAGTTTAATTCTCATAAAAATCAACCAAGCGCCAGAGACATTTCCACTTTGAGTATAACAACGAGAACCCCTAAATTGTCCCCAAAAAAGCGACGGTAGCGACCGGAGCGTCACAAAACGCAGCCGTCCGTACCGTCGCTATTTTTGATTCAACCGAGTCGAACCCCTGTCCCCAAAAGCGGCTTAAACCCTTGCTGGGAAAGGGATTCAGGATTCTGAGCCGCTGTGTGGCAAATCCACAATTCGTCGCCGCGTAATGCTGAGGATTTTTGGGGAAGCAGCATAGACATTCAACAAGCTGGCCGTCCTCTCATCGAAACAATGCCTCATCCGGCTAGCCATGAGGCTAACTATTCAACTCGTACCTGTTAGTTGAATCTTTACTAAATTATATTTTCTTCATCAAACGCTTTTTGAACCCTCTCTGGTCAGTTGAATAACCAATTGCCTCGTAAAATTGATGTGAAGGTTCACGTTTGCTTTCAGATACAAGAATGACATAATTGCACTGCTTCTTTTGACCAAAATCTTCAAGTGCTTGCATCAGCAACCTTCCTACTCCCTGACCTTGATATTGCGGTAAAACGACCACGTTCTCTATCAACATAAAGGGATTGCAATCCCCAACCAAGTCGTAACAAATAATCCCCATTGAAGTACCAATGACTTTACTTCCCTCACAAGCTACTACAACGTAATAGTTAGGATCATTAGATATTACTTCAATCTGTTTTTTCATTGCTGTTAAATTTGACTCTTTAGCAATAAAATCAATGAACAATTCAGATAGTTCAGCTATATCAGTAATTTCTACCTTTCTAACCGTAATCGGTTTCATAGTGACCACCTCCAGTGATAACTAATATATTACCTCATAATGGATATGTTATTTTGCACATTCCTGCTCGTTAGTTTAGTTCCATCTAAAAATCAACTAAGCTCCAGAGACATTTCCACTTTGAGTATAACAACGAGAACCCCTAATTGTCCCTAAAAAAGCGACGGTAGCGACTGGAGCGTCATAAATCACAGCCGTCAATACCGTCGCTATTTTTGATTCAACCGTGTCGAACCCCTGTCCCTAAAAGCGGCTTAAACCCTTGCAGGGAAAGGGATTCAGAATTCTGAACCGTTGTGTGGCAAATCCACAATTCGTCGCCGATTGATGGCCAAGATTTTTGGTGAGGCTGCTTAAAATTCAGGTAATCCCTCCTCATTGCACCTTTTCTAATAATAATTCATCTTCGATTTCATCTGACTCATCAAAAATGCTTGAAAGAAAATTAGTTGCTTCATCTTGTTCGTAACAGATCCCAACAGCTTGCCTTAGGAACTCAACAGAATATTCAGAACTATCATTAAAGGGTATGTATTGTTTTAATACTGACGTGTAGAGTGCATATCCTGGCTTATCACATTTTCCATTTTCCCAATTCAATAACGTCCATGCTTCTTCTAAATTATCTAACCTTTTTATTTTAACAATTGCGCCGATTAATGAAAAAATAAGCTTGTATTTTAAAATATCATTTAGAAGGAATCTCCCTAAGTTCTTTTCATTTTTTATGATTATCTTTGTCGAGTATTCTAAAAAGATATAAACCATTACTATTTTACAGAACAAAGTCTCAGTATCATAATCCTCGGAATACTCATCTAAACCTTCTGAGATAAAAAAAGTATGTAGATATTCTGTGTTTCTCAAGCTCTGCAATGCAGCTATTAATTCTGAATTGCAATATTTCAAATTCCCTTCTATATGGGGAATCATTATTTTACTGAAGAAGTAAGTTTCATTCATTCCAAAGTGATTTTTTGTTTCATCATCCTCATCAGGATTAAGTGCGTTATGATTAATAAAACTACATACTTGTAGCAGTACTGGAGAAATAAAGTTTTGAAAAACTTCATAAGAATACTTTTGTTCCTCCCTTTTTGATGTGAATTGATGGGTCAATAACGCACCAGCAAATATACCAATAAATCCCATTAACGGAGCTAAAACAATTGTCCAGTTCAACTAGGTTTCTCTCCTATCAGGGGCCCTAAGTAAGCCAATTCATTTTACAAAACATGCTGCAACTTCAGTTTCATTTCTCTCGCGAGAAACATCTCTAAAAATCGATCAAACTCCAGAATTGTTCACTACGAGTATAACAACGAGGCCCTGATTGTCCCTAAAAAAGCGACGGTAGGGACCGGAGCATCACAAAACACAGCCGTTCGTACCGTTGCTATTTTGGAAACACTTTCAATCATCAAGCAAGTTGAACCCCTTTCCAACCATTAAGTTGTGGTTTTGCATGGACACGGGTTCAGAAAACTGAACCGTTGTGTGGCAAATCCACTTTCGCAGGCGTATGATGCTGAGAATTTTTGGGGAGGCGGCATAGGTCTTAGAAAGCTTAATCATGACTTTCCTTATATTGCGGCCTTTCCCCTTGCGACAGCAACTAACCAACCATTCGCAGTAAGTTGTATTGTCTTTCTCCTATTATCAGTTTCATCTCTTGTCGAAGTGACTAGTTGATTGTCTTCTAGAGTTTTAATATGAGGTCTCATTGCTTCAAGGCTATTAAACCCATATATTTCAAATTCACTCGGTGCCGATAAGCCATCATTCTCCACAAGTTGGTCAAATACCCTCCAACTTCTTTGAGGTATTTGCGGTTGAACAATATCAAGTAACTTTAAACATTCATTATTAATCCATTCATCGAAAAGCAAGCTTTTCCGCGTATCATCCTCGGGTTCTACTCCGATGTCTAAAATATGTTGACAATATGCATCAGCTTTACCTAAAGCATCCCTTAGATTTCCATTGAGTATCTTGTACAATTTCGCAAAATCATGAGTAGTCATAGGGATATAGCAAGCATCTGGATTTATGGCAAATGCCTTTTTCCGTGAATCAAGTATTTGATCAGCAACAGTAGAATCAATACCTTCAATTATTAGAGGTTCATGAAAATAACCATTAAGTCTAGGTGATGAAGCCACACTCCGCACAATACCAGCAGACCCACATAAAACCCAGCGTATCCCTCGTGTTGTTAATATTAAATCTCTTAGTTCTTCCAGTAATCTTTTAGCAGCAGTTGAAGTCTGTAATAGCTCTAAATTGTCTATAAGGCATACAATACCGCCGCTACTGCCGTCCGGCCAAATATCTTCTAACCATTCCTTAATCATATTTGGCAGACCACTTCTATCAAAACCTTCCGCTGAATTCGCCTGAAACGTTCTACCAATATTAGCACTCCCGCCAAAAATACCTCCACCCAATTGAAAGCCTTGAATTATTGGTGAATTCAACCACTTATTTAAAGAGTCTGTATTAGGCAGATCGATACCACTTTCGCGAATTTCCTTAGCTTTCTCAATTAATGTCTGTGCGATAGCCATATAAACCTCAGCAATAAAATCGGATGCGTTTTTTGTAGCACTTAATTGAAATGTACTCTTACATAGGATTATCAAGTCACTGGTACGATTTGCAATATAATCTTGATAAGCTCTGTGAACGGAAACGTTGATAAGACTTGTTTTCCCTACCCCATTCTGACCTTCTAGAGTTACCCATTTCGGTGCATTACGTAACCTTCGAGATAGCATACCTAATTCTCTATCTCGACCAACTAGCAATTCCGCACCTCTCTCATTGGGTGGAAGCGGAGATGGCGAAAAAGGAGTGTCTATAAAACCCCAATCAGAATATATACTCATTATCCCCAGTCCTTTTCTACATAGATATCTTCATTATAACGTCGCCACTAAAAAACTACCACTATTAACCATATCCATAAATAGTATAATAAATCAGACAGGGCTTGTCTTTATGCTTATAACAGCGAAATTTTTACAAGCTTAGTGATGTTGTCAAACGATATCACTTTATCAAAGAAATGTATTTTGCATCCACCTCAGGAATCGTTATTTGCCCACCCATGACAGACTTATATGTTTTTAGTCCTTTCACTGTTCCCCAAAGTCTAATAACATCATCTTCGAGTATTCGACTTTCTCCAGCTTTCTTTGTGAAATTCACATAAATTGTATCTTCCCAACCGAATTGATTCTGTGTGACATTGATTCTCAATTCAACATTGTTACCTGATTCTAATGTCTGAACGACCTGTCCGGTAAAGACGACCTTTTTTGTCTTATAGTCATCCGGGTTTCGAGCCATTTCCTTGTAGCCTACTTTTTGAACTGAGCTTTTGAACTGCTCTTCATCCAATCTTACTTGTTCAGCCGCTTTTGCTTTCCTTTCAGCCTCTTCTTGAGCGAGTTGTTCAACTTTCGCTTTCGCATCAGCTTCCGCTTTTGCCTTTGCTTCTGCTTCAAGTTTTGCCTTTTCCTCAGCTAGAGCTTTAGCATCTGCTTCCTTCTTGGCGACCTCTTCAGCCTTTGCCTTCTCAGCAGCTTCCTTTTTAGCCTTTTCATCCTCTACCTTCGCTTTGGCATCTGCTTCCTTCTTGGCGGCCACTTCAGTCTTTGTCATCTCAGCAGCTTCCCTTTTAGCCTTTTCATCTACTTCCTTTTTCGCTTTCTCCTCTACCTTCGTTTTTTCAACAGCATCTTTCTTGTCCTTATCTTCAGCATCTTTCTTAGCCTTTTCTTCAGCCTTAACCTTCTTCTCAGCATCTTTCTTTGTCTGCTCTACCTCTCTCTGAATTGCCATTGCGGCTCTTTCTTCGGCTGATAATTCTGGGGCGGTAGCTACAAAAGCAATAAAAAACACGATGAGCGCTAATCCACAATAAAGTAGAATCCGTTTTCTAGTTTTCTTTTCACTAGCTCCCCAAAATATTATAGTCTTTGGTTTAATCAATCCTATAAGCAAGGCAATGAATGTGAACAAGACAAGTAAAAAAAACAACATAAACAATCTTTTCATCTCCTCAAATAATTCTGAATTCATAGTATTTCTACAAATAAATCCAAATTCCTCCACAATACTTGTGGAAATGGTTACAAAGGCCTGCTACTTATAGCCCACGAAGGAGATGAAAATGAGATTTTTCCCAAATGAAAAACTGGAAGCCTTAGCGACCTTTGCAACGGTTGATTTGACATCTATACGGGTATGGAGTGATAACTCAATGACCATCGGCTCCTCCGACTGGATCGAATACTACGTTACGAAAAGGAAAAGAACAAACGGCCATTTGCTAGGCAGGCAAGATGGCTTCTATATTTACGTAAATCATATTGAAATACCAGGAAAACCAATAATTGAATCATAAGAGGGTGTAATGAAAATGACTGAAAGAACAGCTAATCAATTAAAAGAAATCGAGGGCAATGTGCTCCAATATTTAAAAGTTAAGCTAGAACACAACGGCGATATAATGAACGACCCTGAATCCTACGGTAACATATGGATCATGGCGCTCTCCATACCCCCCTATTCACACAATCTAAAAGAATCCTTACCCGCCTGCTTGGATGGGAGCCAAATACTCAATCCTGAGCAGGTTTTTCTCATTAGAGTGGTGCTACGGACGACCACCCTGCAAGGCAGCAACATCTATGTAGACGGCACAACTCTCTGCATAACAATAGATAGCGGCACAGAGAAGATAGAGATTCTAATGGAGGATGCGGTATTCTCCGATGCGCCAGAATTCCAAGGGGGACCCTTACCGAGCGCTATAAAGTGGATATCCGTTTTGTCGGAGCCTTGCTACCTACAGTTCAAGGACCCGTTTCTCACATCGGAGCAACGAATTGCTCTCAACGGTCACGATGAGGACTATATCCTCCCCGAGCCTAAAGACAAGCTACCCAATCCAGTACAAACCACTGATGATGATTTCGACAAATGGTTCTAACCCCCTAATCCCCCTAAAATAGCGTCGGTACAGTCCAAGCGTCACAATCCACGTTCGACAACAACAAATTTCCAATAGGAGTGATAATCATGTCCTTGACCCTAACTGAAAAAGAAAAACGTGCCATCGCAACTCTGATCCAAGAGCAGATTGAAAACCAGCTTTCCCGCTTCCCCTTCGCCAGATACCCCGTAGAGCCACTCGATGAATGGAAACGATCTTTCTGTGATCCTGCCTCCGTTCCCTCGGCAACTCTCAAGCAAGCAATCAGCTGGCACTTCGGAGGTTGGCATCGAAAGGAGCTGCCCTCCGCACACGGCAGGACGGTCATAGGCATTGTGAAGACGTGGCCTGAATTCATCCAAAGTGCATCCTTTGAGTCTGCACAGGCCTTCCGTTTCTGGGAAGGGAAACTCCCCAACTGGCAGAACGGATTCAATGCTACTGCCTTCCTTCTTCACCTGATGCGTCCCGATACCTTCGAGATTGCCGACCAGCACCGTATCCAAGCCATGTTGGAGCTACTCAAAGCAATCAACCATCAGGAAAGCGACCGCACCATTTCACGATCATTTCAAGACCTCGAATACTACTCCGACTTCTTCCGTGCCATCATGCCTAAGCTATCCTTCGGTCAAAAGAACCGCATCCAGCTAGACCGCTTCCTCAAAGCCTATGGCAATCGCCATTCTTATAAAAACGTCTCTGCAGCTTACAGAACACAGGAGCCAGAAATCAAGCATTTCTCTTGGAGTGATGCCGCGGCACAAAAATTCGACCTTTCCAAGATCACCCTGCGCTCAAATGCCGATGTTCTCTTCGCTTGCCTTCTTCTTTCATTGGACAAGCATCCGATCGAGGATAGCAAACTAACCGTCGATAATGTCATGGAGCGCCTTCCCCTCGGAACCGCCGGAATCTGCAACCCAGCCAGCTTCAATTACGCCATGATCGCCCTGTTCGGCAGCCAAAAAGGCAGAGATTACTTTGAATGGGAAAGCCCTGCACTTAGGGAGACCTTCACCGAACAGGCGAACCAATCCACGCGGGATATGAAATTTTATGCCAAGCATGCTGAACAGTCCATCACCCTCAATCCCAAGTACGTTCTAAAGAAGGGATAATTCCATGCATCAAAATAAAGACCCACCTGTCCAAGCAATGGATCTCAATTGCCAAAACATCGGAAACTTTGTACAACAAAAATACGATAACAAGGACGTGAACATATGTTTTTCTTAGGAGCCATCGCTCTACTAGCTTCGTCAGCCGCAACCGCTTCAACCGTTCTTACAGCATCCATACCAGTGATCGGTCCAGCCCTTGCTGCGGGACTAGCCACCACTGGCACGGCTGTTGCAGCTTCCGTAAGTACAGCGGCAGCTAGTGCCGGAATTGCAACGGCTACAGCTACTTCTGTGGGGACGATCGCCGGATCTACCGTAGTCATTGGCGGTAATGTTGCCGTTCAAAAAGCATACGGTGAAATTGGCAAGTCAACATCCCCTGAAACAAAGAATGGATACAAGCTGTAAATTGGTCCATAGCCCTGACCTTAGAGCGCATCTGCGCTCCCCTTTCCTACCTACCGTACCGTCGCTTTGTGCGGAACAAACCTGGGTTCCTCCTAATCGTAATCATTTCATAGAAAGGAAGTCGGCAACATGCAAAAGAGCATCTGCACACGCCTCACTGAAAAGGAGGAAGCTGCGCTGGAAACCGTAGAATCAAGTCAGCAGCTTTTGTCGATCTTAACCACCTACGTGGAAGCCCATGCTCACGATCTCGACAAAAAGGCCGCCTTCCGCATCGTACTTGCAGCGCATGATGTATTCTCCGATTCAGACCGCAAGCTGCTTGAAATCCGTCTAAGGCAGTCCTTTCTCAAAATCGAGCGAACAGCACCATGAGAAAATAAAAGGAACGGGCACCATCGGCAAACACTGCCTTCGGCCCGTTCCTCCATTCAATTAGCTCTTTTTGGACTGCTCCTCATCGTAAGTGGCAAGGATATTTTTCGTCACTTGATGAACCATTCGCACTTCGCCTATGCTGCGCTCCAATAAGAGCGATTTGTGCGCTTCTATCAACTGAGTCTTTTCGATTAGATCATTCTCTGCGTCTAATTCCCCGAAGCGAAACGCCTCCATTTCATCTACTCCAACGCCTCCATGATTTTCCCAAACGTTCTGAGCGTAAATATTTCGCTGTCCGCGTTTTACGGCCAGAAGGTACGTATCCTGCAAATTGGCCCGATCTCCAACCTCCGCCTGCCAAGCCCACGGATTAAATTTTCTTAGATGGAGTCATCCACTGTTAGGAAGGCTACCTTGATGGGTGCAAAAAAATTGTTGAAACCTTCGACAACCTAATTAGAACCTAAACTAGATGAAATCCCAAATATAGAATATTAAACTTGTAGAAATGTTAATTATTCCACAAAATGGTTTAATGTATTTCATTATGTCGAAACATGTAATATACTGGTGTGGCCTGCGTTTTAGTACTTTGGTATCATTTATTTATTCGTATAAATCGAGTGAAGGGGTATGAACTACTTATGTTTACTTCTGTTTACTTCTATTGACAACGCTATTGCTATGTATAATTACCTATCTTAGCTAAAGTTTGAATCATTTAAAGTCTTAAAATTATAGGTGTAGATATGATTAACATTATTAGACCAAGAGGTTCGTGAAAATCATCAAAAAGGTTGTGTAAAATGAATAGAATTATGGAAATATTTTGGTCCATGGTCGTTATCCTTGCAATCATTCTATATTCATGGATGGGATTGACAGATTTAGATAAGGTTTATAACACCAAAGTAATCCTATCTTCTTTGTCTATCGTTGGGCATCAGGAGTTAATTGAAGAGATTCCTCGTCTTAACTTCCGAGCACTTAATGATAGACAGCAAAAGGCGGTGCTGGTCGGCTTAATTGAGATGGGACTTTCCAATGCCAAGAGTATTGAGTCGGGCGATTCCAATACGAAAAGACTTTTAGCCACATCATTTGGTGAGACGGACATTCGGTACCACTTTAAATTGGCAACGGGGAATTTCGTACCAACAACTCTGGATCTCTCTACAAACTTCCTTTACAACTTTACCTATATTCTAAATACACCTGCAAAGCTAGTGCACAATTTAAAGACAAATTTTGAAATGATTAATGAACCAAGTATAGCAAAAGGAACTATCATCTCAAAGGCAGTATCTTGGATTTTTGTTACTTGGGATGTAATGCATGCGATTGTTGGAGTTGGTTTTGCCATTATCATGCTATTTTTCGGAAGCATCATTGGCTTATTGTTCCATCCTATACAGAGTATAGTCAACTTTCTCCCTTCACTTTGGCTGATGCTTGTTTCTATTTGGCATGCTGTGGCCAATTTTTCCAATTTGAGTAAATAATCTTGACTATCTCATCAAATCGCAAATTATATTTACAGACCCCTCATGTCAAGAGTCATGCTTATACCGTAGATAAAATGCTACAAAGCGACATTCTAAAAGAATAAATACAGCGAATAGCACAGACTTTCCACTTCAAAACCAAATAAACTTATCACTGCCTTCCTAACAAGAAGGCAAGTCAAAGAGGGCCTATGAGTAATCAAAATTCTAATCAAACCGGTAACCCGCCTGAAGAATTTTCTTTCGAATGGAATGGGGGGTTCAGCTACCTTACCTATCTCAAAAAGAAGAGCACTGTTACGGTTACAGACCAACACCTACACATAAAGGCTCAAAACTTTCTTTTAGGCATATTTCCGACTCACCCAAGAATAACGGAGTTGCCTCTTACCCATGTAAGAGGGCTATCTATTGCTTCAAAAATCAACTGGTTCGACCTCGTCTTTTCAATACTTTTTGTCATTGTAACATTAATAACAATGAGTTTTTGGCCTTTAGTCCTCACGATCGTCTTCATACTATGTACGTTTAATACTAGCATTTACATTACAGACCATCTCGGAAACAGAATCGAAATTCCATCCGGCTCCAAAAGCGCAGCAGTTCAGTTTGTCCAGAGGGTGGCGCAAGTAACGAATCCTTTCGCAGAAACGGCTAGCACTGTAGAACACGCAGCACATCCATCAATCACGAAGCCTATCTTACTAACCAAAGAAAGCAGTAAAATAAGCAATGGGAACCCTTTGTCACTCCCTTCGGATTCTCCGGTACGCTCCGATCAGCAAGCCGATGACCGCCTATCTTCCCGCCTGCATTCGGACTTACTCGTCCAATTCAAGCGGCCGAAATTAACAAAGACCATTTTTCTAGTTGTCAGTGCAGCTCTTGTGGCTCTTTCCATACTTTATGTAGGCATCCTTTCCAGAGGAGGCTTTGATAACCAATACGTCAAATGGGTTAAAGAGGGGAAGGTGCCTGAGAGTACCATAAGTATGAGTCAAGTGCTAGAAAATAAAAACTTTTTCAGCAACGTTGAATGGGAACAGATAGGTTATGGAAAAAACGACCTTGATAAGTATGTTATGTACCAAGCCACTTACTCGGTTCAAGGTGTGAAGGTGTTCATTCGAACCGTGTTTCAAGTCTTTGGAAAAGACCATTTTCAGGCCATTGAGTTCTCCGCTGACGGTCAAATATTAGAAGTATCAGACTGGTACGATTTTCTTAGCAGCGTAACACCTAAAGATAATAGCACCGCAGCTCCAAAAGCAGTCCCGACAAAACCAGCTGAAAATAAGCAACAACCGAAAACGGCTCCGATGCAAGAACCCATAAATCAGCCTAACAATGCATCAGTACCAGCAACTAATGAACCGAGCTCAGTTACCAAAGTAGTCATGCTAAAGGATTTTGTAAAATGGACTCCGTCGACTGTGAACGCCACCCTTCTCCTGAATCTTGATGGAGAAAAAATGAACCTTGTAGTAGGCTATGACACGCCAAACGGAATAAAACTACAGCTTCAAGGTAAAACCGAAAACTGGAATCTGAGATTGAAAGATGGAAACAATGCCTTCAATAACTATGGCGATCTCAAAGAGGGATTTAATCTGTACATCAAAGATCATAGCTTTGACAACAAGTCCACTCCCGAGGTAGTTGTCGTGGCAAGCAATGGGATGATGGAAACTTACGTCTGGGTATTTTCCTACAATTTCGTGTACTACGAAAAAAGTGGTGCAGCGCCTCTCGAACAAATTTGGTTTGGAGAAGGCCAATCTACCGTGATGCTCGACGGCAATAAAATTGTCCTGCCTTTCGGTTCCCAAGGTCTTTCCGCGGAATACGTTTACGATAATCTGACATTTAAGGAAAAGCAGCGATAGGGCAGTAAAGAGCAGGTTACGAAACCTGCTCTTTTTTTCATGAAACATTACAGAAAGGTATGAAATAAAATGTAAAATAATACCATATTATAACTAGGAATGACGCCGAGACGCTCGGCGTGCAGCACGTTTGGAACATAGAAGGATCAAAGAACATGGACCTCCTTTTTAAATTTCAACTTACACACTAACACCCTGATAATAAAAATCGATATCGACGTCGACGTCGGTTTTTAAAAACGCAGGAGGTTGATTTGAATGGAAGCATACGGATTCAATCCAAGAAGGAAGCGAAACCTCGATCTCGGGAGTAGAAGGAATGAAAGTACGCTGGGCATTAATTTGGGTTCTGAGATCGAAACGATAGATAAGCCCGAGTGTGATAAGTCTCAAACTCCAGAGCTTTCCGCCAAACTAATCGAGGAAGGTTCTAAACATACAGAAACTAACAACCGTTCGCCACATTTCGGCGAAGGATACCAGAAAGTCACAGTATATTTGCCAACAGATCTTCTTGACAAACTTAAACATTTAAAAAAGGAAAGATCTATCACTAGTTACAGCGAATTCATTACTGGGGTAGTAAGAACCCGGCTAACGGAGAAATCATCGTAGAATTCTCAAAATCATACGCTCAAATGAAGTTTCCCCACAATGAGAGGCCCATTTTCTAAATCAATAGGAAATGGGCCTCTCACTGTTCAAACCCCGAGTTTTGCCACTCTTCCTTCATCTGATTCATGAACATGGCACACAACGATCTGGTACAGGTCCTCTTGGAGGATACGAAATTTCTGCCCTCGTCTTGTACGATCACGTAGAGCAAAGAACGAACAGAAACTTCTTTTGACATTACTCTACTTTCTCGTTTATCATTTAAGCAACTTATTAGGAGAGTGTATCATGAACCCAGCAGTTGTTAGAACGACTCAATCAAGGGGTAAACATATTAAAACCCTAATCGAGCAAGTGCATATTTTGTATAAAGATTTTAATGAAGACATATTCGACCACGTAACCGGGTTAAAGATTCTTGACGATGAAAAACAAGAACTGGAGACAATATATACTATTCTTAGAAGTAACGCTCTAATTAAGGAACTCTTCATGAATGAGAGTGAACTTTCCTATCGATCTCTTCAATGCAAGAGCGCAACAGAAAAAATTAATAGGTATGTAAAGATATTAAGGCAACGAAGAAGCCGAGTAAAAAGAAAGAACAATGACGAATACAATCAGTATGTATTTGAAGAACTAACATCACTCTCCAAAAAGTCCTTAATAAAACAACTCATAAAACACTTGAATAAAAAAGAAATTGAAGACCTCATTAAGCAGACACAGGGATTAAAGGAACGATCAAAAACAATAAACGGCCAAAAAGGACAGTAAACTACTGTCTTTTTTTTATTTTTAATTAATTCATTCTCATTTAAGATATCCTTCGTATTCTATAGTATTTTAAAGATAAACACACCCTGGTCACGTTTTTATTGACATAATCATAATCCATTTGTAGTTCTATCCATTTCCGTAAGTCCTCCCTGCCTATCTCAGCTCTTTTGATGTATTCTCTGAAAACCAGATGCCCGAGAATTTAAATCTAACATGGTAAACTAGGTTTGTAAGATGTTCTTTGAAAAGTAAATAGCGCTGGTAACTAAACGCTTTGAACAAGTAGTCGTTTCCGGGCAAATAAAAATCAGGAGGTACTATGACAAGTTCAACACAAGTAGCGATGAGAAGAAGGGCATTAATTTGGGGGCAGAGTGGCATCTGTAAATGTCAATCCAAAAATTGACCGCCCTGCTAACCATGATCTATTTCAGTAAAAAGAATATACCACATGGAGGTTTTAAAATGAAAAATGTAACTATTTGGGATTACGTTCAGTCTGGAAAAATTCAAGATCTCGAAAACGATGTACGAAATCAGTTGCCACAACCATTTGACTTTGAAGCCCGCATCTATAACCTTCCTAAAATTAATGTCCTTGCATACTTCATGCCCTGCTTCAAAGTTTTCTATAAGTTTGATGAGAATTCCTCACTGGAGAACATCATTTCCCTTATATCACCAGAATTTGAAGTAGTCGATGCAACCGTGCTAAATGGCGAGGCTTGCATTGAATGCATTGCACACGAGGGTCCGTATGCTGAAACCATCCCTCAAATACTTCATAACATTGAATACTATCTTAGCCCCTATATCCTGAGGACATTAGTCGAACTGAAGCTTGACTTCGTTAGGCTTCAATTCTTAATTGATGAGATGCTCTAGAGACGAAAACGCGAAATTCATGAAGTTGAAGCATAAATTTCCATAAAAGAAAGGCGTTTTCAAGATATAAACCTAATTAAATGGGCCTTCCCATTCATGAATACACACAACAAAAAGAACCGCCAAGATGTGTCTACCATCCTTGCGGCTGAGAAAAGACAATTCGAATCTATTGTAGTACATGTAGCGAAAATAACACAAAGCAAATAAAAGGGAAAAATAATATATCAACTACTCATACCTGGAGGAATCACTATGAAAATCAAACTCGCACCTTCAATCCAAGAAGGAATTCACGAAGCTGAAATCATCAAATGCAAAATAGAGGATAACGGAAAAATACTAAAAGTAACTTTCAAACTTGGAAATGGCACATCCTTACCCAAAAGTTACTACATCAGTACTGAAGGGGGACTCGCTGCACTGACTGTCCTAGTGAAAACTTGCCTCGGGGACATCCAAGACTTCGAACCTGAGGGCCTCATTGGATGCCGTGCCCGAATCGTTCTAAAAAGGGAAGATATCAAAGGTAATATATACAACAATATCAAGAAAGTAATGCCTTTCCTTGATAATGAAATATCAGATAATTCCGGAGGGTTCGAGGAAGATTCGGAAGCGGAAGACATGGACGATGATTTCGAATTGGAAGAGGAATCGGACGATTCCGACGATAGTGGAGAGCTCGAAGATTTTGATATTAACGACGATTTCGTAGAAGGGGATGCCATCTCCCAGCCACAAAGCCGTAGACGCAGACGCTAATCAATATTCGCGGAAACTGTAATTAAGGATTTCCGAAACATAAAAGGGGGATAACAATATGCCAAACAATAAACCAAAAAAAGACGGACTCGGAGACAAGCATCCCATACATCCCCTATCTTCATCAATCTCTCTTACCGATTTCGACACGCATGCCGATGCGCTGATTTTCATCTGCAAAGATATGAGGAAGTTTCGCAGCGAAATGGAAGAGCCCTGTGCAGAGGTAATGATTGACGGTCATACTCAGATTATGAAAATGGATAGTTCGAAATTCAAGCTCTTTCTATCAAAAATCTCCTACGATACCTTTAATAAATTGATTGGGCCTGATAGCATTCAGCAAGTGATAACCCATTTCAAATCGATAGCAGCTTTTGAAGGGGCTACTGAAGAGTTGTCACGGAGGGTCGGCCGTCTCCACGGAAACATCTATTATGACCTGACGAATGATGCATGGGAGGTCGTTGAAATCAATAATAAGGGATTTAAGATCTTATCTAAGTCACCTATTCCATTCTTTAGAAGTAAAAACATGCGTGGACAAGTAACACCTGATCCTAACGGCTCTTTACTTAAATTGATCAAGAGGCACTTCCGCTTTAAAAGAACAAGCGACTGTATCCTTTTCACCGTATATCTTGTATCATGTTTCATCCCAAATATCCCCCATCCGCTCCTTGTTCTCGCTGGGGAACACGGAGCCGCCAAATCGACTACTATGAGTATGTTAAGAGCTATCGTTGACCCTGCAAAAAATGATCTACTCTCCATGCCAAACGGCCATGACGATCTGATACTTGCATTACTCAACAACTATATGCCGAGCTTCGATAATCTCGATATGATTTCTTCTGAAAAGAGTAATATTTTGTGTATGGCCAGCACAGGGGGAAGCTTCAGCAAACGTGCCTTGTACACCAATGACGATGAAATCATCATGAGTTTACGTCGTTGTGTAACACTCAATGGAATAAATGTTGTCGTATCTCGACCAGACCTGCTTGACCGTTCACTCATTTCCGAGTTGGGACGTATTTCCGAAACGGAAAGGAGATCAGAAGAAGACGTTTGGAGCAGCTTTTACGAAGACCTACCCCAGCTAGTTGGGGCTTGTCTCAATACCCTTTCCAAAGCTATGGGCATCTACCCTACTGTCCAACTGACCTCACTCCCACGCATGGCTGATTTCGCCACATGGGGATTTGCTATAGCAGAAGCATTAGGGATAGGAGGTACGCAGTTTTTAGAGGCTTATAAGAAGAACCAGCTTCGATCGAATGAAGAGGTACTTTCTACCCACCCTGTAGCAATGACCGTACTACGGTTCATGAAGAATAAATCAAAATGGAAAGGCGATTGGACCACATTGTTAGCTGAACTCGAGAATCAAGCGTTAAAAATGAACATTCGTACGCATCAAAAAAGCTGGCCTGCTGCTGCCCATGCATTGAGTAGACGCATGAATACCATCAAGTCGAACTTGGAGCAAGCAGGCATCTACTTCGATACACGACAGGGTGACACGAAAGAACTCATCCTGGAGAATAGGATCTTGAAAACAAACAGTTTTACTCCTGCGAAGAAGGTTATCATCCCTCATGGTAAGCATCGTGCAGAGCGTGTATAATCCATGACTGACGATAACCCGAGCTTGGATAAATCGTAACTCCTACTCTTTGTCCCTAAAAAAGCGTCAGTTCGGTAGATAGCGTCCGGTAACTTCGCTCCCCCCGCTACCGTCGCTTTTTGAAACATGAAAGGTACGGACAAGCAGAATCCCTGTGTTCCCGACCTCTTAACCGCAAGGAAGAGAGGCGGGGTTAATTAAAACGGCACGGAGAAAAGACAGAACAGAAGAATAAAAATCGAACAACTGCGAATCCACCTTCCCAGCCTCTCGAAGCAATCAAACCCGTCTTTGTCCCATTTTCAAACAGTTAATATATCTTGGTAAGGGATATTATACCAATTGGAGTGAAGACAAAGATGATAGTCATAAATAGCCATCAGGACTTAGCGGAAATTAACAATCCCAGCAACCAACTTCCTGAATCAGCAGAAATCTTTCTAAGTAAGTTTTTCGATCAGCTACACCAGCTACTAGTGCAAGGAAAGAAGCCATTCAGGCTTTCCGATCACGGTTACAGGCTATTACTATTAGTGAAAAGCGACACCCTAGTCTCCTTACGAACCGCTGGTTTCCGTATGTACGATCACTTCCTGGAATATGTAGAGTGTCTCGCGCTTGACGACTGCCTACTTTTCAAAGCCTGCATAACGGAAGACAATGAGAACTTCACATTTGTCATTTCAGTAACTGGCATTCAAAGCAAGGAAGTAGAGAACTGGTTCTCCCATCACATGGAGGGGGGAGTACTTCATGAAGAAAAGAATTCGCAGCTATAACGAAGACAGCGCAAAAAGGGCTACACCCGCCAAGCGGAGCGGTGAGCCTTCTCCCAGCGTAGAAGACATTGAATTGACTGAAAGGCTACGCGATAGCGGCACCTTGTTGGGCATTGAACTGTTGGATCACGTCATCTTGGGCGACGGCAACTTCTTAAGCATGAAAGAACAAGGGCTTATGTAACTATTCCAGAAAAAAGGTCAACTAAAAAAGAACTGAAAAGGAGCAATTTCTGTGACACTGAAATTCGCACCAAGAGGCGCTACAAATAAGGTCCATAAGATTATCCCGTTCGATCTGCAACTTCACCTTTTTCGACTCATCGATTCACAAATCGAACAGGGACTGGAAATGGATCACTGGCAGTTTTTCGAACTACAGAAAACAAATCTCAATCAACTGCTCATCACCCATAGCCAAAACAATCCGCCGAGAAAAGAAAAATGCCTATTGGACGGCTACTCCCTTGCCCAGGATTACATAGAGGCTTGGGCCATCGACTACGAAGAACTCGGGGCGACACTCATGATCGCAGATCCAGCTTGAACAGTAGGTTGATAAGCTCTCCATAAGAAATTCCGATTCTAAAATAAAACAATGTTCCCACCCTGATCTACAACCTAGAGCGAACGTTCACGAATAGGGGCAACGAATGTGCAAATTACACACCTTCGCACCAGTATTACGCGAGAAAAGCTCAAGCACTACATCATGGAACCGGACAAAACGGATTGTAAGCTCATCGATCATGTCCAGGAAACTACCGAACCATACTATCTATCAGCAGTTGAACTCTTGAACGCCATTATAAACAAGTAGAACCTCAAGAACTAATTCCCTTTTAATCGGCTCCTCCACCGAGGAGCTACTTTTCCTAAATTCAATTACTGAGAGGGGTTCCAACCATGAGCATTAAACGAGCAGTAGCCTACGTTCGATTTTCCAGCGATAATCAAAGGGATGAATCCATAGATGCCCAAGTCAGAGCTATCAAAGCCTACTGCAAACAAAATGGATTCGATTTTGTTAATACTTACGCTGACCGAGCCAAGTCCGCCACTTCAGATAAACGCCCCAAATTCCTCCAGATGATCGCTGACAGTGATAAGGGACTCTTTGACATTCTAATCGTCCATAAGCTGGACCGCTTTAGCCGTGATCGGTACGATAGCGTCAAGTACAAACGCAAGCTAAAGAAGAATGGCATCCAATTGCTTAGTGTGACGGAGAATCTGGACGGATCGCCTGAAAGCATAATGATGGAATCCGTAATTGAAGGCATGGCCGAATACTACTCCAAAAATCTCGCTCGCGAAGTCATGAAGGGCCTGAAAGAAACCGCCTACCAATGCAAACATACGGGCGGCTTTGCTCCCATCGGCTACGCCGTTGATCCCGTGACTAAAAAATACATTATTAATGAAGAAGAAGTCGGCATCGTTGAAATTACTTTCAGCATGTTCCTTGCTGGACACGGGTACAACCAGATCATCGACGTCTTGACTGAAAAGGGCTACAAATCGCGTTACGGTCGTCCAATCGGGAAGAACACCTTAAACAACATTCTTCGCTGTGAGAAGTACACAGGAACATACATTTTCAACGTGACTGATGGAAAAGATGCGGAAGGTAAGCGAAACGGCAACAGAAAAAAAGCCGATGAGGATGTCATTCGTGTAGAAGGGGGGATGCCTGAAATCATTTCAAAGGAAGCATTTCAGCAGGTCCAGGATAAGATTAATGGCAACAAGCAAGCGCCTGGCTCCTACAAGGCAAAGGAACTGTACATGCTAAGTGGTCTGTGCGTCTGTGGGGAATGCCTCAACAACCTGGGAACCGCATATTCCATGATGGGCAACGTCAAACATAGCGGCAGAAACAAGCTCAAGTACGTCAGCTATCGCTGCGGCAACCGCGACCGAACCAAGGAGTGCAAAAACCCTGAACTACGCCGGGAGTATATTGAAGCCTACGTGATTTCACAACTGGAGGAGAAAGTTTTCAATGACGATGCGATTCCGGTGATCACCAAGCAGTTGAATGATTTTCGTAAATCGAAGGAAACTAACATCAAAAGTGAGAAGGCAAGGTTGAAAAAGAGCCTTACAGGAATTGAACGGCAGATCGAGAACATCATCAATGCCATTGCTGGCGGCATCTCCAATTCATCGTTGAACGACAAATTGGAGGGATTGGAGCAGCAAAAGCTGGAGCTGTCTCAAAAACTCATTGAGGCAGAAGCTATAAAAGAAAAAGCAGCCATCACAGAGGATACTCTGCGACAACTGCTTTCCCAGTTCAAAACTCATTTAGCTGAAAAGAACATTCCTGAGATCAAGAAGTTCATTGCCAGCTATGTAGAGAAGGTGATCATCTACAAAGCCCATGTAGATGTAATCTTTAAACTCCATATTGTGGATTTAACATATGGAGACGAGGGGAGTCGAACCCCTGTCCGAAGATAACGGCACACAAGCTTCTACGGGTGTAGCTACAGTTTTGATGTCACCTTAGAAGCGCCCCGTAACCGGCTCTCCTTCAGGTCAGCCTGATTGTCTTCTTCCGATTGACCCCAGGCGGAGACCAAGCGGCGTATCCCACTTAAGGTTGAGCCCCTATCCTAACACATGGGTGATGCGAGGTAGAAGCACGCACACAGTTTCTTAGGCTGCGAAAGCGTAGTTGTTTTGTTGTTTGCCGTTTAATAGGCTTTAGCGTTGATAAAGCGGACGCGTCCCCACTACCCGCTACTCATGCTCGAACTATCCCCGTCGAATCCAAGAACGTCCCCGCATAAGTGGACTTCCGTTAAGAAAGCCACAAAGATAAATCACATCTCTGAAAGATGCTTACTTAGTATAACACATTTCCAAATAAAAAGCAGTCCGTGTTTCTGGAATCACAGAGAGATGCTGCCTTTATTACATCCTTCGATTGTCCTTACTCAATTAACGAGCAACCTTTTGTTTCTCACGAAGCACTCTTTGAATATCGCGTTGTGCATCGCGTTTAGCAGCCGTATCCCGTTTGTCATATTGCTTTTTACCTTTACCCAAACCGATGAGCAGCTTGGCAAATCCGTTACGCACATATATTTTCAAAGGCACGAGCGCGTAACCGTCCTGCTTAGCCAATCCGAACAGCTTCCGAATTTCCACCTTTTTGAGCAGCAGCTTCCGCGCTCTTGTGGGGTCCGTAGGATTGTGACGATTTCCCTGCTCGAATGGACTGATATGAATGTTGTGAATGAACGCTTCGCCATTACGGATGGTAGCAAAAGCATCTCCGATGTTGGCTCGGCCCAGACGAAGTGATTTGATCTCCGTTCCGGTTAACACAATACCGCATTCATAGGTGTCCTCAATAAAATAATCGTGGGAAGCCTTTTTGTTTTGTGCAAGTACCTTGCCGTCAGCTCTATTCCCCATCGTAAACCCTCACTCCTTCCCACACCGCGCAACCTCTTAGATAAGTTAACAATTGTAAGCAGAACGCTATACAACCATAAAGTATTTCTTTCATATATTCCCTTTAAAAAGGGATTGGAATTCATTTTACCAAACTCCAATCCCTTGAAGCAAGCGAACAAGCTACTTTTTCGTTTGCTTCCTACGCTTGCGCGGCTGTCCGCTTCCGCTATCGCCCTTGGCTGCCGCATCCAACGCACGTGCTTTCGCAGCATCGACACCGGTAGCTTTGCCAGCAGCAGCATTTCCTGCGCTTTTACTCGTACGCTTCCTGCCTCCACCTGCACCTGAGCCATCTAAGGTAACGCCAGCAATGCCTTTACCGCTGCTTCCATTATCACTTGCTGCACCCTCACCACTAAATGAGATGCCATTGACGCCCTTGCTGCCGCGCTTCCGACCGCTTGCTGCACTTAGTCCACCTAATGTAGCAGCTGCTGCACCTTTGCCGCTGCGCTTTCCAAAGGTATTACCTTCGCCGCTTGCAGATGCGCCAGACTTGCCTTTACCACCGCGTTTTCTGCTGCTCCGGTCTCCGCCTAATCCAGCCAGTGCCCTAGCTTCGCTCTTGCTGCTGCGCCATCCATCACTTGTCACTCCTTCGTCGCCAACGGAAGCTCCGCTCTCAACTGCGCGTTTCCTGATGCTTGCTGCGCCTGCCTCAGCTTCACCTGCTGCACCCTTGCCCGTATCCGCTCCGCGCCAGCTGTCACGCGCACCTTTCAGGCTTACGCTTTGGCTGCCGTCTACTTTCACACTGCCGCTTGCAGCATCCTTTCTTGCTCCCAAGCTGCTACTCGCTCTCGAGCTGCTTAAGCCCCCATCTGCCTTCGCTTTGCCTTTACCGCTGCCTTTGCTACTGCCGCTCGCTGCAACACCAGTACCGCCCTTGCCACGTTTGCCGCCACGTGCGCCCTTAGCCGCACCTACACCACCACGCCCGCCTGCGCCGCTGCCTGCCGCTTCACCACGGCGTCCTCCGCGCTTATCGCCTCGTCGAACAGCCTTCAATGCGTCGATCAAACCAATCTTTTTCTGACGAGGCTGCATATCTACCATCTCAAAATCGATCGTATGCTCCTCCGTACTGACACGTGCAACACGTACCTTAACCTCATCACCAAGACGGTATACCTTGGAGGTCCGCTCCCCAATTAAAGCCAGCTGCGCCTCATGATAATGATAGTAATCATCATGCATATCGCTCAAACGAATAAGACCCTCTACCGTGTTATCCAGCTCCACAAAAATACCGAAGCTCGTTACACTGCTGATCATCCCTTCGAATTCCTCGCCAACCTTATCCATCATAAACTCGGCTTTCTTCAGCGCCTCCGTCTCACGCTCCGCATCTACAGCGACACGCTCACGCTCCGAAGACTGCTTCGCAATATCCTCCATCCGACTCGACAAATATTCATGCCGCTTCGCCTGCATATCCCCCTGCTCCAACACTTCGCGAATAACACGGTGAATGATGAGATCGGGATAACGACGGATCGGCGAGGTGAAGTGAGAATAGAATTCCGCTGCCAGACCAAAATGTCCTGTGCTCAAAGCATCATATTTAGCCTGCTTCATCGAACGCAGCATCACCGTGCTGATGACCCGCTCCTCTTTGGTTCCTTTAATTTCATTAAGCAGCGATTGCAGAGCCTGAGGATGTACGGTATTGCCTCTTCCACGCACTGTATAGCCGAAATTCGTAATGAATTCCATAAAATGCTGCAGCTTCTCATTATCCGGGTCCTCATGAATCCGGTATAGGAACGGCACCTTCAACCAATGGAAATGCTCGGCAACCGTCTCGTTCGCCGCAAGCATAAATTCCTCGATAATTTGCTCAGCAATCGCGCGCTCTCTTTTCACAATGTCCGTAGGTTTGCCGCTCGCATCGACCAGAATCTTCGACTCTTCAAAGTCAAAATCAATCGCTCCGCGCTTCATCCGCCGGTTGCGCAGCTTGCCAGCCAGCTCCTGCATCAAACGGAAATCATCCATCAGATACGCATACCGTTCGAGCAATTCAGCCTCTGGCTCGTCAGACAGCAGCTTACGCACATTTGTATATGTCATCCGCTCACTCGTCTTAATCACACTTGTAAACACATCATGACGTACGACCTTGGCATTTTCATCAAATTCCATTTCACAGGACATCGTCAGCCTGTCCACTTGCGGATTCAATGAACAAATCCCATTCGACAGTCGATGAGGCAGCATCGGTATAACACGATCTACCAAGTACACACTGCAGCCCCGATTATATGCTTCCCGATCTAATGGAGAGCCTTCGCGTACATAATAGCTAACGTCAGCAATATGCACACCTAACACATAATTGCCGTTATCCAGCCGTTCCACATTGACCGCATCATCCAAATCCTTTGCATCCTCGCCATCAATCGTAACAATACGTTTGCTGCGTAAGTCACGCCTTCCGATCAGATCTGATTCGGCAATGACCTCAGGAACGGATGTTGCTTCCTCCAGCACCTCATCAGGGAACGATTCCGGGAGTCGATGCTTGCGAATAATCGAAATAATATCCACACCCGGATCATTTTTGTGTCCGAGAATTTCGATAACTTCACCCTCTGCAGCCGCACGGCCTTCCGGATAAGATAAAATATGGACAACTACCTTATGCCCGTCCATCGCTCCATGGAAAGCCTCCTTAGGGATGAATATATCTCGCCCTATCCGCTTATCGTCCGGCAGCACAAAAGCATAACCCTCATTCATCTGAAACAACCCGACAATCTGCGTGTTGGCTCTGGTAACAACCTTAGCTACCTCACCCTCCAGTTTACCTCCGGCTGCTCCTCTAGTTGTAATTCGAACCAGAATCGTATCCCCATTCATCGCGCCGCCCATGTCGTTTGCGTGAATATACACATCCGGATGATCACGATCCTCAGGAATCAAAAAACCAAAGCCTTTGGCATGCGCTTGGAGCCGGCCACGCAGCAAATTCATTCGTTCTGGCACTCCATAACGCTCCGTCCGAGATCTTACGATATGACCATCATTTTCCAATTCATTCAATAGCTTGAGAAAGCTTTTAAAATCCTGTGCTCCTGTAATCTGGAACTGCTTCTCCAGCTCTTGGTATGTCATCGGCTTATAATCCGATTCTTTCATATATTCCAATAATTGTTCTCGTTGAATCAAGCTTCATCAACCTCCTTTGTTTTTTTATGTAATCTATAATAGTCCTTCTTCTTAGTTTTACCCATTTTTCAATTATGAATCATCGTTACCCATGCCGGGCACTATAGTTTACGTAAATGAGCAGCATCCGGTAACGGCGGTTTTAAGTCATGTCTCACATGGTACAGGCCCGAATTCCAACAAAAAAACAGCAGGAGTAAAGGTCCCCTGCTGTGTTGCTTGTTATTTAAATATGCTTAACGAAATAAGCTACAACCACCGATAGAATGAAAAACGTTCCGGCCAAGCCCATTGTTAAGCGAGATAAAAAGAGCTCCATACCACGAGCCTTTTGTTTACCAAATAAATGCTCTGCACCTCCGGAGATGGCACCGGATAAACCCGCGCTTTTTCCTTGTTGAAGCAGTACCGCTGCAATCAAACCCAAGGATGCAATGACCAATATTATTTTCAAAGCAATTTCCATATTTCCACCTCGATCCTAAATTACACAGTACTATTATAATAACATAGCCTTGTCCAGCTGGCAAACCAAATCTCCTTGCAAGCCGTCTAAACAAATAAGGCTCACGTATTGAGCCGTTTTAAGTTTTATCTAAGACTCATCCAAACGTTCAAATTTATAAAATTAACCAAGCCGACGTTATGATGAGCATTGTCATCTTGATTAATTGAAGAGGGTTATTCGAACCATTATTCAGCACAATGCCGTCATTAAAAGGCTACACATTGGTTATTAGGAACGAGCCTGCGCCATATACTGATTGAAATCCACGATGCTCGGGTTGCTCATATAATGACCACCTTCGACTTGAATGGTTTGTCCAGTAATGAATTTGGATTCATCAGAAGCCAGGAATAGCACGGTATATCCGATGTCATCTGCTTCACCGTGATAGGGCAGCGCGTTAAATTTGCCGAAAATATCCAGCACAGCTGCAGGCATATTTTTCTCAGCTGCCGGTGTTAAGATAAGTCCCGGAGCAACCGCGTTACAACGAATCTTATCTTTACCATACTGTTCAGCGATATATCGGGTAAGGTTCACAACTGCTGCTTTGGAGGCACCATACGCAGACCGTACGGAATCACCAGCAAAAGCCGCCATCGATGCAGTATTAATAATTGAACCTCCACCAGCTTCAATCATATGCGGAATCGCAAACCTGCTGCCTAACAGCACGCTTTTGGTATTCACAATCATTAGGCGGTCCCATTCATCCAAATCAATATGAACCACATCGAGGTCTTTTTGCAAATTGGTTACACCTACGTTATTAAACAAAACCGAAAGGGTTTTGTATTCTGCAACTGTATAGTCAACAGCTTCCTTGATCGAATCCTCTTGAGAAGCATCCAGGAATAGACCTACAGCTTCTCCGCCCTGACTCTTAATGATATCAGCCGCTTCTTTGGCAGCATCAACATTATAATCGGCAATAACCACTTTAGCTCCCTCTCTGGCCATTAAAGAAGCCGCTGACAAGCCAATACCGGACGCTCCACCCGTTACTAACGCAACTTTGCCTTGTACTCTACCCATTTGACTATCCCCTTTGATGTTATGATGATTATTGCTCTTCTGCTTTAGGGTTCTCAAAGTTCTTAAGTAGCTTCTCATGAATGTGTAAAAACTGCTTTAATTCTTCCTCGCTGAGCACTTGGAACAGCTCCACTCGCAGTTCCTGCCCTTTTTGCTGCGCTTCCTTCAGTACATCTAGACCCTTCTCCGTAATAGACAGGAACACATTCCGCCGATCATTTTCGTTATATTTACGCTCTGCCATACCCAGCTTGATTAACCGATTAGCAATGTTGGTCATAGCTCCCGGCGTATAGCCCAATTTCTTTGCCAGAACGGTTTGTTTCTGTGGACCCCTTTGCTTCAAATCGGACAAAACAAGAACCGGTGAAATCCCGATATTGTGTTCAAAGGCATTCATCCATCGAATAATCGCTTCATTTGTAAATAATTCAACTGCATGTATCAGTTTAAAAATATCGGTGTGCTCCAAAATGTTCTCCTTTAGGGTGCCGTATTATTTATAATTATCTTAGTTTTCTAGCACCACCGTCAACCATAAGGGTTTGTCCTGTCATGTAATCCGAATCCGCACTCGCCAGGAATACCGCCACACGACCAATATCACTTTCCAGTTCACCAAGTCGTCTCAGCGGGATTTTCGATAGCATGGCTTGATAGTATTCAGGCTCTTCCTTCGCCCATTTTTGAACACCGGGAGAGTTGGCAATCGGTGAGATCAAGTTCACATTAATTCCATATGGACTCCATTCATTAGCCGCAACACGCGAAATAGCACAGATTGCTTCTTTAGCTGCGGCATAGGTTCCTTGACTAACATCTCCATTAATACCCGCACCGGATGCAAAATTAATGACTTTGCCTTTTGATTCTTTTAAATAAGGGAAAGCTGCTTGCATGAGATAGAAAGTTGGGTAAAACCCTGTGTTGAATGATAAATCGATATCTGCTTGTGTGATTTCCTCAAATGGTTTCATTCTTGATGCATTCGCATTGTTAACCAATATATCCAGTTGTCCATAGGTATCCATAACTTGCTGCACAATGCCCTTCAGTTTGTCACTCTCAGCAAGATTGGCTGGTATGAATATACATTCCGGCTGGTACTCCTGTAATTCTTTAATCGATTGTTGACCTAACTCCTCGTTAAGATCCACGATAGCCACTTTAGCTCCTTCTTTTACAAAAGCCATCGCCATTCCTTTACCAATACCAGATGCGCCACCTGTAATAATCGCCACTTTTCCATCTAATCTGCTCATTCTTAACACTCCTTTCTACAAGTATTTTAACATTAAAATAGATTCCAGTAAATCTTTTAACATTAAAAGATATTCCCATTATGAGCATCTACACACGCACCAATCAACGTCGCGAGGCATCCTGACAACAAGAACAATTGCTTAAGCTCTGACAGTATGACGCAAAAAAAAAGCCAACCAAACCTAAGGTTCGGTTAGCTTTACACGTCAATTACTTCAATTTCAATACACGCATGGCATTCAAAACTGCAATTAAAGTGACCCCAACATCTGAAAAAACAGCTTCCCACATCGTCGCAACTCCAAAAGCGCCAAGTAATAGGAAAACACCTTTGACCGCTAATGCAAAAATGATATTTTGCCAAACAATCTGCCGCGTACGCTTCGCTATACCGATTGCAGCAGCTATTTTAGAAGGTTCATCTGTCATAATGACAATATCCGCCGCTTCAATCGCAGCATCCGATCCCAAGCCCCCCATAGCTATCCCCACATCAGCCCGCGCCAGCACAGGTGTATCGTTAATCCCGTCTCCCACAAAAATGATCTTTTCATTCTTCAATTTCAGCATGTCTAATTTTTCAATTTCTTCTACCTTATGCTGTGGGAGCAGCTCCGCATGGACTTCATCTATATCCAGTTTGCGGCCTACAGCCTCTGCAACAGCCTTGGCATCCCCTGTCAGCATGACCGTCTTTTTAATCCCAAGCCCTTTGAGCAATCGGATCGCTTCTGCTGAATCTTCTTTCACTTCATCCGAAATAACGATATATCCAAGATATTGTTTATCAACAGCAATATGAACAACTGTCCCGACCTCTTCAGGTGACCGGAATACAATCTGTTCTTTGCTCATCAGCTTGGCATTCCCTGCAAGCACTTCTTTCCCCCGCACCATTACCTGAATTCCGTGTCCGGAAATTTCATTGGTTTCCGTCAGATCGTCTGCCTTAATTTCTTTCCCGTAGGCTGTTCGGATCGATACGGCTATCGGGTGAGTCGAATGCGCCTCCGCATAAGCGGCATACTCTAATAATTCATCCTCGGCAGTACCACCTGCTGGCCTAATATCCGTTACTTTAAAAGCTCCCTTGGTCAAGGTTCCGGTTTTATCAAAAACCACATACTTCACATCATTTAATGCTTCCAGGTAATTGCTTCCCTTTATCAAAATACCCGATTTGGAAGCCGCCCCGATACCGCCAAAAAATCCAAGTGGGATTGAAACCACCAGAGCGCATGGGCACGAAATCACGAGGAAAATTAAAGCACGGTAGATCCAGTCTGAAAAGGTTGCCCCATTCACAACTAATGGCGGTACTACAGCTAATAATAGAGCTACAATAACGACGACAGGTGTATAATAACGAGCGAATTTAGTAATAAACTTTTCGGTTGGCGCTTTTTTGCTGCTCGCATTTTGAACCAATTCCAAAATTTTGGAGACAGTCGATTCACCGAAGCTTTTCGTAACCTCCACGGTCAATACACCATTTTTATTAATAAATCCGCTTAAGACATCATGACCCGCCTCTATCTCTCTTGGAACGGATTCACCTGTCAGAGCAGAAGTATCCACCATGGAGCTCCCCTCTAGAACTTTCCCGTCCAAAGGCACCTTTTCACCGGGTTTTACAATAATATGGTCGCCAATATTTATATGTTCCGGGGAAACACGCTTAGTCTCGCTTCCGACTTTTAGATTTGCGTAATCCGGGCGTATGTCCATCAGAGAGCTGATCGATTTACGTGAACGATTTATCGCAATACCCTGGAACATTTCACCGACTTGGTAAAATAACATAACCGCTACACCTTCGGGATATTGGTTAACGGCAAAAGCTCCTATTGTGGCAATGGCCATTAGAAAGTTTTCGTCAAATACTTGGCCTCTAATGATATTCCTCGCGGCTTGCAGGACGATGTCTCCCCCTACAATCACATACGCCAGGAGAAACAGCCCAAGCTCCCATAATCCTGAAACCGGAGCAAGCATCCCGATACCGGTTAATACGACACCTATCCCTAATCGAATCGACATCTGCTTAACACTTCCACTACCATGATCATGGGTGTGCCCCTCTTCATTATCATGAGCGTGATCTTCTGATCCATGATCGTGGGCGTGTGCTTTGGCTCCATGGTCATGAGCGTGTCTCTCTGTTCCATGATCGTGAGTGTGACCCTCTGTTTCATGGTCATGGGCATGGGCATGGGCATGGGCTTTGGCCCCTCGTTCATGAGCGTGTCCCTTTGATCCATGATCATGAGTGTGACCCTCAGTTCCATGATCGTGAGCGTGACCCTCTGATCCGTGATCGTGAGCGTGTCCCTCTGCTTGTCTCGATATGCTCCCTCTTGAGGCAGCTTTTACTTTTTCCCTCACTTGAATGTGAGGCTCTAACCTATTCACCTTTTTCTTTGCTTCTGCTATTATCGCTTCATCTTGACCTTTTTCAGTCTCCACTGTCATCGTTTTAGTAACGAAATTTACGGAGCATGAGGAAACGCCTGATATTTTTTGTACGCCGTTTTCAATTTTCAATGCACAGTTGGCACAATCTAAACCCTCTAATATAAGCTCTCGCTTTACAAGTTCTTTGGATGTATCCATTGCAACCGCCCTCTTTCCAGCAATCATATGAGCATATATTCATATATAATGTATTAAGGTCATTATATTCATTCTATCACTGGAATGTCAATCACTTTTCACATCATTTATTATGCCGAGTTGTATCGATAATTAAATGCCTCCATAAGATTAACTAAACATCTTGATAGCATCAGGCCGCTGCAAAGGCAACCTTGTGGGTTGATTTTTCGCACATCATAGATTGATGCTTTCACATAACTGAACGCAATAAAGACTGCCTCGCGGCAGCCTTTAGCTCATATATAGGGTTTAACTGATTCTAGGCTTACTTATAAGACGAATAAGCTGGTGGTGCTGCCTTTGATCTTCTCCGACTCAAAAACGCCCCAATTGCGCTCTTAGCGCACCATAACGAGAACAACGTAAACAAGATCGCCCAGACGATTGCCGGAATCCAGGTGAGTGTGCCTAAATTAGCTGCATCTCCTGCCGACGCAGGGTTATTGATCGCATAGATGACTAGCGTGATCGGCCCCATAACGGACTCCTCCAGCGTCAGAAATGCCAACAGCAGGTAATATCCGTCCCGCAGCCAACGTGGCACTACGAACAGCATGACGACGTTAAGTGCGATAAATCCAATCGACCATATCATTCCGTATCCATTGCGGACAAAGAGCAGTAATGAAATCAGGGCGAGCAAAGTCATAATCTGAAGTCCGAGCTGCTGCTTGCCATAAGACTGCATCTTGAACAGCAATACCGCAAACAAGGACGCTGCTGTGTAACCAGCCAACGCTATCGGCAGCAAGCTCCAGCTATTCGTGACAGAGGAGTACGTGACCCCGCTGTGATCGGCATTCAGCTCGATAAACATTACCTTGCCAGACAGCGCCAAGGTGACGATCGCATGACCGAATTCGTGAATCATCGTATCCAAACTGCGAAAATACGAAGAAAAGGGAATCCACCGCGTAAGCAAGGCAGACCCTATTAGAAAACATACAGTCTTTAACCAGTTGCTCATCGTTGATTCCCCCTGAGAAGCTGCATATGTGAAGCTCGTACCACTATCCATATGCAGCTATTATTTAATTATTTAAAATTTTTAAGGTTGTAGAATGCTTTTTTACCAGCATAAATAGCTGTGTCACGCAATTGATCTTCGATACGAAGCAATTGGTTGTATTTAGCAACGCGGTCTGTACGGGAAGGTGCACCCGTTTTGATTTGGCCAGCATTGGTAGCTACTGCGATATCAGCGATTGTGCTATCTTCGCTTTCGCCCGAACGGTGAGAAATAACAGCTGTGTAGCCAGCACGTTTAGCCATTTCAATAGCATCAAACGTTTCTGTCAAAGTACCGATTTGGTTAACTTTAACTAGGATGGAGTTACCGATATTTTCATCAATACCTCTGCCCAAACGCTCTGTGTTAGTTACAAACAAATCGTCACCAACCAATTGAATTTTGCTGCCAAGCTTCTCGGTTAACAGCTTCCAGCCTTCCCAATCGTCTTCGGAGCAGCCATCTTCAATGGTGATGATTGGGTATTTGTCTACCCAAGCTGCAAGGAAGTCTACGAACTCAGCCGAAGTATAGGATTTGCCTTCGCCTTCAAGATGGTATTTACCGTCTTTGTAGAATTCTGTGGAGGCAACGTCCATACCCAGGAATACATCAACACCTGGTTTGTAGCCAGCAAGTTCGATTGCTGTCAGGATCGTAGTGATTGCTTCTTCGTTGGAAGCAAAGTTAGGAGCAAAACCACCCTCGTCGCCAACTGCCGTGTTCAAGCCTTTTTCTTTCAATACTGTTTTCAGAGCATGGAAAATTTCCGCGCCAGTACGCAATGCTTCTTTGAAGGAAGGAGCGCCTACAGGGATAACCATGAACTCTTGAACGTCAACGTTATTGTCAGCGTGAGCGCCGCCATTGATGATGTTCATCATCGGAACCGGAAGCTGCTTCGCGTTAAATCCACCCAGGTATACATACAAAGGAATGTCCAAAGCATCGGAGCTTGCACGAGCAACTGCCATGGAAACGGCAAGAATTGCGTTAGCACCTAATTTAGCTTTGTTTGGTGTACCGTCAAGCTCGATCATTTTTTGGTCGATGCCAACTTGATCCAAAGCGTCCATACCGATCAGCTCAGGAGCGATGATATCATTAACATTGTCAACCGCTTTGATAACACCTTTACCTAGGTAACGGGATTTGTCGCCATCACGAAGCTCAACCGCTTCATAAGCACCCGTGGAAGCACCGGAAGGAACGATAGCGCGACCTCTTGCGCCGGACTCCAAATATACTTCTACTTCTACAGTCGGGTTACCGCGGGAATCCAATACTTCACGTGCATATACATTACTAATTGTCGTCATAACTAAGAAACACTCCCTCAATGTTTTGTTTTAGGGGCAAATATCCCCGTTTAAGCCCAGCCTCTGCATGACGCATCCGCATTCAAGCTTAAATTAATGTTGTACCCGTCATTTCAACCGGCTTCTTGACATCGAGCAGGCTGAGAATCGTCGGAGCAATATCTGCCAATATGCCGTCATTTCTTAGTGTAACATGTTTGGACGTCACAATAAAAGGCACTGGATTTGTCGTATGCGCCGTATTGCGGCTGCCATCCCCATTTGTAACCAAATCCGCATTTCCATGATCAGCTGTAATCAGGGCAACCCCGCCTTTAGCCAGCACCGCTTCTACCACACGACCCATGCAAGTATCCGTAGCTTCAACTGCTTTGATCGTCGGTTCCAGCAGTCCGGAATGTCCAACCATATCCGGATTCGCGAAATTCATGATAATAACATCCTGACGTTCCGCCTCAATTTCCTTAACGGCTGCTTCAGCAAGCTCAAAAGCGCTCATTTCCGGCTGCAGATCATAGGTTGCCACCTTAGGAGAGTTAATCAAAATCCGCGTTTCCCCAGGCAGCTCATGATCACGCCCGCCGCTGAAAAAGAAAGTAACATGCGGATATTTTTCCGTCTCGGCAATACGCAGCTGGGTTAAGTTATTTTGAACCAGAACCTCACCAAGTGTATTATCAAGGTTCTTTGGACTATACGCTACATAGCCGCCAACCGTTTCACTAAAAAGGGTCAAGCATACAAAATACAGGTTATGCGGCCATTTTTCTCCACGGTCGAAGCTTTGAAAATCGGTATTCGTAAACACATTCGATAATTGAATCGCACGGTCCGGACGGAAATTGAAGAAGATCACGGAGTCCTCGGATTCAACCAACCCAACTGGTTGACCATCGGCTTTGACAATAACCGTTGGCAATACGAACTCATCGAATACAGATGATGTGTAAGAATCAATTATCGCTTGCAGCGGATCTGTATAATGCGGGCCCTCGCCATAAACCATAGCTCGGTACGACTTTTCCACACGATCCCAGCGCTTGTCGCGGTCCATGGCATAATAACGACCTTGTACAGTCGCAATTTTACCTACACCAATCTCGGTAATCTTGGCCAGCAGCTGCTCCATATACATCTTGGCGCTGTCCGGTGCGACATCACGGCCATCGAGGAATGCATGTATGTAGACGTCCTCGAACTGCTGCTTCTTGCAAGCTTCCAATAAAGCGAACAGGTGAGCGATATGGCTGTGAACACCGCCATCCGACAATAACCCGTAAAGGTGCAGCTTTTTGCCGTTCAGCTTGGCATGGTTGATCGCACCCAGAATCGTTTCGTTATCAAAAAACTCTCCATCGCGAATCGATTTCGAGATACGAGTCAAGTCTTGGTATACGATACGTCCCGCTCCGATGTTCAAATGGCCAACTTCCGAGTTGCCCATTTGACCTTCAGGAAGACCGACCGCTTCACCGCAAGCTGTTAATGTTGTATGCGGATATTCAGCCATGTACCGGTCATAGTTCGGTTTTTTTGCTTGGGCAACGGCGTTACCCATGACTTCACCGCGAAGGCCGAAACCATCCATGATAATTAAAGCTACCGGTTTGGGTCTGGACATCTTACTTAGCCCCCTGAACGAGCTGTGTATAGGATGCTGGCTCTAGGCTCGCTCCCCCTACCAACGCTCCATCGATATCCGCTTCCTGCATATATTCGCCAATGTTGAATGGCTTCACGCTGCCGCCGTATTGAATACGAACTGCGTCCGCTACCGATTGACTGTACAGGCCTGCAATCAACTCACGAATGTAACTGATCACTTCATTTGCGTCAGCCGCTGTGGACGATTTACCTGTGCCAATAGCCCAGATCGGCTCATAAGCCACGACAACTTGAGCGGCTTGCTCTGCACTAATTCCAGCAAAAGCTGCTTCTGTTTGCACTTTGCATACCGTTTTCGTTTCGCCTGCTTCACGTTCCTCCAGCTTTTCGCCTACGCAAACAATTGGAGTCAAGCCATGCTTGAAAGCAGCGTGCACTTTTTTGTTAACGGTCTCGTCAGTCTCAGCAAAGTAAGCACGACGCTCGGAATGGCCGATAATGACATAGTCCACACCCAGATCCTTCAGCATCACACCGCTGATTTCACCTGTATAAGCACCGTTATCTTCCCAATGCAGGTTTTGTGCGCCAATCTTCAAAGTTGTGCCTTTGACTGCTTCTACAAGCGCAGGCAGGCTGATGTAAGGAGCGCAAATTACGCTGTCTACACCATCAACCTCTGCTTGACCTTTAACTTCATTGATGAACGCTGTAGCTTCACTTACCGTTTTGAACATTTTCCAGTTGCCAGCAATGATTGGTTTACGCATATGTGTCACTCCTTGTATTTATTTATCGTTTAACGCGACAACGCCTGGTAGAGCCTTGCCTTCCATAAATTCAAGAGAAGCGCCGCCGCCAGTCGAAATATGATTCATTTGATCAGCCAAGTGGAATTTCTCAACAGCTGCTGCAGAATCGCCGCCGCCAATGATCGTGTAGCCTTCAGTAGCTGCGCAAGCTTGTGCTACAGCACGAGTACCATGGGAGAAAGGCTCGATTTCGAATACGCCCATCGGTCCGTTCCAAACGACCAGCTTGGATTCAGCAATCGTTTTAGCATAGATTTCACGAGTTTTAGGACCGATATCAATGCCTTCCCAATCCGCAGGAATTTCATTGACCGCAGCTACCCGAGTATTCGCCTTCGCGTTAAAATCGTCAGCTACAATAATATCCACAGGGATCAGGAAGTTGACGCCTTTTTCCTTAGCTGTTTCCAAGAAGCTGAGTGCAAGCTCTAATTTGCTGTTGTCTACCAAGGATTTACCGATTTCGTAGCCTTGTGCTTTCAGGAATGTATAGGACAAACCGCCGCCAATGATGATGTTGTCAGCAATGTTCAGCAGGTTCGTAATGACATTGATTTTATCTTTAACCTTGGAGCCGCCAACAATCGCAGTGAACGGACGCTCAGGATTGTGCAGTGCTTTGCCCAATACATCAAGCTCCTTCTCCATCAAAAGACCGGATACAGCCGGCAGATAGTGAGCAATGCCTTCAGTCGAAGCATGTGCACGGTGAGCCGCTCCAAATGCATCATTAACATACAAATCAGCTAAGCTTGCAAAAGATTTCGCCAGTTCCGCATCGTTGGCTTCTTCACCTGGATAAAAACGCACGTTTTCGAGCAGCAGCACATCGCCGTCATTCAGTGCAGCGACTTGAGCCTGAACCGCCTCGCCAATCGCCTCATCCGCTTTGGCAACCGTCTTGCCCAACAGCTCGGACAAACGTGCTGCAACCGGCGTCAAACGCAGCTCTTCAACCACTGCGCCGTTCGGACGACCCAAGTGACTTGCCAAAATAACTTTAGCGCCTCGTTCAGCTAAATATTGAATCGTCGGAAGTGTTTCACGAATCCGTGTATCATCGGTAATAGCGCCGTTTTCCAAAGGTACATTGAAATCTACCCGTACAAATACTCTTTTGCCGCTTACATCTACGTTACGCACGCTTTGTTTATTCATTCAGGAACGCCTCCTTGTAGGTATCTATTTATCTGCATACAAAAATTGTGGGTATGACTTGATGTGACAAGCATCCGGCGATAACAACAATGAGAAAGGCTCCGCAAGCCGGGGCACCTTCTCATGGTTTATTATCACTTGATAGTTAGTTCACAAACTTTTTGTCATAACCACAATGTGAATTACAGGCCTTTTTTCGCGATAAAAGCAGCCAAGTCTACAACACGGTTGGAGTAGCCCCACTCGTTGTCATACCAGGAAACCACTTTTACCATGTTGTCGCCAACAACCATTGTGCTCAACGCATCAATAGTGGAGGAAGCTGGGTCACCATTGTAGTCGCTGGATACAAGCGGCTCATCGGAGTAGTTCAAAATACCTTTCAAAGTGCTGTTAGCTGCTTCTTTCAAAGCTGCGTTCACTTCGTCTACAGTTACGTTTACTTTCAATTCAGCAACCAGATCCGTAACGGATACGTTAGGCGTAGGTACGCGGAAGGACATACCGTTCAGCAAGCCTTTCAGCTCAGGCAATACCAGGGAAACCGCTTTGGCTGCGCCTGTTGTGGAAGGAATGATGTTCTCAGCTGCTGCACGAGCACGACGAAGGTCTTTGTGCGGCAGATCCAATACGGATTGGTCATTTGTGTAGGAATGGATGGTTGTCATCATACCTTTAACGATACCGAATTTATCATTCAATACTTTAGCAAAAGGTGCTAGACAGTTTGTTGTGCAAGAAGCATTGGAAATGATGTTATGTGCTGCTGCATCGTATTTATCTTCGTTTACGCCCAGAACGATAGTGATATCTTCGTCAGTAGCTGGAGCGGAGATGATTACTTTTTTAGCGCCGCCTTTAATATGCAAGGAAGCTTTTTCTTTGGAAGTGAAAATACCTGTGGATTCAACAACGATTTCTACGCCGTTAGCTCCCCAAGGCAGGTTTTCCGGGTTGCGCTCAGCAAATACTTTAATGGATTTACCGTTAACGATTAGTGCGCCTTCAGCTGCTTCAACTGTTGCATTGATTCTGCCGTGAGTCGTGTCATACTTCAACAAATGTGCCAATGTGTTAACATCTGTCAAATCGTTGATAGCTATGATTTCTACATCAGGATTACCCAAAGCTGCGCGAAACACGTTACGACCGATACGTCCAAAACCGTTAATACCTACTTTTACCATTGAAAAAGCCTCCTAATAATGTGTATTGGATTTATGTCAAGACGGGCGATGCCCATCAAGATGTAGCATTTGCACGATCTCCAAAGCAGCGGCTTCATCTGTCACAAGAATATCCTCATGTCCAAATTTCAGCACGGCAGCGATGGCCTCACCTTTACTTTTACCCCCAGCGACACCGATGACACAGTCCATTTCCTGAATGTCCTCAATGCGTAAGCCAACTGTAGGCATCTTATGCAGTATCTTCCCATCTCGGTCAAAATAATACCCGAACGCTTCTGCCAAAGCTCCGTCCTGCTGCAAAATCGCTGTAGTGGACTCATCAACCTTACGCCGTCTTGCCATCAGCATAGCTTCTCCTATGCCATGAATAACAATTCGAGCGCCCCTAATGAAGGCAATGATCTCCAATATGGAGCTGTCCTGCATTAACGATTGATAAGCTTCCTCACCAAGCTGGTCAGGAACATGCAGCAATCGGTAACGAGAGCCGGTTTTCTTGGCCATTGTCGAAGCAATCGTATTTGCTTGGAAATCCATGCTTTCTCCGAGCCCGCCGCGTGCTGGCACAAATACGCAGCCTTTGAGCGATGTGGAGGAAGACAGGTGATTCGCGACCTCTGCCATTGTGGACCCACCGGTTACCGCAATGACTTCATCCTGGGTTACGTGCTTGCGCAAAATAGCTGCGCCTACGAGTCCCAATTCCTTTTTGGTGTGGGGTGAAAGTTCTGAATCGCCTGGAACGATAACAACCTGCTTCAGGTTAAAATGCAACCGTATCTGCTCCTGAAGCTCAGTCAGCCCGAACAGTTCCTTGACCAACGGCTCGATTTGCTCGAGCAGCTGCCGTCCCGTTTCACTGATCCGGATTCCGGAAGACTCAATTTCAAGCAACCCCTGAGACTTCAAAAAATCGACCTCGCTGCGCATAATACGCTCCGTGGTGTTAAGCGAACCCGCCAGCGTCCTGCGGCCTACAACGCCGGATATACGAATAAAATGCAGGATCGTATACCGTTTTTTCATCGTATCCAACAGATCGGGCAAAAGCTGTTTTTGAATATCGAGAATTCCTCTCATACTTTACACTCCCGCTGCGCCATGGACTTTTTTTGTCCCAGTACTACATTTTTCGTCCCACAACTTCCAAAAAAAGTACTAAGATTTACTTAGTAATTTCATTATAACGAATTGATTTGTTAATTTCAACAGCAATTCACAATTTGGTCAAAAATCACGACCCTGCAAAACAAGGTTGCAATTTACTCCTGCATATCATATAATAACCCTTGCTCATTCATTTTAAACGATGATTTTAAATGTGCGCCCGTGGTCCAATGGATATGACGTAGGCCTCCGAAGCCTGAGATCAAGGTTCGATTCCTTGCGGGCGCGCCATTAACCTTTAACAATTATGATTGATCTCATTCAGCCATATACAACCTTTACAGTCCGGTCATCAGCTTCAAGACCGCATTGTAAAGGTTTTTTAATGAACACCGTTTGACCTTTCTTGACCTTTGTTTATATTTCCGTTATGATGGTTATAGTGTTATCAAACATTCATGTACTTTTAGGAGGCTGCAGCTTATGAGTTTTATACCCATGGTAGTTGAACCCGATGCCAGAGGAGAGCGAGCGTATGACATATACTCCCGTTTGCTGAAGGATCGCATTATTTTTCTCGGTACGGCCATTAACGACCAAGTAGCGAACGCCATTATTGCCCAGTTGCTGTTCTTGGCCGCGCAGGATCCTGACAAAGACATTCATATTTATATCAACAGCCCAGGCGGTTCCATCACTTCAGGCATGGCGATTTTTGACACGATGCAGTTCATTAAACCCGATGTATCTACTATCTGCGTAGGTATGGCGGCATCGATGGGAGCCTTCCTGTTGGCTGCCGGTACCAAAGGCAAACGTTTTGCGCTACCGAACAGTGAAGTCATGATCCACCAGCCACTAGGCGGTGCCGAAGGCCAAGCTAGCGATATTGCGATTCGTGCCAACCGTATTATCAAAATGCGGGATAAATTGAACACGATTTTGGCAGAACGCACAGGACAAACCTTTGAACAAATCGAAAAAGACACGGATCGCGACAATTTCATGTATGCGGAAGATGCGCGGATTTACGGTCTGATCGATAAAGTCATTACCAAATTATAAGTACAGACGCATAGATTCATCTATACCCGATGTTCACCGAGGACCGTCCTATCCGCAGCAAACGCTGAGATGGGAGCGGTCCTTTTTTTGGTATAGGTTAGGTATTGGGTATAAAAAAAGCCCTCCCCTAGTTCGAAAAGGGAGAGCTTTCAGCTATCGGTTTATTATTTATCATCCAATGGGAAGAAAATCAGGTCAATCGGGAAGGCGGAGCCGGCTGGTGGCGTAAATTCAATATCCAAGGCCGCTTCTTCACCCGTCGTTCGAGCCAGAATCTGCATCCCGTCAAAAGCGGTAATAACCCCTGATTGCGGTATCAGACTAATTTCACCATTGATTTTAATCGGACCTTTAAATACGCCGCCATACGCTAACAGCATAATCGCCATTTTCCTTGGCTTGTCCGCATGGATCTTGTAAACCACTCCATAATTGCCTTCGTTCAATACATTCTGCTTGCGCATCGGATCATAGCCCGGCTGGAACGGATCTGTCGTGCCATCCCCGATAATCAGGCGGTTCGGCTTGGTAAACGAGCTGGCATCAATATTCCATTTGACCTCTGATACCGGAAACGTACCTCTGACATGCCCTGTAAAAGGAAGCAAGGGCAGCTGGCTGAGTGTCGTTTGTGATAACTGGCTTGTAGCCACAAAGGAAAACTCAATCTCGCCATTCGTTTCTACGTCATAGAACAGGTTAACACCTTGGCCTGGATAAAATTCTGGCATTTGCGAATAAATGAAAGTCTGATTGGCAGGAACCTCCATGGAATCGCTCCGCGGATCATTCATCAGGAAGTCCACAGAAGCTTCATTACCGATCAGATTGGCATACACAGAAGGCCACACTTCGCCTTTGTTCGTTGTTTTGATCGTGACCGGTTTGTTGGTCGTATTCTTAGCCAAAATCGCTAGAGTGACCTTTTCCTTCGTTCCATTGATGTGATCTGCGTATAGCCGACCTTTCCCATTGACTTTGTCCTGATACAAAATGCCCTTTTCCGTAAATTCCTCTGGACTATCACTCACAAGCAGCTTGCGGGAGCTGTCCGTTGTGACCTGCTTCGGCAGTTGAGGCAAATTCCAGAAATTCCCCCAAAGCGTACTCCAATCGGTCTTAATAAAGCTTCCTACCGGTTTCATATAGATCGGGTATTCAATCTCGCTCAGGTATACCTTATCTTCAATTGTGAGGTTTCGCAGATAAGTTTCACTTTTATTGCCATGCGCATCCCATACGGTCAACGTGATCGGGTAAGTACCTGGTGAGAAAAACACCGATTCGTTACCTTTCCACTCATATTTCACTAAACCCTCGGAATCCGGATCATAGCTTAAATCCACATATTTGATCGGCTCACCCAGCTTATACGTCGGCTTGGCAAAATTGAACTTGGCTACGGGATTGGAATTGCCTGTATTCGGAATATAAATGCCCGTAGGCGTTTTGGTATGAATAATTTCAACCCGGCGAAGCTCATCATTATACGTATATCGTGCTCCCATATAATCAGCGAGCCAAGTCAGCTTGATTAGAAGCTTACCTTCCTTGCTGATCGCAGCTACGGAATCAAAAGGATTTAAAACCCCGTTAATCCAAACCGATTTGCGGTCACTGTCAAGTACAATGTTAAAGCCCGGCGTGGTCATTTCAATCTGCCGAGTCACATCGTTCCATTCGACCTTTAACCCCATCGCATCACCCAAAGCTTTGGCAGGTACAAACATTTTGTCCTTAATAATCGTCGCTGGCGACTCCAGTACGATCTGTTTGCCGTTAATAAAAGCTTCCGTTTTATCCACATAAAGCAGCATATAGGTCGTTGACGTTGATTGCGCCGCTGATGCGGTTGACGTAATCAGGAGACTGAACAACATGCACATAACAACCAGCAGCGATATTTCTCTTTTCATCGGTTTCATTTCTCTACTCCTTCAATTGGGTAAAATAGCGTGAGGTCTACGCAGCAAAAAACCTTTCCACAGAAGAACTCGTCATAATAGACGCTCAGCTTCAGAAAAGGTTGCGCTTTTCTTGTTATGTTATAAGTCTTGGCCGTGTCACTAATAAGCTTCCTTAGCGGAAGCTAGTGACAATCGATTATTGGTTCTCCAGCTCTTCTTTGCTTACCAATGTGACTAAAGCGTTTACAGCCTGTTCTGCGTCCGAACCTTCGGCACTAATATAAACCTCAGTACCCGTACTGATGGCCAAACTCATAATTCCCATAATGCTCTTGGCGTTGACTTTCTTCTCGTCCTTCTCAACAAAGATCTCGGAAGAGAACTTATTTGCTTCCTGAACAAAAAGCGCTGCTGGTCTGGCATGAAGGCCTGTTTTTAACTTCACAACTACTGGGCGTTTCGACATTCCAACCAATACCCCCTAAATCTTAAATTGCAAATGATCATTTATTTCAACGATCATGAAAAAGCGATTTTTCAACCATTATATCATTTTTAAATCCTTTACACTAGAACAAATGAAAATTTACATAAAATAACCTACATGGCGTATGTCCAGTCAAGCTTTTCGAATTTTCTCAGCCATCTCGTCAATTTTGCGCAACCTGTGATTTACACCGGATTTGCTAACACTGCCCTTTAGCAGTTCTCCGACCTCGGTTAAGTTAATGTCTGGATTTTGCATCCGAACCTCAGCTACTTCACGCAGTTTTTCAGGCAGGTTTTCCAAACCGATTTCTTTCTGGATCAGACGAATATTCTCGATCTGACGTACAGCAGCACCGATCGTTTTATTCAAATTGGCTGTATCACAGTTGACTAAACGATTCACGGAATTGCGCATATCCTTCATGATCCGAACATCTTCAAAACGCAATAAAGCTTGATGGGCACCAATAAGGCTTAACAATTCAATAATTTTCTCGCCTTCCTTGATATAGAGCACAAATCCCTTTTTGCGTTCGATACATCGTGCATTTAATTCAAACTGATTGGCCAGATCACATAAAGCATGACAATGCTCCTCGTACATCGATGAGATTTCCAAATGATAGGATGAGCCTTCGGGATTATTGACGGAGCCTCCTGCCAGAAAAGCTCCACGCAAATAAGCACGCTGACAGCATTCATCCGGAATCAATTCCTCATCAATACCCGGAGTAAACATAAAGCCTTCAGATACAATCCGCAGCTCAGATAAAATATCCTGGACCTGATTCGGAATTCGAACCATGTACACATTGTTTTTTTTCAGCCGCATCTTTTTACGGACCAGCAATTCGATGTGTACGTTAAATTTCTTTTTGAGTAAAGAATAAATACGCCGGGCAATAGCTGCGTTTTCAGTGCTGATGTCAAGGACGACGCGTTGATTCGTCAGCTGTACGGAACCGTTCATTCGAATGAGGGCAGAGAGTTCAGCCTTTTCACAACAATCATCAGACTGAATTAAGGTCAATTCTTTTTTCGTTTGTGCGGCGAAGGACACGGGGAATCACCTCTTCTTGTGCATCCAGCTCTCCACCAGCTGATAAATGTGCTGACTGAGCTTTTCCGCATCGTGGCGCAGGTAAGTTCGGAACAAAATTAATTGATCTGCGATGACTTTATACCCTTTTTGAGTGACCTCATCGAGATCAAGATGAACAACCTTGGCGCCCTTTTCTGCATATCGATCTTGGACCTGAGGAGGAATCTCCCCATTATTAACAATAACATAATCGAAAAGATCTTGCTCAACATGATCATGAAGCGCTTGAATATGGTCGCTGACACTATAACCATCCGTTTCACCGGGCTGCGTCATGACATTACAAATAAAAATTTTCAATGCCTTGGACTGAACAATCGTGCGTGCAATTTCTGGAACGAGCAAGTTCGGCAAAATGCTTGTATACAGACTGCCGGGACCGATCACAATCGCATCCGCCTGCTCTAGTGCTTCAATAGCTTCTGGTAACGGGGACACATCGGCCGGTTCGATAAAAACGCGCTTTATGGCTTTGCCTGCCTTGGGGATTTTTGACTCTCCCACAACGATACTGCCATCCGTCATCTCTGCCTTCAGTACAATAGCATGGTTGGCAGCAGGAAGCACACGGCCTCGAACGGCGAATACACGGCTCAGCTCACGTACACCGGTTACAAAATCACCTGTAATGTCGCACATTGCAGCCAAAATTAGATTACCCAAACTATGGCCTGCCAATCCTTGACCCTTCTGAAAACGATACTCGAGCATTTTACCCAGCAGCGGCTCCACATCTGCCAGTGCAGTAAGCACGTTGCGGATATCGCCAGGGGGGACCATCGCAAGCTCGGAGCGGAGAATACCTGAGCTGCCTCCGTCATCCGCTACAGTCACAATAGCGGTAATATCCAACGGTTTTTCCTTGAGTCCACGCAGCATAACGGATAGACCGGTTCCTCCGCCGATGACAACGATACGAGGTCGGTCACCTTCTCCGTAACTAGAGGTCATATTTTCACCTCAACCCGATCCCGCTCTGCGTCACGGTGATTAACCCGCACGATCTCGGTTTCACTATTCCCCATCACTTTACCCAAGTATTCAGCGATAGCCACTGATCGGTGTTTACCTCCTGTACAGCCTATACCGAGCACGACCTGACTTTTGCCTTCCTTCTTATACTGCGGGATCAGAAAATGAAGCATATCGAGCAGTTTGACCAGAAACTCCTGAGTTTCACCCCACTTCATCACATAGTCATACACTTCAGAATCCTGACCCGTATTGGGCCGCAAGGCGTCTACGTAATGAGGATTAGGTAAAAATCTCACATCAAATATTAAATCAGCATCGATCGGTATCCCATATTTGAAGCCAAATGAAATCACGTTAATCGAAATTCCATCCTTTTCGGCATGGGTAAACCGGGATACGATCTTTTCCTTCAACTGGGCCGGCTTCAGACTGCTGGTATCAATCGCTTGCGTCGCCATACCCTTCAGCTCCTCAAGCAGCTTGCGCTCCTGCAGGATTCCTTCCAATGGCGCCCCAGCGGGAGCCAGCGGATGCTTGCGGCGGCTTTCCTTATACCGTTGAACAAGCACCGAGTCGGTAGCGTCCAGAAACACAATTTCGTACTTTAAAGCCTGGTTTTCCCTTAAAAACTGCAGAGACTCCGACAAGGACGTGAAGAATTCCCTTCCGCGCAAATCAATGACCAAAGCAACCTTGCCAATTCGGCCCTTTGACTGCTCAATCAGTTCTGCGAATTTGGGAATCAAAACCGGAGGCAGGTTATCTACACAGAAAAAACCAAGATCCTCTAGGCTTTGCACCGCAATCGTTTTGCCTGCTCCGGACATACCGGTAATAATGACCAGCTTGCCAAGGGAATGCAATTCTTCCATGCGAGTTTCCTCCTAATTCAAGAATGCAGGTTCAAGCCTGCAGCTCCGACTACACCGGCATCATTTCCAAGGGAAGCTGGAACGATATCCACACCTTCTCTGGCTGATTCCTGTGTGTACTCATGATAATACTTACGTATCGCTTCGAATAAAAATTCACCGGCTTTGGAAACGCCGCCGCCAATAATAAAACGCTGTGGATTTAATATTACGGAAACAGCTGCCATCGACTTGCCTAAATACAGAGCTGCGCGGTTCACGATCCGCAAAGAAACCTCATCACCGGATTTCGCTGCATCAAGCACATCTTTGGCTGTCAGATCTTTGATCAAAGCTAATGAAGTATGCTCGCCGCGTTCAACCGCTTCCTTACCCATACGAATGATGCCGGTTGCTGAGGACACGGTTTCCAAACAACCGTACATGCCACACCCGCATCGGATCGCTTCCACATCCGGTACTACCTTTATATGTCCGAGCTCGCCGGCCATTCCTTTAAATCCCTGATAAATTTTTCCGTTTATAATAATGCCGCCGCCAACACCTGTACCTAAAGTATAGCATACCACATTCGGGATACCAGTTCCTGCACCGCTCCATGCCTCGCCAAGTGCAGCTACGTTCGCGTCGTTGTCGATTTTCACCGTTTTCCCTAGTTTTTCTTCTAGGATTTTCTTCACAGGTACATTACGCCAGCCCAAGTTAGGAGACAGCTTGATAAACCCCTCAGGAATATCCATAAATCCGGCGATACCCGCTCCGATTCCAGCTACCTGCTCCCAATCATGTGACGAATCCGCAACAAGCTTACGTACATATTGCGCAATATTTTCCAAAACTACATCCGAACCGTGCTCTGTTCCAGTCGGTCCTTCATAAGTATGCAGCAGCTTGCCTGACTCGTCGCAAAGGCCTACCTTGATTGAAGTACCTCCCAAGTCGACTCCAACATAAACGTTATTTCCCATTACCTGGTCACCCCATAAACTATGATTGCATAAATCTTCATACCAACTATAAGCCAAGCCTATCTACAGGTCAAGGCAAAGGAAATTAAAAAAAGACTAAAAAACGTGGGTCCTGAATGCCCACGTTTTGTATGAATTATAGGGACTGGCTCCAGTCGTGAACCATATGACCATCCAAAAATTTCTCACAATCAAGTGCAGCCATACAACCACTTCCGGCTGCTGTAATAGCTTGACGGTATTTGCTGTCCTGTACATCGCCACAAGCGAATACACCCTCTACGTTGGTTAGGGAAGTACCAGGTTTTACGATAATATACCCTGTTTCATCTGTAGTAATTTGCCCTGCAAGGAATCCGGTGTTCGGTTTGTGCCCGATCGCAACGAAAATGCCGTCGGTTTCGATCACTTCTTCTGTTCCAGTTTCATTATCTAACACCTTTAGACCCGTTACGCCTCGATCACCCGAAATAACAGCTATCGGCGTTTTGTTAAGTCCCCAAGAAACCTTGGCATTTTCACGAGCACGGTCCTGCATAATTTTGGAAGCGCGCAGCTCGCTGCGGCGATGTACAAGCTTTACATCTGTGGCAAAACGTGTCAGGAAGTTTGCTTCCTCCATCGCAGAGTCACCACCGCCAACTACAATAATTTTCTTGCCGCGGAAGAAAAACCCATCACAGGTTGCACAGGTACTGACACCATGGCCAATACTTTCCTTCTCATTCTCAATCCCCAACAGCTTAGCAGAAGCCCCTGTCGAAATAATGATGCTCTCCGCTTCAATCTCACCCAAGCCTTCAACTGAAAGCTTGAACGGACGGTTCGACAAATCGATCGAATTGACCCAGCCTGTCTTGAACTCCGCTCCGAAGCGCTCTGCTTGCTTACGCATGTTGTCCATTAATTCCGGTCCCATAATACCCTCAGGGAATCCAGGGAAGTTTTCAACTTCGGTAGTTGTCGTCAACTGACCTCCTGGCTCGGGTCCCTCAATAACCAGAGGATTCAGGTTCGCACGAGCCAAATAAATGGCTGCAGTCAATCCCGCAGGACCTGTTCCTATAACAATTGTTCTGTACATGATGGTATCCTCCTTAGTTTTGTACTAACCAGCTTCGCAGGTATCCGTTTGTATTTCAGCACATGCACTTTCAGTGCCGTTACTTTGCTTTATTATCAAAGCTTGCAAACTTCGAAAAAATAGTTTCCATCTTTTCCCGCAATCCGCAGGCATCGTCAATAACTTTTACATTTTTACTGATAGTTTTTACTGAAACCCCGTAGCGATAGGACAACTCCTGATACGAAATTGCGCGTCGGTGCATTTTGGCTGTCAAATATTCCAAAGCCGCTGCCCATCCCTCAACCTTTGAAATTTTGGGCATATGATCCGGAGATACGCGAGACAGGAATTCGACCCACAGCGTCTGCAAATCATATTGTTGTACCATATCATAACGGCGATTCATCTGCTCCAGTGCCATATCCATAATTTGCTGCCATTTCGTTTCCCACACCGTCAAATTCGGAGAGAATGGAGAAGCAGGCACAACCAGCTTCCGACCTTCCAGTACCGCATCAACCGGCTCCTGAATACCGATGCTGCGTAGCACGAAGATAGCAACTTTTTTTAAATAATCGTCCTCGCCAGGCTCCTGTACGAACTCCAGCAGAGCTTCCTTCACCTCATTGTCGGCTATGAGGCCAAATGCCTGAATGACCTGAAGCTTGGTCTCTGTGTCTCCATGGCGCAATGCCCAGAAGAACGAAGATCTCACTAACGGGTCTCGCTTTAAATGGTCCGGCAAGCCTTCCGTTGATTTTTCCAATCCACGAAACTGCTCTTCGAACGGAAGATGATAGTGATAGCTTACCGAGGGTTTTTCCTCTTCATGACGAGACTTATCGAGTAAACTCAAATAGAACTTCGGTATTTCCGAGCCCGGATCGAATTTTTCAGCCTGCCGCCACTGGCGCTCAGCCTCGCTATAACGCTTCGTATGGTAAGCCGCAACAGCTGTATAATGAAATAAACAAGGATCCAGTCCAGCCTCGCCTGTCTTCAACAGTCGTTTGAACAGTCGATACGCCGTTTCATGCTCACTTAAGATACCCATTGTGGTAGCCAGTTTAAACACATGATCCTGATGAAAAGGATACGTCTTGCGCAGCACTTCGAGCAGCTCGCCGAGTTTTTCCACATCACCAAAATGCTGGTAAAAAATCGCTAAGTTACACAGGGCATGCAGATTACCATGATCCAACTCCAGCACCTGGCGAATCATGTCAATAGACTTGTCGAAATACCCCATATAATAATACGCTAACGCCAGATTGTTGCGTGCTGCCATAAAATCTGTATGTTTTTCTACAATGTTTTCCAATATGCGCACAGCTTCCGTAAACTTGCCTTCTTCAAGCAAGGCACGAGCACGATCATGTTCGAACATGCCTTCGCGGCTTTTGATTCCGGTCAATTGGGTAGGACGATCCAGCTCATAGGTGAGCAGCTCAATCATCTCTTCAGATTCCTCCAGAAATTGTCCGGATTCATCATGCTCTAAATAATGTATAATCGCCTTTTCAGCCGATTCATAATTTTCCATGTTGGCAAAGTTGTTAGCCATATAAAAATAGCATTCCGTCATGGTAGGATCCACTTGATCCAGCACCTGCTGCAAAATAACATTTGATTCCTCGTAATTCCCCATCTCCGAGAGAAGTCCCGCCAAATTGCAATGATTGACCGGATTATCCGGTTCATATTCGGCGGCACGACGAAAATACTTCAATGCCTTATCGTAATGATATCGGTCCAAAGACTGAACGGCTCGTTCGAAAAAGAACGTTGCATCCATTTTTATAGGTATCACTTTGTCAGGCTGGGATTGTGCAGCACGTTTTTTCTTCTCCACTAGGCAAGGCACCTCCGGTTCCGTCTGGAATACGCATAGAAATCAGCGTTAATCTACAAAAATTATAGCATATTACCGTACGAATACATACGAATTATGCAATTTTAGATGCCGCCATATTTAAACAGCGAGCTGATCGAGCCGCCGTCTTTAATAATCCGGATCGCATTGGAGAGCAATCCCGCTACAGACAGTACCTTAAATTTTGACGAGTGGTCGCTCGGTATAGCAATCGAATCGGTAATAATGACTTCCCGAATATTCGGGTGATCCAGACGCTGCAGAGCAGGACCAGAGAACACCGGATGCGTGGCACAGATGAATACATCATTAGCGCCCCGTTCCTTCAAGCCTTCCACTACGTTAACGATTGTTTTACCTGTATCAATCAGGTCTTCCATAATAACCGGGGTTTTGCCTTCGACATCACCAACTACATGGGTAACCGTTGCTTCATTGTGTGCATAACGCTTTTTGAACATCATAGCAATTGGAGCTCCCAGTACATTAGCTAAATTCTCAGCTCTCGTCACGCCACCGGCATCCGGAGATACTACGATTAAATCTTTAATATTTTGACTCTTAATGTGATTGCTTAATAAATCCAGCGCCGTTAAATGGTCGACCGGTATATTGAAAAATCCCTGAATAGCTGGAGCATGCAGATCAATCGTGATCACACGAGTCGCTCCTGCGGAATCAAGCAGATCCGCCACCAACTTGGCCGTAATCGGTTCACGCGGGGCAGCCTTACGTTCCTGCCGGGAATAACCGTAATAAGGAATAACCAGATTGATCGTTCTGGCTGACGCACGTTTGGCCGCGTCCATCATCACCAGCAATTCCATGAAGTGCTCGTTGATCGGATGGGAAAACGTCTGCACCAGAAACACATCACAGTTACGGATGGTTTCCTCGTAATGACAGTAGATCTCTCCGCATTTGAACCGGGAAAGCTTGATTTTGCCAAGTGGAACATCCAATTCCTTACAAATTTGCTCGGCTAGTTGAGGGTTGGATGATCCCGAAAATATTTTCAATTGGTCGCTAAACATGGTTACCTCCATCTACGGGTTGTTTACATTTACTAGAATAAAATAAAAATCAACAAAAACTGCATAAACCTATTATACATGAAACCAATTGATTAAGAAAAAGTCATTTAGGTGAATTCGTGAAAATCTGCTTGACCATTTTCTGGATTACCAAAAAATCTCCTAATTTAAACCAATTACATCCCAATCATTGTCCGTTGCCTCTGACGGAAGGTAGCGAGCTCGGTAAATCCAATCTCCTTCAGCAGATCCACCGCTTGATCCAAATACTGGGTGAGCCGTTCCGGCTGATGGGCATCCGATCCTATAGTCAGCGGAATTCCTTGCTCATAGCAATATTCCAACATACGGCGGCTTGGAAACATTTCCTTAACGGGCATCCGCAGTCCCGAAGCATTCAGCTCAATGGCCATTCCTGAAGCACGTACCGCGTCCAATGCTTGATTCTCCAAATGCACGACACTTTGCTCGGGCTTGTAACCAAAACGCTTTATCACATCTATATGTCCGATATAATCATAAAAACCGCTGCGAACTGCTTTGCCTACAGCGTCATAATACTGTACATATACGTCATAGGGGTCACGTCCGTTCCATTTATCGAGCTGGCGATAATCAGAAATGTCCCATTCTCCAAGAAAATGGACAGAACCAATCACATAGTCCCACGGATACGCATTAATTATACGTTCAATATCTTGCTCGTAACCTTCGATATAGTCGCCCTCGAGGCCGACACGAATATCAATACGGTCCTTATATTGCTTCTGCAGCCGGAAAGCTTCCTCCACGTAGCGGGGCAATTCATCCATCGCCATGGCCATTCCAGGCAAATAGGTGGCAGGGTCTACATGGAGCAAGGGCATGTGATCGGATAACCCCAGTTGGGTCAATCCGAGCTCAATGCCCTTTTGTACATATTCCTCCAGCTCTCCGGATGCATGTCCACAACGGACGTGATGAGTATGGTAATCGATGAGCATCGGAATCTCTCCTGTTATTTTTTTGAATGATGACGACGATCCAATTCCAGCATGAGCTCGTCAAGCGGCAGCTTGGCTTCACGCAGCAGTACCAGCAGATGGAAAATCAGATCACTCGCTTCATAGCGAATTTCGTCGTTATCGCGATTTTTGGCAGCAATAATGACTTCTGACGTTTCTTCGCCGACCTTTTTCAATATTTTGTCGATACCTTGTTCAAACAGGTAAGTCGTATAAGATCCTACTGGACGTTCTGCATCACGCTTGGCAATAAGAGCTTCCAAAGAGGCTAAAATAGCGAAGCGGTCCTTGCTTGCTGAAGAGTCAGTCCCTGCAGTTTGTCCCTGAATCGGCACATTGTTAAAGAAACAGCTGTAAGCCCCTGTATGACAAGCCGGACCTGCTTGATCTACCAATACGAGCAAGGTATCACCGTCACAATCGTATTTTAGCGCCTTGACCTTCTGGATGTGACCGGAGGTCGCTCCTTTGTGCCACAGCTCATTTCGTGAACGGCTCCAAAACCAGGTTTCTCCCGATTCCACAGTCAGCTTTAACGATTCCTGATTCATATAAGCCATCATCAATACTTCTTTACTCGCAGCATCCTGGACTACTGCGGGCACTAAGCCCTGCGCATCCCATTTAATGGCTGCATTTAATTGCTCTCCGGATAGCGGGAGTTGGTTGTTCTCTTCTGCTTGCTTCTTAACATTACTCATCTGACTTCCACTCCCCTGTTCTTCAAATGTTGCTTAACGTCTTCAATCGTCAGCTCTTTATAATGAAAAATCGTTGCAGCCAATCCTGCATCTGCTTTCCCCTCGGCAAATACATCATAGAAATGATCCTTCGTTCCAGCGCCGCCTGAAGCAATAACAGGGATACCCACACATTCAGATACAGCGCGGGTCAATGGAAGGTCGAAACCATCCTTTGTACCGTCGGCATCCATGCTTGTTAATAAAATCTCGCCTGCACCCAGCTGCTCTACACGCTTGACCCATTCCAGTGCTCTAATGCCTGTACTGTTGCGTCCGCCATGTGTGAACACTTCCCAGTCTTCCCATTCCTTGTTATAACGGGCATCGATAGCCACAACAATACATTGTGAGCCAAACTTTCTGGCACCATCCGACACCAGCTGCGGATTTCGGACAGCTGCCGTATTAATCCCGATCTTATCCGCACCCGCGCGCAGCAATCGTTTCATATCATCGACACTGGATATGCCGCCCCCAACCGTAAAAGGGATCGTGATTTCACCGGCCGTCTTTTTGACGACCTCTATCATCGTAGACCTTCCCTCTACCGAAGCTGATATGTCGAGAAATACCAGCTCGTCTGCGCCTTCCTGATCGTAGATCGCTGCCAGCTCAACCGGATCACCTGCATCGCGCAAATTGACGAAATTAACGCCTTTGACAACCCGACCATCCTTAACATCCAGACAAGGAATAATACGTTTTGCAAGCATAATCGCTCTCCTCCAATCTTTAGAAGTATGAAGAATAAGTTCTGCTTATTCTCAAATAAGTTTACAGCTTGCTTAGGCCAAGAAAGTTACCCAAAAGCTGCATACCGATACTACCGCTTTTCTCTGGATGAAACTGCATCCCATATATATTGCCGCGCCCCACAATGGCCGTTACCTGCTGATAATAGTCTGTTACTGCCAGTAAATCGGATGCTTGCTCTGGCAGTGCATGAAAGGAATGAACGAAATATACATGGCCCTCTTCAATACCTGCAAAAAGCGGACCCTTCTGCTGAAACTGCAGTCGATTCCAGCCCATATGCGGAATTTTGTAGCTGCCTTGGAACCGGACTACTTTACCTGGCAGCAGGTTCAGCCCCTGATACGAACCGTGCTCCTCACTGCTGGTGAACAGCAGCTGCATACCGAGACAGATGCCGAGCAGCGGCTTGCCGGATTGTGCGTAACGCACAGCTACTTCATCCAGACGGGATTCACGAAGCTGCTCCATCGCATCGCCAAAAGCGCCAACACCGGGTAAAATAGCACCGTCTGCCGCCATAATTTCATTTTCATCTGACGTCACAAGCGCCTCATAGCCCAACCGCTCGACAGCCTTGCTGACGCTGTGCAGATTGCCCATGCCATAGTCGATGATCGCAATCATGCTAGAGGACCCCTTTCGTCGATGGCACGCCTTTCACGCGCGGATCAATGCTCGTCGCTTCGTCCAGTGCACGCCCCAATGCCTTGAAGATGGCTTCGATCATATGATGCGTATTGTGACCGTAATGAACAATCACATGCAGCGTGATTCGCGCTTCAAGAGCAAATTTCCACAAAAACTCATGCACTAGCTCTGTAGTAAAGCTGCCCACCTGCGCAGACGGATACTCGGCACGATATTCAAAATGCGGACGATTGCTGACATCAATAACTACCTGTGCCAGTGCCTCATCCATCGGGATAAACACACTAGCATACCGCTTAATACCTCTTTTGTCTCCTAAGGCATCACGCAGCGCAGCTCCAAGACAAATCCCAATATCCTCTACAGTGTGGTGATCATCGATATCGATATCCCCATTTGCTGTAACCTTCAGATCAAATTGTCCGTGCTTCGTGAATAAGTCGAGCATATGATTTAAGAATGGCACATCGGTTTCAAGCTGAGAAATACCCGAGCCATCTACGTTAAAGGATAGTTGTATATTCGTTTCATTCGTTTTACGGTCAATACTTGCCGAACGTACCGCCTGCTGCTCGTCAGCCATTGGAATTCCCTTCTTTCTCAAGTCTGATTTGGATCGCTCTGGCATGTGCTTCTAGACCTTCATGTTGAGCCAAAGTGATAATTTTCGCGCCATCACGCAGCAGCGCTTCCTTGCTATAATAAATAACACTCGATTTCTTCATAAAGTCATCAATATTGAGCGGCGAGGAGAACCTTGCCGTGCCATTGGTAGGCAGTACATGATTCGGGCCGGCAAAATAGTCGCCTACCGGCTCAGAGCTGTAAGGACCGAGGAAAATTGCGCCTGCATTTTCAATCTTGCTCAAATACTGGAACGGATCTGCTGTAATGATTTCCAGATGCTCGGGCGCCAGCTCGTTAACAGCATGTACGCCTTCCTCCAAATTAGCAACAGTTAAAATAGCGCCATTATCGCGAATCGACTGGGCAGCTATATCCCGCTTTGGCAATGAGTCCAATTGACGGGCAACCTCTGCCTGTACAGCCTCTGCAAGTGCTTGCGAAGGTGTAACCAGTATCGCTGACGCCATCTCATCATGCTCAGCCTGCGATAACAAATCTGCCGCTACATAAGAAGCATCAGCTGTATCATCAGCTAACACGACAATTTCACTCGGTCCCGCGATACTGTCGATATCGACAACACCAAATACATAGCGTTTTGCCAAAGCAACGTAAATATTACCTGGACCGACGATTTTATCTACTGCTGGAATCGTTTCCGTTCCATAGGCAAGGGCTGCGACAGCTTGTGCGCCGCCAACACGATAAATCTCGCTGACACCCGCTTCAGCAGCCGCTACGAGAATATGGGGATCAATCCCGTCAACCCCGGCGGTTGCAGGTGGGGTAACCATCACAATCTCTGGAACACCCGCTACCATGGCAGGTATCGCATTCATCAGAACTGATGAGGGATAGGCTGCTTTCCCTCCCGGTACGTACAAGCCAACACGCCGCAGAGGACGGACAACTTGACCCAGGATGCTGCCATCCGGCTGCAAATCCATCCAGGACGTACGCTTCTGCTTCTCATGAAAGCTGCGAATCCGAACGGCTGCCTCACGGAGTGCAGTAAGAAAGCTCTCGTCCACTGAAGCATAAGCAGCTTCAATTTCTTCTTTGCTGACACGCAGCTCTTGTACGCTTACACCATCAAACTGCTGTGAAAAACGGCGCAGCGCTGAATCACCCTCACGGCGCACAGCCTCGATAATAAGCTTAACGCTCTCATTTTGCTCCTCTGAGCCGTATTCAAGCTCGCGGCGCAGCGAAAATTCACTTGCCGGCACAATTTTCATGGCTGATTCCCCTTTCTTCCTTATCATATATTGAATGCCAAGAGCAATTGGATTCATTCTACTTCGTTTCTACCTTCTATTCTCGTCTCTTAACGTACCGATGCAATCATCTGCTGCAGTTTGTCACAAAGCGCCTGAATGGTCGCATTTTTCATCCTGTAGCTGACACGATTTGCAATCAAACGGGTAGTGATTGCAAAAATTTCTTCCTGCTCCACCAAGCCGTTATCCCTAAGCGTTTGCCCGGTCTCGACCATATCCACGATACGATCCGCAAGACCGATCAAAGGAGCCAGCTCAATCGAGCCGTTCAGCTTGATAACCTCAACTTGCTGACCACGCTCCCGAAAAAATTGCGAGGCTACATTAGGATACTTAGTCGCTACTCTCGGATTCAATACCGGCTGCCAGTCCGGCAAGCCAATGACCGACATGCGGCAGCGTGCTATACCTAAATCCAACAGCTCATACACATCGCGATCTTCTTCCATTAATACATCCTTGCCCACTACTCCGATGTCAGCTACACCATACTCCACATAAGTGGGCACATCGACCGGTTTAGCCATAATGAATTCCATATTCGCCTCAGGCACTGGAATAATCAGCTTGCGCGAATCATCCATATCTTCTGGAATCAAAAGCCCCGCCTCGCGAAACAACTTGGAAGCCTGTTTATAGATACGCCCCTTGGGCATCGCCACTTTCAATACATCCTGCATAGGTCCCGCTCCTTTAATCAAACTCAATAACATCCCCATATGAAACACCATTCACAACAAACGTATCATCGTCTAGTCGAACGGCTGCTAATTTGCCCTCATCTTCGGAAAGCAGTCGCGTTTCAACCTTCGTGCCTTCACGCATACGCAGCTCCTTTGCCATCCGAAAGGCATCCTCACGCCCTGCAGCTTTATAGGCAATAAGTACCCGAAAGCTAGATTCGGTAGGTCGCTTGCTAATGACTTCCAAAATCCGGTTTGTCTTAAGCGCAAACCCCGTCGCCGGAGCGGGACGTCCGAATTGTGTCAGTAAATTATCATACCGACCACCGCTGCACACGGGAAAGCCCAAATCAGCCGCATATCCCTCAAACGTCATGCCTGTATAATAGGAAAAGTCTCCGATCATTGTTAAATCAATCAACACATGCTCACTGACTCCGTAAGCCTTCAGTACATCCCATACCTGGCACAAATGCGCAATGGATTGCTGTGCTACCGGGTCTTGCGTTACTAGCCGAGCCTGTGTACATATTTCCTCGCCTCCACGTAAGCGTAGAATACCTTCCAGCTCTTTTTGCAGGTCCTCGCTTAAACCAAGTGCCTTAATGTTTTCCCGATAGCCAACATAATCACGATTCAACAGACATTGCTTCAAGCTCTGCTGCTCATCCTTACGCTCCTGAAGCGTTTCATTAAAGAGCCCTGTCAGGAAACCTACATGCCCAAGCGCAATCTTGAAATCCTTGACGCCAGCCGCTTGCAGGCTCGCTATAGCTAAGGCAATTACCTCTGCATCGGATTCCGAGGAAGCATCACCTACCAGCTCCACTCCGGTTTGAAAAAACTCAGCATCACGTCCTGCTTCCGCTTCAATCGCACGAAATATATTCGCATGATAAGAAAGGCGAATAGGAAAAGGCTGCTGCTTCAACAAGGAGGATACGACCCGAGCTATCGGCGCTGTCATATCGGAGCGCATCACAAGCGTGGTCCCGTTACGGTCCAGTAATTTAAACAGCTTCCGATCCTCCGTAGAGCTTGCTACCCCCACCGTGTCGTAAAATTCTAATGTAGGCGTAATAATCTCCGAGTATCCCCATCGCTCCATACAGTTCAATACATTCGTTTCAATGGTCCGCAATTTAGCTACTGCCTCCGGAAGATAATCCTTAACCCCGGTTGGCTTTTCAAATACTTTTGGTTTGGACACCGTTCTTCACCCACCTATATCCTGCTTAATAATTTACTTTAGTGCGATAATGTGCTACCATACTACCAAGTTAAAGAATATAATCGTTAGTTTACCATTGAAACTACCTAACGTCAATACAGAATTGGCTATGTATACACTGCAAATTCCATCCAAGCAGAACTTATGAAATTATTCCCATTTGGGAATCCTGTATATAATAAAGCTCACGTTATAATGGAAAAACCTTCTTTTAAATATCTTATAAAGTGTTTGAAATATTCCCCGATGGAGTAAAGATTAAATAGGAAAGTCTCGTTCTATCATATTTGTGGAGGCAAGAACATGCAACTACCTGAAATCAGGCCGGATCGATTCAAAAGGTTGTTTTTAAACAACAAGTTTGTTTTATTTTTACTGACCCTACTATTGATCGGTCTCAATATCTTTGTATTAAACAAAATTCCCTTTGTTTTCAAACCATTTATTGTACTGGTTAAAACCGTCCTGCTGCCGCTGATCTTGACTGGTATCGTCTATTATTTATTGAATCCGATTGTCGATCTACTCGAACGTAAAAACATGAAACGGATTTATTCGATCATCTCACTCTACATATTGATTATTGCTGTCATTACGCTTTTGATTCTTGCCGTAATACCGGTCATTCATACGCAAATTATGGAATTGGTTCACAACTTCCCAGCCTATAGCGAGCAAGTTCAGCAGAATTTTGAATCATGGATTGGAAACGACATCTTCAATCAAATCCAGCAAACGACCGGGTTCAACCCCAACGATTGGACCCAAACGATAACCGAACGAATCACCTCTTTTATAAGTCTGGCCGGGGCCAGCATCGGAAGTTTTATTGGCTTTATCACCGAAACCTTGCTCGCGATTGCCGTAGTTCCTTTTATTTTGTTCTACTTGCTTAAAGAAGGTAAACGACTGCCCGATTACATACTAAGCTTCCTTCCCAACTCTTTTCGCAATCAGACCTTTGAAGTCATGTCCGAAATGAACCATCAAATCAGTACCTATATCCGCGGGCAAATTATCGTCAGCTTTTGCATCGGATTTTTGCTCTATATCGGCTATTTGATTATTGGTCTGAAATACTCACTGATTCTTGCCATCATTGCCGCCTTCACCAGCGTAGTACCTTATTTGGGGCCTGCCATTGCGATCACACCTGCCTTAATTGTTGCTGCCGTTACCTCTCCTGTCATGCTGCTCAAAATGATTGTCATTTGGACGATCGTGCAGTTAATAGAAGGTAAATTTATATCTCCGCAAATTATGGGCAAAACACTCAAAATCCATCCGATCACGATCATTTTTGTCATTTTGACAGCTGGTAACCTGTTCGGATTAGTCGGAATCATTCTTGCTGTTCCCGGTTATGCCGTGCTGAAGGTCATAGCTTCCCATCTGTTCGATTGGTTTAGACGGCGATCCGGATTGTATAGGACTTTTGAGTAACTTCCTCTGTATGAAATGAGCCCTGACTAGGGCTCTTTTTTGATTTTCCGCTTTCAAAATGTAAAAATGTATATTTGTGTTGTAGCCCATTCTTCCATATTGTATAGTGGTAAATGTTGGATTTATACGATATTTAAGGGAATGGAGACGATTTCATGCTATACACAAAGTCACACAGAACAATCAGTACGATGCTTGTCCTTATTTTATTATTCAGCATGATTCTTCCTGCAGTAGGATGGGGGGCAGCAGGTTCATTGAATGACATCAGTGATTCCTATGCACAAAAAGAAATCCAGACTCTGGCCGATAAAGGGATTATCTCCGGCTATGAGGATGGATCTTTTCAACCTCGCAAAACCATGAGCCGTGCCGAGTTAGCCAAAATGGTTGTGTTGGCTCTTGGACTCAAGGAGAATACGGACAAGGCTTCCTTGTTTACAGACGTCGAACCTAACAGCTGGTACCGTGGTTTTGTGGGGGCCCTTGTCGAGTCCGGGATTACACAGGGAACAACTGCTTCTACCTTTTCGCCGGAAGCAAAAGTAACGCGTGAAGAGCTCGTCGTCTTCTTTATAAGAGCCTTAGGCCTGGAATCGGCAAGCTTGGGTATACCCGTAGAAAATACATTCACAGATACCCAAGAGGTGTCCAGTTGGGCACAGGCTAGTGTTTCCCTTGCATTCCAGATTGGTTTTGTAAACGGTCTGGAACGTTCGGATGGTTCGCTAAAGTTCGGTCCCAAAGAGAACGCAGAAAGACAAGCGTTAGCCCGACTAGCTTATGAATTCAGCCATAATAAATCAAATTACATAGAAAAGGCCAGCCTGCTTACTAATAAGTATGCTGCTCTTACAGTGAGAAGTGCTGCTCCGATGACGGCAACAACAGTTGAAGTAACATTCAATCGCCCCCTCCTTGCTACGGACAAAGCCGATTTTGCATTTGATAACGGCCTATCCATTTCCAATGCTGAACTTAAACCGGAGAACGCTGCTATCGTCGTTTTAACAACAAGCTATCAATCATCGGGTACTGTCTACAAGCTAAGCTACAAAGGAAAAGAGACAGGAATCACAATAGCAGGTTTTAGTGTTCTCCTTGGCGGCGGGGGCGGGGGTGGCAGTTCCTCTTCAGCCAATTCAACCCCGAGCGCAGAAACACTCATCAATCAAGGCGGAACCTTTACCGATATGCTCCTGCGTACAAGCGGAACGTTTGGTCCGGCAAGCGGTACTTCTGTAATCACCGGCACATTAAGACTGGATCCGGGTGAGACAGGTGAAATCACACTGCAAAACGTGGAAGCCAACAATATCGAAGTTTTGTCTGGAAGCCCTGGCTCCATAAAACTTTTAAAAACAAAAGCGAATGTTCTGAAAGTAAATGCCTCTGCTCAAAGCCCCTTAGTTAGAGTCCAATCTTTGGAGGGTACTCAAGTCTTGATGACTCGTGTGTATTCCAAGGTGATACTGGAGTCTACTGCGGGTACGCTTGGCGATATTACTTTGGATACTGGCACTGCCAACCAAAATATTATTTTGAGAGGCAGCTTTAAAGGTACGATCTCCACTAATGCAGCTAATATTGTCATCAAGCTTGAAGCACCTGCAGAAAATTCTGGTGGCCAAACAGCCATTAACCAATTGAATATTGCATCCAATGCCAAAATTACTGTCGATCCTAACGCCACTTTGGGAGCCATCAACATATCTGCTCCAAATGCTTCTGTTGAACTTAAAGGCTCTGGCAGCGTAGGCTCATTAACTGTAGATGCTTCTGCAGTGGGTTCTATTCTGGATATTGGCAGTTCCTCCAACATTCAGAACATGCAAGTCAACGGAAATGCTGTACTGACTGGCGACCCTGTCAAAATTGCAGCTATTTTTATAACAGTTGCTGCTGGGGTCAAGGTAACAGCCTCGGAAGAGATAAAGACAGCATTAATAGCGATAGCAGTTCAAGCCATCAATCTGATAGGAACATTTTCTGAATACAGTCTGGAAAAAGAAACCTTGATTCGCACAGCCGATACCGCAGCAACCAGTGCCCTAAGTATAGGTGCTGTAGAAGCTGACCTTGTCAATAATAACGTTCTTGCGGCCGCCAAGCAGTCCATTGCAGCTTTGAAAGCTCCAATTGTTGCTGATTTGGATAATGCCAAATCGACGTTTATGATCAATTTCAATGCAGGAGACACAGATACCTATGTAACCAGTCATATAGCGCTGCCACTTATCGGGGCCAATGGAACGGTACTTAGCTGGACAACCTCCAACGCCTCTATTATTAGTAAAGAAGGCATCGTCACCCGACCAGCTTCCGGACAAGCTGATGTAGAGGTAAATCTGACAGTGACATTTGCCAAACAAGGATTAACAGTAACCAAGGAATTTAAGCTAATTGTAAAAGCTCAAGGCAGTTCACCCAACGTAACGACTGGTGCGATAAGCGGCTACGTTATGGGCCCTGATGGTTTACCCATTGCAGGAGCTGCAGTCACTGTGTTAGGAACCGCATTTTCAGCCATTTCGGATTCTACAGGCAAGTTCACTATCAGTAATATTCCAGGCGGCAGTAATTACTCTTTATTGGCTTCCTTGGGTGGATATTCGACTGAGCCCATGAAAGTTGCTGTAGCTGCGGGAAATACGACCATTTTGACAGCTCAACTTACATTTACTACATGGTCGATTGGAACTACTCAATTAGCATTTGACAGCAGCTACCACACCACGCTAGCAGAAGGAGATCAGATTACAGGGGATTTTGATACAGATAAAAAAATGTTTGTTCCGTTGATAATCAAAGATGCTTCAGGGAAAGTACTGACTCCAACTGAGATTGCAGATATGGCTTACAAATTCTCCATATATTCTACCGGCGGTATCATTCTTGAACCTTATCAAACACTCGACCCGCAGATTGGGCAACCGGTTATGATTCCCATCGTACAATCAGGCATACACAGAGGCAAAATCGCTATTAACAGCGTAAGTGTGAAAGGTATTGCGACCATTACTGTTGAAATGAAAAACAAGTCGGATGCTAAGGCACAGTTTATAACCATCGTCGGTGAGAAGCGTATACCGGATCGAATAGCCTATTCAAAAGCACCTAATCGATATATGGCCAATAATACGGATAATGAGTTAAAAGTAAAAATTTATGATCAATACGGCGAAGGTTATAAAATGTCTTCAGGAAATATCGATTATGCAATACAAGTAAAGCTTGTAGCTAATACCATTATCACTGGCAGTGGAAATAGTGATTATGGCTTTTCATTAAAAAGCAATGATGTGGCTAATCCAAATGGCAGCGGAGCTGCTCTGACAACCAAGAAATTTGTTGCGATACCTACTGCTGCGAATCGGGAGGCAACAATCAAAAAGTTTAACGAATACGTCAATCAATATGAAGACTACTACCAATTACGTTTTGAAGACATTTATGACAAATCATTTAAGCTGATTACCAGCAATGCAGCACCAGGGGCACATTATTCACTGAGTTTCCAGCTCAACGAATTTCAATGCACTAGCACCAGCTATAACAGTGTTCCGAGCTCCAGCAGCGGTAGTGGCGGCAGTAGTAGCACTTCAAACGGTGGCTCTAGCGGCGGCGGTGGCGGCAGCAGTAGTTCTAACGGTAGCTCTAGCAGTGGCGGTGGTGGTGCTGGCTACTGCATCCTTTCTAAGGAAATCAGCTCCTTAACTACAACCATCGAGGTTCTCGATCCAAGCGATTTTAAAAACAAATTGAATTACGAGGCTTATATCGATAAAGGAATAAATAACACCATTCTCGCATTGGATAACTACGTGGGTGGCGTTAACGATGCTACCTATGCAAAAAAATACTATCCATTATTCACTAGACAAGTTAAGGTTCGCGCAACGACGAGTGCTGGGGAGACCGTATCTATCCCAAATAGTGTCACCTCCGTTAGCAGCTCAAACCGAAGTGTCGTTGATGCTACTTACTCTGTTTCAAATACTACAGAAGCTATATTCATCGCCGGTATGGGTGTTGGAACAGCACAACTCCAGGTATCCTATCGCGATATTGCTGGAAATCCTCAAGCAGCCTCATTAAATACTGTCAGTAAAAATGAGGCTCCGATCATTACCAGCCTGATGTTTGCCGTAAATAGTGCTACCATTGATCGGCCCTACTTACAAACCATTGCAGCTCTGTCTAAACTGTATGCATGGGACACTCAACTTGGTCGTAAGCTCTCCATTGTTGACCAGTATGGCAATGAGTATATATCCGATCGAACTCCTGAAACCCATAAGGACGATAATGGTAATGCGAAGACAGATCAGAATATCCAACTTTATCAGCCATTTTTAAAACTATCTTATACAATCACCGATATCATATTCGCAGGTGGCAGTTATGGTAGCGACAACACAGTAACCATAAACTCCCAAGGACAAATCACGCATGTTGGTAATGCTGTAATCGGTTTTACCATTCAGGTAAAATCCCCTAGTCAACAGTTCAGTTCTGTTCAAGTTACGGTTCGATAATCGGTACAAACTATCCTCTTGGCTGCACGCAAAAAAGACCCTAATGGGTCTTTTTTCATTTACTTTCATTGGTCTATGAACAACTGACTCCAATCGCTCATCGAATGTCACTGCGAATCACCTGAAGCGGATTACCGGCAACAAAGCTATAAGGTTCTACATTCTTATGTACGACAGAGCCCGCACCTATCACTGCATGATCGCCAATCGTCACCCCTGGAAGAATCGTCGTATTCGCTCCGATCATGACATGAGAGCCAATACGGACTGTTCCTATTCGGTATTCCTTAATTAAATATTCGTGGGTCAGAATCGTCGAGTTGTATCCAATGATCGTATTATCCCCTACCTCAATTCGTTCAGGGAAAAATACATCCACCATAACCATTAAAGCAAAAGAGGTTTGATGCCCTACCTTCATCCCCAGCAAATGGCGATAGATCCACCTTTTCATAGGTAGTGATGGCGTATATCTTGAGATTTGAATACAAATAAAATTGCGAACCGCCTTCCAGCGGCTAACCGTTCGGTACATTTGCCAAAGTGAATTGGGTCCCTCTATCGGAAATTTATCCGTTTGTCTCAAGCGAAATCTCCTCGACTCCTGTGAGCTTAAGTAATTCCTTTATATCTTGTATGATGTAAGTAGGCTTGTACTGCTGCAAATACGGAATTCCTTTAAGTGACCACGCAACAGCTACTACAGGAATACCCGCATTGTGAGCCGCCTCTATGTCGTAATGACTATCCCCAACCATCACGGAACCCTCTGCTTCAGAACCCAACTCCGTCAACGCTTTGCGTATGCCCTCCGGATCAGGCTTCGGCAATTTGACATCATCGACCGTAACGATCGAATCAAAATAATCATACAACCCGCACAGTCTTAACCCCATCTCTGAAGTAATCCGAACTTTGCTTGTAACAATCCCCATTTTGATACCAGCAGCATGCAGCTTACCCAGCGTTTCACGTACACCGGAAAACTCCGTCACCAGCTTATCGTGCTTCTCAATGTTAAATGTCCTGTACTTCAGCACTAAATCTTCTACATTCTCTCTACCTGAAAAATATTTCATTTGCTCGATTAACGGCCGACCCATATTAGGAATAATATGTTCCCTTGTAACCGGCTCTTCAGTAATGCCTTCAAATGTGTGTATAAATGACTGTATAATCAGCTCGTTTGTATCGATAATTGTTCCATCGAGGTCAAATAATAGTGTATGGATCATGTGACTGAATTGTCCTCCCTAATTTTCGTTACCCAAGTAGTTTACCCTCCTAAACCCTCCCTATAGGGAGGGCCCCAAAGGGCGCTGCCCTCTGGACTCCCTTGGAGCGTGTGCGGACTATTGTGTTCTCGGGCCGCTACCGTCCCTGCGGGACACGCTTGACTTGGGTGGCGGTTTATCGTGTGCTTACTGCCGTGTTCTCGGGCCGCTTTCGTCCTACGGACACGCTTGACTTTGTTGGGGCTGCATTGTATTCGGACGGTTGTGTGCGGAGCATCGTCTCTGCGAGACACGCTCAGTTTACTCAGGCTTCTCTGGCTTTTTGAGTATGACTTCCTGAGATTCTTCTGAGTCTGTCTTTACTTCAGAGGCATGCTCAGTGTGTTGTGCCACAATCTGATCTGCTGAAGGCGGGGTCACCACTGGGATGCCTGTGAGTAAAGGTACTGCAGATTCTTCAGCAGGATTATTTGCAGCATCCGCATCTGCCGCGGATGGCTCTTCTACATAACCAAGCGGACGGATAGGATCCGAATAACGTTCGACTGCAGCCCCGCTTTTTCTGCGATACATCATAAACGCCAAAGCGAACAAGATGATCAGTACGGCAAGCAGCTGTGATATGCGGATATTGCCGCCATAGGTCATAAAACCCGATTCAAACCCTAAAGCTCTCATTGGCGCCCACAGTCCGTTCATGAGTGAAGCCAACCATTCCGGTCCGGTGAAATCCAGACTATCTGTTCTTAAGCCCTCCACGAAAAATCGGACAATCGAATACCCAATGAAATAACTTAAAAACAGCTCTCCTGCGCGTAAAAATGACCGTCTGCGCAGCACGAGCAAAATCAGTAATACAATAAAATTAAATACAGATTCATACAAAAAAGTCGGATGATAATATTGGCCATTAATCAACATCTGATTGACAATGAAATCAGGTAAGTGCAGAGAGTTTCTTAAAAACGCCTCACTCACAGGCCCGCCATGAGCCTCCTGATTAATAAAATTCCCCCAGCGCCCGATAGCTTGGCCGATAATCAAACCTGGTGCGCACACATCAGCAATACGCCAAAAGCTGTAGCCTTTACGACGCGTATAAATGACGGCACAAATGACGGCACCGATCAATGCGCCATAGATAGCGATACCACCATGCCATACCATAAAGACCTCGGATAAATTATCCCTGTAATCTTCCCACTTGAAGGCCACATAATAAATTCGCGCACCAATTATGGCTGAAGGCACTCCAAGCAGCACCAAATCCATATAAAAGTCTGGATTCATGCCAAACCGTTTACCTTCTTGAATAGCCAGCAGCAAACCCATTAAGGCTGCCGTACCCAAAATAATACCGTACCAATGCACCTGTAGTGCCCCGATCCCAAATGCAATCGGATTCATAGCCAACCACATGTTGTTCTCCCTTCTGAATGCCGAAACCTTCTCTTATTCCATATCGTCCATATCTTCGGCTAATGTTTCCGTAAGCTTATTCGTAAACTGCAGCGCAGCATTATAACCCATCCGCTTCAAACGATAATTCATGGCAGCAACCTCAATGATAACCGCCAAATTTCGTCCTGGACGAACAGGAATCGTTACCAAAGGAATATCGGTTTCAATAATACGCGTTGTCTCTTCATCTAGCCCCAAACGATCATATTGCTTGTCCTGCTGCCACGTTTCCAGCTTAATCACAACTGAAATTTTCTTCAAGTTGCGAATTGCACCAGCGCCGAACAAAGTCATCATATTAATGATACCCACACCACGAATTTCTAATAAATGACGGATCAGCTCCGGTGCATTTCCAACCAGCACATGATCAGCCGTTTGACGAATTTCAACTGCATCATCGGCAATCAACCGATGTCCCCTTTTAACAAGCTCCAGGGCCGTTTCACTTTTACCAATACCACTAGAACCGGAGATCAAGATCCCAATGCCATATACATCTACCAGAACACCATGAATGGTCGTAGAAGGTGCAAGCTTATTTTCTAAAAAACCTGTTATTCTGCTTAATAAAATGGTAGTAGACTGAGGAGTTCGCAGCACTGGAATCTGTTTATCATTTGCAGCAGCCAGCAGCTCAATGGGCACATCTAAACCGCGGCTGATCAAAATACACGGTGTTTCCTCTGGGGCACACAGACGGGTCATCCGATCCATTCGCTCTTCCGAGGACAAACCATGAAAAAAGGTCAGTTCCGTCTTCCCCAAAATTTGCACACGTTCCATGGGATGGAATTCATAATAACCCGCCATCTCTAATCCAGGTCGATACAAATCAGCTACGGTTATCTGTCTTTTCAGTCCTCCCTCACCGCAAATAACTTCCAAATGAAATTCCGCCACAAGATCGGATACTTTTACTTTTTTTGGCATCTCTCTTCCGTCTCCTTCATTTTCCCGATAATTCCATCGTATATAAAATACCGTCATAAATCAACTCATACTGCGAATTCCAGTTAGAATTCAATAAAAAAAGACCAGTCATTAAGACTGGCCTTCTACGTTATACGCAAATTATGAAGTGAAGATGGATAATGTTGATTCTTTATCGAAGAAATGAACTTTATTCATATCAACAGCTAATTTCACGTTTGTATTTTCTTTGAATCCTGCACGTCCGTCAACACGAGCTACTACGCTGTTTTTGCCAATACCAGTCAAGTACAAGAACATTTCATGACCCAAGTTCTCAGCAACTTCGATATGTGCATTAACTACGGAATTAGGTGAAGCTTCCAGGAATACTGGCTCTTCGTGAAGATCCTCAGGACGGATACCCATAACAACTTCTTTACCCAGGTAGCCTTTTTCACGCAAGAATTTTGCTTTACCTTCTGGCACTTCTACATTCACGCCATCCGCTTTGAAGTAAACGCTATTGTTAGCATCAGTGAAGTTACCTGTAATGAAGTTCATCGAAGGAGATCCGATAAAGCTCGCTACGAACATGTTTTTCGGGAAGTTGTAGATTTCTTCTGGTGTATCGGCTTGTTGAATAATTCCTTTTTCCATAACAACGATACGATCACCCATTGTCATAGCTTCGGTTTGGTCATGCGTTACATAGATAGTCGTAACTTCCAAACGTTTGGACAATTTACTGATCTCAGCACGCATCTGTACGCGCAGCTTAGCATCCAAGTTGGAAAGAGGCTCATCCATTAAGAAAACTTGCGGCTCACGTACAATCGCACGGCCCAAGGCAACACGTTGACGTTGACCACCGGAAAGAGCTTTTGGTTTACGATCAAGCAAATGTGTAATATCTAGAATTTTAGCTGCATCGCGAACACGAGCGTCGATATCAGCTTTTTTGAATTTACGAAGTTTAAGGCCGAACGCCATATTTTGATAAACACTCATATGAGGATACAAGGCATAAGATTGGAAAACCATCGCGATATCGCGGTCTTTAGGTGCTACGTCGTTAACCAAACGGTCGCCGATGTAAAGTTCACCCTCAGTGATTTCTTCCAAACCTGCAATCATACGAAGAGTTGTGGACTTACCGCAACCGGAAGCGCCTACAAGAACGACAAACTCTTTATCTTTGACTTCAAGGTGGAAATCTTTAACTGTTGCTTCTTCTGCACCCGCGTATTTTTTTACGATATGGTTTAAGCGTACACCTGCCATGATTCAATTCCCCCTACATATTTATGATCAATTTATATCCTTATCTTACCCTACCTATCCGCTTGTGACTATGCACAATCCTCACAAAAAAATCACTTTCTTTTCGTTACTTTGTACAATAGGAGTGCAATCTTGACCAATACCGCATCATTAAATGTACGAACATCCAAACCTGTCTCTTGTTTAAACTTGTCCAACCGGTAAAGCAGCGTATTTCTATGAATATAGAGCTTTTTCGCAGTTTCACTAACATTACAGTCAATCCGGAAAAACTGCTCCAGCGTTGTCATCGTCTCCGAATCCAGCGCAACATCAAGTCGCTTCAATACACGTTCCAGGAAGCTTGTCTTATCCCCCTCGGGAATCTGATGAATAAGCTTCTCCAACTGCAAGGACCATGGCAAATGCATATTGCTTCCGACATGATAGGTACGTCCAAGCATGATCGTTTCGCGCAGCTGCAAAACACTTGCATACAACGACTTCGCAGGCAAAATAGGATAGTGGATCGCAAGATGACACTCACCGATCCATTCATTTTCCAGCATCGCGTGCAAGCCGAATCCAATAGCCGCAAGGGTATCCTCCAGGCTCTCTTCATCTCCATTATCACGCTCATCAGCCGCATCGATCGAGAGCATTTTTTCGGAGCCAAGAATAAGCCATTCCTTCTCCATCAGCGGGATCAAAATCATCTCCGTATCAAAAAAAGATTCCAGCAGCTTCTTCAGCTCCTGATAGCTCACCCGCTGTGATTGGGAATAATCCCCGTAGAGCAGTAAAGGAATCTTGGTCGAATACAAGGACAGCTGGGAAACCAAAGTGTCGGGCATTTCCGCATGAACGAGCCCAAGCTCCTGCTGCTGTTTGAACCAATCCTTCACCATCGCTGCCTTGCGCTCCTCCTCACTGGTGGAAGAGGTGTTTTTCTTCTCCTGCATACGGCGAGTCTCCAGCATCAGCTCAACGAGCTGCCGTTCTGCTAATGTCACACCTTCGGCCGCTACTGACAATACAAGTGCATCCTGAGCATCCTTATTAACGAAAAATACGAGTTGATCTTCAAGCACGATACTTTTCGTTGAAGCTGGCTTGTCCTTGGCTTCGGATTCAAGCTGATTCAACCAATGCTCCCAAGTCCATTTTGATAAACGTACAGACCCTTTGAAAATCTGTTCCAGCTGCTGCCTTAATGGCTCCCAGTCCATACTTGAGCCCCCAACCTATTTTAGTTTAACAAAGATAAGATAAATAATGATGCCGTATAACCGTTATCCTTTATTTATCCTTGTCCCTGATGTCCACAATCTTCTGCTGCTGAGCAGAGGCCTTCAATCCTACTTTATCATAGCAAAATAGCGATAAACAACCAAGTATCAAACAAAGAAAACCACCTTGTACAGCACAAGATGGTTTCTCCGGTTCATTGCTTATTCTATTTTTTCAATCAATCACCCTGCGGGCCGTTACATAATGCTCCTTCCACCATCCGCTGTCGATCGTGCTGTATTTAACCCCGCCCTCACCATAAGTATGTACCATCATACCGTCACCGATATACATGCCAACATGACCAATCTTTCCTTTGGAATCCTTTGTTGTAAAAAACACAAGATCGCCCGTGTCCAGATTACTTTTGCTGACGAATTTACCCTCCAATGCTTGATCACGGGAAACGCGCGGCAGCGAGATTTCATATTGGGAAAAGATCCATTTCATAAAAGACGAACAATCAAACGTCTCGGTTTGCCCGTATTTGGCTCCAAACACGTAGGGAGTTCCCAAATATTTTTGGGCTTCAAGCACCAGCTTCGTACGCAGCTGATCATTTGCGGTCAAAATTCGACGTGCTCCGATAAATTCATTGCTAAACGTACTCGTGGAGTACGTGACCACTTCATCCTTGGATTTAGATGCCATTACCATCTTGCCGTTTCCGATATAAATTCCTGATGAGCTTGGGGTATTGCCTTTTCCGAAAAATAAAACATCCCCTTCAATTACACTCGATAATGATTTTATCAACGGTTTATTCATATTATATTGGTCGTTCAAAGCTCTTGGCATCTTGTAATCAAGCATTTTATATACATAATAGTTAAGTCCCGATGCGTCAAAGCCTTTAGCTATCGTTTGCTCGCCTGCTGTAAAATCATGCCCAACCAGCTTTTTGCTTAATGACACAGCATCCATATCATCATAAGCGGCATAAGCCGATCCTGCCATAACCCCGCTTAAAGCAATTGCCATAACTACGGTCAAGCCTGCAGCCCGAAACATACTGCCTTTTACCATCATGAATTCCCTCCAATTTCACATATGTTATCCATTTTTGGGTGACTTCTATTCCCATATCAACACATTACCATGGAAAATATGTGAGATTCATTGATCAATATGTACCTCGAAACTGAAAAGGTTGGGCTTCGGTCCACAATCAGGAAATGACTTCTGCATCTATATCCCTTTTTGGCCTACAATGCACTTCAATCTTAGTTTGCTTATCAATCTGTTTAATTGAAGATGCGTAAGCAGCTACATTTACCGTAAAGGAACCTACAGAAAGCTTGGTACCTCATTTACAACCACTTAACGAATGTGCTACAGTTTTATCAACTGCTTTATCACAAAAAAGCGTCAAAGCACGACAACCCTTTTATTAAACACAAAGGAGGGCATGGGATGACATCCAGATTAGATGAATTGAGAAAAAACATCGACGAAATTGACCATGAAATGATTGCTCTATTAGCTAAAAGGTTTAAATATACAGAAGAAGTGGGACTCTATAAAGCGAAAAACAATCTAAATGCTCAAGATACAACCCGTGAGTCTCAACAGTTTCAGAAAATCACTCAGCTTTCAGAACGGCATGGCTTAACTCCTGAATATGCATCAGAAATTTACCGACGTATTATAGATATTGTTATTTCTCGGCATCAGGAGTTACTGACAATGAATCTGAAAGATGATCAAGCTAGTCGTGTTCGATAACGTGACATTCTGGAAACCGCATTACTAATACAAAGGAGCTGCTTCTCATGGCCATTGTCGAACTCACCATTATTCCGATTGGCACCACATCCACCAGCTTAAGCGCTTATGTAGCCAATATGCAGGAAGTACTTGCACAGACGAAAGAACCCATTAGCTATCAAATGACGCCCATGAGCACGATTATAGAGGGTGAGCTTGATGATTTATTCAAGGTCATAAGCCGCTTGCATGAACTGCCCTTTCAAAATGGGGCACAACGTGTTTCCACATCCATTAAAATTGATGATCGTCGAGATCAACCCAGCTCCATGCAGCAAAAAATGAAATCGGTAGAAACAAAATTAGGTCTATGAATCCGTATAAATGAACTGAATGTCAAAACATTTCAAATTACATGATGCTCGACAAAAAAAAAGAGACCTTTGCAGGTCTCTTACTTTTGTATGGATGAGACATGTAGGATTCGAACCTACGACACCCTGATTAAAAGTCAGGTGCTCTACCAACTGAGCTAATGTCTCAAATCATGGTGGAGGATGATGGATTCGAACCACCGAACTCAGAGAGAGCAGATTTACAGTCTGCCGTGTTTAGCCACTTCACTAATCCTCCATATGGGATCATGCTGCATCGCTGCAGTAAAAATCCAATGGTGGCTCGGGACGGAATCGAACCGCCGACACGAGGATTTTCAGTCCTCTGCTCTACCGACTGAGCTACCGAGCCATACTGCAATATTTTCAAATTTCAAGTACCATTCATATTAAAAGGAAACTCGTCCATCTTTAAAGTAATGGTAATAAAATGGCGGAGCCGACGGGATTCGAACCCGCGGTCTCCTGCGTGACAGGCAGGCATGTTGGGCCACTACACCACGGCTCCGCATTTGAAAAAGTACATGGTGCCGTCGAGAGGACTTGAACCCCCAACCTACTGATTACAAGTCAGTTGCTCTACCAGTTGAGCTACAACGGCAAGTTTGTATGATGTCCTTCAACAAGTATGTGGAGGAATCATCAATATTATTCTTCAAAATTGAAATGGTGGAGGCTGACGGGATCGAACCGCCGACCCTCTGCTTGTAAGGCAGATGCTCTCCCAGCTGAGCTAAGCCTCCATAATGGAATGAAACCAAACGAATTATAACACATTTCATTAATTAAAATCAATTAAAAGAAATGGTAGCGGCGAAGGGAATCGAACCCCCGACCTCACGGGTATGAACCGTACGCTCTAGCCAGCTGAGCTACACCGCCACATGGAAAATTCACTACGGAGAGAGAGGGATTCGAACCCTCGCACCACTTACGCAGTCTAACCCCTTAGCAGAGGGTCCCCTTATAGCCACTTGGGTATCTCTCCATGATCATTAGAAACAATGGACGCATTGCTCCCTGAAAACTAGATCCGAAACTTCACATTGCGCTCGAGCAGCGCGCCTCACTCGCTTTCGCTTGCAAGACCTTTCTTTTGGATAAGCCCTCGACCGATTAGTATTCGTCAGCTCCATACCTTGCGGCACTTCCACCCCGAACCTATCTACCTCGTCGTCTACAAGGGGTCTTACTAATTGGGAAATCTCATCTTGAGGGGGGCTTCGCGCTTAGATGCTTTCAGCGCTTATCCCTTCCGTACGTAGCTATCCAGCCGTGCTCCTGGCGGAACAACTGGTACACCAGCGGTACGTCCATCCCGGTCCTCTCGTACTAAGGACAG
>NZ_FOTE01000038.1:18942-26197 GCF_900114475.1 Paenibacillus sp. 1_12 | reverse complement strand
CATTGAAGGAACAAGGCATAACACAAAGCATGTCACGTAAGGGGAACTGTTACGACAATGCCGTTATGGAGAATTTCTTTGGGATCCTAAAATCCGAGTTTCTATATACAGAAGAATTTGATAGCATTGAACAATTCAAAGTAGAACTTGATCAATATATCCACTATTACAACCACAAACGAATAAAGGCAAAACTAAAACGCATGAGCCCGGTACAGTACCGAACTCATGCGTTAGAGGTAGCCTAACTATATACTGTCTAACTTTTGGGGGTCACTTCACAAGGGCAGCTCCTTTTTTGCTTCCTCGTATCTCATGCTCATAGTGTCATTGGAGAGTGTGTAATCAATCATTATTGAACCAGCATTTTATTCATATACGGTATTTTAACGGAATGGAGGATCTTGAATTGGTGGGGATGGTAACCAAATGAAAAGCCGGAAAAAATAAATAAAGATCGCGTTTCAATACTGTAATAAGCCGCCGGGGACATTCGCCCCGGTCTTTTCATATTTCAAGGGAATGGGGATTGTTTTTGAATCGTAAATATCAAAAACCAAAGGTCATTACTCATGACGTCGAATTTCATACCGCCGCGTTAAATAAACAAGTCGTCGCAGTCTATATGAAAACGAACCTTGAACTAATCGAACACGACGGACTTATCGAAGACATCAGCGCCGATGCAATTAAGATTAAAGGTAATTACTTTATGCGCGAAAACTGCGAATTTTGGATATAACCCTTACACTCCCACAAAACGCAAAACGACGCCAAAAGGCGCCGCCGCTAATATCTCATAACGCCAGAACCCGCGTCATTACTGGGTTTTCCTAACCAAGATAGTGTTTCATAATTTGATTCTATTGTGCGGTCAGGATCTGTGGACCTTCAGCTGTGATGGCGATCGTATGTTCGTATTGGGCGGCGAGCTTGCGGTCCAGCGTCCGCGCGGTCCAGTCGTCCGCATCGATTGTCATGTAATAGGTGCCTTCGGTGATCATGGGCTCGATCGTGAACACCATGCCTTCCTTGATGCGGAGGCCTTTACCGGGCTTGCCGACATGCATATAGTTCGGCTCCTCATGCAGGTCCCGGCCGATGCCATGCGCGAGAAGGTCGCGCACGACGCCGAAGCCGTTCGATTCGGCATGCCGCTGGATCGCGCTCGTCACGTCGCCGAGCCGATTGCCGGGCTGCGCCTGCGCGATGCCGAGGTCAAGGCATTCCTTCGTAACGCGCATCAGCTTCTCGGCCGTCGGCGAGATCTTCCCGACCGCATAGCTCCAGGCCGAATCGCCGAGCCAGCCGTCGAGCTCCGCGACCGTGTCGATCGTAACGATATCGCCTTCCTCAAGTGGCTTATCGCTAGGGAAGCCATGCGCGATCACGTCGTTGACGGAGGCGCAGGTCGCATATTGATAGCCCTTGTAACCCTTTGTGTAAGGCTTGGCGCCGTGCTTCAAGATAATGTCCTCGAAGATGCGCTCAATCTCGTTCGTCGTGATGCCCGGTTGGATGAGCGGGGCGATTGTGCGATGGCATTCGACCACAACTTGGCATGCCTTGCGGATGGCCTCGATTTCGTGCTTGCTTTTTAAGATGACCATGTTCGTATCAGTACTCCTTCGTAATGGCTTGTATCGCGAGCTGGGCGATTCGATCGACGTTCAGCTCGGAAGTGCCCGCATAGTAGTGTAGCCCGCAGCAGCCGACCAGAACGGCAAGCATATGGTCGACGCTGTCGTCTTCGCGTTGGGTGATTGATTGGAGCGGAGCATACAGCCGTTCCATGAATCGTCTCTTGGCGGCGTGCCGATCCTTCTCAGGCAAGCCTGAAAAATGCTCTGACGCCATCTTGTAGACGAGATATGCGCGGGCGTCCGACTGCCACAGCCGGAGCAGCGCCTTGCCATACGTCAACAGCTGCCTGTCATCCGGGCTGCCGCCGCGGATGTTCACCCATTCTGCCAGGGCTTGCTCGCATCGCTCGAAGCCGCTTCCCAGCACATCTTCTATCAATAAATGCCGGTTGGGGTAATAATGGTACACCGTGCCGTAACCGAGCTCGGCCTCGCGGGCGACGTCGCGAATATCAAAGCTGCCGCCCGTTTGGAAGTAGGCGCGCGCGGCGGCGTCCAGGATCTGTTCTATGCGCTGCATGCGGATGAGCTCATTTTGTTCTTTGGTACGGGGGCACATGAGCGCGTAAACCTCCTTATATAGACCTGCAAATTTGTCGATATAAAGATTGTAACGCATGGGGCGGAGATATGCAAATTATCTGTTTGTGAAAAAAATAAAGTTCATTAATTGAAAATAAAGTTCTTTAGTGAACTGAGCATAGATAGACCTCCAGGCAGGTAGTTGCGGAGGCGGTGGTGTTCTGGGAGTGGCGATCCTTGGTGATTTAGAATCACCGCAGGTTTTGTTTTATCGCAAGAAAAAAGAGATACATGCTAAAGTGGAGGAGGAGGGGCGCGAGGCGGTAGCAGCTTCAAGCTCCCATGAAAATTAAATCCGCAGTATCGGAAAATGGCTGCACTAAAGAAGACGCTGCTCTTCCTTTTTTTTAAAGCGTCTGAACTCTGGGGATTTGGTTGTGTTTAAATTAAGAGTTAGCTGTAATTGACACGGAGTAGCCTAAGCACTCCAGTCTAAGAACGGCATACCTTACAATAGTCTGTTGCTTCTTGCTTGTCATAGTAATCCTCGCCAAGATCCACATACATTTCTTTACGAGTTAAGAGGAAAAACGTAATCCTTAATATAACATGAGCAACATTTACCGCTGCTTGCTTTTTACCTTTTCGTGCGGCAGTACGTCTATACATCGAACCGAGGAAGTTCTTGGATGCAGCAACGGTACAGACGACGATGTCGGGTGACAAGAAAATAGTCCGATTAGTTTCCGCCTAAAAAGCGGATTTTTTAATTTAACGGATCATTTTCTAGTCATTTCTCAGTATCAAGAATAAGATCCGATTGCCGAACTATGTCAAGAAAATAGTCCGATTGCCGACACGTTGGCAACATCATATCTGATGAAAAGCTATCAAATGGGGAACTACTAATTCCTTGATCAAACTCACATTTTTTGGCCCGTCCAATCACATAGCCGCTGACATTCATAACATATTCCATACAAGACGGAAGGAGGGGGAGTTATGGGTCTCGGAGTTGGTGGAATCGGTGGAAGTTGTGGAGGTTTCGGTTTAGGAACAACTACAGGTGTCATTCTTGTACTTTTCATTTTGTTAGTTATCATTAGTCGCACATTTATCTAAATAAACTAATCGTCAAACTACCTTTGGTTGATTCCAGAGGTGGTTGTCCTGCTATTCCATCTGTACAGCTGCTAAAGCTAATCATATCGCACTCATCTTGAAGAAGGATTGGGGAATGACCTGTTTTTGTCCGTTATACTCAAACTCGATTTCGAGTAGATGATAAATATTCATGCATATACCTCCTGAAGAAGAGCTATAGCTGAGGAGCTTGCCACGTGCAGTTCATTTTTCGTTTCTTGAAGTATATAAGTCTTAAATGATCTGAATTCATTAAGCTATAGGAACACTATAGCTTAATAAACAACCTGAGACGCGGCTGCCGACATGGATCGGCAGCCGCGTTGTGATAACTGGAAGTTTTCACCTTAAGAAATGATCGTCGAAAACGGAATCCAGAGGCTAACGGCAAGCAGAAGCCAGCGAACCACGGTTTCCCCAAGTGAGCCTGTATCGATCGCCATAAACTTCGGGAGCAAGCGGATATGCAGCTTGAGCGGCCAGAACAGCTCGACGCCTCTGTGATTGAGCAGATCAATGAGCGGGTGCGAGACGTATGCGACGACAAACGTCAAGAAAAACAATGCAGGCAACGGAACCGTCACAAACATCAAAGCCAGTATAAAGAGAATGGAATGGGTTATTGACCGGTGGCGAACCTTTAAAATCTTTAATAGAGCCGATATAGGATAGAGAACCTTTGCCATAGTGGAGCCTTGCTTATCGACGTCAGCCAGCGTACCGACTAAACAGCCAAGCAGCAGAGCGCCGGCAGCCTCCCACGATAGGAACGGTACATCCTGATGAACGAGTACAAGCTCGGCGACTACTAATCCGGCGACGCTATGAGTTTTTTGCAGCATGATAACGCTCCTGTGCGACATTTTCTTTTTTCAACCTTATAGTATTCGGGCGTTATCCGGGAAAATGGTCCGTAGCTTAGAAAAACAAGCTAATAAGATGTGGAGAGGACCAATAATTCCATCATTATAACACTCTAAATATGTCGGGTGACAAGAACATTGTCCGATTTCCGACAAGCAGTTAACTGACCTATAACTTGTCGTTAAATTAACAGGGAGGATAGTGGGGCAAACAAGCTGAACTAAATAAATACACAAGAGGCTCTGCGCTTCTATCATGGATTATAATTAATTAGTAACATGAAAATGAAATAATTCCTCTTAAATTAACTGTATAAGGATTCCATCTTCCTCCGAAAATCTATATCCTAAAATCGATGTCCTTCCGACAAAAGTCAGATAGCTGCTCGTTGAACTAACGGATACAATAGCTTAACCAGACATGAACATGAGGACAATCCTCTATACAAAGGACGACGTAGCCGTTTCGCCTTGTGGTTGCCGGATGATTAGATTATGATGGAAGGAGGACGTTTCAAGTAGATCGACCTAAGGAGGCGAAGATGAACGAAGCCGCTTTTGATATGAAGTTATTTGAGAGCTACAAGCCGGGGTTAACCTCGTATTGTTATCGAATGTTGGGATCCATTGATGATGCGGACGATGCTGTACAGGAAACCTGTATTCGGGCATGGCAGAGCTGGGATCGATTCAGACAGGACTCTTCCATTAAAACATGGATCTACCGCATAGCGTCGAACTTATGCCTGGACAAGCTGAGGCAAGCGAAGCGCCGTACGCTTCCCGTTGACCTGTCCGACCCGGCGATCAAGATTGTCGAACCGAACGAAACGCTGCCAGACTCGTCCTGGATTTGGCCCTCACCCGAATTTGGAGAAAATCCGGAAGATGTTCTCGTTCGCAAGGATACCCTTCAGCTCTGCTTTATTGCACTCTTGCAAACTTTGCCGCCTCGTCAACGCGCGGTTCTTATTCTGAAGGATGTCTTTGAATGGTCTTCGAAACAAATTGCGGAAACGTTGGGAATGTCGCCGGCAGCGGCGAACAGCGCCCTGCAACGAGCCAGGGAGACGATGGACCGAACGCGGCTTCGCTCCGACGAATTTAGTAAGATGGATGTCAATCCCGACCAGAATCTTCTCTCGCGGTATGTGGAAGCGTTTGAGCAATTCGATATCCAAGCGCTTGTGTCGTTGTTCCATGAGGAAGGTTGTATGTCCATGCCGCCTTTCGCCATGTGGATAAGCGGGCAAGAAGATTTGTCCGCGTTTTTTGCACTTACGCGCTGGCATTGCGAGGGGTCCAAATTTTTGCCAACTACAGTGAATGGCGGTTATCCCGCTCTGGCGCAGTATGTGCAGGATAAGGAGGCATCCGTCCTGGTGCCTTGGGGCATTCACGTGATTGAAGTGAAAGATAATCGGATATTCCATGTTCAAAATTTCATAAATGCAAAATTATTTTCCCGATTAGGACTTCCGGAACAAGTAGACCGATGAATTCGGAGATTGGCATTCGTCTATATTAGTGAGAAACAAAATTCCCGTAAAGAGGTGTCCTTCACAATGGAAACAAGCAATCCAACGAAAGTAACCGTAGAGACCGTCGTTCAAGCCCCTGTAGCAAAAGTATGGAGCTATTGGACCGAGCCGGACCACATTACGAAGTGGTATCAACCTTCCGAGGAATGGCATGCGCCAAGAGCGGAGAACGATTTGCGGGTCGGTGGCGAATTCCTGACAAGGATGGAAGCGAAGGATGGCAGCATGGGTTTTGATTATAGCGGAATTTACGACGAAGTGAAGTTGCATAAGACGATTGCCTACACATTGGCAGACGGACGGAAAGTGGATATTGCGTTCGTCGATCAAGGCGAGGCCACGAAGGTCGTTGAAATCTTTGACGCCGAGAGCACTAACCCCGTTGAATACCAACAGGCGGGTTGGCAAGCGATTCTGGATAGTTTCAAACGATATACGGAAGCATCATAAGAATAACGAAACGCGCTCTGCCTCCAAAGGACGGAGCGCGTTTTGCCTTGGATGAAAGAGCAATCGATCTTCGTTTGTTCTGTACCCTATCCATTGTTGTTTTAGTCGAAACAAGCGGCTTTGATGGCACTTCAAAACTATGATTTGGATTGGGAAGAAATACATTTCAACCAATTGTCCGATACATGTACATTTATAATAAAAACAAGTGAGAATGGGAAATTCTTACTCCGCATTCATGCAGGAATGAGTAGAGTAGAAATAGATTCTGAACTCATTTGGCTTGATGCTTTGAATGAAAGGATGGATAGTACTCTTCCAAAAAAGTATTCTTAGTCCCTTGGACGGCGGAATGGGAAAGAGAGTTTTTATTAGTTTTTTAATATGGTATTAGAAAGCTGTTTTATTGGTGTATTACAATGCTGAAGGCTTATTAAGAAGGAGTATAAGATAGACTGGCGCTAAATGATAGTTGAGTGATATCAGCTGCTGAGGGATCCGTCGACATAAGCGTCCTTACGCGAATACCAATACGATCACCCGCAGCAACTATTAATGATCCCCCAACATTTATATTCGTTGCGGTACGGAAAGTACCAGCTGTAATGATATTATTCGGAAATCCGAATCTAACCGAACTAGTCAGCGGCGTTGTAACGTAAGGTGAAGAAATATGATCAATCCCATTATTAGGAACTGATGGTGCGAGGAATACTGTAAAATCGTATTGAAGACCGAGAGTATTTATAGAAACGACAGAAGCAACCAATAAATCAGCACTTATCTGTAAATTTTGAACAGTACCTGCAAAGGGAATTGGGAAAGCAAAACCACCAGCTTCGGGTGGCATAGTTGATTCTCCAGAACCGTCAATAACTTCAACAGTGTGATTACCAAATCCCATTAAAATTGGAGCAGCTGATACTACTGTAGCACCGCTGATGATGATACCCGTTGAAAATGGAATTAATCCTCCGGATCCAGCTGCCCCTTGAGCCCCTTGAGCGCCTTGTGCCCCTGTAGCGCCTTGCGGTCCTTGAGTTCCTTGCGGTCCTTGAGTTCCTTGCGGTCCTTGTGCTCCCTGAGCGCCTTG
>NZ_FOTE01000038.1:0-18537 GCF_900114475.1 Paenibacillus sp. 1_12 | reverse complement strand
CCTTGTGCCCCTGTAGCGCCTTGCGGTCCTTGAGTACCTTGTGGTCCTTGTGCTCCCTGAGCGCCTTGAGCGCCTTGAGCCCCTTGAGCCCCTTGAGCCCCTTGAGTTCCTTGAGTTCCTTGCGGTCCTTGAGCTCCCTGAGCCCCTTGCGGTCCTTGTGTTCCTTGTGGTCCCGGAGGCCCTCCTGCAGGGCCTTGAGGTCCTTGTGGTCCCGGTGGGCCAACAACCGTTGGAGTCGTAATATTTACTTCAGGCGGGGGACAAGTTACCCGAGTTATTTTTTTTATTACTCGAAGACAACGTTTCTTTTTTTTTCTCTTCGGAGGGCAAACAATTATGGTTTTCTTTTTACACCGTTTCTTATCATCTAGACAACTCAATTAATGACACCTCCCTATAGATCTGGTTCAGTGTACGTGAGTAGTTTATTTTAGGTTTGGACTGATAACATGCTTTAGCTAGACTAAAAACTATTTTTTGAAAAATAGGTTAATGATAAGGTAGTTTCGTCCTTGGCTTTACTACAATATCCCACACGTTTTCAGTAATTAATAGATAAAGAATGTGTATCGGTGGCCGATAATGATTAAACAACCGAATAGTGAATGAATGTTAGAGAAGTTAGGAAATGATGCTGGACTAAATCATGGACACAGAGAATCGAGAGTGCGACAATAAAAGCATTCAAAGACGAGGTGTCCGACATGACAAAAAGATATGACAAGGAATTTAAGAAAGAAACCATAAGACTGATCCAAGGAGAGGGGAAAACGGTAGCGCAGGTAGCTCGGGAACTTGAGCTTCATGAGAACACGTTGTACCGTTGGTTATCCGAATTTAAACAAGATGCCCTTGTAAATCGTCGCATCTTTCTGGATTCCCGTCGTCTTTATGGCAGTAAAAAAGTCTGGGAAGAGTTGAAGAAGCAAGGCTTACACTTATCCGAGAAAACGGTTGTCCGTGTCATGAAAGAGCTGGGATTGAAATCCCGGACCGTAAAGAAATACAAAGCGACAACGAATTCCAAGCATAACCTTCCTGTGTATGACAACGTGCTCAATCAGAAATTTACGGCGCAAGACCCTAATCAGGTCTGGATGGCGGACATTACCTACATTCATACGGATGAAGGCTGGCTCTATTTGGCAAGCATCATGGATTTATATAGTCGTAAAATTGTCGGTTGGCAAATGAGTGACCGTATGACCAAGTCACTGGTAGTAGATGCGCTCGATCAAGCGTATTGTCGCCAAAGACCGGCAGGTGAAGTGCTGCATCATTCCGATCGCGGCAGCCAGTATGCTTCGCTGGATTACCAGAACCGCCTTAAAACGTACAAGATGAAAGGCAGCATGAGTCGTAAAGGCAACTGCTATGACAATGCATGTATGGAATCGTTCCACAGTGTACTGAAAAAAGAGCTCATTTATCTGGAGCATTTTAAAACCCGTGCTGAAGCTAAAAAACAAATTTTTGAGTATCTGGCGTGCTTTTACAATGGCAAACGAATTCACTCTTCAATTGGGTATTTCACACCCAACCAATATGAACGCATGTACCATTTAGCGGTGTAATTCTCTCGATTCTAAGTGTCCAATCTATTGACAGTAGTCCAGACCTCAACAAACTTATAAATCCGTAGTGGATGAATTGTCATAATTTCAAGTGTCCATGTTGCTCCCTGTGTGTTGGATTCATCCATTAAAAGATGATCTTCTTGTCCACAACCGAACCAGATATCGCCGAACCCCGCTGTAACGAGTACGAATAGACCAAGGCGACCGATCGAACTTCGCCCTTCTAACATAGGAACCAAATTAGTAAATACATTGATCAATATGTAAAAAAGTTGACTATATAAATATCGCCAATAAAAAAGGCGATGTTTTTTGTTTTTAAGTGTCCCCAGTGGGAATGAGATAAAGTTCTTGTCATCATATCCGACTGTCGGAAGTCAACATCATTGTTACATTGAAAGCCGCTTAAATTGCGGCTTTTTTTAGTTATGTAATAACTATTATGCAAACTTATGTTGTCGGTACTCGCTCAGTAAACAGGGCAGGATAGTGGAATAATCACCCAATAGCATTTAAAAAATGGGATAATATAGCATGTTAGCAATCACAATTATGAAGAGGTGTAATTCATCGGACGTAAACTCGCAGCGGGGATAGTAGTTTTAAAGGAGGAAAGGTTTTGCTGGTGAAAGATAAGTCTAGTTGGAGTTTGCCTAAAGTTTCAACAAACTGCAACCGACTGGACGGTGTGGGACCAACAACTGCTATTAACAATTACGATGCCGAGTATACGTACAAAGGAAACAACCTACTGAGCACAGCCAAATTACGTAATGGGAATATGAGCGAGTATACGTATGATGGATTGAAGTTGAAAATACAAGACAACTACTTTTTCCCGAAGACAGACCAAAACGTAAAAAGAAACCTTACGAGCAAATTGATTACATACAGGAATATGTATTAGAACAACTTTTTCCAATTTAAATCATTTGTATCCAGAGGTTCAACCTTTGGTATGGATAGCATTCAAGATTGGTTTACGTATTTCAGATGTATTGGGATTAACACAAGATTGCTTGTTAAGAATCAATGGAAAATACTATATAGAAACTGATATTGAAAAGACCTTTGTGAAGGGTCACCGCATTCCAATCGATGACGAATTAGCTAATATGGTAGCGGCTTTAATAAAAAAATCAATTGAGAATAGCAATGAGGACAACAATCTTTCGACTTCGTGGTTCAAGAAAAGGTAGACCGTATTCCCAATTATGGGTTGGAGAGAAGTTGAATTGTCTGGCAAGAAATGTGAACATCACTGATGAATGTGGAAATGTATTCTACTTTAAAACTCATCAATTTCGTCACACCAATGCTATTAATTCCGCAAGCCTTAATAAATAGCTTGGAAAGCTTTCAATTAAGCCAAGCGAGTAAAGGGGCGAATGTCAATTAAGTTATTACTTTGATAATGATTTCCCAAGTTTTAAATATAAAATTATTACAAAAATAATTTATAAAATTACATTTTAATAAAAATTCAGGAGGGTATAATTCTTTACATGAGATCTCTTTTATAAGATTTTTGCTCAAATTATTCGTAGGAGGTTACTTTGTTAAAAATAGTAGGAGAGGGACGATACAAATGAAAGCGGTTTTAGAAAACTATAGAGAGAATATTAAAATAAAGAAAAAGAACAGTATTCTACATAGCTTAAAAAGAGATTCACTCTTATATTTACTCTTACTGTTGCCAATGGCCTATATCCTCATTTTTCGATATGCACCCATCTATGGCGTGTTGATGGCTTTTCAGGATTATAACATTTTTGAGGGAATTAGCGGGAGTGAGTGGGTTGGGCTTGATGTATTCAAATTCATTTTTGAACAAAATAGTTTTTACCGTGCGCTTACCAATACGCTTGTGTTGAATCTTCTGGATTTGGTAGCGGGGTTCCCGGCACCCATCATCCTGGCCATATTGTTGAATGAAATCCGGTATGTCCCATTTAAAAAAGTGACCCAAACCATTCTATATTTACCGCACTTCTTATCCTGGGTCATTATTGGCGGCATGGTATATCTGCTGTTTTCATCAGGTGGAATGGCGAATACGGTCTTATCTAGCATCGGGATTGGTAAAATTGAGTTTCTTTCTCAAAAAACAAATTGGTTGATCATGTATGTCGCTATTGGGATATGGCAAAGCGTTGGATGGGGTACCATTATCTATTTGGCTTCCATTATTGGTATTAATAAGGAGTTATATGAGGCGGCAGATATCGATGGATGCAGCAGGCTTCGTAAAATATGGCACATTACTTTGCCTGGGATTAAGCCTACGATTATTATTTTGCTCATTTTACAAATAGGTAGGATGCTCTCGATCGGGTTTGATCGGCCATTTGTGATGGGGAATTCACTGGTAAGTGAATATTCGGATGTCATCAGTACCTATGTATATCGGATTGGAATTGGATCTGGTGATTTTTCACAGGCAACAGCCGTTGGACTGTTTCAATCGGTTGTAGGGTTAATCTTTTTAGTGGCAGCCAATTACATTGCCAAAAGAATTGGAGAGCAGGGAATTTGGTAAGGAGTGTGAGTTTTTTGAGCAGAAAACATAGAATCAGTTTCACGGATATAAGTATTATTTTATTCATAACTGTTGTATCAATTACGTGTTTAGTTCCATTTTTGTATATGATAGCACTTTCTTTTAGTTCAAATCAGGCAATTATTTCTCAGAAGGTTGCTCTTTGGCCGGTAGATTTCACACTTGAGACCTATAAAACGATTTTAAGCGATGTTGAAATGATTTATACACTGGGATACACGATTGTGCTGACCATCGGCTACACATTATTTTGTATGTTTTTAACTATTTGTGCAGCATATCCGCTTACAAAGAAAAGATTGAGGGGAAGAAGCTTTTTAGTAACGCTTTTGGTATTCACCATGTATTTCAGTGGAGGATTAATACCTAGTTATATGCTGGTGAAAAATCTGGATATGATGAATACGATGTGGAGCTTAATTTTGCCTGGCGCTATGAGTGTTTTCAATTTAATCATCCTAAAAACCTTTTTTGCATCACTTCCAGAAAGCTTGGAAGAATCGGCATCGATTGACGGTTGTAATGAACTGGGGATTCTCGTACGGATTGTGCTTCCGTTATCTTTGCCATCGATTGCAACGCTAAGTCTCTTTTACGCGGTTGACAGATGGAACGGTTTTCAGGATGCACTATTTTATATTACCGATAAGAACCTTTATCCAATGCAGTTAAAATTGTACCAAATCATCACTGCGAATCAACAGTTAGATGCCCAGCAAGGTGAAGGCAGTGTTGGTGCTTTTATTGTTCCTGAGTCATTGAAAGCCGCAAGTGTGATGTTTGCAACAGTTCCTATCTTAGTTGTTTACCCGAAATTACAAAAATATTTTGTGGATGGCGTCATGACGGGGGCAATTAAGGGATAAGAGATTCGATTGAAGGGTGGTGGTTATGGGACCAATCAGGTAGGATGAATACTAATGATTTCGATTTTAGGGGCGCAACGAAAAACTCACGGTTTTTGTGGAAATTGATAAAGGAGAGGTCAAAAAATGAAAATTATAAAAATAGTAACATTACTACCGATTTCGACACTATTAATAACCGCATTAGCAGGATGCGGCAACGATACGAATAAAGTAAGCCAATCCGCTTCACCAGCAGCTGCAACACCTTCAGGTCCTCCGGTTACACTAACAGTTGAAGTATTTGATAGAGGCATACAGGGACAGCCAGATCTGAACAATAATACGTGGACTAGGTATATCAATGATAATTTTGGTAAACAGAACAATGCGATTGTGAAATTTGTTGCGGTACCTAGATCTCAAGAAATTGACAAGCTCAATGTATTGATGGCAGCAGGTGAGGCACCCGATGTCTCATTTACGTATGACAGCCCAACCGTATCCAGATACGCGAAAGTGAATGGCATTACACAATTGAATGATCTATTAGCTAAGAGTGGTAAGGAATTAACGAATTATTTGGGTAAGACCGTTCTTTCTTATGGACTGTTTGATGGAAAACAGATGGCGATACCTGCGAAAAGAACTTCATTAGCATGGAATGGTATGTTTATTAGAAAGGATTGGCTCGATAAATTAGGGATGCCTGTTCCTACGACGAGGGATGAATTATATAATACGTTAGTTGCATTCCGAGATAAAAATCCGGGAGGCGTCAATGGCGTTATCCCTTGGGGATTAGCTGCAACTGGTTTGAATTATAACTATGGAAATTTAGGCGAATCTTTCTGGGGGAAACAGTCGGAGGAAGAATTTGTTACAACTCCAGTTCCGTTCAGCTGGTTAAGACCTGGAAACAAGGATGCGCTGAAGTTTCTGAACAAGCTCTACAATGAAAAATTAATTAGCCCTGATTTCGCTTTAGACAAAACAGCCAAGCAAGCGGATGCTGATCTAACAAACGGAAAAATCGGATTTTTCAGTGCAAACTGGGATTACCCATTAAGACAAAATATTAGCCAGCCATTAAAAGCAAATGTGCCTACTGCAAACTATGTGCCCATTGACACTTTTAAGAATTCAGAAGGTAAATACAAGAAAATCGCTTATAACGAAAATGGCGTAAATGTCTTTATCCCTAAAAGCAGTAAAAATGCAGAGTTGGCGATTAAATACTTAAACTGGATGTCCGATCCAAAAAATTTATTCTTCCTGCAGTATGGTCAGGAAGGGGTCAATCACAAGATAGTGAATGGTATTCCGCAGGTGATCAATCAAACCGGGGACAACATGCAAATCAGCTATCTAAACCTTGATTACACATTGGTTGTGAATGGTGTGGAGCTGGGTGACCCTCAGAAAAATGTAAAGGCTTTAGCTGCATCGGCTCCGGGGCTTGAGAATGCTGCAGAAGAATCGTACAAAATCAATACGACGGATACGTATACCAATTTCTTCTTTGATACGCCAAATGAGTCCAATATTAAGTTTGGCAAAACACTTGGAGATATGAACAAACTAATGACGGATAAACTGATTGTCTGTAAGCCTACAGAATTTGATGCTTTGTATGATAAGTTGGTTGCAGAATTTCAGGCAGCAGGCGGGCAGGCTGTGGTAGATGAAAATGTGAAAATCTACAAGGCAATGCAAGCAAATAAGAAGTAATTAGAAGAAAATTTACAATTCATATAAGCCGTTGTCCAATCATCGGCTTATATGTTTCAACTAGCAATGGCGTGAGGCATGATTGTTAAAGTGTGTAACAAGGAAAGTAAATTGTCAGCCAAAAAGTAGGCTTTTTTATGGGAAAAATTAAAAAAATTGATTGTAAGCGCAACCTCCGGCGTCAAACACACCATGTTCGGAAATGGTTCCGGTCGGGACCTCAATCTAAGCGTGGCTTTGGAACTGCGCTGGAAGCCAATGCCGTCAATGACTATGTGACATACAACGTTCAAGCTCAGCCTACCATCTGTCACTTGATTATATTAAACTAGTACCAAACTGATGCAAGTATGTAAAGAGTACGGTTAATATTAACCTTCTCGAGCGTTGTTTACACAATCAGCAGTTAAGCTTTACACCTAGGCCTGAGCCTAGGTTTTTTTCTTTAATGAAATTGTTTATATGCGTTGGAACCTAGTAAGAACCCTAAGTGCCAATAGAAATATAAATAATTACAAAATTAATTTATAAAAATACATTTTATTAATCATAATTTAGCGTATTATTATTTACATGAAAAATCTGAATAAAAACTGTTTATTATTATTATTATTATTATTATATTGATTGCGCTTTCGCTGAAAGATAGTTCAACGATCATGGAGGTACTTATGAATAGTGTAATTATTGTAGATGATGAACCTTGGGCGATAAAAGGAATACGGAATGCCTTTAAATGGCATCAATACGGGTTTGAAATCATTGGTCAATTTACAAGTGCCCATAAGGCCATTGAGTTCATATCCGAGGAAACTCCTGATCTCGTCTTTACAGATATTAGAATGCCTGATATTTCCGGACTTGACCTTATGAGGATGACGAAAGACATGGGACTGGATGTTGACTTCGTCGTTGTAAGCGGTTTCGCCGAGTTTGCTTATGCGCAGGAAGCCATCAGATATGGCGCGCTAGATTATTGTCTCAAGCCCTTCGATATCGAGCTAGCAGATCCCTTAATTGAAAAACTGGCCTTGCATTTCTCCAAGAAGCAAAGCATTCGAAATAACCTTATTTTAGAGGCGCTTACCGCATCTGATAAAAGTGAATTAAAACGTTTGACGCCATTTTTTAATCTTACATCAGACGATTATTTACGTGTCGTTATCGTCTATACCGATAGTGAGAAAAAGGAGGGGCAAGCCATTAAGTTTGGGGATAGGGGGCATATCTTAGAAGTTGAATTTGGCTCAAGAAAGACACTGTACATTCTTAAAAGTGATAAGCGTTCAGAGTTGGATGTTCAATTGGATGCTGCTATATTCACAGATTCGAATATAAAATCAATAGGAATTAGCTCCATTTCTACGAATTATGATCAAATGGCCAAGCTAATCAAGGAATCCGAGCTTGCAGCTTCACAAACATTTTTGAAAGAAGAAAAAGGGATATTTGAATATGAGCCAAAACTTAGTTTGGTTAATCCTTTTATAGATGGCATTGCGTCTAGTTTGAAGGAGAAAAAGTTTGAAGACATGGATGACATCATTCAGAAATTGATGTATTTCTTCTCATTTCATCATTTAGGTATGGGAGAAGTCGTTTATTTATGGAATCAAGTGGTCAGCAACTTGGCGGGCACCTATTACGAAGAGTTGAAGGACATGGAGCTTGATTTCCTCAATTACTCTGAACTGAAAGAACGATTTGAAAACTTTGAGTCCTTATGCAGCTATTTAAATGACATTTTCATATACTTAAAGCAACTAAACGGCCAGTCCATGTATGAAAGTGATAAGAACGCTTATTTTACCCAGATGGTGAAATACATCGACAATCATTATCAGGACGAGTTATATCTGAAAGATCTATCTGTCAAATTTCTGATAAACCAAGTGTACTGCTGCCAACTGTTCAAAAAAGTTTTGGGCAAAACCTTTTCGGGATATGTAACCGATTTGAGAATCAAAAAAGCTTGTGAGCTATTGAAAAATACAGCGTTGACTATTGAAGAAGTTGCAACAAAAGTAGGATATTTTGATTACTATTATTTCAATAAAGTGTTTAAGAAGCAATGTGGAATAACGCCTACGAAATTCAGAAAAAGTTGACTGGAGTGGGGAAAGTTGCAGATTAGTAGACTAAAACTTAAACATCAGATTCTACTGATATTTTTATTTTCGGTTTTCATATTTACCATCATGGAATTCTATTCTTACCATAGCTTTTATAATTTAACTCAAAAGAGAGCTGTGAATTATGGGAATACGATCATAGAACAAACCCGCCAAAAGATCGATTCCGTTTTTAACGATATCAAAGTCAGTACCAATATAGCTGTTGATAATAAATGGGTACAAGAATTCACCATTGCCGATGATGATTATAAGAGGAGTTTTGATATTGGTACTTATGTCATTGACCTCATCGAAAATATGAGGTTCTTTAATTCCTATGTGAATGGCATTGTAATTACTGACAATCAAGGAAGAAAAATTTCCAGTATTGCGACTGCCAACGGTGATATTATGTTTTCAAATCAGTATATTGATTTTATTAATTCATCAAAAAATGAGAGTGAGACCTTTGTTAAAGGGAAATTTACAAACCTATTAAAGGACGAAAAAACAGGAAATGAATATTTCTTTTATATAGCACCCATTATTGAAGCGATTGGCGGGGTTCAATTTTCTAAAAAGACAGGCTATTGTTCAGTAATCGTGAATATGGAAAAGATACAAGAGCTTGTTGAAAACACAGAGTTGACGCCTCATTCAGCTTTGTATATCCTTAACAGCCGAAATGAGGTCATTGCGTCAAATAATGCAAAATTACATGGCAATTTATTTAAGGAAATTCTTGAGATAGATAGCCAAAGTTTAACTAAAGGGGTAAAAACCCAAATCAATGGGGAAGATGTCATCGTACAAGCAAAAGGCTTGAGACAGGCGGACGATTGGCAGATTGTAAGTATGATTCCAGTACATGAACTGACAACAGACATGAATGCTATTAAGAATATTAGCATTATCGCAGGAATTGGTATCATTATAAGTATGATGATCTTGGGGTACTTTTTCTTAAATAATCTAACTCGACCCGTGATGGGGCTTGTCTCCGATATGAAAAAAATTGGTAATCGCGACAGGGGCTTTCGGGTGAAGGTACGTTCAACCAATGAAGTTGGTGTTCTGGCCTATGATATTAATAGCATGATTGACAAAATGGAAGAGATGACAAGTAATGTTATTAATACACAGGCCAGATTATATGAGGCGGAATTGAGCAAAAAACAAGCGGAGTTTTCTGCCTTACAAAGTCAAATCAACCCACATTTCCTTTATAATACGTTAAATTGCATTAGTAGTATCGGTCTAGAATACGGTAGTAAGGAAATAGCGCAGATAACTTCAAGTATGTCAAAAATTTTTCGATATAGTATTGAAAAAAGCGATCTCGTCCTCATAAGCGAAGAAATTGAATGTATTAAGGCCTATCTTAATATTATTTCTATTCGATATGAAAACAAGTTCTCTTTGGAAGTTAAGGTTGATGACAAGCTATTAGGTATGAAAACACCTAAAATGATCTTGCAGCCCATTGTGGAAAATTCCGTCTATCATGGACTCGAAAGTATGGACGCAGGAGGGCAACTTTGTGTAAGCGGCCATATTGACGAGAATGGAGATATATGTTTTCAAGTAGCGGATACGGGGAATGGGATAGGTCAAGATGAACTGGAACGCATGAAAGCGAAACTGCATATGGCCTATTCGGAGAGAGTGAAAAACAGTTTAGAAGGGAAAAATATAGGGCTTTCCAATATTAATAATCGGATAAAGTTGCTGTTTGGAGAGGATTACGGGGTCGAGATAGAGAGTCAACTTGGTAAAGGTACATCAGTGATTGTTAAGATTCCATGTATATGAATTGAACTATTTGCCCAAGGGGGGGTACAAACAGAACCCGCCAAGAAAGAGGGTTCTGTTGGGTGAAAATTATTTAACACGCCCGGATCCGCACAGCGGCCTGCGGCATGCAATCGGAAATGCACATTTCTACGCCACCACAGCTATTAATCGTCCAGTGCACGGTACACCCTGTTCCCTCAACTTCATAGTGCACGCCTTCTGCCATGTTGACCACGATGTTGAAGGTTTGCTCGGCTCTACTTGCATAGCGAAATTCCGCCTGATATGCCGTATAGCTTTCGTTAAAGGACTGCTGCAGCATCCAAACATTAAAACCAGTGGAAACTTTGCCAAGTTGGTAATAAGCAGCAAACCAATTGATAACCGGAGCCGACAAACCGCCGAAATGATGCCATCCTGCGCCTCGACCTGTTTGCACGATAAAGTGCTCATAACAGTTGTAGGTGGCCTCGGTCTCACGCTTCCATAGGTCTAAAGCGGTTTCCGCAATGCGGAAAGCAAGATCGGAGTAACCTAAATCGAGCATGGTTTTCCAGAAAAACCATTGATGCGGCATCCAAACCGCACCGTTCCAATAGCCATCCGCCCGATAATAGGGTGCGCTTTGATCAACGGTGGACAGGCCGATTGGCGTCCATAAACGCTTATCATCAAACAGCGCGGCAACTAGGCGATCCGCACGCGATTTGGTACAGATGCCGGCTACTAGCGGATAAAGCCCATCCATTCCCATGTTGTAATTGGCCCCGGAGCTGTGCCGTAGAGGGCCTTCTGGCTCACCCTGCTCGCTATGCACGACATAGCCGTAATAACCGGCTTCTTCATCCCACGCATGCTTCTCTAAAGCATGACTCCATCGTTCTATATCCTGCTCGTATTCCCTTATGTCTTCCTGCCAATTCTTCGACATTGCGGCAGCCATTTTCAGGATTTTAGCAATACGAATGGCCTGGCTCGTTGTCACAATAGGGGCAACTGTTGCCTCCAGCTTTTGCGCATGCACATATTTTTGCGGCGGGTAGTCGTCCCATCCCCCGGAATTATAGAAGTAATCCCATGTCTTAAGTAGTCCGGATCGCAGTATGCAAGTAGTAGACCCACTAATTTTCCCGGCTAGGAACAAATAATATTGACGTAATCGCGGATAAAAATGATTCAAGAAGGTGAGAGACTGCCCTTGGTTCCACAGCTCAAGAAACACATAATGTTGCACGGGCACCGGGCTGCCATGATGAATGAAGGCAGCCTGGCGGTCACCAGGTTCTGTCATATACGCGTTCAAGCAATCTATTGCGCGCCCTGCATCCAAATCGGAGAACCCGAGTGCGATAAACCCTGAATCCCATGTATATAGGGAATCCCACCAACGCCCTGGCGTACTGTGGCGAATATACCTGCGTTTGGTGTAGACAGGGAAGACTGTATTGGTTAACAGCGTAGCCCGCATAAGCTGCTGGCTAAACGTATAGGTGCCACCGGTAGCATAGGAGGGAGGCTGAATTAACTTCGCACGTTCAGCTTTATAAATGGCTTCGCATTTGTCGTAGTCTAGCGAAAAAGCTGTTAGGGAGGCAAGCACTTCTTCGTACGTCCCGGAACAGACCATGCCATGAAGAATCTTTGATGAAGCTGGTACGACATGAATGGGTCGTATGAACACATCAGTAAAATGCCCCTTTCCATTACCCTGCAAGACGGCATCAACGTGATTATGCACCGTATGACGGGCATACCGATCCAGTTCGTCGTTCTTGTATTGTCGTATCTCTACATTGGGGTAGTTCCACGAAAGGCCGTAATGATATGGGCAATCTTTATAACGGAGGATTAGGCTGCCAAGAACTGGTCCTTCCAGTAATTCAGGCTCGATGTGCCAGGGTCGGTCGACAAAGATAACATCTTCGCAAGCGTTGTGCTCGAGTAGGGTAAAGCCGTCCAACACCAGGGGGCCGGAGCCGCAAGCAGATAAGGAGAGCGTAAAGTCTCCTGCTGCAAGCATCCCGATCGGTAGAAGGGCAACCCTCAGGGAGTTGGAAGTCTCTACATCGAATCGGTATGTCTGATGTCCAATTTGAAGCTCGAGCTCCCCGCTTTTCTCCGTTTGGTAGCGCAGCAAAAACACGCCGTTTTCCAAAGGCTCTGCGAGATTTATCTCATAACGCAGCAAGTCCCCTTGGTCGGCACCGAAGTTGCATCCGATTGCGGCCCCCCCCGTAAAATGCTGACCTCGAATTTCCCCCTTAAGAAAACCGTCATAGACCAAGCCGTCCGACGGTCGTGGGCGTGCGAAATTCAATTCGCTATAATCTAGCGCATCAACCCACACTGCGCCCTCGGGCAGCTGCGCATCCGCACATACCTGTACGTCGCCATGCCCGAGAAGGCGAGGCGGCTGAAGCGAAGCCATCCAGTGCAGTACCAAGTTTTGCGGATGCTCGGTTTGGTTCACGAGGGATACTCGAATCAGTCGGCACTGATCGGCGATACGGCTGAAGGAAATGTCAGTATAGACGCGATCTTTCCATTCCAGCTCATGTCGATGGGAGTAGAAGCTGTAATCCGCTGTTGCTTCCCATGGATGATAGCCAGATTCCCACAACACACTGGGAATATCCATTTTTCTCCTGTAGAAGCCAGGCATTACACTAAGATCAAAACGCAAGCCTCGCGCTTGATCGCTGATATGGGAGATACCCATGTATTGTTTGGTAAAAGGTCCCCAAGCAGGCAGTCTAAGATCATGGTTATCGGGGAGTGTCTCAATCTCATGCATTGTCTATCGCTCCTTCGAAATGTAGAGTATTGTCTTTATTTTAAATGAGTACATACCAAAATGCCTCTTGATATAAGCTTTAATTATCTTGAAAACGGACATTCATGATATGATGACAATAACAATTAAGCACAGGAGGATACCAGTACAGTGAATCTGAAAGCCTATGATAAAGAACATGTGGAGTTTGCAGATCCAAATTTCCGGATTAAAATATGGACCATAGATCATCCTAGCCAAGCATCCGATCAATTTGGGCCTTGGCACTATCATGAAGAGGTGGAGTTGATCGCTGTGCTGCAAGGTACCCTGACGATGGAAACAACACATCTCAGCTATAATTTGAAAGCTGGTAATGTGATGATGTTGGGCTCCAATGAACTGCACAGATCCCATAAACATGGGCATGACGATCTGCTGTATATCGTCTGCCATGTTGATATGGTAGCTTTTATGAATCCTTCCTTGCTTCCGTATCTCGCCGCATTTACCGGCCGCTCAGCTAATTTAACACAGTTAAATGAAACGCTTCGCAAATATCCGGCAAGCAGACAGGTCATTCACCAACTTATCCATGAGATGCTGCTCGATATGACGATACAACAGCGGGGTTACGAGCTCTCTATAAATGCTAGCTTGAAAAAGCTCATGTACACGTTTATTCAGATTGATGATACCCACATCATAAAACCGATGGATCCACGGCTAGCGGAGAAATTGCGTCCTGCACTTGTCTATATCGAACAACAGTTGGAAATTTCATTTCAAATTGCGGATATAAGCAATAAGCTGAACTATAATAGCAGCTATTTTGCCAAGCTGTTCAAAAAGGGAATGGGTATGACGTTTACGTCCTACGTCCAGATGCGCCGAATGAAACGAGCAGAGCAGCTCTTGCTAACAGAGGCGTGGTCTGTAACTGAAATTAGCGGCAAAGTAGGGTTTACCAGTCCAGCCCAGTTTTATCAATTATTCAAAAGGCATTTTGGCTGCTCGCCGAGAGAGTTTGTTAAGAAACGGATCCTCGATAAACTTTAAAGCGCCTCATCTGAAGAACTTACACTCGCTGACGTTTTCGATATTCGGACGGGGTAAGCGTTGATATTCGCTCGTAAAGAATCCGGAGGCTGCTGCGAAAACGATATGCTCCCCTTTAAGTAGACAGGTTTAATAAATAAACCACTACTTAAAGGGGAGCATATCACAAATGGCAGCCTCTATTACGTTAATGGATAGCATTCCGATTATGAAGAAATACGAGTTTTACTTTTGATCATTATCACCCTGGTCCTCGTAGCATAGTTCCTTAAACAGAACCTAAACGGCAGCAGCAAAAATTTAGCTGGTTTTCATCCATTTGTTTAGCTTCTGTTTAAACTGGACAACTATAATTGTAAATGAGGAAGCGATTCAAATATGTTCCTCGTCACCGCAGCTTCCGTTGGATTCCTGTATCATTCTCAGCTAATGAAGTGTTACTTTCTTTTCGCATTTGCCAGTTCAATAAGACTGTAGTTGCGCTTAGTGGTTGAATAAAATTAGCACAGAGAAAATAAAATTTGCGGAAGAGAAGGCATGATCGTAACAACAACAGCGCTCGTTGAAGGTTCACCGGTTATGCAGTATGTCAGCATTGCAACTGGTGAAGTTATTATGGCTGCTAATGTCGTAAGAGATATTCTTGCTTCATTTACTGATCTTGTCGGTAGGCGTTCGAAATGAAACCAAGCTAAGAGAGGCAGGAGACGAAGTCTTTAAAGAAATGAAACAGGATGCTTTGCAAATAGGAGCCAATGCTATTATCGGTGTTGATGTTAATTACGAAGTAGTCCGTAATGGAAATTACTCCGAGCCACATTTACCAACGGGTGTGTACGCAGATTTACAAGAGCAATTGAAAGAAAAAATAATTTATAATGGGAGTGTTTATGATGTCAAACAAAAGGGGCATGCTACAAGAATCTTTGGATCCCGCCCTTCGAGATCGTCCCCGCGTACGATGGGGTGTTCTCGGATATTTCCTCTACATCGCAGTCTTCTACGCTATCTTCGTGATCAACGGCGTCGACTACCCGCGAGTAGGAGAGAGTGAGCAGACCCTTCTTCTCTGGTACGTAGCACCGCTGTCCGGCGGTGCTGTGCTGACCTTCACAATAGTCACGATTTACGGATGGTGGCGCCCCGCCCTGGTTGAAAGGCGGAGTCTTTCTCGATGGACGATGACTCTCCCGATCATCATGACGGTCATCGCGATCGTGAACATGCTGGCAGGCGATTTCACCCGTGTCACGCCCCTCATGTGGCTGTATCTCATCGTCGGCAGCATCATGGTCGGCTTCAATGAGGAGATGATCCACCGAGGTCAATTGATAGTCGCTCTGCGCAGCCGATTCGGTGAAACCGGAGTCTGGCTGCTCTCAACAGCGATGTTCGCAGTCTTCCACCTGCCGGGCATGTTCCTGGGCCTCGGGGCGGGTGCGCTGTTCCAAGTAGTGATGGCATTTGGCCTCGGTTCGATCTTCTACCTCGCCCGGCGGTCTACCGGATCGCTCGTGGCCTCCATGCTCCTGCACGGACTCTGGGACTTTAGCGTTTTCTCAGCGAATGGCGCGTCGGCGTTACCCATCGCTGGTTTACTAGCTCCGTTGTTGGTGATCGCTGCAGTCATCATGGTCCCGATCATCCTCCGCCGTGAAAAGCGACGCGATAGCGCCCAAAGCGTGTCACGATCAGTCGGCTGATTCATCCGTGCGTCGACGAGCGCACTCCTCGTCTCGCAGCCAACACGCCGACCAGCAATCCTGACTAGGTGCACTCTTGATTCAAATGGCGCCAAATTTGATGGGATTGGAAATCGATTCAACTGGTGGACGAAAGAAGACTATAAGAAATCCGAAGCCAAAGCTAAGGCCGTTGTTGACCAATACAGCAAATTAGAGTATTTGGGCCAAAAAATCAATGGACAACGGACATTACCAGAAAATAATGTAGACATTGCCGGACTGCAGGTTGCGCTACTGAGGGAATTTTCTCTGATCGAATAGAACAGGGAAAGAGGATACAAGAATTCCGCAACTAACGGGGAACGTTAACACAATAACAACAGGACGAGGCTGCCAGCACGATCGCAGCCTCCATTAGGTTAACGGGGGAATTGTGCTGACGGAGTAATTGTTAGACATTCGGGAATTATCTAGCCAATCATCGATTCCCATTATAAATGCAATGACTTCCGATAATCATCCGTGTGAGATTTTGTCTGACCTATATTCAATAAGCAGGCAAAATGAAAACTTTAAGGAACTTGTATATACATTCGTAGGTCACTCGGGAAACATCATCCGATACCGGAATAAATTGTTGCTTTCCTATCTGCTTGATCCGAATATAACTCGTATGTTCGTGTCGGGTGACAAGAACTTTATCTCTTTAATTGCCACGTAAATCGCGGCTTTTTTGTTTAATGAGATAAGGTTCTTGTCAAAAGCAAATGACAAGAACTTTATATCATTCCCGACAGGCCCCTAATATTCAATATTATTGTCCTCCTGGAGATTAAGCTAAACTTTATAATCAAATGATGGAAGACATGAAGAATATAGAAGCTCACGACGACACTATATGTTTTTTTTATTTAACGAGCATCACCCCCGTTAAAAAGGAGAGAAGGAATGGAGAATGTTATCTTTGATAACTTCAACTAACGGATAACGTTTGTTAAATAAACACCAATGGGAGGCTGCCGGCATAAAAGGCCGCCTTTCGCTCACCTAAGGAGCACAATAATTGATTCACGTCAAAACTGGCTGAGTTTTCGGTAAAAAGCAGAGATACCATATTTTTATTGACGTTTGAGCTTTTATATTGCCTTAATTACATGATATAGATATAATCTAATAGAGGAACATTTGTTCGAAAACGGAAGGGTTTTAGTGGCTACCATAGGTGAGATTTCAAAGGACTTAGAAAAATTTATTGTTTTTGTTACTTCATTATCTCAATACTCCGATGATGTTTTGACAGAACAAATTAATGTCAGTTGGTCAATTCAGGACATTATCAGCCACATAATGGGTTGGAACATAAACTTCACGATAACAACAGTGAGTCAAATCTTAAATAGTGAACGAGTAATGCTCGAAGAACACCCTGATGTGCAGGCGATTAACGATGCCTCCGTTTCATACGGTAAAGCAATGAAACCTCATGATTTGTTAGCCGAAGCAATTTACCACCGTAGGCAATTGATAGCCCAACTTAATTTGATTTCTGAATCAGCTTTTTCGAAGTACTTCCATAATAATGATTCGTATACGTTAGAGAGCTTTCTTCAAGAAATGTTTATTTCCCATGACTTGCATCATAAAGAACAAATTATGCGATACCTATCAAAAAAGAGTCAATTGGACAACCCGAGGATTTAAATTCGAACTATTTTTGTTTAACCATTGGAAACAATAGCTAAAATTTATATCTAATAGTTTGGTTAGGAGATGTTAAGATGACAAATCACTTTTACATTATAACTGGAACGTCAAGCGGGCTCGGTGCCGAGCTACGGATTTCACTGCTGTTATTCCGCAAATGGGGAACGATAGTTGAGGGGCTTGCTTTGGGTAGCTCTTCTTTTGTTTATTAAAGTAACTGGCAGTTTTGCGCAACATTGTTGTCTTCAAAAAATTCAGATTTCCACTTGAACCTTACGTAACGTAATGATTAATAATGAACGTAACAGCAGGATGAAACGCGGGCCAACGGCCAAAAAAATCAACAAAATAAATTCGAAATCGGGGGAGAAACGGACATGAGAAAACTCGTATTGTTCATGCATGTGTCGCTGGACGGGTATGCGTCGGATTCGAACGGAGGACTTGATTGGATTCCGTACAACGAGGAATTAGAGAAATACGCCGAGGAGATCGTAGCCGAAGTCGGAGCTCCCGTTTACGGACGCACGACGTATCGCATGATGGAGAGCTACTGGCCCACGGTGCTGGACAATCCGAATGCGTCGAGGCACGGTATGGAGCATGCCAAATGGCTGCAGGATGTTAAGAAGATCGTCATTTCCGGCACGATGGACAAGGTGGAATGGAACAATACGATGCTGATCAAGGACAAT
>NZ_FOTE01000013.1 GCF_900114475.1 Paenibacillus sp. 1_12 | reverse complement strand
CCCCGACCAGCACGCCTATGCTTCATAGTGACCGTGGTTTTCAGTACACCTCGATAAGCTTCAAGAAGCTCTTAGAGGGCAAGATCGTACAGAGTATGTCTCGAGTGGGCAGGTGCATTGATAACGGCCCCATGGAATCCTTCTGGGGAACTCTTAAATGCGAGAAGTATTATTTGCGTCGTACCTACCCAACCTTCGAAGAACTTCAAAAGGACATGGATGCGTACATTTATTTTTACAATAACGAGCGTTTGCAGGCAAAACTAAACGGCCTCAGTCCATTAGAATTCAGGACCAAGACCGCTTAACCGATTTTTATTATTTGTTGTGTCTACTTGACGGGGTGCAGTTCAGAATTCCGGCAGTCTTTTATATGTACATTCATGAACCCCACTGCTCCCTGACAAAATCCCATACTCGGTTTTTAAAGTAACGGTGTCCCCCATCACCGACAAACAGCTCGCAACGGTCAGCTGATCCGAATTGCTCGTATATGCACTGAACATGTTTGAAGGAAATATGTACGCCTTCTATAGGAAAAAGCGGATCGGTCTCACCGTTGATCATCAATACAGGACGAGGGGCAATCAACCCAATCACATCATACATTTCTCCAAATCGCATCATGCCCGGAACAGCATTGCATATACAATGGTGGACCGATACAACCGAATGCTCGAACGTACAAAAATAACAGCCCGGCGCCACCAAACTAATGCGCTCATCCAAAGCTGCAGCGAATACGCACACCGCGCCTCCGCTGGAATTGCCCGTTATCATGACCTTCTCCATATCAAGCTCTGAGCGAGTCGCCGCATAATCCAGTACCTTGCTGAAGTCGTGGACCCGCTCGCCGATCAAAGAGCGGCCAAATAATAACGAAATCCGCTGCAGATCATCACAAGATTTGCTTTTCCCTTCATCCATATCCTCTTGACGAGCCATCTCCCAGAACCCGCGCACTTCAGGTACTATAGCGGCATAGCCCTGCGAAATTGCTTGCTCCGCTAAATCCCGATCCTGACTGACAGCCTGCTCACGATGCTCTGGGCTTTCGAAGTTACCAGCGTAGTCCTCCTTGCCGCGTCTCCCGTGCCCATGTGCACAAATCGCCACAGGCACGGGCCTCGCCACATTCTTCGGCAGTAGGAGATAGAACGGTACTTCGATATTGGTTTCACTTGTGATATAGATTTTCTCCCGTACATAATCAGGAAACTCAACTATTTCCGTTACTCGCGGCGATAACGGTACGCCGGCTGATTGTTGCCTGATTTGCTCAAGGCCTGTGATCTCAGCTAGTTTGCTGCGAAAAGCCTGCTTCCATTCCAGCCACTTTCCTGAATCCACCACCTGGTGATAGTCAAATTCGCGAGTGGTTTTGGCCAGAATCGATTGAATATACTTTTTCTCGTCAAAATAAATCATCTGCTGCTCCTCCTGGTATCGTTGCCCCAACGGTATGATCACGTCGGCAACCGCTTTCATTTTGAATTACTGAATCAAAACCGCTTATTGTCGCAGCCCAGTGCCCCGCATATAAAAAATATATTCCAACTGTATTTTTTGGATGCAGTCACTCCCGCATCTATCGTTGTATTTACTGAATAGGCCGATTGTGATATAACACCTACCATCGCAATCGGCCTATTTGTATTCATAAACTCGTATTACTGTTACTTAAATGCCTCATGTACCTTAAGCTGCTTCCCTTTAATCGTCGTATTCTTCATCGTTCTGAGTACGAGTGGGCCTTTTCCATTTAAAATATCGACGTATGTGACATTATCTTGAATCGTAATAATGCCGATATCCTCCACAGTAACTCCTTCAATTTTGGCAAGAGTCCCGACAAAATCGACCGCTCTGAGCTTTTTCTTCTTGCCCCCATTGAAATACAGCTTCAAAATCCCCTTGTTCAGCTGCTCATTTCTGTCCGCCTTGAGCTCAGGCTGCGTCTGCATTTTCTCTTCAAAGGCTTCCCTTGCAAGATCAACTTCCTCTGCGGAAGGAGCTTCTCTGACCGGGATTTCGAATCCAATATAGCCTTGAATATCGGCGAGAAAACGATCCTCATAGGGTGTGACTAGGCTGATTGCTTTACCCGTTTTACCCGCGCGGCCGGTTCTTCCTGTCCGATGCACATAGCTTGCTTTTTCCATAGGGAGGTCGTAGTTGATGACATGCGTGATATTATCGACATCGATACCTCTTGCCGCTACATCGGTCGCCACCAAATAACGGAATTCACCTCTTTTGAACGCATTCATGACCTTGAAGCGATCATCCTGCAGCATGCCCCCATGAATTTTATCACACGTATAATCAGCCCGCTCCAGCTGCTCGCACACCTCGTCCACATGCTCCTGAGTACGGCAGAAAATCATACAGCTATCGGGATTCTCCACGATAATCACGTTCTGCAGCAGCTTGAACTTGTGCTCCTCTTTCACCATAAACAGAGAATGCTCTATCTGATCCGCTGTCGTTACCGCGGTCTGAATCTCAATATCAACGGGATTTTTCATATATTGGTGGCACAGCTTTTCCACGTCTTTGGGTAAAGTAGCCGAAAATAGCAGCGTGATCCGATCCTCAGGCAACTCGTCAATAATCGCCTCCACCTGATCGATAAAGCCCATTCTGAGCATCTCATCAGCTTCGTCAATGACCAAAAATTCAAGCCGCTCCAGATCAAGCGTACCTCTTTTGATATGATCCATCACCCGTCCGGGAGTGCCGACAACCACATGGCACTTTTGATTCAATTCGAGCTGCTGCTTGGCAAACGGCTGCTTGCCGTATAAAGCGACCGCTTTAATCCGTTTGAACCGGCCGATATTGGTCATATCCTGCTTCACCTGATCGGCAAGCTCTCGGGTCGGTGTCAAAATTAATGCCTGCGGCCTATTTTCCTCCCACTCGACCATTTCACAGATCGGAATCCCAAACGCTGCCGTTTTCCCGCTTCCCGTCTGGGATTTTACAGCCAAATCCTGCTTCGTCAACGCAATCGGGATGACTTGACTTTGAACATCAGTCGGCTCCTCATAACCTAGGCTTTCCAAAGCGCGTACAATATCTTCACTTAATGTATAGTCTCTAAAGCTTCGTTTACTCATCGTTGAACTCCTTTTATTTGCCTCTATTGCATCACACAACGCAAGTGCTTGCCTCAAATTATATATCAGCAGCTAGTACAAGTCACCAACTCTTGGTTTGAGCAGCACGCAGGCACTTCAGTATCGGACACATATCTCTCCAGAGTCCCTTGTAATTTAACTTACAGTGAACAAAAACGAATTAATTCGCGCACAAAAGTAATTTCTTTTAAATATGGAAAATGGTTTATTTTCATAAAAAACCTTATCTGGTAAGGGAGTAACCTCTGCAGCATAGTTTTCCATCCAATTGTCTTGACAAAAGTTATGCATAATAATATTCTTAAAACAAGCAAATATGAGCATTATTGTTTATTTTATTAATATAAATGAACAATTATGAGTGTTTGGTGGTGTCAACCATTACGTGTTCCCTTAAATGAAATTGAATGTGAGTACATTGCTCATATTTACGATTCCATAAATCATTAAAACTTAGGAGGCGTTCACAATTGTTACAACCTAATGTAAACCACACCCGTATTCAATCACAGGCTTATCGGCTAATCAAACCACGGGAGGTTGTCGAGGCAGCCATTGTACACGAGGTTCATGATTATGAGGTAGTCGTGGAACCGTCCATCGCTAGTATTTGTCATGCGGACTTACGTTATTTCACTGGACAACGAAGACCTGAAGCGCTAGCCCGCAAGCTGCCTATGGCCCTTATTCATGAAGGGATAGGTACTATCATGCAAAGTGCAACCGCTGAGCTGAAGCCCGGACAACGCGTTGTTATCGTTCCCAATATTCCAGGTTACTTACTCAAAGGAATTGTTCCCGAGGAGTGCTGTCCTGCTTGCAAAAGCGGTAATGGAGATAATTATTGTCACTGCGGAAAGTTTTTGGGGAGCGGAATGGACGGCATAGCCCAAAACAGGCTGGTCATCCCTGCGTCCTGCGCCATACCGGTTCCAGATGAAATTCCGGATGAAATTGCTGTACTTGCGGAATTGTGCACAGTCTCTTATCAAGCACTGCATCATGTGGAAGAACAGTTGAAAAATGCACGTGTAGCTGTGTTTGGGGATGGTCCTGTAGGGTATTTGGCCGCCGCAATGCTTTATCATGTTTATGGGGTAAGTGCAGATCGACTTCAAGTGTTCGGAGCCATTCCGGATAAATTGGACAAATTCGACTTCGCAAACAGAAGCTTGGTTCAAGAGTATGACTTCTCCTCCGGCGGGTCCTACGATATTGCTGTCGAATGCACAGGCGGTCGATTTTCTGAAAGTGCAATAAATCAAGCAATAGACATTTTAAAGCCTGAAGGACACCTCATTCTGATGGGTGTAACGGAAGATAAGGTGCCGATCAATACAAGAGATGTGCTCGAAAAGGGACTTACCTTAAGAGGAAGCAGCCGAAGCTCAACCACGGATTACTACCCGGTACTTGAGGCTATGAAGGATCCATCGTGTCAGGCAACTTTGCGAAAGCTTCTTCCCGATCAAATAACACATATACATGCTGCCAATGATTTCACTATAGCTATGGAACAAGCGGCAGCCCACAGGGATTGGAGAAAAACGATATTGGAATTTCATTGGTAACTTTACAGCAGCACATATGCTAAAGTGTACCGTTATGATCCTTTTGATACCTTAATGAAACAAGAGACCCTGCTCGTTGTATTCGTGTATAATCTGGCGTTCATATTGACATGCAGGGTGGATTATTGTAGCCTACAAACATATATGAACAAAATGATAACAAGAATGCGCGAAAAAAATCGCTAAAATGGGGGATATCCTTGTTAGCTGCTGAAAGAAAATTAAGGATCGTAGAATATGTGAGACAATGCAGGGTAGCTACCGTTGCAGCATTGGCGCAGGAGTTTAATGTTCATGAAGCTACGATTCGGCGGGATCTAGGTGAAATTGAACAGGAAGGCTTACTAAAAAGGACTCATGGCGGTGTTATTGTTGAACAATGGACCCATGATGAGGCTCCCTTCGTCGAAAGATCCAATCATCATTTGGATCAAAAAATGCGAATCGGCAAGATTGCTGCAAGTATGGTTGAGGATGGAGAACACATCATCATCGATTCCGGAACTACTACCTTGCATATCGCCAAAAACCTGGTTCACCGATCGAATATTACGGTAGTAACGAACGATATGAACATTGCCGTGGAGTTGAAGGATGCGTCCGGCATTAAAGTCATTTTAACGGGGGGCGAGCTTTACCCTTCCAGTTATATGTTGAATGGCATGTTTACTGATCATGTCTTAAGATCTCTTCATGTTGAAAAAGCATTTTTGGGTATACCGGCTATACATCCCAAGCACGGCTTGATGCATCCGGAGGCTCAGCTGGTTATGGCCAAGCAAGGGATGATTAATGCATCGCAGGAGATTATAGTCGTAGCTGATGATAGTAAAATCGGCAAGCTCTCCCTGCATTCAGTCGCCCCGAATAGTTCTATTCACACCTTGATAACGGGGAAGGAAGCCCCCGAATATGATATCAAAGAATTTCGCGATTGCGGTGTTAACGTCATCACGGTTTGATCCTTGCATGGGCTTCTATATAATGCGCAAGGAACAGCTGCAGTGCATAAACAAGAGGGAGGGGCTTAGCCCCTCCCTCTTGTTTATGAGCAATGATCACAATCATGTAAAGCTGTAACGCTCCAGTGTCGCAACAAAAACTCTCGGCTCATCTACTGCAAATCTCCGTACACCTAAATCCAACAAGGCAAATAGGGAGTCCTCGCTAAAATGGAACGGCAGCACCTCGAGCTCCAACCCTTTCTCCGCCAACTGTCCGAGTGCCATCTGCAAATACTCACGCTGTACCTTATATCTCCAGGGTCCGCTTTGGGCTTCTCCTGATAAGTTATCCGCATCAACCAGATGAATCTGTACAATGTCTAGGGCATCAAAACCGCTAACCGCTGCCTCTGCAAACTTGCGCGCAACCTCTGCTTCTGGATTTGAGCCGCCCGATATCCATAGCATGGTACGAATGCCCGGAACTAACCGCTTCATGATTCTGCAGTTATCATGATCCCGATGACAGAAAATGATTTGACGCTCAACACCGCAGCGTTCGATCAATGCCGCCAGCTTGTCCAGATCAACCTGCTTGTAATCCAGATACAGCTCGCGCTCAGGGTGGCTAGCCAATACAGCTAACACCTGCTCAAGCGACGGTACCTTTTCTCCCCGATACTTATCGTTAAATATAACACCTGCATCCCATGCTTGCGTCTGCTCAAACGTACATTCCGATACTAACCGGTCACGATCTGCTTCGGATGCCGTTGTTGTGCGTCTTGGGGTTTCATCATGCAATCCGATAATGATGCCATCGGCAGTCTGCCGGATGTCAATTTCCGGAATGCCCCCAAGCTCCCATGCATACTCCATGGCAGCCATTGTGTTCTCTGGAATTTCTGCATTAGTGCTTTGATGGGCCTGCCAATGAACACGCTGTGCGGTAGTTTTCTTATTCGTAACGGACATAGTAATGAACTCCTCTCAAATTATATAGGAAGATGCGGCATTAATATAATGTTCATTTTTGCTCATTTATGTTTATTTAGATTAGCATTTAACCCTATTTCTGTCAATATGAAGTTCCCGGCTGCACTTACCCTATAATATAGGGTTGTTGTGCGCCATTTAAGATATCAGCAACTAAAGAAGCAGACGACCTACGGCTATTTGCCACAAATCCGTCTGCCTGCTCCTCTGAAAGACCTTGTTGAATTCTTAAACATGCACTATTTTTTCATAAGTTTTTCGGCTGAATTTTTGAATGTAGTCAGAGTGGTTTGAATGTCTTTGTTGTCATACATGATCGCTTGCATAGCTGAGCGGAATTCTTGCACAATAGGCGTCCATGCCAAATGCTTATTCGTGTCAACGGCATATTGAAGCTGATCGTATGCGACTTTACGATTGGGTTCTTTGGCATACAGCTCTTTAATTTCTTTGGACTCTACCATTTTCTTTGTAAAAGGCAGGTAACCGGTGTCGATCACGAACTGCTGTCCGCCTTTAGGGTCAGTCATCAGCCAGTTAATAAATTCCCATGCAGCTGCTTTGTTTTTGGATGAGGCCAGCATGGTAACGTTCGCTCCTCCGGTTGGCGTGGCGTATACATCATTTTGGGGTAGGAAGGAGGTTACATATTCAAACTTCGCATTTTGCGCCATACTTCCGATACTTCCCGTTGATTGGAACAGCATGCCGATTTTCCCATCGACAAACATCTGATTGACTATATTTCCCGAATCCTGAGTCGGCGGGTAGAACAACGCTCCCGTGTTCTGAAGATCCTTCAGGTAACTGAATACTTTAAGCCCCACACCGTTATCATAAAACCCGACCGAAGTTCCTTCTTCATTAAAAAATCTTCCTTTGGACTGAGTCATCATCGCAATCACATACCAATCGTCAAAAGGCATCGATAAACCTTGGCGTTTATAAGCACCGTTTTCTTTAATAACCAGCGCATTGGCGACGGTTTTCATTTCTTCCCAGGTAGTAGGTACCTTGAGCCCTTTTTCATCCAGCATCGTCTTGTTGACATGTAAGATAGGAGTGGAACGGTTCAAAGGCAGGGTGACCAATTTTTTATTGAAGGTAGAGTGACCCATCAGACCGGGAACAAAGTCATCTGTGCTTAAACCCGATTTCTTTAAATAAGGTGTCAGATCTTCCAATACGTCTGCGTCTGCAAACAGCTGTACGAAAGAACGCTCCAGCATGCTGACGTCTGGTGCTGTATTCGCTGCTGCTGCCTGCTGGAGCTTCGTAACCACTTCATCGTAGCCACCTTGGAAGGTACCCACAACCTCAATATCGGGATGAGATTCATTGAAGCGTTTAATCAGCGCATCCGTATATTCGCCGTTTTTCCCACCCATAGAATGCCAATACTGAATCGTCGTCTTGCCAGCTTTAGCAGGTGCTGCCGCCGGTGCAACTGCTGGAGTGGCTCCAGGGGTTCCATTATCCTTTGCTTGAGGAGCTTGATTGCAGCCTGCAAGTACGCCAAGCAGCATCGTTGATGCCATAATCATAGACACATTTTTTTTCATTATTATCTTCCTTCCTTTTCTGTTTGCATTATTTTGACCATTATTCGAAAGCGATTAAACGATCATTTAATCCCTGAATAAACAAATGCTTTTACAATTTGCTTCGAGCAAATCAGGTAAACGAGCAGAATGGGAATGACTAAGGTAACATTACCGGCCATAATAATGTGCCAGTTACTAATGCCTTCCGTCTCTCTCAGCATGGAGATTCCGAGTGTCAGCGGACGAACCGGGTTCGAATCTGTCATCACAAGCGGCCAAAAATAATCATTCCAATGACTAACAAAGCTGAACAGCGCGATCGTTGCCAATGCTGGCATGGACATCGGGGTCATGATTTTCCATATTATTTTGAACTCACTGGCATTGTCCAGTTTGGCCGCTTCAATAATTTCTTCTGGAATCTGCATGAAATATTGGCGTAAAAGGAAGATGCCGAATGCGTTTGACATAAACGGAATGATTGCGGCCATAACGTTTTGATTAATCCCCAATCAGCGAGCATCAAATAGACAGGGATGAAGGTGACTTGACCAGGAATCATAAAAGCGAGCAGCACCATGCCAAACAAGATTTTTTTCCCAGCAAAAGAGTATTTGGCAAATGCATAAGCAGCCGGTATCATCACACCAAACTGCAAAATAATGATGGAAAGTGTCACGACTATCGAATTTTGGGCATAGGTCAAAAACGGCCCTGAACTCATAGCAACCACAAAATTATTCCACTGGGGCGATGCCGGGATTAAAGTGGGAGGAAACGTCAAGGTTTCCTGAATGGTCTGAAGCGACGTGGATATCATCCAAAAAAACGGAAAAACAAAAATGATCAGAAGAAGTAATTTTAACAATGTGCTTAATAGCGACCAGAGATGCTTGGATGCAAATGTCATGAATGTATGAACCCCCTTTCTCCCAGTCATGGGTCGGCTATTGATAATGCACCTTTTTCGAAAGCAGTCGGAAGTAGACAAAGGTCAGTAGGCCAATAATAACCAGCAGCACAACTCCCGTAGCGGCCGAATAACCGATACTCGTGGTTCGAAACCCATATATATAGTAAACAAGTGTATTGGTTGCATTATTGGGGCCACCGCCCGTCATGATTTTAACGGTATCAAAAACCTTAAACGAGCCGATTGTCATGATGATCAGGATAAAAAACAGCTGCGGTGAAATCAGGGGCAGCGTTATTTTGGTAAATACCTTCCATCTGCTTGCATTATCAAGTGCTGCTGCTTCGTACATCGTTGGCGGTATACTTTGCAGCGCAGCGACAATAATGAGCGTGTAGTAGCCGACTCCCTGCCATACCGATACGATGATGACTGATATTAATGCCGTATCCGAGCTTTGCAGCCATTGGGAAGTGGGCAGCCCCATCGATCTCAGCGCAAAATTGAGCAAGCCCTGATTCGGCTCCATTAGCCACAGCCAAACGAGCGATACCGACACAATCGATACGATATGCGGCGTAAACATACCTGCTTGAACGATCGCATTAAGGCGGATTTTTTTGTTCAACCAGATCGCCATCAGCAGTGAAATCAACAGGGTGAGCACGACAACACCGATGGTATACGTGAATGTGTTCATCAATGCCTTGTAAAAGTCACCACGGGTGAAAATTTGTTCGAAGTTTTCCAACCCGATAAATTTGCTTTTCGATTTGTTCATCAGGTTGTATTTATAGAAGCTTAAGTAGATGAGATAGGCAATTGGGTAGATCACAAAGGTCAAAATACCAAGCATCGCAGGAGCAATCATCAGATACGGACGCAGCGTCTCCCAAAGCGTTTTTTTATCCATGGGAAAATCCTCGCAGCCTTCGCATGTAATCATCAAATTGTTTGTGAGCTTTGTCGATCCGGTTATTGTCCATTCCGAAGAAGTCCAGCTTCGCTTCCGGCACACCTAGATAAACCTCTTGATCAACGGAAAATAGATCCTCCGTGCATTTCACCATAAAAGCATCCGGTCCAGACCTGACCTGATAAATCGTTTCTGACCCCAGCATTTCTCTCGTCACGATCACGCCACGCAGCAATAAATGATGCTCGGCAGGCTTGTCTGACAAAATTGCACTTTCCGGGCGGAAGCCATACCTCACCCCGCCCACTCCTGCCAAATCACTTACATTCATCGGGGGAACTCCGATAAACTGTGCTGCAAACAAATTGTTGGGCTGGCGATACATTACATCCGGCGGAGCCTCCTGTTGGATCTGCCCCTGATTCATCAAGACGATCGTATCGGCCATCGACATCGCCTCGACCTGATCATGAGTTACGTAGACGAAGGTCGTTCCGAGCTTTTTGTGGAGCTCGATCAGCTCGATCCGCATCTGTACCCTGAGCTTGGCATCGAGATTGGAGAGTGGCTCATCCATCAGAAACACTGAAGGCTGCTTAACCATGGCGCGAGCCAAAGCAACTCTCTGACGCTGCCCCCCTGACAAGGTGGAAGGTTTGCGATCCAGGTATTCATGCAATCCCACCGTATCGCTGATCGTCTCCACCAAGCGGGTCCGCTCCGCTTTGGGCACTTTATTATTTTTCAAACCGAATTCAATATTTTCCCGCACCGACATCGTCGGGTAGATAGCATAGTTTTGGAACACCATCGCGACTCCTCTTTTACCGGGAGCAATGCTCGTTACATCTTTTCCATTAATGAGCACCTGACCTGACGTCTGCGGATCAATACCTGCAATCATGCGCAGCAGGGTCGTCTTGCCACACCCGGATGGACCTACCAGTACAGTGAACTTGCCGTTTTCTATGGTTAAATCCAGATCCTTGATGACCGTATGTTTATCAAATGTTTTGGTAACTTGTTTGAACTCAATGGATGCCATGAGCAATCCCCCTCACCTTATACAAATCCATTTATACCCTGTACACCGTCATGCCCCAATCCTGAAAGGGCTTGATATCGTAATCACTGACTTCTTTGCCTGTGATCAAGGTGTGAATCGCTGTGTTCGGAGCTACGGTATGAAGCGAAAGCTTGCCGATCTTACTGTCGTCGGTTACCACAACAATTTCCCTAGCCGACTTGATCATTCCCTGCTTAGCCATAACTAGCTGCGCCTCCGGATGCATGAGTCCATGCTGCGGGTGGAGCGCCGGAGTCCCAATAAACGCCTTCTCCACATGCAGCGATCCCAGTACATGATTCGTGATCATGCCATTTAACATATAACTCGATGGATACAGCTCCCCTCCGGTTAAAATCACTTTAATCCGTGGGGCATCACGCAGCTCGGCGGCAACATTCATATCGTTCGTAATGACCGTTATATGGGAGCGGTGAACGAGATTCTTGGCAATATGCAGTGTTGTGGTTCCGGAATCGATAATAATGTTCTCTCCGTCTTCCACGAGACTTGCCGCCATTTGCCCGATTCTTTCCTTTTGGTCTACGTGCTGGCGGGTTCTTTCGTTAAAGGAGGGCTCATCTTGGGTCCACTGCTCGATGATGACGCCACCGTGGGTCCGCTTCAGCATGCCTTCCTGCTCAATTTCCGTAAGATCCCGTCGGATCGTAGCCTCGTGAACGTTAAACTCATTGGCAAGCACAGTAATCGTTGCTGTCCGATACTGCCTCACATATTCCACAATACGTAGCTTTCTTTCGGCCGCCAGCATTCATTATTTCCCCCTTGAGCAACTCTGTTCACTACTGCAATAATTACATTCATTTTGTTCATTCATGTTCAATTTGATTGTAATCATGAAGCATCAAGCAGGTGTTAAGCTCATATGAAGAATACGTAAATCGAATATATACTCACCGCGCTTTTAGCGCTGACCTATTCGCCCAGAAATCACATTACCGAAAAGTTGCATAGGTCCAACATCACCTATTTGTTCCACGAGCAACATTTTGCAGATGGTAAGCCCGACTATATGATATGTCCATTTACGCTCGTTTTGTTCATTTGTGCTCAATTTGATTATAGGAGACGTTTATTTGGGGAGTGTTAACGGGATATGAATAATATGTAAAGCTGTAGAGTCTTTCATGTCCGGGGTCCATGCTGGATTTATGCACTGCTTTCAGGTACTCTTTTATCAGATACTTCTTTACTTTATTAATTAGAATAATGTCTCTCTATCCCTGTATGGGGGTGGCATGTTTGATTCCGTATATTTTTTATATAATAATGTAGATACTGCGTTTCATATCGATCTGAATAACAGGAGGCGACTATACAATGCTCACTAGAGATATCCCAATTTCCGTGCTGGATCTTGCCCCCATCATCGTGGGCGGTACAGCAGCAGATTCCTTTAAAAACACCCTTGATCTTGCACAACATGCCGAGAAGTGGGGCTATCATCGCTACTGGCTCGCTGAGCATCACAATATGCCGGGGATTGCCAGCTCCGCCACTTCCCTCGTAATCGGTTATGTGGCAGCAGGTACCCATACGATCCGGGTCGGCTCCGGCGGCATTATGCTGCCAAATCATGCTCCACTGGTCATTGCCGAGCAGTTCGGAACGCTGGAATCGATGTATCCGGGTCGCATCGATCTGGGACTCGGACGTGCCCCGGGTTCGGATCAGCCTGCCGCCCGCGCGCTGCGTCGTGGACTCGGCAGCGACGGCAATGATTTCCCCGAGCTGCTTAGCGAGCTTCGCGCTTATCTGGATAATACGCCGGAAGCACGCCCTATTGGCGTGAGGGCGGTTCCAGGCGAAGGGCTGCATATCCCGATCTGGCTTTTAGGCTCAAGTGGCTTTAGTGCCCAGCTCGCTGGTCATCTAGGTCTGCCTTTTGCTTTTGCCAGCCATTTTGCTCCTGATTATTTACTGCCTGCACTGGACCTGTATCGCAGCAGCTTCCGTCCTTCGGAATCACTGGACAAACCCTATGCGATGATCGGTCTAAATGTCATAGCTGCTGATACCGACGAAGAAGCCAGAAGGCTGGCTACCTCCCAGGAGCAGCAATTCCTTAATCTCATACGTGGCCGTACAGGTCCGCTCAACCCGCCTGTCGACAGCATGGATGCACTGTGGAATCTTCAGGAAGAAGCTCATATCCGTAAGCAATTGAGTTATTCTATTGCTGGAAATAAAGCAACCGTCCAGAAAAAGCTCCAGCAGTTTCTGAATGAAACAGGAGCGGACGAAATCATTGTGACCGCCCAGGTTTATGACCATCAGGCTCGGTTACGCTCCTATCAATATTTGGCTGAGCTCGTGAAAAACGGAGATACCGTTTAACAGGAATCGAACAGGAGCCGGACCTGCTTTCCTAGGATCACTCCTCTCTAAATTATCCTTGCAGTAATTGCCAGTGAAAGGGTGAGTTCTTTGAAATGGCAGTGATGCTGATGGCTTCGCTGTCCATTTCCTCGGACTCAATCTAATTGTCCCTCCGCTCAACTTTTCCAGCAGACACACGGCAATAGCTGTCCAAATGGTTATATGCTTATATTTCTGTTATCCATAAACATGCAAAGAGGGCCATCCGCCATGTACTTCCAACAGCTTGTTCAGATCATGCCCCTGCTAGACGATATCACCGCGGAGAGCAGCTCACAAACCCTTGTTAGTTCTCAGGGTATCCATCGTCTCATTATTGTCCAACGCGGACATCTTCTTATTTCAGCCAAAGATCAGGAGCCCACCGTTTGCACACAAGGCTTTGCTTGTCATCCTGACTATGGCCCCTATTTCATCCAAATCCCAAAAACCAAAGAGGTCGAGTACGTAGTCATCACTTACCGCGTGCTCCCGGTGACCAGTGCATGGACCCTGCAGGGTCCCCTCCACACAATCAGTGAAATCAAAATCCACTATATGATCGAGGAATTGCTTCGTACCTTACATGAAATCGATACCCATTCCCCAGATGAAGATGCGGCACAGGAGTTTAGAAAACGATTGATGCTGGAGCGTATCCTCTTCATTTATTTGTATGAATCGCGAATGCGCGATGAACTAAAGTCCTCTGCAAATTCGATCGAGGAGACCCTCTCATATATCAATGAACATTACATGCTGAAGCTTACGCTCCCTATGCTCTCGCGTCGAGCAGGTATGAGCGAAGGCCATTACACGGTGCTATTCAAAAAACATACCGGCGAAACCTTAATGACTTATCTCAACAATCTACGTATTGAAAAAGCAAAGCTTCTATTTCAGCAAACAGACCTGCTTGCCAAAGAAATTGCACAAAAAGTCGGGTACGTAGATTATTTTTATTTTAGCAGGGTGTTCAAAAGGAAAACTGGAGCTTCACCCTCCGCTTTTCAGCAAAGTCATGATCCCAAGTAAACGAATCAAACATCTAAAGATTAGACATGTCCAATCTAAGGATTAGATATGTTACTTTCAAAAAAAATCGGCTATAATCCAAATGATAATAATAATCATTTTCAGGGGGATATACAGATGAATCTTTGGATAAAACGCCCACTCAGTATTGCACTGGTGAGCTTATTTACTGCATTAAGCCTTACAGCATGCGGAACAGCGACTACTACTCCATCCGGTACCGCTCCACAAACCAACCCAACACCGGCAGCAGCTGCAAGCACTGAAGGTAAAATCACGGTTCAGGATGCACAAGGTACGGTCGAGCTTGCCAAAAAACCTGTGAAAATTGTGACGATGGATTTTAGCTTTACCGATGCACTAGTTACCTTGGGCATACAACCAGTCGGGATTGCTGATGATTCCAGCCCCGACCTGTTCATGGATGCCGTTAAGAGCCAATTGAAAAACTACACCTCTGTCGGTTCCCGCTACGAACCGAACATTGAATTGATCAGCTCGCTGCAGCCCGACCTAATCATCGCCGATTTAAACAAACACAAAAATGCAATTCCGCAATTAAAGGCTATCGCTCCTTTGCTCGTTCTGGACGATTCGCAAGCAGACTATAATCAAATGCTCAAAAACTATGTCATTATCGCAAAAGCCCTTGGCAAGGAAGAGGAAGGCAAGAAACGTCTTGCTGAGCACCAGACCAAAATCGAGGCTGTGAAAAAGAAGCTAACCACCACCAATCTGCGTGTACTTCCAGCCGTGACGAATTCCAAAGGCTTTTATGCCCATTCGGACCACTCCTTCGGCGGCTCCTTCCTGATGCTGCTCGGATTTACGGATCCGGTGAAAAACACAGCGGCTAACCCGCAGCTAACTCTGGAGCAACTGGTCGAAGCCAATCCGCAAGCTATGTTCCTGCTGCCATCCGAGAAAGAAACGATTGTTAATCAATGGGAGGCCAACCCGCTGTGGAAGCAAATCGATGCCGTTGCCAACAAGAAAGTATTTATAGTAGAAAGACGTGATTGGTCTCTTTCACGCGGATTGCTCGGATCCGAGAAAATCGCCGAGGATATCCTCAAAAACCTGGGAGCCTGATCAATGACAAACAAGGTCCAATTGGAAAAGCAGAACCGGACAGGGTTTCTGCTCTTTCTTTTTTCTGCTTCTTTTCTCCTGCTGGTCATCGGATTCCTGTGCAGCGTCAAATGGGGTCAGGCGCAAATATCATGGCGTGTCTTATTTGAAGCCTTAACGTATCAAGGACATGATAAAAATCATCTATATATTCAAACGCTGCGGCTGCCGCGTACTTTAACAGCAGGCATTGTCGGCATTCAGCTGGCACTAGCCGGATTGTTGACGCAGCTCACAACGAAAAACCCGCTGGCCTCTCCCCACGTATTCGGCATTAATGCGGGGGCAGCCTTTGCAGTTGTGTTCGGTTTGGTTGTGTTCAAAAACATTTCGCTTACAGGCTCTATCTGCATTGGCTTTATTGGGGCAGCAGTCGGAGCATTCCTTGTCTGGGCACTTGCCGGGACGGGATCGAAGCAATATGTCCGTTTGGCCTTAGCGGGGATAACGATCCATTTTCTACTCTCCTCGCTGACGGAGGGACTTATTATATTGAATCAGCAAAATACTGACAGTATGATGTTTTGGCTGGTCGGCTCTGTCAGTCAAGCAGCATGGAAGGAGATCAGTACGATTCTTCCCTTCTTTATCGGCGGATTGCTCATCTTTGGCCTGATGCTGCCTTCCTTCCGTTTGCTGCTGCTGGGCGATGAGATTGCCGCAGGTCTTGGCCAGCGGGTATCGGTGATTCGCGCCATCAGCGTGCTGCTTGTTATTGTATTGGCTGGCTCAGCGGTTGCGATATGCGGTCCGATCGGTTTCATTTGCCTGATTGTCCCTCATATCGCTCGTGCCCTGGTTGGGAATAATCTTCATGTTCTGGCTCCGCTAACAGCATTGCTCGGAGGGGCATTGCTCGTTTATGCCGACTTCTTCAGCCGGTTTATCGCGTTTCCTTACGACTCTCCCGTCGGGATTGTGACAGCAGCGATCGGCGCCCCCTTCTTCATTTATTTGGCCCGCAAAAAGGGAGGTGCCCGCTGATGAATAAATCTGTAGCTCTAATCCTGGCATTTCTGCTGATGCTGGTGTTAGCGGTAATCTCCCTGCGCTTGGGAGCAGTGCCCGTTTCCTTTCAGGATGTTTGGTCCAGCATTTTGCATGAGAATAACAAATACTTTTTTATTATTTACGAGGTTCGCCTGCCGCGTGTTCTAGTCGCCATTCTGGCGGGCTTCGGCCTGGCTGTAGGCGGCGTGATTCTGCAAAGCATTGTGCGTAATCCGTTGGCCAGCCCCGATGTGATCGGTATTACCAAAGGAGCGGGACTGGCTGCATCCGCCGTCATTTTCCTGTTTCCTAAAGCACCAAGCTATTTCCTTCCAATATCCGCTTTTATCGGTGCTTTTGTCGCCTTTGGTATTCTGCTGCTGCTCAGCAAACGCTTGACCATGACGCCTGCGTCGCTTGCTCTTATCGGAATTGCTATTGGGGCCGTCTTCCAGGCGGGTACGCAATATTTGATCGTGATGCATCCAACCGATATCAATATGGCGCTGCTCTGGCTGGCGGGGAGCTTGTGGAGCAAGCGGTGGGATGCCGTCTACTCACTGCTGCCCTGGATCGCGGTGCTGCTGCCCGTGGTTTGGATCAATTATCCCAAGCTGAATGTGTTCCAGCTTGGTGATGAGACAACAACCTCGCTTGGCCTGAGTATTGTGCGGCAGCGCTTCTGGCTGCTGCTGCTGGCTGTAGCTCTGGCTGGCATATCTGTATCGGCAGTGGGCGCCATTGGCTTTATTGGATTGATCGCGCCTCATATTGCCCGCAGCATTGTCGGTGCCCGACACCAATGGCTTATTCCGCTTGCTGCGCTGATCGGGGCCGATCTGATGCTGCTTGGGGATTGCTTGGGCCGCATTCTGATCATCCCGCGCGAGGTGCCAGTCGGCATCATGACCGCTGTAATCGGCGCACCTTATTTTGTTTATTTACTGAGAAGAGCACGAAGCAAGTCTGCATAAACACAAGCCCTATCCGGTTATACTCGCGGATAGGGCTTTTTATCAGCTGCTTTCACCAGTAGGCTGTTAACCTGTTCATGCTTGCGCTCCTATGCTGGATTTATTGTTTGTAATCAGGTAAACTTTGATAAGTAAGGCAATTAAGATTAGTGCCCTTATCCGGCTATGAATTTCTTAACGATGATTTCATGAAATTTGCGAGCAACAGCAGAGGTTTTAGTTACAGATACCTATACTCACTTTCTGGAGGCTTATAAAATGAATATTGAAATATGGTCTGATTTTTCATGTCCCTTTTGCTATATTGGCAAACGTCGCTTTGAAGAGGCACTTGCCCTTTTCCCGAACAAAGAGAACGTCAATGTGATTTACCGCAGCTTTGAGCTGGACCCGAATGCGGAGCGAGATCTTCCTCATGGTGTCAATGAGATGCTGGCTTCCAAATATGGCATGAGCGTTGATAAGGCTAAGGAGATGAACGCGGGTGTTACCGCTCAGGCTCAATCGGTCGGACTGACCTTTAACTTTGACACGATGATTTTGACCAATACGTTCGACGCACATCGATTGGCGCATTTCGCTAACCAGCATGGCCTTATGTATGCATTGACCGAGCGCTTGCTGCATGCCTATTTTACCGAGTCCAAGCATCTTGGCGATCATGAGACATTAGCCGCTTTGGCCGCAGAAGTCGGACTCGACAAGGACGAAGCTTTACAGGTTCTTGCTGGGGATGCGTTCACAGCCGAGGTCCGTAATGACGAGCAGGAAGCAGGTAGTCTGGGCGTACGCGGAGTTCCCTTCTTCGTGATCAACCGCAAATATGCAATTTCAGGCGCTCAATCAAGCGAAGTATTTTTAGGTGCGATACAGAAGGCATGGGATGAGGACCAGCCGCTGACGCTGCTTAACGACATGGGCAGCGATCCGGCTGATGGAACTTGTGACGATGGGGTTTGTGCACCTTCACAACCTAAGCCCTGAATCCATCTGTCGAAGAACAAGCTGTCGTGTCAGTCCTATGCTCGTTCTGATGATATTAGAAGCTGAAGCTCCCCATCTGTACACGATGATAACAGCCTCCAGCTTCTCAAGTAATGCCAAAAAAAGCCTTCCAATCGAGCTGCTGCCGATTGCGAAGGTTTTTTTGTTGGATTTTATGGGATGGGACGAAATCATCGGACGATTTTACACACTTGCTATTAGGGGAGCGGGTCTATCCTATCCACTGGCGTGTATCGATACTGTTCCAAATCAATACGCCCGTTGTCACTCACAGCCACACCCTCGTTGTCCAAATGGAACGTCTGCATAAAGCGTGCTTCCTCATTGTTGAAGGCGATTTCTCCCTTGGCATTTACCACACGGTACCAAGGAAGCTGATGAATCGCACTTAGCGAATGCAGAATCCGCACAACCTGTCTCGCTCCTCTTGGACTGCCCGCAAGCTCGGCAATTTGCCCATATGTCATGACATTCCCTTCTGGAATGCTTTTAATGATAGCGATGACATTCAACGTGAATGGTTTCATACTGTTTCCCTCCTGTCTTCGATAAGGTAATTCATTTACCTGTATAACCTCGTCATTCAGATCTTACCATATCGGATATTGAAATCGGAACCGCACTGCCGTACTTGGTCGCAAGAAAAGGTAGGAAGAGGTTGACCAAGCGAATTCACATGCCACATATAGGTCTTCCCTATAGTTTCCATTCATTTTATATATTTCCTCAATTAGCAATCTGTCGTTACAATGAAGAAAACCCATACCAAGGAGGTCTTCTTATGGACCCATCGGTCAAAAAACTGTTTGACGCCGTTGCCAATGATTATGACCAGCAGCGAAGACAACTGATCCCCTGTTTCGATGAATTTTATGGGATGGCGCTTTCCCTGGCGGAAAGCAAAAGCCAAGCTCCGCATATTCTCGATTTAGGTGCAGGTACAGGGCTGTTCTCCCGAATGGTGCTGCATAAATACCCGAAAGCCCATCTTACATTGATAGATCTGAGTGATAAAATGCTGGAGGAAGCACGCCGTCGTTTTCGCGAGGAAGACCACGTTCAATACATCATCGGTGATTATTCCAGCTACGTATTTCCCCGATCTTATGACATCATCGTCTCTTCATTGTCGATTCACCATTTGACCCATCCTGCCAAAAGAAAGCTGTTCGCCACCGTTCACCAGCTGTTGAATCCAGGCGGTATTTTTGTCAATGCGGATCAGGTACAGGGCAACACCCCAGCTATAGATGAATACCATAGACAGCGCTGGTTAGCCCATATTAACGACAGTGGCCTTTCCAGAGCATCCATCGATACCTCTGTGGAGCGAAGAAAGCTGGACTTGAACGCCAAGCTTGGTGATCAAATCGACTGGCTCGAGCAGGCAGGTTTTTCTGATGTGGATTGCATGTATAAGTATCTGGATTTTGCTGTTTTTATCGGGAAAAAGAATTGAAGTTAAGGTGTTCGAGTGGTGATCGATTTCAGAAAACAATATTAATCCCATGTTAAGTATGACGCATACAAGGAGATGTTGCTTCGGCAGCCAAGCTGCTGGAGCGACAACCTCATCGACAGTGAAAAATTTGTAAATATATGATGAAAAAACTATTGTCTCCTGCTGCTATTAGGTATACAATATAGCTTAGCAATTACTTGGTTCGCAGCAGCTTAGACGCGGAAACTTTCTAACTTCTATGTGATTTTTTTCACAAGTGAATGGATAATATAATATTAACCTATATTATATTTCATATAGATCGCGGAATAACGTTTTTTTGCTACTTGCGAACAGATTCAGATGAATAAAGGAGGATAACAAACATGTCACAAACCAATGCTCAAGTATTAGAACAAGATGCTTCTGTAGCTCCCGCAAACGTTAAGGCGGATGTATTGGATCAATTGTTAAAGCCAGAGGTACAAGAGGCATTAACCGTATTGGTAGATCAACTGCCGCGGCTTACCGAAATGATGACCCTGCTTACCAAAACATATGATTTGGCTAATAAAGTAGCTAATGACCGTGTTTTGATTCAAGATATGGTAGGCGGAATTCAGGAAGTCGTTAAACCGCTTGAAGAAAAAGTTAAGGGTTACGCATCCGCAGCTATTGAGGCTAACGATCGTGCTGATCAAAGCGAAGCCACAATTGGTCTATTTGGTATGCTGAAGCTGCTTAAAGATCCGGAATTGCAAAAAATGCTTCGTTTTAGCCAAGCTTACCTTGATATTTTGGGCGAAAGAAAAAAGCAAGAAAACCTATAAATCAACCTATTGTCAGGATGGAGGATAACCGTGAGTAAACAAATTTTGATCTTGGGTGGCGGCTACGGCGGCTTGTTGAGCGCACTTTCCGCTCGTGCCCATCTAACGCATGAAGAAGCAGAAATTACCGTTATTAATCGCGTGGGATCGCACCAAATTATTACCGAGCTTCACCGTCTTGCTGCAGGTAATGTTGCTGAGAAGGCAGTCGCTTTGCCTTTGGAAAAGCTGCTTAAAGGTAAGCAAATCAATGTGGTAGTCGGTACCGTTGATGAAATTAATGTGGAAGAACGCAGAGTCCTGCTGCTTGGCGGCAAAACGTTCAGCTACGACGCTCTAGTGCTCGCTCTGGGTAGTGAGACTAACTACTTTGGCATTCCAGGTCTACAGGAGAACAGCTTCACGCTGAAATCCGTAGCAGATGCAAACCGTCTCTTTGCGCATGTAGAGCAAAGTATTCGCAAGTACAGCAACACTAAAGATAAAGCAGACGCTACTTTCGTTATCGGCGGCGGCGGCCTGACAGGCGTTGAGCTGGTCGGTGAGCTTGCTGATGAGCTGCCTGGCATTTGCCGTAAATACGGCGTTGATTTCGCAGAAGTATCGCTTTATCTTGTTGAGGCTATGCCTAGCATCCTGCCAATATTCTCAGCTGAGCTTATTGAGCGTGCAACAGTCAGCCTGCAAAATCGCGGTGTTGAGTTCTTGACCGGCCTTGCAATTACTGAAGTAAACGGTCCAACTGTTAGCCTTAAAGATGGAAGAACGATTGATACAAACACGTTGGTTTGGACTGGCGGCGTACAAGGCAGCTCGCTTGTTGCGAATTGCGGAGTAGAAGTGAACCGCGGTCGTGCAACGGTTAACGAATCGCTTCAATCCGTTTCCCATCCGGATGTATTCCTTGCTGGCGACTGTGCAGTCGTATTTGGACCGGAAGGCCGTCCTTTCCCTCCAACTGCACAATTGGCTTGGCAAATGGGTGAGCTTGCAGGCGCTAATATCGCAGCACAGTTCAAAGGCACCACAATGGACAGCTTCAGCCCTGTATTCTCGGGAACACTGGCAAGCCTTGGCCGTAAAGACGGAATCGGCTCTGTTGGTGGAAGCGGTATTGAATTAAAGGGTACTCCGGCATCCTTGATGAAAAAAGCGAGTAACGCCCGCTATCTGTCCCACATTAACGGATTGTTTGCACTTGCTTATTAAGAAGCTGGTTATCCGATCAATCTTTTCAACCTAGCTTACACGAAGCCCCTTCACCGTTTTTTTGTGAAGGGGCTTTTCTTGTGTTATACACTTAGGCAGGGATACGCTTTACTTTCTTTATTTTCTTTCCACCTTAACCCCCGTTAGCAGCTCCAAAGACAAAATCACAGCAGACATATCTAAATCCCCGTGCTGTTGTTCCACCGCCTTATGCAAAACGGTTTCCACATGGGTTCCTGTAGAGGTTTCAATCCCTGTTTCCGCTATGAGCTTATTAGCTAATCGAATATCCTTCAGCAGGTACTTCAGCGCGCCCCCTGGTTGAAAGTTACGATCCAGGAGGTGCTGCTCAACATGCCGACGCAGCATCCGGCTATCTCCATAGCTTGTAGACAAGATCTGATACAGCTGCTCCGGGTTAATTCCATAAGCACTGCCCGCTGCCATAGCTTCTGAAGCCGCTAAAGTATGAGTAGCAACCAAGTATTGATTAATTAGCTTGGCTACGCTGCCTAAGCCTGAATTGCCTAAGTACTGTACATTAGCACCTAATTGCTGAAGCACAGGCAAGCATTGTTCATAAGCCTCCGCTTGTCCACCCACCATAATCGTCAAGGTACCTCGTTCCGCACCTTCTGGACCACCACTCACAGGTGCATCCAAATAAGTAAGCTGATGAGACGCCGCCTCCACACCCAGCTGCACACTCAGCTCTCGGCCGACAGTTGTAAAATCCAAGCAAATGGCACCCAGCTTCGCTTGTTTAAAAACACCCTGCTCCCCCGTATACAACTCCTTAACATCCTGTGGCATCGATAAACAAGTACATATCACATCTGCCCGCTCTACAGCTTCCCTGATTGTCGCCGCCCAGCTCGCTCCAAGCTGTACCAACGGCTCAACCTTGTTTACTGTTCGATTGTAAACGGTTACCGAAAATCCTGCTTTAATCAATCGCGCTGCCATCCGAGAGCCCATGACTCCCAGTCCAATAAAGCTAATCTTCTCCAGCTTCTTCACCCACCATTCGTCGTTTCTATTCATTGTTATCTATGGTACGCTGCTTGCCCTTTTCCGTCACAGCAAATTCTCGAACCATAGATTTAATTCGATCCACATGCCGGAATCGAAGCGCAGACCAATCCTCATCAATCGCGATTTGACGAACCGGCTCAAATCCCTCAGTGCCGAGCAGGAAGGCTACACTCTCTCTGCTGCAATCCGAGGATTTGTATTTTTTAGACGTTTTTTTCGGATAACATAGCCATAGGAGACCGTCCTCACTCAGTACCGTGACCCCCAGTCGGGCTAAAGATTGAACCGTTTCGTTGCTAGCTCCGAATACCTGTACGAACGGATACGAATCATGAAGAACCTCCCGATGAACCTCACCTTTAAATTGGTCGATGACTTCTTCATACACCTGCGGCGGATTTAAAACAAGAACGGCCTCACCCTGATCTTTGTATTGCAGTTTCTGAATAAGCGGATTTACGCTCAATTCTGTCACCTCCTCCTATTATTATTCGTAACAAGCATTCAAACAAACCGACTTTATCTACCCCATTCATCATACCATATTTTGAAATGAACAAAAGAAGCACACAGCCCGAGCGGAGATAGCGGACCCTTCTGGAGAAACGAAGTGTTCGCCTTTGCAGACGGATTCTTACCCCTATGGGGCTAAGAATCGAAAGAATCTGGCTGCAACAGCGATTGGAAGAGGGGTCTGCTTTCGCAGCGCCTCTCTGCTGTCATGATGTTTAGTTCATCTTATATAGTTCGAGAGCTAGCGAGGAGGCTATATGGTTCTGTGGTATCGTTTGCCATGCATAAATTATATTTATTTTGCCATAGTAAAGAAGTAATACTCATGTATATAACGATACTTGGAGGTCACCGATATGGCTAAACACACCGAAACAAGCTGGAAGCCGGACAAACCCATTAACCAGCTGTTGAATTCCGTAAATAAGGTAACGAGCGCCGTAGAGCAAGCAGCATCGCATCCAAGCGAGCAAATGATTCAGCAATCTCACAATGCAATGGAGCGGGCAGAGAACGGACTTGCCAATACGCTTCAAAGCGAAGAAAATCAAGAGGCGCTTCAGCAGCTTCAAGAGCTGCTGGGTGAAAACCGTGAGCTTTTAGAGCAGGTGCAGGCGCATCCTATCAAGGACGAGCAGTAGGATTAACAACAAAGACAACTCCAAAAGAGTTGTCCTTGTTATTTCTATATCCATTATCGGTTCAGTCAAATTTCCAGCAGCTTAAACTTAGATTTCCATATTGGTAACTGCGATGTACCAACGAAGCTTTTTTACTTGAATCTCCGGTACCCATAGCCAGCAGCAACGGGATAAAATGCTCAGGAGTAGGCACCGCTTCCTTGGCATAAGGAGCCATCTGCTCATACTGGAGCAACGACTCCAAATCCCACGCAGTCAGCTTTTCATCCAGCCAGCCGTCGAATTGTGCTGCCCAATCGGTAGTTCGGGAAGCACCCCACTCCAGCCTCCGCAAATTATGAACCGTTCCGCCGCTGCCAAGGATAAGGATGTCCTTCTCACGAAGTGAAGATAATGCTTTACCAATCCGATATTGCTCCGCATTCGACAAGTGCCGATTTACGGATAATGCGATTACCGGGATATTTGCCGCAGGATACATCAGAGACAGAATGACCCAAGCTCCATGGTCCAATCCCCGATCGCTATCGAGACTGGCAGGGATTTTTTCTTGTTGAAGCAAAGCTTGAATCTCGTTTGCTATCGAGGGTTCACCGGGAGCCGGATATTGGACTTGATACAGCTCTGGTTGAAAACCCGAAAAATCATAAATGGTTTCGTATGGGGAAGTAGAAGCTGACACCTGCTGTTGTCTGCTCTCCCAATGGGCGGAAAAGAGCACAATAGCCTTAGGCTTAGGATAATCCGCTGCAAAATTTTTCAAAAGCGTTGTGTAGTCATTATGTTCCAGTGCAAGTGATGGAGCACCATGAGCAATAAAAAAAGAAGGTATCATCGTAAAGCTCCTTTACCGATTATTAGTTGCTGCAGTTGTGGCAGTTGTACGGAAGGATACGTTTTATTGGTTTTTAGTTTTGAACAGCAGTCGATCCAGACCAAGCCCACGCTCATCCGCGATAGCAAAGTAACCGGCTAAAGCTATCATTGCCAGATCCAACTCATAACCAGTCATTTGCGCGTTGCCCAACAGTCCCACCGGAAGCTTCACCGCTACGATCGCACCAATAAGCATAATGATAAAGCCGATTGCAAAGTATCGGGTTGCGAAGCCGATGATCAAAGCGATTCCGCCAATGAGCTCGAAGTAAGCAACCACATAGGCTGCAAATTCCGGAAGACCTATACTACCAAACCACCCCGCTGTATTGTCGAGACCCATCTGGAATTTCGAAATACCATGTGCCACAAACAGAATACCTACAAGAACTCTCATGATGGTTACTATCGTTGTTGTCTTCATTTTATAACACTCCTTCTGCTTAATCCGAATATTTGTCTTTATTGAGCTATCCCATATATATGAAATTGCTATTAAAAGTATTTTTCTGTATACATTTTATTCATATTGCAAAACCTTTATTCATAAAAAAACACCCCCCTCAATAAAATCTCATTTTTGTATCCTTATAGAAAACTTAATTCTATATGAATAAACTTTCAATGAAACAAATTTATCATTTCATCATTGGATTGTCAATATAAATTTGGTACTATGAATATTATATATGTATTACAAAACCAAAGGGCGTGAAAATGATGGATATTGGAACTACGATCCGGGCTATACGTAAACGAAAAAAACTAACCATTCCACAGCTTTGCGAAGGAACCGGTCTTTCCAAAGGGTTTATCAGTAATGTAGAAAATAATAAAACCTCTCCTTCCATTGCTACTTTAGAAAACATAGCCTCCTTTCTCAAAGTTCCTCTTCCTTATTTGCTGCTCCAAAAAGAACAACGCATGCAAGTCGTGCGACACTCAGAACGGCAGTACACCACGACTGGGGAAGAAAAATTAAAAGTCGAGCATCTCTCTACACAAGGAAATCTGCGCATGCGGATCGTTGAGTTACCTCCGAGTGCAACGACAGGAGATAATCCACATGCGCATGAAGGAGAGGAATGTCATTTTGTTTTGAATGGAACGATCTTAGCCGAACAAGGGGAAGATTCCGCCGTGTTGGAGCAGGGAGATTCTTTTAGCTGGAATGCGAGTGTGCCCCATAAGGTAACCAACACGGGAGACCTGCCTGCCTTGGTGCTTATCGCAGTGTACAGGGAACTGGATTCTTAAAAGGATATATCGCTTTTATAATAGTAAATCGTTGCGTGTAATTCGCCATCCGCTGATCTCGCATAGTCCGGAATCCGTCCAGCTTGAATATAACCAATAGAAGAATAAAGGTGATTGGACGGGTCTCCTTCTCTTGTATCGAGGACTAACAGCGATCTGCCCTCCTGCTTGGCTCGTTCTTCAGCCTTGTTCATGAGCAAACGACCGATACCATGACGTCGATACCTTGGATGGGTCATTAATTTTGCAATTTCCGCTCTATGATCACCATTTTGCTTTGTACATAAATGCAGCTGTACAGTTCCGACTACCTGATCGTTTAATGTCGCTATAAATAAGATTACCTCAGGACATAATACGTTTTCCCAGTATCGTGATGCTTCCGAAAGCTTCAATGGAGGCAGAAACCCAATCGACGCGCCATCCTCTACGACCTGGACAAGCAGCTCCGATAGTTCATCTCTTCTATTCTCTATAGAAAGTATTTGCTCGGTCTTCACTTCACCAGCCAAATTCACCACTCCCATTTCATACAGATTCATGTTATTGAACATAATAATTGTAAATTACAATTTACTAATTGTCCAAAAATAAGACTCCAAAATCAAATAACCTACAACCATAAACGATAACGCGGACAGCAGCCGTGTACACGCAAAAAGGAGCTTGCCACCTTATTTCAGCGGCAAAGCTCCTTTTCGTAAAGAACGACGACATGGCTGTGAGTTACAGCGATGTCATATCATTAATCCTGTGCAGAGAATGTGTAGCATAATCAAACACTTTGCCTTCCAGCAGCCCGACCAGTGTGTTGGTCACTCGCACTTCTATTACATTGTCACTCTCCCGCAGGATAGAGCGGTCACCGTGCCAAAGGTAAGGCGTCCATGATCGCGCACCGAGCGTCTGACCGTTAATGAGCACCTCGGCGGCATCGTGAAAATGTGGGTCCCAATCGTGGAACGAAAGCTCGAACGTCTGCGTTTCGGGCAGCTCCGATATCGTTACTTTGCGACTATAACGAAGCGTTCCCGCATAATAAGGAAACCCATCGACCAGTCCGCCCTTTAACGTGTCCGTCTGCTCGACTGAACGGGTCAAAACCACTTGCTTGTTCAGGTCATGCTTTACACCAAAATCCCCTGCCAAATAAAGTGCTTCGAGCAGGCCGTCCCAATCCCGTTGAACATTCACCTCCACAACAATCTCGTTGGAGCCTGGCTGCAGGAATTCGTGGATGTCTACCGCTATATTCATATAGTCGTACAAAAAGTACGGCTGAAAGCTGTCGCTGCTAAGTACTTCATCGTTGACCCGGATGATCCAATCGCCTGATATCGCTCCACGGTCCATAACAATCCGGCATTCCTGAGGAAGCTCCTCTGTATAGAAAGGCACCTTGTAAATAGCCTTCAGCGGATATGAAACCGTTGTTTTCAGTGGTGTTCCGAAATACTCACTCTTCATGACGACAGGGATTCCCGCGTAAGCTGCCAGATCCGAGCATTGATCGATAAACGTCTTAACCTGAACCTTCGCTTCTTTACCGTTAGTGAATAACAATGACTCACCTTGTTCTCCTTGGATATCGATAGTAAAGGTATCGAACCGCACCATGTTGTTACGTTCTGAACGAAGCTGCCATTGACCGGCAGCAGCGATTTCGAGCTTGGCGGGTGCCTCTGATGGATTCATCCCGACTTCAGCAGCGCCGGCGCTTTCCCCCCGCGTTAATTGAACAAGCCGCGATTGATAGGGCACAAATGGCAGCGCCACCGTAAATGACGTTTCTCCCACCCGCTCAACCCTAAGCGAAACAACCTCACCAGTGTCCAACGACAACTCATGGCAAACGACTTCACCGTCTTGCGGATTCATTCCAGCGTCTTTCCAAATTTGGGAGACATCCAACTGTAAGGAAGCATCATGCTCCTCACCATCATGATTGTTGATAAAGACTACAACGCTGTCCTCCGATACTTTACGAGTTTGCAGCATAAAGCTCTTATGGGGACGCTCGCTATGAAGCCGGATAGAGATCGGCAGCAGATCGTTCAACAGCTCGGTCAATTCATCTAAAACCTGCACAGCGTTCCCTTCACTGTCTGAAATGACATAGGTCCCTGGATGATGGGATTCCTTATCCAATAAACCGAATGTGCGTTTCATCTCTATTTCGACAGAAGCGTCCTTTTCGATCGTTTCAATCGGCATTTGACCTACACTGATGACTTTGCCGCCACTATCCAAAAACTCGCGTATTTTATGCCATGCCTTATTCTCCAAATTAGTTATTGGAGGCAAAATAAGAACCGAATATTCGGCATCTCCAAGCGTGATTTTTCCGTTTTCCACTTTCGCCCGCTCCAGCATCTCCGGATCGAGATGGTCGTAATCTCTTTGAATGAAGGTTAGATGATTGCAGATATCGACCCATTCTTTTTTCAGCTGTTCAAAATGTGTTTTTTCGTCAGCTTCTCGTCCGCAATACGTTAATCGATTCGGATTACCCATATGCGTCCAGTAAGTCGTTATCGGGAACAAAACCGCAACAGGAACCTCTGCTGTACCGCAGCTCATCACATAGCTAATTCTTCCGGTGTAATCACCCAGCTGGCGGAAGTGCTGCCAATACGGATTTTGCAAAAACTGAGAAGGCGGCGCATCATGCTTGGTCAACCCGTCGAGCGTATAAAAGAAGGCATGAGGGTTGAAAAAGTTAGTTCCTTGAGCCGCCATGCGGTCAATCATCCACTTGGCGTCCTGCAGGGTCATCGACCAGCCCACGCTGTGGAAGCATTCGATCAAATTCCGCTCTCTTTCAAGCTGGCGCGCAATCGAGCTAACCATTTTCGCGTTGCCGCGAATGTTGTCGCCATAACGGTTCAGCACCCATTCAAGTGATCTTCCCAGCTTCTCATGGGCGGTGTCGCCCCCAGGGACATGGCTGTATAATTGGGTGGTCATGCGCATGGACGGCACTTCAGTCACATAACTAAGGCCATGCTTTTCGCACCAATCGCTCATCAGCTTATGATAATTTTCCAAAAGCAGTTCGTGAGCAGCCTGGAAAAAATCGTAGCGAATCCGTGCAGCATCTTCCGCATCATGGTATAAAAGAGCAGGCAAATGCTCGCGGATGTCGTAGCCATATTTCTCTTTAAAATATTCAGGAATGCGCGGTGACCACGGAATTCGGCTTACAAATCCGGTTTCATCTGTAAACATGCCTTTGATCGTCGTCCCGAAATATTCACCAAGCTCCTCGGCAAACCTATCATGAGTCACACGAATGAAGGTCTCCATCGCCTCACGGTGGGCTGGGTCCACGTAGGTTCCGTAATATTTAAAATCTTCAATTTCTTTCTCCTGCAGGATAATAAGCTCCCATTCTCCCTCTGGCACGGCCCATTCGATTTTTTGCACGGGGCCGTAGGAAAAATATCGCTTATCAGTGTATGCCGTAAGACCGATCTGTTGGAACACCTGCTCCGACTGGTAGTTGCCGATCCATGGGCTGACGTCAACCGCATCATCCCAGCGTTTTTCCCCGTCCGAGCCGATCGGAACCGCTTTAGCATATAAAATCCGCGCCCACGGCAGCTCCATAGCGAAGCTTATTCCACCTTTAATCTGTTTGGTCGTGTGCTCCAATGTATATTGCTTGGCATCGGGATGCTGCAGGGTCACTTCCCCGCCCGCGATTCCGCTTGGATACGGGTATTCATCGTAAAGCCACACGTACATATCCCGTTTTTTGGCCTCTTCTACGGCAAATTTGACTTTATCGAACCAGCCTTGTGATAAGTATGGAATGGTTATGCCTTGTCGGGCACAAATGAATACACCCCCAACACCCTTATCTGCCATTTCATTGTACTGATGCCGAATTTCGTCCTCGGTCATTTCCCCGTTCCAAAACCAAAACGGATGCATACGGTACTCTCCCGTAGGATTAATAAACTTCTCGATTTCGAATTTCATATGGGTAGCTCATTCCTCTCTTATGGGGAGTGCCGATGAATCGATAGCTGGGACGCATAAAAGTGCTTCCATGCTTCCGTTTTCATCGGCACTATGATCAATTTGGGTTGTGTTTACTTGTTCTGTTTCGCATATTCGGCCGTAAATTCCTCGATAACCTTGTCTCCGCCTTGTTTCTTCCACTGACTGATTGCATTGTTCCATGCATCCAAATTAAATTCTCCGAGAATGTATTTGATTTGCGCATCGGTAATGATTTTCTTCAGATCTGTACCTCTCTCAGTAAACGTATTGGAAATCAGCGGCAAGGTAGGATCGTGCTGGACAATTTTGTCGTTCAACGCGTACAAATCCAGCAGCTTTTTGGCTAGTGGAGTAGCCGTGCCATACGACGAGCCGTCCCACGTTTTCAATTGCTTGATCGGGTTGACCTCGTCTCCAAACAGCTTGGCATCGACAAATACGGGATTTCCGTTTTCCATCTTATAATGTCTGCCTTCGATTCCCCAATCCAGCAAAAAGTTCATTTTATCATCGGAGATTTTGTCAAAGTAAGCCAATATCTTCTTCAGCTCAGCCTCTGTTTTTACGACTGATTTAGGGAACATAAACATGCCGAAGAATCCCGAGCTCGCCGCAGCACGTTCCCCTTTAGGTCCCTTAAGGGTATTGGCGATATCAATCTTGGCGTTGGTGTCAATCTTAGCCAGACTATTAAACGAGCCGTCCAAAGCATGGCACATGCAGCTCATAGATGATCCGGCAACACCTTTGTTAATGAGATCCTTATAGTTTTGGGTAACGGGGAAATCGACGTTCATCAATTTTTCATTGTACAACTTTTTCAAAAAGTTCAAGGCATCCAAGTATTCATTGGTCATAAAATCGGGAGTGATTTTACCGTCCTTATATTCCCAACCGTTAGGTGCTCCGTACCATGTGAAAAAATCTTTGGTATCAAGACTGGCTTTATCCAATACGAGTCCAACGGTATCGTTTTTCCCATTTTTGTCAGGGTCCATAGTTGTAAATGCCTTTAGTACCTCATAATACTCATCGATCGTTTTGGGCTCCTTCAGCCCCAAATTATCGAGCCAATCCTTGCGATATACAACTCCATAACGACCTAACACGCGACCGCGATATATTCCGTACAATTTCCCGTCAACCGAAGCGTTTTTAGTGACAGCCGGAAGCTTTTTGCTGAGATTGGGATAGTCCTTCAAATAGGGCCCAACCTCCCAGAACATGCCCGAACGGGCCGAAGAGACCAGGGAAGGAGACTTGTGATCGGTTACCATTAAAACCTGGGGCAGCGCATTAGAAGACAGTGTGACATTCACTTTATCGATGTACGCCGTACTTGGCACCCATGTGATGTTCAACTTCGTTCCCGTGTACTTCTCCATCTCCACCAGCGCGACGTTATCCGGCTTAGGGGGCTCCGGTGTACTATACTGGGTCATGATCGATAATTCCTTCAGCGGTGTGTCAGCGACTGGGGCTGCCCCCCCATCCTTCGGTTGTACCGTTGCCGTTTGTCCTGCACTACATCCAACCAATACCGTAATCAAAAGCGAAATTGTTGTTGCGCGATACATCGTACGAATTTTCAACTTGTCCTTCCCCATTGCAGTTTCCTCCCTTATCTTCTTGTAAATTATGATCAACATTCCTGATGGAAGTCATCATCCCTTGACAGAGCCCAATAGCAGTCCTTTGGTGAAGTGCTTTTGCAAAAACGGATAAACCAATAAGATCGGAATCGTCGAGACGACAATAACCGCCATACTGACCGTCTGCGCGGGCGGTACAATAAATTGATCGTTGAATTGCGCGGAATCGCCTATCCCGCCCTGAGACATAATGACAATCTGCCGTAAAAGAACCTGAATTGGCCATTTGTTGGAATCATTAATGTACAAAATCGCATTGAAAAACGCATTCCAGTGACCTACCGCATAAAAAAGCGCAAAGGTCGCCAAAGCCGGCATGGACAGAGGCAGCACGATCCGGAATAAAATGCCGAAATCGTTACATCCATCTATTTTCGCAGCCTCTTCCAGCCCTTCAGGAAGCTGCTGAAAAAAGTTTTTCAGGATAATCAGATTAAAGGCGCTGATAGCTGTAGGAATGATCAAGGAATTGTAGCTGTCCAACAAGCCGAAAGACTTGACGACCAGAAACGTAGGTATGATCCCGCCATTGAACAGCAGTGTAAATATAATCAGCAGCATGAACGGCCGTCGTCCGAGTAAATCCTTACGTGCGAGTCCATAAGCGGTAATGGAAGTAAGGAACAAATTGACCAGCGTGCCCACCACCGTAATGTAGATGGTGACGAGCATACTGCGGATCAAAGAGTCCGTCGAGAAAATATACCGATACGCATCAAATGAAAAGCGGGAAGGAAAGAAAACGACTCCCTTTTTCAACAGCTCTTCCGCTGGTGCGAACGAACCGCTAATGATCAATACAAAAGGAATAATAGTAAGCATTCCCACTATGAAAAGGGTTACCGCGTTGATGGTGTCAAACACACGGTTGCCCAAAGAACGGTTTATCATTCGCAGCCCCTCCTTAATAAACGCCTTCCTCGCCGAATTTTTTGGCCAGATAGTTGGTTCCGATGACTAGCACCATCCCGATGACCGATTTGAACAATCCGACTGCGGTTGTATAGCTGAATTTCCCCTGTTGAATGCCATTCGTATACACATACGTATCGAACACCTCGCCAATGTCGCGGTTCATGGGGTTCAGCATTAAGTAAATCTGTTCAAAGCCCGTGTCGAGAAATTGGCCGAGCCGCAGGATCAACAAGATCACAATGGTGCTCCGAATGGCCGGAAGTGTAATGTGCCACAGTTGGCGAGCTCTTCCTGCTCCATCGATGCGGGCCGCCTCATAAAGCTGTTGGTCGACCCCGGCGAGTGCCGCCAGGAAAAGGATCGTCCCCCAGCCGACTTCCTTCCAAATGATTTCCGAAACGACAAGCGGCCGGAACCAGTCTTTGTTTAACAGGAAGTTGATTTTGGTAAAACCAAACGATTCCAGCAGTTCGTTCACAATTCCACCATCCGTTGTCAGAAAAATAAAGGCGATTCCGACGACGACGACCCACGATACGAAGTGAGGCACATAAATCATCGATTGAATAAATCTCTTATACAGATTGCTTCGCAGTTCGTTCAGCATGAGCGCTATAATAACCGGCAGCGGAAAGAAAAATACGAGATTGTAAAACGCGAGCACGAATGTATTGCGGAACAGCATCCAAAAATCAGGCAACATAAAAAAGTATTCAAAATGCTTGAAGCCGACCCACTGGCTGTTCCATACACCGAGAAACGGCTGAAAATCTTTGAAAGCGATCACAAGACCAAACATCGGCAAATACTTAAACGCCAAAAAGTAGAAAATTCCAGGAGCGATCATTAAATAAATGAGGCGGTTCTTATACAGACTGCGCATGAGTGGTGAAGAATGAAGCAATGGAAAACCTCCTTCCCTAAATTAGGGTAATCTTGATGATTTTGATTATATGCCTAGCAGGAAATTCACGTCGATGTTCATTAGGGAGCCAGATCATAAATACGTTCCCGTTTTCGATTTTACGGCAGATAGACACATATAGGTTCTTCGCGGAACCTGGACATAAGCATTTCGGAACCTTCAAGAGCAGCGGCATCTATGTTCATTCAAGTGAGATGAAAAAAGGCACCCCTGTACAACGGTGTGCCTTGACCTTGTAAACTATCATTTTATTTATAAAGGTCTTGAAAATCGATTTTAAATAGCATTCTCCCGGAATTGTCCGGGAGTGGTTCCTTCCGTTTTGCGGAAATTGCGAATGAAATTTTGCGAGCTGCTGTACCCGATCTTTTCAGCGATTTCAGAAATTTTCATATCGGAGTCTAACAGCAGTTGTTTGGCTATATTCATCCGATACTGGATCAAATAATCGCTGAAATTGATCCCCAGCTCGCCCCGAAACACCCGTTTGAGGTAATTGGGATGATAATTCAACGCTTTGGCACACGATTCAAGCGTTAAATCCGTATGGAAACGCTCATGAATCAGATCCAGCATATGGTCGGACAATCTACGGTATTGGGAATTGCGCTGCTGCTCAAGGATACCCACGATTCTGCTAATAATGGAATCCTGCAGCCAGGCCCTCAGCTCATTTACCGTTTTTAACTCAAACAGCTCCTGAAACAAAGAGTGGTTTCCTTCATGTATGGTGCTGAGCGAAATACCGTACGGCTGGACGATCTTATCCAAGTCCACCAATAATCGGACAAATGCCATCTGATGAACGCGAAAATTCATCTGTACACTGAACACGGATTCCAGAAACGCTTCAATCAGTTCTTCTGCCCTTGCAATATCAGTCAGTTTGATAGCATCGATTAATTCGGCTTCAATCTGTTCCGGGTATCGAAGTGTTTGACTAACACCGGATTGAACGTCTTCATGGAGCAGAATAGAAGCTTCGCTCAATCGCATCCGGTAACGTAACGCTTCTATGCTTTCCTGATAGGCATTTGGCGTATCGGAGATATGCGGGTAGCAATTGCTTATGCCAATGCTGATCTCAAGCCCCAGCACGTTGTGGACAGTAGATTGAATCCGATCAGCCATCTCGAACAGTTCAGCTTTCACTTCCTGAACGTTCTCAGATTCAGTCCCTAATATGGTGACTTGAAAATGATCAAACTGGATCGGGCTCAAACGACGGTGCGCTGGAATGAGTTCAGAAACGATATTACTGATAGCGAAGAGAAGGAGATCCCAATTCCGCTCTTCATATCGGGTATCCTTAAGCGAATCGATCTGGATAGATATCACGTTTAAGCGCTTCCAATTTTCAGAATAACCGTATAAGCTCAGTTTTTCGTTAACCTCGCTCGGCTTGACTTTTCCTTGGAACAGCTTGAAAATAAACAGTTCGCGCAGAAATTGAACCTGCGTCTGTATTTGGTTTTCCAGTCTTGCTTGGGTATCCTTCATTTTCTCGAACCGGCCGCCAATAAATTGAAACTCGTCCGATTTGTGTTCATCGTTAGTGCTGCTGCTCGGAAGTCCTTTAACCGTATCTACCAATTGCTTAATGGGAAGGTACATTCTGCGCGCTATGATAAAGGAAGTCGCAAGTATAATCAATCCAACCCCGAGCGAGACCAGCAGCGTAATCCATCCGATGACCCTCGATTCTTTGGTTATTTCACTAATCGGAATGACATAAATGTAGGACCAGCCATTGTACGCCGATTTGAGGAACGTAACGCCGGAGGCCTCTCCTTCGAACTCGCTTTCGAAATATCCTTCCTGCTCCGCTTTGGGACGCAGCAGCTTTTCGCCGTAACCCCATAGGCTTTTGCCTACATCACTATCATTGGTGCTCCCAATGACACGATAGTCCTCGTCCAAGATCATCGTTTTTCCTAAGCTTGCGCTGTTCGACAAAATCTTGTTCAGCTCTGCACTTGTAATTTTGGCAATGAATAGTCCGACAGGCTTCTGATTTTGGACTTGAAGCGGCAGTTTTTTGATGAAATTGATGCCTATTGTGGTGCTCATGCCTGGTGGAATGGATTCAGTCGGTAATTCTCTGGCCCAGTATGCATTTTGACGGCTTTGCATATAGGCATCGATGCTTTCCTTATTCGGCAAGGTGGACAAGGAAGTCAACATTCGGTTATTTCCAATCCAATCCTGCGGGTAGTTCACTAAAGTCACATCTTGAATGCCATTCTCATAGGATTGCAAATGGTGCAATTGATAAAACAGCTCATCAAAATACTGGAAATCGAATTGCGTCAGCATCCGATCCTTCATGGTCTGAATCAAGGAAGAGGATTGCAGCTGTGTTACAGCATTCTCCACCGTTTTGAGCAGCTGCTCGACCCGCATCTCTGTCTGGAACAACATACTCATATTGCCCTTGATCACTTGTTCCCTTGAAATTGCCGTCGATTTCACGTAAGAGAACAACCCAAGGAACAGGATAGGCAAGGTACCCAGCAGCAGAATGAACCCCACCATACGTATAAAATATTTAGATAGTCCCATATTCAATTCATTCAGCGCCTCCTTCCTATGAAAGATATTAAATTAATATCAGTATAGCACAAGCCAAAACTTAGTAAATTACTAATACCGAATGTCATCCATAGTAGCGAAATTACAATCTCTTCCCCTACCGGCAGAACGAATTCAAAAGCTGCATGATCTATACCGTAATGGACAATGGTCTTGGTTCGACATCGGGAGGCTTCTATGATATGGTAGGGATAACTGATAGGCATTCCACTCTTCCAAGTGGGGTGCCTTCGTGTATATGTATAGGATTTTTACATTAAATGTCTTGTGCCGTATTTGTTAGGACATGGAGGTGGTGATGCTATGTTTCTCTCTATATCCCCTTTCGGGGAAGATTCAGCGATTAAGGACCGAGCGCAAAGATCTTTTAATGAAGAGGAGAGAGTTGAGCATGACGACATTATTTCAAGCAGAGCAACGCATACATTTGAATCCATCCGGACTTCGAAATCTACGCAAATCAGGCCGTCTGCCTGGCGTTGTATTCGGTAGAAATTTGGAAAATAAGATGATTCATATTTCAACAATAGAATTTCATAGGTGGTTGAAGCAAGGTGCATCTGGTTTTATCGAGATACAGCTCGAGGGAAAAGGTTCTTTGTCCGTACTGTTAGAGGATCTCCAAAGAGATCCTCTAACGCGAGATTTACTGCATGTTGATTTTCAGCAAGTGCAGACTAACGAGATCGTACGTACAAAAATTGCGGTTAAGTTCAAAGGCAAACCCATCGGTATGAAGCAGGGCGGGGTTGTGCAAATCCAATGTGAGTTTATTGAGGTAGAGGCATTGCCAAGACATTTGCCGTCTGCAATAGAATTTGACATCAGTGATATGAATATCGGAGAATCCGTGCATGTGAAGGATTTGGAGTTACCGTCAGAAGTTACGGTTATTTCCGGAGGAAATGAGTTTCTCGTATCTGTTGTGAAGCCTTAACTCCTCCAGTTCGTTCAACCAAATTTAATAAGATTCAACTATAAAAAAACACGTCGTTCCTGCAGCTCGTCTGCAGATACGACGTGTTTTTTGATTGTAGGCACACTTAGCGCTTTTTCTTGGCTCAGCAACATGAATAGTCAAACAGGCATCTTTTACACAATTGGATTGTGCGAAAGACGCCTGTTTTTTTGTATACAAAGGTGACTCATACAGCACACAAAAAAAGTCAACACCAGGAAACCGGACCTCAAAATCCTTGTTATTACCAGGGTTTTGCTTTACAAAAATGGATGATTGATGGAAATCAAGAAGTGATATAGATTGAATGGAGCGTTCCAACCTCAGCAGCCGACAATAAGGACAAAAGACATGAATGGAGGTATACATTATGGCTTCGACATTGGAACCGGCAACCCATTCCGCAGGTGGAACGAAAAAAAACGCAGGTATAAGTCGAATGAAACAGGGTTGGTCAGGTATCGTCCGTGACAAATTTTTATATTTGTTAGCCCTTCCTGGATTACTTTATTTCCTTATATTCCGTTATGTACCGATGTGGGGAATTATTATTTCATTTCAAAATTATTCTCCCTATCAAGGTGTCTTAGCAAGTCCTTGGGTTGGTATGGAGCATTTTCAACGTTTTTTTTCTAATCCTGATTTTTTCATGCTGTTCCGCAATACGCTCGCTATTAATATCTTGTCTCTAGTGCTCTTCTTTCCGCTGCCGATCTTTCTTTCCGTCATGCTCAATGAGGTCAGACAGGCAACTTATAAGAAGATCATTCAATCTATTGTATATTTGCCGCACTTTTTATCATGGGTTATCATCGTCGGGATTACGTTTCTCTTATTCTCAACCGGTGACGGTGTAATCAACCAAGTACTAGTCGCTTTTGGCTTTAACAAAATTGATTTTTTAACGAATAAAAGCTATTTCTGGGGCATGCTGACGGCTCAGTCGATTTGGAAGGATGCTGGTTGGGGAACTATTATTTTCCTTGCTGCCATGGCAGGCATTGATCCTCAATTGAATGAAGCGGCCAAGATGGATGGCGCCGGGCGCTTCCGCCAAATATGGCATATTACACTGCCAGGTATTCGCTCCGTTATTATTATTTTATTGATTTTACGGATTGGCCATATTATGGATGTCGGCTTCGAGCAAGTATTTCTGATGATGAACGGTGCTGTATCCGAGGTGGCTGATGTGTTCGATACCTATGTTTATCGGCTGGGTGTCAAGCAAGGTCAATTCAGCTACAGCACCGCGGTAGGCGTATTCAAATCCATCATTGGCTTGCTGTTGGTTATCGGGGCCAACAAGCTAGCTAAAAAATTCGGTGAAGACGGCGTTTATTAAGGAGGGGAACACATGATGCAAACTGCAAGTGACCGTATGATTAATACTGTAAATGTCACCCTGCTCGGGATCGTTGGCGTTATTACTTTTTTTCCGCTGTACTATGTGTTCGTTGTCTCATTCACTGATCCTTCTTCCTATCTTTCAACTCAATTCACGCTGTTTCCTACGAAATGGAGCTTGGATTCATACAAATACTTGATGTCGACCAACGCCTTCCTGAATGCGATTGGCAACAGCGTTTTCCTCGCGGTCGTCGGTACGGCGCTCAGCTTATTCGTCACTTCCTGCTTGTCTTATGCGATCTCGCGAAAGCGGCTCCAAGGCCGTAAATTGATGATGCTGTTAATTCTGCTCACCACCTTGTTCAACCCTGGTCTCATCCCTCCGTACTTGCTGGTCCGAGATTTGCATCTCATCAACAGTACGTGGGCGCTTATTTTACCTGTACTGACCAGTGGGTGGTACGTCCTGTTGATGAAGGGCTTCTTCGACAGCATTCCAGCCAGTCTAGAGGAGTCAGCCAGAATCGACGGCTGCAATGATGTCAGCGTATGGTACCGGATCATTTTACCGTTATCGTTGCCTTCACTGGCTGCATTTGGGTTGTTTTACGCGGTAGCTTACTGGAACACTTTTTTTACGGCACTCTTATATATTAATGATTTTGAAAAGCAACCGCTTCAAGTGCTGCTGCAGAACATGTTGATTGACGCTTCCACAGCGGCAGGAGGATCGGCTGCTGCAGAGATGATTTCGGAGCAGCGCATCCCGCCGGAAACGCTAAAAATGGCCGCTGTGGTGATTGCAACGGTACCGATTCTGCTGGTGTATCCTTTCTTGCAGAAGCATTTTGCCAAGGGAGCGATGGTAGGCTCCGTCAAAGAATAAACAAGATCAAACAGGAGGTCAAAAAAAATGAAAATGAACAAAAAAACAACAACGGTATTCGCATCCGCACTTCTCGCTTCTTCTATTCTTTCGGCATGCAGCAGCCCGGATAAACCCGGACAGGCGGCAACCGGTACGGATGGTGCAGCAGCAGGCAAACCGATCGATGTCAGCATTATGACAATGTATTATACGCCGGAGCCTCCTGGACCGGATAACGTTGTCATGAAAGAAATTGAGAAAAGGACCAATACGAAGCTGAAAATTACTTGGGTTTCACCAAACAACTATGCGGATAAAATCAACGTGACCTTGGCCTCGGGAGATATCCCGGATTTGATTCTACTCGATAATCCATTTGGTGCGCAGGTGCGCAGTATGGTGGCGCAAGGTGCTTTCTGGGATCTAACTCCGCTTCTTAAGGATTACCCGAATCTGATGCAATACCCAAAAGAATCCTATGAGAATACCAAACAAGCTGATGGCAAAACTTATGGTATTCCGCGTCCACGCCCAACCGACGGCGGTGGCTTCCCATACTTGCGTAAAGATTGGCTGGATAACTTGAAGCTTGAAGTGCCTAAAACAACGGATGAGCTGTACAATGTGATGAAGGCGTTCGTAGAGAAAGATCCCGATGGTAATGGTAAAGCGGACACAATCGGCTATATCGGTTTTGTTGACCAGAACGGTATGTCTTATCTGAACCAGCTGCAGAACAGCTTTACAAAAACAAACGGAGACTGGAAGCTTATCGATGGCAAGCTGGTCAATGTGAATGTACTGCCTGAAGTGAAGGATAGCCTGGTATGGTTTAGCCGTGCGTTTAAGGAGAAGCTGATCCCAGAGGACGTCGCGGTAATGAAAAATACGCAGGCTAAAGATTTATTGAAGGCTAATCGTGGCGGAGCTTTCCAGGATTCGGTTGAGGCGGCTTGGGAACCGACAGAAGAGCTTCGCAAGACCAATCCGAAAGCTGATTTCTTACCATTGGTTTCGTTAAACGGCTACTCGAACAAAGACAGCGGATTCTTCGGCATGTTCTCGATACCAAAATCAGTGCCTGAAGCAAAAGTGAAGCAGCTGTTGAAATTGATGGATTACGGTGCTTCGGAAGAAGGAAGCACCCTTGCCAATTACGGCCTGAAGGATGTGCATTACACCGAGAAAGACGGAATTCTAACTGCAACCGAGCAAGCTAAAAAGGATATTGTTGCTCAGCAAGCGCTTGGTCAAATCTTCCTGAAATATGATAAGTACCTGCGCGCATACAGAACGGGCATGCCGAATGATGTGTTGGAGCGCAACAAAAAAATTATCGACGAGAAAGCTAAGATCAGTATGGGAGATCCTTCCGTCGGTTTGTATTCCGAAACGAGCATCAAAGTGGGTTCTGAACTGAATAAGAAAATTCAGGATATGAAAACAAAGGTGATCATGGGTAAAGAACCGATTTCTTCCTGGGATGATTATGTCACTAAACTAAAAAACGATCCCGATTTGGTTAAAATCACTGCTGAAATGAACGATGCTTATCAAAAGCGTTTGAGCGCAAAAAAATAAACCCTATCCCCTCCCGATTCCAAAAACTTTGGAACCGGGGGATTTTTTACGTTGTGATATGTTTTCGATAAAGGGTTAGGTATAATAGATTAATTTAATGAGAAGAGAGGGACAGCTATGTGGTTTCGATGGAAGCAGTTATGGTACTGGTGGACCCAGCGATCCGGCAAAAATAACTTTTACCGAAAAAGCTTGATACTGGTGCTATGTATTACTAGCTTGCCTACAGCTATCATCGGTATCACTTCTTATATTGCAGGCCGTGCGCATATTGAAAGGGAGATCTCCCAGAATCACGAAGCATTGCTCAAGAAAAGCCTTGAACGTATGAACGATAATCTGGCCCAGCTGGAGTTGGCGGCCACGCAATGGTCTCTGGATAGCAGGCTGGACGAAAGATTGAGAAGTGCCGACCTGATTTACGAATATAACTTGACGCATAATTTGTATCGGTTTTTGGGTGTCATGAAGGGAGCCTATCCGTTAATCAATCAGGTCCATTTATATTTAAATCAGCAACAGCCGATTATCGTTTCCGACATCGAAGGTATCGTGCCGATTCCTGATGATCAGCAACAGGAAGTGTTTCAACCTTTATTGGATAAGGGAAATGGGCTCCAATGGAGTGATTCCCTGAATAAGGTGAATATCAGAGGGGGAGAGCCTTATGTTGCACTTGTTCAAAAGGTGCCCAGTATCGGGCATCCATATGGCGCTCTAATTTTTTATTTGGATAAATCCAAGCTGGTCCAAATGGTCGAAGGCATGATGACGGACGATAAAGGAATTTCCTTTCTTATCGGGAAGGACGGACATATTATCGTTTCCGGGACCGTTTCCACAGAAGGATACCAAGCGTTGGAAACGGCCTTGAAGGATAACGTTATGAACAGAAACGAAGAGTCTGGTTCCTATTTGTTCGATTGGAAGGGACAATCCTACTCAGTTTCTTACGGTGAGTTTTCCCGCCTCGGTGTGCCATGGAGGTATGTAACGGCTACCTCATTATCGGAAATGACAGCTCCGGTTGTGCTCATGTCGAGAATTATGCTGGGCATCGGTGTATTCGGACTACTAATTGCCGTCTTCCTGTCCTGGGTGGCGTCTAGACGGTTATACCGGCCTATTAAAAACTTGGTCAATGTTATGAAGGATCAAAGAACAACCCTCAACAGCCATGGAGACGGACTCGAATTTATAGAGAGTCAGTGGAACCATATGCGGCAGGAGAGCCGGGCTCTTGAATCGAAGCTGGAGCAGGCGTATCCGTCACTGAGAGCCGCCTTTTTAATGCAGCTCGTACAAGGTCATTTTTATTCGCTAAGCGAAACAGAGCTGTGCAACCGGATCGAAAGCAACGGATGGAAAACCGAATCACAGCGTTTCGTCCTCCTGCTGGTGCAGATTGCCGGATTTTCCAAGGGTTCCGGAAGGTTTCATGAAACTGAGGAGCAGTTGGTCACTTTCGCTGCAGCCAATATTGCACAAGAAATTGTGAGTGCCCGCTGCGATCAGGCCGAAGTCATTAACTTTCAGGACTTAACCGTAGGTATCCTCCTGTCTTATCCGATGGACAGCAGCAAACGGCAGGTGAAGGAGGAGCTGTACATACTGTCCGATGTTTTGGTGCGTACCATCAGCTCATTACTCAAAATGCAAACAGCGATCTGTATCGGGCGATTGACCTCCCGGATTAAAGACATTCCCCAACTTTTGCTGTTTCTACGCAACGCAATCCGTTACCGTGACTTGAACGAAGATCACCAGGTGATTGATTTGGATGAAATGCTGCCTAGCTCCAATGAAGATGTACAGTATCCTTTCGCTATCGAGAAGGAACTGATCTATGCGATCCGTATGGGGCATAGAGAACAATCCATAAATCTTATCGAGACTTTTGTCAAAGAGCTTGTCCGGCAAACGGGCAAAGAAAGAATGCTGCAGGAGGGAGTCATGCAGGTGCTGGGCAGTATTATGCATACGATGCTGGAAACCGGCTTCCTCCCGCATAGCCTATTCGGCGGTGAAAATTTGTACGAGCAGCTGAACCAAATGCGGGAGCCGGAACGGATGATTCGGTTTTTCCGGCAAAAGGTTATCCTGCCTTACATCGAAAAGCTTAGTCAGCACCAATACATTAACATGAAACAGCTCGTCGAGCAGGTGATGAATCTTATGAAACAACGCTTTACCAGTGATACTTCCCTGGAAGAGTATGCGGACATGTTCAACACGACTCCATTTACGCTAAGTAAAGCGTTCAAGCAGATTAACGGGATGAATTTTATCGACTATTTAACCTCACTTCGCATAGAAAAAGCGAAGGAGTTGCTCAGAGGCACAGACATGAAGGTCAACGAAATTGCTGAGCATATCGGCTACCAACCCTCTTACTTTATTCGTTTATTTAAAAAATACGAGAATATGACACCGGGTCAATTCAGAGAGAAATCCTTGCAGTAGGCCTTTGATAGACTGGGCAAAACGCGAGTATCTGAGTTACCTTTCTAAATAAATAGATGACGGTATTGACTGTTTTGGAAAAAGTGGAGGCACATACTGTGCCGATCTTAAGCCACCTCCTCAAACAACCTCAGTATCACTCCGCAACGAATTGTTGATTGGCCCCGCCAAACATGTCATCTCAAATCATGTCCAGTGAGCAAAGCGATAGGCCCGGATTAGCATGTATTTAGGCTAATCCGGGCCTCTTCTCTTCTATCCATCACCCGACCTACTCCACACCCTTACGTTCTTCCCACACTTACGCTTCAGTCAATCTATGATTTTGGTTTTTTTGGCATTTTCCATCGATTTCTTGATGATTCCACTAAGCGGTCGCTTCAGGACCAAAGCCACGAATAGACTCAAGCCTATGATGCTGATTAAACAACCAATATCCTTGAGCGCCGTTGCCCATAAAATCCCGCCAACTCCTTCTCTCAGCAAACTAATTGCATAAGTGAATGGCATGAACGGATTCAGCGCCTGGAAAAAAGGGGTCGTCATGCTGATGGGAAACGTGCCTCCCGAGCTGGAAAATTGAAACACCATAAAGATAATCGCGATGCCTTTCCCTACATTGCCAAAAACGGACAGAAGCGTAAAGGTAATCGTCACGAATACGGCGCTGACCAGCATAGCAAATAAAACGAACCAAATTTTATCCGCCACATAGGCGTGCAGAATGAAGAAATCCCCGAGTGTAACGCACAGCGCCTGGCACAGACCAATGGTCACGAATGTCGCCAATCGGCCCACGTATAGCTGATAGGGCTTATAACGCCCTTCCGGATTACCGGCTTCCGACTTCAATAATGAAATCAACAAAGTAGCGCCCACCCATAAGGACAATACACAATAAAACGGCGACATCGCTGAGCCATAATTCGGTATCGGGTATTTTCGATTCTCTTTGATCTGTACGGGACTAGCCAGGAATTCACTCTCCTTCTTAATATCCCCACGCAGCAGCTTGGCCAAATCAGCGAAGTGATTGTTAGCTTCGACTTCTCTAAGCTTGCCTGCGGCTTGACTAATGGCACGCTCAAGCTGAGGTAGATCGTCACGAACCAATCCCGCGACTTTATGTACGCCGGACTCCACCTCGGGAAGCTTATCACGCACGAAATCGGCCAGCTTGACGAGCTCCTCCTCCGTCTGAGGCAGGTCGTTATTAATGAATAATGCAGCTTTGTCCAGCTTCTTCCCAATCTCCGGGAGCTTATCTTGAACAAAAGGTGCAGCGATTTGAATCGCCTTCTCGAAGGCATCTGCTTTACTCTGCAGCGTTTGTGCCATTTCATGAACCTTCGCGCGGATCTGGGGCATCTGCTCCTGAATCTTATTCAGCTCCGCTTGTCCGAATTCTAGTCCCTTCTTCGTATCCTCAAGAATCGCTTGAATATCTGGAAGCTTTCCTTTAGCCGTCTGCAGAATATCAGAGGATGTATTGTTAACGGTTTTCAGTATTTCGATTCCCTTGGTCAGGTTGGGGACGATCTCGCTATCATATCTGGCAAGAATGATGCCGAGCGCGGCGCTCGTATTTTGGGACAGCTCGTTCAAGCGTTTAACTGTATCCTTAAGAGGCGTTTTCCCATTCTCCAGATCGGTTGCAATCGCACTCAATATTTCGATTTGCCGATTCATCTGATTCTGAATCGTTTGCAGTCGTTCGATTTGACTATTCAAAGGTTGGCCCGGGATGTAGCTGTTGATTCGGCCAAGCAGCGATGAGGTATGTCCTAGCAATTTCACGACTGTGGAAAGTTTGTCTTTCACGGCTGTTACCTCTGCTGCAGTAGGTAGTAAAGCCGGATTCGTATTCAACAGTCTCTCCGTGAGCAGCGCTGCTGCATCTGCTGCTTGCTGTGCCAACGTTAAATTTTGCTTCACTAAAGGCGCAATCAGCTTGAACGCATCCTCATTTGCAGTTAGGAACTTATTTAATTGATCGGCGAATGCGGTGCCTTGATCAGCTATTTCAGCCATACGCGGTAACGCATTCTGGGCAGCCGTCACGATCTCGATGGCCTTCGCCGCTTTGTCTGAAGCGAGAGCAATCGTATCCGCTACTTTGTCAAAATTCGCATCCAGCTCCTGAATTCGGGCGACGGCTTGCTGAATTTCAGGCAGCTTATTCTGAATGACGAGAATTTCCGAAAGGGCCTCATTGATTTTTGGCCAATTTTGTTGGATTTTCAATACATATTGAGCAGCTTGATTGATCTCGGGAATTTTTTGCTCCACTTCTATAATGATTTGCGCCTTGTCATGAATCTCGGGCAGCTTTTGTTCCAGCTCCAGCACCTTTTGTCCTGCGGCTTGAATATCGGGCAGCTTGCTCTCCAGTTCAAAGATGCCATTCTCGATCTTACGAATCGTTGGCAGCTGCTCTTCAATCTGAATGCCGATCTCTGTCAGCTTCGTAAGCAAAGCAACGCTCACCGCTTCTGTGAAATTCTCGTTAATTTGCTTGGTGAGTGCAGAGACACCTGATGAGGTAACCTTGGGCGCGACTGCGTTTACTTTTTCGTTAACGCTATATATCACTTCAGGCCTGTCCAGATTGCCGTTCACAATCCCTGTGATTTTGGAGGAAAAGTCCGACGGTATCAAGATGCTGGCATAATAGATGCCGCGGTCTAAGCCTTTCTCGGCTTCTTCCTTGGTGACGAAGGTCCACCCCAGCTTCTTGTTATTCTTTAGGCTTTCCAGCAGCTCCTGACCGATATTGATGTTTTTGTCGGCAACAGTCGCACCCAGATCCTCGCTCGTAACCGCCACTTTAACTCCTTCCGTATTGGCGTAAGGGTCCCAAACAGATTTAATATTTACCCAGTCATATAAGCATGGAAGCAAAATAATTGCTATGATTAGTAAAATTCCTGTGGGCACCTTGAAGATATTCAACCAATCTGTTTTATAAATTTGCCATATGGAACGCATGTAGTTACCACCAGTACTGTTGGAATGAAGAAAACGTGACGAATAGCATTCAATACCTAAATGACATCTTATCATGAAAGGAAATGAATGAGGAGAACCTCATGGTATAGATTGGCTTTATTTGCCGTAAATTACCCGCACTAACTTGAAATAAAACAAATTACCGTTATAGAGTACGGATCTATCCTGATTTCCCGAAAACCCTGGCATCCGAATAATTGCTGAAATCGACCGATCCAACCGGTAAACCCGCACATAACAAAAAGAAGCTGTCTCCCCAGTAGCTATAACTACTGTTGAGACAGCCCCTTTGGACAAAATGAGCTATTAAGAGCGAGCCATAAGCTCCGCGAGCAGTGCCGTGCGAAACGGAATTTCGTCGATGCGTACATATTCATCCGGAGAGTGCGCATGATCTCCTCTGGACCCCAACCCGTCCAGTGTAGGCGTTCCGATCGAAGCCGTGAAATTCCCGTCACTGACCCCGCCCGTATGCTTCTCTTCCAATGGATAGGAATACGTTAGCTGAGCTATATCCTTCGCCAGCCTGAATAAGGAATGGCTCGCTTCTGTTGGCTCCATAGGCGGACGTTTCATACCTCCGGTCAGTTCCACCTGAGCTCCTGGCAGAGCAGCGGAGAACCCTTCCAAGCTCTTCTCCAGCCTTACAGCTTCCTCTGATGAAGCGACTCGAACGTCGATCTCAGCCTCTGCAAAATCAGCCACCACATTACGTCCGATGCCGCCATGAACCACACCTACGTTAACCGTGGTTCCACGACTAAAGTCAGTCAGCGCATGCAGCCGTTGAATCTGAATGGCCATTTCTTCAATGGCCGATACTCCGCTTTGCGGGTCCACACCTGCATGAGCAGAAATGCCACGTACCACTAACTGGTATCGCCCACTGCCTTTTCTGGCTGTCTTCAGCGCGCCACTCGGCTCCATGGGCGGCTCCAGAATGAAGGCAGCTTCCGCCTCTCTAGCCTGTTCCTCGATCCATTCCCGTGAGGACGGACTTCCCAATTCTTCATCGCTGTTCATCAGCAGCACTATTTTTTTATCAGCGGGAAATTGTCCTGCATCCTGAAGCGCTTTGATCGCAAAAATGGCTTGCAGCAGTCCCGCCTTCATATCATAAACGCCTGGACCGTAAGCGCGTCCGTTCTCCACATGGAAAGGACGGCGAGCTGCTTCACCCAAAGGCCAAACGGTATCATAATGTCCCACAAGCAAAATCTTTCTGTCGCCCGTACCGACCTCGCACAGCAAACGATCACCATAAACCGTGTTAGGGACTCGGACCACATTGCCTCCAACCAGCCTAAGCACTAGCTGAGTAAACCAGTCGGCCATTTTATCGTTCTGAGCCTTGCTCGATGAGGGTGAATCGATATTCACACACTCTTCGAGCAGTCTCATAAATTCAGTCATATACGTTTCTATTCTATTGATGAGTAGCATAACAAGGAAGCAGCTCCATTAATGCGAGTGTGTATTGGAACCGAACATACGATCCAATCCATACACTCGCTCCAAAATTAAAATAAACACAAGACTAAGCAAAATCACAACGGACGAAATAGAGGCTACGAGCGGATCTAGCGTCTCTTGCATGTAACTGAATATAGCCATCGGCAGCGTTGTTGTCGAAGGAGAAATCAGGAACAGCGAAACCGTAACATTATCAAAGGAAGTCAAAAAAGCAAAGATCATGCCACTCATGATGGCAGGCTTCAAAATAGGAAGCGTAATATCCCAAAACACATTGCGGGGCTTCGCACCCAGGATGTACGCAGCTCGCTCCAGCGTATAATCAAATGAACTTAACCCTGTCAGCACGAGCCTGACTACATAAGGTATCGAAATCAATATATGCGCCAGCAGTAGGCCAACAAAGGTTCCTGCTAATCCGATTCTCGTAAAAAATACGAGCGCTGCGATCCCAATAATTAATGCCGGCACTGTCAGCGGAGATAGCAGCAAACCGTTAATCCATCCTTTACCCGGGAATTTGTACTTATGCAGTGCCAAAGCCGCAAGAGTTCCAATCAAGGTGGACAATATGGCAGACAATGCCGCCAGTTGCAAGCTGAACAGAAAAGCATCGATAAATTCAGGACGATCCAAAATTTTCGTGTACCACATAAACGAAAAACCTACCGGCGGGAACGATAAATATTTAACAGAGGTCCATGACGTCGGGATGATCACGAGTAAAGGTGACACGACAAAGAGCACAACAATAAAAGTGAAAATAGTCAGCACAGGATTTTTCTTCATCATGAGGCAAACACCTCTTTATATCGTTTCGTCTCCACGATTTTGGTGAATATCGCAACCAAGGCAAACGTCGAGGTCAGCAGCAGGAAAGAAATGGCGGCGCCCATTGGCCAATTTAATTGAGCCATTATTTTTTCATATGCGATAACAGGCAGCACCTTCACTGATGTTCCCCCCATCAGAGCAGGCGTGACGAAAGCACTCATGGACAAGCTGAATACGAGTGTCGTTCCGGCAATAATACCCGGCAAGCTGAGCGGCAGCGTGATGGTAAAAAAGCTTTCAGCCCGTCTCGCCCCCAAAATACCAGCTGCTTTATAGAGAGAAGCGTCGATTTGATATAAACTCGTGGCAATGGCCAGCACCATATAAACAATATTGGCATCAGCAAGCCCGATCACAACGCCAAGCTCGTTATACATTAATTTCAACGGCTCGTGGATGATGCCGATCTTCATCAGGATGGTATTAATCCATCCCTTATCACCCAGAATGATCACCCATCCGAAGTTCCGAATGACGACGCTGATCAAATGCGGGGAAATAATCGCAAACGTGACGATCCCACGCCACTTCGGACTCGCTTGAGCCATGAACAAAGCCACTGGATAACCGAGGGCCAAACAAACGATGACCGTCAATAAGCTGATCTTGATCGTTCGCCACAAAATTTGCAGGTAATAAGGATCCTTCACAAAGACAAGGTAATTTTCAAATGAAAACTGCTCGTGCTGATCCTGAAAGCTCTGCATCAATATATACAACATCGGGATAAGGAATACTCCGAGTATGATAGCAAGACTTGGTACCAGAAGCACAAGCGCAGGGCTCAGAAAGGACTTCTTTGACATAGCTCACTCCCCCTTTCTGGGGAACACAAACATGTCCTCCGGCTTCCATTCCAAATAAACCGTTTCTCCCTGCTTAATGACGCCGCCCTCTTGTTCCGTCTGCAGTCGAACAGTTATCGTCTGTTTGCCAATAGCGACTTCGCATTCCGTATAGGCTCCCAGGAAGGAAGTCAGCTTGACTTGGCCTTGCACGCTGTTCATTTGCGTAGAAGCTGACTGCTCCTGAGCAAGCTGTATTCGCTCGGGCCGGACATACATGGAGACTTGGTCCCCTGTCCGTAGATCGATCCCCTTCGGCGTAGCATTCATTACGATACCATCCTCTGTCCGCATCTTTAGTTGCGAAGGCTGCGTTTCCTCCAATATGCCGGACATCCGATTCGACTTTCCGATAAACGTATGCACAAACTCGGAGGCTGGACGATTATAGATTTCCCAAGGATTACCCACCTGTTCCATCTTCCCGTTAGCCAATACAACAATCCGGTTCGATAAATATAAAGCCTCTTCCTGATCATGGGTAACAAAAATCGTCGTCACGCCAATCTCCTGCTGCAGCCGTTTGAGCTCATCACGCAGCTCTTCTCTCAGCTTTGCATCCAGATTGCTTAAGGGCTCGTCCAGTAATAACAAGGACGGTTCCGTGACTAATGCCCTTGCAATCGCAATCCTCTGCCGCTGGCCGCCCGAAAGCTGCTTCGGATAACGATCCGCCACATTAGGAAGCTTGACGACCTCCAGAATCTTTTTTACCCGTTCCTGCATTTCGCTTTTTGGTGTTTTCCGCAGCTTCAGACCATAGGCCACATTCTCAAAAATCGTCATGTGCGGAAACAGCGAGTACGTTTGAAAAACCATTCCCAGCTCCCGTTGATTGGACGGCAGCCCATTCATCCGTTTGCCTTTAATGAATAAATCTCCTTGATCAGGCTCAAGAAAACCGGCAATCATGTTCAAGGTCGTCGTTTTTCCACAACCCGATGGGCCGAGAAAGGAGACGCACTCTCCCTGCTCGATCTGCAAATTGAAATTTTCCACTACCACGTTTGAGCCGAAAGATTTTCGAATGTTTTTCAATTCAACATCAATGTTTTTGCTCATGAGGTCCACCTATTTCCCGACTTTGGGCGCGATTTCTTTGTTAAATCGGTCAATCCAGCCTGATGTGCCGTTCCCTACGGTTTCCAGGTCAAACTTCACGATCTTACTGCGGTCAAAAGAAAGCTTTTTCGCAATATCCTCTGGAAGCTTTACGTCGACAGCTGGGTTATAATAAAGCTTTGCGCCGTACATTTGCTGTACTTCTTCCGACAGCAGGAATTCGATGAATGCTTTGCCTGCGTTTTCGTTTTTGGCTCCTTTGATCATCGTAGCTACGTTAGGTACCAGGTTTGCACCTTCTTTGGGAATAACGAATTCCAGACTCACTCCGGCATCCTTTTGCACCAGGCTTCTTGCCATGGTCCAGGACGTATAGGCGGCTGATTTGTTTTGTACATTTTGCTGAAGCTGAGCAGAGGTTTTCGCGAATGTCGGCATATAGCCGGCGATGGTCTCTAATTGTTTGAAGCCGGGGTCCATATTTTTCTCAGATCCGCCGTTAGCGTAGGCAAGCATAATTAATGCGGAACGTCCAAAATTACTCGAAATTTCCGCAAGAGTCAAATTGCCTTTCATTTCAGGCTTGGCCAGATCGTTCCATGATTCCGGAATAGGCAAACCTTTGGACTTCACGAGCTCGGCATTATAGGAAATACCCATTGGCGTGAAATTGACAGCGATACCACTGTTCTCAGCAACTTTTAAATCAGGAAGCACTTTCTTCATGCTTGGAATATCTTTGTCCGAAAGGGGTGCCCACAGTCCTTCTTTACGTCCGGCTTCCTGCTCTCCTCCTTCAACAATAGCTATATCAATTTGTGGAGACGCCTTCTGAGCCTTTACCTTTGCTACAATTTCAGTGGAAACGCCAGATACATAACTCAATTTAACGTCCGGATATTTTTCATTAAATTTTTTGAAAATTTCATCTTTCATCAAGGTTTCTACGGTTGCCCCGTTACCGGCCACTACCAGCTGTTTCTCCAATGTCTTAGGCGCTTCAGTCACAGGTGCGCTTGAAGCATCAGTCTTCGTTGGAGCTGCCGGCGTACCACATGCAGATAAAATAACACCACAAAGCGTTAATACGGATAAAATAGACCCTGCTTTTTTATACATAAAATCATTTCCTCCTTGTAAACGTTCTCATATAGAGAACATCGTTTTCTATTTGTGAATATGTTATGATTTTAACATGTTGTCACACGCTTCTGCAACAATAAATTATCATTTCTCAGTTTTAATGTCAGATAAGTTTACATCAAGGACAATTTTGTAAATTTGTGCTACACTATCTTTGATTATTCAAGCTAGATTCATAACGAAGGAGTTTCCTATGGAGCATTTATCATCTGTCAAAAATAGCTGCAGATTGTTGAAGTTTTTCCTTCAGTCCCCCTCCAAGGAGCTTGGGGTCAGTGATTTAAGCCGGAAGCTTTCCTTATCCAAAGGTGCCGTCCATAAGATGCTAGCTACGCTGGAAAGTGAAGGGTTTATTCGACAAAATCCCGCCACTAAGCAATATTGTCTGGGGTATACGCTGCTGGAGCTGGGTAATCAGGTTCTCAAGGACCATAACTTAGCGGAGTTTGTTAAACCTTATTTGCAAAATTTAGCGGCCATGTCTAATGAATTAATTACGCTCTGCGTGAAAGATGACCGGGACGCCATCTATGTAGAAAAAATCGATTCCCAGTATCCCATTCGATTTAACGTGGATATGTATCGCCGTTTTCCTTTATATGCCACTTCAGCAGCTAGAGTAATATTTGCCCATTGTGACTCCGCTTTAATCGATGAATTGCTAAGCGAGGAAATCCGTACATTCACACCTTATTCGTTTAAAGAACCGGAAGCCATCAAGATGCGACTCCAGGAAATCAAACTGCAGGGCTATGAAATGAGCTCCAATATGCGAAATGTAGGAGTAACCGGGGTAGCCGCTCCTCTGTTCGATGCCAATGGAGAAGTAACGGCCTCGATCAGCATCATCGGACCTACTGATCGAATGCTGCCTCTCAAGGAGAAATTAATTGAACAAATTGTTGGGGTGACGCAGGAGATTTCGTCCAAATTGGGCTACCACGCATAACGATATTTCATTTAATACATGTTTCTATCCTTTACTCCCTGTTCGGTTCCGTTTCATTACAAAAAGGCCTAGAGCTATGAGCTCTAGGCCTTTAAACAATGTTTAACCTGTAGACAACGCAGCATTTATACAAGATTACTTGCTAACTCCTTTTTCAAACGGTCCTTCTGTCGTAGATGGTGACGGTAGTGCATCTCAACCAGCATAAACCATTCCTTCGCATTTAGCCCACCGAATCGGGGATGGGGAACGGTTTGCTGCAAGGATTCCTTTTCAAGCAATGGTTCAATCTCTTTCATTCGACTCAACACCTTGTTCAGTCCTTGAATGAGCTGCTCTTGGCTTTCGGGCTGCCCAGGTGTGTATTGCGGTGAAGGAGGAACCTGAATACGCATAGACGGCAAGCTCCCTTGTTCAAATACGGCATTCCCTGCTTCTGTTTTTCCCTCTGGTGAACTAACGGCTTCCTCACCTGGCGTCATACAATCATCCACATTACGCAGCTGCATATACAGAGCAGAGTTAATCAGATGCAGATACATTTGTCCAAGCGACCATTCACTTTCACTCGATTGATGCCTTAATTGTTCCATCGTAAAATCATTTAATTCTTGGATATAATGTGCCGTAATTTCTTCAAAATGCTGTAAGGCTTCGGTTGTATGCATGGCTTTAAGCAGCTCCTTTGTATTCATCTGCTCTTACTATACAAAAACGCTACTGACAACAGTATGTCAGTAGCGTTTAAACATCTTTTCGGCTTCTTCACGGACTCGATTCCGCAGCGATTCAGGCTCGAGCACCACAACATTGGCCCCCCAGCTCAGCACCCAATGCAGTAAATCCTCTGGCTGGCGGACTTGAAACGTCACATATAAGCCTTCCTCATAATCCTCGAATTGTGTAATGAAAAAGTTGTTCGATTCCTTAACTTTATCAGCAATATCCGGGTGTACTTGAATACGCACGAGTACGTTCCGGTCATCTGCGGGTTTATGACCCTGCAGCTTAAAGTCGGAGGGAAACGTAAAAGGATCTTCTAAAGCCGTAAGATCGCTCATTCGAGATAGGCGGAAATGGCGAAGCTCCTGACGTAAATCACAATGCGCGACCAATATCCATGAGCCATGGATAAATACAAGTCCGTATGGGGCCACATCACGAACGCTATGGCGATTCCCATCAGCATCAGGCATATTCTTCGAGTAATGGAATCTTACCTTACGCTTATCCAGTACCGCTCGGCGCAAGGTTTCCATGCATTCTTTTTCACGTCCACTATTATGCGTTTCACCCGCAGTGATCAGTCTAATGGTTGTTCGTACTCGGGATGTCTCTTGGCGAACCGTCTCGGGTAAGATCGCTTCGATTTTTTCCCGGGAGCTCTGTGCTTTTGTACCGTAATCCGAATCAAATTTGTACTCAACAAAGTCCGTTCCAATCATGAGTGCCACAGCTTCACCGACCGTAAAGCTCACAGGAGGCAAAAAATATCCCTCCATCAAGGAATATCCGAGCCCCGGCGCACCGACAATCGGAACACCCGCCTCGCTAAGAGCTTGAATATCGCGATATATGGTCCTCGTACTTGTCTCAAACCTGGCTGCCAGATCCTCCGCCCTCAAAACACCCTTGCGCTGCAGCTCAAGTACGATCGCTAACATACGGTCTGTTTTATTCATGTCAAATACAATCCTCTCTGGCAAGCTTGAGGTGTGTTGCTGCTGTTTAATAACCCCGTTTCCGGTTTACAACACCTTGCAGGGGGCTGCCTTGTGCAAACTGCTGCAAATTGTCCAAGAAAAATCGACTTACATCTTCAAACTTGCTCGGTCCCGACAAGTGAGGTGTGATCTGCACATTCGGCAAAGACCACAGCGGGTTCTCCTTATCCAGCGGCTCCTGCTCGAAAACATCCAGGACCGCTGAGCGCTCCCGTTCTTCGTTCCATATCTCAATCAAGTCTCGCTCGACGATAAGCTGCCCTCTTCCTACATTAACCAGACAGGCATTAGACTTCATGGATAACAGAACATCCCGATTGACCACATGTCGGGTTTCAGAGGTTAACGGTAGCGTAAGCACCAAATAATCCAGTTCACTGACAAATGCTTTCCACTCTGATGCCGAATAATGTTGATCGACCAAATCAGCCTGTTTGCCACTGTAGCTTAGTCCGTACACCGTCATATCAAATGCTCGTGCTTTCCTGACGATTTCAGAGCCAATCGAACCCAGACCCGCCACGCCAATGACTTTCCCCTCAAGCGATCCTGGTCTGAAATAATCCCACTGGTGACTAGCTCGTGCAGTCAGTAGTCTCTGCATATCCTTGCAATGGAATAATAGATAAGCAAACACATACTCTGAGATCATGCCGCCGAATTGATCTACAACTCTAGTTATCACGATATGCTCTGGTACGGTTGGATCTGATATTAAGTTATCAATGCCCGCTCCAGTTGATTGAATCCATTGAACGGAAGTTGCTTCGGGCTGTGATAACAAATAGGAAGGGAAATTCCAGCACATCAGTACATCGGTACCAGGCAAAAGCAAGCTGGCCTCTTCGGGAGTTTTCGCTGTTCTTACGGATGTATAACCTTGTGCTTTCACCACCTCCGCATATTTTTCAGCCTCGTTATGATAAATCAGGATCGTGGGTGCCGCCTTGTTCAATATTGTTTCCTCCCTATGTATGTCAAGAGCTAATGACCGTTCTCCATGTCATTGTACTTAAAACCCCTCTGCCCTGTCTAACCCATAAAAAAAGAGGCTACCCAAGTCTGCTTCAAAATCGCCACATTCGAATAGTCTGATATATCCAACTCCATGCTATAATAGGGCTATGTACGATCCATATTCCATAACCGACGTAACTATTATTTCAATCGGGATATGGGCAGACTAGAGTCAGCTTAACTGGGCTTGGGTCTTTAAATAATCAGGTTTTTAATATATCCAAAAGGGTTGTGTTAAAAATGATGGCTGCTATCATCTTTGGGTCGGTTGCTTCCTGTGTTATCGTATTAGGATTAACTTTTTGGATTACTCGGAAAGCTTACTCACGTAAATGGGAAGAAGAAGAATAACATATCCATGGAAAAAAGGCTATCCATCACCGATCAGGCAGAAGGATAGCTTTTTCTATTGGACCTACTCCGATTACGATAAATCCCGCAATAAGCAACTATCTCTGCAGCAATGACCTCAAACCGCCGCGTAAGTGCGGCATCGTCGAAGTGATCTGCACTCCTCACCGCATCTACATGTCTAATCGTAAACATCAAACGATATCCTGCTTATACAGAGCTAAGCATGTGTTCACGCACCTTCCCAAAAAAAGGCCCGACTTGCTATGGAGCTTATCACGCCGTTCCCCGTGAAACAACTCGTTGGTTTAATCACGGTATAGTTGTCTTCAGTGATTCTCTGATGCAGGTGAACGCTATGTATAATTAAAGGAGAAATGTCCCAACCTAATCGGAGAAAAAGGTGGTGGGACTATGAACTGTGCTTCTTCGCAAGCCTTCGAACAAGTCGATCAATGTTTGGGAAAAAATGCTGATTTTGTATCCCTTAGAACTGTATTGCTAGGTCAGAATGTTCAAGTATGCTATTTGGATTCACTTGTCGATTATATGAAAACAACGGAAGCACTTCATCAACTGGGGTCTACTTCTTCGGATACGGACGACATGCTTAGCCCTGTTCTGCTCTCCATAGGGGGTACACGCAAAACGGCTGCGGATACGATGATTCAAGACCTGCTAGACGGAAAGATGGCTGTATTTCTCCATGGGGACATTGAACCTATCCTTTTCGATCCGGCACACCCGTCACTGCTAAGAAGCATAGCGGAACCGCAAGCAGAAAATGTTCTCCAGTCCTCATTTGATGCGTTTACAGAAAATCTCTCAACGAACATGGGCCTTCTTCGCAAACAATTGAAAAACGAGCATTTGGTCATGAAGACCTACCTTATCGGGGTGGACAATCCCTGCAATGTAGGGCTCTTTTATATGGACGATAAGGCAAATATGAATGTGATTCAACAAATGGTAACCCTCTTGGAAAATAGCAAAAAGAAGGAAGCCTATAATATTCAGCAATTGACCCAAGTACTGGAATTACCTCTGTATTCCATTGTGCCTCCATTCATTTCTACAGAGCTTACAGCGGAAACGATGCTTAACCTGTTGGATGGCAAAGCCGTTGTCATGGTCGATCACCTTCCCATCGCTCTTGCACTGCCGGTCATAATTACGGACTTTTGGGCTGTTAAGACGGACTCGAACCAGCCTATTCTGTTTATGTTGTTTTTTCGATTCATTCGGATCGTAGGATTTCATGTGGCTCTATTAATGCCCGCTTTATATGTAGCGATCGTTTCCGTCAACCCGGAGGTGCTTCGTATCGAATTGGCCCTGTCCATCGCGAAGAGCCGTATGGGTGTCCCATACCCTGCCCTGGTTGAGGTGCTGCTCATGCTGATTATTATGGAAATGGTTATTGAAGCTACTATTCGTCTGCCCAAAAGCATCGGACCCACAATCACCATGATCGGTGGGATTATTCTTGGACAAGCCATCGTTCAGGCGCAATTAGTAAGCAATCTGCTGATCATTATTGTAGCGGCGACCATGATTGCCAACCTAACCTTAGCCGGATTTCAAAATACCGTTTCCATTCGCATGTTGAAATATGTCATCTTATTTTTCGGCTCCCTATATGGAGTGGTTGGAATCGCTATTGGGCTTACATGGCTTGGACTCTTTTTATCGGGGATTACCACATATCGGGTTCCGTTTCTGAGCTTTAGCTTGAAGAAAAGTGGGTCCGAATGAATAAATATGCCATATTCATCGCCTTTTTTCTGTTTCATATTGATTTATCCGCATTCACTTACCCGAAGTACATACTTGGATCTACCACATCGGGATTCTGGGAACCGGTGGTGTTCTCCTATCTCTTGGAAGGGCTATTTCTCTTGCTGCTGATAAAAGGATTATTGTCCTCCCCACAAGAGGATCTGATTGACATATTCAAAGAAAAAATGGGGAAATGGCTCGCACGCATTTTATTGATTCCGTTGGCCGTTTATTTGTTTGTCTACCTGACTCTCATCCCTCGTACGCACTCGGAAATGCTTATCATAACTTTTCTCCCCCGTTTTCCGCTGTGGTCCGTGATGCTCCTTTGGACTCTTATCTTTTACGGCGCATCAAAAGGGATCCCTACCATTCTCCGTACATGTGTGCTCTTCAGTATTTTAATAGTTCCCCTGATTCTGTTTTCGATTGCGTCCTCAATTCAAAACTGGGATTACCGATACGTCTTCCCTCTTATGAACATGAAGATGGACTTTCTTTCCAATGCTAATTATTATTCCGGCACGCTTTCGTTTTTACCTTTTTTATTTATAGGAATGATTCCGGTTCGGAAGTTTCTTATGCCGCAAAAGAGCCGATATCTGATCTTGACCTATGTGTGCCTGCTCCCTTTTCATTTGTTATCTGTGTACAATCCCATCCTTACTTTCGGTCAAAAAGCTGCTTCCAAATTGCAATTTCCGATGCTCGCTGTGATGGATACTGTAGAAATCGCTTGGCTTATGTTTGACAGGTTAACCTTGTTTTATGTGGTTGCCTACATGATGGGCTCGTTTCTATATACTTCGCTTGTTGCCTGGATGCTCATTAAACTCATTCAAAAGCTTTATGTGCCTTTCAACAGCGTTTGGATCTCAGGCGTGTTGATGATTGCCCTTTTTGTCTGTGGCATGCTCATCCCAAACTTGACTTGGCTTAAAAATGTGGAAGGGTATCTTTCTGCAACCTACTTGTATTGTATGATCATCATACCGACAACTGTATTTATCCTAAGTAAACTCGGAAGGAGGAGAGCATCTTGAAGCTTAAGAGCCTTGTTCGACTGACGCTCCTTTGTTGCTGCGCCACACTGCTCAGCGGCTGCTGGAACCATAAGGATATTAATAAGCGGTACTTACCGGTCGTTATAGCGATCACAGAGGGGCAAAAGGAAAAATATAAAGTCATCCTTCGCATCCCCGATCCGATGGGGAAGAAATTGAGGGTAATTGAATCGGAAGCACAAAGCATTGCCAAGTCCTTTGACAAGATGCGGACAAAAGCAGATGTAGACATCGATTTAATGCATTTAAAATTAATTCTGTTCAGCGAAAGCATCGCCAAGAAGGGGATCAAAGATATCGTGGAATATGCGATTCGTTCACGCGATATTCCTCCCAAGATTTTGGTGGCATCGGTTAAGGGTGATCTGGAACCTTTGATGCATGACCAAAGGACATCGAATGTCGGTGCGACGGAATACGATTTTTTCAGCAAACAAGCGGGGTGGACTCCGAATATTTCTATTGTCCCTTTATGGAAGGCATTTCGCAGTATCAATTCCGATTTGGAGGATATCGCCATTCCAATTATATCCAAAGGTAAAGATACACTGTTCGATTTTCATGGCTCCGCCATGATGCGTGATGGGCGTATGTTGGAAATGGTATCTACGGATGAGATGTTCATCTATAATCTGTTCGAAGGATCGTTTGGAGGAGGCATTCTGGAAGTGATGAATGCAGCCTCCGTCACTGTTGTAAAGGCAAGCATTTCCAATCAGGCTGATTGGAAAAGTGGTCCGAGTCTTAGAAGCCGCATGAAATTAGATGTCGTTATTGAAGAAAAAAGTGAGGGCATGAGCAACGACGAAATCAAGAATAAATTGGTGAAAATTGTCGGCGATCGATACAACCGTTTGCTTAAAAAAACGCAGGCACATCAAGTCGATATTCTCGGCCTTGGGTTATGCTTCAGCAGTCACATGTCGGAGCAGCAAAGAAGCCATTGGAGAGACGAGTGGTTACCTAAGCTGAAATACCAATTTACGGTTGACATCAACATACAGGATACCGGCAATTTACAGTAACCCGAATAGATTCATTCAGAAGGACACCTCAACCATCCAGCTCTTTAGTTAATTAACTGTATATGTTCCTGTAAGCTTATTTAAAATATAGGTCTCAACGACCTTGGCAACTCCATCATTCATATTCGTATCCGTAACCACGTTGGCGATTTTTTTAATATCCGCATGAGCATTCCCCATGGCCACACCAAGTCCTGCAAATTCAATCATGGTAAGGTCATTGAAGCTGTCTCCTACAGCAATTACCTCTTCTTGTTGAATTCCAAGCTGCTGAATAAGCTGCTGCAAGCTAGTTGCTTTATCTACACCAGCTTCTGTGAATTCTAGAAAAAATGGTTTCGAGCGTACCACATTCAATTTACCTTCGAGCTGTTGTTGGAGTTTCTTTTCGACCGTTGCCAGCTTTTCAGGGGCGTCCATCATTAATACTTTGACGACAGGCTGATGAATCGCGTCGACAAAGCTGTCTACTTGTACGATTTCCATGCCCGTAATTTCGCCTTCGATATCGGTATACTCGTTATTGGTTTCTGTTACGATATCATCACCGACATAAGTATGAATCCATACTTCCTCCTGCTTGCTAATGATGTATAAATCATGTACCGTTTCCGGCGACAATGTACTGCTAAATAACTGCTCCTGGGTGGTGCAGTTTGTAATTTTGGCCCCGTTAAAGGATAAAATATAGCTCCCATATTTTCCAAGCTCCAATTCCTCGGCAATATGCTTCATTGCAAAGGTAGGGCGGCCGGAAGCAAGCACAACCTTAACCCCTGCTTCTTGTGCGTTGATTAAGGCTTTTAGGGTGCGCGGTGAGATGGTATGGTCATTTCGAAGTAAGGTATCGTCTAAATCAAGTACGATCATTTTATAGTTCATTCTATAACGTCCTCTCCAGTCTGCTTTTTCTTACAAGAATCTATTTTTTTATTGTCCCAGAACTCGTATATGAAAGCAAGAGATTACGTGCCACACCATGAATAAGGACCATGGCTCTGCGATGGCAGCACCGTGGTCCTTATTTTGTATCTGAGTTGAGAGCACCCATGAATAGGTCCATATTTATCACATATTTTATACGAGCATTCCGCCACTTTTGCTATATTTCACTATCCCGTCCGCAGCGCGATAAGCCAAAGCTCCGACCGTACCTGTAGGATTGTAGCCGCTATTGTGTGCAAATGCCGAAGCACCGACCACAAACACGTTTTCCATATCCCACATTTGCAAGTACGAGTTCACAGCCGATGTATCCGGGCTTGCCCCCATAATAACCCCGCCTGTGTTATGCGTGGATTGGTAATGGGTAATTTCATAAGGCCCTTGCTCGTTGTACGTCACTACTTGGTCCGCGCCCATTTGCTTCAAAACCTCACCGCATTTAGTCCCCATGAACTTCACTAATTCTCGGTCCCGCTCCTCAAAATCAAACGTAATGCGCACTAACGGATCCCCGAATGAATCCTTATACGTTGGATCTAAATCAAGGAAATGCTGCTGATACGGCATACAGGATCCCTCTGCCCATACGGATATGTTACGGTTGAAATATTTGATCGAGGAAGCTTTGAAATCCTTGCCCCAGCTCGGCGTGTCCGGAGGAACCGTATTATTTTGTATCGGCCGGTTACCCGATTGTCCGAAGGAAATGCTTGCGCCATGAATAAAATTAAGATCCTTATGATCAAAATTATCTCCATTAAAATCGTCTATGGTCATGGCTAACGACCCAGCACCTGCAAACAAGTTAAATTCCTTATTTTCATAAAATCCGACAGCGGCTGCCGCCTCGACTTGATACGCATAGTTCTTCCCGATTACACCCGTACCGGTAGCAGGATCATAGGGACGGCCTACATTGGACGTTAACAGCAAACGTACATTGTTGAACACATAGCTGGTTACGACAACGATATCGGCAGGCTGCTCGAATTCTTCTCCCGTTGTAACATCGACATACATGACCCCTGTTGCTTTATTGTCCTTATGTAATATGCGTCTCACATTCGAATGGGTTCTAATTTCAAACTTGCCCGTTTTCTTAGCTACCGGAATGACGGTGACAATAGGTTCGGCCTTAGCCCCATATTCGCAGCCAAAACGTTCACAAAAGCCGCAGTATTGACAAGCAGCTCTCGTAATCCCATCCGGGTTCGTATAGGTTTCTGACAAATTAGCCGAAGGCATAATATAAGGATGATAGCTAAGCCCTTTGCAGGCATCAGCAAACATTTTCATGACAGGCGAGATCTTCATTGGTGGAGTCGGGTACTTTTCAGAGCGCTTCCCCCCAAGCGGATTTTCCTCACCGGAAATTCCCGCCATTTTCTCGAATTGGAGAAAGTAGGGCTCCAGCTGATCATAGGTAATACCCCAGTCTTGGATGGTCATGCCTTCAGGGATTTTGTTTTTTCCATACCGCTCAATTGTTTTGGATTTGATTTCAAAATCGTACGGTAAAAAACGAAACGTTTGACCATTCCAGTGACTGCCGGCACCGCCGAGCCCTTCTCCAAGCAAAAAAGAACCGTAAGAACGCATCGGCAACGCGCGAATTTTCTCGTTATTGCGAAAAGTGATGGTTTCTTTGGATAGATCCTGAAACATCTCATACCGTAAAGCATAACGCAATTCATCATGCACCATGTAATAATCTTCCGTCTTGCGTTCCTTTCCACGTTCCAAGCCTACTACGGATAGTCCTGCTTTTGTTAATTCCGACGCGATAATCCCGCCGCCCCAACCAACTCCGACAATTACAACATCCACTTTAGCCAATTTTGTTGCCATAGGTTCACCTCTTTTTTAATGGGGAAGATGCTCTCTCAAGCTTACCGGCGCTATTTTCGCAAATTTGTCCTGCTCAATGATGTCGGTATACGACATTTGATTTCCTGGGAAATTTTTCATTTTCCAGCCATTCATTTTATTGTTGCCCCCATATAGCGGGTCCGCATATACCCCTTCCATCGTACTGCCGAAAAGCGTCTTGAAAAATCCGCTAGCCGATATCGTGGTCAGCTTAGCCTCGTCAGTTTCAAATGCTTTCAACACGGCATCCTGTTCTTCAGGAGCAAGACTGGTAAAGCCCTTCTGATACTTTTGCATGCTGTAGTTCTGCATCTCACGCAGTGCGATATCAAACACTTCTTTGCGCTTTAATCGGCCTTGATAGCCTTGAGTCTTTTCACCTGCAAAAAAGGGACCTTGCATATATTCTCTGCCATTAGAGCCCCATTCACTAGCTAGTTGGTGATCGATGAAGTAGGCTACGCCCAAATCTTTGGCCCCAGGCCCATTGTCATCACCAGGGAAAATCCGTTCGGTAGCAGCTTCCGTAATCAAAAATTGCTCCTGATTAAAATACATCAATGCTTGGTTATAGTTCACTGCTTCAGGAGCAGGCGTGACGGGAGTGACGGGAGCGGCCGGATTGGACGTTTTTCGAAACAGACTTCCTACCACACCACCCACGACAAGACCACCAACCGCATACCCTGAATTTTTTAAAAATTTGCGGCGAGATTCATCAGGTTCTTTGTGTTCACTTTGATTAGCTATGATAATCCACCTCCTACGTTGTACATTACTATTCGCAAGTTATTAATGGATTAAACATCAAAATTTGTTAATTGGATTCGAAAGCTCAACAAATAATAAATAAGCGTTAGGATAATAATAGTAGAAAGTGGCTATCAACGACTTACATGGGGGATTAGGATGACAACAACTTGGATCAAAAGCACGGTCCCGATTTTAATTGCAGCAGTTATTTTATCAGCTTGCACGAGTGCGCAACAGGGCCAACAAGCAAAATCGACAGAAATAAATTCAACACCGGCACCTCTGCATGCACATAATGAAAAAGCCAACACGGATAGCAATATCATTCCAAGCTACGATGGTCCTAAAGTTAAAACTACGAACCAGCATGGATCGACCTTTAGCGGAATGGGCACATCTGTATATAGCCGTATTGGCAGTTCAAGCCTTCTCGCCAATGGTGTTTCATCCCAGATTGAAACCATGCTGAACGATGCGGGTATATCCGGGATTAAAGTATTAGTACTGGGTGATTTGGTTGTATTAGGAGAGGCGGAGCCGCACACCGATGGGGCAAGTTATGAACCGCTGCAGAGCAAATTATTGAGCTCACATACAGGCTCGTCGGGAAAAGGGCTGCAGAGTTCCAGAGGTACCGGACCCATACAGATTCAAGGTACTAAAGATAATGGCCTGGGGCGTGCACAAAGCGAGATTCAATCGATCTTCGGGGGAAATATCCGCGTATTAACGGTTAACAATACCGACGATTTAAGTACCATGGATCGAGTAAAAGCTACCCTAAACTCCGGGTCTTCTGTCAATAAGCTGGACAAAGACATCTCAACCATTATTCAACACGCTGCTGAGCAAAACGTTAAATAATGAATAGCAAAAGAGCCCTATTTAGCTTGGAACGCTAATAGGGCCTATTCTAGTTATTTCTGTGAATAGCTGGTGGCATGCTTTATGCAACGGTTCGCAGCAGTCTGCGGTATCTCAGCAGCATAGCGGCCCGCCAAGGTACGAGCATTCCAAAAGCGAGCAAAAAGAAAATGGCTCCCGTTTGCGGGATCGATATATATTGTTCAATGTAGCTATGAAGCGCTATGCGAAGTGCCAACAGGCCCAGCATTACGTAGGCGAACGACTGCGATCGCTTGACAAATACTTCACCACTGTGCAGCTCCAATTTAGAACTGCGGATTAATGGGTAGGAAAAGAATAGCAGTCCCACCAATAAAGCAAGCAAAGCCCAAGTCCCAGGCACCCGAAAAGCGGGCGAGACAAACATAAAGAAGCCCGTACTCATGCCAATTGGAGGCATAATGATCTTCACCGTAGAGACCGGTTTGCTGGCTGCCCGCATACGAACAAAGATGGTGAGCAATGCCATTGCAATCATACCGATACTGGAAACAGCTTGCATATGAAGTGCGCCGAATTGAACCATAACTGTATCCCTCCTGTTGTATGTTACTCTTCATAAGGGCAATTTGTTTGATCTATGTCCACGAAAATATTATAGTCACATGTGATTATTATATTTATGATTATATATCGTTTAAATGGATTAGTCAACGGTGACTACTATCCACTTCCTTCATCCCATTTCACAAGTTTTTCAAGCAGAATGGATAACAAAACTCCCATAATAAAGCCATTTGAAACTAAAGGCTGCAATAAAATAGGTAAATGGTTAAAGTACGCGACATTAACATTCATGATGCAAATTCCGATCAACACAGGAGCAGCTAACCGATAAATCGTTATTGAATTAAATACGTACCCGTTTAAGCTTCTTAAAGAGGTTCCAAACAGCTGTAAATACGCAACAAATAAAACCGCATTTCCCACTGTTAAAGGCAGTGTGGCTAACATTCTGCTTAAGGGGGATATAATGCCCAGCATAGCGATCAGTCCGCCGCCAATCAGAAATGGCTTACGATTAAAAATACGCGTACTTTCCAGGAATCCAATGGATGATGAAAAGGGTGCAAAGGAAACCAACCCAAAAACAGAGGCCCCTATGGAGTACAAGCCAGATAATAAATATGATCGGTTAAACTGACCCTGCGATGGTTTTTCATTCAGAAGGGTTGATGCCGCTTGAACAGACGTGATCGTATTACTCAGATTAATAAAACTGGCTATGAACACGATCGTAATAATACCTATGTTTAAATTCGGCATACCTAATGGAAAAATCGGAACTCCAGTGTCGGATGGGCTGCTAAATGATGGCTCTGACGGAAAAATAATCAGGTATAATATCCAACCAACGATTATTCCTATTAGAATAGAAAAGCTCCCTACAACATTCCCCCCTTTAATTTTTATTAAGCTTACCAAAACAACAATTCCTAATGAAAATAAACTTATCGGTAAATCAAGTGTACCGTCCGGTGAAATCTTTAGCATTCCTTTGAAAAAGATAAACACGAGTTGAAAGGTTAATAAAAACAAGTAAACACTCATAACCATCGGCGCGAATACTTTTCGAATAAAAACCAGAAGATTAAACGCCCCCAGTATAAGTACAACCACTCCCGCGAGCAGCATACCCGTTGCAATTCCCCCGCCTATTGACGAATAACTCATTCCCATGGAAGAGGCTGATAAACAGAGATTGAGGATTAATCCCCACATCACTCCCGAGTGTCCCTCCATGATTGGATAACGGTGCCCTACAAGCCCTTGGAGCAGACATGCGACCCCTGTAAAAATCAATGAACTGCGAAGAATACCGGCAACTTCCTGCGGCTGCAAATCAAATGCCAAGCCAATAGATACGGGTACAACCACCGTATTGGCAAAAATAAAAAATAACCACTGTAAAGATGCAAAGGTAGTTGTCCATGAAGATAATCTAGTCATTCTCTCACCTTTCCTATTTAACTTGAATGAAATGCTTCCTCGATTCTAATGGCGTGATGATGCCTAATCAAGGAACTCTCCATAATCCTTTAACATCATACTCCAATATTCTCTTACATCATACCCCAACAGCGTATCTCTTATCTAATGCATGTACATATAAAAATCCCGCTCCATAATAACGCACTGGAGCGGGATTTTACATGTAACAACTGTTTCAATGTCCCAAAACGTTTGCAAACTGCTGCATATTCTTCGTCAAAGACTCCGTATTGGACAATGAAGATCGCTGAAATTGGGTGATCATGTCTGTCAAGAAAGCTTTCATACTGGACGTATCGGCGCCAGCGAATCGGTTTGTTATTGGGGTGTTCCGTAAATCATTCACAATCTTGTTCGTTTCTTCTTTATATTTGGTTGTCCACTCATTGTTATGGGAAGCCTTTAATGCGAATTGAAATAAAATCTTACCCCAGTCCCCACCATTCATCATGGCCTCTCCTAATTGTTTGTACGCCTCGGGATCGAACCTTTTCATTAACTCTCCCGTACTGACATAGCCTTCAGGAGCACCCCTTGGCCTCTCAGGAGGCGTAACATAGGACGCTTGGCCCGTTTCTGGATTGACGGTTCTTGTTTTGGCTATTGCCGCAATTTGATTTATGGTGGACAAGAATCGGGTAGACTCTTCACCCGTCATATAGTTATCGGCCAGAAACTTCGCTTGCGACAAGCCTGTCTCTAGCAGAGCCGCCCTTTCCTGCTCATCCGACACCGAACCGTCAGGAAGCAAATTTGACTGAATTAACGTATAGACCGCTTTGCTGACCTCAGGCGATTTGCCCGATAAAATACTTTTCAACGAATCGTTAATTTCAGCTGTGCCATAGTATTGTGCCGGCTGCATGTCAATGGAACCCGCAGCCAACTCCCTGCCTTTTGAACTAATCTCAAGTATGTCTTCTTTTTGCCTGGAGCCAGGCATCGCGCCTGCGTACATAGCTGGATCTGCTGCCCTCGCTTTAACATCGTAAAGGTTAGGTATCAGATGTGTTGTATATGTAGAAACATTCAAATTTAACACCCCAAATTCAATCTTTTCTATTAATATCGACAGTTTATTGCTTTTATTTAATAGAAATTACATTAATTAACTGCATTCCTTACCCCAATATCTGCAGCTCCCTTGCCCGCTTGATAGCCTGTGATCGCCGCTTTACACTGAGTTTGCTGTACAGATTGTATAAATGGTTTTTAACGGTTCCTTCTGTCAATCTAAAACGATCGGCTATTTCCCTATTGGACAAGCCTTCTGTCAGGGCCAGCAAAATCTCGACTTCGCGGTTCGTCAAGGGATCTAGAAGGAGCTGTGAGGAATCCCTGGTACCCGTAACATCATGAGGGTCCAAAGGCTTTGAACTGTCATCCGGCCCATTCACAAGCGGGTTGATACGGGACTCCTGCACAGCTTTTAGATCGTCTCCCTTCAATTCAAGTTTCGTTTCCATCATCCCCGCAGTAGGGGGCGCCATTCTTCGATCCTCCCGAGAAGCTTCAACCGACTGCTCGGAAAGTGCTCTCTGAATCGTTCGGTGAAGTCTTTCCTGTGTAACTGGCTTCACAATATAATCGTAAGCATGGACGTCAAATGCCGACAGGGCATAATCCTGGTGTGAGGTAACGAAGACGATTTTCATGCGTCCTCCACGCTCTCTCAACCTTTGGGCAAAATCAAGTCCACTCTCTCTCGGCATACTAATATCGACAAGCAACAGATCCACTTCGTGGTTCTCCAGATATGAAAATGCCGTCATCGTCTCCACAAAGCAGCCCACGACATGGACCTCCTCGATCTTGCCCAACATCCGCCTCATGATTAAATGCATCGCCCTTTCGTCATCAATCACGACGATCTTCATATCGCATTCCTCTTTCCCTTTTGTCCGGTAGTCGTATAAGCTTCCTCGTGAAGCATTGGAATGGAAAAGTAAAAGGTGCTGCCTTGATTCAATATACTGTCGAACCAGATATCCCCCCCGTTCATTCGAACGAATTCCTTGCATAACGTAAGCCCCATCCCCACACCTGTTTCTCCAGCCGTTCCATCGGAAGAAACCGGATAAGCGTCCTGAAATAAAGTGCTCGCCTTATCCGGTGTCATACCAGCTCCCGAGTCTCCAATGGATACGATCATTTCATTGTCCACCTGACGAGCATCTAATTGAATGCTTCCTTCATTATTCGTAAATTTAATTGCATTGGAGAGCAGGTTGCGGATGATCAAATCCAACATTTCTTTGTCGGCATATATCCATGTCCCCTCCGGGATGTATGAAGTTATTTGAATGTGTTTGCCTTTGCTGCGCACCTGTAGAAGCCGGATATTAGCCTGAATAGCTAGAGATAAATCAACGATGACGGGATTAAACACCATCCCCCCTTTTTGGCTGCGGAACCATTCCAGCAAACTTTCCACCAATATAAAGGCATTCTGGATTTGCTGCCCCATTTCGTTCACTACCTCCTCATGCTCCCCATCGCAGGAATGCATTTCCTCCTCCATAAGCTCCATCAGGCTCATAAGTATAGCAAGCGGATCACGAATGTCGTGAGCAATGACATTGAATAACTTATCCTTGAACGAATTCAGTTCACCCAGCTGTTGGGCATTGGCAAGCAGCTTTTTCTGAGTGAGGACATCCTCCGTTACATCGCTTAACAGCAGCATGATACCCATTGCAATCTGATTGCTGTCATTGACCTGTGAAAGATGGACACTATAAATTTTGGAGGTTTCCGGTTCTGTAATCATCAACCTGCTCTCTTTAAATGGCTCCTGCATGATCCTGTCCAAAAGCTCAGGGTATAAGGAGAGAATTTCCGAAGCTGGCATTCTCTTTGTTTTTTTATGATTCAATCCCCTCATCACCCGCTTGGCTGACTGGTTGAAGCTCGTGACCTTGTAATCCATATCCAATACAATAACCGCGTCCCGCATCGATTCAAACACCTTTTGCAAAGCCAGAGGAGCCAGCTTCAGCATGTTAAACTGATAAATTCCCCACATATAGAAAATCCCCGAAAAAACAAACCCGAAGGGAGAAAAGTCAATGGGAGTAGGGACAATACCGATCAAATATAAAATGGTCACTCCGTATGGCCCGCAGGACCCAATTACCACAAAAGTAATTTGCTTCCTCACCGCAGGAGCCGCTTTCTGGTACATACGGAGCAACAACCCCATCCCGATGATACAAAAGAAATACGCATACCCCACATGAAGTTTGTATAGTGGACCTGTGACCAAGGAAGCCAGCGGAAAGCCCTCAGAATCGTCAATTTCGATGCTTTTATAAAACCAATGATGCCAATCGTTCGTATAATGTGCGACAAACGTAATAAAAGGAACAATCAGAAGCACAGCGATTCTCCGTCTATTCAGAAACGCTTGGTATCCGGTAAACTGCAGCACCATGATAAACCATAGTACCGTACCAAAAGGAATGCCAATATATTCAAATCTCAGCCAAAAGCGGATTTCTTCCAGATTGGAGCTGACAATTTCAAAAGCATATCCAAAGGAATAGAAGGAACCCGCCAGCATGCCCAGGCCATAACTAACCGCGATCGGAAGCTCCCTTCTTTTCCAACATAGATAGGATATAAACAATGAGCAGCAGGTAGCGGCCATTAGTAATGCAGATATATATAGGTTGTAGCTCATAAGCGTCGGCTATCCTCCATGCGCAATTTGATCTTCCAAATAACAGCTTCTATTTTATCAAAAACAATACCTGACAACTTGATTTATCTCCAAAAAAATTGCAATAACCTCTAAACGTGGCTTTAGAGGTTAGATTAATTGCTGTAGAATTACTTAGACATATCAACAAACCCGTTTCCAAACACATCACGCACATCATGAATGGTGATAAACGCATCGTTATCAATTGACTTCACAATTTTTTTGAGCAAATTGACTTCCTGCTTGCTTACAATAATATACAGGATTTCTCTGGGCTTTTTTGAATAATAGCCATGTCCATATATAACCGTAACGCCTCTGTCCAACAGCACGTTCACTTGCTCTGCGATTTTATTCTGTTCTTCGGATATGATCATAATCGCCTTTTTGGGATTAACGCCTTCAATAATAAAATCCATTACTTTGGCACCTATATACAGCATGATGATCGTAAGCATCAAGCTTTGAGCCCCAATAATAAAATAAGAAGAAGCCGCAACGATCAAATCCAAAAACAGCAGGGAGTAGCTGATATTCCAATCCAAATACTTATTAGCGATTCTGGCCAAAATCGTAGATCCCGCCGTTGTGCCACCAACCCGTATAATCAGACCCAAGCCAATTCCAGCGAATACGCCCCCAAATATGGCATTCACCAACAGTTCATTTGAAGCAATACGCCAGCCCTCTGTTAAATATAGAAAAAAAGAATTGAATACCACAGCAATAATGGTATACACAATCGTTGTCTTATCCAAAAACTTATAGCCGATCATGAGTAAAAAAGCATTCAAAATCAAGTTGACCAATCCAGGAGACCACTGGAACAGGTAATAGGAAATAATTGTTAAGCCTGTTACACCGCCTTCTCCAAACGTATTGGGAATAATAAAAAGATTGACAGCAAGTGCAAACATGAGTGCACCTGCCATAAGAAAACCGATATCGATGACCTTTTGCTTCATTACAACTCCACCTTCTAGAACACATAAAATGGTGCGATAGCCTTATACGCGAGAATAGTATACCATATTAACCGAGTACCTCTACATTAGATCGGGATAACAAGTTGACTAAACATTGAATCTATGATATCTTTAATTAAAGATATTTCATATCAAGATATTTACAGGGAGTGATTCACCTTGACGAAGCAAACTGAACCTGATGATCAAACCCTTTCCCTCAAGCTTTTAGTGGTGTTATCCAAAACCTACAAGAGCATCATGGATAAAGCTGCAAAAGATATTAAAAATTACGAGCTGACCCCATCCGAGTTTGGAATCCTGGAGGTTTTATATACCAAAGGCAAAATACCAATTCAACAAATTGGCGAAAAAATTCTGATCACAAGCGGCACGATGACCTACAACCTAGATAAGCTGGAAAAAAAGCAGCTGGTTATCCGAATCCCTTGCCAAGAGGATCGAAGAGTTGTTTATGCTGAGTTAACGTCTGCCGGTAAAGAAATGTTTGATCGTATTTTCCCCCTGCATGCAGGAAGTATTCAACAAATGATGAACGGTCTCTCATCATCTCAAAAGCAAGAAGCTATTGAGCTGTTAAAACAATTAGGTAAAGGAGTGTTATAACATGACAGCATCATTTCGGAACATAGAAGGAACTTACCACGGTGCCCCTTTCCACATGGTAGGCGATGGATTTCGTGTATCTAACTATTTCCCTTCAGGTACTAATTTTGGACAACGATTCAGCCCATTTATCCTGATGGATTATAATGCACCGTTTGTTTTTCCACCCAGCAACGAAACCAAGGGAGTGGGCGCTCATCCTCATAGAGGTTTCGAAACCGTATCTATTGCTTACGAAGGTTTCGTCGAGCATCATGATAATCACGGCAATCATGGGATTATTGGACCTGGGGATGTTCAGTGGATGACAGCAGGCTCAGGGCTGCTGCATAAGGAATATCACGAGAAGAAATTTTCCCAACGCGGAGGTACCTTTCATTTTATTCAACTATGGGTAAATCTCCCCCGTGCAAATAAGATGAATCCTCCACAATATCAAGAACTATTGAAAAAGGATATGGGCAGAGCCGAACTGCCTGACGGAGGTGGAGTCGTTCGCATCATCGCTGGTGAATATAACGGAGTTCGCGGGCCTGCCAGCACCTTCACGCCGATCCACTTGTTTGATATTGATTTCAAAAAACATGGGAAAGCACAATTTGAACTTCCTTCTTCTTTTAATACTGCCGCTTTGGTGCTAAGGGGAGAAGCTAAAATAAACGAAGACACCATCGCCAAAGAAGGAACCTTTGTTCTATTTGGAAACACCTCTGGGGAAATCCTCATTGAAGGTCTAAGTGATGATGCACTTGTCATTGTTCTAAGCGGCGAGCCTATCCATGAGCCTATTTTTCAACGCGGGCCTTTTGTCATGAACAGCCCTGAAGAAATTGCTGAAGCCTTTCAAGACTTTCAATCAGGCAAAATGGGAAACGCGAATTTCTAACATTGTCCAAGAGATGACTTCTGGATTCATCAGGAGTTGTCTTTTTTTATGTTCATCAAATTTCATGAAACATCCTGGACTTAACCGATTAGTTATTGACCTTAGAACAGGTCTAAGGTTTATACTTAATTTGGAAAAAGCACTCAGGCAACTCCAGCTGATTTTTGTTTCTTGCTCATCTGTTTTATTTTACATGAACCATGTCGTAATGAGAGATAATAACGATAAGAGTTTACGTCTTATTTCTTAGGGTTAGGGCGATGATATGTTCGCTGAATGGAGGAAGCTGGATGCATAAAAGTAAAAGGATGATGCTTTCCGGATCTATCTCTCCCTCTCTTAACACGATGATAAAACAAGCTTTTACAATCAACAAAAGTCCTCTTCCCTGGGAAAAGGCCATCGGTGCAGGAATATGTTCAGGTTTACCTGTCCTCCTGGGACTCTTGTTCGGGAGTTTACAATACGGACTGATTGCAGGTATAGGAAGCTTCACCTATCTGTATACATTCAATGTACCTTATGCCCATAGAGCCAAAAAGCTATTTTTGGCACTTCTTGGCATGACCTTATCCGTTGGATTAGGAACTTTGCTTGCTCCTTACCCGTCTGCAGCAGCAATTGCTGTGGGTATCATTGGGGCCATCGCTGTATTTGTTTTTGGCGCTTTCAAAATGGCAGGCCCCTCTGCTATATTTTTTGTTTTAGGATTTCTAATGTCTACTGGCATGCCGATAGATCCGGCACTTGCTCCACTGCGTGCAGGGCTTGTTTTTGTAGGCGGGGCTTTATCCTGGATTCTGGGAATGATCGGTTGGTTTATTAAGCCTCATGGGCCTGAGACCCTTGCTGTAAGGAACGTATACACCATGCTTGCTGACTTTATGGATTCAGTAGGTACAGATCATTTTAATGCAGCGAGACAGAAGCTCATATCTACACTGAATGCAGCCGAAGAGACACTCCTAGCAGGACACCTATCCTGGCACAGCTCAGATCAATATAAAAGACTGTTACTTTTAAATGATCAAGCCAATACGATATTTTTACACATCCTTGAGTATTGTGAGGAACGCAGCGGTAAGCTTCCGTCTGAATTAGGGAGTTCTGTCCGGTTTATCGCAGCTTCGCTTGATCATAAAGATAACGTTAATGCTAATAAGCCCACCCGAACAGAGCAGGCAGACAAAGGCATCTATCGGTTATTGAGTTTAATCGATCATGCTGATGCCATCTTGAGGGTACCCATGACCAAGATCAGTAGGGAGATGATACCCAGTTCTAGACCGTCTCCCATGACCGTCTTAGGGGGATCCTTTGATACAAACTCCATTGTTTTCTTTATAGCTATAAGATATGGCGTAGTCCTCACTATTGCTGCTATTATAGCTAATTCATTTCAATTTAATCACTCTTATTGGGTTACTTTATCCTGTGCAGCTGTGATGTCAGGATCAACTATCGTTGCTACCTTTCACCGTTCAATCCAGCGTTCTATAGGAACGATCGTTGGAGTTGTCATTGCAACCCTTATCCTATCCGTTAAGCCTGAGGGGATTGTTATCGTAGTCGCAATCGTGTTGTTCACAGTACTTACGGAGCTTGCTATTGTATTTAACTATGGGATCGCAGCGTTATTTATCACATCCAATTCTCTGCTGATGGCAGAAAGCACATCCCCATTATATGACTTTAGCTATTTTGCAACCGCAAGGATAATAGATGTTGTGATAGGAGCCATTATAGGCCTGGTCGGAGCATTATTGGTAGGCTCGAGGCAAGCTTCAAACTTACTTCCCCATTTAATGGCGAAAACGATTCGAAGCGAGCTGCAGTTTCTGTTGGTATTGTTCTCAGAGCAACAAGAGGAAAAGCATGTTGACGATAAAGAGCGAAGCAAACTGCAAATCCATTTATCTAATTTAAAACTCGTATTCACAACAGCTTTGGGGGAAATTCCTAACAACAAAAAAGCTTTAGAACTTCTCTGGCCTGCTATGTTTGCCATAGAGCAGTTGGGGTATTTGCTTGAATCCTGTCTAAAAACAACAAATAGGCCCATCCTCTCAGATGAAAGCCAGTCCCAATTGCTTCTTGTTTTTGATACTATGGCAAAAGCTGCCGAACATCATCAGTTGCCATCCAAAAAAACCGTTCCTGAAATCAAAGGGTTTTCAAAATTAACAAAAGAGATTAACGAGCTACAGGATGCGCTTCAGGTTAGCGGAAATGATCGCGTCTCCATGGACAAATAGGGATAGAGGATTGTGTCTCAAAACTCTGATACGTCACAGTCCACTCCCAATTTCGTGCAAAAAAAGGGAATGGACTGCGATCATACCAGGCTCAATTTGAAGATATATTTCATCAGCTTGCTCGATTCGCAATACCTCAAAGCATCTTTACGACCACGGACTCCGCTGTACCTTCTTTATTCCGAATCGATTCCTCGTAAGATCTTTTGAAATATTCAACATACAATACATCCAGCAAGTAGAGCTGTGAAATCTTAGCAGATAAGGAACCTCCCTGCAGAGGGCCTTCATTCGCACCACAAAGCAAAGTAAGATCAGAATAGGAAGTCAGCGGAGACTTCACGAACCGAGTTATAGAAATGATAGTAGCTCCGCATTCTTTTACCTTCTGGGCCACTTCAATCGTATCCTTGGTCGAGCCGGAGTAAGAAATGATTACAGCTACGTCCCGTTTCGTCATTAAAGCCGCGGACATCATCTGAAGATGCGAATCGATGGTGCATTCCGTTTTGTTGGTGATGCGCATAAATTTAATTTTCGCTTCCATAGCCGTCATTAAAGATGAACCGACACCAAAAAATATGATTCGTTCCGCTTTAAGCAAGCAATCTATTGCTTGATCGATTTTGGAGCTATCGATTAAATTAAACGTTTCGTTCAACGCGCTTATATTCGTTGCCAGCACCTTGGAAGCAACCTGGTCGATTGTATCATTCATTAAAACCTTTTCGTTAAGCTGAGGGATCTCATTTTCCACTGTGATGCTATGTGCCAGTGCAATTTTGAAATCCTGGTATCCCTTATAGCTCAAGGACCTGCAAAACCTGAATATGCTGGATTCGCCTACTCCACAAACATCCGCAAGGTCGGTAATCGACATATATACGACACTTTTCGCATTTTCCAAGACATGATCCGCTACTTTTTTTTCTGTATTGGTCAGGTTGTTGTACTTGGAATGAATCGTTGTAAAAATATTGATTGCACGCAACCCATCACCTCTTTTAATCCTCAGGATTCGGACATTTAGGACATTATGGATTACAGCTGCGTCATATTCATCGTAAAAACAGTGATGCCGCACCTAATAAACCAGCCTTGTTCCCAAGGGAAGCCTTGAGAATTTTCACATCCGAGAAACTTTCCATGATCAAACTTTTGGTTTGTACCTCGACTAAACGAACCAGGTCATCCTGCTCCATCACCCCGCCACCAACTATAATAGCGGAGGGATTAAAAATATGAATGAGTGAAGCTAAACCAACGGATACTTCGGCAGCCCAAGCATGTAAAATTTGATTTAATTTATTGTTTCCTAATCTTATTTTATCAAAAAAAACTTTCCCGTCCACACATTCCGGATCAGCTTGTTGGGCTATCTGAATCAAAGCGGTCGTTGAGGCATAACTTTCATAGTACGGTTTCCTCGCTTCGCCGCTCATAACCGACATCGGACGCGTAAAGATATGGCCGAATTCCGCCGCCACTCCGTTCGCTCCTCGGTATATTTGATGATTCAGAACGATGGCTCCGCCAATACCTGTGCCAAAAGTAAGACATAAGAAATCATCAAACGATGCCGCCGCACCAAAATAAGCCTCTCCGAGCGCTGCGGCGTTCACATCATTTTCTACCTTTACCGGCGTGTGGAATCGATTTTCAATGATCCCCCTAATCTTCATGCCTGTGTAATCGGGGATATTTTCGTTGGCATAAACAATATACCCGTCTTCGGCATTGACTTGACCGGCCGTACTGATGGCAACAGCATCGTAATCCTCATAAGCTGATATCTGTACAAGCAATTTTTCCATGACATGCGGGCCGCCCAAATGGCTTTCCGTTGGGTATTCCTTAAATTGCTCGATTTGTCCCCGTTCATCGCAAATGCCCATCTTCGTATTGGTACCGCCGATATCCGCCGCTAATATCTTCATCGCCATAGTTATTCAACTGCCTTGATGAATTTTTTAGTTATTTCCATCGGTCTCGTAATGGCTGATCCCACCACTGCCGAATAAATACCTAGGTCAAATAACCTTTTTAATTCCTCGGGTGTTGAAATGCCGCCCTCTGCTATGACCGGAACGGATATCGTATTCACAAGTTTTTCAACCAATACAAAATCAGGTAAAGACCTGTCTTTTGTTGCTTCTGTATAACCGCTTAAAGTTGTCCCGATACTATCAAACCCAAGCTCTACAGCCCGAACGGCTTCCTCATAAGTGGAGCAATCCGCCATAAAGAGCTGATCCTTGTACTTTTCTCTTAGCTGGGGAAATAGCTCCGAAATCGTTGATCCATCAGGTCTTATACGATCCGTCGCATCCATCGCGATCATATCTACGCCTTCACGGTAAAGCTCATCGACTTCCTTCAGGGTAGGGGTAATAAATACTTCCGATCCTTCATAAACACTTTTGATAATTCCAATGATGGGCAAACTCACGTGTTTCTTAATTTCTTTAATATCCTCTACGCTGTTTGCTCGAATCCCCGAAGCTCCGCCCAAGTAGGCCGCATACGCCATTCTTCCCATAATAAATGGACTGTGCAGCGGTTCCTCAGGCAATGCTTGACAAGAAACGACCACTTTTCTTTGTATTGTATCGAGTATATGACTTTTTGTATGCATCTATTTCCAACTCCACACCTATTAGTTTTACTCCTTGACCGCTCCGGCTGTCATTCCTTGGGTAAAGTACCGTTGGAATAAGATGAAGATCAGCAGCATCGGAATCGCAGCAACAGTAGCTCCAGCCATTTTATAGGCAAAGTTCGGATTCAGATCCTGCATCAATGTTGCGGTACCAACCATCAAGGTTTTCATGTTTTTCTCTTGTCCTACGACGGATTGCCATAGGTAATCGTTCCAGACTTGAACAAAATTTAAAATAAATAACGCACCGATGCCAGGTTTAACAATGGGCAGCATAATTTGAAGGAAGGTTCTCCATTCCCCTGCCCCATCAATTCTGGATGCTTCCCTTAATGCATTAGGAGTCGCGTCGAAAAACCCTTTTAATAAAAATACACCAAATGCGGTTGCGACGTTTGGCCATATCATACCGCTGTAACTATTGACCATCCCGAATTGCTGCGTGATCCGAAACAAAGGAACAATCATGATTTCTTTAGGAATCATCAGGCTGGCAATAAAAATGATGAAAATGGTGTCTTTGCCTTTGAAATTAAGCTTCGAGAAGGCGTAAGCGGCCATCGCCCCTACGGCGATGACAAGAACCGTAGTGATGCCAGATACAAATAAACTATTGAATGCCCATCTCAAAGCCGGTTGGCTTTTAAATACATCCGCATAGTTGGAGAACGTGATCGTGGACGGCCACCAGTCAGGCGGCATCTTCACAACATCCGAGCTATTTTTAAGCGAACTTGTAAATAACCAATACAGAGGAAACAAGTTAAAAAGTGCTAAGAGAAAGATGATTATATTCGATATAAGATCAGAACGTTCCATCTTCTTCTTTTTAACGGCCTTCGACATGCTGACTACCCCCTTACTTATCCTTAATCAAGCTTCTTAACTGAGGCATCGACAACAACAACGTAATCACGAACATAATAACCCCTACCGCCGAAGCTGTACCGAGTTGATTAAATTTAAAGGCGTTATTATAGAGATAGTACATCAGTGTCACAGAGGAATTATTCGGTCCCCCGCCTGTTAAGAGCTGGATGACAACGAATATTTTCAAAACGGCAATGATGTTGATGATCACAATATATATCGTCGTGGATTTGACAGAAGGAATCAGAATTTTAAATATAACCTGCCATCTGCTGGCTCCATCCACTTCCGCAGCTTCAAATAGATCTTTAGAAACGCCGAGCATCGCGGCAATGTACAGAATGATCGCTTGCCCAACATTGGTAACGAATGTTACGAATATAATAACCGGCATAACCGTCTGTGTTTTCCCAAGGAGATTAACCGTACCGAGACCCATTTCCTTTGAAAAGTAAGAAATAAGTCCATTAGCAGGATTCAGCAAAAAGCTCCATACCATGCTCATTACGACCATAGATACCATAACAGGTATATAGTAGCTTCCTCTAATGAATGAGACATACTTGGCATTCTTATCAAATACAGCCGAAGCTACAAACAATGCAAAACCAACCGTTAAGATGACGATAAATACAACGAACACAACCGTGTTAAAAAGCGCCTTAAAGAATACAGGATCATTAAAGAGCGTCACGTAATTGCTCAGTCCAACAAACTTCTCAGTTTGATAATTGATCTGATACAAGCTAAGTCTTATGCCTTCAATAATCGGATATACCAGAAAAATCAAGAAAATCAGCATCTGAGGAAAGATAAACAAATAACCGGTAATATTTTCTTTGGTGGCATGATTACGTAGTCTCATATCGTTTTACCTTTCTAATTAGCAGCCTTAAGATCTCGTCGATCTTAAGGCCGTTAATCGTGTATTATTTGTTTATGGAGTTACTTTTTTTGGTAAATGACAGAGTTTTCTTTATTTGTTTTAATGACTTTGTTCGCATTGGTCTGATAATCCTTCACGAACTGCTCAGGTGTTTTGGCTCCTGTATACAAAGCCTGAAGCCCAGGGTAAAGGACTTCCCGTAGTTGGCTGTATCCTGGAACGTTACCCGTAAAGTTAAACAAATATTTGGAGTTGGCATTGTAAGCGGCAAAAAGCGGCTTCTCTTTCTCAAATTCCTTGGAAACGGAGCTTCTTACAGGAATACCGTTCTTGGAGGATTTCACCAATTCCGGATCACTGGAAAAGAATTTAACGAAATCTTTTGCCACTTCGACTTTAGCCTGGTCTTTATTTTGGAATACGCTGGCTCCAACCACATACGTGAAGGATAGCGGATCTCCGCTTTCGGACGGAATGTTGGCAAGCCGTGCATCAAACTTGGTAGATTTGCCGCTAGCCATATCGATTTTTGCGTTGTTGAACAAGATCGGATTCGTGAAGCTGATCGCAAGCTGCTGATTCAGGAACATCCCATTCGCATCATTGGACGATACCGATTCAGGACCTGGATTCGTATAGCCTGCATCTTTGATTTTTTTCAGCCAAGCTGCAGCCTTTGCGCCTTTTGCATCATCCAGAGCAACATTCCCCTGATCATCAAAGAATTTGTTTCCAAACATTCTCATATAGGCAAGGTTCCATGTATCCCCTTGGTTATTTACAGCAAATAGAGACATCGGGTAAGCATTGGAATATTTGTCTTTAGGCAGATTGTCTTTAAGTCCTTTTAAGATTTGTTCGTATTCATCTAATGTCCACGTTTTGATATCGTTTTCTCCGCCGATGAACTTTTCCAAGCCTGCGGCTTTAAACATATCCGCGTTATACACCAAGGTGCCCGGGTTATGCTGGAATGGGTAGAAATAAATATCTTTTCCGAAAGTCACTGCATCCCAGTAGCTTTTGGAAATATCGCTTTTCGCTGCGTCATCCACAATATCATTTAACGGTACCATTGCACCGCGATGTACATAATCTCCCATTGCAAAAATGCTCTCAAAAAAGACATCAGGAGCCGTACCGCTGCTTAAGTTAACGTTGAGAAGCTGATCACGTTGATCACCAGCAATGACCTCTACATTAATTTTTGCATCATACTTCTTGTATTGTGCTGTGAATTTCTCGGCTGCATATTTTAAGAAGCTATCATAGTCAGCACCTTTTTCCGATGCATCCAAAACACCTTTCCACTGGGGCGTCAGCCAAACTTTAAGCTCAACCTTTTTTCCAGCGGAAGCTTGACCTGCATTGGTTCCGGTATTATTGCTTGCTTCGTTGCCGCCAGAGCATCCAGCAACAACCGAAGTCAACATCATTAAAGCGCTAGCTGCAACAAGTAGGCGTTTTCTTTTCATTTATACATCTACCTCTCATTTAAGATACTTATGACCTGACCCCATACAAACCTCGCCATTTTACGATGCCCATCCGTATCCAGATGCATGTAATCGATCTCATTCATGACAACATCTGCTTTTGCATCCGCAAAATGAATGTCCGTTCCCTTAAGCAAATTGTTCAGATGTTCCCCCAGCTCCCACGATTTCTCGCTGCACTGATCTCCCATCGATTTACCTATTGAAGTTTCGTATACTTTTCTCCTATCGGAGGTGGCGCGATCACTAGAACCTCAGGACTGCGACCACCAATTCCTGACACAGTTCCTCTGGCTTTCTTGGCCAGTCTCACAATACCTTGAGCAATATTATAGGAAGTTAGACCAAAGCGAGCTTTCGTATCGTTGGTTCCGAGCATGATGATGACCAAATCCAAAGGTGAATGCGACATCAGACAGGGATGGAGGTAGGATAACCCCGATAACCCTTCGAACAATGGATCTTCGCAAACGCTTGTTCTACCGCTGAGACCTTCTTCTACAACGCGGTACGAACTGTCCAGATAAGTTGCCAGAAGTCCCGTCCATCTCGTCTGATCATCAAACCTTAATTCCGTTTTCGCGTCATAGCCCCATGTATTTGAATCTCCAAAGCATACAATGGTTTTTGTCCTCAATTGCATCATTTGCAATAACGTTGAATAGCCTGATCGATCATGACAATAATGTCATCGATCGGACCTGAATCCTCGTTGGAAATCCCTTCGAGTGGCGCTCTAACGCTACCCACATTTACGCCTCTTCTATTCAGAACCTCTTTGATCACTGCGTACATAGACCCGTTCTGCGAACATAGTGCGATAATGATATCGTTAATATCGCTCTGGATCTGTTTGGCTTCCGCAAACTTGCCTTGTTGGACGAATTGATTCGCCTGCAGGAATAGCTCCGGCATCGCACCGTAAGTGCCACCGATCCCGCCATCAGCGCCCATGATTCTACCAGCAACAAACTGCTCGTCGGGGCCGTTAAATACAATTACATCGTCTCCACCCGTTCTTTTGAAGCGTTCAATATCCATAGTCGGCATCGATGAGTTTTTAACACCAATAACCTTTTTGTTGGCGAGAAGCTTCTCAAACAACGATGTCGTCAATGTATAGCCCGTAGTCTGAGGGATGTTATAAATAATGAAGTCCAGCGGAGTTGCTTCGATAATATCAGTCCAATATTTATAAACAGAACGGTCTGGCAGCTTGAAGTAAATAGGAGGAATCGCTGATAGAGCATCGTACCCCAACGCTGCCGCATGCTTAGCCAATTCAATACTGTCTCTCGTGGAAGGCGCTCCCACATGAGCGATGAGCGTCATTTTACCTTTCAAATGATTTGCTACATAGCTAAGCACTGCTTTACGTTCGTCCAGGCTTTGGTAAATGCACTCTCCGGAACTTCCACCGACATAGACTCCTTGAACCTTTTTTTCATACAAATAATCACATAAAGCTTTAGTTCGGGCTTCTGAGATATCTCCTTGATCGTCATAACATGCATAAAAGGCCGGTATAATTCCATGGAACTTTTCTAATCTCAATGAATTCCCCTCCTGTTGTCTGTATTGTTTGGCAAGAACAACATATCATAATTTTTTGATTCTGTAAATTTATTTCACCAATAAATTTATAATGAAAATTATTTCCCCCAAAATAAACCTTCAGATGAAAATCCTCGGTTATTTTTTCCCTTAAGAGGTGTTTTTCACCCTGTCTGCAATTTAGTATTGATTATTGCTTTCTTCACTATGCAAATGCTGATCGATTTCCCGAATATAGGATACTACCCGCGCACCCCCTATAGGCATCCGCATACGATGGAGAAGAATACACATAACAACTCAAAGATGGAGGTCTTAACTTATGAGCTTACAGAACCCCAAGCTTCATGAACACACCTTGTATCACGCTGATTCAAACATGACTCACCATTTGAAGTCCATTCGGGATCGCATACACCATATTTGCGGTCAACATGTTAATCAATTCGTTCGGGTGGAAACACTCGATGGAGACGTCTTCGAAGGGGTAATTGTCCAGTGCAATCGTGGAATTTTATATTTAAGATTACCAGGTGACGGGGGCATGCGAGGCTTTACGTCCAATGCCTACAATGATGTCATTTTACCTCTTGTCCTGTTCGAATTACTCGTGATTACTCTGCTATATACTTAGGAGATTGAGGTACGGGTTCTAATTAAAGGAGCCGTAGGCTTTCACTGAACAAGGAGGAACGTGTTATGGGATTTGTACCTCATATCCCGGATTGGCAATATGCATCCTATCGACAAGCTGCTGCTCCCATAGTGTTAGACATGAAACAAGGCGATGTGAATGGAGACGGCGTGCCGGATCTGGTGTACCTCATCGGCAACAAACCTGACGGTCCGACTGGCATCTTTGCTGATCAGATTACACTGGCCATTCAGGATGGATCTACCCAAAAAATATCCAGGGTCCATCTTCAAAACAATTCCGGGTATAATGCTCAGCTGTTTCTCGGAGATGTTAACAAAGATCGAGTCGCGGACATATGGATAAGCATCGAGACAGGCGGCAGCGGAGGATATGGCATTTTCTATATCTACTCATTCCGGAATAACGATCTGAACGAACTGTTTAATGTGCAACAATATAACGAGCAACATCAGTTCAAGGTGAATTATGAGGATTTGTATAAGGTAGGCGTAGGAAGTCCCCAACTCGACGTCCTTTTTACGTTAGATATCAGCTATCGGGGTTATGACTATTTGTCTCAGTATTACAATGAGCAAGGAAAACTAAAACAACCTGTAGAGGGCGAGGTTCTTTCTATGGGTGCCCTTTACCCGATCGTTACCGACTTAAAGAGCATGAGCTATGATTTACTTGCTTTTCAGCGCATCATTGGCACATCTAACGCGGACACATTGGGATATGTGGAAAATCTGTTGTCATGGGGTGGTACTGCCTTCATATCCTCAAGATTATCCGCATCCATCCCAGGCACCAAACTAATCGCGCTATATTAGCTCGTTTACCCGTCTCTTCCATTGAATTCAACCCAGAGCAACACAAAACCCGACTAAGGAGTGATCCATCATGGCATTTATGCCACCCCAAGGACCCCAGGGTCCGCAGCAGGGTCCGTCATCCCCGCCCCCACAAATCCCACCCCAACATCCACCTGTTTCTGCATTTGCCGTCGATCCTGGTGCTATTAAAGGTTGTCTGTACCGAAACACCTACATTTGGCCCAGAAACGGGAGCGGCTTTTGGCTTTACCCCACTTTTGTAGGCCGCACTTCCGTTTCTGGCTTCAGATGGAACGGGAGAAGTTGGGTATACTCCGGATACGATTTACAACGCATCGAGTCCTTTACATGTTTTTGATGATGATCAAATGATGATCATCACGGATAACCATCCAGAACGACCATAAGATTATTATATGCATCCAAACAACAATACCACTCCCGCGAAGGAGTGGTATTTCGGTATATAAACCGCAATTATATCTTTTTAACAAATTCGGATTTTAATTTCATAGCTCCAAAACCGTCTATTTTGCAATCAATATCGTGATCTCCATCAACCAAACGAATATTTTTTACTCTCGTGCCTATTTTTACGACTAATGAGCTTCCTTTTACTTTAAGATCTTTGATTACTGAGACCGTATCGCCATCTTGCAAGGTATTTCCATTTGCGTCTTTAATTATCTTTTGATCTTCACTTGTTTCGGTTTCTGATTCTAAAGTCCACTCATGCCCACATTCTGGGCAAACCAATAGACCTCCATTTTCGTAAGTGTACTCGGAATTGCATTTTGGGCAATTTGGTAAATTAGGCATATTTCAGCTCTCCATTCGTCATTATTCATTCTAAATATAAGTTTTTTTGAAATTTCCTGTTTATTAACCTTCGAAAGAATAGCCATACTTCAGATTCACAAAAGACATATTGGAAGACCCTTATATTCGTATATAAGGTCATTATCTGCTCCTATTGATAAACCTTTCTCTAAGCTCTCATCGAAATTTCTTTTATAAGTATATTTGATATTCAGAAATGATTCCACTAGAGGAAAGCCGGTTGATACAGCACTCATAATCGAGTCGATATGGTCAAAATACGATTTGAAGAAGGGGGGTTATCTCAGAAAGTAGTAGAAAAACTGCTTGCTGAGATAACCCCTTTTTATTAAATCGATGTTAAATGGTATGCTGACCTCGAATGGATTTGTTGTTGTAGTAGAAGCAACAAAAGATGCGGAAGCCGTTCTTAAATAGGAGAGTTCCTCGTCTAAGCTGGAACGTTACCCCAGTGTCCAAGGAGGAACGAGGTTACTGCTTCGTTTCGTTCTCAGTCTCCCATCTGTATATTTCCTCTCGAACCCGCGGAGCAACCTCAGTGCCCAATAGCTCAATGGCTCTCATAACATCCTCATGAGGCATCGTGCCGACGGGTACGTGCAGCATAAAGCGTGTTATACCTACTTGCTTGCGCAAGTGAATAATTTTCTGGGCAACCATCTCCGGATCGCCCACGTAAAGTGCGCCTTCAAAGCTTCGTGCGGCATCAAAGCTTGAACGGTCGTAAGGATCCCAGCCTCGCTCGCGACCGAGTACATTCATGGTAGCTTGAGTGGAAGGAAAAAACTTGTCCGCCGCAAGCGAAGTATCCTTCGCGATAAAACCATGCGAATGGGACCCGACCTGTAGCTTGGATACATCATGTCCTGCTTGAGCTGCCGCTCTTTTATAGAGCTGCACGAGCGGTGCAAACTGCGTCGGTCTTCCTCCAATAATCGCAAGCACCAGTGGCAGTCCGAGCAAGCCCGCGCGAACCACTGATTCCGAATTGCCCCCGCTGCCAATCCACACCGGCAAAGGGCTCTGAACGGGACGCGGATACACGCCTAAATTATTAATCGCTGGCCGATGCCCGCCTTTCCAGGTTACTTTTTCTGACTCCCTTATTTTTAATAACAATTCCAGCTTCTCATCAAACAGCTCATCATAATTATTTAAATCATATCCAAACAGCGGAAACGATTCAATAAAAGACCCCCGGCCCGCCATAATCTCTGCACGTCCATTTGAGATTCCATCGAGCGTAGCAAAATCCTGAAACACACGCACCGGATCAGCGGAAGAAAGTACCGTGACCGCACTGGTCAGCCGTATCCTTTTTGTCTGTGACGCAGCCGCAGCCAGCACGATAGCAGGAGAAGAAGCCGCATAATCTTTACGGTGATGCTCGCCCACGCCAAATACATCCAAACCCACCTGATCTGCAAGTACAATTTCTTCGACAACTTCACGCAATCGCTGTGCATGACTCATCACCTCACCAGTTTGAACGTCTGGCGTTGTTTCTACAAACGTGCTCACACCTATCTCCACTTACAGACCTCCTATGATATATATTCCGCCACATCGGCAAGTAAGCAAACAATGTCCATTCCCGATGTTTATATTTTGATCCTTTACACTACCTTTTTCAAGTTTCCTTCAGTACTACAAGACCAGGGCCTTGTTCACCCCTTTGAATAAAGAATAACGGGACGCATTGAATGAACACGAAGAGTATACCATTTAGCATAATCAAAAGCCCGCTATAGCCTCTAGATCGGCTTAACGGGCTTCCCTCCTACCCTAATTCATACATAATCCTCTACAGCATTGTCCAGCTGCTTGACGGTCTGGGCCGCGGTTAGCCGAAACTCGCGAATGGGTGCTTTACTCACACTCGCGGTTATTCCTTCACATGACCTTACTGCTTGCTCAGACGTATGCTCTTCAGCAAGCGTTGTTATGCGTGCTCCATTCATGTGATGCATATGCCCCATGTTTACTTCGAGTGGCTTTTGCAGCCGTATTTGCCATAAATAAAATACGACGGCAGCAACAAGCAGGATGATACCTGCCAGTAAAAACAAGCTGATTTTCCATTTCCACGTAAACTTGCGCATCACTAGTCTCCTTGGTATTTTATCGATTAATCAATTACTTTGATGTGAAATTATTCTTGTCACCTTTACTTTTTTTGCAATTCTCGAATTGTTGCTGCAATTCCCTCCGCAAACGCTGTTGTAGGAATCGGACCGATTAGGCGCTTATATTTTTCTCCGCTTAGACGAAGCGGCTCTTCAGTTAAATAAAGCATCTCCAATACCTCCTTCATGACCGGTACGAACATACCCAACAGGGACAGACCCATTCTACCGAGCGGGATGACCGGCTTTGCGTTTCCGCCTGCTTGTTGAGCGATTCGAACAATCTCACGGCCGGAAATGATACCCGAGCCTGGAATATTCCAATTTTGCCCATATGCATGATCATGACTTGCAAGCTCAACGATCATAATCGCCGCGTCCGGCAAGTACACGAATTCACGTGGCACATGCATGTTACCGATAAAGAACGCCATTTTACCGGCAGCAATTGACTCCAAGGTAGATCCCAAATAAGAAGCTTGATTGGCTGTGGGCCCGTAATAATCCGGCAAACGAACGATCATGGCCTCAGTACGGTTCCAGCGGCTGTTGAAAATCATCTGTTCAAACGCAAGCCTGATCTTGCCTTTCTTTGTGTGTGGCTGCTTGGGATGTTCCTCGGTCACACGGTCCATCTGCCTTCTTCCATATGGGTAAATGCCATCTACCGCGACAACCTTCAGGCTTAGACGATTGGCAGCTTCCATGACCGATTCACCAAGCGGGATCAGTTTGCTTACCATCTCGTTATACGGTACATTAGCGCAATGGAATAAAACATCGGCCCCTAACGCCGCGGCCGCAATGTCATCTGGGCGAAAAGCATCGCCGACAGCTACGGACAGATGAGCAGGATTGCCTAGCTGAGCTGCAAACTGTTCCAGCTTCTCGCGTGAACGTCCGAATGCAATCGTAGGAATCCCCCGTTTAACTAATTCTGCTGTGATGACCGCACGTTCCGCCTGTTGCACCTATAACAATTGCTTTTTTCATTTTCATCAACCTTTCGCATTTTTTGTTTTGTTATTGATCAATCACTTATTAATATCAATATACCAGCGCGTTATTGATTAGTCAATAACCATTTTTCAAAATTTTTATACATTGTAAAAAAACGAATACTATTAGAAAGTAATCACCTAACAAGCTCTTCCCATTTTGGCGAAGAGCTTGCTTGTACACTCTAAAAAATGATAGGCTAATTGCCCACATCCGTCTCATAGCAGCTGCTGAGCTTACTTATCGATTGTCTATTTTTTCAGGATAGAGGTCGTGATTCATCAGACGAAAATTGGCCATCTCTTCATACTTGGTACCCGGTATTCCATAATTGCACCACGGATCGATGGAAATTCCCCCACGCGGTGTGAATTTCCCCCACACTTCCATATATCGGGGTTCGATTCGTTTAATCAAATCATTCATAATAATGTTGACACAATCTTCATGGAAATCTCCATGATTCCGAAAACTGAAAAGGTATAGTTTTAATGACTTGCTTTCAACAAGTTTCTTATCAGGAACGTAAGAAATATAAATTGTAGCAAAGTCAGGCTGATGTGTCAGTGGACATAAGCTGGTGAATTCAGGACAATTAAATTTTACGAAATAATCACGATTAGCATGGAGATTATCAACGGCCTCCAATACCTCCGGGGCATAATCAAAAACATATTGAGCCTTTTGATTGCCTAATAAAGTCAAATCGTTCAAGCCTTCTTGATGGCTTCGGCCAGACATACAAAAACCTCCTTGTAAAAGTTTAATATTTCACACACCTATTCAAAAGAGATTCTTCCACCATTCTATTGGAACGACTAGGATAGAACCAAAAAAGCCACGTCCAGTATGGACATGGCTTTGTGTCATGTATCCATAGTTTTTTATAGAGGGTATCAGCTATGAACCTCTCCCGTTCAACCACGGGTATTGAATCCCTATATGATATATAACATCCAGCAAAACGTCAAATGGAAATTCATTGTTTTTGAACAAACGTTCGTTCCTCCTTGAAGCTAGATATTCTTGCGAGTGTCGAAGAAATCACTGGGTCCTCCAAAGAATCGGCAAGCTTGCGCTCAAGAATTGTTTAGACAATCGCTTGAGCGTCTGTCAGGGGATAAAGCGGATGTACCACAACCATATATTTAAAGAAATAGGTTCCGATGATCCAGAACAATAAGTTATGGCATACGCTCTTCCGTTATCACGGCCAGACTGCTCTGGTATATCTGCTCTCACTGTAAGTTCCATTCGCCGCTTTACCAATATTTGCGATACGGTTTTCCATCATTTAAGCAGCTTTCTATCCATTTTTCCTAATAAGGTATAGGGTAAATGATCGACGAAAATGATTTCTTTGGGCAGCTGAAATCGTGCCAGTCTTGGTCGCAGCCACTGAATCAGTGCCTCTTCTGTCGTATCCGCGTGTGGTGCTAGATGGACAATGGCTTTCAACCGCTCCCCAAAATGCTCATCGGGAATTCCGATCACGGCCGCATCCTCTATGTGAGGATGACTGAGCAGGACCTGCTCCACTTCAAGAGGATACACATTTTCCCCCGCTGAGACGATCATACTGTCCGATCTTCCACACAAAAAATAATAGCCATGCTTATCTCGATAGCCCAAATCGCCCGTTTCTATCCAAGTAGCAGTCTCGTTTCTCATGGACCATCTGTTTTTAATACACAATTGACCTATTCTGTCGAATTCAACTTCCTCTTTATTATTATCCACTATTTGCAAAAGGACTCCCTTAATCTTTCTACCGATCGTATTGGCGGAGTAAGCTAAATCCTGCGGCGTTGCAATAATATTCAAGCCCGCTTCCGAAGTTCCATACAAATTGTATAATACGTCTCCTAATTGGTCCCGAGTTTCTTTTACCAGTTTGGGATTAAGCTGTGCACCGCCTGAAGCTATACAAGCAAGGGATTTCAAATCAGAAGCATTGGTTTTTAACATTTTATGCAGCATTAAGGGCACAACGGTTACGACTTCAACCTGATGCTCCCGAATTAAACGACATGCGTTCTCTGCATCAAATCCGCGATGAATGACCACTTTCTTTCCCAAAGCACAGAATAAGAGCAGTACCGCAGCTCCATAACCGTGATAAATGGGTGTTGCTATATAGGCCGTATCATAATTTAAGATTTTCAAACGCAGAAGGAAGTCGTAAAAAGGATTCAAATAATTGAATAATGATGGTTGATGCGCTGCTTCTTTGGCTTTTCCTGTCGTTCCGCCTGTGAGTAGCACAAGCTTACTCGTGGAATTCCGGTATCGTTTACGTTTCTTATAGCTGCTTATAGAAGATAAGTTGTTGATTGCCGGAAGAGTATCATGATAACTCCATATTGCGGATTTCTTATACGAAGATTGCTCAAGCAATTCGCTTCTATCTTCATCTAACACCAGAAGATCGAAATCATGGCGCTCAAGGATATTATTGAACTGAGTCTCGCTCATTTCAGCATTAAGCAGATACAGATCCGCCCCCGATAAAGAAACCGCATAAATCGCCTTCACTAAAGAAGCGTGATTTTTACATATGAGACCTGCTTTCTTGCCGCTCCCAAGCTGATACCTATCTCTAAATACGATTGAGAGCTCTTCGGATTGTGCAAACAATTGGTTATAGGTTAGCATTTCCCGTTCATCTACAATGGCTATTTTTTGCCCATAGGTCCTCGCTGCAAAATTTAGCAGCGTCATCAAATTGACTCCATATTGATTAATAGCAGATGCTAACCGAAACAAGGCTGCAGGGGAAAGCAATCTGATTGTATGCAACACATACAACAATTTATATATTCCTATTGCTGCTCCTCCTTTCTTCTTAACATTCTCAGAATTAGGTATTCCCAACATCCTCTGAAAAGTATGGAGCCCAGCTGTCCGAAAACCAACCACCAGGGTTGATATGTTTTTCTTTTGGTATAGATGGAATGGCCTATCATCCTTGCCACGTGCTGCGGGGACATGGCTGGTAGTTTTTGATAAACAGCTGTTGGCAGGATCATGGGTGTTCGAACTAGCGGAAGGTAGAGTGAGGTGGTGAAGATCCCTCTCATATGAAGCTCGAGAGCCGCTGATCGGAACCAAGTGTCAAAAGCAGATTTTGATGCTTGATAAGCCGCCCAATGAGGGATCGGGAGCAGCAGAGCATTTATTGTCGAGATGTTGATGATGTGTCCTTGCTTTCTTTCAAGAAGTGGAAGTGTAGACATGATCAATTGAACCGGTGCAAAATAATTGATCGCCATCGTGCGAGTAAAATCATGATAGCGTTCCAAGGACTCATAAATGGAACGCCTGATGGAATGCCCCGCATTGCTTATAACGATATCCAATCCGTCCGGAAGCTGCTGAAGAAAGGCTAGCAATCCCTCCATCTCCTTCTCATTTCGAAGGTCGGCCGGGAATACAGTTATTTGAGCGGCTTTCATTTCAATTGCGCTTTTGATGGCTTCCAGCTTGTCCCCTCGTCTGGCCACTAATATAAGATGAACCTTTATCTCAGCCAGCATATAAGCAAGCTGCTCTCCTATTCCGGAGCTTGCGCCCGTTATCAGAACAGTCTTTCCTTCCAATTCACGCCTCAGCTTCTGCTGGTTAAATAAAATTGGCGGGAATAAGATGTGTTCGAGTAGGCTGTAAGCAGGCATGAAGTCCCCTTTCTTGCCTGAAGGACAATCCAACCAGGCACGCTACTATGTTTTTCGACAGTATGAGAGAAAACTCCTTTTTACTGAGAATCCTCTATCCCTGACGGCTCCAGCCTAAGGCCCGAAAGTATTTCACCCGCTCGGTGAAAAACTAAAAGAAGCATAAATTTGCCAAAACGGCCATTATGCTTCCTTGTACGTAAGGTTTTTCGGTTATTCCGTAATTGCTTGTTTTTGTCCCGTAAAGCCAAGCGTCCGCGCTGTAGAAGTATGAATTTCGTGGATAAGCTCTGGGTTTTTCAACAGTGAGACGCCATAAGAAGGAATCATTTCCTTTATTTTCGGCTCCCACGCTTTTATATGTTGCGGGAAGCATTTTTTCATAACCTCAAGCATGACGGAAACGGCGGTAGATGCACCCGGAGAAGCGCCTAGCAATGCAGCTATCGAGCCATCAGCGGCACTAATAACTTCCGTACCAAATTGAAGCGTTCCTTTACCGGCAGCCGTATCTTTAATAATTTGCACACGCTGGCCTGCTACTAGTAATTCCCAATCCTCGCTTTTGGCGTTCGGAACAAATTCCCGTAAAGCTTCCATACGCTTTTCTTTCGATAACAGAACTTGCTGGATCAGGTATGTTGTTAAAGGGACGTTTTTTACACCTGCAGCCATCATCGTTACGAGATTATGCGGTTTTATGGAAGTTAACAAATCAAACATGGAACCGAACTTTAAAAACTTTGGTGTGAAGCCGGCAAACGGCCCAAAGAACAAAGATTCTTTATTATCGATAACTCTTGTGTCAAGATGCGGAACAGACATTGGAGGAGTACCCACCGCAGCTTTGCCGTATACTTTTGCACGATGCTGCTCTACAATATCCGGTTTCTTACACACCATAAATAGTCCGCTTACCGGGAAGCCTCCAATACCTTTTCCTTCCGGAATACCAGACTTTTGCAGCAAATGCAGGCTTCCTCCCCCGCCACCGATAAAGACGAATTTTGCAGTGTGGCGTTCGACGGTACCGCTATCGACATTCCGCGCTTTCAATTCCCACGAACCATCGCTGGTACGTTTAATATCATCAACATTATGTTTGAATTTTATATCCACGTTCTTACTCTTTAAGTGGTCAAACAAGATACGCGTTAAAGCGCCAAAGTTGACGTCCGTTCCAGATTCTATTCTTGTTGCCGCTATAGGTTGATTCACTGTGCGATCTTTCATCATCAGCGGAATCCATTCCATCAGTTTTTCCGGGTTATCGGAAAATTCCATCCCTTGAAATAAGGGATTGTTAGACAGCGAATCAAAACGTTTCTTTAAAAAAGTTACATCTTCTTCCCCTTGCACAAAACTTATATGAGGCACTGGCACAATAAAGTCCCGTTGATTACGTATCAGGTCGCTGTTTACAAGATAAGACCAAAACTGCTTTGAAAGCTGAAACTCTTCATTAACTTGTAGAGCTTTGCTAGTATCTATGGTTCCGTCCGGTTTTTCGACAGTGTAGTTAAGCTCGCAAAGTGAAGAATGCCCCGTTCCCGCATTATTCCATTCATTGGAACTTTCCTCTCCTGCGCTTGCACGCCTCTCAAACACAGTAATTTTCCAGTCAGGTACTAATTCTTTCAGCAGTGACCCCAAAGTAGCACTCATGATTCCGGCACCAATTAAAATAACGTCTGTTTTAGTTTGTATGTTACTCATTTTTACCTTCCTTATACCCTACGATTTGCAGAAAGGATGTAGGCGCTCTTGTTTAGACGCCATAGCTAGCCAGGGCAAGACCTAGTCACACATCTTTTCTGGATCAATAATACCCTAATCATAGTGTATCACTATTAATAGTAGATTAAAATATTAATTTACTATTATATGATAGTTATCAGCTATAATTGACGCTATTGCTACATGATCTTTCAAAATTCTCCAAACTATTCCCAACATAATTTTTTGCCATTACTTTTGGTAGCGTTCACCTTAACAATTTAGACCAAAACAACAAAAACACCAATGAAGTTACTCACTGGTGTTCTACGATCCTATCGATCTTCACGAATGTCCATCTATCCATTTATGTAAATCTATTCGCCTCGGGATCGTCAGTATCAAATCCAATAGCGTCTAGCGCAGGCCATAGCTCGGAAGGAATGGGGTAATTGGCGAGCTCCAATGTCTGGGTGACTCGTTCCGGCTTGGTCATACCAACGACAGTACTCGTGACACGGGGGTCACGCATGGAGAATTGAAGTGCCGCGGCGGCTAGGGGTACGTCGTATTTCTGGCAGACGGTTACAAACAATCGTGCGCGTTCGAGCAACAAAGGTGGTGCATCACTATAAGCATAGCGGGCATAAGCATCTGGGCCTTTTGCCAACATGCCGCTACCATAGGGTGCTGCGTTGATTACAGCAACACCCAATCGACTGGCGACATCAAGCAAAGGCTCAGCTGATCGATTGAGCAGCGTGTAACGGTTATGGGTCTCAACGGCGCTAAACTCCCCCGTTTCTATATAACGAATGAGCATCTGGATGGGTCCGCCGGACATGCCAATGTGATGGATAACGCCTTGATCCTTGAAGTTTTTCAGCACCTCAAGCGGACCACCGGGTCCCATGACATTTTCAAAGGTGGTATGCTCCGGATCATGGATATAGACATATTGCAAGCAATCCAGCCCCAAACGATCGAGACTTCCTTCGATGGAGCGTTTGATTTGTTCACCGCTGAAGTCTCCAGTCTGTAAGCAGCGGTCGGCTTTTGTGGCGAGCACAAAGCCCAATGGGAGTCCACCATTCTCTTTGATTACCTTGCCAATTCGGCGCTCGCTCTCACCGTCACCATAGGCAGCAGCTGTATCGAGGAAGTTGATCGGGCTTGCAAAGGCAGCACGAATTGTTGCTAGCGCGTTTTCTTCTGGTGCACTGTAGTTAAAGGTTTCAGGCATATCACCGAGTGGAGCACCACCGACACAAAGCGGTGAAACAAACAGGCCCGTTTTGCCAAGTGGCCGATTAGATAGCAAAGTTTCAGACAATAGAGTGACCCTCCCTTTATTTTCAATAAATTTGTATTATTTACAAGTAATAATAATTATAGATTATCTAAGACTATCCTGTTCGTCAAATCCTGAAAGGTAATCATGTCAAGCTGGCTTTTTCTCTTGAATATCTTCGGTTAGTGACTGCAGCCGCCTGAGCGACGGAAATAAATACATCCACAAGCCGGCAACGGCTATGGTCCCGATGCCTCCGATGAAAACAGCCGGCACGGCTCCAGCGAACCCGGCCAGCATACCCGACTCAAACTCGCCAAGCTGATTGGAGGTCCCGATAAAAAGCGAGTTTACTGCACTCACTCTCCCCCTCATCTCATCCGGTGTTTGCAATTGAACGAGTGAAGTTCGAATAACGACACTGACCACGTCCGAAGCACCGGTAATAAGCAAGGCAACCAACGATACAACCAGGTTTGTCGAAAGAGCGAAGATCATGGTAGCCATTCCAAAAACGGCAAGTGCCCCAAAAAGTGTAGGCCCATAAGCTTTTTTAAGTGGAAAATAAGCAAAAATAATCGACATCATTAAAGCACCAACCGCAGGTGCGGTGCGCATCAGTCCCAACCCCCAAGGACCTGTATGTAGAATATCCTGCGCGAATATCGGTAGGAGCGCTGTAGCTCCACCAAGCAGAACGGCGAAAAGATCAAGCGATATCGTTCCCAGAATCACTTTATGGCGATACACGAAAACAAGGCCCATGAAGATGGAGCGTAAGGTTACCGGTTCAATCTTTCGGTTGATTCGTTCCATGCGGATCAGGAAACTAAGGGTTCCAGCGACTACTAGCGCTATGGCCGCTGTAACATACACGAATGCAGGACCTAACGAAATTAGTAGTCCACCCAGTGCTGGACCCAGGATTTGGGACGTTTGCCCGACCGACATACTCCATGCGACTGCTTGTTGCAAGATAGCTTTCGGTACCAGCTGTGGCAATAACGCAGAAGACGAGGGTCCTTCGAAAGCACGACAAGCGCCGAGAATCGCTGCTGCCACCAAAATTTGCTCACGACCAAGCCAACCAGCCAAATTTCCAATCAGGAGCAGCACAGCAATTCCGCCCTCAATAATCTGGCATAAGAACACAATCTTTCGGCGGTCAAAGCGGTCTGCGACGTGACCAACAACGAAAGTAAGCAGTACCATCGGGGCAAACTGGGCGAGGCCCACAAAACCGAGACTGAAGGCATCTTTAGTCAATGCATACATCTGCCATGCGATCGCAACGGATAGCATCTGGAAGGATGTCGTAGATAACATTCGCGAGATCCAGAATTTGGCGAATGACGGGTACTTATGAATGGACGCTTCTGATTGTAACAAAGTATGGCTCACACCCTTTTTGAAAATTAACAAATAACTTATTTGGAGCTGGGGTCAGCCCACTTATTACGTACTGAAACTTTAGCTATCTCAAACGAGTCTGCCACATCAATCCGCTCCTTCTTCCTTTGTAATAAAATAACAATACCACAAAAAGATGCAGCTGGATTATGAAATTAAGTAGCTAAACATGATGTTGGATAACCAAACATCAAAAATGATTACACGTACATTCATTTATAACCTTAACTATCATTTGTTAGTGCCATGATATTATTGTCACGACTTCCATGACAGAAGGAAAAGTGAAAAAGGTATCCTTCTTGAACAAGAGCAAACCAATCGGTTGTATGAACATCGTTGAATGAAGTTGCTTTTGCATGAACAGGTCATGCCAGTGAACGTGCGAGTAAAGCTGCAAGATCGGCAGCCGGGGAAATCGGGGTCCATCGCAATTAAAAAAGCAAGGCTGCTTCGAATTTGAATTCAAAGCAGCCTTGCTTATGATTTCTTACTTGCTCTTTTGCGCCTGCATTTTCAGAAGCACCGTTACCGCCTCTGCTCTTGTCGTTTTATCTTTCGGAGCAAATTGATTCGTGCCTTTGCCTTCGATAATGCCCAGCTTTTTCATAGCTGCCACTGAGCCTTTCGCCCAGTCAGGAATGTCCTTGTCATCCGCGAAGTCCGTTGCCGCAACCGCTGCACTAGACTGGCCTGTGGCCTTCGCGATCATCACAGCCATCTCGGGGCGAGTGATTTCGGCATCCGGACGGAAGGAGCCATCCTCATAGCCAGTAGTAATACCTGCAGACACCGCCTGCGCTACCGATTTCTGTGCCCAAGTGCCGATCTTCGCCTTATCAGTGAAAGTCAGCGCCGCTCCATCTCCTTGCGGTCTGAGCACATTCATCAGCATGACCGCAAATTCCGCGCGCGTTACAGTACGATCCGGCTTGAACGTGCCATCCTCATAGCCACTAACGACGCCTGAGCTTACCGCTTGCTTGATATTAGCCTCTGCCCAATGTCCGGAGATATCGCTAAAGTTAATCGTCGGCTTCGTGTCTGCCCCTTGGCTTACACCGAATACCGCAAATTTCGTAAAGTGGTTCACCTTTGCGGTGATGGTATTGCCGTTTACCTCGCCTCCGATTTCTACCCACATCTGCTTCGTTTCGTCATAGTAGAATACGGAAGGCTTTTGATTGTCCTTTAAGCTTCCCGAATCGAATGCAAAGGTCAACGTGACCTCCTTGCTGAAGTTCTCCGGGAAGTTTTTCAGAATTTCGAACACCGAGCTGATTAATACGTCTTTATTCGTGATCAGACCTTGCGTGTCTGCCACTTTGGTTATCGTTAATTTCAGATCTTTGCCGAAAGCATCGGCAGGAATCACAATCTTGATCACATCGCCCAAGCTAACCTCACCCGATTTACCGACTTGAAGCGTCAGTGTACCGTCTGTCGAGGTAACCGTATTGCTTGAGAATGCACCGCCACCGGATGATGTCGATGTCGATATCCAAGCTGCTCGTGTCACTGCAAGCGCATATGTCTTCTCTTTGCCATCCTGCGCCGTGACTACGATGTTAATAAGGTTATTACCAAAGTTCAGGCTGATCGCACTGCTTGGTTGCCCGCTTGCAACTGCCGCTGCGTTCACCTTCACCGTTGCATTGCTATCGGATGTAGTAGCCTTCACCGTTATGCTGGGGACATCATAAGTCACACTTGCACTGTATGAGATTCCCCCGGAAGTGAATGCAGGACTTATCGTACCGTTCGATAGCGTCAAATCACTCAAATCTGCATTGCTGCTTAATGACGTTGGTGGTGTTACTGGTGGTGTTACTGGTGGTGTTACTGGTGGTGTTATTGGTGCATCTACCACAAAAGTTGTTGATGTGACTTGATTCGCTTGTCCGGCGCTCAAGGTGTAAATGCCTGCCGGTTCATTGCTTCCAATTGTAAAAGAGTCAACAAATTGCCCGTTCGCAACCTTGACAATACTATAATATACCGTGCTATTGCCGGGACGAAGCACCCTAATCATCACTTCATTCAATGTAGACGTACCCGATATCGCTACGGTTCCGCCGGATTGAACCGACGAGATTGCGTTCAACGTAACCGTGCTGCTGGCAGCAGCAGTGATCGGCACGATCGACAAACAAAGCGCTATAATGACCATTATACTTAACTTGCGTAATATCACCCGTATATTCCTCGCTCTCATATTCACGAATTATTCCTCATCATCGCCATTTATGCTCGCAGCCTGATCGAATTCCAATTGCGACTTGGTCGAAGCCAAATTCAAACCAAGATTCGTAGGGTCATTGTTAAATTGATTGACCACAAATACTTCAACCGTATAATTGGGATTCGTTGCAGCGTCTGCTACATTGAAATTAGCTGAATATGCTCCTGTACCAATGCTTAAATTGGATGCCACAATACTTACAGGTGTCTTTCCATTCATCAGCTTAAAGACAATTGCTTGCGTTCCGTTAGAAGTGTTGTATCGTTTCAAAATGTTCACCTTGGCGGTAATTCCGTTATCTTTCGTCACTACCGGTGCAGTCATATAAAACAGTTCAGTTGATACATAGGTAGTACCATAGAATTCTTTACTGCTATAGCCCTCAGCATTGACCAAAATGTAGTAGTTAACTCCTTGTTGAAATACGCCATTGTTGATTGTAAGCATGCCTGCAGAAAGCGTATATTCCGAAGGATTTAATTGTCTAACTGCATTTTTTCTTGTATCGATGATCGTAATATCGCGTACTTTACTTCTCCACTCGGCATTATCTTCGAATACAAACTGGCTTGCCGTATCGCTTAAGAAAAAACCTGTCATATTGGGGTAGTTATATGCAATCACTCGGTCAATTTGCTGGTTCTGCACATTATTGCCCACATCACTTATTGCGTTTGCGGCAATTTCAACCTTAACTGAGCCGCTTTTTATCGCATTATGAAAGAAAATGACGAGATTATTCTCTTGGATAACTACATTATCCTGCGCATCCCAAGTTAATGGGCCGTTATCTGTTGAAATCGTAATCTGATCTTTTAAGTGCGACACCCCATTAACAACTGTTAGGTCTGCAATATTCACATTGAAACCCAGTCTCAACCAACGGCCATCATTTGAAAAGTTTGGATTTTCAGGATTCAATGATGAATTGATGTAATAATTATACAAATATATATAATCACTGTAAATATTTCCGCGTGTATCTTTAAAAGAATTCGAAGCAAATTCAAAGTAATAGTAACCAATATTAGGGCGAGCCAACTTTGCTGCAAAATGAATAGTCACCGTATTACCCGAGATTTCCAGATTTGTACCAGGAGGAAGGTTTTTCCAGTCACCTTGTGTGAGATTTCCACCATAATACTTTATACCCGCAAGTAGACTCGCAGAGTCACTTTTGGCGTTCAGCACATCTTTATTGAAAACCAGCTTTATATCCTGATAACTATTTGTTAAATAACGGTTTACCACCTCAAGCGGTGAAGTATCTCCGATTACCGCGCCTTGAATCAAAGGAGTTATCGTATTGTCGCTCAGAATGTTTCCGTAGCTGTCCTTCAGTGCGCCGCCTTTTATAACGATCTGGTTTTTTGCTCCTGAAAGAGGTGTATCAAACTTGATGACAAGCTTTCCAGACTCAACGAATGCCTCATCCTTTGAGGTCCAGGATGTCTGATTCGCGTTGGAGCCATTTTGCAATAAATAAATTTTATTGTCGCTGATCAAGGTGGAGGATCCGTTAACATACGTATTATCCACAACATTTTCTTGGAAGGAAATCGTCACCTTTTTGTAGTCGTCGCTAATAGCTACTCTTTGTATAACCGGAGGGGTTATGTGTAAAGGCACCTCCTCGTTGATGTTGCCGTCTGCATCCGTCAGCGTGCCTTTGGCTATTTTAATCAGCGTATTCGTGCCTAGTATGACTTTCATACTGTTATTTGCTTGTAACCGAATTTGAGACCCTCCTAAACCCGGAGGATATACATCAATCTGATTTGAAATTGGGAGATAGTTTACTCCATCGGTCGCTATACTCATATGGCTTTTCAAATAAGTACTTGCAGTAACCGTGGGATCAGTGGAATTATTATTGATCGTAAATTGTTTATTAAAGTTCAAGAATACTTCAGACCCATTATTATTGGAACTGGAACCCACGTAATTAATTGGTCCTGGTGTTGCATCTGGAGCTGCTGATGCTGAAGAATTAAACGTGAAGGATGACATTACGATTGTAAATACCAGAAATAAACTGATAGAACCCCTTTTAAGCAGCATCTTGGTGAAGCCGGACAAGAATCCAGCCCCTTCCACTTTGTTCATAGACCTTGTTGTACCTTTTGAAATCATTGGTTTTCTTTCACTCCTCTTAAAAATATGGATGTATCCTTATCGTTTGACGGTTCAGCGAATCTAATTTTAGTTGAAGGCAGATATCCCCTTTCTTCTTACCAAATGCAATGATCTTGTCCTACTATAAGACCATTTCCGTAATCGGAGGGCCGCCTATCTAGAGGCCTTCCCAATGATGCAACCTCATTCCTATCATTATTTCATTTTCTATTTCAAGGGCTTAGTATAGACTCTATGCCTGGAAATAGGATGTTACTAAAGTTATAGCTCATAAAAATAATGTCGAATAATCCATAAATCAGGCGTTATCGTTCACGTTTTATCTACATATGTGATGATATGGGGGCTCTATTTCCACAAAATCCAATAAAATGCAAAAAAAAGTCGCCTTACCCTGCAAAGCAAGGAATGCAACTCCCTTAACTAACCAATGTCAACTTAACTCCATGCAATAGCAAAATTTAGGGTGCAAGCCTCAGCTCTTTAACCCGCATTGCAGCTTGTACCCGCCTTGTAATACCAAGCTTCCCATATAATCGATTTACATAGCCTTATCCGTTCCTTCTGATAATCCGAAGCTACGTTACTCGACGATGACCTTAGCATCCATACTTGGATGTGTGGCACAATAATACGTATAAGTACCTGCCTTTGTAAAAGTATAGCTCCATTGATCACCCTCATTCAGGTTCCGACTATCAAATTGGTCTAGAAGCTCGGTAACGGTATGCGTCTGGGTATCTTTATTAATCCAGGTTACCTTGGTACCTATTTTTACCCTTAATTCCTTTATAGAGAAGCTCCCATTATTGATTAACACCACTGGATCCCCCAGTTGGTTCTGAAGCTGTCCATCAGCAGGCACAACTGTAGCCGGGTCTTGTCGGGCCATGCTAGTATGATCCATCTTCATTTGCTGATGCTCCGGATTATAGGTGAGCGTGATATTACGTGTGACTTTATCATAGCTTACTTTTGCACCAAGGTTCTCAGATACAAATCTCAGCGGAACCATACTATTGCCGTTTTTGATAATCGGTTTCTTATCCATTGTAAGTTCTTTTTTGTTAACAACGACTTTATTTTGATTAATCCATAGCTGAATTCTTGTATTCATGGTTGTATATACCACAGATTTCTCCGCTTCGTCCCAATTGATATCTGCTCCAAGCTGGTTACCGATGAATCTTAGGGGTACGTAGGTTGTATCTTCGATCAATTGCGGGGGAACATCCAGTTTCATCGTTTGACCGTCTACTTGAACATTCGCATCACCAGCAAGCAGCACAATAGATTTGCTCGCAGCAGAAGCAATGCTGGCCATCGTATGCAGTCCGCCGGGATAAACGCCATTATTCGTATTATCGATCACGTTATGACTATGGATGGGGAAATCTCCACTTTGTGCAAAAGTGATCAGCAAATCATAACGTTCTCCTGAACCGACATTGATCGTATCCTTCTCTACCTTCGCTTGCAGTGGTCGACCATCCGAAGCGATGACTTGAAAATGGCTGCCATGCAAATGCATGGCGTGTGTCTGATAGCCGGAGTTGATGAGACGAACCAGTATGGTTTCTCCGACCTTTCCTTCAATCATAGTGGTTGGATCGTCTTCCGTATCTGGATATGCCTTTCCATTGATTGTCCAATAGCGTGGATGAAACTCAGTTCGATCATAGGGTGTACCTTCTTCCACCGCTTTGTGCCAAATCGGATCAATTTCATTCAGCAAAAAAGTATATTCTTTATCATACGAAGGTCCACCCGTCCAAGCTTGGTTCACACCACCTTTTGCCTTAACAATAAATGCCCCATACATCCCCATTTGCAAATGCTCTACGGTATCCACATGGCAGTGATAGAAATAAGTACCTGCATGGTCAGCTATAAACTGGTACGTAAAGCTATCACCAACCAAAATGGTTTCTGAAGTATGGGGCACTCCATCGTTAGCTTGGTCTGTATCCAGGCCATGGAAATGTATGGTGTGCGCCAGCCTTTTGATCCCTTCTTTTTTAGCCCCGATATTGGTTAAGGTTACTTCTACCCGATCCCCTTCATTCACCGTCAAGGTAGGTGCCGGAAATACAGCGGTACCTTTTTCGTTCTGTAAGCTGTACCCCCAGACGTAAACCTGCGTTTTGTCGGGTAAGGTTAAATAACCGTCTGTTGCATACAAATGAAACTTTTTAACTTCACCTGAGTTATCTGCCAAAGCTGAATTAGGCATCCCATAAAGAAAGCCGGTCAAGCTCAAGAGTGTTATACAACTAAAAAGTATGATCAAATATTGACCGCGTTTCTTTAACAACCTATCTTTCATCTGATGTAAAACCTCCTGCCTTAAATACAATGTAAAGGAGAAGCACTTAGGCTTCTCCCTTATTGCTTATTGCTTATAGAATATAAATTATTTAACGGTTGCGGCGAATAACTGAGTGGCTGCATTCCAGCTATAGCTGCCGCCTAACAAACTGACTATGTCCTCAAGTGCAACATAACCATGACCGTCTATCATTTGTGGCTCAAGAACAGACATAAATTGCTGTCCATTGATCACAAGCTTAACGCCTGGTGCAGGTTGAAGTTTAGCAGGAAGATCATGCGTGCCACCAAAATTGATAACCACGGCACCAAGCTCGTTGTTCCACTCTACCGTTCCGCCAATTGCTTCTACAAGCGGAATAATTGCCGCATAAACATGATTCTTATAGAGTTTAGCCGATGCCGCCGTAATTGGTTTTCCATTCACCTCAAGCTTTACATCGCCTTTAGGCGCAACGACTACAGTGCCTACCATTTTGCTGCCTGAATGCAAATAGCATTCATACACATAAGTACCTGCTTGGGTAAAAGTTAATGAATAGGACTTTTGAGCCAGCATTATACCGGAATTAAAAAAACCTGTGCCATCAAATTTTGCCCCACCTGAAGGAACCATAAATTTATCATTAAAGCTTCCTTGTGGAGTAAAGAAGTTCAAATCATCTGGTTTATTAAATGTAACAAAGTGAGGTTCATATTGATTGTCATTCAACCATTGAATGGAATCCCCTTCATTAATATAGATAGACTCTGGCATCATTGCATTTGTTGAAAAGCCGCGACTGCCCATCCCCGCATCTACCATATACATCATACTGCCGTCGGTATTTTTCATATAATGAGCATCCATATTGACATGATTCAAAGCATTTGCTTGAGCCATGAGATCCTCCTCGTCAGATTTTGCGCCTGCAGTTTGCTGGATCAGACTTGGAATGCTAGCACCTACTGGCAACACAACAACGGTTCCTGTCATTAACGGATGCACGATACAGTAATAAGGAAATGCTCCACTTGTTGTGAACGTAATGGAATAATCTTGAGTCGGTGTAAGCATTCCAGAGTTAATCAAGCTTTTACCATCCCACTTACTTCCACTTGCTGTAGAAGGAGCAAGGTTGACGGGATCCTCTGAATTAAGAGGTGCTGCTCCTGCAAGAAATGTAACGGTATGGGGAGTGGCCTTTGCCCCATTAGTAAATTTCACTTTATCCCCTTCATGAATGTAAATAACTTTTGGAAACATGGAATCCAGAGAGACTTGCCCTTGTTCTTTACCCACAAAAACGTTCCATTGCTCTGAACTAGCCGGATTTGCTGCAAATACTGTACCTCCCAAAGCTAACATTAAAATAAGGGATAACAACAAGGCACCTAATCTTTTATTCATCCGATAATTCTCCTCACTACATATTTTATTTGTTGGCTAATAACCTAGGTCATCCCTGCTTGGATACATTTTGTGCCTATATGGATTTTTAGATACTAAATGTATCTATCTTTACAAAAGAATCCCTATATTTAATACATATCTTCTCTTCGATTTTCCGCTATAAATTGAGACTTACCCTATCGGTTTCAAAATCATAAAGATAAACAATACAATGCCGAAAAAAGAAGCCTCGTTCATATAACTCATTAATTTAGATTGAAGCTTAATTTGTTCCGCGGGCAATATCTGAAGAGACTGACTGACCGGATCTGCGAGCCACTTCTCTAGACGGGGTGATGTCCGACCAAAAAAAGCAATAACAATGACTTGGATGATTACATACAGAATCAATGAACCAAGTGTCCATAATTGGGAAAATCCTCCGTAGCTGTCATACAAGAGAACGAGAGCTAATCCTGATAAAACTGCCAATGTACCCAATATTTTAGGAAATAACAGCAGGATCGAAATTGTTTTGAACGAGCTTCTTAATTCTGGAACCGATTGATTTTTTCTTAGAAGAATGTGTATAGCATAAGTGGGTCCGATCCCAATAATTGCAGACAATATATGAATTAAAACCAACCATTTCATTTGTTGTCTCTCCTTCGCTAAGTGTACAGTTGATGTTTATATGGTGTCATTACTCCTTTCTGCAGTTTTAAGAAATATGTGTTACCGGAAATTTCCGCAAGTAGACAACATTTCCTCCGGAACACGAACTTGACGTAATTTTAACTTTATTTAGTATATATCTTGCTTGACAATTATGAATACTAACAAAAGTTAGTTTCTCGCAAAAAAATAAACCAACAACGGGGCATCTTTCCGTCCCATTTGTTGGCTTATCATCTATCTATAACACTTAATCCAATAGCTTCATTTCTCTTGCACGCGCAATCGCCTGAGCTCGTCGTTTCGCCCCAAGCTTACCGTATAAGTGAAAAACATAGCTCTTGACTGTTCCTTCTGTTAACCCAAACCGATAAGCAATTTCCTTGTTCGACAAACCATCGGCCAATGCGTATAACATTTCCATTTCGCGGTTCGTCAGCGGCTCGATAAGCGGCAGCGAATCCTCGACGGACAATGTCGGAGAACTAACCGAATCGCTTGATCCCTTCGTCTGTGAAAGGTAATCTTCCCATAACCTCGAGTACGCTGTTCGGGCGATCATCAGTTTCAGCACCTCCAGTACCTCCGATGGGAACACACCAGAGATGAGATTATTCTCCAAATACAGTACAGAAGACCGCGCTTGCCCCGGAAATAGAACTGGCATACAAAGAACGGACAGCGGCAGACTGTGATGGGCATCGGAATGAGGCGAAAATAAGCTTCGCGAAGCATTGTCGAGTACAATCGGTTCCCCTGTTTCAATGACAAAACGTACGATAGACTCTACGAATGGAGCCTCACCCCGGTCATCTTTCCTTTCGCCCTCTTCCTCCTCAATCTTAAAACCGTCTTCGTGACTGGTTAGCACATATCCCTTCTCCGCACCCGAATAATTAATCGCCGATTCCAGGAAATGATGCATCACATCCTCGCTATTTTCCATACTCGACCATTCCGGAATTTGTTTAATGAACACATTTTCGTCGCTGATTGTCGGTACCCTCTCGCTCTCCTTTTCAAATCCAGCTAATCCTTTACCCACCATTCCATCTTCTTGCCATTGCGATTCAACGGCGGAGAACCGTAGACCCGGGTAATCCTCTCGCAACCGCTGTGCCTTTCGTGAAGCCCCCCAAGCCGAATAAGCAACGCATGCATCCGCCATCAACACGTCCGCTCCGTTCCGACTTCCCGCTTCCCGATAGAAGGTAGAAGCTCGTTCGCAAGCAATCGCTTCCATTAGCCTGTCTTTTTGGCTTCGCGCTTCAAGGATCGCATCATCGTACCCTTTGGCGGCAGCGACTGAATTCCCGTCAATCCTGTGCAACTCGGCCGAAACAAGCAAGCAGACCGAAGTGTTCTGCCCATAGTATCCGGACCATTGCTTCATTACCCGCAGCAACTTCTTCAGTCTGGCTCGAATGCCTGTGCGTTCCTCCGTAGGCGCCTCGGCATATCTAGCAGCAAGCGTAAGCGCATGATAAACATGTTGCTTACGAGCTTGCAACCAATTCTGTCTGGCGGTATTGAGCTCTCCTTGTTCTATCCACTCCAGGGCTTCCTTGTACCGTCCGAACAAATAAGCGATTTCTATTTTACAGGTATATATATAAGAAACTTCGTTATTCATAGTCCCCTTGAAACGATCATTCTGCACCGGCAATACGACTTCGTTGCCCTCGTCGGCTCCTCTCTGCAGTTGGGCGATATACCATCGCGAGATACGAAAAACGTTTTTCGCGACCTCATCTAGAAGTTGCCTTGAGAGATCTTCGTAATTCGTTATCCGTGCAGACAATGTGTGTAAATCTCCGGTGTGGGTGATCACACACGTAGGCGCGACTAGGCTAACAAAGATCAAATTCGCGGATTCCATTCCATAACGCATCGATTGTTCGAAATGCGCAATACTTTCTTCCGGTTGGTGTAATAGTCTAGCTAATCCCCTAAAATAGCTCAGCTTGCATAACAAATCCGCACTTTCGAAAGATGACGCTATTCGCAAAGCTGCATCCATGCAATGAAGTCCTATTGGGGCGGCAGCGATCTTATTTCTAAGAATGATGACACCGTAAAACGCAAGGATATATGCAAAAGCCTCACTACTTCCTTTTCCAGCCTTCAGGCTGAAACGAATGAATCTGGAAAATAACACGATGGATCGTTCATTACTTAATAAAAATACCGATGTCGATAGTGCCATAACCAGATTGGAAATTGCAATGTGATGGGGATCATCGCTTGGTATAGGCTCCGGTTCGTTAAGCATGCTAGTCAATGCGATCTGCGACAAGTGCATTTCTTCCTTGATCAGGGCATTGGAGGGTTTCGCCGGCAAAAGAAATCCGATTTCCTCAAGCGCCTTGAATCCTATAGCAACGGCCGTTCGATCTCTTTTGAGATAGGTATACATGGAGATTTGAATCAGGTAAATACGGGAGCGTTCGACCACGCCCACGGTGCGAAGCAGTAGCTGATCGAGCAACTCTTCCGCGCGGTCGACGTTTCCGCACATATATTCGCACACGGGCAGCGCCAGCATTAAACGATACGTTAGCGAATTCTGCCCCTGCTCATCATTCTCGACAAGACGCAAGCCTTTTTCCAGGAAGTTCTTGGCGGTGGCAAAGGCCGTGGAAGCCTTCGACTTCAAAGCGGCTTGGAGATTATAAGCAGCTAGCTCCCTCTTCTCCGCTTGACTTGCCATTCGTTCGCTGCCTAGATTCAAGTGATAAACCCGATCAAATAACCAATCGTCCCAGCTATCCGATGCAAGGCTGCTCATGGAACGTCCGATCTTGAGGTGAAGATCTGCTCGCTGTGTTTCGTGAATGGTCTGATAAGCGGCCTGCTGCACTCGGTCATGCAGAAAAGTATAGTAAACTTCGTCTGTATCCGCTTCGTTGGAATCATTCTCCTGCGAGATTAATCCCTCTTCCTCGACTACGCGTAAAAGCCGGTTCGCATACACCACAGAGTGCCCGCTTGCCACAGCGACCGCCGACAATCGGAATCGATGCCCGATAGCCGCCGCTACGGCTAGCAGTTCAATGGTATCGAATGGCAGCATGCGGATACGAGTACCGACTAAAATCAGGATGTCAGGATCTTCGGGTATTTGCTTAACTACTGCTGTATCCCAGGCCCAATTGGATTTCTCCTCGTCATAATACAGCTTTTTCTCACGGTACAAACTGTCCAGAAGACGGTGTAAATAGAGCGGATTGCCACCTGTTCGGTGATATAACGACTCCGCTAACAACCGAATACGAGCCGAATTTTCCTTAACGATATGCGATACGAATTGTCTGACGTCGATATAGGTCAGAGGATTGAGCGCAATATGCTGCACGCTAAGCGAAGTTGAAGTCGTATGCAGAGGAAATGAATTTTCTATCCATGCGGTTGTCGTTGCTCGTGGATCTTCGGTCGCTATCTGGTGCGGTGCTGCTTCTTCCCTGAATGCACCTAACAATAATAAACCATGTAAGGTGGGGTCTTCTGCAACCGTACGAAGGGCATCCATCGTAGCAGGATCCGCCCATTGCAGATCGTCCAGAAAGAGTACAAGGCAATGCTCGCTGTCGGCAAACGTTTGGATGAAAATAGGAAGTAGTAGACGAAAACGAATGGCCGCTTCTGCAGGACCCAGCAGTTCTGCCGAAGGAAGTTTACCAAGGAGCTTCTCCGCCTCCGGTAATAGTTGTGCAATAACACCCGCTCTGCGGCCTAATACCTCTCTTAACCGCACTTTGAGTCTTGCGATGGATTCCGGAGATTCGCTACACACTTGCCGAATCAATTTTCGAAGCGCTTCCAGTATCGGCGAGAACGGAATATCCCGATTCATCAGATCGCATTTGCCCGCAATGAAGCGGCCACCTGCCCGTATAACCGAACCTTGAAGCTGATGAACGAGCGCGGTCTTACCGCTACCTGCCCCTCCAGACACAGCGACAAATGCGCATGCATCGGCACGAGCCTGTTCCAGAGCTTTGAAGAGCTGCATCTCTTCCGCCTCGCGTCCGAAGAGGCTATTCGGGAGCTGAAAGCGGCTATCATCGTCTGCACAGGCAATCTCGAAAGGAACAATTGTACCTGTCTCCTCTAAAGAAAAGAAACATCGCTGTAAATCGACTATCAAACCGTGAGCGCTCTGATAGCGGTCCTCGGGCATCTTCGACAAAAGTTTCATAATCATACCTTCGAGAGGGCCCGTAATTTCCGGACGTAGTTCGCTCAGAGGAATTGGCATCATCGCAAGATGGGCATGCACCCATTGTTCCTTACTCTGTGCTCGAAAAGGCAAGCTCCCTGCAAGCATTTCGTAGAAAATCATCCCCAAGGCATACAAATCGCTACGCTTTTCAGCAGTACGATTGATCCTGCCCGTTTGTTCCGGTGATAGGTAAGCATATTCCGTTATTCGAACCTCGACGAGCTCGGCAAACTTATTTTTTAATTGAATTCGAACTCCTGCCGGGTTTAAATTTCCAATAATCGCATCTCGTTTGTGATAGGTATAAACTAAGTCCGTCAGTGTTGTGGCTATCAGTAGAAAACGAGAAATATCCATTGGAGTCGCATTCATCAACTTCCTTAGTCCTATCCCTTCCATTGGCCAAATGTTGTCCAATCCTCCCTTGAGACCTGTCCGTTCTACTTGTATCTACCTATTTATTCTACCATTAATTAACATAAAAGTAAGTTGTTCAGGGCTTGCTGAAAGAGTTAGGCACGAATACGCCCAAGACCATATCTGCGTTTTCCTTCTACCCGCCTTCTATTATATCGATCTCACCGAAAGCCGGTGCATAATTGACTGTCATTTCAATTAAGCCCTAGGTATTCACCCTACCAATCTTTTATTCAGTCGGTAAGGAAAGTATACCTGATAGCATTCGAAGCCGTTAAAGCTATTCTAGATAAAAACCGCAATAATTCACCTTATTTGTGGCACCGTTCCCCGCACTGTCTCTAACGGCAAGATCAATCCGTCACCACCCACCGCTACAGATAGCCCATCGCCGTAAGTCACAGCACTTAAAGTTGGGGTATCGGCGGCTGAATCAGAAGCCGGTGCATGCATAAGCCCTGCCAGTAGGTAACACATCATCAAAATTGAATAGAACGTTTGCTCATTATTATCCACACACACCTTTTCTAAATAATAATTGATTACAGAATCACTACGTTTATCTTAATAGAAGTAATCTGCATTTTTCTTAATGAAGTCTTAATACTATTAAGGTGCCCCTTTTGAACCAACTTCCACATTTTAGACGCAAGTTTTTATATGAATGAGAAACAGATGTACTTTTCATAATAGATTCTTAATGGATAGCATTAAAATATGTATTTCTCTATTTATTCTTGTTATGATTTGAGTGTGATCAAGACCTGATGTTTCTTGAGGGGCAAAACTTCACGGTTGAAGTAAATATCCCGGACGAGGATATCCAAGCCTGGTTTAATGCCTTCCTAATCGAACGTGCGCTGCGTAACCTGTTGGACAACGGGATCCGTTACGGATCAGAAGGCCATTACTTGAAATCAGGCTTACGGAAAAGGATGATGCCCTATTCATGACGGTTATCGGTAAAGGACGCGGCATTCCCTTACAGGATCAAGAGCATGTTTTTGAACGGTTCTACCGTGTTGTTGGTTCACCATACATTCTTGTAGAAAACGGGAGGAAATCACATGAAATATACTGTAGTTACAGGCGCCAGTTCAGGTATAGGTTATGAAACCGCTCTAGCTTTTGCAGCTCGCGGCAAAAACTTAATTGTTGCAGCCCGCAGAAAGGAACAGCTGGAGGAATTAAAGTCTGAAATCACTCGTATCTACCCCGATGTAGATGTCGTCATTCGAGCGACTGACTTATCGTATCCGAGAATGCTTATAAGCTTTATGAAGGTCTACAAGGGTTCCAAATCGAAACTTGGATCAACAATGCGGGATTTGGCAACTTTGCTTCAGTGGCCCAGCAAGATTTAGATAAAATATCTGCTATGCTGCATCTGAACATTGAATCGTTGACGATACTTTCCTCTCTTTTCGTTCGTGACTACTCCAAGGTTGAAGGAACACAATTAATCAACGTTTCATCCGGTGGCGGCTATACGATTGTGGGAAATGCCATTACGTACTGCGCAACTAAGTTCTATGTGAGTGCCTTTACTGAAGGACTCTCTCATGAGTTGAACAGTCAAGGTGCACTTATGCAGGCTAAAGTGTTAGCACCTGCCGCAACAGAAACAGAATTCGCGAAGCGTTCTTTCGATGTCTCGGAATTCGAATATCACGGGACTGTGCCGAAGTTCCATACCGCGAAGGAAATGGCTGGATTCATGCTTGACCTGTATGACAACGATCGCGTTGTGGGGATTGTGAATGGTTTGACGTACGAGTTCGAGTTGAGAGATACAATTTATAATTATGTGGCGAGCACGCGATAGGCTCATCTCGTAATGACAAGTTACGAAACATGGCCATCCTTCAACGGATATTAAAGGTGGTAAAGTTCCAGCTTCCAAGGGGCTTAACAATATTTCCAATTTCAAAAGTTATTATACTTGACTTTGAGAAATCTCGAAGCCAGGGCATTCTATTGTACATTAGCCTTGAGAATCGCCAAATGCTCTAAGGATAAATGGTAAACCTCATTGAAACCGCTCATCCGATTACCGGATGAGCGGTTTTTTACATTCTACTTCTCCTGCTCCTTTATAACCTGCTCAATCCCTAGCAGAATCAGCTTCAAGCCGAACTCAAACGCCCCGTCGGTCCCCATCAGCTCGAACAGCCCGTTCTTGAACATCCTCCGGAACAGTCCCGCTTCCGACTCGCTCATGGAGTCCAGAAGGCGAATCATCTCCTCACCCGGAAGCGCTCCCTGGTCCTTAAGGATAGCGGAGACATTGCGCTCATGCTGATAATCGTCTAGAACGAAGTAGAAGACATAGTTCACAAGCGTAGTAACCACTTGCATTTTCTGCTCTTGCTCAAGTGGCGTCGATTCTACGCATAGCAGCATACGGTTGGTGAACCGGATGATGTCCGGTTCGTGGGGTAGCGTCATCATCATGAGCTGCGTGGAGCAGGGATACCGGCTGAGCACACTCCGTACCGTTACCGCAAGCCCCGTCAGCTGCTCCTTCCAGTCCCCCTCGGAGTGGAACTTCTCCAGAATCATTTTTGATACCTGGTTGGACAGACGCTGGTAGAGATTCTGCTTGCTCTTAAAGTACCAGTACAGAGAGGGAGCCTGAATCCCCAGCCGGTCGGCCAATCGCCTCAAGCTGAATTTCTCGATGCCCTCCTCCCCGAGAAGCTCCCACGAGGTTTCCAAAATCTTATCCTCCGAAATCTGAGGCTGCTGCTTTTTCATCCGTATCCACCCTTTTATCTAACAGTGTAAGTTTGTTCTTTACAGGTTCATAGGTTCATGATATCATCTAACACTGTAAGGTTCAATCTAACACCGTTAGGCTAGTCCAAAATAAATGAAGAAAGTAGTGACCCGCATGGATGCAGAAAACCTTCATTACTTTGAAAAAGCACCGATCGCAAAAGCCGTAGCTCACTTCGCTGTACCGATGATGCTAGGCATGTCAATGAGTGTCATCTATTCCATCTTGAATGCCTATTTCCTTGGTATACTGGGCAATACGGCCATGTTGACCGCACTCGCACTAACCTTGCCGTTATTCGCGATCATTATGGCGCTGGGCAATTTGATAGGCATGGGTAGCGGTACATTTATCTCTCGTTTACTAGGTGAGAAAAAATATGATGATGTAAAGCATGTCTCTTCATTCGCCTTTTACAGCAGTTTAGTTCTCGGTCTTATCGTGATGGCCGTTGGCCTCCCGTTAATCGATCCAATCGTTCATGGCCTGGGGGCAACGCCTGACTCTTTTGGATTCACGAAGGGCTATGTCACGATTATGCTTATTGGATCACCAGTCGTCGTATTATTCTTCACGCTGGAGAATATCGTGCGCTCGGAGGGTTCAGCAATCACGTCGATGATCGGTATGATTCTCAGTGTTATCGTCAATATTATTCTCGATGCGCTAGTCATCTTCGTTTTCCATTGGGACGTGATCGGCGTTGCGTCTGCTACGGTCATCTCTAACTTAGTTGCGAGTGCATTCTACGCCTTCCATTTGGGCTATAAGAGCCAATTCTTAACCGTCTCCGTAAAATGGTTCAAGGTTACCAAGGACATTCTGAGCAATGTATTCAAAATCGGAGTTCCCGTCTTTGTTATGAGTATCTTCTTGGGTGCAATGTCACTCGTCATGAACCACTATCTTGTCGAATATGGGGATCAGGCCATAGCGGGGTTCGGAATTTCATCACGTTTACTGCAATTTCCTGAGTTTATTCTGATGGGCTTATGCGAGGGAGTCGTACCGTTGATTGCCTTCTCTTTTACAGCGAATAAATTACGCATGAAGCATACCATTGAATTCACGATCAAAGCGATTGTGGCGTTAGCAGTCGTGTTCGGCGTCATTGTCTATATGACTTCCGACCACCTAATTGGTTTATTTACGAATGACCCGCAACTAATTGAAATGGGCAGCTACATTCTTCATGTTACGTTCTTATCCCTGTTCATTTCAGGAACGACCGCGTTGTTTACAGGGATCTTTCAAGCAACGGGGCAAGGAACCGCCGCGTTTATTATGTCCGTTATTCAAGGAATTACTCTGATTCCTGTGTTGTATATCGCCAATCGAATGAACGGCTTCCACGGGGTCGTCTGGTCGCTCGTCATTGCGGATGCCGCCGCGTTCCTTGTTGGTGCCATCATGCTGTATGTTCTGCGGACCAAATTACAGCCGGATCTAGATCATTTAGCAATCTAGAAAACATATGACACGCAAGAAGGCAGGATAAGGGCATCCCCCGATCCTGCCATCTTTAGGTACATGGACGGGGCTGGTTATGCAAGTAGTAAAATCCTGAAACACGAGCACCGGATCGGCAGAAGAAAGCACCGTGGCTGCACTTTTCAGCCGTATCCTTTTCGTCTGTGACGCAGCAGCAGCCAGCACGATTACAGGGCGAAGACGCCGCATAATCTTTCGATGGTGCTCACCAACACCATCGTATATGCAGCATATCTTTATGGAACTACCCCTGCTCGTTGTTTCATCCAATTATGGAGAATAAGGAGCTAACGCTTCGGCAGCATATTTACATATTGATCTGACAATTTCATCAAATTCATGACATAGTCATAATCGCTTTTGTATGCTTTGAAATCAGTAACGGGCTGAAGTGTCTGTAAGGAAACAGCTGTTCCGTCATCGAATCCTTTTCCCGGGACAAACAAAATATGGTCATTGAAAAAAGAGCCGGTAGGCAAATAGTATCTCATGCCGAACGCATTTTTCTGTATATTTAATAAATCCTGACCAAAGTGGACGACTCCCTGCTCCTTCAAGGAAATGCCAAGCAGGTTAGCAATTGTCGGCAATATATCGAGCTGTCCCCCTACTTGATTAATCACCTCACCCTTCGATTGACCCGGCATATGAATAAACAACGGGATATTAAACCGCGTGACCTGATCATGATAAGTAACTCCCAGCTCGCTGCTGAGCTTGTCAGCCTTAATGTCCTCTGGCTGCAGCCCGAAGTGGTCGCCATAAGCGACAAAAAGGGTTTGATCCCACACCCCAGAAGTTTTCAATCTATCGATCAATCCCCCAATGGCATAATCGGCGTAGTTGGTCGCGACGATGTAATCGCCGATTTGCTGTCCTTGCAAAGCAGGCGGTACCGCCATTTTCTCGAAATTAGCCGGAACAATGAATGGAAAATGACTCGATACCGTTATAAACTGCGCGTAAAAGGGCTTTTTCTATTTTGCAGCTCAGTCAGCTTTTCACTGCCTACACGGAACAATTCTTCATCGGACGCCCCGAAGGCATTGAAGTTATCATTGTTATAGTAGGGCTTGTCAAAATAATGAGTAAACCCGATTGCAGGATACAATTTATTCCGATCCCAAAAGTGAACCTCATTTACATGAAACGTATCCGCTTCATATCCCTTATCCTCCAATAGTTTGGGCAAGCTGGGGAGCTCTCGATCACCGTAGCCGGTTGACATTGGAATCGTGCCTGTTGGATAAATAGACGTATTGGACATAAATTCAGCATCAGATGTATTGCCTTGGCCGATCTGCTGAAAAATATACGGAAAGTAGAAGCTTTCCTCAGCCAACTTATTTAGCACAGGCGTAATCTCCTTACCCTGGTAGGTAAGATGAATCAAAAAGTTTTGAAACGCCTCCAGCTGCACCACAACAACGTTCATGCCTTGCTGCGATGCAAAATAGTTTGGCTTATCGGCAGGATTTGCCCCTTGATTATATCCATAGCTAGCTTCCACCTGATTGATGACGGTTAGGGCTTGCGTCAAATTCGCGAAATTCGTCTTGTTTTTTTCACTAATTCCGTTGACGGCAACGGATACCTCATAATTCACAAAACCCAGCTGCTCCGCCCGGACGATTTCATTCGTAATGCTCTTGTCTGTTTTGACAAACCAAGCGGACACCACCAAACAGACCAGTGTCAAAATCATAAGAGTAGACCGCCGCATCGGTCGATCGTTTATCAGAATTAAGCTGCGCCGTCTCATTGCAAGCCAAATAACAAATGCCAGTATACAATCGGCAAAAAACAAATAATCCATAGGATGAATCGTCGCTTTAATGCTTGATGAAATTTGCAGTAATTGTTTCATTTCCAAAACAGATGTATACGTAATGACCGACCCGAAATGCTCAAAATAAAGCGTCGCGGCAAAACAGATCAACGACACAATAACATTAAAAATCCAATACGCGGATCGCTTGGCCCGCTTCGAAATGAGAATCTCCATCAATCCTGTCATGACTAGGAGACTGGACAAATCAAGGAGCCACCACTTCAAGTCTACCTTCTCAAAAAGAAAATACCGCAGCAGTGCAAACTTCACCCATACAATAAATGAAAATACAATAAAATAACTTCGCCATAGCCTGTTCCAAGATTGCGTCATTGCGACCTCCGTCTTTGAACTTATTAAAATCTATTTATGTCATATTGCAGTCTTTGACCAAATAGATTCAATATAAACATATATCAACAAATATATGTTAAAACGCTTTAATTTATCGTGGATGGTACTGACAACAAGAGGCAAACCAACGTAGCCTACCAATGCCAGATTCACACGACAACTACCCCTAAAACCGAGTTTTATAGACCAGGGCCTATTATTCTTTTTTCTCATATCGATGAACCACAGCCTGCTCCTACGCTTTTATCAGACAATATTTTTCGCCATTGTTTGTAGTAGGTTTCTCCGCAGAAGTTCAAGAACAAGATTCTCCATATCCGTCCTACGGTTGGTTTAGAATCTTCACCTATAGCAGATGCGCTTGCTGGTTTACGTGCTAATGAAGCCCGTTACTTTATGAACAAATACAAGCATGAATTTACGGTTATACCAGCTAGCGAAAGCCAGGAGACGCTTGATTATGTAAATCGAATTTTGAAAGAAGAACGTGATATTGAGTTTACAACCAAACCTTTAGAAACGTCTCGCTTTCAAGTGGAAAATATCAAGTTTGCCTACGTCATTTATGAGGATGGTCTTGTGGTCAACGTTATGTATACGATTGATGGACCTAAGAAGCCAGCTGTTGGCTTTAAGCTTTCTGAAGGGATGGAAATACCAAAGGAGTTAGAAACCAAGTTTAAGTTTGCTCGGCAGAAGTCTAATCTAGCTGGAACAATTCGGGGCTCATTTTTTGTAATTAAAGGAGAATATTGAAGTAAGCATTATTAGCAAGAGTAAATACAACCATTCTCATCTTGGCATTCAAATAACAAAACAGCACCACTCCATCAAATTAGGGGGTGCTGCTAGTTTTTTCGCAAAAACCTCATTTACTTATGGTAAGGCTCCCCCCGAATAATCTTAAACACCCGATACACCTGCTCCACCAGCACCAGCCGCATCAGCTGGTGCGGCAAGGTCATACGCCCGAACGCCAGCTTCAGCTCGGCGCGCGCCAACACCGCGGGGGCTAAGCCCAGCGAGCCCCCGATCACAAAAGCCACGTGGCTGCGCCCATACGTGGCCAAGCCCTCTACATGCCGCGCGAGCTCATCGCTCGTAAGCGGCATGCCATCAAGGGCGAGCGCCACGACGTAGGCGTCGCCCTTGATTTGCGCGAGGATGCGTTCCCCCTCGCGCTGTCGGACGAGCGCCTCTTCAGCGGCGCTCATAGAGTCCGGTGCCCGCTCATCAGGCACCTCCACGATCTGCACCTTGGCATAAGGCCCAAGGCGCTTGACATACTCGGCAATCCCTTGTACGAGGTAAGCTTCTTTTAACTTGCCAACCGCTATGATCTGAATCTGCTGCATACGCAACCTCCTGATATCTACTCTATTTGCTCCAGCAGCTACTAACGCTCCCAGGCTCTTCATAACTTAAGGGTTTAGATTTAACCAATACCAACAAAAAAAGAAGCCACAGCCGCAACCAACACGCGACATGCACGGCTTCTTTCCATATCCGTTATACTACCAAAAAACGCGCCAGTTCTTCACACCGCTCACAATGGACAGGCGGCTTCCATGCGGTAAAGGACACTTCCTGGATGTCCACGATATCAGGTGCATCCTCATACTCATCCACGAACTGATCAATCGCTAATTCCAAATGCTCTTTGCATACAACAAACATAACCTGACCCCACTCTTCTCTATACTAGATCCTTGCACTTAACGATCCTTCAGCTCCGCCATCGTCATCGTGGTTGTCGCCTTTTTCCCGCCGCGATAATACGTAATGGTAATTTTATCGCCAATTTTCTTTTGACTATATATATATTTACGAAGCGCCAGCGTACTATCCACCGTCTTCGTATCCAATTGTACGATAACGTCATTCGTCTTCAAGCCCGCATCCTTAGCAGGACCTGTAACGTCCAGCACGATAATACCAGCTTTCACATCAGCAGGCAACTTTAATACCTCTGTCCCTGTAAAAGATTGCAGATCCTGCGTCACCACGCCCATATAAGGTCTTTTGATTTTGTGGTCCTTGATCAGCGTCTCGATTATCGGTTTCACGGAATTGATGGGAATGGCAAAACCTAACCCTTCCACGCCCATATCCGCCACCTTGAGTGTATTGATTCCGACGATCTTGCCTTCCAGATTGACGAGCGCTCCACCGCTGTTACCCTGATTAATCGCAGCATCGGTTTGGATGACGTCCATTTCCCAATCATAATCACCCTGCACACCCAACGATACCGGAATGGTCCGCTTCGGCCAGCTGATGATGCCTCTCGTCACCGTAGGCGCATAACCTAATCCGAGTGGATTGCCCACTGCAATTACTGTCTCACCCGCCCGCAGCGTATCCGAATCGCCGAACTCCGCTACGGATTTAATCCCGCTGCCCTCAATTTCCAGAACGGCAAGATCTGTCATTTGATCCCGACCCAGCAGTGAGGCTTTCTTGCGTTCACCGCTTGCGGTCACAACATCCAGTTGGGCAAAGCCTTCCACGACATGATTGTTCGTCACGATACGCACTTTATCTCCGGATCTTTGGAACATAACACCTGACCCGAGTCCCATCGACCCGCGTGCGCCTGCCTTTTCGCCTTCCTTTTGAGAACCGATAATGCTGATTACCGTGGGGCCGACCCTTTCTGCTGCTTTAACAACCGAGTCACTGCTCAGCTTCTGGGTATCGGATCCATTCCCGGATGCAACTGCTGCACCATTCGCAGTGACTGGTACTGCTGCTGACTCTGGGCCGCTGCCCAAACGAAACAAGGCTAAGACAATAAGCATAATCGCGGCTCCACCGAAAGCAGGAAGAAACCAGGATGGGGCTTGTCGTCTTCTATATCCGTTTTGAAACTTCTTTCCTTTGACAGACCATTCATTACGGCGAGACACTTTTGTAGAATAAAAATCATCGTCAAACAACCCCATCGTCTTCCGCTCCCCCTCTCTGCCGTTCCCCGTACAGAGCACCCATCCTTACTCGCAATCTCAAAAACTTTCAAATAATAGGAATGATTTTCATAAGATCGGACTAGACTAAGTATATACCATTTAATCCTGAAAGGATGATTCCTCCCATGAACCGTATTAATCAGCATTTAGACCAGGTCAATTGGATCGCCCAGCTAGCCGATCTGAAGCATGCCCATTACCATAACAGTCTGCTTGTCACTGCACTTATCGAGCTGCTGGTCGAGAAGGGAATTATGACCGCTCGCGATATTGCCGTGATGTCTGCCGAGCTTGACGCTTCATTTACTCCTCGTCCAGCCGATCCCACGCTGTAGCACGATCATAATACGTATCCATCAGCCGGGCACGGTGATCATCCGGAGCCAATCGCTCCTCTACCATCTGGCCGACCGTCAGCTTGGCTAAATCCATCATATTGTGGTCGCGGCTCAAATGCGCCAAATATACACGTTTGGTTCTATCTGTCATCACATCAACCAAGCCTATACCTGATGCTTCATTGGATAAATGCCCGATATCACTCAAAATCCGGCGTTTGATATTCCACGGGTATTTTCCAACGCGCAGCATCTCAACATCGTGATTTGATTCCAGCACCAGTACGTCGCTATCGTCGATTTGCTCCTTTACCTTGGGACTCATATAACCCAAATCCGTTGCCACACTCAGCTTTTGATTCTCATGATAGAAGCAATAACCTACCGGCTCGGCAGCATCATGAGAAATCCCGAACGATTCCACCCTCAGCTTGCCCAGATCCAACACGCCGCCCGTTTCCATCACACAGCGCTTGTCGTTCGCTATTCCGCCTATCAGTCTATCGAGCTGCTCCCAGGTCTTTTCATTAGCATAAACCGGCAGATCATACTTTCGAGCCATCGCTCCAAGCCCCTTGATATGATCGGAATGCTCATGCGTCACGACAATCGCATCCAGATCCGCGCCCGACAAATCCTTTTCGTTCAACAGCTGTTCCACCCGTTTCGCACTCAAACCGGCATCAATCAGCACCTTGCTTTCCTCGGTTGCCACGATCGTAATGTTCCCCGTGGAACCACTTGCCAACACACTAAATCGAATTCCCATCTGTCTAGCTCCCATCTGACCCCTTAACCTGCTGCATTGCTTTTATTTTTCTGCGGCGGCTCAACAGCCCCGTTAAACGCATGTACATAATAAACATCTCCGTTCCCAAGCGTTACCCGCCAATACGGAACCAAAAACATCGTCTGTGAATCAAACTCTTGTCCATGATAACCCAACTTGATGCTGCTGACTACCGATCCACTTGGAAAATACGTTTCTATTAAACTGCGCAGCACTGTATAAGAAGATATTACCTTTTGTTCCTTCTGTGCACCTGTCAGCTGATCCTCCACATACCCTTGACGGTACGCGGTCACCAGCCCATTTTGCTCAATTAACTCAAGCCTCACCTCGAACATCGGTAATGTCCCATACAGCTGATGAAACACGTACTGCTCATTTGTGCTCGTTACCGGATCGTATTGATATTTATCCAGATTCGGAATGGCAGTCCGCGCTGCTACATTATCCTTGGAGGACCCTTTACTTACAAGCGGGTTGTACTTAAACGGAATCTCAAGATTAATCTGCTTTTTCGAATTCCCGGGTTCTGTAAACCTGACAACAATCTCCTTCAGACGAGGCACTTCCTTTGGCAGCTCCGCCGAAATTTGAATGTTTTTGCTTTTCAAAAGGCGTTGGATTTCCTCCGCTGCGCTCGTTGTATTCGCATCGAACTCCAGAAGGTCGGAACGGGTCGTCCACAGCTGGTAGCCGAGCACAGCATTCAAAATAAAGAATGACACGATGAGAATCATTTTGGCCCGGCCCCAGTCCATCGCTTTCCCCCTTCTCGGCATAGCCGCCTGCTAAATACGTAAGATCTATTCCAAAAACTCATAGCTTCCATCCCGCAGCTCTACAGCCCAAGCGGGGATCAAGTCCATCGATTGCTCGTTTACTACTGTACGATATCCAGGGAATACCGAGATCACTAAATTCTTTTTGCTGTACTCATTCAGCTTCTCATCCAAGGCTTCACCGCCGATAATCGTCGTTTCCTTGTTGCTGATGCTGCTCATATCGGGAATGATCGTCGACCGCTCATAGCTGGCGACAACCCCCTTTTGCACGATCATTTTCATCGATCCAAGCGTATACATACGCTGGTCAATCAACGGCAGCGAGCCGTAATATTGCCGAAAAATAAAAGGCTGGTTGCCCGGCAGCAGCCGCTGCGGAACCTTTTGCAGAGAGTATATTCCGTTCCAGCCACCGTGCTGATTCACAAATTGAACGGCTGACAGCAGGTTTTCCTGCAATCCCTCTTTGTTGTCAACAGCCGTGGCTGCAGCGACTGGGTCGGAATAGGTCATCCATTTCTGATCGTTTTTTAGCTGGAGGCCGCGCTTGGCATCCGTATAAATTTCTGAACCATCACGCTCTGATAGATTACGGGTAATCGCCGGATCTACAAAGAAGCTTCGCTTCAACTGGTCAACCGTGAACTGTTTGAATGGCAGCCTCACCTCAGCAAAGGTTATAGGCTTCATAGGCAAATAATAATCCCCATAGGTTGTTTTATAAGGAATCATCACTTCCTTGCCGCTTGCATCCGGCTTCTGCACCTCGGTTACAAAACGTTCAATATCCTTGCCTGATATATCGGATTTCTGTACTTCATACACCAGATTCGGTATATCAGTAAACAGTACCGTCCGTACCTCGTCCTTGGTTTCTTTCGTGAAAATCCAAATTTTAGTGATCGTATCATTTTCTAACGGCATTTCACCCTTAAGCTGCATGACACGCTGCAGTACGTTAATCGGTATGCCATCACGGAATTTAACTTCAATCCCTTGCTGCTTGTTGCGCACGTCTTCCCAATTTATGTTTAAGGCGCTCAGATTCATTTTACGAAACCCATCCAGTGAACGCTGATTTACACCTTCTACTACCATCCGATAAGCGGGCGTTCCTCTATATAAAACGGTATGCTGCAGGTTGCCCAAATGGAGAACGACCTGATCTGGAAACAATAAATCCTCCAGCATCGCCTGCGAGCCGATACGATCGGTTTTGACATACTCATCTTGTACGAGTGGATCAAAATTCGGAGAGCTGTAGGATAAAAAATAGCTTTGTACGAAACTGAGCCCAACAAGCAATATGAGAGTTGCCGATTTCAGCATCTCCATCATTATATAGCCTCCTCATCCCCAGGATAAGGCAGCGTAAACGTCACCTTCGTTCCCTGTTCAAGCTCCGAATCCAGCCATACCGTACCGCCATGCAGTCTTACTATTTCCCGGGCAATCGAGAGACCCAGTCCCGTTCCGCCCATATTACGCGAGCGAGCCTTATCTACACGATAAAACCGTTCAAAGATCCGGCTCAAATCCTTCTTCGGAATTCCGATTCCGTTATCCTGCACAGCGATTTCCAGCATATCCGGTTCAGGAAGACTCGCTCCAATCCTAATATGTCCTTGCTCTGACGTATACTTAATCGCATTGGACACCAGATTATCAAGCACCTGATCGATTCGGTCGCGGTCAATCTTGATTTCTTCCAAAAAGGGGGCAACTTCAATAGCAATCGTAATTCCCCGCTGCTCCAATTGAAACGAGAACCGGTCTGCTACCTCTTCCAGCATCTCAAAGACATTCGTATATTCCTTGCTGAGGGTCGCCTGCTTCGAATCCAGTCTGGAAAGCTGCAGCAAATCCGTTACCAGCCGAATCATCCGCTCTGTTTCATTGCGTGTTACACTTATGAACTTGCCAGCCAGCTGCGGGTCGTCGATAGCACCATCCTCCAACGCCTCCAGATAGCTTTTAATCGTCGTCAGCGGTGTTCGCAGCTCATGAGACACATTCGCCACAAACTCCCGTCTGGAATCCTCCAGCTTCTCCTGATCCGTTACATCCTGAAGCATCGCTATCGTGCCGGAGCGGCCCTTTTCCGTATTCGACAAACCTGTAAAGGTTAGCTTTAAAGACAGCCGTTCTTCCTCGTCATGCTCAATGTGCAGCAGCAGGGTCGGATCTTCACCAAACTCAAATTGTTGCAGCACATCCCTAGATATATCCAATACCTCATGCAGCTGCTTGCCGAGTGTCGTATCCTCATTCACCTGCAAAATCTGCTTGGCGCGCCGATTGATCACAATAACCTTGCCATCATCGTCCGCAGCGATCAAGCCATCATTCATATTCGTCAAAATCGAGGCGAGCTTTTCCTTCTCCTCTTCATTTAAGGAAAGGGCTTCCTTCAAACGCCCCATCATAAAATTAAACGTCTGCCCCAGCTGCCCGATCTCATCCCGTCCGAGCACCGGAACCTCTGCATTAAATCGCCCTTCAGCAACAGCCGTAGCTTGTCTTGTGATCGCTTTAATCGGGTTCGTGATAGTTGCTGACAGCATCACACCAAGAATCGCCGTCAATGCCAACGCCATCAGTGTACCCGTGATCAAAAAACGATTGATCAAATTCATTGGCTTATACATTTCTTCCATAGAAGCGATAATATAAACCGCGCCATTCACCTTGACGCCCGTACCGACCGGCTTGGCAATAATCATCTTGCGCACTCCGTCAAAATCGGTAAACATCCGCTGGTTATCCTTAATTCCCTGCAGCGCACGAGTGACCTCAGTCTGGATATTCTTCTGATTCACAACCGCCTGATGACTTGCCATCGACGTTGACAGCACGATCCCGTTGGCATCAATAACCTGAATCTCCGCATTACTGATCGCAAACAAATTATTGACGACATCATTGAGATCCGCATTCGTTTTTCGTGTTTCACCCGACTTCGTCTCTTCATTGTTGACCGACAAGTAAGGCTCGACATATTGGGCTAACAGCTGCGCCTGCGTATTATGGGAATTAATAAACTCGGTTTTAAAATAGCTCTCCAGCGTCCGTGTAAAATAAACTCCGATTAATTGCATCGCAATGACAATCAGCAGCACATAAATAATAATCAGCTTAGCCTGAATCGATTGAAAAAACCGAAGCCCTTTCATGGATCAAAAGCTCCCGGTCTTCGGATTGCGCATCATATAACCGAGTCCGCGACGTGTCATAATATATTCCGGCCGGCTCGGGTCATCCTCGATTTTCTCACGCAGTCTGCGAATCGTAACGTCCACCGTGCGTACATCTCCGAAGTACTCAAAGCCCCATACAGCCTGCAGCAAATGCTCACGTGTCATAACCTTGCCACTCTGCTTGGCCAAATACTGTACCAGCTCGAACTCACGATGCGTCAAATCCAGCGGTACCTCACCCTTGTATACCATATACATATCACTGTCGATAAATAAGTCATGGATCTTAAAGCCCTGTCTGGCATCCGATTCCACAGGTGGTGTCTGCTGCACCTTCGTCTGTCGTCGCAAATGCGCCTTCACTCGTGCCAGCAGCTCCCGGGTTCCAAAAGGTTTAGTAACGTAATCGTCCGCACCCAGCTCTAGCCCCAGCACCTTATCAATCTCGTTATCTTTAGCCGTGAGCATAATGATAGGCGTATTGAGCTTCATCCGCACCTCGCGGCATACATCCATGCCATCCTTAACCGGCAGCATCAAGTCCAGTAATATCAGGTCTGGCTTCTCTTCAAAAGCAAGCTCTACCGCTCTGCCCCCATCATAAGCGCATATAACCTCATGGCCTTCCTTTTCCAAATTAAACTTTAATATATCCGCAATCGGTTGTTCATCATCGACAACGAGTATCTTCGCCATCCTCACGATCACCGCCTGTTCCTTCTCAAATTCACTACCTGTATCTTACCACATCCTGAAGCGAGGATAAACGGCTATGCCTGCTTATGACAATCAATTTACACTTCATGGTAATAAAAAAAGAGAGAACCAGCCAGGCTCTCGCCGTTGGTTCTCTCTCTAGTCTCGCTATCTATCCTTCAAAATTAAAAATATTTAATAATTACTATAAGTGCTAACGATTCAAATATTTGGACGGGTTTTCAGCCACATCATTTTTTTGTACCTCAAAGTGTAAATGTACACCCGTAGAATTACCGGTACTGCCCATATAACCAATTTTCTCGCCTTTTTCCACAATCTGACCATTTTTCACATATATTTGACTCATATGACCGTACAACGTTTTGTAGCCATTCATATGGTCAAGTATAACATGATTGCCATAGCCGCTATCGTAGCTCGCATAAACGACCTTTCCGTTATCTGAAGCTAAGATCGTTTTATTCGGTGAAGTCAGATCAAGCCCTTTATGCAGAGCGCCCCAACGGTAGCCGAATGTACTGGTAATACTGTAGGATTGAACCGGCCATGCAAATTTGCCTGTTCCTTGGCCTGTAATGACCTTCGTACCTTTGCGCACAAGAGCCTTAACCGGCTGTTCTATAACTTCCTCGCCCTGTACAGCTTCCTCTATGACCAAACCGTTCACTTTGGTAACGAGAATCGTTATTTTTTTCAAGCCATTTTTGCCCTGTCTTAATGTCTGATCTGTTCCCAGCATCACACTGCTATCCTTTTCGAATTCCGTGTCAAACTGGATTTCCTGGTTTTCCACTACTTTCTCAACAGTACGAACCGCTAATGTCGGCTGCAGTACGGTTAAATCAAGCTTTTGGCCTACTTTTAACTTATCGTCTACGATCGTAGGGTTATTTTGATAGATGACTTGCTTGGATATATTAAGCTTGGTCGCGATGCAGGAGACGCAATCTCCCTGTACCACCGTATATTGAACGGGTTGAACATCACCGGTTTCCAGCTTTTTTCTAAGCTCGTCCGGATTAACTACATCCTGAGGCTGGATCGGGATATCATGCAGCTCTACCTTTTGCACGAACTCAATCTTCTGCAGTTCACCTGATTCCACAGGCGCAGCCGCTGATAAAACCCGAACCTTACTAGAGTCTTTTTTCTTATCCAGCACATTAGTCTTGATCTGCTCTAAAACCTGATTAGCTGTTTCTTTGTTTTTCAGCACGCCTACGTTTTTACCGTCAACCAACAGCTCGGTCCCAATTGGGTAAGCTGAAATATAACCAACTATCTTGTCCAATACTTCCTTATCATTGGATTTAGCCATGAAAGCCCTTTCAGCGGTATATGTGACGGTAGGTTCCTGAACAACCATTCTCAAATCTTCTTTACTGCTGGCTAATTCTTTGACTTTGGAGGCTTCAAACTGCTCCACCGTTGATTTGTCGGATACAACACCAATCTCTGTTCCATTCACGAACACATGATACACCTGGTTCATATTGCTCACAATATAATGGTTACCGCCCCATACAACTGCCGTAATTACACTGGCAACAGCTGCAGTCTTGATAAGTGTCCACTTATGTCCAAGAATTCCTTTAGCTTTATGTATCGTTTCTTCAGTTTCTACTGATGTCAATACTTGCGCCGTTTCCACAGTTTCTGCGGCTTGAACGTGATTTGACCCTTCTTCTGTCTCTATCAAATTTGCCTTTTCTAGCAAAGCTGACTTCTCTACCAATTGTATCGTTTCATTCGATTCAACAGGCTCAGACACTTGTACAGGTGTGCTTGATTCTACGGTATCTACCGATTCTATTAATTGTACTTCTTCTGCTGATCTATGTGATTGCTCATTCGCCGATACTGCCGATTTCAAATGAAGCTTTAATTTCATATTACGTAACGGGTTTTTGGTAAGCTTCTGCTTTGACTTGTCCAGCAGCTCCTTAGCCCAGCTCATTCCTTTTAAAACACTCATGTTGTTCTCCTTTATCTTGTTTTTTGCCAAATACATAAACAAAACTTAAGTAGGCACACTAATGAAAGCCGTAGGCTCTTAATCAATTTAACATAGGTGAACTGTGAATTTCAACACATTTGTAAGGATGGTTGTAGAGGAAGGTCGAAACATGACGGGGGAGTGAAGCCATAATATGGAAAGTTTAACGGCCGTTTTTAGCAGTCAGGCAGAAATGGATTCCGCAATTCACCTGCTAAAAGAGCAAGGAGTGATTGATATCAACATGCAATCTGGAGATTTGGCGCCAGCTGGCGGGGCAGAGTCAGCGATCCCGAGCTTGTCGAATGATACATCAGAACCCGCCTCTGGATTCATGATGCAGATCGTTGTCGAGTCATCGCGACTCCGCCAAGCGGAGGATACTATTGCGAGATATGGAGGAATTGCAGGACAAGCTGGGGTGCAAGACTAAGGTTTGATCATACCAAGAAGCTGGGAGTATTCTTCCGGCTTCAAATAATTTTTGAGAATTTTTTCAATCTCATTCAACTCGCTGGCTGTGATGCCATCTTCCATCATACTGGAAATATGCTGAATTTCAGTCTGAGGGACACGAGTCAGCAGCAGCTTGAAAATTTGGTTCTTATCCTCGTTCGATAGTTGCTCCTTTTTCTTCGTGAACTCTTCTCCAGAAACGACCACTTTCCCGCCTGAACCCAAGTCTGTACTGCCATCCACTTTGAGCCCGCTGCTTAAACTGTTCGGTGAAGCCTCAGAAACAGCACCAGCACTTGGCTTCGATAATCCGGTGCCAGCTTCAGCTGCTGAGCCTCCTGTATTCACTTTGTTTTCCGTTTTCTTATCTGTACCCTGCTGCCCAAATACCGCTATGGCATCATTTGGTGGTGTATCCTGGGTAGTACCCGTACGATTATTAAGATTCGTTCCCTCTGATCGGGTATCGTTCTTTCCCTCCGCAAATAAGTGAAAGCCTTCCGCTTGTTTACCTAAATGCGCAATAAATTGCGACCAGCTTGGTGCCGTCATCGCACTTGATTTCAATTGATATTGATCTAGAACCATGTCAATATAGGCATTCATTACCGTGAACGTACACACTACACATACGATAGAGGTGATCATCATGCTTACAATCAGCTTGATCATAACTTGGATTAGCTTCATTCGTTATCCGCTCCCGCCATTCAGTTCTCAGCAGCTGCAGATTCAGCTTGCTTCCTTCAGTATGGACGGCTTTCTACCAAATCAACCCATTTTGATCAAAAAAATCTCCCAAAACCTGTCAAACAGGTCTTGAGAGATTGGATATACACTATACTTTAGAAAATTTCGTGTACCAAATTCGTTTGCTCACGGTTACGGCCCACAGAGAAGATCGAGATCGGAATCCCGGTTAATTCTACGACGCGTTCGATATATTTACGGGCATTCACAGGCAGATCCTCCAATTTACGAACGCCTGTAATATCCTCGCTCCAACCTGGAAGCTCTTCATAAACAGCCACACATTCGGACAGCATTTTCAAGCTGGCTGGGTAATGCTCGATTGTTTGTCCGCGATATTGATAGGATGTGCAAATTTTAACCGTTTCAAGGCCTGCCAGCACATCCAGTGAGTTCAGTGATAATCCTGTAATGCTGCTTACTCTACGGGCATGGCGAATGACCACACTGTCAAACCAGCCCACACGGCGAGGACGACCTGTTACAGTGCCGTACTCATGGCCTTTTTCACGAATCCAGTCACCGATCTCGTTGTTCAGTTCCGTTGGGAACGGACCATCGCCTACACGTGTCGTGTACGACTTGGCAACACCGATAACCTGCTGGATTTTGCTTGGTCCTACACCAGAACCGATACAAACGCCACCTGCCGATGGGTTAGAAGAAGTTACGAATGGATAAGTGCCTTGGTCAATGTCAAGCATAACGCCTTGAGCACCTTCAAACAGTACTTTCTTATCTGCGTCGATCAAATCGTTCAAGATTACGGAGGTATCTGTTACATAAGGACGTAGCCGCTCTGCATAGCCCAAATACTCAGAAATGATAGCCTCTGCGTCTACAGCCGCTGCACCGTATACTTGCTCGATCAACACATTTTTCTCAGCAACAACCTGACGTACGCGGTTCGTGAATTCCTCTGCATCCATCAAATCGGCAATCCGGATACCGTTACGTGCAGCTTTATCCATATAGCAAGGACCAATTCCCTTACGTGTCGTACCGATCTTGTTCTCACCCTTGCGATCTTCTTCCAGACCATCAAGCAGCAGATGATACGGCATAATGACATGTGCGCGGTCACTAATTTTCAAATTGTTCGTAGTAAATCCGTTATCATGAATATATTGAATCTCTTCAAGCAGCGCGCCTGGGTTAATAACCATACCATTACCAATAACGCACACCTTATTTTCATAAAAAATGCCCGAAGGAACCATTGTCAATTTGTACTTTTTTTCATCGATCAAAATCGTATGACCTGCATTGTTACCACCTTGGTAACGTGCAACCACTTCTGCAGACTCAGCAAGAAAATCGGTAATTTTACCTTTTCCTTCGTCGCCCCATTGGGTTCCGACAACCACAACCGTTGACATGCAATCTAACCCCCATCAGGTGAAAGTTTCACCTATAATTAGCCAAAAAGGCATAAAGCACCCTTAGTATTCTAGCAGTTACTGGATCTAAAGTCAATAAAAACGAACATTTTCGGACCATCGTGTTGTAATGTTCGTTCATTGAATTATCTGCCTGCCGCTTCCTGATGCGTGCGGTCCAGCCCGACAAATTTATTATAATTTTTCAAAAAGGCAAGCTCTACCGTTCCTACCGGACCATTCCGCTGTTTGGCGATGATGATCTCGATGATGTTCTTTTTTTCGGATTCTTTATCATAGTAATCATCCCGATACAGGAAGGCGACGATATCAGCATCTTGCTCAATAGATCCGGATTCCCGTAAGTCCGACATCATCGGACGTTTGTCTTGACGCTGCTCGACCCCACGACTAAGCTGGGATAACGCAATGACCGGTACATCCAGCTCACGGGCAATTTGCTTCAAGGTACGTGAAATTTCCGATACCTCCTGCTGCCGGTTATCCCCTTTACCGCGGCCATGAATCAGCTGCAGGTAATCGATCAGGATCATCCCAAGCCCCCGCTCCTGCTTAAGTCTCCGGCATCTGGCTCGAATATCGGCAACCGTAACTGAAGGAGAATCATCAATATAAATGTTCGCTTCAGACAGGGAACCGATCGCCATCGTCATCTTTTCCCAATCCTCAGCCTCCAACGAACCCGTACGCATCCGAGTCGCATCCACATTGGCTTCCGCACAAATCATCCGCTGTACAAGCTGAGGAGCGCCCATTTCCAGACTGAAAATAGCAACCGTTTCCTTCTCCCGCACACCTACATTTTGGGCTATATTCAAAGCAAATGCCGTCTTTCCCACTGAAGGACGCGCCGCCACGATAATTAAATCCGAACGTTGAAACCCCGATGTCATTTTATCCAAATCCTGAAAGCCTGACCTGACTCCGGTCGTTCCCCCTTTATTGTTATAAAGGTATTCAACCTTGTCAAAAACCTCCATCAACACATCGCGAATCGCAATGAACCCTGTTGAAGAGCGACGCTGGGAAATTTCGAGAATCTTCTTCTCTGCTTCACCCAGCAGCTCAGCGACATCGTCCGTACTGGCATAGCCATCCGTAACGATATTCGTTGCCGCCCGAATCAACCGCCGCAGCATCGACTTCTCTTCTACAATCTGAGCATAGTAGTCGATATTAGCCGCAGTAGGCACCGCATTTGCAAGCTCAGACAAATACTTGATCCCGCCGATCTCCTCCAACTGCTGCTTATTTTGCAGTTTGGACGTCAGCGTGATCAAGTCAATGGGCTCATCCTCCTCGGCCAGCTCCAGCATCGATTCAAAAATCCGCTGATGCGAGGTGCGATAAAAATCATCGCTATTGATCCGCTCCATCGCAGTAACGAGCGATTCGCCGTCAAGCAAAATAGCGCCGAGCACGGCCTGCTCGGCTTCCAAATTTTGCGGAGGGATACGATCCAAAAACATGCCCTCGTTCAATGATTTCCCCTCCTGGGCACTTCCATCACGAAAGTTTACTTATCCTCACTCACATGTATCTTCAGTTTTCCAGAAACCTCTGGGTGCAGTTTTACGCCAACCTCTGTCACACCTAACGTACGAATCGGCTCATCCATAAGAATTTTCCGTTTATCCAGCTTCAGCTTGAACTGCTTTTCCAGCTCCTCAGCCACCTGCTTGCTTGGAATGGCTCCGAACAAACGGCCATCCTTACCTGATTTCGCCTTTAATTCCACCGTTACCGATTCCAACTTGTTTCCAAGCTCTACAGCATCAGCCTTCTCTTGGTCCTTCTTGCGCTGCTCTGCCTTCTTCTGCTGGTCCAGCATCTTTACAGAACCTTCGTTAGCAGGTGCCGCCAACTTCTGTGGCAGTAGAAAATTCGTTGCATATCCCTCAGATACCTCTTTAATTTCACCCTTCTTGCCTTGTCCCTTAACATCCTTTAATAAGATAACTTTCATTCGAAAAGCGCCTCCTCAGCATTCATCTCATTTAAAACTTCATTTAGCTTTTGTGCAGCCGCATCAAGCGTTCCTTCGAATTGCGTAGCTGCGTTCGTTAAATGCCCACCGCCGCCCATTCGTTCCATTACAACCTGAACATTTAATTGTCCTAACGAACGGGCACTGATACCGACTAATCCGTCAGGTCTTTCACTAATAACAAATGAGGCCGATACCCCCGTCATCGTAAGCAGCGTATCGGCTGCTTGAGCAATCAGCAGCTGTGGATATTTGCGATTTGGCTCCGTTATGGCTAGCGCGATATGTTCATAGATGACGACTGCATTCTTAATGACTTCCGCACGCTGGATATAAGCCTCCAAATCCTCCTTCAGCAGCCTTTGGATGAGCGAGGAATCCGCTCCATTGCGCCTTAGGAAGGACGCTGCTTCAAAGGTACGGGCACCCGTACTGAGTGAAAAGCTTTTTGTGTCGACAACAATACCAGCGAGCAGTGCAGTTGCTTCAAGCACACCCATCGTCAATCGGTCGTTGAAATACTGCAGCAGCTCAGTTACCAGCTCGCAGGTCGAGGAAGCATACGGCTCCATATATACCAGCGTCGCATCTTGAATAAATTCCTCACCGCGCCGATGATGGTCAACGACAAATTTACGTTGTGTCAGCTGCAGCAGCTTTGGCTCGGCTACCATCGACGCTTTGTGAGTATCGACAACAACGGCCAGTGACCGTTGATTCGTAATCTGCATCGCCTGATCCGGCGTTATAAACCAGCGGTTCAGCTTCTCATCTTCATAAATCGTTTCCATCAGCTTCTGAATCGAAGGGTTTACCCCTTCCAGCACAATGTAACCTTCTTTATTGCTGACATGGGCCGCTTTCAGCACGCCGATAGCCGCACCAATCGAATCCATATCGGGATACCGATGACCCATAATGATAACCTTGTCACATTCCTTGATCAAATCGCGCAGCGCATGGGAAATTACCCTTGCCCGAACTCTCGTCCGTTTCTCGACCGCATTGGATCGGCCCCCATAGAAGGATAGTCTTTCGCCGATCTTCACTGCAACCTGATCACCGCCGCGGCCCAGTGCCATATCTAGACTGGTTTGCGCCAATTGCCCCAATTCCGTTAAGGAGTTGTTGCCAGAAGCGATTCCGATACTTAAAGTCAGCTGCAATTTATGCTCGATCGTCAAATCACGGACCTCGTCCAAGATTTCAAAACGCGACTGCTCCAGCATCTTCAAGCCCTTCTGATCAATCAAGATCAAGTAGCGATCGGAGGCGGTACGACGCAAGTACACGTTGTACTTTTGCGCCCATTCGGTAATTTCACCGGTTACCTTGGCCAACATAATACTCCTTGATTGATCGTCCATGCCTTGCGTCGCTTCATCCAGATTATCCATCATAATAATACCGATCGACAACCGCTCTTCCTCATAACGCAGGGATAATGTTTTATAGGCCGTAATATCCGTCACATACAGCAGCCGCTCATTCGGCTTAACCTGTACCTGATAAATACTTTTACCAATAGCGATCTCAACTTTAGCAAGATCCTTATCCTTACGGCCTTTTAATATCGGGAACAGCTCCAGCAAGGGTTCGCCTATTAAGGAGTCCTTGCCCAGCATTTTGGCTACAAAAGGATTGTGCCACTCCACGATTTTTTCTTCGTTATACAGCAAAATCCCGATTGGCAGCTCGTTGATAACTTCATTACCCGCCCGCTTGATGCGATGAGACAATGTCGTTACGTATTTGTTCATATCCCTGCTGAATGCCTGCTCGGCCCTCATCGTAAAAAAGCCTAGAATAACGCATACAAGCAAAGCGATTATACCGACTATCCATTGAAACAACATAAGTACAAAAATTAATATCGTCATTACAGCAAAAATCCATACGATATGCGAGCCATGCCATCGCTTTAACAAGAACTTCGGCATCCCTTTCGCCCCTAATCCAATCTTATTTTCGAGTCACACGTTCACGGAGCGGAAAAGCAGTATCGAACACGCCCAGCAAGCTTAACAAGAAGGGTGCAAAAAGCAACGATACAATAATTCCGCAAATCGGCAAAACCCGGTTCCAACGTTTGAAGTGAGCCAGGAAAAACAGAAAGGAAATCGCCTGAACCGCAAACAAAAACGACAGCATCGGCAGTAGGTTAATCAGGATTGTAAATAGAATCGAGCTCGTGTCCTTCACAAAAAACTCCAAAAACAAGCCGATCATGTAGTACCATACCAATGATTTATGAAGCATCCAATCGCGCAGAGGTTTGAACCCGAGAATATGCTCACCCGTCCGATTGAGCAGCTTCCTTGATGCCCAGTGCGCTACCAATACGAGAAATAATGAAATCCCGATCATATAAAGAGGTAGCATATGGCTTGCAATCTGAACCAGCATATCTTTATCCATGACCATTGCATTTTGCAGGTAAGCAGGCATGATACTTATGCTCTCCAACATAAGCAGCTTCATTTTTTCAATCAAATTGATTCCAAAAGCATAGCAGACTACCAAGCTAAGCAGCATTTCCGCCAACAGGGTAAGTGTGCCCGCAGTGACAACATTTCGCGCTGGCGCACCTTTTTTGTATTGATTGCCCATTTGGATAACTGGGGGTAAAAAGAATATGGATACGGCAATAAGCATGACAGCTACAAATCCTGCTATCAGCAATGTAGCTACCAGATAAACGACAACCAAACTAATCATATAAAATAATAAAAACCGTTTCGTATCCAGCTTCACATACTGTACTAGCAGCGGCACCATCAAAAAGCAAATCGTAATTTGACTAACAAATGGTACCGAAATCGACAGCATTAAAATAACCGTCGCCAAGCCCCAACCCAGTAATCCCAACAAGGAATCCTTCCTCAATCCGTTCACCTCTTACACATATGTTCTTACCCTTAACCTGCTAACGATGACTTGACCATTATAACACATCTCAAACCTTTTGTTCTGCCTGCCACAACTTGAAGCAATAATCAATAATTTCTCTTCTGCGAATAATTCCGATAAATACCTCATTGTCATCGATTACAGGAACATAGTTCTGGTTAGTGGCGAGCAGAATCAGATCCTGCATTTGTTGGTCGATCCGGACAGGCTTGATCTCCATATGCTGTGCAACATCCTTTAAGAGGACTTTGTGCGTATGGTCAAACCCGATTTGCGGCTCACGCTTGAGCTTCCACAATAAATCGCCCTCTGTAATCGTTCCGGCATACTTGCCAGCCTCATCAATAAGCGGCACTGCCGAATATCGATGGTATTCCATTCTTTCTAGCGCCTGGCGCATCGTGGAGTTAGGGGATAAGTAAATAACGTCTTCTTTAGGAACAAGAAAAAACGCGATGTTCACAAAACCAATCCTTTCTTGACTGAAATAACAGTGTATCCTATCTACTTCATAATACACTATGACGCAAATAGAAGATATACAACTATACCTCTTCTATATGTAACCATGGTAGACAATAGAAGCCGTTGCGATTTCGGCATTGAGGACCCGCGTTTTTGGAGGGACGGTAAGTCTGTCGCGGAATATTCCTCATGCTAATCTGCAAGTTTAAACGTATACCTATAGGAAAAACACAGCCAGCACGAGGCTGACTGTGTTCAACATTGCCATTCTATATTATTTTACAGTTACCTGCACGTACCATCTGATATTGGAATACGTAACGGTTACTCGCGTTTTCCCTTTACCGGTCGCTTTGATTATGCCGTCCTTTACATCTGCGATCATACTATTCGCAGATGTCCATAATGCAGGGATCGTAACATCTTCATCTGAGCCATCCGAATAAGTACCGGTTGCAGTAACTTGTGCCTCTTGACCCTCTGTGAGATCAACCTTCACCACATCGGTCTTCAAATATTTGAGTGTGTTCACATCAATGGGTAAAGCGATAGCCTTACCGCCAAAAGTACCTGTCACACTGGCTTTACCGGAGCCGATAGCCGTGATCGTTCCTGCACTAACATCCGCTACTTTATAGGCAGATGTTTTCCAGGTAGCGGCCGAGGTCACGTCTCTTTTGCTACCATCCGACAACGTTGCGGTCAGCTTAACGGAAACCGAATTACCTGTCTTCATCGAGATGAAGCGTTGATCGACTTCCAGACTTTGCACAACACCGATTTCTACGCTAATCGTAACACTCTTTCCACCGTAGCTCGCTGTGATCGTCGCTTTACCTCTGGCTATTGGGGTGATCGTCCCCTTGGATACCTGCACAATTTGCGCATTGCTCGTTTTCCATTCGGCTTCAGCCTCAACATTTTTCGTAACATTTAATGGATCTGTTGCTGTTAAGACAATTTGCTTGATCTCACCAAGATCAAATACGAGATAAGTGCTGCTTGCGGTTAAATCATCAGCCGTATCTACACTTACCTTGATACTCACTGTCTTGTTGTCCAGGGTTGCAGTAATTGTTGACTCGCCTGAACCAACAGCTGTCACTTTCCCCTGATCTACGGTTACAGCCTTCAGATTGGAGCTTGTCCATACCGCTTCCGGAGCAGCTTCCTTAACGGTACCGTCTTTGTACTTGGCTTTGACTGCGATATTGCTAACGTCGCCCTTTTTTAAAACCAGTTCCGTGCTCTCTGTTGTCAGGCTTTCCAGTACGCCGACAGTTACCTGGATCGTCACCGTTCTTGTTCCATATTTGGCCGTAACCACGGAAGAGCCTGTAGCAAGACCTGTTATAAGACCACTGGAAACATCAACAACTTCAGGAGCACTCGATTTCCATTCCGCAGCGTTGGTCACCGTATCTTTTCTGGTTGCATCATTGGCATATGAAGCTTCCAGCGTAATTTGTTCATAGCTGCCAACCGCTAAATTTAAAGTTTTCTTATTCGCCGTTACAAAGCTCGGGATATCCACCAATACTTTAATTTGAACGGTTTTACCTCCGTAAGTTGCTGTAACCAGCGCCTCACCGGATTTATAGGCTGTAATCTTACCTTTTACTACATCGATAGCTGAGCTGTTGTCTACGGTCCATTCCGCACGGTCCGTGACAGCCTCTCTTGGCGCAGTAGAATCCGCATAAGTAGCATATAAAATAATTTGGGTATTGGTTCCCGATTTTAACGAGATCGTTTCTTCATCGACTTCCAGTCGACGGGGTACATCGACATAAATGGTTCTTGTAATCTGCTTTTCGCCATACTTGGCTGTGATCGTAACTTCACCAATCGCATTGGCTGTCAGCTTGCCTTTTAACGCATAAACGATACTGTCATCACTGGATGACCATTCTGCACGATCGGTAATATTCTCTGTATTCCCATTGGCATAGGTTGCATTAAGCGTAAGCTGCAAAGTTCCATTTTTCTTCATCAGATGCGTTTGTTCAACGAAATCCAGCTTGATCGCATTATCGACATCTACTTTAATCGTCGTGCTTTTTGTGCCATACGTTGCCTTTATTGTAGCTTGACCCGGGCCATATCCGGTAATGGTGCCTTTAAGTACATCCGCAACCGTGTCCTTATCTGTTTCCCACTCTGCCTTGTCCGCTACATCCACCTGCGTGCCATCGGGATAGGTCGCCATCAGCTTGATCTTCTCTGTACCCTTCAACAGCAGGGATACCTGTGACTTATCGGGATCAATACGTTGGACAATTTCAACATTGACCGGAAGACTCAACGTTAAACTGTTGTATTTAGCCGTGATCGTCGCTTTACCAGAGCTAAGACCTTTTACCTCCCCATTCGTAACCGTAGCGATAGAGTTGTTGTCGCTGCTCCAGTCCGCTTTACTGGTCACATCTGCAAACGTTCCATCGTCATAATAAGCTGTAATTTGTACGTTGTCAGACTGATTCAAGCGCAAATTAATTAATTGCTTATCTTTGGTTAAGGATTTCACTTTTTTGGTTACTGTCACATGGATAATTACGGTTTTGCCCATGTACGTGGCGGTTACCGTGGCGCTTCCTTCCTTCTTCGCTGATATCGCACCGGCATAAACCGTAGCCACATCCGTCGATCCGGAATTCCAATCCGTCTTGACTGTTACATTCTCGGTTGTACCGCTTGTAAACACTGCTGTTGCTGTGATATTCGACGTACTTCCTACCTCTAGAGTCAACTCATTCTTGCTCACTACTAAACTTGCAATGTCGTCTGCCGCCAACACACGGGCTCCGCTCCAATTGCTTGCTGCCACCATCAGCACGAGTAACAAGGATAACACTCTAGCCATTCTTACCATCATAAATAATTTACCTCCATTAATATAAATCTTCTTTCTTTCAGGTCGAGCTATACTTGATCCTACTATCGACATTGGCATCAGGACATTCGTTTTTTTGCAAATTGCATGACTTCTAAGTTTTATCGGAATTTGATCGACCAAAATGAATACCTGCTTGTCGATTCTTTGCTGCACCTTTCAAGCCAGCTCCATTTATTTACAACTTAACGATAAGGATCATTCGTTTTTTTTGCATACGATTCTGTTATCATAAGATGCAGGACCATTCTGGAAATGAAACCCGTATATACGAAGAAAGAAGGATTCCTTTCATGAGCTTTCAACTGACCCAGCGGGTCATTAAATTATTATGCGGACGTTTTGCTTATGAAGATGGAGAGGCTTACTACCTTGACCATAAAGTAAAGCTGACTGATTATGATCCCGAAGAACACATTTATGAAGCTCAAGTTCAAGGAACCCGACTCTACCAAGTCAGGGCACAAATCGATAGACAGGGCGACATCCATGCCGATTGCACCTGCTCTTTATATTCGCAACATCATTACTGCAAGCATATTGCCGCCTTGCTGCTGCACATTCATGATATCCAGCATACTGGCCGATCACTTATTCGTGCCAGGAGCTCTTCCCTGCTGCATAGAGATGGAGTTATCGATGGCGAGGAAAGCAGAGGGGCAAGATCAGGAGCTTCTACTTTTAGAGCATCCGGGGTTTCTGCAGGAGATTTGCGGCTTATGGATGAAATGCTGGGACTTTTTAGCGATAAACCGCTGCGTTCCGACAGTTCACGGGTGCTAACGAATACACGCATGAAGCTGGATATAGAAATTATTTGCCGACCCTTCCCCTACAGCTATCGCAAGCATATGTTTGGCATTGAACTCAAGATCGGATCGAAGCGACTCTATATCGTACAAAAAATAAGAGAGTTTCTCGATCGCCTCGACAAGCAGGAAGCATACGTATTTTCCAAGCATTTTATATATGATCCGCTGCTGCACAGCTTTCAGAAGGAGCATGCTGCCATTCTTCAACAGCTGATTCAGATCTGTCATAATGAAAACATGTACCGTGAGTCTCTGAACGGCTACTCCAAGCAGACTAGCGGCTCAAGCGGTGATCGCATGCTGCTGATTCCCCCGCTCTCATGGGAAACCCTCTATCCATTGCTTGCCGCAGCACCTGCCGTACAGCTCCATCAAGGCAACCGGGTCTATGAAGGTATTCAGCTATCCGATGAACGCATCCCGCTCCAGTTTGAATTTGATCAATCACAAGTGGAAGGCTACCAACTGGACATTCAAGGCATGGAAAATCTGACTGTGATGGATGCATACGGGATCGTTTTGTCCGAAGGAAAGCTGCTGAAGCTGCAGAACGATGCGATCAAGCGGCTTTCGGAGCTGAAGCATATCCTTGCCGATTCTCGTAAAGACCACATTCAGATTCCACAAGAACACATGGAATCTTTTATGGAAAAGGTCATTCCAAGTCTCATGAAGCTGGGCAGCGTTAGCATCGCTCATGCTATTTCAGAGCGTATTGTTCACCTGTCTTTAAAAGCCAAGCTCTATTTAGACCGGATTAAGTCGCGCCTGCTGGCCGGATTGGAATTTCAATATGGGGATATTGTGATCAACCCTCTGGAGGCACACGGCCCCGTGCGCGGCTCGGACTGGATTCTGATGCGGGACGGAGAGCAGGAACGGCGCATTCTGGAGCTGATGGAGCAATCTCCTTTTGCCAAAACCGAAGCCGGATATTTTCTGGATGACGAAGATTCAGAATACGAGTTTTTATATCATACTCTCCCTGAACTTGAAAAGCTTCTTGAGGTATACGCAACCTCTGCTGTAAAGGCAAGGCTGCATAGCGGCCCTGCTGCTCCAAAAGTAACCGTTGAAGTGAATGAACGGACGGATTGGCTCGAATTCCGCTTTGAAATGGACGGGATCCCAGAGGCGGACATTCGCAATCTGTTAAAGTCTCTTGAGGAGAAGCATAAGTTCTACAGGCTGCCGAATGGCGCCATGCTTCCGCTCGAAAGCGCGGAATTTCAGGAAATTATCCGCTTTATGAACGAATTCGGTATCCAAAATGCCGATTTGTCGGGAGCGAATATTCAGCTGCCCCTGCTCCGCGGCATGCATTTGTTGGATTCACCTAGACAAGGCAATGCCATTAAGCTCGGCAAATCATTCCGCAGGCTTTTGGACAATATGCGAAACCCGGATCATCTTGATTTTCCTGTTCCTGAAAGCCTAACTCCTGTTCTGCGGAATTATCAGCAATATGGGTATCAATGGTTAAGGACGTTGGCTCACTACCACTTTGGGGGCATTTTGGCCGACGATATGGGACTCGGCAAAACCCTGCAAAGTATCGCCTTTATCCTATCGATGCTTCCTGAGATTCGTACTCGACAGCAGCCAGCAATCATCGTCTCCCCTGCTTCACTCATCTATAACTGGCAAAATGAATTAAAAAAATTCGCGCCCGAGCTGCGCACCGTCATTGTGGACGGCAGCAAGGAAGAGCGCTGCCATATCTTGAAGGGAGCACCTGAGTATCAGGCGGATGTGTTGATTACCTCCTACCCGCTTTTACGCAGAGACATCGAGCTTTATGCCAAGCTTTCGTTTCATACCCTCATTTTGGATGAGGCACAAGTTTTCAAAAATCATGCCACACAAACGGCAAGGGCAGTCAAGGAAATTCAAGCCTTATATCGGTTTGCGCTTACTGGAACGCCTGTGGAGAATAGATTGGAGGAATTGTGGTCAATCTTCGATGCCGTATTTCCTGAGCTGTTCCCAAGCCGCAAAGCGTTTAATGAATTGCCGAGAGAGGTTGTCGCCAAACGGGTTCGCCCTTTCCTGCTGCGCCGGTTAAAATCAGACGTACTCAAGGAGCTGCCGGATAAAATCGAATCCCTGCAGGCCTCTGAGCTATTGCCAGAGCAGAAGAAGCTGTATGTTGCCTACTTGGCCAAGCTGCAGCAGGAAACCGTGAAGCATTTGAACGAGAAAGGTTTTCAGAAAAACCGGATCAAAATCCTCGCCGGGTTGACTCGACTTCGCCAGCTTTGCTGCCATCCTGCACTTTTTGTCGAGGGCTATGCCGGAAGCTCCGCCAAGTTCGAACAGCTTATGGAAATCATAGAGGAATGTCGTAGTGCGGGGAAACGAATGCTCGTATTTTCCCAATTTACCGAAATGCTCGGTCTGATCAGACGAGAGCTTGGCTATCTGGGATTGCCTCATTTCTACCTGGACGGCAGCACACCTGTTCCTGAGCGCGTAGAGCTGTGCAATCGATTTAACGAAGGCGAACATGACCTATTTCTCATTTCATTAAAAGCAGGCGGTACTGGACTCAATCTGACTGGAGCGGATACGGTAATCCTTTACGATCTATGGTGGAACCCCGCGGTGGAGCAGCAGGCAGCAGACCGGGCGCATCGCATAGGGCAGAAAAACGTTGTGCAGGTAATTCGTCTGGTTACCCAAGGCACCGTTGAAGATAAGATGTACGAGCTTCAGCAAAAGAAAAAGAATTTAATCGATGAAGTTATCCAGCCTGGACAAGAGGCATTATCTACCTTAACCGAGCAGGAGCTTCGCGAGATTCTGATGATACCATAAAACGAAAAAAAACCGCTACATATGCAGCGGTTTTTCTCTCGTTCTTTATTCCGTTGTGTAAGGCAACAGCGCGATTTGACGGGAGCGTTTGATCGCAATTGTCAATGCACGTTGGTATTTAGCAGAAGTTCCTGTTACACGGCGCGGAAGAATCTTACCACGCTCGCTTACAAACTTCTTAAGAGTTTCGATATCCTTATAGTCAATGTGAGTAATTTTATTCACAGTGAAGTAACATACTTTACGACGTTTTCCGCCTTTGCCACCCTTACGGCCGCCAAATTTGCGTTCGCCACGTTCTTCGCTATTGTTATCTCTTCTTTGAAAACCCATTCGTTTATTCAGTCCTTTCTACGTCAAAATGGCAAATCATCATCGGAAATATCAATCGGTTTTCCGTCATCCTGAAATGGATCTTGATTGTTGTCGCGCGGTCCAGCATTACGCTGTTGACCATAGCCTTGATCTTGACGGCCACCCATTCCTTCTTCACGATTTCCTCCACCACTATTGGAAGATTCCAGGAAACGCACATTATCAGCAACGACTTCCGTCACATATACGCGGCGGCCCTCGTTATTGTCATAGTTACGAACCTGCATTCTGCCTTCTACTGCGGCAAGTCTTCCTTTACGCAAATAGTTGGCGCATGTCTCAGCAAGCTGACGCCATGTCACAACAGGGATAAAGTCTGCTTCCCGTTCCTTCTGTTGGTTCGCATAAGGACGATCCACAGCGAGTGTAAACGTAGTTACAGCTACTCCCGCAGGAGTATAACGTAATTCAGGGTCTTTAGTCAGCCTTCCGATCAGAATCACACGATTTAGCAATCTAAACCCTCCCAGCATGTCAATTACAGCATTTTGTACTGCTTACGCTACATCTTGTGTGATCAGGAAACGAATGATTTCATCAGAAATCTTCATTACACGATCAAGCTCGGTCAATACCGCATTGTTAGCGTTGAATTTCACTAACACATAATGGCCATCACGATGCTTGTTGATCTCATACGCAAGACGGCGCTTACCCATTACATCATGCTTCGTAATTTCTCCACCGTTGTTGATGATGTTTTGAAACTTTTCAACCGTAGCCTGAACAGCTTCTTGTTCGATATCCGGACGAATGATATACATAATCTCATATTTGCGCATGGTTTCACCTCCTTTTGGACTAAACGGCTCCACAGATCAACGATTGTCGATCGGAGCAAGGAGCGAGCAATTAAATAGTATTCAAAACTCGCACTGTAATACTATATCAAAACGTGCGGACAATAACAAGTGCAAGTTCCAATGCTTCTTCTTAATGTCACCAAAAAGCTAAAGTTGGCAATATTTATCCTCATGACTTGAACACATGCAGGGCACTCTATCTATATACTTCGTAAGGAGGTCAAACAGCGATGGGCGAATGGCGTAAATTTAATCCAGGTGATACAGCTCCCAACGAAGGGAAGTACATCGAAGTCGGCGAAAATGATTTTCACATGGGTATCAATGATCCCCAAATCGTTTCCTTGGGTAAAGGCGAACCTTTCCCGCAAACTTCCAACCATAACCGCAAGTGGATACGTAAGAAACCGTAGGTCAAGCCCTCTACACCCGCTCAGACAGCTTCAGAGTGGGTGTAGAGGTCCATTAGAACATTAAAGGAGATATCCCCTATGAAATACACATACACACTCTTGTTGACAATTATAGGTGCCGCCCTTTGCTTGATGCATATGATTGGCCATGACTCGGACCCAGTCTATATGATTTTTTACAGTCTTAGTGTTCCCGCCTGGATTTATTCCTTGTATACGTACACGCATATAAACCAGGCTCTTCTCTATGTCACGACGATTTTATCATGGACTCTTATTGGATACGTTATCGATTCTTTGTTATGGAGAAAGAAAGTTCGGCATTAGTTTGATTTCGTTGAGAAGGATAATCGTTCTCATTTACTTATTTTTTATAACAAGCTTTACTTTAGTAAGTGAATAATGTATACTTAAAATTATGAAAAACCAATAGGCAGGAGGCTACACAAATGGGCAAATGTGCATGTGGTAACACTCAAAACACTGAAGGCAACTGCGACGGATCTCACGCAAAAAAAGACAGTAAGTAATCTTTTCCCAAAACTGTCCAAGCAAAAAACCACGATCATCACGATCGTGGTTTTTTGCTTTTTGATCTCTATTCATCCTTGTGGATTTATTTTGTGGATATGTGTACAGTTCGCTGAATTGCGTTATTCGCCAGTTTATCCACATGTGAACAATGTCCAGATCCACGTTATCCCCAATGTTGATAATTATAAATTCATGCCAATATATCCACATAGGGATAACAGGACAACAAAAAAAGCCCTTCACGATAAGAATCGCAAATGGCTTTCTTTAAGTGCTTAAACTTATTTTACTGATTGTACCCACGTATATGAACCGCATGCAGCGGATCTTTTACAAAAATGGCGGAAAGAGTGGGAGTCGAACCCACGCACGCCTTGCGACGCCTAACTGATTTCGAGTCAGCCCCCTTGGACCACTTGGGTACCTTTCCATGTTATGTGAAATCGGACAAGTGCTATTATATCACAGCCGAGAGATAAATTGCAACCCCTCGGCTGGATTTTTTATTGGAATTAATCCTCGTCTTTATTGGAAGCAGCCTCGGGACTAGAGCGCAGTACTTTTTTAAGCTTGCTTTCAAATTTGGCACGAGGTACGAGGACGCTATGCTTGCATCCTACGCATTTGATACGGATATCCATGCCCAGACGGATAACCTCCATCTCATTGCTTCCGCAGGGATGTGGTTTTTTCATCTGCACAATATCGCCCAGCTGAAACTGTTTTCTTTCCATGCTATCCCCCCTTTGTGTAAGCCACTTCCGAGCGATACTTGTCCAGCGCCTTTTTCACCTCTGCATTCAGCTCGCGTGATATTTGCAGCTGGCTGTTAGGCTTGCACTCGACCGTAGTTCGAATAACGATTTCTGAAGCGCTTAACGTTTGTACGCCCAGCACCTCTGGTTCTTTGACCATATTTACGTTATTTTCGTAATTTTTCATAACGGTATCTTTCAGAATCTGCATCGCATTATCAATATTCATATCACTGGGAATGGATACATCTACAACGGCAAGCGAGTTATTGACCGAAAAATTAGTAACCTGCGTGATCGTACCGTTCGGGATAATATGAACCTCACCGGTCCAGCTTTTAATCCGAGTGATTCTCAATCCGATCTCCTCGACAGTACCCTTAAAAGTGCCGGTTTGAATCACATCGCCAACAGCAAATTGATCTTCAAAAATGATAAAAAATCCGGTTATTACGTCTTTTACCAAGCTTTGTGCCCCAAAGCCGATAGCCAAGCCCACAACTCCGGCTCCGGCCAATAACGGCTCCAACCGAATACCAAATTGATTAAGCACCATTAAGATCATAATAAAATTCACAACATACGATGTAATATTCCCCAACAGCTTGACAATCGTTTTGGTGCGTCTGCGATCCAGATTCAAAGGGTTGCGTTCCCGCTCCACCATCACATGCTCTAAAGTCTTGTCGGCCAGCTTAATAATAATTCTCGCACCCAATAAAATAAAAGCTACTTTTATTATAATGATGATAAATCCTGTCCATACTGCAGGGTCGGCAATATACTGGAATAATTCGTCTCCAAGCTTCTCCCAGGACGAAATTACCGAAGCTGCGCTTTCTCCCTTCAGGAAGGGTATCTGCCAATGCTTCATCTGTCAAACCACCTTATACCTCAACATAATAGTCTTCTTTTTTGATATAAATACCTCGAATCTCTACACTTTCTTCCCTTACTATTTGCTTTACTTGCTCCAAATCGTCTTCGGGAAACTCCAATGACAATGCACAGCCTGCCGTAATTTGTTTGGGAGTAGGGCACATATCATTTTCAATGTCAGCATATTCAAGCAGCATTTCGGCTCGCAGCGCCTGCTGCGTGGAGTCAAAAGCCATGAGCAGCATATGGATGCCTCCCCCATTTTTTATGGAGTTACGTATAAATTACCACCACTATCCGTATACTAATAAAAATATCATTCTTTCATACAGATACGGAGGTTATTAAGATGAAATTGCCTTTTCGTAGAGAGGTTGCTAGCCCGCAAATAATCGAAAATTTAAAAGTGCTCCACTCAGAACATAACACGATTGACACTCTAGCCGAAAGACTTTATTCGATATTGGGACAAATCCCAAGCCACCAGCCCATCATCATTATATGCGTAGGCACAGACCGTTCTACAGGTGATTCCCTCGGCCCGCTGGTCGGCTCCTATTTGGAAAAACAAACCCTGCACGGCCTCCACCTCTATGGGACACTAGATCAGCCTGTACACGCCGTGAACTTAAAGGATACACTGGAATCGATCCACCAGCTGCATCACGATCCCTTTATTATCGCCATTGATGCCTGTTTAGGACAGCTGGCAAGTGTAGGCTGCATTCAGATCGGCAACGGCCCTGTCAAGCCCGGTGCAGGCGTTAATAAGGATCTCCCACCAGTAGGCAATATGCACATAACGGGCATTGTCAATGTTGGCGGATTTATGGAATACTTTGTGCTGCAAAATACGAGACTCAGCTTGGTCGTGCATATGGCCGAAGTTATTGCTCAATCGTTTCAGATCGCGCTCAGCAGTCAGCACCGATTCACAGTTGCTTCTTTTGCCCAGATCGAAGGATAGCCTCTTTTTCCTCAGGTGAAAGCATGTATTTGGACGTTCCACGCTCTAACGGCTTGGCAAATACATAGGTCTCATCCCGATTATGAATACCTGATATAACCACTCCATCCTGCTCATCATCCACTAACGCAATAGAAAAGCTCTGGTCGCTGCCGCTCTCTGCGAACGCATTGAAGCGGTAGACGCCCAAATTGGATTTCATTTTTTTCATTTGTCCAACAATGGCTTTCATTTGCTGCTGGGCATTTTCTGTTTCCATCCTCAACGCGGCATTATTTTGTTGAATTTCAATTAATGTCTCCTCGACGTTCAGCTCTCCAGTTCCATTAAGCATACTCTTATACATTTTACGCAGCTTATTCAACTTGCTCCATAATAGTATAACCACAATCAGAAATACAAGATTAATGATCGAGCATGCTAATAAAAGCAATCTCGCATCTAATAATTGTACCAGATTTTCCATAATAATTCCCCCTGCATGTCTGTCTAACCTTATGATTTCATATGCTTGGCAATTTCCTTAACGGCTCCCACCAATCGATCAATTTCTTCGTCCGTCGTAAAATAACCAATACTTGCTCGCACAGCTCCCCGTTCAAGAGTACCTGCCGATTCGTGAGCAAGTGGTGTGCAATGATAGCCAGCACGAACAGCTATATGAAAGGTTTGATCAAGAATAAAAGCAACCTCAGAGGAATCGGTTTGATGAATCGTAAAAGAAACAATCCCTGTCTTATTTTGCCCCAGATCCGGCCCTAATAGCTGCACCCCTTCAATCTCCATTAACGATGACATGAGCTGCTGCGTATGTGCCCATTCTTTTCCATGAATTTTACTCACAGTTTCGTTTAAAATAAACTTCACACCTTCGCCTAATCCCGCAATTCCGACTGTATTCTGAGTGCCCGATTCATAACGATCAGGACGTACATTCGGCTGTTCAATCATTTCAGACTGACTGCCTGTCCCCCCAAATATTAGCGGTTCCAGCTCTAGTTCCGGTTCTATGTATAACCCACCAGTTCCTTGAGGTCCCAACAAGCTCTTGTGGCCGGGAAAAGCGAGCATATGAATACCCATTTTTACAACATCGATATCTAAAGTTCCAGCCGATTGTGCTGCGTCTACCAACAGTTTGATTTTATTTTCTCGGCAAAGATCACCCAATTGTTCTACAGGCAGTATACTGCCAAGCAAATTCGAGCTATGGCTGCACACCATAAGCGTAGTTCGATTAGTAATCGCTTCTTTTACCTTGTCAATACTAAGCTCGCCCTTTGAATTGGTTTCCACATAGCTGATCTGCACACCACGAGTTTTCTTCAAATATTCCAGAGGTCTGCGGACCGAATTATGTTCAATCGATGTACATACTACATGATCACCCTCCTTTAGGAAGCCAAGGATTGCCTGATTCAGTGCCATCGTCGTATTTAAAGCAAATGAAATATCATTTGGGTTTTTGATTTTAAACAGCTTTGCCAGCTGCTTACGAGTGTCAAATAAGATACGACTCGCCTTCACAGCCATTTGATGACTGCCTCTCCCTGGATTAGCTGCCGCATGCAGCATGCAATCCTGCATCGCCAGTAATACCTCCGGGGGCTTTGGCCACGATGAAGCCGCATGATCAAAGTAAGCAACGTTCAACCGAAACACTCTCCTTCACAAAAAGTAGCATACCTATTCTGCCCAAGTGAGATGGCAATAATCAGGTATGCTACCTATGTTATCATGATTGATTTCACACTGAACCTTTTGCATAACAACTATGAAATTTTGCCTTGCAGAATATCCAACAACCTATTTAGATCATCTTTGGAATAATAGAGCAATTCGATTTTCCCTTTATTATTGCTATGCTTGATTTTCACTGTGGTACTATATAGTTCTCTTAAATTTTCTTCCAATTCATTGATATAAGGATCACTCTTTTTTGATTTCGATTTTGCTTTAGCCGTTTCAGGTTTATCCTCAAGCCGCTTTACTTCCTCTTCCAGCTCTCGAACGCTCCACTGCTCTTTAATCGACTTTTCAGCTAGAGCACGAATCAGCTTTGCATCCTTCAAGCCAATGATTGCTTTTGCATGTCCCATCGAAAGTGTTCCACGTGAAACATACTGTTTCACCTCATCAGGCAATTGAAGCAGTCTCAAAAAATTGGCAATATGCGATCTACTTTTTCCGACTTTAACGGAAAGCTCTTCTTGAGTCAAAGAAAATTGATCAATTAAAGCCTGATAAGCAATAGCGATTTCCAATGCATTCAGATCTTCTCTTTGCAAGTTTTCAATGAGAGCAATTTCCATTACTTGTTGGTCAGTGAATTTTTTTATTACTGCAGAAACAGTAGCCAGTCCACATACTTGAGAAGCTCTAAAGCGGCGCTCGCCAGCGATGATTTCATAGCCTTTCATAACACTTCTCACTATAATAGGTTGAATAATTCCATGTTCCTTAATAGAAGCAGCAAGCTCATTAATCGATTCGTCATTGAAATTTCTACGAGGTTGATAAGGACTTGGTCTGAGCTGTGATAAAGGAATTTCCATTACTTTATCATCATCGTTAATACTAAGTGCAGGAAGAAGCGCATCCAATCCTTTTCCAAGTCGTTTACTCATAACTCATCACTTCCTTCGCAAGTTCCATATACACTTCAGCACCTTTAGAGCGAGGATCATACGTTATGATCGACTGACCATGGCTCGGCGCCTCACTCAGTCTGACATTACGAGGAATAATGGTTTTATATACTTTTTGTTGAAAATACTTTTTAACCTCTTCAATAACCTGCATGCCCAAATTCGTTCTGGCATCAAACATCGTCAACAGCACACCTTCAATTTGCAGTGTCGTATTCAGATGCTTTTGCACTAAACGCACAGTATTTAAAAGTTGACTTAGTCCCTCCAAAGCATAATATTCGCATTGAATGGGAATAATAACCGAATCCGCAGCAGTCAGAGAATTAACTGTAAGGATACCGAGTGATGGCGGACAATCGATCAATATATAATCAAATAAATGCTTGACCAGTTGCAAAGACTTTTTCAATCTGACTTCACGGGAGATCGTGGGAACTAACTCAATTTCGGCACCCGCAAGTTGAATTGTTGCTGGAATGATTTTCAAATTCGGTATGTTCGTATCGACCATGACATCTTTAGGGTGTATATCGTTAATAATCATATCATAGATACAGTAAACAACATCGGCTTTATTAATTCCAATACCACTTGTCGTATTCCCTTGGGGATCAATATCAACAAGCAATACCCGTTTTCCTAATGCTGCCAATGAAGCACCTAAATTTACCGATGTAGTCGTTTTACCAACCCCACCCTTTTGATTTGTAATTGCAATAATCTTAGCCAAAATCTGTTCACCTCAGTATCTAAATGAAAAACATACAAACGAACTCTGCCCATCAACGCATGCTGCATATAAAAGAAGTATGGAACCATTAGCTACTTTTTAGGTATTTTAATAACAATTTCATAGTGGTCTTCATAATCTTGCTCCGAGGTATTGATTTGCAGACCTGAAGACGTGACCATATCCACGGATTGTCTAATCGTATTTAATGCCAATCGGACATCCTTAGAAAAAGATACACGTTTAGATTTTTTAACAGCAACCACTTCTTTCAAAAGCTGTATTCTAGCTTCTGTTTGTTTAACATTTAATTCCTTAACAATAATTTCATCCAACACTTTCTGTTGAAGCTCTTCCTGATTTAAAGATAATAGAGCGCGCGCATGCCGCTCCGTAATTTTGCGCTCCATTAAAGCCTGTTTTACAGGCTCGCTGAGATTTAACAAACGAATTTTATTAGCAATCGTAGATTGACTTTTTCCTATCCGCTGAGCAAGACTTTCCTGCGTCAAATGATGCAGATCGATGAGCTGCTGATAAGCACTAGCCTCTTCAATCGCAGTCAAACCTTCACGTTGTAAGTTTTCAATTAAAGCAATTGAGGCAGCTTGTGAATCATTAAAATCCCGAACTATAGCAGGAATCGTTTCCAGCCCGAGCTTCGTAACCGCCCTCCATCTGCGTTCTCCAGCAATCAGCTCAAATACATTATTCCGAACCCGTACAATGATAGGCTGTATAACTCCGAGAGTTTTAATCGTTTGACACAATTCTTCAATCCGCTCATCATCAAAAATAGTTCTGGGCTGATATGGACTTGGGACAATATCTTGGATGGAAATATTTTTAATTTCATCAGACGATGATTTTTCCGTAAATCCAAACAATTTCGAAAGTTGTTCCTTCATTCAATTACCATCCGATCTTTATATGCATCAAAGTTTACCCAGACATCTCGTTGCCTTACTATTAAATATTCTCTAGTAATATCCTTTTTCCTGCCAACAATAGACAGACTATAAGAATATTATGTCACAGCAAAATAATGTTCTACGTGGAACATTATTTTATCAATGGCAATTTCAAAGGCGTACCTGCCTTACGCGGATAAGCTTTAGGTGTAGGTGAGAATTTACGTAGAAATAAGAGGTTGCGGGCTGAATGCTCCGCATCAGGTAAATTCAAGCTTCTAGTATAAATATATTTGGCACGCAGTTCATTCAGGCTATAGGAAGAATCATCCAGCTCCTGCTGATAATCGCTTCCCTTCATAGCTACAAATGTACCATTAACTTTAGTGAAGGGTAAACAGAGCTCGTTCAAACCAGCAAGCTTCGCGACTGCTCTCGCCGTTACAAGATCATACTGATCCCGATGCTCCGGTAATCGTGCTATATCCTCAGCCCTGCCATGTACACAGTTTACTTCATTTAGGCCTAATGCAGCCGTTAAATGATTTAAAAATTGAATGCGTTTATTTAATGAATCCACGATCGTTACCTTTATATGAGGAAACATAATTTTTAAAGGTATGCTTGGAAATCCTGCGCCAGATCCAATATCGGCCATTTGCGTCACATCACGCATCGAAACAAAAAAAGAAACTGACAGAGAATCGTAAAAATGTTTTACGTATACTTCTTCTCTATCAGTTATACCTGTCAAATTCATTTTTTCATTCCAAGAAATAAGCTCGTGAAAATAAATTTCAAACTGAGCCAGCTGGCGCTCAGTTATTTCTATGTTTTTCAAAGCGAGCTGCTCTCGGAAACGTGTTTGTATGATATCCATTGTCATTTATCCTCTAGCCGCCAATACTCGATTATAGTGCTCCAGGTGAACTAGCAATACGGAAATGTCGGCTGGCGTTACCCCGGACATCCGGGAAGCCTGACCAATCGAAAGCGGACGAATTTTCATCAGCTTTTGCTTTGCCTCCGTTGCAATTCCATATACTTCATCATAGTTAATATCGTCTGGAATTTTCTTTTTCTCCATCTTCCGCAGCCGTTCCACTTGTATTAATTGCTTATCAATATATCCTGCATATTTGATTTGTATTTCCACCTGCTCGGTTACTTCTTCAGAAAGTTCAATTGGAGAAGGAGACATTTGGTGAATATGCGTATAAGATATCTCAGGACGTTTCAACAAGGAAAGCAGATCAATGGCGTTATTCACTTCCGCGCTGCCTATCGAGATCAAAAGCTCCTGGATATCGACCGGCTTCACTTTGACTGTTTTCAAACGCTCCATTTCTTCTTCAATAAGACGCACCTTTTCAAGGTAACGCTGATGGCGAGCCTCCGAAATTAATCCAATTTTATAACCGATAGGAGTTAGTCTTTGATCCGCATTGTCATGTCTAAGCAGCAAACGATATTCCGCCCGCGAAGTCAGCAAACGATAAGGCTCGTTAGTGCCCTTGGTTACCAGGTCATCAATCAATACACCGATATAGCCTTCCGAGCGATCAAGTACAACCGCTTCTTCTCCCTGTACCTTGCGAGCTGCATTAATCCCAGCCATAACACCTTGACCCGCCGCTTCTTCATATCCGGAGGTTCCGTTGATTTGCCCAGCTGTAAATAAGCCAGCAACAGCTTTCGTTTCCAATGATGGTTTAAGCTGCGTTGGAACGACAGCGTCATACTCAATCGCATAGCCGTTACGCATGATTTCAGCCTTTTCCAAACCAGGAACCGAACGTACTATACGTAACTGCACATCCTCAGGCATACTCGTCGATAAGCCTTGAACGTAATATTCAGAAGTGTTGCGACCCTCCGGCTCTAAGAAAACTTGATGCTTCGGCTTATCATTAAAACGAACAATTTTATCCTCAATCGATGGGCAATAACGGGGGCCTGTTCCTTCAATAACACCAGAGAACATCGGGGCCCGATGCAAATTATCTGTAATAATTTGATGCGTTTCTTCTGTTGTATAGGTCAGCCAACAAGGAAGCTGATTAGGAATTTCTTCAGTGGAATCAAAGCTGAAAAACCTCACCTTTTCATCCCCTGGTTGAATAACCATCTGATCAAAATCTATCGACTCCATGCGTACACGAGGTGGTGTTCCGGTTTTAAATCGAACGAGCTCAAGTCCATGCTCTCTTAAGGAATGAGACAGCTTAACTGATGGCTGCTGATTGTTCGGTCCACTCTCGTACATCAATTCACCCATAATGATTTTACCGCGCAAATACGTTCCGGTTGTTACAACGACCGCTTTAGCCATATATCGTGCACCTGTCTGGCTGATAACACCTTTACAGACACCATCTTCAACGATCAATTCTTCAACCAAGCCTTGACGAAGCGTCAGCTTAGGTTCATTTTCCATCGTTTGCTTCATCGTGTGCTGATACAAAAACTTGTCTGCCTGTGCACGCAGCGCATGAACGGCAGGACCTTTTCCCGTATTCAACATCCGCAATTGGATATAAGTTCTGTCGATATTACGACCCATTTCTCCGCCGAGCGCATCAATCTCACGAACAACATGGCCTTTAGCCGGACCACCAATGGAAGGATTACATGGCATAAACGCAACCATATCCAAATTGATCGTAATCATTAATGTTTCACAGCCCATTCTTGCAGCGGCCAAAGCCGCTTCACAGCCAGCATGACCTGCGCCCACAACAATGACATCATAATTCCCTGCAATATAACTCATTGTGAAACCTCCTTAAATCATTCTATAGAATCGCTTGCGCTTGTTTGCAAGCATCATGTAATTAAAACTGAATATATTCAAACCCATATCTAAAATGGAAGACTATTATTTCCCCAGACAAAATTGCGAAAATATTTGATCAATCAACGATTCACCGACAGCATCACCAATAATTTCACCAAGGTATTCCCATGCGTTACGAATATCAATTTGAATCAAATCGATAGGCACCCCAGCACCTGCAGCCTCATAAGCATCATCTATCGCGTTTTTTGCCTTTTTTAACAAAGCAATATGACGCACATTACTCACATAGGTTTGATCATTTAATTCTACCTGTCCACTGAAAAATAGGCTAGCAATAGCTTTTTCCAAATCGGCAATCCCCTGCTGTTCCAGGAGTGACATCGACACCACACGTTCGGCAGGAAAATGTCCCTCCAGAATGTCAGTCTCAATCTGCTGCGGCAAATCAAGTTTATTCACGATTACAATCGTTTGCTTATCCTTCAGCTGTTCAATCAAGCTCAGCTCATCAGATTCCAGCTTTTCAGAGCCGTTGAACACTAGTAGGATCAAATCTGCATCCGCGAGTGCACCCTTTGATTTTTCTACACCGATCCGCTCAACGATATCCGATGTTTCCCGAATGCCGGCAGTATCCAACAGCTTTAGCGGAATTCCATTGACCGTAACAAACTCTTCAATAACATCTCGCGTTGTACCTGGAATTTCGGTTACGATAGCTCTATTTTCCTGGGCAAGTGTATTCATAAGCGAAGATTTCCCGACATTCGGCTTGCCAATAATCGCAGTAACAATACCTTCACGCAATATTTTGCCTTGATTGGCTGTGTTCAATAATTGCTCGATTTTTTCATTCGCTTGGGTACAGCTGTTCGTTATATAAGCATTAGTCATCTCTTCCACATCATGCTCCGGATAATCGATATTGACCTCGATATGTGCCATCAATTCCACCAAATTATGCCGCAGCCGTTTAATATTCGTGGAGAGGCTGCCTTCTGCTTGCTTCATGGCAATACGATGGGCACGATCCGATTTGGCCCGTATTAAATCAATGACTGCTTCTGCTTGTGACAGATCAATACGTCCATTCAAATAAGCACGCTTCGTAAATTCACCAGGCTCAGCCAAGCGTACCTGCTGCTCTAGCAAGAGATCTAGCACCTTTTTCACCGAAATAAATCCGCCATGGCAGCTGATCTCCACGACATCCTCCATGGTAAATGATTTGGGTGCTTTCATAACCGTGACCAGCACCTCATCCACTCTCTCCAGTGTTTGGGGATGTTTAATAAAACCATAATGTACCGTATGTGAAGGCACTACACCTAATTCGCTTTTACCAAAAAAAATGCGATCCGCCGCCGCAACCGCCTCATCACCGCTTATGCGTATAACGGCAATACCGCCCTCTCCCATTGGAGTGGAAATAACAGCAATCGTATCTTGGATCATAATAACACCTCAACTTCTTATACTTAAGCATTTCGAGCTTAAAGAAAATCTATTAAAAAAAAGCAATGAGTCATAACGATGACATCATTGCAGTAGCGCACCTTATCTGAATACGATTACGACTCTTCGATTCGGTTCTTCACCTCTACTGAACGTACGGACCTTAGCATGATCCTGCAGCTGAGCATGAATCACCTTCCGCTCATGTGGAGACATCGGTTCAAGAATAACCTCTTTTTTGGTGCGAATAACTCTCTCCGCCAATCGATCGGCTAATTCCTCTAATGTTTTTTTCCGACGCTCGCGAAAATTCTCTGCATCCAGTACGATTCGCATATGAGTGCTCGAATATCGATTAGCAACAATATTCATTAAATATTGCAGGGCATCCAGGGTTTGCCCTCTCCTGCCAATCAGTATCCCCAGATCAGCTCCATATAGATGAAGCTCCAAACTTTCGTTATCCTGCTTTTGTTCAATCCTCACTTCAAGCTTCATGGTTCGAAAGACATCCTGTAAAAAATAAATGGTTTCTTCAACAGCATCAGGAATAAGCTCCAGCTCAACTTTCGCATCCCTGGTTCCTATTAGGCCAAACAACCCTCTAGAGGGCTGTTCAAGCACAACAATTTTTACCCGATCCTCCGTGGTACTCCATTGGCGAAGGCCATTCTTCACGGCCTCCTCAATCGATTTACCCGTAACCAACAATTTTTTCATTTTGTCAGGCCACCCTTATTGTTTTGAGGTTGTTTAGGTTTTTTATAAATAAAATACGATTGTACGATTGTAAACGTATTACTGAATACCCAATACAACGGGAGGGCAGCAGCAAAATTCATCGCCATCACAAAGATCAGTACAGGGAAAATAAACATTAGATTTTGCATTTGTGGAGTCATTTGCGAAGACATCATCTTCTGTTGGAAGAAGGTAGTGATCGCAGCTAGTAGCGGAAGAATATAGTAAGGATCTTTTGTTCCCAATTGGAGCCAGAGGAAAGAATGCTCTGCAATCGAGTGATTTCGCATAATCGCGTTATATAAAGCAATCAGGATCGGCATCTGCACAATTAGCGGAAAACAACCAGCTAGTGGATTGACACCATTGCTTTGAAACAGCTTCATTGTTTCTTCCTGCTGTTTTTTAGCATCGTCCTTGTATTTCTCTTTCAGCTTTTTAAGCTCGGGCTGCAAATCCTGCATCCGTTTGGAGCTTTTATACTGCTTCAAAGTAAGCGGTAATATAATCAATCGAATAATAATGGTAACAACCAATATGGACAATCCGTACTGTCCCCAAAGCGCTGCCGCAAACCAATCCAAAACATCAGCCAAAGGACCTACAAAATACTTGTCCCAAAAACTATTGGTAGGGTCGATTTTAGTTGTTGCCGGAGTACATCCAGCAAGCAGTAAAAAGACGAAAGAAAGCGGCCAATATTTAGCTAATCGACGGGTCAAAATGAAATCCTCCTAAATGTTCTTTTCCAATAATAAACTATAGCATATCTCACCCCAAAAAAGAAATGCAGCTTTCTACTTTCTCTTAAGTAAAGAGCCGCGCATTAACACATGCAAAATACATTTTTCCATTTCCTTATATTTCATCCCGACTACAGGTTTGCGTGCAATCAATATGAAGTCATAACCGCCCATCACTTTGGGGGCATTCAACCGGACAATTTCCTTGACCATGCGGCGAATTCGGTTTCGTACAACGGCGTTACCCAGCTTTTTACTTACCGAAATCCCCAGACGAAAAGACGGCTGTCGAACACGGGTATAGGAATAGAGCACAAACTGGTGGTTAGCCACCGACTTCCCTCCGCGATATACCTTGTCAAAATATTCTCTCTTCGTTAGACGATGTTCTCTATCCACATTCAGCTCTCCATTACGTTCCGGATCGTTGCGCCTTTGACTCCATTATACATGTAGTTATCTGAACAACAAAAAAGACCACTTGATTAGTGGCCTCTTGTATTACGCGCTTAAAACTTTTCTACCCTTTAAACGGCGAGCAGCTAATACTTTACGACCATTCACGGAACTCATTCTTTTGCGAAAGCCGTGTACCTTCTTGCGTTTTCTAGTATTCGGTTTAAACGTAGGACCCATCTATCCTGCACCTCCTTGAGGAAAAAGCATTCCCAAAAATACCTCTTAATATTAAACCATAGAATTATAAGAAAAGTCAATCTAAATAAATCAGCACAAAATCCGCAAATTTTTACAGACGGGTGAATAACTTTTCGTCGAAAATTACGACCTGTGTATAAAAAGTTAACATTTTCACGCCTTCTGTCGAATTAATAACAGCGTACTAACAATATATAGTGCTGTTGATAAAACTTACACACAAGCTATAGACAATGTGGATAATTCCAAACAATACATTGATAATGCCCATAAATTTTGATATTATGGTTATGCCCTCCCTGTGGATAGCCACTTTTTTGTGATAATGTTATCAACATGCTGTGGATATCTTTGTGCACAAGTATTTGTCCTATGTATAAGTTATCAGATATACCTTGCACACTGTGGACAATATTCGACAGATACCGATATTTCTAATATATACGTATTACCGGCTTACGCCACATCGCTTAATTTTCAAAGGAGTGAATAGATTGTGGAAAGCCATCCTAACGAGCAATGGCAGCAAGTCCTTTCCATTATTCAAACACGGCTTAGTAAACCAAGCTTCGAGACCTGGTTTACATCCACAAGAGCCGTAACTTTTAATGACGCCAAGGTTGTCATATGTGCCCCTAACAACTTTGCCCGCGAATGGCTTGAAAATCGTTACACCAAGCTGATTCGGGATACCATCGTCGATTATAATGGGAAGTCTACAGATGTGAAATTTATTATCGAATCCGAGGAAGACAAAAATGCTGATCTTCCCTCCTCTTCAGCGCAATCCAGTGCGCAATCTACGCTAGCTGTCCCTGAAGAAACCTTCAGTCATATGATGAATTCCAAATACACATTTGATACGTTTGTCATAGGTTCAGGTAATCGATTTGCTCACGCAGCGTCGCTCGCTGTTGCAGAAGCGCCGGCCAAAGCCTACAATCCATTGTTTTTGTACGGAGGAGTAGGACTGGGAAAAACACATTTGATGCATGCGATCGGACATTTTGTTCTCGAGCATAACCCGCGTGCCAAGGTTCTTTATATTTCTTCCGAAAAGTTTACGAATGAATTTATCAATGCGATTCGGGATAACCGCGGCGAAAGCTTCCGTAACAAATATCGTAATATTGACGTGCTGCTGATCGATGATATTCAATTTTTGGCTGGTAAAGAGGGAACACAAGAGGAGTTTTTCCACACATTTAATGCCCTTCATGAGGAACGCAAGCAAATCATCATTTCCAGTGACCGGCCTCCCAAAGAAATCCCAACGCTTGAAGAACGTTTAAGATCCCGCTTTGAATGGGGATTAATTACAGATATTCAGCCGCCCGATCTCGAAACGCGGATTGCTATCCTGCGAAAGAAAGCGAAAGCAGACAATCTTGAGGTTCCTATAGAAGCGATGGTTTACATAGCCAATCAAATCGATACTAACATTCGAGAGCTAGAGGGTGCATTAATTCGCGTCGTTGCGTATTCATCCTTGATTAATGCGGATATTACTTCCCATCTAGCAGCTGAAGCATTAAAGGACATCATGCCAAGCAGCCGTCCTCGTGTCATCACGATCCAGGATATCCAGCAAAAGGTTGGAGAGTTTTATGGAATGAAGATGGAGGATTTTAAGGCGCGCAAACGTACCAAAATGGTCGCATATCCGCGTCAAATTGCGATGTATCTGTCACGCGAGTTGACCGATTTTTCGTTACCCAAAATTGGTGAAGCTTTTGGCGGACGTGACCATACGACCGTAATTCATGCCCATGAGAAAATTTCTGTAGCGCTGAAGACTGATCAAGAGCTCTATAAAATCGTTCACAGCCTGATTGAAAAAGTTAAAAACGTTACTGCTTGAAAATGAAATTTCAAAAGTCGACATTTCAGCACTGGGCTTCGAGCCTAAATGCAAGATTCGACTTTTTGATTACTTCTAAAAAAAAGCTATCCACAACCAAATAATGAGTCTGTATAACTTGAGGCCTATGCACAAACTATTCACATGTGGATAGGCTTTTGTATTGCGCCTTTTGTTCACATATCCACATATCCAGAGCCCCTACTACTATTACTAATAAAAAAAGAGTAATATAAGGGGATAAAAGTTGTTAACCCATTTTTGAAATCTAGGAGTGAAAGAATGAAATTAACGATCCTAAAGGAATACTTGAATGAATCCATCCAGCATGTATCCAAAGCCATATCGAGCAAAACACCGATCCCTATTTTGAGTGGGATTAAAATAGATCTGGATTCAAGCGGTATGACCCTGACTGCTAGTGATACTGACATCTCCATTCAAAGCTTTATCCCCTTAGAAAAAAATGAGCTCAGCATCATTGAAATAGAGCGTCAAGGCAGTATTGTACTGTCAGCCAAATTTTTCGTTGAAATTATTCGCAAGCTGCCGGCCCAAAAGGTTGAAATTGAGGTTAAAGATAATTTCCAAACGATCATTCGTTCCGGTTCTTCAGAAATTCAATTAGTAGGACTTGATCCGGAAGAATATCCAACCTTGCCAAGTATCGAAGAATATAGAAGATTTCAGCTGCCAAGTGATTTATTAAGAACGATGATCAAACAAACGACCTTTGCAGTATCCACTAACGAATCGACGCCGATCCTTACCGGTGTTCTATGGACTGTAGAGAACGGAAAGCTTAAATTTACTGCCTGTGATCGGCATCGTCTGGGAACACGCGAAACAAATATTGAAGTAGATGCTGATTTCAGCCTTAATAATATTTCCATATCTGGGAAAACTTTAAATGAGCTTTCCAAAATTTTGCCGGATCAAAATACACTGATCGATATTATTTTTGCTGAGAATCAGGTGTTGTTTAAGCTGAGCTCGATTTTATTTTATACTCGGATTTTGGACGGAACTTACCCGGATACCTCCAAGCTGATCCCGCAATCCTATAAGACGGAACTGGTCATTAATGCTCATCAGCTGGCTGATGCCATTGATCGTGCCTATCTGCTTTCTAGAGAAGAAAAGACAAACATCGTCAAGCTAATCATGCATGAGGACCACACTATCGAGATATCCTCAAGCTCCTCCGAGCTTGGAAAAGTAACCGAGCAGTTGGAGGTTTCCAGCTTAAGCGGAGAGCTGCTTCGCATATCATTCAATTCCAAATATATGCTGGACGCACTTAAGGTTATGGACAGTCAATTGATTCATATCGGATTTACGGGTGCGATGCAGCCTATCATTATACGACCTGAAGAAACGTCCTCTCTTCTGCAATTGATTCTGCCTTACCGGACAACTAATTAAGCTAAAGGAGCACGGCTAGTCATGAATCCTATATCCATTCACACGGATTACATCACGTTAGGCCAATTTTTGAAATTGGCAGATTGCATTTCTACAGGAGGACAGGCGAAATTTTTTCTGCAGGAGACAGTCATTCATGTCAACGGAGAGCTGGAAAATCGACGGGGTAAAAAACTGGTTCATCTCGATCAGGTCATTGTCGACGGCTGCGGGGAATTTCAAGTCATCCGTACTTAATAACCTTGTAAAACGGCTTTGCTTGGCAGAGTCAGTCTGTAGGAGGAACCGTTTTGCATCTGAATAAGCTTTCCTTGCGGCATTACCGCAACTATGAAGAAGTGCATTTTGAAACGAAAGACATGGTTAACATCATTATAGGCCCTAATGCACAGGGCAAGACCAACCTGTTGGAAGCCATATATGTGCTGGCTCTTACCAAATCCCATCGCACTCACCAGGATAAAGAATTGATTCATTGGGATGCACGCCAAACGATGCTGCATGGGGAAGTAGAAAAAAAATACGGAACCTGCAAGCTCGATCTCACCATCTCTCCGCAGGGTAAAAAAGCTAAAATTAATGGCTTGGAGCAAAAGAAGCTGAGCCATTTTATCGGCTCTGTCAATGTCGTGATGTTTGCACCTGAAGATCTCGAAATTGTGAAGGGCTCCCCATCTGTCCGAAGACGTTTTCTCGATATGGAAATTGGCCAGGTCCATCCCACCTATTTGTACGATTTATCCCAATATCAAAAAGTACTGCAGCAGCGGAACAATTATTTAAAGCAGCTTTTTACTACGCGGGACACGAAAGCCGTACTACTGGATGTTTGGAATGAACAATTGATCCAGTTAGGTATTAAAATTATTAAAAAACGTCAAAGCTTTATACAGAAGCTCCAGCGGTGGGCAGAAAAAATTCATTATGGGATTACTGCAGGTCAGGAGCATATCCAGATATCGTATGCCAGCTCGTTCGACGCTCGAAGCCTAGAAGATGAAACTGTTTTATTTGAGCAATTTATGATAAAGTTATCACAGGTGAAAGAACAGGAGCTTCGGCGCGGTGTGACTATGGTAGGCCCGCATCGGGATGATTTGTTGTTTACGATCAATGGCAAGGATGTACAGACCTTCGGTTCACAGGGCCAGCAGAGGACCACGGCGCTTTCTCTGAAGCTTGCGGAAATCGAACTGATTCATGAGGAAGTAGGCGAATATCCTATTTTACTTTTGGATGATGTGTTATCCGAGCTTGACCAGAACCGACAAACTCAACTGATCGAAACGTTTCAAAATAAAGTACAAACCTTTATTACGACGACCGGAATTGAAAGCATAGATCGTTCAAAACTGGAAAATGCTTCTGTGATTCATGTGCGGAACGGAAGCCTGATTTAATATATTTACTATAATTAGTTCCACGTTTTGAGGAGATGGTCACCCATGTTCATTCATTTAGGCGGAGAAAAAATTATTCGTGCATCCGAGCTCGTGGCTATTTTCGATCTATCCATAGAGAAATCATCCAAAATATCGAAGCAATTTTTAAGCTATGCCAATAAAGAAAAAAAGGTTGAAGTGATCGGGGAGGAAGACAGCAAGTCGCTTGTCGTTACAAAATCTAAGGTATATTACTCTCCGATTTCATCCATGACCCTCAAGAAACGGGCGAACCAATTGTTAACAAACTAGATCTTACCTTGGAAAAGAGGGTGTCAGCATGTCTGTGAATGAAAATGCAAATGCAAATGCATATGATGAAAGTCAAATACAGGTGCTTGAAGGTCTCGAGGCTGTGCGTAAGCGTCCGGGGATGTATATCGGATCCACCAGCTCAAGAGGACTCCATCATTTGGTTTGGGAAGTTGTAGATAACAGTATCGATGAGGCTCTTGCCGGTTATTGTTCCAAAATCGATGTTATTATCCATCTTGATAACAGCATCACAGTTATAGATAATGGACGCGGTATCCCTGTAGGTGAAAATGTAAAGCTCAAGAAGTCTACTCTTGAAGTTGTTTTGACTGTGCTGCATGCAGGCGGTAAGTTTGGCGGAGAAGGCTATAAAGTTTCCGGGGGACTGCACGGGGTTGGTGTATCGGTTGTTAATGCGCTTTCCAAGAAACTAGTCGTACAGGTTAAGCGAGACGGACACATTCATCAGCAGGAATATCAGCAAGGAGCGCCACAGTACGATATCAAAGTGGTTGGAGAAGCTGAGGATACCGGAACTCAAATTAGATTTTGGCCTGATGATGAAATTTTTACGGAAGTTACTGAATATGACTATGACACGCTGCAATCACGGATTCGTGAGCTGGCGTATTTAAATAAAGGTATTGAAATTACGTTGACGGATGAACGGACAGAGGTGGCCAACTCCTTTTTGTATGAAGGCGGTATCGTCTCTTTTGTCGAGTATTTGAATCGTAATCGTGAAGCACTGCATGCTCCGATTTATACGGAAGGTTCCAAGGACAACATTCAGGTTGAAGTTGCCATTCAATACAATGAAGGCTATTCGGAAAATATTTATTCGTTTGCGAATAACATTAATACACATGAAGGCGGAACACATGAATCAGGGTTTAAGAGTGCTTTGACCCGAATTATGAATGACTTCGCGCGTAAATATAATGCGATTAAAGAAAGCGACGCCAATTTATCCGGTGATGATGTGCGCGAAGGCTTGATTGCGATCATTTCCGTGAAAATTCCTGATCCGCAGTTTGAAGGACAAACCAAAACTAAGCTTGGTAATAGTGAAGTTCGCGGAATCGTGGAATCGTTGTTCTCCGAGAAGCTTAGCGAATTTATGAATGAAAATCCGGCGACAGCCAAAAAAATCGTGGAAAAAGGTATCCAAGCCTCGCGAGCGCGCGAAGCGGCCCGTAAAGCCCGCGAATTAACACGCCGTAAAAGTGCTCTGGAAGTCAGCTCATTGCCAGGCAAGCTGGCTGATTGCTCATCTAAGGATGCTTCGATCAGTGAGGTCTACATCGTAGAAGGTGACTCTGCCGGCGGCTCAGCCAAGCAAGGGCGTGATCGTCATTTTCAGGCGATACTGCCACTTCGCGGTAAAATATTGAATGTTGAAAAATCACGTCTTGATAAAATTTTATCGAACGCGGAAATTCGCGCAATTATTACAGCTTCAGGAACAGGTATCGGTGATGATTTTGATATTGCCAAAGCCCGTTATCACAAAATTATAATTATGACTGATGCGGACGTTGATGGTGCACATATCCGTACCTTGTTGCTTACTTTCTTTTTCCGTTATATGCGTAAGCTGATTGAGGCTGGATATATTTATATTGCTCAACCGCCGTTATACAAGATCGAGCGCAACAAAACAATCCGATATGCATACAACGATAAACAAAAGGATCTCATTACGCAGGAATTCGGGGAAGGCGTCAAACTGAATATACAACGTTATAAAGGTCTCGGTGAGATGGACCCGGGTCAGCTATGGGAAACAACCATGGACCCAGATAGTCGGACACTGCTGCAGGTCAGCATTCAGGATGCAATCGAGGCCGATGCAATTTTCGATACGCTGATGGGCGATAACGTAGAGCCACGCAGAGATTTTATTCAGGAGCACGCCAAATACGTAAAAAATCTAGATTTTTAAGCTGTATTTGCTTACAAAGTCAGTTTGGCATCGTAGAACTTAAGCAACGCTTACGAAGTAAACTTTCCTGAAGTGAAAGTTCAGTATATGCTTATGAAGTCAGTTTTGCTTTAGCAAAACTTAAGTAACGCTTACGAAGTAAACTTTCCTGAAAGGAAAGTTCTTAGGAGGGCAATATGTCGGAAGAACAGTTTTCGCAAATAAAAGAAATAGATATTGGCTTGGAAATGCGGACATCCTTTATGGACTACGCAATGAGCATTATCGTCAGTCGCGCTCTTCCTGATGTTCGAGATGGACTGAAGCCGGTTCATCGCCGAATTTTGTTTGCGATGTCGGAGCTGGGCATGTATTCAGACAAGCCACATAAAAAATCAGCTAGAATCGTCGGCGAAGTTATCGGTAAATACCATCCCCATGGTGATGCCTCCGTATATTTCACGATGGTACGGATGGCACAGGATTTTTCCTTGCGGTATATGCTTGTCGATGGCCATGGCAACTTTGGTTCGATAGATGGAGATATGGCGGCTGCGATGCGGTATACGGAAGCCCGTCTATCTAAAATTGCGATGGAGCTTCTACGTGATATCAACAAAGAAACGATCGACTTTATACCCAACTATGATGGTGAAGAGCATGAGCCTGCCGTTCTTCCTTCGCGTTTTCCCAATCTGCTCGTAAATGGCAGCTCCGGTATTGCGGTAGGAATGGCAACGAGTATTCCTCCGCACAATCTGACGGAAGTCATTAATGGTATTCAGCAGCTAATCGAAAATCCGGACGTCACACCGATGGAATTAATGCAATCGATCAAAGGCCCGGATTTTCCTACAGCGGGATTTATTTTGGGACGAGAAGGCATCAAGCAAGCTTATAATACAGGCCGCGGGTCCGTTACGATGAGAGCCAGAGCCATTATAGAAGAAAACAATAACAAAGCAAAGATTTTGGTTCATGAACTGCCTTATCAGGTAAATAAAGCTCATTTAATTGAAAAAATTGCAGAATTGGTCAGAGATAAAAAGATTGATGGTATCACCGACCTGCGCGACGAGTCTGACCGTAACGGAATGCGGATTGTTATCGAGCTGCGCCGTGATGTGAACCCGAATGTAGTCTTGAATAACCTATACAAGCAAACCTCTATGCAGTCCAATTTCGGTATCATTATGCTTGCTCTGGTTAACGGAGAACCGAAGGTACTGAATCTGAGAGATATGCTGTATCACTATTTGGAGCATCAGAAGGTCGTTATTCGTCGTAGGACTGAGTTTGAATTACGTAAAGCTGAAGCCAGAGCGCATATTTTGGAAGGCTTGCGTATTGCCCTCGATCATCTAGATGAAGTCATCACACTGATCCGTTCATCTCAAAATGCGGAAGAAGCACGTGAAGGCTTAATCGAAAGATTTTCGTTAAGCTATGATCAAGCTCAGGCTATTCTTGATATGCGTCTGCAACGCCTAACCGGCTTGGAACGCGACAAGATTGAAGAAGAATACGCAGAATTATTGAAGAAAATTGCTGAGTTCCGCGCTATCCTGGGAGACGAGCAATTGGTATTAGCGATTATTAGCACCGAGCTTAATGAAATCAAAGAAAAATTCGGAGATGAACGCCGTTCGGAAATTACGATTGGTGGAGAAAGCATCGAAGATGAGGATTTGATTCCTCAAGAAGAAGTGATTATTACCATCACGCATAGCGGTTATATTAAAAGACTTCCTGTCACAACTTATCGCAGTCAGAAGCGCGGCGGTCGAGGCGTTATTGGGATGGATACAAAGGACAAAGACTTTGTCGAGCATTTATTTGTTACCAATACGCATCACTTCTTGCTCTTCTTTACGAATAAAGGCAAGGTGTACCGTCTGAAGGCTTATGAGATCCCTGATCTTAGCCGTACAGCTCGTGGAACGCCGATTATCAATCTATTACAGATTGAGCAGGGTGAAACCATTAATGCGGTCATTCCGGTGGAGGGCTTTGAATCCGAGCAGGAGCTTTTCTTTGCTACCAAAAATGGTCTGGTCAAAAAGACGGCTTTGAACGAATACGGAAATATCCGTAAGGGTGGCTTGATTGCGATCACGCTGCGTGAAGATGACGATCTGATCGGAGTCAGGCTGACGGAAGGCAATCAAACGATCATTATGGGAACTGCACAAGGAGTCTCGATTCACTTCCCAGAGCAGGATGTCCGGTCGATGGGCCGTTCAGCAACGGGAGTTAAGGGTATTAATATTGGAGAAGACGATACCGTTATTGCGATGGATGTCGTTCATCCAGATGACACTGTACTGATTGTAACCTCCAAAGGGTTTGGCAAACGAACACCAGTTGCAGATTACAGACTTCAATCACGCGGTGGTAAAGGTATCAAAACATTGAATGTCACTCCGAAGAATGGACCTGTCGTTAGCTTGAAGATCGTAAAAGATGATGAAGATCTAATGATTATTACAGCATTAGGTACGATCATTCGAACCAGTATGGCGGGCATTTCTATCATGGGACGTTATACCCAGGGTGTAAGACTGATTCATATTCGCGATGAAGATGAAGTGGCTACAGTAGCTAGAGTTGAAAAGAGTGAAGATGCCTCAGAAGATGAAGTCGATGGAGAAGATTCAGCCTTGTCCACGGAGATTGAAGAATAAATAAAATTATGAAAAAAGGTTCAAGAATGGGGTGACAGCCCCATTCTTTTTCGTTTAGAATAGGGAGAAGATAGAAAATAAAGCGAGGGAATAACATGGCCACAATTTCCGTTTCCCAATTAAAGACCGGCGAAAAGATAAGCGATAACGTACAAACGAAACTTGGGAACGTTTTATTTACTAAAGGGAAAATAGTAAGCGAAAAGGATATCGAGATCCTGAAAGCATTTTTAATACCTTCCATATCTATAGAATCGAAAGAAAATGAACTTGTTATTGACGATGTGGCAGAAGTGCCGAATAACACCATTCTGCCTTTTCATATACAATATGATAAGATGCTCGCGCTTTTAAAAAAGGTATTTAGCTCAGCGAATGGACAAAACTTCCCTATACTGGAGGTTCGAACACAATTAGAAGCGCTGCTCCAACATATTGACCAATATCATATTTTGACTTTTAGCCCAAGAGCATTTCAATTGAATGATTATCTTATCCATAACAGCATCATGGTCAGCTTGACATCTTATACTTTGGCTAAATGGCATGGGCTGGCAGCTAAGGATCTTATGCCTATTGCGATAAGCGGTCTTTTGCACGATATAGGCAATGCAAAGGTTGATCCCGGTATTTTATATAAACCGAATAAGCTGACCCCTGTGGAATTTGAAGAACTAAAGCAGCATACTACAATTGGATACAATTTAATTAAGAACGTGGCTGCTATTAATGAAGGTGTCAAACTGACAGCCATTCAGCATCATGAACGTGAAGATGGGTCAGGCTATCCATTGGGAATAAAGGGAGATAAAATTCATCTCTACTCTAAAATTGTTTCGATTAGTGATATATTTCACGCCATGACCTCCGATCGGTATCATAAAAAAGCAGCTTCTCCATATTTGGTGTTAGATCAGTTGTTTACAGAATCGTTTGGAAAATTGGATCCTGCATTAGTTCAAACGTTCATACAGAAAGTGACGCAATTCCATAATGGGGTTCTCGTTAAATTGAATGATAAACGTATTGGAGAAATTGTCTTTTCAGATCGTGCTAACCCTACTCGTCCTTGGATTAATGTGAATGGTCAGATTATTAATTTGGTTATAGAGCGCAGTCTATATATACAAGACGTTATTCAAAAATAGTTATTTTCAGTCTTTGCTTGACGCTTGACCATCATATGTGGTAAATTAATCTTCGCTGCTTCAAGCAACGAAGATTTTTTATAAGAAACTTTTTAAAGCCTTAAAAAAAAGCTTGCAATGCTGAAGTGATGTGTGTTATATTAAAGAAGTCGCCGCTAAACAGCGGTTAAAAAATGAATGAAGTGAAAAGTTGGCAGCAATGTTGACGAATCGCGTTTGTCCTTTGAAAACTGAATCAACGAGTGAGTAAAATAGCAGTACAAGAGAATGCAAATTCTCGCCAGCAATACGAATGAGTGCAATTCAAGTTCTACCTTAATGGAGAGTTTGATCCTGGCTCAGGACGAACGCTGGCGGCGTGCCTAATACATGCAAGTCGAGCGGATTGTTCCTTCGGGAACAGTTAGCGGCGGACGGGTGAGTAACACGTAGGCAACCTGCCTACAGGATCGGGATAACTACCGGAAACGGTAGCTAAGACCGGATAAGTGATTTTGACGCATGTTGAGATCAAGAAACACGGAGCAATCT
>NZ_FOTE01000007.1:241387-373016 GCF_900114475.1 Paenibacillus sp. 1_12 | reverse complement strand
TTTACAAAGAAAGCACGGAGAACCGAGTTCCTGCCCGAAAAGGGCTTTGACCCGTCCGCTAAACGCAATCGGTCTCCACAACTTGGAAAAGTATAACGATGGAATGTTAGGGCTTAGACCCGTAGAGCCATGGGATGGTAAACTTCCAGGTATTCGTGGAATATGCGTGCAGTAAAATGAAATTTAGGGGAATGAATTTTACGGCTCCTCTGTTCCCGCACGCTTTAAATGAAAGAATTTTAACCACGGGACTTTGTTTTTTTAGCAGTTGTTATTATCAAGGTGATGAAATCCTGCGAATGAGTGAGTATACGTTAGATAAACCATTAAAACCGAGGGACGGGCAGGATAATTTAACAAATTTATAGAAGTAAGTGTAAGATTTGGAAATAAATTTGTGAAACAAAAATGTGAAGAGAGGGTGCATAAAGATTGAGAAGAGTTGAGGTACTACCATACGATGAAAAGTGGTCTATCCTTTTCAAAGAAGAAGCCGCAAAAATAAAAACAGTTTATGGTGACAAAATACTTAACATTCATCATATTGGTAGTACAGCTATACCAAGCGTATATGCTAAACCCATTATAGATATTATGGTAGTGGTTAAAGATATATCAAAAGTTGATTCATTTAATTATGAAATGCAGCTCCTCGGCTATACACCTAAAGGTGAGAATGGAATTCCAGAGCGAAGATATTTCAACAAAGGCGGAAATGCAAGAACCCATCATCTTCATGCCTTTCAAACTGGAAACGAAAATATTTTAAGACATTTAGCCTTCAGAGATTATTTGAATGAATTTCCTGATAAGGCAAAAATGTATAGTGAATTAAAGTTAAAACTATCTAAGGAATTTCCTACAGACATTACAAACTATATTGATGGTAAGAATGCTTTAGTAAAGGAGCTAGATTTAATGGCGCTCAAGTGGTATTCAGAAAAATAATTAATTAAAGTGGTCAGTAAGGAAACGGAATTAGATAGTCAAGCACTATTTGGTTGCTATCTGTTACGCTAACGGGCAGGTTTGCGTGGTGGTAGCAGGCTATTCACGTTGAACTTGGACAGTAGGATTTAAATGGAAAAAGGGAAATTTATCATCTCCCTCGAATCTTATAATGCAATGATCATGTATGACTTGGAGGTACATTAGATGGGGAAGGCTGATAAGATATACAGTCAATTGGTAAATGAAATTCTTGAAGACGGGGATTGGGACAAAGACCATGACGTTAGAACAACTTGGTCGGATGGTACTCCAGCCTACACAAAAAGTTTAATCTCAAAGCAGTTAAAATTTGATAATTCTGAGATCCCTATGATGGTGTATAATAAGCCCACTGAGCAGTATAAAGAACTGCAGCGATATGTCGATAAGTATGTTAGAAAATTAATGACGTAAAGCAGCTGCCGGCATTTCGCTAGCAGCTGCTTTATTTTGTTGTGATATGAAGAGATGCAGAGAGAAAACCGCACAACTTCTTGTCTTTTATCGATAGTTATTCTTGTCCTCCGACAATATATAAAACTCAGGCCTTTTTTTAAGATAATTTATGTTCGTATACATATGTACAAAATACTATATATTCTTTAGTTATAAGTTCCATTGACTATCCTATGGTATGACTATATTCTTCTATAATGTGTCACACAATATTGGCGCGTCCCATTTTTGTTATCGGGAGTGGCCTTTTTTTATTGCCTTTGAACGGTTAGTTAAGGGGGAAATATGGGGAGCTATTTTCATCAGTACTGTCCAGAGGGGACAGTTAGTCGCCAATACTATTCTTTCAAACAAAGAGTTGCATGAATACATCTCCCAGCACTCGACATCAAAGAGTTCCAAAGCTCGGAAAGCGCCTAGAATGCCACAGGAGGAGCTCTCAAATATCTTTAAACAGGTTAAGGAAGACCGGAATATAGAACGCGTTAGAAGGCGTTATATGAAGCTTTCAAAGTCAGAGCTCGTGGAGTTGTTAATCCGATCAGAGCAATACATCGCGCAGAATAATAAGCTCTGGTTGAAAAAAGAATTTGAAAGGCACCAGTAAACTTTGGAATGGAAGCAACCGGACACTATAGCGAGAGCCGGATGCAATTGGCATCCGGCTCTCGCCATCAGGCGATGGTGTGGGTCTTCTTGCGATGGGGAAATGACGCCAGGCATACTTCGGACGCCTGGCGCTTCAGGAGCTTTGCCTGATCCGCACCGCTATTGAAAAAGCGGTCGTCCCTCCAAATCCGGAGTAACGTCTCCATTGCCGCTTCATGAGCCATTTCCTCGCTGCGGAGCAGTGTGTAGCATAGCCGGTAACAGAACACCTCCATTTCTCTCAGACAGTTAATGCGCTGCGCTTTGTCCAACTCCTCATCACCCCGTTCCAAAACTCATATTTTGACGTAATGACCGACGTGACGAACTGGTCCTCTTTATGTGCTACTGATTCTCATGATAACGAACTTATTTCCCGGTCATTGGGCAGGAGTAAGCACTAGGGATTTCAGGTTTTCTTCCTGATGTTTGTCCACCCCAATGAAAGAGGCCGTGTAATAAATGCCATCTTGCTGCCACATGTAATACGTTTGTGTTTTGAACTTCAACTTATTGTTATCAGAATGAATAGGCTCCCAATAGATATGATCGTTATCTGCATATGCGGAAATTTCAATGCCATCGATCTCAAGTTTCCGTAGGAGCGACAACTTATTCGCATCTACGACGGGTGCTTTGCTCTGATATAAACTGACACTGTCATTCATTTCATAAATAGTGGAATTGTAAGGAACGCCATAAGAATTCAGCAAGGTGTCCGAGACCGGTCTAATGGGAAATCTGGTGTTCTTATCGTCGGCTCTCAACATAAGCGAATCGGAAAGTTCAAGACCAAAATCTGAAATGTCGAACGGGAACTTCACGGGAAATCCAAGAATAGTCTTCGCCGCTCGCAAATCCGTCTCGTCGTATAAAGGGTATGAATTGCCCTCACCCTTATAGTCTACATTTTGAACTTGGTTAGGCAAGGCATATGACCGCACGATTGGCACCAGTTCGTCCTGAGAAAGATCATTGCTAAAGTAATTAATCGAATACGTTACATCGTTATCCTGCCATACGAAACTTTTGGCCGTTGCTGGTTTTTGCTTGTACCTGGGCATTTTACCCGTGTACAAAACACCTTTAACATCGCCTACGATCAGGTCTTCCTGCTTGTAGGAAAGCACGCGACCCGGCTCTTGTGTATTTTGAAAATGAGAAGAAGAAGCGCCCCATAACAAATTATGCTCCAGTAAGGTGCCCTTTCCTTTAGAAGCGTACACCACGATATTCTGCTCGTCTGTATGGCCAAAGTTCGATACGAAAGTGATCGTTACGAATTCAATCAAGTCTGCTTTATGCGCACTGCTGAAATTTTCATTCAATTCCACATCTTGCAGGTGATAACCTTCGGGCAGATAGTCAGGTACTTTAAAGTCAAACTTTGAAAAAGCGAGCGCCCGGTTCAGATTATTAAACCATTTGAACGAGGGTATGAGCTTGTCGATCTGAAAAGAGGAAACCGTATTTTTCGGCTTGGAATACGCTGCCTGGGAGGCATTCGATTCGACATTCGCGTTGGTCAGCACAACTGCGCCTAAGACTAGAATCAATAAAATAGCGACCGCAGACAGCCGGTATGAACCTTGTTTAAACTTCGTAATCATGGTAATTCTCCGTTTCGTCTCATTCTTGTTGTTGAAGAAATAGGAAAGATAAATCCGTGAAGATGAACTCCGCGAAAATAAACGCGACAGCATAAGAAGTGTCAAGCCGTACGACGAAGATTCCCGCTCTCCCAGCGCCTCAAGCACAACCGCATCGCAGGCGATTTCCCTATCGGAAGCCATTTTTTGCCGAGCCAGCCAAACCAAAGGATTAAACCAATGCAGCCAAACAGCTAACGTCCAAAATGAATTGAACCATAAATCTTTACGTTTAAAATGTGCTAGCTCGTGCAGTAGAATATGTGTCAACTGCCGGGAATCAGCAATTATAACGATATCCTCGGGCAAATAAATTCTCGGCATTGTCATTCCGTAGATGCAAGGGCTGTGAAAACAACTTGTTTCATAAACGGGAATGGTTCGTTTAATGCCCAGTTTATTACTGCACGCTTTAAGAACAGAAAGCACCTCTTCGTTGTTGATCAGGCGGGAGAACCTGGCTTGTTTTCTGAATCTTAGTGTCACAATCAGGTAGTAAATAGCGAGTAATGCTAATCCTGCAAGCCAGATAAATAAGCCGATTGTAAGTGCATTTGACAAGCCCCGTTTTACCTCGCCGGTATAAGAGAGAGGAGTTTCTTTATCCGAAATAGTAACCAGCCTGGATGCGGATAAATCGGGAGGTGGGCTTTCTTTTGCTCTTTGTTGTAAGGTTGTCTTCGTTTCGTAGCCGGATTCGAAAGTGACAGGGGAAAGGGGGTGGTTATCCTCTCCCTGTTCCACGGATCCGGAATTATCAGCAGGATGGCTGAAATCAGTTGTCCATTTATCTGTTATCGTTTGCGGCACCAAATTAAACAAACTGATGGAGCTCGACGGACCAATAGGTACAAGCAATTTAATTAATACAAGGAACCATAAGACATGAATGAGTCTAGGTGTAAGCTGCAGATGGAACAACTTCCGAATGAAGAGCAGTAGCAAAATGATTGCCGCCGACGCCAACGATGCATTCAAAATAAGGGAGAACATCGAACTCATGAATATCATGATTTCTTCTTCTTTTCCAGCAGTTGTTGAAGCTCCTCGATAGCTTTCTCCGATAGAGTTTCTTCCTCAAGAAATTTCGTAAAAAGCATGCCTACGGCCCCGTTATAAACTCTGTCTAGAAAGGATCGGTTCTCGGTTTTCAAGTATTCTTCTTGTGAAACCAACGAAAAATAGAGATAATTCCTGCCGGCCTTTTCGAAACGAATCGCATGCTTCTTGTGCAGGCGGTTAAGGAAGGTTTTGATCGTCTGGTCCGTCCAGCTCATCTGATCCGACAACTTCGAAATGATCTCACTAGCAGACAAAGGTTCCTTCTGCCATAGAAGCTTCATTACTTCGCTTTCGGCTTCGGTTATGTGGGGAGAGTTGCTCATCTTAGTCACCTTTTTCTATGTACTATGTTTACGGGTGTAAACGATATTTCTAGTTTACACTTGTAAACAAAGTGAGTCAAGAGGAAGGTATTGCTCGGTTTATTGGGGCAATTTAGGTGGGGTTAACGGGGAGTCTTGTTGGCGTGTAAACATTGTGGGAATAATCAAGGCATTCATTATGTCGAGTAGTAAGAGTAAGCTCATCATTTCCACGTGGCTCGATCTGGCTCGGCTTTGTGCCATGGCAACCAGAAGACGAGTCAGCTTTCCGCAAAGCTTCATTATCAGGCACATAAAGAAAGACAACTTAGTATTTTAAGCGAGGAGAACTACTCATAAAGAGAGTTATATAATGTGGCACATCATAATAAGAAGTCTTGATACAAAGGGCTTTGAGCCATAATGCAGACATCTGTACAAAATACGGGTTTTGTGAAGTAGTCATATGCGAAATGTAAATACACCACGCATCGCGCGCTTTATCAATCTAGTCTACCGATTTTGCTCACATTCTAATCCTATGGTACCACCTGTCGTACTAAAATAATCATACAACCGGTCTATTAATTATAATTCATTTTAATTCTTGCCATTGCCTGCATTAATTCACATTGATGCCTTCAGGTTCTTGGTGTATAAATCCGTAATAATCTGAGTAGCATATTTAGAAATGGCCATATTAACAGCCATCATTTGACCGGACTGGATCAATACACTGATCATGTAATATCACTAAACTACTGGCCAGCAGCAAACGCAGATTGATTTTAAAATCATTATCTTGATTCACATTACTTAGATTGTTTTCTTTACATAAGTACCAAAATTAAGTATTGTAATCTATTTTCAATTGGATTATAATGTGCTTTATAAAGTTGCAGTTTAATCTGCAGTATTAATCCCACATTGAGCACCTTTTCCACAAAACACTCAGCACGATCATCACAAGGAGGAATTATCATGTCTAACCTACAAAATACTCAAATATTGGAACAACAAAACTTTTTCGACGTTATTCGGGAACGCCGTTCTGTGCGTGTATTCGACCCATCGGTACAGATCTCACGCGAGGAAATAACCGAAATACTTGAACAAGCTGCTTTGGCTCCCTCGTCCGCAAACCTGCAGCCTTGGCGTTTTCTTGTCATCGATACACCGGAGTTGAAACAAAAGCTTCTACCGATTGCGTTCAACCAACAACAAGTCATCGATGCTTCAGCCGTCATCGCGATTCTCGGTGACTTGGAAAGCTATAAGAAAGCAGAAAGTATTTACAATCAAGCTGTTGAAGCAGGCTTTATGCCAGCGGATACGGCAAAATCGATGGTCGAACGCATGGTAGGTATGTATCAGAGCCTCCCTCCTGAGGTGATTCACCAAATCATCTATACCGATGGAGGTCTTGTATCAATGTCGCTCATGCTTGTCGCGCGTGCTAAAGGCTACGACACCGTTCCTATGGGTGGATATGATAAAGCAAAGTTCGATGAAGCTTTTGGAATTCCTGAGAATTACAAGTCTGTTATGCTAATCCCCCTCGGCAAAGCAACCAAACCTGGACATCCTACTACGCGTCTTCCGATCAATGAAGTTGTATTTTTTAATGAAATTTAAGTTATAATACGGATTCCGCCCAGCGTAATTAAAAAAAATTTCAACTATACTTACAGCCAAAACAAGACACTCATCTCCGTCTTGTTTTGGCTGTATTGAACGTTTTACTGTTATTTCCTCAATAAGTTAATTCAAGAAGTTAAATCAAGTTTAATCCGTTGCCTCAAAAAAAGAATTTGCACCGATTCACCGATACAAATTCTTTGGAATCCATATTAATTTGAGGATTGAACCTGCTGTTGGATCAAATGAGCCAGTAAAGCACAGCGTACTGAGATGCTATCCAGCTCCACATATTCATCAAGCGCATGAGCACCATGGCCCACTGCCCCCAATCCGTCAAGGGTCGGAATATTCAATGCCGCCGTGAAATTGCCGTCACTCGCCCCACCGGTTGATGTTTCCTCTAATAAGAAACCCAGTTCGTCGGCCAGCGCCTGCGCATTGGCGAACAAATATCGGCTCATCGCCTGTTCCATCGGCGGGCGTACAATGCCGCCTTGTATGTTCAGTTTAATGTGATTCAAGATCGGGGAGGCTTTCAAAATAAGATCACTAAGTCGTTCCGCTTCTTCCATCGAGTCGATTCGAAGTTCAAGCTCCGCTCGTGCGTGTCCACTTACTACATTGACTGCCGTACCCCCTGCTGCGATGCCCACGTTAACCGTGGAGCCTTTTCCATAATCCGTTAATCCTTGCAAATATATAATTTGATGAGCAAGCTCCTCAAGGGCATTGACACCTTCGTTATGGTTGATCCCGGAGTGAGCGGAAACACCCTCGATGTCCATCGTAAATCTGCCGACACCTTTGCGTGAGGTTTTCAGCTTCCCTGTGGACCCTAAAGCCGGTTCCAGTACGAAGACAGCGTCGCTTTTTTTAGCCTCTTCTTCAATCCATCTTCGGGATGACGGGCTGCCAACCTCCTCATCCGTATTAATGAACAACACTATTTTTTTATCAGTTGGACATTGAGAGATAACTGCGTGCATCGCATATAGCCCCTGCAGCAGTCCACATTTCATATCAAAAATGCCGGGTCCATACAGCCGTTGACCTTCTTTTCTAAAAGGACGTTTGGCTATCTCTCCTTCTGGCCACACTGTATCGATATGAGCCAGCAGCATAATTTGCTTGGATCCATCGCCGTATTGCAGCTTCACTTGATTCCCGTACTTCTCCTGCGGGATCCATTGAACATCGCCTCCAATCAACTCCTGGAACCGTGCAACAACAACTTGCATCGCCTGATCTACCAGCTGCTTGCTGCCGGTTGGACTATCCATATTAACTAGCTGCTCCAGATCCTGAAGCAGAGCATTCTGCTGTCCTTTAACAAAATTCAGTAAATTACTCATGGTCCACCTACCTTATTATGCGTTCTTAGCTTACCTACTTATGCGTTTTTAGTGAACCATTCCGTAATTGCTTCCAGCCTCGCCATGCGCTGCTGCGGTCTGCCTGATGATGCCATTGCGTGTGAAGCGCCCGGAAACCGCATAAACTCGGCATCCTTGCCCAATCGCCTCAATGCCAAATACCACTGCTCTGCCTGCTCAATGGGACAGCGATGATCCTGTTCCCCGTGAAGAATCAGAACAGGTGTGGTTACCTGCTCCGCATAGCGAATAGGTGAGCGGTCCATAATATATTCCTCATCATTCCAAAGATCAGATTGGCCACCCAACTCATACAGGTTGATCTGAAAGCCCAGATCACTATTGCCAATCTTACTGTACAAATTACAGATAGACCTTTCCGTCACTGCTGCTTTGAATCTGTGATCGTGAGCGATTAACCAATTAACCAAGTAGCCCCCATAGCTTCCACCCATCACATAGAGCGATCCAGCTTCCAAAGAATCACCTGCAACTGCAGACTCTTCAAGAAATCCAAGGATGTCCTGGACATCTTTGCTACCCCATTCTCCGACTACTCCGTATGAGAAAGCTTGTCCATATCCGTAGCTTCCTCGTGGATTACAGAACACAATTCGATAGCCTCTGCTGGCAAGGTACCAAAAGTCAAAATGAAACGAATGTCCATAAGCGAGATGCGGTCCGCCATGTATCATCAAAATGGTTCCAGCATAGGTGCCACCATCTTCTTGTACGGGCGCCATTGTCCATCCCTGAATCGTCAGCCCATCTGGAGTCACATGCGAATGCTCACGAATTTCAATTGTAGGTATTTGCCGAAGCAGTTCCTCGTTGCAGCTAGTAATTTGTTCCAATTGAACGTCGCTTTGATCTTTCCATACCGCACGGTACAGCTCTCCTGGCCGATCCATCGAATCAACAATTAACACAATGGCAATCTCACGCTCGCTGCAGGATTCAACATCAAACGCCAGAACGTTCAATGACAAAGGCAGTGCGGTCACTTGCAAGGAAGCGGTATCCAATCGATAAAGTGACTGTCTGCCTTCATTCGTTCCAGCAAAGAATATAGAACCACTCTCCGAGTGATGCACAAACGTTGAATTCAAACCTGTGCGTTTGCTGTCACTAATAACATGATAGCCACCTGGAACATCCAGATTCCCTTCTATCCTGTCAGCGCTGATGCCATCCTTTACGTAAAGCCATTGATCGAATTCCGCACTATTCGGTGTGTTTAGTTTGCCTGCAGCTAGCACGGAACCGTCTGACAGCGGAACAAGCGCTGAAACGGACTTTAATACCGCTGATATTACCGAGATGGAGCCGGTTGATCTCTCCAGCACATGGATCTGGGGGGTTTTATCGAGATCCGTATCGCTCGGATAATCAAGTGTAAAATACAGCCTCTGTCCATCCTCGGAAAAAGCAGGATTTCCATGATCGGATTCTAGTGTAGATAGCGGTGATACCGCTAACGTGTCCACGTCTACTTCAAATATATGCGTATACCCGTTCGTGAATCCTTCGCCATCGAGCTTATAGCGGATTCTGATTACTTTATAAGCAACCGAGTTCATTGAATTTTCACGGCTAGTAAAGATGAGTGTCCGTCCATCGGGAGCCCATATGAAGTCCTTTACTTTCCGTTTGGGTGTGAGCGCATGTACAGTGCCAGATGACGGATGATACAGCCACAGCTCGTCGTTTGTCCCAACCTTGCGTATAAAAGCTAGCCGTTCACCGTCTGGTGACCATTTCTGACTATGATCTGAAGACGCTTCACCTTCACTATCTGGGTGCGCAGCCAATAGGGTAGTTTCGTTATGGGTGCTTGTGTCCCACACAACTAGATGGCTGAAATATGTGTCGGAATCTATGTCCATTCTTACTTTGGCCAGTACCACCTTCTCCCGCTCCCTGGGATGAATACTCGGTGCCCCAAGGAGTGTAAGTTGTGCCAAGTCGGTTGATCGTAGCATGCCGTGTTCAGCTCCTTTCATTTGTTAGGGTGATAAGCCCATTACCTTCGCTTAAGTTTCTCATTTCAATTAATCCTATTAAATATTAGTTACATTAACTAAATGGCAAGCTACCCAATGATTCGGTTCAGTCTCCCGCCATTCCGGTACCACTTGTCTGCATTGCTCTTCCGCCCAAGGACAGCGGGTATGAAACCGGCAACCGACAGGCGGATTCAAGGGACTGGGCAGCTCCCCACGCAGCGTAATCTTTTCCCGCTTCCGCTGAATTTTTGGGTTAGGGACGGGTATTGCACTCATGAGTGCCTGGGTATATGGGTGAAGCGGTTTTTGGAAAATCGTTTTTTTGCTTCCCAACTCTACCAATTTTCCAAGATACATGACTCCAACCCGATCACTGACATGGCGAACGACGGACAAATCATGGGAGATGAACAAATATGTGAGATTGAGCTCCTTTTGAAGCTGTCCGAACAAATTCACGATTTGGGATTGTACGGAAACATCCAAAGCGGATACAGGCTCATCACATACGACAAATTTAGGCCGCAATGCGATGGCTCTTGCGATGACGATACGCTGGCGTTGACCACCGGAAAACTCATGAGGATATTTATCCAGACTAGCCTGAGGCAGACCAACCATCTCCAGCAACTGCTTAGCCTGCTGCGCCTGCTGGCCGGAATACAAATCATGTATGTGAAAGGGCTCCGTCAGGATTTCACGAATTTTCATTCTTGTATTTAGTGAGGAATAGGGGTCCTGAAAAACAATCTGCATGTCTCTCCTCAACCGCCTCAATTCTTCCCCCTGCATTGTGGACAGATCCTGTCCGTTGTACCAAGTTTTGCCTTCTGTTGGCCGATCCAGATAAAGCACCGCACGGCCCATAGTTGATTTGCCACAGCCGCTTTCCCCTACTAAGCCGAGCGTCTCGCCCGCAGCCAGTTCAAAGCTGACACCATCCACCGCTTTTACAACGGAGCGGTTCAGTCCGAACAACTTGGAGGATTGGGTATAATGTTTCTTTATATTATCCACAACGATCAGGGGAGTAGGCACTTCCTGAATTTTGATTTTACTCATCTAATCTCCCCCTCTACCGGGTGCCAGCAAGCTACATGATGTCCCCGTTGATCCGCAGCCAGTTCTGGATTTTGTTGTCTGCATAGTTCCGTTGCATATGTGCAGCGCGGATGAAAGGGACAACCGCTTGGCAGATTTCTCAAATCGGGCACAGCACCTGGAATGGTATACAGCTCCGTCTCCTCATCACCCGTTAAATCAGGAATGCTGTTCAGTAATCCTACCGTATAGGGATGGCGTGGTGACTCGATCAAATCGTCAACGGCAGCAAGCTCCATCAATTGTCCCGCATACATCACGGCAACCCGATCCGCTGCATCTGCAATGACACCCATATCATGGGTGATCAGGAGAATGGATGTATCATAATCCCGTTTGATATCCTTTAACAGATCCAGGATCTGGGCTTGAATCGTCACATCCAGCGCAGTCGTAGGCTCGTCTGCGATAATCATCTTAGGGCTGCAGGCCAGTGCCATCGCGATCATTACTCGCTGTCTCATACCCCCGGACAATTCAAAAGGATACTGGCGAGAACGAGTTTCCGGTTCGGAGATGCCTACAGATTTTAGCAGATCAATGACCTTTCTTCTGCGCTCTTTTTTGCTCATTTTTTTATGCAAAATAAATAGTTCTTCAATTTGGCTGCCGATCGGAATCAATGGATTCAAAGCAGTCATTGGCTCCTGGAAAATCATCGAAACCTTATTGCCGCGGATGCTGCGCATCTCCGATTCTGACAGATGCTTTAAAGATACGCCCTCCAGTTCAATATCGCCTTGATCAAAACGGGCATTGGCGGGGAGGAGCTTCATTAGGGACAGGGCTGTAAGACTTTTGCCGCTGCCGCTCTCCCCAACAAGTCCGAGAATCTCGCCTTTTTTCAGCTGCAGAGAAACGTTTCGTAGTGCTGTTACAGGTCCTGAGGCTTGCTGAAACGATAGCGTAAGCTTGTCGATCTTCATGATCGTGGAGGAGAGCTTGCTGTCTGTGATCGTCTGCCGTGCTACAGTCATGATGTACGCCCTCCCAATGACTCACGAAATTGCCCCGCGTACTGTTTGGCGTGATACTCGGCAATTTCGCCACAGGTGGCCCACCATACCTCAGGATCATGCTTCAGTTCAGAGAGCAGTCGCTCCAGAGCGATTATACGCGAGCCTCTTCCGCTGATCCAACAGTGTACCGTCATTAGAAAAAGCCCACCGTATCGCTTGATACCTTCGAATTCCTGCTGCCAAGTATCCATAACCGTATTCGGATTCAAGGGCGGGTTGCCCGAACCACCTCCCGTGTAACGGTAGAAGATGGCATCATCGAGCAGCCACTGTACAGGAACCTCGGGCAGACCCTCGATCCAATAAGGGTGGTCATAACCCATCATAGAGCTGTCATAGGGAATCCCGTGGCGCTTCAGCAGCTCGAAGGTTTCGGGTGTCATTTCCCAGGATGGTGAGCGAAAGCCCATTGTTCTTGGCCCAATGATCTTCTCCAAAGCCTGCTTGCCCCGAATGATACTTTCTTCTACCTGCTCCATGCTTAATTCATCCACTCGTTCGTGCAGATAGCCATGTAAGCCAATCTCGTGCCCTTCCTTGGCGATCGCCTCCACCGCTGCTGGATAATGCTCAGCAATGACCCCAGGTATAAAAAAACTAGCGCGGATATCCAAGCGGGCCAGCAGCTCCAGAATCCGGTAAATCCCCTGACGGGGACCAAAGGCTCTTTGCTCCAACTCTCCAAGCGTGTTCGGTTTTGTATGCCGGGAGCGCCATAAGTAAGGCGTCTCACCATCGAAGTCAATACTGAAGGCAACAGCGCAGCGCTTTGCATCAGGCCATGCATAGGTTGTATGCGTCATCTCATGCCTGCTTTCCAACCTGAGGCTGGGGTTTAGCTGATTTGAAGGTTCCGGCCGTACGCCCGCCATCCACCGTTAACGTAGACCCCGTAATAAAGGAAGCGTAGTCGGAGCAAAGATACAAAATAGCTGTAGGTGCATCCTGTGGTCCCGATGTGCGACCAAGCGGAATTTGGGTGAGCATATTTTGTACATAATCCTCCGATAGTTCACTGACTTCACTGCCCGGAGCAAAGCCAGGTGCAACCGCATTGACCCGGATTTGATATGGGGCCAGTTCCAGAGCATATGAACGGGTTAGCATGGATAAAGCGGCTTTTCCCGTCGAGTAATGGCCGCCACCAATTTGGTTGCTAATCGCTGCACCGGAGCTGATATTAATAATGGAGCCTGGCTTATTATCCTTGATCATTTGCTTGGCAAGCAGCTGAGTTAACAGAAAGGGAGCCGTGACATTCACTCCAATGGAGTTGTTCCAATCCATCACATTCATTTCCATTAGCTGATGCCGTTGATAAATGCCGGCATTATTAATTAAAATATCAGCAGAGGACCATTCCTTCTCAATGAATTCGGCTAATTCAACGATTGAAGCTTCCTGTGACAAGTCAGTCGTATGGAACAGCAGTTCTGTATTACTTAACAAGGGGTCCTCCCCCATCACTCTTAATTCGTTGCCACGAATATCGGATAAGCACAGCTTGGCCCCCTGGGAAGCAAAGGAATGAGCAATCCAGGTACCGAATATGCCAGCCGCTCCTGTGATGACGACTTTTTTACCGATAAATTGATCTTCAAAATGCAATGGAATCACCTCAAGGTTTATCTCTTTTGATTTTTAGGGTCTAACCAATCCCGGACATAATCTCCAATCATATTGATCGAGATTACGATGAAGAAGATAGCAATACCGGGGAACGTTGCCAACCACCAGCCCGTCGAAACATACTGCTGTCCAACTGACAACATGGAGCCCCAGCTCGGATTAGGCGGCTGGACACCCAAACCAATGAATGACAGTGAAGCCTCAAATATAATCATGAGCCCGACTTCCAGCGTAGCAACCACTACCAACGGTGGAATGACCTCCGGTAAAATATGCTTGATCAGCAGTCGGCCAGGGCGAGCGCCCAATGCGGCAGTTGCTTTCACAAAATCCCTATTTACTGTAGAGAGTGTCGTGCTTTGGGTAACTCGTGCATAACGAGGCCAGCGCGCAAGGCCGAGGACGATAATCAAATTCAATAAGCTTGGCCCCAGTACCGCCACGGTCAAAATAGCTAGTAAAAAAAACGGGATGGACAGCAATATATCCGCAACACGCATAATGAAGGCGCCCACCCAATTTCTGTAGAATCCCGCCAGCATCCCGAGTATCCCGCCAATAATGCCGGATATAAAGACGGCGGTCACGGATACGAATAAGGAGACTCGTGCTCCGTAAATAAGTCGGCTGTACACATCCCTGCCCAGCTCATCGGTGCCGAGCAGATAAGATGACCCATCCGGGCCTATAAAGCCTGGAGGTTTCAGGCGAATCGAAAGCGTCGTTAGCGTGGGATCGTGTATCGCGAACCATCCGGGCACGATGGCAATGAGCACAAACAGCAGAAGAATAAGTGCGAAAGGGAAAATAGTAATGGGGCCCATTCTCCGCAGTCGGGCCTTTGCACGCTCCATCGTTGATCGGGTCGGAGCTTGTTGATCCGGTGTTAGTAATATACTCATTGTGATGCTTCTCTCCCCAGCTTGATTCTTGGGTCTACCCATCCATACACAAGGTCCGTTATCAGGTTAATGAAAATATATACCGAGGCACCTAATACTACGATAGCTTGAACAAGCGGAAAATCTCTGGATGCTATAGACTGAATGGTTAACTGACCCAATCCAGGCCATGCGAATATCGTTTCCGTCACGACGGATCCGCCCAATAAATTCGCACATTCCAGACCAATAATCGTAATAATCGGAATCGATGCGTTTCGCAGCAAATGCCGATATAGCAGCCGGGGAACCCCGACTCCTTTCGAACGAGCGGTCCTTACGTAATCCTGACCAAGCTGTTCAAGCATGCTGGATCGCGTCATTCGCGCTACGGTGGCAATCGACAGTGAGGCCAGAGTAATTGCAGGAAGAATGAGCGATTCCAGGCTGTCCGCTCCGGATGAGGGCAGCCAGCGCAGCTTTACAGCGAGCAGCATAATCAGAAGTATGCCTGTCCAAAATGCAGGCATACTTTGTCCAACCAGAATGAAAGGCATACACACTTTTTCAATCCACGTACCTTTATAAATAGCCGTAATCATTCCCATTGGGATACCGATGACTACGGTTAGAATGAGTGCAGACATCGCCAAGTCGATCGTATATGGTATACGGTCCATCATAATGTTCATGACAGGCATTTTTTGAACGTAGGAGTATCCAAGATTTCCTGTAAAGATCTGCTGCAGAAAGCTTACATACTGAAGACCTACCGGCTGATCCAATCCAAGCGCGTGCCGAAGCACGGCAATGTCTTCAGCAGTCGCGTTTTGAGGGACCATTAGTAGGACAGGGTCTCCGGTTAAACGCAGGATGAAAAAGATAAGCGTGGCTACACCAAATACCGAAACCAGCGCCTGGACGATACGCTGTCCTACATAAAGCATGTGCGATCCCTCCTCTGCTTCTTTATTTCGACCATTTCATATCTTTAACAAAGAAGTTCTCCTGCGGATCAGGCTGCCACTGTAATTGCTTCGATGCTCCATACAAAGCATAGGCCTGGTATAGCCCGATTCCCGGAACATCGTTCTGAAGCACATTCAATGCTTTTTTATAATTGCTAGTCCGTACTGCTTCATCTGTCGTCGTTCTTGCTGCATCTACCGCTTGATCAAACGCAGGATTGGTATAGCTGCTCCAAATGGTCCCTGTGCGGAACAAAGGAAGAATCGTGCCGTCCGCGTCCATGCAAGAGCAAGACCAGATGCCCATACGGATGCTTCCCCATTTGCGGGCAGGGTCCTGCACCTTTTTCAAATAAGTCGCTTGGTCCGTACTTACAATATTAACCTTCACACCAATTTTATCGAGATCACCTTGAACCGCTTGGACAATACGCTGATCGAAGGATGGTGAAGTCGCAAAATCAAGCGTGATGCCATTGGCATGACCGGCTTCCTTCAATAAAGCCTTTGCTTTTTCCGGATTGTAGGAATAACCTGGAATGCTGGTATCATAACCAAACGATAGTGGTGTCAGCACCTGGGTTACAGGCTTGCCGTAGCCATGAAGAAGCGAAGTAATCAACGAATCATAGTTAATTCCATAAGCAATGGCCTGATTGACCTGACTCGATTTGGTTGGTGTATCGCCTACCATATTGAAGGCCAGATAAGCAACACGCTCAGTAGGCGTAGAGAATACTTGAAGTTCAGGCTTACTCTTGATATTATCCACATCATCAGGGCTTACAGCAGAGACAAAATCGGCCTTACCCGACTGCAAATCCGCAACACGGCTGGCTGGATTGGATACGAAGCGATATTCGACTGACGGGATTTCAGGCTTGCCGCCCCAATAGCTTGCATTGGCCTTCAGTGTAATTTGTGTGCCCTTTGCCCAGCTTTCAAATTGGTACGCACCGCTGCCTACGGGATTCAAGTTAAACTGATCGTTGCCTTTTTCCTTCACATACTTTTGCGGCACAATGCTCAAATTAACCAACTGCGTCAGCAGGGTTGGACTCGGTTGATCCGTCGTAATTTTGAGATCGGAGCCCTCGGCTTTCGCTGAAGAAATCATATTGAAATTGGCATACTGCGGACTACGGAAATCTTTATCCAAAATACGCTGAATACTGAAAGCTACGTCCTCTGCCGTAAGTGCATCTCCGTTATGAAACTTGATATCCCCACGGATTTTAAATGTCCATGTCGTCGGCGAGTCCTGTTTCCACGATTCAGCTACCCATGGCACAAATTTGTTGGTTTTAGGGTCGCGATGAATCAAATTGTCAAAAATGTTCCGGTATACCGAATAGCTGTCAAAGTTATATTGTAGCCCCGGGTCGAGATTCGACGATTCATTGGCTAAGTCAACGACCAGCTTGCGGCTTTCCTTTTGGGTAGTAGTATCCTGCGGCTTCTGTTCGGTGCTGGCCGCCTGCTTGTTGGCTATACTGCACCCTACAAGCGTGATAATCACTAATAAACTGAAAATAAGAGTTGCGCTTTTCAATAATGTTTTCATATAATCCTCCATGTTGTTTTCTATAAATAAAGTAAATCTTAGTTGAGATGGAGCATCGTATCCGCCCGAATCTTTTGCAAGTAGTTATAGACTGTAAATCTGGATACGCCCAACGTTCCAGCCACATATTCGATAGATCCCTTAATCAGGAAAGTGCCTTTTTGCTCCAAAAGTCGGACACATTCGATTTTTTCTTCCGTTTCCAGCAAAGATGGGGCCTTGTTAAAGCCATTCAGCACTTGACTGACCAGGTTGGCAATGACCTCCTGCACCGTGGAATAAAAGCTTTCCTTGTCCGATTCCTCATGCTCGAATTGAACCAACTGCTGCAGCTGATTTTGGATAGTTATCAAATGGCTGACATTCAAATTAATGCACATCGCACCGATAATCTGGTCCTCGGCGTCTCTAAGAAACACGGTTGATGATTTAAGCACATATCCTTTGGAGGATACCGTCTTGTAATTAGCTATATCCTTGATTTGTGCTGCAGGCTTCTTCAATTCTTGCAAAACCAAATCTGTAATAGGAGCTCCGACCTTCCGCTCTGTTATGGTTCCCGCCAAGTGTATCAAAGACTGCTCGAGATCAGAAAAGTCATGAATCGCAATTTCACATTCTTTCCCTAGCATTTTCACCAGCATATCCGCGGTGCGAATGGCTTGATCGAAAATGGATTGCTGTGTATGGTTCATGTCACCCTTCCTTTATCTTATCCTCTTGTCATCCGTTCTCCAGGCTCCAGTACAGGAACTTCCACCTGAACAGTTTCAGGATATTTAATTCCACTACCTGTATTCAGCGCAATGACGGTTTCATTCTGTTGAATCCAGCCGCTTTCCCTAAGCTTGCGAGCTGCCGAGAACGTCGCCGCACCTTCTGGGCAGATGAACACACCTTCCAATCGAGCAACGTCTGCCTGTTCCCTCAACAGTTCCGCATCATCAATGGCAATCGCACAACCGCCTGTTTTATAAATGGCTTCCAGCACCAAAAAGTCGCCTAATGCTTTGGGCACATTGATTCCAAAAGCTATAGTTGTCGAATCCTCCCAAAATTGCGAGTCCGCTTTACCTTCCTCCCATGCCTTTACAATCGGTGCGCAGCCCTTCGCCTGAACAGCGACCAAACGTGGAAGTTTGTTTTCAATCCAACCTAATTCGACAAGCTCCTGCAGCGCTTTATAAATGCCAATCAAACCGACTCCACCCCCTGTAGGGTAAAGAATCACGTCAGGCAGCTTCCAATCGAGCTGTTCGATAATTTCCAGCCCCATTGTTTTCTTGCCCTCGATCCGATAAGGCTCTTTCAGAGTGGACGCATCATACAGATTGTATTCCTTGACGGCTTGGCCTACAATTTTACCAGCATCGCTGATCAGACCATTGACCAGATTCAAATTGGCACCTGAAATCGCACATTCATTGCGAGTAATGACCGGAGCTTCAACGGGCATCACGATCGAAGCCTGGATACCAGCTCTTGCCGCATATAATGCCCAAGCCGCTCCAGCGTTGCCATTGGTAGGCATCGCCAGCTCCTGCACCGCCAACTCCTTGGCTTTGGATACACCAACCGCCGCTCCTCGTGCCTTAAAGCTGCCTGTGGGGATGATCCCTTCATCCTTCATCCACAGATGATCAATTCCCATAGCCGAGCCGATTCGATCCATTGGCAGTAGAGGGGTCATTCCTTCGCCCAGCGTTACGATATTCTCAGGGTCCACGACTGGAAGAAGCTCATGATATCTCCATAGATCATTGGATCGTCCAGCGAGACTGGCCGGAGTCCAATGCTTTTTAAGCTCCTGCAAATCGTAATCGACTAATAAAGGAGAACCGCACGCGCACAACTGCTGGATGACATCAGATCCGTATTTCGTTTGGCATTTGGGACAATGCAGATGGCTTATATAACTGAATTTCATAGCTAAAACCTCCTTTTTTGAAAAATAATGGATCTTACAACTTTGTACCAGCTGCAATTTTTTTGTAATCGACTAGCAATAACCTATTCAGAAAAATAAAAAGCTCTAATGAGCCTGTAAGAAACAGGACAAATTAGAGCCTTCGGTGGTCCGATCAGCTTATTATTCTATTAATCTGGTAGGAATACTTTTGTATTGCTGAAAAGTAATTTAGCACGGAAAAAAGGTGGTGTCAACACTTATTACTAAATTATTTGATTAGTTACAATTTTTTTGTTACCGATAGTAAGCGATCTAGCTTGATCAAGCGCAAAGTGTCGTAGCCTCCTACAACACCGTACGATCACTGCTCATCGGATCTCTTCGGATTCAGAGTAATCTTTCTTACCAATTCAAAAAAACCATCACTCATATGCGATGGTTTCAGTCAATTATCCAACTATATACAAATCGATATCCTCCATATGGAAAGCAATCAATTCCTATATTCCTATTATTTTTAATAACTATTATTTATATGTACCTGCAACATGTCTATCTTTTTAGGCTGCTTCCTGTTCCTTTTCCGCTTTCCTGAACCTTTTGAACTGAATCAAGATCATCAGGAAATGAACAAAGAACACTCCGGCTATAATATAAAATACAAGTGAAATGCCGAGACTGCTTGCCACCAATCCGCCAAATATGGCTCCTGACAAATTCCCCAATGAGCCAGCGCTTGCGTTATAGGCAAATACGCTGCCTTGAATATGAGACGGAGTCAACTTGCGCAGCAGTGAACTGATCGATGGGATCACGCCACCGATACATAAACCGGTTACAAACCGAATGCCCATAAGCACCCAAGGATCTGTGACCAAACCTTGAGGAATATGCAGAATGGCAATGAGTATAAGCGATAAGAGCAGGATAATGGAATGACCGTGTCTATCCCCCATTCTTCCAAGAATCGGTGCCGTGATCATGGTGCCTAGGGCCGTAGATGCAAATATGAGGCCAGCCATAATTTCAATATGGTCCACGATGTTCATGCTTTTTACATACAACGAAATCATCGGACTAATACTAGCAAAGCTTATAGATATTAGATATGTAGAAATAAATAGCGTCAGAATGAGTGGTGATTGTCCAAGGACTTGACGCAAGGCTGTCTTACTAGGAACTTTTCGATCACGATTTTTGGATTGAAGGATTGGATGACTCAGCTTAAGCAAATTTGTGAACCTGAATTTAGAGTATTTTGTGGTTTCCTTTACTCCTACCACTGTCAGCAGCGCAGCTATGAAAATAAAGAGACCCGTTATAAAGAAGGAATCTCGTATCCCCAACCATTCAGCTAGAACACCACCAATTAGCGGACCTAACAATTGACCCGTGACTTGTCCAGTTTGCAGCGTACCTAACGCGTTGCCCACCTTTTGCTTGGGTGCTTCGATCGCCAATAACGCTACAGAAGAAGTGGGATAACCCCCCATTGTGCCAAAAGCGGCGCGAAGCAGAAGAAGCTGTATGGGAGTATCAACGAGCCCCATCGCTGCGATGATAACTGCCGAGCCTATAGCTGTTATTACCATAACCAATTTTTGTCCGTACGTATCGGAAAACTTACCCCACAAGGGAGATATCAGTGCGATCATTAAATGATTGATTCCGAAAATCATGGCGGCCCATAGAGCAGCCTGCTTCACATCGTGTACTCCAAGATCCTGCACATAAAGCGGCAAAAAAGGGATAATCATGCCAATACCAACCGAAGTTAAAAAGTTTCCTATCCATAAGATGTATAAATTGCGTTTCCAGACCTCCATATGGAATAACCTTCTTTTCCGGTGAAATAGTTACTTATTCAATGTAAGTATATTGCTTCACTCCGTCAAGGGAAAAAGTGACTTATTCTTTTAGCATATATGCGGTTCACTAACATTCGCACGACTAAGTCTACAATCCCGCAGGTTCTCAAGCTTACAATTGTTCGAATATAATGAAGATTTGATGGTTATGTGGCTGGAATATATATAAACAGAGGAGCCACGCTCCAATCCATCAAACAACGGATCATGAGAATAGGCTCGACACAACGGAGCTCCTGGATCAAGTGCTGCCCTGCATTCCAATGCATAAATCCCAAGCTCACGCGTTATATAACCGGAGGTGTCTCCACCCGCAATAAGGATACGGGAAAGCCCCTGCTCAGCTATTAACCTTTGAGTCAGCACTCCAAGTGCACTTCCCAATAGACGGCCGCTGTCTTCCGCTTTTAAGCCTTGTTCCATAAGCGCTTCGCGGATATTGGCGATGCTGTCATCATTCGGACCAGCGGCTGAATACAAGATTACGCTTTTGCCTTGCTTTAATGCCTCTTGCGCTTCACATTCCACATCGTAGGATGACGGTCAAGCCTGTGAACCGTATCCCCACCTGCCGCAAAATGATTGCCAAATATGGTGTATCTGCGCAAATAAGGAACACCTGCGAGCAGAGGTATTTAACGGCTGCCGAATACGTACTTACCAATTTCCGCCGCCTTAAGATTAACCCAATCCGGTATCTCATTGGTTTCTATATGCATTTCCATAAGCCTCCAACGGGTTTTTGCAATCGCTTTCAAAAATAATAAAGAAAACCCTGCTATGAAACCATCCACAATACCGACCTCTGATGTTTATCTTTCTGATTTCCTATAGCCGATACCAAAACGGTCTTTAAAACATGAATTTGCTAAAAAATGCCAAGCTCGAAGTTGCTTCGAGGCTTAGCATCAATTTTCACTACAACGATTGAGTTTATTTACTTATTGTTAACGACCTGGCAACCGAAGCTGCTTCCTTTATCATACTTAAATATTTAGCAGGATCCGTTTCTTCTTTACCTAATCCCTTGTACACATTTTCAGTCGGTCCGGCATTAATAAAGACGTTGCCTTGGATCACACCTATTTTACTGAAAGGGACTCCCCTTTTAAAAACAGGACCGTTAACGAATTGAGTCCATTCGTCCTCTGAACCCCATAGCTGTACATTAAAAATATGAGCTTCTCCTAATAACTTGTTGTCAGGAACATAAGTAAATGTAATCCCTGATTCAAGCTCTTCAATTTTGTAATTCGGTGCCCAGCTTACAGGTATCGCTAGTGAAAAATTATATTTATGGTTTACGTACAAAACGGTTGGATTGATGTCTGTTTGTATGTTTTCCACACTTGCCTGCTCTACTAATTTACCTTCTTTTTTTGAGTAAATCGTCTTTTGGTACGATAATTCGTTATTGGATAACCATTGAACAAGACTATAATCCGTGTCAGGAGTACCTTGCTTAATTACGGTCTCCTGATTGGTTGCCAAATCCAAAACGTGCACGCTGTATACCCCACCATCTACAAATTCGTCTTTGACTGATCTTGATTCTGTGTCGGGTCGTGTAAAAGCGAGCTTAGTTCCGTCAGGGGAAAACAATAAGCTCTTGGTGCCTGTGTAAGTGATCGACTTTACCAAGTCTCCAGTAGAAGTTCGGTAAATCTCACCGCGTCTCAAAGGTGAAGTGCCAAAATCCAACGCCAAATACTTACTATCTGGAGACCAGTTTATGGCTCCTAATGTATCTCGACTGCTTTTGAGTTTAATAGGCTCGGCACTTAAATGATTGATATACATAGAGGTTCCGTTTTTTGTATAAAACGTATACTCGTCGTTAGGTGAGATCGATTTATCACGAACAATATCCTGACCGATGTAACCTTTAAAAGCGCTCAGCTTTATTAGTTCTTTTTTATCATAGGTGCCTCGGCTGCTTTCTAGGAGTTTCCCTAATGTATCGGCCTGTTTTTTAATAAATTCTCCTGTAATCAGGTTGATATCCTCTTCTTTGCTAAGCTCTGGACGCATAGTATCCGTATCTCCGCCCGTATAGCCTATCAGGTACCAATCCTGGTCCCGATTTTGAAATCTATACTTATGAGTCCATACCTCGTTTGAACCACCAGATACTGTAACCACAAATGAGCCATTAGATATCGATAAGCCTTCTAAGGGATCAGAGAATTTACCACCACAAATTTTACAGAGAACAGATTCTTTAGCATAAATACTTGGTTTATAGCTTCCATCTGGTAATCCTAAATAAATAACAATATCTCGACTTGTGCCCGTTTGTGAAGGATTTTCTACAATGACTACGATATCGTCAATTCCGTCTTTATTTAGATCACCTTTTGCTGAGGCTTCTGAACCGTTAACTTTCGAAGATACAACTTTACCCTTAGGTAGAAAAGAGACAATCTCCTTGGAATAGTCTTTCGGGCCGGTATTGATTATCTTCCCTTTTAAGTCTACATGAAACGTTTTTGTTCCGGCTTGTACTCTTTCATCTTCACTCTTCTTATCTTTATCTGTAATAGCCGCTTGCCGCAAAGGAACTACCGTAAATATAATAGAATCCCCCGATAAGGTAGAAGATAAATGGGTTTGGTAAGGTGAACCGAGGAAATCCATTTCACTAAGCAATTGATTGGAGGTTCCATCCGTTTTGGCTTCGTTTAATTTGTAACTATCATCTGAGGTCGTATACAGGATTCTGTCATTATTGAGGACATTCAGAGATACTACATGTCTTACATCTAAAATCTTCGTTATACTGCTTCCATCACTTTTCTTCTTATAAAGCTTATACTCGTCCTTATCGTTTATAAAATACTCCCAAGGCCCTGTATCCTGAACGGGTTCCTTGTTTATATTAACAGCGGCTTGGTGAGTTGCATTTTCTTTCTTTTGTTCTGACTTTGACTCGGAATTGCTTTGATGGTTCGTACACGCAGTTGCCAGAAAAGCTACTAATAAGATACAAGCAAAAATTTTCATTTAAGGCTACCCTCGCTTCAAAAGTTTCATGCTGAACTATTTTATAATTGAATTTGACTATAAGCAAATATTATTTTTTATGTTATACATTTCCATACTAAAATACGCTAAGCTCCTGAAATACAGAGGCTTAGCGTATTTTTTCGTAACAAGTAATTAACACCTATTCCAACAAATCGGTGACCGCACCAAGTGAAGCAGAAGAAACCAGCCGCGCATATTTCACTAATACTCCAGAAGAAACCTTAAGGGAGGGTTGAATCCAAGCCAGTCTACGTTTTTCAAGTTCCTCTGGACTGACATCGAATGTAATTTCCTGAGTCTCGCTGTCGATCGTCACGATATCTCCTTCTTCCAGCAGGGCAATAGGGCCTCCTACCTGTGCTTCTGGTGTAATATGGCCAACGACAAAACCATGAGAGCCTCCCGAGAACCTGCCGTCGGTTAACAGCGCGACTTCCCCACCTAGTCCTTTGCCTACGATCAACGCCGTTACTGAAAGCATCTCAGGCATTCCGGGTCCGCCCTTGGGTCCCGCATATCGGATGACGAGTACGTCTCCTTTTCGTATTTCATCGTTAACGATTGCTTGCGTTGCCTCTTCCTCACCGTTGTAGACGCGAGCGGGTCCCGAAAAACGCAGCTTTTTAAGACCTGACATTTTGGCTACTGCACCATCCGGCGCCAAATTTCCTCGGAGTACGACCAAAGGACCATTCGGCTTTAAAGGGTTATCAAAAGGCCGGATAATCGTCTGATCGATACTTAAGTCGTCTGCTGCTGCCAAGTTTTCAGCCAAGGTTTTACCGGTAACGGTCATACAATCCCCATGCAGAAGTCCACGTTCCAGCAGCAGCTTCATAACCCCGGCAACGCCGCCAATATCATTAAGATCCTGCATGACGAACGTTCCACTCGGCTTCAGGTCAGCAAGATGCGGCACCCGTAACCGAATCCGCTCAAAATCGTCCAATGTTAAATCGACCTGTACCGAGTGAGCAATCGCCAATAGATGCAAAATCGCATTGGTAGAACCGCCCAGCGCCATGACAACGGTTATCGCGTTTTCAAACGCCCGCTTGGTCATAATATCTCTCGGCGTGATTCCCTTTTCCAACAGCTCGATGACGGTTCGTCCAGCCTCAGCGCACTCCAACGCTTTGGCTGGAGAAATAGCAGGTGTCGAAGAGGAGCCCGGCAAGCTCATTCCCATCGCTTCAGCAGCGGAAGCCATCGTATTTGCCGTATACATGCCACCGCAGGAGCCAGGTCCTGGACAAGCATTGCACTCAATGGCATGCAGCTGCTCATCATTAATTTTACCCTCGTGATATTGCCCAACAGCTTCAAAGGCGCTGACGATATCGATGCTTTTGCCATCGAGTTTCCCGGGTTGAATCGTTCCCCCATATACGTACACTGCGGGTACATTGATCCGTCCAATGGCCATCAAGCAGGCTGGCGTATTTTTATCACAACCTCCGACTGCAACCATGCCGTCAAAACGTTCGGCATTCATAACGATTTCGATAGAATCGGCGATGACTTCACGGCTCGGCAGTGAGAACAGCATCCCTTCGTGCCCCATCGAAATCCCATCCGATACGGTGATTGTGTTAAAAATCAAGGGCGCACCACCATGTGCTTGCACTCCCTTTTTCGCTTCGACTGCTAGTTGATCGATGTGCATGTTACAGGGGGTTACCTCGCTCCAGGTACTGGCTATACCGATCATAGGCTTCTTGAAATCCTCATCCTTAAAGCCAACAGCACGCAGCATGGCACGGTTAGGCGTCCGATTCACTCCCTCACTAATGACCTTACTGCGAATCCTCAAATCTTTTTTGTCAGCCATCATGATCCACCCTCTCCAAATTAAATAATTGCGTACAGCTCCTGCATCGGTCTTATTAAATTTTGCTTCATCATCGCGGAAGCCGCTGCCGGATCATGCTTTTCGAGCGCTTCAACAATAGCTGAATGCTCCTTGACAGAGGTCATGGTTCCCGTAACAGGCTGCTTCAAAAATACATATTTGAACCTTCTGATGTGAATTTGCAGCGAGGCGCTGAAGGAAGAAATATAGACATTGTCCGATATATCTACGATCAGATTGTGAAACTGCTCATCAAGCTCCATAGCCTGATACGGCTGCCCCTGCTCGATCGCCTTGGCAAACTGATGGTTCAATTCCTTAAGCTGCTCAATATGCGATGGTAATATGAGTCCCGATGCAAATTCCGCGGCGAGCGCATGAAGGGCTGCCAGTGTCGGATACATTTTCAAAATGTCGTCCTTTTCAATAGTCGTTACTTTCGTTTCTTTGCCTGGGTGCATCTCTACTAGCCCCTGTACTTCAAGCAGTTGAAAGGCTTCGCGGATTGGTGTTCTGCTGACAGCCAGAGATTCGGCTAGCTCAGCATCAAGCAGCTTTTCACCCGGGAGCAGTGTACCTTCAATAATCCATCTTTGAATTTGAGATAAGGCGCGTTCTTTGGCGGACATTCGAATAGGTGTAGAAAAATTGGACGGTACCGGCATCAAGATCATCCTTCATTGTTTTGTTATATGCAATATATCGCATACATATATTAAATGCAACTTTTATTTATTCAAGATGATCCTATCAACCACTATTCGCGACATAGCAGCCAACTATGCTTTTTACTTTCCTTAATTCCATGAAAAAAGCCCCGATTCCTGTGTGTTTTCAGGATTTCGGAGCTCTTTCACCTAAATAAAATGGACTGCTTCTGTCTTCATTTAACTACGTATTTTTCAATCGCACCAAGTATTATCGGCAGCCCACAAACGAACATCTCTAAGTTTGGGGATGACTTGGACAACCACATGAATGGATTACAGGCGTTCAGCCCACTCTTCCTTATTGCTCCAATCCTTGGCCTTCCAACGCAGTACATCGGGATTAGCCATGTGGATAATTTCTTTGAAAAATTCAAGCCGCTCCAGATCGGTCATCGGCACAAAGCTCTTCGCGACCCTTAAGTTGTTTTCCAACTGCTCCATCGATTCCATCCCGATAATGGCTGTAGAGATGGGCAGCGACCATGTATAACGCAATGCTTTTTCGTACCACTGAGCAAGTCTTCCCAGACCGATAACCTTCATCCCGATGATCGCCATGCCTTTATCATTCGCTTTTGGCAAAAATTCTTCAGCAAAGCTGTAAATGAAATGATCCGCAGCAGACAAGGCAACCAATGCGCTATCAAACGGGAATCGTTCAATCGCTTCGATCTGAACATTCGGATTTGTATGTCCACTAATACTGATATGCTTGATAATCCCTTGTTCCTTGGCCTCAATCAATGCCTGCAGAGCACCGTCCTTGGCAAAACACTGCTCTAGCTGCTCCATCGTTCTTACATCATGCAGACGCCATTCTTCTACATGATCCGTTTGTAGTCGCTTCAAGCTGGCTTCGATTGAACGCAAGGAACCGTCGCGAGTTCTATCGATCGTCTTCGTAGCAATCCAAACCTGGGATCTACGGCTGCCTAAAGCTAACCCAAGTCTCTCCTCGGATTGTCCTTTAGAGTAGATCGGAGCTGTGTCGAAGTAGGTAATTCCTTCATCAATAGCTCTGTTTACAATCTGAATTGCTTCCTCTTCGGTACAGTTGTGCTCATCGACAATACGTTGGGCTCCAAAGCTGAGTATCGGGAATTCCTGTCCAGTTTGTCCAAATTTACGCTTCTCCATTGTGCAATCCTCCTTCATGTTTTGCGAAGCAAAATGAACTTCGTAAGCATTGCCTGATTATGTTTATTGCCTGCTCATACAAACTTTTTATTTCTTTATCAGTATAAACGATCTTGGCATTTGTCAAAAGCTTAGACTAACGTGCTATGGATGCTCACTTAAATTAAATTCACCTAAGCTGGCACCTTTGGCAAAAAATCGCTTGATGTTATTCTCAACAGTCGGATCAGGGATTAGCGGCGGTGCATGATGCGGCTTGATTCGGGCATCGATAATCATATTATCACAAGCCCAATGCTTATTCTCATAATAACTGTTCACACCATAAATGTCGGTAGAGGGATTGCTGCGCGTGAATGTAGCCCACAGAAAATTGCTGATGGTCGCACTAATAAATGGACTTTCATCACACAAAATGATCAGTGGGCAAGCTGGAATTGGCCCCTTGGCTTGAATGGATTCACATAATTCTTGTAGTTGCTGCTGCGCGTGAGCGTAGTCGATAAATGTTGGTCCTTGAAGCGCCACAACACCCGGCATCACCAATCTTGCCTGTTCTCCCCCTCTTAATTCTTTTAAAGCATCGGGTACTTCCGTACATAATTCTCTTTTTTTATCACCATATGCTGCGATAACGACCTTGCTGCCGCTATTTAAACCAGTACCTGAATAATCAAGAGTATCGATGGTCGTATTAGTGTAAAAATGAATGTCGCGATGCAGATCGATACGTTCCAGAATATAGGTTAAAAAATCCACTTCACGATGGGTATCCAAGGGTTGATTTTCTTCTGCCGTAATGAATAAAAACTTAGCCAGACTCAGCTGTCCTGTCCCCAAAATTCGGTTGGCAATCGTTAGCATCTCGGTAGGCTGCTTTACCTGCTGGTAGGGCGTATATCTTTCACTTCCAATTGCAAAAAGCAAGGGATGCACGCCAGCGGCATCAACAGCATGGACTTCTTTTACGCCAGGGATTTCCTGTTTGATGGCATCACCTGTTAATTGATGGATAAGCTCTCCAAATGCGGTATCTTCCTGGGGCGGACGACCAACGACAGTAAACGGCCAGATGGCATTAGGCTTGGCATACACTTTATGTACTTTCATTAGCGGAAAAGGATGCGTGAGGCTGTAATAACCCAAATGATCGCCAAAAGGCCCTTCCGGTTTGGTTTCACCAGGATGTATTTCTCCAGTAATGACAAAATCAGCATCATGGCTAATACAATGTCCTTCGATATAGCTGTAGCGAAACCTGCGCCCTCCAAGTAAACCGGCAAAGGTCATTTCACTTAACCCTTCCGGTAAAGGCATAACAGCCGACAATGTATGTGCTGGAGGTCCACCTATAAAACAGCTTACTTTCAGAGGCAAGCCCTTCTTATTCGCTTTGTCCTGATGGACGCCAATTCCGCGGTGAATCTGATAATGCAGTCCAATTTCCTTATTTATTTCATATTCATTTCCATTCAATTGAACGCGATACATCCCCAAATTGGAATTCATAATTCCCGGTTTTTCTGGATCTTCCGTATACACTTGCGGCAGCGTGATAAAAGCACCACCATCCATAGGCCAGTGTTGAATGAGCGGAAGGTCGGATATATTGATTTCTTGTAGGGTCCCTGGTTGGTTTCCAGATATTTTCAAAGGGAGTGCCTTCCAGGCTGCGAGACCGGTACTTATATGTTTAAGCGGATTTTTGATCGCTTTGATTGGATCGCTGCGCAGAACCATTACGTTCTGTACTGAATCCCATGTGTGACGAAAAATAAACTTGCTGCGTTCTATGGTGCCAAAAAGGTTGGACACCGCTCGGAACTTAGAGCCCTTCACATTTTCAAATAACAATGCAGGGCCGCCCGCTTCATATACTTTCATATGAATGGCTGCCATTTCAAGATAAGGATCGACTTCCTCCTGAATACGGACCAAATGTCCATTCTGTTCTAAATCGATGATACATTCTTCCAAATTGCGATAAGTCATCAAACGGCTCCAATCTCTGATTATTATTATGGAACCTCAAGCCTATTGAGATTCATGCTGTTTAAAATATACAGTGTGCCTATACGGATTTCAACTGTTCCTACCGTTTATTACACTGCCACTACTCCTACCATACCACAGATGTCTATAAATTCCTGCATGCGAACAAAAGTAGAACAGAAAAAAAGATTACATAATATATATTATGTAATCTTTTTTTCTGTTGTTGAGAGCAAGCTTTTTACTTTTGGGTGACCTGTGCTTAACCGGATTCCTGAACAGAACGTAGGCTGTAGCGTTGATACAGCTGTGAGCAGCCAATTGAAGCTAGCACGATGATCGCCAAACCCCAATAAATATTTCCATAAGCGACGGAAAGCGGAAGTTGTTTCTGCCAAACTAAAGCGCTGGCCGTCGCAGCCACACCGAATGCTCCACTGAAGAACTGCAGCAGCTGGAACAGCCCAAGACCTGAGCCTATTTGCGATTTCGGTAAAATACGTGACATTTCATTGGAAATTGCGCTTGACAGGAAAGTAAACCCGATGCTGAGCAGTATATAAATAAGCATAACAGCAATATAGGATGTGCTGGCAAATAGAGCGAACAGAATAACGGAAGCAAGCACTAGCAGAGGAACATAACGTATGATAGCCCCATTGCCATAGCTATCGATTATTTTGCCTACCCTACGGGAAAGTAGCATGGCCAGCAAAGAACCTGGGAAAATAATAAGTCCAGAGACGCTCGCACTGAGCTCAAATCGGTGTACCAAAATTTGTGGCATCAGAAACAGTGTTGCAAAGCTGCAGAGGTACGTTACGATTCCGACTGCGCCTAACGTCAAGTAAGCACGATTACGGAACAATACTGGCTGTACAAAAGGATCTGCAGCCCGATTAATTCGGATTATGAACAGCACGAGCGCCGCTATTCCCGCTGCCAAAGCTATCCATGATTGATTGGTAAGAAACAGCAGCAGCCCTGTCGTTCCTATCCCCACAAAAAGTGCTCCTAATGCATCAAATGAGCCTTTAGCCGGCTGCTCTTTCGGAAGAAGCATCCCGTAGAATGGAATCAACAAAAGCACGATCGCAGTAACTACAAATAAGTAATGCCATCCCAAATACTCGACAATTCCTCCACCTACTACAGGCCCGAGACCGAGACCAAGTGCAGCTGCTGACATCACGGTCGCCATGGCTTTGCCACGCCGCTCCAAAGGGATATAACGGGTAACTAGAACAAGCGAAAGCGCAGGAATAGAGCCAGCTCCAGATGCCTGCAAAATACGGACGATCAATAGCGGCAAAAAGCTATTACTGAAAAATCCACCGACCGCGGCGATACCCAGAAACATAAGACCGATAATAAATAATCGGCGAATCGGCACAAAATCGGACAATCGACTGAAAGTAATCGAAGAAATTGCAAATACAATCGAGTATCCTGTTACGATCCATGAGGTTGAAGCTGTTGAAATTCCGAATGCACGTGATACGTCCGGTAATGCAAGATTGAACATCATCGTATTCATAATGACAAGAACAACTGAAAATCCAAGCAATAAAGTCACCTTCCCTTCCTGTAGGGCAGGTCGGTCAGCTTCAACGGCTGATGTTACAATAGACGTTTGGGACATCTGGACACCTCACTTCTCGTTTGAATGTTCTATCATAATCGAACAATTGAAATATATCATGAGATATGATAAAATGCAATCATCAGTTTTGCCATTCTAAAGGAGGATTTCATATGAAAATTTTATTCCATCCAGACCGAGCTGATATCCATTTGTCTTCCGTCCTTTATGCTCTAAGTGATCCTATTCGTCTCTATCTTGTCGATACCATATATAAATCTGGCGAACGAACATGCGGAGATATCGAGGTTCCCGTCGTGAAATCAACGGTTTCCCACCATGCTCGTACGCTGAGGGAAGCTGGAATTGTTCACGTACGTATGCAAGGAACACAACGCTTCCTTTCGATTCGTACTGAAGATCTCGAAGCTCGTTTCCCGGGGCTGCTTGATGCTATACTTAAGGCTCATCAAACTTCGGGAGAAACGATTCCGTTTACCACGGACTGATAGCCCTTACATTTTGCACTAGCACAAATAGCAGCCCATAGGGGCTGCTATTTGCTTGTCAAACCGGATTGTCGGATAGCTATTTCTTGATTGATCTCAATAGCCTATTTTATTGTTTACATAATATTTGTTATGTAATCTTATTATTGATAAGTACATATTTTTTTTTGAAGCTGCTGGATTGACCTACAATTTCATCCGGTAAATCGCCTTATTCTCTAACCCGCGGATCGACTGCGTCCAATTTTCCGCTTCCGGGGTAGTATCCAATGCATCTTCCACCATTTGAAGCTTGGCATCTATGGTATCAATATGATGAAGAGCAATCGCCTCTGCGATTTGCGGTTGTACAGGACTTCCCCATTCACCTGAGTTATGATGAGACAAAACCATATGTTGAAGCGCCAACACACGATCCGAGTTTAAATCAATATTCGAAAGAATGGCTGCTTCTGTAATCCAGTTCGACGCCATCGAAATATGACCAAGCAGCTTACCATGGATACTATATTCGGATACAATCCCAAGTTGCGCAGTCATTTCCTCCGGCTTGGCAATGTCATGCAGAATGATGCCTGCAATTAGCAGATCCGGGTTCAAAAAAGGCCGCTGCTTGCATATAAACTCTCCGAGCTCTAGCATACGAACCATATGATAGGCCAATCCCGCAAAATAGGCATGATGATGGGTTTTGGCAGCAGGATAATGCATTAACCGCTCTTCAACCTTTTTGACACAGAAGGAAACGATCGTATGCATTTCTTTGTCTTGAATACTGTCCATCGCCTGCTTGATCGTATAAATCAGATCGACGGGACGGATGGGTGCCGAACGAATAAAATCAGTCAATGATACACCGTCATCATCGTTAGCTTTACGAATTTTGATGATCTTGATCTGCAGCTTTTCCCTGTAAGTTTGCACCAATCCCTGTACACGGACCAGCCCCATTGGAAAAAAAGTCTCCTTATCGGTTGCACTGGCATCCCAATATTTGGCTGGCAGCTGACCGGTCGCATCACAAAGAACGATATCCAAATAATCCTTTGCTGGCGTGGAATTGGTTTGTTTAATTTCAAGCTCCTTGATGAGATAAAACCCGACGAATTCATCTTGTGAATTTAAGGTTTTGATTAAAGACATTTATTCTTCCTCCTAAGGACTTTTCATAGAAAAGTCTACTTCGTAAGCTAATACCAGACTTTTCGTAGAAGTCTGCTTCGCAAGCTTAGACCGAACTATTCGCGGTGAAAATACCACTTCGTCAGTATTTGCTTGACTTTTCAAGCACACTCTTACATCAGTTTAATGACCAGACTCTCCTTACATAGATGTCTGAAGCTGAATCCACAGCGTTTTATTGCGAAATTCTTCTTCCTGCCCAAGCTCTTTACCGAACCAATCCGGTACTTTGAACATTTGTGCAGCATCAAGGTCTGGAAACTCAACCTCGACCACCACAAGATCGATTTGCTTATATTCGTCTATTTCATACAATATCCCATAATGATCCACGGTAGTACGCACTTTTTCCAATGGAATTAACTTGGAACGAGACAATAATTGTTGATACATATCCTCGGAAATAGAATATTCGATTTCCTCTCTAACCATTCCATGTCCTGATTTGAAGGTATGCGTATAGTGGCAGGATCCGTCAACGTCTATGAGCTGGCGTACCCTGATTTCCTCATCCTTGGAATAAGCCAGATAGGTTTGATATATCGTTCGCTTGGAAACCAAGGTGACATTCTCCTGATCCAGCACAGCTTGTGGAAACGCCGGTAATAAAAACTTTTTTTCAATTTCGATACCCATCGGCGAGCTCCCTTCGCTAAATATGCACGAATTACATTATAGATTTAAAACCTGTTGTTGTCGATACTGGCTGGCAACAATGACTGTTCTGACTTGTATTTAGTGCTATGCAAAAAATACAGCGGACTCTTCAAGTTTAATTGTCCGCTGTACAAAAATATCGAAATATAGAGTTGTCAAAAAAAGCTTAGTTTCTTCATCTTACTTCATTTAGACCGTGCGCTTTGTTGCAAGTGGCTTTAAATTGGCTTCAATCGATTGGCGCTGATCCTCCAGAAACGGAGGCAGTGCTAAGGATTCACCCAAAGTTTCAAAAGGCTCATCTGTATCAAAACCGGGACCGTCTGTTGCTAGCTCAAATAGGATACCGTTCGGCTCGCGGAAGTACAAGGATCGGAAATAGTATCTTTCCACGAATCCGGAATTACGCAATCCCGCTTTATTCAACACTTCGATCCATTTAAGCAATTCTTCATTATCATCTACACGAAAGGCAACATGATGCACACCGCCTTTACCGAGCGCAGCGACAGACAAATCATTGCGCGGCTCAACCTGCACTTCTGCACCTGATCCCCCTGCTCCGACCTGCATTACGATAATATCCTCTTGCCCATTAACTAACGCAGGGATTCGATTCTTCTCTGTAAACCCGATCAGCTTGAGAGCAGCAAGTGTTGAATCAGGCTTGCGTACAGTAAGCTTTACAGGTCCGAGTCCAATAATGCTGAATTGGGCAGGCACGGGACTTTGATCCCATGGAATACCACCCGTCACACCGGAATTCGTTTCATCGGAAACTAGCGAGAGCTGCTGACCTTCCGGGTCCTCGAAGAAAATAACGTTACGGCCTGCATAGGCTATAATCGCTGTATGTTTGACACCATGCTCCGTAAATCGTTCGAGCCAATACTCCAGTGCTGCGTCGCTTGGAACGCGCAAGGATGTGCCGGAAATACTGCTTGCTCCCGCGCGTGTCGGACCGATTCCCGGAAAATCAAAGAACGTAAGCTCAGTTCCTGGATTGCCCCGTTCATCTCCATAGAACAAGTGATATGCGGATGTATCATCCTGGTTGACAGTTTTTTTAATTAAACGCATACCAAGAACCTCGGTATAGAACTTGAAGTTGCCTGGCGCATCTCCGGTCATAGCTGATAAATGATGAATTCCTTTAACGTTCATGTTGATCCATCCTTTATGATTGTAGTTTTTTCAACAAATCTAGCAGCTGTTTTTGTTCAGTTGTGTTCAGCTTGTTGAATTGAGCCGCCTGAAAATGCTCCTGCATGGGGACCACATCTCCATATATGGCTTGACCCTGTGCAGTTAGCGACACGTACTTCGTTTTCCAGTCCTGCTCTCGCGTGATCCATCCAAGCTCTTCAACCTTTTGAATAATTTGAGCGATATTTCCTTTGGTTACAACAAGCTTGTCGGCCAAATCCTGCTGACTTATACGTCCCGCCGCTCCTACTTGAGCTAACACATCAAACTGTGCTGCGGTCATCTCCCATTTTTTCAAGTATTGATTCGTTTCGCGAATGCTTTGATTATAGAAGCGGGATAGCCGAAACCACAGCAAAATACCTAACCGCTTTTCCTGGTTGCTTAATGTGTGAAGTTCATCGTCTGCCACATCGCATCATCCCTCTTATATAACGTCAATCATTTGTTGGTTTAGTACTAAACCTATAATCAGTATATACCTAAACTTAAGAAATAGCAATCTGGTATAGATCTATGTGTGCAATCCATCTGCATGCAGCCAAGCACCAATAGACCCCGCATATTCACCATTCTCTATAAATAAAGGCGAAGCCCCTCTAAGCTTCGTATAGCGTTGAACCACTTCTTTAAGAAGATTATTCCCAATAAACGACGAACCAATAAAAATTACGGTTGTCGCCCCTGATTGTCCGGCAGCAAGTACGCTAACAGTTGCGACCGTTTCACCTACTAAACCTACTACAGAAGCTAACAGCTCTTCCTTGGAAAATGGAGGGTTGGAAGCCCCTTGTAAAATACGTCCAAAATTACTTGCTGTCAGGTCACCAGGAATTGGCGGCTCCACACCCTCATAAATATGACTCACTTTTAAATCAATACGATCACGCGCGCCATTGGCTGCCGCTTGTATAATTTCTTCATAATCTGTTAACCCCGTTAATAATTGGGATAAGCCAATCAAGGTACCACCTCCAATACCTGTACCACCAAGCCGACGGTGAGCGTCGCCATCCACCAAGTGTATCGAAGTGCCTGTACCTACATTGGTTAGAACATACAAACTATCCATTATGCCATGCTTTTCGAGGAAATACTGCACCCCTCTACAGGTTGCATCAAACTCAACTAGCTCTCCAGCTTTTTGCTGGATGAGAGACTGTATAGCTGAAGCTTTTCCGCCTGTCATACAAATTCGGGCATCGATCTGTCCATTAATCCAAGCTGCGACATGAGCCATCTCAGAAACTGGAAATTTGTTTAAAATAAGCTCGTTTTTTTCCATATAGGCGATCTTAATCAAAGTGCCCCCTGCATCAATTCCAATATTCATCATATACTTTCTCCTTTTCTGAACGACAAATGTAGATACAATAACTCCTAAGTATCTGGCGAGAATATTTATTTAATATCATTAATATTATGTATGATTAATTAATCCTAATTTTAACCATGTTCAACGTGATATTATCATCATTTTAGCAGATTTATTGCTCCTCTTATACGTTAATACCATTGTGATTTTTAGTCTGCAAAAAAAGCCGCCTCTGGCTGCCTTTGATGGTTGTGTTCTATTATATGACGTGTTTGCGTTTTTGAAGCAAATTTACTGTATTATAGAGTCGGTTAATGCGGATTCTGATCCATTGGAACTTGAGAACTAGGATGCACTTGTATAGCCTGCACATGATTTAAACATCCAATTATGTTTTCACAAAATATTAAAATCTTGGGCACAGCAGATAATGATCATTAGTTTACATAATAATAGTTATGTATTCTCATTGTTGCAGTGTCACTTCAGGTAAATCTTTCGGATCATGAGAACTGTTTCATTTCCCTCCTAATTGTGTAATAAATAACATGTCAAATTAAGGAGGTTTTTATCGGTGGTAACTACTAACATTTCATTCCAGGAAAATTCGGTACCGGTATTTTTATTCGGAGCGGATTCACGAATAATTCCTTCTTTGCTCTCTGCGCTACAGAAAAATCGATTAACGATATCTAGCCTAAAGGAATCTTTGGTGCGTATTGACTTGTTCCGCTCCCAAGCACTGTTGTATTCCGCGCAAGGTGACAAATATTCAATTCCTATTTTCCCTTAATGCACATATGAGGACCTTCAGGTCTCGTACTTATCCATAGATGTATAGGAAAGGAATGGAGCCGCGGCTTCGTTCCTTTTTTGTGCCTACAGGGCCTGTTTGCTGGATATCACCTGGATCGTGACAGGCAGCCCATTTTCACAGCTCGAACCATGTTATATAATGATAGATATAATGTCTGCCCAACCGGATTAACGATCCGGCGAATTAACTGAACGAATAGGAGTAATCAAATGGATATTGTGCAAATACCTACATATTTAATTGATGAAGATACGGATCAGCCCCGCTATCAATTTGACGAGGATTCTTTACAGGAGCTGATGAACAGCATCGCAGAGCTCGGACTGCTGTCCCCGATTAAAGTAAGAACAACGAAGGATGGCCGATATAAAATTATTTATGGCAACCGCCGTTATAAAGCATGCAGTACCTTGGGTAAGCCGACCATCCCCTGCATTGTTTCGGATGTAACCGATGAGTTGGAAATTTACTTGGAGCAAATCGCCGAGAATTTGACACGTGAAGGTTTTTCGCCAATTGAAGAAGCAGATGCCTTTAATAAGCTGCTTAAGGACCCAAAGTTCAGCAGCTCAACTAAATATCTCTCCAGTAAACTTGGCAAGCCAGAGAGCTATATCAAGAATAAGTGTGACCTGCTTAAATTCAGCAATGCGGTCAAAAAGTTGATTGTAGCTGGAACAGAAATCAAAATGGACAAGCTCACCGAACTGCAGGTACTGCCCCTTAAGGATTTGCCGATCGAATATCGGGATTCACTCGCACTCATGGTCGCCAGGGATGAGCTGTCCGTAAGTGATGTCAAGAAAATCGCCAAGCTTTTCAAGGATAAAGACATTTCTGATAATACAAAAACGAAGTTGCTATACAAATCAGGTTATGAGCTTATAGAAACATGGTCCGTATTTGAACAAAATAGAGTGGAACGATCCAAGCAGGCTGAGTCCAAAACCACGATAAAGGTTGATAAATCGGAAAAACTGACTCCTAAACAGACACCAACCGATGAAAATACAATCCCAGTGCCAAGCTCGATACCATCGGCAATAGAACTCAACCCCGAGCCCGATAAAAAAACGGATATCGAACCCTTACATAAGATTTCTGTACAAACAGGTACTGAAGCAGTGACAGAAGTTTTAATTGATCGTACACTACAGCGATTACTTTCCACTCTTCCTTCCTACAGCCCATTGTCTGATGAGGTGCTCCGTTCCTATGCGGATATATTCGAGAACGATAGAGAAAGTTTTCATGCCAGTGTGAAGCTGCTTGTCGACAATTTGGAAAAGCATCTGGAGCAGTGGAAAAAAGTGCAGGAGCTTACGCAGGACCAGATCGCCGCGTCTGGAGCTAACGTTAATTAAAAAGAGGCTGATTCCCCTTCTTACTGCTGGGGAATCAGCCTCTTTTTACTGTGTATATTCGCTTTATCTACCAGATCTTGTATGCATAAGCTAATTATGCAGCCATCCCAATGTTGTGTGCAGGTTGTGTATGAAGCTTGCCATAACGCTTGGAGGCTGAGGTCCGCTTGGAATTGAGATGATTGCGCGCAATTCCAATTGCCACGGCAGGCTCCAGCTGATCCCGTTGTGCCAGTTCCACCAGCACCGCAATATCTCCCAATTGATAAGCTGCTACGAGCATCCGCAGCAATGCCTTGGAGCTCTCAGCTTCAGGTAAGGCAAGTACGCCTTGCTCTAAATCCGATCTGACCGCCCCCAAAGATTGGCGTGCACGGTGAAGTGCCGCTTTGATTGCACCCTCAGTCGTATGCAGCATCTGAGCCGTCTCTATGATCGAATAGCCCAGGACATCCCGTAATAAAAAAACCGTTCTCTGCAAGGCTGACATATGCTTGATAAGCGCTAAAAAAGCAGTCTCCATTTCCAAAGCACCATGATCAGGCATTACCGTCATCGACTGCTCCTGTTTTAGTATGAAGGACAAGCTTCGGCTTCTTCGCAATTGATCTATCCACGTGTTTTTCGCAATACGCAGCAGATAGGCCTCCGGATTCGCATGTCCCGTCTCTTGTAGTATTGGCCTGGCTTTCAGCCACGTATCCTGCGCCAAATCCTCAGCATCCCAACTGGATCCCGTTATAGACAGACAGTACCGTTTAACGGTCATTTGCAGCTGTTCCCAATTCGTATGGCTACCCTTTTCTGTTGTGGGTTCCGTGCATTCTATTGAACCAGCTAAGATCATACAGCTCTCTCCTTTACCCGGTTAATGACCATATATCCCTTCCATATAGAAACGAATGAACCCTGAATAAAGATACGCACCCACTAAAAAAAATTGCTTCAGGGAGAAACACCGAAACGAGAATACCATTAAAATTGGATTTCACAAACAATCGGATGACTCCGTATCCTTTTTCTTAGTTGATTCGTTTGCTGAAAGAAAGCAGATAACCAACCAATACCAATTCATGGAGGTAATCAAATGAACAACAATTATGTGCCATACGTTGTAGAGCAAACCGGACGCGGTGAACGTTCCTACGATATTTATTCCAGGTTGTTGAAGGATAGAATCGTGTTCCTTGGTGCGGCGATTGATGATCAAATGGCCAACAGTATAACTGCTCAATTACTATTTTTGGCTGCTGAGGACCCGGAGAAAGAAATAAGTCTCTATATTAACAGCCCGGGGGGCTCCACATCTGCAGGATTTGCGATCTACGATACGATGCAATTCGTAAAGCCTCCCGTACACACCATATGCACAGGCTTTGCAGCTTCATTCGCAGCCATACTTCTACTGGCAGGAGCCAAAGGCAAACGTTTCGCACTACCTAACAGCGAGATTATGATACATCAACCGCATGGTGGAACACAGGGTCAAGCCAGTGATATTGCTATCAGCGCCAAGCGGATTATCGGGATTCGGGAGCGTTTAAACCGGATTACTTCCGAAAGAACGGGTCAACCCCTTGAAAAGATTGAGAAAGATATGGATCGTGACTATTTCATGTCCTCCATAGAGGCACAGGAATACGGCATTATTGATCAAGTGGTTACTTCATTGTAACATAACAACCTTACTTTTTGATGCAGAACGCAAACAAGCCCGCGGCCCCAATTTATGATTCGGAGCTGCGGGTTTATGCTTTGCAATGAAGTTCAGTTCTAAATCACTTCTGTTTTATAAGGGAAATAAAGCTACAGTATCCCTCTGCTTCAAGCCTTCAATCATTTGCTGCCATTGTAACGGCTTATCAGGCAGTACTGAATAATAGCGTGTCAGAAACTGTACAATTAACGTGGCAGGCACCTCAGTGCAGTCTTCATCGCTCGGTAAAAAACACAAATCCAGTACTTCAACCGCTTCACCATTGTTTTCCCAGGAAGGATGTACATAATCCAGCTCCAGGCGTTGGTAGCCCAAATGAGAAAGAACCTCGCGGCGCACATATGGATCCATCGGCTTAATACCACCAAATTCATGGTCTTCGATACGGTAAGGATCATAAATTTCCGCAAACATGCCAAGCATCGGCCGACCGGATAACGAGGCCTGTTCGAGTAAATCCTTCATTCTTTTAGCTGCCATGAATCGTCCGATCCCCAGACCTGCTTGCCCAATAATCGTAAAATCCGTCATCGCCACCTGCAAATCGTCATAGTAACGATACTCCGTTGCACCTACCACAGCCCCTTCATGAACAGCTACAAAAACACGAATGCCCGGGTCCTCCAGTGGATCCTTCCACAGCGAATACTCCAATACTTCCTCAGGTGGAAACACCTTTTTCATCAGCTCATGCATCAATAGAAAATTCGGGTCCTCAATACTTGTTATCCGTACAAATTCCATCCTTAACACTCCCAGCTACTAGTGAATTTCAACGTCATATTCTAATCTTTCACATACGTTTAAAAGGATTCCGCCACTCCATCAGCAGCCCGTAGTTGCAGGATTCTTCATCCTCCAAATAATTCGCAATAATATCAACTGGTGTTCGTCCACAGCGCATCAAAAAGCTGATCACCGGGTCCTTGAATCGTCCGTCCAGTATCGCTTGCACATATTGCTGTGCCGTCAATTCATTCGCAACTTTATGATAACCAGGCATACGCCCCCCACCCAGCAATCGGGTTAAGCCCAACTGTACCGTAACCTCATACATCGATTGCATTAACCATTTGCCCAAGCCGAGCTTACGGCAATCCGGACGAATACAGACATCGACAACATAGAGTGTATCGCCATCAGGAACATGTGTTCTTATATACCCATTATCCGTTACTTCTGCCCAGCTCTGACCAGACTGTTGTGAATGTGTATGAATACGCAGCCCTGTCATTGACCCCACAATTTCCCCAGCTATCTCCACACATAAGGCACCCTCGGGAAATCTGCTCACATGTTCATACAGCTGCTCCTTGTTCCACCACAGTTCAGATGGAAACGGTGGCGGAAAGCTTTCCTGCTGAATACGGATTAGCGCGTCAAAATCTTCATGCGAATAGCTGCGGATCAGCGCGGGCAGCGGTTTGTCCTCATGATATACATATAGCTCTTTGTAGTATAAAAACTTGTGATTACCTGTAAGCGCTGCTAAATCCTTGCCCACACTCAATTCAAATGGCCTCCTTGTTTATGACCAATCCGTATAGAGGTCGGTTCTGCGGTCCCGCCATGTCGTAACCGAACCTCGTTCTCTCACTTCTGCGAGCAGCTGCAGATCAAGATCAGCGGTAACCACCATATCATCATTAAGCTCACCTTGTGCCATGATGCCTCCTGGAGGAAATGGAACATCATTTGGTGTCAATACTGCGGCCTGACCAAAATTGCTGCGCATAAAATCAACAGTAGGAAGCGCACCTACGGTTCCTGTCGTAACCACATAAATCTGATTCTCGATCGTACGCGCATGACACGTATACCGAACCCGATGATAGCCGTGACGGTCATACGTGCATGACGGACAGAACAACACATCAGCGCCGCGGACTCGAGCCATCCGAACAATCTCAGGAAACTCCACATCATAACATACTAGAATAGCAATTCGCCCTTTATCTGTATCAAACACTTGAAGCAAATCTCCTGCTCCCATATTCCATTCCTTGATTTCTGCAGGTGTTATATGCAGCTTGTTCTGTGTTGCAATTCGTCCATCCGGATAAAATAAATGTGCCGTATTATACAGCTTTCCCTGCTCAGAGGTAACATGCGTTCCACCTATCAAATGCATACCCGTTTTCATAGCCAATCCTTTGAACAAGTCTAAATAAGCCTCGGTAAAATCAGGCAGCGCCTCAATCGGCAGCGGTTGTCCGTTCCCATCTCCAATGGACATTAATTGGGTCGTAAACAGCTCGGGAAACAGCACGAATTCGGATTCATACTCCTCAGCTATGTGGACATAATGTGCTACTTGCTTGGCAAACTCTTCAAAGCTTCCAATTGTGTGCAGATGATACTGTACTGCGGATACTCTCATTTTCATCGTTGCTCATACCCCAGTTTCTACGATTTATCTATAAATAAGTCCAATGAAATTGCATTACCAATTGTAGTATTTTACCTCATTCGTGAACAATCTTCAATTGATTTCAATTTGTATTACTTGACAATCTTTGTCGCAGGGTTTTCAAATGAAGTATTATATGGTAAGATACGATTCATCTAATCATCCTACGTTTGGAGGTTTAATATGCTGCAAAAAACGACACGTCTTACCCTTGTCGATCAAGTCATTATTCAGCTTGAGTCCATGATTGAATCCGGTACTTGGCCGATTGGAACGAAAATCCCGCCTGAACCGGGTCTAGTCAACGACCTGAATGTCAGCCGCAATACATTGCGAGAAGGTATAAAAGCGTTGTGCCATGCGGGAGTGCTAACGACAAAGCAGGGAGATGGCACTTATGTATCTTCCACCAGCGCACTTGGCGCGGCTATTCAACGTCGTGTCCACAAATCAGGCTTATTGGATACGCTGGAGGTTCGAAATGCTCTAGAGCAAGAAGCTGCAAGGCTATCCGCTGAAAGGCGTACTGAAGAGGATTTAGCGAAAATCCGGTTTTATCAACAGGAATGCCTTACCTTTAGAAAAAAAAGAGAGATGGAACAGTATGTGGCCGCAGATATGAAACTGCATCAGACCATTGTCGAATCGACTGGAAATCAAATGCTGATTGATTTATATGAGCATATTACTGAAGCTATTCGGGAATCGATAACGGTTATTATAAAAAAGAAATTTTCTGATAACCTACTACCAAATGCGCATGATCAACTGGTAGACGCGATATTCGCACAAGATTCCGATGCGGCCGTTCAACATGTTCAGCAGTTTATTAAAGAAATGAAACAAGCCATCGAGCAGGAGGACCTATAAATGGAACCCGAACCACGTACACTACATGCCAAAGCTGCTGCAGCTTCTACAGGATGGCTGCTTCTCCTAGGAATTATTTTGATCGCGGCCAATTTACGTGCCCCAATAACTGCGGTAGGTCCATTGATTGGGACGATTCGAGATGATTTAGGCTTATCAAATACGTTAGCGGGGATGATTACGACACTTCCGTTAATAGCCTTTGCTTTGCTGTCACCTGTGGCACCGAAGCTAGCTCGTCGTTTTGGCATGTCCCCAGTTTTGTTGAGTTCCTTAATTTTGCTGGTTATTGGCATTGTGCTCCGTTCAGCATCGAACATCAGCTCATTGCTAATTGGGACGGTCATCATGGGTCTTGCGATATCCATTTGCAATGTATTGATGCCTAGTTTGATCAAAGAAAAGTACCCACTGCAAATTGGAGTTATGATCGGTGTTTATGCAGTTGCAATGAATCTCAGTGGTGCTATTGCGTCCGGAATCAGTGTACCTGTAGCTAGTCAAACGGGTTTAGGTTGGAAGGGAGCTTTGGGTCTGTGGGGGGTGTTAGCAGTTATCGCTATTCTCTTCTGGATTCCCCAGCTAGGGCGTCAGCACAATAAATCTCAGATAACGAAGTCGAAAGAAAAACGTACAAATTTGTGGAAGTCCTCTCTGGCTTGGCAGGTGACTCTGTTTATGGGGCTGCAATCCATGCTATTTTATGTCGTCATTTCCTGGCTTCCTGAGATTTTGAAAAGTCAAGGCATGAGCTCAGATTCTGCAGGATGGGTCTTGTCTATTATGCAGCTCGCATTACTTCCACTTACTTTTATCGCACCGATATTAGCAGGACGTATGAAAAATCAAATCGTTCTTGTTATTGCTACGGCACTCTTTCTCTTCATAGGTATTGGTGGGCTATTGTCTGGAAATCATCTGGTGCTTCTTTGGTCGATCTTAATGGGAATCGGTGCGGGTTGTTCCTTCAGTATAGCGATGGCCTTTTTCGGGCTGCGTACATCGAATTCACATGACGCAGCCGAGCTATCTGGCATGGCTCAATCGGTAGGTTACATGTTAGCCGCTATCGGACCCACTTTATTTGGTTATCTGCACGACATGACTCACGGATGGAAAATCCCGCTAATCGTGCTGTTGGTAATCACAGTATTACTGCTCATTTTTGGTATCGCTGCTGGTCGTAATCGATTCATCGGAGCCCCAAAGACATGATGCATCTTAACCACCTGTCCCTCTCAACACAGACTTCGGCAGCCTAGGCACAACTCGGTTCATTGCTTCCTGCTTTTGCTTGTCGCCAACATGCGTATAAATTTGTGTCGTTTGTATACTTGCATGCCCCAGCAGCTCTTGCAAGGTTCGTATGTCGGTTCCCGCTATCACCTGCATCGTGGCAAACGTATGTCTGAGCTTATGGCTGGAGAACGATTTCCCTTGCAATTCACTAAATTCTCTCTTTAACTGGGCAAAATGGGCTTCGGCAATTTTTTGGATCATACGGGTAGAAATGCGGCGACCAAACTGCGATACGAAAAACGCCTGCTCAACCGTTTTTCTCGGATCAATCCGTTCTTCCAATGCCATATTTAAAATATGTACCAAGGACTCCGGTAGCGGAACCGATCTCCATTTGCGCCCTTTTCCGTATACTTGCAGCATCTGAGCCGAGCGGTTGAAATCCGCCATATTCAATCGATGTAGTTCACTTACACGTAAACCCGCATAGCTCATCAGCAAAAACATAGCGACATTCCGAATTTGGTGCTTCCCTTCTATCGATTCCAAAAATGCGGACAACACATGCTCATCCAGATACGAAGGCAGCGAGTTTCTCTCTACCTTTGATTTTTTCAAATGCAGAGCCGGATTGTTGTCCGCATATTTATGCTCAATTAAGGCATTAAAAAAAGTTCGAATTGAGGATAGATAACGATTCCGCGTAGAATCCCCTGCTCCCCCCTGACGCATTTTGGTGAGAAAACGCATCACGTCCAGAGCTTCCAGCTTACTCAATGATTTAGGTGCTATTGCAGCCAAAAATAATCGGACATCACCCAAATACGCTTTTTGCGTCTGAGGGGTAAATCCTTGGTCCTTCATCCAAATATCAAACAGCTCCAGGAGCTCTTCATCGGGGTATATACGGTCCATTCACGTTATCTCCGTTCGTTTAAAGTTAAATTACGCTAAATATCAATTTAGCGTAATTTTTTTGTGAAAAAAAAGACTGCAAAATGTTCATTCTGCAGCGGTTGAAGCTCATGTATCCAACGAAATTTCATGTATATTGATTTCATATTTTTATTTCCACCAAGCAGCAGAAGGATATTCGGAAGCATTTATGATAACCGCTTCGCCGATTCGAGGAGTTGCAATCGCCACACCTTGTTCTTTAGCGGCTTGAATCACTCGTTCAATCGGTTCCGTCCAATCATGAAAAGCCAATTTAAAAGCGCCCCAATGGATTGGAATCATCATATTCCCTTTCACATCAAGCTGTGCCTGAATCGTTTCCTCCGGCATCATATGTATGGCTGGCCATCTTTCATCATACTGACCGCATTCCATCATTGTCAAGTGAAAAGGACCATAGGTGTCACCAATCTTTTTGAAATGCGGTCCGTAACCACTGTCTCCACTAAAAAAAAGCTTATGCTCCGAACTCGCAATGACCCATGAGCACCATAAGGCTGTATTATTGTCCAATAGGTATCTGCCAGAAAAATGAATCGCCGGCGTACACACCAGCTTCAAGCCTACGAGCTCTGTTTCTTCCCACCAATTGAATTCATGAATTTTATCCTGATCAACACCCCATCTTGCCAAATGCTTGCCAACGCCGCGGGGCATATAGAAACTGCCAACTTTGTGCTTCAATTTTTGAATGGAGCCGTAGTCCAAATGATCATAATGGTCATGAGACAGCAGGACAGCATCAATCGGTGGGAGCTGATCAATGTCAATGGGAAGCTGCTTACTGTACCTTTTATTTCCGAACCAAGGAAACGGCGTCGGTGCTTTACCGAACATGGGGTCCAACAGCAATGTCTTTCCAGCGATTTCAATTAATAATGCCGAATGACCAAACCAAAACACTTTTGTATGGGAGTCATGAAGAAATCCAAGCTCAGCAGGAACTACTGAGATAGGTTGTCTTGGTTTTCCATTCGGATTTCCTTTGATAAGATCCTTCAGGAGCGATAGGTTGGTTCCCGGTGTTGTGTTAGATCCAAAATCAACTTCATTGACAATCTTATCTCCAGACCATTTCCCTCCGAAAGCAGGATAATAACGCAAAAATAAAATTAAAGCTAAAATAATTCCACCAAGTATTATTGCTATCAACGTCATATCAATCTCCTACTAATCAAATTCTTTGCTATCTAAGACGAATTAAACATCATGACAGCAAAGAGGCGCTGCGTGTTTTTTTGATTCATCTTATATAGCTAATAAAACACTTTTCATCTTTCAATATTTTGCAAATGCGAGTTTCCTTTACGTTCTACCGATTATGGTAGCATAGTCCGTTTTAAAGTACAATTTGGCAATCGTTGTCATTAATTTCTTAAGCTACTCTGGTGTCAAATGCTATTATTAATGGGTGAAATGCACCAGTATCTCATAAAAGTTCATCATGCACATTTGTACAGCAGTTAGGTTGATACCCTTCCCCGAATTACGCTTTTTACATAGCATAATAAATGTTAAAACGAGCACTTAGGCTTAGTAGCAAACTAATCGAATGGAAAAATCTTGAATTAATATAGCGAATTATTAATGCTATTAATCACTTTCGAAGGGAGGGAACTATGCTGACTAAATATCTCATAGTCAATGCTGATGACTTTGGACTATCTCAAAGTATAAATCGCGCTATTCTTGAAGCTTTTCATGCTGGAACGGTTTCCAGTACGTCCTTGATGTGTAATATGCCTGGATTTCAAGATGCAGTTATCCTTGCGAAGGAAACACCCACCTTGGGAGTAGGATTACATTTTAATTTAACCTATGGTACACCGCTTTCTGAAAAGCAACAGGTTTCTTCTCTAATTAATCATAAAGGAGTCTTTTCAAAAGATAGAAGCAAATGGACTAAAGAACATATCATCATCGAATTAGATGCTCAGTTTAAGAAATTTATTGACAGCGGCTTATCCCCTACTCATGTGGATTCTCATCATCATATCCATATCGATTCAGAGCTCGTTTACCGTGCTTTGAAAAACCTTTCAATACGCGAGCAAATCCCGATGCGTCTTCATCCATTAATTGCAGAAGACAGAAAAACCTTTCGAAGCTCTGATTACTTAATTCTCGATACTTACGATACAGACGATGGAATTGACCGTTTAATCAGACATCTTGAGCAGCTTCCTGATGGTATTACGGAGCTGATGTGTCATCCTGGGTATGTGGACGATGATGTGAGAGATCATTCGGTTTGGACGGATGGACGAGAACGTGAAGTGAATGTTTTTACAAGTACACGAATTGTCGATAAGCTATCAGAGCTCGATATTCAATTAGTTAACTTCGGATTCATTCCCAAATTAGAAACTCCTGCAAATACGAATCCACTTCATAAAGTCATTTCCCAAATAAAGCGTAAAAGTAAAATAAAAAAGAAGCTTTTGCATCGAAGAAAGAAACGTGTACTTCCTAAGCTTCATAAAGCTAAAGTAAAAAAGCTCCAAAAGAAACGTATCCTGAGGAAGAAACAGCGACTCAAGGGATCCGACTACAAAAAGGTCTCTTAAATGTTAGGAAGTCCCTACCCATCAAGCTAAGGAATACAACATATTTTTAAAACTTAGCTTGACGGGCTGGTAGCGATACTCTTAATATAGCCGAGCCAATCTATTTCTGACGAGATGATAGACATCAATCATCCATTTGAGTGGCAGCCATGCTGGAACATTAGGGATTGTAGGATATGTCTATGATGGAAAAACAATAACCTTTATGATTACATAATAATTATTATGTAAACTAAATAAATTACCTCCCTTTTAATTTTACAATCCCTTCATACATAATAGAACGAACGTTCTCATCAAGAAAAAAACATATTTCAGGTGGTATTTTTTGGGACAAGCAGTTTTAAAGTTTAAGCCCTGTAGTATTTGAGGTAAAATGATTGTAACGATTATTCGAGGGGGTATTCCCATGTGTGGAAGATATACCATAACGATTACTGAAGAAGAGTTAATGCTTCGATTTATGCTTGAGAACTCAACACCCGTTTATGCCCCCCGGTACAATGTAGCACCAGGTCAAATGGTCCCTGCCATCATCAATGACGGAAAACAAAATAAATTAGGGCAACTACGTTGGGGCTTAATTCCCTCTTGGGCAAAGGATACTAAAATAGGTTACAAGATGATTAATGCACGAGTGGAAACTGTTGCAGAAAAGCCAGCTTATCGTACTTCGCTAGTGAGCAAACGTTGCATAATTCCTGCTGATGGATTCTACGAATGGAAGATAATTGAGGATGGCAAACAACCAATGAGAATCCTGCTGAAAGGTGGCGAACTATTTGGAATGGCTGGTTTGTATGATACTTGGGTGAGTCCAGAAGGCGAAAAGATCAGCAGCTGTTCGATCATAACAACGGGTCCGAATAAAACGATGGAAGGTATTCATGATCGGATGCCCGTTATTCTGAGAAAAGAGGATGAGGCGACTTGGCTGGATCGAAGCATACAGGATGTTAAGCTTTTGCAGACTTTGATTGAAAAACCATATCCCGATGAGAAAATGCGAGTGTATCCGGTGACTAAGGCTGTGGGAAATGTTAAGAACGATTCAGCAGAGAACATACAAGAGGTTTCTTAGTTCTGTAATTATTTAGTGGTCGTTATCTGAACAATAATTTAACAATATAATACAAGGAGTTTGATCATGATGACACAAATCACAACCTTCTTAATGTTCGAGGGTAAAGCTGAAGAAGCAATGAATTTTTACACCTCTATATTTGAGAAATCAGAAATAACAAGTATTTCACGATATGGAGCGAATGAATCTGGAACGGAAGGTAAAGTGATACATGCTACTTTCACACTAAACGGACAAGAGTTTATGTGTATAGATAGCTCTGTACAACATAACTTTACCTTTACTCCCTCCATGTCACTGTATGTATCTTGTGATACCGATGCGGATATTGTTAGAGTCTTTGAGAAATTTTCTCTAGATGGTGCAGTCCTTATGCCTTTAGCCGCGTACCCATTTAGTAAAAAATTTGGGTGGGTGGCAGATAAATACGGTGTTTCCTGGCAGTTAAACCTTAAATCCGGAGTTTAGACCTACAAAACCGCTTACCAGAGAACAGATCGCGAGTATAGTCAAAAGCCCTCTATCCGAAGGATACAGGGCTATTAACGATATAATGCTTGCGAAAAAACAACTGAAAGCTCAATTATTCATCGTAACCAAAATCATCGTCCAATTCTTTTCTTATCTTATCAATTTGCTCTTGTGTCTTGTAAGGCCAGTATGTATCATAAACAGGCTTTTCATTCAAAAAAATTCGATGTTTTTCCAAGTAATCGGCTGTGTTCCCAATTACTTTTGCTGGGTTGCCTGCTACAATACTTCCATCAGGTATCGATTTAGTAACAATAGACCCCGCTGCCACAATAACATCGTTTCCAATAGTGACATTACACAATACAACACTGTTATAACCGATAAATACCCGATTACCGATTTTAACCTTCCCGATTTTAGTTTTACCAAAATGCAGCTTTGTACTTGCATCATGCGCAAGTATAGTGCTGTTGGTTATTGTTACGTCATCTCCGATTTCAACTAGCCAACAATGCCATTTGTAAGGATTCTTATATTTAACTCAAACCCATTTTTTGTTATGCACAATATAAATAAACTTTGCATTTAATATACGGATTCTATTATAGAAATGAGGTGATTGGATGGCACGTGTAAAAGCTGTCCGTCAGCATGATTTAGTTTTAATTAGTTGGACAAGAAACCCTCTGGTTCCTGGTTCTGCACGCAGAATTGTTTCATCGCGTGTTATTGGAAGCGCTCAACCTTGTAGGGCAAATCTGTCACCTAATGGATTGCTTATCAATGCCTTTAACTGCTTATTAGATAATGACATTGGTTTTAAAGTGGTCTATAGGAAAAACACTTCAAAAATCAGCGGTTTTGTATTGTTAGAACGCAATCGTTAATTTTTTCAGGGGAGGAGCGATAACGCTGCTCCCATCTGGTAATTATTGCGCAATCTTCTTCTCGATCGTTTCAAATCCCTTTGTGTCATTCCACATCTTTTCAAATTGTTCTGAGAATGATTTAGCCACTTCAGGCTCCCGAATTACCATAAGCACTTCATCATTCGTTGTACTCGCCGCTTTGGAATAGTTGAATGATCCAGTCGTGGTGACCTTCTTATCTGCAATAGTGACTTTCAGATGCATCAGCCCGTTGTGCTTATTTACCTTCGTCGGAATACCGGCACTGCCCAGTATTTTCATAGCTTCAGCCTGTACTTTGGCCTCGGATTGAACCTTGTCTGTGATGAGTCGAACTGCTACGTTTCGATCCTTCGATTCTTTGATCGCAGCCACTATATCTGGATGGGTGAGGCTGTAGATCGCAATATCAAGTGTTTGAGTTGATGCGTTAATCACATCGATCAACGCTTTATCTGGATGCTGATCAGCACGAGTGAAATAGTTTTCGCTAACCGGTTGCGTTGTTGTTGCTACGGCTGGTTGAGTTAACCCTTGAGCAGGCTTACTCAGATCCGGTTTTACAGCAACCTTTACTGCGGAGTAGCCTGCTATCACAATAATACACGCTAATGTAATGCGTCCTATAATTTTTTTCATCATTCACCTCTTGGAAGTTTATAGAAATATTATCACACGGCACGTACTTGCTTGCAAACAAAAAATGCCCATAAAAAATGCACCCCTTAGAATTCATCGGATAAACCAGAGGTTTATTCCAATGACCATTCTAAGGGGTGCACTTCTTTTGCCAATTTGGGGTTTTCCTTTTTACCGAAAGCTTTTTCAGTAGCTAAGCTCTGTCAGCTGCTTACTTCACATTAACATCAAGTGATGCTTGCTTGCCACTCGGTGCGATGACGGTCACTTTGAAGCTCGTCACATCGCCAATCGCGCCTTTATATTTGATGAAGCCAGTACTTGAATCCACGCTTACTGCATCTGGGTTCGCGCCGCTAATATCGGATACGTAATAGCTCAGTTTCAGCAACTCGTTACCGTTATAGCCTGCCCCGTTTGCTTTTACAAGCATGTTATCGTTCGCTTGGCCTTCTTCATTCATCGTTCCAGGTGCGTTCTCGCCGATGAGTTCGTCGCCGTATTGATCTACTGCAGTCAGTTTCTCACCCAGTTTTGCGTCCCACATATACATGCCGGCTTGCAGATCAGCCATGGACACGGATTTGCCTGTTTTCTTCAGCTTCAGGTTATTAACGGTCGGTGCTTCGTTCTTCGCACTTACGTTCAGCGATGCTGTTTGCATATTTTTCTTGCCATCATAATAGATGACGGTCACTGCCGCTTGACCTTCCTTGCCTCCTGCAATATAGTGCGCACCAGCTTTATTCTGCGATTTACTTGCAGTGTCCACTACTTGCGAATTACTCGATGTCAGGGACACAATATCCGATGCTACTTTGACTTCGTCGCCTTTGTCTTTTGTCGCACGGATTTTCACATCTTTGGTGAACGGCTTGTACTTATCGTACATGCCGCTTGCCCCTTGTGCTCCGGTTCCAACCGACATGTAGTCGTCCGCGGCCAGCACTGTGTTGTCCACCGATTTATCCAGGTACGCTTCGTAAGTCAGTTTCGTGTTCACATTCGAAGGATCGAGCACTTCCATCGTCGTGGACAGGTTATTCACTTCGACGTAAGGATTTCCGTTAATCTTCACCGTACCTGTGCTGTCTAGCTTGTACAACGTTGCTTTGTAAGTGTAGCTAGCCTCTTTCGCATCAACTCCCGTGTAAAATTTGAACGATTTATCAAAGAAGGAGTCAATAGAAGTGTCCGAGTTGTTAGCTGCCAACTGAAAATCCTTTGTCACCGCTTGGCCGATCTTCGTCGGATGCAGCGCATATTTGCGCGCGGATGTCGCATCACCTTGGTCCACACGCTGTACGCTAGACAAGCTTGTTGCAGCTAGGCTAGTTTCATCTCCGCCACTCGCCGTCAGCGAGTAACGCACAAGGTATTGACCGTTCGCGTCGTATTTAAGCTCACTACCGTATTGATCGTACAACTTCACTTTCATTTCATTGTCAGTACCGGCTGTCATATATTTTGCTGGCGTTTGGGAGAACCTAATTGTATCGGCTTTTCGCTCGTCATTCACGTTAACCGTCATTTGCGTTTGCACCTGCGGGTTGTCCTTCAGCTGCACCGTAATGGTCGAGCTGCCTTTCGTGTTGACGCTAGCGATGGCGATCTTGCCCTTATTGCTGCCGGAATTCGAGATCGGTTGATTGGCTAGTGTTACGCCGCCACTGGAAAATATCGTAAATTTATCGCGATTATCATAAATTTCCTGTGCGGATAGCGTGTTGCCTTGATCGTCCTTTACGATCAGTGGCAAGTACAACTTGGCGTCAAGGCTTTCATCGCCGCTTGGCATGTCACCTTTAGCTAGTGTGTACGAGTATGTGCCGAATTGAACAGCGGCAGGTACGTTCGTCGCAGTTATGGCGACGGTTTTCGTGACGGACTCGCCGGAGCCGTTGGCGAATACGGTCACGACTACGTCCTTCGCCTTGTCGCTATTCGCACGCAGCTTCAGATCAGCCGCATCGTCACCCACAACGTTCTCGACGAACGCACCAGATTCTCCTTGGTTGCCTTTGTCTAGATCGGAGTCAGAGAAAGTGACGGTGATGCCATTGTTTAGCTCGTCCTTCTTATCAACCCGCAGGCCGTATTGGTCATAGACTTTCAGGTCAAGATAGGCGTAGCTGTTCGCTTCGATGGAGCTTACTACACTACCGGACGAGCTTAGAAGATCACCGAGCTCAATCTTGGACACGACGCGCGCATCGCCGATGTTGAACACTTTGTTCGCTTGTGTGCCGCTGTCCTGATGAATGACGGTCAGCGACAAGCGGTCATCGCGATTCAGCGTTGACGGCAGGGTGAGATAAAATGCCTGTTCGCCACCAATTGGCATTACTGAGCCAAGGCTCGAGTACAGGTTAAATTCACTGGCTGATATTGACGATTGCTTACCGTATTGGTTTGTTGCCTTAAAGTCAATGCGCAGCTTGGCCGATGGGTTGTTCGGCAATGTATCGGACGGTGTCACCAGCTCGATCTTCGAAATTTTCTCTTTCTCTGTTGTCGCCTTTGCCGTTTGGCCAGCTTCGTCGATGCTACTCAATCCGCTGAGTGTCGCGGTCCAGGAAGCATCGTCAAATTTGGTATCAAAGGTTAGCATTGCGGTGGACTTGTCCGCGCTCCATGTTGTCGTATAGCCATCTGTTACCGGCGATCCGTTCTTCGTAAGAGAGAAGGTAACGGCGGAGGTATCAGCAACAACGCCGTTAAGTCGAATGGACAGCACGTTTGCATCAGTCGCTTTCATCGAAGCAATCGCGTATTTGCCGCTGAATACCGATTTGATCTGATATTTTGATTCATAGGAAGCTAGCGCGAGCAGCTCGCGGCTTGCGGCTGTCGTGCCGCCGAATGTGCCATCAGTGTTTTTACTCATCAATCCGCGATCAAGTGCGAGTGCAACATAGCCTTTCGCCCAATCGGAGACGGAAGCGTCCTGCACGGCTGTTATCTCCTGCGCTTTATCCTCAAGGCCAAGTCCGCGAAGCAGGAAAGCTGCCAGCTGTTCTTTCGTCACATGGCCAGCCGGATCGTATTTGCCTACAGCGACGCCATCGGTAATACCCGCTTTAACGATCGCTTCGATATAAGGCAACGCGTAGCCGTTGGCTGGGTCATCGCCGCTCACATCGGAAAAGCTTGAGGTTGTCAATGTCGTATCGATCGGCAGTCCAAAGATGAGCGCAGCTACCTTCGCGAATTGGGCGCGGTTCATGTTTTCTTTCAATCCGAAAATACCTTCTTGAATACCATTGAATACACCAGTGGCAATCAATTCATCATATTTTTCTTTCGTTACGCTATCCAGATTCGCGAGATCCGTGAAATCTTTAGACGATTTCGTCGTTGTCGCTGCTAATGCGGTTGAGGAGAACATCGATAACGCTACGGTCAAAGAAAGAATCGTTGGCATAGTTTTTTCCATATGGTGTATGACCTCCTAGGTTGTTCGACCCTCCCAACCCCTCCCTGTGAAGAAGGTTGAGTGACTGGGTCGTCTTTAAAATCTGTTTTTGGTGGAATCGATCACTTATCATCAACATGAGACCCGCTAACTCTGGCAGGAAGAGACGCACGTTTAATTACTGCATGTTCATTGTTCAAGTGTGGAACACTACCGACTATGTCGGCCAGCTTGATAACTAAGATCACGGATGCTTTCAGCACTGCAATACGTCTAGTTCACGCCAAATAGCGATACACTAGTCGGTTTCTCCAAAGCACACAATATCATTCTTTCAGAACGAATCGTCTGTTTGCTAGGCACTCATTCGCGCCGCCGTCTGTTGTATCGCTTGCTACGAGACTTAGTATACTAGATTATTGTCGTCCGCGTCATTGCCAACTATTTGGCAATACTGCCAGCGATGCGGGTGACCCGCATCTGTACACGCAAAATAAAAACTGATTATGATCACGGCTACGAAATTATCCGCTGTGCTGGTTTAAATCTGAAGAATAATAGTTCAGTTAAGAAAACTTTCTACTATTATCAAACGAGTTCAATCTAGATTTCAAACATTATTATGTTGAATCGTGATGCCAATGATGACTATAATCCTGAATTTTATGCGTTGCATCAGTACTTTGCTCAGCGGTCACAAAATCTGCAGAACAAAAACTAATATATCATAGGTGGCTTTTGTTGAACCTGCTTCGTGTATTGCAAACGTTGGGTACAAAACCTTTGACTACTGAGCTCTAGACTACTTACTCAATATTGATCTATGAAATGTATAGCTACTTATTGTACTTTAATATAAAGTTTTTTTGATCCTTGGTAAACATATAGCCACGTCGTTCGTAGAACCTGTGAGCATGTATTCGACTTGGGTGGGATAACAATTTAATCCCAGAAAAACCATTGTTCTTTCCCCACTGTTCAAGATGCTCAATCAGCATGCTACCTAAACCTTGATTTCTATACTGTTCTTTAACAACAAATCCCAGGACGTTTACTAAAGAGTCAGAAAAAAGTAATTCATATGGGCTTCCATGAATATATCCTATTACCTCGTTATTTTGTTCACAAACAAAGATGATATCTTTTGTTTTCTTTGTAATCATTTCAATCTTCTCTTTTACTTTTTCTTCAGAAAATAAATATAGATTTGGGTTAAAATCTTGGTTTAACAAATAAATATCATGATAATCAGTCACCCTAATTTCCCTAACATTTATTTCTCTCATTTTGAACACCTCAATTCGTTATATCAACTTGAAATAAATAGTAGACATCTTTATATGTTTTGACAAGTAACTTCGGAGACTTTCCCGTATGCTACTATTCATGATTTTTTATACCCTAGAAAGGACAAAAGACGCTTTAAAATGAAGCGTCTTTCACCGATAACTATAAGTCCAGATGGTTGTTGCATGAGGAATCCGTATACTTATTAACGCCCGTACCCTTTTTGATATCTACAAATCTTTCGGTAAACATTTTTATCCTTTAATGACTTAAATCCATAAATAGCTGGTCTAGGGTTTGCTTCCAGAATCCAAGGGTGGAGATTCCGGTCAATACCGATATCCAAACCTAATTCCTTGATCCGCGGAAACGTTTGATTTAAACGACGCGCTGTTCGATATCCTAAGGTTTCCAAATTCTTTTTATACGAGTCCATATTGATCACATGAGGCTTCATTAAAACCTCAATCGACATGGGTTTACCGCCTTTACAGAGGTTAGTGACGATTTTTCTGGGATGGCCCAAACGGCCTATCATACCGGTAGTCTCCCAGTTTCCTTTGAGGTTTTTCTGCACCATTACTCTCAGATCAAACAACCGACCATTTCTTCGCAGCAGATGAATCCCTTGTTGTATCACATAAGGATTTCTTTTCATCGACTTTTTCATGGAACGTACCAAGCTGTCAAAAGAAGTGTATGACTGGGTGAATGTCTTAAGCTGATATTGATAGCGTTGCCCCTGCTTTTCAACCCGCATGATACCATGCCCGCCTGTTCCATCATTGGGTTTGACATAGACCATCTTATATTTATCCAGCATCGTCTTTAAGGTTGAATTGCTGTATAACTTAGTCTCGGGTACGTTTCGCCGAAGTGTCTTATTGACTGTCAATGATTGAGATACGTTACTTTTGGTTGCAAGACCACCCATCAAAATCAAATCCCTCCTGTGCGCATTCATATTCGTATACAATATGTCGAGGTTTCCATATCGGTTTCTGAATTGGGCAGAGGTCAATTAATCTTAAGCTGTTCCAGCTCTGTCCACTCTGTCTAGCTTGTGCAGCTTTCCATGGGAAATATTACTTCAAGTTAAACATCCACCAAAACGTATCTTAAGGAGGAAAAATGAACAACATGAACAAAGGTATCGGACACTAATGGGAATTTAACGGTTCTCCATCCGGCCGATCGAGAGTCTCTTTTTTGGCACTGTTTACGTTTTACGAAGTAAATCAGATTCTAAATACTTTGCAAGATAAATAGCATTTGCAGGATTTAAACTCGGGATATCGTCCACATCAAAAAAACTTACCTCATGTGATTCGGTTGAATCGCTCACCAAATCCCCTTTGTAATCATTGCAAAAATACAGTGCTGTTACTGAATAAAGTTCATCTCCATTTTTAAGTTTTAGATATAAGTCTGGACCAGAAAATAGCTCCAACAAGGTTAAACGTTTTAAGGATAATCCAGTTTCCTCATATACTTCCCTAGCTGCTGTTTCCTCCAACGACTCCCCCAACTCCATAAGACCACCTGGTAATCCCCAATTACCATCTTTGCGGTGTTGAAAAAGAATTTGGCGGTTAACATTTTGAATGATAACAACTGCACCAACTAGAATTAAAGGTCTTGTCCCAACTAATGAACGTAGTTCTAGAATATATTCGCTCATTCTGTCCCCCTATTAATTTCACATAGTAAATGTTGACCTAAACCTTCTTGCTTTGCCGATGGTTTAACTACAACGATGCAAATCCCAGCATATCTGTAAATACTTTAAAATGATCAAAATCAGTATACAATACATATCCTTTATTTGCCATTTATAGCAACAGATATCAGATTGTTCAACTACGCTGAAAACTTATAAATTGTAATATTATAAAAAACGTTGCCTCATGTGGCAACGCACTTTTTAACATCTTAGTTTGGGACACATACCGATCAACGTAAATAATGATTTGTTTAATTTCTTGATCAACCATAAGTCCACTAAGAGGTCGTTATTTTTTTATGCCTTCTTTGATCGCTTTCACTTCATACATACTAACTGTCGTGGATATAATGTAATCCGGTTTCGGTTTACCGTTATTTTGCCGATGCCCTTGAATGTGTGCATCACTCTTTTCCCAATTCTTCCAGTCTTCTACGGATTCCCATCGAATCATAATAACCACTTCTTCTACATCTTCTTGCTTCTTTCTGTTCACCATAACGGTTTTGTCTATAAGCCCTTCCATAACATCCATCGGGCTTTCTTTAGTAAAGCGTTCAAGGACCAGATCCGCCATTCCCTTTTGCACGACTATCGTTCTTGTTTGAATTAACATAGAAATGCCTCCAATTATATTAAGATGTAAAGTTATTCAATCTCTCTGTCAGTTGGTATTTAAAAACGTTGCTTATCTTTTCCTGAAATCGATCATCTTTGTGCAATTTTGGCTTCACGTTCTTTCGTCTCACCTTGCGAGTGTCGGTACAATTCGTCGTAATAGCCTTGCATCTGGAGCAGTTCCGGATGCGTCCCCTCTTCGACGATCGCGCCATAGCGCATGACAAGAATGCGGTCGGCCTGCATGATGGTTGACAAGCGATGCGCAATTACGATCGTGGTCCGCCCTTCGGATACAATCTTTAATGCCTGCTGAATCAGTTGCTCTGTCTGAGAGTCCAGATTCGCAGTGGCTTCGTCCAGAATGAGAATTTGTGGACGAAAGACAATGATACGTGCGAAGGACAAGAGCTGCCGCTCGCCTGCGGACAAACCGCTGCCTTTCTCAGACAATCTCGTATCGTAACCATCCTTCATCCGCAGGATCTGCGTATCTGCGCCTACGAACTCGCATGCACGGATAACGGCATCTCGGGAGATCGTCTCATTGAACATACGGACATTATCAATGATACTACCCGCATACAGAAAAGGCTCCTGCTGAACCAAACCGACGACTCGGTGCAACTGGCTTTGCGGTAAATCGCGAACATCGATGCCATCTATGAGAATGCTGCCCTCCTGCACATCGTAGAACCGGCACAGCAGGCTGATAAGCGAGCTCTTGCCCGCGCCGGTCGTTCCTACGATACCGATCATCTCGCCTGGGCGGATGTGAAGGTCGAGTCCGCGAATAACTGGAGAACCATTCTCATAGCCGAAGGTAATATGATTAAAATCAATTCGGCCCTTTATCGATTCCCGATCGATCAGTTGAGACTGCGGATTGTCCTCGATATCGGGCCGAATATCGAACAGACCCCAGATCCGGTTGACCGCAACCGTAGCCGACTGCAGCGTGTTCCACTGCTGCGTGATAGCGTTAACTGGCTGGAAGAACTGACGGATATAGGTGATAAAAGCATACAGAACGCCGAATTCTAGCGTTTGATCCAGGACCGCTTTGCCGCCAATCCATACCACGAACGCGATCGCAAGGTTGCTCAACAAATCGAATGACCTAGTAAAGAGAACGAGCGTGCGTATCTCACGAATGTTAGCCTTGAAATAGGTGTCATTCCGTTCTTTGAATTGCTCCGCCTGTGCCTTTTGCTGTTGGAAGACCTGAATCAGATTCATACCCGATAAGTTCTCAGCTACGAACGCCACGAGACGGGACAGTCGCGTGCGGGCCATCTGGTATGTATTACGCATAAAGGAACGGAATGCGATCGCGATGAACGCTATGAGCGGGAGCAAGACCAAGCAATACATACCAAGAGTTGAGTCTAGCTGAAACATCATGATGAGGATGAAGATCAACGTTAGACCATCACGCAGCAGCGTTATTAGTACTTGATTGAAAAATTGGTTCAACGCTTCGGTATCGCTAGAAACGTGTGTAATCAGGCTGCCACTTGACGTCTTATCAAAATAAGACATGGAGAGCTTCGTTATATGCTCAAACAACTGCTTTCGAATTTTGGCCACAATGCTTTGTCCAGCGTACTGCACTAAATTGTTCTGTAGGTAAGTGAACAGCAGTCCGGAGATCGATAACCCAAAATAGATGATGCAGATTGTAAGCAAACTGCCGAATTCATTCTTGCCTGCCATCAGATTATCATCAATGGCGAGCTTGACCAAATAAGGCTGGAACAGCTCGGCTGAAATGGCGATTATTGTACAAATCACGACAAGGACAAAAGTGAACCGATGTGCTCCGGTATAAGAGCCAAGGATCCGGAATGCAGATCGATACTGGGGCTTAGGCTGCTTGCCGATATTCGCCTTCTGATCCATCTGCCAGTTGTTAACGGCCTGTAGCATGCTGAATTCCCTCCTCTTGTATCGCATGGAGTGTGGCATAAAGCCCCGGCTCGGCAAGTAGCTCTCCGTGTTTCCCACGCTGCACGATTCGACCTCCCTCCATGACGACAATAAGGTCGGCGTGCTTCAACGCGCTGATGCGGTGTGCGATGATGATGGTGGTCTTGCCATGACGCTCTTCCTGAATCGTCTTCAATATCTCGGTCTCAGTGACCGCATCGACGGCGCTAACGCTGTCGTCCAGAATCATGAACGGCGCCTGCTTAATGAGACCGCGAGCCAGGCTCGTTCGTTGGCGTTGTCCACCGGAGAGGGTGACGCCCCGCTCCCCTAGCTTCGTTTCGAATCGATCGGGGAACTCGACGATGTTGTCGTAGATCCGTGCCTGCTTAGCCGCTTTGTCGACTTGCTCCTGTCCGGCTTCCCGCCTTGAGAAGGTAATATTCTCGCGAATCGTCGTGCTGAAGAGGAAGCCGTCATGCGGCACATAGGCGATCTGTTTACGTAAGCTATCCAGCGTCAGCTGTCGGATGTCCTTCTCTCCGATCCAGATCGTCCCAACGGGCGGTTCATACGTTCGCAGCAGAAGCTTGACAAGCGTCGTCTTACCGCTTCCTGTCCGTCCGACAATGCCGATCGTCAGCCCTGCCTTAATAACCAGGTCAATTTCCTGCAATGCAGGCTGGGACGATTCCGGATAGAAAAAGGTCAGCCCTTGAATACGCACGGCAGCTTGCTCAAGATCAACCGGCACAGCGTCTTCGGACTCCACAATGTCAGGTTGTACAGCGACCAATTCATTCAACCGCTGCAAGGAAGCTCGTGAACGCTGCACGGTATTGATCACGTTACCGATCTGTTGCAATGGATTCATCAGCATACGGATGTACAGCGTCAGCGCGACGAAATTGCCAAGTGTGATCTTCCCCGTAATGGTCAGGTAACCGCCAAGCGCCAACGATATGATCAAAGACATCGCCCCGAGGAATGGTACTAGTGCTTGGAAGAGCGAGGACATCCGAACAAGCGACAGTTGATTGTCACGTATTCGGTCAACATAGGAAGCGAATCGCTCAATCATGATCGATTCAACTGCGAATTTCTTCGTGACACGTATGCCGCCGAACTGCTCCTCAGCGGTTTCCGTCATTGCGCCTAGTGCCTCCTGCACTTTCAGCGATCGTTTCCGAATGGCCGGACCGAAGCGTGTTACGATCCAGGGAATCACGAACAACGGCCCGACGGAAGCGGCGATGAGGTAGATCGGGATATCGCTAAAGACCATGACACTAATACATGAGAACAAGAGCATTGTCGCCGCCATCATCTGGTTGACACCCATCGAGATCGATTCCCGAACGCTTGTGACGTCGTTCATAAAGTAACTCAACATCTTACCCACGCCGTTCCGCGAATAGAAGTGCTCACTAAGCTCTGAGAAGTGTAAGAATAACCGACGGCGGGTTACATATTCGAACCATCGGCCGACATACATAATAAGATAATGGCCGTACCCTCCAATGAATACGTTCCCCGCTCCGATTGCCACCAGCAGCAGACAGTACCGAACGATATCGTGTTCATTCAGTTCCCCGGCCTGCAGCCGATCCGTGAAATTCCCCAGCACCATGGGGAAGTAAGCATACACGATGCTTGCGACCGTATGCAGTACAAATGACGAGGCATAGATTCGCCAAGACTCTCCAAAGAACGGTTTCAATATGCCTTTAGACTTCAAAAACCATCACTTCTTCCAATGGATTTATAAGCATGTGATCTATGGACAGGGTGGCTGCTATTCGTCGATCCCGTTATCGTCAGCTAACGAAGCAGCATCTACTGGCGGTTTAATGGTATCATCGATGCTGGAATTTGGAGTCGAAGCCGATATTTCTTTCAGACTGACCTGAAACTGTGTCATAAGCTCTTGAAACGCTTTGGCTTGCTCAGAGGAAGGGTTCTCCTGTGACGCTTTTGCTGCTCCCGCCATTAAATAAATGACTTCCGACCATTCTTTCATTAACTCGCGTAATTCACTCTTTCCGTTCTTCTGCGATAGCCCATGCCGACCAGGACGCTCCCAAAGCTTATCAGGCCGTTCCATGTCTGTCCGTTCTCTCTTGCGAAGATATTCCTTTCCTTCATCCGTTATATGGTAAAGCTTCTTACTGTCTTCATCACTAAACCCTATAAGATTCATATCCTCGAGCAGCTGCAAATTGGGATAAACCGAACCGGCGCTTGGGGTATATAAACCTCCTGTTTTCTCTTCCATCGCTTTAATAAGCTGATATCCGTGCATAGGTGCATAGGTGAGAAGTTCGAGGAGAGCATATTTAAATTCCCCACGCTCAAAAAAACGACGTTTTCCTTCCCCACGTCCCCCAAATCCTCCTCGCGACCCATCACGGTGATGCCTAGAAAACATTTCCTGATCTTCATTGCCAAACCGTTGCCAACCTTGGTAGCTGTTTCTGTAATTTTTGAATTTCAAATTCATCATCCTCCAATGCGATATATCGTTATGTATTTATAATAATACGATATATCGCATTGGGTCAATACTTTATTTTACATTTATATATTCTTTTCCTGGGAGGTTCTTTGTGTTGCTTGGCGAATACTCTTTGACTTCGGACAACGCACATTTTAAACAACATGGAGGATACAAAAAGAAGCCAACTTTTTTAATAGTTGGCCCCATGCCTTAGTGCTTACTGAATTTTGATTTTTCTTTTAACCATTGTTCAATTTCTGAAGTCATCTTTGCATAACGCCTTATAGCAGTTATGGTTCCTAATACTTGTTCAGTTCCAGCCTGTTGATCTTTTTCATCTATACACTCAATCCATAATGACCGCTTTAAACTATATTCCAGCCAGTCTAACTTCCCCAAAAATCCACTTGCCAATATCATTCTCCAATTTGCTTGAATGGGCTCATGTGATTTTTGATAACCATTTATAAAAGCAAAAAATTTATCTTTGTCAATCTCGCCCGACTCTGTTTCAGACCAATAAATTGCGGTTTCAATTAATTCCTGCATAGGATTTCTATAGCCAGCTGATTCCCAATCAATAAGGATGGGGTTATGGGCAGACCACATTACATTCTTAGGGTCTAAATCTCCATGACTTATAACCATTTCCGACGTGAGTTCGTTTGCGGCTTTTATTGCTGTGGTATTCCAATCTTGAAGATTTTCAATGATTTCAAGCAGATGATTAGTCCATTTCGCATTGCTTTCTCGTCCTTTTTTCAAATAATAGTTCCAATCTGTTGGAACCCTGTTGTCGGACAAACTATTTACTATACCTAACTCTGAAAAATCAGTCAGATGTAAACACGAAAGAACACCACCCATTCTTTCGCAATGAACCGTAGTTATTTCATTTTGCTTCAAACTTTTGCCATCAATCCAATCGAAAATGAGATGGAATTGATCTCCCACCTTTTGAATACAATCTCCATTAAACTTCTTAGCTGGAAGCGCGGGAACAAAGTTTGTAGCATAATTAGCAATCCGTTCAGATGTGACATAGTTTTGCATAGCTGTTGGTCTACACATGATTTCTGAGTTCAATACTTTGATCGCATATGTGCCTGAAGTGGTTTGTATTGCATACATTCGATGCAATAACCCTCCTGTTACCGATACAGGGGAATCTATTAACTCTCCCAGCATTAGATTATTGCATAACCTTTGAAGTTGAAGAAGGTTCTCTTTTTCATTCACCGTTAACGGCTCCTCTTAATTTGTAGTTAGTTCTGCCCCATCAGATTCCATATTTTTATATATTTATTCTTTTAGACTGTTGCATCCATTGCCCATTTCCTCAGTAAGCACTCGGAACTCTAATTCACATAAAGCGTTTCTTAAAACAGCCACTATCCTATTACACTTAGTAAATGTTCCTTCAAGGATTTATCTATATCCCTATACATACTTGTTAGCTGTTGTTTATATACTACTTTACGCGGCACTTCTTTCGTGTAATCTTTCACGATTCATTCCTCTTCATCATTTAATTTGATAACAAACTATTTATCGAAAAAAATTTAAAAGTTGTCATAAATCTTTTTCAAAATGTTAAGAAGATCTTCCTTTTCTTTTTCTGAGATATTTAAGTAAAACACGTCTAGCATGTTTTTAGATATTGATTCAAAAATCGGTTTCAGTTCACTCCCCTTATCGGTTAAAGTAACATAAACAACCCTCGTGTCCTCTCTGTCCCTTTCCTTTGTCACATATCCGAGCCGGACTAACTTATTAACAAGTGCTGTGACTGTAGACTTCTCCTTATTAATCCTTTTAGAAATATCCGCCATAATGAGTCTGGGCTTCTTAAATAGAGCATAGATGATATCACCATGTGAAGTGCCAATACCGTCTACTCCATGCTTCACCATCTCTGCTACAATGAACCGATTAGTCTTTGCTGCTCGTTAGCACAGCAACTATTTTTGATATCATTCGTCTAAAGATATATCCAATTTATTCTATATTCTAGGAGGCCATTATGAAAAAATATATGCTTGGCCTTGTGAGCGGCATCATGTTTTCGATTTGCACCGCTGCCATAGCGTCCGATGAGGTTCAAGCCATTTTGTTTCCAGATCGCATCGTTGTTAACGGGGAGGTGAAGCCACTCGAGCAGGACTATAGCGTACTAAACTACAATGGTCACTTATATTTGCCAGCCCTGTTCGTCGTTGAGCTGATGGGAGGACGCGTGTTTTATGACGAGGCAAAGAAACGGCTTTCAATCGTGGACGATCGTCTTTCAAACCGGCAAGACATGCTTGCTATGTCCAAGGTGTTGATGGAGAGCGCCAAGCAAGGAGATCTGAAGAAGGCCGGAGAGATCATCGATACCTACACCAGGGAAGATAGAGACCGATTGTTTTTGTCGCTAACGAAATATTTGTTTCTGTATGCTGGGGAACCAAATATGAATGAGCTGCTTCAGCTTTTTATCGCAAAGGGTACTAATCTTGAAGTCCGCGATGAAGCATCCAGCCATACACCTCTCCTTATACTTGCGAGTCAAACCCCTCAATATATCCATTTGCTAATCAAGGCAGGAGCTGATGTCAATGCGGAAGATAAAAATGGAATAACTCCCCTCATGACGGTTGCCGGAAGAGGAATGCCCGAAATTGTTCAAGATTTGCTTGTCCACGGAGCGAATCCGAAAGCCAAATCTCATTATGGATTTACACCTCTAAGAGCAGCCGTCCTTCCTATGTTCACTAACTACCGTCAGGAAACCGTTGATATTACGAAGCTGCTGCTTGCCGCCAACGCAGATGTCAATGCCATTGATGATGAAGGTAACTCACCATTACTCGTTGCTTCTGTGTATGCATCTATTTCCAAGCCGGTTATGCTTCTATTGCTCGAAGGAGGCGCGGATGTAAAAACTACGGATAAGAATCTGAGAACTGCACTCCACTACTGTGTGCGGGGTGGGGACGCTGATCTCATCAGTAAGTTAATTGAGCATGGAGTACCGGTTGACAGTAAGGATGTAGAAGGAAATACGCCGTTATATTACGCAGTAAGCGAAATGAACAATGCGACCAACGAATCAGAGGAGGAGATCCTTCAAATCATTCGTCTACTAATCCGCACCGGTGCTAATCCGAAAGCAAGCAATATGTTAGGAATCTCACCAGTAAACCAAGCAGTCACATTGGAAGATCCAGATAAGAAAGTGAAAATATTAAAAGTACTTCAAGAACAGCCATGATTTGAAGTACTCACGGATGTGCTGCGGATCACGGAATGATCCTGAATGTTTGAGATTTTGAAATCTTATTAGAGAAAGATCGATACTAGGACATACTAAAGAAGAAGTAGCTTCCTGATTACGTCCATTGCACAATCGGTTCCTGTTAGCTTGAAACCTTGGGTTTACACTAACATTTTAGTCAGAAGTATTTCCAACGGCTCATTTTCTAATAATAAACAACCTGCATCCTGATACCTCAGTTTTCTATAGAAATGTTGTGCCTCTTCATTCGACAATGTAGATGTCATTACCAGTTTAAAACCCTTTTGTTTCATCTCGTTTTCCCAAAAGAGAACAGCTTGCTTTCCTATACCCTTTCCACGACACTGCTCATCGACCCATATCATATTCATAAAGGGTGTGTTATCCCAAAAATATCCGTGTCTCATCCATCCGATATTACTCTCATTATCATCCCGTAATATGTATATTTCATTTAACTTAATTTTCGTCATGATTAAGCTCTCTAATATATGTTTATCACGATCCCGAATGTATCCATAGTCTGAAACCGTTGCGGCAACAATTTTCATACCTTCCCCCTCTATTAGTTAGAACAAATCTTTTTGATTCTTGATCCCACCTGTACGCCTCCTCCTTAAACTAATAATAGCAATAGTCACATAAATGGTAATCTAGATTTATTCCATAATGATCCTGCACATTCCTGCTCGTTATATCAACAAAAGGAGTTAATTGCAAAGGCGACAGTTCCTTAAATCTTCAATGCAAGAAGAAACCTTCCAAAGATCTAATGGAAGGTTCTTTAGCTTGCCTATTTGTAAGTGTCGCCATTATTTAAATAATTTAAGAGAAAAATGCGGACAAGATATTAGCTGGTTTTATCAGAGATATTAGCGTCGTGATCTATTTCTGGTTATACAATCTGTAAATGACGACCGCCGCTTCTGCTCTTGTCACTTTGTTTTGCGGATAAAGATAAGAATTATCGCCTTCGATCAATCCTTTTTTAAGTAAACTATTGATGCTAGTAATTGCATAGGAAGAAACTGAAGATGAATCCTTATAGTTGTTCAACTCTGTAGAGACTGCCTCGTTACCTGTGACTCTTTTCAAAGTTAACGCCCTGTCAATAATGACCACCATATCCTGTCTGGAAATTGGATCATACGGACGGAACAGGTTATCTTCCACTCCATCAACGATCCCGAGCGCCTTCGCTGTTTCGACGGACTCATAGAAATAATCGTCTTTGCTGACATCATCGAATGTTGTAGGATTCGCTGCCGTTAAACCTAACGTACGGTTCAGGAGCAAAATGAAGTCGGCTCGGCTTACTTGATCTCCCGGACTAAAAGCATCGTCTTGCGTGCCTTCCACAATAGCTTTTGATGCCAATACTTCGATCGCTTTCTTGGCCCAATTGTGGTTGTATAGATCAGAAAATGTTTTGTACACTTCGGTTAACGCGTACAGGCTGAAGTGGTTAACTTTAAAAGTAACAACCCCCTGTGCAGTATCGTATTTTCCTGATGTAATAGTTTGAGTTTTTCCTACCGGGTCCACATACCATACGACTACATGCTCAGGATCGGTATCTGTTGAACTTAGATGGTATGGCACCGTTACTTCAACAAACGAATCAGCACTTTTCCATTGGATTAAGCTGTCACCAATCTTGAGCGCAAGATCAATTAGAGGTTTACCCGCCAACGCTTTTAGCAGTTCAGCAGGAAGCTGGTTTGTGTCCGCCTTCGATATAAGCAGCGTAGCCGTTGCAGATTTTTGTGAATCCGCCTCTTTCAGCATAGTCGTCTGTAGGATTACTGAAGCGTACTCGGTTATGATCTCAAGCTTTTTGGTTGCATCATTTGAGCTCAGGAAAGATGTGGGCAGAACGATTTCATATCCCTTGGAGCCTTCAACTTGGTCAACTCTTACTGTAAATGTCTTAATCCCATCGGCATCTGCCTTAATTTCCTCAAACGCTTTGCTTAAATTGTCCGAGGAAATAGCTGCTTTAGTTACAATTGTTTTTGTATCCAGCGTTGCGGGTTCTCGGTTTTCTTCCTGCTTGACACCGTTATTATCAGTACCGGACTGTTCAGTCTGCCCAGACTCTGATGGACTCGAAGAACTGGGTGGATTAATATAATCTCTTGTCACTACGACATTATAGCTTTTTGTAGAACCGTCTGCTGCAGCTACTACATAAGTAACCGGTGCGCTGAAATCATTTTCAGTGATCCCGCTAACTTGTATAGTGGATCCAACTTTTACACTTGTTCCTGTTGTGGCGAACATGGCAACCAAATTGGTCAAGTCAGTTAAATTTGGCACGGTTACAACAATATTTGTGCCGGAGATCACGCCATTCGATGAAGCCGGCAACCCTTGGAAGACGAAAGATGTGATATCTTTATCACTGCTTGCAGCTTGCGGAGACTGCGGTGTGTCCAGATCGCCTCCCCCTACTGGTGAAACCACTATATTGCGAACTGCTTCTATCCCGAGACGATCCTTCAATTGCTGAGTATACAGGCTCAGCGGCTGCACGTGGCTGCCTTCATGCTCCCAGTAGCCTTGCTCCCGTTCTCGTGCTGGATCCTTTCCTCCAGGAAAATTACCGTAATCTCCGGGATATCGGGAGCCCACGAGTCCGATTGCATAATTTTGTGCTGTTGGTGGCTTCTGAACGGCCAACTCCCCCGTTTGGTTCCACACGACATAATTCGCTCCAGCCCAACCGTGTCCCGTACCGTAGTTTGCCCGGTCAATGATATTGGCATTGCCACGAATGTTATCAAACAAACCTCCTACAGACCATCGATGATGCGGTTCGCTTCGGGCGAATGAATTGACTGAATCACTATCTGTAAAAACGTTAGGTCCTGTGACCTGACTATTAACAATAAACGAGTGTCGGGCTGTCTCCGTATATACCCTCTGAGTCAAAGCCAATTGCCCTGTATAAAAGAAAGCATATCGCCGACTGCCCGTAATGATGCTAACCATATCATAAACTTTGGCATCCTGGATTGTGATCCATTTCGAGGATCTTCCCGTGAAAACGAGAGATGTTTCCAGATGGTAGCCGGTTACATTCCGAAGCCAACCATCCTGAATATAGCCGAAACGTGCAAAGGTATGAGCTTTATTCTCGTCCGAATAGTAGGTAACTCCATCCAATACACTCTTCACGCTTGGGTCGAATTGCACATCAACCCGAAGATTTTCCACGCCTACCCTTTCTATCCGACCGCTATCGTCATACTTTCGGATATCTCCCCCGCCCCATTGACGTTCGATCGCATTCGGTACGGGCGCGTCGATGGTGATTTCATTTCCGTTTACTTTAGTCACCACTCGGTCGAAATCAAGCGAGAACGGCTGCCATTGAACGGTTTCCTCCATTGTACTTGGCAATATTTGATCCATATTGATTTCATGGATCCAGCTGCTGTTGCCATAACGGCGGATCATAATTTTATCTCCGGTTTTATAGCCGGAACCATCCTTGACATGAAAAGTACGATTACCTGAAGGCACATATAGATCCGTGATTTTTGTATGTGTATTTTCCAGCAAGGTAGGCGAAGCCGATGTGTCCCCAATATTAAGGATATATCGTCTTGTTGTCCCTGTTGCGTAGAGAATGGTATCCTTTTCTCCCTCTCCCTGACCTCTCAAGACAACTCCGCTTTTACGAATGAATAGTTCTCCATTGATATCATAGCGACCCTTCTTGAGCAGAACGGCTCCCCGGAACCCGTCCGACTGCATAGGCAGTTCAGAAACATAATCAATGGCGTCCTGAATGCGCGCTGTATCATCCCCTACTCCTGGTTCTATCGCCACTCTAGCTTGCACATCAGGCAGCTTAATTCCGCCCCCCTTATAACCCACGTTGGAAAAATCGAGAATGCGGTTCCCACGGTAATCGGGTACATAGACCATATTGCCATCCGTTCCTAAGTAAGCAATGTGACTTTGATCATCTGGAATTTGATTCACATCCAGCACGGTGAAGTACAATTTGTCAAATATCGTGCTTCCATCCTCTAGACTTAGCTGTAATTCAATTTCATATTGTCCGGGTATTGCCGTACCAGGAACGTTAAAGACCGTTTCAGTCCCTGCCACCAACTTGACCGGATTAATAGGGTGAACTGTCTCACGACCGTCCCGTCGTACTTGTCCCGTCAATTCGGCACCCACAAAGGCTTTGACGGTCAAATCCGGATAGGTATTCCCCGGTGGAATAATGGCTGGAGTACCAATCTTTGTCTGAAGGCTTGGGTGGACTAACCCAGTATCGGCTATACGTGGCGTATCGTCCTGTACAATAAGAAAGATGGACGCCGTCTTGGTTATTTGTCCATAAGTAACCGTTCCCGTTAAGAGTGCAACTCCACTTGCAAGAGCCCGGATCGTTCCGTCTTGTTCGATTGTCGCAACCTCCGGCAAGCTGCTGGTAAAGCCGATTTGCGCTTCACGCGGATTAAGCTCCGTACCGTCAAACATTTTGCCCCCTATCGATAGTTGCGCCCCGCCTCCTTTGGGAATATTCATTTCAGCTTTTTCCGGATACTTAGCTACCGTACGATCATATAAAAATACGGCAGTTAGCGCATTGGTAAGCGGTGGTACAGGAGCTTCATTCGTTCGATATACCTCCAACTCATAGATGAGTGGTGATGCGGCTTTCATCGCAAATACGTTAACTCTGAGATATCTAGCGGTAACCGGTTCAAAGATCGCCGTATCCGTATTTGCTATCAGAATCCGATTTTGATAGAAACGCTGCCAGGTTTGCCCGTCATTTGAGAAATAGAGATCATAATTTTGGATAACTCCGTTGTTCAACTTCATGACCGTTTTATTCAATGATGTAGGCCTGCCGAAATCAACCGACAGCCAGTGCTGACCATTATTAGCCTGAAAGTCGGAGGTAAGGGCGCGCCAATACGTGCTGCCGTTGCCGTCAACTGCTTTATAGTCCTGCGTTCCATTTGCGCAGGTATCACCGCAGAAGGAGCTTGATGCTACAGGCTTTTTCAGTGCCAAATTTACTGTAGACATATCCGTATCCGGCTGGTATGCATCTACCCAGATGCGGGTCGATTTGGTGACAGTCCCTTTGCGCACATTCACGTTAATGTAGGTGGAACCGCTGCCTACTATCGTGATCCACCCATTCTCGTCTACTTGGATCACCTCAGGAAAGCCGCTGCTGTATGTAATAGCAGCATCGCTTAAGTCCGCAGCAATTTGATTATCCATAACACCCCTTACCATCAATTGATGAGAGTCCCCGGGAGTTAGCGTGAGTGTTCCATTATCGGAATATGGGTTTACCTTGGCATCGTATAAGTACACCGCGCTAAGTACGGTTCCAATCTGTTGATTCACATTAACCTGTAAACTTGCGGTTTTTGTTACACCATTTAATGTTGCACTGCCATGGATCGTTGTTGAGCCGCCTGTTAGAGCTACAACCTGTCCGCTCCCGTCAACCGAAGCAATGGCAGCATTAGAGCTGCTATAAGTAATCGATGAAACGGTCAAAGGAGCCGCTTGTCCGTTCGTTAGCAAGCCCTGCAGTCGAAGTAATGCAGATTGTCCTACTGTAAGAGAGAGCAGTTCACCAGAAGCATTACCCGCAAAGTATACACTTGCAAGAACGTTTGAATCCGTTGGTGGCGTCGTGCCGGATCCAGCACCTGTATTATAAATTTCTACCTCCGACAGCACATTATCCTTAACGGTAGCTGATGCCTTCACGGTAAGGCTAATTTTAACATAACGGGCATCCATAGATGCAAAGCTGAGTGACTCCGTGGAGGTAAGGCCGCTTGTCTTTTGAAGTACTTCCGTTTCTGTCGTGCTTCCGTTCTGCCTGGCGAGCACCTTATAGGCGATAATGAAGGAAGTGTTTAGCCCTTTCAATACAGCCTTATCAAAATGGGTGTTTCCGGAACCTCCCAAATCTATTTCTATCCATACATTATGGTCGTCGGTTACATCGGAGTCACTTGGTTTCCAATATGTACTCTCATTTCCGTCAACTGCATTCACACCGGCACCCGAAGGATTGCAGCCGCTACAATGCGAGCTGTATTTCACCGATTTCCCAAGGGCCAAATTTAACGGGTCTTCAGCATATACCGATGGGATCGAATATAACAAGGGAATGATCATTGAAAATAATAGAAAGAATATTACGCTTTGTGTAATCCGTTTGCGAATGGGTTTCATTGTACCCTCTCCTCCTAAATCATTCTATCCTTTAATAGCTCCAAGCAAAGCGCCCTTCACAAAATACTTCTGGAGAAATGGATAAACAAACAAAATCGGCAGTGTTGCAATCATAATGGTTGCATACTTAAGAGTTTCGGCCAGCATGACCATATCGCCTGCTTCTGCTCCGGTAACCATACCCGCTGTCTCCCCAGAGATGAGTATCTCGCGAAGAATTAATTGCAATGGAAATAATTCACGGTCCCTAATAAATATCATCGCGTTAAACCACGAGTTCCAATGGCTGACGCCGTAATACAGAATCATAACAGCCATGATTGGCAACGAAATAGGTACAATAATCCGAAATAAAATGATAAAGTCATTAGCTCCGTCGATTTTGGCTGATTCCTCCAAACTATCGGGAATAGCGTGAAACGTAGTTCTCATGATAATGAGGTTAAACGTATTGATGGCTTGCGGAATGATCAGCGCCCACACGGTATTGGTCAAACCAAGTCCCTTAACCGTTAAGTAGTAGGGGATCAGACCCCCGCCGAAGAACATAGTAAACACGATAAACAGCGTCAGCTGTTTACGGTAATACAGTCCCTTTCTGGATAGGGCGTAGGCACCGAAGGCTGTAAGTGTCAAGTTAAAAAGCAGTCCAACAATTACGATGAATATAGTGTTGCCATATCCTTTCAGGATCATCGGGTTGTCAAAAACCATAGAGTAAGCCTTGAGCGAAAAGCCCTGCGGAAACCAGATCATGCCCTTATGAGACATTAATTCGGTCGGATTACTTATAGATGCAATAGCAACGTAATAAATGGGGTACAACGTAACGAGCATTAGCAGCGATAGTGCAATAATGTTAAACACATCAAATATTCTCTCTTGAACGGTTGGATACTCACGCATGTTGTCACTTCCTTACCATAAGCTAGTGTCATTGACCTTACGACTAATGTAATTCGATAGAATGACCAAACCAAAGTTAATCACCGAGTTGAACAAGCCCACTGCCGCACTAAAGCTATAATTAAATTCTTGCAGGCCGGCGCGGTATACATAGGAGGAGATGACATCCGCAGTTTCATAGGTTGACGGATTATAGAGTAAAATAATTTTCTCGAAGCCTACATTCAGCAGTCGTCCCAGATCCAGAATTAACATAATAATTATGGTTGGTACGATACCGGGAAGCGTAATGTACCTCATCTGTCTCCAGCGATTCGCACCATCAATTTTTGCGGCTTCGTATTGTTCAGTATCAATGGTAGTCAGCGCAGCAAGGTAAATAATAGTGCCCCAACCAACATGCTGCCAAATACCCGATGATATAAAAATGGTTCGGAACCATTCCGATGAAAGCAGCAGACTTTCTTTAGGACCGCCGAGCCAAGCTACGAGCGTGGCAATGAGGCCTCCTGTAGAGGTAAAGTCCTTAATCATACCGCAAATAACGATTAACGAGATAAAATGCGGCATATATGTAATCGTTTGCACAGCACGCTTAAACCAAGAGAGCCGAATTTCATTTAACAACAAAGCAAGAACAATCGGAGCTGGGAAACCGAACAGCAAATCATAGAAGCTGATCAGAAGTGTGTTCTTCAACGTTCGAATGAAATACGGTCCATTGAAAAATTGAACAAAATGATCGAATCCCGTCCAATCGCTTCCCCAAATTCCCCGTGCTGGTGAGTAATCCTTAAAGGCAATCAATGCCCCATACATCGGTAAGTAATGAAATAATACATAGTAAAGTAAGACCGGAGTAAGCATCATATATAAATATTTATTTTTACGGATATCCCATAAGAGATTTATTCTTCGGTTGGAAGCAAGCGTTAGAGGGGTCTCCATCTTCGCTGTTTGCACTATAGTATCCCCTTTCAGTTAGGGACATTCCTTGGAATGTCCCTCTAGTCTATCTTAGTTTAACGTTTATTATATCGATCCAGCGCCGCTTGATAAATTTCTATGACCCTTGGCAAACCGAGCTGATTCATCTGATCTACGAATTTATCGTAGTTTTCAATCGGCTCCTTGCCCATAATAAACTTGAGCTGCATCTCTTCCTTGTAGCTCTTGATGGCGGTAGTAAGCTTGGCTAGCTCTTTGCTCTCACTATCGGTTGGTGTTATAAACGGAGGCAGGGTATGCTTCTTCGCATCCGTTGCTGACCACAGCTTCACTGCTTCTTCCTGCTGCGGATATTTCAAGATCATCTTGCTATACCTCTCATCAATCATGAACGGTCCATTCTGTCTTGTATATTGCGACAGTATTTGTACCGTGGTATATTTCGGGTCCTTATTCACCTTATCCGTGAATGTAATATTACCATTGTTCGAATCATAGCTTTCATTCAGAATACCAAAGTTGAACAATTCGTTGCCTTCTTTGCCATATGCATAATCCAGCCACTGAGCGGCAAGCTCCGGTTTTTTCATGTTAGCAGTGATGGCCACCCCCCGGTTCGGCTCTACCTTGAAGTCATATTGTCCTATAAATGGCGTCTCTCCTTTGGTTAATGTCGGATAAGGAGTGCCTACCATATTAAATTTAGGTTCCTTTGCTTTCATAGCGTCTGTGTAAGACTGAAGTCCACCGCTCAGCAGGTATACCGTAGACCCAGACTGTCCACTTAAAATCTTATTATTGTTTGCTTTCACATCAGTAACGGCAAAATCTTTATCTAGCAGTCCCTCATTGTACCACTTGCGGAATAATAGGGTAGCATCCTTATATTGCTTGTCGGAAGGTCCATATTTGACTTTACCTTCATCATTCACATAGAAACCTGCTGATGTCTTAAACGCTCCAATGAAAGCGTCCTTAATATCCATACCGCCTGTATTCGTATAAATGATGCTTAGAGGAGTTGCTGCCCCTTTCTTCTCTTTAAATGCCCGTAATGCGATTTCCCATTCATCGATTGTTGTCGGAACCGGCAGTCCGAGCTCGTCAAGCCAATCCTTGCGAATCATGGGTCCATTATAAACTTGACTGAAGCTGTTGCGGATCATTGGAAACACGAAATATTTACCGTCATCGGTTTGAAGCATTTTGGCTAAATCTTTATCTTCATTCAGTAATTTGTTTAAATTCGGTGCATTATTTTTGATCAAATCATTCAAAGGTGTAATCACTTTATCATTCAGTGCTTTCTGGGCGCCTCCCGGGTAAACGCCATTATTAAACCAGTTCGTTTCAATCATATCGGGAAGCTCGTTGGAAGCGACCATCAAATTGAATTGCTCTCGATCCTGACCTTGAGGAGGATGCTTAAAATTGACTTGAACCCCGGTTCTTTTGGCAAGCTCCTTACCAAATGGAGCCTCCCCGATGCTTGGGAAGAAGTTAGCCATATTGGAGTTGCCCATTAATCCCCAATACGATAGAGTTTGATCGGTGTTTAACGGATACGTCACAGCAGTTGGCTGACTGTTATTCGTTGCAGCTTTGTCCACGGTCGGACTCGACTGCTTACTGCATGCGATGGTCATTGTGGATATCAGCGTAACTGCTGAGATACATTGAAGCATCCTTTTACTTTTTTTGTTCATGGATAATCCCCCTTGTAGTGATTACACTCTCTTCATGTGCTCAGACCGATCATAACTCAATTTAAGTTGTGACTATAGAGGTAAAACGGTGAAATGAATAGTAAAACGGTTAATTAAACTGCAGCAAATGTGTAATTACCATGCAAAAAATAGAAAACTGAGGGGAAACATCCTGAGCTTCGGCTAAAATTGTTAGAATCGGAACTCGTAACAAAAAAAGAAAGCTGAGACAAAACATCCTCAGCTTTTCGATAAATCCCTGAATTTCCCTGCTGTAATTCCTTCAAACTTTTTAAAAATACGATTGAATGTAGATATTTCATTGAAACCTACCTGGTTTCCGATCTCCAGAACGCTTGAGGAGGTTTCCTTTAACAAGCGCTTGGCATGAGCAATCCGAATTTTTTGAAGATATTCCAATAACGATTCACCATTATAATTTTTGAAGAGCCGGGCTAGATAAGGAGGAGTCAAGTCAAATGCAGCTCCGATTACCGATACGTTTAGATTAGGGTCGCAATAGTACTGATTGACATAAGCTTGTACCTTCTCCATTAGTTCATTATTCACACCTGACTGCTTCTCTGAATGACATAGCAGCTTAATTATCTTGGCTAATTCCTCTTCCAATTCCTTAATGCTGCGACATTGAAGCAGTTGATTATGAACTTGCTCAAAGGAAAGGCTGTCCTGCTCGTTTCTTCCCGGCAGTTCAATCATGGCCTTCATGAAGGTACTGGCAAATTCGACCACAATGCAGCGAATGAACGGTATAGAAACCTGACTGCGAGTAATGTTCGTAGATATAATATCCTTGGTTACTGCCATAGCTTTCTCAGCATCACCTGTTTTAATGAAATTGATTAATTGTTGTTCTGCGGCTAACGGATAATAATAAGTCGGACGATGATCCTCTGAAACTCCTTGAACCATTTCGTCATAAACCAGAATCTCCCCTCCGCCCATGAGGAACTTGTATTCCATCGCCTCCATAGCTTCCTCGTAAGCTTCCTGCAGCCCGAACAGGCTCTGTTGAATCGAACTGATAGAGACGGTTACTGCGACTTGAACGTGAGTTAACAAAAACTCTTGTGTTTGCTTCGCTATAGATTTCCATTCGTCGAGCGTCGCAGAATGGTCGGAACCATTCAGAATACAGCATAAATATTCATCCATTTCAACCATATAGGCTACATTGTTCTTATTGGCCAATTCCTCTACTACATTCATTATCATAAAATGCAACAGTTTAACTCTTTCGTAATGTGACTCATCATCCGCAGGTGAATCTAGTTTCCCATAGTTATCAATATATATCATTAATACGCCGAAGCGCTCATGTGGAAAAGAAACATCATAGGCAGCAAACACATCACTTAGGGGAAGAGTCCGCTTCATTCTGCCTTTAAGTAACTGACCGAATAAATGATTGCGCATTGCAGGATGCTGCTCTTTAAGCTTATGCTTGAAATGATCCTTCTCTTGAATTAGGCTTTCGAGCGCGTTTTGAATATAGTGGTACTCATTGTAGGTGATGTTATGCGGATCAGCCTTCTGGTGATTCACTTTATTCAAAAGCAGTTGAATCGGACTGTAGTTCCGACGTAAAAAGAAATAAGCTGCCACACCACCTAATAGTAAACAAAAGGCCACACACAAATAGGTAATCCGCTTAATATAAATCAGTTTTTTTAAGAAAACATCTTGGGGAGTTATGAAAATATACTGCCAACCTGATTGACCGGAGGTAACGTAGGAAATCGCCAGTTCACGTCCCTCATCTGACTCTTGAATAACACCGCTAACACCCGTAAACTTAGGAAGCCATGATGCGTAATTCGGGATAACGGAGCTTGTTGATGTGATGACCTCATGTTTAGCATTGAGAATCAGAATGTGACCGTCTTTCATGAGGGGTACGTGCTTTATCGTATTCAATAGCTTAGATGTGTTAAACATAAACATAACGCTGGCACCGGGTCGATCAGGATAATTAGGTACTAACGTTCTTACATACATGACGGACTTTCCTTTATTATCCATTTCCTGTTCTAAGGCGAAATAGGTGTTGATATATCGTTCCTTCAGTAACGAAGCCCAGTCCATATGATTATCGGGTTTGAGAAGATCGAATAAAAAATGGCTTTGCTGCGCATTGGATTCTGAAACGATCATATCGATGCTATGGAAATAAACAAATACATAGTCGATAAAATCATTTCCAAACTTCGTCGTCTGTAAATCCCTCATCAGTTCAAACATCTTGTATCTTTCATCATTCGTAAGGGGATTTTGGGTTGTATACAGGTTCTCCAGCTTTTTATTTATTGCCAAGTCTACACTGAACTTGTCCATCTCGGCTAAACGACTATCCACTCCGCTCTGAATTTGGGTCAGTAAAGATTGGTTGGACCGATTAATCTCATTAGATAGGACCTTGGTTGATTCTAAGTAAATTAATAAACCAACAATAATAGGGATCAATAATATGGTTACGTATGAGAGCAGCCAGCCCTTCATAATTGTATTCTTTTTCAAGGCACTAAGGATCATCGCATCTCTCTCCCGAGTCTAATTATTACTTATTCCTGAGGTATCTCCTGGGATATCGTAGTGTATCTTCCCTGGTCGTGATCCATACTTACAATCAATAAAAGCGCCTTCATAATAATGATATCTAATTCATATGAAGCATTAAGTTGAACATGAATCCAATTATCGACAGTTCGGTGTACACAAATATGTTTGTTTATTATAGCGTTAGGTTGCTTCCTTTATCAAGCAATACCGACTCTTTCACAATGAGTTTGGAAAATATCTTATTTTCACCTAAAGTCCAAGTAAATTCAAGCTTTTTCACATTCATCATATCCATTCCTATGGCAGGACATCAAGTCTAAGTGCTCGGTTTTCACCAAAATGCATTTCGATTCACCAAAATAAACCTTCCATTGTTCATTAGGAAGGTTCTTTCGCGTGCTCATATTCAGTATATTGCCTTGACTAGTTGTGGATGGTTTCCCCGTTGTTATTTACAAAACTAATCTTGAGGTTTATTTAGTGTTTTTTCTTTTTTAACTATTGTCTGTTCATAGCTGGTAATTTTATAATCTAGGCGTTCCAACACCTTCTTCATATCTTCCATTCTTGTAAAGAGCTGCTTACGCTGCTCGATAAGGAGTTCTTTTCTAGCTTCCTTGGTTTCATCGCCCTGTTGAAATAAACCAACATATTCAATCAAAATTTCAACTGGAAGGCCTACGGCTCGCATGCACTTTATAAATTCAACCCACCTGCAGTCTTCTTCCGTATAATCCCTGATTCCGTTATTATTACGGTTCACCCGCGGAATAAGCCCGATTCGTTCATAATAACGAAGTGTATCGGGTGACAAATCAAATTTTTCACTTACTCCTGCTATCAACATGCAGATTTCACCTCCCAAATTGAGATCAAGAACGCCCACGAAAAGGTTGGGCGTTCTTGTCGTTTCTTATATCAAACTGCACCAATTACTGAATGGGGAACATACGGCTCTTCGAGCGACATAATTTCTTCTGGTGTTAACGCAATCGATAGAGCAGCTACTGGATCTTCGAGATGAGACATTTTCGTAGCACCGATAATGGGAGCTGTTACCGGTTCTTTCTGCAACAACCAGGCAAGAGCGATTTGAGCGCGGGGAACACCACGTTTTTCTGCGATTGCCGCAACGCGCTCCACAATCAATCGATCAGTACTTGCAGTCGCATCGTATTTAGATTTTTGAACTTGATCGGTTTCGGAACGATGTGTTGTTTCCGACCAATCACGCGTCAATCTTCCTGATGCAAGCGGGCTATATGGAATCACACCGATTTTTTCTTCCTTACAAAGCGGCAGCATCTCCCTCTCCTCTTCGCGATATATGAGGTTCAAATGATTCTGCATCGATACAAATCGGGTCCATCCATTTTTCTCGGCTATATGTAGTGCCTTTAGGAACTGCCATGCGTACATGGCAGAAGCACCAATGTATCTTGCCTTCCCAGCCTTCACAACATCATGCAATGCTTCCATCGTTTCTTCAATAGGAGTATTGTAATCCCAGCGGTGGATTTGATAAAGGTCTACATAGTCTGTTCCCAGTCTCTTAAGGCTTTTATCCACTTCACTCATGATTGCCTTTCGGGAAAGACCAGCACCATTAGGTCCTTGATGCATACGGAAATGCACCTTTGTCGCGAGCACAATTTCATCACGATTGGCAAACTCCTTTAGAGCTCTTCCAACGATTTCCTCACTTGTTCCGTCTGAATATACATTCGCTGTATCAAAAAAATTGATACCCAGTTCCAGAGCTTTTTTTATTATAAGACGACTGTTCTCTTCATCAAGTACCCATGGATGAACCCACCGCTCTGCTACACCAAAGCTCATACAACCAAGACAAAGCTGAGATACATCCAAGCCTGTATTTCCAAGTTTCACATATTCCATCTGATTGTTCCTCACTCTCCATTAGATATTATTTCTTTCATATTTAGTTTACTCCTTGGAGTTAACTCCAAGTCAAGCGATTAAATAGGGAATTTGATTATCATTAATCTATCTTGGCTCCATGAGAAAGCGAAAACAATACAGATTGCTCTCTATCCATTTTCATGCCTGATATGATGAATGTTTTAAAATCCACACCTTCCATTTTAGCCCCTCTTACATCAGCACCCGATAGCTTTGCTTTTGCCAGTAACGCCATAGTCAGATCACAATCTCTTAAATCGGCTTTTTCTAAATTTGCTCCTGACAAATCTGCCTCATAAAATTTGATTCCACGTAAATCTTGTCTAACTAATCTGGTATCACTTAAATTTGTATAGGACCAATCGCCTTGAGTAATGGTGATTCCATCCATTTTTGAGCCAGTAAAATCCGAACCCGTCATTTTGCATTTTTCAAATTTCGAAACAAAAAGATTAGCTTCGTTAAAGTTACAATTTTCAAACGCGGATTCTGTATGCATCGAACCATTTAACAAGGCACCGCTAAAATCACACTCAATAAAACGGCAGTTGCTCGATGTAATCTCCTCTAGTGACACCTTAGAAAACGAGCACCGGTTAAATGTACAACTTTTTAGCCCGCCGAACCTTAAATCTTGATTGCCAAAGTTTACTTCTGTATAATCTTGATTGCTATATTGAAACATTTAGATGCCTCCTATGTAGGGTTACTAGTTATTTGAGCTTCCCGCCCTTTTTTAATATATCACACGGCAGTCAAGTATCTGCAAGATCACGAATAAAAGTCTAGAAATTTACCATTCGATAAGTATAGTTACTTTTCGTTTACTTACTTTATAATATTTCAGCTCTTACATAAGACTATGTATTCAGCTATACTAGTTCAGGAAAGAATTGAAATGGTTTTTACCCCATCCACTAGGAGGACTTTGAACATGAGGACAATGAAGCTTGGAAATAGCACTTTAGAGGTGCCGGTTGTTGCAGTCGGCTGCATGCGTATTAAATCGTTGGATAAAGCAGAAGCTGAGCAATTTATCCAATCAGCGCTAGACGAAGGTGCAAATTTCTTCGACCACGCAGATATATACGGTAGCGGTACCTGTGAAGAAATATTCGCCGATGCCATCCATATGAATGCGAATATTCGTGAAAATATCATCCTGCAATCCAAATGCGGTATTCGAAAAGGAATGTTCGACTTTTCCAAAGAACATATATTAGAGTCGGTAGACGGCATCTTGAAGCGGTTAAAAACCGAATATCTGGACATTCTACTTCTGCATCGCCCGGATACGTTGGTTGAACCAGATGAAGTTGCAGAGGCTTTTAATATCCTTGAAACATCAGGAAAAGTGCGGCATTTCGGCGTTTCCAATCAAACTCCAATGCAGATCCAATTGCTTAAGAAATCGGTGAAGCAGCCGTTTGTTGCAAACCAGCTGCAATTAAGCATCACCAACTCCACCATGATAACTCATGGGTTTAATGTAAATATGGAAAATGACGCAGCAGTGAGCCGGGACGAAGGTGTGCTTGATTATTGCAGACTGAACGATATCACTATCCAGCCTTGGTCGCCTTTCCAATACGGATTCTTCGAAGGTGTATTTCTTGGAAATGACAAGTTTCCGGCATTGAATCAAAAAATCGATGAAATTGCAAACAAATATGAAGTTAGCAACACGACGATCGCTATCGCATGGCTTTTGCGCCATCCTGCGCACATGCAGCCGGTCATCGGCACGATGAATATTGCTCGCTTAAAGGATTGCATCAAAGCAGGTGATATTCATCTGACACGTGAAGAATGGTATGCTATCTATCGTTCGGCAGGCAATGTGCTTCCGTAAACGCTCGCAATCATAGGATATGTGTGCTTGTGCAAATCATAAAAAAGCAACCTCAAGTCTTCATTGACAGGAGGTTGCTTTTTTTTGAGATAATAATATCCCAATTAAATCTTTGTTCTGTAGAACATCTTGTACAACACCAGGGGAAAATGCGCCTAAGCTTCTTAAATTTTAGCCTCTATCCATTACTTTTACTCCCTTATAGTAGACTTGAAGCAGCTCATTAGAATTCGTTATTTCAAGTCCGGGTAAGCCCGGGGATACTAAAAAATTGGCTTCCATTCCCTCGGATAACTGCCCATAGCGTCCATCCCTTCCCATAATTTGCGCGGCGTTCCGAGTGATCAACGATAGCACTGCATTCTCGTCCCATCCTTTTTCATAAAGGAGCTTCATGGCAGGATGAGCCGCCAATAATAGTGATTCTGGACCGAGCAGCTTTCCATCGTTGCCATTCGGTATCCAATCTGCATTCGGATGGATTGGAAGATACGCATCAGTAGAGATGGCAATATTAATTCCTTTCATGGCTATACAGGAGATTTCTTCAGGAGAATTCGGGACAAGATGGGTACCGCCAATCGGTGTAGCCACAATAGAGACCTGCTGCTGCCGTGCTTGCTCTATCAACTGATCAGAGATGCCATGAGCGTGATGCAGGACATCAAAGTCAGCATCCAGCGCCATACGAATTGCTGTCTCTCCTCCCACATGTGCTCCTATTTTTTTGCCTGCTTGGTGAAAGAGGTTTGCAATATGCACCAACTCCTGCTGCTTATAGATCACCGCACCGGCATTAGGCACCACGTCTTCTGTAAAATTTGCCGGTGTAGCATTAATAAACAAATTTTCACCCGGGTATTCACTATGTTCAACAAGATAATTCAGAATCTCTTCTTCCATAAGCCGCTCCTGGCTAATGGACTGCGACCTTGTCGAAGCGGAAAAGTGAAGAAGATTATTGAATCCAATCGATATACTGGAGAGCGAAAAGCATATATCCATGGGAATGCTCTGAGACCACTTGCGAATATCCGACAGTGTCAAATCAATGGTGGGGAACCCGCAAATTTGTTCACCAAGCGCTGTAATTCCATTCGACAATGCTTGCAGCAAGAGCGCCTGTCCGCCCAAACCATAAGTCTCTTTCGTTACCCCGTATATGGAGGCAGGAGCAAATTCAAGCAAATGTGTATGGCAATCGATCAGTGATGGGGTAACGACATATTTCGAGCAATCGACCACATCTATTGCTGCTGAAACTCTCTGCGCTTCCTGCTGAGTGAGTATCTGCTTAATCAACCCATTTTCAATCAACATAGCTCCGTTATGGATAGTTCCTCTATCCGAAACCGTAACCAATTTATTTGATTTAAGCAAGTAAGAGTTATACATACATCACCAATGGAGTAATGAAATAGCCGACAATAAATGCAGTAGCTACTCTCATAATAATTCCAAGAACCGCTGCCCCCATCGCTTCACGCTCGTTTAAATCGGAAATACTAACCCAGGTTGCCGGGATTTGCCCGAAGATGACCGATAGAGGAAGCCCCGAGGAAGCAAGAACGAATGATCCGACTGCCAGTCGAGGATCTACAGAAGATGCAAGCTTGCCCAGCTCCGCCATAGCCAGAGTTGGACTAACCAGAACCGACAGGATACCGGTATCCGGGTGAATGCTAAGAGCTGATAAGACCGATCCCATGCCAGATTCGACTGATTTCCAAATGCCAATATATTCGAATACACCGATGAAAGCAAAAATAACAGCAACAGCGGGAATCACTACCAACAGCAGTAATTCAATACCTTCGCGGGAGGAATCGAACATCACCTTCAGAAATGGTGTCTTTGGAGTAAAGCGCGGCAGATCCTCCAGCTTAACTGATTTTGTATCTCGATAAATCGTTTTGGACAAAATAAACGGAACTACGAATAAGGGAACAAAAATAGTAAGAACAATGATCGGGAACACATTAATACCCATCGCTGTAAGCGCTACCAAACCTATCATAAATGTAGCAAAGGATTGCTGGGACTGAACCATCGTAGCGACGGCGATTTTCTGCTCATCTTTAGTCGCTTTGGCACGTTTTAGAATAGGGCCGGCAATTTTTCCCGCTGCGTTAATATCCCCAAGTATATGATACACGCTCGGTATAACGACAGATGGATTGATCTTGCTCCATTTCATTAAAGGTAGAAAGATGCGGATTAGCGCATCCGTGAACCCCAATCTCTCCAATATTCTACCGACAATGACACTGACAATAATGGCTATACCCACTTCACCCGTTAAAAATACAGTTACAACAGTTGGAAATACTTTAGCGACGATGGCATTGAATAAACCGGCAATGGTTTCAGGAGAAATAAATAACGTAACCATAGATGTAATGAATAGAACTAAACCAACCATTTCGATGGGCGCCCACTTCTTCCGTGCTGCTGATAAGACGACAGCTTCAGAAGAGTTAGTACTTGTTTTCTGCAAATCATTCATAGATCATCGCTCCTTGTGTGATTTTGTTCTTTTAATTAAAGCACTTGCCATTAAATCCTTACTTTGTTAGCCAAATAATGCGCTGCCATCGACTGCCCATACTCTTTTTGTCTCGTGCCGCCTACTGCTCTAACTGGCTGGTAACTGGCTGAGAAGAGACCCTATCCCGATACACCATCACCTCCACATCGGGTAATAGGACTTCGAGCGCAAAGGCAAGAGGCAAGCCGTTCTTATAGATCTCCAGAGTGCGGCGGTTTCCAATCATTAATTGCGGCTCAAGCTCATGGGCCTCCCCTGTCAATTTGCTGTCCTGGCGCACGCGGCAGATCGAAGCAGGTAATGTGTCTGCCTTCAGGAACTGCAATTTGGTGCTTTTTTTCATGTTTCTACGACCTCCTTATCTTTTTTGTAAATTCATCATATAAAAAAGCCATCAGTATGTACGGTACGTCAAAAGCGATTGCTTTTAACTTCCGTTTCATACTGATGGCTTTCCTGCTCTTCCTTGCGGAAGTTCAATGGACCAGTCAGTGGTATTCAATTTTGCAAATAATTCGCAACGTCTTGGTCAAGGACAATCACCGTTGCCGTGAGCTCGGAGGCAGGGTCATAATCCTTCAGGATAGTTACGATTTGAAACCCATACTTCTCGATGAGCTTCATCTTGAACCGTTCTTTGAACTGATCAATCAGCATCACATCCATAATACGGGAAAATTCGCGATTTTGTCGATCAAGGGTTTTAAGAGCAAACACTCTCCGATGGGAATCGAGGAATAAGAGCTTGTTTCCAATTATATCCAATCGTTGATTCTTTGTACCGAATTCAAAAAGCTCCAAATATACTTCTTGATAGTCCTTAGCCAGCTCTTGCTTTAACTGACCGTTTCCCATTGAAAACGGTTTCATAAAAATCACTCCAAATATCGAATCTTTCGATATAGTTAATATAAGTGATTGCTAGAAGCTTGTAAAGGTTTATTTTCAAAACCTATGGCAGGAGACTTCCATTAGTATCGTGTTTTCTGCCTGTTTCGTGCCGAGCTCTCTGTATTCTATACACGATTCCACAAATCGCCTCTAGGCAACGGTTTTGAGATCTACCGTACTCGTTGGTGTTCGGAACGGATCCCGTAAAAGCAACCGAGAAAAATCAACTCAAACAAGAAATAAACTCGTATGATAGTTGTTTTTCTCGGTTGGAACTGAACATTGAGACCCTGCTAAAAACATTGAAGAGTATCATTTAATCCAGTCGATTTATGAGATTTGTATTTGGTCATCCATTTGTATATGGTTCTTGTATGCTTGAATCCAGTGTATCGAACTAAGGATCTCTTCTTCTGATCGATTAACCCGTAATCACTCTCTCTTCTGGATAATGAAAATTTGCTTTCTTTTTCTCTCCGCCAATGATAAACAAGAAAGAAGTTAAACCGATTCTTCCTATAAACATCAAAACCATGAGAATGCATTTTCCATAAATGCTAAGATCAGGGGTAATCCCCATAGACAAGCCTACTGTACCAAAGGCAGAACAAACTTCCAAAAATATAGAAATAAGTGAATGCTGTTGATCAGTCATACTTAAAACGACAACTGATATGGAGCACATCAGAATAGCTAAAAATGTAATGGCCAGTGATTTCATAATATCATCTTGATGAAGCTCTCGTTTAAAGACCTTGATTTCACGATTTCCTTTTGCAAAGTGATAAACAAATAACATATTTAAGGCAAATGTCGTTGTACGGATTCCCCCACCCACAGAATTAGGAGAACCTCCAATAAACATGAAGATACTCATAACCAGGAGTGTCGGCATCGAAAATTCAGTTATATCCATCGTCGTAAGCCCGGCACTTCTCGTCGTTGCTGCTTGAAAAAAGGCATAGAAAAAGCTTTCGTGCCATGTCAAATTCTTAAAATAATGTTGAGCTTCAAATATTAAAATAAGGATTGTCCCAATGACAAGAAGAATTCCATACGTAGATGTTGTCAACTTGGTAAATAATGTAAATCGGAAAGGATGCTCGAGCTTCATCTTTTTCCTGGTTAAAAAAGCCTTCACTTCAATGATTACAGGGAACCCGATTGCACCAAAAATGATAAGTAAAATCGTTATTATTTGTACAAAATAATCATCCTTATAAGTAGCAAAGGACACTCCGGTAATATCCATTCCAGCGTTTGTTGTCGCACTGACTGATGCAAACAAGCCATGAAGAAAGGCTTCCTTCCAGGTCGGATAATATCTCAAAAAATGAAATCCAAAAATGATTCCCCCGATGAGCTCTGTTAGAAGAACAATCTTTAAGATTTCTCTAACTAATTGAACGAGCCCTGATAATGCGAACTGATTATTATCAACCATTATAAGACGACGTTCACGCAATCCAATTTTTCGGCCTAAGAGCATCCAGAAAAATGTGCTCATAGCCATAATGCCAATACCACCGAATTGCAAAACGAACATAATAATAAAATACCCAAATACGCTATAGGTTTCCGAAATATTAAATACAGTCAAACCTGTATCACTCACCACACTTACAGCAGTGAAGACGGTATCAATAAAAGGAACTTCAACCCCAGGTTTATGCACAGCTGGGATACTAAATAATAAAACAGATAATGTTACTGCCAGTAAATAATAACCGGTTATAACCTGGGCAGGTGACCGTTTTTCCAGCCAGCCTCGTAATTTTCTCAACATGGATTACTTATCCTTTCAATTGTGTTCATATCGTAATAAAACCAGTAGCTATTCAGATCTCAAATAATCATAGAGAAAAGACAGCAAAATAGAAGCCTGCTTAAGAGCTAACTCATCCGTAGGCTTCTCACGATACAACTACGAGATTCATTGATTAGAATCGTATTTATCATACTCCTTGCTATTTCGCTTGTAAAGGAGGGGAAATCAAAAGTTTCAATGGATTGACTTACACCCTCACATTAGCTTGTTTAATTGGTAAAACCGTATATAATTGGATGTAAAATAGATTATTTGAAGGAGAGATTCCGCACATGGACGATTATATCCTATTACAAGAAAGTCTGCTAGCTGAAGAAGATGAGCTTCAATTTTCACAGTTTACCAATGAAATGGCACTGCAAATTGGTTGCAGGATTATAGAAAAAATGAAGCTGGAGAATAAGCATGTCACCATCGATATTACAAGGAATGGACAGCAGCTATTCCATTACGCCTTCCCCAAAACCTCAGCAGACAACGACCAATGGGTAAAAAGAAAAAGTAATGTTGCCTGCCGTTTTGGTCATAGCTCCCATTATATATGGGCTCAGCTCAAAGCTGCAAAGAAAACAATTCAGGAGAGATACCTTGTGGATCCGACCGAATATGCCGCAAGTGGAGGCGCTTTCCCCATTATTATAAAAAATGTCGGTGTAGTTGGCGCTATCGCTGTTTCAGGCTTACCACAAGAAGAGGATCATCTGGTAGTAACTACAGTAATACGCGAATTCATTAATAAAACCGATTGAGGACTCATTGATCCTTTTATACTTTTTGATCACCACAAATTCGCACGCAAAAACAGGCTGTTGGAGCAACAGCCTGTTTTCACTTTTATTTTCATTTTATGAGACGGTTCTCTGTGATAATATGGTTAAGAAATACTGTGAAGAGCGACAAGTCCCTCTTGTGTATTTCTTAAAAAGAAAACCTGCTTGCCGTGATTACATTCATACATAAAATCCTTCAAACTCTTGCTGTCATATTCTTCAAAATTTCCAACGATAGCGAGCTTAACATTATAGTTCACATATTTCTGTAAGATTTCACCTGCAAGTCTGGTTTTTAGTTCGAAGAAATCTTCCGTTAAGTTCGATTTATTCATCAATATTTTATAGCATTCATGGTTGTACTGAACAGAAGCCATCAAATCCAATGCTCCTTGAACATCGCTTATTAGGATGTCAGAGCTTTGTATAATGGCAACCTTAGAATTACCTTGTTGGTCGATATGTATATTCATTTTGCATTCGCCTTTCGCTAATAAATTACTTTAATCTAAGTATTATAACATGTTTTACACTCGACTTACCGGTGACAAAATATCGATGTACACACTGCTATTGACGATAACAGGCTTATAGGTGTCCAATCCCCTTAGTACCACTCCTATAGCGTTTCCTTTTACGTCGAATTCGGCACCATGGCACGGACATAGAAAGAACAGATTCTTTTTTGCGCTCTGTTGTGCTTCTGAAGCCTGTTCTACATAACAGCCTAGATGAGTACATACAGGCGATATAACGAGCAATTTCCCATCAGCATCCTTTGTAACAAAAACAAAACCTTTGTTGGATTTCGTCACCCATCCGTCTCGGATCGTTGCTTCATAGTCCACCTTTTCGACACTTGAAATCGCATTTAACTGGTTGAACTCACCTAGCTTTATTATGTTACCAGGCAGTTCAAGGGCAGATTCCCCTCTTCGTTTAGACTGCTGGACGGCCCCGTAATAAAACAAACCAGTACTCCCAGCTAGAACCCCAGCCGCCCCGAGTGCCAATTTACAAGATGTGCTCAAGAACATTCTCCTAGTGATCTTTTTGGGTAACCAACTATCCACACCAGACACCTCCTGGAGAATGAGTTAGTATTAGGATAAAGGTTTGTTTCTCGGTAAAGTTCAATGTTGGCTCAATCGTTGATACATCCATATTATAACATTTATTTGAAGAATGGAGAATTGTTGCGAACCTATCACTCGATAATACCTAATTGGAGCCAGATCATGATCGACACGACCATAGTCTGTATCAGCATGGATCGGATGCCAAAGAGGGCAAGCTAAGCAAGCAACCGAGTAGAATTTGAAAATGAATAAGAGAAAAAGGAGTTTTCTTTGATGACAAAAAGTAGAATAAATCCTAAGGTTGATGAATTTTTAAGCAAGGCTAAAAACTGGAAGGAAGAATATGAGAAGTTGAGACATATTGTTCTTGACTGTGAGCTGACCGAAGAATTCAAGTGGATGCATCCTTGTTACACGTTTCAGAATAAAAACATAGTTTTAATACATGGATTCAAAGAATACTGTGCTCTTCTGTTTCACAAAGGTGCCTTGTTAAAAGATGACCATGGTATCCTAATCCAACAAACGGAGAATGTACAGGCGGCGCGCCAGATCCGGTTCACCAATGTTCGAGAAATAGTTGAAATGGAAACCATCTTAAAAGCCTATATTTATGAAGCCATTGAAGTTGAAAAATCCGGTTTGGAAGTGAATTTTAAAAAGAATACCGAATACATAATTCCTGAAGAATTTCAAAATAAATTAGATGAAATTCCTGCCTTGAAAACTGCTTTTGAAGCATTGACACCCGGACGGCAAAGAGCATACCTTCTTCATTTTTCCGAACCCAAACAATCCAAAACTCGAGAATCCAGGGTTGAAAAATGGATGCAGCAAATTCTTGGTGGAAAGGGATTAAATGATTAGGGCGTGTATAAAACCTAAGAGCAACAGAATAAAAGTTGGATAAATAAAAATCTTACAACTATTTAGACAGGACATAGTTGTAAGATTTTTATTGTATATCTTTCCGATCGCATAGCAGCAAATATAAGTATATTTTATGGGATCGTATTGTTACAAAGCAATGGATAGGGTAATAATAGTATATTATCGTTTCTAAGGAGGATTCCTATGGAGAGGCATTTAGATTTACTACTGAGTCAATATGGCTATATCGGTATATTTTTAGCATTAGCGTTAGGCGTTATCGGAATACCTATACCTGACGAATTATTGCTTACATTCATTGGAAACAAAGTATCTCAGGGAAAGCTAATTTTGTTGTTTGCATTCGGTAGTGCCTTCTTAGGATCAATTACAGGAATTACATTAAGCTATATTATTGGACGAAAACTAGGACTTCCTTTACTTATAAAATATGGACGAAGAATACATATTACTGCTGAACGTATTGAACGAACTCAACAGAAGATTAATAAGTACGGAAGCATTCTTTTAATATTTGGTTATTTCATACCAGGCCTTCGTCATGTAATAGCTATTACAGCAGGTACTTCGAATATGAATTTTCGGAAATTTGCAATTTTCTCCTACTTTGGTGCTGTAATATGGTGTGCATTTTTTATTATGATTGGACGTGGACTCAGTGATAAATGGCACGTAGTCAAGAATTATATTTTTCTATATCGCGCCTATCTTCCATCCATCATATTCATTATCATAGTGATTACTTTAATTTATTTTCTTTATATTAGAAAGCCACGGCAGAAATCCGATTAATGGCTTGGTAATATTTAATCGATCCCCTCCGTTCAGAGTCAACATACAATACGAAGGAGATTTTATCCTTAGAGTTCAATGATCTTTGTAGCAATATTTTTGCAAAATTCACTGTCATGCTCCACAAAAAGAATCGTTGGTGAGTATTCAAGCAGTAACTCTTCAATTTGCATGCGAGAAATAATATCGATAAAATTAAGCGGTTCATCCCAAATGTGCAAATGAACGTTCTCACAAAGACTTTTTGCAATCAGTACCTTCTTCTTTTGGCCGCCGCTAAAAGCGGAAATATCCTTTTCGAATTGAACTCTTGAAAAATCAAGCTTTCTTAAAATAGATTTAAAAAGGCTTTCATCGATCCCATTGTTCCTAGCATAATCCGTTAAATTGCCCTGTAAATGTGAGGTATCCTGTGAAACATACGATATTTTAAGCTGACTCCCCTTTCGGAAAGTACCCGTATAGTCTAGGTTCTCACCACAAATAAGTTTGATAATACTTGATTTACCGGAACCGTTTTTACCTGAAAGCGCAATTCGCTCACCTTGCTCAATAGTAAAACTTATCTCGCTGCAAACCCTCTTCTCACCGTAATAAATCGAAACATTTTCAAGTTCAGCGAGTTGGCTTTTATAAAAAGCAAGTTGTGAAATTTTTAAGCTGTCCGAGTTTTCAATATTTTTAAGAAGCTTAGACCTTTCATCAATAGCAGCTTGCTGTCTTTGCTCAATTGCTTTAGAGCGTTTCATCATTTTAGCAGCCTTGTGACCAATATACCCTTTATCTACCTTGGAACCGGAATTTCTTGTACCATTTTTCGTTTTTTCCACTTCGTTTGACCAGTTGCCCGTTCGTTGAGCAGATTCCGACAAGCGTTTAATGTCTCTTCGTAGCTTTTCGTTCTCTGCAAGCTCAAAGTTATCCTGTCTCTTTTTATTTTCCCACCAATCGGAGAAATTACCTTTTTGAATTTCTATATTCGTCATATTGATTGAAAGTATGTGATCAACACAGTTATCAAGAAAGGATCTGTCGTGAGACACCAGAATAAATCCGCTTTTGGTATGGAGATAATCACTGACGAGTTTTCTTGCATTCATATCAAGATGATTGGTCGGTTCATCAATTAATAGAAAACTATTTTCCTTAAGAAATAATGTAGCCAACAACACTTTCGTTTGCTCTCCGTTGGACAAAGATTCAAAGGGCCGATATAAAACATCCTCAGAAACCTTTAGCAATGAAAGTTCACGTAATAATTTCCATTGAACATAATCTGGGAAAATGTCGTTGATTACATCAAGGGTATTATTTTCCTTGTTTTCGACATGAAAAGGGAAATATTCAAAACTAACATTAGCAGATATATGTCCGCTGTATTCATATTTACCAAGCAGCAAGTTGAAAAATGTTGTCTTACCTCTACCGTTTCTTCCCGTAAATCCTAATTTCCAATCGGTGTCGATTTGAAAGCTTACGTTTTCAAATATGTTATCGTAACTGCCATCATAGGCAAATGTCAGATTTGTAACATTTATTAATGACATAAAATGATCCTCCTGTATGATAAATATTAAAGCTACAAGAAAGTTACTTTCTTGTAGCTCAAATAAATACAACAAATCCAATCCACTTCTGGAGTTAGATAAGGATATATGATTTGAGTGAAAAGATTGAGTAACTATATCAAGTACCGCAAAAGGTTTGGTAAGGACGGGTTGATTGCGAAGGCAATGTGGAGTAATCAGCCTGCTCGGGAGCATGCGCGTAAGGACTTGATAGAACATCAAGCAGCCTTTCCATTACGGTGTAGTCTCCATCTTCCACTGCGGCTTCAAGTGCATCTTCTACCCGGTGATTGCGCGGGATTAGCGCCGGATTGCTGTTTTGCATCAACAGATGCGAGGAAGTTTTTGATTCCTGCTGCCTGCTTAATCTCGCCTGCCACTGCTCATGCCACTGTGCAAATCCTGTTGTACCAAACAGGACTGTATCCTCTGGCTTATCAAAAGTTAATGCGCGGAACGTATTGGTATAGTCCGCATGATTCCTTTGCATCAAACTGAGTAAGTCATCAATAAGGGACGCATCCTCAAGTTCTTCGTCTAAGATTCCCAGCTTTGCCCTCATTCCGGTGAGCCAATGATGTTGATACAACTTCATAAAATCTGAAATCGCATTCTCGGCCAGTTTGATGGCTTGCTCCTCGTTGACATGCAGCAGAGGTAATAAGGTTTCAGCAAATCTCGCAAGATTCCACGCGGCGATATGCGGCTGGTTGCCATAAGCATAGCGGCCATGCATGTCAATGGAACTGAAAACTGTTGCTGGATCATAGGCATCCATGAAGGCACAAGGACCGTAATCAATAGTTTCTCCGCTAAGGGCCATGTTGTCGGTGTTCATCACTCCGTGAATAAAGCCAACAAGCTGCCATTTGGCAATCAGCACAGCCTGACGCTTGATCACTTCCTTAAGTAAAGTAAGATATCGGTTCTCATCCGTGTCAACTTCTGAAAAATGTCTTTGCAATGTGTAATCAGCCAGTACCCGGAGATCCTCGATAGTGCCCCAATTTGCAACGTATTGAAAGGTTCCTACACGTAGATGACTGGCAGCCACGCGAGTCAGAATCGCACCTGGTTGCTCAGTTTCGCGGAATATTGATTCACCGGTTGTCACCACTGCTAGGCTGCGGGTAGTTGCAATACCAAGCGCGTGCATAGCTTCACTGATCATGTATTCGCGCAGCATCGGTCCAAGCGACGCTCGACCATCACCTCGGCGGGAGTATGCTGTTTTACCTGAACCCTTAAGCTGAATATCAACCCGATCCCCTTGGGGGGTGATCTGTTCGCCAAGCAGTACAGCCCGGCCATCTCCTAATAAGTTAAAATACCCGAATTGATGCCCTGCGTAAGCTTGAGCAAGAGGCATAGCGTCTTCAGGGAACTGGTTGCCGGCAAGTACAGCTATTCCATCATTGCTTTGCAGTGCTTGAACGTTCAAGCCCAGAGACGTTGCCAACGACTCATTAAATATGATCAACTTCGGTGAGCTTACAGGGTTTGGACCCTGTGTGGTAAAAACTGATTTAGGCAAACGAGCATAACTATTGTCAAAGTTCCATCCTGCTTCATTTATTACGTTTGTGTGTATCATTGCATCTCCTTTGAAAATGATTCATTTTCGTTCCTTTCTTTAAAGCATACCATAAGTCGTGTAGAAGCATACGTTATTTTGCCCGTTCGTTCAGTCTAATACTTAATGATTTGCGTTCCGTGGATTAAGCCAAAATGAATAATATGGGGCCACCTCTTCATTTTCATTAAGGAAGCCCGATTAGTAATGTAAGAGCTTATGCTTGTAATTCAAACTGCTTGGCATACAAGCGTGCATACACTCCATCGAGCGAAAGCAACACATCGTGCGTACCTTGCTCCACAATCCCATCCTCCGTTAATACAATAATTCGTTGAGCATTGCGAATCGTGGACAGGCGATGGGCAATCACAATGGTTGTACGCCCTTGTACTAACGATTCTAGCGATTCCTTGACAATACTTTCGCTCTCGTTATCCAATGCACTCGTTGCCTCATCTAAAATCAGTACGGGGGGATTTTTCAAGAATACACGAGCAATACTAAGCCGCTGCTTTTGACCACCAGACAGTTTGACGCCTCGTTGTCCGATCTCGGAGTGATAGCCATTAGGCAAGCTCATGATAAAGTCATGGGCGTTGGCGTGCTTGGCGGCTGTAAAAATATCAGCATCTTTCGCAGTTGGATTCCCATAACGGATATTTTCCATAACCGTTCCCGCAAAAAGGTAGACATCCTGCTGCACAACACCGATATGATTTCTTAAAGATCGCAGATCGATATCCCGGACGTTGATTCCGTCTAGCAGAACCTCTCCATGGGTCGCGTCATAAAAGCGAGGAATGAGCGAGCATAATGTCGTTTTACCGGCTCCGGACGGACCCACTAACGCAACGTATTCTCCCGGTTGTACACGAAGTGAGAGGTTTGCCAATACCCGATTCAAATGATCCTCGTAACGGAAGGATACTTGCTTGAACTCAATCTCGCCATATACGTCCTTCAGAATCGAGGCATTCGGTTTGTTTTTGATCGTTGGTTTCAAGTTCATCATTTCCATAAATCGCTGGAAGCCTGTGATTCCTTCTTGCAGCTGTGTGCTCATATGCGTCAGTCGTTGAATAGGTTCAACCATAAAGCCGATATATAGTAAAAAAGTGATCAAATCTGCTAAATCCAACGTATTTCCGACAATACTGGCACTTCCAAAGATGACCACCGTAATCGTAATCAGTTGGATTATGGTTTCAACACCGTTAAAAAAATACGCTTCAGCCTTATACGTCTTCTTGCGGCTATCGAGGAAACGATTATTTTCACAGATAAACTTGTCAATCTCTACGTGCTCGTTGGCGAACGATTTGACTACGCGGATTCCTGATAAACTATCCTCTACCTGTGCGTTAATGTCCCCAATTCGCTCTTTGTTTCTTCTTAATGCTTTGTTCAGTATTTTATTGAAATACAAAGATAAAGCACCTAAGATTGGAAAGAAACAGAATACCGCAATGGTTAAAGGAGCATTGATAGAGAATAAAATAACAAATGCCCCAATAAAGCGGACGAGATATTTGACGTAGTCTTCCGGACCGTGATGGTACAATTCGGAAAGCAGTAGCAGATCGTTCGTTATGCGGGACATGAGATTTCCTGTTTTTTCCTTATCATAAAAATCAAAAGAAAAGGATTGCATATGGGCGAACAGCTCGCTGCGCATATCACTTTCCATACGAGCGCCGACTTCATGACCTTTATAGTCTACAAAATAGTTCCCGATATTCTGGATAGCGACCAAAATAACCATCAATCCGCCAATCCCATACACTTTACTCAGTGCAGTAGACAAGTCTCCTGCCAGTATATTTTTCGTAATATGCTGAACAAGCAGCGGAAACACCAGGCTCACAGCAGAAACGATAAAAGTACAAGCTAATACGAGCATAAACAACTTTCCATACGGTTTATAATAGGAAAGAAATTTTTTCACTGGAAAACGCATGGTTTTCCCCCTTCTTCGTGTTTTTTGAATAACACATAAGGGGTATAAACTTTAACCATTTATATAATGGATCCACCCTTATATGTTGGCATGGTGTGGTTCATCATTTTTTTCATGTTTATTGCCTCCTTATTCGTAGGTTCCTTTAGTATAAACACTTTCTTACAAAAGCGTACAATATATTTTAGTTTTAGTTGTTCTTTCCTGTGTTGAACACCCGGCGAAATCTATCTAATTGCAACTGGTCCCACAAATGGTGATGCACATCCGATTCATTATACGATCCGCCGTGATAGCAGATGACTTGTTCGATATCGTAACTCAATATAAACGCATCCTCGGAAATAAAAGAAGGTTCTTGACATCAAATGATGACAAGAACCTTCTTTCAATATTTTTAAAAAAACGCTGATATTTTACCCACTTCAGTATTTATTGATGTTTCCGATATTTAATAAAAGACTTGCCGCTGCTTCTGATTATCTAATAAGTCGCCAAGATCCTCCTCTGTCAACGGTTTACTAAATAAATATCCTTGCGCTTCATCACATTTGCGTTGTTGGAGGAAGTTAAGCTGTGCTCTTGTCTCTACCCCCTCCGCAATAACGTTAAGTTTCATGCTTCGTGCCATTGCAATAATAGTTGATGTAATCTCCTCATCATCCGAATCATTTTTAATATCAGCTAAAAATGATTTATCAATCTTCAAGGTATTAAGAGGGAGTTTCTTAATATAGCTTAAGGAAGAATAACCCGTTCCGAAATCATCAATCGCAATTTTGATACCTAAGCTGCTTAAGGAATTAAGCTTTGTAATTACATATTCCTCATTATGCATCGCTATGCTTTCTGTGATTTCCAGCTCAAGCAGATGGGGCTCAAGACCCGTGTCTATTAATATTTGTTTAACATTTTCTATCAAACTTTTTTGCAAAAATTGTCGAGCTGAAAGATTAACAGATACCCTCATAGGGGGATATCCTGCATTTCGCCAAATTACGTTCTGTTCACAGGCCCTGCGCAAGACCCATTCGCCGATCGGAACAATTAACCCTATCTCCTCGGCTAAAGGAATAAAATCTAATGGGGGAATTAAGCCAAGTTCGGGTTGGTTCCATCGAATCAAGGCTTCGATTCCATTAATATTTCCTGTTTCTAAATGTATTTGAGGCTGATAATAAAGGACAAATTCATTATTATCTAAAGCAGTCCGTAGTCGTTTTTCTAACTGAACACGCTTGGATATTACTTCATTCATCTCATATGCATAAAATTGATAATTATTTCTCCCCTGTTCTTTAGCACGATACATGGCAATATCCGAATTATGAACTAATGTTTCTGCGTCACATCCATTATCAGGGTATAAACTAATCCCAAGACTTGGAGTAATAATAAGTTCATTTCCCTCACAAATATAAGGTTTTGACAATTCCTTAAGAATCCTTTGGGCTAATTGGGATATGTCTTCTCGTGAATGATGTAGAATTTCTAATATAAACTCGTCTCCACCTATTCGTGATGCTGTTCCGTGATCTCGGATTTCTTCAGAAATCCGTATGGCTACAGCCTTAAGTAATAAGTCTCCCACTGAATGTCCAAACGTATCATTAACAAATTTAAACCTATCCAGATCTACAAAGATAATAGCGAGACTGCTGGAACCATCATAGTTTTCCAATCGATTTTGTAATCTATTAATAAAAGACCTTCTATTAGGTAAACCGGTTAAGTAATCTTGATAAGCGTAATATTCAATCTCAGCATTTTTTGTCTTAAGCTCATTGGTATAGGTTTCTAAGTTATGTGACATGATGTTAACTTGATTAGATAGCAAACCGAATTCATCGCTTCGGTTTACGTTGATCTTCACACCAAAATTACCATTAGCGATCTCATTTACTTTGTTTAATATCGAGTTAAGCGGTTTGACAATGTAGGTTGCGAGAACGAAACTAAATAGTAAAACGACAACTATCACAATTAAAGAAATAATTAAATTATTACTAAGCTGCATATTTAATACACTTTGAATAATATTATAATCCGTTACAATTCCAATAACATAAGAGGAATCTTTAGCAATTGGAATAAAGCTTTTCAAAACCTTTTTCTCATTTAATGTAGTAATGTAACTGACTAATTTCCCTGTGCTGATAGCTTCATTAATGACCAATAAGTCCTTAGACTTATTCGCAAAAGTATATTTACCGAATTGTATTTCCTGATTTACATAATCAATATACTTCGAACCTTCTATTTCAGTATAAATGGGTGGCTTACCAAACGTCTTAGGGTTAAACCCAGTAATTTCCAAAATCGTATCATTATTTTTAAGAGTTTGTCCTAAGATATATTCAACACCCACTTGATTTTTAAAACTTATTATTTGCTCGTCTCTATCATAGGGGTTAATAATATAGTTTGTTGTGCCATCGTAATAATACCCCCATTTGTCAACATGATCGGGATCCGTATAGGACGTATTCATAGGTCCAGACCAATAATTTTTTAATTTTTGTCCTTCAGGAATGGATACGTTTGTATAATTGAATAATTGATTAAACGCTGTAAACCAGTATTTCCAATCCTTTGTGCTCATATTTATTTCTTTAGGTTCTGTGGATTTTATTCCTTTGATGTCGTCATTTGTTTTTGTTAGTAAAGTAATATGTGAAATTCCAATCTTATCCGCGACATCTTTAAGTTCTTCGTTGGTAACTTTGTCTGCATCAGGATCTAGAGCATATTGTGCAGCGATTCCGGCAATACGCAATTTTTCGCCAATCAAGTCTTCGACATACTGAGCACTGTATTGGGAACGTTCTATGGATATTCCGATCACATTAGCAAGGATCTCCGTTTGTTTTTCCTGATCCGTTCTAAGAAGATTCTCAGCAAAGAAATAATTGATTACATTGTTTAAAATAAGAATAAGTGTCACAATTAATGAAAACATAATAGATAGTTTCTTCTTTAGTGACAAGTTAATCATCCTTTAGGTGTAATTTCTAAGCAAAGTATTCGAAATAATTTTTCTTCGTTTCCCATAATCCAATTCGGTGTAATTTTGGAATATTAGACTTGAGCAGGTTACAGATTACCATCGCCATAACTTCTCCAGTTGGATTCATTTCTTTGTAATCCTCTGTATCCAGATTTAGATGTTTATGATCATATTTATTTATGATGACTGTATTTACAATTTGATCTAACTCGGCCAAATTCATTATCATTCCCGTAATAGGATCTGGTTCTCCACCCACACTAACATCAAGGTAATAATTGTGTCCATGGCCATGTGGATTGTTGCATTTTCCAAAAAGTTCCTTGTTCTCTTCTTCAGATAGATGATCACTATGTAAACGATGAGCTGAACAAAAATGGTACTGTCTTGTTAAGTAAACCAAAGGACCTCTCCCCTTTTCTGATTGTAAGTAATGATTTTCCAACACTCGAATTCGAAATAACTCGACATTCGTAAAACTACCATCAATCCTATTCCATAGGTAAGTGGTTAAATTCTCTGTGGTTGGTATATGTTCGATGAAATAGGGATGTTCTTTATTCAGAAATTTACCGTCAATTTCATCTATTACTTGTTTAATAACTTTATCGATCTCCACTACATTAATAACAATCCCTGATTTTTCATCAATTTCTCCACGTATCGTTAATTCCAACTCGTAATCGTGACCGTGACCATTAGAATTACTGCACAATCCAAAAACCTGAATATTTTCATCCTCGCTCCAATTCGAGACCCGATAAGAATGAGCGGCGGAAAAATGTATTTTTCTTGTAATATAAGCTAATGACATTTTCTCACTGTCCTTTGATTTAGAGTATACCCTTCGGGGGCAACACTTTGATTTCGTCTATTCGCATATGTAGTGGTTTCTTGGCCAAATCTAAAAATACTTCTGCAACATCCTTTACATTTAACAAATCTGCAGCCTCAAAGTCTCCGATACTATTAATGATCTCAGTACCTGTTGCTCCCAGGAAAATAGTCGTGACTCTAATATTATCGTTTTTCCCTTCCTCGTTTAATATTTGTGAAAAACCATGTACCGCATATTTAGATGTTCCGTACACTCCGTTATTGGCTAGTGGAATATAACCTGCAACTGAGGATATATTAATAATTCTTCCTCCACTATTTAGTTTCATGAGCTTAAATGCTTCTTTTGAACAAAGAAAAGTACCCGTTAAATTAATATCAATAACCTTTTTCCACTCACTTAAACTTATTTCAGTAATGGGTTTAAACAAGCCAACCCCTGCGCAATTAATAAGCAAATCTATTCGACCGCTATGATTCTGAATGTTAGAAAAAAAAGAAACTACGGATTCCTCATCTGTTACGTCTAAATAGGAATATCTTATTTTTCCTGATAAGGCAGAAGGATTCGTTTGTAAATCCCCAGACCACACAGTGGCTCCCACTGAAGCAAGCAACTCACCCACTTCTTTTCCTATACCACCAGCTCCACCCGTAATAGCCACTACCTTATCCTGCACAATTCATTATCCCCCTCTAAATAAAACGATTTCATTTGTGTCCGTAATCAATATATTTATTTGAGAAAATATCTAAACTCTATTGCTTTCTTTATTCTAACATGTTGCTTGTAGATTCGACAGTAACTTTAGAATAAAATTCCACATTTTTCATCATACAATTTATATTTTTAAAGACATTTTGGTATTAAATTACATTTAAATGCGTTACGCATTAACAACATCAAAGAATGACTCATTTTTTATTCGAAAATACGCCGTAATGATGTCACTTCTCAATTTTAAACACGTTGACACGTACATAATCTTGTCATGAGTATACAACGTATCAAACAAAAAAAACGACATCTCTGCCGTTTTCTCACCTAACTATTTTCCCGCTCCAAGCTTGGAGGCTTTCCACTCTGTATGCGCGGACTCTACCCTTTTCCATAGTTCGTCGCGTTCCAAGCTGCTGTAATTCACCAGATGTTCTTTGAAGACATCCCCCAAAAGGTCTAGCCATTGTGTTTTACTTCCCACTTCGATCTTCGTCAGGCCGTCCTTATGGCGCCTGCTCCATATGCATCCTCGGAGCTCGTTGCTTTCACCGGCATCTCTTTGTCTAACCAGAAAAATATTAATCCAAGGTGATTCCGGTGAGCGGCTGTAATAATCATGCTTCGGTTTAAACGACTCCAAACTCCCAATCACCGCAGCATCAATATCTACCCCAACAAAAGAGGCCAGTGGATCATGCTCCAAGCGCCATCCGTTGGTCACCACGCTGGATTCCATCACCTTGTAGCTCAAATGCCCCTGCTTATAGAGGCCGTGCTGAAGCGGAACTGGCTCATAAGGCATATCTCCCAACCCCACATCGACAATCCACCGATCCTCTCCCTCCTTGTCATTCACAAGATTAACACTTAGACCCAGATGGAACGAATTCACACGCGGTTCGGCTCCCAATGGCTGAACTCCAGCTCGGTGCAAATTTACCTGATAGCCCAAGGAATGGAGTAGGGCACTGAATGCCCCATTCAGGTGAAAGCAGTAACCGCTTCTGCTATTGAGAATAAGTTGAATGGATTCTTTGAAACCGATTGCTGCCGGTTTGCCCGCAAAAATGTCTATCGTTTGCCACGTAAGAGTCCTCACATGAGCTTGATGCAGCGCAAATAAATATTCCTTGGTAGGTGCCTGTTGTTCCACAATACCGATTCTGCGCAGGTATGCTTTTATTTCCTCTTTCGTCATATGATACAATGGGAGTCACCTCTGATTTCTGAATCACTCACCGTGATAATCCTTCGGCTGCGTAGCCCCATTGTAAAGGGAGAGACTTCATCTGGCAATTCATATATAACTGAACTGTACCGGTACAGTTCTATCCATATCCATGCTTATATCCCAAGCTTCTGTTCCAGTTCGCTCTTCTGAAGCAGATGATGACGGAAATGCATACCAATAAGATCGAACCACTCTCGCGCATTCAACCAGCCGAAGCCATCATGTTTAAACTTATAGTTTGGGTTCACGGTGTCCACTTTTCCTTCCCATTCCATCATCTTCTGCCGCAGTTGGTCGAGCCCGATGGTAAGATCCTCTTTACTTTCCGAATTGTTGGGATTGTCCAGGTGATCTGGCAGCTTGATTTTGATGGGTGGAAATCTGCCAAGCCTGTACACCTGCTCCCCGGCCTCTGTCTTACCGCACTTTTGTTCCTCTCCTTCTGACATACAAGTTTCCACATGGTTAAGGTACTCATAAGCCACAAGGATCAAGTGGTTGTACATTTGGCCGAGAGACCAAACTCCTTGCTCGGTTACACGCCTAAGTTGCTCCGGTGAATAACTTTGCAACTTATTTTTATATACCTCAATCAACTCATATTGATTCAATTGTATCGTTCCCTTCACTTTAGTTCTTAATCCTTGTTGGTCATGATCTCGAACGTATTCATTCAAACCCTGATCTGCTATTGTGGTTCCATCCAAGTTGTTCCTCCATCCTTCGTATGGAGGCTAATAAAACGGGAATAAGCGATACCTTCAGCTGGACTTGAAAATATCAGCCTCTGAACATTTTGAAAAGATGGAGATGAACCCAGATACTGCCATTTCTCACCGCCATCTGTAGTACGATACAATTCACCTAAAGCATTATCAAGAATCCATATGTTATTGAGATCATAGGCGAAAATCGAAAAATCCACCCTATTTGGCCCCACTAAAGGCTGCCGGGCTGCTATACTTTCATAAGTCGAAACCTGACTTGTCCAGCTAATGCCTCCATCTGTGGTTTTGTACCAAATAATCCCTTCCAAGCTACTATCTTTGCTTAATGAAAAGGCAATGAGCCCATTTGAATGATGGGGTCCCCAGAAAAATGGACTTGTTAACGGATAAGTAATTTTGTCTAATGCCTGAACTGGTAATTCCAATTTCACTCGCTCCCAAGAAAGACCGTCGGTGGTGGATTTCATTATTAAGGGGTTTCCGTTATCCGTATTGTTGTATGTGATCCACGGTTCTTTAAGATCTCGTAGCACCATACCGTAAGGCGTAGCATTACCAAGATCCTCTTGATTCGTAATATCTTCGCTGCGTACAGTCCAATCTTGTCCGCCATCTGTGGTCATCAAAAATAAACTTTTACGTTCCTTCACCATACCAGGTTCGGCATAAGCATAAAGATACCCAACATGTTTATCTGCAAATTGTGCCTCGTACAATGTAACCGCAGGGTGAATGCCCCAGCGACCTTTTAAAGGATGCTCTAACTGCTCCCAGCTATCCCCACCATCCGTAGTGAGATATACGTTTTTTTGGCTAAGTTCGAATTCAGTGTTATCATTTGTGATCTCTCCCCCAGCCTCTTTCGGATTAAATAGAACCAGTAATGTGTTTTGATCCACAATATTAAGAAAGCCGAAGGTTCCCCCTTCCTTAGGAAGTGAACGATCGATCCATGACATCCCTCCATCTATCGTTCTCCATATCTTTCTACCAACTGCCCAGCCAAAGCTGGTGTCCATCATATAGCTATTACCAAAGACATCCTTATCGAATGATGCGGGTGGTTCTTTTGGAGCCTGAGCCCATAACGATCCCCATAACTCCCCAGTGACTTCCTCAAATTTGATTCTTTTATCAGCCCCTAAGTAAGCTAACCAGAAACTTTCGGCTTTACCATTTTCCCATCGGATTAAAAACTGAGCGTAAATACTGCCATCTTGTATGCCTATTTCATCAGCCCATGTTTGATCATTCCGAGTTGCAATCGGATTAAATCCCTCTTTAACGCCAATATCATATCTCCATAAGGTCACAATATTCGTTGTAGAATGAGTTTGAACTTCTTGATGCTTATTGCCAAGATATCTCGTAACAGCTTCCGGAAGCATTCCGGGTCTCATCACTGAACGGATATAGCTGACAGCAAATGGCGGGTCCATCGATTCAAACTCTAATTTCACAATTGAAGGATTTATTGTTGTAGGTGAAGTCTCTGTAATATTCGACTCTGCTGAAACACTGCCTGTCATACTGAGGATAAACATGCAGCTCATCAGGAGGGAAGTCACCTTTTTTGAACAAGAGACAAAGTGGTTTGTACATGAATGAATATCTTTTATTATCAATGGGCTCACAGCGATTACCAACCTTTCAATAAATGAAGCTAAAAGCAAAAAATACCCTCTCAAATTATACCATTTAATTAAAAGACATACATTTGTCTTTTTGTAGTAATAAACTCCCTTGAACGTAGTAAAGGCTGCCGGACTAATCAGCCGACAGCCTAATTCTGATGTTATTAAACTGACATTAAGATATCATAATTTCTTTACGAACCGATAACCAGTAATTTCATATCCTAAATCCAAATAAAATGAATGGGCTTCGTCTTTTCGACCAAAACCACTAATAAGATATGTTCCTATACATCCTAAGTCTGTGGCACGTTGTTCTGCAAAAGACATTAAACGTTTTCCAATACCTTGTCGCTTTGCCGATGAATGAACGACAACTATACAAATTTCGCCATATCGGCTTACCTCACGAAAGTTCTCGCGGATACGAAATATAAGAGTTGCCTTAATATCTCCTTCTTCTTCGTAAACAAAAATTGTATCTGTTGAACTTTTCTCCGCCAGCTCGAGCCTGTTCATCATATCAATGTGTGAAATAGGCATACCGCTTAACTCTTGCATAAGTAAAGAAAGAACAGGAATATCATCTTCTTTTGCTTTTCGAATGGAATAGGACATATCTTTCCACCTCACCTCAAAGTTTCATTGAATGAAATCAAGTCTTGTATAATGGAACAGCAATATTATACTATATTTTGTATATATTCACCATTTATTTGATGGAAATAAAGTGTTAGATTGATCAAGGGCTGCCATGTCAGCAGCCCAAGATTAGTCATTCGAAGTCCCCCATTATCAATTGATCTAACGTCGTTCCAGGAAGAACCATAGGATATACTTTCTCTTCTTTCGGCACTACAAACTCAATAAGTACAGGTCCAGGTGTCTGCAGAGCCTCCTGCCAAATATGGGAGGCTTCTACTTTATTGCTTGCGCTCAAACCTTTAATTCCATATGCTTCAGCCAGCTTTACGAAATTGGGGCTACCTGCAAGATCAATATGGCTAAAGCGACTATCGTACATCATTTCTTGCTGTTGTTTGACCATACCCAACACTTGATTGTTAATTACGACAATTTTGACAGGAATATTATTAATGGCACAGATGGCCATTTCTTGTGCACACATCTGCATGCCCCCGTCACCGTTTATAGAAATCACAAGACGGTTTGGATTTCCTATCTGAGCACCTATTGCAGATGGGAACCCGAATCCCATGGTACCAAGACCTCCTGATGTTATGAGTGAGCGAGGATGTTTAAATTTATAAAATTGGGCTACCCACATTTGGTGCTGACCTACGTCAGTAGTAATAATCGCATTGCCTTGGGTTGTCTCATTGATCATTTCAAGAACAAATTGGGGTTTAAGCTCCGTATCGGAATCTCGGTACTGCAATGGATAATTGAATTTGTCTTCCTGGATTTTCGTGATCCAACTGCTCGATTGGGAGGACTTAGCTTTCGTATTTGCATATTCCAGTACAGCTTTTATATCACCGATGCATGCAATATCCACATGGATGTTCTTGCCAATTTCAGCCGGATCAATATCGATGTGTGCAATCCGTTTGGCTTGTGGAGCAAAGCCATCCAGCTTCATTGTAACCCTGTCATCAAATCGTGAACCAATAGAAATAATCATGTCGGCGTTTTGGATTGCCATATTGGCCGTATACGTACCATGATGGCCCGGCATTCCCATCCACAAAGCGTGATCACTGGGGAAACCACCCAAACCAAGCAATGTGGTTGCCACAGGAATTTTCGTTTTATTCACGAACTCGAGCAGCTCATTTGATGCATTTGAATAAACCACCCCACCTCCAGCTATAATGATCGGTTTTTGGGATTCTGTAATAGCCAGTATTAATTTATCTATCTCTGTTTGATCAGGCTTTGGATATGGATGATAACCACGTAAATTCATATGGTTGGATGGCTGGAACAGTATTTTATGATTGGATACGTCTTTAGGGATGTCGATCAATACTGGGCCTTTCCTCCCTGTATTTGCAATATGAAATGCTTCATGGATGATGCGGGGAAGGTCTTGTAGGTTACGAACTAAGTAACTGTGTTTGGTTATTGACATTGTAATACTAAGGATATCTGCTTCCTGAAATGCATCCGTGCCCATAACTGCAGTCGGAACATTACCAGTGATGACAACGAGGGGTACAGAATCAAAATAGGCAGTAGCAATTCCGGTCACTAAGTTTGTCGCTCCTGGACCCGAAGTAGCGATGCAAACTCCTACTTTTCCTGTCGATCGGGCATAACCGTCCGCCGCATGGATAGCCCCTTGTTCGTGTCGAGTCAAAATGTGTTTGAAATCTGAATTACTTGCCATTGCATCGTAGATGTAAAGGACATTTCCCCCTGGATACCCAAATACACATTCGACACCTTCCAATAGCAAGCCGCGTAAAAGGGCCTCCGAGCCAGTTATCAAACCCTGAGAATGTTGATGCGCGTGGTCCGTGGACGTAGATTCTTTTTCCATTTGACTGCCTCCTTAAATATAAATAACCCCTCTCATCCTAAGGCGGCAAAAACAACTGCCGATCCTTAAGGGACGAAAGGGGAACATTTCGTGGTACCACCCTGATTTGCCAAAAATCTTACGATTTCAGCCTCATGAGGTAAGGTTTCCCTCACCTACAGCACGATAACGTGTGCCATTCCGTTCGAGACTACTCATCGAACCAACGATTGACTCGACTTTCGATCAAAAGCTCCGAGACGACATCATACAAAGGGATTATGGCAAAGGTTTCAGCGTTCCCTCTGCTCTCTGGACATAAGAGCCTTCGTATTTTTTTCTCTTCATCGCTTTTATATTTAAAAAATAAATCCTAAGGCGACAGAAAACTACTGTCGATCCTAAAGGGACGAAAGGGGAACATTTCGTGGTACCACCCTGATTTGCCAAGAATCTTACGATTTCAGCCTCATGAGGTAAGGTTTCCCTTACCTGCAGCACGATAACGTGTGCCATTCCGTTCGAGACTACTCATCGAACCAACGATTGACTCGACTTTCGATCAAAAGCTCCGAGACGACATCATACAAAGGGATTATGGCAAAGGTTTCAGCGTTTCCTCTGCTCTCTGGACATAAGAGCCTTCGTATTTTTTCTCTTCATCGCATTTTATGATGGCTATTATGATAGCACAATGCTTACAGTTACACAAATATACATATTGTATTCTTAGTCCTATAGGGTTAAGAATCCGTCGGCCAAGATGAACACTTCGTGCCTACAGAATTATATACACTTAATATTTGATTACACCATGATGATTAAGTTTATTCGTTAGACGGGTAACTGGTCACGATATTGGTTCATCAAACTACTCAACTTGGTTGCAGCATCTTCAGAGAAGCAAAGCTTGAGATTCTCATCCGATTCCTCGGCTGCTTTGGACGTATAGGCATACATTTTCTCCTCGTAGGCTTCGACTGCCTTGTTTACATCGCCGTGTTGAACGATAGACAATGCCAGTTCTGCGGCATCCAGCATCGCCAAGTTGACACCTTCTCCCGCAAAAGGAGACATCAAATGCGCGGCATCACCTATTAGTGTGACGCCCGGTTTACGGGTCCACTTAAGACCTACAGGAAGCATATAGATGCGTCTAGGTAGGATGGCACCGTCTGCGGATCGAATATAATTTTTCAGTGAGTCGTCCCAATCGCTAAATTGCTGAAGCAGCATCTGTTTCGCCGCATCAGGCTGATCAAACGGAATATCGCAAGTATCGAGCCATTCCTGCTCAATTTTAAAACTCAAGTATACACGGATGCTCCCGTCTCCATTCAACTGAGCAATAATTGCCTTATGATCCGCAAGTGCAAACATTTTCCCACGACCGTTGAAAGCAGCGATATCAGGATGAGCAGTGGCGACATTTTGCAGGTTGAGTTCAACCATACTGAGTCCACTATATTCAGAAACCGAATCCGTAAGTAGTGGCCGAATACGGGAGAAGGCACCGTCGGCAGCCACGACAAGATGAGCAGTGTCCATTTGCCCGTTCTCAAAGTGAAGTTCGTGCCTGCCATCTTGCAGAGGAATCGCTTCGACCAATTTATGCCCCCAACGAATGCAATCAGGATCGAGCGCGTTCAATAATAGCTTACGCAGCGTACCGCGATCGATTTCGGGTCGCTCTCCTCCACTGTCTTCAGCCGCTTCGTCCAAATAGATTTTGCCAGATTTATCGAAAATGCGAAAATCTTCTCCTTCATATCGAGCGATCGCTTCGATTTTTTCATACAAACCCGCCTCTCTCAGCGCTCTCTGACCGGACTCGATATGCAGATCCAGTGAACCACCCTGCTGGTTGCTGGTTGGGGACGGTTCACGTTCATAGACAGTGGTTTGTATTCCATGCCTTTGGAGAATAAGAGCCAACGTCAGCCCGCCCGGTCCTCCCCCAACAATTACGATACGTTGCTGTTCCTTTACTGTTTCTGTTGCTTTTGTCATGAGTATCAACACCTTATAGTTAGATTTTTGAATGGCTTAATATATTTATACCACAACGAACAATGTTCGTAAAGATCATTGTTCGTTAAAAAATAAATTTTCCCTCGGGGTAAGAATCCGTCCGCAAAGGCGAACACTTCATTTCTCCAGAAGGGTCCGCTTTCTACGCTCGGGCTGTGTGTTTCTTTGGTTCATCTTATCTAGCTGACATATGCTGCCGCAGCACTAGTCCTGAATACTCTCCTTGCAAATCCATTAATGACGAATGATTTCCCTGCTCGACTATACGACCATCTGCCACATAAAATATAACATCTGAATTCTCAACTGTTGATAATCGATGAGCGATTATTATCATTATTTTATTTTTCCTCGCACATTTAATATTTTGCATAATATTGCGTTCTGTTTCCATGTCCAATTGTGATGTAGCCTCATCTAAAATTAAGACCTCTGGATTCCGTAATAAAGCCCGGGCTAACGAAATACGCTGCCGTTGCCCCCCAGAGAGAGTAATCCCACGTTCACCGATTTTAGTCTCATAACCATCAGAAAGACTCATTATATAATCATGAATATCAGTCAATCGGCATATTTCTTCAATAACCTTATTGGAATATTCTTCCCCCATTTTCAAATTAAAAATGATCGATTCGGGAAATAAATACGGTTCTTGAGATACAACTGCTATTCGTTTCATCCATTCCGAGTTGTTTAGATCATATAAGGAAATGTTATTGATCCGAATTTCACCACTATCAGGCTCAACAAATCGAAGCAGCAGCTGTACAAGTGTAGACTTTCCAGCTCCGCTTGATCCGACAAAAGCAACATGATTACCAGCAGAAACCGTACACTTTAAATCACTTAGTATTTCCTGACCATCTTCTTCATATTTAAAACGAATGCAATCAAAAACAATAGAATCGATTGGATCTTCTAAGGTATTACCTTTTTCTGAGTTTGAATCTAAACTGGTAAACGAGCGTAAACGTTCAACATGAGCCATCTTTTGAGAAATTTCAATTACAAAAAAATAAACGGCATGAACTGCATAAATCAACTGGGTCGAGAAATGGAAAGTAATAATGAACATTCCGATAGACATGGAGCCGTGCATGACCTGGTATCCCCCAAATCCGAGAACAAGCAATACGACTCCCCACTTAATGGGCTCGCTTGTGAAAAGTTGTTTATTCATTAATTTGCCTTCATTCAAAATTTTAGAGAAATATAACAAAAATAATTTATTAAGCTTGTCCGTTTGCCAACCTATTCGATTATAAGCAACTGTTTCACGGACGGATGAAATGCCTTCTTCCATGCCTACTTGATATTTTGCCCTAGATTCTTGTACTTCTTTTGCTGCATGTTTGAGACGGATTCCATAATATTTGCTTATACATATATAGAGAATACCTAACCCAATTGCGCTTATGACGATGACCCAACTCTCACTCCCAACGATATAAAGAAGGATGATCATAGTTGCGATTTTTTGCAAACCGGAAGGAATATAATGAGAAATCGTCTTTGCCGTTTCAACTGCATCTTGATTAAAATAATGCATGAGATCAGCGACTCTGCTGTTCCGATAATTTTGAGCAGATATACGATGAAGCGAATTCATCAGACACTTGGTTAGCTGCCTTTGAAAAAACAATTGGTTGCTCAGCATCAAGATGTTAGATAAAGTTTGTGAAACGTAATACAGCACCATACTTAAAGCTAGCCATCCAAGAACCGTAAACATCCGATCATATTGGCGTTGAACAAGTAGATCATCCAAAATCATTTTCTGAACCCCTACCATTCCAATGCCAGACACAGCCATGATGACTAGAACAACCAAAGCTATAAGGTATAAACCTTTTCTTTGTGCAACATAAGTCCACAGCCAGACATAATTCATTGCTTATCCTCCTTTTCACCCTCAATCAATTGAAAAAAGTATCCCTTCTTTTTTATTAACGATTCATATGGACCATCCTCTATGACACGGCCTGCCTCAAGTACAACGATACGATCATAGCTGCGAATAGTAGATAAGCGGTGAGCCACGGTAATCGTAGTGCGCCCTTCCATCAATGTGTGTAATGCATCATTAACCTCTTTTTCACTGGAATTGTCTAAAGCAGAAGTAGCTTCATCAAGGAGCAGGATTGCGGGGTCTTTTATGAACATTCTTGCTATTGCAATTCGCTGTTTTTGTCCACCAGAAAGCTTTATCCCTCGTTCGCCAATGAAGGTATCGTATCCTAGTGGAAGCTTCTCTATAAATTCATGAGCATACGCAGCCTTTGCCGCCTTCAGAATGTCTTCATCTGTTGCTTCTATTTTTCCGAAACGGATGTTATCCCGAATGGTTGTCCCGAAAAGATACGTTTCTTGAAAAACATATCCGATTGCATCTCTTAATTGATGAATTGAAATTTGATCCAGCTGTACCCCATCCAGCCCTATATAACCATGAGACGGATCATAAAATCGACCCAATAATTTCAATAATGTCGATTTCCCATTACCACTCCGACCTACAATAACAACTTTTTCACCTGCACATACTTTCAAATCCAGGCCTTGCAGCACCGTGTCTTCTGAATGATAGTGAAAGTGAACATTTTTATACTGTAAATCCCCACGTATTTTTGGCAATACAACAGCCTTATGATTTTCTTTCACTTCTGGCTCTTCATGCATGAATTGATACAATCGTTCCACTTGGTGAAGAAGAAGGCTTTGTTCCATGAATGACGTTACCAGTTCGATCAACCCATCCATCATAATAAAATAAATTGTGAATACTGCGGTAAATTCCCCAACAGTCATTCGTTCAGCGTATACCATCGATATTCCATAAATACAGGTGATGATAAGCCCTATATTGATGGTCACCTTACGCCATAACCACCGCATAAGCCAATATAGCTGCCGCTTTAATTCCGATCTGTGGAGTGCTTCCTCTTTGGCCCTAAATAGTCTCTGATCCCATTCTTGGGCTGAATAAGACCGGACTTCCAGTAAGGATGATACGCTATCATACAGCTTTTTTTGTAAAGTGGTACGGTTAGCAGCAGCTTCTTTACTGTATGTATTTGTTTTTCTCAAAAAATAGGGACCGAGTACATAGAAGGTAAGAAAACATCCCCCAATGATAAGTACAAATATAGGCTGTATTTTGTATAAAACGAGCACAGAAAAGAGAAATGTGATAAAGCTTTGGATCATTGCGGGTAGATGTTGTTTAAATATCGTTTGGGCAGCAGCTATTTCCGTATGAAACAAAGAGAATGTTTCACCCGTCGGATGCCTGTCGGAATATGCGACTCCCAAAAGATTTAAGTGAATTAGCATCGATTCCAGCAAATCACGGGATGCTTTCTCTTGTAGATTTCTTTGAAGTGTATTTTTCCAGGCGGTTGCACAGACCAAGATGAATAATAGTGCTGACAGTCCCAAGAACATAGTGCCAAACAGTTCATTGTCTTTACTTGGTATGACCCAATCGATAAAGGCTTCCACATATTTAGGAATGGCCAGTTCTGCTGAAGCAATAAGTACACCACTTCCGACAAGCATAATCAATAAAGCATAATAAGAAGTTAAGTAAGTTAGAATCCAAAAATATACACGTTGTGGATGTATAACATATTGTTTGATGAGTGCTTGAATTTCCATTTTTTTCATACCTCCTTCCTACACAAATTATATTAAATATTCAGAAAAGTATAGACTTATATTCGTAAATGATTTATAATATGATTATGGAAAACGAGAGAATAATCCTTTATTAAATACAACCTAAATCAGAAAAACGATACCTATAGGTGTCGTTTTTGGCGTTATAAGACAAAATGAAAACACTAGTTTAGGTTTAAGAATGGGTCCGCCAACAAAATCAGATAACGTACGCAGATATAGTTCTATCGGTTACAAATACTCATACGCGTAAAAACAGGCTGTCTCGTGGCAGCCTGTTTGGTATAAACCTGCCGAACTCAGAGGACTCCACGATCACTACTTTTTCCAATGCGTAATCAACGGCCCCTGGGCGCCGTATATAGGATCTTGTTTAGGTAGGGGGACCTGTTCCTGTTTAATTTCATTCAGATCAGAGAGTCTTTCTTCTTTTCTACCCGTTTTCAGATTGCAGCTCATCCCGTTTGGATAAGCTCCTGCAACTCTAAAGTCCGGGCTTGCCTCAAGTCTTTTATGTCCTGTTCCTGCAGGCAGAACTATAATGTCGCCTGCATACACCTCAACTTTTTCTCCGGATTCGCCGCCGATTTGCAGCCTTGCATTTCCACGAAGCACACCCAGAACCTCATGCGCATTGCTATGGTAATGATGATAACCATACACACCGTTCGTCCAACTATTCAACCAGTTATTCTGATTAAAGATGGCTTCGGCTTGATCAGCCTTATCCTTTAACGCGCCTTGGTAAACAAGTACAGGCAGATCCGGATTGTTCGGAATCGTCCCGTCATCCTCAAAATTAAAAGACAATACGTTTGAACTATTCATAAAATTCCTCTCCCTTTATGAATGCATCAGCAATTTTCCTGCTTTAATTAGCAGGGCCACTAGATGGTGGAGCAATTCTGGCATCGAATGGCATCTTATCGAACTTCACATTTGATCATGACTCCATTCTATCATCTCATATATGCTTGCTCATTTTTTGTGACGATGGAACATGACATTAGAACTCTTTCTGAACCGTTTGTGTCTTTAGAGTATAAAAAAGACAACCTTCTAGCCTTTACAGGGACAGGAGGATTGTCAAAAATGGAACCGCTAATCAGATTTCCAATGTACTGTCCATTTTATTGCTTTCAAGAACGATAGGCTCCTTCATCTTGTTGAACTTGACGTAGGGGTCGATCAGCACCTTCAACTTGTCGTCCTCAAACTTACAAGTCATCGTTTCGGAGTACGGGGTTTCCACATATCTCCAGTTCATTACGAATGTATCATCGCTTTGCCATTTGCCGCTTGCCACTATCCGAGACGGTTGACGAGTCGGATTCGTATCCATTTCTACCCAATAGCCAAGCCCGCATCGCACCTGCGTCTGACCCTGTTCGTGCCACAGTGTGACGACGCATTCATCCGCGTTAAAATCAAATGCTACCCCCTGAATGTTCAGCTCGTTCTCAGGAAATCCGTAGCGGCTGCCCGAAACCTGCTCGGACAAAGGCGACCGGATATCAGAGCTCAGTGGAGAATATGCAACAACGCCAGCTTTATCAGCCAAATCAGCCTGTGCCCGCTCATCTGCAGGTAGTGAACCATTCGACATTGCCGGTAGCAGATGCTCCCAGACGAGATTGAGGACATTTTGCATGTTTCTCGTACCTGAGGTCATAGCAACTACCGCATTGTGTTCAGGCAGCAATATGCAAAACTGTCCGAATGCACCGTCACCTCGGTATGCGTTATGCTGGCATCGCCAAAATTGATAACCATAGCCCTGCTGCCAATCGATATTCTCGCTGGTCCCTGCGTTGGACACATGGAAACACGTGGCTTCGTCAACCCAAGACTCTGGTAATATCTGCTGGCCGTTCCACTGCCCTTTTTGCAAATACAGCTGCCCGAATCGGATAATATCCTCGGTTTTTAGGGTCAAGCCCCAGCCGCCAACGCTCATACCGCGAGGGCAGGTTTCCCAAGTGGTGCCGGTGATGCCGAGAGGCTCGAACAGACGCGGTTGTAAATACTCGTGTGTTGTTTGACCTGTAACCTTCTGCACAATGGCGGATAACATAAAGCTTGCGCCACTGTTATAGACGAAATGCGTGCCCGGATTTTGCTCGACCGGCAATTCGAGAAACGCCTGAATCCAATCCCCGTCCTTTCGTTCGCGCAGTGAATTGGTCGTATCCTTTTCATGTCCGGTCGACATGGATAGCAAGTGCCTTACACGCATTTTGCTCAGGTTGGCATCGTCAATTGGATTTTTCTCCGAAAAAAAAGAGACGACATCATCATCGACCGAAAGCAGCCCTTCAGATACGGCAAGCCCTACAGCCGTCGAGGTGAAGCTTTTGCTTAAGGAAAACATCATATGCGGCCTGTCAGGTCCGTAAGGTGACCACCAGGCTTCCGCAGCAACCTTGCCGTGGCGCATCAGCATAAAGCTGTGCAGACCATGATCGCCGCTATCCGCCGCCTCCAAAAAGGCGGATACTGCCGATGAAGAAATGCCGACCGATTCAGGAAGGCAGCGCGGTAAAAGATTCGATTGAGTCATAATAAATAATCACTCCTTTGGGTTGGGATTAGTATTGTAATTCGCAATTGGATAGGGAATTCCTTCCTGTTTTCATATCTTATTTGGGTTAATATAAGCCAAGGAATGTTTGCAGAGCAATTCCTTATATATCAAAGAAAACGGTTACAATTTCAGATCATCAACTTTTCAAGGGTGCGCCAAGTCCTAAATACTACAAACCGGAGCGTCTAATGGCACACTCCGGCTGTTAATTTACTATTTGGTTTCGCGCAAAAAAGCTGGCTTCATACTCAGACTCATATCATTTCAACTCAGTTTTTGCTCTCAGATAACAACTGCAAAAACGTTGTTATCGTAAGCAGTCCCAAATCGAAATTTTCCAGGTTAAAATGTTCGTTCGGGGCATGCAGGTTTTCGTCCGGCAGACCAAATCCCATCAGTACAACCGGAACATCCAGCAGGCGGGAGAACGCCTCAACAATCGGAATCGAACCGCCGTCTTTGGTAAATACAGGGCGTACACCATAGACACGTTCATAGGCATCTGCTGCTTTTTGCAAGACTGGAGTGGCGGGATTCATCGTAAACGGGTTGCCTCTTTCCAATTGGGTAACGGTCACGGTCGCGCCACTCTGTATATGTGCTTTTAAATGGCGTTCGACCTTGTCTAGAATATCCTGCGGATTTTGCGTTCCCACTAGCCTGCTGGTGATCTTCGCAGTTGCCACGCGTGGAATGACCGTCTTCGTACCTTCACCCTGGAAACCACCATAAAGTCCATTCACCTCCAGCGTTGGCCGCGCTCCCACGCGCTCCACGAACGAATAACCTTCTTCACCGTAGAGTTCATCAAGGCCTAGTTCCTGCTTCAGCTTCTCTTCGTCAAAAGCCAGCTTTGCAAATTCTTCGCGATCCAAATCGGATAGCTCCGGCACATCGTCGTAGAATCCAGCTACAGTGACTCGGCCCTGTTCATCGTGCAGCGAGGTCAACAGAGCGGCAATCGCATGAAGCGCATTGGGAACGCCACCACCATAGGAACCCGAATGAAGATCAGTCCGCGCAGACGTAACTGCAACCTCCAAAGAGCATAATCCGCGAAGTCCCGTACTAATGGCCGGACGTCCCTTCTCTAGCAACGATGTGTCTGAGATCAACACATAATCGGCCGCAAATAATTCTCGATTCTGCTCAAGAAAGGATGGGAGGTGGGGGCTGCCGATCTCTTCTTCACCTTCGACACAAAACTTGATATTAACTGGAAGCGGCAGTCCCTGCTCCAAGAAAGCTTCGACAGCCTTAATATGAAGAAAAAGCTGCCCTTTATCATCGGTAGCACCTCTAGCATACAGCTTTCCGTCACGTACAGTTGGCTCAAAGGGCGGCGTTTCCCACAGGCCTAGAGGATCAACGGGCTGAACGTCGTAATGACCGTAAACAAGCACTGTCGGTTTATCCTCTCCACGCACATAATCAGCATAAACAACTGGATGCCCTTTTGTTTCGTGGATCGAAACATTTTCCAAACCTGCCCGTTTCAACGCTTCAGACAGCCATTCGGCTGCTCGGCAAACATCAGGCTTATTGACAGATAAAGCTGAGATACTCGGAATGGACAACCATTCCTTTAATTCCTGCATGTGTTGTTCTTTGCGGTTTTCGAAATATGATTGAAACGTCATGTTTGGCCTCCCAATGAAATGAATAGAATTAGCTACTCCCCCTTATTATCATACTACAGCCTAAAAATCAAACTCTACGTTGGCAGAAAGTACAGGTAATACTTCAAAATGACCTTTGACCCCCCCATTGACGCGGTTAACACGTCTGGTCCATTCAAAGACCGTCTGAGGTGTTACGCTTACTTCATTAGAAAACGGGCTGAGATCTGCTGCATTGACTGCCTTAATTGTATAGAAATAAACATGATTATTCATTAGGCCCGATAACGTATAGGTTGTGCTCGTTACTGTTGCTGCAGGGGTAGAGTCGTATACACCTGCTGTTACCCCTTGATATATATGGTAGTAAGTAGCTCCCGTCACACTGCTCCAACCTAACGTTATATGTCCGTCGTCTGATAAGGCCGTTAAGTTTGCAGGAGCTGCCAACATATTGTGCTGCTGCCCCATATGTTCGACGATAAAGCTGAATGTTCGGGCTGCCTCGACATTCCCTGAGGCATCAATGGCACGGTACATCAAGGTGTAGTTCTTGTCTTCAGTAAAAGTGAGTTGCCCGTTGTACGCACCCCAATGAGCTCCGCCGTCCAAGCTGTACTCATATTTTATATAGCTTAGGCTTTCGTTGTTGGCAAACATACTCAGGACCAGATCTGAGTTGTAAATGGCAATGGGATCAGTAGAAGCATTGATTCGATTGCCAGTAATCTCAAGATCGGTAATAGGCGGAGTCTGGTCTGCATATACCGTAATCGGCAATGAGTAGCCATTGTCCAAACGGACGAGCACGACTGATTTCTCCAAATGACGCCGGAATTTCGTCCTATCCGCTTGAAGAGTTAATGTCAGCGTAGTATCTGAAGTCAACGTCCCGCTGTCTGGGGTAACGATAGTCAGCCAATCGTTGGCCTCATTCTTTCGAATACGATAATTCATGCTGTTTTCCTTCAGAGTACCGACGGTTACAGTAACGCTTTGCGCTTCAGTACCATTTAAATTAACTTGATATTTGTCAGCTTTAAGCGGAATGGGGCGAGCCGGCAATGGGGCTGAATCACCTTGCTCCCACGCACCCGCATCCGGTGTCGTACCGGTATAGGAATCGGCGAAATTATCCAGAACCGAACCGGAGTTAATCCCTAAACTGCCTGCCGAAAGACGAAAATCCGCATTCGCGATATTCATAAATAAAGGAAGCCCGAACTGGCCGTGTGCTTCTTGTCCTTCCGAATAAATCACTTTGGGAAGTCCGTTCGTATAGGCACGATTGCCGAGGACATCATAATCAAAATCGTTCGTATTCAGCATCTGATTATCTTTGATAGCGGAGTCTTTGCTGTATCTTGTATTCACAATCACATTATTGCGCGATGTTGCATAAAACAGCGTACGGTCCGCATCACTTCCGTAGCCAATTCCATTGATACCTTGACCACGGGTAAATACGGTATTATTGAAATAATACTGCCGCCCTTTGGAATAGGTGCTTCCACCACCTGCTTTAACCATTGAACTGACCTTGTTGTAGGAGTCACCCAAATTGGTAACCAAATTACGGAACAGGTAGGTCGGCCCTTGCATGTTAGGAGCCGTGCTGATGGCCGAATAGAAGCCTTCGATTTTGTTATTGTAGTAACGAACATTCATCGCACCGCCGTCAAGCTCCGTACCGTCGTCCTGACCGAAGGCAAGCATATTGCCATAGATGTCTCCATCGCGGGAGAGACCTGCATATGTATACCCATTAAAAGCCCCACCTGTTATCGCATCATTCCAACGATGATCATCGCTGCCGATCAAATCGTTGTACCGGACGACGATCCCCCCCTTCCCCGTGCCACCCTTCACATTTATGGCAGTAGGACCATGAGGGTGTGTATTGGCCCATGTATCACCAGACCATGCATTGGTTTGGCCGCGAGGATCATGTACATAGTTGCGTTCGACAACAATTTTACTGGAGTCGAATACTTTGATACCTGAATCAAAGTCAATTGGCGCTCCCGTTTCGTCATAATAATCACCCTTCTCAAGATTTATCACACCTGCTCTCCCCCAACCGTATACTTCATTATTGATGATTCGGATTGATTCTGCTTGGTTGATCTCGAAGCCGTTGAGCTTACCGCCTTTTACCTTTAGATTTTCCAAAATAATGTACTTGGTGTTTTTCACGCTGACAGCTGATTCCGAAGCATTACCGGCATCGATGACCGTTGTACCGTCTCCGATAATTTTGATCCAACCAGTTGCCGTTCCCGACAGCTGCTTGTCAATAATTAACGGACCGCTGCCTGAGTTATGCAACTGCGATACCGGGATGACTTGAGCAATCGGAACCTCAGAGGTCCAAGTCTTGAATGTGGCTTGCTGCGAGTCTGTCTGTATTCCATTCTCTATAATGTCGGCTTTCATATCGTAGTCCGTATTCTCACTCAAATAAACGATACTTCCGCGGAATTGATGGTCATCGTTGCTGTAATAGGGGGTAAATGCCTTCTTCCACTCTACCGTATCCTTCTTTTTGTAATAAACATTCACCTGCGCCTCCGAATTTCCGTACGGGAGATAGTAACTAGCTGCCTCGAAGGTCGGAACGGCGGACAAGCCTGAAGGAGGAATCGCTTGGAATATGATAAGATCATCCAAATTAATCGCACTGCCTAGTGTGGATTTTGCTTGAAAATACGTAATCTCCGTTGCACTTGATGAATTACGCGCGATGACCGATCCTGCCAATTCATCGTCCACATAGACACTGTATTTACCGGAGCTTACGGTAACATCCACTCGGATTGCATACCATCGATCGGAAACTAAGCTGCCGCTGTCGAGTAAAACCCTGTCCGTGCCATCGCTGTTTCCCTTCTTGGCGACCAGACTTCCATCCGTTTGGAGCACAAGATAGACATAGTCCTTTCTATTCGTTCCGTTCGCATCATCGGCTTTAGACAAATATATGGATTTATCCCCGTTCATGTTATCCATCATCACTTTCATTTGAGCAGTCACAGCCGTTTTACGGTCTTGGAACAAGGCATTCGTGAACCATCTGCTCAAACTAGAGGTACCGCCTGGCACCTGTACTTTGTATACCTTGCCAGCAACTCCCTGCACACCACTAACGATTCCCGAGGTCCCCGAGGTAGCGATCCAGTTAGCACCGGCCAATATACCTGACTCAAAATTTTCATTGATCGCCACAATATCAGCGGACGTTGCCACCGCTTGGCCGAACCTAACGATTCCACCTCCGCCATCTACTTCGATCACGGCAATCTTATCGTCTCGAGACGCCATGATTAGGCCGTCTGCAGGTAAAACCACATAGTCTGTGGCATTGTCGCCTACATTGGGGATCGTGACTGCGACACTGCCGAAGTTTTTATACTTATACGTATTCCCAGTGCTTGCTGCTTCGGCAACATTCACAATGGTCTTGCCTTCCAAGCCAGACTCCTGAGGAGCACTCGTAGTCACACTCAAACCTCCGGCTGGTGCTGATGGCGCTTCTCTATATATTTTAAGATCATCGATATACAGGGAACTTCCTGAAAGAGCTTTAGCTTGAAAAAACGATATCCCAGTGGCGTTTGCCGAATAACGAGCAAGATTGGAGCCCTTTAGCTGATCATTTACATATACCTTATACTTGTTCGTAACAAAAGACATGTCTATCTTGAGCGAATACCAGGTGCCAGCTACGATACCTCCACTTCCAAGCAATACGATATCACCTGACGCTCCGCTCGACGGTCTTGCGACAAGGCTGCCATCCGTCTTGATGACAAGATAGGCAAACACCTTCATATTCGTTTCTGAGGTTAAGCTATCATTCTTGGAAAGTGTAATGACTCGCTCTGCAGAGAAATTATCCGTCATCCCTCTCAGTTCGGCAGTCACCGTATCCGTATTGAATACAGGGGATGCCCACCACGTATTTAATTTGGAATCGGCTGCGCTTTTGTACACCTTGTAAACATTGCCGTGCGCTCCCGAAACCCCACTGGTAATACCTGCGGAGCCAGATGTTGCGAGCCAGCTTGCAGATAATGGATTATCAAAGCTCTCATCAACCGCTACAATATCAGCATAAGTGGGATTGATGGCAAACATCAGGCACGCTAATAAGGCGACCAATGCAAGCAGACTCTTTCTCGCAACATTAAACACCCTTTCTCTAACAAGGAATTCTGAATGCTTCCAGTTAAAGTTTTTCAGCAAAGCTGCATTCTGTACTAAAGAGGGAGAACCATAGTTACTTATCATCCATAACATTCCCTTCTATAATTAGCTATATAAAAGAACAGACCTATAATCGCCATGTTACATATTAAAATTCAATACACCTTGTTTGTCCTCCAATTTCATTTCAATGATGCCAGAGCCATATTCCCCATAAGCATAATCATTGAGTATCAGCGGATAATCTTTCACTAACATAGCTTTACCGCCACGCAAGCAGGTTTGATTCCAGCTTAGCTCAAATCTCCCGTTCGTTGGCGAGTGAAACAGTAAAACCTCATCGTCCTGCTTCAGCTCCGCTGATGATATGGCCTCGACAAATTTGGAGAAGCTCCCCCACTCCTCCCTGCTTCCTGCTTCGAAGAGCCAAGTATTGCTTTTATTCAGACATAGAAGCTCTTTGTCCTTCCATTTTCCGCTTTGCGTACGGATCATTGTATTCGTAGAATGAAGCCCAATATAAGCATTGTTTTTTCTTCCAAATAACCATTTACCTTGTTGGACGATTTCATCGAACATCGAGAAAGGGAAATAACAATGCGTAAATCCGGCAACAGTCGGAATCTCATATATATAGGCCATAGTATTTTTATAAGTTATCATTTTTGGAATAACGTACTGGCCTCCCCAATAAGAGGGGCGAGTTGTTTCCGAATTATTATCGAAGCAGGTAACGAAAATAGGCAATTGCCCATCCAATAATATTTGACCTGCCTGCACCAAGTCGCCCTTGGTTCCCTTCTTGGACTCAACCATTCCCGACACCATATAATCCTTTGTACGGTATGTGGCGCAATTCACACCTCCAAGTCCGTGATGAGGGAACATCCCCATGCGGGATAACGTATAAATCGGCTTTACGGACTGTGCAAGTTTTTCATGATCAGGGAGTATCTTGTAACCGCTTCCACATAAGATCACAGCTCCCATAGACAATCGACTTACGATACGTTCAGGCTGACCGAACAATAGCCAATTCAGATGACTCATGCCTTCTAGCTCGGGATGGAGCATCATATTTTCATAAGAACGGCCGTGCGTAGTTCCCATCACACCTCGAGACTGATGAGTCGCTATCAAAAAGCACGTAAAATCAAGGAGCTGCTTGGTCAAGTGTCGTAAATATCCGCCCGTTTCGGAAAAATCGTGCAGATTCAGCAGTGCAATCAAATCCTCCTCGTAATAAATGTTAGAGTGCCATTCCGTAAACCCGTAAGTGCCCTTTTCTTTAATCCAACGCTCCGTTTTCAGCCGTCCACGAAACGCATGGAATACCCCATTTTGCCCGCTTGCCATGAAGATTTCATTCGGAAATAGCCGACCTGCCAAATATTCAGCACTGAAAAATAATATTTGATGATTTTCGCTGCGGCAAAACATCATCGATTTACCCGGTTCGTCCTCCCCGTATTTAAACCCAAGGATAATTGTCTTCACACGCTCCCATAAGCCTTCCGGCAATGAAAGATGGGACCGATATTTGTAAAATAAGCGCAGCACTCCGTGCAGGGCAAAATCGGCGCAATCATAGCGTGACTCTATATAATCCAACGTATTCTCGATGATTTCGTAACGAAGGGTATCCGCAGAATGACCTGCTTCAAGCTTCGCAAGCTCATAGTAAATGCCGCTTACGCCAATACCGCGTTGAGTCAAAGTTGGGGCGGGCAAAGATACGTAACGGTTCAGAAGAGCACTTGTTCTCAACTTGAAGCTTGCTTTGATTTCTTCAGTAAAATCCCAATGGCTAATTTTTTGAAAGGGAAGCGACGGCCCTTCTACAGCCTGCCCTAATCGGGACACATACCGCAAACGGACGGTATAATCATCTGCTTCATTCAGTGAGGAGCCTGGTAAAAGCAGAATCGTTACTGGACCGCTGCCCTCTACTTTTATACGAGTCAGCCTCTGATCGCCTTTATAGACATCGGCTTCGTAGCCTCCCTCCAATTGGATGAAGCGGTCGAAGCATAACTCAACACCTTTATGGTTGTCGTCCAGTAATGTATGAAGTAAATAAAAGTCGTCAAATTGAGCTTCAACCGCAGCCCTTTCCTCCGTTGTCATCTCTACAAGAGGCAGCCTTACCACCAAATCAGGGACATCATAACTTAACGCAAAAGAATTGATACTGTGTACGTGCACATTAGTCAATACAAGGATGCAGCTATTCCAGCCTGCTTCCAGCCGAATCGTGAAATCATGTTCCGCAGACGCTGTTCCAAATTTATTCAAATGAAACTCGACCTTGCCATTGATTATGAGAGCCGCGCTTCCAGTTATTTGAAGATGACAGCGAACATCACTGGCATTTTCGATATAGAGCTCTTGATAAGCAAAAGTCTGCAACAAGCGGGCATGCGTACCAAACCTTGCCCAGGTGACTTTTTTATCCGCGGGATTCGTTCTTAGATACGTCCAAGGCTTAGTTTGATTGAACCATTGAAAAGATTCTCCCTCCTTAGCCTTCCTTATTTGGACTGCCTCTGAGATTCCGGACGCTAAAAAATGCTCATACGGCTCGATCGGAACTTGATAATTGCTCTCGTATAAGTCCGAAACGTCGATTTCAAACGGTCCAGCATACAACCATTCCATGATCGGTTCTTGTGGTTCACGTTTACTCATGACGTACATTCCTCCTATTTAAAGACCCACAAACAAGTCTATCGGGTATCGCCATTCTTAATCGCTCTTCACGCATGCATCCCAGTCCACCCTGGCCATATAAACATTTGCTTTCCCTCCCCTATCGGATGAAAAAATGACATACTGATCGTCACGCGTGAATATTGGGTGTGGATGGCTTACTTGTGTTCGCCAGGACGTTTCGTGCTTGCACAGCAAGCCAACTTGAACACTTTCTCCCTCATATTTCAACAAAGCAATATAGTTGCCGTGATCCTTCATCTCCTTACGAATCGGCGCGCGATCCCCAACGCCAAGGGTTTCCTCGTAATTGAGTTGAATATGGGAAGGACGGGTGTACGGGTAATAATACCTTCTCTCGCCAGTTCCATCCGCATTGACGAATATGTCCCCATGCTTATAAAACTCATCGCCGATTCGGTCCCTATATGAATATTGAGCTCCGATTCTGCCGCTTGCGGTAAAAAATTCATGTCCGATTTTCTCCAAACCTGGTCGCTGATCGATTAAAGGCAATACCTCATCACGGTCCACCCGGGCGGTCCACATTCGGTGAACCAAATGCCAAGGGCCTTCATGACAAAATAAAATCAAATTTGGATCAAGAGGACTGATGTTGACATGGGAAATCCAGCGGTGTTCACCCCACACCGCAAAAGGCATTTTTTTCGCAACATCAAAGCGGATGATAACACTTGTGGGTTTACGGAAAAACGTCTCTCTCATAGCCGAATATATTTTGGTCGTCTCCGTGGATAAATCAATTTTCTCAACGTAGGAGAACGAAAGAAAGTCCCCTTCGTTCGTTATGGACATATCACTCGGTTTAAAGCCTTCGGGAATTTCCATAAGCTCATCTTCTTCCAAATTATCTAACCTTACGCATTTCAAAGTCCGATTCGCAAAATAATATACCTTATGATGCTTCGCATCAAGAACCGAATTGAACGGTTGAATACCAATAGATTCCGTAATCTGCACCATCTGTCCATCCCGTAAACGCAGCGTATATAGCTGCCATGCCCCTGTTCTGTTGGAGCCAAGCAGCATATACTCGTTATTAAGATCAATTAATGTTTTCGTAAAGTACGGATGATACGTGTCCCCGCTATTATCGGTGAGCTGAATGAGCTCCGTACCGGTTAGTTCGTCCGTCTTCTTGGTAATGGAAGATACATACACATCGCCTTTCATCTACATACAGCTCCTCTACATTAATTTGCTCAGCATGAAGCTTGCTGCATGCTCTTGAATGAAAGAAGGGTCTCTTATTTATTTGACCTCCTCCTCCTCATACTCTCCATTCCAGGATGCTAGCATTTGTTCCCTGTATTGTCCCGGAGTCATTCCTTCAATTTTGCGGAAGTAGCGAATAAAATTCCCCGCGCTCGCGTACTTCAGCTTATCTGCGATATCGGATATTTTCATATCCGTATGCACCAGCCATTTCTTGGCCATGACCAACCGATGCTGCAGCAAATAATCACTAAAATTAACGCCGGTTTCTTGTCGGAACACTTTGGATACATAATGAGGATGGTAATCGATCCGAGAGGCGCAAGCCTCCAAGGTTAAATCCATATCGAAGCCTTCATGAATCATCCGGATCACCTCATCCGAAATATTTTGGAACTGTGAATTCCGCTTTTCCTCGAGCATGATAAGAACTGGATTTATGACCGCTTGCTTCAACCAAACTTCAATTTCATCCACAGTTCGAAGCTTAAGCAAATGATCAAAGAGCGCTTCATCTGCCGTAGCGAGAGTGCGAAGCGGTATCCCTTGGTCCTGCAGCAAGCTTCCAAGTTCAGACAAGAATCGGATTAGTGAGAATTGGTATTCTTGAAAATGAAACGGTTCCTTAACAAGCTCTTGCATAAATTGCGGGAGCAATACATTTGCCATTTCCAAATCAGAGCTTTTGACGGCTTTCATCAGTTCTTCAGCCAACTTGCCAGGATAAGAGGCTTCAGCTACCGTTTGATTAATCACCTCATCAATGAAGATGATGGCTGCATTTCCTAATCTTACTCTGTATTTTAAGGCTTCTAGCGATTCTTGATATGCTTTTGGCACATCGCTCAACTCATGATAATCTCTGCTTATCCCAACACTAACAGTTAAGCCAAGGTAAGAGCTTGCCGCCTGCTGAATATGTTCCGCAAATCGGTACGCTAACTGCTTCACCTGCTCACGATCTCCCCCACTTGCGCCAATCACGGTGGATTGACCCTGGTGCAGCACGATTGGATCTAATCGGATATCGGGTGAAGCCAATTCCCCCGCCATATTGCTGATAGCAAACAGAAGCAGGTCCCGATCCCTTTGCTGATAATGCGTTTGATCGAGTGAATCGATTTCCACGGTAACCACTGTGAATTGCTTCCATGAATCGTTAAAACCGAATCTTTGGATTTGCTCCCTGATTTCCCGAGACTGTACCTCACCTAAAAACAACCTGCGAACAAAAAACTCCTTAAGCTGGCCTTGCTGTCCCTGCAGCTGCGTCGTCATCGTCTGCTGTGTATCAAGTAGAGATAAAAATCTTTGTCGGATCTGCAGCAGCTCGTCATCGATACCGTGTCCGATTTTCCCTGCTTTGTCCGCTTGACCAACGACAGCCGCATGAAGCCTGCGAATGGGACCGTACATTTGACGTGAGCCAAACAATGTGCCCACCACAATAAACAAGACAATGATTAAACAGATCCATAACGTAAATTGACCAATCGCCTTAGATTCCCTCGTAATATCATCAATAGACACAGCAGCGACATAAACCCAACCGTTGAGTGGAGATCGGATAAAGGTCACTCCCAATGTTTGATTATTGTATTCCATCTCAAAATGGCCGCTCTTTTGCTTCTTGTCCGAAATGGCGGTTATCGCCTCTTGAGACTGCAGCAAATCGTTGGTAAACGGTTCGTTCTGGGACGCTAGAGGCAGCAAGTCCTCATTCAGCAAAAACGTACTGCCCAGCTTACTGTCCGACAGAAGCAAGCTGCGCAAGTGAGACAATGGAATCCCGGCTATCGCAATGATAGACGGTGAAGGAACGAAAACGGGGTTTTTCTTGACCAGCTTCACGCCGTTCGAATCATATATCCAGGAAGAATCCTTTTTTATGTTCAAATAAAGAGCGACATCTTCATTGGCTGTCTTCTCATCGAAGGCGCTAATACCATGATTGGTAATCAACCATTTTTGCTCCAAATTATAAAAACCAACTTCTGTGACTCCCAGTTCAAATACTTGCAGCTGTCGAAAGCTTCCTGCCAATTGAGTAAACTCATCATAGTATTTATTCTCAAGTGGAAGTAAAAGGGAATTAGACACAAAAGATGAGCTTAAAAAAGAGGTGATCGTCGTCTCCACTATTTTCAGGTTTTGTTCAACCCTGAACTCGTTTTGCTTCAATATTTGCAAATGGCTTTCTTCTACATACTTCTGAATCGTATTCGACGCGCGAATATATGAAAATATGCCGAGTGTCAAAAGGGGGACAATACCAAGAACGCAGCCGTAGAGCACCAATTTATTTAAGTATGTAAGCTTTCTTCGTGCCCTCATGAGCCACCTCCGTAAAACCTAATCATCGAAATACTAACATTGTGTTCAATATGGGCAAATCATGTTCGTGATGTTACAGCTGTGAGAAAGAAGATGGCAAGAGCCATCTTCCTTCTTAGATCATTTTTTCAATGATTTCTGGTACTCCTCATTTAACTCTTTCATAACTTGATTACCTCCTGATGTGTTCCATAGCTCTACAGCTTTCAGATATCCGGACTCATCGATTTCGCCCATGATGTATTTGATTCGCGCATCATTAATGGTTTTATCCAGTTGAGCGCCTTTCTCTGCTTTTGTTTGAGAATTAAAGGCTCGGGCCATATCGAAAATAGCAATCTTATTGTTTGCTTCAACTAAACTGAACACCTTGTCCTCGACTGGAGTCCGTTTCAACGGTAAGGCTACATTTTGGTGCAGCACCGCCAAATTGTTAAAGGCACCATCTGCAATCCTGCCATCGGAACGCTCTGGAATAGGGGTTACAAAGCCGTCCACCAGCTTATAATCCACATCTTTAATGCCCCTTGACAACAAGGTCATGCCTTCTTGAGTAGATATTTTATCAAAAAATCCTAGTATTTTCTTCAGCTCCGCTTCTGTTTTAATACTGTTTTTAGCGAAAAGGAATCCACCAAGGTAACCGCCGGTTCCGGAAACCTTCAACCCTTTTGGCCCCGTGAAGCCTTGAAGAAAAGCAAACTCCGCTTTCGGGTCAAGCTTTACCGCATCCTTTTGAATCGTGATTAAGTCGGAATCCGGTGCAATAATAATTCCCGCTTTTCCTTTAGTCATCATTTCCATCCGCTGTTTGCTGTTAATGAGCACAAAATCTGGATTCATTATTTTCTCTGCAAACAGTTTACGGTAAAACTTAAGCCCCTCTAAATATTCCGGCGTCGAGAAGGACGGTACGAGCGCATTGTTTGTAATCCCAAAGCTTAAGGGTGCGCCATGATATACAGCAATATTCCGGTTAAATGTATCCAGTGTGTTGATTTCCGTAAAGCCGTACGTATCGTTCTTGCCGTTTTTATCGGGATCGTTCTCTGTGAACGCTTTGGCTACCTTATATAAATCGTCCAACGTCTTCGGCTCTTGAAGTTCCAATGTGGTAAGCCAATCTTTACGGTATGCCACTACGTGACGAGCGGAATCGCGAGTCCGAATAAGCAAATATTGTTTATTGTCAATAGCCAAGCTGCTCATCGTGTCTGGATCCAATTTGTTCAAGTTCGGAAACTCCTTCAAATAGGGTCCGATTTCCCAAAAAGCTCCCGCGTTGATCGCATTCATAATATTGGGAGACTTTATTGCATTGGTGTACATGACTTGTGGCAGCTCTCCGGATGCTAACGTAGCATTCGCTTTGTCCACATAGGCCGAATCCGGAACCCAAGTAATGGTAAGCTTTGTATTCGTCATTTTCTCGATTTCTTTTAATACTTCACTGTTCTCCTTTGGCGTTTCGGCGCCACCGATGCTCATGATTTGGATTGGAGTCGGTACCCCGGTATCCGCGGCGACAGACGTATTCTTCTGTTCCAATGTACTAGTGGAGCAGCCTGCGAGCATGGTTCCTCCAATCGTCATTACCATTGCGGCATTCAGCCATCTTTTGTTTGTGAACTGTTTCATCATATTTTGTGACCTCCATATTTTTATATGTATGAATACTAAAACCGTTAGTTGCTGAGTCAGCCACAGGGCTCACCCTTTTACGGACCCAAGCAGGACGCCTTTCGCGAAATGCTTTTGCAAAAAAGGATACACACATAGAATCGGCAGCGTAGCGACGGTAATAACTGCCATCTTCACCGTTTCTGGCGGTATGTGCAAATAGTCTGGTACACTCTCTGCATCCTGCAAACCGCCTTGCGACAATAGCACGATGGAACGCAGGAGAACCTGGATTGGCCATTTTTTGCTGTCGTTCATATATAAAATCGCGGACATAAACGTGTTCCAATGTCCAACCGCGTAGAACAAAGCGAAGGTCGCCATCGCTGGCAATGAAAGCGGCAGCACAATTCGGATGAGAATGCTTAAATCGTTAGCGCCGTCTATTTTTGCTGATTCTTCAATGCCGTCCGGCATCTGCTGAAAGAAATTTTTTAAAATAATTAAGTTGAACGTACTGATCGCACCAGGCAGCAGAAGTGACCAATACGAATTTAACAGCCCTAAGCTTTTAACAATTAAAAATGTAGGAATCATTCCACCGCTAAAAAGTAATGTAAACAGGATAAGCATCATAATCGGTTTCCGTCCGATTAATTCCCTTCGTGAAAGCGGATACGCCATCATGGAGGTGAAGAACAAATTGATCGCTGTTCCAGCCACCGTAATCAGTACCGTCACCGCTAAGCTGTTCGTTATTCGATCTGACGCGAATATGAAGCGGTACGCATCCCAAGTAAATACAGTCGGAAATAACATGAAATCCCTGGTCAATATTTCCTGCTCTGTTGCAAAAGAAGTCCCTACGATATGAACAAATGGCAGTGTTGCGGCAAGCGCAAACAAGATCAATAGCGTCATATTCAAGTAATCAAACAATCGACTGCTCCAAGAACGATCGCGCAGCATGGGTGTAGCCCCTTTCTTTATAGTATACCTTCTTCTCCCCATTTTTTGGACAATGTGTTAGCCATGAGCACGAGTACGAGTCCTATGCCCGATTTAAACAGACCGATTGCCGTTGAGTAGCTGTAAGACCCTTGAATAATACCCATCGTATATACATACGTATCGAATATTTCGGCTACTTCCCGGTTCAGCGGGTTCAAAAGTAAGTAGGCATGTTCAAAACCAAGATCCAGGATGTCCCCAAGGCGCAAAATAAACAGGATCACTATGGTACTTCGGATCGAAGGCAGGGTTACCGACCACATTTGACGTAACCTTCCCGCACCGTCGATCTTAGCAGCTTCATACAATTGCGGATCGATGCCGGCCAGTGCCGCCAAATAAATGATCGTGCCCCAGCCTGTATCCCGCCAAATGATTTGAATGACGTAAAGCGGCCGGAATTTTTGCGGGTCCATCATAAAGGTAAAAGGCTCCAAACCGAGCGTTACGATCCATTTTTGAAACAATCCATCCCGCGATTCGAATAATACAAAAAACATGCCGACAATGATCACCCACGACATGAAATGTGGAATATAGATCATGGTTTGAATCCATTTTTTGAACAGCTCCTTACGCAGCTCGTTTAGCATGAGTGCCACGATAATAGGCATCGGAAAAGCGAATACAAGGTTAGCAAGGGAGAGCAGCAGTGTATTTTTTAGCAGCATATAAAAGGCTGGATCCTGAAACAGCCTGATAAAATGCTTCATTCCTGTCCACTTGCTGCCGCTTATGCCCAAGAAAGGTGAGTAATCTTGGAAGGCAATCGATATCCCCCACATCGGTCCGTACTTGAATATCAAATAATAAACAAGTCCCGGAAAAATCATAAAGTACAGCCATCGATCCCGAACCATTTTCTTGAACGAGCGTGCAACCCTCTCTTTTCTTGATATCTCGGTTGGCTTGTAAGGCTTTTCGTTTGCTGTAAAGTCAACAGCCTTCATGTTGATCTCTCCTTAATGAGTTGACCTGTATTTCTTGGTAGTAAACTTGTGCTTACGTGACTCATCTTAATGTGGTATCTACATTTCCGTCTATGTTCATTTATAGAGAAATATTAATTTGGCGCCTTTTTTGTTACTTTTAGACCTGTAACGCTGCCAGATTAATGAAAAAGACTGCCGTATTGTGGCAGTCTAATTGTTATGGATATTGGGTTGGTTATATTTATAATTAAATGGTGTTGAAAGTAATTCTAGGCTAACCCAGCATTCCAAGGTGATAAAAGTAAACTTGTATCACTTGTGTTAATTAATTCACCCGTAGTAAATCCCGTGAGATTTTGAACTCTAAAATTGATTGCAAAAGCATTTCCTATTGTACCTGAACCCGTACTTCGTCCACCTATCGTTGAGCCGTTAATCTGGTTGTATACAGCAATATAATAAATATTATTACCATTAAGGGTAACAGGTGCTGTTAACGGTAAAATGAACAGACCTGCTGTTAAAGAGGACACTACGGTAGTTACAGCAATAACTGTAGATATTGTTGAAGTGAGTGGTTGTAGAACTGCCATCTGAAAGTCACCTGTGTTACTACCTAGTTGAGTGACATAAGCTGCAAGTCTACTGATAGTTGATTGCTGTCCATTAAATGCAAGAGATCCAATCGCTTCATTGTTTCCTCCACCAGTGTTAAAAGCAATCAATGCATTTATGTCCCCCATTTTCAATGTTTCAATGAAAGCCGCACCGGACCCTGTCGCGCCTGTGATACCAGTTGTACCTGTTGCTCCGGTAGTCCCTGTGACACCTGTCACTCCTGTGGCACCCGTTGCGCCTGTGATACCTGTCGCTCCTATTGCGCCTGTCGCACCTGTGACACCCGTCACTCCCGTTACGCCTGTCGCACCTAAACCACCTGTCAC
>NZ_FOTE01000007.1:240877-241377 GCF_900114475.1 Paenibacillus sp. 1_12 | reverse complement strand
CGTCACTCCCGTTACGCCTGTCGCACCTAAACCACCTGTCACTCCTGTGGCACCTGTTGCGCCTGTGATACCTGTCGCTCCTATTGCGCCTGTCGTACCTGTGACACCCGTCACTCCCGTTACGCCTGTCGCACCTGTTGCGCCTGTGATACCTGTCGCTCCTACTGTTCCTGTCGTCCCTGTTGCCCCCGTCACTCCCGTTGCACCTGTTGCTCCGGTGTCGCCCGTCACTCCCGTTGCACCTGTTGCACCTTTCGCCCCGGTGTCACCTGTCACTCCCGTTACACCTGTCGAACCAGTGTCCCCTGTCACTCCCGTTGCACCTGTGGTCCCGACGTCACCTGTCACTCCCGTTGCACCTGTCGTCCCGGTGTCACCTGTCACTCCCGTTGCACCTGTCGTCCCGGTGTCACCTGTCACTCCCGTTGCACCTGTCGCTCCTGGATCACCCGTCACTCCCGTTGCACCTGTTGCTCCGGTGTCGCCCGTCACTCCCGTTG
>NZ_FOTE01000007.1:0-240217 GCF_900114475.1 Paenibacillus sp. 1_12 | reverse complement strand
CGGTGTCGCCCGTCACTCCCGTTGCACCTGTCGCTCCTGGATCACCCGTCACTCCCGTTGCACCTGTCGAACCGGTATCACCTGTCACGCCTGTCACGCCTGTCGCTCCTGTCGCCCCGGTGTCCCCCGTCACTCCCGTTGCACCTGTTGCACCGGTGTCGCCCGTCACTCCCGTTGCACCTGTCACCCCAGTGTCCCCCGTCACTCCCGTTGCACCTGTAGCCCCGGTGTCCCCCGTCACTCCCGTTGCACCTGTAGCCCCAGTAGGTCCAACAGAATCTGAGGCAGATAGAACACTTTCTAACTTGCTTTGCAAGAGCATCTCTGTTATCGTCAAATCACGAATCGTATCTCTTACATTTTCGTTGATTAACAAAAGATCACTGATCGTCGATGGTGGCGAGCTTACTCCTGGCAACGTCCCGAGAACAAACTGAATCTTTTCCCCTTCTGCATTCAAAATATGACTTAAACCCAATTCCTCCAAGGCTATTGAGGATAACAACAAATTGATAGCTTCATCTCTTGTAACTGAAATTGTCGGAGTAATGTTGGGGATATTCGATTGTGACATATCTAAGCTCCTTCATAAGAGATTGAAAAATCCTACTGTTCATAATGGCGCTTACCAGAAATCGTGTAGCCGGATGCACAGAGTATCCTTCATGAGTCTTCTTATTCATAATTTTCTTTAACTTTCATAGTCTCCCTAATCAACCGAAGAATTGTAATTATGAACAGGATATTAATTCGATTTTTTTCGTGTTATCAGTTTTGCAAGAAGATGGATATTATTGATAATTCCTCGGTTGTTTGGAACGAATTCTAAGGCAGATTTATTATGATGATAAGATAATTCATATTCACCTAGTTCGTAATAACAATGACCCAATTGCATGTGAGGCAGCCATGTCCGACTAACATGATTGGTAGTGGCCCAAGGATTCCTTGGTAATGGTGAATCAATTGCAAGTTTGTACCAGTACACGGCTTGGGGAAATTGCTTATTCTCATAGAAGTAATAGGCCAAGCGGCAGCATAATTCTGGACGCGGAGTGTCGTACTCAAACGTTTTGAATGTAAACTCCCTCTCTTTCACTCGATTACCAAGGTAATAATAACAATCAGCGAGTTTCATGCAAACATGGATTTTATCTTCTGTAGTAAGATTTTCTATTTCCATCACTTTCAGATAGTATGGTACAGCTTCGTCATATAAGCGATGTCGATGAAGTTCCATAGCATAGTGCAGGATATCCCTTGGTGTAAAGTCCTTCCCTGAAGACAAGAGGTGTTTATAAATCCTTAAATTCCGATCAGGTTCTGAGATATCGTGATTTTTCATGTGAGTAATCACAATGTCGCTGTCTAAGTAAGAGGCGTCTCCTATTGACAAATCTTCGTGAACCTCACCAAACCAGCGATAGTTTTTTAAACGTTTCACTAGTCTTACGCGTCGCACGTTTAATGTGATGTTCCCATACTCATCAAAATCACAATGATAGGGCATGGAAATAGCATCAACAACAGGAGATAGAGATTCCTTTAGATGCAGCAGCTTATTTAGATCCTCAGCTAATAGCACATCGTCCGCATCCAGCCAAAGAATGTAGTCCATTGTGGCTTCCGTAAAAGAACGATTTCGAGCTGCTGAAAAATTGTGATTCCATTCAAAATCAATAACGTGAGAAGTCCAATTCATTGCGATTTCTTTGGTATGATCTGTCGACCCGGTATCTACGATGATGATTTCATCTACAGCATTCTTAACGGATTGTATACATCTTTCCAGAGTATCTTTTTCGTTTTTTACGATCATACAAAGGCTAATTGTAATCATGGTTTCACCTCGAATTCAATCACTTGTCCCCCTATACGCTCGTTAACTCATCGCAACATGGCAAATAAACTAGTCCAGTAAATAGCTTGTTGGGTCATAAATAGTTGCTGTTCCAATGTATTGTCATGAACTTCCCATTAAGGATTTACTTTTACACCAGTTGGCCCATTACCAACTGCAAAGGTGGCTATGATCGTATTCGTATTTCCGTCTATGACGGAAGTATTGTTACCTCCATTGTTTCCAACATATATCCCATTCGTTAGCGAATTCACACTTACGTCATATGGTTGACTACCCACTGGAATAGTCGATATGACGGTATTGGCATTACCGTCTATGACAGAAACATTACCGCTGTTTATATTTACCACATAAATTAAGTTTGTGTTAGGATTCACTGCGACTCCAAACTCAGGGTCGTTACCGACTGTAACGGTAGCTATGACGGTATTGGAAAGTCCACTAATGACGGAGACATTGTTGCTGGCGGAATTTGTCACGTAAATTCGGTTGTCGATGGGATTTATCCCTATACCCACGGGTTCAAAACCTACACTAACAGTGGCTACGACTGTATTGGTAATTCCGCTAATGACGGAGACATTGTTATTGGTGCTATTTGCCACATAAATTCGGTTGGTGATGGGGTTGACTTCTATACCCTGTGGCCCTATACCCACTGCTACGGTGGCTATGACGGTATTGGAAAGTCCACTAATGACGGAGACATTGCTGCCAGAAAGATTTACAGCGTAAATGAGATTTGTATTAGGATTTACTCCTACTCCAAATGGTGAATTACCGACTGTAACAGTAGCAATCACGGTATTGGTAATTCCGTCTATGACAGAGACATTATTACTTACAAGGTTAGCCACGTAAATTCGGTTTGTGTTAGAATTTACCCCTACTCCAAATGGTATACTACCCACAGCAACGGTGGCTATGACGGTATTCGTATTTCCGTCTATGACAGATACATTATCGTTGCCTGCATTTGCCACGTAAATTAGATTAACAGCTGAAGGAAGCGAAGCTCCTGCTATTTCTGTTACATCTGGATCTCCTATTGCTTCTATGTCCATTGCTTCAGCAGGCCAAACAGAAATCGGCTTTACGCTATCTACATGAATAAGCTGTCTTAATCCCAATTCTTCCAACGCGGTAGACGATACTAACAGGTTAATAGCATCGTCACTTGTAAGTGTATTTAGCGGGCTGATATTGGGAAGATACGATTGAGACATACTCAAATCCCCTTTCTTTGAAAAAAGGCTACATTATTATTTATATGTTTCCGTTTCCAGAGGGTCTGAGGCAATCGTCTAAATTTCGTTCTTGTAACTGTTATTTTTTAGTTTTATCAGTTCACCCTATAATCTCGATAGCAAATAGATCTATGAATTGTACGGCTTTATCTTTATATGCTCCATCGAATAATTCTCGTGTCAGTAGCGGGAGCAACAGTGGCGGCGCCAACGGAAATGTCCATTTAACAGTTACAATCACTGATACAGGTACGATCAAAGCTGGCAGACAATCTTTCCTTCCACTCATCATCGATCAATCCAATTCCAAAAGCGCACTTCGCCTATCCGAATACTAGAAACCCATGATTCTTCTTTCAACTTCAACAGCTCTTTGGTCGGACCTGTTAATACGACACCGTATAGCTTCACACCATGAGTATCTATATATTGGACGGCGGCATCTAGCTGAAGCCAAGGTGCAAGCTGCTTGCTGATACTAGGGTGTTTTTGCAAGAGATGAAGCGTATCCAGAAAATTTTGTTCTCTCACCTCTCCGTCTCCATAAGTCTCAAGCCCGGGAGAGGAGGAACCCGTTGTCACGATTTTGCTAAACCAACCCGTTTTTTGTTCGGTATGGCTGGTTACTTTCATATCATCCGCGTGCCATATAGGGAAAAAAGGAAAGCCTACGGGTGACATTACTGATTCATCATTTCCATGCTTCATCTCTTGATCCGTATAGGCTGCAAACCAGACTGGGTCCATATTTTTACTTTCAAGAAGCTTCAGCAGCTCGTTAGTTGCATACATCCGGTCCAATGAAACGAATATTTCCGAAACGGAGCCCTCAGGCAGCTTATCCAGCTTGATCCACTCCGAATTCTGTGTTGACGTCTGCTTAGCTTTAGGAATTTGAAATAAATAAGCGCTGGAGGAAGAAGTTTCATTACGCCATGTCGTTTGTTCTACACCCGGCCAACCTAGCAAGAATGACAAATGAAAATCCCCGATGGATGACTCCGTTGATCCAATTTTCTTCCTTAACGTTCCTTTGTAGTCCATAGTGAAAAAGGCATTCGAATTGCTACTCCCGCTAATACTCAAATTAGGACGAGTGAGAGCTATGGCTGAGGAGATGACATCTTGGTAAATAGCTGCACGATTACCTAGTCCATAATAGAGTCCAGTTAATACCACGCTTACTAAGCTAATCAAAATGACAATCCCGATGGCGGTCAAGGCCGTCTGGAGCCGAGCTTTCCATTTGCTCCTGCGCAGCAAAGAAGCTTCTGCGAAAATTGGAGCCGAACCTTCTCTGAGTTGACGAGGATCCTCGTCGTTACCGATAAATTCGTTAAGATAGGTCTGATAAGCCTCCATTTTATTCAGTTCTTTCTCCAGCTGTTCTTTCTCACTACCCTTTAATTTGCCTTCCGCATAATCTTGTAACTGTCGTTTGAATTCTTCGCTCATAGATGCCCCTTCCTTTCTTCGCGCTTTCTTAAGGCTTGCCTTGCACGGTAGAGCAAAATTTTAAAATGAGATAGTCCGATTCCCATAATATTCGCAGCTTCCTGATAGGATAGCTCGTGGAAGTCATGCAGTAATATCGCCTGTTTCTGATTGTGAGGCAAGGCATATATGACATCTCCTATGTGCTCCCATAACTCTTGATTAAGTAAATATTGATCAGGGGTCCGTGTATCCGGGAGCTTGACAAAAAAATCTGCTCCAGTTGGTATGCTGCGTTGTTCTTTACGATAGGAATCTACAAAAGCATTGTAAGCAACACGAAACAGCCAAGGCTTCACCTTATCGTCCTTGCAATTGTCTAAATACAGGTAGGCGCGGTAGAATGTTTCTTGAACTAAATCTTCGGCGGTATGATGATCTCGGCAAAGGGAGTACAAGTAACGATAGACATCTTTTATATATAATTGATACACACTGTCAAGTGTATGTCTTCTCATTACATCCCCCCTTAATTTATACACGTTTGAAGACTTCGAAAGTTACAGCTGTTGATGTAATTAATTAAGCTCATTAACTTTTGCCATAAAAAGTGCCTTGGGTGGCGTTCAGCACACGAAGTTTTCATGGACGAGGTATCGCACTTAGCTTGACAAACTATCATATATAAAAAAGCTCCCATTCTCAAGATTTTTATCTTGAGGACGAGAGCTATATTAGCGTAGTGGTACCATCTCAGTTTGTGAACCTGTTACCATGTTCACTTTTTCGAGTGCGTTGTAATGAAATCCATTGAGCAGCAACGAAACATTAAATCAAACTTCCACCGTTTACACGAAGCACTTCTCCTGTAATGTAACCCGCTTTGTTGTTGTCGCTCAAATATAGAATCGCTGTGGTCATATCATCCACCGTACCCAAACGTTCTACCATCGGGCGCTTGGCTGCCTCTCGCTTTTCTTCTTCCGTAGCCGCAAGCATGGGAGTATCTGTCGGGCCGGGAGAAATGACATTTACTCGAATAGAAGGCGCGCCCTCACGAGCCAAAGATTTACTCATTGCAATCACGCCACCTTTAGAGGCTGCATAATGAGCAGCAGCGCGAATACTACCGTATTCCCCGGCTGTAGAAGCCATGTTCACCACGGAGCCACCTCCCGCTTCCTTCATTTGCTTCATGGCTGCCTGACAAAAGAAAAAGTTTCCTTTTAAGTTAATATCCACAGTGAAGTCCCACTCTTGTTCTGTAACTTCGTAGAAGGGTGCCGGCTTAAACACACCTGCGCAATTAGTAAAGATTTGAACCGGTCCTAATGTTGTTTTGACATGCTCCATCCACGTATGGATAGCCGAAATATCACGAATATCAACAACACCTGCCACAACCTCATTACTTTGAAGTAACTCTACGGTTTCATTCAGTCCTTTTATAGAAACATCCGTGATGGCAAGCTTTGCCCCTTCTTTAGCAAATGCAATAGCTGTAGCACGCCCCATTCCCCCACCTGCGCCTGTAACTACGACAACTTTATCTTTGAAGTTCATGTTCACTCCTCCGTTCGCACGCTTAGTAGTTTTGTGAAATTTTCCTCCAGACTATTTAAAAACCTTGCTGCATCGGCTCCATCCAGCACGCGGTGATCGATGGTTAAACTAGTTGAAATTGTCACCTTATTCGAAGGGACGTCACCCCATCCCCAACTAATCGCTTGGAACTGAACTCTTCCCAAACCGAGAATAGCAACTTGCGGTGGATTCAATATAGGAGTAAAGAAATCAATTCCCAACAGTCCTAAATTAGATATCGTAAAGGTTCCGTATTCCATTTCTTGTGGTGTTTGCTTCCAGAGCTTGGTCCGCATCATCAAATCTTTCCGCTTTATGGAAAAATCATCAAGACTCACAGCATCCGTCCCGTGAATAACAGGCACCAAGAGTCCTTTAGGATGATCAACCGCGAGCCCAAGATGAATGGAATCAAAGCTTTGGAGCAAAGTGCCATCATAATAAGCATTAAATTTTTTATACTCATCCTGCTTTAATGTTTGGATTAGGGCGTAATAGAAATAATCAACGAAACCATGAGAGAATTGCTGTCTTTTTGCATAAAAAATAGTAACATCCATCTGCTTATGCAGTGTAACATGAACAGCTTCGTGCCATACTGTACTTAGGCGGCTTGAAATCAGTTTACGTATTCCTCTAAGTTGAGTTTCTTCACGCAGCTTCAACGGACTATCAGGCTGCTTCATATCACAGCATCCTCACTCTTGCTCTGCATGATTTGATATATAGCTCTAACTAAATCTTCACCTTTGGGAATGACGAAGTTTTCCATTCCCAGATGAAACGGCACAGGCACATCTGCACGTGTCACGCGTTTAATGGGAGCTTTTAGATCATGAAAGCCTTCCTCTGCAACTAGCGATGCGACTTCCGCAGCGAAACCGCAAGTGCGGTTGGAATCATCAAATACGATCAACCTGCCTGTTTTCCGTACCGACTGAAGTAAGGTTTTTTTGTCAAAAGGAAGCAGTGTTCTTGGGTCATAGACTTCAATAGAAATGCCTTCCTTATCTAGTGTTTCAGCCACTTTCAAAGCATCGTGTACAAGATGTCCTGTTGCCGCTACCGTAACGTGGACTCCTTGTCTCTTAATTTCACCTATGCCAAAGGGGATCGTATATGGCTCTTCAGGCACAGGCCCCTTCATAGCTAATACTTTGGCTGGTGCAAAAAACATGACAGGATCATTGTCGCGTATGGCACTTGCCATTAAACCCTTAACATCGTAGGGAGTAGAGGGAATGACGGTTTTCATTCCAGCATGCACTAGAAACGGATAGGGATGATCCGAATGCTGCCCGGCAAGACCCGACCGCGCGCCTGATCCGATGACCATATAAGTTACCGGTACAGAACCCTGTCCTCCCATCATATAAGGAAGCTTCTGAGCTTGATTGATTAATTGATCAAACGCAACATAAATGAGCGCGCTAATTTGGTATTCAACGATCGGACGTAACCCAGCCATTGCCGCGCCTGTAGCCATCCCTGTAAAAGCCGCCTCGGATATAGGTGTGTCAATAACCCTCTTCTCGCCAAATTCCTTGATCAGATTCTTGGTGGCTCCTCTTAAAGAATGTCGAACATCCTCGCCTATGACAAACACGTTCTCATCCTGCTGCATCTCCAATTGAATCGCTTCCCGGAGAGCTTGCAAATATCTGATTTCTCTCACGCTACACCCACCCCTTTGCAGGAATACCTTCATAAGGCGTGCTATACATGTTTAATAAACTATCCTCAGGATTCGGATTTGGACTTACTCGAGCATACTCCACCGCAGCTTCAATTTCTTGAATCATCTCAGATTCCAATTGTTCCTGATCCAGTGCTGACCAAGAATAGACATGCTCCATGTGAGAAATAAAATGTCGGATCGGGTCCTTAAGCTTCCATTGTTCAATTTCCTCTTTCGTTCTGTAAGTAATACCCATCGTAGCTTCGGCCGTATGATGACCCATGTAACGATAAGTTTTACATTCAAGGAAAGTAGGCCCCTCTCCATTTCTTGCTCTTTCAACAGCAGCCTGCGCAGCTTTATACACTTCCTGTACATTCATCCCATCCACTAGCTGGCTCGGCATTCGGTAAGCAGCAGCCCTCTCGGCAAAATTCGGATTAGCGCTTGCCTCATCGGCACTGAAGGTAACGGCATACCCATTATTTTCACAGACAAAAATCATCGGTATTTTCCATAAGCTTGCCATATTCATCGTTTCATGCAAAACTCCTTGGTTCATAGCTCCATCTCCAAAAAAGGTGACGGCTACCTCGCTTGTTGATTTGATCAGCTGCGTCCATGCTGCTCCCATGGCAATGGGAGCTCCTGCTGCCACAATCCCATTGGCCCCATAAATGTTTAAGGAAAGATCGGCAATATGCATAGAGCCGCCACGACCTTTGTTATAGCCTGTACTTCGGGCAAATAATTCAGCCATCATTTTGCTGGGCTGTCCGCCTTTGGCGAGTATATGCCCATGACCGCGATGTGTAGAAGTAATAATATCTTTCTGACGAAGTGCTTCGCATACGCCGACAGCTACAGCTTCCTGTCCAATATATTCGTGGGTAACACCAGCAATTTCATTATCGTTCACGAGTCGAATAACCCGTTCCTCAAACCTGCGAATTCTGAGCATACTCTTTAACATACGAATAGCTTGAAGCTTCAATAATGATTCTTCCATGGCGAGTCTCCTTTTTCTTAAGCTTATGGCTCTGTTATGACTTTGGCTGGATCGTGCAAATAACGGTTCCAACATCAACAGTTGCGTACAGCTCAACCAATATTTCAGTAACAACACCGTTGACTTCCGATTCAATGGTAAAATTAGATTTTTCCGATTCCACTTCAGCCAAAGGATCTGAGATAGATACCTCATCCCCTACAGCTACAAACCAATTCACGATATCTACCTCAACCGTTGACATACCCATCTTGGGAATAATGACTTTAAACAACTGAATGACACCTCTTCCTTGTACATTTAGCTCATAGGGACAGCTGATAGCTGCTCTTTTCCAGTAAACCTGCGAACAATCTCTTCAACAGCACGCTGCGTTACATCGGATAAGGCTTCCTCGGAAAAAGCGGCCGAATGTGGAGTAACGACGACCTGTGGCATCTCCGCAAACCAAGGTTTCGAAGGGGGAGGCTCTGCCTCAAGTACATCAAATCCTGCAGCAGCTACATGACCGCTTGTAATGGATGCACATAAAGCGGCCTCATCAATAAGTTTGCCTCTGCTTGTATTAATAAGGATGACTCCACGTTTCATCTGCGCAAGAACAGGTTGATTAATCATATGCCAGGTATCCTTCAGCAGGGGGACATGTAGAGAGATCAGGTCACAGCTTTCGACTAACTCATTGAAACTGACCGGTTGAACCCCATAAGATGAAATGAATTCTGTAGACAAGTTAGGATCATAGGCTTTCATATGCACATTAAATGTTTGTAATTTTCTCGCAACCGCTTGAGCAATACGACCAAAACCGACATAACCAATCGTTTGACCAGCGATTCTTCTCATCTGTCCAAGCTCCCTGTAGGAATCCCAATGTCCCCTTCTTACCCGTTCATTGCTTAGAGAAATACGGCGCCAACAGTCAAACATCAGTGCAATCGTATGGTCAGAAACTTCCTCAATGCAATAATCGGGAACGTAAGTGACTACTATTCCTTTTTTGATGGCGGCTGAGATATCAATATTGTCAATTCCGATTCCACATCGGGCCATGATTTGACAGCGCTTCATGCTGTGAATCACACGTTCTGTCATTTTTGGTGAATATACGATCACTGCGTCTACATCTCTGCAAGCATTTATTAATTCATCTTCTTCGATCCCGTAGGGCACTTCTAAGATTTCAGCTCCTAATGCTTCTAATGTCGTTTGGTCAGCTTCCGATATTGGAAAACGATCCGCATCTGTGAGCAGGACTTGGTAACGTTGTTTCGACATGTTGTCAACTCCTTTCTCTTTAATTGGGTAATGTGTAACTACTTATTTGTCAGTAGGTCCAATAACGATTGTTGAATTCGCAGCATATCTTCAAGCTTTCCTGAGTAACACCATACTTGATTGTTATCCTGCAGTGTCTTATTTCCTGAGCTCGTGTCCAGCATAGGCGTATGATATTCCAGCTCTCCGAACTGACCTAAATCCCCACTATCGTTATAGCACTGAACACAATGTCCTTTATCGGATAAAGCATGAGCGGGAACATCCCCATATTCGGCTGAAGCATCTACGTCAAACTGGCGGATGAACAAATAATGCTTGCCATCCTTACCCTTTCTTATGTAGCCTGCTCTTCCGGTTACGTCATTCACTTTGATGGATATTTTATGCTGGGATTGCGCATCCAGCTTAAACCGTACTTCGCCCGGCAGAACAGACAGATGTGATGGACCTGTTGGCTGAAAAAAATCATGAACAACGGCTTTTCCCCTTGTAGGAACCACAATCTCACCACCAGCCGGAAGCTGAACGAGATTCCAAAGCGATAATGAAACGGACTCGTCATTCAGAATAGTTAATGTGTTTTCCATCGAATAACCTAAGTAAGCGTACGAAATAGGCGTATGAAATTTCTGAATGGATTTTAACGGATCTGGAATAAGGCAAATCCTTTTTTTCAAATCCAGCGTAAGCTGTTTCTGAGCTCGATAAGCGTCTACAACCAAATTTTGCTGTAAGGTTAAGCAACCTTTTTCTTTACTATCAAGCGTATAGTGTCCTGGATCTATGCTTGGTTGAACCCGATAGCTTTCCCAAAAGGAGGATGTATCGGCAACATTAAATTCCACCTCAGGACTGATCCAGGTTCTGTCCCCACCGATGTTCCAATCGATACCGCTTACATATTGACCATAAGCAAGGTCCGTATCGCTTAATTGAGGGTGTACCCAAATGACATTCTCTGAATGCTCCTCGCTGTAAACGCCAATGACTCTCCCGCCTCTTTCCAGTACGATCAAATGACCGCCACCATCAGCTTCAAGTATTTGGCTGGTCAAACCAAGTTGATTAAGGGACTGAATTAGCTGGGCAGATTTCATGATAAGCCTCCATGGATGGACATATTAAACAATGAGAACTTCCCCACATTGAAATAATAAAACCTGCGTATCTGGAACGGTCTGACCCACTTCTTCCATAAAAGCGGTGATATCACCTCCGGAATTTCCCGGAAGCATCCAAAAATGTGACGGTGTTACGGCCCTTGGCTGTAAAATACGTACTGCCTGTGCGGCATCAACATGATCCATATTTCCGTACTTCCCATTAATAGGAACTATTAAGAAATCAATGTCATACTGCTCCTGAAGCTTTACATATTGTGCTTCATTTAAACAAGTATCTCCTGTATGGAAAATGACCTTGTCATGAATTTTCAACATAATTCCTACCGCATCAGGTGCCAGATCACCATGATCCGCAAAGGTCCCTGTTATTGCGATAGAGCCAATTTCGTAATGCGAACCATCTGTCAAAGGGAAACAGCGTTCAGAGGGAATGCCCAGCTCAAGCAATGAAGTTATCGTCGTAGGTGTGGTATAAAAAGGAAGGGTTGTAGCTTGCAGCTTCTGAATGGTATGGGGGTCGAAGTGGTCCTCGTGGTGATGAGTCATAAGATAGCCGCTTAAGCCTAATTCATCTAATTCTTCCGAAGTTATAGGAGAAGGCATAAGTCTTTTAAAAAGGATACCCAGCTGATGCTCACAATAATCTGATAAGTAGGGGTCCACAATGAGATAAGTTGCAGGGTATATCTTCAACAGATATCCGGACTGCCCGAGCCAGGCAACAGCCATTTGTCCCTCAGCCAAAACGGTATCTCTTATCTTCGCGAATAATGGCATACATCCCGCTCCTTTTTCAACTCGCTTATAATGGTAAAAAAAACTTCGTACTTGATCCTCCATCCACCGTGATGACTTGCCCTGTAACAAAATCTGCCTGATCGGAGGCTAAAAACACAACCATGGGAGCAATATCCTCGGGTTGACCGATTCTCCCAAGAGGAATCAAACTGCCGATGTGCTCCCTGTCAAACCAAGTCTCATGATGGAATTTTTCCACTTCCGTTGCACCAGGAGCGACAGCGTTCACTGTAATCTGATGCTTTGCCAAATCCAAGGCTAGCTGCCGAGTCATGGCATTTATTCCGCCTTTTGTCGAAGCGTAGGCACTATAATGGGGCATCGTCAAGTTTCCGTGAACGGAGCTAATATTAATAATTTTGCCTTTTCCTAACTTGATCATTTCCCGGGCACAGGCTTGCGCGCAAAAAAAGCTGCCTTTCATGTTCGTATCCACAACCCGATCATAGAAATCTTCCGTCACCTTCATGAAATCCTCGGTTGGATCGATCGCAGCATTATTAACAAGGATGTCAATTCGGCCAAACGCCATTAGCGTCTGATCTACCATTCTTTGAATATCTGATAGCTGTGATATGTCTGCTTTACAGACAATGGCTTCGTTTCCCTCGCTTTGTATCTGATGAACAAGCTCATTAGCTCCTTGCTCGCTGTTTGCATAATTCACAACGACCTTTGCTCCTGCTTGTGACAATTGATGCGCAATACACTTCCCTATTCCCCTGCCTGCTCCTGTAACGATAGCCACTTTTCCCATAAGCGGTTTCATGAGTCCATCCCCTTTTGTTGTCATTATCTGAAGTTTGTTAACACTATTGGATATAAAAAAGGCAATCCCTTCTATAGATCAGTTGGAATTGCCTCTCGCGGTACGTTAAGATTGGGATTCTATTCGCTGGCTTAGTCGTTCAATGATTAAGGTTTTGGCTACCATGATGTGGTCTTGGATCTCCTCCAGGCAGCTGGGATTCCGTTGAATAATAATATCGGACAGCTCCTTATGTTTCTTATAATAATCAAAAAAGGATTGATAAGAAGTGTTCGCAATAATTAACACGGTGTACAGAACATTAGCCATATTGTTCCATGCATGGAGCATCGATTGGTTTTCCGCCATCATCATAATACTTCGATGAAATAAGATATCCATCATAGAGATCGTTTGGGTGAAATCTTCTATGGTTTTGCTATTGTTGATTTCTCTAATTTGATCAATGACATCCAACAATGGACGGTAATTCACCATAGGATTTTGCAGGATCAGCTCGAGTGCTCTGTACTCCATCATCAGACGAAAATCAAACATATCCTCCGCGTTTTTCGTCGTAAACCCCACTACAACTGTTCCGCCATTAGACAATGATTTGACGAGACCTTCTTGTTCCAAGACTTGCAGTGCGGTTCGAATTGGACCACGGCTCACCCCAAGATCCAATGACAATTGTGTCTCTACAATCCGTGTTTCAGGCGGTATGGTGCCTATGATAATATCCATTCTTAATTTATTTAGGATGTCTTTTGTAAATAGCGTTCGTTCAAATGGCCCTACTGATTTATTATGCATATTTGATCCCCCAGATTGTAAACTACCTATGTTTATTATAGATGGGGCCCTTCAATACTGTCAACATTTATTATTATATGTTAACAATATCGAGAGGTTAGAAACAATTTTACAAAATTGAATGATTAGCGTACTTGGAAGCTGTCAACAAAGACTGTTGTTCCTGTTGAATCTACATTTTTCGTTCCTGTTGCTACGATTTTTATCGTATGGCTGCCAGCTGTAGGCCAGCTTCTTTGGAACATGGGCACCTGCCACTGATCATTCCCGCGCCATCCGTACGTATCTACTCGGGTAAAGAAGACATTGTCGATATAGACGTCCGCTTCTCCACAACTCGCGCAGGTGCGTCCATTCCATACAATTTGACTTCCTGTAAAAGAGAATTGCGCAGAGTCGTTCGCTGTCGTACTGCTTTTGATATCTCCTCCGGAAGCATGGCTGTCCGTTGTAGTCGACCAAGTGCCGCTAAATGCGATTGCACTGCTGGTATTTTCAGTTCCTGTCGGGACTGCGGTAGTGACTTGGAAGCCATCAATATTCACTTTGTCATCTGATGACTTGGTGTTCTTCGAGCTCAGCTTAGTCACACGAATCGTATGATTGCCTGAGCTGGCGAAAGACTTCCTATAGATAGGTACATTAAATACATAATCAGGTGCAAACAGATCAATTGTTGTATCTATGACACCATCGATCGATACAGACGCCTTACCTTCATCAGGACCCAACATCGCATACCATGTCACTTGACTGCCGCCGGTGAATGCATATTCAGCATAGAATTGCGCGGCAGCTTGTTGATATTGGATAGTTGGATTCCACGCAGTGGAGTCATACGTATAATCACCGTTGTTATTCACTTCAAAACGAATCTTGTCTCCGGTTACCACACTTATGCCGCTTACATTGGCGTCTACCCCTACAGAATCGGTTGCTGCGATGGTTGTTCCGCCCGTACCACCCCAGATCACACTGCCATTCTTGGTGATTTTAACTTTAACACCGTTGCCGCCTCCTGTATCCGCTTTGGCGACATGGCTCGAAATATCAATTACGCCTGATTGTGGTGCTGTCCATGTACGAGCTGTATCATTGGATGGTCCCGGATGCAGATTACTTGGCCATACAAAACCACCCGTTGTATCATGCCATTCCGGTTGTCCCTGGAAGCCGCTTGCCGCATAGGCAGCTATGTTCTGCCAATTCCCGCTGACATAATCTTGATAGCTCCAACCGTTTGCACCCTGCGTATTGCTGAAACCCGTACTCGCAGTAAACGATACTTGAGCTACTTGATATTGGATGATCGGGTCCCAAGTGGTGGAGTCATTTTGCCAATCTCCATTGTTATTAATTTCAAAGCGGATCTTATCCCCAGCCGTAACGCTTAAGCTGTTTACATTTGCATCGACACCGGTCGTATCGCTGCCTGAGAGGATCGTACCGCTTGCTCCTCCCCATATTACACTGCCATTTTTCGTGATTTTAATTTTAACACCGTTGCCTGCCGAATCGGCTTTGGATGCATGGCTCGAAATGTATATGGTTCCCGTGGTAGGTGCTGTCCAAGTGCGAGCAGTATCGTTTGAGGGACCAGGGTGAATTCTTGTTGGCCACACATAGCCTCCTGCAGCATCGTGCCATTCCATCTGACCCTGATATCCGCTTGCGGTATAGGTGCCTATGTTTTGCCAGTTTCCACCTACATAGTCTTGATAACTCCATGCATTACTTCCTTGCGTGCTGCTAAACCCAAGGCAGGCCGTGTTACAAGAGCTCGCTTTAGATAGCGTACCTGCGTATGAATCCAGAATTCCTGTTTGATGGGTCCAGTTTCCTGAATAGGTAATGCCTGCAGAATTATCATCTACTACAGTATAACCAGAGCCGGAACCCGTAATCGTAGTGAGAGACGATGCATTCCCCAAACCATCCACGGCTTTTACGCTGTAAGTAGCTGTAGGTGTCGCACCCGCTTGATGATCAAAATAATAGGTTCCTTTACTTACCTTCGAAATACTAACGTTATTTCGGAATATCTCATAATAACTCACCCAGTTATTATCCGTACTCGCATTCCATTTGAGCTCCACGCCCGGGATATTCATATTCACGCCTAACTGAACGGTCAATGATCCGGGAGCTGTCGGGGCTATTGTATCCGTTCCACGTTCAGGAATATTGGGCAAATTCAGATAAATAACTTCACCCGCCGCAATCGTTGGCAATGTGATTCCATTCGTCATAAGATCAGTTCCCGTTCGCGATGCGGACCCTGAGGCTAACTGGTATCGGACATCATAGGTAGTACCGCCAGTCAAACCTTTAGGAAAAACAGTGACCGAAGAGCCATTCCCTCCTCCTTTATAGAAGAGAACTCCTTTACTGCCATCATTACTTAAACGTTCAAACCAATTCGTATCTGTATCGGTACCATGAGGATGATATTGTTTAACCCATCGCCCTGCTACTCCTTGGCTTTTCAGATAATGATATTTATCGACCAATTTGCGCATGCACTCCATTTTGTTGGGATCGGTCGTATCGCCTGTGAAGTCAGGATTAAACATGAGCAGCGTGTTATAATTATTGCTGCAATTATCAGGACTCCACTGGTCGGGTATCCCGCTTAATTTATCAACTGGAAACAGCATGGATGCCGCGTATTGTTCAGGAGCACCCCCATAATCTGTAAAAGAGAAGGAAGAAGCCATCCGCAAAAATTCATAGCCGATATCGTTCCCGCCACTGTTCACACCTTGAATAGCTGAGCCTGTTTTTTGATCCAAGAAATACTTCTGAACTCTGCGAAAGGCTTGATCTTGCGCAAGAGCTTTAGCCCCTTGACCATCACTTGTGGTGGTGATGAAGCAGGCATCGTTACGCCATTGATAATCTCCCCATTTAGTTGCGTTACCGACCAACAGGTTTTTCATCCATGATTCTGCAGCCGGTATGGATAAATCAATGATTCGATCCGAATAGGCACATGCGCCAGGAGCGCCGTTGGTAAACCAACTGGAACCAGGACTTGTCGTTACCAAACTAGAGCTTGAGCTTGCTTGGTACGGATAATAATAAATAAGCTGCCTCATTCCATACTTCGCCAAATAGTCCCCGCTGATTTTAAAATCAGGTCCGTTCCAATCGCCAGCCGTTTGCCACCAGCCATTATCCCTATGATATGTATCTGCCCCGATATAGCGCATATGATCCGAGACGCCCAATATTTTCTCAAAAGTGCCTGGTTGGTCGTAAACATTGCCGGGCCACGAGCTGCCAGCGAACCAATTACCCAGCATACGAATCGCACCAAAATAAGGATCTCGGGTATAATCCCATAAATAACGATATTGCCAATCCAAAAGACGATTCGTCATATCATCCAAATCAGTCTTATAGACACCCGTAAAGGCCTGTGGACTCGTCATTATCTCATTAGGCGCTAATAGACTGGTATAATTGTCAATGCTGAGTGATAAGCTGACTTTCCCTCCGCTTTGGGTACCCGTATGTGCATTCCAACGTCCGAAATAGTCAAATCCCATATACACGCCATCATTGTTGCTGCGATTCCAAATACTAAACCAGGGGATATAGACAGAGGAGGTTTCTGTATAGCTGTCTTGTGTACAAGAACCTACGGAATCATAAGGGCAGTCGAACTGATCTGTTGAATCAAACACCCGATTATATGTAGAAGTAAGGGCACTCGTTTTAAGCAGCCATGAATTCCCTGTAGTCCTTGCTCCATTCATATAACGAAGATCTAAATTAGAGATGTCATTCGACATGATCTGCTGCTCCAAAAAGGATGGTTTGGAGAGTGTATGACTCCCCGTATCTGTATTCGTATATTCAACTGATTCTCGAATAATGGAATCGGAAGGGTAAATCAAGTAGTGCTTGGTCACTTTGATTTGTGATCGGGTTAACGTAACATCAACTTGCAAAAAGGTTGCTCCTCCTACCGTAACCGTTGAAGATGCACCCGCGCTGCAGCTCCAGCCTCCCGATGAGCCTGTGTATGTAGAAGAATCCCACGTAAAACGAAATTCGCTGGAAGCTTGAGCGCCTTGGATGTACTCTCTTACAGGTGAAGTCAGCTTGTTCTTGAAGCTGGTTAACTGGTAGTTCCCACCAGAAAAGGTCACAACCTTTTCGATCCCATTGGTCCCCATCGTCCATGAACAAACATTTGCACCTTGAGTCGCATAAGCATCTCCACTCGTAGTGGCATGAACCGTAGAGCTTGTCAGTAATCCTGTACACACGAAGACGAGGAAGAAAATAAACATCGGCAATCTTTTTCCGGTCATAATAGCACCTCACCTCTCCATAATGGTTACGGCAAATGAAAGCGTCAATTCTCTAAAGGCGCACTAAGAGGACAATTTCTTCTTTCTATTCATCATATCTATGAGTACGGCTATAATCATAACCGCTCCTATAGCAACGGTTTGCCAATGTGTACTCAGTCCAAGGAACACGAGTCCATTATTTAATGTAACTAGAATCAATACGCCGATCAGTGTGCCCATCATCGATCCAGAACCGCCGAGCAAGCTTATACCGCCAACGGCCACAGAAGCAATAACGAGCAGTTCCCACCCCGATCCAATTGTAGGAGCACCTGTTAACAATTCGAAAGATAACAGTATCCCTGCCAAACCTGCAAATAGCGAGGAAAACACAAACGATAGAACTCTGATCTTGGTCACCCGAATACCTGCTAGCTTGGCTACTTCCTTATTATCGCCTGTAGCATATAAATTCCTGCCGTAAATCGTTTTTTTCAAAATGAAGTGAAAGAGCACGATTAATACAATAAAACTAAGAAAAGCCCAAGAAGTCCCCAATGGCGAAATCGCGCTCATGCTTTTAATAGAATCCGGCAGCGGATAAATGGGATATCCATTCGTGATGATCATCGTGAGTCCTTTGGCCATATACATCATGCCAATCGTTGTAATAAATGAAGGGAGTGAGAACTTGACAACAATAAAACCATTAATGAGGCCAACGACCGCACATATAATTAAACTGGCTACAGATCCACTCACCGGATCTAGACCGTGCGTCATGAACCAGGTCGCAATAATTGCACCCAAGCCTGCAACAGATCCAACGGAGACATCAATTTCACCAGTCAAAATGACAAGGGTTTGGCCGATTGCAACAATACCAATAAAAGCAGAGGATCGGAGGATGGAAGCTACGTTATTTATTGAAAAGAATGATGGCTCCAATAGTCCGATAAATAAAACCAGCACAACAAAAGGGATGAAAACACCCATCTCCGAATTTCTCATCACTAATTTGTTCATTCTTTTCAAGTAACCTTGTCTTATTGCAAGCTGGCTTAGCTCTTTTTCTTGCATGATTTCAGTTCACTCCTTTTTCCTACTTCAAAAGTGAGCAGATCTTGTTGCCGCTAGCATGACTCTTTCTTCCGTTGCATCCTTTTTATCAATTTCATCCATAACCTGTCCATTGGCTAGCACGATACAGCGATCTGACATCGCCAACAGCTCGGGAAGATCCGACGATACGAGGATAATCGATAATCCCTGCTCAACAAGATCATTGATGATCTGATAAATTTCATTTTTTGCTCCTACATCAATCCCTTTGGTTGGTTCATCGAGTAATAAAATACGGGGATTTCGATTCAAGGATCTGCCAATAATCACTTTTTGCTGATTGCCCCCGCTTAATGTACTGACGAGAGTTTCAATACTGGCGGCTTTTACATTCATCATTTTAAAATAAGATTGGGCTTCCCGCTTTTCAGAGCTGTCCGATATCAAAGACCATTTGGAAACACTAGCCAAATTATTAATGGTTAAATTGTTGCGAATTGGCGACAAAAATAACAAGCCATCCTTTTTACGATCCTCAGTTACAAGGGCAAATCCCAATCGCATGGCATCATTTTCATTCCGAATTTGAACCTGCGCTCCATTTAACCATATTTCACCTTTTGTATAAGCATTTCGCCCAAATAAAGTATTGAGTATTTCCGACCTGCCTGATCCCGTTAATCCGGCTATGCCAAGCACTTCTCCCTCTCTTAGCGAAAAGCTGATCTGTTCGATCGTGTTTTTATTTTTAAACTTGGGGTCGGATACCGTTAAATCCCTGACTTTGAGAATCTCCCCTTTAATCGCAGCCGCTCTCTGGGGATAAAGATTTTTGATTTCTCGGCCTGACATATCCTTGATGATCAATTCTTCATTAAAGTCTTCCTTGGGATACGTATTAATCGTCTTACCGTCTCTCAAAATCACGACACGGTCGCAAACATTCATAATTTCCTGCATCTTATGGGTCACAAAAATAATGCTTGTTCCCTTTTCTTTCAAAGTGTTTACGATTTGTACTAGATTTGTTACTTCATCTAAGGTCAAAGAAGTGGTAGGCTCATCCAGAATAAGCACTTTTGGCTTCAAAGCTAAAGCTCTGGCGATCATAAGCAGTTGTTTACTTCCAATACTTAACAATCTAACCTTCATCTCAGGTTCAAACAAAAAATTATATTGCTGCAATAACTGCGTCGCTTTCTGATTGATATCCTTGAAGCTCACGAACCATCCAAATTTGGCGTTGCTTTTCATGTTGCCCACAAAAATATTTTCTGCCACACTTAGGCTTTCGAGTACGTTCGTTTCTTGAGGAACAAACCCAATGCCTTTTATCTGGGCATCATAGGGCGAGGATAGCTTAACTGGCTCACCTTCGATATGAATTTGCCCTTCAAAAGTTGCATGTGGATATAAACCATTCAATATTTTCAGCAGGGTTGATTTCCCAGCTCCATTGCCACCTATTAAGCCTAATACTTCCCCCTTGCGAACTTGAAGGTTCACTTCGCTTAATACCGTTACGTCCATAAACTTTTTGGTGATCTGCTTGGCTTCAAGTACAATATCCTTGTCTATCATTAGGCTCTTCACCTCTAAAATGGTATGGGCTTCATACGAGCCAGCCCATACCATTGATTTGTGTTTTAAGACTTATTTTTTAAAAAATGCCTTCACTTTTGTAATAATGTCTAAATACTTATCAATACCATCCTTTGTAACAATGGGAGCTTCAAGGGGCGTAAAATAAGGAACTTTTTCGCCTCTTAATAATTTATCCAGAATCTCAACACTACGCTGTGCTTCTTCAAACAGCGGCTGCGCTACAATGGCATAAATTTTCCCGCTTTTGACAAGATCGATATTTTGCTCCGTATAGTCCATACCAATACAGATGAGGTCAGCTTTATTCGCTTGATCTTTGGCGCTTGCCCACGTTGCCGGCCCTCCGCCTGTTGTAGAGAATGCTCCTACAAGATCTTTGTTCGATTGAATAATGCCAACAGCTTTACTTATGGCAATCGCTGCATCAAAACCTTCTTCAGCAGGTGGAAGAACCTTAATATTCGGATAATTATCGGTCATGGCCTTTTTAAAGCCTTCCGCCGCTTGATTCTCAGTGGTATTGAAGCTGCCTTGTGTGATGGCAACTGTGCCCTTTTTACCTACCTTTTCAGCAATGGCTTTAGCCGCTTCTTGCCCGTATTTGAAAGGATCCGCACTTAGATTGGCATTAAGGCCAGGTGCATCGCCCTCTTTGATCGGAAAGTGAGGAACAACCGTCTTGACTTTGGCGTCGGATGCTTTCTTAATAAATGGGTAGTACGAAGGATCGAATGCCCATACGAGCATTCCTTTTACGCCTTTGGAAAGTCCCGCTTCTCCAATTTGAATGGACGATGAGGCCGCAGCGTCATCACTGGCCAAAATTTCAGCAGGATAACCTAATTCTTTGGCTTTTTCCAAAAATCCCATTTGTACAATGTTATGTACAGGGTGTCCTTTTAAGATCATGATGATGGCTAATGGATTTTTTTGAGGATCAAACTTGCCATCACTTGCTCCAGTTGTCGTTGCACTTGACCCGCATCCAATTAACGTAAGCAGTGATATGACTAGCATGACAACCAAAAGCAATTTTGTTTTTTTCATTTCGTTTCCTCCCACTATTTTTTCTTAAGACACCCTAGCCTGTAATTGCCAATACGTTAAAGCGCTTACATTATCCACGAGAAATTGCAAGCTATTTCTAACTCGATTCACCTTGCATCCTATTTGTTATATCAACCCCTTCCTCTTCCAGCATTTTCATTTGTTTGTTGATATCATCATAAAGTATTTCTCGAATTATTGTCAACAACATATTTTAAATGTTAACAATATTCAAGTTTTGAAATCATTATCAGTCATATTTGATCACCCGGCTAAGTAACTATTCCCTATATAAGGGGAACTAAACATCATGACAGCAAAGAGGCGCTGCGAAAGCAGAATCCTCTTCCAATCGCTGTTGCAGCCAGATTCTTTCGATTCTTAACCCCATAGGGGTAAGAATCCGTCTGCAAAGGCGAACACTTCGTTTCTCCAGAAGGGTCCGCTTTCTCCGCTCGGGCTGTGTATTTCTTTTGTTCATCTCATATCGAAGGATCGCATGGCTTTCTGTTTTAAGAATTGTTCATATGACTGCCAGCTAATCAAAAAAGACGAAAGCATATAAAAGGACGAATCTTTTCTTCCCTTTGTTAGCATAAAAAAACCACCCATGTCGGTGGTTATAAAAATATGGTAATAACTATAGCTGTAATGCCTTGCTCCGACGGGAGTCGGTAGAGGGCCGTCATCACAAACACTGACAATGCGAAGAATAATGATATTTTATTCCATATTTTTTAATAGATAAATCGATAGCTCATCACCTTCCTTTTCTCCCAACAATACAGCGTATCGTTTACGAAGGTTATTCCAGCACTCATTGATCGTCTCATCCATCGTTTCACCAACAGGTTCCTCTTTAGCAGGTAGCCAATTACCCACGAACAGCATACTATACATCAAACCAACATTAGAGGTGAGTATAGTGAGTAGTAAAAAGGCCACAAAGAAAAACACGCCTTTATCTTCGGTAGATAAATATAAATTTAACATGAAGGTAGTTACCTCTGATGTCTGCAGTCGATGTAAAAAATGCGAGCGTGGTCGTCGTTACTTGGAGGAGATGTCCCAGCCTGGTGCGATCGGCAAAGGAGTTCCGTGTATCTTAACAAGAGGAAGAGCCTACCTATAAATGAAGCTAGTACTTCATTAGGAGGACTTGGATTTGGGCTGGGAAGCTATTGCAGTCCCATTCCATTGAAAAAGCAGGAGGTCACTATGGTCTCCCTCCGTGTCCTCCTGCCTCTTGCTTATGTTGTTGCTTAATCGGTTCCATAAAGATTCGTATTGTTTAAGTGTTAATGACATATTGAAACATTTTTAAGGTTTCAAACGTTATGGTTATTACGAGGTGGGTCAATGAAAAAATACATGTTATTCTTAGTGTTAGCATCATTATTATTGTCTGCTTGCAATCATTCTAATGGTCAAGAAGGTCATGGTATTGAGTCCGATTTCCCAAAGGTCACCAAACCATATCGTTCTGAAAAAGCAATCCAAAATGGTGATGTAGTAAACGTCCACGGTACATATACAAATTTGGATAAGTGGCATCAATTTATTGAGAGCGTTAAAGCGAATCAAACCGGAAACATTCGGATTACTCAATACACCATTGAAGGAGATCCTATCTTCTATGAATTAACGTATAATGGAAAATTGATCAAATACACATTCGATAACTCAATGGATGCATTTGGTTCAGATTTAAGAAGACCAAGTACGACCTGCAAAGGATTAGAAAAAAAGAAGAGGGAACAAGATCTAGAAGGTTATGTGTTAACTGGATGCGACAGTAAGCAAACCGCTCAAACGTTTTGGTTTGTTGATAAATAGTAAGTATGATTAACTATATAAACAGGATAGGCTCCTCCAACTAGAGGAGCTTTTTTCCTTAACCCGCAACACTTGAATAACGTCTTAATCCCCTGGACCACAGTAGATAAGCAAGTGTCATCACTACAACGGCTGAAGCAGGCACTCCCCAAGCCGCCCACTCATATTGCTGAGAACGAAGCAGATATGCCGCAGGGAAAAAGCTGCCGAGCGCATACGGAATCACATAAGTTAATAATATCCGCAGCACTGGATGAAAGATTTCAAGTGGGTAACGCGTAAAATCATACAACCAGTTGATAGGATAAATAAGCGACCGGATCTCAAGAACCCAAAAGGTCAATACACTGATCGTCAACAATACAGCGAATTGAATAATGGCACTGCTGAACAGAGCAATAACAGTATATAGTAGCGACCATACCGTCCAATCCATCTCCAATCGGGTTGCTGAATATATCATGATAGCAAATCCCGTTAGCAGCTGTCCGACTCCGTTTAGTTCCATAGAATTTCCTATCGATTGAAAAAGTGCCCCTACAGGACGGACCATCATCACATCCATCTGCCCGCTGCGTATTACCCAGGTCAACGAAAATGGAGCATTAAACAAGGCTTGATTCAATGCTTTGGCAGTCACCGCAAGCCCGAAAATAAAAACCATCTCATAAAAGCTCCAGTCTGCCAGCTTAGGGATGCGTTGAAAAATAACCGTTAAAAATAAAAGCGTGCTTCCTTGAGCCACAATTCCCGCAATAACCGCTATAATCGTGTCAGCCCGATATTCAATCAAGGTTTTAAAATAGACCTTTAAATAATGGCCGTATAAGCCAATCAAGTACAAAAATTGCTGAATCATATTCCGTTTTGGTGCTAACACAGTTTCACCCCCCGTTAATGGTTAGTCGTTTGGCTGCTTTCATCCAAAGAAGCCTACTGATGATTATCATTACTGCGGCCCACACTAGTTGTTCCAGCAACGATTCAATCATAGTCCAACCTGACAAACGACCTGTGTAAATGGACAGCGGAATATAAGCCATAGCTTGAAAAGGCAAACATTCCAGTACAGTCCGCATCGCGGCTGGGAAGAACTCAAAGGGAATCAGGGTACCCGCAAAAATATCAACAAGAGCTCTCTTAGCTATCTGAATCCCGAATGTATTCGTCGTTAAGAACGAAATCATCATCACAATCGAGTTCAAGCTGAAGGCTACCAGAAAGCCAATAACCAAACTAACCATGAAACCAAGCAAAGCGTAAAGGTCCGGTGGTGGCGAAATGCCCAGAATACAGATCAGCAGCAGCATGGCTGGTATGTTTACCCATAACATCTCTACTGCGAAGAATCCGGCGGCTTCCATAAATCTCTGCACTTGAAAATCAACCGGACGGATCAAATCAAGCGCAATATCTCCTGATCTTACCCTCCTCGCAACCTCATAGGTAGGTGCACGTTCTGCCGGAGACCATCTGGCAAAGTTGATCGCCTGCCCGATCATTACATAAGTAATAAGCTGCTGCCATGGCAGCACAGCTTCTACTGAATATTGATAGATAGCCTTCCATAACATAAAATATAAAACACTGAACATCAACGTTGAAACCAAAGTCATAATAAAGTCGAATCTAAATTGCATGCGTTGGCGAACGGCAATCCTCGACATCCCTACTATACGCTGTACAGAATGCATCATCCAATAGCCGCCCCCTCAGCCACCAGTTCGTATTGTTTCTTGGGATTGTCGTCCAACCCTTCGCGGTAAATTCTGCTGATAAGCACATCTACGCTTTCATCTTGCATCGTCAAATCACGTGGATTGGCCTTGTCCAACAGTAGCTTTAACAGCTCGGAAGTATCAGTCAAGTTCTGATCATATGTAATCCGTACCACTAACTCGTCAACATGAACAGCAACGTCTTGCTTATTTGCAAACACCATAGCCGCAGCTGCAGCCGCATACGGTTCATGGAATACGGCTCTGATTTGACGTTCTGTCGCAAAGTTATCCTTGATATATTGAAGACTGCCGTCATAAATAAGCTTGCCTTTATCAATAATCATCGTCCTCTGACAGATTCTTTCTATATCATTCATGTCATGGGTTGTTAAAAGTAACGTGACTCCCTTCTCCTTGTTGATCTTTTCTATAAAAGCCCGAATTCGTTCCTTTGCAACCACATCCAGCCCGATAGTAGGTTCATCGAGAAACAGAATGTCAGGATCATGCAGCAGTGCAGCCAGAATTTCACAACGCATTCGTTGTCCCAATGACAGCGTTCTCACAGGACGCTCCAGTAAATGCTTGACTTCCAATATCTCGGTAAACTCATCTAAATTCCGGCGGTACCTCTCCCATGAAATACTATACATATACCTCAGCAGGTCGTAAGAGTCTTTAACAGGCAAGTCAAACAGTAGTTGGCTTCGCTGGCCAAAAACAACTCCGATTTGATAGCTGCTCATTTTGCGGTTTTTGTGCGGCTGCATACCCGCTACCAGAATACTGCCGCCGCTTGGCTCCAGAATACCTGTCAGCATCTTAATAGTAGTGGATTTCCCTGCACCATTAGGTCCCAAATAGGCAACACTCTCTCCTTTTTCAATCGAGAAGCTGATTCCTTCTACAGCAACAACCTCTCGCTTTTCAGGACTTATTAGACTGGTCAACATTCCAAACCGGCCTTTCCTCCTGACAGTCGTTTCGAATACTTTTCTTACCTGATTCACTTCAATCAATGACATGGCTCTTATCCCCTCACTGGTGCAAAATTCGTCTAATTATAGCAGATATTTATCAAATTGTGGAAAATTTATTTATTTTTTTGTAAATATTAACGGACATAATGAGACCTCATAATATGGATTAACTCAGACCTGCACCGGTCTAAGCCATATGAAGAGTTATTAATCTTTACCTTATCCAGCTCTAACAAATCGAGTATTTCATTTTCTAATTTTGCCCTTGCTTGAAGTACCTGTAATGTTCCATCTATTCCTATATAACCATGTTCTTTACCATAACCTTGGCTAGTGTAATAATTTACAAACCCGTCTGACCATTCTTTGGGTCTTTCCTTGACTGCTTTATTAAACGAAAATTCAAGATCATCTTGCTCTATATAAATTAATAGTGGATTCAGGCATGCTATGATTTTTGCTAAACTCGTTACATAATGTTTTATTTTTTCTTTCGGCGAGTCATATTTTATCATACCTACAGTTACAGGATTTTGTATAAAACAGCATTCAAAGATATAAACCTTTTGGTTATTTAGAGCACTTTCAGTAAATCTCCCCCATTTATCTACAACTAAATTCATATTTTGATTCAGAGGCAATTCATAGATATCATTTTTGTAAATTGTATTTGATAATACATCTGGTAATTTCAATCCTATTTCATTTTCAATTACTCGATATGGCAAAAAATAATCATTGCCTTGTGTAGTTACTCCAACATTTAATATATCTCTAAATTCTTCAGTTAAGGATAGCAATTCATCAAATTCACTTTTTGAAAAATATGCAACTCCGTCATAATCTGCAGGATGATTTAAATCGCCTTCCTTGAATAGTTGAGCTTCAATGTTCATTTCTGTAAGAATTTCAAGGATAAGCTGAGCTGCCGTCGATTTCCCAGATCCAGGCAATCCTTCAACAATAATAAGTTGTGTATTCATATAAAGTAATCCCCTATCCAATCTAGAAACTATGATTCTACTAATAACAAATTTCCAATTTCATTTAAGTGGGCATTGACATGCTTGACATATTTGTATTTAAATGTAATGATGAATTATCAACTACAACTGTAGTTTTAAGGAGGATAGAAATGAGCAATATCCCTCGCATTTCCGATTCAGAATGGGAAATAATGCGGATCATATGGACAAAATCCCCTTGCACCGCTAATGATGTTATTGAATTATTAAACGATAATACAAATTGGAAGCCAAACACAGTCAAAACTTTTATTAGTCGACTTGTCAAGAAAAATGTAGTTAGTTTCAAAGAGGATGGCCGATCTTATTATTACTATCCGTTAGTCAGCGAGCAAGAATGTTTAAAGGCTGAGAGCCAGTCCTTTTTGAAGAGAATCTATGGTGGGGCTTTAAAGCCAATGTTAGTTAACTTTATAAGAGAAGATGAAACGTTATCTCCTGAGGATATTGCAGAACTTAAAAGGCTTCTTAACGACAAACAATAAATATTATAAAATCTCGCAAGAAAGGAAAGGTGAATGTGACAGGAATAGCCATATTGCTACTTGTTTTTTTCAATTGGGTGTTATCTACATCCGTAATGGCTGCCGTATTTGTAGGGCTAATCATGTTGGTAAAAGTGATTTTGAAAGATAGACTAAAACCGAGATGGCATTATATGCTTTGGATTTTGCTCATCTTAAGAATTATTTTACCTTGGACGCCGGAAAGTTCTTTCAGTGTGTATAATCTTTTTACACTTAATAACAAACAGGAGTCTACCCCTGCCCCTCATAATATAAATATTATTACACCTGTTAAAGATCATACTTTGGAAGAAATGATCCCAGATAAAGGTGATACGTATCTAGACATTTATCCAACCATGGAGATGAATTCTACGGATCAGCGATTAAATAGTCATGTTTCTACAGTCACCCTATGGTTATTCTTGCTTTGGCTTGTGGGTATTGTATTTTTTAGTACTCAAACGTTTCTTATAAATCGAAGATTTGAGCTAAATATGCGGAATGAATCAGCTACCATCGATCCGAACATTTTAAGTATTTATAACAAGTGCAGAGATACACTCTCTATCAGAGTATCGATCCCAATCATTTTGTCAGACAAAGTCTCAAGTCCTACTTTATGGGGATGCTTACGCCCTCAAATCATAATCCCCAGATCTACTGGTCATATCCTTACTTCTGATGAATTACGCTACATTCTATTACACGAATTAATACATCTAAAACGAAAAGACATAGTAATCAACTGGATCATGCATGCTCTCCTCATTCTCCATTGGTTTAACCCTATTCTTTGGTTCGCTTATTTCCGAATGCGTGAAGACCAAGAGATAGCTTGTGATACGTTGGTACTTAATAGTATAGAGGCCAATGAATCTAAAGAATATGCTATGACAATTATTAAGCTAATGGAAAGTGTTGCACAACGTCTTCAATCCCCAGGCATAGCCATTATTTCAGGCAACAAAAAACAGCTTAAGCGGAGGATCAATATGATCAAACACTTTAAGAAAAGCACACACAAATGGTCCGTACTTGGACTGACAGTTCTTATATTATTTAGTGTTGCAGCCTTGACCCATGCAAAAGGACATCCCCAGCTTCCGGAAGGTTCGACATCTATCAGTCAAGAAAGTACTATACAACTGATGCATAATTCCTTGGACCCTATTACAACCGTGAGAGGGAAACTCATTGATTCAACAAGCTCAGACAAAGAAATTGTAGAGTTTCAAGTCCGTGAAGGCATCCATCCTGTAAGCTATTTAAACGTTGGAAACCATGAAACTATTTATACTAACGGTTATTTAATTCATAAAATTAATGGAGAATACAGTAAAATGACTTATATTGGACCTCCACCTCTAACTCCTAATGAGAAAAAGCTTCCAAAAGTAGAGCAGACGCCGAGACGCGACCCAGCAAATTCAGGAATCGCTGAGACCATCATAGCTCCAGAGCAAAATGCAATGGCGTATCTCGAGGATCACACCCTTTGGTCAGTCAAAGGTGAGGATTTCCTGTTAGGAAGACCTGTTATTATAATTAGTGGAGATTTGTCACATGATTTCAAAAGCAAATACGATGCAAAAAAGTTTACCATGTGGGTTGATAAGGAAACTGGGATGCTGCTAAAAAAAGAAGAATACGATAACAAAGGGAAAATGACAGCTAGTATTAACGTATTGGAAATTGAAATAAACCCAACATTGGATGAAACTTTATTTTATATCACAAGCACAGACTTTGCGGAACTATATAAGAAAAATACAAATAATTAGATCAGTTGCAGTTGCCAGAACTTACAGCTTACTATCCTATGAATGATAAAGTCGCGTAATCCTCGTTATTTGGACATAAACTTTACCAATATCGGGTGATTTGCGACTTTAGGTGGGCACTTGAGATGGAACGATCCACCTTATAGTACAACTAAAACTAATGAACCCTACGAACCAGGAAGCCCTTTATTTGTCCTTACCCACTCTTCTGATTAAATCTTCAATTAGTATTCCATTGATCTTAAGTCCATCAATATTACAATCACTTATGTCCATATTTGATAAATTGCAATTTTTTAACTGGCCGTTGCTCAAATCACTATTATGGAAGCTGATTGCCTTGTAATCTCCGTCTGGATTATAGTTACCATCACCTTCCTTAGGAAGAACAACATTACGAAATTCAGTACCAAATAGATGAACATGCTCAATTAAAGCATGACTAAAATTAGCATTTTTGATTTCCATTCCAGTTAGATTCGCATCAGAAATTCTAAACTCAGCCATGTTTACATCATTCAAAACCATTTTGCTCATGTTTGCGTTTTTAATTTGCGTCTTAGCTAAGTTAACGTTGTCAAACAGCAGCTCCTCTGCTTTAACTTTCTGAAACCGTGACCCAGAAATATCCGACATTTCCAAATCCAATTTCTCTACTTTTATTTCCATCTTCACTAGCTCCCTTATATTTTTATTATATTCATAGTTTGGATATCCCCTTGAGGTTCCTTTTTAACAACTTCAAGATTTGCAATAAGATACCTTATTATAGAACACATGTTCCTTATTGTAAATATTTAACTTTTAACTTCTTTCAGTTTATATTTTTGCATTCACGAACCCTTCATCCGTTACGCTCTTGAAAATCGATCATAGAATCGGCAAGTGCTTTCTTAAATGTCCATCCCATGAAATGGAAATACTTAATTATTGTGTAACCTAGTTAATAAGTTATAAGTGGGATTTACTTCCCATGTTTCATACGGAATAAAACACTTTGCTCTCATGGCATCGAGTGTACGAGATTTTTGCTGTGGACGGGTTATGTATTGGTCTATATTTGATTCGTTTAACTCAAGAAATTTAGCTTCCTGAATTTCTTCTGGTTGGATTTTTATTTGACCACTAACGTACTCTGCTTTAAAAACTATTGATAAAACATGTTTTGTTGCATTAAAATATACACCTGTTATCCCGAGAGGACGAATTACAATCCCGGTCTCTTCTAGATATTCCCTACAAACTGCCTCGTCCAATGGTTCCCCTACTTCAACATTTCCCCCTGGCATCTCCCATGTATCCGAACGCCAATGTGTCCTAAGAAGTAAGATCTCACCTTTGTCGTTTTTAACCAAAGCAGAAACAGCAATTAATTGTTTTGGTTGTTCATTTTCCATATCTATAACACCTCCCGATTTTGGATATATGGAAATTACTAGCAGCAGGATAGTCGTATGGCTTGCTTTAGCAATCAAGATAGTTCCACAACTTCAGATAGGCGTAGTCGAGAGGCTTGGATGCAAACTTTTCTAGCAGTAAAAAAATCTCTGGGGATTTATATTACTTACCTTTAGTTCAATACAACGTCCATGCGGCCACGGCACCTGCTCATTAAATGAAATTGTACACTTTATATTCACCGTTGTCTGAGGAGTATTTTAATATATTTCCATCTTCAGGTATGCCTTCAAAATAAGCGCCGATGCATCCGGTTGTACATCTGTGTCCCGATAATAAAATATTTACTTCCTTTACGCCATATTCAACTTCAAGTTCATGCATAAATTTAAAAACTCTATTGATGTAGCTATTGATTTCTTCAACGCCTTTATAAACACTTGAATCAGGAACTCCTCCAACCATTTTCACTTCGCCCTTTTTTAATCTGTCCGCTTCACCTAAATCAAAAACATCAAGTCTTGTATCAATGATTGCTTTTATACCCGTTGCGGTCTCTGCGGTTTGTATAGCTCTTTCTTGAGGGGAGGAATATACGTAATCAAATTTTATATTTTCAAGTTTATCTCTTAAACGCTCTGCTTGCTTTATTCCGTGTTCATTTAATGGCAGCCCCAGTCTTCCTTGAAGTCTTCCTTCCTTGTTCAAGTCGGTTTGCCCGTGCCTAATCACATAAATCATTGACGTATCCTCCCCATTATGATAAAGATTTGCTTCATAACGTGACCCAATCATCCAATCGTTGGGCTTCAAGCAATAATTGTTCCGTGTTTAACCATTCTATTGCTTGAACAACAAGCGGTGAGGAATTATCTGGAGTGATATCATTCATTGGCACCCATAATGCCCCTAAAGAATCTTGTCCTTCAAATTTTTCTGGATTGGTGGCCAGTTGCCCAGCCAAGTACTGAACCAAATAAAATACAGCTACATGATGAATATGCGAAGTCCCTCTTTTGGGTAATTCATATGGAATTAAATAATCACAAACTCCGATATTCTTTGTAATGTAAACATTGATTCCTGCCTCCTCCATACACTCCCTTTTTACTGCCTCTGTTAATGATTCATTCGCTTCAACAGTACCTCCAGGAAGATCATACCGCCCCCTATACGGACCCGTCCCTTTTTGGATAACTAATAGCTTCTCTTCGTATACGCAAATGCCGTATGCACCTAAATGCCGATGCCATTTTTCATTTTCATTCAACACCAACACCCCATTTCCATGTATTCAGCCATTAGGTAAATTCTATATGGAATACTATGTTATTTAATTGTATATATCGATAACCATTGAGGAAAAGCAGCCAAGGGATTCAATATTGTTTTACTACATCCTTAACAGATATGGCTACCCTATTATTCAGAAGTTAGTTTATTTATGTTGACATTTTTAGAAGACGACCTATTCACTAGAAAGATACCCGTGCAAACTAATACTGCGCCTACAGCCATTTCTTTGTGCAAAGGCTCGTCCAGACATAGATACCCGAACAATACGCCAAAAAACGGAGCAAGGAACAGGAACGCACTCGTTTTAGTGGAGTCACCTTTAGATAATAAGTAAAACCACAAGGCAAACTGAGCAATTGATCCAAATAATGCTAAATAGGCTAAGGAAGATATGGAAATATAATTAAAAGTAAACCTCAGATCCTCCATGAAAAGGCTTGCCAACGTGAGTAAGAAGCCGCCAAATAACATTTGATACGCAGTTACTACCCAAACACTACATGTAAGATTGAATTTTTTAATTAGTAATGTCGCGATAGCCCAACATAGTCCACCTATTAAACCAATAATGGTTCCATTATTCCACTGGGCAAATCCTAAAATGATCATACCTGAACAACCTAAGATTACGCCTAACCATTGAATCATTGTATATCTTATCCCAATAAATATTGTGCTGAGGATAACGACAAATAAGGGATTCATAAAAGTTAGAATAGAAGATTCACCCGCAGTGATTGTTTTTAGACTAACAAAGATGCATCCCATAACCCCAACAGTTTGAAACAATCCGATCAGAATAATTTTTATCCAGTCCATTAACAGATGAGGGTGACTATATTTCCTAACAAAAATAGCCATTAAAACCCCAGCCGCCAAAAATCTAAGCCCTGCTAAAAGAATAGGCGAAATGTGAGCTAAACCTATTTTGCCCACCACAAAAGATGAACCCATCAATGCTGTCGTAATAATTAGCAAAAAAGCAAAGTAAAAACGATTCAACGAATTAACCTCCAAATTCAAAATTCTAATATATGTTAAATCATACTATATGAAGTGATAAATTCAATGATTTTGTTATACTTCTCGTAGAAGTTGTATGAAGAACTGCCGCGTATCAGTAAAGAAAAACCGTAAATGTGGTCTATGCTAGATGATGAGTTGTAAAGAGAAAATATTCCTCAGTTGAATCATACTATTGAATTAGAAATCAAAAGATTGATTCAGTCTTCGTTACCAAAATGGAGTATACTAGCATTGTTATTATGGGAAAACATGGAGAGGAGCAATAACATGAGTCCGATGCAAGCCAAAGAAGATTCGTTCGCCCAAGTTTATGAACAAATTCCTACTAGCCATTATCTGGTTGACACCCGCAAAGGTTCTTATTACACAGGAGATTATGAGATCGGTCTTAACTTTTATAGCTTAAGTCATAATTTGAATTCGTGGTTGAATGACAGCACAGAAGGTGCACCTCCCATCGACACAATGAAGGCTATCCGATTCGCCAAAGAAGCTGGCTTTGATTCTGTGGATATTACTGCTTATTATATTCCAGGGTATGACAATTTCACAATGCCGACCAAATCGGACGAAGAAATTTTTGAATATGCTAGAAATATTAAAAAGCTTTGTGAAGAACTGGGGATTGCCATCAGTGGAACTGGAGTTAAAAACGATTTTGCCGACCCAAGTGAAGAAAGACGTGCTTTGGATGTAAAACGTGTCAAGTATTGGATTGATGTTGCGGTCGCCATGGGGGCACCTGTCATTCGCGTGTTTACGGGTGAAATTTCGAAAGATATTTTAAGCTCAAATTGGGAGACGATTGCTAAAGAAAGAATCGTACCCGCATTAAGAGAATGTGCCGAGTATGGCGATGTAAAAGGTGTCAAGATCGGTATGCAAAATCATGGGGATATGACTTCTACAGCAGACCAAGTAATCCGCATTCTTCAGTGGGTGGATCATCCCAATATTGGAGTGGTGAATGATACAGGCTGCTACAAAAGTTTCGGTGATCGTACCGGCATTGGCTATAGCTGGTATGATGATATCGAAGCTGTACTCCCTTATACAGTAAACTTCCAGGTTAAGAGAAAACCAACCTCCCCGGATACGAATATCCAGGTAGATCTTGAAGAGCTTTTTACCCGTATTCGATATAGCAATTACCGTGGATATATTCCACTCGAGACACTATGGGTGAATAGTGATGTTAATCATCCGAGCCAGCTCGCTGAACCGCCTTATGAACAAATCCGCAATTTTCTCGAACAAATTAGAGCTGCTTCAGAAAACACGAAAACAAAATAACATTTAATACTTTACTTAACTCACAACAATTACCAAACGAAGGGAGAAATAACGATGAATACTTTAAAAGAGCCCCGCAAGATTACAGGCAGAAATGTGGTCAGCATCTTGGAAACGGTGGATGTGCATAGCGGAGAGCGCAGCGTATTGGCCGAATTCGATTACTTGATTGAGGCACCTAACTGGACTAACGACGGGAAACGACTCATTTATAACAGCTTGGGTAACCTCTATTCTTTTGACATCACAACGAGGGAAAGTACTGTTATTGACTCCGGATACGCTATTCAATGCAACAATGACCATGTCCTGTCCCCCGACAACTCAAAAGTTGCGGTTAGCCATCACACTTATGAGGATGGTCAGTCCCGAATCTACATGTTCCCGTTGCAAGGAGGAAATCCGGTACTGATCACACCACTAGCCCCCAGTTATTTGCACGGCTGGTCGCCGGACGGAAGCACACTGGCTTATTGCGCTGAACGGAACGGCGAATATGACATCTATACTATTCCAACAAACGGTGGCAAGGAAACACAGCTGACTGATTCACCCGGACTGAATGATGGTCCCGAATATTCGCCGGACGGCAAACACATTTGGTTCAATTCCGTGCGGACGGGCCTCATGCAGGTGTGGCGTATGAACGCCGACGGCAGCGAACAGACACAGATGACGTTCGACGAGAGTAACAATTGGTTTCCCCATATATCCCCAGATGGACAATGGGCAGCCTTTATCTCCTACCAGAAGGGTGATGTTGCTCCCGGAGACCATCCCGCAAACAAAAATGTAGAAATTCGCTTAATGCCCAGCTCTGGTGGCGAATTCCGCATGCTGGTCCAGCTGTTTGGTGGACAGGGTACCATTAATGTCAATTCATGGTCACCCAACAGCAATCAACTGGCTTTTGTGAGCTATAGACTAAAGGACTAATAACTATTTAGGAGATGTTCATATGGCAGCGTTTTCGATCGGTTCGTGGTCTTTCCATGCTTTGTTCAAAGCAGAGAAAATGAATATATTCGGCTATTTAGAAAGCATCAAGTACCGCTATCGGCTCAATCATGCAGATATTTGGAGCGGTATGCTGTTATCTACGGAGGATAGTTACATTCAAAGCATCAAGGAAACCTTAGACGAAGAAGGATTGACCGTTGCGAGTCTAGCTGTAGATGGTGCCGACATTTGGCATGACGATCCCTCCATTCGTGAACAACACTATCAGAAGGCTCTCTTGTACCTTGACATTGCACGCAGGTGGGGCGTACGTACGCTTCGAATTGATATGGGCATCAATGCATTGGAGCTGACAAATGAACAATTGGATCTTTGTGTCGAACGGTATCGGGAATATGCACAATATGCTCTTGACCATGGGTTTCGAGTCGGTCCGCAAACGCATCAGCGAGCTTCCCAAGTCCCTCAAAACCTTCAGCGGCTTTATTCAGAAGTTTCATCTCCTGGATTCGGCATTGTACTCAATGTGAGCCGTTGGTTGTCAGATAAGGAAATTGGAGACGAATGGGTTGCACCTTTCACGGCTCATGTTCAGTTCGACAGAGCTTTTGTGGATTTCAAGGGGCCGGAGCTGCTGCAAAAAGTGCAGCTGTTTCGCAAAGCAGGTTACATAGGATGTTGGTCATTGGAATTCCGGGGCGGCAACAACGAATATATGGAAGCGGAACATGATTTACTAACACTTCGACGCGCCGTAAGGCTGGCACTAGACGAATCATAATAAACTGGTATAGCAAGATCGAGAGGCTGCCGTTAAAGTGCAAACGGCAGCTTTTTCTGATACAGCTCATTGAATGGATAGGCCCGCCGTCCTGATTCTTACTTATGAATGGGTCCATGGTTTTAGTTGAATTTCTTCAAAAGCTATAAGGTTGACGGTAATCCATTCAGATACATATGTATACAATCTGAATTTTGTTTGAGAACTTCAATTGTTTTAGCATTAGGCGCTTTATATATGACGGAATAATCCATTTCGTTGTAGGCTTGCCGTACTGGAAAGGCCAACTTCTCTTCAGATACAGAAAATTCCGCAGCAATCCCAACCTTATTTCCACGGGCATCAAGGCGAACCCATCTTCCTATACTTTTCATGTAAGTGGCATTTAAAGCATGGATGCAATACCCAGTATCAGGTGTATCCCCTATTGTAAGTCGTTGATAACAAAACCCTGCCGGAATCCCTTTGCTCCTTAATAAGGCACATAATAAATTAGATTTTGCATAACAAATACCTTCTTGATAAATAAGTGCTTCCGATGCTTTACAGGTTACTCGCGAGCTTTGGATATCCCATGAATGAGCTATTTCATCGCGAACATATTCATAAGCATTCTTTATAAAATCATTTTCGTTTATGGATTCAGCATATAATTCCGATGATTTCTTACTAATGGTAGAGTGACCAAAATCAATAACTTCTGTTTCCACCAAATAATCTTCTAAACAATCCGATTCACATGTCAAGTTCATTTCCTATCACCCTCGAACATTTATTTGCATTTTAATATCAATATTGCGAACAATCGGAAGGGGCCACCGCGTTGCAGACTCCCCTTCTATAGTTCAACCTTCCACATTCACTTCATCATCCACAAAATAATTCCCCTTGACTCCATTTATAACTTTACGAAGTTCAGCTTTTACTCTTTTTGCTTCTTCATCATCGTCCCACCAATTGTTAGCTTGCCCATTAACTCGATCATCTGGACACCATACATATTGATACCACGGTGGCATAAATGTTTTCAACATGAGAATGCATCTACGCATGTGTCCGGGAGAACTCACCAATAACAATCTTTTGATTTTCTCCAGGCCAATGGCTCGATCAAGAACGGTAAGTGAACACATTATATTCTCTTTGGTATGATTAGACTGTGTCTCTATAAGAATGGATTCATCTGGTACTCCAAGTCTTCTTGCCTCATCTCGAAGAACAATTGCTTCGGGTGGATTTCTTTGTCCAAACTTATCTCCTCCTGAAAATAAAATACGGGGAGCTCGACCCTTTTTAAACAATTCAACTGCTTTTACAGCTCGTGAGGTGTATGATCCTCCAAAAACAAGTATACAATCACCATGAAGAGTTCCATCATCAGCATCTTTCTGATCACCAAAGATCACCTTTGTAATTTGATCTCTTGTTAATTCTTCTGGGTTCATCTGAGAAATTAGCATTGAATTCCTCCCAAGTTTAATCCGTATAACTCCTTATACTACGGAGTGGTCAGGAACCATTTTCTTTAATCTCTATAGGATGAAAAAGAAATGGAGCATCAATTAAGTATTTTTTGATTATAGCTTGTGCATAAGGTTGTTCTTCTTTAAGACCTTCCGTTTCTCTTGGATCAGGTGCATGGTGAGCATAATTTTCGATCATGACCATCACTGTAAAGCTTTCCAATACTGACAGCCAATCACCCTCAAGTTTCCTAGTCCTTGTATAACCCTTCAGTACAACTTCCCTTTGTTTGGGATAAAGCCCCAATAGGGTATGTGCTATATCATAAAAAAAGTACCCAAACCCACATCTTCCAAAATCTATCGGACGAGGATTTTCTTTATGAAACACAATATTACCTTGGTGTAAATCGCCATGAATGAGTCCATACATTTCTTTATCCATGGTAAGCTTGCCAATCGAAGACAGTACCTTTTCAGCAGCTAACTGATACAGTTGAAATTCGTCTTCTGTCAAGAACCGATCATAATAATGTGCCAAACGACTCATAGCTCTCCTAAAGCTCTGCTCGCCCCAAACCGGACGTACAAAGTTGGCAGATATCTCAAACTCCTGCGATACTTGGTGGAGTTTTGCCAAGAGAATACCCTCATTGTAGATTTGGTCTTCCGTTAAATTTCCGGTTAGTTGTTCACCCTCTACCCAACACATCAATGAAGCATAACAAGAGTATCCATTCTCCAGATCCACTTTTACGGTTTTGGAGCCATTACGATCTTTGATCCCCTTTGGAATCATTACGTCGATCTTTTCACTCAATGCATCAAGCCAATCGATTTCGGAATTGATTTCCTCGCGACTGATACCTGTGTGAATACGGAGTAAAAAAAGACCTTCATTAGCTGTTTCTATTACAAATGTACATGTATCGGATAATTGATTGTAACGAATTTGTTTCCACTCCAAATCGTAGCTTTGGAGTGCTCTTAATGCTGCTTGCTTCGAATGTGCAATGATCTTTTTGATTTCTTCTTCGGAATCTAACTTTATTAAATGAATCATCACTTTCCTCCAAACCCAAACTTTACATTCGTAGCTATAAATCGTCTTCTTTGGCATCCAGTCCAATCAACAAACTTTATTTCTTTTCAATAAGAATTTTTCCTGCCTCCAATTTCGTTAACTTAGCCGGATTGAGTGTTTGAAACTTTCCATTATCCAGCTTACGGATAGCTTCGATTTGTGCAGTCGTAGCCGGCTGATCACGAATGATTGCGTACAAATTATCATAGGCGATCATCTTGGCAATCTTCGGATCACCAAGCTCATCAATTAAACGGTACATACCTTCGATGGCTTGTTACTCACTCTTCAATCCAAACCCCGAGTCCGTACTCAACATAAACCGGTCAGGGAAATCTTTCATAACAGGTACAAAATCTTTTAGTTTATTAGAGCTTTCGGGATTAAATGCAGTGAATCCTGCGAAGAAATCGGCATACACATTAGGGTATGTCATTATAAGCTCACGGATGTTAGACGGAGAATTAAAGGCATTGGCATGCGCGAAAATAAATGTCGTGTTCGGGTATAATTTTAATGCTTCTTTGAATTTCTCTAAGACAAGTCCGTTAGGTGGATCGATATGAAGCAAGACAGGGACTTTGTACTCAGCGCATAGTTCATATATTTGTGGCAAGACGCCATCCATCGGATTTTTCGTTTTCCATGCAACCTTGGACAACACCGGAGAATTTGTGGAAGCAGCCGCAATTTCCCCAATTCCGAAATATCCTTTTTCCAGCATCGAACGCGCGGTGTCCACTCCTGAAGCTTCAAGCAGGTTGATTCCGGAGAAAAAAGGAATGATCACGTCTGGACGATCACGGTAGGCTTCCCAAGCAATGTCATCAGTTCTTACTGCCGAAGGCTCAGAAACGTCTCCGAATAGAACAATACGACTAACGGCGGTCTTTTCCCAGATGTTTTTCATTCCCTTATATTTATAATCGCTGGCATCATGATTATGAGCATCGAATAAAGGGATATCCCCATATTCTTTAACCAAATCTTCAAAGCTTTTATTAGCAGCTCTGGGTGCAGTCTTGTCGGTTGTGACAGGTTTCTTTTCTGCTGTGGTAATCATTTCCTGCGTTGATGCAGCTTCGCTCAAAAAAAGCATTTTAACTAAGAACACAACTCCGGCAAAAGCAATACATATAATTAGCAATAAAAAAAGAGAGTTTTTTTTCAATGGACCTCATTCCTCCAATCTGTGAAAATATTAAGATATCAGATATTACCTTTTCTTTGAAAAATATTATAATCTCTTGGAATAAACGTATAAATCAACAAATTGGTTATCACATTTCTTGAATGCCTCTTTAACCAAGCCTATGCGCTCAAAGCCTAAACTTTCCCATAGTCGAATGGAAGCAGTATTCGTAGAAACTATCGAATTAAATTGAATGGCTCTATAGCCGGATTGCCTTGATACTTCAATTGAATGGCTTCCCAGCATTTTGCCGATTCCCTTTTTTCTATAATCGAATCGCACGGCATATAATGCATTTGCAATATGACTGCCTCTCCCTGGAAAGTTCTTATGCAATATATAAAAACCAATAACCTCGCCACTTTCACACTCAATGGCACAATATGTTTGATCTTGTTTCGTTACAATATCAATGATTTTGTCTCTAGAAAAATGCTCCGTCCAAAGAAAACTATCTCCTTCATCTATAACATGGTTCCAAATTAACTCTATGGCAGCTGTATCTTCTTTTTGATAGGATCTAATTTCAACACTCATTTCTAAACCTCCATGATTAGCGTAATCGGTTTTATTTTGAATGAGCAGACGCTTGTTTATCACTATCATAATTAAAAGCAGTGCCCGGTGCGCTTGACATAGGATGGTTAAGGATAAATTAAACCTGATTAGGGCTCGCTATCATCTGACTGACAATGTTGTCATTTATTTCGTAAGGCACTTTCGTTTCAGGTCAATCTTGTCCACCTTGCGTTATCAGTTATTTTTCACTGTAATAGCGGCATAATTCTATATTACTACATAAATATCCTATTTTGTTAGTATTTAAGTTTGCGATCCAGAGTATGCGAGTCTTCATAGGATCCAGCACGCAGTGATCTCCTTACCAACTACCCATACATAAGACCACAAAAAACATCGCACATTTATGCGATGTTTGTGTGAGTTTCATTTTCTCATCAGGCTCAGCTCCCTATATTGCTTCGGAGTGATCCCTTCCAGCTTGCGAAAATAACGAATAAAGTTTTGCGGGTTGTTATACCTCATTTTCTCCGAAATTTCCGTGATCGTCATATTCGTTTCGATCAAAAATTTCTTGGCCATTTGCAGCCGATGTCGGGATAAATAATCGCTAAAAACAAAACCGGTTTCCTTGCGAAATACACGACTGATATATTCCGGATGATAGTTCAGCCGGGCCGCGCAGCTCTCCAGCGACAACGGAGAGTCGTACTCCTGATCAATAATCGCGAGCATTTGATCCGATATTCTCGTATAGAGGGTTTCCCTGCTTTTGTCGATATAATTCATCAGAGGGCGAATCATCGTATGCTGCAGCCAACCCACAATTTCCTTTGTCGATTTCAAGGCAAGGATTTCGTTTACCATCTCCTTGTCCTGAAGACCCATATCATATAGAGTTCCACCCATTTCCTGAACAAGCCGCGTTATATCGACCAGCAGCCGCAGCAGGACCAACTGAAACTCCTGCTGGCTTATCGCCTTGCGGGTGATGATCGCCATGAATTCATCCAACAACCGATAGCTTCCTGCTTCGTCCATCAGCTTAATATGGTCCATCAGCTCATTGACGACTTGCTGCGGATATGTAACGGATGGGTCCGTCCCTTCAGGTTTCATATCCTCAAGGAACAGAATCGATTGCTGCCCCAGGCGCACGCTGTAAGATAGTGCTTCCTTCGCTTCTTTAAAGGCTTTGGGCGCCTCGCTCATTTCCATAAACAAGCAGCTGATGCCCATACTGATGTTTAAATGCAAATACTGTTCCACCGAATTTTGAATAGCAGCCGCCCATTCATATATTTCCGCCTTCGAAGCCTCTGGAAGCTCGGAATAATCGCCAAGCAGGGTCACTTGGAGATCGTTGATCACAACCGGATTCAGCCTAAGCTGCTCCGGGATCAGTTCCCCTGCTATATTCAGAATGGCAAATAGGAGCAGATCTCTATCACGATCGGTATAATTAGTTCCTTCCAAGGTATCGATGCGTACGCAGATAACCCTCATTCGCTTCCAGCTTTCCAGCTCGTTGGATTCAATACGGTCCGCTATTTCTTTGGCGCTTACTGCACCCTGCAGCAACTTATGTACAAAAAAATCACGAAGCTGCTGCCTATAACGCGATTCCTTCCCCATGAGTACATGCATGTTTTTTTCAATCCAGTAGAACTCATCGTTTCTCTTGGAGAATCGCGGCATGTCGGGCGATTTCAATACAAGATCGTACAGCTTGCGAACCGGTCCATACAGCCTGCGGGTTCCCTCAAACGATACAATAAAGATCAGGATACACACGAGCAAACAGATGAAAATGGTCACCCAACCGATCGCTTTCGATTCCTTCGTTATCTCATTGATATTCGTCTTCGCTACGTAAATCCATCCATTATAATTCGATTGCCTGTACGTAATCTCGTAGGTATGATTGTCGGTTTCAAATTGATCCGCTTCTCGGTTTGCCAGCTTGATGGTTTCCATGTACGCTTCATTGGATAGATCCTTACCGATCCATTCCGGATTCCTGCCTGCAATAATCTGGTGATGCTCATCCAGGACGTACATGTCGCCACTTTCGCTCCCACTGCCTTTTGGAATCATTTTATTTAATTCCTGGCTCGGTAATACGGCAATAAGAAGGCCAAGCGGGCTAAAGGAATTGATTGGGATTGTTTTAACAATTGCTGTATTCCATACCCGTAGGTTCGGTTTTTCGAAAAATGGGGATTTCAAGGCAGTCCAAAAAAATAGCTTTCCCTTATTGGCATACTCGGTAAAGGTGGAACCAAGCTTACTTTCCTGCAAAGATTCTTTGCCGGCGCTGCTTAATATCCAATTTTTATTAAAGTTCACGAGGTAGACATCGGACAGTCCAAACTCGTAAAGCTGCTGCCGATACAGCGTCTGCATTAATTTCTCATAGGCTAAATAGTCATCTTTGTCGAGAGCCTGCTCCATTGCATCAATCAGAAGCGGCGAGTTCGTAATTTGTGCCTGGGCATTATCCACCATTTTCAGCTTTTGTTCAAAACGAAGCTGCGTTTGTTCCACCATCTCCATATCGCTTCTGTGCGCCTTATCCAGCAAAAGCTGTGAGGATTTAGAATAAGAGAAATAACCAAGCGTTATCACGGGAATAAAGCCTATCAGGATGCAGAACAAAAACAATCGCTTGAAATAGCTAAAACGGCGGTTTTTCATCGTTTACCTCCAACTCACGGCAACCTTATCCATTATTCAGCAAGCTCCGCACGCATATCATCGGGAATAACTGCCAAATATACATTTGGAATCCCTCCAGCATCCGAATTATACACCACCATTTTACCGTCCGGACTAAAGGAAGGGTGGGGATGCGTCCACTGTGGGTGGCAGGATGAGCTATTGGGGTAACAAAGGACCTTGTGCTTCTTCGTCACCGTATGAATCAGATGTATGCCATGATCAGGCCAGTTCGTATCGGAGACCATCCATTCACCATCCATGCTGCAGGACCCATGCCAGTAATGCTCCCCGTTAACCAACAGCTCAGGTTCTTCATAATTCTCCGCCATTATGGCAATTCCCTGCTGCTCCTTCTCCAGATTGGACATAATCCGTTTCGTGTCTCCAAGCCACATCCAATGTCCATTCCCATAAGGAAGCTCAAGGGGGCGCAAATTACTTCCGTCCCGATCAATTAGCCAAATATTTCTGTGATGTGCATCCGGTCCATCCTGAAAAGCAATAACCTTGCCCTCCGTAGGCTCGCATTGGGTATGGGTGATATCCCGGTTCTCAAAGATAACCTCGGCTTCCTTGCCGTCTGTAGAAAATCTGGCGATCCCGCGCCGACCATTTTTTAAAGTGGCCTCAACATAGTAATTGCTGTTGTCATAAGTCATACTGGCGCATTCCGCATCCCAGGTAAGAGCATCCAGATAGCTGATAGTCTCCTCCTCATAGGTGTTCATCGACACTCTACACAGCTCGCCGTTTGTAACGTAGTACAGCCACTTTCCATCATAGGAAACGATGGCTCCTCGTACATTTGGACGATCAGTCAGCTGCACTAGCCCCATGCCGTCTGTTTGAACTTTGAATACATCGATCTGCGAATCCCGCTGGGCAGACCTGTAGGTTTTAAATACAAGTGACCGGGAATCGGGGGTAAAAGCATTAATATGAAAGTAAAGCTTACTATTAATCGTGGGGAACGCAGTCAGCTTGGTGATCTTCACGCCGGTTTTGCTATCCTCAAAAAATTGCCTTTCAGATGGATAAGCCTGGCCTCTCGCCATCAGGGAACACTCCTTCGTTAATAGGTTTGTTGTTGGTTCGCAGATTTTTTGGCTCTTATTGCCATTCTTGTGCAGTGAAGCTCATCTTCAAGTGTAACGGGCATTTCCGCTCTGCCCAGCAGTGTTTGGATGAACCGGTTCCAATAGTTTTCCTCTGGCTGAGAAATATCTACAGGTCCCCAGTCGTGATCACCTACAACCAGCCGCGTTCGGGCTCCGCCATCCACAGCTTCAATAAATCCCTTGGTGCCAAATATCCGTAAATGCTCATTGCCCCATCCACCGAAGCCCTTCGGATTTAAATAGTTGGCGACAATGCTGGCAACCCCTCCATTATCAAGCCTCATCAGCATACTCGCTGCCATATGAAGGCCCCCGTGTTCGCAGGGATTGCCAAGCTTGGTTTCCATGGCATGAATTTCTTTGATTTGCACGCAGGCCACATGCTCAACAAATCTTATTGCATGAATACCATTCTGGCCGATGAGCCCCCCGTCGATCGCTTCATCCTGTGGACGACCGTCGTGATACGGGTATGATTTTTGAGCGAATACCTGTACAACCTCGCCAATCACACCGGATAGGACCTGGTTACGTATCGCCAGGTAAGGCTGTTGAAAGCCCGTGCCCGCCATTTCACGGAAGCAGCAGCCTGTTTCGTTCACGGCCTGCAGCAGAAGGTCTAGCTCTTCCTCGTGAAGGGCACAAGGCTTTTCAGCATACACATGCCTGCCTTGCTGCATACACATAATCGCTTCATTGACTTGGTTAGACCTTCGGGGCGAGCATAAGGAAACGACCTGTACCCTTTCGTCCTTCAACAGGTCCTCTAGGGACTCATAATGCCTTATATCCGTATCGAATTGCTGCTCAGGGGCAAGCAGCTTTGTATCCATAGCAGCTGTAGCGACGATTTGTGCATAAGGATGGTTGACCAGCTCGCCATGAATTTGATGTCCTCCGTTATTCCCGAATAAACCGACGCCAATTTTCATAATACCTCCCGCACAACCTCAACTGTTCCTCGACTTTCGGATCTTTGCATAGCCTCAATAATTTTCAGCCCCTCTACCACATCATGGATATAGGCTTCTTCATTCATTTTCCGCTCGCACACAGACTCGTAAAATGCCTCCCACTGATACCGGCCTGCATCCCCTGTGACCTCGACCTCTTCTGTGATTCTTTGCTTCGTTATCGGGTCACAGGCCACAAGTAGCAGCTTGTTCGCGTCTCCCTCATTCGTTGGCATGACATCGCAATAAAACGTACCGTACTCGAAATTCAGGATCATCGGGCTTTTATACCTCTGACTGTCATCTACACAAAAGCTCCCGAATATATTGGCTATCGCTCCGTTTCGGAAAAGCAGGCTTACCTGCGAGTTGTCTACTGTAGGCCGCTCCGTGATCAGACGGGAGCTCAAAGTCGATACTTTGTGAACGGGTCCGAATATTCGTACCATGTCATTGATGATGTAGATGCCCAGCCTGAATATCGGGGCGACCGGACATCTTTCAGGGTCATCGTACCAGCCTCCATCTGCCTTCTCGCGGTAATTGACCCAAATGTCCCATCGACCCCCGATGGGTATACCCAGCTCATACTTCGCCGTCCATGCTTTGATATAGGTCAGCGTTTCATGCCATACGGGCCCAGGGGAATTCAGATGGACGACTCGCTTCATTGCAATGGCTTTTGTGAGAATGTCGAGCGCTTTTTGCGGACTCAGTTCAAAGGGCTTCGTTGTGATTACATCTCGTCCAGCGCTCATAATCTGATCAATCAGCTCCGCTCTTCCTGCCGGTGGTGTATACAGCCCAACCACCTGAATCTCTGGATCGGCAAGGAGACTTTCCATCGAATAGTAGGGCTTTGCGCCATACTTCCTTGCACTGTCATCAACCTTGGAAGGATCAAGATCGCAAACTGCGTATACATGGAAATAGGGGTTGCACTCCCCTTCCAGCAATTCCTCTATGACTGTGCTTCCGAATCGCAGTCCCACAATCGCTATATTCAGCTTTTCCATATAAACGTTCCACCTGCCACCGCATTATTTTATTAGCTTTGCAATTCGTCTCTCAAATACTCCGGTATTTTGACCAGATACATCTGGGCAATTCCAGTTTTGTCGGAATTATACACCACGTATTTGCCATCAGGGCTGAATGAAGGATGCGGGTGTGACCATTGAGGATGAGAGGAAGAGCTTTGTGAATAGCATAAAGTCTTATACTTTTTGCTATTCACATGAATAAGTTGCAGCCCGTTATCCGGCCAGCTTGTATCCGATACCATCCAGTTGCCGTCGCGACTGCTGGCTGCATGCCAAAAATGTTCGCCTGTCACAATGATTTCCGGCTTGTCATCATGCTCGCCCATCACTGCGATCCCGTTAAACTGCTTTTCAAGATTGCTCATAATTCTTTGGGTAGAGCCCAACCACATCCAATGCCCGTTGCCATAAGGTAAGTCCAAGGGTCTAGCATGGGTGCCATCCTCGTTGATCAGCCATATATTTCGATGCTCGGCATCCGGTCTATGCTGAAAAGCAACAACCTTCCCCTGTGAAGGTTCACATTGGGTATGAGTAATCGAATCCGATTCATAGATAATAGCAGCTTCTTTGCCGTCAGTTGTATATCTTAATATCGCTCTCCTGCCATTGGTCAACGTAGCATCTGTAAAATATACGCTTCCATCGCTGCTCATGCTCGCATTAATAGTGGACCCCGCAGTATTGCTGCTAAGTCCGGTAGACGGCTGTATGCCATCTATATAACCGATTTGATCCTCTTGAAAATCGACCATGGATACGCGACGAAGCTCTCCATGGCACATATAGTAAAGCCACTGTCCATCAGGCGATACAACCGGGCTGCCGGCTTCTGCGGCATCCGTAAGCTGCATCAGCCCCATTCCATCGATATTGACCTTAAAAATATCAACTTTCGAATCCCTCGTTGGCTGAGAAAATGCTTGAAACACAAGGGTTTGTGAATCCGGAGTGAACGCATTAACATGAAAATACAATTTTATATGAATACACGGGAAAGAGGTAAGCTGAATGATCTCTGCACCTGTCACCGCATCTCTAAAAAAACGTCTTTCTGACGAGTAAACCCGACCGATATTCAAAACTGAACACTCCTGTCTTTAATTCTTTTGCTATCTATTTGCTTTTGCTCTTGGCAAAGCTCTCGGCGAATTCGGACAATACTTTATCCCCGCCTGCCTTCTTCCAATCCTCCTGAACCTTTTTCCATTCGTTTTCGTCGATTTTGCCCATAATAAACTTTACAGCACCATCGGAAGCTATTTTTCTTAATTCATTGCTTTTTTGGCTCCAGGTTGGGGATTCGAAGTATAAGGGCAGCGCCGGATTGACAACAGCAATTTTCACATTATCCTTAATCAGCTGTTTGCCTTTTGTTGTTAATGGATTTTCCCCTGTTGCAACCAGTTCCTTCGAGCTATCATCAATACGCAGCTCACCGAGACCCAGCGTATCCTTATCGAACGCTTCATCCCCGCCAATTTTCTCAACTTGGCCATTGGTCAGCTTGTATTGCTTGCCCTCAAGTCCCCAGGTCAGCAAATTCACGGCATCCTGCTCCTGCAGCCTATCAAAAAACGCCAGGATTCGTTTTAATTCATCCTCTGTCTTAACGGAAGATTTCGGGAAGAGGAACACCCCCGTATAGCCTGGCTGCGCCCAGACCCTCTGGCCTTTGGTCCCGGTTATCGTATCGAGAATGGCCACCTTCGCATTGGGATTAATTTTGGCAAGCTCCATCTGCTGCTTACCCACATCATCAAACAAACCCAGATTGATTCCAGCCTTACCCTGATTGAACATCGTGTTCATTTGCTGTTCTTCCGTCACGACAAAGTCCTGGTTCAACAGCTTCTCATCATACAGCCTTCTAATGTATTTTAGCGCTTCCGTGTATTCATTCGTCATGAAATCCGGTGTGAATTGCCCGTTTTCTTCCTTCCAACCATTCGGAGCTCCAAACCATGAAGCGATGTGAGGGATCAAATAGCCTTGCCCGTCTTTAAAAGCTAGAACGCCGTAAGTATCGTCTTTCCCATTTTTGTCAGGATCATTTTTGGTGAACGCTTTCATGACGTTGTACATATCCTCGGGCGTCTTCGGTTCCTTCAAATTCAGATTATCCAGCCAATCCTTGCGGTAAGTGACACCAAAACGGGCAAGCGGTCTTGAACGGTATAAGCTATAGGTTTTTCCCTGTATTTTGGTGCTCTCAAACTGCAGCTTGCTCAATGCGCTCAAATTTTTGTAATCCTTAAGGTATGGACCGATTTCCCAGAACAAGCCTGATTTAATCGCATTTACCAAGGGTGGTGCAGATGAGTTCAAAGCGAGCATAACCTTCGGCAAATCGTTGGAGGCTATCGAAACGCTGACTTTATCGTCATAGGCCGAGCGCGGCACCCATGTCATTTCGAGTTGTGTGTCTGTGATCTCCTGCAGCTTCTTCCAAATGTCATTTTGGTTGCTAGGCGGCTGCGGTGTGTAGTAGGTAGCCATCATACTCAGCTTGAGCGGCTGTTGCTTCGTTTCTGCCGTCTTGGGTACCATCGGGGCCGGCGCTTCTCCTTGCTGTTGTCCCTTATCTTCACTGCAGCCTGCTGCCAGCACCGACAAGGTAACTAAGGTACATATTGCTGTATAAGTCCGTTTTCTCATCTCATTTCTCCCTTTCTGAATTATCCTTTAATTGAACCTAACAGCACGCCCTTGGCAAAATGTTTTTGAAGGAAAGGATAAACCATAATAATCGGCAGGGTGGCAACCACGATGACAGCCATCTTCACCGTTTGCGGCGGCACGACATAAGCGGCTTCTGCTGCGAAGCTGGCATCACCTATCCCTCCTGAAGACATGATGACAATTTGCCGCAGTAAAATTTGAATCGGCCATTTATGGGAATCGTTGATGTAGAGCAAGGCACTGAAAAATGTGTTCCAATGCGATACCGAATAGAACAGTGAAAATGTAGCCATCGCTGGCAGTGAGAGTGGAATGACTATTTTCCACAAAAGTAGAGGATCGTTGCAGCCGTCCATTTTTGCAGATTCCTCAAATTCAACAGGCAGCTGTTTAAAAAAATTGATCAGAATAATCATATAAAACGAATTGATAGCGCCGGGCAGCCATAAGGAGCCGTATGTATTCAGCAGCCCCAACGATTTGACGACCAGGAAGCTTGGTATGATTCCCCCGCTGAATAAAAGTGTGAACACCACAAGCAGCATAATCGTCCGCTTTCCCTTCACATTGCGGGACAAGGGATAGGCCATCAACAGCGTCATCGCCATATTGATCATGGTCCCGACAACGGTTATAAAAATGGTAATCAGCAGACTGCGAAGCAACGTATTTTCAGAAAAAATAAAGCGGTACGCCTCAAGTGAAAATTCCTTGGGAAACAAAATGAATGGACTTGCCAATACTTCCTTCGCTGAAGCGAGTGAGCCAGCCAATATATGAAGAAACGGAAATAAGGTTAATACAGCAATCAAAGCAAGAACTGTAAAGTTGCCAATATCAAAAACTGTGCCTGTTAAAGAACGTTTGTGCAAACTAGGGCACCCCTTTCTCTAAAGAATTCCATACTTCTAATATACACCTTCCTCCCCCAATTTCCTGGCGATTTGATTCGCTGCGACAACCAAAATCAAACCTACGACCGATTTAAACAAACCAACAGTTGTTGAATAGCTGAATTGCCCCTGTGTAATCCCGTTCGTATAGACGTAAGTATCAAAAACCTCGCCTACCTCCCGATTAAGAGCGTTGATCATAAGCAGGATTTGCTCGAAGCCGGTATCCAGAAAATTACCCAAACGAAGAATGAGGAGTATGACAATGGTGCTTTTGATTGCAGGCATCGTAATGTACCAAAGCTGGTGCCAGCGGCTCGCTCCATCGATCTTGGATGCTTCATATAAGGTCGGGTCCACCCCTGCGAGCGCTGCCAAAAAAATAATTGTGCCATAGCCCGTTTCTTTCCATATCACCTGCAGCGTCACCATAGGCCGAAACCATTCGGGACCCGTTAGAAAATTAATCTTATCGGCTCCCAGTGACGCCAAGCCCTCATTCACGATGCCACCTTCAGTCGTAAACATCACATAGGTGATCCCGACGACAACGACGATCGAGAAAAAGTGGGGAATATAAATGAACGTCTGGACCGTTCGTTTGAACCATTGAATCCGCAGTTCATTCAGCATCAGGGCCACAATGATCGGCAACGGGAAAAATAACACGATGTTGTATACCGCCAATATTGCTGTATTCCAAAATAGCTGCCAAAAAATCGGCTCCGAAAAAAAACGTTCGAAATGCGCCATGCCTACCCATCTGCTGCCCCAAAAACCAAGCGCCGGCTGGTAATCTTTGAATGCAATTAACAGATCCCACATTGGCAAATATTTAAACAACAAAAAATAGATCAATCCAGGCAGCATCATCCCATACAGCCATATATCCTTTCGAAATGCTTTTCTGAAGCCCACGGCCACATCTTTAACGGGTTTCGCCTTTAAACTGCGTTCGATAGCTTTCACCCCCTCTCCTTCGTTGTATACTAGGAATCATAGTTCCCTGCATGTTGTTCAGTCTATAATCATCACCCGACCATGTATCATAATTGGCAAACAAAACTACAATAACCCTTATAATCATTTCATGAGCTTTTGCTCATTTGATGATATTAAGGGGGACATCAGGTTGTTCGTGCAGGAAAAAGTCATACCAGTTTCAAAAAGAAATGGGGAGAGCAATTGATTCAAAAAGCAACGTTTGCCGGAGGCTGCTTCTGGTGCATGGTTAGTCCGTTTGAAGATCAGCCAGGCATCCTCCGTATACAATCCGGCTATTCAGGCGGAGTGACAGAAAATCCCACTTATGAACAAGTGAAAACAGGAACAACGGAACATCTGGAAGTGGTTGAAATCACATTTGATCCGGACATCTTTTCATATGAAAAGCTGCTCGAGCTGTACTGGCCTCAAATTGATCCTACCGATGCGGATGGGCAATACCATGATCGTGGGAACCAGTACCGGGCCGCTATTTTTTATCATAACGAAGAGCAGCTGAAGCTTGCTATAAAGTCTAAGGAGGAGCTTGAACAAAGCAGGCGCTTCGATAAACCCATTGTTACCGAAATTCGGCCAGCGGCTGTTTTCTATCCAGCAGAGGATTATCATCAGAATTACCACCGTAAAAATCCGAATCACTATAAGCAAGACCGAGAAGCCTCCGGGCGTGACGCATTTGGTGAAAAATACTGGAAGTAATCAAGTCAAAATCCCCAGTCTTGCAGGCTGGGGGTTTAAATACACGCGCTGACCTTTCGATGAAAGGTTTTTTTGCTGTTTGACAAAAACATCTTTAGCATGATTATATTATATAGACCGATCACTATAATCAAGGAGGAGAATGAAATATCCGTTAAACCAAATTCCCGTGAAGCTATATTAAAAACGGCTGCGCAGCTATTTTTTACACAAGGCTATCATGCAACCGGCTTAAACCAGATCATCCAAGATAGTAAATGCCCAAAGGGCTCGTTATACTATTATTTTCCCAGCGGCAAAGAAGAGCTTGCGTTGGAATGTATTAATTCCATCAAGAAAATAGTTTTGGACAAATGGAAAGAGCATTTTGGCTATAAGCAGAACGCAGCGGATGCCATCCAGAGCTTTATCGAAGCGTTGGCAGATGATGCTGTACGATCGGACTTCGAAGGATTCATGCCGTTCAATTTTTGGATGGCGGCCGAGACGTCACCGATTAGCGACAAGCTGAGAAAGACATGCCAGACGGTTTTTGCGGAGTGGCAGTCCATTATTGCGGATCATTTGGTGCTAGGAGGCATCCCTGCCGATAAAGCTAAGGAAAAGGCGGTCGTTATCGTCTCTTTATTGGAGGGGGCGCTGATTCTTACTTTAACGAATAAGGACAAAGAAACCCTTTTAACTGTATCGAGCTATATCCCTTGTATTGTTAACAACTGATCAGGGTATGACTAAAAGAATGAATCAGGAGGATGGAAGTTTTGCAGGCAGCTATTGGAGAGACACAAGAACATACAAATAATAATTTTAAAGTACTGCCGATTATGATTTCATTATTAATTGGAGGTTTTATCGGATTGTTCAGCGAAACGGCGCTGAATGTTGCTCTCAGTGATCTGATGCACATCCTGAATGTAGGTCCAGCAACCGTGCAATGGCTAACTACAGGTTATTTGCTGACCTTGGGTATCCTCGTCCCTATTTCCGGTTTCTTACTGCAATGGTTTAGTACGAGGCAGCTATTTATTGCAGCACTCAGCTTCTCTATCGCTGGGACCCTTGTTGCCGCTTTGGCTTCGAGTTTTGAAATTTTGATGGTTGCCCGTGTTATTCAGGCAGTGGGTACCGGACTATTGCTTCCGCTGCTGTTTAACACAGTATTAGTTATTTTCCCACCTGCCAAAAGAGGTCAAGCGATGGGAATGATCGGACTTGTTATTATGTTCGCACCAGCTATTGGTCCCACTATGGCGGGTCTTCTTATAGAGAAACTCAGTTGGAATTGGATTTTTTGGTTATCCCTGCCTTTCTTGGTCATCGCTCTTATCTTCGGAATTTTATATATGCAAAATGTCTCTAAATTATCGAAGCCGCGAATAGATCTCATGTCGATTCTTTTATCTACAATTGGATTCGGCAGTGTTGTGTTCGGCTTCAGCAGTGCTGGCGAAGGCGAAGGCGGTTGGAGCAGTACTCGAGTGGTTGTTTTTCTGATTATTGGTGTAGTAGCGCTCTTCATATTTGCTCTGCGTCAATTCAGAATGAAGGAACCTATGATGAATCTGCGTGTTTTTAAATACCCGATGTTTACAGTCGGTGTACTGCTTGTGCTGGCCTGCTTTATGGTCATCTTGTCTTCGATGCTGGTTTTGCCTATGTATTTGCAAAGCGGGCTGGGCTTAACGGCACTTGCTGCCGGCTTAATTCTGCTGCCCGGAGGTGTTCTGAACGGAGTCATGTCACCACTCATGGGTGGGTTATTTGATAAATATGGTCCCAAATGGCTGGTGATTCCAGGTCTTGTATCCGTAGCTGCTGCACTTTGGTTTTATTCGGGTATTACTACAGCCTCATCCATTACCTTTATCATTGTTCTCCATTCCTGGCTTATGATTGGCGTAGCGATGATTATGATGCCTGCCCAAACCAATGCTATGAATCAGCTTCCCAGAGAGCTTTATCCACATGGAACAGCCATAATGAACACTCTGCAGCAAATATCGGGTGCTGTTGGTACTGCGGTTGCTGTAAGTATCATGTCTTCGGGTCAAATCAAGTTTCTTAAAAATGCTGCTAATCCCGCCGATCCTGCAAACTTGCCATTGGCTTTGACTGCGGGGATTCAAGGTGCTTTTGCATTCGGAATGATTGTTGCTCTCATCGGTTTGATCATCGCTCTCTTTATTAAAAGGGTAATCGTACAGAAACACTAATTTACAAAAAGAGAGACTAACTCTTTTCTAATTGGAGCACTGCCTGGGTGATGTCATTCACTTGATTTAGGGCTTGCTGAACTAAGCATATAACAGCAGCGAAACTCGATTTCCAAATTTGCCTTCAATCATATTTTGATTGGGGGCATTTTGCTTTGTGATTTTATTATTCTACTTATACTACCGTTATTTCCAGCTACAGCTGGCAGTCCCCCTATTTACAGCTAAAAGTTTATATGGTAAATTTAATTTAGTTTCATATTATGATATGTAGTTTCATTAAGTGAAACTATCATGTAAGGATTCTCTGATCTGAAAATAAGGAGGAACGCTATCATGGAAAATTCGATTAAAAGCCAAGTGCAGCAGCAATTCGCTAAACATGCAGGAAAATATGTCACAAGCATTCGTCATGCCAAAGGCGAAGATTTGTCGTTACTCGTCTCATTATCCAAAGCCGATGCGAATATGGAGGTACTTGATATTGCAACTGGTGGTGGACACGTGGCGAACGCTCTTGCCCCATTGGTTCGTCGTGTGACAGCCTATGATTTGACAGCAGAAATGTTAACGACCGCAGCCGAATTTATTCGTGGGAATGGTCATTCAAACGTTGAATTCGTTGAGGGTGATGCGGAACAGCTTCCCTTTCACGACACTTCTTTCGATCTCGTTACTTGCAGGATTGCCGCACATCATTTTCCAAATATCCCCGCTTTCGCTGCAGAAGCATTCCGGGTCGTCAAGCCTGGCGGCAAGCTGCTGCTAATTGACAATGTGGCTCCCGAAGACGATAGATTCGATGAATTCTACAATCAGATAGAAAAGCAAAGAGATCCGAGCCATGTTCGTGCATGGAAAAAATCAGAATGGATCCATCTCTTAGAAAGTGCAGGCTTTCGCATTGAGATGGTCGTTTGTTCGCCTAAACCGTTCCAGTTCCATGACTGGTGTGAGCGGTCAGGGCTCCCAGAAGAGAAAATAACTTTGTTAGAAACTAAAATGCTTCAAGTTTCCGAGGAGCTGCAAAACTTCTTCTCAATACAAACGGATGAATCAGGCGGACTATCCAGCTTTACAGGTGAATCCGTTTATTTTCAAGCAATCCGTCCAGCTTAACGTAATTTCAGGGTTCACATAAATACATGCTTCCGTCCGAGGTAAATGGAACATATGCCTGATCCAGTCCGTTTTTTTGCTCAAGTGCAGCGTCTTAGATATGGACTCAAAAAAAATGTCAACCCTCGGTTGCTTCTGAGGGTTGACTGTTATCTAAGAATCATGCGAATGAGATTACTTCGCTATAGCCTTTTCTGCAGGATCGTCCGTTGTTAAGCAAGTCCTTTAATCCTTGCCAGCACAACCCAACGGCGTTCGAAGCGGCGTTTATACCGAGGAAGACCACGGTAAAGCTCAACTGTTGCTCGGTATGCCTCGCGGGCTTCAGCCTTGCTACCCAGACGGTGGTACAGCTGGCCAAGTCTATAATAGGCCTCGCATGAGGAAGAATTGACGATCTGGAACTGTTTTAAATAGGCTATTGATGTATGTGGGTCTTGATCCGCCCAAGCTTCGGCCAAACGCAAATAAGGTTCTCCATACTTGACGCGCGGATTCAACTCCAATGCTTGCAGTAAGCTTTGCTCACCCTGCTGTAAATGCCCAAGCTTTAATTCGCAGATGCCGAGTTCTGCCTGAACCTCTGCTGAATCCTTCATCACCTCAGAGATCTGGAGCAGATATTCATGCGCTTGTGTATATTTCCGCTGCTCCATCCATAACCGTGCCATTTCGAGTTTGGCGGTAGTTTGATGAGGGCTTAGCCGCAGCTCCTGACGAAGCTTTGATAGCTTTCGTACCCGTTTTAAAGGTTTGACAACACTTGGCGACAAGCCGATAAAACGCCGCTCCAATACATAAAATATAACGATCAATACAATAATAGCTATAATCGGGCTCCCCGTCAGCCATGTCAATGCAACAAACAACAGCAGCTTGCTCACGTTATATCATCCTCCCTACTCCTCATTACCTCTCATGTTCCTTTACATTGTTTGTTTCTTAAGTCATTCCTGTTTCAAACGATTTTGAATCGCATTGGATTCATGATCTTATCTTCTGATACAATGTCACACATATAGCGACAAGCTCGTTATCCGGATTCACCGTTGGTGTATCTTTGGCTTCGGCAAAAGCAAAGTACCTATCATGGTAACTATAGCAAGAGCAAACACACCCCAATATACGCTATGAATCGCAATTGTCAACCCGGTTTGTACAATATGCATTTCCTGAACCGACATTTGCTTAAGCCCGGAGGCGCTCAACAGTTGATCGATTGAATTTAATGTAACTACATTTCCCAATGGATTGTTTTCACTTGATAGAAAGGCGCTGAATTTCATGTTCAGTATCCCCCCGAGCAATGCCGCTCCTACTGAGCTTCCGAGCAGGCGCATAAACATATTGGATGCCGTAGCAGCTCCACGCATTTGCCAATCTACACTATTTTGAATCGAGGTCATGAACGTAACACTGGTCAGTCCCATTCCGATGCCTGTTATAAATGAACCTGTACCAGCCCATAAAGGTCCTTTTGCTGGGTCTAGAGTAAGGAAAAACAACGATCCGATAAAGGCGGCGACTCCTCCTATTGCTGCTGTTCGCCGCACTCCGATTTTAATAATCAAATGCCCGGCTGCCAGTGCAGCAAGCGGCCATCCCACCGTCATCACCGTCAAAGTAAAGCCTGCAACAATAGCGGAGTGCCCCATCACCCCTTGTATATAAGTCGGAAGAAAGCTCGACAACCCGATAACTAGAGCTCCTGACGTAAAGGTTGCCACATTGGCTATGGCGATAAAACGATTTTTCCATAAATGCAGCGGCATCATCGGTTCCGGCGCTTTCCGCTCCCACAGCAAAAACGAAACGGCCCCGATTACAAACACCATCAATAACATCATAATTTGAGGTGACGTCCAGCTCCACCCCACACCGCCCTGGATCAATACAACCATTAAGGACGTTATCGAAATGAAAAACAGACCGGAACCAGCATAGTCAATGGAACGTTTTTGTTTTTCTATACCCTCATGCAAAAAGAGGATCATGCCGATAATCGATAAAATCCCGAGCGGGATATTCATCCAAAAGATCCACGACCAGTGCGTATATTGCACGATCAAACCGCCGACCAACGGTCCTAATACTGAGGATATCCCAAATACACTGGAGAAAAATCCTTGAATTTTGGCGCGTTCTTCCATTGTATACATATCTCCAACGATCGTCATCCCGATAGGCTGAACAGCACCTGCGCCGAGTCCCTGAATCAATCGAAAAATGACGAGCGTAATCATGGATGTCGCCAGTCCGCACAACACAGACCCAATCAAAAAAATAACAATTCCGATTATAAAAATCGGTTTACGTCCAAATAAATCGGATAATTTTCCATAGATCGGGGTTGTCACAGCCTGCATTAACAAAAACGCTGAAAAAACTCAGCTGTACAACGAAAATCCGCCGAGCTCGCCGACAATACTGGGCATAGCCGTTGAAATTATGGTCATTTCAATGGCTGCCATGAACATGGATATAACGATGGCAGCGAGAACGAGTGGACGCACCGTCTTTTTCACGTTTGGTCTGGATTGAGCCATCGTGATTAGGTTCATCTTCTTGCCTCCTAACTTTATTCTATATGTAACTGGTTACGTCCAATTCGATCTGTCCCAGCGATTAAATGAACGCTCTCTACCAAATCATGTAAACCATATAATCGATTTTATTTTAATAAGCACTTAATGTCTATTCCTTCCTAAAGAAATAAACCCAAGCAACCAATTTTACTCATTCTCCATGTGGCGCCTATCGCTAGAGGAGAAATTAGGTAACACCAAACCGGGCAACTGACCATATCTTAATAAAAACTCATATTAGGGTAGGCGATGGTCATGAAAATAACGTTAGACATAGCCAAAGTATTATTGGAAGCAGCCGAAAGGAAAGCAAAGGAGCTTGGATTGGCGGATGATATAGCTATCGTTGATGATGGCGCAAATCTTATCGCTTTTCACCGTATGGACACTGCTAGAATAGCCGGAATCGATATTGCTCAGAACAAGGCTTGGACAAGCGTAGCAATGAAAATGCCAACATCCAATTTAGCACAAGCCGCCCTTCCAGGTAATCCATTGTTTGGAGTGAATACGACCAATCATGGGAAAATTGTTATTCTTGGCGGAGGAATTCCACTTATAATGGATGGGCGGATAATCGGTGGAATAGGTGTAAGCGGCGGCACAAGTGTTCAAGATATTGAAGTAGCTAATGCCGCTATACATGCGTTTGAAAACTTGCGGGACAGACGAGACTCAGAGAACATCTCATATCGTATTGGATCCAATCAAAGGGTTCTTTATTAAACTATCGTTATCATTCATGTAGCAAAGGGCTGCCCAACGGCAACCCTTTTACTGTTATTTATTATAATTTTTTCGTTAAAATATCCATTTCAATTTTTATGGTTTTAATTAAATGTTCATGATACCTACCCCAAGTTCTCTTGTAGATGATTCCCAGTCTTCTAACACCAACCCATAATGCCCAAAAATCAATTTCCAATTGGTCATTTTTAGAGAGTTCTCTAACTTCGTTATATCCCTTTACTAAAGAATTAAAACCAAGATAACGCTGACTCTGGCTCTGACCATCATGCAACTTGAAATGCCCTAAATCATATAGAGGACTGTTCCCTTGAATTTCACCAAAATCGATGATGCCTGTGAATTTTCCGTTATGAAAGAAAATATGGGAATAGTCAAAATCCCCATGAATTAAAAAGGATTCATGTCGTGACATTAATGAAGAACCTGAATGAAAGATGTCAGTGATTAGGGATATGTCACGCTTACTGAAGAGATTCTCTGATAATAAAAATAAATCTTCGTCCATAAACTCATAAATATAATCATGTACGAAGTGTTTTTCGCCTTCCAATGTGGTTCCCGTTTCTTCTGTACCTCTTTTAATCCATCCAAAACCATCAACTTTTATTTGGTTTATAACCGCAAGTTGTTTTCCTGCTTCAATAACGATGTCTTCGTATTCGTTTATTGACGAACAATCATTAATTTGGGAACCCACAATTTCTTTAACAAGCATAATGGACATCCCTAGGGTATCATTATGATGCTCAAAGTAAATAACTTCAGGAACATGAACTCCTTTTTGTCTTAGTAATGAATGTACATGTACTTCCACTCCAAAGCTCTTATCTTGTTCTGGAAGAATCCGAAGATAATAGGTATTCTCATCTAACTGAACACGATATACATAAGTAGATACACCCGTTAATACTCTATCAATTTTTAACGCTGCAGATTTAAGGTACTCCCTTAGTACTTGTGTCACTAAATCCATTTTAGGAGCATCATTTTTTATCAATAGCATATTCCTCTCTAATGTCAATTCATAATGAATGAAACGAAGTATTTCCGTTGAATGCAGGCTAGAGCATCTAAACAGGAATTGGAATTTGATTTTGACCTTTCTACAAGATTACTTAATTTCCCGCTTTATAAGCATCAACTCAGCTCTATTCTTCTGAACATCGTTCCCGTAGATGTCCATCGTTCACATAGTTGCTCACCACCCATTATGATGGTCTCCCCATTATCCTTAAATCGAATGCATACCGGAATATCATGAAGAATAAACTCAGTTTCTGATTTTGGCAGCCATCGTTTTTGCCACCATTTGGTGTCAGACAGTAATCATTAAAGATTTCGATATACTGATTTAGTTCTATATTGTAGTATCTTCCCGTCGGGTATTCCTTCTCAGCAAGATCCACATATGATAAGTTAACAAATTTAAGAAGAAGCTCGACGTATTCCCCCCATTTCCCATCTGTAATCTCCAAACATAATTTAGGTATTGGAGCTGCATCAAAAAGGAGTTTGGCATACTTTCCATAATCTCTTAAAAACATTCTGTAACCTTCTGCTCCTACTGGACGATCATTATAATACGGCTTATTTTTATCTCTATCCCATATACGTTCCAGGAAGTGTAAACCTCTATTCTTTTCAAGGTATTCTATAGTATCATCCGTGTTTTCTCTATATAGATAAACCAAAGATGGGTTAAGAGGAGAAATGATCTCAAACAGTGTTTCCACAAAAGCCTTGAGTTGAGCAAAAGAAGCACCCGCTAAAATTAAACTGTATATTTGAAATTGAAAGATGCTGCTATCTAGAATTACAATTTCATTAAATTGATTCTGTTTATGTACGAAATCCTCCCATTTTTCTAGCGTCACCTTCATATAACGTTCCATCGTAAAATTCCATACATCATATTGTTTCAATTCATTAAATGTGTAATCTCCAAGCACTTCGAAATAATTCCATTCTAATTCAAGCAAGTCGATTCCAACACCATTCTTCCGTCAATTAGTTACTTGATATCGACCGATGACAAGAACCTGATTACATCACTAAAAAAATCCGTGATTAACACGGCTTCTAATGTACTAATGATTATGACGTAGACAAAAGCGGCATAAGTCTCGTAGATTAATAAGTTTTCTTCAAATGAGTAATATCAGCTAATTGAATCAAATGATATCGCCCCTTGATATACTCTATCCGCGTAATTGAACATTCTGGAACGAGGTCGCTTTGTACCTCAATAAACCGAGGGTGCCACTGCATTAATTCATGTGGTGGAATCACGTTGATTAAGAAATCAGTGATCAACCCTCCGTGGGCAACCGCAACAATCTCGCTAATTGCGTTAGCTTCACTGATCTCTACGGCAAATGACTCTAGCCGTTCACCTGCTTGTTGAGAGGAATTTCCAACGGGAGGCACATATTGGCGATCTTTCGAACATCTTTCCCACATGTCAACAAACTCTTGAAACGTCTGTCCAGCAAGATCTCCCCAATTCGCTCTCTCCCGTAGTCTATTATCTATCAGAACTGGGAGTCCGAGGCGAGATCCAATAAATTCAGCTGTTTCCTTAGCTCGTCTCAAGGGACTTGCATATACATGCTTTATCAATTTACTTTCAAGATACGCTGCTGTCATCTGAGCTTGCTCTATTCCGTATTCAGATAATGGAACATCTCCTATAGCTTTTTCCTTTATTCCATGTCGAACGAGATAAAATGTGGTCATTTTCATTACCACCCCTAATTTGGGTTTTAGTAAAGCCAGCTTCATCATATATTGCTTATGCTTACTCTCACCTTTATAAATTTCCTTGATAAGCGTTTTCAATGATTGCTTTGATATCCGCGGGAGTCGTAAGTCGAGGATTAATGAGTACGTTGCCGCTTCTCATGGAGTCCTCTACCATTTTTGGCAGCAATTCCAGTGATACCCCTAGCTGTTGAATTGTTCTCGGAATATGTAGCGCTTCGTTCATGCTGCACACGAGTTGCAGCGCCTTGTCCCCTGCTTCCCGAAAAGTGAGACCGGTTGTATCCGCACCAAGAGCGGACGCGATATCCCTCATTTTGTCTGGGCACGCTGGAAGATTGAATTTCATTACATAAGGTAGAAGCACTGCATTAGCGATCCCGTGAGCTATGTTGAAAATGCCACCTAACGTGTGGGATATGGCATGGACATTACCAAGCCGTGACTGGGAGAAAGCCGCTCCTGCAAGCATGGAAGCAACCAGCATGTTCTCCCTGCTCTCAATATCGTCTCCGACGTAGTAGGCTTTGGGGAGATTGCGGCCGATCAATTCGATCGCTTGGATAGCAAAAGCTCGGCTTATAGGAGTCGCCGTTTTAGACGTGTAAGACTCTATGGCGTGCGTTAACGAATCCATGCCAGTAGCCGCGGTGATGTCAGCAGGCAGTTTGAGAGTAAGTTCGGCGTCGAGCAGTGCCAACTTGGGGAACAAGTATGGGCTGATGACTGCGGTCTTAAATCGGGTCAGTGAGTTGGTCACAATCGTCGAGGCGGTCACTTCGCTTCCGGTCCCTGCTGTTGTTGGAATAACAATGAGTGGATATCCAGGGTTCGGTATCTTACCGACTCCCTCATAATCAAGAATATGTCCGGTGTTGCACGCCATAATGGCGATCCCTTTGGCTGTATCAATACTGCTCCCGCCGCCTACCGCGACCACATGATCGGTACCAACTGTCTTCAGCCTTTCCAATCCCTTCATGATGCTCTCAGCACTCGGGTTTGGCTCGGTCTCGTCAAACACATCATATGAAATTTCGTGCTCAGTAAGAGATTGTTCAATTGTTCGGAGTAGACCTGCCTTGCGAATACCTTGGTCAGTGACAATCAATGCTTTTTGAGCTTGATTGGACTTGAGAATTTCTCCGATTTTACGGGAGATGCCACGATCGCATTCCACTGCGGTAGGTATATAAAATTTGAAGCTGCTCATACAATACATCTCCTCTTGAATGAATTCGCTTACAATCACTTTCAAATAGACGTTTAAAGAAATTATACCTACAATGTTCTTATTAAAGCAACAAATCATTGAGGGTGAATTCATATGAGGAAAAAGCTTTTTTTCAGTTGCTAGAAAGAAATCGTTTCTTTAATGGTTGCCCATTGTATTTGTGGTTTTTCTTCATTATGAACCCTCACTGTCCCAACAAAGATATCATCTAGAACTGGATTCTCTAAATAATGCTCAATAGTAAATGTAATGATCTTTGATGTATGTAAACTTAATAATTCACTCTGATGTATCCAAAATAATTCCCCTTCATCAGAAGAGATAAAATTCCTGTGCTTGGTTTCTCCAAAATATACGTATTGCTGTCGAATTTCTCCAGTGTTTTTTTCTATCAGTATGTATTTCATTCTAAAGTTCTCAATATCACTTTTAATAAATCCAGTTTCTTCTTCAATTTCTCTATAGCTAGCCTTCATTGGAAAATTAAGCTCTTCATTTTCAAGATGTCCTCCGATGCCACCCCAAAACTCAAAATTAAAAATCTTACTTCTTGCTTTTTTCATCATTAATACATGGTCTTGGTTAAATAAGAATGCAGTTGCCATTTGTCTTATCTCCATGAATACCTTCCTCTACTTTTACTTCATATCCTTGTCGTACATTTGGTCTTATCACAACGATTGCTTGATATACATAGGCTTGTGAGTCATTCTTATGAAACTTATAGCAATTTACATCAAGATTTTCCATTATATCAGTACATGTAAATAATGTAAATAATATAGAAGCTCACAAAGCCTATATAAGACTTGGCATAGTTTGTACCATTGAGCTGCTCGCTATTTTCCGACTAACGGATACCGATGCATGACCTTCACTCTAGTATTCAACGTCAATCGTACCTGCTGTTTATAGAGTCAACTTGCGCGATAAAGGGTTACTTTCTGCCGGGAAGTTTGATACACTAGTATTTACTTTAATTAAGGAGTCTTGTGTTCATGAAAAAAGGAGTTATCTATGGTATATTAGCTTATTTATCGTGGGGGTTTTTGCCGTTGTACTGGCGTCTCTTCGAATCGATGCCAGCTTGGGAAATTCTAGCACATCGAATTGTATGGTCGTTGGTTTTTGTAGCCATATTAGTGACTGGAGCAAAGCGATGGAAGCAGCTTAAATCTGTTGTTCCCAATTTTAAAAGCAAATTAGCTGTATTTCTTTGCTCCATCTTCATAAGCTGCAACTGGTTTCTATTCATTTGGGCAGTGAATAATGGACATGTAATCCAGACGAGCTTAGGCTATTATATGAATCCACTTATTAGCGTAGTTTTTGCTGTCATTTTTTTGAAGGAACGACTATCGGTCGGCCAATGGTTGGCCATCCTGCTTGCGGGTCTGGGTGTTTTAATTATGGCCCTTCAATATGGAACGATTCCTTGGGTTGCGATCTCTTTAGCCGTCTCTTTTGCGCTGTATGGTCTTGCCAAAAAAATGGCAGGGTTGGATGTATTGCTCGGGCTCACCTGGGAAACTATCATTGTTTTTCCTGCTGCCTTGGTTTATTTGTTTTACATTCAAGCTGCTGGTTCTAGCACAATATCCGCTTTATCCGGATATTCGCTAGTGCTTCTTCTCTTGTCGGGTGCGGCTACTGCCTTACCACTGTTCTGGTTTGCTCAAGCAGCCAAACTGCTCCCTCTTTCAATGGTTGGTTTTATACAGTATATCGCTCCGACAACAAGCTTGCTGATAGCTATATTTGTATTTCACGAACCGTTTGCTGGCGCTCAATTGATAAGCTTTTCCTTTATATGGCTTGCCTTAGTCGTGTATTCCTTCGTATCATTCAGGAAGTCTAGAGCAAGTAAAACGATTGCTAATGCTGCTGCGTAGTGTGTAGCCACAAGAAAAGAGGATGTCCCAAAAGCCATGAAAATGGTTGTGGGACATCCTCTTTTCAATTTTTTCAAGAGACTATCAACTAAAGTTTGTGGGAATCGATTTGGAAAATGACCGGATTTATCCATCAACATTATGAGGAGAAAATTACGCATGATGATATAGCGGCTGCAGGTTCTGTATACAGAAGCCGATGCTGCGAGTTGTTCAATACGTACATTGGCCAAACGTCTATTTAATCAGGTATCGCCTGTAGATAGTCTGTGTCATGTTACAGGAAACGGATCAAACCATATTTGAAATTACTGCTTCCTGTGGCTTTCAGAGTTCAAATTATTTTTCGTATCTTTTCCGCAAGGAAATGAGGTTAGTCCCCTGGAATATCGAAAACAATTTGCTGTTTGTATGGAAAAGCAAGAAGCGCGCCCAACCATATAAAAGAATGACATTCCTAAAGCCAGCCAGTCGGGTACTCGGGATGGAGTTCATTATGTCCTGATGGATTGGATTTATGTATGAATACGGAGGCACCCCCTCCCCACCTTTTAGGGTGCTTGCCATAAAACAATTTGAATGGGTAAAGTGATCATCCAATGGCCAATATTCAGATATTGACTCTCATACAGACATGAGATATATTTATGTCGTATCTTATTAAATTAATTAAAATAACTAATAAATTAATGACAGAGAATTATGATGACATCACTTGGCTTTCAGGATTAGACCTTTTCTAACGATTTCAGCTGATGTACGAAATACCTTTTTCGAACTTCGTAAGATGGGATATCACGATGTGCAAGTTGCTGTGGATTAACCGCGCCATTTCGTTGGAAGATACAGCAGAAACCTAGCATGAAAGCGGACTTCAATGTATGGCAACGCAAGAATGACTTTGTAGATGTGCGAGACGATTTAGTCTACTTTGTCAAGATGAACCGGCTTTGGGGTAGCAAACACTTCACGATTAGTACCCTCCACCGTAAGTTGATGACGATGGAAAGGATAAAGCCCTTTTACTCCGAGATGCACCAAATGGCTCAGGTGCTGGGCGAGTATGGGATTTCCCTTGCCGTCCATCCGCTCTGGTTTAATTATGAGTGCGTGGACGGCATGCGTGCCGTGGATACGGTGACGAATCGGCTACCGGAATTAGGGTTAACCGTATGTTTCCACCACGTTACAAAAGCGGAGGAAATTCGGTGGCTTTATTGGAGCAGTATCGCGGCCAGACAAACACTTGTTACTTTAAAGAATTTACGATTGCAAGCCCGTTCCCGTTGGCCAAGGCCGGATAGACTGGTTGCCTATATTTGAGGCTTGTCATCGGACGGGAGTCAAGTGGGAATAAGCAGAAAAACGCATTCGATTGCACACAAGAAAACCTGCAGTATCTTGTGAATTCGGGCATCACTACTGAAGAGTAGGATAAAAAAGGAGTAGAACGATGAGCGAAGAAAAACGTATTTTTAAAGGTATTTTATTTAGCCCAGCCAATCCAAAACTTCGGGCCATTAAATTGCAAGCACATAATTTGAGCAGTTTGTATAGTCGTACCCTCGAAAATGAAACCGAAACAAGAGAAAGGATTTTAAACCAGATTCTTGGCAGTAAAGGTGAAAATTGTTTTATTCAAGGGCCTGTTTTTTTTCATTATGGTACCCACACCGAAATAGGCGATCACTTTTTTGCAAACTATAATTTTACGGTTCAAGACGATGCAAAAGTAATAATCGGCAATCATGTCAACTTCGGGCCAAACGTCACGATTGTTACACCCGTCCATCCACTCGTTGCATCCGAACGCAGACAGATGCTGGATCAACATGGAAATGCGCAATTGCTTTGTTATGCCAAGCCGGTCACGATTGGTAATGATGTATGGCTTTCAACCAATGTGACCGTTTGTGGCGGCGTAACCATTGGCGATCGTAGCGTCATCGGGGCAGGCAGCGTTGTGACGCACGATATCCCGCCCGATTCGTTCGCCGCAGGTGTACCCTGTAAAGTCATCCGTAAAATTACCGAAGCAGACAGCATGATCTACAAACCGGATATTTTAGCGGATTGCCAAATCATGAAAGACGGGCAATTTGAATAAAAATGCGGCCTACCAGGTCCTCGCGGCAAATATCCGGAGGACCACAAAATAATTTAACACAATGGAGAATGGACATGATTTTTCTTATCTTAATTTATCTGGCATTTATCAGCCTTGGATTGCCCGACTCCCTGCTTGGTTCCTCCTGGCCCATCATGAATACTGATTTGGGTGTCCCCATCGGAAACGCAGGAATTGTATCCATTATTATTTCCATTGGCACCATCATTTCCAGCTTGCTCTCATACAAGTTGATTCGGGTCATTGGCACTGGCAAGGTAACGATTATCAGTGTCGCCATGACTGCCGCTGCACTACTTGGTTTTTCGCTTTCGCCTTCCTTCATTTGGTTATTGGTTTGTGCGATTCCGCTTGGCCTTGGGGGCGGAGCCGTTGATGCCGGACTGAATAGGTTTGTGGCCGAGCATTATGAAGCCAAGCATATGAACTGGCTACACGGTTTTTGGGGTGTTGGAGCCATGTTGGGTCCCATTTTGATGTCTACGCTCGTATTGTGGGGAAACACATGGAGAAGCGGTTATTTTACTATATCGATGGTACAGTTATCATTGGTTATCTTACTGCTGTTTTCACTTCCAATGTGGAGGAAATTTGAAGGCCCGTCAACGAAGCCGACTGAAGAAGATCTGCAATCCAAAGATAAGCCAGGACTGCTCTCTTCGCTGAAAACAAGAGGTGCTATCTTTGGGATGTTTTCGTTCTTCCTAGTTTCTGCAACGGAAGCTTCCATGATGCTATGGGGATCAAGTTATTTAGTGAAAAGCGAAAGCATTTCGCCCGAAAGTGCTGCCGGGTTGGTATCCTTATTTTTCTTGGGAATCACTGGCGGACGGATGTTAAGCGGCTTTATCTCCATTAAGCTGAGCAATGAGGCGCTGATTCGTCTTGGAGTTATTCTTATGATTTTCGGTTTTTTTATCATGCTGTTGCCACTTCCGACGATTTTCACACTAATCTCATTCATTATTGTTGGGACAGGGCTGGCGCCGATCTATCCATCCATGCTGCATCAAACGCCCATTTATTTTGGGCAGCATAACGCACAGGCGGCTATGGGCATGCAAATGGCATTTGCCTATACCGGTACTACGCTGGTTGCGCCATTGTTCGGTCAACTCTTTGCGCACTTCTCCTTCTCCTTAATGCCTTATGTGCTTCTCACTTGCGGCGTTGGATTGCTGATTTGTAGAGAAATGTTAACGCGGGCGTATAAAAAGAAAGCGGGCGTTCACAAAAGCGCTTCTCTGGAGAGCTAAGTGTTTAAAGTAACAGGCCGGCAAATGTATATTGAACAGAGGGGGAGATGAAATCTCCCCCTCTGTTCAATATTAGTTTGCAGATAAAAAAAGCAACGATCATGAATAAATGGCCGGAGAGATTTTACAGGGCTATCAGGATAAGGATTGCTTCTTGGAAAACGGACTTCCTGATTTGGCAAAATTGAAAATTCCGCTTTATGTCGGATGTTCTTCGTATCGGGAGCTTAACCAGGATAGTACAAAAAAATCATCCATTGTATCTTGAACGCTAATTGAAGCAAGTAGATTGCGAGGTAGCTAAAGAAGAAACAGAAGAACACATTTAATGTAGAAAGGCGGATGAATGATGCGAATTGAACATGTCGCAATCTGGACCAAAGACCTTGAAAAGATGAAATCGTTCTATGAGAAATTTTTCAACGGCATCCCAAATAACAAATATGTGAATGAAAAGAAACAATTCCACTCCTATTTTTTGACCTTTGAAACAGGTGCGCGTTTGGAGTTAATGCAAAAAACCGAACTTACGGAGTTGGAACCTGCCGAGTATTACGGCATTACTCATTTTGCTTTTTCCGTCGGTTCTGAGGAAAAGGTGAATGAATTGACGGATCGCTTAAAGAAGGAGGGCTTTCAGGTTTTGGATGGGCCGCGAACAACCGGTGACGGGTACTACGAAAGTATTGTGCTTGACCCAGAAATGAATCGGTTAGAAATCACGATTTAAACGTATCCCTCTTTCTCCGTCACACCCCACTCGGCGACAATGGGCTAGACCGGGCTCAGGTGTTGGAGAAAGAACCTATGAAACCAACATTCAAGGAGAGTGAAAAAAATGGACGGCTGCTATTAAATTACTTCGTGCAAAGGTTATCATGGCCCAACCATCGGGATGGCGTACACGTACGACTTTTAATCTTTCCATCAGATGGAGAATGTATTTTGCAATATTTAATCGCAATAATTTGCTGTTCACACGAAAAATAGGCGACGGGTACGCGATGCTAAGCCGTCCAAGTGACACCGAACATACGCCATTTGGCGATATTTTCTATAGAGAAAGCCCCGACCTCATCTTTTGGGGCAAACACCGCAATGTTATAAGTACTATCGGAGGGGAAGAATCAGCTTGGCAATCCCAAAAAAATGGTTCTGGGCCAATCCCCATTGAAACCGATGAAGGTTGGCTGCTGATCGATCACGAAGTGATTAATACTTGCAACGGTTTCGTGTATCGCATCGTATGCGCCCTTGGCATTTACTAAGGCTGTGTGGATACGGTGACCGGCTTAGCTTTTACAACCGTGGACGAATTAATGAAATACATGAAAAAGTGTATCCACTATAATTCGCTTCTTGGTGTTTGAGAACAAATGAGGTAACCATTCCATGATCCATGCCTTCACGTTTGAAAAATACAAACCGAAGTCGAGTGGCTGATTGTGGAACAGGATTTTGTCAGAGCCCACCGCTGCAAAGCATTGAAAAAAGCTATGCATGGATAAAATGAAACAATCTTACGTGAATGGGGTTTCATTGCAATGAGTATTAAAGAAGAGTATTAAAGAAAAGCTGCACAATGGCAGTTTATATTTACCTGGGGACGAACAGCTAAGCCAGGAGCAGCCCCTTTACCTTGAAAAGCTTTACGATCTTAATCAAACACGTCCGCTGGAGCAGAAAAAAAGGGCAGGCAGCATAGTTACGCAGGATATCCCTTCCAAAGTAGTTTCTGTAGGCAATCCATGCAGAGTGCTCAGGAAAATAATTGACGAACATGATAGACAGTATTAATTTAAGGAACGAAAAATTAACTTTAAGAATTTAGTCCAACTGTTCACCTTATTTCACTTAAAAGACAACGACTCTCGTCGTTGTCTTTTTTAGATTAGATGGAAAATACTACACAGTGTAAACGTTTCCTATTACTTGGTTGGATCGAGAAGCGCTTCGTAAAGGTCACGTAGCATTTCCTCGGCTCTCAGTATAACCCCATATCCGTTCCCCTCGGGGAGGAACGAACAGACAAACAAGAGGCACACATGCCCGCCGTTGGGTCGTTGTAGTCACTGCTTTATGGCTCAATCGCTTTCAAAAGCTGTTGGTTCATTTTAAGAAGAAAGCCTGCGATTACAAGGCTTTGCTTCATTTTGCCTGTGCCTTGATCACTTGGAGAAAGCTAATTTCCTTACATTATCGGTAGTTTATTTTAGGATTGGCTCTAAGTCCTCCTATCACACAAAATAAGTTATCATGAACGTTTGGATTCGAGTGCAGATACGTTTATTTAGGAGTTTTTTCACTTCCTAATTTACCCAAATCATCTAATTGCACGACTCAGTTGAATTAATAAGTTTGCTTATCGTTTCAGATAGTTCTGATTTAGAGAATGGTTTTAATAAATAATCTTTAACTCCTAGTTGCATTGCTTTGCGAGTGTAAATGTGTCCGCTGAGCCCAGTCATTACAATCCATTGAGTATCTATAAATCTATTACGATAGGTCTCAATAAACGTCATTCCATCCATGCCCGGCATTATAATATCTGTGAGTATGATATCCATATGGATCACTTCCATAATTACAAGAGCCTCTTTGGTAGAAGAAGCTTCATATACGTTAAAATCTGGGAAATTCTTCATTAGGGTGCGTTTAACACCGCCTTTTATTATGAAATCATCATCGATAATCAGAATATTCATGACCTTACTCCCCTATCGTTGAGAAGATTCAAGTAAATGTGGGTTCATCTGAACCTACATGGGCCAGGAAGTACCAAGCAAGGAAGCGGGTAGTCCAAGGCTGATAAATACCAGATAAATCAATATGATAAGATCATATCCATTCTCCGATGTCTTAGATGTTTTCGTTGTCCTGTCGATAATTTCCGCGCAGACCAGACTGATATGCTGCAATCGCCTGTGCAATCAAACCATGAAGGATGTCGGTATCTAAATCACTTTCATAATTAACAACAGGGAATATTTTCCTCAAACGCTCTGAAGGTATTGCTTGCTCAATCGCTTCTTTTAAAGCTTCGGAAAAAAAATCACCGTAAAGAACAACATATTCGGGATTAATTGTCCCACAAAAAATACTGATTAATTTAGAAATGGCAGCTCCGAGCTCTTTGGGATCATCATAGTTAATCGTTCTCCAGTCAACACCGATCGGAAGCAGATTGATTTCACCAGCATAGCCAGTGACCCCTTTATGAATGTTGCCATCAATCACAACGCCTGCACCTGGACCAAAAGTACGAGGGAAATAAATGCCGACAATAGAGGATACTTTTTCTGTATGTTGGCTAAAACCAAAAGCTGCTGCATTGACATCATTCTCAACAATGACCGGCAGCTCATACTTTTTCTGAAAATATTCTGTAAAGGAAGTCCCCTTTAATGTTGTAAAGTCATTTTCCAAAATAACTCCATTACGCTCCACACCCGGCAGGGAAAAAGCAACAAGACTTATAGTCGAATAGTTTCGCAGGGCCTCATTGATCATCTGATCAAAACTAGAAAGTTGAATGGTATCAAACGGCTCCTCTGCGTCCCATACGCGTTCCCCGTAAAGATTCCCGATACAAGCACTGATTATATTCTTCCCCTTGCGTACCCGCGCCGATAACCCAAGCACATGTGCGAATTCTGCATTAAAGCTATACGCTTGAGACGGCCTTCCTCCCGTTGCAGAATACATTTTACCGAGTGTGACTTCTCCGCTTTCTACAAATCCATTCAGTATGTTTCCAACGGTAACAAAGCTTAATCCTGTCGTTAGAGCCAATTGTTTAATAGTGGAGGTTTTGTATGAACAAAGGCTCCAAAGAACTGTTTGTGAATTGCTCTCTTTCATATCCAGCATATTTATTCCCATAAAAACCCCCGGCCTGTTAAATCCGATTTTCATTTCATAATGTTGCAATCTACCATAATTTCCGGACTATGATTCATGCTATCCGTTTCTGTATTTTTCCGAATCACTTTGCAGGGAACACCAGCGGCAAGCGAGTCAGGCGGAATAGCTTGTAGTATAACACTTCCTACACCAATGACGCTGCGATCTCCAATGGTTACGCCACCGCAAATGGTGAGCTTGGTTGAAGCCATACATCATTATAAGGTTATGCGCGTGTGAATTTTAGGCCCGAAACTTTGGATGGGCTGGACTAAATAAAATTCCTCTAAAACATCTTTGTTCATCATATTCCCCTGTATAAAACTACTCGCTGTTGTTTTGCAAAACATTTGCTGATGTGATACCCGATTTCGTTAGATAATCCAAGCTCTCTTTTGCACAATCGAAGGCGTCTTTCTGCCAGTTTTCTTGCTCGACCAATCCCCATTTCACATCGGTTCGATGACAAGCCTCAAATATGGGCAACCAATCAATCCGACCTTGACCAAGTGGAACCAAGTATTCTTTCCCCTCGGTTGAGAGTGCGGAATCTTTAAAATGACATATGTTTATGCGCCCTTGATACCGTTCCAATAAAGCCACAGGGTCCTCACCTGCCCGAACAGTGTGATACACACATAAGGTTAAGCCCACATTAGGCAACTGTTCCATTACGATGTCTATGGCACGAATACCATTTATGTACTCATAGTTGAACCAGAGCGGGTGGAAGGTGAGTGCGATACCATGTTCACCCAGCGTCCTAGCCATTTGGCCCATTGCGTCACAAAATTCCACGATGCCTTCCGGTGTCATTAGCTCACGCGGGATGGTACTGACACATAAGGAATCACTTTCCCACAGCCTATTCATCGTGACATAGTAATCCAGATTATTTCGCACTACCGTAAAATTTTCTTGAGTTGCTATACATTTCAGCCCTGTTTCTCGCAAAGCTTCTGCCGTGAATGCCAGAGGTACGGCAGGATCGATCCATTGTAGCTGTACATCGCGATACCCCATATTGTGCAGTTTACGGAATGTATGTTGTACTTCATCTGCTGTCGTAAGATAGGGTCTAAGACTGGAAGCTTGATAGCCAAGTGATGTCATAATTCACCCTCCATGTTTATTAATTGATTATTAAAATGAATTTAATAAATATAAGTTAACTATACCCCTGTCTGTAGAATGAGTCAAGGCATGGAAAAAAGATGTCCGCAAAATCGATAATTGGACCTATAACGCCGAACAAGATACGTAGTGCGCAGCTGGACTAACCCTCCTTTTTTACAAAATGAGCAAAGAGAAAACGGAAAGTGGAATCGAAATCGAGTACCACCATTACCGTACTTCGAGGCTTACCCATAGTAAGTCTGGAGGTCGGGTGGCTTTGGATTTCCCATATCTTTTTGAAAAAAGCAGCAATAGACGCAAAAAGAAAAGAAGTTAAGCACAGACAAGCTGCTTAACTTCTTTGCTCGTTTAATCATTCATCTTCACTGAAGATCCGATGTGTCCCGCGGATCTTTAATTTTCACTTATGGGATAGCCTCTTTTTGGTGTTCTATTTCATTGTTGATAAGATGGACTAAAGAAACACACTGCCTGAGTTCCTTTATTTCTTATAAACGTTCGGCAATCCACTCGGCGGTCTTCTCGCCGTTCATAATACAATCGGGAATACCCACTCCATAATAAGAGCACCCGGCCAAAATGACATTTGGATAATTTTCAGCTAACTTATTTTCTAAGGATTTCACAAGTTGAGGGTGTTTTAAATGATAGTTGGGCATGGTTTCATGCCATTTGGTAATATCGGATGAAATCGGCGTACCTGTTATCCCAAGACTATCTTCAATATCTTTTCTTGCTATTTGAACGATCTCTTCTTTTGTCATTTGCAGGAGCTTTTCATAATCACGGCACGTACTCTTGTAAAATAGCCTTACCAATAAACGTTTTTTCTCCGAGGTATGCTCCCATTTGCGGCTCGTCCACGTGCAAGCGTTGCAAGACAAATCGCTGTCCTCTGCGACGATAAAACCGGTTCCGTCCTTGGGCAGCTCGCTGTCCGGTATGTCAAATCCAAGATAAACACTGATCAAAGAGCTATTTTTCAATTGTTCGAAATCCTCATCTAACGCTTTATCGAGCATAAGGTGCTGTGCAACAGGATGCAGTGTACTGAGTACAATGAAGTCCGTTTCAATCTCTTTGTGATTGGACAAAGAAACGAGGTACCGCTCCTGCTGTTTCTTGATTTTTTCAGCCTGGACACCTTTATATAGATCCACATCAGTTAGCCGCTCTTCTATTCTATCCACTAAAGAAGATACACCATGCTTGAACGACAAAAACTTCTTGTCGCCTGTTCCCAAGAAACGTTGTTTGTTCTCGGCCAACCCTTGAATAATACTACCGTATTTATTTTTATAATCCAGTAAATAAGGAAGCGTCGAGGCAATCGTCAAATCCTGCAGTTGACCGGAATAAACGCCAGACAAAACCGGAGAAATTTGCTTCTCAACCAGCTCCTTACCCAGAAAATATTCCAGAAATTCCCCGATGGAATGCTCCTTCGTAAAGGTTTCATTCGGTGTGTAGAAATCTTTTAAGGCTTCTACTTTCCCCTTCGCGGATACCAAATTAGATTTAGCTAATGATTCCAGACTGAGTGGGATACCGAATACCGCTTCCTTCGGAATTGGCTTCAATTCGCCATCTGTATAAATATAAGAGATTCCTGTTGCGTTATAAACGACATCCTTCTGTATATCCAGCTCTTCTAAAAATGGTGCTACATTCGTTTTACGAGATACAATCGAGTCTGCTCCCGTTTCCATTATAAATTCACCCTCATGAGCAGTTCTGATTTTGCCGCCCAAGGTATCATTCGCTTCCACCAGTACAATTTTTGCATCCCGATTTTGGGCTTTTATCGTTTTCTGAAGATAGTACGCAGTAGATAGCCCTGTAATGCCACCGCCGATAACCACTATTGTTTTCAAAGTGATTCCACCTAACTTGACTAAAATATTAATAAACCAGAAGCTTGATATCCGAATTGTAATACCATCGGTTTACACTACATTTATTATACGTCTACTTGCCTGCTTAAACCAATATTTCTGGGTCCCATATGGGGCTGAATAAGACAATATTCATACATCAGACAATTTTGTATGAGCATTCACAGCAATCACGCCGATAACACAGCTGCTGCGATTACTGCTCAATTTCGTCGTAATTTCCTTTGCGCAGTTCTACTTAATGGTGAGCTAACGTAAGTTGGTCATTATTTGCTGCTCAAGTCTCAGATCACTGCTCTTTATTCCTCAAACTTCGGACCCAAATAGAATTTTTCATCATCGAGTACCTGTTTAAATACTTCCCACCAAGTCCAAAGCCGATGAGAGATACCAGTATGCCGATTCCGTAAAGCAGCATAAGATGTGGCAAAAAGTCAGGAGCAGGGCCATTTCGCAAAGTAAGCCAAGGTAACCGATCTGGCATAATCCATAGATTAGGCAGCTGAATGCTCAATCCGTAACTAATTAATAGAGGTAAAAGAAAAAGGATAAGAACCGGATATTTATTAACGGCGGGCGTAATTTGTACAGCTAGCACATAAAACACGGCAAGAGGAATCATGAGGACGGCATTTTCGATGAAATACAGTCCGGCGATGCCAAGATCTCCCCCCGACATCGGATTGATTCCTTGCCTCAGAAGGACTCCAACAACAGCACTTAACACGGCTAACAACCAATAAGAAACCATCGACACTAAGTAGGCAAATATGCGACTGCCAAGCAGCAGGTAACGGGAATGTGGAAATGCCAGCCACCATAAGGCAAACCCTTTGCCGTAATCTGCATTTCTATTAAATCCATACACCACAATACCCATGTAACCGATCATAGTTAAGGTTGATTGAAACAAGATCACATCCGTCAGGCTGCCGCTGTTATGATAGCCCAAGAAGGTGAGAAGTGCCATAAGCGTAAAAACTAACCAGCGAATACGTCTCGGAGCATGACGACCTATCCATTGATACCGACGTTTCTCCATAGCAACCATTGCCCAGAAAGGACTCGCTCTTCGCCCCGCCCTTTGCGTTGGCACCACATTCTGTGAAAGAACCGAATCCGGGGAAGATAAAGCCGCATAGCCAGTAAAGCGTAACTGAGCTAACTTCTTCATACCCACTGTGCTGGAAAGCCAAACACCTGCGCAAGAAAGCAGCCAACCAGCTAAAATCAACACAATTACAGTCTGTGTCGAAGGTAACGTGAATTGAAGACTGATCCAAATGGAGCTGACCACGAGGAAAGTAACGATAAGCAGCTGCATCGAAATATATAAGAAGACAATCATAGTTCCGATACGTGCCCACCACATCTGAAACACAAACATGAGCAGACCTAAGCTGGTCAGGACAGGGAGAAATACGAGAGCCAGCCACCCAGCGGTTCCTGCCGCATATCCGATGATCATTGCGTCTGCCTGTTGGATACTCCCCCATACGAGCAATAACGCATAGTGAGTAGTACAGAGCAGAAGCATAAACATAATCAAGTACAGTCCCAGCCACAAATAGCTAAGACCCTTACCGAGAACAAGTGTTAGCCGTGAATAGGGCAGCAGCAGCCACCACTTCTGGTCCCGTCCGTTGCGGCCAACGCTGAGCGCCTCCCACACCATGATGATCAGCATCGTTTCCAAGAACACGACCAAGCCAAATGCATATAAGCTGCTGACGGTCGTCTCCCCTCGCGACCATGCCATACTGACCACAAGCAGCAAAAAGAAGATCAGGCCAATGCGCCTATAACTGCTTTTTGAAGTTCCCGGCATATACGCGCTATATCGACTCAGTTCAAACCTGGCAAGAGTTAAGATCGTCCTCATGAGAACACTTCCCTGTAACGGGATTCTACAGAATTCCCTTGTTCTCTTAGGCTGTCCACGTCATGATCGGCAGCAATCCGACCATTTCCTATCATAATTATCCGATCAAATAACTGCTCCATTTCACGTATATCATGCGTTGCAATGAGGAAGGTTCTATTACCATCCGCCAAATCAGCAACGACTGACGAAGCAATCTGCTCTCGGGAAATCATATCGACACCAGTGAACGGTTCATCAAGCAGGATCAAGGGTGAGGTTCGTGCCAGACAGCTGACAAGCTGTAACCTGGCTTCCTCCCCGCGGGATTGGGCGGATATACGTGTCCCCAAATCGATTCGTAATGACTGAACCAATTGCGATTCCCTATCGCTATCCCAGTCAGGGTATATTTGTCCTGCAAAATGAAGCCATTCCCCAGCCGTCAACCATCCGGGCAGCTTTCCCCGATCCGGCAGCACTGCGATAGAACGCAGGGTTTCTGTGCCAGCAGGCTGGCCAAAGATCCGTACCGATCCGCTTGTAGGCTCCGTTAGTCCAGAGCAAATACTCAACAGGGTTGATTTGCCTGCGCCATTCGGACCCAGGAGCCCGGCTATACGCCCCTTTTCCAAAGAAAACGTTACCTCTTGTAAAATCTCCTTTTTTCGCACTTTCATCGTAACCTGTTTGCACTCCAAGGCTAATGGAATGGCAGTATCATTATGCATATGCTTACTCCTCCTTCTCTAGTGCCAGTTCGAGCAACTGGTCAACTGTTAGGTCAAGCGATTCCGCGATTTCCCGCAGATGCTTTACGGCTTCCCTTACGATCGTCCTCTTGCTTTCCCAAATGGCTTCGGTATCGGTGGTCACATAAGTTCCCTGCCCACGGAACGTTACGAGCAGTCTATCTCTTTCAAGCTCCTGATACGTCTTCATTACGGTCGTCGGATTGACACGAATGGTCGCTGCCATTTCCCGCACTGAAGGCATCCGAACGCCCGGAGCCAACACACCGCGTACGATCATGGCGCGAAGCTGTTCGACAAATTGTTCATACAGCGGGCGAGCAGGGTCAATTCGAAACTGATCCGACTTCCAAATAAAATCCATCTACGTTCACCTCTGCTGATAGGTTAGATCTATCATCTGCATTATAGTATGTACTGTATCACAACACACCACACACTTCAATATAAAATAATACGCTGTTAACAATCTATCAACGGAAGCTTATTTGTCGAAAATCTGGGAATACGGCACAGCCTACTGCTGCACATAAACTGGCACCATACGCCGCCTCCTCAGGATGAGCCGAGATTTGTAACGGAAGGTTAAATACATTGCAAAGTCTGCTGCACAAGGTCGAATTATTACGTATTCCATTGCCTGACCCGACGAGAGACTTGATCTGCTGCTGGCATTCACATGGGAAAGCATCGTAAAATTGGTGAAGCTCCGCTATGATTCCATCGATTACTCCAATAATTAGATGACTGGGAGTAAAGTTAAGCGAGTCCATACCTTCAATGGAACCTTTCCTGTCAGGGTCCGTTCTGGAGCCAAAGAACTGTGTGTGGACCTGAAGCTTTCCATCCAAGACTGTACTTTCCGCTAGCTGAGACATCCTATCATACAGTCTGCCCGGGTCCTCCAAACCGCCAAGCTGAATACAGACCTCACGAAAAAAGCTTTCCAGCAGAGCATATGATTTTCCTCCGCTAAGGGAAGCTCCTACAAGCAGATAGCCTCCGCCTGGGAATGGGCGAATATCCAGTGATTCAATCTGATAATATCGTTCGCTGAACACCGAAATTTGAGAACCAGTCCCCACATTCAAAAGCACCGAGTCAGCGACCTCACGAACAGAACCGAGAAAACTTGCTTGATTATCTCCGAGCGAAACCGTCACTGGTATTCCTGTTTGCGAATGACCAATAAGGGTTCCTGAAAGGACCACCTCCGGGAGCATCCTTCTATCAATCTCAGCCGCTTCTAGGGTATGATCCTCAAAGTCCAATAATTTCATGTTAAATAGTCCCAAGCTTGCCGCATTAGTAGGATCCATATACGGCGTATGCCCGCCAGTTAACTTCATGGCTGCATAGTCCGCAATGGTGCATATGTAGGAAGCATTTGCCGGAATAAGTCCGTTTTGCCGATTGTAATCATGGGTTACCAGCCCGAAGCCAGTTGCGAGCGGCATTGCTGTAATTCGAGATAAGCGATCTACGTAGGTTTCACCACCACTTCCGTTAACTGATAGATTCCCTCTCTGATCCTGCCAAGTATAAAGCGGCGATACGTAATTTCCAGCTTCATTCACATACAGGATGCCATGCATTTGTCCGGTTATTCCAATACCGTCAATTTCAACACAGTCACTCGTCAATTCTTCAAAAATGTCAAAGACCATCTTGAGAATTGCGCCTGGATCCTGAATGAATTCCCAAGTGTGCACCGATTCGAGAGAAGTGTTGTTGCTTCTAGTCACGGAATTAAGGATCTTGCCTTTTTCTGCTTCCATTACAATGCCGCAGATCGATGTAGTTCCTATATCTAAACCGATAAAATTCATGTCCTTAGCCTCCAGCAGCAGTCCTTAGTTAAAAGCTTTGTTAAGCCTTGTTTAGCGGTACTGTCAATATGAGTTTAGGCTATAAGAAAAGCAATTGCCTGTCAACATTCTGTCTCTGGTACAAATAGATTATGTAATCACATAAATGCAATGGGAATTGTTACAGAATTATCTCCCATTTGCCTAAAACAAAAAGGCTTCAATCACTTGCGTTGTCAAGAGGCCGCTTGTTTAGTATGCTAATGTTCAGCAGCTCCAAGATCAACCACCAAGATTATTTATAATAACGATTTAACAGGAGGATAATAATGAAGTTAACAACAATTCGGATTTCCTTATCACTGCTCGCGATGCTCACCTTGGCTGCTTGCAGCAGTAAAGGGGTCACGGAACAAGCTGGCCATCCGGCAGCTCACCACGGAGATCTGCAGGAAACGACCAGTTCAATCAACACCCTTCCAACATTTCTTAAAAACCAACCCGAGCAAACTCAAAAGATTTATCAAATCGCTTCTTTAAGCATAGATAAGCTGCAGTGGATCCCTTGTTATTGCGGATGCGGGGATGAAGTCGGTCATAAAAATAATATGAATTGTTTCATCAAAGAATTAAAGAATAATGGAAGTGTCGTTTGGGACGACCATGGGACACGATGTGGAGTTTGTATGGAAATTGCCTTAACTACAGCTCAATTAAGTAAAGATGGAAAATCGATTAAGGATATCCGAAATTATATTGATACTCGTTATAACAAAGGTTATGCCAAACCTACTCCTACACCTATGCCCGCATAAAAGCAGCTCTCCATAGCTGGAGAAAGTGAGCTAGTATTCAAAGTATGGACGGATTCCAAGCATCTACAGCATTGGTGGGCACCTACTGGTTTTTCCATTCTTGTCTCCAAGGCTGATAATCGCCCCGGCGGTGAATTTCATTACTGTATGAAATCCTCTGAAGGTCACGAGATGTGGGGCAAGTTTGTTTATCACGAAATCGTTTCTCTAGACAAGCTCGTTTTCGTCAATTCTTTTTCTGATGAGGAAGGCAACATTGTTCGAGCACCCTTTAGCACAACCTTTCCACTGGAAATTCATAATGTATTTACGTTTACTGAGAAAGAAGGCAAGACGACGATCACGTTGCGGGGAGGACCTATTGTAGCTACAGATGAGGAACTCGACTTCTTCCATTCCATGCTAGGCTCCATGCAAGAAGGTTATGCTGGAACTTTTGGCCAACTCGACGAATACCTTGCTACTTTATAAGTAATCAGCTGCTTAAACATAAATAACCCCTCTTTGAAAGCTCCAAGCACCATCAAACACATGGATAGCTATGGAGTTCAAAGAAGGGTTATTGTTTGTGTCTATGATACCGTTCCAGTTTCTGTTTCGAGCCCCTCATCGCTTTTCTTTGAGAGCACCTCTTTTTTCAAAAACCAGCAGAGAACAAACGCGGCGAGCGCAAATACGAGAGAAATCACGAACATATTCTGAAACGCAAGACTAAATACTTGCTTAATATCATTGATCACAGCTGCTGGCAGCCCTACGGGAATATTACCCGTTTCGATATTCACGGTCGCTCCATCTGGTAACCGACTGCCGAGTGCGGCAATTCCGTCTTTAATGTGCTTGGAGAGCAAGCTGCCGAAAATACTGAGACCGATGGTTGCTCCAAGCGCTTGGAACAGCTGGACCGTAGACAGTGCAATGCCGCTGTCCTTGCTGTCTACCGACTCCTGAACGATCAGGTTGTCTCCGCCGAACAACGCTCCAAGGCCGACACCGAGTATGAAAAATGCCCCTACAATGTAGATCCAAGTGGTTCCAATGCCGATCTGCGTCAAAAGCAGGAAGCCTGCAATCGGCAGCAGGAATGATACAATAAACAGGTTGCGGTACGCTATCCGCGTGATCAAGAACCCGTTCACAATGCTTGCCGGTATTGCCCCTGCCATAAATGCCAGCGATAAATAACCTGCTTCTGTCGGCGTCAGCCCCATTACATGCTGCGCGAAAAACGGAAATGTAGCCATGCCGCCCATGATACCAAGCATCAAGATAAATACGAGCAGCGATAGCACAACTACATTGCGGTTGCGGAACAGATGTAGTGGAATGATCGGCTCTTTAGCTTTGGCTTCGATCCATACCAGCAGTGCGAACAGCAGTGCCGACAAGCTCAGTAGACCAATAATGATGGGTGACGACCAGGAATAGCCCTGATTGTCGATCAGCACTGGTGTCAAAAGCAGCGAAAGCAGCGCTAGAATCAATGTACATGCACCTGCCCAGTCGATATACCTTTTCTCATTTCCAATCGATTCTCGCATGCCCTTGGCTACAAACAACGCTGCGAGCAGTCCAATTGGAATATTGATTAGAAATACCCAATGCCAGTCGATATTGCCAACGATATATCCACCAACCGTCGGTCCCAATAGCTGCGGAATAATCATCATCGGTCCGAACAGACTTTGGATTTTGGCCCGCTGTTCAAGCGGATAGGCCTCGCCGATAATGACCAGCGCGAGCGGCATTAACCCCCCGGCACCGATCCCTTGTATGCCTCGGCCAATCAGCAGTATCGTCATAGACGATGCCATGCCGCTGACGATGGAGCCAGCGATAAACAGACCGATACATATCAGATAGATACGTCTGCGGCCATACAAATCGGCCAGCTTGCCAAGGATCGGCATAAACATCGTTAAGGTCAGCATATAAATGCCTGCTACCCAGCCATACAGGGACAACCCGTGCAACTCTCGGATGATCGTCGGCATTGCTGTAGAGACGATGGTCTCATCGAGTTCGGCAAATATCAGGCCGATCAAAAGCCCGATCAGGATCAAGGTTTTGTTGCTCTTTTTTTCGATAAGAATCACCTCGTAAAATGTAGCCTCGGACGTTCGGCCGAGGCTTTGTTTGAGTAGCATATCGCACTTGTTTAAACCGAATTTAAACGGATTGCTTTTTTTAGCCTTTATTAACATTGCATAAAAGGGGTCCTGTTAGCAACGGTAAGTTTGGTTACAACGAATATTTCCCCGTTTTATCTTGCGAGTTTGTCTTACTGGAAATGCAACTTTCCGGGTTCACTTTCATTAAGTTAAGTAATTTGCTGCAAAAAGTTGAGTTGATTTTGGACGAAATGATCAGCTGTCTGACAATCGTATATGTGGAAGTCTTGCAAGTTGCTGATAGCAAAGTGAAAAAGCAGCTCTGTCAAAAACCAGGATATTTCTGCTATTTTCTTATGTTCTTGGCTGTTGCTATTCTGTGCACATCCCTAACACACAAAAAGACGAGCCTCAAATTACTTCAAGGACTCGTTTCGTTAGTTTGGGTCTGTATGCTTTACTTGAGCTTTATCCGATATTGGCCTGGAGTTGTTCCTGTGAATCTTTGGAATATGCGAATTAAATTCCTCTCGGAATAGCCTATCGCTACTGCAATTTCACCCAGACTCATATCCGTCCTGGCAAGCATCTGTTGAGTCCTTTTCACTTTATTTTCCATGACATACTCCTGAAAATTAATGCCCAGCTCCTTTTTAAATAAACGGCTGATATAGGATGGGCTCATCTTCACCAGTTCAGCGCAGCGCACTAACGAAATATCGGACTCGATGTGCTCATGGATATGCTGACAAATCTGCTTAATAATTTGTTTGCCCACGTCGGTTTGGTACGTGCTTAACAGCTTCAATACGAGCGGAAATACTTTTTGCGAAAACAAGTAATCGATATCCTTGGCCGTCTGACATCGCTGCAGCTCCCCTAACAAATCATGCTCCATAATTTCCGAAATACTGATCTGCTGAACCTCCATCGCAGAAATGATCGACGAAAGCAGCATATGGTAGGACTGGAATATAAAACTTCGAGATTCTGATTCACGGACAACATTGGAAAATTGGCGCAGTGCGGTGGCTGCCTGCTCAAGCTCGCCTTCAATCAGGTTTTTTATAATTTCCTGATCAATGGTGCGAGGATAATAAAGTCTGGTTTGCTTTTTCAACGCTTCGAGATCCTCTATGTAGAGGACAGGCTCCGTGTCTTTATACAACCGATATTGCAAAGCCGCCTTGGCCTCATTACAGGAAACAACGATATCTGCAATATGGGAATAAATTCGTCCGATACCGATTGAAACTTTAAATGTCAAATATTTACGCAGCGATTCGTACACGGCCTCTGCATAGCTGCGTGCCTGCTGCTCCATCCACTGCTCCGTATGGTCGTCTCCGAACGACAGGATCGCTATCCCGTTGCCGTTGCTGCTTCTGACAATGTATCCCTGCAGCTCACTATTTTGGGATTGCAGCTCTTCCATCACATTAGTGATTGCGAAACTGATTATCGGCCCGTCATCAGGCTGAAACCTGTTCTCAACGGTCACATTTTCCACCTGTACGACCAATACGGCGTAATGATGATTAATCGTAATATTGTAAGCATCACAGTCCTCTCTAAGAAGATGCTTATTGTTATAGTTACCTTCCAGCAACTGCTGCAAAAATCGCTCCCGTAGGCTTGGCTGCATCTTGCTCATATAGCTCGACACCGTTTCTGATTGAAGCTTCAGATGATCAAGACAATCTCTAATAAAACCAACCTCGTCCGTATGGCCACTGTGCATCCTTCCTCCGCTCAGCTTCGATCCATAGCTCATCAATTGTGAAATGGGGTTATACGCCCGCTGAATAAAAAAAGTAACGAGGCTGATGCCGAAGCAAATAAGCAGCAATAGCGTTGAAACCGACAGCAGCTGCAGTCCGTAAACTTGTCTGGTGATGTTTTCTTTTGGGATCATCGAAATATAGGTGCGTCCATAAGCGGTTTTTGAAAACGTATACAGCATATTGTGGCCATTCTTATCATCGGCAAAGAAATCCCCAGTACCGATTTCATTGTCAATAACTTTACGAATTTCAGGATCAAGCTCGGCAGGATAAGGTTTTGCCGTATTCATGGAACGAAACACGACCTCCTGCTTCTCATTAAAGACATAAATATTCTTTTCACCGCTTAATGAAAAATAATCCTCTAAATAGGTCGAAACTAATTTTTCCTTGATCACAAGCATAATAATGCCATTGTACAAATTCCCAGTTGAGCTGGGAAGCCTTCTCATGAAAAAGTAACTGCCGGACTGGGAATTCCCCTGTGATCCCTGAAAATATTTCCAATACACATTTTTATTTGATTCGAGCATTTTGTGCATGTTCGCCGCGGGTGCAAAGTATTGAAGCTCGGAAAACCCGATTTCTGCTGACAGCGCAAATTCGTCCCCTTCACGATAAAAAAACACATCTTCAAATAAATCGCTTGAAAAGCGTGTCCGACTTAACGTTTGATTAATTAATTTCTGCTCTTCAAGAAGGCTTCTGTAGTTGGGAGCCGTCATGACATTTACAATCGTCGGGTCCAACGCTAGCTGCAGGGAATCCTTCTCCAATTGTTCAAGCAATCTTTCCATCCGGTCCTTCACATGCTGTAAGGAACCTTTGCTTTCTTCCTTGATTTCGTTGGTGGTCCGGTTTACGGACCAATAATGGTAAAACCCGCCAAGCGAGATGGCGGGGACGCAGACCGCCAAAATTGCGATCCAGATCATGGTATAAAATAGGTTCCCTCTTGTCCGGTTAGACGAATGGGAGCCCCAGCTTAATTTGAATCGTTTGAAAATACGATCACCCACTCGTCTTGTACAATTGACTGCTTCCTAAATTTTAGCACAATTCAACCTTTTACAGAACCTAAAAGCACACCTTTGGCAAAATGCTTTTGCAAAAACGGATAAATAACGAGAATCGGCAGAATCGCGATCACTACGGAAGCTAATCGAATTGATTCCACAGGCAGCACAATATCCTCCGGCATAACTCCATCCACACTATTCGCATTGGCATCCATAATCAGATTTTTGACGAGCACCTGCAGCGTCCACTTTTTGGCATCAGACAAATAAATCAGCGCGTTAAAATAAGTATTCCAATGCGAAACTGCGAAGAACAAAGTAAAAGCCGCTACCGCAGGCATAGAAAGCGGAAGTACAATTCGCAGAAACACGCCAACTTCGTTGCAGCCATCCATCCGGGCTGAATCCTCAAGCTCGGAGGGCAGACTATCGAAGAAGCTTTTGACAACGATCAGGTTAAACGAACTGATCATTGCACTCCAGATTAAGGCCCAATGGGAATTCAGAAGACCCAGCTGTTTGATCAATAAGTAGTTAGGTACAATACCAGCCTGAAACACAAGCGTAAATACGACGATTCCAATAATAAACTTGCGGTGCGGCAGTGTTTTTTTGGTTAAACCATAAGCCATCGTGAACGTAAACAGAAGATTAAGTATAGTTCCCACGACCGTGATGAATACCGTATTCGTTAATGCATGTTTAAAGCTTTTTGTCGCCAAAATATACGAATAGGCGGCAAGTGAGAATTTTTCCGGAAAGATGTAAAATTTGTACGGCTCGTAAACTGAAGCATCGGTTAATGAAACGCTAACCACATAAATAAAAGGCAGCATACAAACAGTGGAAATGATCAACAGCAAACCGTAGTTGATATAATCAAACAAGGTTAAACCTTTCTTCTGAACGAGACTCATCCGTTTGTCATCCTCTCCTCAATAAATGCCTTCATTGCCCATCTTCTTGGCAAAATAGTTGGAAGCCATTACAAGGATCAAACCGATAAATCCTTTAAATAAGCCAACGGTAACCCCGACACTGATCTGTCCACGTGAAATTCCCTGCTGAAAAGCATACGTATCGAATACATCGGAAACGGACAGCACCAATGGGTTCATCATCAGTAGTATTTGCTCGAAGCTGACGTCTGCCATATGGCCAAGCCGGAGTATTAACAAAATAATAATGGTTGGACGAATGGCCGGTAGCGTTACATGCCAAATTTGTCTCCATCGACCCGCACCATCGACAACTGCTGCTTCATAGCGTTGAGGATCGACCCCAGCCATCGCTGCCAGGAACAGAATTGTCCCCCAGCCTGCATCCTTCCAGATGCTTTGTGCTGTAATCATCGCCCAGAAGTAGTTAGGATTCGTCAAAAAGGAAACCGGTTCTGCTCCCGACCCACGAATCACTTTATTAACCATCCCGACGTCCTGCGAGAGCATGAAATAAGTCAGACTTGCGATCACGACCCAAGATAGAAAGTGAGGCATATAAACAATCGATTGATGAAACCGTTTCATCCACTCGTGGCGCACTTCATTAAGCATTAAAGCAAGAACGATCGGAATTGGGAAAAAAAACACCAGTCCAAACAGATTGATCAGCAGTGTATTTCTCAGCATCGTGTAGAAATGGTCGTACGTAAATAGATCAATAAAATTATCGAGGCCTACCCATTTACTTTTTAAGATGCCTAATGCAGGACTGTATTCCTGAAAGGAGAGGATCAAACCCCACATCGGGGCAATTTTAAATACCAGATAATACAATAAGCCGGGAAGTACGAGCAAATAAACGAACCGATGCTGGACATACACCCTCCAAGGCTGCGCCAATAATACCCTGCTCTTCTGTACTTCCGTTCTTTTTCTAGCAACAGCTTTCATAGCAGCCTCCTCGCTTATACTGAAAATGGTCTATGGAGCGTTTGAAGATGCTCTTGAACCGCAGAGATTGCTTTCATAGCAGCCGATTGCTACCCTGCGGCCTGTTTTTTGGATGAGACATTATTTTTTGAAAATTCTTTTGTAATCGGTCGTAAACTCCTGATACGCTTTTTTGAAATCTGCACTTTCATTCAGCTTGTCGACATATTTTTTGTATTCGTCCATTGAGATCTGTCCAATGATCGCTTTAACCCTCATGGACTCCCATTCCTGCGTATATTTAGGCCATACTTTTGACCAGGTGTCGCTCACAAGGCTTTGATAATAACGCTCTTTACCTATCTTCTCCTGAATTTCAAACTTTTTGATTTTGGCGTCATTCCATTCCTTTGTCGCTGCCGGATTAACTACCTTCTCCCAGCGATTCGGATTCAATACGATGAATTGTCTGACACTAATATTGACTTCCTTGGTACCCAGATCAGTTGGCTTCAAAACACCGTTTTCCTCGTTGTAATGAACGCCTTTAATCCCGTTATAAAACAGGTCACTGAGTTCATCGCCAGCCGTCTGATTGAAGAAATCCAGAATCCGCAGCATTTTGTCTTCAGGTACCTTCTTGGAAATGAGAATCGCTCCATTATAGCCTTCCGTAATATTAACAGCATAACCTTTAGGCCCCTTGAGAGCGGGAATCGATTCCACCTTGGCACCAGTCTCTTTTTTCTTCAATTCCTGCTCGTAGGTCCAGTCGTGATAAATATTGCGCATATAGGTAGCGGAACGGCCGGTTTTAAATATTTCCTCGACGTTTTTAATAACCGAGAACTCCTTGGACATCGAACCGTCCGCATAAAGTCCACGGTACCATTCCACCATGTCCGTATAAGCCGGATTCAATTGGAAATTGATCAAACCCCCTTCGCTGTTATAGGCAGGATCGAACATTCCAAAGGCTCCCCCATACGTATCGTTGAATTCGATGCCAATCGTATCGTCCTTGCCGTTGCCGTCCGGATCGCTGCTGACGACCTTCTTCAGTGCTGTCCGCAGCTCGTCAACTGTTGTTGGCTCAGGAATACCCAGCTTGTCGAACCAGTCTTTACGATATTTGGGGGCTTGATCGACGAGCGCTCTCGTTCTGGGCAAGTAGTACAACTTGTCATTAACCTTCAAATAATTCCAGGCGCTGGCGGGTACATTTTTTTTCAGGTTCGGATATTTATCCAAATTGGTTAAATACGGTGTCAAATCCCAAAACAAACCTTGCTTGATAGCATTAACCAGCGGCAAATATTTCTCGCTTGTTGCAACCATAACCTCGGGCAGATCGCCGGAGGCGAGCACCAGGTCCAGCTTGCTGGAATAATCCGTATTCGGAATCCAGTCTACATCAAGCTTGGTATTCGTCCGTTTTTGCACTTCCGTCCAAAATTGATTGTTCATTTCCGGTACATCTGTCCATAGTGATGACATGATCTTGAGCTTGAGTGGCTGTGTGGCATCAGCTGTTTTGGTTGTATCGCCGCTTCCCGAATCGGTCGCGCTTCCGCAGGCACTGAGCAGCAAGGATAAGGTAATGGCAGCCGTACAGGCTTTTTTAGCTTTAGAGAACCGCTTGCTTGAATAACTCATGAATAAGTGACACCTCTTTCATTCATTTTTAAGCGTTTACAAATTGTTGGTTCATGGAACTGAAGCCGACTTACAGCCTATAAAATTGTTTGGCATTCTCGTAGTAAATCCGCTGCCGAAGCTGTTCAGGGAGCTTGGGGAAAGCAAATTTCGGGGAATCGAAATCCCAATGAGGGTAGTCACTCGCAAACATCAAGATGTGCTCTGCATCCATCATCTCCAAAATTTGCAACAGCTGCTTATCATCATCAGGTCTTTCCAGTGGCTGTGATGTGATCCGTACATGATCTCTCACATATTCACTCGGTCTTTTTGTAACCCAAGGTACCTCTGAGCGGAGCGCCTTGTACTCTGCATTCAATCTCCATAGTAAGGCTGGCAGCCAGGAGACGCCACCTTCCACGAGCACAACACGAAATTGAGGAAACTTTTCAAAAACCCCTTCTGTCAGGAAACTGATCAAATGCGATTGAAAGGCTAACGAAATACTGGTGTGCCACTCAATGTAATGGGTTGGATAGCCAGGTGATGCTTGGACATTAATACCCATTCCGTCCGTACCTGGGTGAATCGCGAGCGGCAAATTGTGCTTATTACAGGCTTCATAAATCGGGTTGTACTGCCGCTGTCCAAAAGGCGCGCGAGCTCCAGAGTCGGTCATAACCTGTACGAAATGAGGATGTCCCGCCCAACGTTCTATTTCTTTTGCCGCTGCCAGCGGGTCCTGGTGGGCAATCGTGATTGACCCCTTAAACACGCCATCCCCATTGTATTTGCCGAGCCAGGTGTCCGCCAACCAATCGTTGTATGCCGCGGCTACGGCAGTTGCAAAATCCGGATCCGGAAGCAAATTACAGAAAGCTCGTGGCAGTAGAATCGCATGCGCTTCGTCGTAGGCATTAATCAGCTGCTCCCGCAAAAAATCCGGGTCGGTCGCTGGCCCTCCTCCATTGGGTGGAATCGCATCCTGCCGATTGCCATGCACAGGGTTATCAAAAAGTCCGCGTGAGGAGCCTTTATAGCGATCTTTCCACGGATTTTTCAAATAAGAACGAATTTCATCGATGTGCTTGGGATAAGGGTGTACATCGCAATCAATAATTTTTGATTTACTCATGCTTGTCCTCCGATCATAGGGGGTACCTATTATTTTGCAGCTACAGCTGCAGTTGCTCTGGTTCTGTCCGCGATGTATACAACGACCTTCTCATCCTCGACGGCTACCGGATAAGTTTCCAGATGAGGTGGTTCCTCCTGGTCGATCTTCTCAAGCTCTGTTTCGCCCTGCTCCACGGATACCGGATAGCTCTTGACCCAGCATCCATTCGGATCATATACAGATTGACCAGTAGTAATATCGAACTCCCAGCCATGCCACGGACATCGGATAATTTCTCCTTCTCTACCGAAAATGTACTCACCTGGCTTGGATGGCAGCGTTGTTCCTGCGATTGTACCCACACAAAGTGGGGCCTGCTGATGAGGACAAGAATTTTTAATCGCAAAATATGTTTTATTTACATTAAAAACACCTAGAGAAATACCCTCCAGCACAACCAGTTTTCTGCCTCCGGGAATGATTTCACTTACGTTTCCCACCACATGTCTGCCCATAAAACGTGTACCTCCTGCCTATTTTATATTTTCAGGCTGTATAACCTGTTACTTTAATCCGTAAAACGCTTCGGCATTTTCGAAGAAAATCCGATTGTAGAGCTTTTCTGGCAGCTTGGGAAATGCCGACTGGGGGCTGTCAAAGTCCCAATGCGGGTAATCACTAGAAAACATTAATAAATGTTCTGCATCCATCATCCTCAGCATGTGAAGCATGTCCTCATCATTATCGGGTCTTTCCATCCGGATATGGTCACGCAAATATTCGCTGGGTCGCTTTTCCAAAGGATTTCGTATCGCTTCGATTTATACTCCATATCCAGTCGCCACATCAACGGAATCAGGCATTCGCTACTACCTCCTTGTATAGTTCCACCCCAGATATGAGTCTTGTTAGCTGGATGACCGTTCTTCTGGAAATAAGTAGGGTCTAAGCGGATACGTTTATTATAAAGTCACCCAGTCTTTCATTTATACTGACAAATCTTATTCCACGGCGTATGAGCAGCATTTGTCATGACGATGCAAGCCGAATGCAGATGGAGAAAGGGGTTTCTAATACCCTGTGCAGTTATTGTCACACGAGGTTCTCTACGATTTACGTGGACTCCAGTGTTATTCGATCACTCTCACAGTGATGGGACAACCGTTTTAAATGAATACATAAAATGAAAAATGGGTTAAGCAAGTGATTCCTGCCTAACCCTTTATATTTTCGTCTTGTATGCTAAGTTTATTTTCAAAATCGCGGCATTTACGCAGTTCACTTGGAAGCTTACCCTCTTTTCTCTTGAATACCTTACTGAAATATTTTTCATCCGGATATCCACATTTTTCTGCAATTTTATAGATTGGCTCATTGGTTTGACCTAGCAGTGACTTGGAAAATTCGATTCTGGCGTCCCTTATATACTCATTGAATGTTTTCCCTGTAATATTTTTAAAGCATTCGCTAAAATAACTTCGGCTAATATGTACCTCCTCTGCAACTTCAGTCAGCTTCAGATCCATACTTAAGTTTTGATTGATCGTATCGACAGCTTTCATAATACCGGCCATCACTTCATCTGAATAAATGGATGGCATACATTTCCCGCGAATATGTGTCCTTATTTCTCTAAGCCACTGCACACGGTCAATCCAAAAACGATAATCAGCGAATTCGAATAAGTGGCTGGTCTTTTGCGATGTATTTTTCTCCCATTGCATGATGATCGAATAAAACATACTGTCTAATTTCATTACCGAAGGCTGTATTCTTTCCAACTCCTTGATCAAGTCTTGAAACCGTTGCTGATGATAAACTATGTCCAGTGACGACCAGCTCTCCTTTAACAAATACAGATCTTTTTCCGTTAGCTGTGGTTTGTCATAAGTTAATTGCTCCAAAGTGACTTCATATATACTTTGGTCTCTTCTATATTCGTAGAAAAATTTTTGGTTGATGTAATCCTCCAGCAGCTTGTACATCAGCTTATTATTGTGCTCATTCATTCCGGATATTTTGGAGACTACCCACTTGTCTCCCAGATGCAGCCTTTCGAACATGGCACTCACAATGGTTTGTTCATCTTCAGGGTAAGCTCTAGTTAATAGCCATGCGTCTTTATGAACCTCGTACACAAACTCATATTGATCCGGAGACAATAAGGATTTCAAAAAATCAGGCCGGTTTCCGGATTGCAGTGCAATAAGCAACAGAGCCTTATAACATTTATCATTATCAACCAGGCTTGAAATAGGCGTCATGGGCGATGAACCGAAACGAACCACCTGATTACCATGAATTTTATTCAAAATTCTCCGCAGAATTTCACTCATATTTTCCTTTTCCAATTCAATCTTGGCAATATAATCAATCGCCCCCAAGCGCAATGCTTCCTGAACATATTCAAAATCCTGGTGAAAGGTGAGCATGACAATCCATATGTGAGGAAATTTTAACCGCACTTCACGAATCAATTCAATTCCTGACATCGTAGGCATCGCAATATCAGTAATAAGCAGACCTACTTGATGTTCCTCCAGAAATTGCAGCGCTTTTTTTCCATTCTCAGCTTCACCCACCACCTGAAGACCAAATTCAGTCCAGGGCATCATAGAAATAATCCCTTTTCTGGCTAAATGATCGTCATCTACTACCAGGACTTTCATCGCTATCAAGTCTCCTTTCTTGTAGTGGCAGCCTCATCATAATTTGGGTGCCGATATTAATACCGCTTTTAATGTGAAATTGGGCATGCTCACCGAATTGATCCTGAATCATTCTTTTTACATAATTCAATCCGATTCCCAAGCCCGATTTTTTATGATCAGGTTCCGGTTCATTATTTAGCAGCTGCTGAATCACCACGTCCTCCATTCCCGATCCATTATCGATCACTTGAAGCAGCATATGCGTATCACTATCTTTAATGATTTTCACATGGATGACTCCATCGTCCATCATCCCTCCATGATACAACGCATTCTCTACTAACGGCTGCAATATAAATCTGGGAATGAGCGCGTTATGCAGATTAGGATCTGTAGCAAAACGTACATCAAACTGGAAATTGTAGCGGATTTGTTGGAGCGATACATAATTCTTCAATGCCTCGATTTCATCTTCGATTATCGCTGTTTTACCTTTACCCAGATTATAATAAAGCACCTTATTCAAAGTGGATATCAAACGATCGATTTCATCCTGACCTGACAGTCGAGCCAACCAACGTATCGTGTCGAGCGTATTGTGTATAAAATGCGGATTGATTTGATAAAGTAGCTTTTCGACTTCTAAAGAAGCTTTGCGCTTTTCTTTTACTTTCACTTCGTTCAGCAGCTCCCAAACCTTTTGGCGCATATCTTGAAAACGTCTAAGTAAGAAATCAAACTCTTTTACTTTTGTGAATTTAATATGAGAATGGAAATTACTTTTCGACATATGCACTATTTCACTGTTCAAGCTTTTTAGAGGTCGGTACACCGTCCGCCAAATTACCCAAGCAAACATTAAACTGATCCCTAGTGAAGACACCGTCACGACGAAAAATTGGAAAAGCCATAAATTAATTTCTCGATTATACTCTGACTTGGGGATGATAGAAGTAACCTTCCACCCTTGATCACTCTGGTCCTCAAACAAATAGTAGGGCTGATGATTCTGATCCAAATAAGACTTTCCAACCCTATAGTCCTTTCTCATATTATCGCTATAAGCTATGATTCCATTACTATCAACAATAATATTGGAAGTATTTGTTCTTATCTGATTTCTACCTAGCACATTCTCGACCTCGGTTTCGACAAAAATATACAGACGTTCTCCTTCCAATATTTGAACCTCGCGAGCTAAGGATAACACCGTATTACCGTGGTTTTTTTTAATTGTCCGGTGTGGTCCTAAATAAGTAAATCCTTTAAGTGCCGAGTAATCTGCTAAAATCGGTAAGGAACCAAGATCGAAATGGTCTGATACATCATAATTGGAAAACAAAACTTTATGATTGTCAGGCATGTAATAATATATCAAGGCGAGGGTTGGATTGGTAAAGCTAATCAAATTAATATCTTTGACAATATCATCGTAATACTGTTTTTTTTTATATAACTCGTCGGTGGTTAAATAATTTCGCATGTTCAACCCAACGCTGCCATCGAAGGAAAGCTGCTGGGAAACCTTGTTAAGCAGATCAAGTGATTGACTAAGGGAAAGTTTTACTTGGTTTAAATCGTTGCGAACTCCAGCTTCTATTTTATTGTCTAGTATAGAATAAATGGTATAATACGAAATCGTCCCAATAAACGTTAGCGGAATCAATGAGCTAAGCAATAAGACAACGATTAATTTGCTCTTGATTGAACGCGGCCATCTAGATAATCGAAGTAAATATCGTTTCCACATTTGCAAACCCACCGCCCCTTCATTGTATTACCAGATAAATATTTAATGGTAAAAAAGGGGAAAAAGTCCATAGCTGACGCATTGGACTTCCGTATATTCCCTACTGCTATTGAACTATTAGGTTAGACGCTGCCACGTGAGGATACGTATAGAGTGTACCATTCTTCACGAGTCATGATGCTTGCTTGCCGAATAGCGTCCTGACATCGAAGTATCCGCTCAGGATTTGCCGAGCCAATAACCGGTTGGATATAGGCAGGATGTCGCATTAACCATCCCAGTACGATAGCCTCATCCGTAGTTTCTTTATTGGCTGCCATACGCTGCACGTATGCTTTCGTTTTCAAAATAGCTTCAGAAGCATTTTCCAAAGTCCGACCGGAATACGTTCCTTTTGCAAGTGAAGACCACGCCTGAATTTGGATATTCTCCAATCTGCAGTGCTCCATGATTCCATCAGCGAAGTTCACCTGAGTACCAGCCTGCTGATTGACGAGAACACCTTGATCGAGCCATGCTGTATGCAATAAGCTCATTTCCAGCTGATTCACCACTAGCGGATCTGAACAGAAGGCTTGCAGCAATTTGATTTGTGCAGAGCTCATATTGGAAACCCCAAAATGACGAACCTTTCCAGAGCTTTTCAAAATGTCGAATGCCTCTGCAACCTCATCGGGTTCAACCAAAGGATCTGGACGATGCAGCAAAAATATATCTAAATAATCAATACCAAGTCTGTTTAAGCTGCCATCCACTGAATGAAGGATATGTGCTTTGGAGAAGTCATAACGACCCGGCACTTCCCCTTCCGCAAATCGAATACCGCACTTGGACTGGATTACCATGCTCTCCCTTAAACCAGGATTGCCCTTTAATACGGTGCCAAAAACCGTCTCCGCTTTACCCGCATTATAAATATCGGCATGATCGAACATCGTAATTCCTATAGAAAGTGCAGCATCAATAGCCCGTTCCGCTTTTAGAATAACCTCATCCGTAATTGGATCATAATTACTATTTCCTCCAAGTCCGGTGGTACCGTAAATCAGACGGCTAGTTGTAATATTTCGTTGTTGCAGCGGCATCACTTTCATCATTTATCCTCCTACGTTCTACTCTTATTATTTCATAGCTTCCTTAATGCGCTGCTCAAGATCACGCTGTGCTTGATGAAACTCCCCCGAAACACTTGTCATTGGAGTATGTCGGTCGGAAATGTCCTCCATGCGGAGCAGGTATTGGGAACGCGGTGGCAGGCTGTCGAATACATCACGGGGAATCGGCATTCTTGCACTGGTTGCATCCCATGAACGCTGGTAAATAATCGTAAACATGCCGCGTGGCTTATCGGATTTATTCGGGCAACCACGGTGCCAAAGCCTTTTATCCCTGATCAAAAAGGAGCCTTTAGGCATGATCGCTCTTTCAAAGTGCATGGCCTCTGCAATCTTTCTTAACATCTCTCGATTATCGCGTCTAATCACATGATCAGGACTTAAATGGGTTCCTCCTGGCCAAAACTCCGTAGCGCCGTTTTGCTCGGTAAAATCCACCATCGGGACATGAAGCACCAGACTGTGAGTCGGAGTATGCGAATGGTAGGTTTCCGAGAATAGAGGGCCGGTGTCCGGGTGCGTATGCTGCTTTTGAGTTCCACCCGGCATCGAGCTATTCGAAGCCAAATAACGGAGGGTTAGATCCTCGCCCAAAATCTGTTCGGCGATATCGAGAAAGATTGGGTTTGCGATGACATCTGAGTCAATAAAAGGTGAAAGAAACGGCAAATCCATCCGAATATGCTTGGTTTCTCCATGAGCATTGAACTCACTGCCAGCATAGCCATGCTCCGCTTCATATTGGTGCAAAATATTTACGAATTCTTCATTAATATGGTCTATGCGATCCGGTTCAAGCACTCGTTCAATAATGATGGCTCCATTCGCTCTCAACAGAGCGACAGCAAACTCAAGCTTATCTGGGTCCATTGCCCGGTTCTTACGTTCTTCTTCGGTTAATTGAATTTTCATAACTAATCTCCTCCAAATTCGTATATGAATATTTACAGCCATCTCCTAAAACATTGCCGTAAGTTTTACCTTGTACCAACCTAGCTGCTGCTCTCATCAATTACCTAATCCTACTCTTTGACAGAGCCAATCATAATACCATGAATAAAATATCTTTGAATAAACGGATATACAGCAACGATCGGCGTCATGGAAACGATAATCTTAGCGGCATTAAGCGTCTTGTTGGAAATTTCCAATTGCCTTGCCGCTTCTTCTCCTGACATACTTTCCAGATTGACACGGACGACCAATTGCTGAATATATGTCTGCAGCGGGTAATCTTCGGTTTTGCTCATATAGATTAAACCATCCAGAAAACTGTTCCAATGCATTACAAGACTAAACAAAGTAATCGTGGCTAGTGCCGGAACCGATAAAGGAACATAAATCTTGAACAGCGTATTCCATGGACCTGAGCCATCCATAATCGCGGCCTGATCAATTTCTTTAGGAATGCTGCGGAAGAAATTCATCAGCAATATCACGTTAAACACCGGTACAGCGACCGGCAGCACCAGAGCCCAGATCGAATTGACCAGACCGAGCCCTTGAACTGTCAAATAAATAGGGATTAATCCACTTTTAAATAGCATTGCAAATACTAAAAACCACATAATGACATTTCTCAACTTAAATTCATTAGGCGATCTTGATAAAGGAAAGGCCATCAATATCGTTAAAATAAAATTCGTTAGTCCTCCCAGCAATACGCGTTGAACGGATACTCCGAAAGCCATGAAAAATGCTTTATCACTGATGATTTGCGAATAAGAGCTCAAATTAAAATGAACTGGCCATAGGGTCACCATTCCGGCGCTTGCTGCTGCACTGCTGCTAAACGACATAACTAGCGTATGCCAGATTGGAGCAAAACATAAAAATGTCACTACTAACAAAAAGCTAACGATGATTTTATCCCCTATACGAGCACCCCATGAAGTGTTCTTAACCACAACATCACTCCGTTACTTTAAAAAATGCGATAATCGTTAAATCGATTGGCTACGGTATAGGCCACAATAATGAGGATGAAGCTCAACACTGACTTTAATAGTCCTAAAGCGGTTGCCAATGAATATTGCATCTGAAGCAAACCAGCCCGGTACACATAAGTATCAATGATATCCCCCGACTGATATACAGCGGGATTGTACAGGTTAAAAATCTGGTCGAATCCGGCATTTAAGAAATTAGCGATTCCAAGCGTAGCTAATAAAATGACTGTTGAAGAAATTCCCGGTAAAGTAATATACCAGATCCGTTGAAATCGAGAGGCTCCGTCTACCTCGGCTGCTTCATATAATGAAGGATTAATTCCGGCCAAAGCGGCTAAATAAATCACCAGATTAAAGCCAAGATCCTTCCATACATCGCTGCCGATGATAATGCCAGGAAACCATGAATTTTTGGCCAAAAACATAATCGGTTCGAAATGAAAAAATTTCAGCATTTGATTGACAATCCCGTTTAATGAAAGAATTTCAGTCAAGATCCCGGCCAGAATAACCCAAGATAAGAAGTGCGGTAAATATAAAATCGTTTGAACCCATCTTTTCATCACAACGCTGCGCACTTCATTTAACAAAAGTGCGAAAAATAGCGGAATCAGCAAATTAAAAAAGATCTTCATGCTAGCAATAAAAATGGTGTTCCCAAAAATAATTTTGCTGTCACCCATCAGAAACATGTACTCAAAATTGTCCAGTCCAACCCATTCCTGATCTGCAAAAGGGACTCCGGGAATATAGTTTTGAAAAGCCAGGACTGAGCCGAATAAAGGAATGACTTCAAATAACAACAGCAAGATCAATCCCGGAATCAGCATTAATAAATAATGGTATTGTGTTTTTAAAGTAATACGCATACTTTCACCTGTCCTATCCAGCGCCGAGCTGCACATGAACCCGGCGCTAACCAGTAACGAAAATTACTTTTTGATCATATCCTCTACCTCTTTGATAATGGTGTCTCCACCTAATTTCCTCCACTCCGTTACAAAGCTGTCGAAGGAATCGAGAGGCGCTTCACCGATAATGATTTTCAGAAAGGTTTCATTTTCAAGCTTTGACAGGTTAGCCCATCTGGACTTCATCGTTTCCGTAGGAATATACAGCAGACTTTGTACACCTTCATAACCCTTGGCCATAGGTGCTCCACCTACGATATAAGCAAGAGGACCAGCCATATCACTCATTGTGAAGCCATCACCTATTACTTTGGGATAGTATTTCAACACCGTAGTATCATCAATATATTTGGAAAGAATATTGTACATAGGAGCAATTTCCCCATCCAATGACGCAGGATCAACTGTTTTGTTCATCGCACCTAATAACGCATTTCTTCTGTTCGTCACCGCGTTAATGTCATCTGTCACCACTCTGAAAATATCGAGAGTATTACTGATTGAAGTGGTTTTGATTTCATTTTTATATTGATCAGCAAGCGCCTGTGGGACTTCCTTCGCTTGACGGTCAATTCCAATTTTTAAATTAACTCCTTTAACAAGTGCCTCAGGGTGTTCATAACCTTTTCTTATGACTAAATATTCTCTGCTTACTGCTTGCAAATGGGTTACAAACTTCCCGGATTTATCAACAGGTGCTGCATAAGCTTTCCATACTTGATTTGGATCCGTCTTAAAACCATTCGCAAGCGATGTCCATGCCATCCACCACGGACCAAAGAACATTCCATTTTTTCCACTTAAAAATAACTCGTTGGGATCCTTACGCAGGAAAAATTCTTTATCAATAATGCCATCGGCATACATTTTTCTCAATACAGCAAGTGCATCTTTGGTTTGTGACTGAATGGAACCATAAGTGACTTTTCCGGCATCATCCTTAACCCAATGTCTCGGAAATGATCGATATGAGCTGAAGACAGGATCAAAACCGTGTGTGCGATTTCCTTTCTCGTTAGCCAATTCTGGAGTGTTGGGTCCCGTTAAACCAATAGTTCCCTCGCCCCCCATTTTATTGTCGATGAATGCCTTGGCAATTTTGGTGATATCATCCATTGTCGTTGGTTCCGGTAATTTCAGTTTGTCCAGCCAATCCTTGCGTAAGAACAATACGGTAACGGCATCACCCTCGATGGAAATATTCGGTATGCCATAGAGCTTGTTATCAAAGGTAGCTGTCTTTAAGGCTTTCCCTCCTGCGAGGTCATTGTGAAGACGTTTGATGTTCGGAGAAGCGTATTTATTGTATACATCTGTTATATCCTCCAGCAAACCTGCTTTAACCATCGTTCTTAACTGTTCCTCATTCACTTTCATCGCATCTGGAATTTTTCTGCTAGCTATCGCCAACATGACCTTCTGATCATAGGGTTCACCCGTTACAGCATTCCATTCCCGATTAAATTTAATATTAAGAGACTTTTCGTAAAAACGGGTCATCACGTTATCCTCTACCGTATTACCTGGTGGCAGCATCGCATCGCCGGGCGGCAGCTGCTGGGCAATTGAAATAGTAACAGTTTTATCAAACGGACCGTATGGATCTATCGGTTTAGAGACAACTTCTGGATCTTTCTTCATTCCTTTTTCAGCTTCACTATTTTTTGCGGTGTTCGTACTGCTACTACTGCAAGCGGTTACAAATGTGATAAGCAAAACCAACATTCCTGACATCCATTTCATTTCTGGACCCCCTCAAATCATATTTTACAATCATCAGGAGGTCTAAACTTGAACTGAGGTTCAGCCTTCTGATAAAGCGTACTCCAAATGCGACAACAGAGAAGAGGTTTTCTTACGGCCGCTCCTCCTTCATGCCGCTTCTCTTCCGTTCATCCGCACTATTGAACACGCTCTTATAGGTTTATTATAATAAAGAACTAAATGGCATGTAGGGGTGATCGGTCTTCAATCAAGTGTTCAATCATCCACATTCCAATTGGATCGTTTGTTATAGAAGATAATTATCCCCCTTTATTCGTATCATTTTACACCTCTCGATAACATCGAGTGATATACCTTACGCTTTCTTTAGAGTTGATACAGCTCTTTGGCATTATATGAGAGAATTCGCTCTCTTTGCTCGTATGGTAGCTGTGGAATCGTTTGTTCGATGGATTCGAAGCCGCTATAAGGATAATCGGAAGAAAACATCAGCATACGATCGAATTGGAGCATACTCAGCATGTCCAGAAGACGGGGATCATTCGCCTCACCTTCCAAAGGCTGTGTTGTAAACCGGACATGATCAACTAAATATTCGCTAGGCTTCTTACTCAGCCATGGAACCTCCGAACGCAATCCCTTGTATTCGGCATCCAAACGCCATATCAAAGCCGGCAGCCATGCTGCTCCACCTTCCGTCAAAATGATCTTCAAGGTCGGGAATCTCTCGAAAATCCCCTCCGTAATCATGCTAACCAAGTGTACCTGCATTGCGAATGACAAACCCACATAATATTCAAGATAATAAGAAGGAAAACCTGGTGAGGCCAGAGTATTGATCCCTTCTCCATCGGCGCCTGGGTGCAAAGCTAGCGGCAGATTGTTGCGTGCGCAAGCTTCGTAAATGGGCCAATATGAACGCTGCCCAAATAAATGACGTGATCCCGTATCCATCAGCACCTGTACAAAGTGGGCGTGTTTGGCGCAGCGATCGATTTCCGCTGCAGCAGCGGACGGGTCTTGATGAGCAACGGTGATAGAACCCTTGAATGCTCCATCCTCATTGCCTTGATCCAACCATTCATCGGCTAACCAACGATTATAAGCATTCGCAACAGCTGTCGCATAATCCGGATCATGATTCGCACTGACTCTGGCTTTAGGCATCAAGATAGCATGTTTGATCCCATGCGGTTCCAGCAGCTGTTTTCTAATCAGAACAGGATCAGAACCTACGGGACCACCACTCTCGGGAAACAAATTTCCATCTAATTGTAGGGGGCTGCGGAAGAACGTATCGACCCGAAGCTGAAAGCGATGCTTCCAAGGTTCCTCGAGATAAGCTTTGATGACATTCGCATCTTTTGGATTCACATGTACATCACAGTCGATGATTGGCAGAGAAGTTGCCTTCAAGTGCTCTTTCTTTTGCATCGGTCGTTCCCTCCATTTGTCATTTATAATTTATATAGTTCCTTGGCATTTTCGTAATATATTCGTCTTTTCAATGATTCTGGCAATTTGGGAAAAGCAAGCTTCGGTGAATCGAAATCCCAGTGAGGGTAATCACTAGAGAACATCAGTACGTGCTCCGCATCCATATACTCCAATATACGAAGCAAGTGCAGGTCATTATCCGGGCGCTCCAAAGGCTGAGAGGTAATTCTTACATGGTCCCGGATATATTCACTCGGGCGGCGTTTCAAATGGGGAACTTCAGAACGGAACCGATCGAATTGGTGATCCAGTCTCCACATTAATGAGGGCAGCCACGAAACTCCACCTTCAACTAATACAACACGCAATTTAGGGAAACGTTCAAATACACCTTCCACCAACATGGAGACTAAATGAGCTTGAAATCCGATCGAATGACAGGTGCTCCATTCAATATAACGTGAGGGATAGCCAATAGAAGCCTGAACATTGATACCTATACCATCCGTTCCCGGATGTATGGCAAATGGGAGATCACATTCTTGACACGCCTCATAAATCCGATCATAATACCGTTGTCCAAATGGCATCCGCGCTCCTGAGTCCGAAAGTACCTGAACCATATGAGGATGTCCAGCCATACGATGGATTTCTTGTGCAGCGGACAATGGATCCTGGTGAGCTATTTGAATCGAGCCCTTGAAAACATGATCATGGTTATAATCAGTAAGCCAAGTATCAGCAAGCCAATCATTAAACGCTGCAGCTACAGCCGTAGCGTAGTCAGCATTGGGAAGCCCATTGCAAAAAGCCCTGTGAAGCAAAATACAGTGGTCAATTCCATATTCATCGACATGCTGAAGTCTCACGAAATTCGGATCAGCGCCGATTCCCAGTCCACTGGGAGGTTTGGCATCCACACGCATTACATACGTCGGGTGTTCATACAGATCCCGGCCTGAAGAAGCATAGTAATCTCTCCATCGCGGATCAATGCGTGAACGAATCTCTTCCTTGCTTTTGGGGCCAACGTGTACATCACAGTCAATGATACCCAGTTTCTTCTTCATGACTACAGGATCTTGCTTCTGTAGTATTTCGGACATGTGAAACCCTCCTTTTGTTGACGTTTCGTTGATATTGACTTACTCCATACCATCATAGACGCCTAAAAAGTGAAATGTAACTGACAAATGATGAAGGCTGCCCTTTGTACTTTATTTGTCAGTGATTTGGTCTCAATGTCGTTATATTTCGTGGTACCTGTCATGCATGCAGTTCATCATATGTCACTTAGATTTTTTGGAAATTTATGCAAAAAAGCCTTGTTCGTGGATTTTCAGTCCATGAGCAAGACTTATGGTGTACAACCCTGGAGGTAATGAGGAACGATATGAAATGTGTAATTGTATTGTAGGCGTATGGAGTTGAATGATAACAACTGTAAGTGATTAGAGGTATTTTCCCAGCATCTAGCGATTACAAGCAGCTTGAGCAAGAGAATTAAATAAAGAAGAAAATTTTGGGGAACAAGCTGAATACTAAGTATTTAAAACCAAATGCGCTTGTTTGATGGGAACAACTGTCTGTAAATAGTAATCTTCTGCTTTCCAATATCGATTCCTCAGTTTTTCAATGTTCTGTTGGGTGATGTCACTTTCACGTAAAAACCTTTTATCTCTGGGACAATCCAAATATACCTTATAGTCATAAAAGCCTCTCCACTCTTCACGTTGAAGAAAGACTCCTTCTATGAGAATAACGCCTGTCTCAGGAATTACTATGTTCTGTATATGATGAGTATCAGTTTCATTATGATAAAATGGGAGTTTGAGCAAGCTATCCCCCCTAAGTTTATCGAACAAATGCTCCCTTAACCATTCAGCGTCCCACTGCAAATTATAATATTCGAACCATTCTTCGTGTTGAGTGCTGTAACGTTTGCTGCGTTCCACAATGTAATCGTCCATATGAAAAATGCAAACCTCCAAGTTCTCCTCCTTCAATTTCTGACTAAGCTCTTTTACAATTGTTGTTTTTCCCGAACGACTTAACCCATCTATTCCCATAATAAATCGACCCCCTGCCGCAATTTTGGGGATACATTCCAACAATTTTGATACATTATTTCCCATATTGTTAACTCCTTTAAAATCAAATAAAAAAAAGCTTTTACTCCGATAAGGCAGCTTAGATCGATCTTAAATACATCAATCTGTTGACTACTCATTATGATCGTTAAGCTCTATGAAAGCTCTTGGTGGATGAGTACTAATCAATTGTTTAATCATCCTAGCACAATCATTTATCGAGTTCGTATGCGTATTCACTTCAAGATCATAGATACGATGTTTATGTACGATTTCAAACTGTGCTTGAGCCAACCCTATCGGTCGATCTCCTCTTATTTGTTCTCTACGTTCCAGTTCATCAAACGGACAACGAACCCCTATAAAGTAGGTTTGTGTGTGCTGCAGTAGTTGAATACATTCCTCCAACCAGCCAGGCTCAATCAGTACATGATCAACAACGATGTTCTTACCCATCCTGGAAAAAGCCAGGATATAATGATGAAATAGGGATACTACGGAGTTTTCTATGATTTCTTCTCTCTCAATTGTTCTTATTTCTTCTTTGGATATGTGATTGCCAAACATACTCATCAACATGTCATTTACACCAGCAATCGCATTATCGACTGACAGGTATATGAAATCTTCCTCAAGCAGTTGAATAAGTTCATTAGAAATACTTGTTTTTCCTGAACTTGAGGTGCCATTCAAAAAAATTACGGTGCCGCTATGGATCATCATGGTGACCTCCTTATTGAATCTCACTGTCATCTTTTATATACTCTCTCTTAACTATTGCAAACATGACAGCATCCACAAATTGATTTTTCTCATAGAAGTAATCTTTTAAATGACCTTCTTCTTGGAAGCCTGCTTTTTCCAAAAGCTTTCTAGAGCTTAGATTGTCTGGGTCTATCAACGCTTCAATTCGGTTTAGTCCAAGCTCCTTTAATCCATAGGTTATCCCTACTTGTAGCACTTCTGTCATAATTCCTTGCAGCCAATATTGTGGTGCTAGTTCAAAACCAATTTCTGCTTTAAAATGTTCTATTGATCTATTCACGAAACCGAATGTTCCTATAATGCGATTCTCCGGTTTAATGGTTATTCCCCATCTTATTCCTTGTTGATTTTCATATTTATCATTCCAATTGTGAATTAGGTGTTCAGCTTGTCCTATTTCAGTAAAGCTTTCCAAGTCATAATATTGAGTAACTTCGTCTTTGGAAAAGTAATCATACAGATCTTTTGCATCTTCAGTTTGTAGCTGTCTTAAAATGAGTCTAGAAGTTTCCAATATTGGGAAAGAAGGCATGAACATGATTCCTTTCGTTATATCTCAGCTAGACCAGCATGATTAATCAGAGAATGTGGATGCAGCCGTTTGTATGTAAGTTGCTGCCCGATTCAAATCAAAGAAATGAACATGTCCTTGATCTAAAAGCAGTTACTGCTCGTTTCATCAACATCCTAAAAGGGTCCCAGTTCAAATGCTAATGCCATGATTGGACACGATAAAGCCCCGATGATAGTCGCAATGGCAACACACTTTTTTAAAAATTAGACGCATTGATCCGTAGGTATGTTGCACGAATATATATATAACCATACATTTTTACCTATTTTTAGTGATTATATTCATGATTGCAAAAAATTTGAATTTCACGCAAACTTGACTGCATCCTACTTTCTAACTCGTCCTTTGGTAAGGAGGTTCTGTACCTCCTCCACCCTTCCCTCCCATTGTTCCACGACTGACCTCATAGATCATTCGTTGTTCTCCCGCTTCTCCTTCTTTGCGCCAACGCTCTATGAAAGTTACTAGATACTGTTCCTTTATGGCTGTTTCAACAACCGTCGTTTCCCTTTCAACCTCATATCCTTCAATTTGCAGCTTCTGCATTCCAATATGTTTGGGAAACTTATCGATTGTGGTACCGCTGCCCGAAGTAGCGAAATCGACTGCATCTATAGCGGTGAACGGAGGTTTTGGCGGTGAAGACACATACAGGGTACCCACGATAAGTCCAAAACAAATAACAGGTACGGCCAGCAGCAAGATGCGAGTACTCCTCTTCATGAATGGTAAGAAGCGGAGCATTATTCTATCAAAACCAAAGAAAAGAATCGCTGCTATACCGCCCATAATACTAAATAATGAGGACTGAAACATAATTCCGAACAAAAGCCCCATAACAACATGGCAAAAGCCAGATACCAACCCTTTAGCCGAATCCGTAACTTTCCATTTCTTAATTGCAAGCTCCAGAAGTGATGAGATGAGAATGCCATAGAGAAAGATACTCGGTATCGCGTATAACGCAATGACAGAGGCCCACGACGAATAGGTTCCAGCGGCATGCCAAGATGTACCTCCCACAGTCATAAATGGAAAGGAAACCAAAAGTACGATCGCCCATGAAGAGAAATATGCAGCTAGACATTTTCTGAAGAGCATCTTTATGTCCCCCTTTTGAACTATTGTCCATGTAGTGAGCTTTACGTAGATCAATATGAAAAAAACCTGAATTCTCCGATAGATTCTCCTTATTCACTTGTAAACGATTGTACCATATTGAATACAATTAGATCTTTGTCTATATACAAATTTATCCACATATATTGTGATGCCTTGATTTGCAATCCCCTCCTGTACCAGTTGATCAATGAAAAAATTTCATTTTCGAGATAAGAAAAGCGAAAAATGGCTCTTTCGCAAACGCTGCGAACAGAGCCATGTATTTACCAAGTCGTTCGTTTTACCATATTTGAGGAATATCTTTTTGGCTTTGGCTACGACATAACCGCTGCCTCCCCGTTTCTTTACATCCTCAATCATCATCGTGAGCAGCAGTTGTTTAAGACTTGCATCGAACTCGATAAACCAGCCGTTCTCCAGCCCGTCCTCGCCCTTCTTCAGCTTTAATTCCGCTGTTCCTGTCTTGCCTGCGATGTTCATACCTGAAATATAAGCGCCGTGCCCAAATCCCCTCGGGTTTCGGACTGCCTCCACAAGATCTTGACGCACAATTTCGGCAACCTCCGGTCGGATAACATCTCGCTTCCATATGGCATCAGCCGAATGAGTAGCCGATTTCACCACGATCGGTGCAACCAGATTAATATAACGAAATTAGGCCTCCATTAAAATAGACAAACGATCACAGATTGCTGACATTTCAAATGAAAATAGACGATCCCATGAAGGGAACCGTCTATTTAGGAGTGATCTATGGGTTAGCATAGGAGCAGTTGGCGGCTTCTCCCACATCTTAGCATATGTAAATCTATCAACTGAGGAACGACTAGTTACTCCCTTACAAGCGCACATTTTTGATAAGTACAATCCATCAGCCTTCGACCATCATAACATACATTAGGACATACGGAAGGAGGCTGGAATTATGGGATATTTAGGCGGAGCTGGCGTAGGTTGCGGAAGTTGTGCAGGTTTTGGTCTGGGGACTTCTACAGGTGTAATTCTTGTTCTTTTCATTCTGCTTGTGATTATTTTGAGAACCTTCATCTAACATGAACGGCTAATATCTTGATTTAATCAAAAAACAGTAACCCTAAGGGAATGAATTCCCATTAACGGTTACTGTTTTTTTCATCGCGAAGCCTGTAACAAATATTGTCCATCACTTCAGTATTTAAGATCTCATAAGGTTTAGATGAAGCTTAATTCGCAATAAATTCCTGAACCCACTCGCTGTTATAATAAGCAACACCGATTTTCGTATAATTAGGGCTCAAAATATTTTGTCGATGCCCTGCACTATTCATCCATGCAGTCATTACATCCTGAGGTGTCTTCTGACCCATGGCAATATTTTCACCAGCATACGTATACCGGATACCATAGGACTTCATCATGTTGAAGGGAGAACCATAAGTAGGGGAAGTATGATCAAAATAATGATTGTTGTACATATCCTTCGCTTTATCCAATGCCATTGCCGACAAAGCGCTGTCGCTTGCGAGTGGTTTCAAACCTGCTTTTGTGCGTTCCTGATTCACCAATGTAACCACTTGACTCGCAAAAGCGGAAGTGGTTGTCGAGCCGCCAGTTCCCTGTTGAACAGTGGGTGCTGAACTTGTCCCAGGAATATTCAATACCATGCCCGGCCAAATGTTATTGGCGTTTGTCACCTGTGGGTTGGCTTGAACAAGCGAGCTTAAGCTAATCCCATGCTGCTTGGCGATCGTCCACATCGTATCGTTACCTGTTACTGAATAGGGTGCAGCCGAAACTGCCGTGGCTCCGATGATCGTGCCCAGTGCAAGCAAACTGGTTAATACAGACTTCTTCATAAACATAGTAAACATCCTCTCTTTTTTTACGGCCTACGAGGTTAGCTGACGGGTTCGGGTCAAAGAGCAAGCACCCTGCCATACATATGGCTTCACCCCAAACGATGGGTTCCCCATGCCTCAATAAGAAGCTTCGGCCTAACTGATTCTCTCAAAAAATAAGATGCTCAGCCTGAAATTAGCTGTTCTTTTAAGAGAGTTTTATTTTAACATGTGAAATGGCGAAGCACACTGCACAAAGTTTTCCATTCATGGTCTCGAATTTGAATAAGGATGAGACATTCATAGAATCGTCATTGTTCCTCTTATGTTTAAGCTATTATGTGATTTAAATCACATATCTCTTGCAACGAATCTGGCATGATAAGAGCAAGAAATTTGCGTAATCTGGAACCATTTATTTGAAGAAAGTGAGGAACGGTGACTATGGACTTAATTATGCTAGCACGCACGCAGTTTGCTTCAACAACCATTTTCCATTTTTTCTTTGTACCCGTATCAATTGGTCTCGCTCTGTTAATCGCGATTATGGAAACCATCTATGTGGTTAAAGGACGGGAAGAATACAAGCATATGGCTCAGTTCTGGGGCAAGCTTTTCCTGATCAATTTTGCCATCGGAATTGTCACAGGTATTTTGCAGGAGTTTCAGTTCGGCATGAACTGGTCCAATTATTCCCGCTTTGTAGGCGATGTATTTGGAGCTCCATTAGCTATTGAAGCACTGCTGGCTTTCTTTATGGAATCAACCTTTATCGGAATATGGATTTTTGGTTGGGATCGCCTCTCGCCCAAGCTTCATTTGCTCAGCATTTGGCTGGTCACGCTGGGCACGTCCATGTCAGCATTTTGGATATTGGCCGCCAATTCGTTTATGCAGCGCCCTGTCGGCTTTACAATAGCCAATGGAAGAGCTGAGATGAATGACATCTTTGCCCTGTTAGGAAATGGGCAATTATGGGTGGAGTTCCCCCACACCTTGCTTGGAGCTTTTGCCACTGGAGCCTTTTTAGTTACTGGCATCAGCGCGTGGAAGCTGCTTAAAGGCCAGAACATGTCTTTCTTTCGCAAATCGTTTCAAATCGCTGCGCTTGTAGGCATGATTGCCTCCGTTGGTGTTGCCTTGTTTGGTCATCAGCAAGCTCAGTATCTGGTCAAAACACAACCCATGAAAATGGCTGCCAGTGAAGGCTTATGGGGAAAAAGCGGTGATCCAGCTGCATGGACTGTTGTTGCAAGCATTGATCCGGTTAAACAGACCAACCGCGGTGAAATCAAAATCCCATATTTGCTCAGCTATTTATCACACAGTCAATTTTCCGGTGAAGTGAAGGGTATGCATGAACTGCAGGCTCAGTATACCGAGCAGTATGGGCCCGGAAACTATATTCCACCTGTACGCACGACATTCTGGAGCTTCCGCATTATGGTGGCTGCCGGATCGGCTATGATTCTGCTCGGGATGTATGCTGTCTATTTGTGGATACGCAATAAAATGGGGAAGCCAGCTGCATGGTTTATGCGATTCATGATTGCCGGCATATCCCTGCCGTTTATTGCCAACACCGCTGGGTGGATTATGACCGAAATCGGGCGCCAACCGTGGACGGTTTTTGGACTTATGCGAACCGAGGACGGGATTTCCCCATATGTAACTGCAGGCCAGGTATTGTTTTCACTGATCTCATTTACAACGATCTACTCGGTGCTTGCTATATTAATGGTTGTGTTATTTGTTCGTATTATTAAAAAAGGACCTTATGATTCGGCCATATCAACTCCCGAATCAAGTGATCCTTACGAGGAGGGGTATCATGCTGTCACTAAATGAACTATGGTTTATACTGGTTGCGGTATTGTTCATTGGTTTCTTTTTTCTGGAGGGGTTCGATTTTGGTGTCGGGATGTCGACCTCGCTTCTTGCGCGTACCGATATCGAGCGACGGGTGTTGATTAACTCCATCGGTCCATTTTGGGATGGCAATGAGGTATGGCTGATTACGGCAGGAGGAGCCATGTTCGCCGCTTTTCCACATTGGTATGCAACCATGTTCAGCGGCTTTTATACGCCACTTGTCCTAGTGCTTCTCGCTTTGATCGGACGTGGAGTCGCTTTCGAATTCAGAGGCAAGCTGGATAGCAGCCAGTGGAAGAAAGCATGGGATATCGTCGTTTTTCTGGGCAGTCTTCTTCCTCCCCTGCTGCTGGGTGTTGCCTTTTCCGGCATGATAAAGGGACTACCGATCGGCAGCGATATGGAAATGAGGGCAAGCTTTTGGGACATCGTCAATGGTTATACTTTGCTTGGGGGAATATGTGCTGTAGCGCTTTGTCTGCTGCACGGGCTTCTGTTCATTACTCTGCGCACCACTAGTGATCTGCAGATACGGGCACGTCTTCTGGCGAAAAGACTGCTTCCTTTTGTTGCGGTCCTGCTCATAGTGTTTACCTTTATGACCTATGGGATGACTGATCTGTTCGAGCAGCACGGCGTTATGTTAACTTTAACTGCTGCCCTCAGCTCAATAGCTTACCTACTCTCAGGTTTGTTTATAAATCGCAAGATGGATGGATGGGCGTTTGGAATGACAGGAGCCGTTATAGGATTGTCCGTCGCCTCTATCTTTATCGGCCTATTCCCGCGTGTCATGATCAGCTCGATCAACAGCGCGTTCAGCTTAACGATTCATAATGCCGCATCAGGAGCTTATTCGCTTAAGATTATGGCCATAGTATCTCTATCCCTTCTGCCCTTTGTCCTTGGCTATCAGCTATGGAGCTACTTTGTTTTCCATAAACGGGTCCATGAAAAGGATCATCTAGAATACTGATGGGCCGCGAGCTCATGATGTTCAAGGGAATAAGGGCTGTCTTGAGTATCATAACGGTTTTCACTCTTGTTCAATGCGGCTGCATGATCGTAGCTGCCAAAGTATTGGCAGAGCTCATTTCTGAATTGTTCGCAGGAGCGGCATTGGACACCCAAGCGGGCAAGCTGCTGATATTTACTTTCGCATTTGTAGTCCGCCACCTGATGGCATTTCTGCAGCAGCGATCCGCGGATCACTTCGCCGCAGCAACAAGTAGTACAATGAGACAAAACCTGATCAACAAGCTTTTTCAGCTCGGACCCAGGTTTACGGGTGCTCAAGGTACAGGCAGCCTGACAACACTTGTACTTGAAGGTGCAGGACAATTTCGCAGCTATTTGGAGCTGGTCATTCCACGAATGGTCGGGACAGCGGTTGTTCCGGCCGTTCTTCTTATCTATATTACGTTCCAGGATGCTGCAGCAGGTTTGATTCTTGCTATCACGATGCCCATTCTAATCGTATTTATGATTCTGATCGGGGTTGCGGCTAAAAGTCAGGTCGAAAAGCAGCAGGACTCGTACCGAGGATTATCGAACCATTTTGTGGATTCCCTCCGTGGCATAGAGACACTGAAATATCTTGGGTTAAGCGACAACCATGCTTTAACCATTGAAAAAGTAAGTGACCGGTTCAAAGCAGCCACGATGCGTACACTTAGAACGGCTTTTTTATCCTCCTTTGCCCTTGATTTTATTACGATGCTGTCCGTTGCGTCAGTCGCTGTAAGTTTAGGGTTACGTCTTGTGAATGGAACCATTCTGCTCGCTCCTGCTCTGACGGTGCTGATCCTTGCACCCGAATATTTTCTTCCCGTTCGACTGCTTGGCTCCGACTATCATGCTACATTGAAAGGTAAAGAAACGGGAGCGGCCATGATGTCCATCCTTCAGCTTCCAGCCCAGAACTTGCCTTTCATGGAGCCAAAGAAAGAGATAGCATTCATGTGGAATCAAGCTAGCTGTCTGACCCTATCATCGGTTGGTGTGAAGCACGACGAGGAGTCCCCCTGCTCTCTTGAAGGGATCTCCCTAGATATAAAAGGCTATCAAAAAATCGCCATAATCGGTGAAACCGGAGCGGGAAAATCGACCTTGATTGAAGTAATCGGCGGTTTATTGGCTCCTTCAACAGGCCATTTGGCATGGGATGGCAGTAAGCTGGCAGACAATCACCTGCATGAGGCTTGGTGCATGGAAACCGTTTATATACCACAGCATCCTTATTTGTTCAGCGGCTCCATGACGGACAATATTCGATTTTATAGGCCTGATGCAACTCTGGAAGAGGTTCAGCAGGCTGCTGCCCACGCTGGTTTGAGAGCATGTATCGACAGCCTGCCGAACGGCATGAATGAGTTGATTGGCGGCGGTGGACGACAGCTTAGCGGCGGACAGTCACAGCGTGTCGCGCTTGCAAGAGCTTTTTTAAGCGACAGACGTGTGCTTTTATTGGATGAGCCCACCGCCCATCTGGACATTGAGACCGAATATGAGCTTAAAGAAACGATGCTGCCCTTATTTGACAATAAGCTGGTTGTTCTGGCCACTCATAGGCTGCACTGGATGCCGGATATGGATCAAATTCTTGTATTGGAGCATGGAAAGCTGGCTGAGGCTGGCACTCACAGGCAATTGCTTGATAAAAAAGGCTTATATTATAGAATGATGCTGTCCCAGTTGGAGGAAGTACTATGAAGCCAGATACTATGAAGGAACGATGGCTCTCCCCCTATTTGCGGCCTTTTTTCGGGTCATTTCTATTGATTGTCGGATTAGGCGTATGCACACTTGCTGCAGCTGCTGCTTTAACCTTTACTTCAGGTTATCTCATATCGAAAGCGGCTCTTCGGCCTGAAAATATATTAATGGTTTATGTCCCAATTGTTGCTGTCCGCACTTTTGGAATCAGCAAGGCCGTTCTTCATTATGTTGAGCGGTTGGCTGGTCATCATACCGCTTTGCGTATTCTTTCCTTGATGCGAGTGAGGTTGTACCGAATGGTTGAACCGCATGCCCTGAATTTCTTCACCAAATTCAAGACGGGTGATCTTCTGGGGATATTATCGGATGATATTGAGCAGCTTCAGCATCTATATCTTCGAACATTGTTTCCAAGTGCGGCTGCGCTGATTTTATACGGCGTCATTACTGTTGCTCTTGGTACAATGGACATCAGCTTTGCTTTCCTGATAGCGATATATTTGGGGTCTCTTCTGTATATCATGCCCTTAATTTCATTACTGCTCACGAAAAAGCGGCAGAACCAGCTTCAGCATCACCGTGGTCTGCTGTATCAGAAATTAACGGATGCCATTATGGGAATGGCGGATTGGACCGGAAGCGGCAGACAAAAGGATTTTATTGAAAGCTATGAGGCAGATGAACGTCGAGCTGCCGAAGCCGATCAAGCTTTACGGCGGTGGGAACGCTGGAGAACCTTACTCGGACAATGGATCGCTGGGATTGCTCTATTATCCGTAGTGATATGGGCAAACAGCCAAGTTAGTGGACAGCATATTCCTGTTACATGGTTGGCTGCTTTGGTGCTGGTTGTGTACCCAATTATGGATATTTTTCTTTCAGTCATGTCCGCAGCAGATAAGCTGCCGCAATATAAAAACGCATTGGTTCGACTTCAGGCTATAGACAAGAGCATGCTTCTCTCCTCTGATTACAATCAAGATGCCACACAATTGAAAGATGGACTGCCAGCGAGTCTGGACTATATCCATATTCAATTGGACAACATCAGCTTTCAATATGATCAAGCAGCTTCATGGACCGTGAAGAAGCTTAGTCTTGACATCCCGCAGGGTAAGAAAATTGCGGTTATCGGGCGCAGCGGAGCCGGTAAATCTACTTTGCTTAAGCTGCTGCTTGGGGCATTACAGCCGAGCACGGGAATGATCTCCGTAAACGGTATTAAGATCAATAGCTTGGACCAACCAGTACAGCAGTATATTGCGGTTCTCAACCAAAATCCTTATTTATTCGATACAACTGTAGCGAATAATATTCGACTTAGCAATCGAGCAGCCAATGAAAAGCAGCTGCAGCAAGCTATGGAACAAGCACAACTTACTCGGCTTCTTCAAGGACTACCCTTGGCCGAACAGACCATGATGCATGAAGCAGGCAAGCGTTTTTCCGGAGGCGAACGCCAGCGTGTAGCGCTTGCCCGGATTTTACTACAGCAACGTCCTGTAGTGCTATTGGATGAACCTACGCTGGGTCTTGACCCAAGAACTGAGAGAGAGTTGCTCTCCACTCTGTTTCAAGCATTGGAAGGAAAAACAATCATTTGGGTGACCCATCATCTGGTTGGAATTGAACAAATGGACGAAATTGTCTGTATGGATGACGGTGAAATTGTGATGCGCGGAACGCATCAACAGCTCTTGCAAAGTTATCCAAGATACAGGAAGCTGTACGCTCTTGATAAACCCCCCATGCATGCGTAGTAGGGAGGTACTGCCAATGCTGACCCTTTTTCCATTCGCTGTTCACCTGTGTTCAAAAATAACCAAAGCTATGCAGATCGCCATGTACTTGCTACCAGTTCCAATTGCTCTTTTGGAGTCCGAATCTTTCCATCCATGCAAGAAGTAAAGGCTTATGTACTGCTTGAAGTGATTGTTCTGTACACGTTGATTCTGGTATATAATCAAGTTCCTTTGCCTTTTTCATGGTTGATTCCGACAGATTGTTCGTAATCACTGCCTGGTTAAAGCATGGAGGCGCAATATAGAATCGATTCGTACGATCCAGAATCATTCGTGTATGATCGGGAGGTGTAACCTCAACCTGAACAGTCATTGAGACAACCAAAGCAACAACGAGGATAACGGTTCCTGTAAAAATACGTTTTGGTATAGGTTTCATTCCTGACACCATCCTTTGCATAATCTTGTACTCTACTACTTTACAGGATATAGCAAATAAGTTGTATGACTACAAAGAGCTATTTACGGCACAAAAATCAAAAGACAGGATCTCTGATTTGCAGAGAATACCTGTCTGTAGCATTCGAGTGGGAGCCATCCTTCGATTAACTCCTTTCCTGTCGTGTTAATCCTTTTAGCCGCGCAGCTTGGGCAGCATTTGCTGCAAATCGAGCATGTAGCCGTAGCGAGGCACGGAAATGATATATTTGCCGTATTTAGCCAGCTTCTTGCGCAATCGATATACTAAGGTATTGACTTCCTCTCGACCGACATCAGGAATATCGTCTATTCCATTAGCCGCTCGTTCAGGCCAGATGTTCATCCGGATTTCATCATAGCTCACGGCAGAGTTAGCCATTTGATACAGCAGGCCAAACAGCTCGGTATCCTTGCTGGACAAATAAATTTGCACGCCGTCAATCATGATCTCTCTCCTGTCCATATTTACAAACAGGCCGTAATGTTCTTCCCTGTCTTCATCGGTTGGAAGCGGAAATTCCAGAGTATCCCCGACACGTTTTTCATTCATTTTATGAAAAGTAAGCACCGCAACGCCTCTAGCCAAACTTATGATGTCACCATCATGCAGCAAAAAGGGTTTATTATTACCAATAACAGTATGATTGACCCGAGTTCCATGCTTGCTCATCAAATCGATAATAAAAAATCGATCATTCTCTACAACAACGACGGCATGCCTTCTGGATATATATGAGCTGGCAAAATGGATATCCGGTACTACCTGTTCCCACACACGCCCAATAACGGTTTCCTCTTTCAGCAGGTAGCAAGGATTTTCCTGATTACCGGTTTCGCCCTGATTGATAGTCATATACACGTCGTGATCGATCATTTGCATAACTCCTTTACAAACAATTACTTAGGCTCGATAATCCTGTATTCCAATAATATATCGGTTGCCAGATCTTTTATTTTTTGTGGCGATATCGTTCCCTGTCCGTCCATATTAGCGGCAAAAACATACGCCTGCTGTTTACTTTCGACAAAGCCTACATACCATCCTGCTAGAGGATTGTTCCTTGTTCCTGTTTTTCCGTAAAGTGTATAATGTTCTCCTTCGTCTTGAATCAGCATCCGTTTGACAGTCTTCATCATATTTTTGTCTAAAGGAAGCTTTTCCTGAACCAAACAGCTGAGGAAATCAACCTCCTCTAGAGGTGAAATTTGTAACGAGCTGTTCAACCAAAAGGTATCGATTCCCGCTGATATGTCCTTATTCCCGTAGTTAAGCTTATTCAACCATTCCTGCATACGCTCCTTGCCAATATCACGGGTTATAGCTTGATAATACCATAATGCGGAAGTCCGCATAGCAGATCCCAAGGTGTGATCCTTATTCCATTCCTCCCTGGTTCTTTTCACACCATCCCAGCGTTTTACATCGTATTCATCTTTTACCGCCCCGACCTGTAGACCGATTAAAGCATTAACAATTTTAAATGTCGACTCTGGAGGCTGTCGCTTAAGAGCCCGTTCTTTATTAAATATAAAAGTTTGATCCGAACGCAAATTACGCAAAACAAAGGTACCTTCATTATTGGGAAAATACTTGTCCACATTCATTATAGAAATGTCTAAATGTTCGATCTGCGGCTTACTTTCTCGATCCGCTTCTCCTTGTATCAATTTCGTATCGACCATGGTTTGGCTTGAACAGCCAGCAACCATTGCTGAGAGCAGCAGCAACCCAGGGATGAAAAGTTTATTTTTTTTCAAGAGTCATTTCCCCTTTTGCTTATCATTAGTTACTACACGTGAACTGGCTTAATAGGATTTAATATAATGGAATGAGGCACTTTATTAAATAGACAATCGATAACAGCTTGCTGACATTTTCGTTATTTCCGTTTCACTTGAAGGTCGTTTTTTTAGGATTCTCACCTGATCTTTAATCTTTTTGCAACATTTTATCCGTCTTTCCCGTTTGTATTAACATAGAACGACAAACCATATGCTCCCAGAGCTCCATGGGTCCTATTCTAACAACAACCAACAGGAGGTATTACCATCATGAAACAATTCAAAGTATTAGGGGCAGTCCTAGCTGGAGCCCTCATAGCAGCCAACGTCGTATCCGCAGCTCCAAGCGAGCCAGTGCCCGTCGTGAAACCCATGCCGATTTCTGCATCCATTCCGCAGGATTCCTACGGCAGTCTGAAATTCAATCTCGTTATTAATGGAAAAGGATTTTCGCCAGACGAAGCTTCCCTATACGTAGGTGCAAACAATACTATTATGGTACCGATCCGTGCTGCAGCTGAAGCTCTTGGCTATAATCTGACTTGGATGCCAACCACGCAGTCACTGGAGCTCATCAAAGGCAATCAATTTCTAACCCTTCAAATTGGACAAGACAAATACAGTTTTGCTAAAATGCTCATTCAGCTCGAAGTTACGCCGGAGCTAAAGAACGAGAAAACATATGTACCGTTGTCATTTTTTGAAGAAGTGATGAAGCTTCAAGTTACGGCTAGCCCAACGGGGACAATCACGATTAGTTCCCAACAACAGGGCGGCGAGGAAGCTGTTTCGGATACAACCAAGCAAGGAACTATCACCAGTATCACTTATCGTGAAAATGGTGGAGAAATCGGCGTGAATGGCTACGCTCATGGCGTTCGTCTAAACATTTCCAATGAAACGGAAATCGTATCGTCCGACAACCAAAAGCTGAAGCTCGCTGACCTTCAGCTTGGCATGTCCATCACAGCGGAGCACAGCATGGTTATGGCCATGAGCATGCCGCCAATGACCAATGCAAAGAAAATTATCGTAAAAGAAGCTCCTGCTGCTCAACAAAGCTTAGGCACGACGGGAGTCATCGAAGAAGTGACCCCATCGGAGGAAGGCACAACACGGCTTGTGGTCAAAGGTACTAAACTTAGTGATAATTCCTTCGAAACCATCGTATTGAACGTTTCAAACACCACGGCGATTATCGGCACCAAAGATAATCAACCGATTGCCGTCGATCAGTTGAAGCAGGGCGATAAAGTGTTTGCATTCTACGGTCCTATCCTGACCAAAAGCTTGCCTCCAATCGGCCAAGCAGTCAAAATCGTCGTAGAAAACTAAGTTCGCTAGTCGACTCATATTTGCTAAATAAAGCTGGCCCACAGCCGCTGAATCCTGATTTCGCTGCACTCCTGAAGCTGCTGTATGCGAAAGTCTTGATCAGCGTAACTTGGGCCATTTTTTTTATACTATTCATCTCTAAAAGGACTCGATAAAAGTTCACTAACTATTTTGACTCTCAATATATATAAGATCTGGCACCTACTTTTGCGATAATAAGCTTCCTGGGATCGCTACTGGATATAAGCCGCCAAAGGAAGGCAAAGTCAAGTTGATCGTACCGATCCGATAAGGATGCCGATTCGGTGCTTCCAGGCTTTCTGGATTTGTTCAGGCCCGTAATGATCTCATCACTAGTTCTGATTCCGATGCCATGCCCATAATAAAGATCCTGCTCCATCTTGACGACATTTTCCCCTCTCCACCAAGGGGTGGAAGGATCAAAATCAGGATTATTAAAATAGAGAATATCCCCTGCCACAGCTTCATTTGGATCCGTTTTGTCATTCAGGCGTAAGTTGCTGTTAAAATGCCAATCATATAACAAAAGATCCGAATACAACATATCGAACTGTTTGGGATCAATAGATTCAAGCACGGCTTTATACAAAACGATGGTCACAGCTGTTGCACACTCAAACGCATATAAGCGTCCATTCTTAAAAATATCCCTTATCCCATCCTGTGAGGAAACTCCATTCTTTAATTGAAATCCTCCATTATCGAGACGATCCCAAAATTCCTCGTTACATCGGGAATGTTCAAAGTCGGAAAATTGGACACCGCTCTTGTTGAGCGACCGCGAGGATTCTACGATATGGAATCGTACAGCCAATTCAAACAAGAGACCCTCAACGGAATCATACCGGTACTCCAAAGAGCTGCTTTTCATGGTCCGATACATGCTTTGTTCCAACCCGGACAGTGTACTATCGTCGAAAGCCGTTTCGCTGTTACCCGCAATTATGATCATCGACTTCTCCTCCTATCACATCATTTTTTAGGCATTTGTTTATTTTATGGGTTTTTACTTAATACGTGCCTCATGAAACACAAGGTTGTTCTACAACTGCTGAACCATTTATAAAAGAGCATAAAAAAAAGGCAAGTCCCTCAGCGGAGGAACTTGCCTTTTTTATTTGTTATGAATCGAGGCTAGAAACGGAATAGCCATCGGAATGCCGCCTGATTCTTTTAAATAACTCGGGAAGCGCAACGCCAACCATGACCAGTACGACCCCTATCCACTGGAGTGCACTTACGTGTTCATGCAGGACGATAGCGGATAAAAGCACTGCAACGGGTAGTTCGGAGGCACCCAGAATACCGGTCATGCCTTCTCCAATATGAGGAACCCCTATCGCAAACAGGACTGGAGGTAAAAAAGCACCGAAGAGACCGAGCATGAATCCAAACAGTAGGAGGTTTCCCAATAGAAGTCCGTTGATCAGAAAGTAAGGTGGGAATAAAATGAACACGAGCAGCATTCCACCTGTAATCATCCAACCGCTGCGGTATGCCGGATGAATGGAAGGCAATACCTTGCCGCTGAGCAGAATGAACATGGAATAGCTCAACGCAGATAACAGCCCCAAAGCAACCCCGATCCAGTTAAATCTCGACATCCCCTGCTCTACGATTCCTGCAGCCAGTAAAGTTCCACCGAACAAGATGACTAGCGTGAGAAGCACGATTCCATTCGGCCGTTTTCGATGACTTATAGCGTGAATCAGAACCCCGATCCAAGTAAATTGGAATAATAAAATGATAGCCAGAGAATTCGGAATGTACCGAAGCGATTCGTAATACAGCAATCCAGTTATGGCCGTAGGCGCTCCGGCAGCCATAAGTAACAAGCGTTGTTTCCAACTCAGTTTCGAGGTTACGGTTGATGCTTTCCTTGATATGGATCCAGACTTACCTCGTTCCCGCCACTTCGTAAACAGCATGAATCCCCATGCCAGAATAAATCCTACGAACAACTGGCTGCCAACAACTTCTCCGAGCCCGTAGCCTTCCCCATACGCCGTAACGACAATGGTTGAAAGGATGCCGTAACAGATCGCACCTAAAAAAACAGATAACAAATATTTCATTTCTATGATGTCCTCCCTTATTTCTCGCAGCCTACAAAAAAGCAAAAAACTCCCTAACTATGAATACAGAAAATCATCTAAGATGGTCCTGTATTCGTAGTTAGGAAGTTAAGGCTTCCTGTAGAAACCCTCACCCTAAAGTCGTGAGGTTATACGAACGAATTATGAATGATGATTACAACAATAAATTGAATCATACATGGTGTGTCAGCTATTGTCAATAGGATGAGCCGTCCACTCCGACTGATGACTATTGTAACACAAATCATTGTGTTTAAAAGCTCTTGAGTAAAACTACCATTTTTGGATATAGTCTGCTTTATAGTCCCTCAGCTTTTCAATTAATGCTGCTGCGTCATTGTCAATTAAAAATAAATGCTTATAAGCTTCTCTTACAAACCCTTGTTCAATCATATGATCAAAAAGTGATACAACCGGTGTATAGTAATTATTTATATTTAGCAATGCACATGGTTTATTATGATATCCTAGTTGAGCCCATGTAAAGACTTCAAACCATTCCTCCAAAGTGCCTGTTCCACCAGGGAGTGCGATAAATCCATCAGCATACTGTGCCATGAGTGCCTTTCTTTCATGCATCGTATCCACGATATGGAGCTCTGTTAGATGTTTATGAGCAATTTCAACATTTGCGAGTTTTTTGGGTATCACTCCAATTACCTTGCCACCCGCTTCCAGAACTGCATCGGCTACAGCCCCCATACAACCGACTGTTGCTCCTCCGTATACAAGGTCAAGACCATTCGCTACCATAGCTTTCCCCAATTTTCTAGCTTCATTCATATAGATAGGATCAATTCCTGAACTCGATCCACAGTATACAGCTAATGTTCTCATAGTTTCGTTCCCACTTTTCTCTATAATATTTGTTATCATACATTATATTAAAAGATGGCTATATACAAGAAAAATTTGTTTGCAGGCATATAGAGCTGCTTTACTTCTTGGTTCTGCTCTTTAACGCAGCAACAGGCCACCGCGGCGGCCTGCTGTCTTTAGCTTATTGACTACATATCCAAACTATCATTTCACCCGGAGTACGGTTGCTCCAAGCAAAATAAGGAATCGCTTTGATTGGGGCTGGTACTCTTTGATAATTCTGCGTTGTATAGAGTGCATTGTCGTCCTTTTTCACTTCGCTGCGAGTACCTGTTCCCGTGATTACCGTAACTCCACCCAGCAGCCCAGCATCAAAGTACGTATCCAATTGTATATCATTTGGAAGGAAAATGTCCTGAAGATTCACTCCATTGTCTTCTTCCTCTAAACAAAACACCACCGGACCGCGCTGCAGCGCAGCTTTTCCTGCATTCGTCCTCACTTTTGGATTGGATCTGATGATTTCTACCGGCATAGAAAGGTTCAACTCTACCAGGTCGCCATTTTCCCATGACCGATTTATTTGAGCGTACCCGTTGTTGTTGATAACAAGTTCTGTTTCTTGTCCGTTGATTGAAATTTTCGCATCTTTACACCACCCAGGTATACGCAGCGAAATTGAAAATTCCGTAAGCTCATCCATGGTAAGCTCTAGTGAAACCTGACCGTCCCAAGGATACTGTGTTTGCTGATTCAATGTAACAGGCTTACCGCCGATTTCCAGTTCTACCTTGCTACCGATATATAAATGAACATAAAGCTCAGAATGATCCTCGTCTTTTGCATAAATGTATTGTCCTAAAGAGGAAATCAACCGAGCGATGTTCGGCGGACAGCACGCACAACCGAACCATGGTTGTCTCGTTACTTTTACCTTGGACATGTCATCGCGAAAATTTGCAGTTTCAGGCCACACCTCAAGCGGATTGACATAAAAATAGCTTTTACCGTCAAGAGAAATACCACTTAATACCCCATTGTATAACGCAAGCTCCATAACATCAGCATAATCGCGGTTCATATCGATCTGCTGCAGCCGGTGCGCCCATAACATCAACCCGATGGCAGCACAAGTTTCCGTGTATGCTCGATCATTCGGCAGGTCAAAGGGAACCGTAAACCGTTCCTCATACGCGGAAGAACCAATGCCGCCGGTAACATACATTTTAGTCCGTACTACGTCATTCCATAGCTCTTTGCAAACGTTTAGCAGCTCTAAATCATTGTATTCAGCAGCTAAATCAGCCATTGCACTGTAAAGGTAGACAGCCCGAACAGAATGTCCTTCGGCCGTCTTTTGCTCCCGAACCGGTAGATGCGCCTGATAGTAATCGTGCATCCGTTTGTTTTTATAGCTTTTTCCTTGGGACTCTCTTTCCTTCGCTTCCAGATCAAAGAAATGCGGCTTTTGGCCGCGTTCATCGACGAAGAATTTGCTGAGTTCCAAATAAGCTTGTTTGCCCGTAGCTTGATACAGCTTCACCAAAGCAAGTTCAACTTCTGGATGACCGTCGTAACCGGGTTTCTTACCCTCCTCTACACCGAAAACCGTACCGATGTAATCCGCATATCGGCTCATAATGTCGAGAAACTTCTTCTTGCCAGTCGCATCGTAATAAGCTACGGCCGCTTCCATTAAATGGCCTGCACAGTAAAGCTCGTGATCTTCTTTTAGATTGGTCCATCGAGCACCTGGCTCTTTCACTGTGAAATATGTATTTAAATAACCATCCCGCTGTTGTGCTCGGCCAAGCAAATCGATGACCTCATCAGCAATTTTTTCCAACTGTCTATTGCTTTTTTGAGAAAGCACGAATCCTACAGTCTCTAGCCATTTGCCAAGATCACTGTCTTGAAAAACCATTCCATAGTAATCACCTTCCGTATCTCCTGCTGCAATACGAAAATTGTCTATGGTATGGCTCGGCTCTGCACCAGGAATCGCATCGTTCAAAGCGTCCCACTGATACGGGACAACGGTTTCAGCTACATTACGTTCTCGTGTTGACCAAAAGGAATCTTTTATCGTCACCTGCTTAAGAGATACTGCTCGTACTCGTTGTAGAATCCCCATCCCCATATCCTTCATGACCATTCTCCTTTTCTATTTCAGGTTAGGCCCAGTACATTTCACCTGAGTTTTCCATGATGATCATATCTTTTAAGAAATCAACAGCTTTGCTAAATCCTTCTTGGATTGACATCAGTCCATCTTCGTGTTCGATGCTGATTGCATGATCGTAACCGACCATCTGCAACGCGCTGATGATTGCTTTCCATGTCTCAGTTCCATGACCATAACCTACCGTTCTAAAAACCCAAGACCGATTATTCACATCCCTGTAAGACTTCGTATCCAACACTCCATTGACGGAAACATTCTTTGTATGAATGCCTGTATCTTTGGCATGAAAATGATAGATTTTATGTTTCAACTCCAGAATGCATGCTACCGGATCCATCAGCTGCCAAAACAAATGGCTGGGGTCAAAATTAACGCCGATATGATCGCCACCGATTTCACACAGCTTTAATGCCGTTTCACTGTTATAAACGTTAAATCCAGGATGCGGTTCTACAGCGATTTTCACACCATTTTCTTTAGCAAACGAGCCCATTTCCTTCCAATATGGAATCAGCTTGTGTTCCCATTGCCAGTTGACCACCTCACTAAAATCAGTTGGCCACGGACATGTGATCCATACCGGATATAGGGAATGCTCTGATTCACCTGGACACCCCGAGAAATTGACCACAGTACTTACGCCGAGTTCTTTGGCCAGAAGGATGGATTTACGAAAATCATCGTCGTGTTGACGGGCAATTTCCGGGTTCGGATGAAGCGGGTTGCCATGGCAGCTTAAGGCGCTGATTTCAAGCTGATGTCGATCGAGCAGCGATTTCACTTTGTCGATTTCATGTCTGGACTCGAGCACACGATGTGGATTCAAGTGATGATTACCCACATACCCACCTGTTGCAATCTCTACGGTTTGCAAGCCTTGACTTGCAACCATTGATAACGCCTCTTCAAGCGAGTATTTACGAAATAGTGTCAAAAACACGCCTAGCTTCATAGAAAAATTCCTCCTTGTGATATATGAAATAAATGACTTGTGGAACTCGTATGGCCTTAAAAGAATCAATCTTTCATCGAACCGCTGGTCAAGCCGCTGACTATATATTTTTGCAAAGAAATAAAAATCGCGATGATAGGAATTGCCGCGATCGTAGCGACAGCCATTAAGTTATTCCACTGCGTACCGTATTCACCGCTGAACTTGCTTAACCCCATTGTCAGAGGACGAATTTTCTCGTCGGAGGTGAGTGTAAGGGCGAAGATAAAGTCCCCCCATCCCCACAGAAAGCAGAAGGCGCCAACCGTCATTAATCCAGGTTTTACCAATGGAAGGATGATCCTCCAAAACGCAGCAAATTTATTGGCGCCATCAATGAGGGCTGCTTCCTCCAGACCACTTGGCAAGGAAAGAAAATAAGGACGAAGTACCAAGATTGCGAACGGCAGCGAGTGGGTCGTATTGGCGATGATTAAGGCTGTATAGCTGTTAATCAGTCCCATTTTGGAAAAAGCTATAAACAATGGCATGGCAAGCATAATGCTCGGCAGCATTTGCGTGGTCAGCAAAAGGATCAATACGAGCGGTTTACCGCGAAGCGGCAAGCGTGCCAAAGCGTAAGCTGATGGCGCCGCAAGTATTAAGGTCAACACCATACTGCCAAAGGCGATAATAAAACTGTTGCCAATATAGTTGAAAATCGATTTGTTGTGGACAAAGTTATTAATGTAAGCCTCAAGTGTCGGTTCAAAAGGAAAATAATGCGGCGGGTTTGCAAACAATTCTGTAGACGGTTTAATTGAGGTTATAAACATCCAATACAAGGGAAACAAATAAATCAAAGTGGATACTGCGGCAATGAGTGCTGTCGTATATTCCCGCTTGTTAGTTCGATATCCCGTCATTGATGCTCCTCCTTCCTAACTATCCATAAGTAAACGGATGCCAAAGCAATCAATACGAAAAACATGAAGCTTGCAGCGGTAGCTCCCATGCTTAAGTCATAATTCGTGAATGCCATACGGTAAGCATATAACGGGAATACGGTAGTTGAATTGACAGGTCCGCCTCCAGTCATAATGTAAATCAAATCGAACACTTTGAAAGTATAAATAATACCCAGCATCAAAAGTACCATAATCGTCGGCTTCATTAATGGAAGCGTAATGTTCGTAAATTGGCGAAATCGGCTCGCCCCATCAATTTTGGCAGCTTCATACAAATGATCGGGTAATGATTGTAACCCTGACAGCAAAATAACCATATTGAACGGAATACCAATCCAGATATTGGCCATAATGGTTCCAGCAAGTGAGGAATGATGTTCAGTCAGCCAAAACACAGGTTTATCGATAATCCCGATTACTTGCAATAGGTGATTGATGACTCCAAAATCGCCTGCAAACATCCACTTAAATAAGGTAGCGGTAATAATGATCGGCATCATCCAACCCAATAGCATAATAGAACGCATAAAATCACGTCCGGGAAATTTACGGTTGAAGAACAACGCCAGCGCAAAACCGATTGTAAACTGAAATAATATACTGGCACTTGTAAATATAGCTGAATTGGAAAAGGAAACTGTAAATAACGGATCTTGAAACATCGTTTGATAATTTTGCCACCCGACAAACTCATGCTCACCGCGTAAATTCAACAGGGTCACATTTTGAAAACTGAGCACAATATTGTATATTATCGGAAATACCATGAAGGTGACCATAAACAGCAGTCCAGGGAGGATGAACACATAATTACTCCAACTTCTCCACTTCCATGACGAAGACGTCCGGGAATCAGGCTGTGCTGTACGAATGACTGTCTGTTTCTCTTGCATGAAACTCTCCCTTTCTTGTTAGAGATAAGGAGGAACGGTTAGGTTCCTCCCACTAACATTACTGAAGCAGCGGTTTAATTTTGGTTTCCGTTTCCTTAACTGCATCCTCGGGGGATTTCACTCCAGTGAGAACTTGCTGCAGCATCTCCTGCACAGCATCTGATATTTTAGGATAGTTGGGTCCGTAAGCTCTTGCTTTGGATACATTCATGGAATCGGCAAAAACCTTCGTTGATTTATCATTTTGCCAAGTGGCATCATTGATCATATCTGTACGGCTGGGCAACCGCCCTGAGGCGATAAGATAGTCCTTTAAACGAGTCGGTTCCTGGGAGTACTTGATGAGATCCCAAGCCGTGTCTTTTACTTTAGATGTCGAGGTTATAGCCCAATTCTCGCCGCCCAAGATTGTCCCGCCTTGCTTATTAGCCGGTAAAGGCACAACCCCCCATTTGAATTTGGCGTCCTTCGCAACCAAAGGAAGCTGCCAAGTGCCGTTAACTACCATGGATACTTTACCTGCGATGAATTGAAGCATGACAGCCTGTTGGTCTTGGGTCAAAACTTCTTTGGACATTGCCCCTTCATCGACCATTCCTTTCCACAGCTTCAGCGCTTCGACCGTTCCCGGAGTATTAAAGCTGTTCAAATCCGACCCTGCCTGCCATATAAAAGGAAGAAATTGAAACATCCCTTGTTCGTTGCGAATAGCCGATGCAGCAAAACCATAAACGCCGCTTTTAGTTAATTTTTTAGCTGCGTCCTGTAATTCCTTCCAGTTTGCCGGCGGTTTTTTTTCAGCTGCATCCAACAGGTCAGCATTGTAGAATAATGCCAGATTATTGCTGCTTGTTGGTACTCCATAATTTTTATCCTTATACATCGTTGAAGACCAAGGCCCTTTAAAATATTTATCTGCTTGTCCCCAATCCTTTATCTCTTTGGAGATATCAGCCAATATACCGGAAGCCGAGAAGGCTTGATGGTCCGGGTTATCTATCCATACAATATCCGGGAGCTGACCCGCAGCCGATCCAAGCAGCAGCTTATTTTTAATATCCGCAAAAGGAACATAGGTCCGTTCAATTTTCACGTTGGGATGTTCCTTCTGATAGTCCTCAATCAATTTGGTTAATGCCTTGACTGTGGCTTCTGAAGAATTGTAGTCCCATAAGGATACTTTTACCTGCTCACCGGCTTTAGCGGCGGGTGTGTTGGCATTACCCGAGCTCGGTGTCGTTGTTGCCGCTGATGAGCATGCCGACGTAGCCAGTAAGATCATTGATGAAATGAGCAATAAACTTTTTTTCATTTCCAAGCCTCCTAATATAGATAATTAAGGATTACCATCTTGCATCGATTCATAGCGTATATACGTAATTAAACCGCTTACATAAAGAATCATAACGGATAATCCACTACCTATGAATCAACAAAGTTAAGCTATGGACATGAAGATAGTTAATACTCACTGTATTTTCAAGCCTCACAATTCACACATTTAACCTTACTGATCGCCTAACCGGTTGTTTGCTTTTTGATCATTGCCGCTTCTCTCACGTAAATTCGAATCACGGTCCCACCATTGGGTCCACGTTCGGAACATATCGTTAATCCATATTCATCACCGAACATCAACTTTAAACGGGAATCTACATTTTTCATGCCGTAACCTGCTGATGTAATAACACCCTCTTCCATCAAATCTGAATTCAAGAGCGTAGATTGCTTCCTAACTTGTTCGGTGTCCATACCTACGCCATTATCTGCGATTTCGATCACAACGTCATCATCGATCCTCCAGCCTTTTACCGTAATGATGCCCTTTGATCTCAAACGGCGAATCCCATGTACGATGGAGTTTTCAACCAATGGCTGCAAAACAAGCTTACCGATTGGATAAGAGGATATTTCCGGACTGAGGCGAATGTCATAATCGAATCTTGCCTCAAAACGGATTTTTTGAATTTTCATATAAATCCCGATCATATCAAATTCCTCTTGCAGCGTGTTGGTCTCTTTTCCTTTATTCAGAATAATCCGGAACAGTTTGGACAGTCCGTTGACCATTTCACTTATTTTGGGTTCATTGTTGTCGAGTGCCATCCAATGAATCGAATCCAAAGTATTATAAAGAAAATGCGGATTAATTTGATACTCCAATACTCTCAACTCGAACAATCTTTTTAACCGCTGCTGCTCCTTCACGTCATGGAGCAAGTCTTCTATATGGGCTGCCATTGAATTAAAGGTGTCCCCGATAATCCGAATTTCATCCTTTCCTTGCAAATGAATCCGAGTGCCCCAGTTCTCCTGACCAAATTGCCTCATCGCTTTGATGATTAATGCGATTCTTTGAGATAATACCTTAGCCCCTGTCAAAGAAATAAAGACAGCCAAAATCAGAAAGAACACATAACCAAAGTACATATTATTACGAAATTGGTTGGCTTGTTTGTCAATGTATTGGGTATTCAAACCGATAAATAGCCTATCTCCCATATCCAAATTTCTCATAACTGTTCGCCACATCTTGTCGTTGTAAGTGGTATTAGATAAGGAAATCCCGGCATTGTTATGTAGATTCAGATCAAGCTTTCCGTATCCTCCGGATATTCGTTTATTGTCGTAGATCATCCACGTATTTTCAGATTTATTGATCATGCCAAAGATCATATCCCCAAAATAATTATAGGTTTCGAAAGAGTTTCTGACCGCATCTAATGATAAATTCACAATTACATAACCGACAACATTCTCTGGTTGGTTCGTACCGTATATTTTGCGGGCTATGGTAATCATATCCACATTTTTCGTTAAAGCATCGTTCACACTCCATGCCAATCCTGCTTGGTTCGGTAAAGATACTTGTTTGAGCAATACGGAATTGCTCAAATCTTCAGGATAAATTTGATAGTTCTCACCGGTGTTAACATATATGCCTTTATCCATATCGATGATGGCTATGGAGTAGATGTTGTTCCTCACCAATCGGTACCTCGACAATAAATCGCGTATGATTGCCTGATTGTCATAGGTTTCAAATAGCGCCTTCCGGTCATTTATGAACTCTGGAGGAAGATTCGGTTTTTCAATAGAAGCTGTTCGTGATGCAGAGAGAATACGTTGAACTTCGGATTCAATCAAAATTTGATTAGTCAAAGTAGTTACGTCATTGAACAAAGCGCCTATTTCCCTGTTGGTAGCATGCTCTAATACAAGTAGTGTATTATTCAGCTCTGCAATCTTTTGTTCAATCTGTTTATCCATCAATTGATTGATCATAATAACCATAAGCATATTGGGGACAGCGATTAGAAGAACCAGCTTAAAGAAAATTCCGCGATTCAGTGTTTTATATCCTTGTGTCAAAAAGACGTATATCCACTTAAACATGGAAATCACTCAGTTTCTTGTAATCGGACGGGTTCATCCCGACCCATTTTTTGAAATAACTGCTAAAATACAGCGGATTTTCATATCCAACGATTTCAGAAATTTGATTGATTTTCAACTCATCACTATTTAAAAGCTCCTTGGCCATTTCCATCCTTAATCGGGCCAAATACTGCATGCATGACAATCCGGTCTGCTTGCGAAATGTTTGGGTCAAATAGTTTGGATGCACTGAAACCACATCTGCCAGTCTTTGCAGGGAAAGTCCACAATCTCCGTAATGTTCTTCCATAAATGACGTGATCCTTATAATCAAATCATTATGATGTTTGGTTTTGAGCGAAGCTCTTAGGGAAATGCAATCTTCCAACCAATCCTGCATTTGCCGTGATATTTCCGGTATAAATAACCCGACTAATCGAGGTGCGGCAGGTTTTTCAAGCCCAAGCTCCACCAATATCAGATGTATCGATTCGATCAATTTGTAACAGGCTTGCAGAATCGGCTCCAAACCAAAACGGCTCTCCAATACCAAACCAATAAAGGCATCTGCACTGATCCGCGCTTCCTCCGCATGCCCATTTCTGATGGCCAGTCGCAGCCGCTTCTCCGCTTCCAGTGGGTAATTAAACAGGGATTTCATTTTATTCTCCATACGCTCCAAAGTATCAGCAACAGATAGGCCAAGCTGCAGTAAATCACGCGCTTCCTCATCCACACCTAAAGCAATAGGGATGCTAAGAACACTTTCCGCCAAATAGGAAAACTGCTGGACTGCTTCTACTGCTTCCGTATACCCGTCTGACAATCCAAATACGAGCGTGTTTGTATCCTTAATCATCACAAAGCCGCGGCACTGAACAAGTATCGTTTCGGAAAAGAGTTGTTTAACAGCTACTGAATATAACAAGTAATCCCGGTTGGTTAACTCGGCAGATGCTTTTAAAATACGGATAACCCCACCGTGAAATTGGTTTTCAAGTGAAAACGGAAAATACTCTGCAAAACAGCTGATTTCTCTGACGGAAACCAATCGCCCTTCAAATAAGTCCGATAATAACTTATCCCTCACATACAAGGAAGCGTTGGTGGTTAATTGTTCTTTGCGCAGCAAATCAATTTTATTCTTCTGTTCCTTGTGTATTTCTTGACGAATCGTTTCCAGTACTGCATACAGTTCCTTGGGTTCTACCGGTTTCGTAATATAACGCAGAACCTTTAGGTCTATTGCCTTTTGGGCTAAGTGAAAGTCTTCATGCCCTGATAAGATGGTGCAGCGCACACCTGGATAAAGCTCATTTACTTTGGCTATCAAATCGAGCCCGTCAATATATTGCATGAGGATGTCGGTAATAATCAGATCAGGAAGATGGTCAGTTTCACTGAGCCATTTCAATGCGGTTTCCCCATCATCCGCAGTACCCACTACCTCATAACCATCAAATTGCTGAATGACTCTTTCCATTCCATGGCGAATAATTTGTTCATCGTCAACGATGAGTACGTTCATCCTATCGGCTCCTTCTGCATTAGTTAACCATTTAAACTAAGTTTAGCAAAACATTTATGATTAGGATAGATCACTAAGCAAAAGGATGGAATTGAAATAGAATCGTACCAAGATGATGAAAATGAATTCTAAAAACACAAAAAAGGATCTATCGCAATTCATACGAACAAAGCCGTATTTGTGCAATAGTTCCCAAAAGGTTATACACTAGTATTGGTTTTCTTCTTATTAGAAGTATTTTCAAATTCTAATAAAACAGTCGTAATAATAGTCTGGGTCTGCTCTAACATCTTTCTATTTACAACTGAACTCTCAGATCCTGTACGGACACTCTGCGCTGATCATTTTTTCTGACCTCAGCAGGTGTTATCTTGGGCTTTGCTTCCCCCGCTTCGAGCATACGTGCCTCGAGTCGGGATCTCAGCTCGGCTGTCACCGAAGCGTAACTTTCAATCCCAATCAGATTGTTCAGCTCATGCGGGTCAGCATGGAGATCATACAAGTGCTGCTCCACGTATACATCTGCAGCGGCGTCCGTCCAACCGTCCTTGTCAGGGGCATATACACTGTATTTCCAACGATGTGTCCGAATGGCGCGCCCTACCTCCGATTCGCTGATTTGCAGGAACATCTCCTTAGGCCAATCCGTACTTCGTTTCTGCGCCAAGGGCAGCAATGAACGTCCCTGCATCGCTTCCGGTACGGGTATTCCTGCAGCATCCAGCAGTGTCGGCGGAAGATCAAGCAAGCTGACAAGCTCCTGAATTTTGCCTCCTGCATGGAAGCCCGGACCGATCAAGGCCGTCGGAACTCGAATCGAGCTGTCGTGGCAGGAGCGCTTGTACTCTGAATTACGCGTTTTAAAGTGGCAGCCATGGTCAGATGTAAATAAAACAATCGTATCTTCATGCAGCTGCAGGCTGCGCAACGCATCCAATAAGCGACCAAGCGCTTCATCCAGCCGCTTGATCATTCCATAGTAGCCACCCAAATGCTGGTGCGCCGTACCACCGAGTGCAGCCAAATCCGCCGGCGTCCATTGTCCGCTGTATTGACCTTCATATCCGATAGGTGCTGGATAATTATCGAGATGATTTTGATGGTGAGGCTCAATATAGGAGAGGAACAAATAAAACGGATCCCCCGACTCCTGCAGCAGGTTTCGCTTATGCTCCTGGTGAACGAACTGAATGGCTGCATCGGTGAGCGCATCCGCGCGGTACCCCGGAAGGTGGACAGGTTCATTCTCATTATTGTACATGACCGTATCATAAGCATCGGAGGAAAACTCCAGAATGTTGGAGGCAAGCCAATGCTCATAGCCTCCTCTTTGCTCTTCTGGCACTGGCTCCGTGTCCGCCAAATGCCATTTGCCGATATACCCTGTACGGTAACCTGCTTCCCGAAAATAATGAGCTAACGTCTTACTGTCTGCTGGCAAAGGGATTCCATTGCGGTAGCAGCCCGTAGATGTTGCGTATTTTCCTGTCTGCAGGCAGGATCGAGCTGGACCGCATACCGGCTGGCAGGTAAAAGAATGATTTACATGTGTGCCTTCAGCTGCCATCCGGTCAAAATTTGGCGTAAGTCCCAGAGGGTTGCCATGCGCTCCTGTGGAATCCCACCTTTGTTGGTCGGTGAAAAAAACAATGACATTGGGACGTTCCGTTCTCTTTGTATTCATTGCCTGCCAGCTCCTTCACTATATAAGTGGATAGACTACGTAACTTACCATAACCCTTGATCGTCGAATCGTCGTGCTAGCCAGTTAGTAAACAGCAGCAGCAGCAAACCGGCCACAGATTGAAACAAGCCGGCCGCCGTGGCTATAGAAAACCGCCCCATGCTCAAGCCTACACGGTAAACATACGTATCTAATATATCTGCAACATGCAGGACAACATCATTTGATAAAATAAACACTTGATCGAAGCCTGCGGATAAAATCTGCCCTGCTCGCAATATCAGCAGGATGACAATAGTTCCCGATATCGCTGGAAGGGTCACATGTCGGATCAGCTTGTATCGACTTGCTCCATCCATTCGGGCCGCTTCATACAGCTCGGGATTAACACCCGCTATAGCTGCAAGATAGATGACGGTCCCCCAGCCGATTTCCTTCCAAATGTGTGAAATAACGAGCAGCGATCGGAATGATTCGGGCTGCATCAACGGAGAACTGCTGAACCCCAGCCAGGACAATAAGCCAGTAGAAGGAGACAAGATCGTAAATAAAATGCCCCCCAGCACAATCCAAGACAAAAAGTGCGGGAAATATAAAATACTTTGAATCACCCGCTTGAATCGTTGATTCATCACCTCATTCAACAGGACCGCAAGAGCGATAGGTGCTGGAAAGCCAAAGATCATCTTATAAAAACTAATCAACACAGTATTATACAGCGCATTCCAGAAATCACCGGTAGAAACCAGGATCTCGAACCATTTCAGCCCAACCCAAGGGCTACCAATAATACCCTGCGACAGCTTATAATCCTTGAACGCAATGATGACGCCGCCCATCGGGATATATTTGAATACAATGAAGTAAATAAGACCCGGCAGCAGCAATGCATAATAATATTTGTAATTGTTTAATGCTCGGATCAGACTTCTTGATGGTGCTCCATAAACACGAGGGGCAGAATTGCCTGCACCGATATTTTGCCTGCTCATAGGGCACCTCCTTTTTCCAGCTGAAGTTTACGATATTCTCCGGGGGTCATGTTCTCCCATTTCTTAAAAAAACGAATAAAACTTTGCACATCATGATAGCCAATCTGACCGCATATTTCCTGAAGTGAATATTTACAATCGCCGAAAAAAAGCAGCTCCTTGCTTTTATCGATTCGCAGACGTGTCAAGTAATCCAGCGGCGCTTTTCCGGTCTCGGTGCGAAACATACGACTTAGGTAGCTGCTGCTTACGCCGACATGCTCAGCTACTTCCGATATCGATTCAATCCGGTCATATTGCGCCTGCATATATTCAATGGCCTTGCCAACAAACGTATTGCTTTGCGATTTATCCTGAAATTGTTCAAGCAGGTTCATGATATCGGTAATGTAGCTGTAAAAGAGCTCCTTCACTTGACCTATATGCGTACATTCACTTACCGATTGGAACCGCAAATGAACCTTGTCGAGCGAATAACCGTCTTCATACAACTCCTGGACGATCGCTCCCATCATCAGGGTGACAGTATCCTGTACGGCGTCACGAGTATAAGCTTTGCTGACCATATAACGGTCGAACAAATCGTCAAGGCAGAGCTTCACCAGATCCCGGTCCACCGACTTCAATCGTTGCAGCAGCTCCTTCTGAATAGTCAATGGATAACTCCATTTCCCCCAGTCAACTGAATCATCGAAAAAGATGCAGTCTGCATGGCGGGTCCAAGCCGTATGATGCGCAGCCTGTTTGGCTTCATGATACGATTTGTTCAAGAAATTCATTTCCGGATAAATGCCTCCAAAAGACGTCTGCAACGTGATACCGAAATTATCCTGCCCAATGTGACCGGCTTCCCTGCAGCAAGCGTGAAGCTCCTGCTTAAGCTTATCCAAATATTCGGCTTCCGGCACATTCAGGATAAAGCCAAGATGATGGTTTTCCAATATCGTACCTACTACAAAAAATCGCTTCTTCAGTTCATTCTCGATAACACTGAACAGCAGCAGCCGGATTTCGTTGTAGTCATCCTGCTCCTCATAAGCCTGCATATCTGCTTGAACGATGACCGCCGCATAATAGGAATGGGGAAACACGATGCCCAGATGCTGAAGTCGATTGGTCATTACTGACGTTTCAAGCACTCGGTTCGTTAAAATGTCGTAAATCAGCCTATAACGGATGATGGGCTCACTCTGCTCCAAGGTATGCTTGATGCTGCGATTTTCCTGAACTAGCTCGCGGATTGCTTCAGCTATAAGCTCACTTTCATCCTTTCTCGTGATGTTGATTCCTTGGGGTTGAATATATTCTTTGACAATATTTTTCCAGGGTCTTGTAAATCGAATACTGAACAAGCAGGCGAGCACCATGCCGATCAGTATAACGGCTCCTGCAATCTGAAGCACATGATGAAGCTTGGCATTCAAAGCATCCTGATAAACGTAATAAGGAATACGATTTACAACCATCCACGGCATATGGTCTGACCGGACATAGCTGAGCAAATACGGCTTTCCATTCCATTGTTGTTGAATCATCCCTGACTTACCGGACAGCTGATGCCCGGATACGAGAATCTGCAGGGATTCGGTAAAGCTCCTATTCTCCGGGTCACTGCTCGATAGAACAGCCATGCTTTCATTGTCTACAATAACCATCTGCCCGTTGTCTGCATTGGTATAGTGGAATAAAGCATCAAAGAAAGCCTGCCGTTTTACATTCAGAATCAATTCGCCTAGCGGTTCCTTTGCCGTAAGTGGTACAAGCCTATGAAACGTAATCAAATCGACAGGATCATTTTGTGATGAATCATACAGTCTGCGAACCTGATATCCTTTACTACTATGGGAAGCAAAGCTCATTGTGATCATCTGACGGTCAAAAAAACGATCGAGACTATACAGACCTTCGTTCGTGGTCAAAATGCGATCTCCCAAACGAAAATACAAATATATCGAATACAGCAGATTGTTGGCGCTGACCTCTTCCTTTATTTGATCCTTTAAGGATCCAAACTGGAGTATGGAAAGCGGGTACGGATTCGTTAAGGCTGTGTTCATGTCCGGCTTCAAAGCGATTTGCAGAGAAAGCTGCTCTACACTCTCAATTAACGAATCCGTATGCCTGAGCATGCGTGACATTTGGTCATGGGAGGCTTGCTCAATCTCCGACTTGACATCATGGGACACAATCATCAGATAGGACGAACCGGCCGCTAGAACGAGAACCACTATGATCGTTATGTAGGATACTAGCATTTTGTTAAACATAGACGTTTCCTCTTTTCCTTGTCGTACGCGTTCGATCCGTCAACTATCGGATGGCGGGAACTTATTTGGTTTTCTTCCATTCCGCGTTGACCTGCTTCTCGATCTCTTGCCCGCCCTCTTGGTAATAACGTTTGACAAATTCATCCCATTTCTCAATAGACCAGGCACCGGTAACGATTTTGGCAAAATACTCATCCCACAGCTTTTTAATATCTGGATAATCGTTCATAGCTTGCACGCTTTTCCAAAACTCATTGCGAACCAGATTGTTCCGATCATTAGAAACGGTCATCGCTGCAACGGCTTCATCTGTCAGCCAGCGGCGGTCAACGACTTGAAGGAACCGGATTGGATTGGAGAAGCCTTTCTTGTAAAGCTCAGAATAATTGGCAACCAACAGCTTGATTTTATTTTTATCCTTATCGAATTGGTAATCCTCATTCTCGATCCCGTAGGTCACCAAATCAAAGCCCGGACCTGCCGACCAGTTGATCAGCTCCAACAATTTTTCCGGATTTTTGGCTTTCGCCGAGATGGCTCGAATATCGTTGTATGCAGGAGAGTTTTCGGCTGTCCCCTTCTTCCCAGCGGCTCCTGCGGGCGGAGTCAGAAATGCCAGCTTCGCTGTTGTAACGGTTTTCTTCAATGCACTGTAGTTTGCTCCTGTCGGATCGGCATCAAATGCTGTCCCTTCAAAAATTCCCGCTTTGGAATTAACAATTTTCTCATTCATCTGCTTCTGCTCCATAATGGGGAACTCTGGATCAATGATACCCTCTTTGTACCAGCTTTGCAGTAAGGCAAGCGCCTGCTTCGTTTCGGGGAGCACCATTCCCTGCTTCAACTGCCCGTCACGCTGCTGCCAAAATGTAGGAACAACACCGAACGCGCCGAAAATAGGGCTGAAATACGTGCCGTATGTACCGACTCCCGAAAGCTTGTTGGTCGTAATTCCAAATGTATCTTTTTTTCCGTTGCCATCTGGATCATTAAATGTAAAAGCCTTGAGTACATCATGCAGCTCATCCAGTGTTGTTGGTGACTTCAGATTCAGGGTATCCAGCCAATCCTGACGAATCAGCAGTCCGTTCGTGTTGGGCCCATTAAACGGTTCAGGGCGATAACCCGGTGGTAGCCCGTAAAGCTTGCCTTTATATTTGAGCATTTCCAGGTCTTCGGGCTTCAGGAATTTCATCACATCAGGCGCCTTTTTAAGCAAATCGTCCAGCGGAATTATCAAGCCCTCGTCCGCCAAACGGTTCAACGTTAGTAAATCAGGTACACTGAAATAGTCCGGCAGATCCCCGGAAGACGCTAGCAAATTCAACTTCGTCTTATACTCCTCCCCGGAGGCCATCGACACCTTGTAATCGACGCCTTTGATACCAGCCTGCTCCAGTGCGGAAAGCACCTTTTTCTTGGCAGGACCGCCATCCGCAGGATATTCGGGCGCTTGAAAGCTGCGGAAAATATTGTAGGTTACTTTGGCCATGTCGCTGCCGCTGCCTGAAGGACTGCCCTGCGATGCAGCCGTACTGCTTTTACCGGTACCACCTGTCTCTGGTTGGGCACTGCATGCTGCGGCAAGACTCGCCACTAAGGATAAAATAACGATAGATTTGAATTTATTATGAGATAGCATAGCTTCTTTTCCTCCTGTACATGATGAAACTATAAATTCGTGTCTTGCTGTTGTCTCATGCCTTGACCGATCCGATCAGTGTGCCTTGTACAAAATATTTTTGCAGGAACGGATACACGATGAGGATCGGCAGCACCGCCATAATCGTCGTTGCCGCAATAACGGATTCCGTTGATGAGCCTGTACTTTCCCCAGTCATTTGTGCCACAGTCTGTCCATTGATAATATCGCGCAGCAGCACAGGGAGAACGTATTTGCTTTTGTCATTCAAATAAAACAAAGCCTGCAAATAATTGTTCCAGTAGCCGACCGCTTCCCACAGTGCAATCGTTGCCAGCACCGGCTTGGAAAGCGGGAGAATAACACTAGCAAAAATGCGTACGGCATGCGCGCCATCCATCGTTGCTGATTCCTCCAGCTCCCGTGGCAGCGTTCGAAAGAAACTCATCATGACAATGACGTTGTAAGCAGAAATCGCTGTTGGCAAGATTAAAGACCATAAAGAATTGATCAGCCCAACATTTTTCACCAGCAGATACGTAGGAATAATTCCCCCATTAAATAGCATGGTGAACAGAATAATAAGAACAACGGATTTTTTACCCGGTAAATCACCTTTAATCAGTGGATATGCCGTAGCCGCCGTCAGCAGCACACCGATAAACGTCCCCATCAGTGTAATGAACAGACTGTTGCCATAGGCAAGCCATAAATACCGGGAATGTACAATGTTGACATAAGCGTCCACGGTGAACCCCTTCGGCCATAAAAACAACCCGCCCTTAAGAGCCTCTTCCATACTGCTGAAGGACACCGCCGCCTCACGCCACATGGGGTACAATGTAACTAGAGACAATACAATTAAAAAAACACTATTGCTAAGTGAAAATAAGACGCCTCCTTTTTGTTTCATGGTTGTCTCTCCTTCTACTTGGAAATGTTAGGCGTTTTCGGTTAATTCCGAGTAATTTGATTATGTATAAAATCGCTCAAATAATAAATAATGAATTTTTGTTCTCATTATAAAAATTTGATTTTTTTCATAAATTCGTTGATTTATCAGCATTTTTCACATAAAAAAGACTCCCCCTAATGAAAATAACATGAAGAGGAGTCTCCGGCAGTCCGGTCAACTGGATTTAATCATACCAATTAACTTGTATTTATTCAAACCTTGCTTTTCACCAATTTATAAAACAAATTTAAGATTTGTTTTCCATGGGAAATATTTCGTCAAGTGCTTTTAGATTAAAATTTTCTCATTAATTTCTAATAAAGATGATGTATACCAAGCCTGGCAAGGCTTTCTGAGGCTTCTAGTAAATAGTGGAAATTTCTTTTGTGGTAAGGTGGATTTGGGTAATCACCCGTCCATAACTTACCTTAGGAGGAAACATGAACAGCATGAATAAACGCTATGGTAAAACTATAATTGGTATTGGTCTCAGTCTCTCGATCCTTTTTTCAGGCAGTCTACTCGTCACACCTCCATCGGCTTATGCCGCAACAGCCTCCAGCACTTCGGTGGCCAATAAAATATTTGCTACCGGTAAGAAATATTTAGGAGTTCCTTATAAATTCGGAGCATCCTCCGGTATCACTTCAGCATTCGATTGCTCATCCTTTACTCAGTATGTATATAAGAAGAATGGAATTAATCTTCCGCGCTCTTCTGTACAGCAATCCAAAGTCGGTAAATATGTTTCAAGAAGCCAGCTTAAGCCGGGGGATTTGATTTTCTCTGACACGAACAAAGACGGTAAAATCAATCACGTTAGTATTTATATGGGCAACAACAAATTACTTCATACCTACAAAGTCGGCGTAGGAGTTACGATATCCAATTTTTCTGGAAGTACTTGGGACAAGACATACGTGACGGCACGTCGTGTTCTTTGATCAATTAATTCACTTCGCATATTGAAGAGTTCGGATACAGTTGTATTTATCCATACTCCAACGTCTCGGTATACCTCATTAGGCGAGCTGTACGAGTGATACATACAATTGAATCCGGTTGAAAATAGTATAGTTACACATTAGGGACATTTGTGCGCTTTTTTAGCAGCCACGAATGTCCCCATTTTGAGTATGTACACGATCAAAAAACGCCTCCAATACACAATTCTCCTTAACCTAATCTCACCATCCAATCATTTGCAAGCACTTCCAAAACCTTTAGAATCACACGGTTAATTTATCTTACACGGATTAAGAAAATAGATCATATTCGTGAGTCGCTGAAAAGCTCTTGATCATCAAGGGCTTTTCAGCAAGTTTTTAAATATAAAGAGGATTGTTGTTATATTAGGTGCTAATAGGATAACGAGGCGTTACGCAAAGTTCGCCAGTAATATTCGGTGTAACACCACCTGCTGTGACTTCTAATTGTATGGTATCGAATCCAGTTTTGGTGAAGGCAAGAGCAGTACCAGGTGTAATTGTATCGGTTTCAACAATAGTTCCTGCAGGTCCGCCAAGAAGGAAGTTGACAGTGATAGTTCTTCCAACTGGAGCGGCACTTATCAAAAGAGTTCCTGAGACATATAAGTTATTGGTATTCATATTTAAGTGGTATAGATCTTGGGCGAATGCGGAGCCGACTGGTGTACTATTAATTGGAAAACAAAGTTGATCTTGAACGAAGGTAACTTGATTACAACAGGAGAAATTACTTTCGTTACCCTCTTAGCGGTTAACACAGACACCAAATTGCGAGTCCAAATGCGACAGATAGAATAATATAAATATGAATTTGTGGGGAATTAAAATGGGTTGTCAATCATCTCGAGGTCCAATAGTTGCCGGCATCTGTCAGAATACAGAACGATACCAATTGCGAAATGCAAGCCATTATAAAAATGAAAACAAAAGAAATTGTCCAGATGATCGGACAATCGCAGCAAGTCTCCTTGGTTCTGCCCTCCATTAAAAGCTTAACCATCGTATGTAGCGGAGAAGCAGCCCCAGTAGCCAGGGGAAGCTATATTATTAAATATCGCAGAGCTCATAGAATCCTATAGCATTCGAGATGAACGTGGTGAAACATCATATACGGCCCACTTGAGGAACCGTATAGCTGTTTCATATTTTTTTGCCCCGTTTTAGCTTAAACGAATAATCGTCAAAGCTGCTCCAGCACCGCTGCCTAACAATGTAGCCAAACCTAGTAATCCGAACAATTGCAAAGAAATAGTAGAGTTGGCTCCCAGAGTTACAATAACATCATTATTAAAATTAGTGAGTGATAAAACTGGTGAGACGGTAGAAGCCAGATTTGCGGCTCCATTGATAAGCAATCTTGAACTGATTAATAGCGCTGCTGTCAAGTTGATTTGATACGTAATGTAGTATCTTCCAGCTATTGAGACTGTAAACGTGTCATTAGCGCCGTTAATGCTTATACCCGGTCCTATATTTTGAGCATTGGGAAGTTGTACATTGGTTCCTCCAAGAATCACCGAAATAACTGTCCCTGACGTATTGGCAGCAAAAGCAGAGTTAGTCGTTTCACTAGAACCTGTTGCCCCTGTCGGTCCTGTCGCACCCGTCGGACCTGTCGCTCCCGTCGCACCCGTCGGACCTGTCACTCCCGTCGCACCCGTCAGCCCCGTCACACCCGTCGGCCCTATCGCACCCGTCGGCCCCGTCAGTCCTGTCACTCCCGTCGGACCTGTCACTCCCGTTGCCCCTGTCGCTCCTGTCACTCCCGTCGGTCCTGTCGCTCCCGTTGCCCCTGTCGCTCCTGTCGGTCCCGTCGGCCCTGTCACTCCCGTCGGCCCTGTCGCACCCGTCGGACCTGTCACTCCCGTCGCACCCGTCGGACCTGTCACTCCTGTCGCACCCGTCAGCCCTGTCGCTCCCGTCGGTCCTATCGCTCCCGTCAGTCCTGTCGCTCCCGTTGCCCCTGTCGCTCCCGTCAGCCCTGTCACTCCCGTTGCCCCTGTCGCTCCTGTCACTCCCGTCGGTCCTGTCGCTCCCGTTGCCCCTGTCGCTCCTGTCGGCCCTGTCACTCCCGTCGGCCCTGTCGCACCCGTCGGACCTGTCACTCCCGTCGCACCCGTCGGACCTGTCACTCCTGTCGCACCCGTCAGCCCTGTCGCTCCCGTCGGTCCTATCGCTCCCGTCAGTCCTGTCGCTCCCGTTGACCCTGTCGCTCCCGTCAGCCCTGTCGCTCCCGTTGCCCCTGTCGCTCCCGTCGGTCCTGTTGCTCCCGTCGGTCCTGTTGCTCCCGTTGGTCCTGTCACTCCCGTTGCCCCTGTCACTCCCGTCGGCCCTGTCGCACCCGTCGCTCCCGTTGCCCCTGTCACTCCCGTTGCCCCTGTCGCTCCCGTCGGCCCTGTCGCTCCTGTCGGCCCTGTCGCACCCGTCGGCCCTGTCGCACCTGTCACTCCCGTCGCTCCCGTCGGCCCTGTTGCTCCCGTCGGACCTGTCGCACCCGTCGGACCTGTTGCTCCCGTCGGTCCTGTTGCTCCCGTCGGTCCTGTCGCTCCCGTCACACCCGTCGCACCCGTCGCACCCGTTGCACCCGTCGGCCCCGTCGCTCCCGTCGCTCCCGTCGGCCCTGCCGCCCCTGTCGGTCCTGTCGCACCCGTCGCACCCGTCGCACCCGTCGCACCCGTTGCCCCTATCGCACCCGTCGGCCCTGTCACTCCCGTCGGACCTGTCACTCCCGTTGCCCCTGTCGGCCCTGTCGTACCCGTCAGACCTGTCGCACCCGTCGCCCCTGTTGGCACTGAACTTTCGTGGCAACAAGAGAAATGGGAATTACTTACATATATTCTCTGCGACACATGTATCACCGCCAATCTTTTATATAGTTATAGAATGCAAATTAAGGAGTTTGAGGAAATGCTTTTGTACTTAGCAATCCGCGTATTTTTGACTTTATTTTAGTCACATCAGCATAAAGTCTACTATATGAAGTAAGTCACAGTTATAAAATGACTTTTCAACCATTTCTCCAACCCCATTCCCTGGTGACCTTACATACCAAATAAACCATTCAATAAAAAAGAAAAAAGCTTGATAACTCAAGCTTTTTCAAAAGTAAAACGCATATATTTTCTTCACCTGTGAGGTAGGTAATTATGATAACTTAAACATGTTTCTCTATTAATATCTCATTTGAAGTGCAGATAGTCTGATTAACGGCAAGCTTGTTCAAGCGCACGTAATACGGCTAGCAGCCTCTGCTCCATTTCTGAGTCTGTAATAACACCTTCTTTATTTAATTTCAAAGTGATATGGGGTATCATCATCAATCCTTCTTCTATAATCTCAGCATTAATCATTTTGAGAGTAAGCAGAAGTGAAGCATGTGCTTTATCTCCACCCATTGGCGTTGGTGACGCGCTGATGACGGCTGTAGGTTTATTCATAAACTCGCCTGAGGATACGATCCAGTCTAGAGCATTTTTTAGGACGCCCGGAACACCATTCCCATACTCAGGAGTGCAGATAAGTACACCGTGTGCCTCCTTAAGCTGCTGCCTTAGCCCTTGTACCGAAGAAGGTCCATCGTCGAGATCGAGGTCAGGATTAAAATGTGGAAGATCGCCCAACCCACCATAAATGGTAAATTGGATGTCCGCCGAGGATAATCCAATAATGGCTTTCATTAATGCAGTATTAGACGATTTTTCACGAAGACTTCCCGATATAGCCAAAATTTGAATTGTATTTTCCATAAAACATCATTCCTTCTTTTATTCTTAATGACTCTTAAAGTCCAATTCGAGCATAAATAGTAATTGTATCCATAATGGCTCTTATTCAGCGGCTTGAGTTGGTCAAAAGGTCCTTGCTCTCAGGTCCATTCATTAATTCTTCCCTTGCTTCAAGCAGCCATGGATGCACCAACCTCAGTTGATTTCTTTGGCCCCAAACATGATTTAAGTAAATCAATACGGCTCCGTCTAGGTCCGATGCTACAATTTTTTCTCTCATTGCTTCTTGATATGGATGTTCTCCGGGCAGATCCCATGATATTTTATCAGCAACAAACAATATCTTATCTAGCTTGCTTGCACCAGCTTTAAGAGTCGTATGACATTCAATTGCATTTAAAACCTCAGTATCCGTCATTCTAAATGTTTCTCTTGCCATGTCTTTTGAAGTTTTTGGTGTACAATTCGAGGAAATAAACGCTCCTCCTCCAATATCTCAATAAGCAGCTCTTCTGCCATACCCATCATTTTCGTTTTAGGTATGACGTTACTAATGTCATGTAATAATCCTACCTGCTCTGCTAGCTCTGGATCTATTCCAAATAAGGATGCGATTCTACTTGCCTCATGAACGACATTCATTGTATGTACAAAGGTATCATGCTCACTATGGGATTTAAAAAAACTTCAATATCATTCTTTAGGGTATGATTAAATACACTTCCTTCAACATACTGCTTATAAATCAGATTCATGTTTTCCATCCTTTACAGGGATTTTTATTATGGAATCTCCTTATAATCTATACTTAAAAATAATCTCTGTAGAGTCCCCAATGTTTTGTTCAAGCTTTTCAACTATTGAAATTTGTTTGGTTTGAACATATTTTTCAAAAAACATCTGACTGGCCATATTGCCTTTTGAAATTGTTAGATCCATAAATTGGTAACCCTTCTCCCTTGCACTAAAGATGGAAGAATCCAATAGTAATGTTGCAATCCCTTGGTTTCTATAATCCTGATGAATACAAATTTGCCAAATAAATAATGAAAGCTTATCAGCACTCGGCATACCACTTACAAAACCGATTATCTCATTGTCAATTTCCACAACTTTACATGTTGAAGCGTAATAGTTTTCTAGCATCCAATACACGTAGAGGTTATGCGCTACCACATAGGGCCCACATTGTTCAACAAATCTAAGTATTCTAGAGGCATCCCCCTTACAAATACTTCTAATATCCATGGAAATCCCCCTACAATTTATATTTCTTTATTAGTTCCTGATCCATAAAGTTAACATCGTGGAGCATATCCAGATCTCTTTCACCACCATTTTTATACTTCTTCCTGTAAATAGGAACCTTATTTTAATTATATCAGTATTTGTATTTATTGGTAATCGAGCATTATACAAAGAACCCTCTACCCATTATAAAAATGGGACTGAAGGTTCTCTATCTTTTTTGCATAATGTAGCCATTTTGAGGAGCGATCGAGCCGCGTTCATCCCCTTACTAATTCATCAGTCCAAGCAAGAAGTCCACCCGTCATGTTGACGACATCAAATCCTTTTTCATTCAACAGCTCACATGCCAATCCACTGCGATTTCCGCTTCTGCAGATCATAATGGTTTCTTGCTTGGCATCCAACTCATCCAATCTGTCCTGCAGTTGTCCGAGTGGAATATGCTTGGCGCCGGCAACATGTCCTGCATCCCACTCATCAGGCTCTCTCACATCCACAATTGTGAGGGCTTCACCCTTTTTCATACGTGCGACGAGTGCTTGTGGTGTTATCTCTTTGGTTACTTGAAAAGCCATTGTAATCTCTCCTCATGGATTCTTTTTTTTACTTTCTATCGAGCTTTTGAACTAACGACTTTTGACTAACAAATCAACGGCTTCCTGAACAATCTTGCTTGAATCTCTTCCAGCGGCTTGTTCTTCCAGCAAGCATTGCTGTAAATTGACAGCGACGATCTGTGCGATTGCCTTGTCTGATGCATTTCTTACCGCAGACAATTGGCTCACTACTTCCTTGCAGGTTTTACCTTCTTCCATTAATCTTAGAACTCCGCGAACTTGACCTTCAATTCTTCTCAAGCGTTTTTTCATATCCTCTGTATACGTGTAATCCATTATTCAACGCACGCCCTCCCTTAAACGGATACCTGTATTAGGCATATTCTGATTAGCGTACTATTTATATACACATACCCCTATGGGTATACGAAAATACTAAACAAATTATAAGTTCATGTCAAGCGATATCGGACTTACAAATTATTGAAGCGAGTGAATACAATCAAACGGAGCCTTCTGGAGAAACGAAGTGTTCGCCTTTGCAGATGGATTCTTACCCCTTTGGGGCTAAGTACGGTGGGTTCTGATATATGACAAAAAAAGCCGTTGTTACCCGATACTTTATCGAGTAACGACTGCGACTTTTATTATTTATTTGGTTTACTATTGTCATCCTTACGATTCAAAATCGCACGTGCAACATGGAACATCATACCCAAAAACAATCCAGTTCCCACAACGATATATATCATTGTAAATACTTTACCAATTCCCGTCTGTGGTTCGAAGTGAGGATGTCCAACAGTGCTGAGTGTCGTAATGCAGAAGTACAACGCATCCAATACGGACAGTCCTTCCTCTGCCGTGTAAAATAACGTGCCCGACAACAACATCAAAATAATGAGGACAAACAACACTTGAAAGTCCTTTTCTTTGAAAGCTCTCCATATTCCCTTTATTAAACGCATAAACGTGATCAAGAAGGATACCATGCCCAGAATTCCTTTCGACAAGTTCAAGTTTATTTCATGTTCCCTCTTGTTGTTGATTTATATTCACCCCATGGATCCCTACACGTTTATACTGAGTAATCCATGATGATCAATGAACAAAAAGACAAGTTAAATCCCTCTTTACAATAGACAAATGTTCTATACAATTAGAATATGGGATAAAAACCCAAATTTGTTTCAGGAGTGATTGCATGTCTAAAAAGGTCCTTTTCATCACAGGAGATGCAGTGGAATCATTAGAAATTTATTATCCGTACTATCGTGTTCTGGAAGAAGGTTACGAGGCGGTAATTGCTTCACCAAAGAAAAAAGTGCTGCGGACTGTCGTACATGATTTTGAGGGCTGGGACACGTATACGGAAAAACCGGGATATCAGCTGGAATCACATGCAGCCTTTGATCAAATTGACCCCACTGAATATGACGGACTCATTATTCCAGGCGGCCGTGCCCCCGAATATATTCGATTAGATGAAAACATTCCACGGATCGTCAGTCATTTTCTTGAAGCAAAAAAGCCAGTTGGTGCGATCTGCCATGCGGTTTTAGTACTTAATGCTCTGAAAAGCAACCATTATTTCGAAGGACGAACCCTAACAGCCTATACAGCTTGCCGCCCGGATGTTGAAAATTTGGGTGCAATATACTCATCCGAAACCTTGCAGGTAGACGGCAATATCGTTTCAGGACATGCTTGGCCTGACCTGCCGGGCTTCATGAGAGAATTCCTTAGTTTATTGAAGAAATAAATTTCACATCGATACAGCGAATCTGCACAACGAACCAGACCTCCGGCTCATTATGGCTGAAAGTCTGGTTTTGTCTGTTTGGGCTGCACGTGAGCTCATATTTGCATCATTTTAAATAAATCACCCACTGTTGGTCATCTCATTTCAACGTAGGATGTATGATTAAATAATGGAGACAGCGCTGTCGTTTGATCGATATAAATAAAAGCATCATAACGCTTCGAAATGACTGTAGGAACGTAATTGCCTCTTTCCCGATCTGGATGATATACGACGCCGATTGCCCGATGACCAACAAGGGTCTCATCCAAAACGGGCTCCGATACATCGAATAAGAGTAATTTGTCCTCTGCCCCATCCCGGTGCAGTAATTCCTCCCAGCTATTCACGATAGCCGGCGGCATGCGCATTTCCTCCGGTTCAGCGCCCCATGCCTTACCTGCTAACACAGTACCCTGATAGGAACCGAAGCCAATGGCATATACATCATGACCATGCTTCTCCCTGAGCAACTGACCAACGTTGACCATCCCTTCATCACTCATATCCGTCGCACGAGCATCCCCAATATGGGTATTATGTTCCCAAACAAGAGTCCGAGCATCTTCACCGTGAAACTCCATCAGCTTCTCCAGCGCCTCAACCATGTGGTGGTCCCTGATATTCCAAGAATCAGCGTCATGATGAATCATTGTCCGGTAGTACGCTTCCGCCCCTTTTACCGCAAGTGCGTTCAGTTCGGCACTGAGCGCGTTCTCCTTATCCATCGAATGGGCGTCCTTCCATTTATCCTGCAGCCGACGAAGGAGAGAGACGACATCGTCCTCACAGCCTTCTCCATAAATAGAGGCTGAAATTCCGTAAGATTGCTCATCACGGCCGTACGGTTCAAAACACTCAAAAGCCCGCTTTGCCACCTGCAGATCTGCGCTGTCCTTCGTACTAAGGTACTTCAGAATTTCATTCATAGATTCCCAAAGACTGTACACATCAATCCCGTAGAAGCCGACTTTTGCTTTGTCAGGTTTGTCCGCGTTATACTGACGTAACCATTCGGCAAGCTCAAGGATTTCGCTGTTAGCCCACATCCAGGCAGGCCATCGATTAAAATCCTTTAACGCTTCCTTCGCATCGACCGCGGCATCAGGGTATCCCTTGACGTAACGGTTCAACGTGTAGCATGACGGCCAGTCACCTTCTACGGCTATGAATTGGAAACCTTTTTCTAGAATCAACCGTTTGGAAAGCTCTGCACGAACAGAATAAAACTCCGTAGTTCCATGCGACGCTTCCCCTAAGAGCACATATTTAGCATTGCCTGCCTGATCGATTAATTGTTTGGTGCTTTCTTCTTTAGTTAAAGGTCTTGCTAGCTTGCGTATGGAGTGCATAATCAATTTGTTATTCATCCATCGTCACTCCTCACTTGCTTAGTCAAATTAATTCTTCCAAAGTTTGCACGCATTCAGGACAAAACATGCATTCCTTAACCCGAATAGGTACACCGTTGAAAATAAAATAAACCCTGCTCCCTTCGATACACGAAGGAAACAGAGCTTATGAATCACGCAAACTATAGCTTACAGACCAAGCTCACGCCGCTCCTCGTCCGTGAATATCCTCGAGCGCGTCAGAAAACGTAGTCCTTCTGGACCTTCAAGTGAGAACATCCCACCTCTGCCTGGTACTACGTCAATAATGAGCTGCGTATATTGCCAATACTCGTATTGAGCCTTACTCATATAGAAAGGTGCATCTCCGATGTCGCCCAGCCATACATCGCTGTCGCCAATCATAATGTCTCCCAGCGCGTAGCACATCGGTGAGCTGCCATCACAGCAGCCTCCGGATTGATGGAACATAACAGGGCCATGCTTGTTCTTAATCGTATCGATTAGCTCGAGTGCCGTATCAGTGGCTACAACCTTGCTAACTCCCGTCGTCATGGCTCAACTCTTCTAAAAGAATCCAAGGGCATCGGGACTGTAGCTGACAAGCAGATTTTTCGTTTGCTGGTAATGCGAAAGCATCATTTTGTGATTCTCGCGGCCAATACCTGAGCTCTTGTAACCACCAAAGGCAGCATGCGCAGGATAGGCATGATAGCAGTTCGTCCATACACGACCAGCTTGAATGCCGCGGCCCATTCGGTAAGTCGTGTTCATGTCGCGCGTCCATACACCGGAGCCGAGTCCATAGAGAGTGTCATTGGCGATAGCGAGCGCCTCCTCCTGATCCTTGAACGTCGTCACGGAGAGAACCGGTCCAAAAATCTCCTCCTGGAAAATTCTCATCTTGTTATGTCCTTTCAGAACGGTGGGCTGAATATAGTAACCATCGGAAATATCGCCTTCCACCGCTGCTCGATTTCCTCCAATCAGGCATTCAGCACCTTCCTGCGCACCGATATGAATATAGCTCATAATTTTCTCAACCTGCTCGGTGGAGGCTTGAGCCCCAAGCATCGTGTCGGTATCTAACGGGTTGCCCTGCTTGATAGCAGCAACACGTTTCAAGGCTCTTTCCATAAATTGGTCATATATCGATTCCTGAATTAAGGCACGAGACGGGCTGGTGCACACTTCACCTTGATTCAGTGCAAACATTGCGAAGCCTTCAAGCGCTTTATTGAAAAAGGCGTCATCATGTGCCAGCACATCCTCGAAAAATATGTTAGGTGACTTTCCACCCAGCTCCAGAGTGACTGGAATCAGATTTTGCGATGCATACTGCATAATTAATCGGCCTGTTGTCGTCTCTCCAGTAAAGGCGATTTTTGAAATACGGCTGCTGGAGGCAAGCGGTTTACCTGCTTCAAGTCCGAAACCGTTAGCGATATTGAGCACGCCCGGCGGCAGCAAATCCTGGATAAGCTCTGCCAATACCATAATGGATGCCGGTGTTTGCTCAGCAGGCTTCATGACGACCACATTTCCTGCGGCAAGAGCAGGAGCAAGCTTCCAGGTTGCCATGAGCAGCGGGAAATTCCAAGGTATAATTTGACCGACGACACCAAGTGGCTCTACAAAATGATAAGCTACCATATTGTCATCCAATTGGCTGAGTGAACCTTCTTGGGCTCGAATGCTGCCTGCAAAATAACGAAAATGATCAATCGCCAGCGGCAGATCAGCCGCTAAGGTTTCCCGAACCGGCTTGCCATTATCCCAGGTTTCGGCAACCGCCAGCATTTCCAAGTTCGCTTCCATCCGGTCGGCAATCCTGTTCAATATGAGTGCACGCTCCGCAACCGACGTGCGACCCCAAGCATCCTTGGCCGCATGAGCGGCGTCCAAAGCCAATTCGATATCCTCGGATGTTGAGCGAGAAACCTCACAAAAAACACGATTGTTTACAGGTGAAGGATTATCAAAATATTGACCTTTAACAGGTGCAACCCACTGCCCTCCAATAAAATTTTCATACCGTTTTTTAAATGTAACTTTGGATTCAATTTGTCCTGGTTGTGCATAAATCATATAGCTCAGCCTCCTTAAAAATAAAATACAATATATATACAAGCAAAAATCGTGCCAACATGTTGGATATGCCTTTATCAGCCTTATTTGTAAGCGATATCTCGTAAGTGTTTTATTCTGATACATCGGTTGTGTTTCATTTTGGTACAATCTTTCCTTCAGCTACCTTTAATGAAAGCAACTATGTTATGATCGATTTAGGATACCGATTACGATGGGGGTGTTCATATTTTAACAGTAAATAATAACCTTCTATCCGAAGCAGCAGCGTTATCTTGGAAGCGGTGTCATGAACTTGGATTAAAACCGGGTGATCCTGTCGATGATGTCATCTTAACGGAAAATCGTCTTCAAGCTCTGCTAAGGCATAACGAGCAAACCATCCATTACGCGGAGCAAGTATTCGAGCAAATGCATGCCAGCATCAAGCAATCTGGCCAGATAGCGTTATTAATCGATTCAGAAGGAAAGGCGATAACCATCTGCTCACTTTGAGAGACGCGGAGATCACAGCCATCAAGAGGGCGCTAAAGGCTGCCGAATGGAATCTTAGCAAGGCTGCCAGTCAATTAAAAATCGGACGAACAACTTTATATCGTAAAATCGAGGAATACAACATTTCTTTATTATAATGGGATAGAAAAAGAGAAGGAGCACACACGGTGTTCCTTCTCTTTTTCTATCCCATACTTCCGAGGCTTCAATTCTATTTTTACAGGTTGTACATATACCTATTAAAAAGATTGGATGGTCCATCTGGAGGTTTTTCATGAATGAGATGATGATTGGTGGCTTTCTTTCAGCAGTTTCAACCGGAATTGGCGCACTGCCAGTTCTTCTTTTCAAAAAATTGTCCCATCGTCATATGGATATACTACTCGCTTTGACTGCAGGTATTATGGTTGCAGCTTCCGTTTACGGATTAATGCCTACCGCATTAAAGCTATCCAATTTGTTTGTATTATGCTGTGGGGTTTTATTGGGTGTGGCATCCCTCAGTGTGTTGGAGGAATATCTCCCTCATGTGGATATCGAGCATTCCAAATCGGGAGTAATACATTTACTGGATTCCAAGTCCTTCCTACTTGTTGTGGCCATGTCGCTGCATAATCTGCCTGAAGGCTTATCCATTGGTGTTAGCTATGCTAGTCAGGTTGAGGGTTTAGGCAATGTAGTTGCTCTCTCTATCGGATTGCAAAATGCACCGGAAGGTTTACTTATTGCCTTATTTCTGACTAATCAGGGTTTACGCCGCCTTACTGCCATTGGATTAGCTGTGTTCACCGGTTCTATTGAATGGTTTGCATGTATCCTCGGCTCCCATTTGACATCTTCATTTTCTAAGCTGATCCCGTATGGACTTGCCTTTGCCGCCGGTGCGATGCTATTCATTGTGTATAAAGAACTAATCCCGGAAACACACGGCCATGGGCATGAAAAAGCAGCCACGTTCTCGTTTATCGTGGGTCTGTTAATGATGGTTTGCCTGCTTGTTTGGTTTGGATAAATTCTCGTCAGATGTCTGCAAATAACGTGTTTCGAGCTGCTCAGGCGGCATAGGCGGATCAATCACAAAGCCTTGTACAAGGTCACAGTTCATCCTCCTCAAACATTCCATTTGCTCCAGAGTTTCAACTCCTTCCGCAATGACTCGGAGATTCATACCATGCGACATGTCGATAATGGCTTTCGTAATGACCAAGCTCTTCGAATCACTAGTCAGCTCCTGGACGAAGCTCTTGTCGATCTTAAGAATATCAATGGGAAACTTTTTCATATAACCAAGTGCGGAATAACCTTTTCCAAAATCGTCAATCGCGATTTGAAAGCCATATGATTTAATTTCGTGCAGAATCTGCAGCACCGATTCCATGTCGTGTATGCTGCTGCTCTCTGTTATTTCGATTACGATTTGCTGAGGGCTGCAGCAGGTCTCGCTTACAATATCGCGAATACTTGCAGCTAAATCTGGCGCCAGAAACTGCCTTGCTGATAAATTAACAGCTATCGCGGGTACGGCAAACGAGGCCGAACGCCAACGATCGAACTGAACACATACTTCCTTTAATACCCATTTGTCGATTTCCATAATGACACCGGTTTCCTCAGCGATAGGGATGAATTCTGCGGGGGATACAGAACCAAGCGTTGGATGATTCCAGCGTAATAACGCCTCCATGCCCTCTATGTAACCGGTTTCTGTGCACACTTGGGGCTGATAATAAAGAGTCAGCTGATTCCTGACGATGGCCCATCTCAGCTCATTCTCCAGATCAAGCTTTCTCAGGAAGGTGCTAATGATGCTTTCGTTAAAAAATTGGTATCCTCCGTTTTGGATTTTGGCTTGGTACATAGCTAAATCCGCGTGCTTAAGCAGTGTTTCGAAGTCGCTGCCATGCGTTGGATACATGCAAATTCCAATGCTTGCGTTAATATAAAGCTCATTGTCCTCCACCCAGAAAGGCTTTTTGATATTGGAAATCAGATGAGTAGCGATATACCGCGCTTCTTCCATATCCTGTAAATCCTGCAGAACGATAATAAATTCGTCGCCCCCCAGACGAGACACGATATCATCCTTTCTAACGACGGAGCTCAGACGCTCGGCAACTTGCTGGAGAAGCTTGTCCCCAGTGCTGTGTCCCAAGGAGTCATTGACCATCTTGAACCGATCAAGATCGATAAAAAAAACAGCCAGCTTCTGGCTTGTTTTCAATGTCCTTATGGTAGCTTCATGAACTAGTTCACTAAGCAAGGTACGATTAGGCAGCCCTGTTAATTTATCGAAATGAGCCAAATATTTCAGGGCTCCTCGGACTGCTTACGTTCCGTAATATCTGTGAACATTCCGATATAATTCGTGATGTCCCCCGTTTCATTCCGCAAGGTCGTAATAGACAGCCATTCGGGGTATAGCTCACCGTTCTTTCGTTTGTTCCAAATCTCACCTTCCCAGAGACCGGTCGTGTGAATAATTTCCCACATTTTTATGTAAAAATACTGATTCTGAAGTCCGGAATGTAGTAATCGCGGTGTATGGCCGGCAGCTTCGTCCTCTGTATATCCAGTCATTGTCGTAAATGCTTGATTAACAGATAAAATTTTAAGCTGCTTGTCCGTAATCATAATGCCTTCACTGGAATTGCTGAACACTTGTGCGTGCAGCCTAAGCTTGGAAATTGTATTCTTGCGATGGGTAATATCATATGTATTCATTAAGAAGACCCCTCTCTGCAGCAGTGCCCTTGCATCTCTTGCTTTATAACGTTATACCTGCCATGAGAAGACGCGCTTTTAATGGTTCATGGACGTCAGTAAACGTAATAATAGCATTGTAATCGGTAGCAATTTTTTGTACTGCCAACATGAGGCCAAGCCCGGAGCTGTCCATTTCTGTTACGTTTCCGAGATGGAAAGTGATACTGTGAAATTGTTGTTGAATGATCGGGAACAATTTTTGTCTGATGGAGGTAGCTTCTTTTACGCTGATAAATCCGGTTAGTATGACGTCGATCTGTTGGTCTCTATCCTTTATTTCATAGCACATAAGCATTCCTCCCAATGGAATTTCAAACGTAATCTACCTAACCTTACTGCATATACCAATATTTATCTGTGATATGGATCACTTGAGATAATGATAGAGATTCAGGAAGTGATGAACAATATAGTAAAATCCCCATACATCAATAGATGTACAGGGATATGTGAAATTCTTATTAGTCTATGAATGAATCATCCTTATGACGTTACTCCATTTACTTGATATCAACGACAAAAGGTACGGTAAAGACTTTATTATGATGTTGAAATTGTGCCCATAGCTTATAAACACCACTTTTCGGAAAAGAGGTTGCGAACTGTGCTTTGGGGCCGGATGACTTTTCGTCTACCGGGTGAACATGGATATATTCCTCCACGTTAGCCGACAGGATCACCACGTGTCCCACAGCGCCCAAATAAGGCTCCAGGTTATTAATGCCCTTCTTCGTCTGAGCATCACGAATATTGAACGTTAACATAACTTCTTCTTTGGGTTTGGTGCTGCTTAACGCGAGCTCGATTTCTTTACCATCGGTCTCCTTGACAAGCTTTGCGTCAGCAGTAATGGCATTGTGCACCCCTTCTTTACCTTCTACCTTTACCCATTCGCTTAGCGTTGTGCTGGAGCCTTTGGTTGGAATAAAGTCCGCGAATAGTTTGTAGTCACCGCCCGCTGGAAAAGAAGTACTAATCGTAAACTTACCATTTCCTTTGTAATCGGGATGAATGTGATTAAAATACGATAAATCATGGTTGACGACGATGAGATGCAGCAGTTTCTCATGATTAAGATTAAACTCGTTTACTGACATCCCATCTTTCCCATTAATTTGAATGGTCAGTTCGGTTTGTTCATTCGCCTTCACTCCTGTTGGAGCAAACGTAAACAACGCTTTAAAATTATCAGTAACCATTTGTTGGCTCATATTATGACCTGAATGGTCCTCTGCATTCCCTTGTTTAGAGCTTGTCTCATGGCCAGACGTGTGATTGCTGTTGCTTGTAGTACCGCAGGCAGACAATAATCCAAGGGTAAGTACAGTTAAGAAAATAATTATTTTCTTATTCATTGGCTTAACTCTCCAATCTTTTTCTGAGAGGACTAGTGACGTATTTTTACCCGCTGCAGCCTGAGCGCATTGAGAACAACGGAAACCGAACTTAAAGCCATTGCCGCTCCTGCTACCCATGGAGCTAACAACCCCATCGCAGCAATCGGTATCCCGAGCGTGTTGTAGCCAAGCGCCCAAAATAGATTTTGCTTGATATTGCTCATTGTTTTGCGGCTCATATAGATCGCATCCGGGATGCTGGATAGATCGCCGCGCATTAGTGTCACATCCGCTGCCTCCATGGCCACATCGGTGCCTGTACCGATAGCCATGCCAATGTCCGCCGTCGCCAGAGCGGGCGCATCATTGATGCCATCTCCAACCATGGCAACGATCCTGCCTTGTTCCTGCAGCTTTTTCACTTCTTTTGCTTTTCCTTCTGGAAGCACTTCAGCGAGAACATAATCAATTCCGACTTGAGCTGCTATTGCCTTCGCCGTTCGTTCGTTGTCACCAGTAATCATAATCACCTGAATGCCCATTTCTTTCAGCCGGCTAACCGCGGCTTTCGAGGTTTCTTTGATTGTATCCGCTACTGCCACCATACCTGCATATTGGTTGTCGAATGCGACGAGCATCGTTGTTTTGCCGGCTTCTTCCAAACGAGCCATCGTATCAAAAGCATGTCTGGCATCCACCTCGTATTGTTCCATCAAGCGGCGAGTGCCGATCAGCAGCTGTTTGCCTTCTACCACAGCTTTGATTCCAAAGCCAGGGATCGCTTCAAAGGATTCAGTACCCCGCAGCTCAATATTACGTTCCCGGATGCCTGCAACAATGGCTTCCGCAAGAGGATGCTCCGAATTGATCTCCGCTGTGCCTACAAGTCTGAGAAATTCCAACTCGTCACCGTTCGTTATCACATCTGTGAGCTCTGGCTTCCCTTTCGTGACGGTGCCTGTTTTGTCCAGAATAATCGCATCGATCTTATGGGTTTGCTCCAGATGCTCGCCACCTTTGAACAAGATACCGAACTCTGCGGCTCGTCCAGAGCCTGCCATGATAGAGGTCGGAGTTGCCAGACCGAGCGCACAAGGACATGCGATAACGAGGATAGCAATTGCTTTTTCCAAAGCTCCTGCAAAATCTCCAGGTGTAACGAAGAAATACCATACTAGGAATGCAATAAGCGCAATACCTACAACAACAGGGACAAATATCCCGGAAATGACATCCGCCACCCTTTGAATTGGCGCTTTGGAGCCTTGTGCTTCTTCTACGACTTTAATAATTTGCGCAAGCGCTGTTTCTTTGCCGACTTTAGTCGCTTTAATCCGCAGCATGCCGTTTTTGTTAATTGTCGCTCCTATTACCGTGTCACCGATTTTCTTTTCAACAGGAAGGCTCTCTCCCGTCAGCATCGATTCATCCACCGACGAAAGACCTTCCAGCACCTCTCCATCCACGGGCACCTTATCACCAGGACGGACATGCACGATATCCCCCGCTATGACTTCATCCACCGGTATCGTTAATTCTTGACCGTCCCGGACAACTAACGCGGTTTTCGCTTGCAGTCCCATCAAGGACTTGATCGCTTCCGAGGTCCGGCCTTTGGCGAGTGATTCGAATAATTTCCCCATGATGACCAGTGTAATCAATATCGCACTCGTCTCATAATACAAAGAAGGTCCGTGATGCACACTTCCGCCCCCGATGGACCAGGTAATCGTCAAATACAAGCTGTAAAAATAAGCAGCCGAGGTACCCAGCGAGACCAATACGTCCATATTGGCACTGCCATTGCGCAAAGCTTTATAGGCACCCACATAAAACGGTTTGCCAACATAAAATTGAACTGGAGTGGCGACAATAAGTTGAAACCAAGGATTCATGAGAATTTCTGGCATGTAAATCCACGACGTGAATGAAAAATGGGCAACCATGCTCCACAAAAGTGGTAAAGAGAGAACTGCTGAAATGAGCAGTTTGCGTTTTTGATTCTGCACTTCTTTCAAACGATGCTCGCCAGGGTTTACATTTTCCTGCTCTGTGACCGCTTTATAGCCGAGCTGCTTGACCTTGTTTTGCATATCGGTGATTGTGACTTCACCTGGCGAGTATTGCACGCGTGCTGTTTCCATTGCAAAGTTGACAGATGCGTCAGTGACACCAGGCAGCTTGCCAAGTCCTTTTTCTATACGATTCGCGCACGCGGCGCATGTCATACCTTCGAGCTTAAGATGGGCAACCTCTTTGACGGTATCGTAGCCTAATTTCTTGATGGTATCTTCCATATTGCTAATGCCAGTTATGGCTGGATCATAGGTTACACTTGCTTTTTCCAATGCGAAGTTCACATTGGCAGAGGTTACGCCTTCGAGCTTATTTAAACCTTTTTCGATGCGATTTGCACATGCTGCACAGGTCATACCCGTGATAGGTAAGGTTGTTTGTTTGGTTGCGTCGGTCGCACCTTGTACCATAGTGATTCACCCCCTGTCCACTAAAGATGGATTACACAACATCGTAGCCCTGCTCTTCAATAGCTTCTTTTATACGTTCTATGGTTAGTTCGTTATCATTATAAGTCACTTCAACAGTGCTATTCTTAAGATCAACTTTTGGGGAAGCTCCCATTTCTTTTAAAGCTCCTTCAATGGAATTCACACAATGCTGGCAGCTCATTCCTTTTACGTGCAATGTCTTGCTGTTCATATTCCTCATCCCTTCATCTTTTCCATTTTGTATAAATATCATAATTTTCTTGATTGGCTTTAAGATTGATTTCAACTATTATCATCTCGCTTTTAGTATACCCCCTCACCCTATATTTAGTCAACATTTTTTTACTATACCCCTGTACCCTATCTGAATTTCTAAAGAAAAAGCAGCCTACTCTGCTGCCTGATTGGAAATATAGGTTTATTTCATTAATTTGTTTACCGTTGTCATAAGTTCAGTAATTACTTCTGTATCGCCTTCTTTAATACGCTCGACGATGCAGCTTTTCATATGATGCTCCAACAATAGCTTACCAACCCCATTCAATGCCGACTGAACGGAAGCGATTTGATTCAGAACATCATCACAATAGGTGTCCTTTTCTATTAAGCCTTTAATTCCGCGAATTTGGCCTTCAATTCGATTCAATCGATTCGTTAAGCTGCTTTTTACTTTGTCTGAATGATGGCTTTTTCGTCCTGTCTCCTCGAGCGAGCAGCAACCAGATTCTTGATCCATGGATGAATCCAGTGTATCGATTTCCACGTTCATTTGACTCGCCTCCTTTACCTTTCCTTGAATTATACTATACTCCCACACCCTATACAATCCTTGACTGGCCATCAAACACGCTCACTTCGGATAAATCCAGCAGCTTGTATCGGACCCTTTGTAATAACTTCTGACATGATAGCTGTCATTTGTTCGGCAGAATAATGAAAATCATGCTCCACCCACCATACTATCGTGCCAATATACAGAGATGACAAGCAATTTTCAAGAAAATCGTTAGGGATTCCCTTTGAATCTTGCAGCTGTGAATGATTCTGGTTTAATACTTGATGAAAAATATGATGAATAATCTGTTTCATTTTATCATGAAAGCGCGGTACTTCATGTTTGCCGAGCATAGCCTTACAAAAAACAGAATGCTCCAAAACATGCTCGAACACGATTCGTATAATAGCTTGTGACATGAGGAACTGATCGGATTTTTGGGCGATAACGACCGTAAGCTTGCCCGTCAGTGCATCAAGCACTTCATCCGTGACAGTTTCAAGGAGATCCTTTTTATCTGTATAGTGAAGGTAAAAAGTATTCCGATTCGTCATGGATCGCTCAGCGATATCCTGTATTGTTATGGCATCGTAACCCTTTTCCCTGATCAGCTCAAGAAAAGCGCGGCGGATCCCTTCTCTGGTTTTGATAACGCGCAGATCGGTTTTTCTAGTCATCGATAACTCCTTAACTGTAGCAATATGGTGAAGTTATTAGCATAAATAGACAATGTGATGTATAAACAGCAAATCGCATGTAAGTCCATATTGAATCTAAAAGAAGCGAGCCTATAATTTAATTATAAACATGATGTTGATTACTTAACAAATCGTATGTGTAATAATTCCTGCACAATGTTCAAATAGTAATCTGGTGCATGCAGCCGGATCAACGATTAGGAGGTAATAACATTGGAAAATATGACAGCTCCACAAATTCCCCAACCCAAGACGTACGGTCCGCTTGGCAATTTGCCGCTCATTGATAAGGTTAAACCTGTACAATCGATGATTAAGCTTGCAGAAGAGTTCGGCCCCATCTTCAAACTGGAATTACCGGGTAGAACGATGACTATGATCTCTGACCATAAACTAGTGGCAGATGCCTGTGACGAATCCCGTTTTGATAAAAAAGTGCATACCGCTCTGATGAACGTTCGCCCCTTTGCGGGTGACGGGTTGTTTACGGCTGATACAGAAGATCCTAATTGGCAGAAGGCTCATCATATATTATTGCCAAGCTTTTCGCAGAGAGCCATGCAGGGCTATCATCATATGATGGTCGATATCGCTACGCAGATGATTCAGAAATGGTCCCGTCTGAACCCGGACGAAAGCATCAATGTGCCTGATGATATGACACGGCTGACGCTGGATACAATAGGTCTGACTGGCTTCAATTATAGGTTCAACAGCTTTTACAGAGAGGAACCGCATCCCTTTATAACGAGCATGGTTCGTTCACTGCATGAAGCTATGAGCCAGCTTCAGCGGCTTGGACTGCAGGATAAGCTGATGGTACTAACTAAGCGTCAGTACAAGCATGATATTCAGTCCATGTATACGTTGGTGGACAAGATCATTGCCGAGCGTAAGGCGCAAGGCAGCCAAGGTGTAGACGATTTGCTATCGCATATGCTGGAGGGGAAAGACCCCGAAACGGGCGTAGGGCTGAACGACGAAAATATACGATATCAGATTATTACATTCCTGATCGCCGGACATGAAACAACTAGCGGTCTGCTGTCATTTGCCATCTATTATTTACTAAAAAATCCGGAAAAGCTGCAAAAAGCTTATGAGGAAGTGGATCGTGTGCTGACTGGGCCTATTCCAACCTACGGCCAGGTCCGGGAGCTGCATTACGTACGTATGGTATTAAACGAAGCGCTCCGGCTATGGCCGACTGCTCCCATGTTCGCGCTCTACGCCAAAGAAGATACACTGCTTGCTGGCACATACCCAGTGGCAAAGGGTGAGGCTATATCTGTACTCATCCCTCAGCTTCATCGTGATAAGAGCGCATGGGGCGACGACGTTGATGAATTCCGACCAGAGCGCTTCAAGGACCCAAGCCAAATTCCTCATGACGCTTACAAACCGTTCGGCAACGGTCAACGTGCTTGTATCGGACAGCAGTTTGCGCTGCAGGAAGCAACGCTTGTACTCGGCATGGTGCTTAAACACTTTGAGTTGATCGATCATACGAACTATCAGCTGGATATTAAGGAGTCGCTAACTTTGAAGCCGGATGGCTTTACGATCCGGGTCCGCCCGAGAGGTAACGCAGGGGTAGGGACTGTACTATTAGACGGTTCTGAAGTTACTTCTCCACCTTCTCCACAATCCAAAACAAAGCAGGCAAGCCATCCAGATGTTAGTGTTCAGACCCATAACACGCCGCTGCTCATCCTGTACGGGTCGAATATGGGCACAGCCGAGGGCATCGCCAGAGAGCTGGCTGATGAAGCCAAGCTGCAGGGATTTCGCTGTGAAATCGCGGCAATGAATGACAGAGCAGGCAAGCTGCCGAAGGAAGGCGCTGTATTTATCGTGACGGCGTCATACAATGGCAAGCCGCCAAGCAGTGCTCGTACCTTTGTGCAATGGCTTGAGACTATAGGGTCAGGGGATCTGAATGGAGTTCAGTATGCGGTATTCGGATGTGGTGACCGCAACTGGGCAAACACGTACCAGTACATTCCACGCCTGATAGACGAACAGCTGGCCGCCAATGGTGCTACCCGACTTGCAGAGCGTGGTGAAGCGGACGCTAGCGGCGATTTTGAGAAGCAGCTGGATGAATGGAAAGAACAGCTGTGGCCAGGTGTGATGGATAAGCTCGGTCTGCAGTTGAATGCTAAGACTGATAGCGAGCGCAGCACACTGACAGTCCAATTCGTCAGCGGCTTTGTTGGCACCCCATTGGCTGAATCTTACGAAGCAGTACATGCAAAGGTATTGGATAACCGCGAGCTGCAGGGTGCAAGCAGCGAACGCAGTACGCGGCATCTGGAGATTGAGCTGCCGGAGGGCATCACTTATCAGGAGGGGGATCATCTTGGTGTGCTGCCGTGCAACCGTCCAGAGCTGGTAGAGCGAGCACTGCGTCGCTATCGTTTGAACAGCAATGATCATCTTATCCTGAAGGCAACAGGACGCAGCGCAGCACACCTGCCGCTCGACCGTCCGGTAAGCCTGCATGACCTGTTGTCTCACAACGTGGAGCTGCAGGAAGCAGCGACTCGTGCCCAGCTGCGAGAGCTGGCGGCATACACTGTCTGCCCGCCACATAAAAAGGAGCTCGAGGCACTGCTAGCTGAAGACGTATACCGGGAACAGGTGCTGAACAAACGGCTCACGATGCTCGATTTGCTTGTTAAATATGAAGCCTGTGAGCTGCCTTTTGAACGATTTATCGAACTTCTTCCCCCACTTAAACCTCGGTACTACTCGATATCCAGCTCGCCGCGCGTTCAACCGGAGCAAGCAAGTATTACGGTTGGTGTCGTGCGTGGACCTGCATGGAGCGGTCAGGGTGAATACCGTGGAGTCGCATCGAATTATTTGGCCGGTTGTCACGTTGATGATGAGGTAGTTATGTTCATACGAACCCCGGAGTCCGGTTTCCAACTGCCGGAGAATACGGAAACGCCGATCATCATGGTTGGGCCGGGAACAGGAGTGGCTCCATTCCGCGGTTTCCTACAGGCACGAAGCGCCTTAAAGCGTCAAGGAAAGAAATTGGGTGAAGCACATTTGTTTTTCGGCTGCCGGGGCGATGACGACTATCTATATCGTGAAGAGCTGGAACGATTTCAAGAGGAAGGGATCGTCACTCTGCATTGCGCATTTTCACGGAAAGTTGACACACAGAAAACGTACGTCCAGCATTTGATGGGCCAAAACGCCAAGCTGCTGGTCGACATCTTTGACAATGGAGGCATACTCTACGTATGCGGGGACGGCAGCCGGATGGCTCCGGATGTAGAAGCTACACTTATACAAGCTTATGGCGAAGTCCATAACCTGGATGAACAACAAGCAAAGCAGTGGTTAGACCGCCTACAGTCCGAAGGACGATATGCTAAGGATGTTTGGTCAGGCGTATAAGTATTGAAATTGGTGTATTCGCAAAACGTTAGTATCATTAATTATTAATGCAATAAATCTTGTGTAAAGGGGCTGAAATTCACAAAGACGTTTTGTGAGTTCAGCCCCTTTACATTCCTGTTCTTTCATGGTTCCCCCTTCCCTATCTTCTCAATCCTTTGCTGCTCCAAACCTTTTTGCAGATCGGGCTCGTGCGCGCTCAATCTCAACCTCTCGATTACGAGATTCGGCATTAGTTACCAGCGTATCCAACAGATTCTGCGCTACCACAGTCACCTCCGCTATAGCGAGATTGAACGCTTCCTCATTGGACTTCGAAGGCTGGTTGAAGCCCGTTATTTTTCTCACGAACTGGAGCGCGGCAGCATGAATCTCATCTTCAGTAGCTGGTGGATCGAAGTTAAATAGGGTTTTAATGTTTCGGCACATCGTATTCTCCTTTGGATTACCGTTTTTTATTCATTTTACAACACTCCCTTCCCCACATGCCAGCTGGAAAATTCTTATTTTCCATTTTATCTTAATCAATTTAATCCAAATAGAAAGACTAGCATGTAACCCAAAACAGACAGCAACACCGATCCTATCAGTCCTGCGGCAAACGACTTCATTCCAAGACGACGAAACGTAAGGATATCCACATTAAGCCCAAGTCCTGCCATGGCCATAGCAATTAATAAATAAGCTGCCACAATGAATTGATTCGTAACAGCTGATGGAATAATACCAAGTGTGTTGACACCGCTCATCGCTAAAAAGCCAACAATAAACCAAGGAATCGGGATCGAATTCAAGCTCGATTTCTGTCCATCACCCTTTGTTTTACATTCCTCACGGTTCGCCCAAATTCCAATAATGATGGCTACCGGTACCAAAAGAGCGACGCGTGTCAATTTAACGATAATAGCCAAATCCACTGCCTCTTGACCACCCGGAGCTGCAGCAGCGATTACATGAGCAACCTCGTGAAGCGTTCCACCTGAGAAAATGCCGTATCCTTTGGCTGTTAAACCAAGCACTGGGTAGAGCAACGTATACGCTAGAGTAAAAATAGTTCCCAATATGGCGACTGTTGCGGCCCCAATCGCCGTTTCATTGTCATTTGCCTTGATTTGCGGTGATATAGCTACGACAGCTGCTGCGCCACATATCGCCGTACCGCATGCCGTTAAAATACCTAAACGTTTTTCCACTTTGAACAACTTGGTAATGCCATATACGACAAAAATCGTAAAAACAATATTGATGATCGCAATAGCTACAACCTTTGGGCCCGCATGAACGATATCGATCAGATTTAATTTCATTCCAAGTAAAATAATGCCGTATCGTAGAAGCTTTTTGCTTGAAAAGGCAATGCCTTGCATGGCTTGCTGAGGCACGCTAACTACCGCTCTCCACACGATCCCCAACAAAATCGCTATAACTAGCTGACCCATGATACTTAGGAACGGTAACACCGCCAAATATTTGGCTGTAACAGCAAGAAGCAACGTTAAACCAATGCCGGGCGCAAAACCCCATATTTTATTTTGTTTATTTGGCAAGGCGTAGGTCTGTACCATTATCCTCACTCCCAATCGTATAGTTACATTTTATAGCTTCACTATAAGACTGTTTCAACCATTAGTGAAATATCAATTCCTTATTTGTATGATGAGAAAAACTTATGATTAAAGTTGTTGTATTTCAAGAGCACATGTAAAATGTTATTGTGAGGTGAATTTGAAATGATTGTTGAAACCCTTCGAGTTTTTGTAATTGTAACAGAACAAAGAAACTTTTCGAGAGCCGCAGAGCTGTTAAACTTGTCCCAACCAGGGGTCTCTCTGCACATTCGTAACTTAGAAAATGAATTTGGCGCAAAACTTATGCATCGTTCACCGAAGCTTGTCAAACTAACAGAGGCAGGTGAAATTCTTTATAAACGAGCGAAGCAAATTCTTTCCCTTCATCAAGAAGCCAAACAGGAAATTCAATTATTGAATGAAAAAGTAACAGGATCCATACAAATTGGTGCCAGCTTCACAATTGGTGAATACATCCTCCCGCGGGTGCTCGCGCAATTTGCCGCACAATTTCCAGAAGTCGAAATGTCCGTTACGATTGCGAATACAGAAGAAATCACTCAAGCTTTGAAAGCTAATAAACTTGATCTCGGCTTAGTTGAGGGTAATGTAGCGTCTAGTGGAATGATCATTACTCCTTACATGAAAGACGAAATGATACTATTCACTTCTGCAGAACATCCTTTGGCGTCCAAAAAAACCGTGAAGCCGGATATGCTTCATGATCACATCTGGATACTTAGAGAAATTGGTTCGGGGACGCGTGCCTTCAGCGAACAGTTTATCCAAGCAGCTGGAATTTCAATAAAACGTTCCTATGTATTCAACAGCAGCCAAGGGGTCAAAGAAGCGGTTTCTGCGGGTCTTGGTATTGCTATTCTCTCACGCTGGATTGTACGAAAGGAGCTTGAATCGGGAGAACTGTGTCAAATAACTGTAATCCCCAAGCTGTTGGAACGTAATTTTTGGATGCTTCGAAATCATGATCATGCATCTACAATGGCTGTGAATATGTTCATACAGAAACTAATTCATAATAAGAGCTGAAAAAACCCACTCTGAGTGCTCGCATAAAAGCGTCTTCCAACCGTCTATGCTGTGATAGCAAACTTTTATTCTTGTAAACTAAAAATGTGTTTGATTTCTATTTTGTTTGTGTTACTATTTTTGCAAGATTAACTTTTACATAAGAAGACATTTAGGAATACAGGGATTGCTGCTAGAACCTGTGAGCTCGCTTTTAAATGGGTCTTAATAAAAGATGATATGGAGTGAATGTGAAATGGAGATTCGATTAGTAACAAACCATGAACTCAAACAGGCTGTCCAGCTTGCAGACGACGTATTCCGTAAACCGGGGCAAAGCTCAATGGGTACAAGCTTTCCGTTTCTTTTCGCACCGGGTTTAAGTCATTCCTATGGAGCTTTTGATGAAGGTCGACTCGTTTCCTTTATGGGACTTGTTCCTTTTGTGATTCATACTGGCGGAGCGAGGCTCAATGTATTTTCTATGGGAGCGGTGTGCACGCATCCGGACTATCGTGGACAAGGCATCGCAGGCCAACTGCTTGATCGCTGCAAGCAGCATGTCGATGAAGCCGGCGCCTCCCTGCTCTTCATTTCGGGCGACCGCTCACTCTATACGCGAGTACATTGCTATCCATTTGGAAGTACGGAGCACTTTACATTGGATACAGAAGGTGCCGTTCGACTTAAAGCTGCAGTATCTGCCCTACTTACCGGAGACAGCCCTATTGAATCACGATCGTTCCAGTTGGCAGACTTATTCGCTCTGCAAGCGACAGCGGCAGACCGAAAAGTCGCATATGAGCAGAGCGTTACCGACCTCGGCTTAATGATTGAAGCCGAAGCTTATGCCAGCTGTCTAAGACTGGAGCATCGTACACTTGTAGCTGCAGGAGAAGCCAGCAGCGTCGATTCATTCGCTGTGATTGCGGCACCTGGTCACTCTGCGGACAGTAAGCCCCCAATAACCATTGAATGGGCGGGTCCTGCTGCTCACGTTGGTACCCTGATTGCCAATGCAGTTGAGCAATTAAATCTCACTCAGTTGAAAATTCCAGTGTGCTGGCACGAACAGAAGCTAATTGAACTGCTGCGAGAAGCATCTGTTCCTTCGGAAACAAAAGCCAACAATGGAACCGTATATATTGTGAACGCGCAGCGGGTTCTAGATCAAGCTTTTCCTGGTTCTAACAAGGATCAACAGCAGGCGTTTATGGTTAACTCCATGGAGGATGGTACCTATAAGGTAAAGACTGGAGATACGAGCCTCGTCATCACTCCTTCCGAGCTCGTTACATTGCTGTTCGATCCTTCCTCCCTCCACAAGCCACTCCTGCCAGGGTGGTCTACAATTCCGCTTCCCCTTACAAACGGACTTAATTACATTTAAATCTATAGGATTAGAGGATGTGCAGCAGCTTATATATCACGATTTTGCCAATTTACACAGCATGATCTACGACAAAGAGTAGGCCTCGGCCTACTCTTTGTTTACTTTATATTCAGTTCAATTTAGGAATGACTGCAGCTATAGGCTGCCCTTCCCTTATTGATAAGTCGGGACTTAGAAAATTCATGATGTTCTCGCTGTCATCCGTTGATCAAGCTGTTCAAGCACAAATGGCCAAGCCTGATCGTGCGCATCCCTTGACGCCTCGTCCTGAAAGCCTTCATGTGTGAGGCGTAAATACGTACCTGTGCCTCGGGGAGTGAACTCTACCGTGACCACCGTTTCAGCTCCAAGTGTTCCACCCGCCCCAGTAACCCATGTCATTTCCACAAGACGTTCACGCACAAGCCTTAGGAAACGCCCGTAATGCGGATGGCGCCTTGCCTCTTTTTCCGACTCTACTTTGTAGCTCGTTTCAAAAAAGAAAACAGAATTGACCTCACCTTTCATAATTACCGAACCAGGAGCAGCAAACCATTCATCGAACTGCTCTGTCCATGCGCGATATAGTACTTCAGACGATGCAACCATCAATCGTTCCGTGGTTAAACGGAAGGGCCTGGCCGAAAGATCAGGAACTGAAACAGACATAGTCATATACTCAAATCCTTTCGCTAATAAAATATGGATCTCGATTACTCCACTCTTCTACAAGCTGCCTCATACAAAAGATGGCTTGGCACCCATAATATCCATCTTGTACCACATTTCCCAGCTATTCTGATCATCGGGTTGGACATAAGTGGATATATGTGATAAGCAATGTTGAAAACCCGTTCCACCAAGCACAAATTTTAGATTCGGGTATTTTACCCGACATTCATCGATCCAATGCTCCAACGCTTCGATAAGTCCATGATCAGTAACCGAAACAGCCACTACAGAAATCTGCTTCTGCTCAATGACTAGTTTCAAATCACTTAAGGGTGTATTGGGGCCTAAATAAATCACATCCACACCCTTTTTTCGTAAAAATAAGCTGAAGAGCATCAAGCCCATATGATGATGTTCTCCCTCAGGACACAAAGCCAGCACTTTTGGCAGATCAGGATGAATGGGAAGAACTCTAAAAAACTGTGTTATTCTTTGCATTACCAATTGGGAAGAGAAATGCTCCTGAGCAACCGTTACGTTCCCTCTTTCCCACTCTTCACCCATTTGATATAATACTGGAACCAGAATATGATGGAACACATCGTCATAATGATACAAGGCAAAAGCAAGATCGATTATTTCGTGTGACTGGAATGTATTGAGATCAACTAAGTGTCCAAATAGCCTTTCAATTAGATCATCATAGGGCTTACCGACTTGTGTTCGTTCAACCGCTTTAATGGGTTTCTTAAGACTTCTTTGTTTCAGCAGCCACACAGCCTCGCTTACTTTCATTTTGTTCTCGTCAATTTGGGTTTTTATCCATTTAAGTGTGTCTATATCGGCATCGCTATATAAACGATGTCCACCATTCCCTCTAATTGGATTTATGATCTGGTATCTATTTTCCCAAGCTCTTATGGTTACTGTGGGAATACCTAGCAATTCAGAAGCTTTTTTAATGCTATACATATCTTACCCACCTCGATTTAATTATACATAAATTATACAAAATGAATAGTGCAAGAGCATTACTCATATAAATTCAATGATATTAAAATATATGTTGCATATTTTGTATAGATTTTGTATAGTTTCTGTATATTTTATTATATAAATCTATACATAATCTATGCATATATTATACTCAAGAAGGAGCCCTACATGATTAGTGCAACAAATGATAAGCATACAAGCAACCAAGTGCTTGATGAGAAAGCTGTGCTTTCAGCCATTGATCGGTCATTGGCCATGATCGAGTTCGACATCCACGGTAAAGTATTATGGGCAAATGATAACTTTGCAAAGACTATGGATTATGAAACAGCCGAAATGCCAGGATTGATGCATCGACAGTTCTGTACACCAGAGTTTGTCAATAGTCCGGAGTATGCCGCGCTATGGAATGATCTTAAGCGCGGACATCCTTTTCAGGAAAAAATATTACGAGTTACAAAAAATCGACGTTTATTATGGTTCGAGGCTACCTATAGCCCGGTTTTTGACGCAGAAGGTCAAGTGCAAGCCGTAATTAAAGTGGCAACGGACATCACAGCTCGTGAGAATGCCACCACCCAAGTTACAAGTGATTTGCAGCAGATGGCACATGACCTTTTACAACGTGCAGAGGAAGGGATTTTTAGCAGCCAGCAAATTGCATCAGCCGTTGAAAGTGTCGTCAAAGAGGCTAATGACAACATCCAAGTGCTGCAGCTATTGGAAAATAAGGCTAGCTCCGTTCGCGGGATCATGAGGACAATTCGGGATATCGCTTCACAAACAAATTTGTTGGCTTTGAATGCCGCTATCGAAGCCGCGCACGCAGGAGAACATGGACGCGGCTTTAACGTGGTGGCAAACGAGGTTCGTAAGTTGGCTAAGCAGGCAGAGGAAGCGACAGCGGAAGTGAACTCTAATTTGGAGGGAATTGCTGCTCAGGTAACAGAAATTGCAAAAGGTACAAAACGTTCGCAAACCTTAATTACTGACAGTCAACGTCTTACTCAGCAGGCAGTTGATGAATTTACGGGTATCGGCCTTGCTGCACAACAATTGGATAAACAGGCTCACGCATTAGGTGAGCTACTGTAAGTACGCGAAATTCGGTCTGATCCATAGATGGCTCAACCATGATTGAATGGATGGGGATATCCGTAAGGTATCCTTGTCTCATGATTAGAATTCGAACGATCTCGTTTTCCGAGAATCAACTGATTGTGTACAGATAAAGGAGCAAACCATGACCCTCTTCTACTATATAGCCTCAGATAAAAAGCTGCCAACAGGATCTTTCGGTAAAAAGAAAACCATAATGAAGCTTAAAGATGCTCTGGAACTGCATCCACCCCAGGCTAACTCACTACCCGCCACAATCGAACTCACTCATCTTTATGAACAGAATACTGAGGTATATGAGACGGAGGAGGATGCTGCCGGCCTTTATATCAGCGGTCCACTTACCAATCAGGATACTTCACGGCATTTTCGGCATCCGTTCGTTTATCAGGTTGATCACGACGGAGGCTCGTTCAGTATCAGCAAACGGAATCAAGAAATTAGGCCACAATCTTATCTACTGGGCAAAAAATGTTTGACAGAGCTTTTCACCTACCTTAACCGCATTCTCGAATCAGGTGAAGATGCAGAGCTCTTTGCTTGTTGGGCACATGGAATTGAGAGATTCGAAGAACCGCGAAACAGCAAGCTTGATCTTGTACTCGACTTGAATATATTTGAACTAGGAGACGAATTTGAATGGCAGGAAAGACAATATATCGTGGTGAAAAAGTAATCGGGTTTAGAGGAACATATCCATGTGTACTGAAGGGAATATTTCAAAAAAAGTGTACAAGCTGAAGCAGCAGCCAGTTAAGGACCTAAGTGTCTCCGGCAGTCTTCAGCTGGTACACAGTATAAAGTTAAACAAGATGTAGTTCGACGGTTATATTACCTCTCGTTGCTTTGGAGTATGGACATACTTGATGTGCGGCTTCAACCAATTCTTTTGCTACTGAGGTTTCAATCCCCCGTAAGGCAATATCCAATTTCACTTCAAGCACGAATCCGCCATCTGCTTCCTTACCAATAGTGACGTGGGCCGTAACCTCTGTACTTTCCACCTTGATTCGTTGTGTTCTGCACACCAAGTTTAATGCACTCTCAAAACACGCAGCATATCCGGCTGCAAAAAGCTGTTCAGGATTGGTAGCCGCACCACCTGCACCTCCTAATTCTTTAGGCATCCTTACTTCAAGATTCAGAATGTTATCGCTGGACACAACCTTGCCATCTCTTCCACCTGATGCTTTTACGGTAGCTGTATACAATTTTTCCAAGCTGGCTGCTCCCTGCTTAAATGTATTTTTATTTTATAGGTTAAACATGTATTATAGTTACCATTTAGCGGGCATTTCATTCTCTACGATTCTGGGATGGCTTATCGATTACTATGCTGCATAGTTCGATTGAGGAAGTTACTCATCAGCAAGGGAAGGGAAATCAGGATGGGAGGGTCATCCAAGCGGGGAACGTGAAGCGTAACTTGCTGATGTGGAACGTCGGAGCAGGATTGGACTACGATCGGCTCTCTTGAACGAGTACGTAAGGTTGTATGAGGAAGCAGTATGTCCGTAGCCTGCATTCCCCAGGAGACCGATGTCGCCATCAAATAATAGGTGCCTGGTTGTACGCCCGTAAAACAAAAATCTCCCAATGAAAACAGCAATGTTCCGTGTAAGGGTAGTCCTTCAGGAATAGGTTTGGGAAATAAGCCGATCAGTATGACACCATCAAAAGGAATCGTGGATTGGATGGTCCCTTCTATTCTTCCATAATGATTGTTATCAGAGTGAGAAGTACACAAGTCTTTAAGGTTATGTAAAGAACGGAACTCGCTGCTCGCTTCAAGTGTTGAGTTTCGAAAGTCGGTCGGCGTCATGCCTACCCGTTCGGTGAACCGCGTCGTAAAGGTTCCCAGACTTTGCTGTCCAATTTCTAATCCAATATCCCGAACACTCAAATTCGTACGAAGCAACAAATCCTTTGCTTTTTGCAATCGGAGTGAAGACACATAATATAATGGGGATAGACCCATTCTTTCTTTGAAAATACGAGTGAAATGATATGGACTATAGGCAAGATGAGATGCTAATTGGGACAAAGAGATCGGTTCATCGATATGCTGATGGATGTAGGCAATCACCTGATCTATTTCTGAATACCGTTCCGTCATCAATCCCGCACCTTCTCTCTATTTTATCGGAACGTTTGTTCCCGTTTATTCTAACACAAAAACATATTTTAGAAAATAAATAATTTCATAGATATTACCACATTCCATTCTCTCACATTTTCCATTTTATACCTTTTATTCAATTATGAATACAGCTGCAACAGCGATTGGAAGACGGGGCTGGACAGTTGTTGTTTCCGATATTGAGTTATTCCTCCTTTACAGCTTATAATAAGTGAGAACAAAGTTTATAAGAAAAGGTGTCAATGATGAGCATATTAAACGTAGAAAAACTAAGTCACGGTTTTGGAGATCGTGCGATCTTCAAAGATGTATCATTCCGCCTGCTTAAAGGCGAGCACATTGGACTTATTGGTGCTAACGGTGAAGGCAAGTCCACCTTCATGAACATTATTACGGGTAAGCTTCAGCCAGATGAGGGCAAGGTTGAATGGTCCAAGCGTATGCGAGTAGGATACCTTGATCAGCACGCGGTGCTCAGTAAGGGTCTAACGATGCGTGATGTTCTTAAGGGCGCCTTCCAATTCCTGTTCGATATGGAACAAGAAATGAACGACATGTACGCAAGAATGGGCGATGTAACTCCAGAGGAGCTTGAACAACTGCTTGAGGATGTTGGGACGATTCAGGATACATTGACAAATCAAGATTTTTACATGATCGATGCCAAGATCGACGAAACCGCTCGCGGACTGGGACTTACCGATATTGGATTGGATAAGGACGTCAATGACCTAAGCGGTGGACAGCGTACGAAGGTTTTACTTGCCAAGCTGCTGCTAGAAAAACCAGACATCCTGCTTCTAGATGAGCCGACGAATTATCTGGATGAGCAGCATATTGTATGGTTGCAGCGATACTTGCAGGAGTATGATAATGCATTTATTTTGATCTCACATGACATTCCGTTCCTGAACAGTGTCATTAACCTGATCTATCATATGGAAAATCAAGAGTTAAACCGCTATGTTGGCGATTACGACTACTTCCAGCAGGTCCACGAAATGAAAAAACAGCAGTTGGAATCCGCTCATAAACGTCAGCAGCAGGAAATCGCCGATTTGAAAGACTTCGTAGCTCGTAATAAAGCGAGTGTGGCAACAAGAAATATGGCAATGTCCAGACAAAAGAAGCTTGATAAGATGGAAATCATCGAAATCGCCAAAGAAAAACCGAAGCCAGTTTTCAACTTCAAGGACGCGAGAACGTCTGGAAAGCTGATTTTTGAAGCAACGGATCTCATCATCGGTTATGACAGCCCTTTATCCAGACCACTCAATCTTCGTATGGAGCGCGGTCAAAAAATTGCACTTGTAGGTGCGAACGGTATCGGTAAAACGACACTACTTCGGAGTATTTTAGGTGAGATTCAGGCTCTGTCAGGTACAGTAAGGCTTGGTGAACATCTGAATATTGGCTACTTCGAGCAAGAAATGAAGGACGCCAATTACAATACCTGCATTGAAGAAGTGTGGAAGGAATTCCCTTCTTTTTCGCAGTTTGAAGTGCGCGCGGCGTTGGCCAAGTGTGGACTCACAACCAAACATATCGAGAGTAAAATTGTCGTGCTCAGCGGCGGCGAAAAAGCAAAGGTTCGTCTTTGCAAGCTGATCAACAACGAAACGAATCTGCTCGTGCTCGATGAGCCGACGAATCACTTGGATGTGGATGCCAAGGATGAACTGAAGCGGGCTCTAAAAGCTTACAAGGGCAGCATCCTGTTAATTTCCCACGAACCTGAGTTTTATCGTGATGTCGTTACCGAAACCTGGAACTGTGAATCATGGACGACAAAGGTGTTTTAAACTTGTTCCCCCACAAGGATTGCTCTTTACAAAAGAGCGATTCTTTTTTTATGTGAAAAATGAGAGTTAACTATGCCACAATCCTTTCTGTTCGTAAAGACAGTTACTATTAGAATTTTCTTATTTCTTTTTAATAAAGTGAAATAAAACCATACTACGCATGCCTCTGAGTCTCTGTTAGTAAATAAAGGGTTTTTACGATGTGCTATAGTGGGCACAGGTGATCACCTAACTAACAACATGATCCAGAGGAGGAAATCGTATGTTCGTAAATCACCGTGTAGGAAAATGGTCAGTAAGTGTTGCTCTCAGTCTTACTTTACTATTAGGGTCAGGCAGCTTTATGGGGAATGGTGCCGTAGAGGCAGCATCCGCCGCTGCAATCAATTCCAGCAAAGCCAGTCAAATAATAGCTACAGGAAAACGTCTTATGGGAGTTCCTTATATGTATGGCGCGCCAACGGGGACAACGAATGTATTTGATTGCTCTTCCTTTACTCAACATGTATATAAACAATACGGTATCCAACTCCCGCGCTCTTCAAAGCAGCAATCTACGGTTGGCAGCTATGTATCCAGGAATCAGCTGCAGCCTGGTGACCTGGTGTTCTTCTATTCACCAATTCATCATGTGGCTATTTATATGGGGAATGGTAAGATTTTACACACGTACGGTGGACCGGGGGTCACCATATCAGATATGAACTCCGGCTGGTGGAGCTCTCATTACAAGACAGCACGGCGCGTTTTGTAGTATTACAACGGCACTATCAGACATATAGGATTGTATAAGCAGCTCTGCCTCTTCGGAGGTAGGCTGCATTTGAGTAGTAACTTGTCAAGGATGAACTTTCTTAGCAGCTCCAGCATAACCATATTTATGAAAGAACCATATGGATGCCGCAAGCCAGGAGCCACTCACCATGTATCCACCCAATACATCGCTTGGATAATGTACACCTAAATAAATGCGGCTTATACCGATCATTAGAATCATCAGCATACTGAATAAGATCAGCATACTACGTTTAAAAACACTCGATACATGTCTCCACAAAAGAAAAGTAACGACACCATATAGTGTAAACGCAGCCATCGAATGTCCACTTGGAAAGCTGTAGCCGGTTGCCTCAATGATACGATGAATAGTAGGACGAGCCCGATGAAAGATAATTTTCAACACCTCATTTAATAATGAAGAGCCTATAATAACCCCTATGAAAAAGACGAGCTCCCTTCGATGCCCCAACACAAAGTATAAAAATACAGCAACGCTAGGAACCAAAATAGCGACAACCATACCGGATCCAATTAAGGTAAATCCCTTCATTACGTTCGTTAAGGCTGGTGATTCGAGTCCTTGAATCCACTGAAGAATTGTTTGATCAAATGCATCCAATCGACGATCATGAATCAGTAAAGCAATCAGACCGAAACAAACTGCACATATAACACTGATAATAAAAGCACTCGCAAGCTGCTGCTTAATATTCATATATTCCCTCCTCCCGCTTCCAGTATATACTTCCCTGCCCAACCTTTAATCATTTGAAAAATTAGAATAACCCACTGGATAACGATGACGAAATGATGAGAAAACGAAAAGCTGATGAAAATTCTCCTAGCCCTTACCAAGGCTGCCCGGCAAGCATAGGATATCGCAAACGATTTACAACCATTTTAAAATAAAAGGGAGCTATTGCTCCATAAGGATGGTTAACTGTGAAAAATTATCAAGTCATTTGGAACGGTCCTGTTCTGAAATCAACTGGAATTGGTACCGCAAGCCGAGAGTATGCCCTAGCCTTGCATCGACAAGGAGTAGACGTGAAAGTGGCGACGAACCGGAGCAGACCTCTACTCTATACAAGGAACAAGCTTGGTGTTCTTAGTTCTTTAGTCAAAAAGCCAATTGCACCCAAAAAGACACACATTTTAATCTACCATGGATTACCGAACACGCTGGACTTGAAAAAAGCTCGTAAACAATATCGTTATATTGTACTGAATACCGTTTGGGAAACAACACGTATACCTACAAATTGGCGCCCTTATATGAACCGATATGATGCGGTTATTGTGCCTTCTGTACAGAACAAGACTGCAATGAAAGCCAGTGGAGTCAAGGTTCCCGTATTTATCGTTCCTCATGGGGTGAACACTCAAGCTTTTACTCCTAGCAACAGAAAGCTGCCCCTGTCTTTAAAGAAAGGGACCTTTGTATTTGTTTCTGTTTTTACATTCCAACACCGTAAAAATCCCGAAACTTTATTAAGAGCTTACTGGGAAGAATTCTCTCCCAAGGACCGAGTTGCTTTAGTGATCAAAACCAATGGAATCGGTTCAAAAGAATCCGGTAGTTCTATTCACAGACGCATCCATGCCTACAAGAAAAAATGCAGATGCGGCCATACTGCTCCATTACATCTGATTACCGGCCATACAAGTCCTCAAAAGCTCAAAGCTCTATATGCGACCGGGAATGCGTTTGTTCTTCCTACACGAGGAGAAGGTGTCGGCCTGCCATTTCTAGAAGCATTGTCCAGCGGGCTCCCTGTAATCGCTACCCGTTGGGGCGGTCAAATGGACTTTCTGAACGCTAAAAATTCGTTACTGATTGACTACAAGCTGCAGCCTCCGGTTCTTAGTATGAAGAAATCTATATCCCGAAATTTCCGCAATTTGTTCGCTCAGCGTGGACAGCTTTGGGCTGAGCCTAACCTAAAACATTTAAAAAAACAGATGAGGTTTGCTTATCAGCATCCAGCAATTTGTCGCCAAAAAGGAAAACAAGGTCGAAGCGATATGCGAAATCATTCCTGGAATCGAGCAGGAATCGCCATGAAACAAGCCGTGGCCGCAGTAATCAGGGCTAAAAAATCGAGATAGCCTTTTCACTCTAACGAAGAAGCTCTACCGTACTTAAAGCTTCATATTGGTGACAATGGGATAGTACAGCCATGCATCGCCTGTCCAGTTGGTATGGATATGATACCAATCCCCTTTTTTTTCAAAAGCTCGTACCATTTGGGGCGAGAGCGCTCCTAAACTTTTTGCTGCCAATGTTGTAGGTAATTCGGACAAAGCTGTGGTCGTTGTTAGATTAATAACTTGGTCAACTGGAACAACCTTATTCGAACCCGCAAATTTTCCATAATGGTTATCCAGCAGGGTATTCGTTGCACTGGATGGAATCCATAAATCACCATACCAGGTCTTGATTTTATACATATAATTCCCTACGTCAATCACTTCCACAGACTGCGGATTAATGGAATACCCTGTGCTCGTGTCGGTATAAGCGTCTTTGTACAACAAGGTTCCATTCATCACTTTCACTGTTGTTTGTTTGTTGTTGACTGGATGAATGTTATGGACCCATTCGGTATAACGTACAATCGGTCGGACAGCGTGAATCCATTTTTCACCAAGCCAGGTTTGGACCTGATACCAGGTCCCCGCTGCATTCCCCTCGTCGATCTTTTCCTTCAATACGGTCAAAATTTGCGGTTCTACATAGGAAACAGGTTTGTGGTTAAGCTGCTGCCAATCATCATAAATGGGAGTCGCTTGTCTTAATTCAATAGTGAAGGTTTTCGGGTCATAAGCCATATAATGCCATTCTCCCGCTGCCGTTCCTCCCGTGATTCGGTCAGCGATAGCATCCGCTATAGCTTGATAGCCAGCATCGTTGGGATGTAATATATCCTGCATTAAAATGTGTTCTGGCATTGCTTTTCGACCAAATACTAAACTGGGGATATCAATAACATCTACCCGATCGCTATAGTCTTTAAAGCTTTCATAAATTCCCCATAATTGATCAGAATATAGCTGTGCATTTTCTATAGGCGATACCAGGACAGAATCCACGGGATTTCTTGATAAAAAAGTATTCGGTGTGCGTAGTAGAATACTCCCCTTTGTTTCTTTTAGCAAACGATCGATAGTTGTCTTAAGATCCGCTTTAATTTGAGTTGGACCACTTGCTCCGGTGGTGGAGCTTCTGCGAATGTCGTTAATCCCATAAGAAATAATGTACAAATCCGCGTTATCTTTAATAACCTTACCCAACGAATTTCCATTAGCGGTGTTATCGTTAACAAAGTTATGCAGCGTGTTGCCGCTTGCTCCACGATTATTTATCGTTACGCCTTGAAGCGCTCCGCCTGTGACAGCATATTGCTCTAAAAAGCGCTTAAACATAGCAGGGGCTGATTCCGTCGTACTGTCACCCACAAAATCGATGACCTTACCAGACTTGGAGCTTTCATAAAATAGTCGAATGCTTGGATTCGTTTCATTGGATGCAAATGCAGTTAACGGTAAAGAAAAGATGATGGAACCTATTACACATAGCTTTACCAGTTTAAAATAAATATTACTCAATCGTACCATTTCCTTTCTTACTCAAAAAATTCATTGACTTATACATATTAACCAAAAAGTACATACAAGGAAAGTTATGCATAACGTTGTATAAAGCGTATATGGATTTATAGCGTAACGTTTATACGTTTGCTGCAATAAAAATCCGCGCTGGGCGCGGATTTTAGGCAGGTTTCTAAACAGGTTTTTTAATGTGCAGGTGCTTTGACTTTTCTTTTCAGAACTTCTTCTTCTTCTGGCTGCTCCTTCTTCACATCATTGGAGGTGCGTAACGGAATTTCCTTTAAGAACAGGACCAGCAGAAATGCTAACACCAAAAGTGCAGTACCAAACAGAAACACAACAGTCAGCGTATCACTGAGCACTGAACGCAGCATAGCAATAAGTTGAAGAAACAGCGGCTCTATATTAGGCGGTAATGTGGTTTGCAGCTCTTTGAGTTTCGGTTGATCCAGAAGTATTTGCGGATTTAAAAAACCTGATAGCTGACTAGCTATTGCCGGATCCAGCTTCGTTAAATCGACTCCTTGTCCGGAAGTCATTGCAGCATTCAATTTTTTAGTTAGTGTGCTGTTCATTATGGTACCCATTACGGCAATACCTATGGTGCCACCCAAATTTCGGAACAATGTCGCGGTAGCTGTTGCCACACCCAAATCAGAAGGCGAGACCGCATTTTGTACGGTTAACGTAAACACCGGCATCGCTATTCCTAACCCTATCCCGAATACAAGCATACTGGCAACAGCCATTGGTATACTGTTCATGAAAGCCATCATCACCAGACCCGCTACCAAGAAAGGCATTCCTATAATCGCATACCGCTTGTATTTACCTGATTTGGATATCCATCGCCCCGATAACGTGCTGAGAACAATCATACTTATCGACATCGGCATATTGACAAAACCAGAATTGGTTGGTGAAACCCCTTTGACACCTTGCACGAAAAATGGTAAATAGATCATAGCACCCATCATCCCTGCGTTCATAAGAAATCCGACACTGTTGGAAATCGTTACGATTGAGTTTTTGAACAGGGACAGCGGCATCACAGGACTTTTAGCTTTGCGTTCAATGAGAATCAAAATGATTAAACAAACGGCGGCAGCCGCAAGAAGACCAAGGATTTGTGATGATCCCCATGTATATTTGGAGCCAGCCCAAGAAAATCCGAGCAGCAAAGCAATAATAGCTAACGACAGAAACAACGACCCCAAGTAATCAATCGATTCCGTTTGTACCCGAGAGGTTTTGGGAAACATGAACCAAATCATCACAAAAACCACCAAACCAAGTGGAAGGAAAATCCAGAAAACCCAATGCCAAGCCATATGATCGATCATAAATCCGCCCAACGTAGGACCAATCACACTCGAAAACCCAAATATCGCCATCATAACTCCGGTCCATTTTGCCCGCTCTCGTGGAGCGAACAAATCGCCTACAGCCGTTACCGTTGCTGACATCAGTATACCGCCGCCTAAACCCTGTATACCCCGATAAGTAATTAAGTGAAAAATGGTGGATGCTGTTCCGGAAAGGAACGCTCCGATAACGAAAAATACAATTCCCGTTAACAAAAACGGTTTACGTCCATAAATATCGGATAGCTTACCCACAAGCACCGTGGCGATTGTAGATGTCAACATATACATCGTAATAACCCAAGTATAATACTCTATCCCTCCAAGAATCGCAATAATTCGCGGCATCGCTGTACTTACGATGGTTTGATTAATGGCTGCAAAAAACATCGCTGCCATTAATGCAATCATAATCGTCACTTTTTTACTTGATGATAAATGCTCCATAAACATCACCTCTTGACTTTTTAAGATATCATTCCCCCTCCGAAGTGAAACTAAACTAAAAAAACCGACTATTCCGTGAGATAGAATAATCGGTTTTATCGGTTTATGAGGTTTCTTACAGTACTGCTTTAATTGGGCATTGTCGTATTGACCCAGAAATGAAAAAAAGAGCCTTTCGACTCCGTAATTCTTAAAACGTATTGTAAATATTATCACAGGTTTCAGAGGTCGGCTGGTAAAAACAATGAGCTTTGTACCTTGCTACTAAAGGCTGATTATACCATTCATCTGGACAATCACCCTCAGGTCTAAAATACCACAGACTGAATTTGGCCGGCCAAACCCTTTCTCCCTCTACGGATCTTTTAGCTAACCTCACATCTCTTTCTCTTGCTTTTTGATAAAAATAGCCATGCTGTGTAGCTTCAAAAGCATGCGGCTGATAAATCATTTGGGGAATCGTCCGAAGTCCCTTAAAATCAGAGCAGTTAGCTCGAATTCGATTTATCCCTACGTTGCCTACCATCAGCATACCTTGATCACCTTCACCCTCTGCTTCAGCACGAAGCAGCCTAGCCAATAAATTAATGTCCTGATCTCGGGCCTTTACAACCGCCATAGTATCACCCCACTATTTATTTATCGAGGAGGCGTTGCATTTAGACCTATGGGACAATAGGTACCTATTTAAATATTTTTCCGCTGTCCAGTTTTATTGATGCTATCGGTCTCATAAAAGAGTCTATCAGATGCTTATTAAGCTTGTATAGTTAGAAGTGGACTTTTAAAAGAATAGATTGATATCTAGTACAACTTTTAACATCATGCATATATTAAATTATGAATTCACTACCACGATCAATGATAGGATGTTGCCTTTCGAAGGAGGGAGTATTACTCAGGAAAACATGCCATTTTGATATGATGAATATTCCAATATAATACTTTTTGATCTGCAGTGATAATTTCAGCCATTTGGTTCTGGATAGTTTTCAACAAGCCGATTTTATCTGTGCTGGTACCTAAATCAAATACAACCATTTTCCCTTCCAAGCTCTTAAGATGCTCCTCGAAAGTTCCAGCTAATCGGAATTGGGATGGCGCGATCGGTAATACCTCGTTTTTTAGAGTATAAGGTGCCTTGTTCTCTGGATATGGAATCAGCCACTTTATATGAAACATAGGGATAAATAATGTTTTATATACAGAAGACTGAAAGACAACATAGTCCTTTAATACTTTTGTTATATATCCGTAAACCGATTGATTATTAGAGATATAAACTTGTAGAAGCATCCCCATGGACTCATTTAATATTTTCCGGTAAGATAGTTCATCATCACCATCAAGAATTGTGTCTGCTCGTTGGTAAGTATATTCTGATGATTGTGGTAATGACTTTAAGGCAAGTCTAATATTCCGGATATGTCCGAAGGGCATATACAAGTAATTGGTTCCATCAAATAGAACTATTATTTCCGGGCTATAATCTATTAGGATACCTAGTCGATGAATCTGACCTGAAATTTCCAATTCAATGGGTTTACCAACAAGAGATCTTAAAAATGTCATGTTTAATCATACCTCCCTCTTATAAAAATTAAAATATAAAGTACGTTGTCCAAACGTAAAGTCCGAATAGACTTAGGATCAAACTAGCTGGAACGACAAACAATGTTACTCTCAAGTATTTCCCCCAGTTCATTGCGATATTGTATTGTCTTAAGGTGTGAATCCAAAGAAGTGTAGCGAGGGTTCCCATAGGTAATAACAATGATCCGATATCAGAACCAATTACATTGCCTAAATAAGCCACTTGCATGGTATGGAGATCCAAGCCCATCTCTTTAATAGCTAGTGTACCAATCATTATAGAAGGAAGGTTATTGCATATGTTAGATAAGATAGTAAGCAAAAATCCCATGATAAAAATTGCATAAAGTGGACTTTTTCCGACGCTGTCTCCGAATTGATTTATGATAAGTGCCGTCATTCCAACGTTATGAAGACCATATATAATCACATACATGCTAAATGCAAATAATAGTATGTGCCATGGGCTTTTCTTCAATATATCCATTACTCCCATCCTTTTCTTATACCATCTTATTACAATTAATAGTATCGCTCCGACAATGGCAGGCCATTCAGTTGGGATACCCCATGGGGCGAGCACGAAAAAGCTGATACGAATTGCTACTACTATCCCTATACAAAGTCGGAACATCTTCCAATCGATAGGTTCTTCCTTCGCCCGTTTGGGTAACAAAGGATGTGCTAGCTTACCTGAAGTATATACCGAGAATGCGGTCTCCTTATATTTAATCGTGGAAACGTTAATTGAAATGTCCCTTTTGAACAAAAAGAAGAGCGAAATCGTGATACACCCAACGCCCAGCATTGAGGGAACAAACATCATAGCAGCATAAGAGTTTAAATTAAGACCTACAATTTTTAAAGCAATCAAATTGGCTAAATTGCTGACCCCGATAGGGGCACTAGCTGCTGTTGCTACTAATGCACCTGAGATTAAATACGGAATTTTTTGATGCGGCTTTAACTGGAGTAAAGAGAGCGTTCGAATAATAATAGGTGTTGTAATTAGAATGCTGCCGTCGTTGTTAAAAAACAGCGTCATTAAAAAGCAAAGCAAATTAATATACCAAAATAATTTAATTCCAGATCCGTTAGCCTTTGCCGACAAATTAGTAGCCGCCCACCGAAAAAAACCAATGCTTTCTAATACTATAGACATAACTATGGTGGAAAGAATCGTGATTGAAGCCCCACTAACAATTTCAAATATATTTAGAATATCACCAAGTGGAACGATTCCTAATAAAAGAATAATACATGCTGCGATGGAAGTAGGGATAGATTCATTAATTCCAAACGGCCTCCACATGATAAAAATCACCGTAAGAGCGAATATAATAAGCATCCATAACAAATCTACATTAATCATTTATCTTCGCCATGCTTTGTAAAGCCTGATTCACAAAATGGTCCGTTTGCACCTTGTTTGCATTTGGAAGTGCAGCAGCCGACACAGGCTTTAAGAGCATATACAACGACATTCCACTGAGTAATAAAAAGATTACAGGGATGAGTCTATAAAATAGATTGTGTAAACTCCAAAACCTATTAAAATGAAATTATAGGAAAGGTAGGGGAGCACACATGGGATTATGGACCAAACAACAGCTTCGTCAGTTCATTAAGGAGAACAAGCTGGTCACCGCGCAAGATGCACAAAATGCCTTAAAGGATCTATTTGCTGAAACCCTGCAGGAAATGCTGGAAGCCGAAATGGACACCCAGTTAGGCTACGACAAGCATGATACGAAGAACAAACAGACCCCGAACAGCCGTAACGGTAAAAGTAAAAAAAACATAACGAGCGAATACGGCGAACAGGAAATTCAAGTCCCGCGAGATCGCCAAGGCGAGTTTGAACCCCTCGTTGTGAAGAAACACCAGTCGAATGTAACGGGCATTGAGGACCAGATTATTGCCATGTACGCGAAGGGAGTTAGCACGCGGGATATCCAGGACCACCTGGAGCAGCTGTATGGTATTGACGTATCGCCGACGATGATCTCCAACGTGACCAACAAAATCGTTCCCCTCAATAAAGAGTGGCAAAACCGTCCGCTGCAAAGCGTCTATGCGGTTGTTTTTCTGGATGCGATCCACTTCAAAGTCAAGCAGGACGGACATATTGTGAATAAAGCAGCTTACATGGTGATCGGCATTGACTTAGACGGAAGCAAAGATGTACTGGGGATGTGGATAGGCGAAAATGAGTCATCCAAGTTCTGGTTGACGGTCTTAAATGACCTAAAAAACCGCGGCGTGCAAGATATTTTAATTACCTGCGTGGATAATCTCACAGGTTTTTCCCAAGCGATTGCTGCCTGCTATCCCCAAACGGAGATCCAAAAATGCATCATCCACCAGATCCGAAATTCCACCCGCTTTGTGTCGTACAAGGACCTTAAGAAGGTAACGGCCGATTTAAAACCGATTTACAAAGCAACAACCGAGGATGCAGCCTTGCTGGAATTAGACCGCTTTGAAGAAATCTGGGGAAGTAAATATCCACTGATCATCCGGTCTTGGCGCACGAATTGGGACGAACTCGCAACATTCTTCAAGTACCCACCCGAGATTCGAAAGCTGATCTACACGACCAACATTATTGAAAGCTACCACCGTCAGCTCCGGAAGGTGACAAAAGGAAAAAGTATTTTCCCGACCGACGAGGCGTTGCTCAAGATGCTCTATCTAGCCACGATGGACGTCACCCGCAAATGGACAGGCCGCGTACAGAACTGGGGCCAAATGCTGCTTCAGCTGTCGGTTTTCTTTCCCGAACGAATTGGCCAGCATTTGCGCTAATTTTCGAAATTTTCCCCCTCGGGGGAAGGTCTGTAAAAGAGTTTACACAAAAGATTTGACAGACCCACAGGGATCACAAGTTCCTCCCCCTTCCATCATGTTATTTTCGATGAAAATGCATTTTTATAATTGGATTAAGCCAAACAAATCGTAGTACTACAGCCTTCGAAGGTTGCCGCTTTTTGCTCCATAATATTGTAATTTTTATTTTTTTAATTTTCTTTGCAGCTTTTGAGGTTCTTATTAATTTGGTCTTAATTATCCATTTTTTTCTTCGAGATGTTGTTGTACGATTAGTTTTACGATTAGTTTTACGATTAGTTTTACGATTCCTTTTAATAAGCTTGGATTTACGAGAACGACGAGTTCCTTTTTTATGGACAGTTTGTTCAACAAACGGATGATGATACATTTCCTCAGAATAGTTGGAGACTGGAAGTTTCATGCCCAAGATATCTTGGCTAGAACCTACCACTACTTGCTCTGAAGTAGTATCCAGACTTGGATGGTCCACAAATAATGGCAGGGCTACTGTTCGTTCATCACCTACAACAGAATCAAGATCTTGATCCTGAAGCACTCTCGTCTGTTCTTTCAATTCTGTAGACTCAATTACGGCATTAATTTGGTTATCGGCAATCTCCCCAGCCTGAGAATCTTTAAGATTAACGTGATTTTCAAATGCTGATTTCGTCTCCTGCATTGTTGTCTGTTCTTTCAATTCTATAGACTCAGTTACGTCATCAGTCTTGTTATTTGCAATCTTTTCAGCCTGTGAATCCTTATTTGAATGTGCCACTTGTTTACGGAGATTATAGCTAACATTTTTAATATGAGGCATCGCTACTTTAATTACCTCATGCCCTTGAACAAGGTCAATGTGATTCTCAAATAGACGGCTTAGTATCCCATTTACGCTCTCAGGATCACCTTGATTGATTTGAACCCTCCGAAAGCTCATTTTATCCAAGATGTCCTTAAAGCTTGTTGCATCTAAATAAAGCGACTTCTTATTGTAGTGATTAGTTGCACCTATAGGTTCACTACTTTCAACAGTAATACTTTTTATGTTCTTCGTTTGGTAATATAAATACTCCTCTTCAGTTTGTAACACAAGATGATCGTCTTTAACGGAAACGAGCCATCCCTTTTTAGATTCGGGCCCTTCCCTATTAATACACACCACTTTTTCGACCAGCCACTTGAGGCCATCAGAATTTATAGATTGCATCTAATATCCCCTTTCTAGCATCATAGATTGGATAGTTTATCCCATGTATATGCACCTGGTCATGGTCATGCATAGTGAAACTGCCCCTGACAAGATAAATTTTACAGCAAACTAGATACATCAATTGGATTAAAAAATAGCCGCGAATGGCGACTATTTTATGGTTAGTATTAATTCAATTCTATTATTAGTATCTTGTTGTTCTCGTATTTGGCTTAAATAATTATTTTTTTGCATCCTTGTTCCCATCTTTTGCATCTTTGTTTCCATCTTTGTTGTTATCCTGATCATTTTTCTTTAAACCATAGCTAATGTTACGGATATGAAACGGTAATATATGAACTACTTCATTGCCTACAACCATTCTAACTAGATCTACGGTAGCTTCAATCAACACGCCTTCGGTTTTCTCGGGACCCCCGCGGTTGATTTGAACCCAACGATATTTCATGTTGTCCATGACCGAATTGAGATCTTCCGCATCAATAAACTTAGGTAACACAGATTGCTCTTCAGGAAGGACCACACCTGTCAGATCCGAAACATCACGAGCGTCCAGGGTTATGCTTTTAATATGATCCATCTTGTAGTAAAGCATCCCTTCATTCTCGACGTCTATTACGATATGGTCATCCTTGGCGGAGATCAGCTTACCCTTTTTGGACTCAGGTCCTCCTCTGTCGATACGAACAATTCTTCCTGTTAATAAAATCACACTTTCTTTATCCATAGAACTCAATCCCTCATCTCTTTGATTATTGGATTACACCACAATTATATTAAGTTCTATGCCTTTATGAATGGTACATGTACCCAGTAGTTGTGTTTTTCCGCCACTGTCCCCTTTAATTAATAGAGAAATATGTAATTATTATAATTTCGATTTATCTGCATGAGTTCTCAGCAAGCATAAAATAGAAGGCTTTCCCCAGTTTTTTTGGAGGAAAGCCCTATTTAATATCGTTACACTAACAACCCACTTTTTTTCACTTACTTTTATTCCCTTTAGACCCATCCTTGTCTTTCGATCCTTTAGAGCCTTTAGACCCTTTAGAGCCTTTAGACCCTTTAGAGCCTTTAGACCCTTTAGAGCCTTTAGAGCCTTTAGAGCCTTTAGAGCCTTTCGGCCCCTTCGGACCTCCTATCAGACCCTTCGGACCTTTAGATCCTTTAGATCCTTTAGATCCTTTAGATCCTTTAGATCCTTTAGAGCCTTTAGAGCCTTTAGAGCCTTTAGAACCTTTAGAGCCTTTAGAGCCTTTAGAGCCTTTAGAGCCTTTAGAGCCCTTCGAGCCTTTCGAACCCTTAGAGCTTTTGGAATCCTTAGAGTCTTTACTTAATTCAGGTTCCTTAGGATTTTGATTTAAATACTTCTCTAACTCAGTGCCTATAGTTTCATTAATCAGTTCTTGTATTTCGTACTCTGTTAAGGCTACCAACAAAACCACCTCACTTATTATTTTCCCCATCTATACTGGGAGTAAAATATTTTATGCGAACATACTATTGTTGCTCTGGGCAAAGTCACGAAATAATGAAACTCCGCATATTGTATATAAGTTGTAAAAACTTAAGCTCGTGTTTTGCCACGTTAAAGCCCGCAGTATAACAGTTCAACATATATTATTTATAAAAAGGTAGATGATATAGTGGATTTACCCAGAGAGATTCCTATTTATCAAATTTTCATAAATAAAAATGAATATAAAACTCTTCGAGATCACATGTGGAGCGAAGAACCCGTCTCCGCAAAACTAAAATTCAACCAAAAGCAATATGCCGTTGGAGTATCATACCGTGGATACCACATTCGGAAGCTTAAGAAAAAATCATTCCGACTCACAATTCCTACACCCCAATTATTTTTGGGTGCAAGAGAATATCATTTAAATGCCGAATATTTAGATCCATCTATGATACGAAGCAAGCTTTCCTTTGATTTCTTTGAAGATATTGGAAATCTTGCACCTGCCGCGGAACACATTTTATTAAAACTTAACGGCTCTACTTTAGGAGTCTATTTACAACTTGAGTCAGTAGATGACCTTTTCCTTAAAAGAAGAGGATTGCAGGCTGGGCACATTTTTTATGCAAGTAATGATGATGCAAACTTTTCGTTAATTACACCGGAAAATAAAATAAAACATTCTCTCGAAGCAGGCTACAGCCTGAAAGTCGGCCTCAAAGAGGATTATCAATATATACGAGAGCTTATTTATAAAATAAATACAGTCCCTCAGTCTGATTTTAAAAATGAAATCTCCAAGCTTATAGATGTAAATAAATTTTTACTTTGGCTGGTTGGAGTTGTATGCACGCAGAATTATGATGGCTTTATCCAAAACTATGCGCTTTATCGAAGTGGAGCATCAGGCTTATTCGAGATTATTCCTTGGGATTACGACGCAACCTGGGGAAGAGATATACATGGTCAAATAATGGAGTATGATTATGTTCCAATCCAAGGCTATAACACCTTAATCTCTCGTCTAATAGATATTCCTGAGTTTCGTCTAATGTACAAATCTCTCCTTGAGGTCGTATTGGAAACCAAATTTAATGCTAGCTACTTAGAACCACGCATATTGTCCCTGCATAGCAGGATTCGTCCCTATATCCTTTTAGATCCTTATAAAAGTAAGGATATTTCAAGTTTTGACAAGGAAACCGAATATATTATTCAATTCATAAACAACCGTCGAGATTATCTGAAGAATCATTTAGTAGCTTTGAATTGAATAGACCTCCAGCGTAATTTATCAGGAACAACAAAGAAACCTCCACTCATGTGGAGGTTATAAAATATGTCCAGGAGGCGTTGAGTTACAAATTCAAACTGCTGTTCTGAATAATCGATATACGGAAGCAGTCTCGTTTTGGGGATTAGTCTTGATTCGCCCATTCCTCATTGTTGGTTAAAAACATCTCAATCTCACTCGAAATTAATGTTATGAACCTACTGGTCCTGCGCAGTGATTTCATTTTAACCAACGGGAATCACTGTCCAGGACGATATGTCCTTCGCCTAGCTCAATTTCGTAAAAACCTGCCATATCTTGTGCCCGGAATTCAATCCTATTGTTGCTGCCTATAACAATGATATTCCTCATGTCACTCCCCTTCTCTGCTGGAAGGGAGAATACCTTTGAATAAGCATACGTTTCTCTTAGCGTGGTATGTATAGCATTGATCTGCTTGTCATTTTTAGATTTCCCCATTAAATTCATGATCAGTGATCCATGTCGGGTTAGCTTTTGTTGAGTCATTTTGAAAAAATCCAGCGTTGTTAAATGATAAGGAGTCCCCTTTTTGGTGAAGGCATCGAGAATAATATAATCAAATGTATGGTTGTCTTCATTACTAAGAAGCTGACGTCCATCTCCAACTGCAACATTATTATTGAAATAGCCAAAAAACAACTTACTTAACTCCACTACCTTCTCGTCAATTTCCGCTACTGTAAAATTTTTCTCTGAGAAATGGCCAGCTATCGTCCCTATCCCGTGACCGATGACAAATACGTTAATGAATGAGGGATTATTGGACTCCATCAAATGTATTATTGCCCGCGGATATTCCAGCACGATACGTTTCGGATCATTCAAGTCTATTGCGCCTTGTACAGCTGCATCTGAAAACTGTAAAAATCGGAATTTCCCTTTCTCTCCATATAACTGAGTAGCCTCGTACACGGATATCTCTTGATTCAAGCTGAGCTCCTTGGCTAATAAATGCAAGTTATTTATCTCCTTTAATACAGTCCCAATATTTAATCGATTTTTAATATTATCATACAATGATTGAATTCGCACAGCATTTCTAATAACAAACAAAAAAATGTAGTGACAGATAAGGATCTGCACTACATTTTTATTTTAGCGTTGTTCTTCAGTGAAAATTTGGAAAGTAATACCGAACTTGTCCTTTAAGCTCCCGTATGAAGGACTAAAATGAGTTTCTTGCAGCTCCATGATGACCTGACCATCCTGCTTTAAGGCCTCATAAATCTTTTTTGATTTTTCTTTATCTTTTATTACGATACAGATCGTAACTTGATCTCCTGTTTGATGAGGTTGGCCTGGAAACGTATCCGACAACATCAGATCGGTTTCTCCAACCTTTAACATAGCGTGCCCCACACGATCTTTGAGGTCTGCTGATAAAGGAAAGTCCGGGTTTTCCGGCATTTGTTCGAAAGTTTGCATAAAGAGAAGCTTGGCATCTAGGGCTTGCTCGTAAAATTGGATAGCTTCCTTTGAATTACCATCCATCACTAAATAGGGGACTAATCGCATGGTCATTAATAAACAGCTCCTTGTTTTTAATTTTATCATTCCATTATGCCCAAAATTTAATAATAGGTACAAGTATCCTCAGATTAAAGTTTACAGTCAGCTGCCTTAGTCGTCAATCGCCTGATAAGCTGATGTCCAAAAATCGAGAAAAACACCAGGAGGAGCAGGTGAATCCATAAGACGCTGAGTCATCACAATCCCGATCATCTCTTCCTTCGGGTCTGTATAACCGGAAGTACCCATACCGCCGTTCCAGCCGAATCTTCCAGGACTATCGTATAGCTCGTTTCGTTGGAGGTTGATGGCAACACCAAAGCCCCAGCCGCTGTGATCACCGAAAAAGATACGGGCGCTCGCCTTTTGTTCTGCCGTCAGATGATCCGTCGTCATGAGCTCGATAGACGGTCTTGACAGAATTCGCTCTCCACCATGTCTTCCTTTGTTCAACATCATCTGACAAAAAGCCAGATAGTCATCCGCAGTTGATACGAGCCCTCCACCTCCGGACGGAAAGACGGGCGGGCTGCTCCAACGGCTAACCAAGGGTTCGTCATGAACGTTGACTGCTCCGGTTTCCTGATTAATCCTATAGCTTGTTGACAGTCTGTCCAGCTTGTCAGCGGGAACGTGAAACCCGGTATCCTTCATCCCAAGCGGCTCAAAGATGCGTTCACGTAAAAACTGCTCCAACGGCCGGTCTGCGGCTCGCGCAATCAGCACACCCAAGATGTCGGAGCCCGTGTGATACATAAATGACTCCCCCGGTTGATGGATCAGCGGCAGACTGCCAAGGCGTTTCATCCATTCGTCTGGCGAACACTCAGGAGGATTCGGACCGGGTGCAAGACCAGCCTCGTCCATCGCCTTCTGAATTGGATATCGGCCGGGTAGTGCCATAACCGCTCCGATCCCCAGCCGAAAGGTTAACAGATCACGCAGAGTAATCGGACGCTTCGCAGGTACCGTGTCATCGAGAGGCCCGTCGAGCTGCATAAGAACGTTGCGGTCAGCCAGTTCGGGCAGCAATCGATCTATAGGTTCGTCCAACCTCAATCTGCATTCCTCCACCAGGATCATCGCTGCCGCGGCAGTAATAGGCTTCGTCATGGAGGCGATGCGGAAGATGGTGTCCCGGCGCATCTGTTCGCTGCTGTCAAATGACTTCTTCCCGATGGCATCGGCATGGACTTCACCCCGACGACTGACGAGTGTGACCATACCAGATAGCTCTCCACGTTCAACATAGCCAGCCATGATGTCATGCATGCGACCCAGCCGCTCTTTCGACAAATTCCCAACGCTCATCTTTTCACACTCCTCAACATCATTCCACAACACTCAACATTTCATAAGCAGTTCGGCTCGATTCATATAGGATGTCGAGTTACCCTATTATAACATGCGACTTATGTTCGGATTTCTTACCGATTGCGGTATTTGAACAGGTTTACCGGGAGGGAGGGATGCTTGCCTCTTTACCAGCTGTGCAACAAAAAACCGGAAGAATGTATTTCTTCCGGTTGATTTTCAAAATCCGAATCCTGTATGTTTGAACTGCACAGCAATTTGGGTTCTATTCCTAAAACGTGGGCAGATTATCCAAATTATTGGCTTGTACTCCATCAGGCTCGCTTCGCAAAATATCACGACCATAGCGTTGAAACACATCTACATGAGCAAGAGCTCCTGCCTTCGCTTCATTCAGAGCAGATACATAATCGAGCTCTCGCCCTGCTGAGGTCTGAATCGCAATAATATCACCATCCGCATTTTTACGAACAGCCACAATGGACTCTTTACCATCGGTTGATGCTTGACTGATCTGATCCTGCGCGGCCTGAATCTCACCTTGCTGCCTATATTCCTGATAAATTTGTTCATAATTGGGCTTGCCTGAATCTTGGTTCATTATGATCACCTCGACTGTTAGGATACGCTATAACTGCCATTATTATTAAATAAACCCTTTTCCAAAAAAACGGAAAAGGGTCTACGGATGATTTGAGTATGTTATAAGTGCCACCAGCCTTTATCGGATCAATAATTTCGATCATAGTTAGTTATGCTAACTCGTTATCCAACAATTTGTAAAGCCTTTTCCAGAGCACCTGTTGCACCGAAGCCATCATGATAGTCGATTTTCTTTCCCTTTTTCTCTGCAAGTTCCCGGACAGCCCACATTGAAGTATGCTTAATTGCACCTTTTAAAATAATGATAACGTCAGCTTTATTTATAATACGTAAAAAGTAGCTTTCCACCGAGCCACCGCCCGTTTTACCATTATGATGTTCAACCATGACGCCCCGCTTTTCACCCATTTTTTTGAATGTATCCGTTTGACTTCCTCCGATAATCGCAACTATTTTCATAACTGATTCCCCCATAAAATGTAATCTTGCAAGTACGTTTCGACTATCTGTTATACTTATTTTAACTCAATATCATTAAATGTCAATCGGTATAGTAGGATTTAATATTTTGAACAACTGCTGCCTATGGTTACAAGCTTTATTAAAAAGTTATCGTTTCAGTGCTTCGAACCAAATGAACCTGGGTAATAATACTCAACTGGGGAAGATACTCCAGAAAGTAATAGTTACATAACAAAAAAAATAGATGGAGTGATGATGATGAAGTCTTTTAAAATGAAATTGTCCATGTTAGTAATTGGTGCAGCTTTAATGCTTCCTACAGTGGTAGGTGCGGCAGAGGCAACAACAACAACCGATCCTATGAACACACCGAATGTAAGCACTGCACCATCCGCGACGACCTCACAAATCATTGGTGAAACGAATATTAGAGGCATTTATGTACCTGGGATTTTCACTTTTAACGCTGATACCCGAATTGCTTATGTTCTGAATGGTATAGGTCTTGTTGTGGTCGACAAATCAACGGCTCTGCCAATTGGTTCATATTACATAAACTAACAGACATCGATTTGGCAGGGGTTAGATCGTATGAGACTCACCGTTCTTTCATACAAAAATATGCGTGTAAAAGATGACTCCTAAAAGATTTTAGGGGTCATTTTTTCCTATAAAATCTTTTGTTGGTATAGGAGAAACTTAGCTAGTTGAAATATGCTATAATCCTAATTATATCCAGCAGATGGAGGTTTGATCATGAAAAAGCTAATTCTTGGGTTAACGATCGGTATGATAATTGGTTCTGTCACAACTGCGGTTGCTGCTACACAAGGCGAAGTCACTGCTGTTTTTGCGAATTTCATATTTAAAATTAATGGACAAGAAAAAAAGGTGGACACGACACCGCTGGTTTATGATGGCACCTCCTATTTGCCAGTTCGCGCTATGGCTGACCTATTAGGTTATGAAGTCAAATATACGACCGAGAGCCGGACTATTGCATTGAATCAGCCAGTAACCAAAAGTGAGCCTGTCGACACATCCAAATGGGTAGCTTTGGGCGAATTAACGTTAGTTCCTGGCATCAAAGTGACGATTTCACCGGGAACCTCTCAAATTAACTTGGAGTATGGTAAACAAAACTTCGTTTTCAATCTGCCCAATAATGCGGAAGATGAGAAGATGGCAATCAGCAATCCTGGTAATATCAATATGCTAATCAAAGACGGAACAACTTATTTGAATCGTGTTGATTTGGAACGCGTAGGATTGCCACATTGATACGAACATAAAATAATAATACATCCACAACCAATACGCTGATGCGCCCAAGCACTTTGGGCGTTATTAGTATGTGTAACCACATGACCAGCTAGCCTCTATATATAAAGAAACCTTGAAGGCATAAGCCAATCAAGGTCCTAATTCATTACTATGATTTCGATTTCATCAGTTGAAGCGCACATTTCAAAGATTCCTTACGCAGCAGAATACTTGTAGTATGAGGATTTTCAACGAAAAAGGAGTCGCATTTCATGAGATTGTACAATGCAGCTTTTGCAGCTTCACAAGCCATGGCTTCACACTGCAGCACATACAGGCAAATGCTGTAACAAACGTCTTCGTGCTTCTTCAATACTAATAAGCGCTCCTTGATTTCCAACACCAAAATCATTCCCGACATATTTTTTTCATTTGCTTATATCTTATAACCCATTATAAAGGACCTTAGATGATCTCGTTAGTACTATCTTTTTCTAGTACCCCCTTAAAGCTCACCTTATGTTGCTGCACCAGAACGGTTAGAAATCAAGCAGTCAGTTAGCTTTTCCTCACCTGCTGTTTATTTTCGATCCATTTTTTGATCAATTTGTAAGCGACTAATGCCGAAACCACCCCCGAAACGTAAAATGTTGCTAAGTTTTTCAGATAACGTTCTGTCATTTGATCCTCAGTACCGAAGTAATGGTATCCCAGCATGCCTTCCAGCAGTGCTCCGCCAAAAAAGAACGCACAAACCGCCACCCCTGCAATCAAATATGGACGCAGCCTGTTATTCAACAGCACGTTTCCGTTGTATTCGTTTCTAGCTGTGACGGACATCCGGAGTATGCCCCAGACACTGCCCACTGTAACGAGAAACGGAATCACGAAGGACATCCAACCATAATAAGTTTGACGAATCTGCTCGATATACGCAGTCGAACCTCCCTGAGTGGGAAAACTATAAACCCTGAACCATTCACTGATCTTGAGCAGCTTCAGAGGAAATGATATATGTTGAAAATAATTATTTGTCGTTTGGCTGAAAAACCACCAATCCCTAATATCCGTAACACCGAATGCAAAATAATGCAGGGAAACCGCCTCTTTGAGTAATCCGAAAAGTCCAAACGGAAGCAGCAGGAAAATGACGCTGTATGCAATCTGAGAGATAAAGCTGCCCCCGACCAAACCAAGCCACAGCGAAAAGCTGAACACTGCACTCAAAATCAATATTTGTTGGAGATAATAAATCCAAAAAAGGCCATTTGTCAAATAGTCATTCAAAATTGTGGAATGAACTACTATGAGCTGAATGATTAATCCTACTGTAGAGGCTCCGATGATGTGAACGATGCCGAGCATCCACTTGGATAAAAAGATATGCTCCCGCTTCACAGGCATCGCGTACATGTATTCCAGGCTCTGATTCGAACGGCTGAATCCAATCAGGAAGGCGGGTAAACCTATGCATATTAGCAGCTGAAGCGTCGAAACCATACTTAGATCGGCATTGAAGTTATATTGGAACTTGTAGTTGTTTTTCAATGAGGACTCGAGGTTCAATATGACATTGTTGGCATGGCTGAATATTTGAAATCCGCTTAGCACAGCTGCCAGCCAGAGTGCCCAGAGTATGTATTTCGACTGTTTGTAATGCTGAAACCACAATCCTTTATGAAACATAGTCATTTCCCCCCAGCCTGCTAATAAAAAGATCCTCAATCGTTACAGGAAGCTCCTCAAGCAGCAGCGGCTGATTGTCCTGTAATATGCAGATTGTATGGGCCACATTACTCTTAATGAGTAAGGTTGTTACTCGCCCGACCTGTGATAACACTTCCACATGCTCCATATCGATTAAAGAGTGAATCACCATATCCTCGAAAGCAACCTGCACTTTTTTGAAAGACTGTTTCACATCTTCTATACGGATCATAGAGTCGATCCTCGTGTCTTTCATCATCATGACGACATCGGTTATTTTCTCAAGCTCTTGCAAATGGTGCGAGGAAATGATCAAGGCGATCTGACGCTCCGATACTTCCTCAATAAGCAGCTGCATAACCTGCTTTTTCACAATAACATCCAATCCGTTGGTCGGTTCATCGAGAATAATCAGCTTTGCTTGTGTCGATAAGGCCAAGATGATAAACAATAAAGCTTTCATTCCTTTGGAAAACGAGCGTAGTGTCCGGTTAGTCGGAAGCTGGAAGCGATCAAGCCAATTATAAAAAACCTCCTGATCAAACTGCTTATACATGCTCCTATGCAGCAGAACCAGCTCCTTGATACTATAACCATTGAACATACTCATGGAATCGGGTACATAATACATCGATTGTTTAGTATGCGGATAGATGCTTAAATTGACATTGTTTAATAACACCTCTCCGTGGTCCGGGTCCAATATACCTGCTACAATCCGCAGCAGTGTTGTTTTACCGACTCCATTCCGACCCACAAGCCCTGTAATGGAACCGCTTTTGAGTTCAAAATTGACATCTTCAATGATGGTTTTTCCATCTATAGCTTTACTTAGATTCCGGACGATCAACAAGTCCCTCACCTCCTAATTCATTCATATAGCTGTCAATCCATTGCACCAGCGTATCACGGCTTACTCCGATGTAGGAGGACTCTACAACAAGCAGGTGCAAGGATTGCCGAATTTCGTTTATCCTCTGTTCGTTGCCTTGTACAGGTAATGCTTCCGTGACAAATGTGCCTTTGCCTCTTCGAGTCTCAATGATTTGCTGTCGTTCAAGCTCTTGATAAGCTTTACTGACCGTGTTCGGGTTAACGATAAGCATGGAAGCAAGCTCTCGAACAGACAGCAGCTTATCATGGGGTCTGAGCACTTTTTTCAGGATTAGCTCCTTAATTTGTTGGACGATCTGCTCCCATATTGGGGTAGTGCTTCGCTCATCAATATGTATGTGCAAGGCTCTCTTCCTTTCTCTGCTGTAGCACACTAGCGAACTATGTGTACCACTACATGTAATACACTTAATACAATAACCGTCTCCTTTTCTTTTGTCAATACATAAATGTAGTTGGCTTGCTTATCATCTATTCGAAAGCCTGCGTTTAAGATCCGTCAAAGTATCCAATAAAAAGAGGCAGAAGACCCTATAGTTAGGGTCCCTGCCTCTTACATTAATCAAACCTTTATTTTGTTGGATAAGAAAAATTTGGGTACCGGACAACAGGCCATTTTTCCTTGCGCAGACTATCCAATAGCTCTGAGTTGACATGCAGATTATCACGGACCAAATCCCGTGGAGTCAGCGCCATCCACTGATTTAGTGATATATCGACAAAACGGTCACTTTTGAACATCTCTAGAAACCACAACGTTTGGTTGCCTGTATTCTGAATATAATGCCCAAAAGCAAACGGCACATAGCCAACATCCCCAGCCCGATAATCAAAGGTACGGGCCACACCATTGCCTGCAAATACCGTCATTCGGCCCTGTCCGGTAAGATAATATTGCCATTCATCATTATTTGGATGCCAATGAAGCTCCCGCATCGCTCCCGGCTCGAGCTCAACAAGTGCAGCTGCAATTGTTTTTGAAATCGGAAAGTTCGTGGAATCCACGATTCTTACGCTTCCGCCAGGTGTTTTGATCGGCGGTTGGGCCAGCAGCTCGTGCTTGAAGCTTTGCGGTATGGTTCCGTTAGGAGATTGAACGGCTTGACTTTCCAAGGAACCGGGAACCTGATCCTGATAAATATAGACCTGCTTCGAAGGAATATGGGCAAAGGCACTTTCAGATACACCAAAATTGGCTGATAGCACCTCCTTGGGAGTGTGTGCGAACCAATCGGAAATGGATAACGTATTCAGATCTGAAAAGCTGCCATCGTCAAAAACAAGCAAAAATTCACAGCCTTCCTCCAGCCCTTGAATGGAATGCGGAAGGCCTGCGGGAAAATACCATAGATCACCAGGCCCGACATCTGCGATAAAGTTCCGTCCTTCCTGATCTACCGAAGTAATACGCGCCCGACCTAACAGCATATACGACCATTCCGCCTGTTGATGCCAATGCAGTTCACGCACACCACCTGGGGTTAGCCTCATATTCACTCCAGCAAGAGTCTTTGCGATTGGTAAATCCCTGACCGTGATTTCCCGCGACCACCCTCCATGATTTAGCTGCATATGGGTGTCGGAGAATGAGAATTTGAGGTTTGGCAGCAGACCGGAATCCGTGACAGGCGGTACTAGCATATTCGGATTTTCTATGTCCCTCATCACATCACGAGGGCCTGGATCGGTAGCACCTGCTCCATCACTGCGAATGGGCTGTGGTATGCTTGCCTGCGCCGCTTGCTTCACTGATAAATTATCCATGTCATTGACTCCTCTACACAAAAATGCTGAAATCATTCAGCTCTGACATCAGATCAGTTTATGAACGAGCAAAACCCGTTATGTCAGGTAAGGAGAAATTTAAGAATCGGATAATAACTCCATTTCAGGAATCCGGATTATGAATATGCTGCCTTGATCCATAGTGCTTGTGACCGCGAGCTCACCTCCATGATTATGAACAATACGGGATGCAATGGACAGTCCAAGACCTGTTCCCCCAGACTCGCGTGAGCGCGCCTTGTCCACCCTGTAAAATCGCTCAAATACATGAGGAATATCTTGCGCCGGGATCCCGCAGCCTTTATCTGTAATTGTAATTTCGATTCCCCTTTTTGCGTAGGACCGTGACTGCACAATAACAGATCCCTCCATATCCGAAAATTTAACGGCATTGTCAAGAAGGATATATAACAATTGACTAATCTGATCGGCATCCCCTTTATACGAGAGACCTTCTTTCAAGCCGTCAACATGAGCCTTAATCACGATTTGTTTCGCTTGTGCGGCAAGCTGCATACGATCAATAGCATTGACAATCGTTTGACGAAGGTCGAATAGCTCTAACTGACTTAGCGGAATAGCGGAATCATTTCGTGCCAACAGCAGCAAATTTTCTGTAAGCCGAATCATCCGATGGATTTCATCCTTCATATGTCCCATAACCACTTGATGAATGGATGGCAGCTGCTGCTTTTGTTCTTCCAATATTTCCATAGATGCTTGAAGTACGCTAAGCGGCGTTCGCAGCTCATGGGAGGCATCGGCAGTAAAGGCTTTTTGCCGCTCATAAGAACGAGTTATTGGAATCATTGCCCGGCCCGATAATATATATCCTATAATCGAGGCTACAACCAACAGTAGGATGGATACGCCCCCCAGCAGCCACCGCATTTCAGCCAATAGGTGTTTTTGATTGCTGACATCCTCTGCCATATAGAGCTTAATCCCGCGTATATTCTCCATATCCATACTTATAACAGCATAGCTCCGGCTATCCATTTCCATATGCTTTAGGAAATATGGCTTATTGTTTGTAGCTGGAATCTTGATTTCGCTCATAAAACCTTCCGTAACTAGTGGATTGCGTCCTAAGGATTGTGAAAGAATTTGTCCATTCTGATCTGAAACAACAGCAGCTTGATTGCTTTGTAAAAACTCCCATTCCATGCGATGAGGACGATTGTCCCTGATCTCTCTATTGGCATTATTTCCCTCGATTCGGTTCATTATCCTTCTCTGCCATTCCGTCTGTGCTTTTGCCGAAGCTGCTTCGAGACGAATATGTTCATCACGAGCAAGCACACCTGACAGCATCAAATAAAAGGAAACGGCCATAATAATCAGAATAGACCCGATAATGGCACTATATATAAAAAATAGAGTTTTGCGTGTTTCTCTAATCATGCTGAGCAGCCCCTGAATCCCAAAAACGGTAGCCTCGTCCATGAACACTTTGAATTACTTTGTGGATATATGGATCGTCGATCTTCTTACGAAGCAGCTTTACGGTGGCATCTACCGCATTTAATGTCACCTCAGCTTCGGTACCCCACACATAATTCAAAATTCGCTCTCTGGACAAAACCTCGTCGGGATTGCGCATCATGTAAGACAGGAGTTGAAATTCCCTTTTCGTTAAATAGATTAAGGAGCCCTCACGTTCCACCTCTTGTGTTTGCAAATTCAGCTTCAGACTTTTGGAAGCGCAGCCTTCCTCGTACCCGCTTGTCTGTTTTCTCCGATCCAGAGCAGTCATACGGGCAAATAACTCCTCAAAAGCAAACGGCTTTACCAAATAATCATCAGCCCCATCCACCAAGCCCTTAACCCGATCCTCTACAGCATCGCGTGCAGTCAGCATCAATATGGCCGTGCTGTCCTTCTGTTTTCTCCGCTCCTTACATAGCTCAAGTCCTGTCTTTCCCGGAATCATCCAATCCAAAATATAGAGATCGTACGCCTCTGCTATAAAAAAACTCTCAGCTTCCTCCGAGTTCTTAGCCCAATCCACTTGATGCCCTTCATGCTTCAGCTTATATTCAATCAAAAACCCGAGCTTAACGTCGTCCTCCACCAGTAATATTCTCATGTTTGCCCTTCTTTCACGCTCCTATAGTTCCACTTTAAGCATAGCAAAATTCCATGAAAAAATAATGAAGAAATGAAACGACAGGTCCGGCATGCTTACAGCCAACTTTCATGATTTTTTCATTGACTTCCCTTATGATCGATAGATAAGAGCGTGTATAAAAGGTATTTCGCTAAGAAGCTATATACCTCCGCTGTCCATTTGAACATCCTCTATAAGTTATACGAAAGGAAAATGAACTATGGCTGTTATTGGAAAGAAGCTTATAGCCTTATGCTCTACAGCAATTGGTATTGTATATGCTGCCGGATATTTCGTTACGGAACCGCAAAGCCTTCAGGCCATGACTCCGACGGAGGCCCTCATGAGCCCAACTGTAAGCTCTGGCGAGCAAACTCGGCCAATAGGTCGTCAAGAAAGGCATTCAAGATCAAAATCATCCATGCCCGAAGCAGCACAGCCTTCCCGAAGCGAACCTGCACAAGCAGAATCAGCAGGCAAGCCTGCACAACCACCCACAGGTTCAGCAAAGCCATCTACAGCACAGCCAAAATATAAGGATGGAAGCTACAACGGCTCAGGCACCAACCGTTTCGGTACGGTAGAGGTGGCAGTAACCATTAAACAAGGCAGCATCGCAAACGTAGAAATTACCCGCAGCGCTACGCGGTATCCTGTTACCTATATTGAGAGCTTACCGCAACAAGTTGTTGAAAAACAAAGTGCCAATATTGACACCGTCAGCAGGGCTACCAATAGCTCCAAAGACTTTATTGAAGCTGTTCTTCAAGCATTAAGCAAAGCACAACAGCTCTCATGAAGATAAAAAGCGTCGTACGTTCAATAATTTGTATGGATACCCTGATTACGGTAAAAGTAGTTTCTGCCCATTCCGAGTCATTCATTCATCAGAGCATCGATCAAGTATTTGATGTATTTACCTTTGTGGAATCGACCTGTAGCCGTTTCGATGACAACAGCGAAATGAGAAACCTTAGCCGCCATGTAGGTTCAGCCGTTACAGTGAGTCCATTGCTGTTTGAAGCAATACGCTTCTCCTTAGAGCTTGCAGGGATGACGAATGGCATTTTTGACCCGACTATCGGGAGGCTCATGGAAGAAAAAGGATTTTCCCGTCATTATTTGAATGGCCGTACACCTGCCCCTATACCGGACTCGACACACCCTGCAAGCTATACGGATGTTGAGATCGACGAAAATCATAGAACTATCAAGCTGTTAAAGCCACTGGTCCTCGACCTGGGAGCCATAGCAAAAGGAATGGCCATTGATCTGGCCAAACGGATATTGGACAGCTTCGAGGGATTTATTATCGATGCAGGTGGAGACATTTTTGCTGGGGGTGTGAATGAAAACCAGCAGCCTTGGCGAATTGGAATACGTCATCCACTGGAGAAGGAAAGCACTATGGGTACGCTATGCATCAGTGATATGGCAGTCTGCACTTCGGGTACCTACGAACGAATTCATATACACAATGGGATGCATCATCTTATCGATCCCCATAAGCAGGCCACCAGTGAAGATTTATTCAGCTGTACGGTAGTCGCACCTTACGCAATGCTCGCTGATGGCGCTTCTACGGCCGCTTTTCTACTGGGACAAGAGCAAGGAAGGAAATGGCTTGAAGATGCAGAGCTTCAAGGTCTGTGGATTACTTCTTCTTTACAGATAGTTACGACAAACGACATGAAGAGGTATGGGTATGAGTGAAGTCAATTTAAACAATAGGATATTAAGTCGAAAGCATTCTTTTTTGAAAACACCCAAGGGCTATGTTTTGATTATTCTGCTCGTTCTTACAGTTGTTGCTTCTTTAGGCTCGTATTCTTCCCAAGGCATTGCGAATGTCGTGATCGCCGTTTGTACAGCTGCGCTACTGGACTTAGCTATGATGTGCATACTAAAACGGAAAAAGCTGGTGCCTGATGGTGCTATACTCACTGGTCTTATCATTGCATTAGTCTTAAGCCCCACAACCCATTGGTTGATCACGGCTGCTGCAGCGGCTATTGCCATTATTTCCAAGCATGCACTCCGTATGAAGAAAAAGCCGATTTTCAATCCCGCCGCGGCAGGCCTTCTCGCTGTCCTACTGATTTTTTCCAGTGGCCATGAATGGTGGGGCGGCTTGTCCGCACTTCCTGGATGGACGCTTATACTTCTCGTTGCTGGCGGTTATCTGGTAGTTAATAAAGTGAACAAATTTCCGTTACTTTTTGCATTTCTCGGCACATACTTTGCCTTATTTACTGGAATTTCGCTTTACCATACGATTGATGTCAACGATATTTTTCGAATCCCGTTTATTAACGCCGTTCTGTTCCTTTCATTCTTTATGCTGAGCGATCCTCCGACATCACCGAGCAATTATCGTGAGCAGATCCTATTTGGAATGGCAGCTGCGATCATCAGTGTTGGCGTGAACGTTTGGATCGGAGGATTGTCCTTTCTACTTGCAGGGCTGCTGGCGGCTAATCTGGGGAACAGTCTTTATAGAGTTATAAAAGGAGCAGGAGCTCGTTCTTAGATATAACACACCCACTCCCTCTGTAATTTCAATCTAAGCTTAGAACTACAGAAAAACCTGGCCAATGGCCAGGTTTTTTTACACAAAAGAATGTATTAGAAACAAAACAGCAAATCCTAAACCCAACCGCAGATGCCATTTTCGATCCAGCTTCTTGTATCTGAATAAACCTGAAACCGGAACGGGAAGAAGAACTAGCAAAGCTAGTAGACCACTGATGTTGTTGAAATTATACTTAAAGCCGTACATGAATACTCCCACCACATGAAGTACAATGAATCCGATCGCAATAATGGCAATAGGTGTATGCAAGAATCGAATGGATTGCCATAGCTTGATTATCCATTTTTTTACGCTGCTCCAACGATCAACCAGTCGCTTTTGTAAGATAAGCAGAAGTACGTAGTTTGCCAGGACAACGAAAAGCGCAATCCTTGCGTTCGATCCATAATTTTTAAAAGTCATTTCGAATCTTTTGCTGTGCAGCACCGAGTCAGATACGTGGATCATACTCCAAATCCCAGCTATCATAATGATTAGAGAGACAACAGCCGCCGCTAACATCCAAACTCGTTCCTTCTCAGGTATCCACAATTTTTGTCTAGAATATTGCTCGTCTGTTGGTTTCATAAGTAGGCTCCTACTATAACGTTGAAGTTATGTTTGCTACTTATTATATTACCTTCTTACTCTGAAAAAATAATGAAAAGTACATCCGCTTATCTGGATTCTGCTGGATACCAAGGATTCAAATGAATTAACACCTCATCCACATCACTGTGATTCTCGATAATGGCACCTTTTATTTTACGGGAAATGTCATGCCCCTCTTGAATGCTTAACTCCCCTGGAATACTTACTCTGACATCCACAAGAATATAATGACCGTGTTCTCTGGCACGTAGGCGGTCTATTCGTTTAACTTGTGAGATGGATTGGATCAAAGCTGCATATTCATTTAATTTTTCCATACTAACTGTCTTATCCATTAGAATGCCAACCGTTTCCAGTGACATCTCTATAGCCAGCTTTAATACCAGTATCGACACCACAATACCCGCCGCCGGATCTCCATAGGACAAATAAGGAATGTGATAAGTTTCTCCAATGAAGGCCAGACCAATACCCACAACTGCCGCAAGAGATGCATATACATCAGCAAGGTGGTCATACGCGGTTGCAATCAAACCCTTGCTATTCGTCTGTTTACCAACTCGGATCGTGTACACATATAACGCCTGTTTCCATATTAAAGAGAGAAATGCTGCAATCAAAGCGATCACACTTGCTTGTGCAGGCTCTTCAAAAAAAGCAGACACCGCCTCGTAACCAATATAAATAGCAGCTAGTCCCATAATGACAGCCACGATACCGGAAGCCAGAACCTCAGCCTTTCCATGTCCATAAGGATGGTCCTCATCGGCAGGCTGCTTGGATATACGCATAGAGCTTAATGCGGCTATGGTTGCAATGACATCACCCGCGTTGTGCACGCCGTCAGCCAATAATACTGGGCTGTTAAACAATAGACCTACCAGCAGCTTGAGAATAGTCAGCATTACATTACTAATCAAGCTTATCCATACAGCAATCATTGAAGCGTCCTTCTTACCCATCTCCATCATTTATTCCCCCTGCCAGAATTTTTTCCCTAAGGAAACAAAAAACCTTGACCGATTCCGGTCAAGGTTTAAGGACATTTTCGTATTGTTGTTATTCGTAAATTCACAGAAATCACCGCTATGTGTTAAGACGTCCTAACATAGTAACATAAATGAATAGTAAATGTATACATGATTAGGCAAAGAACTAGGAGGAAAATGTGAGTACATACCTTGCTTACATCTATTTGACGGAGCTTTCTGCTGCTACCTTGCCTTTTAGTTTCCTGATCTTTGCAACACATAGCAGGATCAAAGGAATAACCAATCCGTGGAATAGGCTGTAGATTGGATATACCATCGTAGAAAATGTGGAAAATTCACCTGTATTTTTGTAAACGATCATCGATAAAGGAATCACGATTAATCCGAATGGGAGTATGGTGATACGGAAGCTTTTCATTTTGAAGAACTGAGCAAATGCGATATTCGTGACATAAAAACAAAAGGATAATTTCACAAATATCGTCATTATCCAAATCCCACCAACCAAAATCTCAACACGCGAAAAAAATTTGCCAATGGCAATTTCTTTTGCCACATCAAAAACAGCAAAAGTACTTCTTGCTGTAAGGTCCACCCCTAATACAGAAATGGTAATCACAACGATAATAGTACCAAATATAACGTTCATCACCATAAAAAGATTGAAGTACTTCCTGGATTTATTCTGGTTATTAACAAATGGCAATATGATCAAAAATACAACTAATTCGCTCAAAGGAAATCCGAGCAGTGGATAGATTGCTTTAATCGGCGGCATCCATCCATCGGGTAGAATAGGCAATAATTTGGACAAATCGATATTATGTATCAATAAAATACTCGTCAAAAAATAAATCCCTAGTACCCACGGGAAAAATATCTCACTTGTTCTTGCTAAAACTTCAAGCCCCAAGTAGGCACCATAAACTACAGCAACCATAAAAATAATATGAACAAATTGCATTGGTGTTTCTACCAGCACATGTGTTGTAATAAATCCTCCTACGTTTCTAAGCACAAGCGCGGTAAGGAATATAAAATAACTCAAATACAGCAGGGCAACTATTTTGCCGAGCCATTTCCCTAGTATCCGCTCACTATATTGAATGATGCTCTCATGAGGAAACATACGAGCCAGTTGTGTCCAAATTTGAATCAATAGCAGCACTGCAGGAATCATCATAAGTACTGTTATCCATGCATCCTGTTTGGCGATAGTCGCAAGTACAGATGGCATCAACAGAACCGCACTTCCCAACGTATACATGAAAACAGTGATACCAAATTGCGAAGGAGAAATTTTACCATTCTCAATCATGAAGCACCTTCGTTCATCCAATGTTCAATGGGTCTAACAATGGGATTGAGGATTTTGCCAATAATTTCGGCTGGACTGGAAATCGGAAGACGGACGGCCAACCCAATATACAGCATCATGGCAATAACCATGGAAGATGAAAAGATGATCATCTCCTTTTTTTCTTTCCGTTTCACCAGCTGCGAGCCTTGCAGGAAAAATATGGCCCCTCCGACTATCAATACTCCCCAAACGGTAAGCATACCTGGCTCTCCTCCTGATCCTTTCTGCCGACTACTTGAACCCTAATTGAAATACGATTTGTTTCGAATTCCCTCTCTCTTAATATTTGTAATGACTTCAATTTCAACAGGGAGTTGAGAGAAGATATCTTCCCAATTGCTCTTGTTTTGTTTCCAATAATTCGGATTCGCTTTATAAACGTAATCAGCAAAACCAAATATATCCGTTTTCCATTTTTTTGCTTTTTTGATTGCAGCAAGCATCTCCAGTTTCGTTTGATCATTGGTTTTCTGTATTACTTCTATAAAAGCTTCCTTGGTAGACACATCAAAGTTCTCACAAAAGTTCTCTCCAATATTCGCTTCTTGCTTGACACGAATTTCAATGGAAGGTTTACCTTGTTGTACCTTCGCCTTTACACTTGTTTTGGAGTGAATGATCTCAATAGTGACTTTTCCAGCTTGTTCACATGGAATATTGATAACGGTGTTTTTAATTTTGTTCTGTATCCAACTATTTCCTCTTGATTCCGAAGGCTCAAAGAAATGAATCAGTTTTTCATCTTTAAACACCGCCATGTTACTAAGCAATAAATAATTGTTTATTTTGATTTTACTTACGTTTTCTTTACTGTTGCCTTCATTTTTATCCCCAATGATTTCAATACTGCCAGCAACTACTTCCTTTTTACCAGAGCCTATCATCTCGATAGCATCACGAATGCTTACCTTGTAGGAGACACCCAAGCTTTTTTCCACATTACTGACATTTTGATTTATTTTGATACCCGGAATTTTAGCGATTGGGGTATTGATACTCAGCACATCTTCTGCCTTTGCGCCTTTGGCTATTAAGAGAAAAAAATCGGTTCGGATCTCAGGACTACGATCTATATATTCAAATAATTGGTTTATTCCTTTTCGTGCCAATTCCTCCCCAATCACAAGCACCTGATTATGCGCGAAATATAATTTTCTTGAATTTTTATTAATTATTTTCCGCGTCGCTTCTAATATCGTTCGGCCTGTTTCTCTATATGTCACTGTTGTACTAGCGCCACTCCCATTGCTCTTATTCCCGCCGCTTGTCATTTCACTTGAATTTACGATTTGTACAGTAACGGCAATATCCTCTCCCTCACCTTTATCCAGCCCCATAGCAATAACGATGGATAGGTCGTCCAAATACTTGATATCCCAGCATCCCCCTAAAAGTAGGGTCAGCAGCAGGATCATCATGCTCAATCGCAGTTTGCTTTTATTCATCATCTCTAGATCTATCTCCAGATGGTTTCTCCGGCTTCTGATTGGGCCCTTCACGTATTACATTTTCACTTGTATAAGCTGGACGCGTATTCATAGCCCAAATGGGAAATCGAAATAATGCATCCTTTTGTCCATCAGCTATAAACGGTGAAAAAGGTTTTAAGTAGGGAACGCCAAACGAACGCAAACTGCACAAATGCAACACAAAAATCAATAAACCTACGGCAATTCCGTACATCCCCAGCGTGCCGGCTAAAACTAAAAAAACAAAGCGCATCAATCGCAGGGCAATACCGAAGCTGAAGGAAGGTATTACGAAATTAGTGATAGCTGTAAATGAAACCACGATGACCATGGCTGGGGATACGACACCTGCTTCAACCGCAGACTGACCTATGACCAAGGCTCCAACTATCGAGATCGTATTACCTACAGTACTTGGCATCCTGACTCCGGCCTCACGAAGCACTTCAAATACGACCTCCATCAGAAAAGCCTCCAGAACCGGCGGAAAAGGCACACCTTCACGTTGAGCGGCTAAATTCAGCATTAAGGAAGTAGGCAGTGTTTCCTGATGATAGGAGGCGACTGCCACATAAAGAGAGGGTAATAGTAATGCAATAAATAAGGAGCAAAAACGTAGTATCCGCAATAGGGTACCAAAATCGTACCGCTGATAGTAATCTTCAGCCGCTTGTAGGAAGCTGGTTAGCACCACGGGAACAAGTAAAACAAAAGGGGTACCATCGACTAGGATGGCTACCCTCCCTTCAAGTAAACCGGCAGCAATCACATCAGGTCTTTCACTGTTAAAAACCGTCGGAAAAGGCGTCCACACCCCGTCTTGGATCAAGTCTTCAATATATCCCGATTCCAGCACCCCATCGATATCAATACCATCCAGCCGGTTTCTTACTTCTTGAACGATCCCCTCATTGGCAATCCCCTGAATATACATGATGCCTACCGTGGTTAGGGTCACTTCACCAATCGTTTTTTCTTCCAGCCATAATTTCGGGCTTTTAATTTTTCTTCGTATTAATGAAGTGTTGGTGCGAAACGATTCTGTGAAGCCCTCTTTGGGTCCACGAATAACGGTTTGTGTGGAAGGCTCTGTTACACTCCGGCCTTCTCCTCCTTTGGTTGCAGCAGCCAACGCCTTACTGCATCCATCCAGGACGAGAACCGAATCACCAGATAAGACAGCAAGATAAAGCTGCTTCCAATCCGAAATCTCCCTTACATCCCAAAAAGTTAATAATTGATCTTTTACAGTTTGGACTATAGTGTCCGGGTTATTAAGGTCCGGAATCAAAGTCTTATCCAGTATTTGCATCGAGCTTTTTACAACAAAATCAGAAACATTGGCTGGGTCACACAAACCATCTGTGCAGACAACAGCAGCGTGTATACTCCCTGCTACTTGGAATTTCCGAATGATGATATCTGTACTGTTTCCTACAATGGATTGTATGGCTGCTATATTTTTTTGTAGATTTTGATGCAGGGCTTCTTTCTGAAATGGCTGCAGATCTTGATTTTCTAGGATTTCGGCCCGGGATGATTTTTTATATTTTAAAAACTTTGTATACATGGCCTTATCCCCCATTTCATTAGAACCTTAGATTATTATTCCAACTCCTCCTTATTTTATCCTACAACTACTAAATCAGGTCCAATTGCAAAAAGACCCGACATCAAGGTGATGTGGGCCTAATGATCGGATATATTGCAGAGCTAAAGAAATGTTATTGCGCTTGAGCCACTTGAATTTGTTTGCTTCTCAGCTGTCCACAAGCGGCATCTATATCCGTGCCATGCTCATGACGAATACCGCAATTAATGCCTCTCTTCTTCAAGGTATCATAGAAAGCCAGCACCGATTCCTGATCGCTTCTTTGATACTGACTATGTTCATCTACCGGGTTATAAGGAATCAGATTTACATAGTGTCGTCTGTTTCCAAGCAAATCGGCAAGCTCCTCCGCCTCTTCCCTGTGGTCATTGACGTCTTTCAACAGGATATATTCAAAAGTAATTTTGCGGTTCGCTTTGGCCAAATAATAGTCAACGGACTGCATTAATTTTTCAAGTGGAATGGCTTTATTTATTTTCATGATTTGGGTCCGCAGCTCATTGTTAGGCGCATGCAACGAAATCGCCAGATTGACAGGCAGCTTCGTATCAGCAAATTCAACGATTTTATTAGCAAGTCCGCTGGTCGATACTGTGATATGTCTGGCAGCGATGGTTAATCCTTTACGGTCCGTTGCGATTAATAAGAAATCCATCATATTCGTAAAATTATCAAAAGGTTCGCCAATACCCATCACCACAATATGACTTACCATCTCACCTTGCTTTTCTTGATCCAGATGGTGCTGGACGTTCATAATTTGCTCAACAATTTCCCCACTGGTCAAATCGCGTTTTTTGGCGAGCAGGCCGCTTGCACAAAAGCTGCAGCCAATATTACAGCCAACCTGTGTAGTGACGCAAACCGATAAACCATATTTGTGACGCATCAATACCGTTTCAATCAAATTGCCATCGCTCAGCTTAAAAAGGAACTTTTTCGTTCCATCTGCTGATTCCTGCTTAATATGTTGAGTTAAAGTGTGGATCACATAATGATCCTCTAAAAGTTGAATGCAATCCGGATTGACATCCTTCATTTCATTAAAGTCCGTAACACGCTTTTTATATAGCCAATCCCAGACTTGTGATGCTCTAAATTTTTTATGCCCGTGCTCCATAAGCCACGCTGTCAGTTGTTCAAATGTTAATCCGAAAATGGATTGCTTATTCATTCGTTACCCTCTTTTCACAAACTTGAAATCCCTTCTATTTTACTTAAGCTGGCCCCAAGTAGCAATCTGTTTATGAAAGTCTCGGCTAAATTTATTATTTTATGCCTGCGCCGCCTGTGAAGCAGCAGCGTTACGGGCTACCCGCAGAGCCATTAACGCAGCAAACAAGCACACAAAACCAGCGGCAACAAATGGAACCGTATAACTACCCAGCCACTCCCTCATCACTCCTGCGCCATAAGCAGCTGCCGAAGCTCCGATTTGATGGGCTACGACGATCCAGCCAAAGATCATTCCTGCTTTTTCCTTGCCAAATTCCATCGATGCCAGCTTAACAGTAGGCGGTACGGTAGCGATCCAATCCAAGCCATAAAACACAGTGAAAATCATCAATACACCGGGACTTGAATTTAGTGCAAACGGTAAAAAGAGCAGGGAAAGCCCACGCAGCCCATAATAGGTGAATAATAGCTTGCGATTATCATATCGGTCTGACAACCAGCCAGATAGCGTTGTACCGACCAGGTCAAAAAGACCCATCAAAGCAAGCAGTCCTGCTGCCATAACCTCCGGAATCCCATAATCGCCGCATGCTGGAATGAGATGAGTGCCGATTAAACCATTTGTCGAAAATCCACAGAAAAAGAAGGTTCCCGCCAGAAGCCAAAAGGTTTTGTTTTTACAAGCTGAACGAAGCGCCAGCAGTGGAGTCAGAAACAAATTCCCTTTAAAAGGAACCGGCTGTACGAGCTCCTCTGTCCCATAAGGCGCAGCACCCACATCATACGGATGATTTCGCATCCAGATCGCGACGACGACGAGCAGGACTAAGATCACCGCGACCGCGATATAAATTGCGTATCTCCAACCCACTGCAACTGTGATTTGCGCAAGCAAGGGCAGAAATAGCAGCTGACCTGTAGCAGCGCTTGCCGTAAGTAGTCCAACTACCAGACCCTTGCGCTTTACGAACCATTGATTCGTAACTGTTACACCCAACACGTTCGCCATCATTCCAGTGGAAAGCCCGGCAACCAAACCCCACAACAGCTCAAACTGCCATAAAGCAGTCATATAGGGGGTAATCAGGAGACTGCCAGCCAGCACGGCTAGAGAAGCAACTAACACTCTGCGAATGCCGAATTTTTGCAATAATGCAGCCGAGAATGGTCCTACTAGTCCATATAAAAATATACCTATGGAAATCACGCTGGATATGCCGCCGCGACTCCAGCCAAACTCTTTTTCAAAAGGCAGCATCAAAATACTTGGCATGGAACGAATGCCCGCAGATACGAGCAAGGTGACGAAGGTAATAAGGACAACCACCCACCCGTAATGGATCTTTGAAGACTGTGGACCTGTTTTCATTTGCTGCTCGCTCCCGACATTTTCAATTTTAGTTGTACATACAATATTGTTTCAAAAAATTATTTTTCCAGCAGCTCACTGCTCAATACGATTTCCTTAGATAGTAAATCGGCAGCCTCTTTGCCCAGAATAGCATCATACCTGCGATGTAGATTTTTTGACGAGAGACGAATTGCGTCTTCCAGCTCTTTCCCTTTGGGCAGTGGATAAACCAGTACCGTCTTTCCCTGCACCTTGCGTTCCACCAATTGTTTGGCCTCCAATTTATCGATAAAGCGAGTTAGTGTGGAGGGCGTGATATGCAGCTTTTCGGATAATTCCTTTTGTGATATACCCGGATCTCCAATTACAAGACGGATCAAATAACCATACATCGGCGTCAACCCGGTCGGAGCAAACTCTTCTTCAGCCATTTTCGTAATTGCTCTGCTTAATCGGTTCGCCGTAAAAAATAAGCAATCAAACAAAAATTCATCCTTCATGGGTTGCAGCTCCTTCTCTTGTTTTGTATGTACAACAAATATAAAACACATTGCAATTATTGTCAATTACGTTTTTTGAATATCCAGGGAATAGATCCTCGCAGAATAGCAATGGACCCAATTCCCCGTACTTTCTCTATATTTCGTTACTTCAGGAGGGGTTCAGCTCTATTACATTCTAATTAGTCACCGTTTGCTTGGAATCAACAGAAGCGAGATTAAGTCGGGCATCTGTAGGTAAAAAGGCAGCCAGCAATCCAATCAACGGTAAATACGCACACAGCTGAATAACAAAGGAAATGCTCGTGGCGTCAGCTACCGTACCCAACACAGCCGAACCGATGCCGCCAAGACCAAACGCCAACCCAAAAAACAATCCCGATACCGTACCCACCTTACCCGGCAGCAGCTCCTGTGCATACACGACAATGACAGAAAAGCCCGACAATAAAATGAAGCCGATCATCACGCAAAGCACTGCTGACCAAAACAAGCTCACATAAGGAAGCAGCAAGGAGAATGGCGCTGTCCCGAGAATGGAAAACCAGATCATATTACGTCTTCCAAACCGGTCAGCCATCGGCCCGCCAAGAAATGTTCCTACCGCACCCGCCGCCAGCAAAGCAAATATAAATACTTGTGCATATTCCGTAGAAATCTTAAAATGATCAATCAAATAAAAGGCATAAAAGCCTGTCATACTGGCCACATAAACAAATTTGGAAAAAAGCAGTAGAATCAATATACACATCGCATAGGTAATCATGGATTTAGGCAGGTTGTTCCTCATCACTTTGACTGTTTTTTTGACTGTGGACTGCCTTACTATGTAACCTCGATACCATTTGGCTACAAAGATTTGAACTAATATTGCGGCTAAAGCGGCTACTGTAAACCAGATAATCCCGAATTGACCGAGTGGTACAAAGATAAGCGCTGTAAAAACAGGTGCTAACGCCTGACCAATATTCCCGCCCGTCTGAAAAATGGATTGTGCCAAGCCTCTGCGCGGCCCTGCAGCCAAATAAGCGACGCGGGATGCCTCAGGATGCAGTACGGATGATCCGAGTCCGATAAGTATGACCGATATAATCACCTGTGTAAATGAACCTGCAAAAGCCAATACAACCATTCCAAGCAGAGAAAAAACAACACCAGCCGGAAGCAGAAAAGGTTTGGGCTTGGAATCGGTATAAAGACCGATTAGAGGTTGAAACATCGACGCGGTTACATTCAAGGTAAAGGCGATCCAACCAATCTGGGAAAAGCTAAGCTTCAAGGATTCATGTAAAATCGGAAAAATAGCGGGAATAACCGATTGTATGGAGTCATTCAATAAATGGACCAAGCTGATCGCGAATAAAATAGAGAAAACCGTAATTTGCTGATTACCAGCCGCATTCGTTTTTATCATGATATACACACCTTTCATCTTATCATCTGATGTTTAAAAACAGAGAAAGGCCATTACTCCTTTCCCAAATACCTTTCAAGCTCTGAAATGGTACCCTCTAAATTTTGCGAAGTCCAATGCACAGCAGCCTGGACATCCTTTTCCTGAATGGATTGATACAGCCTTTCGTGAAACAGCGTGTGCGGATCGTGTCCGCTTTGATATTTCGCAAGCTTCTGGCTGGCGTCCAACAGAACCGTCGAGAACGTGCGATACAAATCGATGACAACACTGTTCTTGCTTGCGACAGCCACTGATAAATGAAAATCGATATCGGAAAGCAAGTAGGCTTCGGTATCCCCTCTGTCCAAAGCGGCGGATCGATTGTCCAAATGACCTCTCATTTTCTCAAGATCCTCTTCATCACGACGGGCTGCAGCCAATCTGGATATTTCGAGCTCCAGCATTTTTCTAACCTCGTACACCTCCAATATTTCTGCTCGCCGTAACCGATGTTCAAGCGGCTCCTGAATAACGGAATTGGACGTCAAATACGTTCCAAACCCTTGCTTTTTCTCCAGTAAGCCTGCATGAACGAGCACTCTGACGGCTTCACGAATGGTGGAACGACCTACACCGAACTGCTCCATGAGCTCAGGCTCCGTTGGTATTTTATCCCCATGCCGGATGTCCCCGCTGGATATTTTCTTTTGCAGTTGAATGACAACGTCGTCAACCAGCTTGGGACGATTCAATGATTGAAAAGATACCTTCGTATTCATCTGATCATCTCCTTTTGTAGCATATTATCATAAATGTCTAAATCTTATCAAGAAAAAAATAATAAATACCTCTCGCAATATCACATTTGCCGATCAAATATACAAAAAAGGATACCCTCACGGGTATCCTGATCAATCTACTTCAATTCCCATCTCCGGGGGATACTTATCTATTTTTACGAATAGATTCCAAATCTTTATTGATTCCTTCTTGTGCTTTTCTTACTGCGGTATTGACATCCGTACCGTTTAGTGCGATGTCATCTGTAGCTTTCGTCAGCCATTTACCGATATCATTGTCGAATTCGCTAGGTGTGCTAACCTTTCTCGGCTTCACCTTGAAGACGTTAGCAATCTTCTTCCCCTTAAGTACTTCGATATCCGCACCATATTCTTTTTCCAATTCAGGCTTATCAATAGACGCCACACGTCCGTTGCGTACCGCAGTACGCTGCACCTCATCACTCAACGCTGTAGTGATCACTTGGAACGCTTCATCTTTATGCAGGCTTTTGCTCGAAATAAGCAGTGAATGGATGCTGCCCCCTACGGAAGGCTCGTCATAATATGGCGGAGGCGCTAAGTCCCAGTTCAATTCCTTTCCCTGCTGGCGCAGCTCTTCGAGTGGTCCGATCATATTGGCTAAATAGGAAACCCGCATTGCAAGTGTCCGGTCTTTCATGAAGCTGTCTTTATCATAACTGTATTTTTTATCGGGACCAATAAATCCCGGAATATCGTATGATTGCTTCAGCGTCGTAAATACTTGGGTCCACCCTGCGGACTGCAGCGCACCTTTACCGGTCTGCGGATCAATCAGCGATAACGGTAAACTACGTGCAACCTGGGTCGGTCCGCCCAGATCGATTCCTACATAGTTCACTCCATTATCCGAACGCGTCAATTGCCTCCCGAGGTCAAGGGCTTTCTCCCAAGTGAATCCTGCATCTGGAGGATAAGCGATACCAAACTTATCGAAAATATCTTTATTGTAATAAAGAATCGATAGATTAAACGAGAACGGCAGAGCCACAAGCTCGCCCTTGCTGGAATAGGATCGAATCGATTCGGTAAGAACCGGCTTAATTCGGTTCAGATCGAAGTGGTGCTTCTCTATTAATGTTTTTAAGTCCTCTACCGCTCCAAGTGTAGTGAAACGGTAGTAAGATCCGTCGCTTGTATAAATGATATCCGGCACTGTCCCGGAAGTGAACAGCTCCTCCGGTGTCGTTGTAGCTGGAGGCTCGATGCGCTTCAAAGTGATGTGGGGATATAGCTTTTTGACCGGTTGGACAAAAAAATTGTCGAACTCCGTATTGGTCAGCGTATTGCCGTATGTATAAAAAGTTAACGTGACTGGCTTCTTATCCTGTCCCTGTGAGTCTGAGGCTCCAGTTGTTTCTTGTTTAGCCTCCAGCCCTTCACGCGGCGCGCAACCTCCTAGCGGTAGCGCAAGCAAAGTCAAAGAAATGATTAAATTAATAATTGCCTTCATCATAGAGCCTCCCTGTGTATGTTTTCTACGTCCATTGTAAAAATGTCTGCTGTCGGCTGCCCTGCTTAATGCACCGCCACCAATAATCAGACCATCTGTCGGCCATTTTATCTCCAGTAATACACATGTGTTACCTATCCTCCCTATGATTGAATGTCTGGCACCAATTTTTTCTACACAAAAAAGGAGACATCCTTATATGAAGGAAGTCTCCGGTGGACCGGTGCACGAAATGTATGACTGTTTAAATAATAACATAGATATCCGATCTGTCAACTATGAATTATTTAACTGAAGGAAAGGAGGATCAGAAAGTCAATTAACTGCTTGCTTACAGATTAATCATGCTTCCACGAAGTAGGCTGCCCGGATCTTGGACAATTCGGAAACGTATCGCCTTGTTTTAGCTCAATGCGTTCTCCATCCTTATCTTTGTAGTGCCCAGCTTCGGTAACCTTTTCGCCTGATCGATGTTGATGTTCTGCGTGTCTCCACGAGGTTGGCTGCTGTGTTTGGGGACAAGCTGGGAATCTTTCTCCCTTTAGAAGCTCCTTGGTCTCTCCTACAGCACAAACATACTTACCTGTTTCTTCTACAACTTCATTGGTTTGATGCAAATCATGTATCGTTTTCATTCCGATCATCCTCTCCATCGTTGTTTGTACATTAGATTCAGAAACACTCTTGTCTCTGTTTAGTACTTACCCCTAATGTCGGCTTATTAAACCCTTAACACCTTCATTCGTGGTGCAGGTTCCTTAATTTCATTTGGTTTGATATAGTAGAATCAGTCTATGTATGATCTGAATTCATATATTAACATGTAATTTTCGAACATAATTTCAGCGGATAGGAGTGTTAATGTGATAAAAAGTAATATTCTATTCATGGTAAGCCTCTTAATCAGTTTATGTATTCCAGCAGCAGCCTATGAAGCAGTTACTACTCTTGATCATCCTTCGATGACACCTCCTAATCTTGAAAAAACGCACGCGGAACAAACCCATCTTGCCTATGAGCACACTCTGGCTATTGAAGCTGCTGCTCCTCTATTCGAACGGATCACCAGTATCATTCAAGATATAGAGCCTCAGGATCAAAACCCCGAGCTATTCAACGGCTGCGAAGTTACAAGTCTATCCATGCTGTTAACTGCTGCGGGTAGTCCGGTAGGGAAATTGGAATTGGCCAGCCGTCTTGATAAGGACAGCTCGCCTTTATTGAGAGAAGATGATCATATCGTATCCTGGGGTGATCCCGATAAAGGATTTGTTGGAGATGTCGAAGGCGTGGAAATCGGCTATGGTGTGTATCATGCACCGATTGCTAAACTGTTGAATGAGATTTTGCCGGGGCAAGCAGTTGACCTGACCGGACAAGCCTTTGAACGAATTGTGGATGTCCTGAATGATCATAAACCGATCATCGTGTGGACGAATGAGCATTTTTCAACGGAAACGGAATGGGTGACCTGGGACAGCGACAGCGGTCCGATCCGAGCAACCTGGAATGAGCACGTAGTCCTGCTGGTTGGCATTGATACGGATTATGTGTATTTGAACGATCCTTCTGACGGAACAGCGGCAAAAGTGGTTAACAAAGACGATTTTATAGAATCTTGGTTGGAAATGGGCAGCCAGGCTGTTACATATAGCCGTTCAGCCTGACCTGCCTAGCTTGTCTTACCCTTGAATAATGGCGACGATCAGCAATAACCAACCTGCAATGAACGCCAATCCACCAATGGGAGTGATCGCTCCCAGCTTTTTAATCCCCGTAATACTAAGTACATACAGACTGCCACTAAATAATATAATGCCTACGAATAACAACCAGCCTGCGGTATGAACGAGCTGGCTTTTCAATATGCCATTAGAGATAATTCCCAATAGAATCAATGCAAGGCCATGAGCAATCTGATACTGAACAGCCGTTTGATACACTGCTGCCATGTCTGCTGTAATTTTTTTCTTGAGCGCATGAGCGCCAAATGCTCCTAAAATGATGGATATAAGCATGTTGAAGCTGCCGAGCAGCAATAGTGTTTGCATGATTTTCCTCCTAAACCTTATGTAGCTTACATTAGCAAAGAGTTAACCTGCCTTTTAGCCCTTCCATTCGGAAGCTAATATACCCATAAAATAAGTATCGTAATACTGACCGTCACTAAAGGCGTGATTTCTTAACTGACCTTCAATAATAAAACCTGTTTTTTGATATAAACCAATAGCACGTTCATTAATTCCTCTTGTCGTTAAATAGATTTTATTCAGCCGAAGCTGCTTGAAGCCGATATCGATCATCTTTTTCATTGCCATTCCTGCATAACCGTGTCCGCGATATTCTGGTGCAATCAATATGCCGATGCTTGCCCTACCGTGCTCATATTCAATGTTTTGCAAAAATGTCCAACCTATCAGCTCTAATTCTTCATTTTCAATCGCTAGCACCAAGTCACCATTTTTGCGTTTTTTTTCTACGTGATGTACCGTTTCTTCGTAGGTTCTAGGCACTCGTCCTACCAAAGCAATGGAATCCGCATCATTTAACCAGTGGTGAAGCTCCTTCATATCTTCAGACTCGAAAGCTCGAAGATTGACTTTACTGCCGTTCACTTGCACTCCTCCAATTGATGATGAAACAAATCAGGCTCGTTCACTACAGCTTGATGTTGATTCACTATTTTAAAATGATCATGTTAAATTGTAACACATTTTTCCTCTTAGAAGCGGCATTTTATGTACTTGTCAACGTATCAACGATCATCTTCGCACGAGGCATTTAAACAGACCCTTCTTGCTGTCAAGTTGTTTATCCTATAGCAGCCTATGAAGGCTCAGTATTTAACCTGTAAAGCTGTCTATTCATTTGCAAAATGATTTCCTTTTCACCTTGAATGGTAACTGCAGTAGGAAACATGCCTGGCTTTTTATTAACTGGGAACCAAGGTCTATTCTTATCTATAACAATAAATAAACCATGCTCATCGCCAATTGCAGAAAATTGCTTTCCATCTCCTCTCCAAAGAGACAGATTAAAGCTTTCACAAATGATCTTAGTGACTTCAGAAACATCATCCACCGGAAGTCCAATCTCACTCACATAGAGAATATTGTTCTGCTGAAATGTCTGATTGTTCTCCTGAGTTGTCGTATGATGGGCAATAAATTCTATTAAATTCCCATCGGGATCATAAAAATAACACGCGGATGCAGGCCAATCCATAAATTCAAATTGATCCTTTCCCTCTTTTTTTATCAGATCAATTCCCTTATGCTGAAGCCATTGTTGGGATGCAGTGAATTGATTAGACGGGATCGAAAATGCGATATGGTAAAAAGCCTCAGACTTATCATCCTGGTTAAAAATAATTGTGGTTTGGCCTGCTTGAAGAACAATACATTGGTCTGAATAATCCTTTATTTCAAAATTCATAAGATCACCATAAAACTCTTTAATCATCGCTAAACGTTTCGTTTTTACTTCGATTTTCAGTATTTTCATCCTTCACACCTCTTCATTGTTATATTCATCTTGACCACATTCTACGTCTTCACACATAATAGATCAATACTATTGGTTCTATTATAATAATAGTATTACACTATAGTAAAAGGATGATTTCTATGGAGATTCGTCAGCTGCAATATTTTCTCAAGCTCTGTAATGAACTGCATTTTTCTGAAGCGGCCTTTAAGCTCGGGATTTCTCAACCTACATTAAGTCAACAAATACGGGTATTGGAAGATGAAGTAGGGATTCCTCTGTTTGATCGAATGGGTAAGAAAACCGTGAAGACTGAAGCCGGAAATATTCTAGAGCACTACGCCTTACAGATGGTTCAGAATCTAGAAAATGCAAAAAATGCCATCGCTGATCTGTCAAATTTACATTCCGGCCAATTGCGTGTAGCCGTACTGCCATCTGATCTTGACTATCGTTTGACACCGTTACTCATCGATTTTCATAAGGAATTCCCCAATACGAAAATTCAAGTGATTCCGTCGATTGATATTTTAAATAAAGTGTTGAACAATGAAGTTGATTTGGGGGTAGGCTTAGCTATTAAACCTGACAACCGTTTAAATCGTATCCCATTTTATACCGAAACGTATAGTTTGTATGTGAGTAATGAACACGAGTTGGCGAAACAGGAAATGATTTCTCCAAAAGAACTGATACATATACCGTTAGTTATGTATCCTAAGGGCTATTATGGACGCGATTTAATTGATGCTTGGGGCAAAGAGCAAGACCTCGCTATAGAAACCACGATGGAAACAGGATCAGTTACTTCTCTCTTTCAGCTTGTCAAAGAAGGAGTCGGGGCAACGATACAACCAAATCAATTAATTGAAAGCTTTCCATCGTTAGGTCTGCGTGCAATTCCTATCCAGTATTCACCTTCACGGGATTTAGAAATATTTTATCGTAATGACAAATATTTAAGTTTAGCTGCTAACACATTCATAAAAAAGCTTGCAGCGTTTTTTTAGCTTGGCCCCGTTTCAGGGGTCTCATTCATCATTAACTGATTATCATCTTTATTTCAAATGGATAAAGCGCCTTTATTATTAATTATTGCTTAGCCATCCACTACGGTTAGTTTGGATGCTTGCAATCCCGGTCGGTTTCTACCTTCCCAGTTCACAAGTACAATACCTGCACAAATGAAGGCTCCACCAACTACCACATACCACTGAACTTGTTCTCCCAGCAGAAGCCAACTGGACAGCAGACCGAACAATGGAACGAGAAACAGGAATGCGCTCGTTTTAGCAGGATCGCCATTGCGCAGCAGGTAATACCATAACGAAAACTGAACGATAGAACCCATCACGGCCAGCCATAGTACAACAGTTACGGATGTAGGGGTTAAGTTAAAATACGGATGCTCTGTGAGTGCACTAATGATGAACAAGGCAACTCCGCCCGTAATCATTTGATAAGCAGCTAAGACATTCATATCAAATGCAGGCCCCCATCGTTTCACCAGCAATGTAGATACTGCAAAGAAGAATGCACCCGCGAAGCTAATGAACGTTCCTGGCTGAATATCCATATGAAGACCAAAGGTGCAAACAACACCGATAAACCCAACGGCTACACCGATCCATTGACGACCACGATACACAGCCCCAGTAAATAGTGACCCCAGTATAATGACTAGCAACGGATTCGTACATGTAATAATCGAGGATTCGCCTGAGGAGATCCACCGCATACTGTAATAAGCACAGCCCATCACACCCGCTGATTGTAACAATCCGATCATAGCTACCTGCAGCCACTGCTTACCTCCTCGCGGCTGTGGTTTTCTGGAAACGATAAGTGCAAGCATTCCTCCCGCCAATACGAAACGAATACCCATAAGAAAAAAGGGTGTGGCATACTCCATGCCAAGCTTTCCTACAGGAAAGGCAACACCCATAAAAAAAGTCGTCATTACTACAAGTCCGATATATTTGATTTTGTTCATGATCCCCAGCCTCCATAAAGTTTTTCATAATTTATCAAGCTTGAATTGGGTTTAAAATGATTGTAATAGAGGATTGAATATATGTATAATGATTGTTAGAGATACTGGACATCATAATTTATGATACCAGAATCGTAACGGAAGCATTACTAAGGTTTCGAAGGAGGTTTGTAATGATGGAGAGCGCAGATTTACGCGTATTTCAGATGGTAGCCCGGGAAGGCTCGATTACCAAAGCGGCACAGAGGTTGGGCTATGTCCAATCCAATGTGACCGCCCGTATTCAGCAGCTAGAGTCGGAGCTTTCGACGGTGTTGTTTTTTCGCCATAACCGAGGGATGACGCTCTCTTCGAGCGGCAAGACCTTACTCACGTATACGGACAAAATTGTTGGTTTGCTGGATGAAGCAGCACTGGCACTCACCTCTTCAAGTGATCCGAGCGGTCCACTTGTGATTGGCTCCACACAGACTGCAGCAGCAGTCAGATTGCCAAAACTGCTAGCCTCGTATTATAAACAATATCCAGAAGTACTGCTGTCACTTACGACTGGACATTCACAATATTTGATGGAAAAGGTGCTTCATTATGAGCTCGATGGAGCCTTTATAGGCTGCCAGTGTGATCATCCTGACTTGCAGTCTATGCCAGCCTTTGACGAGGAGCTCGTTATTGTCTCAGCAGCCGCCATCGTCCAATTGGATAAAGCGGTATCTAAACCCATACTTGTCTACAGCACGGGATGCTCCTATCGTGAAGTGTTGAATCAGTGGCTGCTATCCATTGGTAAGACACAGCCGATTATTATGGAATTTGGCACATTAGAGGCAATTATTGGCGGTGTGTCGGCCGGTCTCGGTATCTCATTGCTTCCTAAATCAGTCATTCACAAGCACGAAATGGAAGGCTCTGTGCGATCTCATGCCATTCCTGAATCGTACCGACATATGAAAACGGAGTTCATTACTCGAAAAGACTCGTTTGTCAGCAGCGCTTTAAATGCGTTTATGTGTACATTGCCCCATGCTCAGCGTTTATCAGAAACGAATCCATGAAAGGTGAAAGGTTCTGGTCTTACGAAACGAAAAATATGGTCATTACAGTTCTCTTTTCATCCATTTAATTTATTTTAACGAGCATTGTGCATTCTTATCAAAGAAATAAGCCGTTCCTGTTCCCTCCAATAATGCTGGGCGTCCTCGATCCCAATTTGCTGAAATTGTATGGAATCTCCAGGTTTTTTTTGAGCCAGATAGGGAATATCAACGCTGATAACGACACCAATTTGCGTATAGCCTCCTGTCACCTGGCAATCTGACATCAGCACAATGGGTTGACCATCGCCTGGCACCTGTATAGAACCGATTGTGACTGTATCCGAAATGATATCCGCACCGGACTTATGTACCAACTGCGTGCCCTTTAGCCTGTATCCCATACGATCCGATTCATTAAGAATCGTATAGGATTCCGATACAAAGATGTCCATCGATGTCTCGATGAAACGATTGGCTTGTGGACCGCGTATAAACCGGATGGGACGTTCCGTCACAAAATCAGGTCTGCAAGATACAGGTAAGCTTCTACCTGTATACAAAGCCCGATCCACTTGAAGCTCATTCGTACCTATATCCAGTAGATCACCCTCCCTTAAGCTTCGACCTTCCAACCCACCATAACCGCCGCGAACAAAGGTAGATCGGCTTCCCATGACGAGAGGCACATTGATTCCTCCATTTATCGCCACGTAGGATCGGCAGCCATGCTTGGCATGACCAAATTGGAGAATATCCCCTTCTGCAACCAGGATCGTTTTCCACATTCCAATTGCAGCACCATTAAGTCTGGGAGCGAGGTCTCCTCCTGTAATTGCAATTACACCGTCCTTTAGAAATTTCAAGTGGGGACCGATTAGCGTCACCTCCAATGCTGCCTCATTCTCCCGGTTGCCCACAAGCAGATTGGCCAGTCGGAGTGAGAACCTATCCATGGCGCCACTCGTATTCACACCATACATCCGAAAATCCGTTCTTCCCAGATCCTGAACAGTAGATAGCAATCCTGGCTTCAAGACTTCTATATCTGCCATTGTTCAATCCACTCTTTTCCTGTGTATTCATTCCAGCATTCCGCTTCGGAATCCGTAATGGCTACAAACTTTACATAATCCCCTGCTCTCAATAAACTGGGTGGATCCAAGTAAGGATTAAACGTATCCAGAGGCGTCCTTCCAATAATATGCCAACCGCCCGGTGAAGAGACAGGATAAATACTGGTTTGTCGGTTCACAATAGCAATCGAGCCTTTTTCCACCTTCAATCGAGGATTAGTACGCCGCGGCAGCATCAGCCTGCTATCGATATCACCGCAATAGGGAAAGCTCGCAATGAATCCGAGCATGTAAATTAAATATGTGCCCGCGGAATGGATGCGAACGACCTCTTCCGGACTCAGTCCTGCTCTATCAGCTACATAATCCAAATCCGGCCCGCAGCCTCCACCATACACAACGGGGACATGTATGGTTTTACCCTTGTGTCTCACTGAAGCGTGTTCCGTCATATCGATTTGTTGTAGCTCTTGCACCAATTGCTGATAACGAATAAGGACAGGATCATAATGGATCGAAATACTGCAAAAAGATGCAGCAACCTGTTGTATTCCTTTTATCCTTGCTGCCACAATAACTTGTATATACTGATGAATATGAAGATTCAGCTCCATTGACACCTCCTGCTTGAATTGCAGCAGAAGAACCTGATCACCAAGCGGTGTATAGGTTGGACCTGGGTTTGAAAACAACATGAGATGCAGGCCCCCTGTAGAATGTATTCGGTTGTATAAGCGAACAAGTACCCCTGGAGCAGCCGTCCGGGGGTACTTGTTCCTGTTCTTGAAGACTGATTCAGCATTTCAGTTATGAGCTTATGTGAAAATTTTATGATAACCTTGAGGCTGAGAGCTTGAATTTTTTTCCGGGCTGTCATCCCCGGTTAACCAATTGCGTATCATCGTCAGCAGATGGGCACTGTTGACAGGTTTCGTAATATAGTCGGAGGCTCCTGCTTCCAGGCATTGCTCCCGATCACCTTTCATGGCCTTAGCCGTGAGAGCAATAATAGGCAGATCCTTGAATGCAGGTTTTTCACGAATGGCCCGTGTGGTTTCATAACCATCCATAACAGGCATCATAATATCCATCAGCACGATCTGAATATCAGGATTTTGCTCCAAAATATCAATGGCATCATTACCATTTTCGGCCGCATATACCTTCATACTGTGACGCTCCAATATCGTGGTCAAGGCGAAAATATTGCGGATGTCATCATCGACAACAAGTACTTTTTTGTATTCGATCATCGCGTCCGACTGTAAATGCTTCACGAGTGTTTCCCGCGGCCCTTCTGGAAGGTTTTCCGACTTGCGATGCAGAAATAGACTGGTCTCATCCAATATTTGGATCGGTGACTTGATTTCTTTCACAACGGCCGTTTTTATCAAATCTTCCAAGTCACTTGTTTCTTCCGGCGTCTGTTTTCTACTTGCGTTGATAACGATTGGCAAATATTTGTTTTTGGAGCTCTTTTGCATTTCACGAACCAACTGAACGAATTTCATATCCGTCAAATCATTGTCTACAAGCACACAATCAAAGCTTTTTGTTTTAAATTGATTGAGCGCCTTGCGGGACGTGTCAACTGCCGTAATCTTGACATCCTTGTTATCAATCATATTTACAAATTCTTTACGCCTCTGCTCATCACGAACCACGATTAACAGCTGACGAACTGTTTTGTCAGCAAATTCGCTCAGCTTATCCAAGGCATTGTCCAGATCTTCTCTCGAAACCGGCTTACAGATGTAATCAAACACACCTTTTTGCATCAGTTGAATGACATCCTCCTCAACCGAAATCACGCAGACCGGAATGTCTCGGACACTCATATCGTTCTTGAGATGCTCGATGACCAACCAGCCGTCTGTATCCTTAAGATGTAAATCAAGAGTAATGGCGACTGGTTTATACTTGTTAACAAGCTCAAGCACATTTGAGCCTTTGTTGGTGATGATGGCTTTAATTCCTTTTTTGTGAAGCACATCCAGCAAGATTTCATTGAACTTCTGGTCATCCTCAATGATGACAAATACACGATCTCCAGGCTGGATATCATCCCGATCATCAATCATAACTTCCTCTATGTTGTTCTGGTAGCTGAGGTTCCGTTTGGGCGGGGTCACATCTATGACTTCCGGTATATATTTTGTTTTGATTTCGGGCTCCATTACATCGATGTCCAACGGCAGATAAAGATTAAAGGTACTACCCTTGCCTGCAATACTGAACAAGGTCAGCTCACCACCCAGCATCGTAGCAATTTCCCGTGAAATAGCCAACCCTAAGCCGGTACCCCCATATTCCCGATTTGTACTGCCATCCGCCTGCTGGAACGCTTCAAAAATAATTTGCTGCTTTTCCTTAGGAATTCCGATGCCCGTATCGCTTACTGAGAAGCACAGCACAACCTTGGCACGATTCAACAAATCATGATCAGGACTCCAGTCATTCAACGCTCTGCGGATCAGCAGCATAACTTGTCCTTGTTCTGTGAATTTGAATGCATTGGACAATAGATTTTTTAAAATTTGCTGAAGCCGTTTGGAGTCGGTCATGATCGTTTTAGGTACATTGGGCTCGATCTTGATCAAATAATCCAGCTTTTTGTTATCGATCATGTGGCGGAACGTACGGTCTAATCCTTCCGTAATTTCTTTAATGGCCGTTTCGTTAAATTCAGGTGTAACCGTACCAGACTCGATCTTGGACAAGTCCAATATATCATTAATCAGATTAAGCAGATCAAATCCGGAATCCTGAATCGTTTTGGCGAATTTCACTTGAATATCGGTCAGGTTCTCATCCGGATTATCTACAAGCTGTTCGGCTAACAGCAGCAGCGAATTAAGCGGAGTCCTTAGCTCATGCGACATGTTGGCCAAAAATTCTGATTTGTATTTGGAGGTCAGCACCAACTGCTCAGCCTTTTCCTCTAGGAAGCGTTTGGCTACCTCAACCTCATTGTTTTTGCTCTCCACTTCTGCCTTTTGAATAACGAGCAGCTTGGCTTTATCCTCCAGCTCTTCGTTCGTCGTTTGCAGCTCATTTTGCTGCTTCTGAAGCTCTTCGGTCAGAGATTGCGACTGCATCAGCAGCTCCTCCGTCCGTTGGTTCGCCTGCATCGTATTAATCACGATTCCTATGGATTCTGTCAACTGATCAAGGAACGCCAGATCGATTTCACTGAAGGAACGGAATGAAGCCAATTCGAGAACAGCAAGCACCTGTTCCTCGAAAATAATCGGCAGTAGCACGATATTAAGCGGCGTAGCTTCTCCCAAGCCCGAAGAAATCATCACATAATCGGATGGCACATTGGTCAGCAGGATTCGTTGATTCTCGATCAGGCATTGTCCGACAAGCCCCTCGCCAGCACGAAATTCATTCGATAAATGTTTGCGCTGGTGATAGGCGTAGCTCGCAAACAGCTTTAATACAGGAACACCGCTCGCAGGCTCGTTAATATAAAAGACGCCATGCTGCATGGATACCAATGGGGCCAACTCACTTAAGATCATCCGACATACGGCAAACAAGTCACGCTGACCTTGCAGCAACCGGGAAAACTTCGCAAGGTTCGTCTTTAGCCAGTCCTGCTCTGTGTTAATACGGGTCGTTTCCTTCAAGTTGCGAATCATTTCATTCATGTTATCTTTTAGAGTAGCTAGTTCACCGGCTGTAGCGACATCAATGGTACGGGAAAGATCTCCCTTGGTAACGGCTGTAGCTACATTGGTAATGGCTCGAACCTGTGTAGTCAGTGTACTCGCCATGTAGTTAACGTTATCCGTTAAATCACGCCACGTTCCGGCTGCGCCTGGAACATTGGCTTGTCCGCCCAGTTTACCTTCCGCACCCACCTCGCGGGCTACTGTCGTAACCTGATCGGCGAACGTAGCAAGCGTATCAATCATATTATTAATCGTATCCGTCAATTCTGCGATCTCGCCCTTGGCTTCGACTGTCAGCTTCTGCTTCATGTTGCCATTCGCAACGGCTGTTACGACCTTCGCGATGCCTCGAACCTGATCCGTTAAGTTCGTCGCCATAATATTAACGTTGTCTGTCAAATCCTTCCATATCCCACCTACACCGCGCACCTGTGATTGACCGCCAAGCTTGCCGTCCGTACCCACCTCACGTGCCACCCGTGTAACCTCAGAGGCAAATGAATTCAGCTGATCCACCATCGTATTGATCGTATTTTTCAGCTCCAGCAATTCACCTTTTACATCTACGGTAATTTTTTTCGATAAATCACCATTCGCAACTGCTGTCGTAACGCCTGCAATATTACGCATCTGAATGGTCAGGTTGCTCGCCATGTAGTTAACGGTGTCCGTTAAGTCTTTCCAAGTTCCACCTACGCCCTTAACCTGCGCCTGACTGCCGAGCTTCCCTTCCGTACCCACCTCGCGGGCAACACGTGTAACCTCGGAGGCAAATGTCGAGAGCTGGTCCACCATCGTATTGATCGTGTTTTTCAACTCGAGTATTTCCCCTTGTACGTCTGCGGTAATTTTCTTCGACAGATCGCCGTTAGCAACAGCTGTTGTTACGACAGCGATATTCCGCACCTGATTCGTCAAATTCGAAGCCATATAGTTAACGCTCTCTGTCAAATCACGCCAGGTTCCGGCAACCCCTGTTACCTGAGCTTGTCCGCCCAGCATACCGAGTGTACCTACTTCACGAGCCACACGCGTAACCTCAGAAGCAAATGTGGAGAGCTGCTCTACCATCGTATTGATCGTATTTTTCAATTCCAAAATCTCACCGCGCGCATTAACCGTAATCTGCTTGGATAGGTCACCCTTCGCAACTGCCGTTGTCACTTCCGCAATATTACGTACCTGATCGGTCAGCGTTCCAGCCATAAAGTTAACGTTATCCGTTAAATCCTTCCATGTACCCGATACATCTTTAACGTCCGCTTGTCCGCCCAGCTTACCTTCCGTTGAAACCTCACGTGCTACCCGAGTAACCTCAGAGGCAAATGTGGAGAGCTGCTCTACCATCGTATTGATCGTGTTTTTCAGCTCCAAAATCTCGCCGCGCGCATTAACTGTAATTTGCTTCGATAGATCTCCCTTGGCTACCGCCGTCGTGACTTCTGCGATGTTCCGCACCTGATCAGTCAACGTACCCGCCATGTAGTTAACGTTATCCGTTAAATCCTTCCATGTGCCCGATACATCCTTAACATCGGCTTGTCCACCCAGCTTTCCTTCCGTAGAAACTTCGCGCGCTACCCGTGTAACCTCAGAAGCAAAATTACTGAGCTGATCCACCATGATATTAATCGTGCTTTTCAGCTGCAATATTTCACCCTTGGCATCAACCGTAATGGTTTTTGACAGATCGCCTTTGGCCACCGCTGTGGTGACTTCCGCAATATTACGAACCTGATTCGTCAGATTACTCGCCATGTAGTTAACGCTTTCTGTCAAATCCCTCCAAGTACCATCAACGCCGCTTACTTCCGCTTGACCACCCAATATGCCTTCCGTTCCTACCTCACGCGCCATCCGTGTAACCTCGGAAGCAAACGTAGACAATTGGTCCACCATGGTATTGATTGTATTTTTCAGCTCAAGGATTTCACCCTGTACATCTGCTGTTATTTTCTTGGATAAATCTCCATTGGCAACTGCTGTCGTGACGACTGCAATATTACGAACCTGATTGGTTAAGTTGGAGGCCATGTAGTTAACGCTTTCAGTTAAATCTCTCCATGTACCGGATACACCCTTAACATCGGCTTGTCCACCCAGCTTTCCTTCCGTACCTACCTCACGGGCAACCCGTGTAACCTCGGAAGAAAAAGTCGATAGTTGATCCACCATCGTATTGATCGTGTTTTTGAGTTCCATGATCTCGCCTTTGGCATTAACCGTAATTTGCTTGGACAAGTCACCGTTGGCTACCGCAGTGGTTACTGCAGCTATATTACGCACCTGATCCGTTAAATTGCTAGCCATATTATTAACGCCATAGGTAAGATCCTTCCAAGTACCAGACACACCCTTCACATCCGCTTGCCCACCCAGCTTACCATCCGTACCTACCTCGCGCGCTACCCTTGTGACCTCAGAGGCAAACGTACTGAGCTGGTTTACCATCATATTAATGTTAGTAGCCGTCCTTTGAAATTCCCCTGTAAGGGCGCGGCCTTCAAACTCCAGCTCCACCTTTTGCGACAGGTCTCCCTGTGCAACCGCGTTAATAACTCGCACCATCTCACTGGTTGGTTGTATCAGATCAATAACAAGACCGTTAAGCGACTCGACTACTGTGTCCCAGGAACCGCCCGTATTTTTGTGCGAGAATCTTCGCGAAAGCTGCCCTTCTTTACCTACAACCTTAGCTACATTTTGAACCTCGGTGACAAGGTTCTCCTGCATATCCATGATATCGTTAAATGTGTCTGCAATCTTGCCTGCAACGCCCGTATGATCATAAGGCAATCGATAAGAAAAGTTACCTTTTTTCAGTGCCATTAACGCATTAAGAAGCTCTCCAGTATCCAATACATCCTTGACTGATTCTCCATTCCATTCCTGCTCCGGCATTGTAAAGGTCCTTTCTATCATAAATTTAAAATCGGGTGAATACAATTGCTGGTCAGCTCAGTTCGATATGAAACTACCTCTGTATTCAGATCAATATGTGAGGGAATAAACGCACTAATACTATATATTTTACACATATTTAAGCATAGTTTCAAACTTCACAAGTCCTGAAATGTATGAAATGACACAATAAAAAGGAGCCCTTAGAGGCCCCTTTTTAAGCTGAAAGTTGTGTGATTATCCGTCTTGGATCGATAGACCTATAAGAAAAGTTTAAGCCTTATTCCGCTTTAGCACTCGTATAGTCGTGGATAAGATCCATCTTCTGCTTCCAAGCCTTGGCGCTCAGATCAACCAGATAAACCTCTGGATTCAGCTTACGCAAATATTCCGGCCAGAACTGTGTCAGCTGCGCTCGATGGTATTCGCGAATTTGATCCAATTTCGGAAGTTCATATACTTGTTTGCCTGTTTGGAAAATCGGTTTGAGCAGTGAAACAGCTTCATAATTGTCGACGTATTTGAATAAATAAGGATGCAGCTTGTCATATAGCTTAAGCCTTTGGCCTTCCAATATTTCCGTTTCCCCCATAAGGGTCACACAATCGGCTTCTGCTTTGCCCGTTTCCTTGCTTAGAAGTCGATAAACTTCCTTAATACCCGGAGTCGATACCTTTTCAGGATTTCCCGAAATTTTGATTACAGGCACATAAGCTCCTGCTTTTTCACGCGCAACAAGCTTATACACACCTCCCAGAGAAGGCTGATCAGCAGCAGTAATCAGCTGTGTGCCTACCCCCCAGCTATCGATCCGGGCTCCCTGCGCCTTTAGATTGAAAATAATGTTCTCATCAAGATCATTCGAAGCCACTATTTTCACGTATGGCAAACCTGCTTCATCGAACATCGCTCTTGCCGATTTCGAAAGATAAGCGAGATCACCGCTGTCCAGGCGAATCGCAGTCATCCTTTTTCCTTGCTGCTCCATGGATTTGGCAACCTTGATTGCATTCGGTACCCCATATCTCAATGTATCGTACGTATCCACTAACAAAGTAACCTGATTCGGCAGCGCAGCGGCGTATTGGCGAAAAGCTTCTTCCTCTGTCTCATGTTCCTGCACCCATGCGTGAGCATGCGTACCCTTCGAAGGTATTCCGAACAGCATACCTGCTCGCATATTCGATGTCGCATCAAACCCGGCAATGTAAGCAGCCCGCGCTCCCCATATGGCAGCATCGGCTTCCTGAGCCCTGCGAGTCCCAAATTCCATTAATATATCATCGGGAGCGACCTGACGAATACGCGAAGCTTTGGTTGCAATCAAGGTCTGGAAGTTCATGAAATTTAATATCGCAGTCTCTACGAGCTGTGCTTCAAAAATGTTCCCTTCCACACGGATCAAGGGTTCATTGGCGAATACAATCGTCCCTTCAGGAACTGCGCTAATATTGCCAGTGAAACGGAATCCACGCAGCTTTTCCAGGAAGGCTGGTTCGTATTCTTCCTCTTGCTCCTGTAAATAACCGAGAGTATCCTCATCAAAATGCAAATGGTTAATATAGTTAACGATTCGCTCGAGTCCAGCAAATACAGCATAGCCATTACCAAATGGAAGTTTACGGAAGAAAGCCTCGAATACAGCTTTGTGGGTATCCGTTCCATTCTTCCAATGCGCATACATCATATTAATCTGATATTTGTCCGTGTGCAGCGTCAAATTATCATATGTCATTTACAACCTCTCCTTCCACCAATCATCGTACACGGTGACAGCGGCATTGCGCTTGTGTTCGGTCCTTTGATAGCGTCTTTCAATGATATCCTTGGCGGCATCTGACAGCACCCCGCCTTCCAGATACGTGTCGATTTCTTCATAGGTAACACCAAGCGCGACTTCATCCGGCAGTCCCGGCTTCAAATCCTCAAGATCAGCAGTCGGCTTCTTCAAATAGAGAACCTCAGGACATCCCAATTGCTTGAGTAATTCCTTGCCCTGACGCTTATTCAATCCATAAATAGGGGCTGCATCACAAGCACCATCACCATGCTTGGTGAAAAAGCCACTGATCGCCTCAGCTGCATGATCGGTTCCCAGTACCAGCATCCGATAATGAGCAGCAAGATCATACTGCACTTTCATCCGTTCTCTGGCTTTAATGTTCCCTTTAAGAAAATCGCTCAGCTTCTCACCGGTCGCCTGCTCAAATTGAGCTGTTGAGGCATCCACGGCAGGCTGAATATTCACTGTAATGTTTTTTGAAGGTTGAATGAACGATAAAGCCATCTGTGCGTCAGCTTCATCCAGCTGCACACCATATGGCAACCTGACCGTAATGAATCGGTATTCGTTTGCAGCAATGCCCGATGGGTCCGTTAGCTCCTGATTCAGTTCATCAATTGCGATTTGCGCCAGCTTACCAGTAAGTGTCGAATCCTGCCCTCCTGAAATACCGAGCACATAACCCTCTGCTTTGGTAGATAACAAATAGCTTTTCAAGAAATCGACCCTGCGGCGAATTTCCTTAACAGCATCAATCTCGGGAAGAGCATGCAGCACTTCTTGAATGTGTTGTTGTACAGTTGGTTTGGTCATTATCTTCAACCCCTTATTTTATACAATAGTTGCTCCAAGCGTATGTTGAAAATGCCCCAGCGCCCACTCATGTCCTGCCGGATTAAAGCTTGCAACCGCATCACGGTGTACGACAATATCAAAGCCAAGGTTGTAAGCATCGACAGCCGTATGCAATACACAAATATCGGTGCAGACCCCAATCAAATGAAGCTCCTTAATGCCTCTTGCCCGCAGCTGAAGCTCTAAATCGGTTCCGGTAAACGCACTATAACGAGTTTTGTCCATCCAATAGATCTGGTCGCGATGGGCTTGAAATACTTCATCCAGTTTACCATATAATGCCCTTCCTTCCGTACCCCTAATATTATGAGGCGGAAATAAGCGATGCTCCGGATGATAAATATCAAGCTCATCATGCAAATCTACAGCCATGACGACAAAATCCTGTTGATTCACAAAAGTGCCTGTAAGCTCAGCAATCCGCTGTTCAATCTGGATTCCAGGTTCACCGCAAGGCAGTTTCCCAACAACAAAATCAACCGTGTAATCAATGACAATAAGAGCTTTCATCGTAATCATCCTTCCACGAGCGATTCTCAATAACATCATTATGACATTATTGGATTTTAAAAAGAAATCCGCAGCAGCTAAGAGGCTATATGCGGGTCATAAGTGATTACATCATTTGGTTAACATTTTCTAATTGACACTTTCATTATGACATATTAAAATAATTTGTCAATCGGCATTTTCTTTAGCTTCCGCCCATTAATCGAAGCAACGCCTCCGGGAGCTGAAATTGCTGGTTGCTCACACGTATCTGGTTCATATCCCCTTCGGTATCGTGAACCTGATCCTCTTTAATTTCAGTAATTTCCTTATGCAGCCGCTCCATCTGCAAATCAAGCGCAGTCGCAGAGTCCGCGGCCGTCTTTAATTCCTGCAGCAGCCGAGTTGGAACCGCCTGGTTATATTTATAAAAAATTTTGTGCTCCAGACTTGCCCAGAAATCCATTGCTATCGTCCTAATTTGAACCTCGACACACACCTGCTCCTGCCGGTCTGACATGTATACCGGTATTTCAATCAGTAAATGCAGGCTGCGATACCCATTGGGCTTAGGATTGCGTATATAATCCTTCACTTCAAGCAGCGTAAGATCACTCTGACTTTGCAGCATATCGCTTATTCGATATATATCATTAATAAATGAGCAGGTTATGCGCATTCCAGCAATGTCACGAATGTTGTCTTTGATGCTGGGCAATGAGATTCCAAAGCCCTTTTTATACATTTTTCTCATGATGCTCTCCGGTGATTTCAACCGGGATTTTGTATGTTCAATGGGATTATAATCATGCAAAAATTGAAATTCCTCTTTTAAAATTTCTAGCTTCGTATCAAACGCGTCCAGCGCAAATTTGTAGGCCATCATAAAACGCGTAATCTCATTTTTTAAAATTTTGAACTGTTCCATCTGATTCGTAGACAAAGTTAATCTTCCTTCCTTAAGCCTAGTAGGAGAGCTATTTAAGCTGAGCCATAATAAGTTCTTAAGAAAGCTTACACAACTACGAGTGACAAAGCAACATTTGCTTTATGAGATCAGCACAGGAACACCAAATCACTCTAGATTTAACTTCCACGACGAGTATTAATATCGCATAATGGCTATTTGAATTCGATCGGACCGACATTCATTTTAAATGTCTCGTCAGGGGAACCTCCTTAATCCAATTGCTTTTGTATGACGATAAGACATGTACTGTCCGGCAGGCTTACAGGCTCCCGCTGTTCGTTACATATCTGGATTTTCGGACTAAGTGCCTCTGTATACCCCTCCTGCAGCAAATATCTGCTTACTACGATATGCGCCTGCGGGCCCAACACGGAGTGAATAAAGCTTTCGTAGCCTGATGGTGTTAAATAACCGAATTGCTCCTGCACCTCATGCACATAAGCCTCCTCGCCCCACGTATACGTATACAAAAACTCCATCGCATCATTAATCGGCATTAGTACCTCATTGTCACCCAGTCGTTCGAATTGAATCGTTCTCCCGGTAAAATCCTTTGCGTACCGTTCCAGCCACTGCATCCCATCCACATCCAGAAACGTAATAATCCGCTGCTGCTCGGTAGGCTCGCTCATAATGCCATCACGGATGATGATTCTTCCACCGGACGGAATCACGTCAAATGCACTCCGAAGCGCAGCCGCTACGGTAGCATGATTATATGATTTACCTTCATACTCCAAATACGAAAACAATTCATGCAAAATCGAAGAAAAAATGACCGTATCAATGGACCCAGGCTCCACGTATTCCTTCAAATTAAGAGCGTCACCCTTCATTACCATCCATTTACGATTTTCCAGCTGCCTTTTACGTTCAAGCGCTTCAATCACATTTTGCGAAATATCGATGCCAATGGCCTGTTTATCTGGAAGCGTATCCTCGATCAGATCCAGCATGACACCACCGCCTGGACCAATATCGACAACCCTTTTGCCCACTATATAATCTAGAATGATCTTTTTATAATCGGCAGTTTGGTTCATCATCGTTAAATATTCCTCTTCATTATGAAAGCGGTCGTACGCGTCACGGCGCAGCTCAAAGAGATCGAACAACATGAGTACCGCTTTCTCATATAACGGTGATTTTTCGGCCTCTACACAAAACTGGATCAGCTTATCGGCTGCCGCGGAAAACTCCATATGAAAATAGACCGTGTCCTGATGTGGACCTGCCTGCTTAAGCTGTGGGAATAGATGTCCTCTTGCCGGAAAACGTGCTGAAGCAATATCTTCAAAGGTACACTCACGCAAATACTTTTCAATAATCCGTTTCTTGTAGACATTAATTTTCTTTTGACCTCGATAATCATAATACATATCGTTCATCATCCGCTCGAAGCTGATATGATCAGCCTGCTGTGATGAATCCGAGCTGAGAATAATGAGAAACAGCTTGGCAAATTCCTCAAAAGAAAATTCATGAAGTGCCGCTTCAACGAACCACAATGTTTTGCTGTCTATCGCTTGAAAAGCCTCTATAACCGTTGGCTGACTTGATAGTTGATCAAATTCCTGATCAAAATTCTCACCTCTGGAAATCGAGCTGGCACGCAGCCGTTTCAGACGGTTTTTTAGTGAAAATCCATTGTCCTCCACCTGATGTATGATCAGTTCAATGACCTCAGTGACCTGCTGCGCTATCTCTGTCCACAGCTCCATCGAGACCGCCTCAAGTATGCATTGGTTTAACGCTAATAAAATATCTCTTAGCTCATTGGCCGCGAGCAGTCTATTCTGCACAAGCTCTATCAACGGACGATGTACCGCAAATGGAACCTCCCCACGCAAATACTGCCCAATCAGCCCATGAGTCTGAATCAACGTGCAAGTAACGTGGCGCCTTGCCTCACTCTGCTTCGGATTCGAATGCCATTGGTAAATTTCACTCGACCCGATGTTGTGCGCCATTAGATGAACACCCTGCTTTTGCCACTGCATTCTCTGGCGTAGCGTCCCGCCTTTGGCAACCTCGGACCAGATCAACACCTCTTCAACTATCTCTTGAATCCAAAAAGAAATGTGAAGTCGATTAAGCGCTTCTAATGACTTTTCCACATAATCGAGCACCGGATTCGCGCGCTCCAAATCATGAAGCGATTGAACACGTTCGAGATTGACCATCCTTTCTTCCGCAGATACGATATACTGCAGCCACGGATGCTCAGTCAGGGTCACGCTGTCATCCAGTTTGTAAGCTTGAATGGTTTCAAGTGAACGCTGCATGTGTTTCTCTCCTTCTCTATCTAGGAGTCTGCCGACGAAACCAAACCGGAGATTATTTATTCACAACAATCCATCCGTCGGACAGACTCCTAGTTCTCTATACCTTCAACAATTTTAGAAAGTCGGCCCTATTCGCCAAATTCCAAAATCATTCTGCTTCAATATTTCTGATTTCGTCAGTTTACCTGAGCACACCTCGATAATTTCCTCGAAAATCCGGTCTCCCACCTGTTCTATCGTTTCTGTACCATCAATAATTGTACCCGCGTTCATATCGATATTATCGTTCATTTTTTCGAAAATGGCACTATTGGTCGCTATCTTGATTACAGGCACGATTGGAGAGCCTGTTGGTGTGCCTCTGCCGGTTGTGAACAGCACAATCTGCGAGCCCCCTGCCGCCATTCCAGACAGCTGCTCAATATCATGACCGGGTGTATCCATCCACACGAGACCTTTTTTTGTCGGTTTTTCCGCATAATCAATCAATTCCTGCAGAGGCCTCGAACCGGATTTGTTCGATGCACCCAACGATTTTTCCTCCAACGAGCTAAGCCCGCCTTTAATATTACCTGGACTTGGATTGCCTGTACGGATATCGATATTCATCGAGAAGGCTCGTTTTTCCATCGCTTCAATAACCTGATACACACGTTTTGCTACATGATCATTGACCGCTCGCGCAGCAAGCAGATGCTCTGCTCCGATCAGTTCCGTCGTTTCTGCCAGAATCGAGGTTCCACCGTGATCAACGATCTTATCACTGCAAAAGCCTACTGCCGGATTGGCGGATAAACCCGAACAGGCGTCAGATCCCCCGCATTCCGTACCCACGATCAGCTCGCCAAAGTCACATTCCACCCTCCGCTCGCGGGAAGCCTCCTGCACCATTTTCGCGGCAATTCTGGCTACTTCTGCTATAGTGAACAGTGTACCACCGTGATCCTGGATCGAGACGACCTCTACAGGCTTTCCGGTCTTGCGAAGCTCAGATGCTACACTCCGTGCTTGATGAGTTTCACAGCCAAGACCTAGCACAATGACCCCGTACACATTGGGATTAGCCGCAGTTCCTACATAAGTGCGGAAGGTCTGGTCATAATCTGTCCCCACCTGTGCGCAGCCGTGCTGATGAATAAAAGTAACCGTTCCATTTACAAGCTCAGTCACACGCTGAGCCGTTTGGGTAGCGCATACAATTGTAGGTAAAATCAATACGTGGTTGCGCGCTCCCACACTGCCATCCGGTCTGCGATATCCCCAAAAGGTCCGTTGATGTGTATTAGTTGACATGAGTCAAATCCCCTCTTCCGCGTTTGCCTTCTAAATTATGAACGTGTACATGCTCGCCAATACCGATTGCTCTAACAGCCGTTCCAATAACCTCTCCGTATTTAATTATATCTTCGCCAACTTCAATAGGAACGACAGCAAACTTATGACCAAATTCTATCGCCTCAGCAAGAACAACCTTAAACTTGATACCTTGACAAACCACATCCAGTTCAGCTCCAGCGGGTATTTCAGCAAGCGCAACCGCGACCTTATCCTGCGGCTTCATCATGACAGTGTGATAAGCAGTCATTGTTTCCCTCCTGTTATTAAAAACGAACATATGATAACGATTACATATCCACTATATCACTCTTCTTTTCCGTGTATCAACCATATATATGAAATTGCAAATGATTATATAGACAAAAAAAGAGCCCTTCTCAAAAGGCTCTTTCACAATCATATCCCATAATTGCTTTGGGTTCCTTGCCTAATCTCGGCTAAAACCAACAATCGCAGCCAAGAAGCGCAATATGTAAATAAACAAATTAATAAAGTTCAAGTAAATGTTCAAGGCCGCCATGGGCACTGCCTCAGGGCTTACTCCACCTTTATACTGGGATACATCGTACAATACCCAGCCGCTGAAAATAACGATGCCTAGCACCGACCATACCAAATTCATCGTCGATCCCATCGGTATAAACATTGAAAACAGACTCATTACAATTAATCCGATTGTAGCCGCGAACAAAAATCCGCCCAGGAAGCTAAAATCCCTTTGAGAGCGATAAGCATACAAGGCAAGCCCTCCGAATATTCCCGCGGTTGCCAGGAAAGCAGCAGACACTAGATTGGCTCCTATGATCCCACCGTAATTCGCAATGACCGGATATAGCGTTACTCCCGTAACAGCGGTAAAGATGTACAGAAATGGATATCCGATCATTTTCCCCCGAAATCGCATAATAAACACAGATACGAGCATGACCAATTCAATCACAACGAACAAGCCGATAAGTGAAGGCGGGATCAACATAGCACCTGCAAGCGTCCCTACAAAGGAAACCAGCAAGGATACCGCAAAAATCTGCATGACATGTCCAAAGCTGCCTGTGTGGGATTCTGTTAAAGTCCTATCCATCATTGTATTCACTCCTCATCATATTAATTTAGCGCCTTAAATTTAACTCTCAAATCATACAGCGGTAAAATCAATCTCTTGAAAGCGGACAACCTCATTTTTCCAAACGTTTTCTACATAGTCCACATGGGCCGGATGGGTATTATACGCATCGTAGGCTGCTTGATTCTCAAATTCCATCGAAAAACCATAGTCATAATCGTTTTTGCTGCTCACTTGACGGAATGCTTGAAAATGGTGAACCCCTGGAATAATTTCAAGTACTGCTTTGCTTTTTGTTAAAAATTGGTCCGCCTGTTCCGAACCAACCTCAACCTTTAAATTAAAAATAACCATATGCTGAATACTTGGTGCTGCCATGACTTTACCTCCATTCTTTCTATTCATTTCCAATACTTTTATTATCATACCAGAAATACAGCTTATCGTTCTACAACAAACTCTCTGCAGCAAACGTTTATTGAGTACAATCGAATTGACTGATCCATTTTGGATCATTTTTCATGCATACCCACAAACTTTAACTCAAAATATTGGTACATATGTGATGTATGATAGCAATGAAATTTGTTTTATGATACATTATGTATCAATAGGTAAACGGAGGTAGAAGCCATTTATGAATAATCGGCAGAAGGGTTTACTCGGAATCATCGTAATAGGGCTTAGTATCAACTTCTGGATGATATGGTGGCTTCAGCCTTATCCGAATGCTGTGACGAATTCCTTTCCCTTGTTCGCCAAATCGAGCTCTCCTGCAAATCAAATCCCGAACGATGGCTCCAGCTATACTTTTCAGCTTAAACATATGAGCTATGCGCAGAAGTAAGCAACGATACTTAGATACTTCAGCGACACCATCCCGGCTACAGAACCCGACTTGAAATCAGGATACTCGATTTGCAGCACTTCAGAGAAATAACATGCAAACTTTTCATAATCATCAATTCCAGGATTGTTCGCCACGTTCAAATCATGGTATGATAGCTAGCACAATCATATCATGTCCGACAAGGATTAAGGAGCAGCCCAACATGAGTGTTCACGAAGCTATTACTTCCCATACCCAAAAAATGCATGCTCACCTAGAGGTCTTCCAAGTACTGGACCTTAAGCGTGAACAAGCCATAGATCAAGCAGTCGCCCAATACATAGCAGGTGAGGCTTTTTCTGTAGATGAGATCAACCGGTGTGCTGCCGCTATTAATGAGCATGCCAAACACGGAATCTCGCCAACTCGAACTTATATAACGACAGAAATGCTTGTTGAATATGCGCAGCGAAGCAATCGTTAGTCTGCTTTATTTATTGCAATCTTTCTTTACTGCTCAACCATCAATCCCAAAGGCTTTGAATACCATATCGTAATAATCCGCGGCATGCGGAACAAATTCGTGACTTGTAAAGCTGCGGCTCACATATTGCAGTTTCCCGGATTCATCAGGCTCGACACCAACTGCTTCAATGGTATCTTGGCTGCTCAATCCGCGGACGAGCCGCAGCACATCATGAACAAATACCCGATATAGTCCTGTCACCTCATCCTCCTGTAGTATGTACGAATTCAGAGCCTGATTGGTTTGCAACCCATATACATGACAAAACTCCCTGTCAATTAAATGAGGTCCAAGGGACTTATCACTACGATAAATACCACAGGATACCAACTGTTCAAACGGGACATCCAGACCTAACTCCTCCTTCAATTCCCGATTTCCCTCTTCGATACGTTCACCTGCCTGCAGATGACCTGCACAAGAAATATCCAGCATTCCCGGGAACGTATCTTTGTCAGGATGTCGTCTTTGGAATAGCAGCGCTGGTAAGTTCTCTGAGTCTGTTAATATCCAGCATTGGAATGTCTGATGCCACAAGCCTTCTGTATGTACCTCATGTCGTGAAGCTGTTCCAAGCCAATTCATGCTGTCATCATAAATATCAAAACGTTCCTCGATCAAGCCCATCCCCCATCTCTTTTTCATTTCGCCCCTAATAATCCATATTTCCAACGAATAGTGTATATAATGTGATTCAATTGAGAAAGAATAGGTTAATCATACAGGAAAACCATCTAAAAAACGATAACGATGCGTGACTTCGCAATTACCTCGTTATCATAATAGGAGGCTAACTTAGAATGCGTTCACTAAACGAGCAATTCGCCAGTGCCAATGAGGGCATGTTTTATACTTTTGAAGAAAATGGTACATCCAAATTTATTGAGGTCAATAACGCATTCACCAAGCTTCTCGGTATTCCAAAATCCCGAATATTGAGCATGGAGCTTAATGATATTTTTGCGCCGGAATCTTTAAAAAAAATGCCCCAAAAGAAATTGCGTCTGAATCAAAAAGGGTATTTGTACGCCGAAGAAACTCTTTGTGGACATAATGGAGATAAGCTCACTGTCGAAATTCACAGCACAAAAATTCGTTGGGAGCAAAAGGATCTATACTTCCATGTCGTCAAAGAGATTTCCGAGAAAAAATGGCTTACCAGCCAAATACGCAACAAGCCTGTAATTGCCTCTGGCTTACTGACAGAGGAACTGGACATAACCGAAATAACCAACCATTATGAGCCACTGCCTTTTATTGAGCCAACTCAAGGGTTTGGCGGCAGCTCCCTACTTTCCTTTATTGAACCAACCGATTGTTTGAAAGTCAAGCGCTGTGTATCCAAAGTATTGGAATACCATCAAGAGAAACAGGTTACTTTTCAAACGGGGAGTCCCTATTCGACAGACAGTATCAAGCTGCGTGCATTCTTTAAGCCTATATTCAACGGAAACGATGAGTTGATTAAAATAGCTTTTGTACTTTGCAGAGCTGAAAATGTGGAACAAGTCAGCGAAATGCCAATTTCACCATTATTGCTAGCATGTTTATAGAATTTTCGAAATTAACTTGCAATTTGAACTGATAGATGGTATTATTATTTACTGTATCAATGAATGTACCCCCATCTAGTTTTCCTCGGTTCACTTATTGTTTTCTCTACTCATAAAATCATTCAAATTCCAACAACCCTAAGAATTTGTAACTGTGTTAACTGATTCACACTGGCGCGGTCTTGGAGCCGCAAGGATGAAAGAGAGGTAGGGCTTTCATTGTTTTAGAACACCTTGTTTTTATGTTTGACTGTAGGTTACATCACCTATTGATACACACCTGAAGAGCTCTTATATGAAATATGGCAAACCTTGGCTGCGAGTTAGCTGCAATGGAGCTCTTCTGATTTTACATAATATTGAAACCTCATTTGTTTATTAATATATATCATAACTTGTCTGCTATTGACGATTTATGCAAAAAGCGATACATTATAAAAGGTAATTTTTCACATTCCTGCATAAGAGGTGGATCATGAATCAAGAAATCCCTTTAAACAACCCCACGAATCGTTATCAGGATTCGTATGGGCCCCAGGCTCCCGTAGTACCGGTCAAAGATTGGATTATTGCTTTAATTATTTCAGCTATACCCATTGTAAACATTGTCATGTGGTTTATATGGGCATTTGGCGGTAATACGAACCCGAACAAACAAAGTTTTTTTAAAGCATATTTACTGTTACTCGCTATTGTTGTCGTTATCTACGCTGTGGTTTTTGTTATTATTCTTGTGACCATTGGTACGGCAGGATTAAACTCAGGAGTTTTCGACAGTATTTAAGTGCATACGCAAAAAAACAGACTGTTGACAAAGTGAACTGCACCCCGTCAAGTAGACACAACAAATAATAAAAATCGGTTAAGCGGTCTTGGTCCTGAATTCTAATGGACTGAGGCCGTTTAGTTTTG
>NZ_FOTE01000032.1 GCF_900114475.1 Paenibacillus sp. 1_12 | reverse complement strand
AGATGTGCATGGCTTTTTTTAAGATGTCGTTCTCCATTTCAAGCTGCCGGATCCGCTTTTGCAGGTCCGCCTGGTTCTTGTCTTCGACTTTTAAGTTGCCACTGCCACGAAAAGCATTACCCGAATCCTTCTTGAATTCGCTCATCCAGCGGTATAAAGTATTGTCGGACAACTCCAGCTCCCTTGCTACCTGAGCCACCGGCTTCCCTTGTTCCTGAATCATTTTCACCGTTTCTCTTTTGAATTCTTTATCATATTTCTTTCTCATCTCGGACACCTCGACTTTGTTGAGTTTATTGTCGCATTCTCGTTTCTCAGTGTCCAATTTCTAGTCTAGCATCAGAATGCAAAGCAGAGATTTATATTCTAGGAATCCTCACACGACATGGAGTACAAGGATTGTTACAGAGTTATAATCAGCAAAAACTGGCGCATGTTCTATATCTAATATCTCGTGATTTTAAGAGATTGAATACAGACACCGAGAATAATAAGACACTCCATGAGTATTTTGAGAGAGGTAATTCTAGCTATGAGAAAATAGGAGCTGAACGTAATGCGCTTATCAGATTTTTTAATGGTGAGTTCCAATCGACAGAAGATGGTAATGAGTTACAAATGGAGGATCAGGTCGATAAAGTAATCAAAATGATTCAGAGCGAAAATGTATTTCACAATGCAGGTTCAGACCATGATTATTTCGCATATGGGGAGGGGTAAGCTCATGATATTAAAAGCTTCCACCCCTTACAAATTGCCTGATGATGCCAAGGTTCAATTCCTCAAAGTCGATCTTGAAGCATTGATAACCGATGAAATGATCGAGTTGTCAGAAACACCGTATGAAGATGGAAATTGGGTAAGGCTTGCTTATTCTGTTTCAACGACCGCTTTTCGTCCTTACGTCGATGAAAACTTTGCCGGAATTATTGAACGGAAGTCTGCTGATTCAAAACATGCCTTTTCAAGTAACACCACGATAAGTACTGCTACCCCTGTAAACTGCTTATATTTCGACACTTCGCATCGTTCACCAGGAACGTGCGATTGGTCACGTGAATTCAAGTTCTTTAAGGGATCACACTTCCTTGGTGGTATCGGGATCTATGCAATTAAATTAACTTTTGACAGTAGCGTGCATGACAAGCTAAGATCAATAACCCGTATCGCTCAATATAATTTGCAGAGTGGAAATCCGTTTAAACGAATGCTTATAGCCGTAATTAAACAGGATAGTTGGGAGATTGCCTTCGTACAGTCGAAGATACCCATTTCCCCGCCATCCTCTAAACCGAATAATTGTCGTGTGGATATTTCGTTGTTTAGAGATCCAAGTCCGTTTATCCGAGCTATTAGCAGTAACCTGAGGATAAACGATATAGAGCATGAAAAGCATACAACAAGATTTGTCATTTAATGAAGGAAGATATATTTTAGTTTGCGGTATTGTGTTATTATTTCGGGGTTTCGCTCAAATCCTTTTGATCAGTGCTGCAGAAATAATGAACTATGAGCAGGGGTAAACAATATTCAGACCAATAAAAGATAACATGCAATTTTGCCTTTATTGCGGTGGCAGTCTACAAGGTGAACCATTCGCCGAGAAAAGTCATTAGACATATGGGGCACCCATTTGAGTAGTAAAACAGTTATTACTCATATGAAAGCAAATTGTACAGTAGCTTTTAAATACCCCGATTGTAGTGAAGAATGGATCGAGTTCTTGACGTTGTAATACCACCTACCCAACCCATGTCAGAATCATAACCATATCGACTTATCAAGGTTTTGCCGGAAAGAGAGCGAACTTAGTCCTACGTGTTAGATTGATTGAGGAAGTCGAGTAGTCACTGTTACTGAAACAGGTTTATTTTTTAGAGTTACAAGTGCCGTTACGTATATTTTATGGTCGTTAAACAGTTGGCGATAAAAATGTTATTCTTGATTCCAAACCAAAGAGCTCATAATGAAGTTGATCATAGGGGGTAACTGTCCTATTTTGCTTTTTTAAACCTACTTGGTAACCTAGCTGCGGACATCGAGCATATGTAGTAACACATAATACTTGCTGTATCTTCAAGTGCATCTATCTCCTTTAGAAAGGGGTAAAGATGCACTTTTCTTATATTCATCCGAAGCTTTTATTTCCTTGCTTATCTTGCATCTCGAGTGCACAGCAGCGTGTAATTACTTCATGTTTCACATCTAATAGATATTTCGAAATTTAATTTCGAGAATAAATGAATTTCTTGATCTACTGACAGAGAAGATCAATATTACATGGATTCGGAATAGCGAGTCTCCTTCCTTCTCGTTATGCTGAACCGCATTATCCTTTCTCTTGCCCACATGTATTCCTCCCTGCATGTGGGATCTTTTCTGGAATTGTCATAAGAACAATTTCTAAACTCAGAAAGTGATGAAGGAAACCACATTATACAGAAATGAAAGGAATGATTGAGGATGAGTACTGTAAATATTTCTGACTCAGGAAACAGAGAACGGAGAACAAAATGGACGAATATAATGTTCCTTACCTCCGCTATAAGTTTTGCGATTTGGCTCGGTTTGTGGTCAAGCAGTTTGATGATCGTAGAGGTGCCACTTAGTTATGAGATTGGCGATGTGCGTTGGCAAAGTGGCAGCAGCACTATAGAAGTTGGTACAACAACTATGTCGTGGAATGAATTCGATTTACTACAAAAGAAAGCGCGTAGAGAAAATCCTGAGGTCAGTCAATTTTCAGTTAAAGTGGGGTCAACAGCAACTTTTATAGAAGGCAGAAAGAAACTTCATGTTGTAATTGGGAATCTGGAGAGTAATAAGAATGATTTTTATTTTGAACTTCTGCATATGGGGGAGGTCGTATACACATCAACAATGCTTAAGCCTAACCAGAGTATAAATTCAGTTAAGTTAGATAAACCACTACCAGATAATATAAGCGGTTTAGTAGTTAAGTATTATCTGATAGAAAGGAAAGATGTAATTGATCACTAATTGCTCTGACGACACCGGTTTCCAATCGAATGCAGTTACAATAGCGAGGGTAGTCAATGCCTGATCAAAACTGACCGATTTGGAACGAAGGAGATTGGTTTAGATAGTAAACACGGCATGGCTTTTACAGAATCAAAGGTTTTAGGTTACAAGATGCATTTGCGCGTGGCTCTTGCAAGTTAGTCAACAGTGTACCCCATCCTCTCTGTTATCAGAGGGGATATTTTTTTGTCTTGAAGGATGTGCGTAAATGATCAGTTAGTATTCCGACAGTGACTATATATTTAAAAATTATTTTTCAAAGGGACCAAATTACACAATACTTTACGAGTTGTTTTCTAAGCCAATTTACATTTGGTAAGGGGCTACTTCAATGAAAGTAAATCTATTTTCGGAGGTATACAACATGAAAAAATTAATGAGCAAAGCAATGGTAAGTGTGATGTACAGCCAGAGAACTTGGGATCTATTCAAGACAGGTGTTTGGTTTGTAGGAACATTAGTTGTTTGGAGCGCATTCTTCGTTCTGGCGGTAACGACTTCGTTGCTTCTTGCCCTTAACGGGGTTCAATTCAATTATGAGTTGTCGGAATCCTTAGTTAATATGCTTCTCTTCTCGTCCTTCATTGTGGCGGGGTCAATTGCATATTTCCGTTCCCTAAGCTACAAACCAGAAGAAAAAATACAAATGGCTTTGAAAAAAGATTAATTTTATCCATCGGGTGATGGAAGAATGGAGGGGTGAGTAATGAAGAGAAAAGTATCATTTCTATTCTTGTTCATTATGGTGTTTTCTTTATGTATGGGTGCAGTCGGCGCATTCGCAGCAGAAGATGGATCATACGATATTAAGTCGATTGCAATTCCATCTGGTGATAAGAAACACATGAAGGAAGTTTGGGGGAAGATGGGGACTGATGGCGATTACTTAAGAATGGAGTTTAAAGCGAATACAGGTAATGAAAATAATGACACTAGACTTTTATCATATGAGGATTCAAGCAACACAATTAAGTTCAATAATTCGAACTTTAAAGCAGCTACAGATAAATCCCGTAAAAATGCTCTCGGTATTTTCGTAGAAGAGTTGCAGCGGTCACCAGTATCTGAACAAACCCAGCAGAACATAATGAATTCACTTTCAGCAACAAATAGTGATGTTTCTCTGTTGTTGATTCCGTTAGTAATGGACAGTACTTCGGCAGATATCTATACAGCAATGAAATGGCTAAGCCCAATATTGCCTGTTGTAAGAATCCTTTTCGGTATAGGAGCTATTATTATCAGTATACTCCTTATTGGTTCATCCATAATGGATTTGGTTTATATTGGATTGCCTATTGCGAGGGAAGGCATGGATAGTCGCTCTGAGAAAAACGGAAAACCTAAATTTGTATCTAATGATGCAGTATCTGTAGTAAAGGAAACGGAAAGTTCGCTTGACTCGACAGGCGGATACAAAAATGCATATTTAATGTATCTAAAACGAAGATCATTGACGTATATCATTCTTTCTATCTGTTTACTTTACTTGGTAGTTGGAGAACTTGGTGGACTGATTGCATGGATTCTTAATCTTGGTAGCGGAGTAGTTTAAGCAGTATGCACCAATCCTCTCTTTCATCGGAGAGGATTTTTTATTTCCATTTATCGTTTGAAGTTATCGTTAAAATTCGGAGTGATGGATTACATACTGAGTATTTTATGGTTGGTGAATCCAGAGATTTTACAGGTAGTTGATCATCGATTCATATCCTCGTGTAACCTCATTTGATTTACAATAATTTCTTCTAATTAAATCCTCTCGTATCACTCAATCATACTTTCTATCCGATAATTTACATAAAATTCTTGCTCTCTTACTTCCTTTGAAGTATATTCGTTGTAAGAGAATAACAAACCTTGTGGAAGCACCGCAAACTTAGCCTTTGGCTTTGTTTGCGGTTTTTTGCGTTCCGAGGTAAATTTGGAGGTTGAAGCTAATGAAATGTTGTACGTTCTGTTCCCGAGGAGCGCAGTTGCTATTTAATCACCCGACCATTGATATTGGATCACTTTGTATGGAGTGTTACTTGAAATTTCACGGTTCATGTGGAATATGCAATGGGAGTTTCCTACCAACTGAAATTAAGCCTGATGTGACTTATCAAGTTCAAGTTAAATTCATTGGTACGGGTGAAAAGAATTTCGTAGTATGTTACCATTGTCATGAAGCGATTCATCAAAAGTTCCCGCAGATGTTTGCTTAATTGGGGTATAGGGGCACCGTATTTTGAAATAAGCTATTAGATCAAATGGACCGCCTTTCATTGAAGGCGGTCATTTACTTTTCCGAAATAGTTAATCTTCGATATCACTCTTACTAAAAACCACAAGTACCACTTGAACCACTAAACCACATCGACAATTCTATTAAGCTATTAAAAGTTCCCGCAACATTTTTTGGAAACCGAATGGAAACAGTCATTTTCATGCATTTGGAACCTAAGATTAATTACATAACTAACCAGATGATTATGTGGTTAGTTAGGAGGCTTGGGGAGTGCATGTCGACTTTAGGGAGCTCACCTTCGGTATCGAAATCGAATTTACAGGAATGAGAAGAGCCACAGCAGCCAATGTTGTATCGGATTTCTTTGATACTGGACGACCCAGACAAATCGGGGGATGGGGTCACGATACTTATGAAAGTCAAGACCGATTAGGAAGGGTTTGGAAAACTGTAAAGGATGCATCGATCCGACCTGAGAGGAAAGATAACCATGATTTGGTTATTGAAAGTGACGATTTTCAATGTGAACTTGTTTCGCCCATACTCACATATACGGATATACAGCTCTTACAAGAACTTATACGTGATCTTAGAATTGCGGGAGCGATTACTAATAATAGTTGTGGAATACACGTCCATATTGGAGCCGAAGCATTTACCACCAATAGTTTGCGGGTTCTATGCAATATTGTGTATTCGAAGCAAGCCTTATTAACTAAGGCACTGGTAGTGAACAATAATCGGCGTAAACATTGTCTTGATCTATCAAATGAATTTATTCAGAAGCTGAACAAAAAGAAGTCGAAGACGATAGAGGAATTCGCTGATGTATGGTATTCAGGCTATAATGCCATTACTTCTAGACGTAACGATAGATATAACGACTCAAGGTATCGAGTACTGAACTTACATCAATTATTATCAGAAAGATTAAAAACGGTTGAATTTCGTCTATTTAATAGCACGTTACATGCAGGTAAAGTAAAAGCCTACATTCAACTGAGCTTACTTATCGCTTCACAGGCATTAAATCAGAAGAAGGCTACCAGTCGGGTCACATTATCGGAGAATGGCAACGATAAGTACACTTTCAGAGTTTGGCTCTTGAGGTTAGGAGCAGTATCGGATGAATTCAAATCGATGAGAAAACACTTGCTTAAATATCTCAATGGTAATCCTGCATGGAGAGACCCACAAGTAAGTAATGAGATTAGTAATCAAGAATTGTCCGAAGTTAGCGTAAGGTAATTATAGAAATGACTGGTCTGTCGGGGTATTGAACCTAGATTTAGGTTGCTTGTACCCTTGAACACAGCCAATTAAAAGACACTACACAACCAGTAGAAATGTACGGTAAACTTATCAATCAAATAGTGAAAAGGGTGATCGAAATGAAACGCAAACTATATGCAGCATATGGTTCTAACATGAATATCGAGCAGATGAAGAGAAGATGTCCTGAAAGCTATATTGTGGGTTATGGTATCATCGAAGATTATGAATTGGAGTTTAGAATTCATGCCAATATTACACAATCGCTAAACCATGCAGTTCCAGTAGTTGTATGGAGCATTTCGGATAAAGATGAGCAAGAACTTGATCGCTATGAAGGATTAGCTATAGGATACTATCGAAAAGAAGTGGTCAAGGTCAATTTTAATGTATATAAGGCTAAGGTTGACTTGCCTTGTACTGATGCTATTATCAATGGGGTTGAAGTGATGGTTTATATTATGAATTCAGAAATCAGACCGACAAAACCTCCACTTTTAGACTATTACGATACTGTGCTTGAAGGTTATTTGCGTAACGGGTTTGAAGTTCGTCCATTATCTACAGCGGCAATCAAGTGTGGCGCAAAATGGGATATACCAGAGGATTATAAATGCCGAACTGATATGGGTGAGAAATTACAACTAAAGATACTGATGACAAATGGACTCCAGAGTATTGGTTGCAATGATTGGAATTTGACCCTTGCGCTTATCAATAATTTTTTTGGCGATCATGAAGATCTTATTTCATTTAAGAATGTTGACGGTAAAACCATAATCACAAACGGAAATGACGAGGATCATTTACTTACAGTGGACAAGCCCTTATTCTCGAAAGATGTGTGGGCAGTATATGGGGATGATGGTGAAAGTCAGTACTACACATTTATGTTCCCTAGTGAATATTAAGCTGGATAAAGCTGAGGACTTCACTTTAATCGAGGGAAGTCCTCTAAATTTATCGTTTGACCTTATTGATATAGTCGAATGTTGTAATTGGATAATGCAGGAATACCAGTGAAAATGTCGAAAGTTAAATGAAATTGGAACTATTTAGAGGAATCTACAGGAGGGTTACTATGAAACGGAATCAAAAATTCAAGCCAAAAGTAGCGATAGTAGTGATAGCTCTTTCTACTATCTTAGGTGGTCAATCAGCCCTAGCATCGGCAGTAGCAAACAGTCCATCTTTTGCTCAACAGCAACAAGTCAATTACAAGTCAAGTGAAGTTCAAATTGCTTCTGCGGGAGATTTCACCTATTCTAAGGAAGCTACTGAAGCTTTGAATCATTTAAATGCGATTCGTAAAAAGGCAGGACTTCAAGAGGTAAAACTCAATCCGTACTTAGTGAAGTCAGCTGAAAACCATGCAAAGTATAGTGCATCTAATGGGTCTTCAAGTGGTCATGATGAGGTTAAAGGGAATAAGTACTTCACAGGAACAACACCTCAAGCTAGAGCTGAAGCAGTAGGTGCGGATGTTTTTCTAGCGCAGGAACTTTCTGAAGGTATTAGCTATCATACTAGTAGCGTTGTCGATTCGATTAACAGTTTGCTAGATACCGCATACCACAGAACTCCATTAGTGAATGAAAACTTGTCTGAACTTGGAGTGGGGGTATCGGGGAACCATGTTGTTCTTGTTTATTCTGCTATGAATAACACTTCTGACACTTCTGTTTATCCTTACGATGGACAAAAAGATGTACCACTAGGTTTCTATGGTTTTGAAGATCCAAATCCGTTGACTCAGTTTGGTGTTTCAAAATCGGGCTATATTATTTCTGCAAGTGTTCCTTACGTAATTGACACTAAGAAAGTAGATGCAACGATCAAAGATAGCAAGGGAGAAGTTATTCCTTACTATTCCCAATTTAAACTGCAGTGGTTTTTGTTCCCAAAAACTGAATTAAAACCAAACGAGACGTACACTGTTTCGTTGAACTATGTGGTTAAAAATGGACCAGATGAGGGTAAAAAGATAAACAAAACTTGGTCATTCACTACAAAGTCAGGTGGTACAACTACACCACCTACAACGACACCACCAACCAAGCCTGTTGATCCAACCAACCCTACTAATCCTACTAAACCACCAGTAACTACTGGAAAGTACAACAAGGATAATGTAGGTGTTGAAATCAACGGTAAATTTGTAACATTAAACCCTAAAGCCAAGATTGTAGACGGAAGTACCTTCATTCCTCTGCGTGGGGTATTTGAGGAGTTAAACTCGCAGCTTCTGTGGAATGGCAAGGAACAGTCTGTGACAATCACACGTGGTACGACAAAGGTTAAGTTGACAATTGGTAGTAAGATAGCCTACATTGATGGTACGAAAGTGACTTTATCTTCAGCACCTTTCACGATTGATGGTTCGACTTATGTACCACTTCGCTTTGCAAGTGAGGCTATTGGGGCAGATGTCAAGTGGGATCAAGCCAACTATGTTGCCAAGATTACGACTGAGTAGTCCGGAATTATATAATCAATACCGTAAAGAGATCAGATGCTTATGCATCTGATCTCTACTTTTTTATTTAAACCTCGAATGAAAAATAGCAGTAAAATATTTTAACCTTATGATTTATATTGTTAGCAATTAATATGACCGAGATTTTAAGCCAGTATCGTAACTCGGTGATAATTTCCTACTTACGAATTAGCAGCGCAAGTAAATAATCATTTGCCAAGTGCAGTGATCCTGATAATAAGGGGTCACTGCACTTTTTTTATTATCATCGAATTTGTGTAAGTTCTCCTCAGGTACCAAGCAATTGATTAGACAATTGTTATTCAACAGATAAATAGAGCAAATTCCAAGAGATAATATGATATTCAAGATAGTAGGATACAGCAAATTTATAACAAGCAAGAGATAAATAACTGACAACAAAAAAGGAGATGAAGTTCGTGGTTATTAAAAGGAAGGATAGATCCAGTCTCATCGCAATCTTGTTAGTAATCGTTCTAGTTGTTGGGTCATTTCCGCTTACTGTATTTGCAGGCGAACAAACAGCAGTAACCGATACAGTCTATGGAAAAGAGAGCAGTGTCACTGATGCAGTATACGGAGAAAGCGGTGTTACAAAGTCTGTGTATACTGATCCGAGTGATTTCGCCTATGAAGTTAGTCCCGAATGGCTCGAAGAACAGTGGGCTTATATTCGAGATTATATAGGACCGGGTGGAGACGTTGTAGTTCCTGAAACAATTGAAGGTCGTCCTGTGACGATGATATTAGGAGCGGCATTTCAAGATAATCAGGACATTACAAGCGTAGTCGTACCTGAAACTGTTAAGCGTGTAGATTTAGGTGCTTTTAGCTACAGTTATGGTTTAAGGAGTATTGTTTTTGAAAATCCTGATACGACTATAGGTTCTAAAAGTATGTTTGATTGGGAATTAGCAATACCTTATCAAACTACAGTTGTTGGATATAAAAATTCTACTGCTGAGGCTTTTGCATTGAAACGGAATATAAAGTTTTTAGATATTGAGGAGCCTTGGTATATTGAGCCTGATGGTGGAGCGCAAGATGCACTATCTCGATTTCATCGGGGTGAAGATGTTGTCGTACATGAACTTTTCACAAGTAATGAGTTGGCAGAATACTTCGCTCATTGGATGAGTGAAGTATGGGGATTGTGGACAAGCCCTGTGTGGACGGGAACGACAAATGATTCGATAAACAAACGTGACGTTGAAATGAGAATGCAACGATTTTTCCGAAACTATGCATATTTCTCTTTCGGTGATTCAGGATTCAAAGGTATAACAAGTCTTGAGGGTCTGCAACTATTTAGGGACAGTATCTTATCTGATCCAGTTTTCGCAATCAATAGCGTATTCTATTTTGAGGGGAACCAGTTAACAGAAGTAAATGCTTTGAGTTTCTTGAAAGGGGTTAATTATCTCGACCTCAGCGACAATAGGCTGGACAATATTGATGGTCTAAATGGTATTACAAGTTTGAGTTACTTGGATATATCTAGAAATAATCTAACGAACTTGGACGGTTTAAGTAATCTGAGAAAACTGATTTATCCCAGGGGAGGGGCGACATACTTAGTTACTCTTGATTTCAGTCATAACCAGCTTACCAACATTGAAGGACTGGAATCCATTGACACTTTTTATTCATTGAATTCGAACAAGTTAGACTTTAGCTACAATTTACTGACCAACAATAATATTTTCACGTTATCGCACTTAACCGGTTTACTTGATCAAATAAACCGTCCCCTATTTTTATTCGATTATAACTACCTACAAATAAGTGGTAATTCGGAAGGGACACAGTTTTATGAAGATTGGTTAAAAGTATCTGATTTAACCAGGGGTTCCTCAGAATCGAAGACACCACAGTATAATTATCGTTTTGATAAGGGAGTGGATACGTTAAGAGTCGAGCATCGGGTTCAGGGGACAGAGGAAGTTCTTGAAGTAGATGAATACTCGACAGCCGACAATAATTTAAATGTAAACAGTTCGACAGCATACAGATCAAAGACCATCGAAGGTTATACGGTCGTAGGTGATCCAGGTAAGTACATTTATAACAAAGAAAACTTATTTTCATCTGAAATTGGTATGGAACGACTGTTAATCGATTCGAGAAGTGGCGTTGTTATCTCAAAAGTTGGCTTACCCGTCGATTTAACAAGTAACATAAATAATGAGAGCGTATTGAGGGCGAGCGAAGAAACTGGTGAATTCAAAATTATTGGTAATGGAGTGGCGGAGGTTAGCGTATATAGTGAGGGGTTATTTCATGGTATATATCCGCTTTCCTTTAATTATCATGGAGACGAAAGCAATGCCATTATCTTTTACTATAAACCGTCAACACCATCGAATTATACATTAACGATACAAATTGAAGGTAAAGGTACTACTTACCCAGGCAATGGCACACATGTGTATCCTGCAGGAGAATGGGTTTCAGTCTCAACGAAGAATTCGGTAGAAGGGTATGAATTTGAGAAATGGGTCATTGATGGTGTGGATCATATTGATCCCTTTGGTTACGGAGTCACCTTCGCAATGGAAAGCAATAAAGTAGCTGTGGCACATTTCAGATCCAAAGCTCCTACTCAGTATACGTTGTCGGTAGATAAAGTCGGTGAAGGGACAGTCACTCCCTACGTCGCAGGTAGTTCAACGAATTTTTCTGAGTTAAAGACAGTCGAACTGACCGCTAGTCCTTCCGCAGGATATAAATTCGAGAAATGGGTCGTTAATGGGACAGAAATCATGACATCGAACATTTCAATCTTTATGAATAAGAATATGACAGCAGTGGCTTATTTCGTACCCACTACACAGCCACCCGAAGTAAAGGGCGGAATAACGGTAGAGTTTATTGATCAGGATACTGGAAATCAAATCAAGGATAAGGTAACACTGACCGACTTAACGTTAGGCGAACATTCTTATATTCCAGATTCGGTGATTAGGGTATATAAGCTCGTTGGAGAAGCGGTCAAGAACGTTATTTTAACAGTAATGGAGCCATTCAAAACAATGACATTCTATTATAAAGAAGTAGTCGTTGAGCCAACGCCAGAACCAACACCAGAGCCAACACCAGAGCCAACACCAGAGCCAACACCAGAACCAACACCAGAACCAACACCAGAGCCAACACCAGAGCCAACACCAGAGCCAACGCCAGAACCAATACCAGTACCCACACCAAAGCCAACACCAGAACCAACACCAAAGCCAACGCCAGAGCCAACACCAGAACCAACACCAGAACCAATACCAGTACCAGTACCAGTACCAGTACCAGTACCCACACCAAAGCCAACACCAGAGCCAACACCAGAGCCAACACCAGAACCAACACCAAAGCCAACGCCAGATCCAACGATATTAACGACACCAGTGCCGAAACCAGATCCAACGCCAGTATCGACAACAAATCCAGAACCTGAACCGACTCATATTACCAAGGTGCCAATAACAGAGTCAGAAGTTCATAAGGAACGGAAACTGGATAGACTTGAAATTATCGCCTTGGATGATGCTACAGGTGAAGTATTAAGGAAGGAGTCAGTCTCGGACTTAAATATTGGTATCCATAAAGTCGCAGCCCCTGTTATGAGGGGTTATGCTTTAATCGGTGCTGAGATCCAAAGCGTAAACATTACTGAGAGCGGTAAACTATTGACAGTGAGCTTCAGGTACAAGAAGGATGCTGAGAAAGAAGTATCTGTAGGCACTGTATACGGTATGGTAAAGGACAGTAAAGGTGATCCTCTCGAAGGGATTCGAGTCGAACTACATTCAATACCTCGAGTCACCTTTACGAATGAAAAGGGTGAGTATCGATTTGATAATGCAGAACTAGGAAAACATACGGTCATCCTGAAAAATCCGTATACCTTAGCAGAAATCATTAAAGTGGAAGTCGTTGCTTATCGGGACTTTAGAGACGAAGATTCAACAATAATTGAATCGGTGCGAGTGGCAGAAGAAATAAGAAAGGCAGTTGAACTCAGCGAAACATCGAACACGCAGCGGCTAGACTTTATTATTGAACCGCTTGAACCACAAGCACCTCAAGAACCGCTCGACCCGCATGTCCCATCTCAAGATATACCGATAATCCCAGTGGTAGCCACAATTCCTTTAATAATTGTTTTGTTGGCTTACCTAAGAAGAAAGAATGTCCTGATCTACGATGAAGGGGATAAGATCATCAAGAAACTGAGAGTGAGGGCTAAGCCAGAAACGGTGATTGATGTATCAGGTCTAGCAATCGGGACCTACAAGATCGTATTCAAAAACCCTAACAGCTTTAGGAATGTCGACTTATTCGTAAAGTTTGGTGGAAGCCAACACCCTGTCAAGCTAGATGACGATCTGAAATACATCATATTTACCCCAGTAGAATAGTAATGCAACAACAGAAGCACCTTGTTAATCACAAGGTGTTTTTTCTGTTCAGGGGTAATATTGCTCAAGACGTGAGTCGGTTACATTTTTAAGAGTGTAAATCCTCCGACTGATATTCTTATGTTCGTTGAATAATTAAAGCAGAGAATTCGGGCTTCAGTTTATTGTTGTAATTAAGTTGGAGGAACAAATTTAGTAATCGTTCTTGAGGATATTCATTTTCAAGAGTTATTACTGGAAAAATGTAATAACAACAAGAGGAAGGTGATCATAAATGAAGGCTACAATGAACGAATATAGTATCGTGAACAAGACAAGGATTGATTCGCCAAGTCAGAAGAATCCCACAGACGATGATCTGCAATTCTCATTCTTCTCGGGAGACGGAGAGATGATTAACGTTGGCATCGGAATAGACATTGATCCCACGCACAATTTCAACTTAGCTGAGAGTGCTACTCCATTAAAGCTTCCCAATACGGTCACAGAAGAGGTTCAACACGAAGCTTCATCTACCGATAAAGTTGACGAACCAGAGATTACAGCTTCCTTCAATTCAATAGTACCCGAGCTAGGAGAAGTAGAACCAAGATTGCACATTTTTGCCGTTGAGGATACCGATTCAAAACCAGACTTTTCCCACATAGAGAATGTAACTGAGAAGAGTGCCAAGCTGTTTGCTGAAACCAGAACAGCAATAGATAATCGAAAGATCAATGTAGACATGGAAAATGTTAAAGCATCACTGTATGTGGAAACGTTAGATTTCGAAGAAGTAAGTATAGCTCCATTGTCAGGGGATTTCGAGAAATTGGAAGCGAGCTACAAAGATCACTCCACACTTGTAAAAGAAAAGATTATTGAGGGAGATAGGGTTACTGCAGCCGACAGAACCGGTAAAGCAGTGAATTGGACAGTTCAAACTTTTATCGTATCGCCAGTGAAGGGTCTATTCAAAGCGATCTATTATCATGGCATCAAGGAATTATTCAATTATCTTGGAAATGTCCTTAAATTCTTACTGGTCAGTGGAGTCACAACGGCAGTCTTGTATGTTGTAATGGCAAATTACTCCGATTCAGGCTTATCTGCGTATGAAATGGCGATTCAACAATACGAGGCGCTAAAAGGAACAGCAGTAGTTTTCTATGATGATATATTGCAAAAGATCAGGGGTAAAACAGGGATGTAGTAAATCAATATAGATTATTAGTACCTTAGTATGATAAAAGACTTGACATACTACACCAAGGGGTTACTCTTTGATTAATCAAACATAAGAAGGAGATGAAAATAGGTGGATAGAACAACCATAATTCCATTAATCCCAGGTCAAATTGATATCGTCACTTCAAAGGGGGAATACAACTTTCAGGAGGTGCTGGATGACTTCCCTAATGCTGAGTCTATATTCGTAACAACATACAACATATCAGCACGTCGTAAGGACCTTGTTCGTGCACTTGAAGATGCGACTGATCATGCCGAAGTTCGTATAATTACGAATATCCCTGACCGATATGAGAGGTATTATGGAGACGCTCCACGAGAACGTGCATCACAAAGTATTAATCGCTACACGCAGCGTCTTGATCCTTCAAACATTGAAAACTTAGCCACATCATTTAACTTCAGCAACCATTCCAAAGTAATTATGACAGAGAATATTGCTTACATAGGTTCAGCTAACTATTCCGAAGAGAGCAAGCAAAGTAGGGAAACAGGCTTCCTCGTCCGTGGAAAGGATTTGGTTAGAGTTATCAGTGAAAACCTTGTTCCCATATTAATTGATGAAGGCATCCCCTACTTCGGCAGCATGTTAGATGATAAAAAGATCCTTCTTTCCTTCCTCCTGTCAAGGATGGAAGGAGCAGCTTCTGTTATTCGTGATGGACTATTTACCTTTGTGGGTCACCCACTTGAAAATCAGGAAGTTTACAACATTCACGATCCTTTTTTGAGGAAGAGTGACTTAGAAGGCTTGGTTGAGGTACTTGATGAAATCGAAGGTGAATTGGATAACGAGTTCCGTGAGGTTGCAGGTTTGGAACATGTAGCAGATCTGATCGATATAGATTCGATTAACTCAATCCGTGCTCTTTGTGATTATGATACTCCTATCGATGAACTTGCAGAATTTGATGCAGTTGAGTATGCATCAGATATTTTATCTGAACAGATGGTTCATAACGAAGACATGAATGAAGCTTCTCAAGATGCCGTCGATAGCGCTGCAGAAAAACACTACGATTTAGCGGTAGCAGCAGAGGAGCCAGTCAATGAGCTGTATAAGTATCTGGATCAAGTGAAAATGTCATTCCAAGTGGCTGTAAATGAGATACAGCGACTTGAAGATCAACAGGCAATTATTGATAACACTTAAGGTAAATAGAAGTTATATGACATCCACCTAAACTCGGGTGGATGTTTTGATTATATGGGGTATTGGACACAGATATCCTTTGTTAAGGAACACATGTTTGGTTTATAATTATGGAGACGAATGAATGATCTGTAATGGTAGTGCATTTATGGAATAGATACTTTGATGATGTCTTATTACCTACAATAACTCTTTAACATAGGACAAGAAATAAGATAATGATTGGGGGCAGGAGTTATGTTATCCGAACAAAATTACATAAAAATATTGAATTACTTTGATAAGCACCTATGGGAAGGAAAGACAACAGAAACAAATTGGAACTATTATGGTCTAATTCTAGACTGGCATTTTGATAACTCTGTTTTATGTGTTGATTATTTAGACATTGCTGATTTTTTCGACCACAATGGTAGTTTTGGCTTTGTTGATGACAAATATCTTACAGAGCAGTTCGGTAATCTTCCAACTGCTAAATGTCTGCAAGTTCTAGAGAACATTCTGAATATCCTTAAGCACTCTACAGAGAATAAGGAACAAAGCAGCCATATGATTGAGATGGTCACTAAAGTACTAAAAAGGGACAACGTAAAAGTTATTAATCGTGACATTGGATATATTACAGTAATGCCAGATGACATCCTTGATTCTGGTTCGTACTGTAACATTGTTCGTGTAAAGGAAGGGATTCTAAGAAAGGAATTAAAAACTGTATATCAGAACGACGAGAAGCTAAAAAAGCGTATGCAGTACGAATTTGAGAATATGCAGAAGCTACATGGATGTCCGGCAATATTAAATGTTTCTGATTTTGATCCTGAAACTTACTCGTATCATATGGAACAATGCGAAAAAAATCTTTACAAGCATCTGGAAGATGAGATGGAGCTTTCTTTTGATGAGAGACTGAAAATTATAATGGACATCTTGGTGGGCATGGCATTTGCACATGAAGAGACGATTATTCACAGAGACCTGCACTTAGGTAATATTCTAAAGATAGGAAATGACTTTGTCATTGCTGACTTTGGTTTAAGTAAGGATCTTTCTATCGAACGGAGCATGAAGTCATCAATTACTGAAAAGAACAATCATCTGTTTGTTGATCCACTTGCAATGTCTGATTTTACGAAGTTAGATCAAAAAAGCGATGTCTATTCCATAGGTAAGATAATTGATTATGTGTTCACTAATAATGCTTCTGATTCTAATCATATTTTTAAGACAGTTGTTGAGCGCTGTATTTCCCGAAATAAGGACCTGCGATATGACTCAGCCCAACATATTCTTAACGAAGTAGAAAATATTCTAAAGGATCAAAATCAGGCAGAAAACAAACAGAATACGATTAATAAGATCTTGAATAATCACTATGATGCACAGGTACATGATTTTATAATTGGTATAACAGAGAGCGATAGAATCAGCAAGTTTATAGTTGAGCATAGGTTGTCAACGTTCTGGAAACTTGTATTGAGATTTGAAATTGGTTATCAAGCCAAGATTCTACAGTCCATTTTATATAATTATTCAGAAGCGACGGGGTATGGCGGGTGGACAAATTACGATATCTTCGCTCAAATTTCCTTTAACCTATGTATGAACTTGGAAGACTTGGAGATAAGAAAGATTGCAAGAAACATCCTTGAAGGATGTGCTGGCGTAAGATACAGTGCCCAAAACCTACTAGAGAGGTTACCGGATTAAAATAAAATCGAATAATTTTCAGAGAAGAACAGTAGATAGGCTCTTAACTCGAGTCTATGTCGCTGTTCTTTTCCTTTTATTGAAGGTGGTGAAAGCGCCATAGATGTATAGGTTAGGGGTATTTGATTCCCGCTTAGTCAGGCAGGTGGTATAATATGGTTAGCACATATGACGGAGGAACTAATAAATTGAACAGTTTGATAGATAGAATAACCGGAAAAGATAAATTATTGGGTCAAATAGATCACCTTTCAATGCAACTGAAACAGTTGGATCTTGAACGTAATAAAATCCGATCTGAACTTAACAAGGCTTTTGAAGAACGCGCCGCGGCGCATAATCTAATCAATAGTTTGAAGAAGACATATAGCCAACTTGAAGGAAAATACAAAAAGCTAAGTCAAGCGTATCATAATAAAACGCAGGAACTTGAGAAGCTGAACGAAGAGTATTCAGTGTTATTCTCTAATTATACTGATACGAAAAATGAGGTTGCAATTCTTCAAGAGGAAACAAAAGAAGTTAAAAGTAAGCTGAAAGCTTTGGAGCATGAACTTTTATTTTATGAGAACAGGTTTGGTCTGATGCTAGAGTCCCCTCAGTCAGGCAACTCTGTGAAAGCTACGGATTGGGACTGCAACTTCTTTGAAGCGATTGAGAAAATCAAGGGGAACCCCTTCAACGATAATCAAGTAGAAGCAATTCGATATGATATGGAAAAACACCTACAGATCATTGCTGGAGCAGGCAGTGGAAAAACAGAAACTATCTGCGCAAAGGTCGCGTACCTTATCCAAATGAAAAAAGTTAATCCCAATCGGATTTGTATGATGACATTTACTCGGAAGGCTAAAGAGGAAATGGAAGGACGGGTTAATCTTTTCCTCGGAGTAGAAAAATCTAAGGTCAATGTGAGTACCTTTCATGGGACTTTTATGAGTTTGTTTAGTCAGTTGAAGAGGCAGAACTCTGCTTACGCATCAATAGGGATTCAAGGCGGAAATGCTGATGAGGGTGAATTTGAGTATAAAAAAGAGCTGCGTAAACTGATTAACAAATACACTCTATTTGAGTTTGACAAGTACAATGAGAAAACGATATTTGAACGTGTGAGCTTCTGGACTAACATGGGGTTCTCGAAAGACCAAATGACCGAATACATCGAGAAGCATTTCGACAGCGTTATTGATGATAAGGAGGACATTCCTGTTAGTGTCCGGTTCAATTTAATGCTTGATGAATTGAATCAGACAAGAAAAGATAAGGAAATCGTTGTTTATGATGACTTTCTAATTAACTTGTACGATGCACTGCTTCAATATCCAGAAGCAAGAGACTTCGTTCAAAAGAGGTATGATTATATCTTCATTGATGAATTCCAAGATATCAATCCGCTACAAATGGAGACAGTCAAGCTTATTTGTCCCACAACAAGTACTTCGAAATTAATCATAGTAGGCGATGATGATCAGTCAATTTATATGTTTAGAGGTTCAGAGCCTAGCTACATAAAGGATTTTCCAAAGACCTATAACACTCATGAAATAAGGTTGATGAGAAACTACAGATCGAAGCCCAATATCGTTAAAGCCGGAAATTGGGTAATCTCTTACAATGAGCATGACCGGATTAAAAAATCGATGGAGCCTTTTCATAAGGATGATGGCGATGCGGTGATAGTAGCTTGTTCAGATACCAAAGAAGAAGCTCATTGGATTCTAACGAGATCCCAGGAGATTGGCAAGGTCGAGCCATTTGAACTGGAGGGCAAGGTCGAGCCCATTAACTACACAAAATCGACTGTGTTGTATAGATCGAGAAGGCAGCTTCAGAGTATGTTCCAAGCATTAGATGTTAGAGGGGTTCCGTATGTTATAGAAAAAATGGATGATGTGATGGGAATCTTCTCTATTCATGACTTTTACAATGTATTTAAAATGTGGCAGGAGTTAGTGGCATCGCGGGGTAACAAGCTTCAGTTGTGGAGGTCAATTTTGACTAATGCGCTGGGGCATTACTTCGTCAATAAGAATGCAATTGAGCATTGGTATGAGAATTTGGATGTAGCAACATTCTCCGATGTGATTAATGATGCTTTAGCATTGGTGATTGCTAAGACAAGAAATAAGGAGAAGGATACTGTTCCCTTAAAGCAGTATTTGTCGCTTTTAGTTGACCTAAAGCAGGATAAACCAGTCAACATGAAGGCAGTCGCAGAGCACTTTTTAAATTTTCCAAGAGTTAAGGATAACGTGACTGATGAGGAAAATGACTGGATTTTTAAAGAGCTTGAAAAATACAATACATGGATTGAATTACTTGGCTTCTATGAGAGAATGCAGAAACGAAAAGATGAGATGAAGGATAACCTCAAGAAGTACCATGACGAAAAGTATAATGCCTTGTATTTCTTGACAATTCATGGGAGCAAGGGGTTAGCCTTTGAGAATGTGTTTGTCATTGGCTGTAATGATGGAGGGTTACCATCAAGCCATGCCGTAGAACTTAAGGATGTGGATGTTCAGTCTTGTAGAGAGAAAGCGGAGCCACCCACTACCGAGGAAGAAGAGAGGCGCTTAATGTATGTTGCGGTGACTAGAGCCCAAAAGAAATTGTATGTCACATTTCCCAAGACGATTCAGGATAAGCCTTGCGGACGGTCAAAGTTTCTAGGAGAGCTTAACCTACCTATTGTAATTAGTAACCAGTAGTTTGATTTTATAGATATTATTGAAGGAAGAAAATAGGGGACGGCATAACCATGAAATATAAAGTTTTTGGTTTTCACGAAAGGTTGCACAAATGGCTTGCTTCCATGTCAGTTGTTTTTATTACAATCGGATGCGTTGTGTACTATTTATTGTTAAAAAAGTACAATACGACTGATCAAGAGAAGATTAACATAAAACCGTCAAAAGGAAGTTTCTTTGAGCATTTTTTAATTGAGTTTCAGGATTCATCATTTATTTTAAGTGTAGTTTATGCTCTTTTCCTTTTCATGGTAGGTTTGTATTTAACATCAATGTCTTCGAAAGTTCAAAACCTTTATTATCGTCGGAAAGAGCAGTATAAAAACTTGAAAAGACTTAACGAGGTATTGTCTGTTGAGAAAATGAATGATTTATCCGACCGGGGTATAAGGTCAGTTATTATAACGCATCAGGGGTTTACTGGTAGAATTTCCGATCAAAAACAAAGACCATACATACAACAAGACGGTTTTCGCTACACCGCAAAATATCTAAAACTTGAGGAAAGTATACTTTTAGAACAAGGGTCTTTGGTTGAAGTTTTCAACTTGAAACTAAACAAATACATTGATTGTTATGGTTTAAGTAAAAAAAATCTCAATGTATTTATAACTGAGCTGGACACGTTTTTATACGAAATCGATAGCTGGGTTGAGAATAGACTTGAATTAACTGAAGTTCAGTTGATTTCTTTTAAGCGATTTATTAATAAGATTGTACTTGCATATTCAAAAAGGATTAGAAATTATACAAAGAGTAAAGTGAAATTAATGAAGATAATGCTGAGAAGTCAACGCAAGAATAAAGTTATTATCTCTAGGATTGAGGAAGTGTATGGAGCCAGACTACATAATGATATAATCTTCGAGGATAATCTGACACAAAACTTGTATGTATTGGAGAACTTAATTAAAGCAATAGATAATAAAATCCTTACCTACGATGACCTCCAGGAACTATTTAGTGAGCAGAATTCTGAGTTGCTTGAGATTATTGAATCAATCAATAGCCGTATATATGAAATGAAAGAAATGATTGAAGACGGGTTTTAGGATCTAAGATGAGGGTAAATGAAATGAAGATTTAACCAAAGCTACCAAAGTGCCTAGTGAATTGAATAAGCTAAGGCAATAAAAAGTCTTGATGAGTAAAGAAAGAGAATTGGCTGATAAAGAAATTGACCAACAATTGAAGGATGCTATGTTAACCCACGTGATTGAAATTGATTAAGGACTTATCGAAAGGGTTAACAGCAAACCTAAGATAACATTTTAGTTCAGAAGTATCGTTCTGACCGGAAAGTATAACAGCCGGGATGAAAGCTCAAAAAATGCTATGGAATTTATGAGGGGGTAAATATGACTAAGAAAGAACGATGTTTCTGCGGGAGCGGCAAAGCTTCGAAAAATTGTCATAGAGCGACGTCCGACAGCCGCGCGGCGCATCTATTTAGGTTATTTAATAAGATAGAGCAAACAGTAGAAACCTACTTTGAAAGCAAAGAAGTTAAACCACAGTGCTACACTGGATGCAATAATTGTTGTAGTGATTTCTTTGCTGTTTCGGAAGTAGAATTAGAAATCATCATGGATGAAATTTATAATACCTGGACTGAAGAGGATATCAGTCGATTATACAGACGAGTGAATGATAATGTTAGGGCTTTCCAGACGGAGCATCCAGATTTAGATAGTGCAATTCGTACTCAACTTGATTATGAAGGAAACTTAGCTAATTTTAAATCGTTCAAAGGTGGGAAGAGCAGAACGAGTTTTCCATGTCCACTCATTAATGAAGTAGATGGAAAATGCTCAATTTATAACAAACGTCCTTTGATCTGCAGAACACATGGCACTTCTCATTATGAGCTGGATAAAGAAATGAAGGCTTTGGAAAGTGCTATATGCGAACATATCCCGAGCCGATTGCAAAATAAAGAGGTCACTCCCGATGTGACTGACTTTCAAAAACAGTATGAGGATATAGTAAATGTCTCGACCGAAAAGGGTTCACTTTATCTACGAAAATTGCCAATCTTCTATGGTATTCAATCTCTAGCGGCGATGCAGCGATTTAATCCTGCAAAACAAACGGTAGCAAACAGGCATAACTTGGATATCCCTATGCAAGAGAGTAACCAGCTGCAACTAAAGAAGGCTTCTTCATTGAGATGACTCTCGTAAGTTGGGGTGCAGAACGGCAGTTATACTCGTATTCCGAGCCTTAACTGCCGTTCTTTTTTTATTACACCAAAATAGATGTTCAAATTTACAGGATCGGAGTTGTTTCAAGGTTTTCATATTTATTATAGATAGAATCAAAGCAGGCCTTGAAATAATTATAAACCTCATCAAAGCTGCTTTTAAGCCCCTCATAATCAATTCCATAATTTTGTTGTATGTCACCTATTAGTTGGGCATCTTTATATTCATTATCGAAAGGATACCTAAACATCATAGATGAGGGATCAAGAGAGTTTAACTCTATAACGGCTCCTATCATAAGATCCAAAGGTTCGCGATTCCTTTTTATTGAATCATGGAGGTAAAGTCTGATAATATTTTCTGCTCTACCCCATAATACTTCCAAATCATGACCATGCAATTTCTTCTGTATTTTTTCTCTGGTCATATGCTGTTCCATTAAATAGTGAGTTAGCATAATTGCCTTTAAGATCAACTCAACTGAATGCCTATACAAAAAGATGCTTGGGATGATAATCTCATCAGCATCATAACGGAAGGTATTGTCGACTGACCCTAAAAGTATGTCACCGCTGGTTTTATACATTTCAGAGTAAGTCATAAACTCCCAACTCGAATAATCCGTTCTTCGCCAATTGGGGTATGCATTTTTCTTTATATCAGGGTTTCTCTTAAACAGTACATTAATAATTAAAATCTCACTTTAACTATTAGATTACAAAAAGGAGTCTTTGATTTTTGTAAGCTCTTCTAGCAGCTCGTCTATAGACTTATATCGTGAATTACTATCTGCAAGACATTTCAATAAAATATGAGTAATGTCTTCTGAAATATTGTCTACAGAGAGAAGGAGTTGCTTTATATTACTTCCCGCTGGGGCTTGACCAGTAATAAGGTTATACCAAACTGCTCCAACAGAGTAAATGTCTGTTTGGGGATCAATAAGTTTGGGGTTTGAGATTAATTCAGGTGCAGTGTAATGTCCACCCGCTATGTTATGTCCTGTTCTAGTCAACCTTGAGAGTAATTCATTTTCGAGGAATATACCAAGACCAAAATCTATAACCCTTACTTGTTTGGGTTTTGATATCATGATGTTGCTTGGACGGATATCCCTGTGAACAATGCCTATTGAATGAGCATGTTTTAGTGCTTTAGCAACCTCGAATATAAGAGTCACTGATTTATCTATAGGGAACCTACCATGATCTTTTAGTACCTCATTTAGATTTTTACCTTCGAACAGTTCCATTCGAATGAAAGGTTTACCACCCATTACCCCGACATCATATATCTTGATGATATTTGGATGTGTTAGTTTGAACAAAATTTTTGCTTCTCTAAAAAATCTCTCTAAGTTTCGGTCGCCGTCTTCAGCAAATATTGGAGAGTAAAACTTAAATGCAAAATCCATTTGTAGTAATTTATGCTTATACCTTTTAACTTCCCCGAATCCCCCCGCACCAATAACATCAAATTCCTCATAGTCCGTAATAATTGATGAGTCGTTGTAGTCTAAATAGTCTAGTATAGGATTAAACATTTCACCCAAATACTGGCGTCTACCTGCATAGGATGAATCTTTATTTTTAATAAAACCCCAGAACTCACCTAGAGTTCTATACTTTTTTACAAACTCTGGCAACATGTTGCTTATTGTCTCATCACCTAAGAGTATTTTTCTAATTCTTTTATAATCATCATCAGTAAAATCAGTTGGGTCATTGGTACAACGTCCAACTAACCCATCTTTCAAGTGTTCGACAAGCTCAAAAAGGTTTTCTTCATTATCAGACATGTATTCACCTCTTAACAATACTCCGAAGATGTTTAACGAATTCAATGTTAAAATTCGACATTTGGGCATCTATCTCCTTTATTGATAAATGGAGTGAAAAATATGGATTTATGCGGGAAATAATTAATGCAAAGAGAGCTGAGCCTTTTAAGCAACTTAAGTTAGTCATACTGATTTTTAGTGACATTCGAATAAAGATGACAGTATAGTACTCGTAGCCCGATTTTGTATTGTTTTATTTCGGTAACTCGCGGAAGTAGATTGATTGGAGAAATTATTAATACTCTCGGTAAGTATTATGGAGAGTGACCATTATATAGAAACGGTTTATAATGGGGTTAACTATTTCCTTCAATTGGAAGAGAAAAGAGGGGTATCCAATGTACACGATCAATTTGTTTGAATCATCAATATATAGCAGCCATCTAAACAACAATTCTCAAATTACGTTGGATTTTGACTTACGCATTTTCGAAGACACCATTCATTTCGTTAACATCTCGCTAACCGATCAGCATCACAGCCTTCTGAACATATTTGATATTCAAGTCAGTGCAAAGTCGAGTTACACTGCGATCAAGAAGACGGTCGGACAAGTCCAATCATCACTTTGGGTATTTAATAAAAATTCTGGTCAAAACAAGTGGGACTGGATCTTCGACTCGAACGACATATCAGCTCTAGAAGGGGTTAGGTCTGGAGATGTAGGTTTTGAAATCGAAATAAAAGCAATTGTACAAATATCAGAGAACGGCAACAAGATGATGCCCCTCATTGGAAAAGAACACGTTCGCTTCTCTGAATCAGACTGGATCTCATTCACCAGGCATTTCGGGTATTCAACCAAGTTTGGGATGTCTTTACCACCTTCATTGTTGAACGATAAGAGCTGGATACAGGCATATGAACTTCTCGAAGATGCCAGGGAGCATATGCAAAGAGGTAAGACATACGACGCCTTACGTCAGTGCCTTTCCACTATCGAATCGTACATGGATTATGGAAAAGACCGAAGTGGACCATACAGCGAAAAAGTATGGGATGAGCTACTTCTAGATATCACACCTCAGAAGAAGGCTGGTATTACAGGGTTATTAGCAGGGACATCTACCTACCTTAACAAGATTGGACATCATAGGAACTCGAAGCAAAAGGATGACGGAAATCTAGCCACAATACCACTTGATCAATACGAGGCTGAGTTGATGATGGGGATATCTCAGCTTGTTGTAACGTATTTAGAAAAACTACGGACTGATTGCTAGTTCAACGGAGGAGATCAAAGTGAGACTTATAGCGGATGAGGTGCTTATCACAAAGTACCAAAGAATCATGGAAGAGAGAATTCTTGAAGCAAGTAATCATAAAATAAATTGTAATGTAGGTTATCCAGGAGGGAGTCTTGATGCAGAGGTAATGTGGCTAGAGGATTTAGGAATATGGTATTACCCTCGTGAACTTGATAATAAATACTGGAATGCCTTTGGGATGACTAAGCCAAAAGAAGGAAAAGGCGTATCCATTACTGGCGAGATCAATTTCCCCTTAGAAGGGGTGAACAGGTCGATCAATTCTGCCTTTGTTGAAAATGACGATAAGGTTTTCATTATACATCGCGGCAGAATGGGCGGAGGCAAACCAGGGGTTGATCAATCGTTGTTTCGAAACAATTATCGCGGGGAATGGTATGAGTTTATTGATAATGATAAGATATCTACTGGTGCGTTAGTTGGTAGTTTATTCTCAGTAGATTTTGCTGCACAAATTGCTCAATTTATTAAAGAATACAGCAGGATAAAAAATCTCGGTGGGCAACCAGTTCAGGACACCGATCCAGATGATGACGGCTTTTCCAAGGAGTTCGGAGGTAAGCGTAGAGGATACACTGTTTCTGACATCATTGAAGCGAACTGTAATCACGGCATCGTAGTAAATTCTTGTGTTGAGTATTTGAAAAGTAAAGGATTTGCAGTAAAAAATGATGTTAATCGAGATTTAGTTTTGTTGGATTCATTAAATAGGGAACGAGCGATATTTGAGTTTAAGACCGACTTATCTACAACAAGTTTATATTGTGCTATAGGTCAGTTATACTTTCACAAGAGAATCGAATCAATAAAGCCGGTTTATATTATGGTATTACCAGAGGGTCAGGTTAGCAAAATAAAGAATAAGCTGAGAGAGCTGCAGATCGAATTAATTACATATGAACTTAGTGAAGGGAAGGTTTCCTTTATTGGACTGAATAATCTCTTGGCAAATATCACATGAATTATTCATAACAGTTGATGCAAAGGAGAAAATGAGCAGTTTATATTCGTGGGAGTGGAAAAGGTGAGATATAAACGCGGTCAAATCGTTGGAGTTCCCCTTTGTGATAAAGAAACTATTGTTGAAACGAATGAGAAATTGATTGTAAAACGTGAAATATTGCAAATAGAAATAAATAAAGATGGTGATAAAACGGTAGCTGTTATTATGATGAATCCATCAGAGGCAGACTCTATTAAGTCTGATGGAACAGTTAACAGAGTCATCGCATTTTTTCTTAAGCCATTTCAACGTCCTTTGAATGAAAGAAACAGAAGAATCGAAGACATTAAGCATTTAAACATTTTGAATTTATTGCCCATTTATAATCCCAGATCAAAAGGACTACTTGATGATCTAAGTACAATAATTGCAGAGCATTACGATGAGTACTTACATTTATTACTTGAATCCAATATACAAAAAAATCTCGAGACAATAAGAACTTCGGACTATGTCGTGTTAGCATGGGGAATGCCAGAAAACTTTCCCCTTACACTGTATTATAAGCAGGTGTCAAAGGTTCTCGAAGCAGTAATATCTTTCGATAAGGAGATATTTGTATTTAGGGTTAGAAACTCTAAAGCTAGATATCATATAACCAAGCATTTAAACCCACCTCATCCATCAAGGTGTAAACTTCTCAGACTGGTTCGAGTTGATGTGAAATTATTTTACAGAATTGTACCAAGAGGTTTTCGGGATGAATTATAGAAAATTGCTGAACATATTTGTTGATTCTCGAAGTTACTTAGATAGAATTTAATAAAACGGCAGTATAGAACTCACAACCCGAGTTATGTACTGTCTTTCTTTTTGTAACTTGCAAAATAATTGTCCTGAGACCGAGGGCATTTCACTATCCCACAGCACCAATTACACAGAAGTATTCAATTGGCAATTTCTCTGCAGAATTGTGAACATAGTGAGATGTAGAATTAGATAAAGTTAGGAGTATTTTGCTCTAAATTGTTGAGAGCGAGTAGATTGAAGGGATATTGAGATTGAAGGCGAATTCCTATAATAGCGGAATTTGTTGGAAAAACAAGCAATTTATCATATGTAAATGATGATTTGAGGTGGTTAGCAACTTGGCTAAGAAGAAGGCAAACCCAAGAATAAAAATTGGCAGTAATAATGAAATGATTTTGTATGATCAAGTAGATGGCATTTGTCCATTATGCGCTAAACCACTAATGTATGATAAAACAAAGAAGGAAAAAGTGTTTGAAATTGCTCATATATATCCACTCAATCCTACGCCATCTGAACTGGTACTACTAAAAGATGAAGAGGTGTTGAGCACTGATTTAAACCATATAGATAATTTAATTTTGCTCTGTCCAACATGTCATACTAAATTTGATAAGCCAAGGACAGTTGCAGAATACAAGAAATTATTGGCTTTAAAGAAGCGATTAATCCATAAGAATAAAGTGTATGGTCAATTCAATGCATACAAAATCGAGGAAGAAATAAATGTAGTATTGGAAATGCTGGTCTCCGAAGTGCCGAGTGACCTAGAAGAAAACAAACTCAAATATGATGCTTTAAGAGTATCGGAAAAAGCTGATACTACATTGACAGCATTAACAAGAAGAGACATTGAGAATGATGTGGTTGATTATTATATAACAATTAAGCAAAGATTTGTTGACTTAAATAAATCACGTACAGGTTCGTTTGATTTGCTCTCAAGCCAGGTAAAGACTTTCTATACTGAATTGAAGGTATCGGGTATCAGTCAAGAAGATATTTTTGACGGAATTATTGAGTGGTTTAACAAGAAGACTAATAATCATTCTAGACCTGCCTGTAGGATTATTGCTTCATTTTTTGTCCAAAACTGTGAGGTGCTTTCATGATTTATCCGAACAAAATTATTAGGTTCAACCAGTCAATTCTTGGCAAGATGTTATTTGTGATGGATAAACTTGATTCAAAAATAATAAACATCGAGGAGCTATATACCGAAACATCTGAGCATTTTGAAGAAATAAGCGAGTTTTTTTATTCTTTAGATGTCTTATATGTTCTTGATGTGATCGATTATGATCTTGAGAAAGGACTGTTAATATATGCTAAAGGAGATTAGCTGCACTATTTTCAATGAAAAAACGGTGAAATTTTATAGTGGTCTGAATGTGGTTCTTGGGGATAGTGTCGCTTCCAATTCGATTGGAAAGTCAACATTCTTGATGGTACTAGATTTCATTTTTGGTGGAAGATCATATATAGATAAAAACTCTGATGTAGTAAGCAATATCAGTGAACATGACTTCAATTATTGTTTCGAGTTTAATGGAGAACCATATTACTTCAAAAGAGGAACGAAGACTTATCAAACAGTCTTTTTGTGTGATAAAGACTACAACCCAATAGAAGATCTTGATGTTGATAAATATACACAAAAGTTAAAAGAGTTATATGGGATTGGTATAGAGGATATTTCATTCAGATCCATTGTTAGTTTGTATTCAAGGGTTTGGCAAAAATCGAATTTTGATGTTAAAAAGCCTTTACATGAAGTCAGCACCCAAAAGAATCAGGTTGTCATAAATAATTTAATTAAACTCTTTAACCAGTATAATCGGATCATGAAGCTTGAGGCTGAAATAAAGGTCTTAAATGATTCGCAAAGTGCTATCAGAAAAGCTGAGAAATTTAATCATATACCGAAGATAAATAAAACAACATACAATAAAAATCTTCGTGAGCTGGAAAAGATTAATACTGAAATGGAGAAAACGGCGTTGGGAATCTCTCATACTGTTGCTGATATTGTTAATGCAATAAATAATGAGCTAGCTGATGAACTACGCAATTATAAACGACAAAGGTCAACTCAAGAGAGTAAGTTGAAAAGAATCCGAAAGGATTTATCTAACAGGGAGTCATTAAATGGTCAGCAGTTTAAAAAGTTGACTGATTTTTTCCCGAGTGTGAATTTAGAGAAACTTAAGGATATTGAAAGATTCCATGAATCAATCACGAATATCCTTCATGATGAATTGATAAAGGCAGAGAAGGAAACCGGTATCGAGCTTGAGTATCTCCAACATAAGATTGCCGAAACCGAAGAAAAGTTAACAAATATCGTAGCCAACAAGTCAGTCTCAAAGGAATTAATCCAACCATTAATTGAGTTGTCCTCTGTTTTGTACCAAAAACGAAATGAAAATTCAGCTTACATCAAAAAACAATCGGTGGCTGACGATTTAAAATCCACGAAGGAAAAACTGTCGCTAGTAAAAAGTGAAATAATTATTGAAATTTGCAATATTATCAACAACAGGATAGAGAGTTTTAATCAAATTGTGCATAAAGACGGTAGGCGTTCTCCAAAGATTGTGTTAACAGAAAATAACTATTCATATGGCATTGAAGATAACACAGGTACTGGGGAAGCTTATACAAACTTAATTACATTTGATTTGGCGATTCTTGAATTAACAGCTCTTCCGATCTTGATTCATGATTCGATGCTATTTAAGAATATTGAAAACAGTTCAGTAGAGAACATAATTGATATCTATAACGTTTTTGGAAAGCAGATATTCATTTCTATTGATGAAATCGAGAAATATAGTAAGGAAACTAAAAAGATTATTCAAAGTAAAAAGGTTCTGGAGTTGTCTAGAACAAAGCTACTGTTTATAAAAGATTGGCGGAAGAACAAATAATACTAGTAGAGCAGAGCAGCGTTAGGAATATTGTTTAATTTTCTATCCTTATATAGATGCCAAGAGAAACAGACAGTATAGAACTCGTATCCGAGTTTTGTGCTGTCTTTCTATTTGTATTTGTGGAAACGTCTCTTACTTGTTATATAGCATTGTTATTGCAGGAGTTAAGGGTGATATGTCGAAAGGAATATTAATCTGGAACATTTTAGGTCAATCTAATCTTACTCACAGAGGGGTTGATATTTTTGAGCAAGAAGAAGGTAACGCTGACAGTGAAAGAAGTATCTGAGATTCTCGGCATATCAAACGGGAAAATTTATGAAATGGTAAGAACGAGCCAGATTCCACATATAAAAGTTGGTAGTCGGGTTATTTTCCATGAAGATGTTCTTCGAGAATGGATGGGTGCATCGAGTATTACGCCAAGAGGACCATTGCTGACTCCGCTGACTTCTGATAGGACAGATTCGGACGAAGGGCTAGTTGGAACTCGGTTTGAGATGCATCTAACTAATGATACCATCCGTTTTATTCAGACAGTGCTGGAGATTCAAGAAGCTGATATAAAGAAGCATTTGGACGAGGTGTTCGATGAGAGTGCCACTAAGAGTGTTTATTACAAGGATAGACCTGAAGATTTAGAGAAACGCAGAATGTATGCCCAAAGGCGATATCATGCTCTTATTCTTGCTCTAGATGAAGTAGATCGTGAATATATCAGAGCCCAACAGAGGGAATTGAAATGATTGGATATGTAATTAGGGGTGAGGAAGAAGCTAAGAAATGGTATATCGGTCATATGAACTCAAAAGAGGCGGTGGAGTATCTTGGCATCTCAAGATATTCACTTCGTAAATTGGTGAAAGAAGACAAAATTCCATACACTAAATCTTACAGGGATGTTTCTTTTCACAAGACTATTCTTGATGCTTGGATGCGAGGGGAGTTCATTCCAGGTCGTGTTGCCCTTATACTTGGTGATGAGGTAATTGATTATGAACATGAGGATGCACTTCGAGAGCACTACACAAGGTATCCTCATTTGAAGGCAGAAACAAAAGAGAAGGAGTTAGCATCAAAACCGATTGTGAATTTGGAATATCGATATGAAGTTAATCGTGAAGGTGTTCACCTGATTGTGGGGTCTGTAGATTCTATCTTTGTCAATCAAACGTTTCTTAGCCATTCTGCGATTGATGAGTTGATTATGGCTGTTCAAAAATATCGGTCAGGAAAGAGCTTATTATAGTGATTGCATTCATAAATAAACTAATAATTACATAAAGGAGTCAGTTATGTATCCAAAGTTACAGATAGTTGATTATTCTACGATGGAAGCCATTGAAGGGCAACGACATGGTCATCAACTCAAAAATCAGTACTGGAGTAAAAATAAAGGTAGTGATCTGGCGGAGAGAGTAAAGAAACTTACGGAAGCTAATATATGGATCTACACACAATTGTATGATTTGTATCAGATGTTTCCGAACATAATTACATTTGATGATCTTTATGATAAGGATATAGAAAGTTCTTTAATGATCAAGTATTATTTGGTTTTTATGGAGAAAGATGAGTTTGTAATCGATAAGCTACTAGAAGATAGAGATATCACTTATGCTAGTAAACGAAAAGATGCAGGTCTGGTTTTTTATGAGTTTTCGTATGAAATTGATCGTGACTACATCAACAATAAATTGATGGTTCATATTATGAGGGATAAATATTTCGAAGTTGCTCAACACACTCAAACCAATAAAAAGGATCACTTTTATAGTACAAAAGATAATATCCTAGAATTAATTGATTCAGAATCGCCTTTAGGCACCATGAATATACCAGCCTTTAACTTTTTTGTCTCACTTACCCCGCTTAAAGTTATTCATGACATTGTAAATTATATTCTTATAGAACCTTACTCGAAGTTAAGATATACCAGTTACATCGGTATAAATAACGGCAAAGAATTATATCCTACTCATTGGGGTATTGATCGAGAGTTTTTAGAGAATTTTGGTCATCATGATTTTCATGATCCTATTTTCTATAAGGATCTAGATGAAATTCTACGTTCTACATGGGAAGCTAATCTTGCAAGAATTCTAAACGAAAAAGGTATTGAATGGAGATACGAAAAGGAAAGATATGAGGTTGACCTAGATAAGGAACAAAAAGCTAATTATTTGCCCGATTTTGTCCTTCCAATTGAAAAGGTAATTATCGAAGTGAAAGGTTTTTGGGATTCCTATAGTCTCAAAGCGTATACTGCTGCGAAGGAGAAATACTCTGAATGGACTTTTTTACATATCGATTCTGATATTTATTACTCAATTAACCAAGTATATAAAGATAAAGTACTGAATTGGGATTCCTCGAAAATATCGATTAAATCGGAAATTCTCCCAATAGTAGGTATTACCCAGAAGGAACGGATTCCTTTTGTTAAAAAATTACTAGTGGGGGATAAAGTAATCATTGAACGTAATTCAGATAATCCATACGATAAAAATGCAATTAAAGCTCTGGATAGTGATGGTGAACATTTGGGCTTCTTATCGAAAGAGTGGGCTAGTGTCTATGCAGAAAAAATGGATATGGGAATAAAATATCAATGTGAAGTAGTAAGTATTGAGCCCAAGGTTATTAAGATAAAAGTAGTTAGGGTAAATATTGATGAGGACATCATACCTAATATATTTAAGTCTCATTAAGAAGATGACATTTAGCTAAGGAACAAGATAAAGAGACAGTACAGAACTCGTAAGTGGAGTTTTGTACTGTCTCTCTTTTTGTAACACTAAAAATATTTAATGGATAATCCAAGGTAACTTTAATATTCAGGAGTAGCTACAGCATCAAAAACATAGAAGTATAGATTCGGTACCCGCCGCTGAGTAGTAAATCGCATCTCAGTAATTCAGGGGTAACTGGTCTTAAAGATCTGATTCTCACTTTACTCAATAAGAAAGGATTTGGTTAAGTGAAATTCCTGTTGAGACTAGAGAAAAATCATTCGGTTCGAATCAAGCTTATTTTGAATCGCTTCTATCGGAGAAGTATAATGCCCTTCGGCGGATTGCATTATTCATAAACGAGGGTTTCGTAAAACAGTTGTCAGCACAGCAGCAACAATGTATCCAAAGCTATTTCTCAAGTAATCGTAACTATAAAGTAGCGGCAGCCAGGATTAATGTTCCAGAAAGTAGCTTCAGAAAGTATCTATCCTATATCGATGCCATGATGATTGCTTTCGTTGGGGACAGAACAATAGACAATATTACTGGGGCAAAGACACTGCATGGTATCCAAAGTGCGACAAGCCACTTCACTAAGAATGTAAAGCAACTAATGGTTCATGCTTGACCGATCAAAGAAAATGCCAGTTAAGAACCTGTATTCGAGTATTTATTCTGCTTTAATCGTTAGCTTGTAAAATATCTGTCCTGCGAGGCTCACAAATCGATTATATCGTACTAGTGGTTTCGGTAACGCAGTTTAATCGATTACAAGCCTTCTGTACTTCAAGGGTAACGCCCTTCAAATGGTTTTCTCCTTCCTGTTATATAGAAGCAATTATTCATTCTGCGGTAGATGTCCGAAAATTTACCCTTCAGGGTTGTTAAAAGAACAGAAATCCTTCTTTTCTTGTAAAAGATATTCAATAAAGCTCGTCCGTAGGTTCATAACTCTTGAGTTTTGGTCTACTGAATTACCTGCAGTTTTGGGACGGTAGAATGCGGGTTTAATCGGTGTCAAAACATAGTGTCATAATTCAATTCATAAAAATCTAGGTGGTGGCTTATATCATGCCGAAATACGGGTACGGTCGAGTAAGTACAGTTGGGCAGTCCAAACATGGTAATAGTTTGGAGCATCAAGTGAATTTATTACTCTCAGAAGGGGTTGATCAATCCTTTATTTTTATCGACAATTTTACAGGCTCAAAAATGGATCGTCCTCAGTTCTCTAAGTTGTTTCAGGTATTAAAAGCTGGCGATACGTTGGTAGTGACCAAGTTAGATCGATTTGCCCGTTCAACTATGGAAGGTGAAAAGATCGTAAAAATCTTAATCGAACGTGGCGTTCGGATTCACATTCTTAATATGGGGATTTTGGATAATACATCGACAAGCATTTTGATTCGAACTATTTTCTTTGCCTTTGCTGAGTTCGAGCGAAATATGATCATTGAGCGGACTGCCGAAGGGAAAGCAATCGCCAAGCAAAAAGAAGGCTTCAGAGAAGGTCGCCCAAGAAAGTTTACACCAAAACAATTGGAAAATGCGATAAGTATGCTCCAAACGCATACCATGAATGACGTTGTCGCTATAACGACAATTAGTGAAAGCACAATTAAGCGAGAGCTTAGGAAACGGAGAATTCAAAATGGACAAGTTTAACTTAGCTAAGATGGGTATTCAAGTGGAGTTGGTTCCGATAGCCGATCAAAATCTAAAGGTCATTGCTAACGAGGTTATATTTCAACTAGAGGATGACAACCCAAATCAAGATGACTTTCAATTTCATGCCCAGGATTTACGTAGGGTTCAAGCTGATATTGACCTTCACTTTAAGAAGCGGGCGATTGAGTCGTACAAGGGAACTGCTCCGTTGATACTCTCAATAATTCAAGGAGTTAACGATCCATTCCCTAATACATTATCGGTTCCCAAAGCCTATGAGTTGATTCTTACAGTCAATCAACCAGAGTTTTGATTCAACGGCAGGGTAATGGGTCATTATGATCAGTTGTCGGCTAAAGGAGTTAATTTTGCAATTGCTGGATTTGGACAAGACTTTTTATCTTTACCATTCTTGATGAAACTGCGACCGAAGTATATTAAGTTGGCATCGGAATTGATTGAATCTTGTGCTGATGATGAAATATTAAACAACGTGGTAAAACTGATGCAGCTCTACAGGGATTTGGATATCAAAATCATTGCTAACGGTATTTATTCAGAAGCAGAGTTTGAGCGTTTGAAGCCACTTGCCGATGCGTTCCAGGGTTATTGGATCTCAGAACAGGTACGTAATCTTAAGTAATATTGAATGGTCATGTAATGCGAGGGGGTAAGGCAGTGGGGTTGCCCGAACAGTTTCGTGAAAACGCCGATACGATAACAGCGGCGGTATATATTTCAGTTATCAATATGGAAAGATATGATGCTGATCGAGCAATCGCCACGAAGCTCCAGAAGATACATGCCTTTGTAGATCGTTTTGAAATTGTCCTCATCGAATCCTACATTGATAGGGATGTTTCAATATTAGAGTGGAATAGGTTGAATGAGGATACCAATGCAGGAAGATATCATGTGATTCTTCATTGTGGGGAGATCAGGTTTAGCAGCTTTACTGATTTTAAGTCCGTTGCAATTAATGTTCAGCAGCAGAGGATATCAATTGAAAGTCAGTAAAATTGTAATAGGGGCGAAACAATCATGGTAAAAGTTGATGTAGAAGGTTTTCGATATGAGTGTCTAGGGGTTCTTGAGAAAGTAGAGTCGTTAATAAATGTTGGAGTACAGAATGGTATCACAAAGCAATATGATTTAAGTAGTTTGAAGAAAGATATTGAATTACTCCAAACTGCTAAGGATGTAACAAACTTCAAAGCAGATAGGGGTTTTAAGGAATTGAAAAGACTTACTCGATTATGTGGGCGTGTTTGCTGTGAAGTGGTTGTTGAGCCTAACACAATAATGCAGCTAGTTGTTTGTAATACCTGTCCGATTTTTGAGTTTGAGAAGAATTATTTATAGGAAGGGGATGTCTGCGAATGCGAGAGACGTCAAAAATAAATAGACCGGATAATTTACTGATTGCTTTAGTATTTAGCAAACAAACGGGATTACATGTTACAACGATAGTTGGACACTACAGCGAGATTCTTCCAGATGTCAATCTATTGGATAAACAGCAGAAGAGGCAAAAATATCAGGAGGATAATAGATTCATAAATATTCTGCTTCATAATTGTGTGAGCAAGAAGAAGAACTTCAATGAGGTCTATGAATTCATCCGTCGAGAGAGGTTTGAAATTAACTGGGTGACAATTTTCGATCAGTTAGATGAAATCCTAAGTCTTTACACATTAATCAATGAGCATGGGAAACCAATATATCCGATTACCGCTTCAATAAAGCAAGACGCTATAAGAGTTAGGCACTTATTGCGAAGACGTAGGAAGGAATTCGACCTGACTGGTACATCAAAACTGAACCATGCAGCGCCAATTGAATTTGGTGCTCACCTGAGGAGAATTGTTAGTTAGAGATGTCTCGTCCAAGTAAGAGTTATTCGGCATTTGAAGAAGATAATGAAAATCGCACCTATTTTTTTGCCGAGTGACTATTTTATATACGGATGTATCATCATTTGTAAATTTTCTGGTCTTGGATATATGTAAAATGGCGTTGGTTAACCATGCCACTGATAAGATTTATTGTGATTCAAAAGGGTTTTATGGTTAGGGAAGTAAAAAGAATTTCAGCACCCAATGGTAAAGATATAATATATAAACAAGACAACGAATGTAAGAAAACCAGTAAGATTGAACAGAGAAAGAACATCAACGATTAGGTCAGCTTAACCCGATAACTCGAGCAACCAGAAACATACTCCCCATCCCTCCACCCACTCGACCAGTCTACCCACTTATCCCACTGATTCACAGAACATAATAATTTAATTTCAGGAACATATATTCGCTGACAATTATGATGTCAAAAACAACTTGTATAATAATGCAATAGAACTCAAGTCTGATCTCTGAAATAAATAAGCTTGAAGTAGGAAGGGATTTATTGTATTTTGTCGAATTGGTTCATATTACCTACAATGGGATTTTTGAAAGGGACTTACCAATGGGCAATAAAGACGAGAAAAAAGGTCATAGTGGTTTTATTGACTCAACCATAGGGTCTGCAACAACTGAAAATGTTGAGAGATACGGAAGAGCGGCATCAGAGTTTATAAAAGGTTATAAAGGGTCGGTTGATGCTAATGGCGATATTGTAAGGAAGGGACTAAAACAAGTATCTGAATCCAAGGTGCATCCTGATTTCGAGTATCAGAACATAAAACAGCAAGCGGGCTTCTCTGCCGAGATCAATTATGTCGATAAAACAAATGCCGAAAATATCATCAATAAGAGTGACGCTCGCATTCATCGTTCAAATGATATAGGAAGAGGCAACGACCCTCAATTCGATATATTGTCTGTTGACGACTCTGGCAACCCTTCGTGGGGTGCTCAGATGAAGTTTTGCGGTAAATTTGGAACTACTGAGGAAATTAGGAATAGCTCAGAGAACTTAGTGGATAAAATGACGGGCGATAAGTGGGAAAGGTACAGGGGAAATGACGTCCTAGTTCCGAATGAGCAGTTTGAAATCGCTAAAAAGTATGCCGAAGATAAAGCTAGTAGCTTATCTGAGCAGGCTGAGAAATTTAGAAACCAAGGTCAATTCGACAAAGCTGATCTCTTGGAACTGAAGGCAGAAAAGTATCGACAAGTATCGAGTGATTTGAAGGACAGCGGGATTACTTCCAAAGAAGCTATCTTCCTTCGTGAACATCCCCAATTGGCAACGGCAAAATATGTTTTAGAGACAGCACATCGGTCGGGGCTTGAGAATGCAAAGAGTGCAGCTTTAATATCTGCGGCGATTTCAACAGCACAAAACGTCACCAGTCTCATTAGAGGTGAGAAACGGGCAGGTGAAGCACTAAAGGATGTTGCTAAAGATACTGCAGCTGGAGCGGCAACGGCTTATGTCATTGGTGCAAGCGATACAGCTATAAGAGGGTTCATGGCAGCAAGTCAAAACAGTGTTTTTGTAAATTTGTCAAAAACCAACATGCCTGCGATGATCGCCACTGCGACAGTACAAGTAGGAAAGTCATTAATTCGATATGCAAGGGGTGAAATAGATAGCCTTGAGCTTGTTGAAGAGTTAGGTGAAAAAGGGACGGGCATGATGGCAGCAAGCTTTGGAGCAGCCGTAGGTACAGCAATATTCCCAGGTGTAGGAACTGTCATTGGGGGTATGGTCGGCTATTTAGCAAGCTCATCGATATATAACGCATGTATGCAGACTCTTCGAGAAGAGCGGTTTTCTCTTGAGCGAAGAAATAAAATACGTGCTATAGCAACAGCCGCGATCGAAGCGATGGGTAAGCAGGGTAACGAGCTACTAGAAATGATTGAGAAATTCTACGCTGAAAGGCGGAAAGTCTTCTCCGAATCACTCTCGATGTTGGAATCCGCGAGGCACATCGGAAATATTGAGTTATTCACGCAGGGTCTGAACAAAATTGCGGTTGAAATGGGCGGAGCACTACAATTTAAGAACTTTACAGAGTTCAATAATTTTATGTCTGACAAGGCTACGATACTAGATTTTTAACTATATTGAGGAGGAATAAAAATGCCATTACCTTTAATACCAGCAATCGCTGTAGGCATAGCAGCTATAACAGCTGCAGTTGGAGCCAAGAAGGGATTAGATGCGAAACGAGATATGGGTAAAGCTAAGGCTCTGAATCAAACATCTCAGGACATTGCGAAAGAAGCGGAAGAATTTGTTGAAATGGCAAGAGAAAACACCAATGAGGCTATTACTGAGCTAGGACAGGAGAAAATTCGAATCCTTTCAACGTCAATAAATGAGTTTGTTGTTAACTTTGAGAAAATAAAGAATATTAATCTTAAGAATAGCGAAGGTATCGATGAGCTGAGAAATTTCAATCCATCTAGTGAGAGCTTCCAACAATTGAAAAATGCATCATTTGAAGCTAAGAAAATTGCAATAAATGGACTAGCTGCAATTGGTTCTGGAGCTTTGCTTGCGTACGGTACGTACAGTGTCGTTATGAGTGGGCTTGGAGGGTTATTGGTTACAGCAACTACAGGTACTGCCTTGGGAACACTATCAGGTGTAGCCGCTACGAATGCGACATTGGCGTGGCTTGGCGGAGGTGCTTTGGCTGCAGGTGGTCTAGGGGTAACTGGCGGAATGATGGTTTTAGGAGGTATCGTTGCGGGACCTGCACTTGCTATAGGTGGAGCAATTTTTGCAAGCCAAGCTAGAAGCGCTCTTAATGATGCCTACGGAAATTATGATAAAGCGAAAGCTTTCAAAGCACAGGCAAAGAACATTGGTATTGCCTTAAAAGCAATATATACTCGTGCAAATCAACTTACTGAACTTTTGAAAAAGCTAGACGTATTCTTCGTTCATCAAGTAAGTGTATTGCGATTCATTATCAAGTCTAAAGGTGTGAACTGGGAAGATTACTCTGAATTTGAGAAGCAAGAGATCTACAAGTGTGTCCAACTAGCCAAAACGATTAAGGTCATTCTCGATTCTTCCCTTCTTAAACAAGAGGGTCAATTGGATGAAGCGAGTGGTTACGTGGTTGAGAATGGAAATAAGTATCTCGAAACATTAATGCAAGGTTGAGATGTTTAATTGCGATCAATGCGGATTGTGTTGTAAGAAAGTGGGTGTTACGGAGCAGTATAAACATCTGGATCGTGGTGATGGGGTATGCTTGCACTTTGATACAAGCACGAATCTTTGTGGTATATATGAAGATCGCCCCGTCATCTGCAGAGTAGATGAATCGTACGATCTATTCTTTAAAGATCAAATATCCCTCCAGGAATTTTACTCTCTAAACTACAAAGCATGTGACACATTAAAGAGATTGGAGTTGCATAAGATGAGTGACTTAAAGTTAGCATTTGAGGATAAATTCGAAGAACTTTTTGGCTATAAACCTTGGAATGGAGATGAAAAACAGGTGCGAAACGCACTTGAAATCATTTGCCAAGGTAAATCTAAGAAAGATGAAATAATTGCTATTATTGATACGAGTATTTCGACAAATGGAAAATCAGGTATGGTACTGACGCTTGATTCTGTCTACGTAAAAGATGCTGGTAACAGCACTTCAAAGTTTATAGCGAAATATGAGGACATAGAGTCTACATACATTAACGAAGATAGATTTCTTGGTGTCGATATTACAGCCTTAGAATTGAATACAAACTACGGGACTCAGTATAGAATCAGCATTGATAAGATAAGTAAGCGGAAACTAATGGAGTTTTTAGATTATGCAAGCTCTCTGTATCAGGAAGATGATAAACTTGAATGGTAAGTTATTATAAATGGTTGAAATAGCTCGAAAATATAAGTCAGAAACCCGCCATACAAATTATGGCGGGTTTCTATTTAGCTAAAGTATCAACTTGCTGATTTTCGTGACCTTCTTTTTATATCAGCTCTCAACTCTTCAACAACCTCAAGAATCGTAAGACCATATTTTCTGATGGCGAAATCTACGACCAAGATCAGTTCTTCATAAGTCCACATCACAACTTTTTTACCATATTTCCGAGCAAGGTCTTGGAGCGTAGCTACAAAGCCTTGTTCCAACTCACCAGCTATGACAATTCCCAAGACATTTACGCTTGAATCCCTACAGGTATATACAAACTGACGAAGCATTTCTTGAGCTTTTTTATGAGTCGGATTGATCGGTCTTTTCTCATAGCTCTTAGCAATACCTATAAATATAGCATCATCCATCCCAAGCATTTGCATCGAAAAGCTGATGTCACCAAACTCCTGACCATGATGTGGATGCAACGTATGATCTGTAAATGTAACGAAGGGCTTCATGATACATCGGACACTTTTCTCATGCTGACAAGCCTGACATGCATCAACACTATGTTTTGAACATTTCTCTGTAATAAGCTTGAGCACTTCTTCAAGTTCTTCACGCCTATTCGGGGTAATTCTCCGATCCCAGACTGGCTTGAATTGTTCCAGTTCCCTGACCTTAAACAAGACCTTCGTTGCAACTTTAGCTGAATAATGAAGCACATTATTAACCAGGAAGAAGGACTCTTCCTCTTGAGCAAATCCCTCGTTAGGAAAGTACTTGACCGTTATCTTCTCAATCAGCTCAATAAGAGTCGACTTGGGGTGAAGAAGAACTCCATCATACCAAGAATCAATCCGAACCTTGTGATCCATTAGGCAGCGCACATTGTTCTGTTGAAGATCATTATGACAGAATGAACAAATGACTTTCGGTGCTTGCCCTTTTCTAACAGAGATCTCCAGAAGGTCAGTGTTCCCACAATGATTACATGTAATATCCGCATAGTGATCACAGCTTTCACAGTATGGATGGAATCGTATCAATGCATGCTTCTTAAGTAGTCCAACGATTTTATCGGTATTTAAGTCAAGAAGCTTAAAGCTTTCAATCTTCTTAGTCTTGCAGGTAATGATCCCTTTGATAACCTCGAGGATGACCTTCTTCTCATCATTTGAGGTAGTGAAGGAGACTAAGTCTGGATCTACATCGAGACCGAAGGAGTTAAACATCTCATCGATATCACCATTCTCCTGTATGGAGTTAATATGGTTCATAATTTGCCCGATGCGCCAGATGCCCCAACGTCTCATTTCAGTAGCCTTTAGCTGTCGCGTAAGATAGATTTTCCCCTTATCATTATTCACTCCAAGGGTCGAAAAAAAGTCACCATCTTCATCTATTGCTTCCTGATAGACTGAGCTTGGCGAATCATACCCTTCATACTCGGTAAGCTGTCCAACTTTATCTCCTAAATGGCTATCTGCCAGTGTCACTTTATCTGGTTTGCCGGAGGAAGGGTCTGGATTACTGAGTGTCGTGCGCTTCATGGCTTCTTTGCTGAATACGCTATCAACAATTTTCTTAGTAATGTTCACAGATGGTACGAAGCAGTCGAAGGCTCGTTCTATAGTTTTTGATACAATTCCCACTAATGATTCAGTAGGTATACTTATACTAACAAACCGTTGGTCAAAGTTGATCCATAAGAAGCCGAACTTCAATTCGTAAATAAAATCGGACTGTTCGGTATCGGGATTGATATAGTTATATCTCTCTTGGTATTTTAAGGCGATTTCTAATGTCTCAGGATTAACAACGGTCTGGTCAATGGCTAATAGCCCCGATATGCTGTCATTGGGGTAAGTGATCTGCTGGAGTAGTTCGTTCATTTTGGTAACGGCAGCATCGCTCTTATTTTCGGTAATAAACTGAGATGAGTTCATTTTGGGGTCATATGGTCGTAGCATGAATAGCCTAAAATTAGGTCGACGGCTATATCTATTATCTTCATAGCAAGCTTCGATGTCAGCTTCAGTGATTTCTGGCGAGATATTAACAATCTCCACTAACTTCTGTTTATCTAGTCGCTCCATAGCAACATTTAATTCTCTTTTGATTTCCCGCTTGACAACAACACGATAACGATTAATCAACTCTTTCTCTGCTACCTTTGAATATAATAGATGACGGATTACTCCATTCTGTACATGAAGTAATTTATCTGCATGCTTATCCGACATATTAACCCCCCTCGATAATAGATTAACAATTAGTGCTTTCTACATTTCAAAATCTGAAAATTAAGTCTATTATATCATATTTCCAGAATCATGTAGAAGTGTGTCAATTCTATGACAACAGTGAAAAGTTTGCCCGCGGCAGTGGAAATCTATTTTGACAGTTATTTTACGAGAATAAATATTTAAGTAAAGTAAGAAGTACGATAAAAAACGTTAATTAAACACAAAACAGAAAAACGATTTCAAATAGACCATCTCAGCCTGACATAACGAGCAACTTAATCTATCTTCTTATCCCTCCTACTCGACCACTCGATCATAGAAGATTTCTTACTTTAGGAGATTAAAACACAATGGAGACAACTTTAACGCTGGACTTATACCCAATATATCAACCAACAGAATGTAACGTCGATAATAGCTCAGGTGTAAGCGAGATACAAATTACCCTGGAGAGCGCAGCAATTCTTAATACTCCAAATCGAGCACTAAAGGTTTACAGCAGTTATTTGGCGAATGGTGCTTTATCTGATTTAGTACGTCACAAATCACTATTTCGAGGAAGTTCTGAGAAAGTTGAAACTAAGAATTACGAAGAGGAACTTTCAAATGAAGCTGTATTGACCATGTTGATCCGGTCTGTGTTTAGAAATTCAAAAGAAGATAGAGAATTGTTGCAATCGGTGAAAGAGGTAATAAAGAGTCAGTATCAAGACTGGACTTGAAGTGTCAGTAACACATTCCAATATTGAGAGGGGTATAAATATGCTATTGCGTCATATTTGCGAGGTATGTGGTAAAGAAGAGGTTCTAACTCCAGAGCAGGGTCATGATCAAGGATGGGATTACCCTCCTAAAATGGGTCAGTTCAAAATCGTATCTCCGAGAACCTGCGGGAGTTGTGCAATTAACGGCACTTTATGGTGGGCAATGGGTATGGAGGGGAAGCAAGTAGATGATTTAGATGAAAAGCAGCTCGAAACGCTCCATCGTATCTTGCATGAGCCGGAAAGTATTGCGGTAACTGATTGATCTTGTAAGTATTGAAGATCGGTCACTCATGGTTTCTTTTTAGCCCCCTAGAAGCTTTGGACAGTACACCCCTTAATCAAATACAATATGAATAGACGGAGGGGAACGTTATGAAACGAGTACAATATGATCTTAATTTCAAGATGGATATCGTTCGAAAAGGGAAAGAAATCGGGAACTTTACAGCTATAGCCCGACAGCACGAATTGGATCCCAAGATGGTGTTGCGGTGGGCAAGAGAGTTGAACCGTAAAGATGTAGATCAACTGGATGGAGCCAGCAAAAGACAGGCTGCTTTTATCCCTACAGCTGAAGATTTCAAGCAGTTGGAACATGAGAATGAAAA
>NZ_FOTE01000035.1 GCF_900114475.1 Paenibacillus sp. 1_12 | reverse complement strand
GTTCTTTTCCTGAAGTCCTTCTATCCAACGTTGCAGCCTTTCAAAGCCTTCTACGGTGTTACTAAATGAGAGGTGTCGATTCGAAAGCACGATTCCACGGAAATTCGTAGCTTGTGCGACATGAATTTCCTTAGCCATATCGATACCTACAACAAGATGAGATGTGGTAATTCGTTCAATTCGTTGATTTTGTACTTCTGATTGTTTAAACTTCATATTAAGAGTGCCTCCTTGATGGTGTTGGGTTTTAAACCCGGGACAAACCCATCATACCGAGGCGCTCCTTTTTTGACAAAGGCCATTTCTTAGCCTTAACAGGAATGTTTAGCCATCCATTTAACCCCCTTGAGCTGCACTACAGTAGATGAAAGGTAATCCGTTCTTTCATGGTAGCTGAGCGAGACGTCGAAAAAATATTATTTTGTTAATCTGTAGGGAATGTAAAAAAAGCCGAGATTTACGCGACTTTTAAGGTAAACGGCTGCGGTTGGTCAATCTGTCCAAGTTCATTTACCAAGGTAACTTCCCTTTAAAAGGGTCTGTAAATGTTCCTGAATTATTGTACGAGGTTTTTTTAATCCAAAAAAATAATTGATTTGCCGCCTCTTCAGGCGTAAGATCAGCATCGCCAGATCCCATAGTCGTTTTAATTTCACCCGGATGGATCGCACTGATATGGATTCCCATGCTCTTCATTTCTTGATCCATACAAACGGTAAGCATATTTTGTGCTGCTTTAGCAACTCGATATGCATAGGAGAACTCTCCTTCTGTAAAATCTCCGGATGACACTTTTCCTAAAGAACCAAGCCTTGAGGAAATATTAATGACTCTAGGATTTGCAGAGTTTTGCAATAAGTCATATGCTGCTTGAACTGTTCTTAATACACCCAAGCAATGAACATTAAATAATTCTTTCATTTCATCCGTGGTTACATGATTAAATTTGGTTTCCTGTCCTGATATACCTGCACAATTAATTATAATATCAATGCTATGGGTACGGCTTTGCAAATAAGATTTAATCAAACTAATCGACTCATCGAACGAGACATCAGCAACAATTGGATAGCAGCCTTTTAAGTCATGTGATAATTTATTAGCTGAGCTTTGATTTCGGACAAGAGGAAATACTCTATATTGGTTTTCGTGGAATATTTTTGATAGTTCAAATCCAAGCCCTCTGCCAGCACCTGTAATTAATACGTTCTCAGTCACCCTATCACTTCCCTTTTATCTCTGAGTGGTTAGTTGTAATACCTATCAAGGGGAAGTGACCTATGGCAATTCCCCTTACAAACCATTCTTACTTACATGTCTAGCTCAATTCAAACTTATTGCGGATTTATTTTTTGTAAAAATCTTTGAATGCGGGGGTTATCGTTATTATCAAAAAACACAGTAGGATGAGCTTCCTGCACAATTAAACCATCATCCATAAAAACGATTTTATCCCCTATCTCTTTGGCGAAGCTCATTTCATGGGTAACAATAACCATTGTTAAACCTGCATTTGCCAAATCCCTGATAACTGTTAAAACTTCACCGACCAGCTCTGGATCAAGTGCCGATGTCGGTTCATCAAATAAGATGATTCTGGGCTTCATTGCCAATGCTCTCGCAATAGCCACTCTCTGCTGCTGCCCCCCAGACAATGCGCTGGGGTGTTGGTGCTTCTTCTCATACAAACCGACTTTATTGAGTAATTCTTCGGCATAGCTGATGGCCTCTGCTTTAGCTATTTTTCTAACCTGCACAGGGCCCTCAATAATATTTTCCAAGACGGTTTTATGTGGAAATAAATTAAAGTTTTGAAATACCATTCCGATTTCACTTTGATATCTACTTATTTCTTTTTTACTTCTTGCTCGTCTACCTTTACCATCCCGATACAAAACAGACTTTTCATCCAATAAAATATCTCCAGAGGTAACGGATTCAAGCATATTCAACGTTCGCAAAAAAGTACTTTTTCCACTACCGCTGGGACCTACTATAACTACCACTTCACCTTTTTTAATAGTCAGGGAGACCCCTTTTAATACTTCATTAATTCCAAAGCTTTTTTTAATGTCTTTTGCTGCTAACATTGTTGTAATCACCCCTCTTCTCCATGTAATTAACAAGCGCAGCCAATGGATAATGAAGAAGCCAATACAATACTCCGACCATCGTGAAAATTTCTAGATTTTTAAATGTGGAGGCGGCTAATAGTTCCCCTTTATGCATCAATTCGCCTACAGTTATTACACCTGCTAAGGAGGAGCTTTTTAATAAAAGTACCGCAGAATTACCAATGGTAGGCAATATATTGCGTACTGCCTGAGGTAAAATAATTCTTCTCATCGCCAATGAATAGCTCATTCCAATTGCTTTGGATGCTTCCATCTGACCTTTGGGCACAGATTGGATCCCTGCTCGAAAGTTCTCAGCCATATAAGCGCTCTCATTTAATGCCAATCCTACAATAGCTGCTTCAAGTGGGCTAAGCGAAATTCCTATCTCGGGTAAAGCAAAATAAATATACATTAATTGGACTAAAAGAGGAGTTCCACGAAGTACGCTAATATAAAAACGACAAATTGAACTTATTAATTTATTTTTGGAAATCCTCCCTAGTCCGATAAATAAACCAAGCAATATTCCAATAACTAATGCTATGATAGTAATTTCAATGGTAGTTAAAGCACCTTGCAACAATATGGGCAAAAATTTTTGCAAGTCTAAAAGCATGCTGTCTATCTCCCCTGACTTACTGTTATTTTACTTGCTAACTCCCCACTTCTTCTCAATCTCTTTCAATGTTCCATTAGACTGCAGTTCTTTGATGACTTCGTTTACTTTTTTCAATAATTCGGGATTGTCTTTAGCAACACCTAAGCCTAATGGCCCAGTAATCTGCGGCTTATATTCATCAACAACTTGAATTTTGTATTTCGGATTCTGATTCTTTAAGTAAACAAGCAGTGGCTGATCGGCAATAACGGCATCTAAGCGCTTATTATCTAAATCAGTCAACATATCTCCTACTGCTTTGTAAGTCTTAAGCTCTTTATAGTTCCCGTTCTTTTCCATCATTTCATGATAAGCTCCACCAATTTGAACTCCAACTACCTTATCCTTTAGTTGCTCTAAGGTTTTGGTTTGATTATCTCCTTCTCGCACAATCAAGCCTTCTCCTAGATAAAGAACGGGATCAGAAAAATCAATAGCTTGTTTTCTCTCTTCTGTAATAAACATGCTCGCAGCGATTAAATCGACTTTTTTACCTTGTAAAGAAGGAATTAATGAGGCGAATTGTATACCTTCAATTTTAATATCAGCATTTAATTTTTTACCGATTTGCTGGGCAACATCAACCATTATCCCTTCAATTTGGTTTGTTGCAGGATTTAAAAATGTAAATGGAGGGCCTGTCGGAGTTGAGCCAACTGTAAGCGTTTGCTTAGGAGCCGCAGCTTGCACTTCCGGATTAGCTTTATTTTGAGCGCAGCCATTCAACACCAAGAGAATAGCACAAGTCAAAACAAGTATAGATATTTTAACGTTTTTTATCATTACATATACACCTCACTATTTTTTTGAATGTGGGACTGCCTTTATTTGAACTCGATTACTTGTCTTCCTACATTATTACAGTTACAATCTCCAAACGCATTGAAAGCTTTATTAATTTCCTCAAGTGAAATACGCTCAAGAATAAGTTCATCCAGCATAAATTTTCCATCCAGATACAAATTGGCAATGATCGGAAAATCGCGAAATGGCTGAGTGTCGCCGTAATAGCTTCCCCTCAATGATTTATTGACACGGTGGAAACCTCCTGCTGGCAGCGTTATTTGCATGGTTGGTTTAAAAGCCCCAATTACAATTACGGAACCACCTTTTCTTGTTCCTTTCCAAGCATTCTCAGTCGCGCTTGTATGTCCTGTGCAATCGATTGCAAATTGGACTCCGAAACCACCCGTTAGCTCTTTCAATGCTTCCACAACATCCACTTCCGCTACATTTAGGGTATGGGTTGCTCCGAATTTCTTGGCAATCTCCAGATTTGCCGGCTTAACATCGCAGGCAATAATCTTGGAAGCTCCTGAGATTCGGGCTCCTTGAATGGCATTGACTCCTACGCCCCCAATCCCAAATACTGCGACGGTTGAACCCGGTGTAACCTTGGCTGCATTCACTGCAGCACCGAAACCGGTTGCAACTCCGCAGCCGATCAATGAGCCTTGAGCAAATGGAATCTCATCGGGAAGCTTGACGCACGACATTTCCGGTACAACTGTATACTCGGCAAAGGTGGATACTAAGGAATTGTGAAAAATCGGCTTGCCGTCTTTGCTTAAACGAGTGGTTCCATCAAGTAATGTACCGGAAAATGATGGTCCAAATGCAGCTTCGCATAGATAGACCGCACCCGTTATGCAATATTCGCAGATACCGCAATAAGGTACCCAGCTTAATGCCACTCTGTCCCCAGGCTTTACACTTCTAACACTAGAACCGACCGCTTCAACGATTCCAGCTCCCTCATGACCAAGTATGGATGGAGCTGGGGTTGTCGCATCATTCAAAGAATTGAGATCACTATGACACACACCCGTAGCCTTGATTTTAACCAAAACCTCATTCGCTTTTGGCTCAGCTAATTCTATAGTTTGAATTTCTAGTGGTTTGCCGACACCGACCATTACAGCAGCTCTTATTTTCATTGCAGTCACTCTCCTTAGAACATTAATGTGCAACCCAGATAGCTTTAACTTTTGTATAGGAGGCCAGTGAATGGATAGCAAATTCCTTGCCCCACCCGCTCTGCTTTAATCCTCCAAATGGACTAGCTAAATCGTAGCATCCGTATTTATTGACGAAGACCATACCCGCATCGAGCTTTTTTGCAACACGATAGGAACGAGACACATCGTTAGTCCACAAGCCGGCTGCAAGACCATACATCGTATCATTGGCCATTCGTATGACTTCTTCTTCCGTGTCAAATGGAATGATACACAGCACGGGTCCAAAAATTTCTTCCTGTGCGATCGTCATCTTGTTGTCCACATCGGCAAAAATCGTTGGATAGACAAAGTAGCCGTCTTCATTGGTTCCCGTTCTATCACGACCTCCCCCTGCAACTACACGTGCCCCCTCTTTCTTTCCAATCTCAATGTAGTTCAGTATGGATTTCATATGGCTCTCTGAAACTTGAGCACCTTGATCGCTCTTGGGATCGAAGGGATCTCCGCATTTATAACGATTGGCGTACGCTGCAATTTTGCTCACCACTTCATCATAAATGTCTCGCTGTGCAAACAATCGTGTAGGTGAGGAGCATTTTTCTCCTTTGTGCGTAAACAGGCCGTAGAAGGATCTTTCAATTGCCGCATCCAAATCTGGTGCATCGCTGAATAAAATATTCGGTGATTTTCCCCCTAGCTCCAGGGTTACAGACTTAAGATTCGAATCCGCAGAGTCGTGAACAAGCTGTTTTCCAATACGCGTACTTCCTGTAAAAGAGATTTTATCAATATTTTTATGCCGACTAATAAAGGAACCCGTTTCTCCTTCACCCAACACTAAATTGATAACACCCGCAGGTAAAATTTTGGCTTCATCGATAATTTCAAATAAACGAATGGTTGAAAAGGACGTTATGCTAGAAGGTTTAACAATACAAGTATTACCCATAGATAGTGCAGGTGAAAGCTTCCAGGCTGCCATGGAAAGTGGATAGTTAAAAGGCAGTATCTGTCCACAAACGCCAATCGGATCTCTAGTCGTAATGCTTACAAAATCTCCATCTACTGGATTGTTCTCACCATAATACTTATCCGTCCATCCGGCGTAATACTCGAAAAACTCGATCACTTCTGGAATATCATCGTTATATGCTTCTTTATACAGTTTTCCATTATCTAACGACTCCAAAGTAGCTAGTTGTGCGCGATGCGTCCTTACCAAATCAGCTATTCGCCTTAGAATACTTGCCCGTTCCTTTCTACTTATAGAACGCCATGGCCCATGATCAAAGGCATCACGTGCCGCTTGAACGGCCTTATCGACATCCACCTCGGTAGCCGCTTGATACGTACCGTTAATAGTACCGTTAGCCGGGTTAACGGAAACGATGAATTGTTCGCTTGTACTATCCACCCATTCCCCATTAATATATAATTTCTTGCGGTTTTTCAACCATTCTTGCGCCCATGCCAGATCAGGTTGTTCAATGCCATCAAACAACTCATATTGCTTGGCTGTATTCAACATATACACCGTCCTGTCTAAACTGATTTTTTATAAAATTATTTGACTTCATACTGTTTAAGGGCAGCCTCATCTAATTCAATACCGAGTCCAGGCTTCTCAGGTGCTGTCAAATAACCATCGGAGTCAATCATTAATTGTTCGGATTGCACGAAATCACGTCTGTTGTTGGACCAAATCGGAGGATCATACGGGAATTCAACATAGGGACAATGACTAATCGCTACTGCAAGATGCAGGTTCGCAAGCATACCTATTCCGTTTGTCCATGTATGCGGACTGAACCAAGCTCCACTGCCCTGAACCATCTCCGCTACCTTTTTAATTTGTGTGATGCCACCAGACAGCACGACATCAGGCTGATACACATCAAGTGCTTGGATGCGGTTCATCTCTCTGTAGTCATACCAGTTCCGATTCATTTCTCCACCTGCAATCCGGATTCCAACCATATCGCGCAGCTTGGCCATCATTTCAAACTGATGGGAAGGCAAGGGCTCCTCCAGCCAATACACATTCAATTCTTCCAGTTCTTTAGCAACCTGATAAGCCATCTTCAAGTCCCATGTACCGTCTGTATCAGCGGGCATTTTCCAGCCTTGGTTCGCATCGACCATGATCTCCAGCTTATCGCCAACGGCTCTTCTCACTGCCTCGACTACTTTGATATCATCCTTTGGATTATCATGATGGAAACGAATTTTCATTGCTTTGAATCCTTGATCAATGAATGCTAGCGCACGCTCTGCACGTTCCTCGGGAGAAATAATTTCACCGGTGGAAGCGTATGCAAGCAGCTTATTCGTCCTGGCGCCTAGTAGCTTGTACACAGGAAGCCCTGTTGCCTTGCCCATAATATCCCATAGTGCCAAATCGATAGGCCATGGACGACCAGAGTGGAAATCAATATTATCCAAAACCTGTGAGTGGCGTTCAATAGCAAATGGATCCTGGCCAATAAACAGATGCTCGTAGCCTTCAAAGCCCATTTTCAAATCACTTGAGCCAATCCCAGTAATACCTTCATCTGTATGGACAAATACAACGGTCTGGGAGAATTTGGTTCTTGGATTCGGATCCCAGGATGCTTTAAACGGGGGATCGAGCGGAAGTACATAATGTTTGGTTTCAATCGAAGTTATTTTCATAGGGTTACATGCTCCTCTTTTTTATGTATATTTGCTTAGGATTCAACTAATTTTAAAGCTTTCCAGAAGCCTGCTGCTTTTTAAGGAATCTGTTAGAGTTAAAGGATCTAGCAATACCTCTGCCTCTTCTTGCGATAAGATCTTTTTGAAGATAGCAATTTCTTTGATAGTCATATTATTCTCAAACGCTTCCTGCGCCAACTTATTGGCTGTTTCATAGCCTACGATAGATTCGAGCACCATCGATATAGATAAAGATGAATCCGCTTGCTTTTTACATACATCGATGTTCGCTTGTAAACCAACGATACATTTGTTATTAAACAAATCAATTCCATTGGTTAAAAGCTCGCAAGACTCTATTAAGTTTTTCATGATAAGCATTTCCCATACGTTTAAATCCAATTCCCCTCTGTCCGCCGCCATTGTGACCGCTAGATCATTTCCATAGATTTGAAAACAAATCTGCATGACCATTTCAGGTATGACCGGATTAACTTTCCCAGGCATGATGGAGGAGCCCGGCTGTACCGCAGGTAGAACCATTTCACCTAAACCTGCTCTCGGCCCCGATGATAAAATTCTAAGATCGCTGGCAATCTTCGACATTCCTGTAGCTATGCCCTTTAATACAGACGATATCTTAACATACACATCTGCATTTTGAAGTCCGTCAAAAAAGTTTTCGGTTTTCTGAACCGTAACCCCCATTATTGAAGATAAGTGTTGATACACCTTTTCAAGGTACCCGGGAGAAGTTCCAAGCTGTGTTCCAACAGCAGTAGCGCCAATGGTCAACAGCAAGCAGTCCGACTTCAAATTTTCAAGCTCGATGATTTGCCGTTTTACAAAATGGGCATAACCACTGAATTGTTGGCCGAGCGTAATCGGGACCGCATCTTGAAGACATGTTCTTGCGAGCTTAACGACATGTTGAAACTCATTCATTTTACTTTCAAGAGTCTCAGATAATCTCACTAAGGAAGGTAATAGATCCTGCAAACAGAAGTAACATGCAATATGGAGAGCGCTTGGAATCACATCATTAGTTGATTGCCCCATATTAACATGCGAATTGGGATGGACCTTGTTATAACCTTTATATCCGGTTAATATTTCGTTTGCTCTATTGGCTATAACTTCATTTACATTCATATTAAATGAAGTGCCACCACCTCCATGGTATATATCTATCGGAAACTGCTCTTTGAATTGTCCATTCATAATCTCGTCAGCAGCCGAACAGATCGCTATGGAAATTTCATCCTCTAAAGCACCAATTTCTTTGTTTGCTAATGCAGCCGCTTTTTTTACAGCTGTGATTGCCCAAATCATCTTAGGAAAAACTTCAACTGTCCTGCCAGATACGGGAAAATTCAACCTAGCTCTTTCTGTTTGAATTCCATAGTATAAATTGTCGTTTATAGACAACTCCCCTAGAGAATCCTTTTCTTGTCTCCTCCTCATGTTAACTTCCTCCCTGTGATTTCAAAAATACCGTTATTTATAATCTCATATAACAAGATGAATCTTGTAATATGAGATTATTATAACATGAATTGTTAATATATCAATATAAAAATCACAATTAATTATCGATACACTGTCAAAATGAAAATGGGATTTGTCTCCATTTGAGCTTTTAATGACCAATGGTCTATTCCTGAATTGAAATACGCTAAGCAGTCATTTACTATATCTAGAAGTTATTGAAATGTATCACATATTTTGCGTTCAAGTTCATCCTTCATATGACCAAAAAGCGTTTCCATTAAGGCATAATTAGATGAAAACACAATGACCCGCAAGAAGGTCACTTTTTTCAAAGTGTCCATCTTACGGGTCACAGTACAATTTGAGCGAATGAACGCTACACGGATAAAACGGTTTTAGTAGAGCTAAGGAAAACGTAGTAAACGGGAAACGCTTTTTGTGGGATCAGCTATCTACCACATAGAGCATTGCTTATGGTATCTGCAGCTTCAGTTAAGAGCTTGGCATATACTGGAATAACATCCTCTGTGAGACGTATATGAGGAGTCGCAATACCCAATGAGCCTTCTACACCATCTATACCAAAAAGCGCTACTGCTATTCCCGCTGTTCCTAATGTAGTTTCCCCAAAACTAATAGCGTAGCCTTGTTGTTTTATTTTACTGAGTTCAGCTCTTAAGTCAGATTCCTTTACGATCGTTTTTGGTGTTCTCAATTGTAAATTCGATTTTTTTATATACCTTTCTTGCTGCTCTAACTCCATATTAGCAAGAATAACCCTTCTTGTTGCACCAATATGAAGAGGCAAAAGAAGTCCTACCGGTTCAACTATTCTCAACTGATTCGTACTATCGATTGAATCAATTAATAATGCTTCTTCATCATTGGGAATGACATTCAAATAAATCGATTCCTGAGTTTTGATAGCTAACCCTTCCATGATTGGCCGAGATATTTCACGAATTGAGAACAATGACCGAGCCAAAAAACCAAACTCTATAAATGCTGAGCCGAGGTGAAACTTTTTTGTTTTAGGATTTTGATGAACGAATCCTGTTTTTAACATATCCTGCAAGATACGATGCGTTGTACCCGGGTTATACCCGGCTTGTCTTGATAACTCGGCAGCTCCCCATTCCGTATAACCACCACGAGGCTTCAACAAATGAAGCAAAGTAAACGCTTTAAGCAATAATCCTGAATCCGACATATTACATCCACCTTGTACGTGTAATATTTGAGCAGCCTAGCATCACCATATTTGCTCACACCACTTCAATAAAGGCATGTTCACCCTAAAAGAAAGTTTAATCGATATTACTTCTTTAACCATTATTAACTCAAATTATGATGTGAGTCCCATATATTGAGATGAATTATATCAGTAATTTTAGAATAAATAAAGGTAAGATATTTGACTGCTGAAAACATGGCTACTTCGCTACACTGTACACCTTCTTTCTATGCTTGCGAAATATCATTTCCTTACAACTGATTTTACAATCCGCTTTACAGATATTTCGGTTTGCTGCTGTATACAAGCTGTGAAAAGGAAAAATTCCCGTCCCCTAAGGGACGAGAAAGATTCTTTTATGGAACCGATTCCCAACTGCTCCATATATCCAAACTTTTTTTAATTAGTCTTTCGCAACGGATCCGCTCGACCTTCCACGTAAAACCGTTCCATCCTCTGTGCGGAACCACGGCGTTTCATAGGACGGCTTTTCGGAGAATAATTCCATCTGTACCTCCAGCTTCACGCCGCAGCCGGGCTCCAGCCGAAGTTGCAGCCATTTGCCGTCAGTCTTGAAAGCACCGATTTCAATTCCGTCTTGGTTCCTAGCCAAACAATGGCCGAAACGATGTTCCCCATATACGCCCGCCTGAACGATCACCGATCTGGCCTCGGAGTCGTTGAGGTTCACCAGGCTTAAGGTCAAGGAATCAGCGCCAAGCTGCTCCACTAATGCAGCTACCGAATCCGGCAGCCCGGGCCGGCGATGGGCAGGATCGTAATACCTGACCCGTCCGAACTGCAATCCACCATGCGCTATATGCATAGGAGCTCCCAAAGTCAACTGCGCCAATTGCTCCATCATGATCGGGCATATGTCCTGCCATTTATGAATGGTTGACAACGAGCCGATATTGTAGCCGTCGAGCGCCCAGACAGCCGGATCGCCTTCCTCCGAACGCACCTTGTCGAGTTGATAATGGATAAATTCCAGATTCGCTTCTAGCGCTTGGACCGGATAATTAGGATTGCGTCCTCTCATGTAGTTGAACCATGGCAGCGTATTGGCAATAAAATGCTTCGTCATTCTGGGATAACTCGGCGAGAGTTCACCCGTCTTCGGATGTTTGCCAATAGGTATCGCCGGAGCGGTCATACCCGTGGCTGTATCCCCGATTCGCTCCACACGCTCGGCGTCCTCTTCCTTCATCGACATAGCCCATAAATGCACGCCATAGACAGGGTTGACTGGACGGTAATCGCTCCAGCCCGTATCAAATTTGCGGTGAGGCGCAAACCACCTGCCATCTTCCTCACGGCGCAGCTGCCAATGTCTGTCGAGCTGCGAACGTACGAGATCAAGCTGCCCGTCGTCTCCCGTCAACAGCAAACTATTCAATCCAGAAACAACAAGCGGTTCGATAATCGTCATAAAGCCGTGAGGCCAGCGCCAACCGTAATATCCGCCCCACCATTTCCCCTGATTATAGGCGCCAATCTCCCCATCCAATCCTACATTATCAGGGATAATTCCCCCATTGCGGACAGTTCTTTCTTTCCAGGCGGCATGATAATCCAATACCCATTGCTTGTAGCCTTTTTCTCCTGTATGCAGAAACGCATGCGCCAAGAGCGATGTCGAAACGAGATTAAGCGGGACGTCCCCCTTCGTCATGCGCTCATTCATGGTATCAATGATGCTGCGGTATATTCCGTCATCCGACCATGCGCATGTATTAGAAGGGAAGGGAACACCGGGCAAATCTTCGAAAGGCGGCAAGTAGTGGTCAAGTATCCCTCGGTGGGTGCACCAGTCTTCTTCCGTCGTTTCAAAGCGCGGACCTCTGCTGCCGCTTATCGGGGAGCGTATCAGCTTTTTCTCGGGATCATAATTCTGCGCTTCGGCGTCGGAGCCGTCGTAAAACGAAGCGAAACGTACCGCCCGCTGACGATCCATCAGCGAGGAAGCATCCGCTAATCCGAGGAAATAAAGGTAAATATATGACTCGCCATGATGCATCCAATCATAATAGGCATCAAACTCACGATAAATTTGTCCGTATTCCGTCCACTGCCAGGTGATCGTCTCCCACATTCGTCTTGCCAGATGGAGACACTGTTCATTGCCGCCAAGAACATACAGTAACGCCAAATTTTTAAACCCTTCATAAGGATCGTCTGAACCATCCATACCTGGCCAATCACTGCGCCAGATTAAGGTCCCGTCCGCTCGCGTATACCTTTCCACAAATTCCGGAGCCGCCCGGTTCAGCAGCCCAATCAGATTTCTTTGCAATAGCGCCCATTGAGGCTTATCCCAACGATCGGTCGAAACGAATTGATCCAGATTTTCCCCCATCTTTTCCTCCTTCACGATTTCAAAAGTAATCCGCCGTCAATCGGGATGGCTGCACCATTAATCCATCCCGATTTATCATCATCCGCCAGAAAGGCGATAGCGTCTGCCATAAAGTCCGGATCGGCCATCCGTTTTTCCGTTTGAACCGCTGCTATTTTTTCCTTCAATGCTTCAGGGTCATCGATTTGCTGTCCGAACCATTCGTATAGCAAAGAAGTTCGTGTTCCTCCGGGCATCAGTACGTTGATGCGAACTCCTTGCTCGTGCAAGTCCTTTGCCAACCCCCGCGACATATGGTTCAAGGCCGCTTTCAATGAATCGTATACGACATTGTTTACGCCGTTCTTGATCGCATTGATGGAACTGACATTTATGACGTTGCCGCGACTTTGTTTGAGCAGCGGCAGCGCGGCTTGGATCGTGAAGAATGGACTCTTTAAATTGACGGCGAACAGCCGGTTCCAATCGTCATGTGAAATATCTTCGACGCGTTTGTTGCAAACTGTAGCAGCATTGTTGATTAAGATATCGAGACCACCCCAATGAGCGATGGTCTTCTCGACCATCATCGACGGCGTTTCGGGATCAAGCAGGTCAGCGCGGATAAAAACCGCCTGACCTCCCCGGCTAACGATCCGGGACACCGTTTCTTCTCCCCGCTCCTGATCTCTGCCGCATACGGATACTCTGACTCCAAGCGCTCCCAGCTTTTCTGCAGCCGCTCTCCCAATCCCGTCTGTAGCTCCCGTCACCAAGGCGACCTTTTCTTGCAGGCTCATCCGGTTCCCTCCCTTCGCGTTCTCTTCTTGATCATTGCGCACTTGCGGTTTGCAGGATGTAGGAACCGCTGCCGGAAGTCGCAAACCGGTAAACGGAAGGCTCCACGAACTCGAAATCAACGGCTTCGCCCACAGCTGCCTGTACCGAAAGGAGCTTGGCGCCGGACAATCTCACTCGGCATTCGCCTGCCTCCGCTCCCTTCGTATGAATAGCGGCCCGCGTGATGTTCCCGTCTTTCCAATCCATATCCACCTCGTAGCCTCCCCTTGCGCGAAGTCCCTTCACATGCCCTTCCGCCCAAACCGAGGGCAGAGCTGGAAGGAGGGATAGCTCCCCAGCGTGGGATTGCAGCAAAATCTCGGCAATTCCCGAGGTGAACCCAAAATTCCCATCTATCTGAAAGACGTTGCGTCCATTCAATAAATTATTATAAAATGACGGTTGGTCGTGCAGCATTTTTTGTACTTGCGAGTATGCTTTATCCGGATTCTCAAGTCTCGCCCAAAAATGCATGCACCACACGCCGGGCCATCCTTTCTTTCCTGAACCGTGCAGTTGACGGCGTTCCAGCGTTGTTTGGAACACCGCTGCCAGTTGCGGCTGCGTGTGAATGTCAACCTGATTGCCTGGAAACAATCCAAATAAATGGGAGAAGTGGCGATGCCCGATCTCTGTTTCGTCAAAATCGATGGACCATTCCTGCAATTGCCCGTGACGTCCAACCCGGAAGGGCAGCAGCTGCGCAAGAGCTTGCTCCAGCTCCTTACGAAGAGATGCGTCCCGGTCCAAAATACGGCTGCTCTCAATCACATGCCCGAACAATTGACGTACGATCGACAGGTCCATTGTCGAACCAGCGCAGGTGGCGGACGCTTCTCCATCAGGAGTCAGGAACTCGTTTTCTGGAGAAGTAGATGGCGACGTCGTCAAGTAGCCGTCTTTGTCCTCAATCAGCCAATCCAAACAAAACAAAGCCGCTTCTTTCATAACCGGGTAACCCGTTTGCGCCAAAAAATCCCGATCCAGCGTGAACTCGTAATGATCCCACATATGAAGGCTTAACCAAGGACCGCCAACCGGCCAGAACGACCAACACGCTCTGCCTTTCGCAGGAACCGTAGTCCGCCAAAAATCCACGTTGTGATGGGCCGTCCAGCCGCGGCTACCATAATGCGTCATCGCTGTTTCGCGCCCGGTGATGCTAATTTCCTCGATCAAATCCATTAAAGGCAGGTGGCATTCCGAAAGATTGCAAACCTCTGCAGGCCAATAATTCATCTGTGTATTAATATTTGTCGTATAATTGCTGCTCCATGGCGGACGAACCTCATCATTCCAAATTCCTTGTAGATTAGCCGCTTGTGTTCCTTGGCGAGAGGAAGCAATAAGCAGATATCGTCCGAATTGAAACAGCGTTGCAACCAGTTCAGAGTCTTCATGTCCTGCTGCTGCCCGTTCCAATCGCACATCTGTCGGTATCGTATCCTCCTCTTGACCGCCCAAATCCAGCTCCACTCTTCCATACAAAGCGTAATAATCGTTTACATGACGTTCACGCAGACGATCATAGGAAATCGCCGCAGCATTTGCGATCGTCAGTCTGCATACTTCATCGGCTTGACTGCCATCTGCCTGACTGCCCTTTAATTCACGATGGTTGGTCGCTGCAGCGAGCAAGAGTGTCACCGCGCTTGCTCCATTAATCGTAATGACGCCATTACCGCTGTCAGTCAGTTGGCCGTCTTCCATGACGATATGCAGAACGGTTTCGGCGTGCATCCCTTTCCCTTCCCTAAAGACGATAGGCTCATCATTATCATTCACGTAATTCGGATCTACATGGTAAGGACATTGAACCTTCATCGAGATCTGCGTGTTGTGAATATCAGCTTTTGCCGTGAACGGCAGCTGACTGTCTAAACTTACGCGGAAGCTTAAGCCTCCCGGGGTTTTCGAGCTTAACCTAACCACAATCGTTTGGTCGGGCGCCGAAACAAACATCTCGCGGGTAAATTCGTTATCTCCTTTTTGATATCGCACTCTGGCAACGGCCGTATCGAGATCCAGTTCTCTGGAGAAATTCGTTACGTCGTCCCCATGTTCAAAAGCCAAGTTCAAGTATCCAAGAGGCATGTAAGATTCATTCCATTCGCCCAACATTTTCGTTTGAACCACTTGCTGGGCTTCGACATAACGGCCTTCCGCAATCAGCTTTCTCGCTTGCGGCAAGTATTCAAGCGCTTCTGCCTTATTGAGATCGCGAAACTCGCCGGACCATAATGTGTCTTCGTTTAATTGGATCTTTTCGGTTCCGCTCCCGCCGAAAACCATCCCTCCGAGCCGTCCGTTCCCGATTGGTAATGCTTCATTCCATAATTTCCCTGGTTTAGCGTACCATAGTTTCATTGTTTGCCCGCTCCTTTTTATGAAGGGTCCATTCTGACCCCTCTCTCATTGTCGTTATCTTCCGCCAATCTGTAGTAACCGGGCGTAATTCCCGTATACTTTTTAAACACTTTCGTAAAATGCTGAGGGCTGTCAAAACCGACCTGCTGGCCGATCGTATTGACCGGAACATGCGGCTTTGTTTCAAGCAATTTTCTTGCTTTGTCAATGCGCAACGAATTCAGGTAGTTCACAAAAGTTAAACCGGTTTCTTTGCGGAATAAACCGCTGATATAGTTCGGGTGCAAACCAGTGTGGCAGGCCAGATCTTCAAGCGACAGACTGTTATCATAATGATCCTCGATAAAATGTAAAATTTTGTCCATATGACGGCCATATTCGCTGTGATCGGCGATCTTGTGTGTGGTTTCGATTTCCAGGGCGATGGACTGCAGCAATGCGATAATTTCGTCCCGGTTGATTGGCTTCAGCAAATAGTCGATTACGCCTGTTCGAATGGCTTTGCGTGCATAGTCAAATTTATCGTAGCCCGTAAGAATAATGAAACGATTGCAATAACCTAACCGTTTGGCTTCCTCAATGAGCTCGAATCCGCTAATTTCCGGCATATTTAAATCGGTAATGGTAACATCCGGTACAAAATCTTTCATTTTCTCAGTGGCCTCAACGGCATCCAGCGCTTCTTCGATTCGGGTGAACGGCGTCCCCGCTTCTCTTACGATTTTCGCTAAACCTTCCAATATATAAGGCTCGTCGTCGACAATCATGAGTTTCAGCAATCGACATCATCCCCCTTTTTATTCAGGAATAATCGAATCGTCGTTCCCTTTCCTTCTTCGCTATCCATTTCAAGCCGCGAACCGCTGCCGTAATAAATTTTAATACGCTCGCTAACACTTATCAGACCAAATCCGCCTTCGTTGGCTTGAAACGTTGCATCCGCAGGCTTGCTCAGCGTATAACGTAATTCGCTTAATTTGCTGTGGGACATCCCTCCCCCATTATCTTCAACCGTAATCACGATAAACGTATCGTCCTGTGAAATTCCAATCCGGATCTCTATCGGCCGCCTCGTTTTGGATAAACCGTGAACAACGCAGTTTTCCACAATCGGCTGCAATATAAAACGGGGGCACGATACGCAATCCGCTATGGAAATGCCGTCCATTTCAAACCGGAGCCGATTTCTCAAACGAATTTGATGAATCTTCAAGTAATTTCCAACCATTTCAAGTTCCTTGCTCAACTGAATTTCATCGTGTGAGGAAGTCAGACTGTACCGCATCAATTGCCCGAACGAATAAGCAATCTCAGCCACTTCCGGCACATTTTTGGCTTCAGCCATCATCCGGATCGTTTCCAGCGTATTGTACAGAAAGTGCGGTTTCACCTGAGCCTGCAGCATTTTGAAGGCCGCTTCCTTTCGAAGCAATTCAGCGCGATGAATGTTGTTGATCAGTTCTTCAATGCGTCTAACCATCGAATTATAAGAGGAGGTCAAAAAACCGATCTCATCTTCATTTCCTTGGTCAGGGTAGACCTTCAAATTGTTTTCTCCGACCGATCTCATATGCCTGGCAAGACGTGTAAGACGTTTGGCAACCGATGAGGCAAATATGTAATAAATAAAGGACAACAATAACAGCAATACAAAAATGGCGGCGGCCAAAACCTTTTCTTTTGACTTAATATCTCCGAACATTTCATTAACTTCACCGATCGTAACTACACTCATTTTCAGCTTATCGATCCTCAATCTGTTGAATACGGTTGAATGGCTGCTCAGCTTTTTCAGATCGGATATGTCTTTATTTGCATTTGGGCGAGGTGGAACAAAAGCCAAGTTTACGATATCCTCTTGTTCCGTAAGCAAGTACACCTCCCAATGGGAATCTGCGCCCAAAGCTTTGAAAAAAGGCTTAAACACACTGGGTGATACTTTAATCTCCAGAACACCCAAATTTTCAATAAATGAGTTATCATACAAATTATGGTAATAATAGAGCGAAGTTAATCCAGCATGATCTTCGGTCTCATAAATCCATATGCCTTCATTAGGCTTCAGCTTGTCGATTTTCTCCTTGATACCAGTATTCAGTTCATTGATTTTAACAATCTGAGTCGGGATCGGAAATACTTCGTCCTTGTTCTTGTAAATTTTAATGCTAGCCAGATTGGGATTTCCTGAAACCGAAAATAACAGCAATGGGCTAATATAACGGAGGTAATTGTATACGCTTTCGGAATCGGTTTCGTAAAATCCGTTCAGATAGTCGATGACAAAATAGTTGTACTGCAGCAAATGATACAACGATTCAAAATGATCCAAATCTACCTTCAGGTTGTAGTAGGCTTGTTCCATGATCTGCTGCCTGTTCATCACGACACTTTCCATCATGCTTTCACTCATCTGGTTATAGTAATAGATTCCGAAAGTAACGACGGGCAAAAATATGATGCAAAAATAGCCGATGATCATTTTTTTGACAATGCTTACACCAGAGAAAAAATGCTTTACGGAAATTATGTTGCGACCCATACCCAGCACCTCATGTCATGATTTTACTCCGATTATATCACTAACGAGGAGCTTGTGAATGGTGGCGGTACAATCTATTTCAGCAGCTTTTTCTTCTCCGCATATTGCTGGGTAGCCCATTGCTCGTATTTCTCAAGACCGATTTGTTTGGCGATATTCAACATATTTTTATAAGCTTGGACCGCCTCTTCCTCGGATTTGGACAAAAAGATCTTCACCTTCTCCGTAGTGATCATCGTCTCGATTTTGGTTTTGATAGTTCTTTCATTGGAATCCGCCAAAGGTTGAATTAATCCCAATACAGGACGGACTTTCGTAATGGCTTTGGCCTGCAGCAACGCTTCGGTCGTTTGTGTACCGGGAACATATCCCCGAAGACCTTCGACGATGGCGTCCGAATATAAGTACCACCATTTCAATCCGGTAGCATTGATAAAGTTCCCGTCCGTCGTGTTGTACTTGAATTTCGGATATCCTTCCGGGCTCAAGTCCCAATGCTCGCCTTTGATTCCAAACATGGTCAACTGCTTGCCTTCCTCGCTGGCCAAATACTTCATAAGTTGAATCGATTCCTTCGGATGCTTATTATTCTTCGTGATGAAAGTTCCCGACCACCCGATACTTGCATTCACAATGACGGCTTCCGGCGTCAAGGCTGTCGGCAATTGTTGGAATCTGAAGTTTTTACCCTGCTGCTCAAGCTTCGTATTATCGCCATCGGAAATGCTGACCGTATGCATATGAGCAAACGCCTTACCGCTTTCTGCATATTGATTGTCGATTTGGTCGTTACTGAAAGCAAAATTTTCCGCTAATATAAGTCCCTTTCTGTACAAGCTGTTCATAAATTTATAATAATCGAGCATTTTAGGATGAGTGAGGCCAAGGTGCAAGCTTCCGTCCTGTTCATAGAAGTCATTGCCAACATCGATGCCAAACTGCACTTTGAAATATTGCTCCATCCAGTTTTTGTCCATGATCAGCGGAACCATATCCGGATATTTACTTTTCACTTGTTCCAGCACACGGACAAAATCATCAAGCGTCTTGATCGGCGGATTTCCAAGTTCTTTCATGATATCGGTTCTGACGCCTACGCCCGGATTTCCGTCATTGCCCAATGCGAACTTGTTGGCATCCCATTCCTCCTGCGTCGCAAAGGCATTGCGAATCGTATAGAACTTGCCGTCTTCCGCAGTATTGACCGCTATTCGGGTCTGATCGATTTTAAAATCGGGCGCATGTTTCGCAATCAGTTCATTCCAGGAATAAGATAGGGAAGAATTCGAAAGCCGATCAATTTCAGTAGCTGTAAAAATCATATCGGGCAAATCGCCTGAAGCGATCATCACGGGAAGCTGCTTTTCGTCCGTCGCAACGGTTACTTTAAGCTTGACGCCCGTTTTTTCTGTAATTTTGTCGGCGATCGGACCTTTAAATTCCTTGATCGGGTACCAGTTGTGGTTAATGAACAAGGTGAGCTCGATAGGCTCTTTGTTCGCCGTATTCGCTTTCTTGTTATCCGTCGTTCCCCCGGTATTCCCAGCTTCGCCGGTGGTACCGTTCGTTCCGCCATTTCCACTGCAAGCTGACAGCAGCAATGAGATCATCAGTACTGCCAATGTCAAACTCGCCAACCGCTTTACAGTAAATTTGCGCATCCAAACCCCTCCCTCGTTTTAGCAGTTGCTTCATGATTTTGATTAAGATTCTCACTCTTTCACTGAACCCAGCATGATGCCCTGAACAAAATACTTTTGTAAAAACGGATATACGCAAATGATCGGAGCAATGGAAACAATCAGCGCAGTCACCTGAAGAGAATAACTGGTCACGTTGGAAGCATCCGAGGCAAATGCTATCGCATCAATGGGAACCCGGCTTTTGTTTATCGTTTCAATCATCCGAAAAGTAAGCGTTCTCAAATTGTCATTTTGAACAAAATAAACGGAATCTAACCAGGCATTCCATTGTCCGACACCCATAAACAGGGCCATGGTCGCGATAAGCGGCTTAGATATCGGAAGGATGATCCGGATGAATATGGAAACTTCGCCCGCTCCATCCAAATGTGCCGACTCCCTTAATTCCTGAGGGATTTCGCGAAAGAAAGAGACTGCGATCAACAGAAAGAACGTACTTATCATCGTCGGAATCACATACACCCAGAACGTATTCAGCAAGCCCAGAGAACGCAGCACAACGTAATACGGAATCAGTCCGCCTGAAAAATACATGGCAAATATAACGATCGTAAAGTAAGTTTTTTGAAACAGAAGATCTTTAGCGGCCAATCCGTAGGCCATCAATAAGGTGAACAAAACACCCAGAACCGATCCCACTATCGCTCTTGAAACGGTAACGCCGAACGCTTTGTACCAGTTCGAGTCCGACATAAAGGTAGCGTAATTATCAACGGTAAAATTTCTCGGCCACAAGTAGACGCCCCCAACCACTGAATCGCTTCCCTGATTAAACGATAAGACGAGCACGTAATAAAAGGGATATAAGGTCATGCAAACGATCAGGATGAGAAGAGTGTAATTGATGCCGTCAATCGCCTTATCTTCCCATGTTCCCCGAGAAAGCATATCGTATCAATTCCCCCTAAAATAAACTTGAACCAGTTACTCTTTTCGCAGTATAGTTGCTTAGGAAAATCAAGATAACAGAGATGATCGATTGGATCAAATCAATGGCCGCTGCATAAGAGTATCTGCCATCGGCCAGCCCTACCTTGAAAGCATACGTCTGTACGATTTCGGATGTCGAATTGTTCACGTCGTTTCCGAGTAAAAAAGCTTGTTCGAAGTTCGATCCCACCAGTCCCCCGCCTAGAATATTGCCCACGGTAAGGATGAGCACGACAACTACCGTTCCCTTGATGCCCGGCAGCGTAATATAGCGGATTCGGGCCAATCTTCCTGCACCGTCTATTTGTGCCGCTTCGTAGAGGGAAGGGTTAATACCCGCCACAGCAGCGAGGAAAATAATGGCCCACCAGCCCATCTCCTTCCAGATGGCACTCCCGACAGCAAGGCCCCAAAATGATCTGGCATCGGTAAGTATTGTCAGAGGAGCTTCAATGATTCCCAGCGAGATCAATACTTTGTTCACCATGCCTGAGTCCGATGAAAAAAATGAAAATGCCAGACCAACAACGACGACCCATGAAATAAAATGAGGCAAATAGCTTACCGTTTGTACAAACCTCTTAAATGCGATGTTGCGCAATTCGTTCAGCATGATGGCAAAAATAATTGGAATCGGAAACGTAAAGAGTACTTTCAGAAAACTAAGCACAAGCGTGTTTCTTACGATTTGGCCAAATCGGTAATCGGTTACAAATTCCTTGAAATATTGCAGTCCCACCCAAGGGCTAGTAAAAATCCCCTGTACGCCGGTAACGATTGAATACTTTTTGAAAGCCATCAATATTCCAAACATTGGCGTATATGAGAAGACTATCAAATGCACCACGCCAAACAGGACAAACGCTTGCAGCGCTCGCTGCTTTTTAAACCGCTTCCAAATGTCGGACTTTTTGTATACCCTTATGTTTCCAAGTGTCGTTTGCTTTTTTATGTTTCACCCCTCCCTCAGATCTATCATACATTCAGAAATGAAGGAAAAACAGACACCATTTTTAAGAAAGTGTTATCCATTCTTCATAACGTAAAATCGAAATGACCAATTTAGTAAAACCGTCAGGGAAATTTCTCCTGACGGTCTTTTTACCAAGAGAATGTAAGGCAATCTATCGGTATGGAACAATCGTTTTTTTCATTAGTTAAATGACCCAAATGTTAAATAGGGTATGAATATTCCATCAAGATAAGCTTTTCATTAATGTCTCTTGATTTGCTGAATCCGCATTTCTCATAGCATCTATTCGCACTAAGATTTTCCTTAGCGAGTTTCAATACAATTTTCTGAACCTTCAAATTATCAAATAAATATTTTTGTAGTAATTGAATAGCCTGAGTAGCAATACCCTTATTTCTATATCTACTGTCTCCTATTAGTACATCCATGCCGTACGTTATTGTATCCAGAACTAACTCATATTGTTGTTTTTCTGCTAATTCGAGCTCATAAAACTGTATATATCCTACTGGATTTCCACAATATTCGATAATGCAAGGGATTTTCTTATCCTTCCCATCAATTCTCGATTTATATTTATTTACTACTTTCTCAATAGTATAAATATCATGTGGATTACTGTAAAAATTCATAACTTCCTCATCATGCCGCCATTCCAGCATATTTTCATAATCGATTTCTTCCATTCTTCTTAATCTCACTTCAAGATTATGTATCATCCTATTCCTCCTTTGATAACGACTATTAATTCGTCGGGAATTTTCATTCCCCTTTTTACTTTCTAATCAATTTAGCGCAACGAGACTGCCTTATCATGCCGGCAGCCTCGTCCTGGTTGTAATTGAGAGCTATTGTTATCCGATAGCTGTACGAGTATGAGTATAGTCTGGCATGTCTACGGCTATTTTATTTAAAACCTTCAATAAATCGCATTGTACATTGGGCGTGATGATCGGCTAGATCTTTTGCAAATTGCTGATCTGGAAATCCTCTATGAAGCAACTTCAAACCACCCGAAGTTAACGATATATGGTGGTGGAATCGATAGAACAACATCCTATTAGGATCGAGAGTATCGTTCTTTAAATACCTGTAGAAATCCCCAAACCGAAACTCTAAAAAACTGTGTTCATGCTCAATATCAAAGAACATCGCCCCTTCGATATCGATCAAAAAAGGTTCTAATTTGTCATTAATCAAAACATGGTCAGGACCCAGTTCCCCGTGAATAAACCCATACTGCGTTCTAGGTTTAATTCTTGATTCAAGCTCATACAAAGTATCAAGCAACTTGCTTTGATTGGACCCGATGTTCTCAATATGTTGGGAGGCATATGATAGCTGCGCTTTCGCATTTTCCAATTGCAAGAGATGACAATTTTCTGTGTTAATCCTGCTATGGTTCGAGTTCCCATAGCTATGTCTTTCGTTGGTATGCATACCCGTAAGCATATCCCCCAGACACTGAAACACTTTATCTTGAATGCGTGGATCGGAATGGTGGAAAAAAGCTTCTGCCTTATGCCCATCTACATATTCAACGAGGGCATAATCAAAAGGGTAACGGTTTCTTTCCTTATTCAAATCATAGAGAGAGGGAGTCTGAATTCCATGTTGTGTTAAATACTTGTTGTTTAATTCAAATAGATCACTACCATACGATTGTTCATTTATATCTTCGTTTGCTATTTCTTCTTTAAAATAATTCATGGAAAGATCCCACACATACAAAACGCAGGAAAATCCATTGCTGCAGTCGATCTTATAGACCACTTTTTGTGCACCGCCATGCATTTTCGATACACTGATAATAAAATAACCGGTACCAAAAACCTTCCCCATATAATCCTGTAAATCGGCCTGATCGAGGTGGCAAGTAATGTCCATTGAACAACACTCCATTTTTTAAGTTTTGCCGGCAACCCAATAGTAAATAAAATCCAAACGAAAGTATAGACTTTTTCTTTATGTACGATTATGATGTTGAATAAGGTCTTGAATAAAATAGTCATACAAAAAGCCTTTGGTTTTTATCCCAAAGGCTTTTTTCGATTAAATTTTAGCCTGCCGGCATGTCATTGATGATGATGGAAATTCACCATCACTTCTCGCTTCCGTGTATGCAGATAAGCAATAAATTACCGGAACATTCCCATTTCCTTTGTTGCTGAAAAACCTAGTGATTCATATAATGGTCTAGCCTCATCACTTGCCACAAGTCGAAACAATCGGATATTTCTTTCTGCAAACCAATCCAAAGTTGCATTCGTTAATGCTTTGGCTAAACCCTGTCTTCTAAATTGTGGTTCCACATAAACATCGGCAATAAATCCATAGGAGCGGAGTTTGAGATACCGATATGGCGCATCGTCTTTAATAAAGGCTCCCGCACATGCAATAATTTGACTATCACGTTCTACAACAAAATGTTGTGCAGTACCTGAATGATAAAACTGTCTGTAATCTTCATCAACCATTTGATGGAAATCCGGTAGCAATCGATGAGCCATGCCTGTCTCTTCTAGCATTTTATATTTAAGTGCCGCGATGCTTGGTATATCATCTACAACAGCTCTTCTAAACATTGTGTTATCCCCTTTAGCCTATCAATATTTCCATATTATAATATTTATCCTTTATATTTACAATTAGTTAAACTAAAGCCAAGTTTCTCAATGTGTCCATGGTGGAAAAGAGAATACAAACACCCCTGCCGCAATGATCGGCAGGGGTGCAGCTTTTTTGGATTTTAAACAAGCTTGGAGTATCGGTCTTCGGCATTGGACAGCTTGAGCTGAACACTGTCTTTGACCTTGGGATTGACTAAATATTTAGGATACTCTCCGTGTATTAATACATCGACGACTCCCATGGCAGCCTTGGAACGCAATTCGGCGGCCGATTGCTCGGAGTACCAGGCGACATGTGGTGTTAAAATAACTTGCTCCATCCGAAGCAGTGGATTATCTGAGTCTATCGGTTCTGATTCAACCACATCGAGAGCAGCTCCTGCAATGGTTCCTTTCTCCAGTGCCTCGATCAGCGCTTGTTCGTTGACGATCGGTCCCCGTGATGTATTAATCAGGATAGCTTCCTTTTTCATAAGTGAGAATTGTTCTTCACCGATCATTCCTCGTGTAGCCGCAGTCAAAGGGGCATGAACCGAAATATAGTCCGCCTCCTTACACAGCGTTCTAAGAGAAACGAGCTCTACGCCTTTTTCCACAGCGTCTTCTTGAGTGAAGTAAGGATCTGCTACGATAACGCGAAGCCCAAGGGGCTTTACCTTCTCAGCTAACGACTGCGGAATTTTGCCGAAGCCGATCAGACCGATTGTTTGACCACGCAGACGGTAAATAGGCTGTGTCACCTTGAAATCCCAGATCCCATTTTTGACAGAATGATTCGCCATTGTCACTTTGCGGGTCCAAGATAATAACAAGGCTAATGCATGATCTGAAACCTCATCCACACAATAATCAGGAACGTTGGCCACGCATATGCCCTTGTCCTTTGCCGCCTCGAGGTCAATCGTATCGACACCTACGCCGTAGCGCGTGATCACTTTGCAATTTTCAAGCTGTTCGAGTACTTTGCGGCTAATCGGGGCATACTGATTGATCATCGCGTCCGCATCACGGCAAACCTCGATTACCTCTTCCTCGGTCTGGCATTGTGCCGTTACCAGCTCGATATTGCCATACGCTTGAAACACCGCTTCCTCGAAGCGCAGATCCGGGTATTCCCAGTCGGTTACTACAACTTTCCATGGGCGCATGATCCCCAAGCCTCCTAATCATTATAATGAAGAATATGGAGTGAAAGATAAACTGATGAAGTTCTCGACAGTCTAAGGTTGGAGCCTGAGCGCTCCTCCCTTAAACTATTGAGCATGTCCAAGTTTACTTAGCCCAAATTTTGATCCATACCCTAATGTAAATACCTATCAACATGTTAGCATAGACCGGCTATTATTGTACCGTCGTTGCCGTCAGTGATTTCTTATATTGAACCGGAGTTACACCCACAAGCTCCTTAAATACTCGGCTGAAATGTGCCAAGTGCTTAAAGCCAACCCGAAAGCATACATCCGTGACCGATACGCTTGGGTCGAGTACAAATTCGATACGAGCTTGATTAATACGTCGCCGGTATACAAACTCGAACATCGTCACGCCGGTTACTTCCTTAAACATTTTGGACAAGTAAAACTTACTAACATGCAAATGCTTCTGAACCTGATCCAGGGTTATATCTTCAGCATAATGTGATTCCAGGAACGTGATCACCTGCTGCACCGTTTTTTCCTTCACCGTAGACTGGACGTTAACATGCTCAAGCGGATGTAGGCACAGCTCGTAAATTAGCGTCAGCAAATCGACAAACGCGAGTCTGGCTCGGAAAGAACCGACTACATCATGCCTCGTATTCTGGTGGTGCATGTGCTCAAGAATTCGTTCAACTTCTGTCCTTGCCTTCTCACTTAAACGAAGCAAATGATGCCCCATTTCTTGAAATGGCTGTAGAATCGGTAATTCCGTCTGCGTTCCAAGCAGTGGCTGCAGCCGTTTCGGTTCAAAGTGAATCGTAGATCGGACATACTCGACATTAGGGTCAATCTTCGGACAATGCAGCGTCATCCCGTTCATAAGGATCAAATCGCCGGGCGCAAGCACATAAATGCGATCTCCGATAAGGAAACTGCATTTCCCACTATGAAAATAGTAGACCTCATAATTCGGATGTGAATGAAACGCCGATTGGTTATACGGCTGGTTTTGTCGATACGAAAAATCGAATATAGAATTCAGATGAAGTGTAGATGCACACATAGAACCTACTCCGTCTCACACTAAAGGTGGTTATTTCCCTTATCATACTACGAAGCGGCTCGACTAGCGATAACCTATAACAGAGATCTCACATACTGCACAAAATCGTGTAACTTCTGTTCAGTAGGTTTTTCTTTGCTAAAATCCTCGAAACCGATCCAGCCGTCATAACCTATCGCTTTCAAATCATCAATGACTTGCTTCCAAGGTACAACTCCCTGCTTCAACGGCGCCCAGCCTACGGACCAAACTGCACTGCCGTCGTCGTTAGTACCTGTCTGTGTCCAAGAAGCGTTTTTCATGTGCACATGAGCTACATATGGTCCGAGCAATTCCAGCCCCATCCGATAATTTTCAAAGCCTTCATAGACCATATTACACGGATCGAACAATACGCCGATTGCGTTCGGATCTCTACCTTCAATTAAGCGATATGTTGCGCTTGCGCTGGCTGCTATCGTTACATGATGCGTCTCGACCAGACCCTTCACGCCGTACTGCTTGCATAATATTTCAGCATCGCGAATATAATTTCGTTCTAACTCAAACAACTCATTGAAATGCTTAGTTCGGTCATAGCGCGGAACCCCCAAGCGGATGAAGCTAGCACCCAGATACTTGGCCGCTTTTAGCACACGCTCAGTTTCTTCCAGATCACCGGCAGTTATATAAGGTGTAACGCTCAATATCTGTAACCCTTGAGCTTCCGACGCATCCTTATAGAACTTCCAATCAGCTTCACTACCATGCTCAGGAATAGAGCATAAGTGGTTCCCCCAGAACGATAGAGGCTCCGATTTTAGTTCCTCCGGTATGCTCTTATAACGCCATTCAACACCCTCAAAGCCTGCTGCTTTCGCAGTTGACAACAATTGCTCCGGAGTCAAATCCGGTGTAGCTACGGTAAATACAGATAATTTCATTAGTTATTCCCTCCAGTATAAGAATTATGATTCGATATAATAACTGCATCTCTCTGGGCTATTAGGCATAGCTCGGCGGCTTTGAAAGCGTGCTCCTGCGTCATTGCCTTCTCCGTCCGGTTCATGCAATCCAAGATGAGTTCTCCGAAAAACGGAAAGCCAATCTTGCCGTTTAGCTCCAAATGATGCTCCTTCTCGCCATCAACTAAATACAAATGATCGCTAGCGCTGTCTCGACCAATATCGATATATTTACGGAGCTCAATGTAACCCTTCGTCCCAAGGATGATCGTTCGTCCGTCACCCCAGGTGCCTAGTCCATTCGGTGTCATCCAATCTACGCGGAAATACCCTGTCGCGCCGCTATCGCCCACAAACGTCGCATCCCCGTAATCCTCGAACTCTGGGTATTCACGAGTATTGTAGTTTCCGACCTTGCTGTGCTGAAGGCTGGCGCCCTTACTGCCGGTAAAATAAAGAAATTGTTCAATTTGATGGCTTCCGATGTCGCAAAGGATGCCTCCATATTTGGCCTTATCGAAAAACCATGCGGGGCGCGTCCCTGCACTGAGCCGATGGGGTCCGAGTCCGAGAACCTGAACAACGCTTCCGATCACCCCATCATTCACTAGCTGACCTGCATAAACAGCGCTTTCCGTATGCAGTCGCTCACTAAAATAAACTGCGTACTTGCGACCTGTCGCTTTGACAGCCTCGCGCGCTTCAGCAAGCTGCTCCAACGTAGTAAACGGCGTTTTATCCGTAAAATAATCTTTGCCGTGACGCATCACCTGGATGCCAAGCGGTCCTCGTTCACAAGGAATCGCTGCCGCAGCAACGAGATGGACCTCAGGATCCTGCAAAATCTCTTCTTGGGACGAGGCTACACGAACCCCAGGATACGTTTGAACAAATTGGCTTACCTTCTTCGGATCGGCGTCATGTACCCATTTGAGCTTCGCCCCTGCCTCGATAAGTCCGTTGCACATGCCATAGATATGACCGTGCTCTAACGACATAGCGGCAAAAACAAACTCGCCTTGCTTAACAACCGGGTTCGGCTTGCCTTTGGGAGCATAGTTCATACCATCATTCTTATTCATCGGCCGCTTTCCTCCTTAGTGAGTTCCGCTTACATTCAGAGTACGGTTTTCCAATGGATTTTTGGTCGATCGGGAGTTACGAATATTCTCCTGCAGCTTCTCATAGAATAATTCCTCATCAATCGGCAGATCGACCCAGTTATCAGTCCAAGTAGAAAGCAGCATCGCGTTCGAAAGCATTAGCCCCTTGACGCCTTCTTCTCCTGGTGCAATCAACGGAGTTCCTTTGCTAATCGCATCCACCCAATTTTGCGTGATACCCTTATGTTGAGGGTTTTTACCTGCTACAGGTACTTCGAATTTCCAGCATTCCGGTTGGCCAAACCCGCCCTTGAAAGTGCTGTTGAACTCTGATTCAAGGACCCGCAGACGACTGAAAGTCATCTTTCCGTCTTCGATAACGATTTTACCGCGGTCACCTGTAACCTCGAAGCGATTAGTCCCCGGAGACTCACAAACGGATGTCACGAACACCCCAGTTGCACCGTTCTCATACTCGGCGTATGCCGTCACTTCATTCTCGACTTCGATGTTCCGATGCTTGCCAAACGAGCAGAATGCCCGGATACGCGTCGGCATCATACCTGTAACCCATTGCCACAAATCAAGCTGATGCGCATCTTGATTAATCAGTACTCCGCCGCCTTCATTGGCCCATGTCGCCCGCCATCCGCTTGAATCATAGTAGCTTTGGGAGCGATACCAGTCCGTGATAATCCAATTCATTCGACGTATTTCACCGAGCTCCCCGGATGAGATCAGCTCTTTTAGCTTGCAGTACAATGGGTTTGTCCGTTGGTTGAACATGATACTGAACACTTTACCTGCTTTTGCTGCGGCCTCGTTCATCTCACGAACCTGCTTCGTGTAAACGCCCGCCGGCTTCTCAATCAAGACATGCAGATTCTTGTTCAGTGCCTTTATTGCTTGTTCCGGGTGAAAATAATGAGGTGTCGCGATCAGCACGCCATCCACCAAACCAGAGTCAAGCATCGCGTCATAACTATTATAGCAAGCTACAGAGCTCCCGAACTCCTCTGTAAATACTTGCAAACGCTCTTCACTTTGCTCGCAAACGGCAGTAAGTTCAGCACCTTCTACTTCATTTGCAATTAAATATCGAGCATGTGCTGTTCCCATGCTTCCTACACCTACCAAGCCGATTCGTACCTTGCTCATTCGTCAATCGCCCCTTTCATGCTGCTCATTATCAATTTCTCGTAGTTATCGTAACATGATTATTGGCTTGACCTCTTCACTATGATTGCTAAAAAAGGGGGAATGATTTAACTCTCATTGTCATATGTATATTTTTCAACTCGAAACGAGGAATCGATTTCATTGATAGGAACAGCAAAAGCCCGCAATAGCGTGCTTGCGGACACGTTCTGAATGATTACCATTAGCTCATCGTATTAATCCGACAAACTATAGCCAACTCCACGATCATTCTTCTTTAGTTTAATTTCTTAGAACAACGACTATTGCTTACTTCGCGGCCATATTTTTAAGCTCTGAGTCAGTGATTCCTAATTGCTTACCTTCTTCAGTAACGCTATGGCTAAACTGCATTATTTTATTATGGGCAAAATATAAGTATTCTACGTACGGTTCATTTTCAAATACAACAACCGTGTAAAATGCCGGCAATTTCACACCCCAGATTCCTTTAACTGATTTAATTTCATTTTTCTTATAATGTTGTTCATTCAAAAGGTAATTAGTCACTCTGTCCGCAAAAAAGGCTAGTATCCATTTTATTAATTTCAACGAGACAACCCCTTTAATTTGACAAGCAATTTTCTTTATACCACTTTCTAAGCAGATTAATTTGAGCCTGATGATAGCGACTATGGTCTGCCATATGCCATAGGCCCCAGCGTAGGGTTGCTTGCTTTTCATTTTCATGTCCAAAAGTGACTACGTTATTAAGGTCAGCATCTGTTAATTGTGTACATGCATCTTTCAACATTTTCATTACACCTTCATAATTAGAAATAAGATCGTTCAAAGACTTCCCTTTGACCATCGGAAGCCTATTATTTGCATCTATCATGGGGCCGTATTGCACTTTTAAAGAATGATCTAGTGGTTGATCTTTCATTCTATAAACCCAATTAATATCAACATACATGATATGTTGTATTAATTGAGCAGTACTATTAAAGTTGTTATTAGGACCCTTGTAATCTACTTCTTCTTGGGACATGCCTTTAGTGATTACATGTAATCGTTGGCTGTTCTCTACCACAGCGGAATATAATATTCCCACAATAGGTGACAAATCGGCTTCGCCTTGTAAATCGTAAAGCATCCTAGCTCTTCCTCCCTGACTTTCATTTCGTATTCACATTTATTATGCATTGTGCTCGTTCCCCGCTAACAGTGAACGTCCATCGTAAACTAATTAATTCACCAAGCTATCTCCTTCATCAATGCCTAACATAAGATTCATATTTTGTACCGCGGCACCTGAGGCACCTTTACCTAAATTATCGTATCTTGAAATGATATTTATTTTATCGTTATGACCAAAAACAAAAATCTCTAGACGGTTCGTGTTATTACATTCAGAAATCATGAATTGTCCTTCATCAAGATAAGCCTCTGAATCGAACGGCATTACATTTACAAAACGCTCCGATTCAAAATACCTTGCTAATACTTCATGTACATCCTTTGCAGAAGCTCTTTTAGGCAAATATCTACTTATTAAGGGAACTGTCATTGCTAGTCCTTGTGCATAATTAGCTTTAATTGGCGTGAATAATGGCTCAAATTGAAGTCCTGAATAAAATAACATCTCAGGTATGTGCTTATGATTTTCTTGCAGCGCATAGTGTCTTGGAACATGAAGATTTCTTGCGGCAACTAACGCTGCATTCTCATATTCCTCTATTCCACTTCTTCCAGCTCCAGAATAACCTGTCACAGAATAACACGTAATAGGATAATCTTTTTGGATTATTCCGGCCTCAACTAGCGGTCTAATCGTAAGGATAAAGCCTGTTGCGTGACAACCTGGAACTGAGACCCGCGATGAGTTCCGAATTAATTCTCTTTGGTTTTTCAACTCAGGCAAGCCATATTCCCAATTTTTATCAGTTCTAAAGACAGAGCTTGTATTAATAATTTTTGTTTTTTCGCTTTTCACAAGTGCTATGGACTCTTTTGCAGCTGAATCGGGTAGACAAAGAAAAACGATGTCCGCTTCATTAAGAAATTTACTCCGTTCTTCAGGATTTTTCCTTTTGTGGGAGTCGATCTTGAGAACTTCAATGTCTGATCGTTTTGACAAATACTCAAATATCTTTAAGCCTGTAGTCCCTTCTTGTCCATCAACATATACTTTATATTTCATAATAACCCTCCAAAAAATCGAATACAAATACATTGTTATGTATAATTATACACAATTCTTGAATTGCCATCCAGCCTTAATTGTAAATATTTAGCTCAACGTCCAGCAGAAGATGTGTATCAAATATTATGGAAGCTTCTTTTCAAATTGAGGCGGATGCAGAAGTTAGAAGCCTTGAGGAAATGAAAGCTATGTATGACGACTAGTCCTCGAGATTCAAAGCATGTATTAAGGAGCTTGCGGATCTTGAGAACGAGGTTGTTTTGGATAATCCTTACGCTGGAATACTAAACACCAGATATTCAGAATTTATACAAGTTGTGAATCATGGTACGTACCACCGAGGTAATCTGTCTGCTATGCTTCGTCAAATAGGCCACTCCTCTGTTATGAGGGAATATGGACTTTTTATGTACCAGGATGAATACAACGCCAGTGCGTCGGCAGTGTCTGGCTTGTAGCACAGATATTATCTTAGGTGGTCGCTTTTGCAGGTGCAGATTTAAATCAGATTCTTTTATAAGCCGAGCCGGTTCAGACAAAAGATGTCCGTTCCGGGTCAGCTTATCATACAAGACCGTTACCTTTTACCAATCATTTCCCAATCGCTCGCTGTGAAATTCCCCATATGCCAGAGGGAAATACCTTTGAGGGCGTAGACTTTGGCGAGCCAGATTTTTTTGACAATACTTGTCGTGTCTTCGTAATAAATATCATTGACCGTTCCGCCATCCTGATAATGAACATGCTCCAGAAAATATGGCATGCTCCGCGTTTTGGCGGCGTTTGGATCAGCCAAGCGCTTTTCCACCAGTTCAATAGCCGGCATGGCGGTTGTCGTAATGCCGTTTGTTGTGACCCACTGATTTGCCTGCTTGGAAATGCCCAGCACCAGCTTATCTGCAGGCACTCCCTGCTTGAGCACTCTCTCTACCCCATCCCGGACCAGCGGCAATGGAGCGGAAGGCAGACGCGAATCCGCATGTGTAAAATCATAAGCCATAAGAATCAGGGAGTCCGCCGTTTCACTGAGTCCTTTGAAATCGTAGCCTTTGTAATAATGATCCGTCGGTACGCATACGGAGAGAGATTTGCCCCCAATAGCCGCTTTCAGATCTCGGACAAACTGCAGATAATAGGAAGCGTCCGAAGCTTCTATCAATCCTTCAAAATCAAGAGAAATTCCGGAAAATCCGAATGACGCGTCCGCCAGCTTCGCAGCAACCTGACTTATGAAATTCTTTTGTGCAGGCATGTCCTTTAAAAATGCCGAAAGCTTTTTGCCATCACCGAAATACACCATCAAGTCCTTATTGATATTCGCTTGGTTGGCTGCAGTCAACACATCCGCGTAACCGTCCGGAACTCTATAGGTGGCTGTTTCCATATCTAGCTTGGACGTGCCCGCAGCTTCATATTCGAGATGGGACCAGCCCATCACAACATGATCGACAAGAGGCATCCGGCCGATGGCCGGGCTCGACTTGATTGCATAGAACCCTGTCGCTTCCAGCTTACGGCCAGCTGCTTCGATATCGAGCAAGCGATAAATCACAGCAGCCGCTTCGCTGCGGATCAAACCGCTCTCCGGTCTAAAGCCCTGACTGTCGCCTTCCATGACCGTTCGTTTTATGGTATAGAACACGTACGGTGCCAGGCTTTCCTTGATTCGGGGGCTGTCGCTATACGCTTGCGCACCCTGTTCCTTCGACCACTCTCCCGCCAGCCATTGCGAGCCGCTTGCCCCCTCTTTGTCCAATAGATACTTCCCGACGACGGCAGCCACTTCTTCACGCGTGATGGGCTGCTCCGGCTTTATTTCACCTGCCGCGTTTACCATAAAATCAATCCAATTCAGCTCCAAGGCTGATGCCAAGTAAGGCGCCGACCAGCGGTTGACGGCATCCGGCGGTAAGATCCCTGAGGATCGGGATATATCCAATTTGGCTGCCGTGACCAAAAGCTTGATAAAGGCTTCCCGGGACAATGCTTCCCCGGAATGATATTGGGAATCCGGATAACCTTCTATAATACCGAGAGCAGATAAAGTGTACACGTAATCTTGTTCCCAAGACTGCTCCGTCACATCCTTGTAAGCGGTCATAGGGACATCATAAGCATGGGCGTTACCTGCTGTGGCGAACAGCAACGCTGCGGCCAATCCTATTATTTTTTTATACATATTTCTCTCCTCCTCTAAGACCTCAACTCTATTAGACGTACCCTAGTAGATAAAGGTTGCCAGAATCATAGAATTCTTCAAATTTCCGACTATATCAATGATCAATGACTGATAGATATCTGATAATGGCAACAAGCTGATCGATGCAATAATAAATAGTCTTCTCAAGTTATCTTCATGAACCTCTCAATATAGATTCTACTCAGAAGCATCTCGAATTTATTGAACTTTCCTGCCTGTAAACGAAGAGAAGGGCTACCATACGAACCATACGGCAGCCCTTCTGATGTTGAACTATCCATGCTGTGTTAGCTGAATACTGATCTGTTACACTAATACTTTGTGCATTACTTTAGGACTAAAATTATTTTTCGTTACTCCCACTTGAATGTTAGGGTGGCAATAATGAAAGCTACAAGCATCCAGCCGCCAAGCAGCGCGGCTTCATGCCACAGGTCAACAAATGAAGCTCCGACATTCATGATTTGGCGCAATGATGTGGACAGATGCGAGATCGGCAGCAACTTGACTGCGGGCTGTAGCCACTCAGGCATGTTCTTAATCGGAAAGAAGACGCCGCCAAGAAAAAGAAGTGGGAAGGATACGAAGCCAGCAATCGGACCAGCGCTTTCCGGCGTTTTGGCGAGCGCGGCGATGATAAAGCCGATCGACATGAACGTTAGTGTTCCAAGTACAACGAACATTAACAGAAGCACCCACGAACCATTCACTTGTGTTCCGAAAATCAAGCTGCCGATTAGCAGTACGATTACCGCCTGCGAACCGTTCAACAGCAGTCGGGCCGTAATTTGAGCGGCGATGAAGCTCCTCGGGTGGAGAGGCGTACTCTGGAGACGCCGGAGGATACCCCGCTCGCGCCAAGATGCGATTTGGCCAGCCACGCCGTTCATATTGTTACTCATAATCATCATTGCGACAATTCCCGGGACAAGGAAGTCGATATACTTCAGGTTAAGAGATTGTACCGCCTGAGATTGAATCGTAATAACAGGCGTGTAACCTAAGATCTGCTTACTAATGCCGTCGACGATTTGAGACATGATTGGGAGCCCGATCTGATTGGTTGTTTGGCTCGTCTCATCGTAGTAAACAGTGAGCTTGGAGCCCTGCATAGAAGCCGATTTAGCGCTTACAGCAGCTTCATACCCTTTGGGGACAGCGACGACGAGCTGCCGATCGCCATGCTTAAGATCTGTCATCGCGGCGTCGAGGTCGGTACTTTCGCTTAACTGTAAGATGGATAACTGTTTCATGGATGATAGAAGCGCTTTTGACGCTGTCGTCTGGTCTTGGTCGATAATGGTGACGTAGAGCGATGTACTGTCCCCTTTTCCGAAGAATGAACCGAGCATCACCATGAAAAAGATCGGAAAAACAAGTGTCCAAAATAATACTTGCCGATTTCGCCCAAAAAGTCGTAACTGGGCTAAGGTCAATTGACGATACGCTTTCATTCTTCTCTCAGGCTCCTTCCCGTCATGTGGATGAACACGTCCTCGAGCGTTGCTGTGCGTGTTTGCAGATCGGAAACCCGGATATTCTGCTCAGCGGCTTGTTGTACAAAAGCCGTCAGCGCATTTTGCAAATGATCAGTGTACAACACAAAGGTGTCTTTGCGCTGGTCAACTTGCTTCACATCAGGTAATGACTGTACAAGTGTCAGCACTTCCTGCTTTTGTGCCTCATCTTCTCGAATCCGCTCTGGCAACCGAAACTCAATGGCGCTATCTGACTGTAGGCTGCGGACGAGTTGCTCCGGCGTGTCCAACGCAACGATTTCCCCTTTATCCATAAGGCAGATGCGATCGCAAAGCACATGAGCCTCTTCCATGTAGTGCGTTGAGATCACCACTGTCTTGCCGCGCTCCTTCAGGCGAAGCACAATATCCCACAACGTACGCCGAGCTTGAGGGTCGAGTCCGGTTGTCGGCTCGTCCAGAAAAATCACCTTGGGATCATTCACGAGCGCCAGTGCAATGGCAAGACGCTGTTTCTGGCCTCCGGATAAGTTTTTGACGCGGTCATTCATTTTTTCGCGCAATATCATGTCGTCGAGCAGCGGCTCGATCGCTACTGTGCTTGGATAAAAGCTTGCATACATACGAATAATCTCGTGAACGTGGAGCAGGTCGAACAGTGACGTCGATTGAAGCTGAACGCCGATGATTTCCTTGATCTTTTTCAAATCTTTTTTTGTATCGAAGCCAGCGACAAGTGCCCTCCCTTCATCAGGTCGTCGCAGACCTTCGATCATTTCCATCGTAGTCGTTTTGCCTGCCCCGTTCGGCCCGAGCAGTCCGAATACTTCCCCTTCATGCACTTTGAAATGAATTCCGTTCACCGCGGTGAATTTCCCATAACGTTTGACTAGTCCGTCCACTTCTATAATGGCGTTGACCAAGGTTGAATCCTCCCTTTCGACATTCCTACTAATATTGTATCTGAAAATCTGGCTCCTTCATGCAAAGTTTGTACTCTTGAAAAAACTGTAAGACTTTTCTTATAGCAACTGTTGTATTTTTACGTTACATCGTACTTTATATTCGCTAAATTAAGATAATTTCCTACCTGCGCTAGTGAACTTAACTGCCGTTACTTGGGCAAAAGAAAAAGGAGCTACAGTATTTGAAGTGACCCCCAAAAGTTAGACAGTATATAGTTAGGCTACCTCTAACGCATGAGTTCGGTACTGTACCGGGCTCATGCGTTTTAGTTTTGCCTTTATTCGTTTGTGGTTGTAATAGTGGATATATTGATCAAGTTCTACTTTGAATTGTTCAATGCTATCAAATTCTTCTGTATATAGAAACTCGGATTTTAGGATCCCAAAGAAATTCTCCATAACGGCATTGTCGTAACAGTTCCCCTTACGTGACATGCTTTGTGTTATGCCTTGTTCCTTCAATGACTGCTGATATTGGGGCATTTGGTAATGCCAGCCCTGATCAGAATGAATCAATA
>NZ_FOTE01000019.1 GCF_900114475.1 Paenibacillus sp. 1_12 | reverse complement strand
ATCCTTCGCTCTTGGCGTAATAACTGGGATGAACTAGCTACCTTTTTTAAGTATCCGCCAGAGATTCGCAAGCTCATTTACACAACCAACATTATTGAAAGCTACCATCGTCAGCTTCGAAAGGTAACGAAAGGAAAAAGCATCTTCCCAACGGACGAAGCGCTCTTAAAGATGCTCTATTTGGCCACCATGGACGTCACTCGAAAGTGGACAGGCCGCGTCCAAAACTGGGGTCAAATGCTGCTCCAGCTGTCTGTTTTCTATCCAGATCGCATCGGCCAGCATCTGCGCTGAAAATTTTTCTCCCCTCGGGGAGAAGTCTTTTAAAAGAGTTTACACAAAAGATTTGACAGACCCCCGTTTCGTTTAAATTTTTAGAGAAACATATTAAGGGTTATTATGATACTGACGGAATATGAACATTGGAGAGTCACCCAAGAATGTACGACCTGAGAGCTTGATCTTCAGAGGGATTTCAAGGAAGAAGGGTTCGGAAAATGTTACACCACTAAACTGTAAATCAGAAGGAGAAAAGATGAAACCCATTCGTAATTCAGCCAAGGCAATCATTATTCAAGAAGGCAAAGTACTATTAACCAAGAATCAAGATGAACAAGGATTCTTTTATTTGTTTCCTGGAGGCGGTCAAGAGTCTGGCGAGGAATTAATAAATGCAGTATTTCGTGAATGTATGGAGGAAATAGGTGCAGAAATCATAGTCAATGACTTACTATATGTAAGAGAATATATTGGTAAGAATCACGAGTTTGCTGAATGGGATTTCAATATCCATCAGGTGGAGTTTTATTTTATGTGTCAGCTGAAGGATCCTCATACGAATATATCCAATGGAATTAATCCGGATTCTTACCAGGTAGGCGTAGAGTGGGTGGAGCTTGAAACCATCGAAGAAATAAGACTTTATCCAAAGAAATTAGGAATCATCATTAAGAACAAAATAGAATCGCGAATATATATCGGGGATGTAAATTAACTAGCATTGATAATATCTCGAAGTAGGCAGTATCGTCGTTAACTAGGAAGAAAACCCCCGCAACTGACATCAGAAATATAATAAGTTCTTTTTTGAAGGGAGCGATTATCATTCATATAAATTACAGGGAAGCAGTTCTCCAAGACGAAATGGAACTATTTAATTTAGCTGCAAGTCTTGCTACAAGCTATAAAATAAATATGAAAGATTACTCGAGGATATTCAAAGATCTCTTATGTGATAAAAATGCTGATGTTGTAATCGCAGAAACGGAATCAAGAATAGTTGGGTATGTTCTAGTTTTTCATCACTCAACCTTTTATGCAAATGGACTCATTAGTTGGGTGGAAGAATTATTCGTTTTAGATGATTTTAGGGGAATGAAAATCGGGCAAAATTTGATGGAACGAATTGAGGAAAAAGCATGCAAGCGTGAATCCAAGCTGGTTGCCCTAGCCACGAGAAGAGCCAGCGGATTTTACAAGGCCATAGGATATGACGAGTCCGCTACATATTTTAAAAAGAATTTATCTACATAAGATGAACAAAAGAAACACACAGCCCAAGCGGAGAAAGCGGACCCTTCTGGAGAAACGAAGTGTTCGCCTTTGCAGACGGATTCTTACCCCTATGGGGCTAAGAATCGAAAGAATCTGGCTGCAACAGCGATTGGAAGAGGGGTCTGCTTTTGCAGCGCCTCTTTGCTGTCATGATGTTTAGTTCATTTTATATAATGAATAAAACAGGCATACTTATGAAGATCATGCTTTCAAAGTTCAACAATTTGTACAGCGGCCTGAGGGCCGCTTTTTTACAACAAGAATAGCAATTTACTAGAATGATAAAATGGAATATGATGGGATTGCAGGGGCTTACAGATTGGGAAATGGCGGCGGCAGTAGTAATCCGTAAAATCATATTGTTATTGATACCCAAATTTCTTTTTAACGCCTACTAAGTCAACAAAAATACCTGCCGCGAATGTTTTTGGTCCGGATGATAAATTTCAGGGAGTGGTGAAGGAGGATATTGCATGTCAATTGAAATTCTAAGTAAAGAACTTGCTGAAACCATGGAAAAATCTGAAATCGATTATATGGTCGATAGGATGAAAGCGATAAGAGAGCGTCTTAGCAATCCAATGGGGATTGAAATAATGAAGTTCGGTGGGGCAACAGCACTTTATAGTAAAGAAATGCCTTGGCCTCAATTTAATACAGTAAAGGGAATTAGCATTAATGAGCTTAATTTGTTGGATGAAGTCATTGATTTTTATGAGAGCAAGGATAGTCAATTGCAATTTGAGCTTGTACCGTCTAAGGCAAATAAGGAACTAATGAAGGCGCTACATGATCGAGGTTTTTACCAGTCAGGTTTTCATGCTACACTATACGGTCAATCCGAATATATAAGAACATATAATGAGTCCATTACCATTCGTGAGTTGGAAGAGGACGAAATTCATTTGTATGCTGAGATACATTGTCTTGGTACAGGTTTATCTGTCTCTGGAAAAGGCTTTGTAGCGGATAATAATATTGTTTTATTCAATCGGAAGGGTTGGAAATTTTTTGTTGGATTTGTTAATGGTATTCCTGCAGGAGTAGGTGTGATGTACATGAATGATGGAATCGCTTCTTTAACATTTGCGACAACTTTAAATGAATACAGAAATAATGGTGTTCAAAGAGCATTGTTAGAGAGAAGAATATCAGAAGCGGCGAGTAACAAGTGTGATTTGGTAATTGGTCAAACATCATATGCCTCAACTAGTTTCCGAAACATGGAAAGAACAGGTATGAAGCTTGGATATACAAGAGCAACATGGGTAAAGGGATAATGATAAGCGAATATAGTTGGATTTTTATTGGATGACAAGAAAGTCTGGGAACCCTGAGGGGGAAACGGATCCCGAGAACTATATTCCGAGTAAAGACAAATTTGAATATTTTATTGGTTTGGAAGTCTCTGAACAGTATGAGATACCGGTGGGAATGGTATGTAGAACGATTCCAGCTAATGAATATGTTGTATTTACTTTCAAGGGAAAGGCTGACAATGCAGGTAGAGTACACAAGAAGTCATACACAAATGGAAGCGTTTCATCTAAAGTTTAGACAACACTTCATTTATTAGAGATGGAGGTTAACAAGGTTGGTTCAGAAACAATACGACTTGACGATTGAAATTGTTAATGAACATACACAAATGCATGCTAAACAACTAATTCTGGATGGAATGGAAGAACATTTTGGTTTCTTGGGCACAGCTCTGAATCCAGACCTTAATAATATTATAGACAATTATTTAATGCAGGGTAATACATTTTTAGTAGGCTTAATACGAAATGAAGTGGTATGTAGTGGGGCATTGATCGCCGTTGATGATAATACAGGAAGAATCGTCCGAATGTCGGTCAAGAAAGAATGCAGAAGGTACGGATTTGCAAGTAAAATGATAGGTGCATTAGAAACGATAGCAGAAGAAAGAGGATATACAAAAATTATACTTAAAACGTTATACCATTGGGATGATGCTGTTGGTTTTTACATAAGCAAAGGATATACAAAAGGCGATTTAAATGGTGAGAGTATAACAATGGTTAAAACACTTTACATGAACAAGATGAAGGGAGATATTTGATGAAGAGAAAATGTGCAGATCGGCCTGACTGGCTTAGAATTTTGGAAAAAGAATATAAACAACTATATGTGAATGACGATTCTTATCGCGGTTACATCACTTATCTTCACTTACGTAAGGTTAGAGAACCTTTATTGGTTACCTATGATACTAAGGACATTTGTATTGTTGATGACGGATTCAAATGGTTGATGTATTTTCCACAGGAATCGGGTTACTCCGTGACAACAACATTTGATAGTCATGGAAATATAGTGCAGTGGTATTTTGATATCATTAAGAATCAAGGTTTAACAAATGAAGGTATACCTTATATAGATGATCTTTATCTAGACTTGGTTCTTCTTCCAGATGGGACTTTATATGTTTTAGATGAAGATGAGCTTGGGGAAGCGTTAGATGCAAAGGAAATATCTAAGCACGACTTCGATAATGCCAACGTAATTCTGAGTGATTTAATAGAATCCATAAAGAGCCATACAAACTATGAAATCAAAGATTGTAAGAGACGGTTTGAACTAATGAATACGCTATAGACCTTGCGTCATCTACAGTAAAAAGTCAGTGAGGAATCGTGATTTAGGTGCATTTAGAGAGGAGAGAAGTCGGTATAATGAAGGCAGTGCTATTTGATATGGATGGAGTTATCATCGATTCTCATTCGGTTGCTGGTCAACTTTTACATGAAGCTGCAAATAATTTGGGCTGTAATCTTTCTGTTAAGGAGATTCAGCTGTGGGGAAGTTTAAGTTCACGTCAATTTTGGCAAAAGATAAAGCAAGAATTCAAGTTGTCCCAAGATATCACGGAACTCATTCACACGTATGATGTAGACCGCGAAATCAATTTATATAGGGAAATAGGTTTAGTAGCGGGCGTAAGAAAGCTATTAGAAGATCTAAAAGAACATGGAATATATACCGCTTTAGCAACAAGTGCATCAAGAAAAAGAATGAATGCTGTATTAGATATATTCAGTATTGAACAATTATTTGATAAATGTCTTTGTGACGAGGATGTATCCGTATCTAAACCGGATCCTGAAATATATTTAAAAGCATGTAGTGAATTAGCTCTTAAACCCAATGAATGTGTTGTAATTGAAGATTCAACGAACGGTAAAACTGCTGCTCACCAAGCGGGAATGAAATGTATTGGGTTTAAAGGTTTAAAACACGTAAACGAAGATATGAGTGGCTGCGAGTTGATAATAGATGATTTTGGAGAAATAGATACCCATAGGTTAAGGTCACTTTTCCAATAATTCAAAGATGGGTTAACATTCCATTTAATAAAGGAGCACCCCATTGAAAACCTTATTTACTTACAATTGGCAGGTCAGAGATGAATGGTTGCAAGCTTTTGAATCAATATCTGAAGTAGAATTGTTAAGAGATCGAAAAGCAGGGGTGGGATCCATTCTCAAAACCCTTTTTCATATCATAGATGTTGAATATAGTTGGATAAGAGCAATCAAAAATGAACCAGATCTTGCATTACAATATCACGAGCACAATAATCTGAAATACATTAGAAATTTGTCAGACAAACTAAGATTAGAGAACAAAGAACTTATTGATCATTGGTCTACTCATATGGAATTTGAAGTCGTTAAACCTTCATGGATGGATAAATCTTTTTATAAGGGCGAAATTTTAAGACATATTGTAGTTCATGAAATTCATCATGTTGGACAGCTATCGATTTGGTCCAAAGAACTAGGGATACAAGCTGTTTCCTCAAATTTTATTGGAAGGGAATTCATGGGAAGATAATTATGCATAAGAGACAACTACCAGATGTCATTAATAAATTTGAATAAATATACAGAAAGAAGGTATCGTAAATGAATTTGGGCTATCAATTGAATATGCCAAGGCAAATTATTTATGGTCAAGGTGTTTTTGAACAACTTGGCTCTATAGCAGGGAATTTAGGTAAAAAGGCACTCATTATTAGTGATCCGATTATGGAGAAGATTGGCGTTGTCGCACAGTGCCAGGGCTTCCTCAATGCTATTTCTATGCCATATGCCACATTTACAGGTGTACACACCGAACCCACCGATGCGTATGTGGACTTGGGCTTGGAGCTATGTCGGAGAGAGCAATGCGATTTCGTCATTACAGTGGGTGGTGGAAGCTGTATAGATACAGCCAAGGCCGTTGCGGTGATGATGAATAACGACGGTTACATTGGAGATTATCGGGGAAACAACCGTTTCTCGCAGCCACCACTACCCTTAATTGTCATTCCAACGACAGCCGGGACGGGCTCGGAGGTAACGAAAGTAACGGTCATTATTGATACGACTCATGATGTGAAGATGATGATCTCTCAGCCGGAGCTGCTGCCGCAGATTGCGATTGTAGACCCATTGCTCACCTTATCCTGCCCACCTCATGTAACGGCTGCCACGGGTTTAGATGCATTATGCCATGCCATAGAAGCCTATTTGTCCCGTAAAGCTCATCCGATTACAGATACGTTTGCTTTAGGAGCCATTAAGCGAATCATGGAAAACCTGCCTGCAGCCTATGTTAACGGTCAAGACCTTGAAGCCCGTGAACAGATGGCAATTGGCTCCATGATGGCTGGTGTGGCCTTTTCCAATGCTTCGGTAACTCTGGTTCACGGAATGTCGCGACCGATTGGTGCCTTATTCCATGTACCGCACGGGATTTCGAATGCGATGCTGTTATCTGCTGTATTGGAATTCACGAAGCCGGCTGCCGAATCCAAAATGGCTGAGATCAGCAGAACAATTTGGCCTCATGTAAGTGATCTTACGGTTGAGGCACAGGCAGAGGCATTTATCCAAGAAATTAAGCATTTATGTAAGCAATTACATATTCCAAACCTTAGAGGCTGGGGAATCGATGCCGAGCAGTTCGTTCAGGTATTGCCCAAGATGGCAGCTGATGCGATCAACAGCGGAAGCCCCGGAAACAATCAACGGGTACCCACTGAGCAGGAGCTAATTGAGCTTTACCAAATCTGCTATGACTACGACATCAACTAAAAATTGAGGCGCGAAACATATTTATGGTAGATTAACCGAATTAGTGAATGTATGCTCTGATAGCAATACGGTATAAAGCATGAGTGCTCTACGATCACTTATTAAGAAGAGCTTGGAGAGTCAGTATAGTTACAAGAGCCACACATCCTAATACCAACATGGACAAAAACATTTGAAAGTAATATAACATCAAAATCCCATCCTTTGAGTAATCTTTTCTAATAGATTAACAGATAGAAGTTGAAAAGTTGCTCGAATAACGGTGTCGTTCAATGACAAGTTCTGGACCAACCGCTTAACTTTACGGCGATCTATCAGAAATAAATAGGCGTGTATGGCTCAAGTGAGTTGGGTATTTCTTAGAGAGGACTGATTATATGTTTTTTGTAAATTCAAGAGCGATAATTGAAAGAAATTATAATAATGAAAAACAAATTGTAATCCAAACAAGAAGTAAACCCAACGAACCATTAAAGATTGAATTGCCCGGAGGAAGAATAGAGCCCTATGAATCATTAACCCAAGCTTTGAGAAGAGAGGTTAAGGAGGAAACCGGACTAGAAATAACTGAAATTGAAGGAGAAGAGACAAGAATAGATACGGTTGGTATCAATCCCGAATTTGAAGTCGAATGTATAAAACCTTTTGGCGCCTATCAAACCATAAAGGGCCCCATTGATTCAGTAGGGTATTATTTTAGATGTAAAGCGGAAGGAGAATTATTAAAGAACGGAGATGAAACGACAGATATAAGATGGATTAACATTCATGAGTTAAGCGACTTGATCAATAACAGCCCATTACAATTTGCAAATGTGGATCGCGCAGGAATCATTTATTATTTAAAGCAGAAAGAAGGAAACTGGTAGGGAGGGTAATCAATGACGATTTTTTACTTGGTAAGACATGGGGAACCCGATTGGAAGTTTAAGGACGAACGGAATTTAAAAGGTGCCATGAGAGACTATGTTCCTTTGACAGTGAATGGAGTTGAGCAAGCAGAGCAAGCGGTTAATAATAACCTTTATTTAAAAGACTGTGAATTGATCCTTTCATCACCCTATACAAGATCCTTGCAAACTGCTGCCATTATGAATAGATACCTGGGAAAGCCGTTGCAAGTAGAATTTGATTTGCATGAGTGGACCCCAGATAATTGGCAATCTGCCACGGTCAAGGAAATAGGTGAGTTATGGAGCGATTACATGAAACACAATGGCTGTCATCCTCCAGGAGAAACTCGGCTATGGGAAACGAGAGAAAGCTTGCTGAATAGGACAAGTAACGTATTAAAGAAATATGTAAATCATTCAAAAGTTATGGTGGTTTGTCATGGAATGGTAATTGCAACTTTAATGGAATTAAGTTCGGAGGATGTCAATTTATGCGGAGTATATGAATATGTTATAAATCAATAGGGGGTGATCATTGATGATCATTGGCTTTCATCATGCTCAAATTACAATCCCAAAGGGACAAGAAGAGAAGAGATCCATTTGGAAACCGGATAGAATGTATTCAACCCCTATCAATATAGTTAAGGACTTTCAATCAAATGGTTAAAAGTGATTTTTTACAAAAGCGTCTTATACATTCAAAAGTAAGCCATACAGCTGCATCGTTTTTCATTCTCGCTTGCAGCTCTTTTTCTTGATCGACTTGTTGAAAATGTGCTTCGAGCGTTGCTTCCAGACAGTTCCGAAGATCATTAATGATATTCACATAAGGGGAATAGTCGTCTAAAAATCCATCAGCTTTATCACGGCTTTTAACAATGATAGAGTCAGCTTCGTGATCGGTTATTTTGTAAGTTTCTTTCAACAAATCCTTAACCCCGTTCAGAACCTCGTCATCCTCAAAAAAGTCAGATAAAATCATTGCATTCCCTCCCCAGGTGAGATTAGGATCATGTTTTTGTTGAATAACAACATTGTGCAAACCAGCTAGCTATACAAGTATCATATCAAACTTTAATGAATAAAAGTTATAGTTAGTTGTTGAAAAATAACACTGTGTTGTTATGTTATAATAATATCAGTTCCTTATATCCTGGGGTGATCCTTGATGTTATCAGACGATATTTTAAAAAATAATGAAATACAGTTTAAATACAGAGATATCTCGGTATCGAATTATCCGGGCTTTTACCACTATCACAGAGGCATCGAAATTTTATTCATTCATCAGGGTAAAGGGCATATCTTTATGAACCGTAAAATGTACGATTTAAATTCTGGCTGTATTGTATGTATCCAACCGTTCCAGCTTCACCGCTTGAATTTTGAAGTAAGCGATCAGATTCCGTATGAACGCACGGTAGTGACCTTTGAGCCTTCTACCTTTGCCCCTTATTTTAAAAGCTTTCCGACCCTCTATCGTTTCTTTGAACATATATGGAAGGATGAGCTCTCGAATCAAGTATTTCCGATGGACAGCGGAGCCGCTTATATGTCAGATATATTTGAACGCTACGTTTCTAAAATGTCGGGTCGGCATGGAAACGAGCAGCTTGAAGCTGCTTCAATATTAATCATCCATATTTTGGATTATTTGAAATCGTTGCTTGAGGATGTGCAGCTTCTGGGCGCTCCTCGTACGGAACGTAATGCAGAAAAAATTATGCAGTGGGTGGAAGAACACTATACAGAGCCTTTTGAGCTTAGTCAATTAGCCGATGAGCTTCATCTTTCCAGATATCATGTTTCTCACTTGTTTCGTAACGAGACCGGAAGCAGCATTACAGACTATGTAATCGCTCGTAGAATCAGACAGGCTTGCTGGTTGTTAAAAACTGAATCGATAGCCATTGAGCAGATTGGATTACAAGTGGGAATGCCTAATTTTTCTTACTTCTGTCGTATCTTTAAAAGAAATATTGGACTGACTCCCAAACAGTACCGCGATAGCTTTATTTAAAAATAACTACGCGGCCGTATTAATCCGCCGAAATGAACGGAAAACCTGGCCGCGCAGTGTGTGATTAGTTAGTTGAACAGCTTGGCATATTTACCATAGCCGCGTTTATCAAGTTGTGCTGTTGGAATAAATTCCATGGATGCAGAATTCATGCAATAACGCAGACCTGTAGGCTTGGGTCCGTCTTCAAACAGATGACCCAGATGGGAATTAGCGTATTTACTACGAACCTCTACACGAATGTCCCCCAGGCTGATATCCTCTTTAGTCACAATATTACCCGGTTCAAGCGGTTGAAAAAAACTCGGCCAACCGGTGCCTGAATCATATTTATCCTTGGAGCTGAATAGGGGTTCACCAGAGACGATGTCGACATAGATGCCGTCTTGTTTATTATCCCAATATTCGTTTCGGAACGGTGTCTCGGTACCTTCGTGCTGTGTGACATCGACTTGAAGCGCGGTCAAAGTTTTCAATTTTTCGGCCTTGTTGACATTTTTGTATGGCTCTGCTTTTGGTGTCAGCTTCACCTGAAGATCAGCTCCCCATATTTTACTGAAGTATGCGTCCCGCCCCGAGGCTTTGCGGTAGCTGTTATAGTGGTCGGGATTTTTCAGATAGTAGTCTTGATGATATTCCTCGGCTTTATAAAAGGCAGAAGCGTTTTTGATTTGTGTCACAATCGGCTTATTAAATCGCCCAGATTCGGATAGTGCTTTCTTGGAAGCTTCGGCTAGCTGACGCTGCTCCTCATTAAGAGCAAAAATCGCTGTTGTGTATGACTCGCCGCGATCGAAGAATTGTCCCCCGTTATCTGTCGGATCAATCTGCCGCCAATACACCTGCAGCATTTCTTCATAGTTGATAATACTCGGATCATAGCGGATTTCTACGGATTCCAGGTGGCCTGTCGTTTCGGTGATGACATCTTCATAGGAAGGTTTATCGAGGTGCCCGCCTGTGTACCCGGAAACAACGCTCAGCACACCAGGAATTTTTTCGAATGATGATTCCATACTCCAAAAGCAACCTCCGGCAAAAAGGGCAATGTCTCCTAACACGTTGGAAGAACGAGACGTTGCTGCTGCCGCATAGGCTGGAGCCGAACCAGCCTCATTTTTTCGAAGCCAAATGCTTGGAGCATATACAGTGACAATCAAAAGCACAAGTGGGGTCGCCAAAAGAATCCATTTTCTCATATTCATCGTATCGATCACCTCCGGACCATCTACCACTATTATAAAGCCAATTCCTTACAATAGTCTTACGTATTGTCTGCGTCTAAGGATTACTTTCGATATTTTTTCGGATGCTCAGCCCACAAATTCAACTTTTTTATGTATTCAGTCCAGAGAGAGGACGAAAGTAGGGACATTTAAAGCTTGTGATATAATGGAAATAAAACGAATTGAGGTTTTCTGCGTGAATCTATACATCGCGCTGCTCCGCGGCATCAATGTGAGCGGACAAAAGCTGATCAAAATGGTTGATTTAAAGCAGATGTTTGAGCAAATGGGCTTTGGCAAAGTTCAGACATATATCCAAAGCGGCAATGTTCTTTTCGAATCGGAAGAGTCTGAAGCAGCTTTGAGATTGAAAATTGAGCAGCGGATCGAGGAGGTATTTGGCTTTGTCGTCACGGTTGTTATCAGAACGATTGAACAACTGGAGCACATTGCTAAGCATTGTCCATTCGTGGCCAATCCATCGTCTCAGATAGAGAAGGTATATATTGCTCTACTGTCTGAGAAACCGTCTGAGGATAAGATAGCGAAGCTGCTGCTCTGTACGAGTGAAATCGATGAGTTCCAGCTTTCCAGTTCAAAGCTTGAGGTATACATCTTATGTCGGCAAAGCGTTCGCAAATCAATATTTACAAACAATTTTTTGGAAAAAAAACTGGGGGTGGCAGCGACCACTCGTAACTGGCAAACTATGAGCAAGCTTACCATGCTAGGAAAAGCTCTGGTAGAAGAAGGCTTATAAGCTGTGAAGCTTGAACAGCTGGAGGAATTCGTAGATGAAGTAACATCAGAAAGGTAGAAATTCAAAATAAGAATCAATTTCTCTCAAAAAGGGTAATGATAGTTGAAGGAGGCTGTACATATTGCTTCTGGAAACTTACTTATTTATCTGAAAGGATTGACATTGATGAAACGGAAGAGTACTTGCAAATATACAATCCCTATTATGCTATTGACGCTAGCGATGACCGCAGGCTGCGGCTCCAACTCGAATTCAAGCGGTGGCGCTGCCTCAGTAACTGCTCCATCTGTAACGAGTGGAGGTCAGACAAGTGGGACTGGCAGCGTTAATCAATCGGAACTGTCCAACGCTTCGAGTCCGTCAAGTAATAACACCAGCACGGGTTCTTTACCTTCATCCACGGGCTCAGAGAAACCAGCTGAGCAGCAAATTCAAACGATGCTTACAGATGTGAGCCTGCTCGGAGACCAGCTTGGTTATGCATGGGGAGTTACGGCTAAGGAATTAAAAATGTATCGCACAGAGGATGCTGGAGTGAAATGGACGGCTGTGTCTCCACCTGCGGACGGACATTCATTTGAGGCTTCACCTAGAGACAATTCAGGCATTTATGTGCTGGACCGTGATCATATGTGGGTATTCCAGCCTGGGCAAAATGATGGCAAGTCCCAAATGCTCCGCACGAAGGATGGGGGGAAGAGTTGGCAGACGGCAGATTTGCCCAATACGGTAAGAGCGATAGGCCTTTACTTTATAAATCCCAATCATGGGTGGCTGCTGAGTTCGTCGGACGCGGCCATGGGCAAATCCGAGAAATCTCTGTATGTAACGGAAGATGGAGGCGCGAGCTGGAAGCAGATTATGGAGAACACCGGTTATTTACCCACAGATAATCCAACTCCACAAGCGATTCCGCAAAGTGGATATTCGCGAGGGATGAGCTTTAGAGATGCCTTGAATGGTTTTGTACCTTTAGAAACGATAGATGGTAAGCTGCAGTTGTATGGAACACGCGATGGCGGTCATTCGTGGAGTTTAGTGGCTTTACAGGAAATTCCAGGTGAAACGAATGATATCAATTATGCAATTAGCGCAGCCCCGCAGTTTTGGGGAGCAGATCGGATGAAGGGCTGGTTTCCGATAACGGTGAGAGGGAAAGACACCCAATATTTCGATGGCTTTTTCACAACGGATGGCGGGCAAACCTGGACGTTTACGCCGTTAAATACTGTGCCTGTTGATCTAGTAAGTAAGAGCTACGATATTACTTTTATTAATGATAAAGAGGGCTGGTACCTAAAAGATGGGGGCTTCAGCCATACCATGGACGGAGGGACAACCTGGAAGAGGATTGCCGAAGATCCGGTATTGGCGGGTGCGTTCAAAACATTCCCTTATGCAATCAGAATGGAATTCACCGAGAAAGGGACCGGTTGGCTGCTGCTTAGAAACGAAGAGGCGACAGGCTCCAGATTACTGCAAACGAAAGATGGCGGCTCCACATGGCAGCTGCTCTGATAGAGTGATCTTTCTTTTTTATCTATTATTTGATACGATACTAGTAAATTTAGGGTAGAAACGGACGTAATTAGATGAAACATAATTACCTTAGAATCAAAGAAGAATTGGAACGTCAAATGCGTACTGGTGAATTGGCGGTTGGTGATAAGCTTCCATCGGAGCCGGATATGGCACGCAAATTCAAAGTTAGCAGGGAGACCTTCCGTTCCGCTGTCAAGCAGCTGGAGCAGGAGGGCAAGCTCAAGGTTCGCAGTGGATTTGGCCGCTATGTCGTGCGCCCGCTGGCTTCAATTCCGAGTAGTATCGACCATTTAAGTTCGACTTCAGAAATGATTAATTCTTCGTCCTTGCAAGAAGGAGAGCGTCATGAATCAATCAGAATCGAACCATGTCAGGAGGAATGGGCGAAATTTCTGGAAATTAATCCGGAGGAACCTGTAACGATCATTGAACGTATCCGTATGGCCGATGGGGAGCCTGTATCTTTTAACATCAACATCATGCCAAATGCAAGGGTCGGACAATTGTTTCACAATAAATCGCTTCAAGGCTCGTTGATGCAGTTCCTGGAGACGGAATGTGGGATTCGGATCGTTAGTGCGAACACGGAGCTCATCGTTCCGCCTCCTTCGGATATGAATAGCCGTAGGCTGCTGGTGAAGCCTGAAGCTACCGTCATTTTGTTGAAACAGACGCATTACACAGAGTCACAGGTGCCCATATTGTTTTCCTATGATTACTTCCGCAATGATGTATTTAAATTTTGGGTTCGTCGTACAAGGTAATCTATTTGGCAGTATCGTAAACCGTTCTTCTTTGGTAACAAAGAGGAGCGGTTTTTTTGTCGTTAATAAATGTTTAACATGCAGTTAATACAGCGATTATAATTGGCGGCGATAATGAACTCAACAGGTTGTCTAGACATCCCCTGTAAAGCTAATAATCATACAGGTTTCGGACTGGACAAGCTGATAGATAACCAAGAAACAGGGAGGATTAACATGTACAAGATGCAAAGATTTCAAGCAGCAAGTGTAGTCATGGCAGTCATATTATCAATGGTCACCGTTTTATCAGGGTGTGCAACCGGAAACAGCACTCCGACTGCTTCACCAGCATCTGCTCCGACAAAATCTGCAAGCAGCGAACCGGCGAAAAAAACGGTGGAGTCTAAGAAATTGGTTGTTTATGCAGCATTAAATGAAGATGATATCGTTCAAATTCAAAAGAAATTTAAAGAAGATACGGGTATTGAAATTGAATATCTGCGTTTAAGCGGCGCTGGAGAAGCAAGCACACGCATACAAGCGGAAAAGGCAACCCCCAAGGCGGATATTTTTGTAGGCGGTTCGGTGGAGTTCTATGATCCTCTCGCTCAGCAAGGATTGCTTGAGAAATACACGTCCCCTAATGCTAAGGATATCGAATCTCGATTCAATGATCCCAAGGGTTTCTGGCAAGGATGGTACATGGGTGTACTCGGAATTGTTATCAACAAGGATCGATTCAAAAAAGAGCTTGAACCTAAAGGGATCAAAATGCCGACAACCTGGGATGATCTGTTGGATCCTAACTACAAAGGTCAATTCATTACATCCAATCCAGCAACAGCGGGTGGAGGCTACATCTTTGTTGCGGACCAGTTATTCCGTTTAGGTGAAGAAAAAGGTTGGGATTATTTGAAAAAACTGAATGCCAATGTGCATCACTATACACCAGCCGCAGGCGATGGAATCAATCTTACCGCCACGGGTGAATTCGTAGCAGCTATGTCCTGGGCTCATGATATTGTTAAATCTGCTCAAAAAGGCTTTCCGATTCAAGTTATCGTTCCTGAGCAAACCGCTTTCGAAATCGGTGGCGTTGGTATCGTGAAGGGCGGAGAGAATACAGATAATGCCAAGAAGTTCGTTGACTGGCTGTTAACTAAACCTGTTGGGGAAATGAATACGAAAATGTCAAACCGCTACTCAGTAAGAAAAGACGTAGCTCCACCGGATGGCATGATCAAAATTGAAGATGTAAAGCTTGTCAATTATGACCGGGACAAGGCTTCTCAAATGAAAGCAGATGTTGTTAAAAAGTTTACTGAAATGATAGGCAAATAAGGATAATGGAATAAAAGTAAAAAGCATGAACCTTCTCCTGTGGAAGTTTGCTAGCGGGAGAATCGTTCATGCTTTTAAACGAAAGGTGTGGGAAGTCTTGTTATCAACTGCTGTCAAAGACACCTGGGCAGAAATGAAAAAATTAAGAAATGAACCTGCAATGGCCTTTGCTATTATAGCGATTATTCTGATTACGTGTTTTTTTGTTGTCTGGCCGATCGTTAAGGTAGTAAGCTTCTCTCGATTTGAGGATTATCTCAAGCTGTTTACTTATTCCAGGTGGTATCATGCGGCGTTGAACAGCTTGTTCATGACAGCTGTATCCAGTGTATCCTGCACGGTCATCGCTTTTGCTTTTGCTTATACGATTACAAGGTTGAAGGTCCCTTGCAAAGGGCTGTTCAAATTTATTACCATATTGCCTATTGTCTCGCCTCCATTTATCGTTGCGCTGTCGTACATTCTTCTTTTTGGCAGACAAGGTATGATCTCTAAATATGTGCTGCATGTTAATTTGGATATTTACGGCTGGCATGGCTTATGGCTAGTACAAACGATTACCTTTTTCCCTTACGCCTATGCGGTTATTTACGGGGTGATGAAATCGACATCCACGAACCTGGAGTATGCCGCTTACAATCTCGGAGCTACACATTGGCAAGTTTTCAAAAACGTGTTTTTTCCACTATGCAGACCAGGGGTAGCTGGCGGAGCGCTGATTGCCGCGATGAATGTGTTGGCAGATTTCGGGAATCCGATGATTATTGCGGGGAATTTCAATGTACTGCCGACAGAGGCTTATATGCAAATGTCAGGATTATTTGATCTGAATTCGGCTGCTGTGCTCTCAACGGCTCTCCTGCTCCCGGCGCTTGGTCTATTTGTATGGAACCGAATATGGGTTGGCAAACTCTCCTACGTTACTGTTACCGGAAAAGAAACGTCTCTGGAGCATTTTCCGCTTCCTTTTGCGATTAAATGGGGATTGTTTGCATTTTGCATGTTCGTAACGCTAGTTGTACTTTCGATCTACGGAGTTTTGTTTTACGGCGCCTTCACTAAGACATGGGGGTATGATTGGTCATTCACTTTGCACAATATTCAATATGTTGGAGCGAAGGGTAGGGAAATTTTCAACAGCATCCAATATGCCTTGATTGCTTCGTTGGCGGCTGGACTGTTTGCTCTGCCGTTAGCCTATATCGTTCAAAGAAAGCGTATAGGCATTAATCGTTTGCTTGATTTCTTAGCGATATTGCCTGGGGCTGTGCCTGGGGTATTTCTGGGACTTGGCTTTGCCATAGCCTTTAACGAACAACCGTTCCTGCTCACGGGGACACCTCTGATAATGGTTCTTGCCCTTATGTTCTGGAATTTACCAACCTGCTATAGCGCCAGCCTTGCAGGACTTCAACAGATCAGTGGAGCGCTGGAAGAGGCTTCGCTCAATCTGGGAACAAGCAATCTCGGAACCTTCAGGAAAATTGTGTTTCCCCTATTGAGAGGACCCTTTATCTCAGGAATCGTCGTATCTTTTCTACGCTCTGTTACTTGTTTAAGTGTGATCATTTTCATTTATTCTGCGAAAACGTCCGTGGGTACGGTTTCCATTCTCGGACTTGTACAAAACGGAGAATGGGGAAGAGCATCGGCTTTTACCATTGTTCTCATATCCATCGCTTTCACTGTGTTGGTTATAGCACAGATTTTCTTGAAGAAACAAGGTAAATCGATAGAACTTTAACTTGGAGGCAATCATGAACACAGAGGAACCGATGATTCGAATTTCAAATGTGTCGAAACGCTTTGGAGACTTTCAGGCAATAAATGAAGTGTCTCTAGACGTCCCCACCGGCAGCTTTACTACACTGCTCGGTCCGAGCGGTTGCGGCAAAACGACACTGATGCGGCTGATTGCCGGATTTTATGAACCAGATGCAGGTCATATTTATATAGAAGGCAAAAACGTGAATGGACTGCCCGCATTCAAACGAAACACACCGTTGGTTTTTCAGGAGTATGCTCTTTTTCCGCATATGACCGTTTACGAAAATATTTCGTATGGATTAAAGCTGCAGAAAATTTCTCGTCAGGAAGCCAAGGGAAAAGTCGAGTCCATGTTAAGCATGTTTGGACTTCAAGGCTTGCAGGACAGGCTTCCCAGAGCACTGAGCGGCGGGCAGCAGCAGCGTGTTGCCTTTGCCAGAGCGCTCATTTTAGGACAAAAGGTTCTGCTTATGGATGAGCCGCTGAGTAACCTCGATGCGAAAATGCGAGTTGAAGTGAGAAATGAGCTTAGAGAGCTGCAGCAGCGATTAGGAATTACGGCAATTTTTGTTACACATGATCAGGATGAAGCCTTGTCCATCTCTGACAAAATTGCAGTGTTCCACAAAGGGCAGATTGGTCAGGTCGGAGATCCTTGGGATATTTACTTTAAACCGAATAGTAAGTTTATAGCTGATTTTGTAGGAACGGCTAATTTTATAGAGGGTGAAGTCGCAGCTATTGAAGGAAAAGATTTGGTTGTAAAATGTGGATTAACTGTGCTGAGAGTTCATCATAGCGGACATCCCGTTCGGTTGGGTGATCGGGTTACCCTTGTGATCCGACCTGAATGTATCTCCATTATAGAAGCGCCGATTGCTGGTGAGAATGTATGGAGTGGATTCATTCAGCGGAGCAGCTTTCTGGGGCGGATGATTCGTTATTGGGTTGATTCCGCTCCGCTCCAGTGGATTGTAGATGATTCCAGCCCAAGTGTGCGGGGTTACCTTCAGGGCGTCATCCATTTGGCCTTGGATAAGCATAAAATTCATGTATTACCGCCCGAAAAGTAAGGCCAAATATGAATGATAAAGGTGACAGGAGAATGATAAAGGCTACAGTTCAATGTCTGAATGTCGGGTGGGGAGACGCCCATCTGATTCAGCTGCCTTCCGGCAGTGTTTGCTTAATTGACGGTGGTGACGGTACGTTCTCGGAGGATCAGGACCATCCGTTATCCTGGATGAACCGAAATGGGAGGGATCGACTGGAATGGATGATTCTTACCCATATTCATGAAGATCACATCAACGGCCTTTTGGATATCGCTAGAGAGAAACGGGTTATCAAAGCGGTTCTTCCATACGAACCATTCGAGCTTCCTTCGGAGCAGCTGGTTCTAGAGTGTGAGGACAGCTATGTAATGAGAGTATTCCATATGCTGAATTCCTATTTGGAGCTCATCCATGTGCTAAGCGATCAGGGTACTGAAATCAAATGGCGCAGCATGTACGGATCCAACGACAATTCTGTCGTCTGGTCTGATAAAGAAGTTACTTTAACTCATCTGTATCCTTGGGACGGGGACCCGCTTCCGGCTTATGAGGTTCTTATGAAAGCAGTCTCAACCTATGTTGCTAATGGCAACAGCGATGAATTCACCGAGATATTGCCCAGTTTCTTTGAGTTATCCAATGACGACAGCTCTGTATATCGACTTAGTTATGTAAATGAGCCCAGTTCGAGCATTCTATTTGGTGGCGATCAATTGGAGCCCGGATGGGAACGTCTTGCTCAGCGTACGGACATAAGGAGCCGAATTTGGAAGGTTTCTCATCACGGAGTGCAGGATGGCTTTAATTCCCGCATTTTATCATGGATTCAACCGGAGCATTGTATCATATGTTGTAGTGTGGAGCGATCAACTGATTTTCAAGAGGAATGGGACATCCTTCGTTCACGTACAGACACTGTCTTTCATTTGACTGGAGACCGCGCAGCGGGGACCATGTCATCCATAGACAACGGTTCTATTCCTGTTAAGATCGGCATGTAACAACAGATTGCCAAGGATCGTAGTCAGTTTAAATAAAGGATTCAAGTAATCCACTCAGGTGGCTTGGCGAATGGAGAGAACGTATGAACGAACAAGAGGTATATGAACATCAAATATTGCTGGATGCAACTCGCTATGCGAAAGAAGCGGGGGCATTGATCTTGGGTTTCATGAAGAAGCCGTTGCAAATTCAAGAGAAAAAAAACAAATCCGATTTGGTGACAGAAGTGGATGTGCTCAGCGAGCTTTATCTGCGTGACCAAATCAACCGCGATTATCCCGACCATTGGATCTTATCCGAGGAAACAGATGGAGCTAAGGAAGAGTCTCCATATGCTTGGGGAAAGCTTGCTCCAGGATATGGTTGGATTATTGATCCCATTGATGGGACAACCAACTTTATTCACGGAATATCTCACTTTGCGATTTCCATAGGGATTGTTAAGGACGGAATCCTCGTCTGCGGAATCGTCTATAATCCGGTAACTGCCGATCTTTACTCAGCAAGAAAGCAGGGAGGCGCTTTTTTTAACGGAAGCCCGATTCAGGTGGCTCAGGAGCAAGAATTAAGTGAGGCTTTACTGGCAACAGGCTTTCAGGCGAACGACTGGCATTCCAATTCGGTTCTAGTAGAACAAATCAGAAGAATGGCTGGCACATCAAGAAATGTGCGTATTAATGGAGCTGCAAGTCTTGATTTATGCTGGGTAGCATCAGGCAAGCTGACGGGATTCTGGCATGATGGTTTATATCCTTGGGATGTTGCAGCGGGGATCCTCATAGTCCAGGAGGCGGGTGGAGTGGTAACCAATGGTGCAGGATTAGCATTTGATCTCAGCGATCAAAGATTGATTGCCTCTAATTTATGGATACACAACGCATTTCTCTCCGTATTGGAATGATTCAGGTGATAAGTTAACCATGAATTTCCGATCTTATGCTGAAAAACTTGGCGATTCGTTCATTTTTTGATAAAGTGATAATATATGCATGTAATCATGTATCATCAATGACTTCGCAAAGCTTGCAGAGATCAGAAAGGATTGTGAAGAGCAGTGTCAGAAAGCCATAATGTGCAGGATATGCTGGCAGTCATGTCGAGAAATGGCTGGAGAATTACAGATCAGCGTAGAACGATGGCGCAGATTTTTGCCATACAGGATGGATATTTATCCCCTAAAGATGTTTATGATCAAATGACTATTAAATACCCAAGCGTAAGCTTTGATACCGTTTACCGTAATCTTCGTATGTTAAGTGAAATGGGTGTTCTGGAGCAATTTTATTTTATGGACGGGGGTCTGAAATTTAAGGGCAGCTGTCTTTCCCACCATCATCACCATTTAATCTGTGTGAACTGTGAGAAGACGCTGACTTTCGATTATTGCCCCATGGAACAGCAGATGGTGCTTCCTGGAAAGTATAAAATATTGAACCACCGTTTCGAGGTTTATGGAATTTGTGAGGAATGTCAAATTAATCCGCCTTCATAAAGGAAACAGCTAACCCGCATTATTGGGGTTAGCTGTTTTGTTGTAAATCTGGGAATGCTTACCGCGAGTTGATCATGCTAAGTATGCAGGCTAAGAGATATGGCTATGGCATATATATATGGTTTGCCGATAAAAAAGGTTACGTTTTAACTGCTTGTCTTATTTCTTTGCACCGTATCTTTGGTTGAAGCGGTCTACACGGCCGCCGATTTCGGCATTACGCTGCTTACCTGTATAGAAAGGGTGAGAAGCGGAGCTTGTTTCGACACGGATCACTGGGTAGCTGTTGCCATCTTCCCATTCCATGGATTCATTAGAGCTTTTCGTAGAGCCTGTCAAAAACTTGTAGCCACTGCTCACATCAAGCATAATAACCTGATTGTATTTGGGGTGTATGCCTTCTCTCATTTCACATCATCCTATCTCTCATTGATTAAGGGCGTTGGATTACCAGCTTTCTTCGTTGACTCCAGGGAATTTAGACTTTATTTCATGCTATAACTACCTTTGACTACTTTGTCACTTTGTATACATCGCTCTATTTAAATGTAATATTTACGATATAATGATATTGTATCTCATCACTATAAATAAAGTCAATAAAGCCCGGTAGTGTCTGTTTATCCGTTTATTTTCAAGACTTCAATCCTTGATTCCAGGCAGTTGGGCTTCTATTTCACGAATCAGCGCCTCGTACATGTCCTTCAACATTGTAATTGTGATCAGCTCAGGTGTATTCTCTATTTCCTCCCTGGAGTGTGAATGAAGAACACCCTCAAGGCCGTTATAATTAAATTTAAGGTCCTTATAGGTTTGATCCATTTTTTCTAATACGACGCCAATAAGTGCAGAGTAATGTTCCATTTGTCGACCACCTTGGTTCATAATGAATAGCTTGGATAGCAGAGTTTCACTTACGAATCTTTAATGAATATGGGGACAATTGTAACTTGATTCAGGATCATCGTCAACCAACAAGTATAGAGTTATTTTCTATTTACAGAGTTGCAAAAAGTTATATTCAGGAAATCAAGTTTCTTAATTGATAGCGGCTTCCGCTGCTTAAGCTTACAGTGCGTATAGAGGCCAAGCTTGCAGCGGAAGTCGACTGGAATAAGGTGCATGTTACATGGTGCCGCCATTCTGACGAACTTCGACAGGAATTTCTTCTGGACCTTTATTGATATAATTATAGATGAATGTGCCTACCATGGTTTCATCAAAGGTGGTCAGCTCCATCGTTTTTGTCCAGGCATTCACAACAACCTCTTTGTCCGTTTGTACGTCACCGAAAGGAACGGCAAGCACTCCGGAGCCTGCTTTTTTATAATGAGTCAGTGCCGTGATCTTGTCGATCAGCTCAGGCTTTGCATTCGGATGGTAATAAATAATGATATCGCCATGCTCCAAATTGTGGACCAGCATCTCAGTAACTGGTTTTTCCTTGTAAAAGCCGTATTTCAAATCGTGTGGGCTGTGCGTCCCCGATGTAGGAAGTTTCATATCATAGGAAACAGGAGCATCAGAGTGGCCCCTTCCATAGTCTTTGTCATCTGTTACCTGGATAGCTGCTTTATAATTCAAGTTTTCAATATTTGTTTTGCTGGTTGCATTCTGAATAAAAAAGATTCCGACAACAACAATTGCTGCACTGAGCAAAGAGTGCGAAATGACGAGAATGGTTTTGTTTTTCTTTTTCAAGGCGACCTTTTCTGCCTTTTTTAAAGCACTCGTATTTCCGCGTTTTAATTGTGAAGCATACATATAACCGACAATCGATAAGACCAATATGATCAAACCCACATACAAAAGCACGGTGCTCGTGCTGGTCCCATGCTGCATATTAGCATGCATATCCATATTCATTTCCATCCTTGCGTTCATGATCCGTAGTCCTCCCTGATTTACGTTTGTTCGTATGATTATTGTCTTTTAAAGCAAGAAGACAAGTTACACTATGTATTGTAGTGTATTGTTTGAGCATTTTCAAGTTTCATTAGTCTCCAACAAATTCCACTTTTCCCGATGAGCATAGAATCCTCGCTTGATTAAGGTTGTGAATCCGTCTACATATAAAATGGTTCAATCGAAACAATAAAGAGGTATGAAAGTGATGAAAGCATTTTGAGTATATCCGCTATTCGATAAGCTCCCAAACCTGGGACACGAACATCAGCAAATAAAAAATTAAATAAGACTCAGCAATCTGAATTTGACCGATATCCATGTCGTTGCATGCATTGGCTCGTATGAACCGATTAATGTTACCTCTATCGTCGAGAGAATAGGTATTTTCAAAGCTAGTATCTCGAAGATAGGAGTCAAGTTGCAAAAAATGAAGCTGATTCGACGAACTCAGCTGAATGATAATAAAAAAGAGAGAACGGCAGGGAGATAATCCTGCAGTGTGAGGTGAACGTACCGCTTGATAACATGAGTACAGTCCTTACCCGATCAGCAGGATGCAACGAACAGCTCGGGACCGGGACAAGGATCATGGAAACTCCCGAGCTGAAAAAAGCTGTGAGTCTAGCCAGATAGAATCAGGTTACAGCCTCCGTATGCTCTGCATTTCCCCACTCATCCCAGGAACCTTCATAAGGACGTACATCGGAATAACCGATTAATCGCAGCACAAAATACGTATGCGCACCTCGCTGATTGGACTGGCAGTAAGGGACTATCGTTAGCTCCGGCCGTAGGCCTGCTGCTTCAAACTCCTGCTGCAACGATCTGTAATTCTTAAAACGTACAACTCCGTTCTCATCCTTTGGACCGAGTGCTTCTTTCCATTCCTTATGAATGGCCCCACGAATATGCCCGCCCTTAAGGTTGGATCGTTGATCTGCACCTGTATATTCTTCCCATGCACGAACATCGAGCAGGAGACTGTGGTCCAAACCGTCCTGAATGTTTTTCTGAGTAACAACTCGTCGATTATCGACGGATACTGAGAGAGTTCCCTCAGAAACAAGAGGCAGCTCTGTGGATATCGTATTACCTGCTGCAGACCATGCGGTGTAACCGCCATCCAGCAATTTGATTTGATCCTTGAGACCATAATATTCCAGTACATAAAAGACACGAGTGGCTAGAACACCGCCCCCCTCATCGTAGACAACCACGGTTTTTCCATCGCTAACTCCGGATTGTTCCAGCATTCTTTTGACTGTATCCGCTGATGCGAATTTAGGCTGAGAATGATCTTTAAATAATTTGGCGTCAAGCCGGATCGCTCCAGGGATGTGTCCAGCATCATAACCTTTGGCTCGTACATCCAGCAGTACTACCTCAGTGGAGCCAAGATTCGTTTCCACCCAAGGAACATCGACAAGCAAATGTCCGTTTGGATAATCAAATTCGTTGTGAGTAGTCATATTAAATCCTCCTTGTTACATCATGTTCTGGGATTAACTGAGACCGAGGTTTTCACGCAAGCTTTGACCTTCATAGGCTGTAGGGAATAGTCCTCTGCGCTGAAGCTCAGGAACTACCAGCTCCAGAAAATCATCCACGACTCCGAAGTTAAGCTGGGGCATAACATTGAAACCGTCGGCCGCCTCCTCTAAGAACCAAGTCTCCATCAAATCCGCGATATGCTCAGGCGTACCAACAGCTTGAAGCTGGCCTGCACCCACCCAATACTTGTTCAGAAATTCACGCAGGGTCAGCTTTCCTGTGGCGACGATCTTTCTAACCATTTGATGAAAAGTTTGATAGGCATTGACTTGACTCGGCTCAGGCAGCTCTGGAAATGGATCATCAAGCGAATAGACCGAGAAATCAATTCCGAGCAAGTTTGACAAGGACATCACGGCGCGTTCGATGGGTGCAATCTGCTGAAGCTCGTTTGCTTTGTCCTGAGCTTCTGCATCTGTTGCACCGACAATGACGAGAAGTCCGGGCAATATTTTAATATGGTCAGGAGATCTTCCTGCCGCTGCCGTCCTTGCGCGAATATCCTGATAAAAAAGCTTGGCTTCCTCCAAGGAGTTTTGAACGGTAAAAATAAGCTCGGCATATTGGGCAGCAAAGTTTTTACCTTCTTCTGATGCGCCTGCTTGCACGAGCAGCGGTCTGCCTTGCGGAGGACGCATAATATTCAAAGCACCCCGAACAGAAAAATGCGTTCCTTCATGATGAATATCATGAACCTTGCTGACATCGGCATAAATCCCGGAAGTTTTGTCCTGTATTAATGCGCCGTCCTCCCAGCTGTCCCACAATTTGAGCACGACCTCTGCGAATTCCTGTGCTCTTTCATAACGATGTTTGTGGCTGGGCAATTGCTGTAGGCCAAAGTTGAAAGCGGTGCGCTCTACACCCGTGGTTACCATATTCCAGCCAGCGCGGCCTCCGCTAATATGATCTAGTGAAGCAAATATTCTTGCAACGTTATATGGCTCGTTAAAGCTTGTAGAAACGGTAGCAATCAAGGCTATTTTCTCCGTTACTGTAGCAATGGAGGATAACAAAGTCAACGGCTCAAACCCAAGGATGGGGCCATGCTGGACAGCCTTTGCTTCAATAGACAGACCATCGGCTATAAATAGCGAATCGATCCGCGCTGCCTCGGCCTTAATGGCAAGCCGTTGAAAATGCTTAATATTATGTATGTCTTCAAGCCTTGTACTGGAATGGCGCCAGGCTCCTCTATGAGATCCCGCATTGCTTAAAAACAGATTCAAAATCATTCTACGTTTGGATTCGCTCATCTTTCATCACCCTTTTTAAGTAGTTTCTTGAAGCTTGAGCTATAAATGCCATGAGGTTAAATGGATTTTACATCATTATATACTATTCACATTGAAATAGTAGGTACAAATTTAAGTGATTGATATTTCGTAATTGAGAGGTATAATTTTAAATAATCAATCCTGAAAATATTACTATAGTCAACATTAGTTAGGGGATAATCTATGAGCATCATCATGTCATTTCTGAAGCCTTACCGGGTAGCCATGGTCATTGCAGTACTATTGATGCTTGTTGAGTTAATGGTTGAGCTGTTTCATCCGCTGCTCATGTCCAAAGTCATCGATAACGGAATTGTTCATCAGGATCTCTCTGTTGTGCTGTTTTGGGGAGGGGTTATGATTTTCATCTCCTTGCTTGGTTTTATCGGCGGGATAGTGAACTCCTTCTTCGCCGCGCATGTCAGTCAAAACTTTGGATTCGATATTCGAAAAAGCTTGTTTACGAAGGTGCAAGCGATTCCATTTGCTCAGTTCAATCAATTTCAGACTTCGTCCTTAATTACCAGAATTACAAGTGATGTCACCCAGCTCCAAAATACCGTATTTATGGGCTTGCGGATCATGATGCGGGCTCCATTGTTTATGATCTTTGGTATGGTGATGGCCTTGATGGTTCATTTTAAAGTGGCTCTCATTTTGGTCGTCATAACACCGCTTTTGCTATTGCTATTAGTTTGGATGATGAAGAGAGCGTTCTCATTATTTCGTTCTGTACAGGAGCGACTGGATCAAACGAATGGGGTCTTGCGGGAAAATTTAATGGGGATTCGGCTAATTAAAGCGCTTGTACGGGGTAATCATGAAATCAAGCGTTTCACTCAAACGAATGAAGCATTGATGAACCGAACAATGGCTGCTCTGCGATTAATTGAGCTGACCATACCTCTGCTTCTTTTGGTGATGAACTTGAGTATATTGTTCATTCTCTGGTCTGGACATCTACAGGTGAATACAGGAGATGCGACTATCGGCCAAATCGTAGCTGTAGTTAATTATGCGACACGGATCACAGGCTTATTTTCTACAATCTCTATGCTGGTCATGGCTCTCTCTCGGGCTAAAGCCTCAGCGACAAGGGTAGCCGAAGTGTTGAGCGCACCTGAGGATCAGGACAATACCGTGTCGATGTCAGCAGCAAACCGGATAACGGAGGGGAGTGTCATATTTGACAAGGTATCCTTCCAATATCCCGGCATGACCGAAGATGTGTTGAAGTCGGTTTCATTCAAAGCTCGTCCAGGGGAAACCATTGCTGTGCTTGGAGCAACAGGTTCAGGGAAAACATCCTTATTCCAGCTCATTCCCCGTTTATACGAGGTATCCCAAGGAAGCATATTTATCGATGGCAAGGAGATTAGATCCTTCGAGCCAAGTGTGCTGCGCAGCGAGATCGGATATGTGCCTCAGGAGGTTATACTGTTTACGGGAAGCGTGAAGGACAACATCATGTGGGGCTTTGACAATGCCTCGATGGAGGAAGTGATAGAAGCCGCTCAAAGAGCCCAGATTCATGAGACCATCCTGAACTTGCCTCAGCAATACGAAACCATAGTCGGTCAAAAAGGCGTCAATCTATCTGGCGGTCAAAAGCAGCGTATATCAATTGCCAGAGCCTTATTACGCAAGCCCAAGCTGCTGCTGCTGGATGACAGCACAAGTGCCCTGGACGTAAGAACCGAGGCCGGACTGCTGGCAGCCTTGAGAACACTCGAATGTACAACTTTAATCATCACGCAAAAAATCGCTACAGCCATAGCCGCAGATACGGTGCTCCTACTGGAAGAAGGAAGCCTGCTGGCAGTGGGTGATCATCAGCAACTGCTTGCACAATCTGCACTTTATCGAGAGATCGTTCAATCTCAAATGAGAGAGGAGAACGTACAACATGTCTAGTCAATCGGTTTCGCTACAGACAAAGACCCCGAAGAACAATAAAGCGAGTGAATCTGCTCCCAAGAAAAAACAGCTCCCCCAAAACTGGAGCGGTACATTAAGAAAGATATGGAGCTACTGTTCAGTACATAAAGGCTTGCTGGCACTCATATTCCTAATGGTTCTAATAAGCTCTTCGCTTGGTCTGCTTGGACCGTATCTGCTCGGTGTAGCCATAGACCGCTTTGTAGTCTCGCCCCACAGTGACGGACTTATACGGCTGCTCTTGCTGCTTGCTGGTACTTATGTACTGTTCTCGCTTTCTTCCTGGCTGCAAAATTATTGGATGATCGGAGTGGCACAAAAAACGGTTTACGCCATGCGTGAGGATTTATTTCGACAGCTGCACAGGCTGCCTATTTCGTTCTTTGCCAAGCGTCAGCATGGAGAGCTAATGAGCCGTCTCACCAATGATATCGATAATGTGAGTCAAACCTTGAACAGCTCTTTTATCCAGATCATTTCCAGCTTGTTTACGTTCACGGGTATGATCATTTTAATGCTTTGGCTCAGCCCGCTGCTAACATTAATCACTGTAGTCATCATTCCCATTATGTATTTCGGTATGAAGTGGATTACAGCACGTACAAGCAAATATTTTAAAGAACAACAGCAAAATCTGGGTGAGCTTAATGGATTTGTCGAGGAGACATTATCCGGCCAAAGCATTGTTAAAGTGTTCTCGCGCGAAGAGCAGATGACGGAAATATTTTTGGAAAAGGCACAGAAGCTGAAAGTATCAGGCTACTGGGCGCAAACCTATTCGGGCTTTATTCCCAAGCTGATGAACGGGTTAACCAATGCAAGCTTTGGTGTTATCGCCATCGTGGGCGGGATGCTCGTTATGCATGATATAATCTCGATCGGTATCGTCGTCACGTTCTCTGAGTATGCCAGACAATTTATACGTCCGCTTAACGATCTAGCTAATCAATTTAACACGTTTTTGTCGGCAATTGCAGGTGCAGAGCGGGTTTTTGAAGTGCTGGAGGAGAAGGGCGAGATCAATGATGAGCAGGATGCAATTGAATTGCCGGAAATGAGGGGAGAGATCGTATTCTCCGATGTTGCCTTTTCCTACAATCAGCAAGTCCAGACTCTGCGAGACGTCAAGTTCCGTGTTGCACCTGGAGAAACTCTGGCATTAGTCGGCCCTACAGGTGCGGGCAAATCCACCATAGTCCAGCTGCTGTCGCGTTTCTATGATGCCGATCACGGACAAATCTTCATTGACGGTCATGACATCACAAGTATTCAACGGGCTAATCTGCGCCGTCATATGGGTTTTGTTTTGCAGGATTCATTTTTGTTTCAAGGAACCATTCGAGATAATATTCGTTACGGAAGGCTTGATGCGACGGACTCCGAGGTTCAGCAGGCCGCTATTTCAGCGAATGCACATGCTTTTATTATGAAGCTGCCGTTGCAGTACGATACGATGTTAAAACAGGATGGCAGCGGCATCAGTCAAGGCCAAAAACAGTTGATGTCGATAGCCAGAGCGATTCTCGCTGATCCATCGATTCTCATTCTTGACGAGGCTACGAGCAGTATCGACACCATTACCGAGCTCAAAATACAGGAGGCTCTGTTCCGACTGATGAAGGGCAGAACGAGCATTGTGATTGCGCATCGACTGAACACGATTCAACAAGCGGATCAAATTCTTGTTGTCGACAAGGGAACCATTATTGAGAAAGGTTCCCATGATTCCTTGCTGCAGCAAAAGGGCTTTTACTATGGGCTATTTCACAATCAGTTTAATGAAGAGCCAGCTTAGAGCGCTCCATGAATCAATCTCTTCCGGCTTCATATAGGTATTGAGCTATCCGATTAGGTTCTGACCCATTTTTTGCAATTCAGCAGCGATCCCACTCCAAAAACTGGAGTCCGCCCAGGATCCGTGGATAAGTACAAAGGTAAGAGGTGTATTTGAAAACATGGTTATTCTGCCTTTACAATCAGATAAATCAGCGTATGCCTATACCTGGCGAAACGTCCGTCAATAATGAATCTGGTTATCAACAAACGTTCCTATTTTAAACTATGAAGTATGAATAGTTGTTCTAAACGGAGCTTTTTTTAAAATGATTTCCAAAATGCTACAATGGAAAGGTAATATCCGTTCCAGAAAAAATTCAGGAAATGAGGCTGCCTGATGGAAAAAAGAGTATTGGGGAAATCAGGACTCGAGGTATCGGCTCTCGGTTTAGGTTGCATGGGAATGTCTGATTTCTACAGCGGACAAAATGACGAGGAGTCCATTCAAACGATTCAACGTGCGCTCGATTTAGGAGTAAACTTCTTGGATACTGCAGATATGTACGGCGTTGGGAGAAACGAGGAATTAGTAGGCAAAGCGATTCAAGCAAGACGAGACGAGGTTGTTCTTGCTACCAAGTTCGGTAATGTCAGAGGGCAGGACGGAAGCTTTCTGGGTGTAAAAGGAAGTGCAGGTTATGTGAAAGAAGCGTGTGAAGCCAGCCTGAGGCGTTTAGGTGTGGACCATATTGATCTATACTATCAGCATCGTGTGGATCCAAACACACCGATAGAAGAAACCATTGGAGCTATGGCTGAACTGGTCAAAGAAGGCAAGGTGCGCTTTCTCGGTATGTCGGAAGCTTCCCCGCAAACAATTCGACGAGCTTACGCTGTCCATCCGATTACTGCTCTCCAGACGGAATACTCGTTGTGGAGTCGTGATGTCGAAGATGAGATCTTGCCTGTTTGCCGCGAGCTGGGCATCGGATTTGTACCATACAGCCCGTTAGGTAGAGGGTTTTTGACGGGCCAAATTCAACGCTTTGAAGATTTGGCGGAGGACGATTATAGACGACATTCTCCAAGATTTCAAGGGGAGAACTTTATGAAAAATATCGAGTTGGTTCATCGGATTGAAGAAATTGCCCAAGAAAAAGGCTGCAAGCCTTCCCAGCTAGCCTTGGCATGGCTGCTTGAGCAAGGAGAAGATATTGTACCCATTCCTGGAACGAAAAAAAGAACCTATCTCGAAGAAAATGTAGGTTCCTTGCAGGTACAGCTGACGAGTCAGGATTTGGCAAGGATAGCAGAATTGGCACCAAAAGGGATCGCGGCGGGCGAACGTTATGCGGAAGCTTCGATGAAAAGCTTGAATTTGTAATTTTCCTGCCGATTGCCAAAAATGCACAGCTGTGCGGTCATGGGCGATTGTTTCGGACTTGGCAGAGCAGCCCTGGCGGCAGAGTGAGGAACTTACGGGTATGAAGTTCAATTTTTAACGAATGTATGTTGAAGATAGCTGACATGGCTGAAGCTTGGGGATTCCAGGCCCAGCCCTTTTGGCGTTGGTGAAGGATCATCTTGCATTCCGGCTCTGTCTACACAGCACTATATATGATAAAATAAAGGATAAAGCAATAAGCTGGCACTGATGTCGGACAGGAAGGAATTTTACATGAAGCATCTGCCATTACGTGTACATTTGACGAGAGCTTTTACGATAATAGCCTTGATTCCGATACTGATTCTGGGCAGTATTCAGATCTTTCAGATCAATCAAATAAAAGACGATTATAAGCGTACGCAAATGCATACGACACAACGGCTTGCCGATGCTGTGGAAGCCTATATTTATTACCGCAAAAATGCCATTGAGACATTGGGTGCGACGATCAGCGCCTCCCGTACTTCTTTTCGTGATCGTGCTGGAATTACACCCAAACTCCAATCGCTTCAAGCAAGCCTTCCCGGTTTGATCAATGTGGTCGCTGCGGATCGTAGCGGCATCATCACTGCCTCATTTCCGGAAACCAATCCAACCGGTGAGCCGCTTGTAGGAACAAGCCTTAGTCAGAACAGCTATTATAGTGAGATGCTCAAAGCCCAGTCCACGACGATTTCGTCCTTATTCCGCGGACTGCAAAGTGCAGGGACACCGGGTGTTGTCATAGCTACTCCTATCTTTAGCGAAGATCGTCAATATGACGGGTTTGTAGCGGCTGCTCTCGATTTAAAACAGCTGGAACAGCTGGTAACCAAATATGACTATGGGAAAAATACGTATCCTGTCGTGCTGGACCGCCTGAATCAAGCTATTTACCATCCTGATCAACAAGTGATGGCTACAATGAAAAATTTAAGCACAGAAGCAGTCGTTCAGGCTGCAGAGGAGAGCCCAGAGGGACTCGGCAGGTTCATGTCGTCCTTGCTACAGCAAGAGGAGCTTATCACTTATACAACGATCAGTGGGCTTGGCTGGAAGGTATGGGTCGGCCGATCTTATCAAACTGTGAATGAGGCGTTGTTTAACTCTCTGTTATTAACCTTTACGCTGCTGCTGCTTGCGATTGGCTTGACAATCGCACTTGGCTTCTTTCTCGCCAAAAGGCTTAATAATACCATTCATCTGCTCGTAGGTTACACGCAAAAGCTGGCTGACGGCAGCTACAAGGAAAGGCCTGAAAAAACGGCAATGCGTGGAGTACCTTATGAGCTGAACGTATTGGCTAACCGATTTTTCGAAATGGCTCAGCAGGTGAATGAAAATCAAAAAGCACTACTCGGACTCAATGCGGAGCTTGAGCATCGGGTTGAGGACCGCACTCAAAGCCTTTCCCGCAAAAATAAAGAACTGGAAATCGTCAATACACTGATTACACCTATGAATCCTTCACAGGAAACACCAGAGCTTATAGAAGGCAGCATCGATCAGCTGCGCTTACTGTTGAATGCGGACGTTCGGCTTGACCCTTCATATGAGGGTGATACGCGACAGCTGGGAATTTTTAGCAGAAAGAGGATCGTAGCTGATGGAGGCGCGCAAATCCGTGCAGCTATAGACTCGCCGGCCTATATAGTTCCAGTACGTTCAGGAACAATCGAGCTTGCCCACTTAAATGTTTCACAGGGGAAAGAGAATGGTAACGTGTCGGAGCAGGATCGCAATTTTCTTCATACCTTTGCTAACTCAGTCGCCGTTATGCTGCAAAATGATCTTTTGCTCAAAAGTGTTCAGCATGAGCATGCCACCCTGCAGGCTGTTCTGGAGAGTATGACGGATGCGATTGTGCTGATCGATATGCAAAAGCAGGTCGTATATGGGAATCGCCAAATGAGCGAAATGTTCGGGATTCCGATTCCGGAATTGCTGCAAATGAGTGAAGAGGCGATGTTCGAGACTGTAAGGCTGCGAAGCCCTGAATCTCGGGAAGTATTCACGTCTTTAATTTCACAGGAGGTTCCTGCCGTTAAATTCAAGCTCACTGCAACTACCGGCAAAGAACGGTTTATGATCGTGACCTCTTTTCTTGTACTTAGTCAGGACCATGTTTATGGCCGAGGTTATGTGTGGCGTGACATCACAAAGGAGCATGAGGTTGATTCATTGAAAAATGATTTAATTTCATTGGCATCTCATGAATTTAAAACACCGATAACCGGAATCAAAGGAAGCGTAGAAACGCTGCTCCGTGTCGATGCCGACTGGGATGAAAGCTTTAAACAGGAGCTGCTTGAAGGTATTCATGAGGATATTGGGCGCATTCAGCAATTGATTGAGGATTGGCTGGACATTTCCAAGATTGAAGCTGGAGCGATGAGAGTTAATCGTGAGCCTACCCGTATTCAATCTATTATCAGGAACGCAATCAAACGATTACCGAGTGCGGACGAGCATTGGATGGAGATGGATGCTTCCTTGGAGGGCAGCCTGCCCCTTATTTATGCGGATAAGGATCGGCTGGAACAAGTATTTGTCAATTTGTTTACGAATGCCATTCGTTATAATGACAGACAACCCTTCGTTCGGGTTACCGCAGAGAGCGATAATAGTTATGTGTATATTCGAGTCATAGATAATGGTACTGGGATACATGCCGACCATCTGGAGCACATTTTTGACCGCTTCTATCGGGTGGATCTGTCATCGAGCCGCCGTACAAGTGGAACGGGACTTGGTCTTGCCATATGCAAAGGGATTATGGATTCACATGGAGGCCAGCTTCATGTAGAAAGTACAGAAGGTGAAGGCAGCACGTTTATCGTTTCGATTCCCCAATATAATCCGAAAGTAGATGATGTGGTTTGAAGAAACAAAAAATCCTCATCGTGGATGATGAGGCCAAAATATTGCGTTTTATTTCCGCTAATCTGAAATCATTGGGTTATGAAACGGTGACTTGTCTGAGCGGTCTAGAGGCAATGGATAAGATAGACGAGATGGATCCCGACCTGATCCTTCTCGATATTATGATGCCGGGGATGGATGGTCTGGAAGTATTGCGCAGATTGCGCAGCTATTCGGACGTTCCCGTCATCATGCTGACTGCCCGCAGCAATTCGGATGATAAGGTCCAGGGATTAAATATCGGTGCGGACGATTATTTAACAAAACCTTTTTCATTGGATGAGCTGTTCGCCCGAGTGAATGCCGTGCTGCGCCGCACGGATGGAAGAACCTTGCAGACAACAAGCGCCAGTGAGATGAAACACGGCTCCATTACCGTTAATATGGCGCAGCGACGCATTAGACTGATGGAAACTGAGGTCAAGCTGACGAATACCGAATATAAATTGTTCGTGCTGCTGCTACAAAATGTGAATAAAGTAATGACGCATGAGCAGCTGTTAAGTGACGTATGGGGCAGTGAATATCGCGATGATGTCGAGTATTTACGGGTTACCATCGCCCGTATTCGCCAGAAATTAAAGCATGCCAATCCTGGAACTAATTTGATAGTGAATTATCCTGGAGTGGGTTACATGATTCCTGCGGAAAAAGAAACCACTCAGCCAACGCACTAGCAGTCCAGTGTAAAAGACCCGCTGCGCGGCCAAATAAATGAAAAGTTTCTACTATAACGAAAAAAGGAAGACACTGCACCCTCGTAAGGGGTAGTGTCTTCCTTTTTTGTATGATATGGACTGCTGCGAGATATTCTATTACTGTACGCTTTTCAAGGTAATGGAGTTCGAATCTGCCCAACCGTTCACAGCGGTAACGGTATAAGTGACACCAGATAGTAGCTTGTCGTTATTTTGGATATCAAAGACACCTACCGCTCCTTGGCGGGATGTAAACTTGTATTGTGCGGTTAGCTTGGTACCATCCGGTGCTGTTAGCGTCACACTGCGGCCAGCGAACAGCTCGTCCTGAGGGTCAGCGGTCAAAGTCACGTTGATACTCGTAGCAGATACGGCATCTGCTTTTTGTATCACCAGCGGGGCGATGCTCTTGGCTGTTAGTGTCTGACCACCAAAAGTCGACCATGGAGAAGATAAGGTATAAACCGAACCCGGTTTCAAAGTGACACCATTGGCCAGACGGAACTTCGGCTCCTGCTTGCCGTCTGTTGACTGGGTGAAAGGAACATAAGTTGCAGTCAAGCTGGCTCCTGCTGCGTCTGTCAGTGTAACCTGCTTAAGTCTCATGGACGGGATGACTGTAAGCTGTTTTCCATTATACGTATTGTTCTCATCTACTGCAAAATCCAGTCCGTTCCTTTTGCCGCTGTACAGCGCGATGATGTATTGGTAGTCAGTCACACCGTCTGCAAGGTAGGATTGAAGCTCGATGGTATCATTCGAAACCTGCTCTACCGCTTTAAATGGAATTTTGATGTCACTGCCGTTGAAAGCTCCTGATTTTTGTCCTTTATAGGATACTGTGTAGCTTGTACCTGCTTTTTGTGGTGAAGTGGGCACAATGTAGGTTGCTTTCGCGCCTGTTTTGAGCTGTGGAATGTTTTCAAGCATCAAACCATCCGAGAATGCGAAATTTTGCTTGGCTTTCTCCACATCTGTATTTTCGGCTGTCAGAGGAGCTGAGAATGTAATTTGGACAGCAACTGCATTCAGCACTTTAACCTGTGTGATTTGCGGGATCGCCGCTTGCTGTACGGCATAAAATAACTGTGCTGCTTCCGCACGGGTAGCTGCTTTCCCTGCGGTATAAGTAGTGCCGAATAAAGTCTGCACAGCAGACTTGTCCTGCTTCAATAAAGCGGCTGCGATTTCTACCAGCTGTTCATGTGTAACAGTTGCACTTGGCTGAAATCGATTATTATCGGCTTTCATGATGCCAGCATTCAACAAACCATTAATATAAACGAAAGACCAATCGGATTCATTCACGTCCTGTAAACTTTGCTTTTTGTCCGTATTCAAATTTACGTACATGGATAAGGCAGCGATCTTGGCCAGTTCACCTCTGGTTATGTTTTGATTAGGCTTGAACTCGGTATCGGAATATCCTGAAAGTACATTTTGTTTAGCCAGCTCTTGAATTGCGAATTTCGATGCTGCTGTTATTTCAATATCGTTAAATTTGTCTGCCGCAAGCACATGCAGTACATTCACGGGTGCTATGGCTGAAAAACCTACTGCTGTCGTTATTGTTAAGGCTGCTAACAAAGATTTCCGTTTTACCATTGTGATCAATCTCCCTTATGGTTATATTCAATTGCCTGACAATCTGTATGAGTGTCCTTAGGTATAGAATAGCCCATACGTCATTACAATCGAATAAAAAGCTACGGCCCCGCATAACAAAACCATAACAAAGCTGTTGTTGCATACGAAGGAGCAGGATGAGAATGAATGCAATTGTAGCAGCAATTACAAAAGCAAAAGGCAGAAAGTCCCTGTTTCATTTTACAAGGGCAAGCAATTTATTGGCTATTGCACATTTGGATATGCTATTATCCAGTACTACTATCCATCCCCATGACTCGGGTGAGCGCCGATTAGAAGCGCGGAACGTGAACTTTCATGAATATTCGATTACGATCAATGCGCATTTAAAGATTGTTGACAGCATGATGGATGCGGCAACCTCACAGGAGCAATTTCGTGCATGCCTGGACAGGCATGTATTTTTGTGGCCCACATTAAAGGATTGTCAAAAAATGATACAAACCTACGCGCGAAGAGAGCCGAATGAACGATTTGCCGTTCTGGAATTTGATGCGTACTCCTTATTGTTGGAGCATTATTCTGCTGTGAGGCTATCTAAATATGATTCGGGGAGTTCTCCGCGGTATCCAGCACACTGCTCGTATAAGAAAAGCCCAGATATGTTTTTACCTTTAGAATGCTTCAAAACCATCATCAGTAACACAGTACCTGCAAAAGCGTCCGAAATAAGAGAGGTACTTATAGAAGATCGGGTTATGGGCGTGTCCAAGCATTTGCGAACGGTTTACATCGATAATCGCGAAGATATGCCTGAATTCTGGCGGAGTTTGATGAAGCCCTTGGCGAATTTACAAGTCACAGTTTAAGATAAAGTTGATTTTATCAGTTTTCGAAATGAAGATGATAGGGTACTTCGTGGCTTGATGAAGGAGTATGTGATCATAGGCCTATCATATGTTTTAGTTTTTTAAATATTTGTTTATCTTCTACACCATTAAAACCCAAAGCGTTCCCTATGATTTTAGTATATTCATCGAAAGTAGTATTGATATTGCGCTTGCTTGAAAACCAATAATTTGAGCTGTACCCTGTTTGAGCAGCGCTGTATGTTAGTCTGATTCCTGAGCTAATGAAAACATTGCTAAAATTGAATTTAACTCTTCGCATATGATAATCTGAAGAAACGACTATAGCAGATTTTAAATGGTATTCATTCATCATATTTAGTGTGTATTGTGCATTCGTATATGTACTGTCTGCTTTTGTTTCCTTTAAGATGTTACTTGAAGGGACCCCAAGTTTAACCATGTATTCATATATGTTATCTTCATGAGCATTGGAAATAATGATAAGTGGTGCGTAGCCTTCATTAAACAAAGATATGGCTGCTTGAGGACGTTCTATGCCTCCTCCAGTTAATACAATAATGGCATCAGACTTAATTGGTTTATCATTAACAATTAAAAATTGCCCTAATAATAACAGCAAAATGAATACCCCCATCACGAATGATGCTAATATTAGCTTCCTACTTCTTTTCATGTTTTTGATCTCCTATAAGATAGGTTCTTTATTAAGAATATTATCTCATTGTAGATATATGAATACAACTTTAGGGAGAAATGCTTAAGCGTCCATCCATATATCTACGGCTATTTGCAGACGGATTCTTACCCCTATCGGGCCAATACAATTTTGTGAATCAATCCATAAGTCTGTTGTGAATTTCTCGAAAAGAAGCAGCGGTTCTCAGATTTCCGTGGATCTCATAATATTCGGATAGTCGTTCAGCCCAATACTGCATACGATTTGCAATATTATGCTTTAATCTTACTGACCATTCGTCTGAAAAACCCATCAAGTAATGATTATCATAAATGACAACAAAGTAACGAAATAATGCAGTTTCAAGATGAACTCTATTTTCTTCAAAACTTTCATTCATTAGGATTCGGTAAAGGTCGTAAATGTCAGAATTACAAGTAGCATGAATACTTATATATTCGCGATCAGATGTAACAACATCAGGATAATTATATTCAGCAAATAAACTTTTTAAATAATTCAAACTTACACGCAACTGGTTTTGCGCATTCACCAAATTTTTATCTGGCCAAAAATCCTCAAGCAATTGTTCCCGTGATACCTTACGATAAAAGGTTAAGTATAACAATAAATTTTTGGCAAGTCGTTTATTCCATCCTTTTTCAATTTTGGATTCATTGATATGTAAGGAGAATTCCCCTAACAAATTAAATGTAATGCTTGGAATATCATTTGAAAATAGAGAATTGGTGAACTTCTCCTTCATTTTTCGGTGAATTTGCTGCAGTTCGTCATGCGGTTCAAATAAAACCGTCGTCGGATTTTGTGATTTAATTAAAAATCGTTGAATATACCTCAAGGTCTCCTGCGGTTTGTCAATAAATACCATATTTGAAGCATCAAGAATGTTAATATACTCGGAATTTTCGATAAATCCACTTGCTACCATAGAGATATAAGGAGTAAACAAAGAATCTTTTTCACCAGACATCACCTGTGTTGGAATCTTGAGATTTTTGAGTTCAGAGATCCAGTCTGTTTCTGAGACCAAATGACACAAGTGAAAATGCATATCCAAAGCACAGATTTCTAATCCGCGATGTATGATTTTCCATGCTTGCTTGGTTTCATCTTGCAAAATTATTTTAGGTATCAAATGTTCAATTAGCTTTTCTTTACCGAATTCATTGACCAAATTCTTTCTAAAAGCTATATATTTACGGATTTCTACAATTGGAAAAAAACAAGGGGTAGAAATCATACAAATCGTTGTGACGAATTCTGGATACCTATTGGCGAATAGTATTGCTAGATTACCTCCCACATCGTGTCCGATCAGATGGAAAGCTTGTATCCCTAAGGACTCCGTTAATAATTTTAAATCCTCGCATAATTCCTCCCACGAAGGGAGACTAGCTTTTAAAGGACTCTTTCCATATCCCGGAAAATCATACATAAGAATATCGTAATGTTCTAGAAGTTCGTCTTTGATTGTATACCAACTTTTTGAATCCAAACCGTTTCCATGTAATAAAATTAGCGTTTCTTTTGTTTCCTTAATCGAATGAAAATAGTCAAAATGAATGGTTGTATGGTTTCTATCGATGTTGAAAATTTGATTCATGTGAAGCCCTCTCTAGCCGCTAAGTTTCTCTACTGAAGTTTGAGTGCCATTTGTTTAATCAAACAATTTTGAAATAATGAGAAAAACGTATATTTTTTAACAAAATGCGACTTTTGTAATGGTATTGTAATGGTACTTTTAGCATACTGGATTTATCATAAAATGTATAGATTTGTCGATTTTAAATAATAATGCGAAAGGATTTTTAAAAATGAGGTATAGCAGACAAACTGATATGGAAGGTTTATTTAAAATAATTAAACTTCTTGTAGACTCAAAGCGAGCAGGGACTTGGAAACTTTCACATAGTTGTTTAGTGCTAGGATTAATCCTAGTCATTACTGGATTCATTGGTTTCTGTACAAATATGTTTATTAGAAATAATCATGGACCTCTTTTTTTGTGTATATTGATGTTTGGCTGTTTGTTAACCATAGTGTTTTCTATAATTGTCCGCTTTCAGTCCATGTCATCCCATTCCCGAAGTGCAGAAGAAGCAGGGAAAAAGGGAGAGCAGCATATTGCTCATCAACTTGCTTTTCTAGGTGACGACTACAAAGTGTTTAACCATGTATTCGTTAATATTAAAGGTGAGCAACAAGAAATCGATCATATTGTAGTTGGACCTAATGGCATCTTTCATATTGAATCAAAAGCATACTCAGGTAATCTAACCTTTACCTCTACAGGGCTGAGTAAGGATGGTCAATCTATCGAAGACCCAACTGGGCAAGTATACCGTCATCAATTCATCATGGAGTCCATATTGAAAAACAGTGGATTAAATTGTGATGTTGCGGGAGTCATCTGCTTCTCTAACCCGAACAGTACATTAAATGGGTGTAGCCCAGCATTTATAACTTGTAAAGTAGATCGATTAATTCATTTGATTAAGGTGGATCAATCCAAAACATTATTGGATTCGTCATCCATCAAACAAATAGCAGATTGCATTGAAAGAAGTATAGTAAACGATAATACAAAGATGAAGTAGTCAGAAAGACCTCTCTTGTAAATCAATTCTTATAGAAACTTCTGCGATAGATCGCAGGAGTTTTTTTGTATGGAGTCAAGTCAATAGTAGTTATTCAAATGCTTCCAAATTATAGTATAATTATATTGTAATTCATATCTGGCTTTTATTGAAATATTATCGATGAATGAGGTTTTCATGACAACTTTGAAGAAAGAAATGAAGCTAAGCCATGTAATTTACTTATTATTGTTCATCTTCTTGTTGGTTGCGGTACGCTGGAGTTGGCATGATCAACTGTCGTTACCCAATCCGCCTACTGTGAAGCATGGTGTGTTGGATTTACGAGGCATAGAACTTAAACAATCAAGCACCATCCCCATGGACGGCGAGTGGCAGTTTTATCCTGGACAATGGATCGGTGCTTCAAATAAGAACAACGCTGCACCTGGACAGTTGCTGCAGGTTCCAGGCAATTGGAATGCTGCGTTTGATCCTGTAAACAATGAGGCATATGGATATGGAACCTACTATGTGCGCATTTTGCTGGATCGGCCATTGTCCGAACCACTTAGTATGTGGTTTCAATCGATCTATACAGCTTCTGAAGTGGAGATCAATGGGGATGTGCTTGCCAAATTTGGTGTACTTGCTGAAGAGAAGGAGGGACATGTTTCAGAAACCAAGTCAGTTCTGATCACCTATGCGCAGACAGGTCACAACGAGCTGGAGCTGTTCGTTCGGGTAGGGAATTATGAATCACCGATGAAAGGAGGCATTGTTCGATCTGTACAGTTTGGCACGCAGGAAGAGGTCAATCGGAAATACTTGTATTCTATTGGTTTGCAGCTTAGCGTATGTGTGATTCTATTGCTGCATGCGATATATGCACTGATTATTTATTTGATGGATGTACGAAAAACAGAGTTTATCGTGTTTTTTCTGATGATGGTGGCATCGGCCATGACGATCGCAGTCTATCACAATGGGCTTTTATTCCTGTGGATTGACGCCGATTTTGCATGGACATTAAAGTTAAAAGCTTTTGCATACATATGGTTCTCCTTTTTTCTCTTGCTGATGGGAAGAGTGCTGATTGGTACTAAACACAAAGGCGTGTTGTTTTATAGTTACTTCCTCTTGCTTATCTCCTATACTCTTTTTATTGCAGTTGGACCGAAAGAGATGGCGCTTTATTCAATAGATAAAGAGTTATACATGATTCTGTATTACGTTCCATTGCTCTGGGCTGCATACTATTTTATCAAAATGATATTAAATAAGGCAGTAGGCGCGTTGTACCTGTTATTTTCCGTGGTATGTATTATCAATAATATTTTGTGGGGAACGGTGTATTACGCTGGAGCGGCGCAGTTCATGTTTTATCCTATAGATCTGATTGCTGCCATTGCAAGTTTCTCCGCTTATTGGTTTAAAAGGTATTTCCATAATTCAAATGAAATCGAGCTGCTCAATACTCAATTAGCAGAGGCTAACAAATTAAAGGATCGTTTTCTGGCAAATACATCGCATGAGCTGCGCACGCCGCTGCATGGCATTATGAACATTGCTCAGAGTGTGCTGACCCGAAAGAAGCATATCCTGGATGAACAGAGTCAAGCTGACATGGAACTGCTTATTATGGTCAGTCGCCGGATGTCGCTCATGCTAAATGATTTACTTGATGTCGTGAGATTGCAGGATAAACGGATTACGGTCCATATGACAGCGGTACAAGTGCAGTCTTTGGCTGCAGGTGTACTGGATATGTTGCGCTTTTTGACCGATGGTACCAAGGTTGAGCTGCGCATGAACATAAAGAAGGATGTACCTTTCATACTTGCAGATGAAGAGCGATTGGTACAGATTCTGATTAATTTAGTACATAACGCGATTAAATTTACAGAAGAAGGCACCGTTGAACTGGTTGCAGAACAAGGCAACGGGCATGTATGGATACATGTAAGGGATACCGGATCGGGTATGGATGAGGCCATGCAAAAGCGTGTTTTTAAGCGATATGAGCAAGGGGCTTTTGGCCAAGGCGGCATTGGATTGGGACTAAGTATTTGCAAGGATCTTGTCGAATTGCACGGTAGTGAGTTAATGGTGCAGTCGCAACCGGGACAAGGCAGTATGTTCAGCTTCAAATTACCCATGGTGGATGAGAAGCTGCAGGTATCCATTCCTGTTTGTACAGAAAAAGAATTGGACTCACTGGCGTATATCAGGACGCAGATCACAGCAGCAGAATCAGCTGCCATGGTGGCAGCTAGTTACGATCTAAAAGAAGCCGATCATATATCGATACCTTCAACAGGTTCCGATCAGATTCGGGTGCTGGCGGTTGATGATGATCCCGTCAACCTAAAGGTGCTGATTCATATTTTGTCGACCGAAGCTTATTATATAGAAACCGCGAATTCAGCACGAGAAGCGCTGGACAAACTGCAACATGAGCAGTGGGATCTGATCATCGCTGACGTCATGATGCCGGGTATGTCGGGGTACGAATTGACGCGATTAATCCGCGAGCGATTTACGTTGTTTGAACTGCCTATTATTCTGTTGACTGCTCGTGCTGAGCCTGAAGACATTTATGCAGGTTTTCTGGCAGGAGCAAACGATTATGTCACCAAGCCTGTAGATGCACTGGAACTGAAGTATCGCGCCTCGTCGCTCTCGACACTGAAGCAAGCGGTCAATGATCGTTTGCGTATGGAGGCTGCTTATTTGCAAGCGCAGATCCACCCGCATTTTCTCTTTAATACATTGAATTCGATTCTGGCTCTTAGCGACATTGATAATGAAAAAATGAGAGAACTTGCAGAAGCATTCACTTCATACCTGCACATCAGCTTTGACTTTTTAACCGCGGGCCACATGGTGCCGCTGTCGCGGGAGCTTGAACTGGTGGAAAACTACTTATATATTGAGCAGCAGCGGTTTGAGGAGCGGCTGCAGGTAGAATGGGAAGTGAACGTGGATATGGAAGTACTAATTCCTCCACTTACCATTCAGCCGCTTGTGGAGAATGCGGTTCGACATGGCATACTCAGTCTGTCGCAGGGAGGAACACTGCGCATTCGGATTGAGAGACAAGCAGATGCCGTTCATTTTATGGTGGCAGATACGGGAATGGGCATGGATGATGAACAGCTTAGCAAGTTGTTAATTCCAGCAGGTAGAGAAAATCGTGGTATCGGGCTGTTTAATACGCATAGTCGATTGACACGATTATACGGGAAAGGCCTGCATATTCAAAGTAAGCCTGGTAAGGGAACAACGGTATCTTTCACCATTCCTGACTCCACACTGCATTGAGTGTTCCAACAGCTAGGACAGAAGGAATGAATAATAGGTACCAGTGAAGTTGTAACAAAACTGATAAAGGGATACGTCATCATTCAGTTTAAGGATGATGACCTGAATTTTCTCATCGTAAATATTAATCATTATCATGATGAGACTATTCATCGCCTAAGTCTACTTGAAGTCCAGAGAATGATACGATGAACCATGGAGTAACTAGCCGAAATTAAAGTAGGGATTGAGAACAAAAGCGATGTTTCTGCTTAACAGGGAATATCGCTTTTTCTACATATCCATTTTTCTGAAAACGAACAATTTAACCGAATCGAAAAGAGCAGGTTACTACAACGATGATTTTTGGAATCGTTTTTTTCTGAATTCTGAAGGGGTACAATCGTTATACCGCTTGAAAATACGGATGAACTGGGTGACATTCGGGAAGCCAGATTGAACGCCGATGTCTGCCATGCTAAGCGATTCAGTAAGCAACAGATGCTCGGATTTTTTAATTCGCCTTAAATGAAGATAGTCGATAAAGGACATGCCGATACACTTTTGAAAGTATTTAATAAAATAATGATACTCTAAATGCACGAGATGAAGCACATCGTGAATCCGAATAGGATTCTCGTAGTGAGATTCAACATAGTCCAAAACCGGCTTGAGGCGCTGCCAATCTGCAGGAGATATGGGAGTAGATGAGGGGGCGTGGCGAATGAATTGGGAAAGCAACTGCTTAAAGGCTCCACTTATCGCCAGTTCGTACCCTGGTTCCATTCGGCTTGCTTCCTGGTAGACGTGGATTAATAAATTGAACATGGATTCCTTGACGGATTTGTTCATAGATAGAACCCCATTTACTCGATCTAACGGTTCTGACAGCTCCAATAAGATTGGCGAGTAGTCCTTGGTGTACTGATCTAATTGAGCTATGATATCTAATTGAAGTACGATTTGTTTGACGGGGTTATGCCTTTTGGTACGGTGCAACCGGGATGATCCGATAATTAATAGGTCTTGATCTTGCAAATCATATACAGTATCGACAGTTTCTACTTGCATCGAGCCTTCCAACAACAAAAGGATTTCTACTTCTTTATGATAATGCCAAGTGTTCCAAGAAGATGAAGATAAGGGATCCAACGTAATGTTCCATATTTTATAGCGAAGCAGCGGATGATGATAATTGACGTGTTCATTTTTTGCGTTTTCCTCCACTTTTGTTCCTCCCTCAGTTTTCCATTAGAGACTGTTTGTCAGTACCCCACCCTACCGTTTTATAACGAAATGCCTGTTAGTGCTGTATAAAGGACAGTATTGTATGATTAAGCGACAGTTCTGTGACTATATGGAAATTTACGATAAGATTATAATCTTAGTAGTAACGGCTGGTATCTAGACAAACTATTTAGTAAGCGCTACCAAAACAATTCTAGCACAACGACCATGATATCACAAAGGAGGTACAATATCAGACGAAGAGTGTAAACCATGAATACATCTTAAAATGTGTTCCCCAAAAGTCAGCTTTTCAGTACAGATAAGGATAGCCAATTTTGAAAGGAGTTTTGTTCATGGTAAGTTGTAAAAGGCGTCCCATTTCATTTGTGAAAGCACTATCTATCTGTTTATGTACGACTGCTGTATTCACATTCTGGCTTTCTCCGACACCAATTGTGCAGGCTGCAGCTCAGGATAACAATGTGATGTGGAGTGGTTTGTTTCATGACCAAGGACCAATTTATGACAATAATCTGGAGCCCACAAGTACACAAAGTGTAACTTTGAAGTTCCGTACATACACCAATGACATAACAACGGCAAATATTCGTTATTTCGATTCGGCAGACAGCGCATATCATTGGGTCGCAATGTCGAAAGTGGGCAACGATGCCACGGGTAATTACGAATTTTGGCAGGGAACTGTACCAGCCAGCAGCTCGACCAAACATTATCATTTTCAGATCAATGATGGATCCAAAACCGTGTGGTACGACGCAAAGGGACCATCAGATACGGAGTCAACCACGCGGGATTTCTATATTATCCCCAACTTCAAGACCCCTGATTGGATGAAAAATGGTGTTATGTATCAAATTTTCCCCGATCGCTTCTATAACGGAAATACGTCCAATGATGTTCAGACAGGTACTAACCAATATAATGGTAATCTTGCTCAGAAGAAGACATGGGGGAGCAGTGTTTTAGCGGATGCTCCGTATAACAACAATCTTGTGTTTTTCGGCGGGGATTTAGACGGAATCAATCAAAAGCTAAGTTATATCAAACAAACGCTTGGTGCAAACATCGTTTATATGAACCCGATCTTCCAAGCTCCAACTAATCATAAATACGATACAGAGGACTACTATACCGTAGACCCGGCCTTAGGAACGAATTCTCTCCTGCAAACGCTCATTTCGAATATTCATAGTTCAACAAACGGTCCGAAAGGGTATGTTGTACTGGATGGTGTTTTCAATCATACGGGCGATACGAATCAATGGTTTGACAAGTATAACAAATGGCCTACGCTTGGAGCCTATGAGTCACAATCGAGCACTTGGTCCAATTATTATAATTTCCAGACCTGGCCCAATACGTTCTCAACTTTCCTCACATCATCTCGATTACCGAAATTGAATTTTGGAGCGACAGGTTCTGCAGTGCGCAATGCTTTATATAACAATAGCACTTCGGTTGCAAAAACCTATTTGGGGGCACCTTACAATATCGATGGATGGCGGTTGGATGCTCCCCAATATGCCGATAAGGATGGAGGTAATGGGAACAACGCCACCAATCACACGATTTGGAAGGAATTTCGTATTGCGGCAAAATCCATAAATCCCAATGCTAATATCTTGGGTGAATTCTGGGGAGATGCATCATCTTGGACTTCGGCGGGCGATCAGTGGGACGGAGCGACGAATTTTGATGGATTTACACAACCCGTATCAGAATGGATTACCGGCAAAGATTACAGCAATAATACAGCATCGATTCCAACCTCCCAATTCGACAGTTGGCTGCAAGGAACAAGAGCCAATTATCCGACCAACGTTCAGCAGGTGATGAGCAACCATTTGGGTAATCATGACATTACGCGATTCGGAACGAGGGCGGGGGGAGATATATGGAAAACCTACCTTGCACTGTTTTTCCAAATGACGTACGTTGGAACTCCCACAATCTATTACGGAGATGAGTATGGCATGCAGGGCGGAGCGGATCCTGACAACCGCCGTACATTTGACTGGACACAAGGCACGACTTCAAACAGCGCGGTTTCCTTAACACAACAATTAATCGGTATTCGTAATCAATATCCCGCTTTAAGGACGGGTTCATTTATGACATTAATCGCGGATGATTCGACTAAAATCTATTCCTATGGGCGATTTGACAATTCGAACCGAATTGCCGTTGTTTTAAACAATGATACGGCTCGCAAATCAGTTACGGTTCCGGTGTCTAAGCTGAGTGTGGTGGACGGGAGTACAATGACAGATAAAATTACAGGAACTGCATATACGGTTCAAAATGGTTCCGTGACCGTTTCTGTGAATGGACATTACGGTGCCATCCTGGTGCAATAAGCTGGACTTCCAACGGGCAGTCGAAACCTGTCACTTCAATGCTGCCCTCTTGTTGAGTTTATTATTTCGATCTATTTTCATAACATTTTACTGTAATTATCAGATTTCGTATTTCTGAATAAGAAGTGCATAATTCATACATTAGGGTAAATTTTTAATTTCGAATGACAGTTTTGTACAATTATTCACCAGTTCTGTGTCTAGAAAACACCTTCACTAAGACTTAAAATTATAGATGCAGGTGGATAGGTTAAATGAAAAGAATATCAAGTTTTGAAGTATGACCATATCCGTGTGAGGTGATCTTTTTGTAAATGTAAGCGATTTCGCAACGTCGCATATAGGGTAAGAAAATTTAATGAAATGATAAATTTAAGGGGGTAAACGGATTGACTAAACACAGAATACGTAAGGCAAGTACATTGACAGTAACCGGAGTACTAATGGCATCATTAATTGGTTGTTCTTCATCTGATAAAGTGGGTTCTTCTCCAGATGCTTCAACAAAACCTATGGATCTAAGTGTTATGTTTTACACATCTTCCAATATGCAATTTACCCATGACGATAACGAAGCGATTAAATTTTTGGAAAAAAAGTTTAATGTGCATCTTAATCTGATGGATGTACCGATTGGTGATTATACGACAAAACAGAACGTCGTCATAGCATCAGGAGATTTACCAGATGTTATGGTTTGGAATTCGTTTCCCGACGCAGGGCTGAGTAATTATATAAAACAGGGTGCTTTTATGCAATTGGAGAAGTACATCGAAAGCGCACCTACTTTAAAGCAGTTCCCCCAGAAGCTTTGGGACAATTTAAAGGTGGATGGTCACTCTTACCTAATTCCAAGGCCAAGACCGATTGTTCGGACAGGTGTAGTGATTCGCAAGGATTGGTTGGATAAGCTTAATCTGCCAATACCCAAAACGATAGATGATTTTGCCAAAGTAGCAATTGCGTTTGCTAAAAATGATCCTGATGGTGACGGCAAGGCGAATACTTATGGTATTGCCACGGGTAGTAACTTGGAAAATTTGAACCCGATCTTCCTTGCTTTAGGCGCGGGTAACGGCTGGCTAAAACAAGCTGATGGAACATTAATCAACTCGAATATTACTCCGGGAATGAAGCAAACTCTCCAACTGCTGCGGGATTTGTATGCTCAAGGTGCTCTTAGTAAGGATATAGCCGTACAACAAGGAATGGTCAGAAAAGAATTGCAAAGTGGAAAAGCAGGTATGGTGGTTGAAAGCTATATCGTTGACTATGCTCAGGACATCACTGCCCTTAAAAAGGTTGACCCTAAGGCTGAACTGATTTTTATTGACCCCCCTGTTGGTCCGTCAGGAATCAGCGGCTTTAACGGTACGACGGGAAATGCAGGTGGATGGCTGATACCAGCTAAAGTCAAGCCTGAAAAGGCTAAAAAAATTATGGAGATTTTGGACTGGGAAGCAAGTCCTGATGGTGCTCACTTCGGTAAATTTGGTGTCGATGGCATCCATAATACAAAAAATGCGGATGGTACTTTTACCATAAATGATAAGTATAAGCAGGATAACTTAAAGGAGCTTATTATGGTATCTCCTTACGATATTTACAGTTACGTTGATGGAGGAGCCCCTCAAGAGATCCAAAAAATTCAACGTGATGCTCTCGATATGATTAAAGATAAAGGTATTTTTAGTCCAGTACCTTCTTATTTATCACCAACAACGATAGAAAAAGGAGCAGATTTGAATAAATTGAAATTGGAATACTATTTCAAAATTGTAACTGGTGAATTACCGATTAGTGCCTTTGACGAGTTTGTTGTTAAATGGAATGCCGGAGGCGGAGATCAAATGACCAAAGATACGAATGAGTACTATAAAGCTCAGGGCAGTAAATAAACTGGAGATGATATCCTTTGGATTACTCTTGCTGCAGTTTTGCAGCAAGAGTCATTTGTATAGGATGACCCCCAGGATTATAGGGAGGAAAAATCTATGATCGCTGAGAAAACAAAATCTTTAAGAAAAAAAAGATTTGCTTCGATATATCAGGATTGGGATTTATATGTGTTAGCAGTTCCAGGTATTTTGTATTTCATTATTTTCAAATACATTCCTATGTGGGGAATTCTATTATCTTTTCAAGATTATAGTCCCTTTCTCGGCTTTTCAGGCAGCGAATGGGTAGGATTGAAGCATTTTAACAACCTGTTTCATTATGAGCATTTTTGGAGGTTGATGAAGAATACGTTGTTAATTAGTTTTTATCAACTTGTATTTTTCTTTCCTGTACCGATAATTTTCGCTCTCTTACTGAATGAAATACGCAAGCTGTTTTTTAAAAGGATAGTACAGACAGTCATATATCTCCCTCACTTCATTTCGTGGGTTGTCATTGCTTCGATGACTTATGTGTTGTTGTCTGGCGGGGGTGTGGTCAATCACTTGATACAAGAAGCAGGTGGACAAACTGTAAATTTCTTATCCGCGCCTGATATGTTCAGAACATTGATTGTATCCCAGGATATTTGGAAAGAAGCTGGTTGGGGAACGATTATTTACTTAGCTGCATTGGCAGGTGTGGACCCTATGTTATATGAGGCTGCGGTTGTTGATGGTGCCAACCGATGGCAGCAACTGCGGCATATCACACTGCCTACAATACGCAGTACGATTATTATCTTGTTTCTCCTGCGTCTTGGCCACATCCTTGATGTCGGTTTTGAACAAATTTTCTTAATGTTGAACAATTTGGTTCTTAATGTAGGAGATGTTTTTGAAACCTTCGTTTATAGCAAGGGATTAATCGGGGGACAATTCAGCTTTGCGACAGCCACTGGATTGTTCAAATCAGTCATCAGTTTGATCATACTTGCTGTCGCTAACTGGCTGACAAAGAAATTCGGCGAAGAAGGGATTTATTAAAATGAATAAAGGGGAGAGGAGGATGATCCGCCATGATTCATAATAAGGGTTTAGGTAGTCGTATTTTTGACGGGTTTAATTATATTTTTTTAATGGTTGTAACCTTATTGACCTTTATTCCATTTTACTATGTACTAGTTGCTTCACTATCACCTGTCAAACAAGTACTGACTTCGAATATCATACTTTGGCCGGATGAGTTTACTCTTGACGCCTATCATATGATCATGTCCAATCCATCATTCGTCAGAGCGCTTCTGTTTACCTTATATATTACTGTAACGGGCACTTTAACAAATATGCTGTTTACTACGAGCTTAGCGTATACATTATCAAAAAAACGATTTCGTGGACGTAGAGTCATATTGATATTGGTTATATTTTCTATGTTATTTAGTGGCGGGATGATCCCAACATTTTTGGTAGTTAAAGGGCTGGGGATGCTTAATACAATCTGGGCGCTACTCATTCCAGGTGCCATCAGTGCGTTCAATCTTATTATTTTAAAAAACTTTTTCTTGAGCATTCCGGAATCTCTTGAAGAATCGGCTCGGATTGACGGCTGCAGCAACTTTGGGGTGCTTTTCCGGATTGTCCTGCCTTTATCACTGCCTGCACTAGCAACGTTTACCATGTTTTATGCAGTTGGGAATTGGAACCAATTTTTCGCCCCAATTATATATGAGAACAATTCAAAATTCTGGACACTGCAAGTGGTTTTAAGACAGCTAGTAATCGTGGGCGATACCACAGGATATGGTCAAACGGTGGATGATTTTAATAAAGCCGCTTTCCCCGAAACCTTAAAGTATGCCGCTATCATTGTTGCCACTGTACCGATTCTTTTAATATATCCTTTTCTACAGAAGTACTTTACTAAAGGGGTATTGTTAGGTTCGATAAAAGAATAAGGAAACTAAAAGAAAGCTTGCCGTGATCATCAGAGGAGGAAAGTGTATGTTAAGAATAGGCTTGATGGGATGCGGAGTTGTAGCAAATTACGGACATATCCCCTCAATTAATAATTCGTCAAAAATTGAACTGGTTGCAATTTATGAACCTGATTCTACTCGAAAAGAAGAGCTTGAGAAGAAACACAATGTTCAAGTATTTACAGATGTAGAACCTTTTTTTCGTTCAGGTTTTGACGCGGTGGTCATTACATCTCCAGCTCCCTTTCATTATCAAAATGTAGTCGATGCCGCACGTTACGGAAAACATGTTCTATGTGAGAAGCCGTTGGCAATGGATGACAAAGAAGCAGCCGAAATGATTGCTATGATGGATGAAGCGGGCTTGATGTTGTTTACTGCATTTGATTATCGATTCAGTCCAGTTGCTCAAAGGATCAAAAGTATCGTGGAAAATAAGACCATAGGTGAAGTTCGCTCCCTGAGGTTAAGCTATGTTTGGAATAATCACGGTAAGTATTTGAATAATAACGAAATCCCACCTCAATTAAATTTGCGAAGGGTAGAAAGAATGTTTGAAGGCGGACCTATGGTTGACTGTGGTGTTCACCAAATTGATCTTGCCAGGTGGTGGCTTAATTCTGATGTGCATATTCAACACTCTGAAGGAGCATGGGTAGATGAGTACGAAGCTCCAGACCATATGTATCTTCATCTGACTCATTCCAATGATGTCCATACGATGCTAGAAATCAGCTATTCCTATTGCTTTACGGCAAAGGAACCCGTTTCACATTTTATTTATGAACTCATTGGAACAGAAGGTGTTATTCGATATGATCGTGAATCTAAACTATTTGAGATGCGTACTTCAACGGGCACAACCCATTTTCCTTTTGCTAGAGAGAAGAATTTTCCCGGAATGTACGATGCTTTTGCTGAATCACTTGAAACCGGTCAAATTGGGGAAATGCCTACCGGTTTAGACGGACTCATTGCAACTCGGATTGCCCGAACAGCAACAAATGAACTTATACAGAGGTATGGCAAGTTTCAAAAGGTTTAGTAAACTCTCGATTATAATAATGGTGTCCAAATAGATTAATAGCGGAGGAAGGAACTTTTCCTCCGCACATTAGGATCTGAATAACAACGCAACCCTATTGGTTCGATATGAGAATAGGGCACGCGGTGTTTATTCGTGTTTCCTTGTAAATATCTTTATTTCCTTTACTACTATATGAATAAGGTTTTCAAATTGTTAGGTGTAGATTATAGTAGATTATATTGGATGAGGTTTTTTTATCCCCACATGAGATGAAGCAGCTTATACAGTTCACACAGGAGGCATTATGAAATTCAATTGGCGCAGCCGTCTGCTGCTTTCTTATCTCCCTATTTTTTTTGTCGTGGTCATCATTCTAATTACTGTATTCTTTATGTCCATGAGTGAATTTTCCAAGCAGGAGGCTAAGAAAGCGAACGAAATTTATGTAAAGCGCATTCTTGAAACCATTGACTCCTCACTAATTTCTATTGACCAAACGATTACCAAAGAAGTGATGTCCAATAATAAATACGCTCACTTCTTCAGAAATGAAGATTCCTCCAACAAATACTATTCCAGTTTTGAGGCTTCGATCGAATTGTTTGATCTGTTGCGGTATGTCCCGCTAATTGATTCGGTTTATTTGTACCGAAGTTCCGATCAAGTCGTGCTCACCGACAAATCCTCCTCATCGTTCGATGAGTTTGGGGATCGGGAATTTTTATTGCGGGGAATAGAGAACGGTATCCCGAGGCGGTACACTGATTTGAGAATGTACCAAGAGAATATTGAAAATAAACAGGGTAGGCCTGTAATCACTATCGTCAAAAAGATGGTCCCACCATTCGGAAACGAAGGTTATATCGTAGTAAACATTCGGTTAGATTCACTTAAACAGCTTGTTCAACCGATGCTTAATTCGAAAATAAGCCATATCGATGTATTTGATAAGCACGGTTCCTTTTTGTTCGGCGACAGCCAGTGGGTAGCAGATGCAACTGTTCAAGCGCGACCTTCAGCGATTACGAAGGTAACATCCGAATATACGGGCTGGGAAGTTGACAGCAATTTTGCCGATATGCAACTGTTCGGAGTGTTTTCGGTATTAAGCTATGTGTGGATGAGCATCGGAATCTTTAGCTTATTAGCAGGTGGTATTTGGATATTTTATATTACTCGCCAAAATTACAAGCCTATTGAAACGATTATGGCTCACATTTACCAATATTCGCAAAACCGCAGTAACGCTTTCGCGGGGAAAGCGGATAGTGATGAGTTCAAGTTCATCGAAGTTGGTATTCACAATTTGATCGAGCAATCGATCCGCTACGAGAAACAATATGAAGAGAATCAAGCCTATCGAAGCAAACATTTCTTCCAGGAATTGCTCGATGGCAACCTGACGGTTAACCCTTCCAGATGGGCGGATGAACTTCTGTATAAGGGATTCGGAGAGGACTTCGAAAGCTATGCGGTTATCGTTGTGGAAATCGATACATATACAAAGTTTATTAGCACCTACAATGTGAAGGATCAAAACCTTCTGAAGTTTGCCGTAAGCAGCGTCCTGAAGGAGATTTGCCAGAACCATGGGGTAACCATATGGAGTGAATGGATAGATACACATCATTTGGCGGTGATATTTCCCATCGCAGTTGGTATGGACGGCGATGGTCTGATACATGTAGTTGGGGATGAAACGATCCGATGGGTATCTGCCAATCTGCCGTTTACAGTTACGATTGGTATTGGCTCCATTACGGAGCATCTTGAAGGAGTTTCAGTTTGTTACGACGATGCAATGGAGGCATTACAATACAAGTTGACGCTCGGGAACAACCGATTGTTGGATCATTCTCAGATCGTTAGACAACCTATCCACAAAGATATGTTTAAAAGTCTCCAAAGCATCCGTTCCATCACCCAATCGTTTCGGCTTGGTGACGAGAATTGGAAGGAAGAATATGCAAAGATTTTTAAGGAAATTCAGTCGAGGTCCACTCCCAAGGATGAATTAATTAGCATGATGAACTATATGGTTTATCAGATGTACCGTGAATCGGTTGAATTGTCCGAAGAGCTGCAGCAGGTGTGGGAGCAGAAGATGCCCGAATTGAATGCAATATTAGACCATTTCGAAACATTGAAGGAATTGGATTTACGCTTTTATGACGTATTAAACAGGGCAGCCGAAGATATGCGGCGCATACGGGAAGGCAAAACCCATTATCAGTTAATAGGTGAAATGAAGGCGTATATCGAAACGCATTTTGCTGATACTGACCTTAGCCTATCGTCACTCAGCGACCGGTTTGAATTACATCCCAACTATTTGAGCCGATTATTCAAAGAAGAATTTGGTGAGAAGTTCATTGATTATTTAACCACGATACGCATAGAGCGGGCCAAGAAACTTCTATTGGAAACTAGCCTTTCTATCCAGGATGTAGCCGCTCAGGTTGGCTATTCGTTACCGGTATCTTTCATTCGCGTCTTTAAAAAGCATGTAGGGAGCACCCCAGGAGATTACAGAAAGGGCACGCTGCCTTGATTTTGCTAAATTGTATATTCCGTAACAAAATGAATACTGACTGTTTTTCAAAGCTCTTCTTTCTTAGAAATTAGACGGGAAGGGTTTTTTTTCTTTTTGCATATCACATTAAAACATATCTATATACACCTCCAGCCCTCGTCAATTAAGATCAATTTGCAAACGAATCATACACAACGAAAGAGAGGAGGTAATCGAAACAAATGATCAAGGCTCAGTCACCTTTGTCTAGGGAAACCGTGCAGCGTGCGGATGTATCCGTCAAGCTGCGCAGATCGCGGATTATTAAACAGAACATTCCTCTTATGGCCATGTTTATGCCGGTCATTCTGTTCTATATCGTGTTCAAGTACATACCAATGCTCGGTTTGGTGATCGCATTTAAGGATTACAATTTTTTTGACGGAATTATGGGCAGTGAATGGGTAGGGTTCAAACATTTCAAATATTTGTTTGAAAACAACTATTCGCGGGAAATCATCTACAATACGATGCTGCTCAGCTGTCTCCGCGTTTTTGTAGGCTTTCCGTTTCCAATTCTTCTAGCTATCATGATGAACGAGGTAAGAAAGCTGTGGTTTAGAAAATCAGTGCAAACGCTGGTCTACCTTCCCCACTTCTTGTCGTGGATCATTGTCGGCGGCATTGTGGTGACGGTATTTGCCGAGCAGACCGGCATCGTCAACGGATTAATGAAGCTGCTGGGCTTTTCAAGCTATGCATTTCTGTACCACGATGTCTCTTGGGTATCTATCTTCGTCGGATCAGGGATATGGAAAGAGGCCGGGTTTAGTGCCATTATTTATTTAGCTTCGCTCACCACAATCGATCCCAGCTTATATGAAGCTGCCAATATGGATGGAGCGGGGAAATGGCGGAAAATATGGCACGTTACACTCCCTGGAATTCGTCCAACCATTATTTTAATGCTCATTTTGTCAATGGGTCATGTTATGGAAGTCGGATTCGATCATGTCTACGTGCTACAAAACCAGGTTGTTTCTCAAGTATCCGAGGTAATTAGCACTTATATTTTCAAAATAGGTTTACAAGGAGCTAACTTTAGTGTTACCGCGGCAATGGGCTTGTTCGAATCGCTAATTGGGATTGTTCTCGTAGCGGTAACCAATCGAATCGCTCGTGCGTTTGGTCAAGGACTTTGGTAAAAAGGTGGAGCGTTATGAACGACACAAAGGGTGAATCGCTATTTTATGTTGTAAATTATATCGTCATGACTTTAGTAGCGCTTAGCTGCCTACTGCCGATCATCAATATTTTTGCCGTATCCGTTAGCAATCAGAATGCGGTTGCATCCGGCTTTGTTTCCTTGTGGCCTATCGGCTTTAACTTGGATTCATATAAAGCATTACTCAAAGGAACTAATATCGTTCTAGCCTTTCAGAATAGTGTGGTCATTACGCTGGTTGGCGTATTGCTCAGCATGCTGTTTACGATTATGGCAGCATATCCGCTATCGCGTAAATATTTTTGGGGACGGAAATTTTTTACGATGGCTATGGTGTTTACTATGTTATTCAGCGGTGGTTTGATCCCAACTTACTTGCTTGTTAAATCGCTTGGCCTTGTCAATTCCTATGGCGCTCTTTGGCTGCCTGGGCTCATCAGTACTTACAACATGCTTGTTATGCGCACTTTTTTCGATAATATCCCTGTGGAGGTAGAGGAGGCTGCCCGGATAGACGGCTGTGGGGAACTGAGATTGCTGGGCCAAATCATCATGCCGCTCTCGCTGCCGGTAGTTGCCACATTGGCGCTTTTTTATGGTGTTGGTTTCTGGAACGCGTTTATGAGCGTGCTGATTTACATCAATGATACGAAACTGTTCAACCTTACCGTTCTCGTGCAAAAAATGGTGCAAAGCCAGCAGCTATTGCAGCAAATGAACAATTTACAACCCGATGACGTCGAGGCAGTCACTCCAAATTCAATCAAGAGCGCCGCTATCATCATAATGATCGCACCTATGTTGGTTGTATATCCTTTTGTGCAAAAATATTTCGTCAAAGGTGTGATGATCGGTTCCGTCAAAGGGTAACTTGTTCCGTTTTTATTTTTTGCAAGGGATAGAAAAATAGACAAGGAAAAAACATTTCAAGGAGGCAAAAGAATGATGATTTCTTCACAAAAATGGATGTCTATGCTTGCTCTAACCGCTTTGTCCAGTTCTCTGGTTGTTGGTTGCGCAGACAGTAAGCAGGAGCAACCAAAATCCGATAACGGAAAGGCAACAACACAGGCTGCAGTTAGAGGGGCAGCGACCGTCACACTTTACGACCGAGGACGTGTCCCTGCGGAAGAAGGCACAATGGATAAAAGCAGGTGGACTGACTGGGTTAATAAAAATGGGCCCACCGATGTGAAATATATTTTGATTCCAAGAACGGACTCTATCGCTAAATTTAATACCTTATTCGCCTCGGGAGAAGTACCTGATGTCATCAATGAGTACGACCCGCAGTATCGTGATCTATTGTATCAACAAAAGCAGCTGCTGCCGTTAGACGATTTAATTGACAAGTATGCACCTAACTACAAAAAGCTGCTGGAGCAATACCCACAGTTGAAAAAGGCAGGAACCAAGCCGGACGGTAAGCTTTATGAAATAGGCCGATTGCAGGGAACGATGTCCATGTATTCTCTTATTATTCGTGCCGATTGGTTGAAAAAGCTGAATCTGCCAATGCCTCAGACACCAGAGGAGCTTTTTAAGGTTGCTAAAGCTTTCACAGAACAGGATCCGGATGGGGATGGGAAAAAGAATACCTATGGAATTTCAATCGCCGCTGATACTGGAATGGCGATCAGTAAGATGTATGGCGATGTTGGTTGGGTCGTTAAGGATGGAAAGCTCACATACGATTGGGACAGAACAAAAGCTAGCAACGAATTTAAGAAAATGCTATTTGACGAGGGCATAGTAGACAAAGATTACCTTACCGACAAAAATGGCGAAAAGGCAAAGCAGGATTGGCTTAGCGGTAAGCTTGGGATATATGCGATGCAGCATTCGCAGCAATTCAATCCGGGATTATCCAACTACCAAACGTTGAAGAAAAATGTGCCTGGCGCAGAAATATTGCCGATGCCTTTGCCAAAGACGCAATTCGGCCAATTCAGTATGAACTTTCTTAATCCGGCGCAAATGACTACCGTCGTTTATCGGGGTGCTAAGGATCCGGTAGCTGCAGTGAAATACATCGATTTCATAGCATCTAAAGAAACAGCAGTGGTCATGAAGTACGGATTGGAAGGTACCCATTGGAAGCAAGGAGCTAACGGATGCCCAGCACCGATTGATTTGGAGAAAAACAAAAAAGAGCTTGTTTATGTACCTGATCTTGCTATGCAAACGTCACCAGACTTAGTGGGGGCTTGCAACCAAACGGAGAGCTCTTTCGATCCACAGGTACCCGATCAAAATGCTTACTTAACTTTCATCAAGCAAGCTCGGGAAGCCTATGAATCGCCTGAAAGACCTATGCCGGATTTAACACTTTCTGAACATATGCCTAATTTGCCGACTGACCTTGCAAAAATCAATGCTGATCTCAGTCTGCAAATTACGAGTATATGGGCTAAATCGATTGTTAGCGGATCGACTTACACGATTGACAAGGCGCTCGCGGATGCGAAAGCAGTGTGGGATAAAGGCGGAGGAAAGCAATTGGAAGATTGGTATGCTAAGTGGTACGCGGATAACAAAGACAAGGCATTCCTCACGCAGGACATTTATAAGTTCTTGAATAAAAAATAATTCGTTTCCAAAAACAAAGTACCCCGAAGACGGATGTTCGTTCTTTGGGGTTTGTATCATGACCTTTACACTTGAGAGGAGATCAATATGAGCTATAATGTGAAGCATTTTGGAGCTATTGGGGACGGATCGACATTAGATCATAAGGCGATCCAATCAGCTATTGACGATTGCAGCCGAAACGGTGGAGGCATGGTTCTTGTGCCGCAAGGAGCTTATCTGTGCGGAACGATTCAAATCCGCTCGAATGTGTGTTTGCATCTGGAAATGGGTGCTATCATCCGAGGGGCAGATAATCCAGCGCTTTTTCCTGAAATTTGCAAGACGCCTTACGGAAATTTGCCTGGTCAAATCCAAGCATTAATTTGGGCCGATGGTGTGGACAACGTCTCGATTACAGGGCAAGGCATCATCGATGGCGGAGGCGCCAGTCCTCTACCTCCGTCTGCGGCCGCAGAAGTGAAATTTCGGCCTGCCTTAGTATTTTATCGGGATTGTAAAAATGTTAAATTTCTGGATGTCACGCTGCAATATTCTTGCTTTTGGACTTTACATCTGATGCGCTGCGAGGATGTGATGGTACGGGGGCTTACCATCTTGGCCGACATGAATCGTATTAATACCGACGGCATTGATCCCGATGGTTGTAAAAATGTCATCATCAGCGATTGCAATATTAAGACAGGCGACGATTGTATTGTGATTAAAAGCACGGAAGGAGACTTGTGTGAAAATATTACGGTAACCAATTGCATACTTAGTTCCCGGCATGCCGCTCTTAAAATCGGTACAGAAGCTACCGGATCCGTTCGCAACATCACTTTTAATAACTGCATCATCTATAATACGGATGTGGCGCTTGCTCTCTACATGAAGGATGGAAGCGTATACGAAAATATGGTGTTCAGCAACATGGTCATTGAAGCACGCAATGAATTCCCGATTATATTAGACATTACTCCCCGTTATTACAAGGAACCGAAGATAGGACGTATCCGAAACATTACATTTGATAATATTACGGTGACGGCAAAGGGACGGTGCTACATCGAAGGGATTCCAGAGCAGCCCATTGAGAATATTCGCTTCCGCAATATTATTTGGAACGTATCCGGCCCTTGCAATTTGGCGAATACAACCAAACCGCCGGGGGCCCGTCGTGTTGAGATCGATCCCGATCGGCTCAATCACGCTTTGCATCCTTACCAATTCATCGCTGTTAACGTCGACGGTTTGCTTCTAAGTGATATCCGCATTCAACAGGAGCAGTCGGACAGCATTCCCGACAGGGGACGCCTTTACGCGGATCATGTCCGTGATTTAACAGTGGAACGCATGGATTCTTTTGAAGTTCCAGCCGGTATTGATCCGATATTGATCCGGTATTGATCTGGCTTTGCAATTCCGAAGAGTTGAAGCCTGAAAAATATAACATAAGGGAGAATGTTATGAGAAAAAAAGGATTCACAAGCATGCTGCTAATAGCCGCATTGCTGGTAGGCATGCTACCTGCCGTTAACCTTAACTCAACCGTTGTGCAAGCAGGAGGCGCGGAAAACTACTATTTGGACGAGAACTTTAACAGCAGCACGAACTTTCCAACAGGTCAAGCGCCAAATTACAAGGATTGGTCATCACAAAGCAATGGTGTGTTAGATAAGAATTACTGGTTTACGGAGACGACAGGTGGTACTGTAACTGTGGGGAACCCTCCCGATGCCTCCAATAGAAGCGTGAAGATAACTAAGTCAGCAAACAATACCAACAAAGCGGAGTCCTCGGTAGATTTTACCAGTCAACCGTTAAGCGGGTTAGTGGTAGTTGAGGCTAGTGTCATGTCGTCTGGTCCGATGACTGGAACACAGGTTGCCCCATATATAACTAATGGGGCGGGTGCTTCTATAGTAAAAATACAGTGGAATGGTGGACAGATAAAGGCAAATAATGCAGGAATGCAAAATAAAGTACAGGCATTTAATCAGGACCAATGGTATGACATCAAAGTAGTGATTAATACATCAAGTGATACCTATGACCTGTATATAAATGGGACTAGCAAGCTGACTGGTCAAGCTCTAGCAGCTTCATCGGGCGGATCTGTGGGGAAAGTCACTCTTAAAATGGACTCAGGCGACAATACAGGTACCATTTATTATGATAATTTAAAAATATATACAATGAAGCCTTCTGCTACAGTTACAGGTTTAGAATTTGATCCGGCTACGTATAGCGTTTATACAGGAGATGTAATTCAAACAGTTGTGAAAGCGGTTTATTCAGATAAGAGCAAACAAGTGATAACAAGTGGGAATTCTTTTTCATCCTTGAACACCAGCATTGCATCCATCGACCCGACGATAGGGAAGATTACAGCAAATATTCAGGGTACTACACAAGTCTCGGTTTCAAATAGTGTATATAGTACACCCGCATCGGCAACGGTGAATGTAAATCCGCTACCGACTCTTATGGCACCATCAGGTATTAGCACAAGTACTGTGACGGACACATTAGTGCAATTGAATTGGTCTGCTGCACCCAATACAGCAAAATATTATATTTACAGGACGGCTGCGGGAAGCGGACAATATAGTAAAATAGGAGAATCAACTACAACCCCTTATACGGATAGTACCGTATTAGCAAGTACAGCCTATGATTATATGGTATCGTCCGTGTTTGTCACACCCGGCGGACAAGTTATTGAATCCGCGCGAAGTGCAAAAGTAAGTGCTACGACATCAGCGGCATCAGGGTTTATAGTAAATGATGATTTTAACAGCATGGTAACAGAAGCATTGCCAACCGGATGGACAGATATACTTGCAGGTACCGGAAAAGCAGCTGTGGCAGAAATACCATCTGCTTCTGACAAGAGTTTAGGCTTGTTCGTTGCAAACAAAACGGATGCGGCTGAAGCTAACAGGATTTTTCCGGGACTTACTGGAAAAGTAGCTATAGAGGCAAGAGTGATGACAACAGGGGATCAATTTAGCGTAGCTCCCTATTTATATAACAGTAATGATAAGGCTTTTATGAAATTTGGGTTTAGAAATGGCTATTTTGTTGCACTCGGTAAAACCAGTACTATTAATGCACAACCTTTCGAGAAAAACAAATGGTATAACCTGAAAATAGTCGTTAATACAAACGCGAATACCTACGATCTTTGGATTGACGGGGTTCAACAGGATATTATCAGGGAAGATATGCTGCTTGATTTTTCTGGTAATACGAGTATAACAAGGGTTATGTTTAAAGCAGATAATAGTAATGCGTCCACAAGCTATGTTAATAATCTTAAAGTATATACAATGCTTCCTGCTCAAGTAGAAGGGATTAACTTTGATAAATCCACATATGACCTCTATACAGGCGATACTTTTAAAGCAAAAGTGAATTCGATTGACGGAGATGGAGCCAAAGAGAATGTAACAAGCAGCAGTATGATTACTTCTTCAAATCCAAGTGTTGCAACAATCGACCAAACAGGTGAAATTATTGCAGTCGGCGTAGGGACTGCACAGCTAACCGCAACCTATACAGTTGGACAAAACGTGTATCAAGCTCAGGCAAATGTGAATGTAAATTCAATCTCAACGATAGCTGCACCTCAAGGGCTTAGTGTTGGACAAGAATGGAACACATCCGTAACATTAAACTGGATTCCGGCGGCTGGTGCAACAAAATACAGTATTTATAGAGCGAATGCACAAGATAGCCAATATCGTTATGTGGGCCAATCCCAGCCTGGCATTGCAGCCTATATTGATAACAACGTATTGCCCAGCACAGCATACGATTATAAGGTAACATCCGTATTTACTACTCCTGGCGGACAAGTTATTGAATCTGTACAAAGCAGTAAAGCTACTGCTGTTACTGCGGCTCCACTTAACAATTTCCCGCAGGCAGCGAAAGAGCTTACAGTTAACGACAGCTTTAACAGTGATAAAACTGGCAATGCGCCGACCGGTTGGGTCACGGATACTTCTGGCGGCATTGTGAACGTACAAGAAGTTCCATTCCCGGCTGATAAGAGTATTATGATATCTAAAAGTGCTGCTGGGAATCATGCATCTGCAGAAAAAACTTTCCCCTCACTAGATGGAATAGTGACAGTTGAAGCTAAAGTTAAAGCTATGGAAAGAGCGGGAATTAAGTACATCCCATACATCTATGACAGTCATGGTAATATTATTGCACGCATAGCATTCAATGGTACCAATATCGCATATGAGAAAAATGGGACATGGACCCATGCAGGTGTAACTTTCGATGCTGACAAATGGTATATAATCAGGGCAGTGCTTGATACAACTGCCAATAAGTATGATCTGTACATTGACGGAGTAAAAAGAGGAAGCGGCATTCCTTTTGTGACCCAGGCTTCTGATGTAGGGAAGCTATCGTTCAGCATAGATTCGGGTAATACCGGCGCACTGTACTTTGACAATATCAAAGTATACAACCAAGCATCCTTTATAGGAGGGCCGCCGACACCGGTATTCGATGTTAAGAATTATGGGGCCATAGGGGATGGTACAACTAAGGATACAGCTGCCATTCAGGCTGCAATCGAAGCTGCTGCAGGTACTGGTGGATCGGTTTACTTGCATCACGGTACATTTCTTTCAGGAATGATCGAATTGAAGAGTAATATGACACTTTATATCGATTCCTCAGCAACATTAAAGGGAAGCACTTCAGCTTCAGATTATCCGGATACCCATCCGCTTACTTATAATACACAATTAGGTCCTGAAGCCAATTGTAATAAAGCATTGATTTATGCGAACCATGTAGAGAATGTGAAAATTGACGGTGGAGGTACAATTGATGGAAGCGGCGGGTCCTTTAGCACAGGGAGCGAACCCACAAGACCTATGGCCATTTATACTGTACTTAGCAATAATGTAACCATACAGAACTTATATATTACGAAATCAAGCATGTGGACTGTTGTAAATGCGGAAACCGATTATTTGATCATAAGGAACTTATATTTGGATGTTAAGCTGGCAAGCAACAGGGACGGAATTGATATCGTTGATAGCTGGCATGTTGTAATTGAGGACGTTACTGTGAATACCGGCGATGATGCGATTTGTATTAAAAGCGGTAAAAGTCGCGGAGTCGTGGATCTGTTGGTCCGTAATTCCAATGTTACTGCTTCGGGTACAAACGGCTTAAAGTTTGGAACAGCTAGTTATGGGGCATTCAAGAACGTCAGGTTTGAAGATGTCATGGTGAAAGGTGTTAAATATTGTGCGATGTGCGTTGAATCGGTTGACGGAGCAGAAGTATCCAATATCACCTTCCAAAGGATTGATGTCCAGGATGCGGGGAATCCATTCTTCGTTATTCTTGGAAAGAGAAGCGACCGTACAACAAAAGACGATAAACCAAGATTAGGAACGATGGATACGGTAAGATTCCAGGATATTATTGGAAAAGACATGAACACTTCCTGGGCTTCTCCGATAGCAGGAGCCAATATGTCGGATGGCACGAAATATAGATTGAAAAATATTTATTTTGAAAATGTCCATATCACTTACAAAGGAGGCAGAACGACGGTACCCGGAAACCCGCCGGAATACGCCCTCGGCCAGTATCCCGAATCCAATATATGGCGTGATCTTCCGGCATATGGATATTATGTCAGACACGCTGACGGAGTATCTTTTATAAATTCAACAACGAATGTATCTCCGGCAGATGCAAGAGACCCTATAGTGATGGTTGATGCGTTTAATTCGACAGGTATTATGCTTGACTCGACGAAGTACAGCCTCCAAATTGGTGAAGCTCATACTATTAAAGTGACGCAAAGGTATGAAAACGGAGATACTTTGGACGTAACAGGTTCGAGCCATTTTGCATCATCCAATACCCATGTAGCAACCGTTGATGCTTTCGGAAAAGTAACGGCAGTCAGCACTGGCAGCTCGGAAATCACGATTACAAACCGTGAATACAAGGTATTGGTGAGTGTGACAGTTCTGGACAACGTGGTCCTGAGCAGTGATGCTTCATTAAGCAGTCTCACAATCACGCAAGGTACCATCACACCCGTATTTGATAAGGAACACAACAGTTACTTTGCAAATGTTGGTTATGCTGTAGATACTGTTGACATTACGTCGATAGCGAATTCTGTACAAGCGGTTATCGCCATTAATGGAGTCGCGACCGAGTCGGGTGGTATTTATACGGCAAGACTGGATGTTGGTATCAATACGATCGCAGTCGTTGTAACAGCTCAGGACGGTACTATTCAAACGTATACCCTTACGATAACAAGAGATTTAATTAGGTACGGTAACAACGATAATAACAATAACAGTAATGGTGCTAACTCAAATAATGGACAGCCTGCACAGATAGGGACAACAGACCCTACGAATACAGAAGGTATCGATAGTACATCAGCCATAAGTGTAAATGCATTGTTGGATAAGTCTACTGGAACGGCAAAAGCGGAAATCTCCGCATCGGTATTGTCCAATGCGTTGGACAAAGCTGCGACAGATCATAACGGAGTAAAAACGGCAGAAATTCAAGTGCCAAAAGTGGAAGGTGCCCAAGTATATGAACCCGCATTGCCTGCAGGTTTTGTAACAAATGGTGACCCTAAACAAAAGATAGCTCTATCGACTCCGTTTGCGATTGTAGAACTGCCGGGTAATATGCTTAAGTCCTCTGAAGTATCGGCTTCATCAACTATAGCTTTTCCTGTAGAGTTTGTTGATAAGGGAGTAATTGGCGACTCTAAGTTGCAGGATAAAATCGGTGATAGGCCAATACTGAAAATTAATATGAAGGTTGACGGTAAAGTGGTTAAATACGAAAACCCTCAGGCTGCAGTTACCATATCCATACCCTATAAACCATCAGATCAGGAAATGAAGGATTCTGAGCACATCGTCGTTTGGTATATAGATGGAAATGGCGATGCGGTGAAAGTGCCAAATGGGAAATACAATACGGTAACAGGTAGGGTAACTTTTAAGACGACTCATTTCAGCATGTATGCCATCTCTTACGATTATAAGACATTTGAAGATATAGGCGATTATGGGTGGGCGAAAAAGCAGATTGAAGTGCTCGCTTCAAAAGGACTAATAAACGGTACGTCGGACGATGCGTTTACACCAGCAGAAAGCATTACGAGAGCAGACTTTCTGGTGCTTCTGGTAAGAACGATGGGAATTGCCGCAGACATTGACGACAACTTCAGCGATGTAAGTAAGTCAGACTACTTCTATCATGATCTTGGAATTGCCAGAAAGGTCGGAATCAGCGATGGAATCGGCGATAACAGGTTTAATCCGAATGGGAAAATATCAAGACAAGATATGATCGTACTTTGCGCTAAAGCACTGCAACTAACACAAATGACTAGTGCACGTGGCAATGCGTCCGATCTTGATATTTTTACCGATAATTCGATTGTGGCCTCCTATGCAGCGGAAAGTATGGCTTCCATGGTTAAGGAAGGATTAGTGATGGGGGATCGGAATCAGCTTAACCCTAGAAGTTATACGACAAGAGCGGAAGCTGCAGTGCTGATGTACAGAATTTATAACAAGCAATAAAGGATATTACAGATTGGGGCTTTCCTTAGTCAGATATTGCTGAAGGGAGGTCCCTGTAAAATAGTTGCACAGTCTGCTTACTGGCAATATCGAGCAGGGTGACAGCCCTTCTTCCTCAATGCGGTTCTTCACGGCATATTCAGTTTGTAGCAGGGCGGCACACTGCGCATTCGGATTGAGCGGCAAGCAGATGCTGTACATTTTTAGTCTCGGATACAGGAATTGGCATGGATGATTTTTTCTTGATCCAACACTAAGGACAGAAAGGAATGAATAATACGTAAGTGTATTGATTTTTCCATATCGGACATAATAGCGAAGATTGCAATATAAGTAATGAAAAGGAAGTTTTAGGTATGCCCGAGAATGACATTTTTCAACAGGCGCTTAAATCCAACGATTTTCATCAATTTTCACCAATTGATCATGGTCACCCCATTCAAATCAGCTATTATCGATCCTTGGTAGACGCGGAGAAAATAAATCGCTATCTCCTTCCAGGGATACAAGAAAATATCGATAACTTGACCCTTTTGGACGATATAAAAAGGGTTATTCCCTTTGACGATGTGAGTGTGACAGATGATACCGGTGAAGTTGTAACAAAGCTGATGAAGGGATACGTGATCATTCAGTTTAAGGATGATGACCTGAATTTTCTCATCGTTAATATTAATCATGATGATTTAGGTCATCGCAAGAGCAATGAAACTGAGAATGAATTTAGCGTGGTTGGGCCTAAAGTGGGCTTTGTAGAGAACATTGATATTAACCTTCATTTATTGCGCCAGCAAATTAACATTCCTGCATTAGTCCTGCAAGAGATCAAAGTGGGCACAATATCCAACACGAAAGTTGTTATTGCCTACATAGATGGAATTACGAATCCTAAACACGTGCAAACCATGCAGCAGCGTCTTCAAGCTATTCACTTTGACGTGGTTTTTGACAGCTCTCAATTGGATCAAATTATTTCCGATCATTCTAACACGCCTTTCCCGCTTTTCTTATCAACGGAAAGAGTCGATCGCGTTATATTTGCCATCTTGTGTGGACAAGTGGCTGTATTCTCCGATGGTTCTCCTTATGTGATTACAGGACCATCAACCATTCTGGATTTTTTTATTTCACCCGAGGACTATCATCTTCCTTGGATTGTAGGCTCATTTTTTCGTATTATCCGAATTATGAGTGTGTTCTTCTCAATCTTTTCAACCCCGTTATATATTGCGATACTCACTTATCATTTTGAAGTTATACCGGAAAGTTTGCTTGAACCACTCATTAATTCGCGCGTTCATGTTCCGTTTCCACCTGTGATCGAAGTCATTTTTTTGGAAATTACAATTGAACTTTTACGGGAAGCTGGAGCTCGTTTACCTGCAAAAATTGGGCAGACATTAGGAATCGTGGGTGGAATTGTGATCGGACAAGCGTCGGTTCAAGCTGCATTCACCAGCAATATTTTATTAATCATTGTAGCGTTATCTGCACTTGCCTCTTTCACAACTCCGATTTTTAAAATGGCGAACACCATCCGTCTCCTGCGGTTCCCCTTTATCCTACTGGCGGCTTTTTGGGGCGGATTTGGCATTATTGTCGGGTTCATATTACTCCTCGGGCATTTGTTGAGGTTAAAATCGTTGGGGACACCTTATCTGGTTCCTTTATTTCCGTTTCGAACAAGTAATTTTGCAGATAGCCTTGTCCGGTTATCTTTCCGATACACAACAAATCGAAGTGTGCACCTAAAGCCTCTTTCACAGAAACGTTATAAACCAAACGATGTCAAGGAGGATATTGATCATGACTAGCGGCGACAAACGGAAACGCTGGATTCCTTGTCTCTTGGTGATTGTTCTGGCTCTGACGGCTTGCAGCAGCCAAAGGATCGTAGATCAGATTAATATTCTTATGATTCTGGGACTAGACAAGAGTGACAACGGTTTCAAGGGAACAGGGCTGTATTCAGATTTTAACCATGGCGAGAAATTAACGCTCTTGCAAGGAACTGCTGCGAAACCGACACTGTTGCTAAATAAGATGAACAATCAATCCCCGCAGCCCGTTGAGATCGCCAAGTTGGAGATGATTCTTTTTGATAAGCAGTTAGCGGAAGATGGCATATCTCCTTTTATTGAAACTATTTTCAAAGATCCTCTGATAAGCAACTACTTAATTGTTGCTGTTTCTGAGGGAGCTACGGCATCGATGTTGGAAACCCTAGTGGATAAAAAGGGCGATAGCCTGCCATATCATATCATCAAGCAAAATATTCAATCAGGGGGTATTCCGGATTCGAATTTGCATACTTTATTGTTTGATTATTATGGAGAAGGAAGAGATATGTCGGTTCCGTATTTAACATTAAATCCAGGTGGGAAGATTGCATTAGCAGGGTATGCGATTTTCAAAGATGAGCATTTGAAATTAATTATTAATCAGGAAGAACTGCCGCTGTATACAATGCTTCATGGCAATCTACGAGGGGATGTACCATTTACAATAAGGACAGGGCAGAACAAAGGTATGGCCGTGTTCTCCAGTATATACGGGAAGGAATCCAGATCGGTGTCCAAATCTATAAATGAGACTAAGGTAATCTACAACATGATGGTGAATGGTATGGTTAAGGATTATCCGAAATGGACAGATTTAAGAGATGAAGGAAATGTTCGTGAATTGATCTTGCAATTAGAAAAGCAAATGAGCAGTAAGCTTGCGGTGCTTCTGAATAAGTTTGTAAAGGAGAAGGTAGACCCGTTTGGAGTAGGAGATTTGGTTAGAGCACATAGTAGAGATTGGTGTGAGAAGGAATTTTACGAAGTCGAATATCCCAAAATCAAATTTGAAGTTAATTTAAAGGTTCATCTAAGTAAATCTGGAACATAGGAAATGGAGCAGTGGGTGATATCCGTGAATAAACAGGCGAGTGAAGGCTTAATCGTATCTCCATTCTATCTGTGGTTCCTCATTCATAGTACCCAAACGGGAGTTTCAATGTTGAATTTTCCAAGTAAAGTGATTCTGGGAGCCGAACAGGATGCATGGGTTTCTTTATTGGTGGCAGGGTTAAGTGTTCATCTGATTATTTGGATGATTTTTTTTGTGTTAAAAAATTCGAATAAAGGGGATATCATTTCATTGCACCAACAATTGTTTGGAAAATGGTTTGGAAATGCCCTGACATTGGGGTTTTACGGGTACACCATTTTGTTTGTTTGCAATGAAATTCGCTCTTACATAGAAGTTTTACATATCTGGGTTTTTCCAATGTCACATCCCTGGGAATTGTCGCTCATTGTTCTGTTGACGTCAGTCTATATCGTATCTGGAGGCTTCAGAGTCATAACCGGTATTTGCTTCTGGTGTGTGGTTATCCCTTCGATTTTGCTTGTCTCTCTCTATTTTCCCCTGAAATATGCCCATTGGAATAATCTCCTCCCACTCTTAAATCATAATCTTGACGAATATACCGTGTCTGCTCATCAATCGTTATCGTTATATCAGGGAGTTGAGTTTTTGCTGCTCTATTATCCTTTCATTAAAAATAATGAGAAATCCCAAAAATGGGCGCATATTGCGGCAGCGCATACAACTATATTATATTTGATATTCGCTTTCGTGATTTTTGCCTATTTCAACATTCAGCAGTTGAAGCATACGATATGGCCCACGCTGATCTTATCGAAAGTCATTCAATTACCTTTCCTTGAAAGATTTGATTATATGTTTGTTTTTAATTGGTTCCTCATTATATTGCCTCCTATCTGTATCGGACTGTGGGGAGGGACACGGATACTGAGGAAAACAGTCGGCCTTAAAGCTAGACCCGCGTTATGGATAACGAGCAGCATCGTTTTTATAATCATCGTGTTTTTGAGAGAGCCAACCACTATCGAGAGGCTGGACTCTCTGCTGTCCGGGGCAGGATTCATCTTCCTGTACGCGTACATCCCTATGCTTGTTATTTGGATAAGCTTTATCCGTTTTTTTCGAAAAGTTCGGCCTATCGGAGGGAATTTAAAGTGAATCATTCGTATGGAAAGGGTTGGTAATGGGAGTTAATCATTCCTGATGACTAGATATACGATCAGACCCATAACCGGAAAAAATAGCATCCCGAATAACACAATGACGGCGTATTCTTGGCTTTTACCTCTCCTTAAACAGTCTTTATATGCCCAAATGCTTAATACAATATGTAGCAAAGAAAGTAAAAGAGCAAAAACAATCATTCCACTAAACAAAAAGCCAGTACTTGAAGACATTCCGGCACCTCAACTTATTTTTGATTTTTAAGAGCAACAAAAAGAGCGCTTGAAAAAAAGAACACAGCAAGAAACCAACCAAAAGCAGGCGCCGAAGACCAAAGGTCTTTTCCAGCAAATGCAAAACCTAAGAATGCTACTCCAAACATACAAAGAATTGATGGCTTCATAGACGCTCTCCTTTATATTCATTAATAAATAGACGTAGATTTTTCCAGAAAGTTGCAGTTAACGATCTCTATGGATAAATGTCATGCATCTCTGATTCGGACAGTTCTTGCGATTATTTATTCAATAACCCATATGGGGGATAGGGATGGCTCAATTTCGCAACTTTTTAACCAAACTCAGCGTCTCTTTTAAAGGAACACCGGAGGAGGTCGTATCATTTTATGAATAAACATATTGTTATATCAATTCCATTGGCCATAGCCCTGCTGCTGTCTTCGGTACAAACGGCAGGTGCCGCTGTGCAAAAAGTAGAAGTCAAGCTCCCAGCCTTTGAAGTAAGCCTCAATTCTTATTATCCGGTTATGCAATCGGAGGCATATCCGCCAATTATTTATAAAGACGTTATTTACGTTCCGATGACATGGAACAACAGCCTGCGACTTAATATAGCTTTGGAGTGGAAAAATAGCGAAGGTCTTTTTATCCGAAAAAAGGAAGGTGTAGAGCAGTATCCGAATTTTAATTCGTATCCAATTGAAGCGCCCGCATCCGAGAATAATGACCTGAACAAGTCATACGAGGCGAACCTTGTTTCTTATCCAATAACGGTAAATGGCAAAAAAATCGATAATGCACAAGAGCCTTATCCGATTTTGTCGTTCCGCGATATCACCTATTTCCCTTTAACGTGGCGTTTTGCGCATGAAGAGTTCGCATGGACGACCGCATGGACTCCCGAGGATGGATTCGGTTTAATTGCGGGGGGCCGTAGTTATATCCCTAGCATGATCGTGTCGGACAATGATGAGTCGTTATTCGTCAGCACGAACATTTATGGGACGTTTCAAATAAATAAATCGTTAAAAGGAGCTATCGAATCCTTACGTGCTCAACATGCAGAAGGGAGTTACCTTCAGACAGCTGAGAAAAGTCGTATTCAATTGGTTGAAACCGCTCCCACTGCCAAGACGAATCAAACAAAGCTGACCGGCGGCAAGGTAATGTGGGGAGACATCGAGCTGATGTCACTTCAGCCTGTTTTGAAGGAAGCGAATAGAGCAAGTGATGTACAATCTTACAAGGAAGAAGATATACATATCCAAGATACGGTTTTGCCTCTTGGTTCCAGCTATCTCATCAGCTTGAATACCAATCTACCGGGTGCAAGCTCAGTCGGATTTCTTGTGAACGGTACTCAAGTCATTCAATTGGATGTTCTATCACTATACCGCTGGAAGGATAACGCGAATGGATCGTTCTGGGTAAGCAGTGCTGATACGTTTAGTGAGCGGCATCATACCACATGGATGGAACACCATTTATGGCTAATTGACAAGGAGGGACATCCCCATTCGATGAATGAACAGGTGGGTGCTGAAGTTGCACGAATTTTATCTGCAATGGATGACGGCACTTTAATCGTGTTTACTTCGGAAGGGCATGCTGAAGTGCCGGTCGGTGATATTTATCGGATCAAGCCCGACGGAAAAGCCGAGAAAATGTATGCTTCTGTACGAGGAAACATATATGCGGATCAAGCAGGAGAAGTATTCGTACTTTCAAGTCAAGAGAATCGGATTACCAAGCTGAGCGATGGCAGCAGTGCAGAGTTGTCCGAAAAAATGTTGTTCCTTGCATCAAGAGGACAGCCGCAATCGATCGATGATAAATAAATTAATCGGGATCGGCTTCGTACCTTTGAGGCCGATGTAGCTAGATTTTAAATAAACCATCTATATAAGATAAAAAAAAGAAATACACAGCCCGAGCGGAGAAAGCGGGCCCTTCTGGAGAAACGAAGTGTTCGCCTTTGCAGACGGATTCTTCCCCCTATGGGGCTAAGAATCGAAAGAATCTGGCTGCAACAGCGATTGGAAGAGGGGGCTGCTTTCGCAGCGACTCTTTGCTGGCATGATGTTTAGTTCATCCTATATCATTTGTTAAATTAAATAACCGTTTTATAAACTATATTTATCCAAATATATTAATAATAAAAAAACTAAACATGGAAGGGATTTATGTTGGATGGCATTCAAACTCCATATTTTTGGTATTGTCATTATTGTTATCGGAGTTTTCATTGGAATATTTTTTTATGGTGGCGTTGCATTGATTGCAGTATCTATTATTTGCGGAATTTTCTTTATGGCATTAGGGAAGATTGTAGAATTACTAGAAAAGATTGAACAAAAGTTACCTGATCTATCTAATAGTAATACATATCAAGTGCAAGAATACTCTGTAACTTCATCTGATTTTGACGTCTATGATTCCAGTAATGAAACCTATCAATTTCTTACACTGGATGGAAATGATTATATTCAAGCACGTGTTTTTAAGAACTACTTAGATATCAAAGAAAATACAATTTCATTTAAATTACCCAGCAGAGTGCAGCAAGTATTTACTAAGCACGACACTTATCGTTTATCGGTGGATGTTTTTTCAAAAGATGACATAGTTTTTGTGAAATTGGCTTCTTTAGGTATCCATGCTTCACAGCTTGGAAACTCAATAGTGCTCAGTTATTCTATAACGATCAAATAAAGAAAAGACATGGCTTGTCTGACGCAAGCTCTGTCTGTATTTATTGAAGTAAATAAGCCATAACGATTAATTACTTACACTGTAATCAGCTCTTGTACGCGCTACTGAAATGGAGTTGTTGCCGCTGTGCGACGATCTATCATAGTCAGGGCTATGCGAATGGGAAACATTTCCGTTTTCCCCTTGTTTGATAAATGCATCACCTTTTGGATGAACTTGACCCTTAACCCAGTAGTGCGTCCCGGCTTTTAGAATATATTGGCCGCTCTTAGGAATCGACGGAGACCAATTGCCGTTTGCGGTATTCAGATCCCATGTGTTTTGGGAGCTCTGAGTCTTAGTGAATAAGACTGTATTTTCATCCTCCGCGAGCGAAAGAACTTGATTCCAAGATTTTGTGTCTTTATCCGTGCCGATAAGGATAGAAGTTATAGTGCCGCCGATAGCGTTACTCAATCCAAAATCTATATCGTTATCCACGACGGCTCTTACTTTTGAATATGTAACATACGATTTAGCGGGAGCCGATATGTTTGTAGTGTTAGAAGGATTGCCATTGCTGTCGTATTGGGTAAAGGCAAACTCCATACCTCTTACTTCATCAAGGAAAGGATCCTCGGGATCCTCCATGTCCACAACGATGTATTGTTCCCCGCTCTCGTGATAATTGCCGTCATTGGAATCCCAATGTGCTTTGCTCAAGTCGAAGTCATTAATGAATTTCTCAGGAAAGTAACGAGGCCATATTGTAAAAATGTTAGTTCCGTGCCAGGCGACTTCCGCCTTGGACAAGGCATGCTTATCGACATCGAGTTTTTTTCCGCTGTTATAAGCTAGAACCCTTTCAATAAGAGCTACAGCTTCCGCTCGAGTGGTTGAAGTGCCGGCCGCTAAATCTCCTCGATTGTCTCCTTGCATAAGTCCTCGTTTCACGACCTCATAGACGATCCGGCTGTCGGTGTAGTCGACATTCGTTACATCTGCTGCTTCAGAGAGAATCGATTTGAGCTTGGCAGTATAATCTCTGACCAAACATTCAGAAATCTCAACCGAACAAGTATTTTTTGCCCGATTCGGATTTTTAATTTTCGGCTGAATAACATCTCGATTATACCTTTCAAGAGCGGTGATCAGCTTCGGAACATCTGGCAAAATATCATCGATGCTGCCATTGGATTGGCCGTTGAATTCAGGCAAGGAACGGAGCGTCTTCAATTGTTCCGCGGAAAAATTCGGATCTACCTTCGAGGGAACCCATGTTTGAAATCGTTTTAGATTTTCAGTGACATTCTGTTTTTCATATTGGGATTGGGTCGCTCTAAATAATGTTTTGGCTGCATCATCGTGCCTAATAGGAGACTGCCAGTCGTTCTGATAGTCCCCCTTATACAATGCGTATTGATTAGCTGCATCCAGAACAGGAGCAAACCACGATTCTCCTTGCTTTTGTGATGGAAACGGGATTTGTAACGCATGCACCGTCATTGACAAAAATTCCTCTTCCGTAATAGAAGCGTCAGGTCTAAACGTTCCATCAGCATAACCGTTAACGTATCCTGCCGCTACTGCTTTTTGAATCGCATTCTCTGCCCAATGACCAGTTATATCGCCTAGCATTAAATTGTTGGATGCTGCTGTAACGGGACCGATTAATAAATTCGAAGCTATAATTCCAGATAAAGCAAGACTGCATAGTAGTTTTGTATTCACTATGATGAAACCTCCGTGTTTTTCAATATCAGTGATGAATAATGCTGCTGAGACGATTATGTTATGATAACATAAATTGTAAGAAAGCATCTACTGGGTATATCCGACGTTGCACGTACCTGGCTTTGAAGAGATGTTCGTTACTTTCATCTTTACTTTTAAAAAGAATATATCAAAAAGACCGCATTTTAAGCGGTCTCAAGTAGTTCAACAAAAAAGATACTAGTCTTAATGATCTTATCAGTTCTATCGAGTTTTACATAGATCCATTCATTTGCTCGACTCGTAACTATACCCGTACCTTCACGTGTTACAACCATTGTTTCATTTAACTTAATATGAAAAGGATATTCTGCTGACTGACTACGAAGTATTTTCCGTGGCATTGATACCATTCCTTTGTTTTTGTAGTTATTGTACTTATTAATCGTATCATTAGCTGTACGGAGTTTCTGTTAAAAAAATCACAGACATAGTGATGCTGTTATGTCCAAATATAATGCAACCAACTTATGATATTTCAATGGGTTGTAGAATTGGAGGTTAAAATTGAGCAGAATTGATATTGGGAAAATCATTGCAGAATCAGTCTTTTGCTATGCGAGAAGTGAGGGGCAAGGATTAGTAAATAAAGTCCAATGTGCCTGCTACCAGCAGGGTCAAAAGAAGTGTGAAGCATATTTACAAATGGAAAATTTTCATAAGCGATATAAAGAATTACAAATTCAAGGATTACCACGAAAAGAAACTCTTCAAATCATCGAAAAAGAATTGGAAGGCGAGGAACATCACTGGTATAGGCAAAATGTTAAACCATAACCTGTGAAACGAGCTCAATGGTAAAATGATATAAAAATTCTTATTTAAAAGAAATGAGATCTGCTACAGGCAATCCGTTTGGAATCAAGATGGTCATTTATTGAAGACAAAGATATTAGACAAGTTGTAAAGAACTGTGCAAAGCAAAGATTTGAGATTATCAATGATTACATTCGTGCTAACTATGGACATAGCGTGGGTAGATTGGAGTATCAAGGTGCGATTCCTTCAGATGTACTATATCATGGGACTAATGCTAAAGTTGTTGATATCATACTTGCCGAGGGAATAAAACCAATGGGAAGAAAATACATCCATTTTATCAAAGTTCCAATAAATTGTGGTTTAATAAGAGTTTGAGATAGATTAGATTGTCTATGAGTGTTGTTGGGGGGGGCTGTAAAGACAAAATGGCGCACAAACAAATTGCCCCTTATTTGTTAAAGAGTCTTATAACATACATAACTAATGAGAGCGCAACACTTATAATAATGCATGTTACAACGGGAAAATAAAACTTGAAATTTTCTTTTTCGACTACAATGTCTCCAGGAAGTTTTCCAAGGTTGATGAACTTTGATAAGACAGACCATAAAATGCCAATGACAACTAGTGCAATTCCTAAGCTAATTAATATTTTGGGGATAGACATTAGACTCACCTCTTATTTAATTATTACCAGTTTATACTAAGGCAATCAAATAGAATTCTTCTTTCAAAATTTTGCTTCAGAAATGAGCGCTTAATTTCACTCTACCCACATACTAACCGAAGAACCTCCTTTAACTGCGATTCGTACTGATGGCTTGTAAACAATAACAACGAACCCGGTTCATGCTGTAAAACGGTGGCTATGAACGCTACCCATGAAGGGGTTCCAGACTGCCCTACAATAAGTTGAATCTGGTCAAGTGAGCGGAACTTCAGCGATGGAGCCACAAGAATGCTTAAGCGAAACGCTAACGACTCCTGCTCCTTGGGGAACTTTACCATCTCCCGCTCCACGGATAAGACACGAACATCCCAACCTGTCGATCTGAATACATTCTCTCCCACATTTGCACTCCCGTGCTTTTCTACTTTTATCCTACTAAGTTTAGATGGAAGAAACAACTATTACAACAGTTGAAGTCTATGAAAAGTAATATTATGCATGGTAAACATGCTCTTTCGAGCCACCCGGGAGAGATTTTTTATGTGTGAAAGTGGGCAATAATTATTAAACAACATGATTAAAAAAAGCATGATCGGCGCTTTCCAAACATAAATATTATATACGAAATTCATAGGAGGGGAGAGTGTCGAATAATGTCTGTACATCCACCTATCTTGAGACGTGGCGATACAATTGGAATAGTAACATTGGGGAGTCCGCTTAATTCGATGACAATCAATACGGGTATTTCTGTATTGAGAAGTATGGGATTTCAAGTTGTTTTAGGTAACTATGTATATTCGGTTGATGGTTTTCTTGGGGGAACAGATGAGCAAAGAGCATATGATCTGATGAATATGTTTGCTAATCAAAGAGTTAGAATGATTCTTCCCACCAGAGGAGGGGTAGGAGTTCTGGGAATTCTCCCTTATTTGGATTATGAAGTAATTTCTGCGAATCCAAAAATACTTACGGGTTACAGTGACATTTCTGTATTAATGAATGCCTTATATCAATTTTGTGACTTAATTACTTTTTCTAGTTTAATGCTTTTTGATTTTAATCCGTCCACTCCGGCTTATAATTTCGATCAATTTTTTGAGGCTACTTCTAAAGTAAGCGCTCCAAGGATTATTCAAAACCCTCCAAATGTGTTACTTACAAGTAAAGTTCTTGGTAATGTAACGGGGCCTATAGTCGGGGGGAATCTATCTTCAATTGTTGATACGCTAGGTACTTCGTATGAAATTGACACTAAAGGAAAAGTTTTATTCCTTGAAGAAACACATGAACCAATAAACAAAGTTTATAGAATGATCAATCATTTAAAAATTGCAGGAAAATTTAATGATTGCATTGGAATCGTAATGGGTGAATGCACAGAATGCCAAACAGCTTATGGTAAATCATACAATGATCTGATCGATGAAGTATTAGCTCCAATAGGTAAGGCACTCATGACCAATTTGGCATCTGCTCATGGAACATATAAGGCAGCCATACCTATTGGAGCTTTGGTTAATCTCAACACATATAATAATACATTGACCGTTCTTGAACCAACGGTTAGCTTATCTTAAGCAAGATCTTAATCGATTAGACGACGAGCACCCCAATAATGGGAGTCATAATAGGGAGTACCAAATAAAGTGCTAATTTTCACTTCTCTTGTTCCCATTGTTCCAGCTTGTAGTACTTTATTGTCTCCGATATAGAGAGCCACATGTGACACTCCGGCTTGATAGGTGTCACTTAGGAATATCAAGTCGCCTTTTCGTAATTGATTAGCTGGAACAAATTTTCCTAAATCGCTCTGCATAGCCGAGGAATGAGGGAGTTCAATTCCAATTGCTCTAAACATATATTGAGTAAAACCAGAACAATCAAATGCTTCGTACGGTCGATCTCCTCCAAATACATATGGAACTCCAAGTTGAGTCATTCCTTTGGCAATCATTGCATCCGCATTTAATTCCCAATTTTGGTTTTGTTTATTGGGAATGTTTATGATCAAACCCTTGTAAATATTATATGGATCGATTTTTGGATTTATCTCCATTAAACTTGATAAACTTACGCCATACGTATTGGAAACTTTCCATAGCATATCATTATCTTTAGCGGTGTACTGATCATATGTAGCAGCTGAAGCAACGCTTGAAAACATAATGCTTATAGCTAATGCGGAACTCAAGATGATAGATTTTTTCATTGTGACCTCCATGTTGTATAAATCTTTTTGAAATTCCTAATTTAAACATAACACCATTATTCAGTAGTGGAAACACTCAAATTATGGTATTTTGATGTTTCATAAGGTTGTTGCCTATTGAATTCGCTCCATGACTTCGGTACTCAGGAGCGGAATATCCATAGACACCGATGTGCCCCAAGAGAGCTTGCTGCGTATGATAAGCCCATTCTCTTTGCCATAGACAAGCCGGATGCGTTTGTTCGTATTTGACAGTCCGATATGGCGGTACACATTATCCTCTTCGTTGATCAAGATCCGAATCTCCTCAAGGCGTGCCCTGCTTATCCCCTTCCCATTATCGAGCACGGCAATATGGAGATGAGAGGCGAGACGGGAAATTTTGATTTTAATCTGAATAGGGGGTCCTTGGGCAAGCAATCCATGGTGGATGCAGTTCTCAATTAATGGCTGCAAGAGCAGCTTAACGATGCCGACGCCTTCAAGTTCTTCATGCTCATATTGCCAGTAGAGCTCAAATTTGTCTTTATAGCGTATCTGCTGGATATCGAGGTAGTTCTGCATATTGTGGATTTCCTTATCCAGCGATACGATTTCATGTGGCGTTTCCAAGGAGTACTTCAGTAAACCGGACAAGCTTTCTAGCATTTGGTTGGCCTCATTGGGCTGGACTGTTAGCCCCAGCACCTTCCAATAGATGGTTTGAAGCGTATTAAATAAAAAGTGCGGATTGATTTGAGCTTGCAAGGCAAGCAATTCGGCAGCTTGAAGCTTATACTTTTTCTCAGAAAGTTGAACCTGCAAATAATGTCGCTCCAGAAAATTTTTTATGATTTCTTCGGTAATAATGCTGTATTCATCCTTAACTACTGAGGCTGAGGCATCATACAGAGGAACCCCCTTTTCAGCTTGCTGCAGTATGGTCATAATTCTACGTATTTGATTGGCGCTGCGCTTGGTAAGCAAATAGGCAAGGGCTGACCCCAGAACAAAGGAGAGCAGGACAATACAGGCAGTAAAGGTACTAAGCTTGAATGGAATCTGGTTTAATGACGACTGCGGTGTGACAGAAAGGTACCGCCAGCCAGAAACCGTAGAGCGCTGCTCGGAGACGAAATAGGTGCTATTGCCGTTTTTCCAGATGAAGGGCTTGCTTTTTTCGGGAATTAAGGTGCTATTCAATGCATTGGTGCCAGTATCCGGATGATTACGGAATATAACACGCCCGTTATCGTCTATAACAATAATATGCTGATTGGGGTAAGTTGCCATTTGATCCAGCAATTTTTCAATGTACTGGGTATACACATTGATGGCGATCACGCCTCTTGGATGGTTCAGGGCGGAAGAAAACATATTTTTATACAGAGTGGTAACGGAAATCGGCTTCTCGAATGAAAAATGTTGAATTTGCCTCGATTCCGTCCAGATTCCTGTAAGATCACGGTTTTGCATATAGCTGTTTATCCAGGTCGAGTCGTGGAAATCATCAAGTCGGATCAATCCGTCATTGTAATCCAGAAATTGATTGTAGCTATTATTCACATATACATAGATAGATTCAATAAAAGGCTTGACACTGGCTGGAGCCCTCAAATAGTTCTGGATAACCTTCATGAGCCGAATATCTTCTAACGTTAAAGTTTGGGTATGGAGGATTTCCTCCATCCTGAACAACACATCAAGATTGCCAAGACCGACGCTCAGCGACTCCATTTCACTGAAGATTTGCTCCATATTCCGATCCAATTGATTGAACAAAACGAGGTTGTTCCTATTGATCTCCCCTTGAATATATTGCTGGGTGATATAGATGGATAGGCCGCCGAGGAGAACAACAGGAATTAATAGGGGAGCCAGAAATAGCAGCAGGTTTTTGAAAAAAAATCGTGTGCTCATTCGTCTTCACTTGGTTTTTTACTGGATTTTTCGCTTGCAGGTTCGCTGCTATTACGAAATTCGCGGGGACTGATGCCATAATATTTTTTGAAAGTTCTTGTAAAGTTTTTCGGATAGCTGTAGCCAACCAGTTCACTGATTTCATAAGTTTTATAGTTGATATCCCGAAGCAGCTCGATAGCTTTGCCCATCCGGATTTCCACAATATAGTCCGAGAAATTTTGCCCTGTCTTCTGTTTGAAGTACTTGCTGACATAATCAGGATTCATGCGGATCAGGCGAGCCGCTTCTTCAAGAGTAGCTTTGGAATAATTATGCTCAACGTAGCTTTTAATGGAACCGATCACTTTATCTTGGAAGGATCCTTCGTTCCCCTCTTGAACACGCTGCTCCGGTAAATCGGGATGGTGCTCGCGATCATTGTCCAATTCAGCCCTAAGCTTGGAAAATACCTCATGAATTTCATTAAAGTGCGTAGGCTTTAGAATATATCCCTTAACATCGTAGGCCAATGCTTGTTGGGCATACTCAAAGTTTTTAAACGCGCTCAGCAGCAGGACCTTGGTTTTGATTCTCCGTTCGTACAACTTCTGTACAAGCTCCATTCCACTCATAAGCGGCATCGAGATATCGCATAACAGTGCATCGACGGGATGTGACTCCATATATGTAAAAGCGTCCAATCCATTATCAAACTTTTCTACTACTTGGAAGCCAATTTGCTGCCAAGGAAAGTATTGGGCTAGTCCATTACGTATTTCCGCTTCATCATCAACAAGTACAAGTTTGTACACGTGAATTCCAACCTCCGTCTGAGACTTTCATAATAAAGTAAAGTAATCCTATCGGATATATTAAAATGATACTGGATTTTTCAGTTCTTGTATAGGTTTCTTGATTGACAAAAATACGCAGCAATCAACGATTGTAGGGGAAATGATACTTTTTTTCTGAAAATTAATCGTAAAGGATACCATTTCTAAGATTAGGGTTGTATTTTTTTTGCCTAAAACCTTTTATAGTAAATACTCAGAGACCAAGAATGAGGAGGCAGGTATTATGAAAAAACCGACTAGAACTATTGGAATACTATTAACGCTGCTGATGTTCATGGGGGTAGCGGCAGGCTGCAGTAATGGCAGCAATACACCAGTTGCAGGGGGACAAAGTGTGCAGCCCCAAAAAGAACAGCCGCAGGCGCCAGCCAAAAAGGTGACATTGCGGTTTGCCTGGTTTGGAACTGAGGATAGGCACAAAGCCGTGTTGGAAGCTGTAGATTTGTACATGAAGAAATATCCGAATATTACGATCGAGCCTGAATATGGCGGCTTTGACGGTTACTATCAGAAATTGGTTACGCAATTCGCGGGGGGGACTGCACCCGACATTACTCATCTTGGCATTACTTGGATTGATGATATCGCGGTAAAGGGCAAGCTAGTGCTGGATTTGAACACACAGAAGAAAAACCTGAATCTGGAAGCTTTTAATCAGGATTTTGTAAATAAATATACGGTATTTGGCGGTGAGTTAATCGGTTTGCCAATGGGTGTTAACGGGATGGTTATTGCCTATAACCCGGAGTTTTTCAAGAAATTCAACATTCCCACCGACACAAGCTGGGATTGGATCAAAATTCATGAGATTGGGAAAAAAGTGCATCAACAGGATCCCAAGGCTTATCTGCTCGCACAGCTTGACGTTCGTACCTTCCTTCATCCGTTTATAAAACAACAAACGAACCAGCAATGGATTAAGGACGACAAGACGCTTGGCTTTGACCAGGCCATCCTGACAGAAGCCTTTACTTATTATAAAAAGCTTTTGGACGATGGTGTGCTCCAGCCGCTCGCAGAAAGCAGCCTGTACCCGGATATTTCGCAGAACGTGAGCTGGCAAAAGGGTAATGCAGGTATGGTGTTCGTCTTGGCATCTACATTATCCAAGCATAAAACCTTTATTCCTCAGCTAGATGTAACCACATTCCCAATAGCGGCCAATGCCAAAACCTCAGCTGTGCAGGTCAATCCGACCACACCATTGGTCATTAATAAAGCGACGAAGAACCCTGAGGAAGCGGCGAAGTTCATCAGCTGGCTGCTAACAGATCCAGAAGCGGCTGAGCGATTACGCGATGTATTCAGCGTGCCGCCTGTAGAGAAAAACGCCAAGAAGCTGGCGGAGCAGAACATCATAGATGCAACTGTAGTAAAAGCGGTGGGTCTTGCCCTTGCCAAGCCAGGTGACCCGGAGAATGGGATCAGCGGCAACCAAGAGTTGTTCAAGCTGAGCGAAGACTATTTACAGCAGGTCGGCTTCGGCAAAATATCTCCTGAACAAGGCGCAAGCGAATTAATCCGCAGAATGACTGAAAAATTGAAGGGTATCAAGTAACGGTTATGCGTAATTGGTATGTCGGTTTGCTGTATGTCAGCCCGTGGATCTTAGGTTTCTGCGTGCTGACGCTCTATCCTTTCCTGGCTTCGCTGTATTATTCGTTTACCGACTACAGTATGGTACGTGACCCTGTATTCGTTGGCTTGAAAAATTACAGCATGATGGCTGCTGATCCGGATTTTTATCAATCTTTAAAAGTCACCTTTTATTATGTGCTTATGGCTGTGCCTGCCAAGCTGGCAGTAGCTTTGCTGGTAGCTGTTATTTTGAATATCCCGCTTCGTGGCATTGGCGCGTTCCGCACGGTTTATTATTTGCCTTCGCTGCTTGGTGGGAGTATAGCCGTTTCAATTCTATGGAAATTTCTTTTTATGCGGGAGGGCTTGGTTAACGAAATATTGGGTCATGTCGGGTTAGGTCCCATGGACTGGCTGGGTAGTCCGCAATTGGCCTTATTTACCATCACCTTGCTGCCCGTCTGGGAATTTGGCTCATCAATGGTTATTTTTCTGGCAGGCTTAAAGCAAATTCCCAAGGAGCTATATGAAGCTGCGAAGGTTGATGGTTCATCGAGGCTGGCGACATTTTTTCGGATTACGCTACCCTTGCTGACGCCAGTTATCTTATTCAACCTGGTCATGCAGACGATTGGTGCCTTCCAGCAGTTTACCGCCGCTTTTGTAATAACAGGGGGAGGTCCACTCAAATCGACGTTTTTGTATGGACTGATGCTGTATGAGCAGGCGTTTAACTTTTTCAAAATGGGCTATGCTTCGACTCTGTCCTGGATATTGTTTCTTATTATATTGGCGGTTACCTTCCTGCTGTTAAAGACCTCCGACCGCTGGACGCATTATGAGGATGGAGGAGAGGCGAAATGAGCCGTGTGCAAAAGGTTTTGTTATTCATATTGCTATCGGCGGTTGGTATAGCTTTTATTTATCCGTTGTTATGGCTGGTAGCTGCTTCATTTAAGCCCAATGCCGAGGTGTTTGCCTCAATTGGCTTGATCCCAACCGATTTTGTTTGGGATTCCTATGTGAAGGGCTGGAAGGGAATCGGGAAAAACAGCTATCTTGTTTTTTTTCGTAACACCTTTGTATTGGTTCTGCCTGTTGTAGTGTTGACCGTGCTGTCCAGCATGCTGATCGCTTATGGCTTTGCACGGTTTCAATTTCCTTTAAAAAAGCTGTTCTTTGCTTTAATGATATCGACGTTAATGCTGCCGGATGCGGTGATTATGATTCCCCGGTATTTACTGTTTAAAAATTTTGGCTGGCTAAATACGTACCTACCCTTTTATATCCCTGCTTTGCTTGGAGTGAATGCCTTTTTTATATTTCTCTTAATCCAGTTTTTCAGGGGGATTCCACGGGATTTGGACGAAGCAGCCGTGATGGATGGCTGTGGCTCGTTTGGCATTTTGACCAAGGTGCTTGCGCCCTTATGCTTGCCAGCTTTGGTATCGGTCGGGCTCTTCCAGTTTTTATGGACTTATAACGAATTTTTTAATGCTTTGATCTACATCAATAGTGTATCTAAATATCCGGTATCGTTAGGCTTAAGAATGACGCTGGATACGGATGGAGCTGTGTCCTGGAACCAGGTGATGGCAATGTCGGTCGTCACATTGCTGCCTTGTGTAGTTGTATTTTTCGCGGCCCAAAAATATTTCATTGAAGGTATTACAACGACAGGCATTAAAGGCTAACGCCGTAGGAAAGGGTGGTTGGAGATGGGCCGAACAAAGCAACCAATTGTGGATGGCGATGCGGATGCAAAGAAAGCTGGCATTCGCTCCAATCGACGCACCTATCAAGTCGATGGGGAATTGTTCGCGTCGCTGGACGGACATGCGGCTTATCAGCGGGAAAAGTCGCGCTTGGGCCATGAGTTTGGCAATGTGGAGCATCCACTAAGAAAGCAGTCTTATTCTTGCCCGAAATCATCCGATGAGATGACGATGAAGCGAAAAGGCTTGTTCAGTTTGGCGGGCAACAGGTCCGTGTTTGCCACGGGGCTGGCTGATTACGCGCATGCGCTGTTGTCTGCCTGGTCTGCGTTTGCACATGAGCATAGGCGCAAGGATGGGGTGCTGCCCTTGGAACCGGCCGAACCGTTGAAGCCTGTTGATCCCAGAGGGCAGATCCAAGCAGAGCAAATGAACTTACTGTTTGAAGCATTCTTCAAGCAAAGCAGCCTTATCACTCTTTCATGGCAGCCTATAAAACCGCAGTCATCCAGCCCGGCGGCCATATACCCCGTGGCAACGTACACGGAGGATGGCGTTGTACTGCGAGGGACGCAGACGTTTGGGAGCGATGCCTTGTTCGTGGATGAGCTGCTGGTCTTTATCCGGGAGGAAGGAAGTTCAGATACGCTAGCTCATACGATTGCAGTTGTGCCGATAGATAGCGAGTATCTGGTAGTACGACTTCATCCAGACTTCGATTCTGGAGTAACGGTAACGTATAATGCCGTGCTTGTGCCCTGGAGCCGGGTGTTGGTCGATCGCGATACCCGCATGGTGAAGCGTCTGCTTCATGACCCATCCCATAACACATGGGCAGATTTCCAGTGGGCATCCAGGCAGCTTGCGGAGCTAGAGCTCATCGCGGGAATGTCCTTTGCGCTTGCAGACGCAAGCGGGCTTGGAAATGAGCTCCATATTCAAGGAGAGCTCGGGGAGCTTGTGCAAGCCATTGACACGATGGGAGCTTTACTGCACGCAGCGGAGCTCGGCGCTTATTTGACGCCAACTGGATTGCTCCTTCCGGCAGTACTGCCAGTTCAGGCAGCCAAACGAGCCGGGAGTATGCTGCTGCACAAGGGCTATGAAGCCCTCCAGCATACAAGCGGCATAGCTATACTGGATGCGCCTGGAATTGAAGCTCCCGAAGGAAGCGGGCAAGAACAAGAGGGGCAACAGCTTGGCGGCAAACTACTGCGCGGGGTATGGGAAATGCTCGCAAGCCCTCAAGCCTTCAGAAGAAGGCTGCACGAGCAATATGTATTTGGCGATTCGCTTCAGCAGGCGCAAATTCTGTTCGAGCATTATCCATTGGAGCTGCTGCGCAGCCGCTATAGGGAATTCTGGTTAAAGGGAGAGGATACTCCATGCTAGCAGGATCGAAATCAAGCATCGGATCAGGCACTGAACCAAACACGACTGTAAGCTCAGGAGCGAGATATTTACAGCGCTTAAATGATGGCAGGAAAGTGTGGCTGGACGGGAAGCTGGTTCAACATATTGCCAACCATCCCGCCTTTCGTGGGACAATTAAATCTGTAGCGGGCATTCTTGATCTGCAGGATGAACCGGAGCTAGCCCCGCATTTGGTCTTTGAGACAGAAACAGGAGCCCATGCCAACATGGCTTTTCTGATTCCAGAGCAGAAGGAGGATGTATTCCGGCGCAGCCGTGCATTCAAAATATGGTCGGATGCGACCTTTGGTGTAATGAGCCGTGTAGGCGGAACATATCGAGGGCAGGTGGCAGGCCTCTATATCGGCCGGGAGTTGCTTCAATCCGAGGATCCTGATTATTCGGATAAAATAGTTAATTATTACCGTTACGTCCGAGACCATGATCTTCTCGTGACTTCCGCCGGGCACGACCCGCAGATCGACAGGACGAAGCTTTCCTCTGAGCTTGGGGGGCTGTACACAGCCTTGCGTATCGTGCGTGAGACCGAGGATGGGATCATTGTCCGTGGAGCCAAAATGCTGGCAACCGGCAGTCCCTATATGGATGAAATTATCGTATCGCCCTTAGTTAAGAAAACGGCAGAAGAAAAGCAATATGCGCTTCTGCTCATGGTTGCTGTGAATACGCCAGGCTTACACCTGATTTGCCGGGAATCCTTTGCCTCGGAGGAAGAAGAAAACCATCCGCTCAGCTCACGATTTGACGAGATGGATGCCGTGCTGGTTTTCGATGACGCCTTGATCCCTTGGGAGCGAGTACTGGTTAAGGAGGACCCTGAGCTGCTCTGGAAAGTTCGCTCCACAGCGGTTGGTGGCGGGCTCGGACTGCACAAGAGTATCGTCAGGCTGGTCAGCAAGCTGGAGTTTGTGGCGGCAGTGGGCAATGAGCTGGCGGATTCTATAGGCATTAAGAAATTCGCCCATGTCAAGGAAAAGCTAGCTGAGCTATTTTACCAGCTGGAGTCAATTAAAGCCCTGCTGCTGACAGCGGAGCATGGAGCCAAGCTGGATCCTTCTGGTGTATGGCTACCGGATAGCGGGCTGATGGCGACAGCCAAAAATCTCGGGAACCGCTATTATCCCAGAGCGATCGAAATTTTGCAGCAGCTCTCAGGAGCGGGATTGCTCCAGGCTCCTTCAACGCTTGCTGAATTCCGCGGCCCGCTGGGTACGCAGCTTCAGGCTTATTACCGGGGAGCAGATCGTGGTGCCGAAGAGCGGGTAAAGCTGCTAAAGCTGGCCTGGGAGCTGGTTGGCAGCCAGCTTGGTGCGCGCCATGAGCTTTATGAAAGGTACTACGCGGGAGATCCAATAAGAACCTATGCAAGGCAATATGTCGACTATAACAAGCAGCCGCATTTCGATAAAGTGCAGGAGTACTTACTGGGCAGCACGTATCATCAATAGGTTGGAGCTATTATGCTGATTTTATATGCTAATTATAGGGAGGTATTCAAAATGGGTGAAACAAAACTAAAAGCAGATCTGGAATTAAATGTGGATGTATTGGTCATTGGCGGCGGACCTGCTGGTGCGTGGTCAGCAATCTCAGCTGCTAATGCGGGAGCCAAGGTGGCACTTGTGGACAAAGGCTACTTGGGATCAAGCGGTGCGACCGCTCCATCGGGTACAGGCGTCTGGTATATTCAGCCTGACGATAAGCTTCGGCAGGAGGCCAAGCTGAGCCGGTATGATCTGGGCGGCCAGCTTTCTGAGGATAGATGGATGAACAGGGTGCTGGATAAAGCATACGAGCGGATGAATCATTTGGCGCAATGGGGTTATCCTTTTCCGGCGGATGAGCATGGCACGGTGCAGATACGGGCGCTGCAAGGACCGGAATATATGAAAATGATGCGGAAGTTGGTACAAAAGGCTGGGGTGAAGGTATTAGACCATAGTCCTGCGCTTGAGCTGCTGGCGGATGCGCATGGTGTGGCCGGAGCAAGGGGCGTGCGCAACCAAACCAACGAAACCTGGATCATTCGTGCGGGTGCAGTTGTTATTGCGACGGGCGGATGCGCGTTCCTCAGTAAGGCACTGGGTTGTAATGTATTGACGGGGGATGGGTATCTACTTGCTGCCGAAGCAGGAGCAGAACTCTCTGGGATGGAGTTCTCAAATGCCTATGCGATATCACCAACCTTTTCCTCGGTAACCAAAACGGCCTATTACCGGTTTGCCAGCTTTTATCATGAGGATGGCACAGTCGTGGAAGGTGCGGCTTCACATCGCGGCCGCTCTGTAATCGCGAAGAACCTGCTGCAAGGGCGACAGGTATATGCATGTTTAGACCAGGTGCCGGAGGAAATGAAGCCGATTCTTCGAGTGGGCCAGACGAATTTTTTCCTTCCCTTTGACCGGCTAGGCATTGACCCTTTCCGGGATTCCTTCCCGGTTACACTTCGTCTGGAAGGTACAGTCCGGGGAACCGGGGGTATCCATATTATCGATGAAACCTGCGCTACGAAGGTGTCAGGGCTCTATGCGGCAGGCGATGCGGCAACCCGTGAGCTTATTTGCGGAGGCTTTACGGGAGGCGGCAGCCATAATGCAGCTTGGGCGATGTCCTCAGGCTCCTTTGCAGGGCAAGGCGCTGCCGAATTTGCACTGGCTTTAAGCGGCAAAGCAGAGGACAGAAGCCTGCTGGGCTTGTCCTCATCACCGCTTACAAGCCAGCTTTCCGACCCATCGCCTGGCAAGGTGCAGGAGTATGTGGAGGCAGTCAAAGAGGAAGTTCATCCTTACGACCGTAATCTTTTCCGCACGGATAAGGTGCTTACCGATTCATTGGGGCGGCTCGACGAGCTGTGGAAGCAACAAAGAGATCAAACGATTACCTTGAATGCCCAAGGCTATAAGGCACGTGAAGCATTGGCCATGACCGCGACAGCGCGCTGGATGTACGAATCGGCGAAATTCAGAACAGAAACCCGCGGGATGCACCGGCGTGTGGATTTTCCTAATATCGATGCGAATCAGCACTATCGCTTGGTTAGCGGAGGGCTGGACCGGGTTTGGGTGAAGCCTGAGCTAGTGAAAGGAAAGGTGGCGGTGCTTTGATTGAAATCGTAAGTGATTCCAAATGCATTCAGTGCAATTTATGTGTGTCCGTATGTCCGACCAATGTGTTTGACCGTATAGATGGTGGCATCCCCGTTATTGCCCGGCAAAGTGACTGCCAAACCTGTTTTATGTGTGAATTGTATTGTCCTGTGGATGCTCTATATGTAGCTCCTGATCCAAATCGTATCACCCTTATTACCGAGCAAGAGGTGGCTGACGAAGGTTTAATCGGAGGCTATAGGGAAAAGGTAGGCTGGGGGCCAGGCAGGACACCGGTTACGAGAAATCCGCTTATGCTCAGCCTAAGGTAGACCTTTACACTAATGTAGAGGGGAACAAGGGATGCAGAATTGAAAGAACCATGTTCAATTAAATTGACACGGTTTTTTCTTTTTTTACCAAGTCTATGATTAACTTGACTCAAAACAAAAACATTCAGCGACCATGGAGGTGAGGCCCTATGATAACGAATTCCATATTCAATAGATAAATCTTTGAAGAATCACTCGCACCTAAATTCAACGGTTAGCATGTCTTTTTGAAAACTCCTTTGAATTCATGTAATTGGGGAGCCAAATAAAAACGCCAAGCCATTTCGCAGAGCGAACAGCTTAGCGTTTTTCATTGTATTTACTGCTGAACAATGACCGGATCAATAAGCGAGAGAAACAATTGCAAATCCTTTTTATCAAAGCTGTACAGGTTGGCAGATTGTTTCAAAAAAACCATAATGCTGCTTATATCCAAATTGCCGGTATTCAGAAAATAAACAGTTCTTACGGCAGCATTGACTTCCTTTTGGTTACTATTATCCGTAATTAAAGTAGTTGTGAAATTTGTTGATATATTGCCTGCCATATCCTTGACGCCGATGCCGATGCGAGTTGCTGTATTAGGAATCCGTAGCCCCCAAGGCAAAGTGAACTCAGGCACATTTTCTTTTGGTACCTCTCCAATCAGGCTTATCGGTTGGTTATTACTGTCTAGAAAATAGATCTGATAACTGACGAGGCTTGATTCATCGATAGCTCTGCTCCAAGTTAAGAAGCCATGCAATCTTTTTGGTTGCTCATCCATGTCAAGAAAATTCAGATTATTAGGAAGTTTCGCACTCGGCGTAGTGTTGGTATAAATTTTGATAGGAATATAAACTGCTGCGCTCTCATTGCCGTCTTTGTCATACGAATACAGCGCAAATTGAGTGGCATCGCTAGGTACGGGCAGCAAATTATCTAAATTGTAGGATAGCTGAGAAACATCTTGGGACGTAACTATCGTACCGATCGCTTGTTTTTTATGACCATTTGGTGTACTAAAATATAGATTATAGCCTTTGATTGTGCTCCGTTCTGAGGGCAGAGTAAAAGCAATCTGTCCTGAAATCGTATTCGGTGTAAATGTATATGTAAAGTCTTGAATATTTGTAGGTGCAGGAAGGGTAGCCAAATAAGGAGGCAAAACATCCGAGACTGCGTCTGCTTGACGATTATCAATGACATTGACAGTGGGGAAAGAATTAAACTCTTCTCCAGCACTATTGAGGCTGCCAACTAAGATGCTTCCGGTGTTTTTAGGGAATTTATCAAATACATATTGATACGTCTTGTCTGCACGTTTGGCTATAGTGTCCCAGTATTTCCACGTATTGTCGCCCATTATCCAATAATAAATATTGTACCCTGCCAGCATGCTTTCGTCGTTGGCTCCGGTCCACGAAACCACAGCTTCAATAGAATTTTCGTTTTCAATAGAATTTCCGTTAGCATTGTTATCATGGAACTTCAGTGATTGAACAGAATGCAAAGTATAGCTCCACAAAGGACTTGATCGAATATCCATCACAGCCGAACTGCTGTCGAACAAAATAACACCGATCCGTGTTGCGCCCAAAGGTAACGAAGTCTTTGGCACCGTCCACGAAAAATAGTTACTTTCATCGGAATAAACGGACGCAATCACGGAACCTATAGGGTTATTCGTATTATTCAGAAACTGAAGTTTCATTTCGGAGTGAATAGGTATTGTGCCGTAGGTCGACCATGTTACGTTACCCTCAAATGTGGTCACATCCGATGAATTATTGAAAGTACTGAAATGATAGATCCCTTCCGAAGATACATTCGACGTGAGATTAATGGTTTGACTAAATGATTGACCTGAAGAGAGAATCCCGGTTTTTATCGGAGTGCTCACGGTGTAGCCGATTGATGAAGCTGTAACCGTATAATCTCCAACCTGCAAATTGGGGAATGAAGCCACTCCATCAATATTCGTTTTAGCAGTCACCGGGAATGGGAGCACGGTGGAGGTGAAAGTCACATCTGCATCGGGGATTGGATATCCCAAATTAGATGTAACCATAATGTCAGCCGATGCTTTTGTTGGTGCGACCCCATGGACTGTTGGAACGTTGCCCACAAACGAGAAGAACAGCATGAATAGAAAAATGATAGACGCTAGATTCCTGAAAACTTTCATGACTTACCCCCACATCTGTAATAAACTTATCATAACATGGGTCTCAAGACTTAGTCAGTATTATACCGCTAATAATTTTGGCGAATTTTCTTTTTGTTATGGGTTTGTTAAGTTTTTATAACGACAAAATATCCCATAAATAAAGAAAATTTACTCAAATGACTACAAACAACAAATCCAATAGATTAGCCAAGTACAAGGAAATATTGAGGTACAAAGTGAATTTGGGACAGTGAGCGGAACGGGTTCTCAATCTTCACACCGTCATGTATAATGAGAATTATTATCATTTGTGTGGAGTGAGGTTGAATTTATGAATATTCAGGAACATATTTTGCTATGGAATCAAGCTGCTATCAAGGTTTTGGATGTTCGCTATATGAAAATGAATAAGGGTGAAGACTTACGCTCATACCGATTGCCTGCAAGTGCTTTCCTGCAGCCGTCCTGCGGAAGCGCGTTGCTATCTCTGGATGGAAATACCTATCAGGCGAAGCCACTGCATGTGCTGCATGGCTGTAAGGGAATGCACCTGGACATTTGGCAATTGGAGGAACAATTCGAATATTATCTTATCTTCTATACGGCAGTCATTCCCTTACCGTGCAGACAAGAGATTCAGCAGCTTATGGAACGCAACAATCCGTTTCATGTTCAATATGGGTTCGAGCCCTATTCTCCAGTATCTCTTCTCCTCAGAATTGAGGAGATGGATCGGGAATGGAGACTTTCAAATACCTTGGAACGATTTCATGTAAAGGTATTATTCTATCAATTCGTCTATGATCTGCTATGGCAGCTTTATACACAGGAGGTTACTATCCTGCAGGCAGACCTTGTATCGCAAGCGGTCCGCTATATGAAGGAGCATTATTCGGACACGATTACTGTGGAGTCATTGGCTGCGCTTCTTGATTGTAGTCCGAGACATCTGACGAGACTATTTCAAGAACGGATAGGCCACAGTCCCCTCGATTATTTAATCGGGATTCGTATGGATATGGCCAAACGATTGTTAAGTACTACAGACGCGACGATTCAGGAAATTGCATATGGTCTCGGTTACCAAGATAGATATTACTTTAGCCGCTTGTTCAAAAAGCATATAGGCAGTTCGCCAAATCATTATAAAGCACAAGCTGCAAAGGCTTCTCGTCCGAATCGTACATTATTTGTGTCCGAATTGTCTATTGGCGCTCGCAGGGTTCGGAGTTATATTGATAGTGATCTTGATAATCATTATCAATACATACGTGAAGGAGTATTACCGATGACTAGAAACTGGAAGAAACCATCCATGGCAGTAAACCTGCTGCTTATGTTTGCTTTGCTGCTTGGCGCATGCTCCAGCATGCCGAATTCCAATGCAACGAATGCAAGCTCACAAACCACGAATAACACGGCTGCACAAGCCACCGCTGACAATAGCAAGGGCGTGTTGAACGACACCAGCATAAAAATTGTTGATGACCGCGGGGAAACTATCGTCTTGAATAAACCAGCCAAAACGATTTTAACCTTTCCCAAACCTCTAGCCGAAACGGCAGTCGCTATCGCAGGAGACGCTGAGCGAGTGGTAGGAATTCACCCTGCGTCAAAAACCATGATTTCCCAACGGGTGCTGAGCAAATATTATCCGAGTCTCAAAAATGTGAACTCCTCCTTTACCGTTGAAGGTGGGTTTGTTCCGAACATAGAAGAGGTACTGAACATTAAGCCAGATATTGTATTTCAATGGAATATGGGAAAACCGGAATATTACGAGTCCATGGTTAAGGCTGGCGTTAAAGTCATCACCATTGGATGGGGACCTTGGGATAAAGAAGTGGCAACGATTCGTATGCTTGGTGCAGCACTGGGAAAAGAAGAGCGAGTCGATCAATTATTGGCCAAGCAGGATGCAGCCAAAGCAGATATTGAAAAAATCGTGAAGGACATCCCACAGGACAAACGTGCCAGCATGCTGTTGATTAGCGCTCTTGATGGCAATAAGATCTCCGTTCATGGCGATAGTAATTTTTACCATGGGATTCCTGGAGTGAAGAATGCCGCCTATTAAGAAGGGGTATCCAAAAACACCATGCAGGTCAATGTTGAGCAAATTTTGGCTTGGAATCCCGATATGATCGTCATTCATGAGGCAGCTGTGGGAGTGAATCCAAGTGCGATTTATGATAATCCGCAATTTAAACAATTAGCAGCTGTTAAAAATAAGAAGGTGTATAAGCTGCCTGAATTCGCATTAATGTCCCATATGGCCTCGTTAACCTGGTATTGGTATGGAGCACTGGCTTATCCAGATAAATTCTCTACCCACAACATCAGAGATGTCATTGCTGAAGGTTACAAGTTCTCCTATAACATTGCTCTTACAGACGAAGAAATCAACCAAGTGTTCAGACTTGACGCTAATAAGGACAGTCAGTATTATGTTGAAAAATTTTCAAAAAAGTGAAATGAAGTAAATTAAACCAAGCTGATGAGGAGATTATTATGATGCAATATAGAAGTATAGCCAACACCGATATGAAAATCTCGAGAATCGGCTTCGGGGCACAAAGATTTGAGAATCCTCATGACAGGGACGAATGCGTTGAAACCGTTCTGCACGCTTATAAGAATGGCATTAATTTCTTCGATACAGCCATGCAATATTGTGCTGATCAGTCTGAGTCCATACTCGGAGAGGCTATCATCGAAATGAAAAAAGAGCCGCTTCCTTTCCACATTTCCTCGAAATGTTATTACGGCGATTCTGCGAATTTCAGGGAGATGCTTGAGAGGAGTCTGAGAAGATTAAACCTGGAGCGAATTGATTTCTTTACAAATTTGTGGGGGGTCAAAAGCTACGGAGATTGGTTGGAATGCTTAAGATTCGGAGCAGTGGACCAGATCATCAAAGCTAGAGAAGAAGGCTTGATCAAACACGTATCCATTACTACCCACATGCCTAGTGAGGATCTGAAAAAGGTATTAAGTGAATATCAATTCGATATTAACATTGTCGGGTACAATGTGCTGAACGCACCATGGCGTACAGAGGGGATGAAAGCCACTCAAGGGATGGGAATCGGTAATATCGCTATGAATCCACTGGGAACAGGCATTATTCCGCAGTATGAGGATGTGTTCAAGGCAATTTGTATTAGAGAGAAGCAAAGCATTGTCGACGGTGCTATTCACTATATGCTGTCCAGTCCTTATGTAGATAGTGTGTTGGTTGGCTTGCGCAACAAAAGCGATGTTCAAGATGCCATAGATTCCTTCAATAGTTTTGAGCCTTATACAGAGGAAGAAAGCAGGCTTGTTCACACCAGACTGCAAGAAAGTATAGCCAAGCTTGATTACGCTACCCGTCATAAAATCGCTATGGATATTTGCCAAAAAATGTATATCAATAGAGAAGAGGTAGCCGCCTTAATGGATGTGTACGTGTTGTCCATCTGGCGAAATTAATATGCGATACAAGAACACATATTTTTTTGTAACGACTACGATTCTTTTTATCGCTGCTACCGTTGCTGCTTTGTGTATGGGTAGATATGTGATGAGTCCCGGCGAGTTATTCCAGGCTATCTTCTCCCCAGGCAGCTTGAAAATGGGAAGTTCGGGAGCAACCGTTATATGGGATATCCGCTTTCCGAGGGTAATCGTAGCTGCTGTTATTGGCGCAGGTCTGGCCGTATCTGGAGCCTGCCTGCAGGCGATGTTCTCCAACCCCTTGGTTAGCGAGCACATATTGGGTGTATCCTCAGGAGCAGGCTTCGGTGCAGCGCTAGGAATTTTCCTTTTCAGCCAGACCATTCTGATTCAAGGTCTGGCCATTATATTCGGTTTGCTCTCGATGGGGGTAGCCTATTATCTGAGCAAGAAGGATGGTCAAGTCAAAATATTGAAGCTCGTGCTAGCCGGAACCGTCACCAGCTCCGTATTTGCTGCTCTGACTTCCCTGATTCAATACATAGCCAATCCTGAACAGCAGTTGCCGAGCATTCTGTTCTGGCTTATGGGAAGTCTGGCTGGCGCAACGATGAAGGATGTCCTGACAACGATCCCAATCATTATGATTTGCATAGCATTGGTCTGGAAATTACGATGGCAGTTAAATATCATTTCTCTCAAGGAAGAAGAAGCGATATCCCTCGGAATTAATCTGAAGCGAATCCGCATCATCGTCATATTGACAACCACAATCATTACTGCGCTTGCTGTAGCCACCTCCGGAATTATCAGCTTTGTCGGTCTGATTGTTCCCCATTTTGCAAGGATGATTGTAGGGGCGAACAATAAGATATTGATTCCTGCGAGCATTAGCCTCGGGGCTCTTTTCATGGTTGTCGTAGATACGATGGCCCGCACCCTGACTGCTGCAGAAATCCCACTTTCTGTTCTGACCGCACTGATCGGTGCGCCTATATTTGGCTATTTGCTGAACAAGACGGGAGGCGTGTGGAGTGATTGAGGTCGTCAATACTTCTTTCTATTACGAGCAGACCCATGTATTATTCAAAGATCTAAGCTTAACCGTCAAAGAAGGGGAAACATTGGCGGTGCTTGGGGTTAATGGAGCAGGCAAAACAACGTTCATTAAATGCTTGATGGGCTTTCAAAAGTTTAAAACAGGTTATATGTGCATAGATGGAACCCAAGCACAAACCCTTTCTTTGACAGATTTCTGGAAACGGATAAGCTATGTGCCACAAGCCAAGCACACCAGCTTTGGATACAGCGTAACTGAAATGGTCGTGATGGGGCTATCTCCCTATATAGCGATGGGCAATACACCCACCAAGGGAGACTATCTCAAGGCCCGAGATATGATTGATCAAATGGGACTAGCTGGAATTGCCAAGAGGCCATGTAATCAGATAAGCGGCGGACAGCTACAGATGGTGTTAATCGCCAGAGCGCTGGTCAAGAAGCCAAAAGTATTGATTATGGACGAACCAGAGTCTAATTTCGATATGAAAAATCAATTGATGGTTTTGGAAATAATAAAGTGGCTGAACAAACAAAAGCTAACCATAATCATCAATACGCATTTTCCTGCTCACGCACTAAGAGTTGCCGAACAGACCTTAATCATCGGTCAAAACGAGCATGTTATTGGACAAACTGAACATATCATAAGTGAGCATAATCTGGAGAAATACTTCGGTGTACAATCGGAAATGATTAGTTCGAGCAAGAGTGGAAGGACTGTTAGCGGGATTCTTCCTACAGAGTTGGTGCATCCCATGAAGCTTGATTCTATTTCGTGATAGGCGATTAGAGACGAATGGTATGCTAACGGCCATAGATGTCAATGAGCAGGTCTCCATGTTACTGGAGGCTTGTTTTTTGATGAATTTGAAGTTCTTTGCAATATTAGATCCTTGAACATGTTTAGAAGTGAAATAGATAAATACTTACGATTGAGGCAATAATAATGAAAGAATTTATGACAACGGTTATTTAAGGACAAATCTGATGAGCTAACAAAAAGGAGAAACTATGATTCAGGAATTAATGGCTAACTCTAAAAAACCTGCGGTGGTTACGTTCACACAAATCTTAATATATCTTAATGCGATCGTGAATATAGGTAACGGCATCTACTCTCTTGGCTCCGAAGGAATTGTAAAGATAACACTATCCATTGCAATGATCATCCTTGGTATTGCAGCAATTTGGGTAGCAACTCGCCTAAACACACCCATCGCATCCCGACTTAGGAGTGCCATTGTACTTTCATGCATTCTTATCGTACTCCGTTTAATCGAGTTTACTGTATGGCATAGCTTCGGATTACTGCTTGGCACCGTCCTGCCTATACTCGTTATTTGGAGATTGAACAGCATGGAATCTAAAAAATGGTTTGGTTTATACTAAATGGAATACATTCAGAAAAACAATAAAGAGACCTTTATGAAGAACCAGCAATTACTGAAGCTCAGGCATCAGAGTACCTTCTGAGCATATACGGATAAGATTTGAAAATTTTTTTAACGGAAGAATGTCTAAAAAAACCATAAATGTCCATTTGAAAGGAAATAATCCCGATATGATCGGGATCAAGTTTTGTTTCGCATTAATATTCAACTTCGAACACATCATCATTTACATCGTCATAACGAATCTGCTTCGTATCTTCAACCATAAACCCTGTTCGTTCATGTGCCTCTGTGTCTTCGTAAATTGTTTCAGAATCTCCATCAGTTTCAATATTGATTTTTTCATTAGGCATATTGAAAAATTCCCTCCTTTGTTCTGAAGCTTATTTTTTCCAATGATAAATTTTTTATTCCTAGAACATTAACGGTTCCTAAAAACACTGGAAAAACAAAAGGAGAAGCTATTCCAAGAGTTAGGACAATATTCACCTCTTATAATATATTTGAGAATTATATTTTCAAATATGAGAATAAAAATAAAAGAAATCATCTGTACCAGACAGTGTTAATGAAAATTTGATTTTATTATAACTTAATGAATAAAATATGTAGTAATACATAACTAATGTGAAATAATGTTCTGGTAAAGGGGACATATTGAAAGGGGAAGCTAGCCTACCCGTAATGCAATTTGAAGATGATGCTTTTAATATATATAATTAACTAAGATTCTAAATTTATTAAGTGAGGCGGTAATTAAAATGGAAACAGGAAATAAAGTAACATTAACGGTAGAAACCACAGTTCATGCACCAGTTGAAAAAGTGTGGGAATATTGGACAGAACCACAGCACATAACGAAATGGTCTTTTGCTTCTGATGACTGGCATGCACCAAATGCCGAAAATGATTTAAGGGTTGGCGGAAAATTTTTTACAAGAATGGAAGCAAAGGATGGAAGTTTTGGATTTGATTTTGGCGGAGTTTATGATGATGTGAGAATAAATGAATTTATTTCTTACACTATTGGAGATGGAAGAAAAGTCGCGATAACTTTTATTAGTCAAGAAAGCGATACTAAGGTTATTGAGGCCTTTGAAGCAGAAACCACCAATCCCATTGAAATGCAAAGAGCAGGCTTTCAGGCGATTCTAGACAATTTTAAAAAATATAGTGAAATTTCTAAAGAAAATTAGGATAAAATGATTCGGACATTCAGGTTTATTCACAATTACTGATAACACTAAATTTAAAGACCTTCTTAACGGAAGGTTTTTTCTTGTGAACAATTTAAATAAAAATAAGTGAAAAAGATATATTACGATAAATGAAAAGTTGTCGACTTTGATATCGACTTTAATGAAGTGTGGTATGCCTTTGCGGAAGTAAAAGGAAGATAATATTACGATACAATGTTACTTTCGTTGCCTGTTCATAAGTATAATGGTTCAGGCCGAATAACTACTTTGACATTTTTGGGCATATTTCTGTTCAATAATCTGAACATTCGTATTCTTCCAAATGGGTTTGCCGTATGAATAATAATCTCTGAAGGAAAAATTTTATTGCTTACAATGTATTTTACAACTTCAAAACCTGATGGACTACCAAAACCTAAATCATGATCCAATGACAACACATTGATTTTATTCTTTTTAATTAGATGGATACATTCACTCACATTTTTAGCTAATTGAAACCCCTTTGGACAAGGGCGAAGATCATCAAGGAACACATTTAACATGTAGTATTTCAACTCCAGAGTGAGTCATTAGGGATCTTAACTGTATATGATTAAATGTTCATGATTGATTGGGTTGGTCAACTAAATGTACGGAGTCGATCCGTCTCCCTGAATGGAGATGAAAAAGTTGTTTTATTTTATAAGTGAATTATACAAAAATATTACGTATTCAAAACGTATCTTTCTTCAGAAGATAAAGTGAGGAGATAAGAAAGAAATGATAAAAACATATTTGTATGATCGACAAAAGATGTTGAATACTCTTATTCTTGCAAGTTTAATTATGGAATCATGACAACCCTATATACTGAAAATGCTAAAATTATGGGTGCTGGCATGTTAATACTTATATTTATAACTAGACTAGAATCCTAAAGTATTGGTAAAATATACTAGAATAATTTGCCCATACAAAGGAGTTGGTCTTGTGAGTATCGTCCCGAAAATATTAATTGTCATGATGCTTGTATTTTCTTTAATCTCACCTATGTCTGCACTTGCTGATGAATCAAATTATACTGTTTATATCAATAACAAGAAATTAGACAGTGAGCACAGTCCTTTTGTAGAGAATAATATTATCTATGTGCCTCTTTGGAGCGTCTTAGGTCATCTTAATATGTCTGCTGAAGACTACGATGGGGTTTTAAGGATTAATCATCCTTATAGGATATTGCTAATTAAAGCAGACCAAAATCTAATGACTTATTTCGGAACAAGTATGGAAGTTAATTCGGCAAGATTAGATTATCCTGTTGTTTCTAAGGATTATGTGCTGTATGCACCACTGGTCTTTCTCCAAGATTATTTAGATATGCAAATAGCCTATGGTGAAAATGATAGAATCGATATCACAGCTGGAGACTATAATAAGGGTGTTTCTTGGGCTAATTCCAATAGTAATAAGAACACAATAGTAAGATCCGCAAAGCAGTTGAAATTAGATGCTGACGCTGAAAGTTACTGGAAAGAGCAAGACTACTTATGGCGCGCTGCCACAAGTAGTAAAATTAACACCGATCTTTTTGGTTTTCCTTCTTATTCTAAACTATCAATAGTAGGCTACTCTGGATCTACTGTGACGTTAACAAATGGAGAGAAAACAAAAACAGTGAAATTCAACTCCATGGATTCAATAATGGCGAGTTTACTTTTAATAGATCCACTAGAAAAATTCAGTGTATCTGACCGAGCACTTATTAGAAAAGGCAACATTGAACTAGGGATGAGCAAAGACATGGTTATTATGATAGCTGGAAAACCGGATAAAATTAATACTACGGAAAGTAAGTTCCACTATTCTGAACAGTGGGTTTATCGATGGAGTTCTTCAACTAGCTACTTTTATTTTGATGGTTCGGGTAAGGTTGCAACTATCCAAAATTAGGGGCTTTTATGTCAACATTTATTGAAAAGTCTATTCCGCTGGTTCATCCATTACAAAGACGGATCTCAACGTTAAAGCAACCTACATACTCATAACGATGTGTGCTTGTGGGAAATGAAAATAGGCCACTTAGATGAGCTTGACGAGAGCAAGTTTCATTATGAGGAGTTAATGTTGGGTAAAGCAAACAAAACATAAACATAAACAGAAAGGTTGTTTCTAAAATTGGCGTATCTTATAACGGATTTGTTGAATTATCTAGAAAAATCAAAGACTGTAATGTCGGTAAGTTATAATGGTGCAACAATAGAAACGGGTACTTTGTTAGTCGATATCCAAAATAGCTTTTTAAAAATAACTACTATATAAGATGAACAAAAGAAACACACAGCCCGAGCGGAGAAAGCGGACCCTTCTGGAGAAACGAAGTGTTCGCCTTTGCAGACGGATTCTTACCCCTATGGGGCTAAGAATACAAAGAATCTGGCTGCAACAGCGATTGGAAGAGGGGTCTGCTTTCGCAGCGCCTCTTTGCTGTCATGATGTTTAGTTCATCTTATATAGTTCAAGAGCTGACCAAAATTTATATATACCGTTTTCTTCAATTATATTTATTCAAGGGAATACAATATATTTAAGATGAAATATAGATCTTAATGTTGAGTCAGGCGCTCCAAGATCGATTCTAAGGCTGTTGTATCCTTCTGAGGAACAATGGCTTTTTGTAATATCTGGAATCAAACAAAGACACACCATGAAGCATAAAAAATAATTCAAAAAATACGTTTAAATTTCCATATTATGGATTATCATTAATGAGGATATTTATATGAATAGTTCAATATCATAACTTACGTATAAAATCAACACCAATATTATGTAAAATATTGTATATTAACAAATGTAAAATATACTAAGTATGAATCAATCGTTCCCTGGTATATTAACTTATTGGAGGTCATTTTTATGAGGAAATTTGTAATGGGCGCAGTTGTAGGTAGCATACTCTCACTCTCAACTGTTGTGGTTGCATCTGATTCAATACAGACAGTCTTGTTTCCAGCTTACTTTACAATCAATGGTCAACATGCAGAAACAAATAAAGATTCTCCAGTGCTTAATTATAATGGTCAAACCTATGTTCCTGCTCGTTTCATTGCGGAGCAATTAGGAGCATTTGTCGATTATAACGATGACTATAAAGAGATAATAATTAATCATTTTCCATCTCATAAGGATATTCTTACTGATAACAAGTATCCTAATGTTCATTTCAGTCTTATAGGTGTCTATTTGGATGGAGATTATACGGTAATTAGAGGAATGTTATCAGTAGACAAATTAGAAGACCCAACATTAAAAGAGAAACGTGACATCGAATTTAGCTTAAATTTTTATGACGAAAGCGATACGTTTATTGGAACAGCATCAGGATCGTCAAAGACAGGATCATCTTTGGATAAGAAAACTATAAGTACAGGTGAAATAAAGATTGTTAATGCTGGAGAAGTTGGCGACTTTTCAAAATTTTCAAAAGTAAGTTTTCAGGTTACAAGCTTTAAATAAATCACACCATGAATCGTGTATTTTATTGGGAATAGATGGGTTAATTTTGAAAACACTTGGCAGAGAAGTTGTATTCAAAGCAATATCAGGAAGTATTAAAACTTCAAAAGTTATTAAGAACACTAGTTAGGTGTATTTTATAAGACATTGAAAGGTACATTTTATTTAGTCCTTAATGATTTCCTAATATTGATATACAATGCTACTAGTCCAAGAAGCGAGCTAATGAGAATAATAGGAATTGAATTCCTTTTTTTAAAATTTTTAACACTTTTCTCACTAAATTCTCGTTCACCTAATGAGGACATTTTTTGCTGAATTTCTTTCATTCTATCACCATCTAGTGGATCAATAAAAGCAGCTTTAATTCCTATAATAAAGCCTATCCCCAACCAACTTAATATCGCTATTAGAATCCAATTCATTTAGGTCACCAACCTTACTCATAGATCATTTTATCTATATGTATATTATATCGTATATCATTGTTATGCCACACTATAAAACTCATGTTTTATTGGAATTGAAGAGTTTATAATTTGTGAAGAACTAATCTGATTTTTTTGTCTATAAAGTAAAAATGTAGTTTATAAGCAACATATTGTTTTAGGTTTCGCTATTATTATGAGAGGGGAGGGAATTTGATGAAATTTCTGTTTCCAGTGGTTTTTCTTGTCGCTTTGACTGGATGTGTTAGAAGTGATGTTCAAAGCTTTGCAAGTAATAAGATGATAAATTGGGAAAACCGTGTGTATATGGTGACTGATCAACAAATAGAAAATACTGATAAATTACTTGGAACAATAAAGTTAAAGTCTAACAAGGAGAAAGATCTTAGTAGAAACTATAGTTCAAATTTCTATTCAGTCGGTACTGCTGTGTATTCTATTGCAGGATTGGATTACAAAGATTCAATAGCCATACAAGAAGATGGAGACAAATATGTTAAAGCTAACTCAAATAAATAGTTATGAATAATAAAGAAACTGAGAATCAAATTTGAGTTCTCAGTTTCAAAATAATCACTTTCGGAAATAATCGATTGATCAGCCATGTATGGGTACTGTCCTTCAACAACTTTATTTCCACTCTTCTCGGCAGAATTGCTCTGAAAACTAACAAATAGACTTTCATTTTCGTTAATTAGAATGTAAGTGTTGTCGTCTGACTTATTAAGTTCGTCCAAATGAATGGCCTTATTCGTGAGTAGATATACCATTTAATTGAATTACGAAAACAGAAATAGTTGAATGTAATTTAGAGTAAATAATTCCAATACATAGATATACCCACACTATCTAGAATAATCTTACGAAAATTCTAGATAGTGTTTTTCACAAGTCAGATAACAAATATGGAGGCATGATGAACAACGAGATTACCAAGCGTTCTCTTGTGATTTTAATCTTGAGTGGCACACTAATTATTACTGGTGCTAAACAAGCAGGAGAAGCGAAAATAGACACCTTAAAACATCCAACCGTCACAATGTCGGTAATGTCAGAAACAAAGATTGAGAACATGGAAGTATCAGAACCTGAAGTTCCTCTTGTGACCTCTTCAGAGACTGAAACTAAAGTTGACAAAAAAGGATCAAAGGTAATCACTATGAATGTTAGCGAATATTCAAATCATGAACACTCTACAGGTAAAACCCCAAGAAGCAAAAACTATGGAATTACTGCTTCTGGAAGTAGAACTGAAGAAGGAAGAACTATTGCTGCTGATTGGAAAGTGTTGCCCAAAGGAACCAAAGTATATATCGAAGGCATTGGAGAAAGAGTCGTTGAAGATAAAGGTGGAGCAATAAAGGGTAACAAGATTGACGTATTTTTTGAGAGTGAAAAAGAAGCTTTGAATTTTGGTCGTCAACAATTGAACGTAACTATTATAGATTAATAAAGGATGATATTGATCAGCTACGAGCCTATTGAAGTAGTAGCATAATTGAATTGTGATAATGAAACGAAGACTTGGAGTGGGTATAATTTAATGCCCACTGTAATAACTAAGTTTTGATGGATATTAGGATGACGGTGAATTTGAATAAATTTAGATATCAAAACGCAAGATGTATGTTCTAGCCTGAAGAATCATCCTGAAATTTGACTTTCAATGGGAATAAAAAAACCTAATTGAAGACTCTCAATTAGGTAATAAGGGTCTGTCAAATCTTTTGTGTAAACTCATTTAAAAGACTTCTCCCCCAGGGGAGAAAAATTTTCATCGCAGATGCTGGCCGATGCGATCTGGATAGAAAACAGATAGCTGGAGCAGCATTTGCCCCCAGTTTTGGACGCGGCCTGTCCACTTTCGAGTGACATCCATGGTGGCCAAATAGAGCATTTTTAAGAGAGCTTCATCCGATGGGAAGATGCTTTTTCCTTTGGTCACCTTTCGAAGCTGACGATGGTAGCTTTCAATAATGTTGGTCGTGTAAATGAGTTTGCGAATCTCTGGCGGATACTTAAAAAAGGTAGCCAGCTCGTCCCAGTTA
>NZ_FOTE01000009.1 GCF_900114475.1 Paenibacillus sp. 1_12 | reverse complement strand
AACCACGCGTTCCCATCTCGAACACGACCGTTAAGCCCTTCAGCGCCAATGGTACTTGAACCGCAGGGTTCTGGGAGAGTAGGACGTCGCCAAGCTTAATATTCCCTGATAGCTCAGTTGGTAGAGCACTCGACTGTTAATCGAGTTGTCACAGGTTCGAGTCCTGTTCGGGGAGCCACTTGCTTCCATAGCTCAGTCGGTAGAGTGCATCCATGGTAAGGATGAGGTCACCGGTTCGATTCCGGTTGGAAGCTCCAGTGCAAGGCCCGTTGGTCAAGTGGTTAAGACACCTCCCTTTCACGGAGGTAACAGGGGTTCGAGTCCCCTACGGGTCACCATTATTATTAATTTCATAATATGGGACGCTTTAATTCAACCTTGAGGTTCGGTATTCTACCATAGAACCAAATGGTTCGATCTCACAGCGTTCAGTAAGCCGCTGTAGCTCAACTGGTAGAGCAACTGACTTGTAATCAGTAGGTTGGGGGTTCAAGTCCTCTCGGCGGCACCAGATTTAACTTCGATTATTGGGGATTAGCCAAGCGGTAAGGCAACGGACTTTGACTCCGTCATCCCTAGGTTCGAATCCTAGATCCCCAGCCATAGTATGAGACATTAGCTCAGTTGGTAGAGCACCTGACTTTTAATCAGGGTGTCGTAGGTTCGAATCCTACATGTCTCACCATTAATACAATGCGCGCGTATGGCGGAATTGGCAGACGCACTAGACTTAGGATCTAGCGGGCGACCGTGGGGGTTCAAGTCCCTCTACGCGCAGTATTTTGCGGAAGTGGCTCAGCGGTAGAGCATCGCCTTGCCAAGGCGAGGGTCGCGGGTTCGATTCCCGTCTTCCGCTCCACTAACAACTTGATAGGCGCCCTTAGCTCAGCTGGATAGAGCGTTTGACTACGAATCAAAAGGCCGGGAGTTCGAATCTCTCAGGGCGCGCCATTATTTTCTGGATCAGAGTTGTTAAAGTAAGCTTATGAAGTTAGCTTCGTTAAGTAACCTCATATACCATCGGGACGTAGCTCAGCTTGGTAGAGCACCTGGTTTGGGACCAGGGGGTCGCATGTTCAAATCGTGTCGTCCCGACCATTATTTTAAGAACATTTCAGTTTTTTACGTAAGCGGGTGTAGTTCAATGGTAGAACTTCAGCCTTCCAAGCTGATAGCAGGGGTTCGATTCCCCTTACCCGCTCCATATCAAATTCCAATAAGACCCAGTGGGTCTTTTTTTTATTTTCTATATAAATAAACTATATATCAGCGTACTGTTGTGTTAAAATACTCATTATGGTCTAAGACAATACAAAGAAAATTGCTATGTAAAGCAAGCCTCAGGAGGGGAACCATGTCGGATTCAAACAGTTCGATCAACAAAAATACTGCAAATAACCTACTGCGTCGAGATGTTCGATTTCTTGGACATATTTTAGGAGAAGTGTTGGTTCATCAAGGCGGCAATGAATTACTGGTCATTGTAGAGAATATTAGAGAGATGAGTAAAAACCTGCGTGCGCAATACTCCACGGAGATGTATGACGAATTCAAAGAAACGATTACTTCACTGGCACCGGAAAAGAGACATCAGGTGATCCGGGCTTTTGCGATTTATTTTCAACTGATTAATATTGCCGAGCAGAATCACCGTATTCGTAGAAAACGTGACTATGAACGTTCTGCAGGTGAGAATGTACAGCCTGGTTCTATTGAGGATGTTGTACGTGATCTTAAAAATCAGCAGATCAACGCTGCCGAAGTACAGGAAATGCTGCAAGGCATTTCATTGGAGCTCGTGATGACAGCCCATCCGACTGAAGCAACACGTCGTGCGGTACTGGATATTCATCAACGCATTGCTAATCAAGTGATGGAATTGGACAACCCTAACCTAACCTTCCGGGAACGGGAGCAGCTGCGTGATAAGCTAATGGGTGAGGTCATTACTCTATGGCAGACGGACGAGCTGAGAGATCGCAAGCCAACGGTTATCGATGAGGTGAACAATGGATTGTACTACTTCGATGAAACGTTGTTTGACGTGCTTCCAGAGGTTTATCAGGAGCTGGAGCGCTGCTTGCAAATTTATTACCCAGAGGAATCCTGGCATGCGCCTATCTATATGAAATTCGGTTCATGGATCGGCGGAGATCGTGATGGCAATCCATCCGTGACTTCCAAAGTCACATGGGAAACTCTTACGATGCACCGTAAGCTGGCACTTCAAAAATACGATGAGCTGTTGAATGATTTCACCAAGCATTTAAGCTTTAGCAAAAATATCGTAGAGGTTACTCAGGAATTGCTCGATTCCATCCAGCTCGATCGTGAACATATGGATCTGCGCTCGCATGAAGTATGGCGCAATGAGAAAGAGCCTTATCGGATAAAAATTGTCTATATGATTCAAAAAATACGTAATGCCGCTGATTCATCTATAAACAGCCTGCAAAAATACAATTCACCCGATGAGTTTTTAGCGGATTTGAAAATTATTGATCGGAGCTTGCGTAATCATTTTGCCGATTTTATTGCAGATGATTATGTGGTGAAGCTGATCCGCCAGGTTGAATTGTTCGGCTTCCATTTGGCTTCTTTGGATATTAGACAGCACAGTAAAGAGCATGAAGCCGCTATGACGGAAATATTAGCGAAAATGAGCATTTGTCCGGATTATTCGGCACTGGCTGAGGAAGACAAGATTCAGCTGTTAAGCAGCTTATTAACGGAACCAAGACCGATTACAACACCTTACATGGACTATTCGGAATCGACATTGGAATGTTTGAATGTATACCGTGTAGTGAAGCAAGCCCAGCAGGAGTTTGGATTGAACTGCGTGTCCAGCTATTTGATCAGTATGGCAGAGGCGGCTAGTGATCTGCTGGAAGTACTTGTGTTCGGAAAAGAAGCTGGATTATATCGTCAGGAAGCAGATGGTTCAGTTACGTGCACGCTGCAATCTGTACCGCTGTTTGAAACGATTGATGATTTGCATGCTGCTCCTGATATTATGAGGACGTTATACCAAATCCCGGCATATCGCGACAGCTTGGTTAACACGAATCACCTACAGGAAATTATGCTGGGTTATTCCGATAGTAACAAAGACGGCGGTGTAATTACAGCGAACTGGGAGCTAAGAGTAGCACTTCGCTCGATTACTGAGGCTGCATCTGAATATGGTGTAAAGCTGAAGTTTTTCCATGGCCGCGGCGGCGCGCTGGGACGTGGAGGAATGCCACTGAACCGCAGCATTCTGGCACAGCCAGCCGATACGATCGGCGGAGGCATCAAGATAACGGAGCAAGGAGAGGTATTGTCCTCACGTTATTCGATGAAGGGCATCGCTTATCGCAGCTTGGAGCAGGCAACATCTGCATTGCTCATCGCAGCACTGAATGCTCGTAATCCCCAGGAGGAAGAGTCTGAGGAGCAATGGGAAGCGATTATGCTCGATATTTCGGAAAAGGCGCAGACGAAGTATCAGGACTTGATTTTCCGTGATCCGGATTTCCTGACCTTCTTTAAAGAGTCCACACCGCTTCCAGAGCTTGGAGAGCTTAATATCGGGTCCCGCCCATCGAAACGTAAAAATAGTGATCGTTTTGAAGATCTGCGCGCCATTCCGTGGGTATTCGCATGGACACAAAGCCGCTATTTGCTTCCAGCTTGGTATGCTGCCGGTACAGGTCTCTATAGCTTCTACCAAGGTAAAGAAGAAAATCTGACGGTTATGAAGGATATGTATGAGAATTGGTCGTTCTTCCGTTCTTTGATTGATAATTTGCAAATGGCATTGGCTAAAGCAGATTTATTGATTGCCAAAGAATATGGCAGCATGATTAAGGATCCTGCTATCGCAGAGCGTATTTTTAATGAAATTAAGGAAGAATACGAAAAAACGTCTGATTTGATTTTGAAGATTAGCGGTCAGCAGGAAATATTGGATAATGTGCCGGTCATTCAAGAATCAATCCGCCTTCGTAATCCTTACGTAGATCCTTTAAGTTATTTGCAGGTTCAACTTGTGACTGAGCTTAGAGCGGAAAGAGAGCGTGACGAGGATGATACGCTGCTCATACGCGAAGTCTTGTTGACGATTAATGGTATTGCTGCGGGACTTCGGAATACGGGCTGATCTGCATTTCGAACAGCTATGATAACGAATTAGACAAGCCATAACAATAACCAATCATCGTCTGCTCATTGAAAGAGTCAGGTAGCCTGAAATTGAGCTGCCTGGCTTTTTTTTGGTCGTTTGGGATGCTTCAGGTATAATGGTTAGGAGGATACAGGCTTGAATTCAAGATGGTTTGCGATTGTGCTGGTCATCGTAGGGGCTTCAAGCTACGGACTTTTGTCTCCGCTTATTAAAACCGCATATCAAGATGGATGGAATGAGTTTCAGATTACAGCCAGTCAAATGACGGCGGGGGCGGCTTTGTTATGGCTGCTTGTGCTGCTGCAGCGCAAAGCTTGGGGGAACCCCTTTAAGGGTCCTTGGATCAAGCTATCGTTAGTCGGTATGTTTGGTTTAACAGCTTCAACACTTCTCTATAATACGGCTCTGTCAGAAATGGATGCGACGGTTGCCATCGTCCTATTATTTCAATTTACATGGATAACGATCGTGATGGATTCGATTGCCAATCGTAAATGGCCGGAACGTAATCAGTGGCTGGCCGTAGGTATGATTATGTTAGGGACGTTGTGTGCTGTGGAAGCATTCGAGGCAGATTGGAGTCGATTTACTTATTTAGGTATACTTTGTGGTATCGGGGCTGCAGTGACTTATGGCTTCTTTCTATTCATGGCTGGAAGGTTGGAGACACACCTGCACCCTTTTATGAAATCGGCGGTTATGATCACGGGGTCACTTCCTTTTCTATATCTGATTTATCCGCCAATGGCTTTTTTTCAGGCAGGTGGAGGATCACTGCTGTTGTGGGGAGTAGGTCTTGGTGGATTGGGCCAGGTGTTCCCAACGATTGCTTTCATGATCGGTATACCGCGGATTGGAAGTACCTTGGCAGCGATGCTTGGAGCCGTGGAATTGCCTGTAGGTATTGTGGCGTCACTGCTCTTTTTGAATGAAGCTGTACATGGTGTACAATGGTTTGGTATGCTCTTAATATTGACAGGAATTGTAGTAGCCGAGAAACGCAAAGTGTCCTGAAGATCCCGAATCAGACGCAGAAATGATGTAGGTTGTGGATCGGAAGTTTGGAGGAATGTCGGTTGGAGCAGATGGACGTAAGGCTCGCCAAACTGGCTCGTAAGGGAGACAGAGCTGCTTTTGCCGAGCTGGTGGAGCTATATAAGGATAAAATTTTCCATCTTGCCTACAGAATGCTGCATAGCAGACATGAGGCGGAGGAAATTGTGCAGGAAACATTCCTTAGGGTGTTTACCAACCTCGACAGGTATGATGAGTTTCAGAAGTTTTCGACATGGATTTATAGAATAGGAACGAATCTTTGTATTGATCGTCTCCGCAAACGTAAAGCCACTTACTCTCTGGATGCCGAGATGAAGGACGGAGAAGGAACAGACTGGTATTCAACACTGCCGAGTCTTGAGGATACACCTGATGAACAGGTAGTCTTATCCGAGACGCAAACGGAAATTCGTAAATCGATAGATTCTTTGCCGGATAAATACAAATCGGTTGTGATCTTGCGGTATTTACAGGATTTATCGCTTCAGGAAATTAGTGATGTGCTATCCATGCCGGTGACAACGATCAAAACAAGGCTGCATCGTGGCCGCGAGTTTTTACGGAAAAAGTTGGAACGGGTTTTGTAAACTTATTTTTGAAACATCTTGCACGCATTTACGTATGTATTAAACAAGCAACTATGTAAACGGAAAGGAGTGGCTCGCTATGGAATGCAAGGAAGCCCTCCCTTTGATACATGAATATATGGACGGCAGCCTAACGGGTTCGGAAGCTGTGCAGCTCAAGGAGCACCTGCTGGCCTGTCCAACCTGTAAGATGCGGCTCCAGCAGTTGGAGCGAGTTGAAGCACTTATTCAGTCCTGGCCCCGAGTAGAGGCCTCTGCTGGATTAACGGAGAGGATCATGGCATCGTTACCTCCATTGAAGCAAAGAAGCCTCTGGAGGCAGTGGATACGGAATCACCCCGCTATCTCGGTGGCTGCTGTATTCGTACTTGTGATGACAGCCAGCTTTATGTCGATGTGGAATGAAAATTCGGAGCTTATGGTAAAAGGTACGGATCTCCAGTCAGTCGTCATTCAGGGTAATACCGTATATGTACCTGCCGGGAAGAAGGTTGCAGGCAATATTATGGTTGAAAACGGCAAGCTGCAGGTTGACGGAGATATTGAGGGGAATATTGTTGTTGTTCAGGGATCCGTCATTCTCGCTTCAACGGCCCATATTTCAGGTCAAATTACACAAATAGATGAAGCTTTTGGTTGGTTATGGTTTAAAATGAATGGTTTGGCATCCAAGATATCGCAGGTTAAATAGGACATATGGATCATTTCAAAAATCCTTCCTTAAAGATATCTTGAAAGGGAGGATTTTTCCTCATATTATGGTATGATTTAAGGATCGTCAAGAAACATTCAAGAAACAATCAAGCCGCGTGTCGTTTGGGGGCAGATACGATGGACTATATAACAGCCATCAACATAAAAGATATTATTGATATTGTTATTGTAAGCTATGTCATATACAAGCTGATTTTACTTGTACGGGGAACAAGGGCGATTCAACTGTTAAAAGGGATTTTCGTCGTTGTTGTGACTTGGGCACTTAGTACATGGTTCAAGCTGAGCACACTCCAATGGATGATGAACCAGATGTTTACCTTTGGGGTACTGGCGGTCATTATTATTTTTCAACCGGAGCTGCGCCGTGCGTTGGAGCAGTTGGGACGGGGCGCACTGTTCAGTCGGACTCCCACAGAGACAGATACTGAATTAAATAAGCGCGTCGGTGAGGTAATCAAAGCCGTTGATTATTTGGCTCGCCGCAAAATCGGAGCTATTATCGTGTTTGAACGTGAAACGGGTTTGAATGACTATATAGAGTCCGGCATTCCTATTGAGTCGCACATCACCTCTGAGCTGCTTATTAATATTTTCATTCCGAATACTCCTTTGCATGATGGGGCTGTTCTCGTGCGCAACAATCGATTGATGGCTGCAGGGTGCTATCTTCCCTTATCAGAGAATCCCTTTATAAGCAAGGAGCTGGGCACCAGGCATCGAGCAGCGATAGGGATGAGCGAGGTATCGGATGCGGTATGTGTGATTGTATCGGAGGAAACCGGTCAAATTTCACTGGCGCTCAACGGTCATATTATTCGTGACATTAAGGAAGAAGCGTTATTGTCCAAGCTTTTTGAAGAGCTGAAGAACAAGACCAAGACCAAGGAAAAAAACTCCATTTGGAAATGGAGGCTATGGTAATATGGATCGGTGGCTGCGTAATACGAATGTAGTTAAAATCTTAGCGCTCGTTATTGGAATTTTATTATGGGCTGTCGTACATATGGAGGATAATACCTTGCCAGGAACTAGTAATAACGGGGTGAGGGAAGAGCAAATTTCCAATGTAACCGTAACGCCTAAATACGATAGCAATCAGTTTTATGTACAAACGCTGGATCCTGCCGAGGTTATTGTCACATTAAGCGGCAAGGAAGCGTCTTTGAAAAAAGCAATGCTTAGCAAATATTCGGTGGAGGCCGATTTGACGAATCTGACTAAGGGAGAGCGGATTGTTCCTTTAACCCCTGTTGGTTTCCCAAGCGGTGTTACGGTGAGAGTCAGTCCACCTAATGCGAAAGTCGTCATTGATGAGAAATCCAACAAGCAGATGCCTGTAACGATTAATGTGACGGGTATGCCTGCAGTGGGCTTAAAGGCGGGCCAACCCATTGTAAAACCGAATAAAGTGACGGTAACGCTCCCGAGTGGAAGCATTGATAATGTCGAATCGGTTAGAGCTGAAGTGAACGTGGAGAAAGCGCAGGCGGCTGTTTCGAATAAAGCCAAGTTGGTCGCTTATGATAAGACAGGCAAGACGATGGAGTTAGCTTCCATCAATCCGGCTGTCGTAGAGGTGGAGGTTCCGATCACAAGTCCATTTGCTACGGTACCCTTACAGTTGAAGCTGTCGGGTGAACCACCTAAAGGATTCAGCGTTGCCTCTTTGGTGCAAAACGTAGATAAAGTGACCGTATTCGGAACACAGGATGTATTAAACCGTCTGGAGTTTTACGAGGGTCCTAACATTAATCTCGCTGATTTGAAGGAAGAAAAGGAATATACGTTGAATCTGGATATTCCGCTGCGAAATAAAGCGACTCAACTGGACCCCGCTAAGGTAGAGGTGAAGATCAATATCGTCGCTTCCGCTACAAAAAACCTTGATCAGGTGCCGCTGTCCATCGTAGGTCAAAATGATGGGTTTAATACTACAGTTGTGCTTCCCGAATCGGGAAAAATTAATTTTATTGCTGAGGGTGCACCAGCGATTCTGGATAAGGTGAAGGTGCAGGATGTTCAGGCCATTCTGGATGTAAGCAATTTACCACCGGGTCGCCATGAAATCCCTGTTAGCTGGAATCTGCCTACGTTCATCAAAAAAAGTACGCCGCAGGATTTTAAAGCAACAGTTGAGATTAGTGCAAAAAAGTAACAGATGTTGCGAAATGATAATTAAAGGGGATCGAAAATAAATGGGGAAATATTTCGGAACTGATGGTGTTCGGGGGATCGCGAATCAGGAATTAACGGCTGAACTAGCTTATAAAATTGGCCGCTGCGGTGGTTATGTGCTAGCTGGACAAGTAGACAAGCCGACTGTTATTATTGGACGCGATACAAGAATATCCGGTTCGATGCTGGAAGCAGCATTGGTCGCTGGTCTCTTGTCAATTGGTGCCAATGTGGTACGGATCGGTATCGTATCCACACCGGGAATCGCCTATTTGACACGTAAGCTTAACGCGGATGCTGGTGTGATGATTTCGGCGTCACACAATCCGGTTGAGGATAATGGCATCAAGTTTTTTGGCGGCGATGGCTTTAAGCTGTCGGATGAAACAGAGCTTGAGATTGAACGGTTAATGGATGCGGATAAAGATGAACTGCCGCGGCCTACAGGTGTTAATCTGGGCACGGCTGTGGACGACGATCAAGCTAAATATGCGTATCTGGATTATGTGCAGGCGAGCGTAAAGTCTTCTTTTAAAGGCTATAAAATCGTTCTCGATTGTGCACATGGAGCTGCCTATGAGCTTGCACCTAAAGTGTTTGAGGCCTTGGGCGCTGAAGTCATCACAGTGGGTGCTGAACCTAACGGATGTAATATTAATGATCATTGCGGTTCTACCCATCCGGAAGCTTTGCAAAAAGCAGTGCTTGAGCATGGCGCATTCATTGGATTTGCTTTTGACGGGGATGCAGACCGCTTAATTGCAATCGATGAATCCGGTGAGGAAGTGGACGGGGATTATATTCTTAGCATTTGCGGGCATGCGTTGAATCAGGCCGGGCAATTAAAGCAGAGCACGATTGTGACGACAGTGATGAGCAACATCGGGTTCTTTAAAGGGATTGAAGCGGTTGGTATGAAAGCAGCCAAAACGGCGGTTGGTGACCGTTATGTCATGGAAGAAATGCGTAAGAACGGCTATAACCTGGGTGGTGAACAGTCGGGGCATGTGATCTTCCTCGATTACAATACAACCGGTGATGGTATTTTAACCGCTTTGCAGTTGATGGATACCTTGGTGTTGTCTGGGAAAAAGCTAACTGAAATGAAACACATTATGCGTAAATACCCTCAAAAGCTTGTTAATGTGAGAGTAAAGGATAAGAGCAAGTGGCAGGGCAATCCTATCATTGAACAGGCGATCCTGAAAGTCGAGCAAGAGCTGGGCGATAATGGTCGTGTACTGGTGAGACCTTCGGGAACGGAGTCGCTGATTCGTGTAATGGCAGAAGGGCCGGATAAGGATCAAGTTGAAGCTTACGTAGACGATCTGGCGGCTGTTATTGAAAAAGAGCTTTCCTAAAGCTTGTCTTGAAGATAAATAACTGTGAACTGGGGATGAAAGCCCTCTAATGCATGTCATTAGAGGGCTTTCGTTGCAGAGATTGTCGGAATTTGAAGGAAAAATAGTGTTGCACTCTACACATAAAATGAATAAGATAGTTAATAAGCTTTTATTCAGGAAGGAACAGGAGGATTGGGGTTGCGTATCAAAAGCGCCAGAACTTGTAAGGGAACCATGGGATGAGATTCAGACTATTCAAGCAATACGAGACAGCTGTTCGAGTAACGGAGTGTCGAGCTTTGAATAGGCGGTGATCCCGCAGGTAACTGCTTGCAAGTTGACGAGGTGAAGGTGTTCGGAATATTCGGCGGGGACCTTCCGGTAGACGGCTCTACCGTTAAGTTGGATGGCAAAGCATATAGGCGACTGTATGTACAAGAATCCAGCATGACCGATGAAAGTCATAAAAAGTAGTTTCGGTACTATCGGTTTTTTAAATATGCAGGAGGTTCTATCCCTATGTGTGGTATTGTTGGATACGTTGGTAAACGTAATTCTCAAAATATATTGATTGAAGGTTTGAAGAAGTTAGAGTATCGCGGTTATGATTCCGCAGGTGTGGCCGTATATACGCAGGATGGATTACAAATCACGAAGTCCAAGGGCAGATTAGCTAATCTGGAAGCAGTACTTGATGGAGCACCTTTGACCGGTTCCATCGGAATTGGACATACGCGGTGGGCAACACATGGTAAGCCTTCCGATGTGAACTCCCATCCGCATACTGATAATTCGCGTAAATTTTCTGTGGTCCATAATGGAATCATCGAAAATTACATGTCATTAAAAGAAGAATTAATGGTTCAAGGTCATGTGTTCGTATCTGAGACAGATACGGAAGTGATCTCCCACCTTATTTCGAGTCTCTATGAGGGCGATATCGTTAAGGCAGTGCAAAAAGCTATTGCCCGGATGACAGGCGCATTTGCATTAGGCGTACTGACGGAGTATGAGCCTGAGAAGCTGGTGGCTGTCCGTTTCTTCAGCCCTTTAATTATTGGTGTAGGTGAAGGCGAGAATTTCATTGGATCCGATATTCCAGCGATTCTTGATCACACGCGCAATGTATATATTTTGAACGACGGCGAAATGGCGGTTTTGACCAAAGAAGGTGTCGAATTAATGACGCTTGAGGGGAATTTTATTTCCCGGGAATTATTTCATGTCGATTGGGATATTATTACGGCTGAAAAAGCCGGATTTGATCACTTTATGTTAAAAGAAATTTATGAGCAGCCGAAAGCTTATCGGGATACAATGGGCAGCCGGATCGATTCAACAGGCAAAAAGGTTGTCATGAATGAACTGAAGATGACCCATGAGTACATCAAGTCCATTCAACAGGTTCATATCGTTGCTTGCGGTACGGCATATCATGCAGGTATGGTCGGTAAAAGCATTATTGAGAAGCTGGCACGTATTCCAGTGGAAACCGATGTAGCTTCGGAATATCGCTATCGTTCGCCGATTATTACACCAAACACACTAGTTGTGGTCGTCAGCCAGTCCGGAGAGACAGCAGATACATTAGCCGCACTGCGTGAAGCCAAACGCTGTGGTGCACGTGTGGTTGCTGTTACGAACGTAGTGGGCAGCTCCGTAGCACGTGAGGCGGACGATGTCATTGTAACGTGGGCAGGACCGGAAATTGCGGTAGCCTCAACCAAAGCATATACCTCGCAGCTTATTGCTTTTTATTTGTTCGGTTTGTACCTAGCACAAACATTGGGAACACAGGATGAAGCTTACATCGCTGATGTGGTTGCTGAATTAAAGCTGCTACCGGAGAAGGTTGAGCAGATTCTTGAACAGGCTGAAGTTATCAAGGAAGCGGCAGATCAGATAGCCACACACAATAACTTGTTCTTCATTGGCCGCGGCATCGATTATGCTGTAGTGTTGGAAGGATCTTTGAAGCTTAAGGAAATTTCGTATATTCATTCTGAGGCTTACCCATCCGGTGAATTAAAACACGGTACACTGGCCTTGATCGAAGAGGGGATTCCTGTTATCGCCTTGGCGACACAGCCGGATCTATTTGAGAAAACGGTAAGCAACATTAAAGAAGTTAAAGCACGTGGAGCTTACGTGTTCGGGATTCATACTGAAGGCGAAACAGAGCTTGGCAAGGCTGTGGATCAAGTTCTGGAAATCCCGCAAACGATCCCGCTGCTGAGCCCGGCATTGTCGGTCATTCCATTGCAGCTATTGGCTTATTATGCATCATTAGCGCGTGGTAATGATGTCGATAAACCAAGGAATTTGGCCAAAAGCGTTACGGTTGAATAAAAGGAAGGGGGAAACCCCTTCTTTTTTGTTTGAAAATAATAAAGTGATAGACTGGCTGGCCATTAGGCTAGCGGGCAATTTAGTTGAACTTTGAACGGATAACTAAATTAAAGAAAACTCGCCAACATTACGGCGAGTTTTGCTTTTTTATATGCCAATGCGAAGTCAAAACAACTGTCATTTTGATTTATAACTTCGGAAAAGCACCTACACAATGGTAGCCACTTTTTCGTAAGCGTAGTTATTCAATTATGTTTTTCATGGCCGTATACATCTTTTCTGTGTACTCGTCAATTTCATCTCGCGACATACGCAAGCGGCTTACGGAAGTGCCGAACCCAATCTCCGATTTGCCTTCTTCCAATCCCTTGAAAATGCCGTCTACGAAGGCATCCAACGGTTCTCCTTGCGTGTGCAACCCCGGTCCGCCCAAATCCGTATTCACTGCCGGCGGAGCTACTTCAATCACTTCTACGGATGTAGCCGAAAGCTGGTGCCTTAGACTTATGGTAAAGGAATGAAGTGCCGCTTTTGTGGCTGAATAAATGGGGGCAATCGCAAGCGGCGTAAATGCTAACCCAGACGTCACACTAATAATAGAAGCCTCTTCTTTTGCAGCAAAGAATGGTGCGAACAGCATGGAAAGATGGACAGGAGCTTCAATATTTGCCGTGATTTCTTTACTGAAGTAGCTCCAATTGTCCTTCGCATCTGCTTTTAACACATTGAAACGCTGTTGAATCCCTGCATTGTTGACTAATACATTCACCTCCGGATAATTCGCGGTTACCCAATCAAACAATGCTGTGCGTTCGGATTCAATCGTCAAATCGCATACTCGGGTAATGAGGCTGGGGGATTCTTCTTTCGCGTGTTGAAGCACGTTTTCACGCCGTCCACAAACAATAACTTGATTACCGGCTTTGATAAAGCGTTCTGCAAAAGCCAGCCCGATTCCGGAACCACCGCCGGTAATAAGTATTGTATTTCCTGAAAGTTTCAATATAATTCCTCTTCTCCAAAAAATAGATTTATATTAAACTAAGCGATAAACAAAACGTAAAAGTCTTTTCCACTCAATTGTTTTATCAATTTCAAAGCAATGACCAATACCTTTATATGCCAGTTACTAATACTCTTTTCATCTTATCATTCTACTTTTCTTTCCTGAATAAGTTTTGTATAACGTGTAATTTTTTTGTCAATTCCTTTTAAGGATTCAGTCATCAACGAAATCTCAGCTAGCACCGCTTGCTTGTGATTCTTAAACATTCGAAGCCGGAGTTCAATGGTGTTATCTCCTTCTACTACCCAGTCAACATATTGCTTGATATCACTAATTGGCATGTGTGTGTTTTTTAAATAAATAATGATTCCAAGGAACGTAATTTGATCTTCTGAAAATAACCGCCTCCCAGCTTTATCACGCTTGATTTGTGGAAGTAGTCCTTTTTTTTCATAATAACGTAACGTTGACTCTGGAATATTGAATTTGGCTGAAGCTTCGCTAATCGAATAATACTTCATTTGGAGGCCTCCATATTTTTATCTTTCATTGTCGACAGGAATATCATACAACTTAAACCATGGTTTAAGTCAAGAAAAAAACAACCAAATATGAATCCACTGGTGAAGGAGACACTTTTTTTAAAAAAATTATTCAACTGTGAAGTTCATGTAGGCGCAATGCTAAACTCTCTCGGGAATGATAGCTTAATAAATAAATGGCAGTCTAGAACTTTATTATTGGGTTCTTGCTCTGCCATTTTTTTTGATAAACAGTCTAATACTAATTTTTAAAAGCTCATGTGGAATAAAAGCATTGGACTAAGATCCTATGTTTTTTCGCTAAAACCTTGCTGTTGGGGAAGCGTTTTGAAATTACTCAAAGGGACACAATAGTGTAGGAATTGCTACCTTTTTTATGGTCGTAGAATGCTTCTAACAGGATACGTTATTGACATAATACTTAGATATAACTATAATGGTTACAACGGTGGTGATAAGCTTGAAACAAATAAGCACGCGTTTTTCAATGGCTGTTCATATACTTTCCTTGATTGCTGTTAGTTCGAACGAATTGACTGGGGATTTTATTGCGGGCAGCGTAAACACAAATCCTGTAGTAATTCGAAGAATCATGGGAATGTTAAAAAAGGCAGGATTATTGGAGGTACGTCCAGGGGTAGGAGGCGCTGCTTTACTCAAAACACCCGAAGATATTACGCTTCTTGATGTTTATCGAGCCGTAAATGTAATCGATGATAGCCAATTATTCCGAGTTCATGAAGATCCGAATGAGAACTGCCAAGTCGGCCGTAACATTGAGATGGTTCTGCAATCCGAATTAAGCGAGGCTCAATCCGCTATGGAACTCAGGTTGGCACAAACCAATTTAAGTAATCTCATATCTAGATTCGAATAAATGAGAGCTCTTTGTAGAGCTTTTATTATACAACTTGTTGTAACTTATATTGTTATAACAAAAACGATTACATCAAACTATATTAGGAGGAATAAAAGATGAAGATCTTAGTCACAGGTGCAACTGGTAAATTAGGAATGAAAGTGGTAGAAACGTTACTGAAATCTATACCCTCAGGTCAATTAGCAATTAGCGTTCGCAATCCAGAAAAAGCAGAAGGACTGCAAGCTCGTGGAGTAGAAGTTCGGCATGGTGATTTTGATCGTCCAGAAACACTGGATTCCGCCTTTGCTGGTATAGATCGGTTGTTAATTATATCTACAGATGGTGACAACGAGACAAGAATTCGTCAGCATACAAATGCAGTAGCAGCGGCACAACGCGCACGAGTTGGATTTATTGCCTATACCAGTGCAACGAATGCAAGTGAAAGCAAGTTGTTTCTTGCCGTAGTACACCGTGTAACGGAAGAAGCGATCATTAAAACGGGCATCCCGTACTCCTTCTTACGAAACAACTGGTACCTGGAGAATGAGATGGGCCATATTCAAGGTGCAATAGCAGGAGCGCCGTGGGTTACGTCTGCTGCAAATGGCAAGGCAGGCTGGGCATTGCAAAAAGATTACGCGGAGGCAGCAGCAGCCGTATTGGCGGGAAATGGACACGAGAATACGATCTACGAGCTTTCGGGCGAACTGATGACTCAAGAAGAACTAGTGTCAATTCTTGGAACGGTATTAGGCAAAGAAGTACCCGTGCAACAAGTCGATGATGCCAAATTTGCCGAAATCATAAAAGGCGCGGGTGTACCCGATTTCGTCATCCCTATTCTCGTAGGTATACAGCAAGGTATCCGAGAAGGTGTTCTAGAGATCAAAAGCAACGATTTGGAAAAGCTGCTCGGTCGTCCAGTCACACCAATTAAAGAGGCTCTGACCCAAATTGTTAACGGAATCTCTCAATCCAAATAATTGTATAAAAAAATCATTTTTCATGATGAACTGCACCCCAATGGTTAGATACAACTAACCATTGGAGGTGCAGTTTTTCTATATGCAGAAGTAGAGCGTTTGCGAATGAAAATGTGTATTTAGCGACTTATTGTGTTGAACAAGTATAGGAAAAATAGCATATTTAAAATTTTACCTGGAACTCACCGCGAGCTGCTTGAGCAATTTTGAATATTACCTAATCCTACATACAGTTAAAAAACCATTGAATCAATAGATTCAATGGTTTTAGTCTCTATTTTATAACAGTGTCAATAAATCTTTCTAAAGAAGTAATATCTGTAATGTTCTTATTACATTCATGACCATTCATGCATAAATAGTTACCAACCGCTTTGTAATAATCAGGCGAAGAATGGGCCGGTCTTTTTTTGGATATCGCCGAAAATAAAGCAAGTTCTTCATATCGATTACATAAAAAGCAAAAACTTTTCTTATTTGTGGGCGTATATTTGCCTTCTACACCAATGAGTTGCCCATTTAAATGATAGACCATGAACAATTTATTCGTAGAAATATCGGTCCAGCTCAGATAGGTTACATAACGATTGTCTACTGCGGATAAGTCAGGAATCTTTAATTTTTTATTCTTAGGGAATAGTTTCTGAATCTGTTTGGCTGTAACTTGCGGCAATTCATCCAAATACGGCTCAAACTCTTTCAGATACTTCTGAAAATCGTCAGACGTTTCTAATGCAGAAATTTTTTCCAACATTTGTTTCTGAAAATCAGTAACATCCGGAAAAAGTTCTACTATTTTGGATTCTGTGCTATATCTGACCGATTCCAATACTTTCGGATCCGCTATAGTTCTCAGAGCATTTTGCAGAATACCTGCTTGCTTTTTAATAACGTTATATTGATGGTTTCTAATAAATGGTTTACACATATAGGTTCAGCCCCTTATTTTTTAATAATGAAATAAGTGGCAAAGCCAAGTATTAGAAACGATGAATGCTTATTAGGGCGATTTTAGTTTGGACGCCCATGCAAAGTATCGCCTCTAAAACAGGCTTTGCATGAGACTGTGCCATTCCGACAATCTTTTATTGCCATCCATACCACTTCCCTCGCTTATACGATATGTATATTATAAAAAAAACTCCCCATGATTTCAATGGAAATCATCTTCAGCAGATGGACCGTTTGGAAAAAATATAGAAATGAACGTATAACTATGAAGAAATAAGGGAACCAGGCCATGGGGAGTCATCTTGTTTCTCAAGTTTAATCAAAAGCTAAAAAAGGCAAGTTTTGTTTTAATTGTTTTGTACCCTTTATAAAATTAACCTATCGCCTATATTGGAGTTAACTATACATGAAGGTGAGTGATTATTATGCAAATGCTAAAACCGGACACGTCAATAAATAAAAAGGTGCGGAAGGGATAAATTAAGACAGTTCCCTTCTGTGGTAAACTCAATTCATGGAGGGATATGTGAATGTCTTTTAGTTATTATGGAAAACTGTGTACAGAGGTCTATGACATTACTAAGGGATTTGGTCATTCCTTCGGTGGCGATTTAGAATATTACCTGGATAGGCTGAAACCTTGTAAAGGGCGTATTCTTGAAGCAATGGTGGGGACTGGGCGTGTAATTATTCCCCTTCTCGAATCAGGTCTTACTGTAGATGGTATTGACTATTCTCCCGAAATGTTGGCTTCTTGCCGTCAACGTTGTGAAGAACGAGAGTTAACCACCAATTTGTATGAGTCAAATCTCCAAGAGCTTTCTTTACCTGATCAATATGAGGCTATAATTATTCCAGGTGGTTCATTCTTGTTAATCGAAAAGCGAGAGGAGTCACTTAACGCCTTAAAGTGCCTATACGAACATCTTCAGCCAGGTGGACGGCTTATACTTGATCTTTTTCTGCCTGACAATAACTTTGATTGTGGTAAATTTGGAGGTACGTCGACATTCAATTTATCGAATGGGGACATCATCACAATGGAAAGCAAGCTTGTTGAAGCAGATTTATACAATCAATACAAAGTATCATATTTAAAATATGAAAAATGGCGTAACGGTGAACTGATCCAGACCGAATTGCAACGTTTTGCATTACGTTGGTATGGCATCGAAGAATTTAAGCTCGTTTTAGAAAGTGTCGGCTTTTCGGATGTGGTTGTGTCAGCTGATTACGACTATGGAAAAGCACCAACTAATGGCAAGCAGAAATTTGTATATGAAGCGATACGAAAGTAAGTAAACCGTATGATAACCCTTGAATGTAATATGTGGAGTCTAGAACTTTATTTTTAGTTCTAGGCTCATTTGTATTTATAAAATTTATATTGATCACGATTGAATGAAATAGATCTCCGTTGGGTCCGTTTCTTCTCGATTTTCAAGCAATTTGTTATTAGAATGTTAATACTATTGTTGTTTCTGCGTATTAACTTATGCAAGAACAAGAACAAATTGCGCAATTTGTTTAAGCCTCATACTTACAGACCAACAATTAGGAGGGAGGAAAGGTTGTGGAGATCACCCAAGTAAATATGGGAACTCACTATAATCAAAAAGACGACGTCCATGATCAAATCATATCCAAGGAAGAATTTTCTCGGATTTATGAGATGTATAGTAAACGTGTCTATAAATATATCTGTTACCGGATCAACAATCACTACGCGGCGGAAGATATCTGCAGCCACGTATTCGAAAAGGTCATTACGAAATATCATAGCTTCTCACAAGAAAAATCAAAGTTCGAAGTATGGCTGTTTGCTATCGTGAGAAACTCTGTGACGGACTACTATCGCGCACAGAAGAAAGGGACCCATTTTTCACTGAACAATTTGCTGAATATGGTTTTTATCAAGTCGTCCCCCGAGGAGTTGGCCATCCGCGATGACAATAATCAGGAGCTTTTCAAAGCTCTGGCGAAGCTGCGCGACAAGGAACGCAATATTCTCGCGATGAAATATGCAGCGGGGTTGAAAAATTCGGAAATCGCTCAATTAATGGGCGTAAGTGAATCCAACATCGGTGTTGTCGTGTACAGGAGCTTAAAGAAGCTGCATAAAACCTTAGTGGAAGGAGGGTTCAAAAATGAGTAAAAAACAGGATCCGGAACAATTTAGGAATGTAATAGATCTGCTAGCAAATGTAGAGTTGACCCCATCCTCATCGAAGGACCAGATCTTCAATCGAGTGATATACAAAATGGAAACAGGAACCCTACAACCCGATTATGACGAAAAGGATGGAATATCTATGAAAAAAAATAAATGGAGAGCCGCTGTTGTGATTGCGAGTGCTGTTATCTGTCTTAGCGGCGCATTTTCGGCTACTTCTTACGCACAAGAATGGTTTCAATCGATCATAGCTCATTTTCAAGTTGGGGGAATGGTAATCACACAATATGATAAGGAAATACCTTCTCCTGCAGTAAATACGTCGTCTAGCCATCAAGAAAGGAATGGCGAGGAAGTCCAATTACCACCCCCTTTAAAGCTCTCCTTGCAGGAGGCACGTTCGGCAACGGGTATGAATTTTCCTGCACCCTCCTGGTTGTCGAACTATGAGTACGTGAACAGTGTCATTCATGGTGACAAAATGGTTGAAGTAACCTATAAACAAGGTGATAAACAAGTCGGTTTATTGATTTCTAAGGGTGATGTAAATGGCATCAGCACCACCGGTGAAGTCAAAACAGAAACAATTAACGGTACACAGATCTATTTTGCAAACGGAATTGTCATTTGGGAACATAAGGGATACAGAATTGAGTTGTACTCACAAGATGATTTTGATACTATGACACTGGGTAAAATAATCGATAGCTTAGAGACAGGCAAACCGGTTACGCAAGCAGAAATCGATACTGTGAAGACAAAGGTACAGGACGCTGGACCAAGAGCTACTGCGGCACCTGTGCCTGCAGCTCAGAATTAATTATACAACATGAGCAGCGGACCTATGCGTCAACATATGTAGACTAACGTTTCACCAAGCTTCAAAGTACCAATCTCAAGAATTCAGGACACGTCTATTGTGTGCCCTGAATTTTTTGGTTTATGTAGGATACGTGATACGCTGAGCCGTACCACAAGTAAGACAAAGTAGCGAAAAGAAAGCCAAAGTAATCAATTATGATGTGATGAAACCATCCTCATCTCAATTTATTTTTTACTTATTTGCTTCATTCCTAAGTCGTTCAGTTCATTGTGCCGATCAAGTTATATGTTATAATCGCGTTGATAAGGCAAATTGACTAGATGATGGGTTGAGTAAAAGAGATGCATCAAGTAGCGATTTTTTGGTGTCTGCTTCTTATGGTTATATCTATATCGGCGGAAACTTCCCCAATCATCTTTTTATTGGAATTACAGCTTTAGCTATTTTAAGTGAACAAGCCTATCTGGACTGTGAGGATTTAATTAGATCTTCTTTACAAGTGATCCGACTTCAGTAAGGGATTAGCGTCCAATCTGCGAATTGTTGTGCAATTATTTTATTTTCAAGGGAATTCTCTCCAGGAAATCTCCAATCTTGTCGGTACTTCGATTCCGGTGTTGAAAAAGCGCCTTTTTAATGCTCGCCGTAAGCTGAAGGGATCGCTGCCTGTAGCTGATTTGATATCAGTTTTTAACCATTTGTACGAAGGAGGAAAAGGAATGCTGCACATTGTAAACGGGGATTCAGTGGCGAAGAAGCTGCGGCAAGGAATCGTGCACGGAGATGTTCTAGTGTGGAGGGAAGTATACCCTCATGGTCCTGTAAGTTTATACCCTGCTGATTGGAACAATCGCTCTGTCAGGGCACAATATCTGGAGCAAACGATGGGAATTCCTCAAGCTGAATTTATCCAAGGCAGCGAGGCACAAGAGAAATCCTTAGCTGATTTTCATAAATATGAGGAGATTGTGTTATGGTTTGAGCATGATTTATTCGATCAGACGATGTTATGTTATTTGCTGCATTGGTTCTCGGGACAGTCTTTGATAAAAACGAAGCTGAGCTTATTGTGCATAGGGGAATATCCGGGAATCGAGCTGTTTCGAGGGCTAGGGCAGCTATCATTGGAGCAAATGGAAACTTTGTCGGGAACATGGAAGACTATTGGGACAAAAGAATTGGAGTTAGGCAAAGCATTTTGGCAGGCTTACACGTCTCCAGATCCAAGCTTGCTGCAGCAATTGCTAAGTAAAGATACCTCCGCGCTGCCATTCGCGAATGATGCATTTCAAATGCATTTATCGCGGTTTCCTTCTACAGTCAATGGACTTGGCATCGTGGAGCAGACAACGCTGGAGATGATTCAAGCTGAAATAAGCAGCCCAATAGAATTGTTTCAGGATGTGGGAAATAAGCTGAACGCTTTAGGTATGGGGGATCTGGAATACTGGCATATTCTAATGAAAATATCACAAGCTCCTTACCCCTTGCTGCAAATTCACGGATTAAAGGCTTTTCCTGCCTATAACGAATCCTCGGTAGCACTTCGTGACTGTGAAGCTGTTTTGACAGAGCTGGGGAATAAGGTTTTGAATGGGGAAGAGGACTGGATCGCGAAGAAAGGAATAGATCAGTGGTATGGCGGTGTGCATCTGCAAGGGAATTTCCCGAGATGGCGTTGGGATATGAACGAACAAGCGCTATATGAAGTAAGCGGTGAGGATTAAGTTTGCTGGAGCACAAAGTAAGTCATTGAATAAGGTTTTCCACAGGATTTTGGACAGAATTTTGTATGAAACGTTGACATATAGTATGTAGATAACAAAGTCTGGAACTCGCTAGCCTAAAAAAATCCCCCTTTAAGTAATTCCGCGCTCTGATGTTGCAGCACGGTATGCTTAAAGGGGGTTATTTGTATTCACATGGAATTGGGGATGTTTTTAACCTTGATTTTGTTTTTGCGTGCTATTGATTGTCGTTTTATCGCCGACTGTAACAGTCAGGTCCTTCTTAACGCCATTGCTCATAATGGTGACCGTTGCTTTATCTCCGGTTTTTAGCGCCTGTACTTTTGTAGTTAATTCGGTGGAGGTTGTAATTTTCGCGCCGTTGACAGCGACGATTACATCATAAGGGCGTATGCCTGCTTCGAATGCCGGGGATTTCCGCTGTACATCGGCGACCAAAGCCCCGTCTGTAGTATCGACTTTCAGCTCACTCAACATATCCGATGTCAGATCTTGAACGCTCACACCGATGAAGGGAACCGGTTCTTTGGGAATCGTTACGTTATCCTTAAGCTGTTGTAAAACAGAGCTAATCGTACTGGACGGAATAGCAAATCCAATCCCTTGAGCTTGCGAGTTCACAGCTGTATTGATACCAATGACTTCTCCGTCCATATTTAACAGAGGACCGCCTGAGTTGCCGGGATTAATAGCGGCGTCGGTTTGAAGCAAATGCTTGTATTCTCTAGTTCCATTTTCATCCGGAATACTGATTGGACGCTCTTTCGCACTCAATAGACCCGCTGTTACCGTGTAGTCAAAGTCGTATGGATTACCAATGGCCACAACCCAATCGCCTACCCGGGAATCGTCCGAATTGCCAATTGGCAGTGTTGAGAAGGGAGTGCTTCCCTCAATTTTCAGAACGGCCAGATCGAGATCATAGCTGTTGCCAAGAAGTTTGGCTTTGTATGGTTTATCTTGACCTTCGATGGTTACATTAATTTCATCCGCACCATCAATGACATGTTCATTGGTTATAATATAACCCGATGATTCAAAGATGAAGCCAGTGCCAAGCCCCGAAGGTTGCAGCTGACCGTTTTGATCTTGTTCTTGGTTACCTCCGTTGTTGTCTCCAAAAAATTGGCGGAAGAATGGATCGCTGTAAAGCGGATTATTTTGGTTCTTGGAGCTTTGGGCTTTCACTTTAGTTTCAATCTTAACTACAGCCGAGCTTGCCTGTTGAGCAATATCAGCAATATTGTTGGGTCTCGTTATATCCAGAGAAGCTTTTTGCGCAGTGCCATTACTGACGGCTTTGGAAGCAGCTGCGGAGACGCTTGGAGGAGAAGCAAGAGTACCTCCGGTAAACATATTCATTCGGTCTGAAGCAAACATCATGCCTCCAACAACAAGCACACCTGCCATAAAGGCGGCAAAAACGCTTTTTTTACTGCTGCGGTATTTGTTATTCTCCTGCCAATTCGGTTCAGAAGAATGCTTGTCCTTTGAGCGTGGTTCACCGAATAACCGGGGTTGAGTGACTCTGTAGTCATCGGATTGCTCATTGTATAATAATGTTTCCTGATCGTTCCGGTTCTCATGATCGTTGGACGGCTGTATGTTAGTACGAGTATCTTTGTGGTTGTTTTCCATTGTTAAAACCTCCATTTTATAAATTTAAAATATTGGATAAGAATGAGGTGTGCTTCCTTCTGTTATCTATATTGGACCTCAAATCTTAATTCAAACTTAAATTCATTATAAAATGGCATTAGATTTAACTAGAAAAATATTACATTTTAATAGAGTTTGATTCCTATATGCGGAAGATACACGAACACATGCACCGCGATTTAATTACGATCTACTATATTAATCTCTTTGCACACCTTCAGGACCAAGTCCTGTCGGGATAAAACGATCTTTAAAGCTATATACCATATGCGCCTGCAGAGGGTTGCCTTGCAGCAAATGCTCGCGTACCATCGCTCTACCACTCTCCGGCGTCATGTCCTTGTACCATATTCCCTCGGGATATACTGTGACCACACAGGCATCCTGGCAGCGTCCGTTGCAGCGTGTTCTTGTCGTATGGATGAATCTGTCCGCACCTTGTTCGGCGATTTCTGCCCGGATTGCTTGTGTTACCTCTTCGCCCTGCTGCTTCATACAGCTTCCGCCGTTGCAGATCAGCACATGATGCTGCGTTTCTGATAAATTCCAGGTTGCCATGCTATCACCACTTTCTAATAAAATCTAGTTCTCAAATTGAGGAAAGCAAGGCGTATCTGCGAGCAGCTTGCGTGTATAGGCATGCTGAGGTTCGTTGATCAATCCTATAGCTGTATTATCCTCAACAATTAGACCCTTTTCAATAACCATGACACGTTCGCACAGCTCGGATACAACAGCTATATCATGGGATATAAATAAGTAACTGACTTGCTGTGATTGGTGAAGCTGTTGGAGTAATTCGATCATTTGTGCTTGAATCGAGACATCCAAAGCCGATAAAGGTTCATCCAAAATCAGCAGCTTCGGCTTCAATGCAAGTGCACGGGCAATGCATACCCGCTGGCATTGTCCGGTGCTCATCTCATCCGGATAGCGGCTCAAAAACTGTTCATTAAGCCCAACTTCCAGAAGAAGCTGCACGATTATCTCGTCTGAAGCGGAGCCATAATTTCGTAAGGGCTCGGCTATGCTGCGCCGCACCGTCCAACGCGGGTTCAGGCTTGTTCGGGGATCTTGAAACACGATCTGAATGTCTTGTCTCCATGAGCTTCTTGCACTCCATTTCAGCAAGGATTGATGATTCCAGAGAATATCACCACCTGTAGGTTTTTCAAGTCCCATGATGCACTTGGCAATCGTGCTTTTCCCCGAACCGGACATGCCGATCAATCCAACTATCTCCCCCGGTGCTATCGAGAAATCGATGGCATGCAGCACATGCTTGTCGCGGTAGGCCATTTTCAAATCTTTCACTTGCAGCATGAATGATCTCCTTTCACCACAGTCCGGTTGTGCTGCGGGATAAACAGACGAGGAATTGAGGTAAGCAGCTGCTTGGTATAGGCTTCACTCGGCTGCGTGAAAATCGATTTCACATCATTGATTTCAATTAGACGGCCCTGATGCATGACACCAATACGGTCTGCGACCTGAGCAACAAGCCTAAGATCGTGGGATACGAAGATCATTGCGGCACCGCTGCTTTGCTGAAGCTTTTTGAGCAGCGCCATGATCGTGGCTTGAGTACTTACATCTAATGCTGTTGTAGGTTCATCAGCTATAATGATTTGAGGATCATTGATCATAGCCATCGCTATGACTACCCGCTGCCGCATGCCACCACTAAGCTGATGGGGATACATCCCATAAACCTCGGCTGCGAGCTCTGTTTTTGACAGTATATGGAGTACTTTACTCTTGCGCTCGGCTTTTCCCAATACAGGGTTCTGCTTGTGATAAATCAGACATTCCTGCAGCTGATCACCGATAGTCAATGTTGGATTGAGGGTATCCATTGGGTCTTGTGTAATATAAGACAGCCTCTTGCCGCGGATCATGCGCCAATCCTCCCATTGCCAGTCAGACGTACTTTCTCCGAGAATGGAGAGGCTGCCTTCCGTTTGCTGCAGGGGGTGTCTCAGAAGTCCCATAATGGTTAACGCCAGTGTGCTTTTCCCAGAACCACTTTCTCCGACCAAGCCTAAACACTCACCTGGAAACAGCTCAAGGTCGATCGATTGCAGGATCGGCAGAGGCTGTTCGCTTTTACGTGTGCTGACCGCATCCACGCTAATATGACTGACGACAAGCAGCGGCTCCTTAACCGCTGTATGGTGATCATACGGTAATGCTGCAGCTGCAGTCGTCTCCATATTCGCTGCTCTTTGTGCTCGTAAAGCTTGGGCAAGCTTCCTGCTTATACCCGATCTCTTCTTGAACAGTAGAGGGACATGAAGTGTTCTCGGCTCCAATGCATCCTTAAGCGTGTCTCCCAAATAATTAGTCGCCAGCACCATAGCAAAAATAATCGTACCCGGAGCTAGAAATAACCAAGGTGCTTCCTCCAGATAAGCTCTGCCTTCATTCAGCATCGCTCCCCATTCCGGCTGCGGAGGACGAATCCCCAAGCCTAGAAAGGATAAGGAGGCGATACTCAGAATGACATGTCCTATGTCCAGCGTTATCAGCACCAGAATCGGTCCAACAATTGCTCCACATATATGTGTCAGCATAATTTTCCATGCGGGAGTTCCCGCACAACGCGCCGCTTGAATATAGCCATCCTGCTTGACCATCAGCACATAGCTGCGAAAAATCCGTGCATAAGAGGGCCACGATACAGCAGCTACAGCAATCATCAAGCCTGTTAATCCGGGACCCATCAGCGCGGCAATGGCTATCGCTAGTACCAAGGTTGGAAATGAAAGCAGCACATCCATCAAACGGGTCAATACATGATCGACCCATCCGCCCAAGTAGCCTGCCGCCACGCCAATCAGTAGACTCAGTGATATGATCAGTCCTACAGCTATGAAGGATGCGGTTAATGAAGCGGAGCCTCCATAAATCAAGCGGGTGTACACATCTCTGCCGAAATTATCAGTACCCAGAAGATGCTCTCCTGAGGGCGGTAAAAGCACCTGTGCGTAATCGACCTTGACCGGATCGTGGGTTGTAAACAAGGGTGCACCCAGCGAGAGAATGATCACGATAACGATGAATAGCAGCAGAATTAAGGCAATCGGGTCTTTTACTATCGTGGAGCGCAGCTGCTTGAGCATTCGTTTATCCATGGGTTCCCTCCTCTACGCGCACTCTGGGATCGACCCAGCGGTAAATTACATCTATCAGCACATTAATCAGGACATACACCACAGCCATTAATAAGGCAAACGCTTGGATGACGGGATAATCTCTGCCATTAATCGCATCGACAACATAACGACCGACGCCTGGCCAGGAAAATACCGTTTCGATAATAACCGCTCCTCCGAGCAGACCACCTACGATCATGCCGAACGAGGTAATGACGGGAATTAGTGCATTCCGCAAGGCATGCTTATATACGATGACAGACCGCGGCAGCCCTTTGGCTTCGGCCAGCACCATGTAGCGTTTGGAAAACACCTCTAATAATGAGGTGCGAAGCAGCCGAGAGGTCGTTGCGGCTAGTCCTGTTCCCAGCGTTAAAGCAGGGAGGACCAAATGCTGCCAAGAGCCTCTTCCGAGTGTCGGAAACCAGCCAAGCAGATAAGAAAGGCAATACACCAATACCAATCCGAGAAAAAAATTAGGGACCGATACTCCCATCAACGCAATAAAACGGGTGATATGGTCGGTAGGTCGCCGATGAAATACAGCCCCGGCTAGGCCTGAAGGTATAGCTATAACTAGCATAACGACCAATGCCGCACCCGCCAGCTCCAAGGTTGCCGGGATTCGTACCCACAGCTCCTCCGTAATTGGTGAACGGCTGCGAAAGGAGGTTCCCAGATTACCGGAAACAATCTCCTTCAGCCAAGTCACATATTGAATCACAAAGGGCTGATCAAGCCCCAGCTGCTTGCGCAGTATAGCTGCATCCACATCCAAATCGGTTACCGTTGCCCCAGGGTCAAACATCGTCAACAAAATCATTTGTGCTGGGTCGCCTGGAATAAATCGCAATAACGAAAAAATCAGCAGCGTGACGCCGAGCAGCACAGGAACCGTGATCGCTATTCGAATGAGTAAGTATTTGAAGATGTTCATTTGCTAATATACATTTCTGGTACAATCTTCGTTCTTAAGTTCTCATCGATGCCCTTCACCTTGTTGTTATAGGCCGAACCCCAGCTTGCCGAATTATACATATAAACGATTGCGGTTTCGTCCAGCACGATTTTTTGAACTTGTTTTGCCAGCTCATTTTGCTTGTTGGAATCAAACTCTGCTGATAGCTGATCGATCAGCTTGTCTACCTCAGGATTGCTGTATCCGCCGTAATTGCTGACAATGCCGCTGCGGTAATACGATTTCAATTGGCCTCCAATATCTCCAGTTACACTGCCGCAGGAGCAGTAGGTTGCCATCTCGAAGTTGCCGTCCAGCATCAATTGATTCGAAGCCGTTGTTTCTACAGGGGCGATTTCAATATTAATGCCAACAGCCTTTAATTGGCTTTGCAGGGCGACTGCAGTAGGTTGAAAGAACGAGTAAGTCAGCAATTTGAACTGCAGCTTTTGACCATCTTTGGTGCGGATGCCATCTGCTCCAGCTTTCCAGCCTGCTTCGTCAAGCAGCTGTGCTGCCTTGGCACGGTCGGATTCCGGTCCTTTGTCCAGTGCATAAGGAAGCCCTTTTGGGAAGTGGCCTGTTACAGGTTCAGCAAAACCACGACTTACCCCGTCAATAAGCTCTTTGCGGTCCAAAGCGAGACTTATAGCCAAACGAACCTTAGGGTCCTGAAAAGCCGGAACCTTTCTAATGTTCAGCCATAAATTGCGAGTTGAGCCTGGTGGATACAGCACATTGAATTTTTTATCCTTTTCATAGGCAATCCGTTGTTCGACTTCTACATTCATATCCGCGTCGGTATCTCCACTTTTCATAGCCAATAACCGACCTTGTCCATCCGATCCAAGTCTTGCCTCAATACGTGCAAGCTTTGGTTTCGTACCCCAATAAGTAGGTACAGCTTTGGCAATCAGCAGCTCACCCGGAATAAATTGTGTGGGCTTCATAAATCCGGTTAAATCGGCTTCTTTATTAAATTTATCGCCAAGACGATCCGCTTCAGCGGCATTATGAATCGCAAATCCGGTAAGCTTAAACATAAAAGCTGGGTCGGGTTTAGGGGTTTTGAATTGAATGTGCAGCGCATCCTTGACGATAAATTCCACACCGCCGATTTGTGAGGAAGCCCGTTTGTTCAGCTTTTGATGACGTTCAAGCGCCGCTTTGACTGCTGCTGCATCCATGACGGCACCACTCCAAAACTTCACATTAGGCTGCAGCTCCATTTCCCATAGGGTAGGTTCTACATTCTTCCAAGACTTAGCCAGCCATGGGCGTAATGTCGCGTCGTCATTGAGCATAACCAAAGGCTCGGCAATCCCATCCGACGTAATCCGCTGTGCATCCACATTAGTTGGATCTAACGAGCGGGGCATATTCAAGGTGACATATTTTAGCACCTGCTGCTCCGCCATGGCTGAGCTTGTACTAGCCGAAGAGTCGCCTGCACCTGCACTTGAATTTTTGGAAGTGCTGCAAGCGGATAACGCAATGACTAAGGTCAATACTAAAGTGAACCAACTGCTTTTCTTTACATACATCAACATCTTTTCTGTCTCCTTCTGGTATCCATCTCATAATTGTATTTCATGTACCACTTTGTTAAAGTCAGAACATCGTATGCAACGCAAAAAAGACATCGTTACCTTTAATTAAGAAAAAGGTAAAGATGCCCATAGTTTTATTGTGTGAAACGACGGCCGTCCTTAACACCTCCCTATCCTTCGTAGGTAAAAGCAGTGTTGTCAGAACTGGCAGGTCTCCTGGCTTCGGGATCTTTATCATCAGCGGCCTTCCCAATCTTTGAACTCCAAAGATCAGTGGCATTGTCGCTGATGACTCCTCCGTTACAGTGGCGGGACCGCGTCGGCATTGCACCGAACTTCCCTTTTAAGCTTCAGCTTGCTGAAGCACCTGTTCCCACAAATATTCAATTATCAACCTTGATCATAAACAATATCCATATCTTATGCAATACAATTTTGAATGAGTTAAACATCATAGATTGCCTGCAGGGGTGTGGAGACTACCTTGTTAATAGGTACAAACAATATTTCCTTTGACAGGATTCAAGCTGAAAATTACTATTTGATTAATGCTTAGTATTTTGTAGGTATCATGTAATCATTGAAAAGAGGCGGTCATGTTGTCAGCAGCTTGTATTGGTGAAATCATTGAAATCAATCGATATCCTGTAAAGTCATTTGCGGGTGAGCGTGTACAGATTAGCAAAGTGGAGACCTATGGGTTGTATGGTGACCGCTCTTATGCTTTTATAGATGAAACTAAGGAAGGATGGGATAGCTATATTACCGCGAGAAATATCCCTGAGATGCTTGGTTATAAGGCCGAGTTTATAGGTGAGAGTTTAGAAAGTGAGCTGCCACAAATACAAGTAACATCACCCACTGGACAAAATTTTATATGGAATGAAGATTTATTAGATGAAATACAAAGGCATTTCAAAAAAAAGATAACAATGAGGAGTTACGAACCCCAGAAATCTGAGCTCATGGCTGTCGATACGAGCAGTATCCTGATTATCACAACCACTTCACTGCGTAAACTTGAAGAGATGTGGGGGAAAAGGTTGGATTTACGCCGATTTAGAGCGAATTTAATTGTTTCTTTAGATGATGATTCTTTTAATGAAAGCGATTGGATAGGGAAGCGATTAGTAGTTGGCAATACGGAATTACAAGTAGATTTGTTTTGTCGTCGTTGTTCTATGATTACGATTGATCCTGACACGCTTAAACTTGATACTACGCTTTTGAGGAAAGTAAACGAGGAGATGAATTTGAACTTTGGCGTGTATGCTTCTGTTGTCAAGACGGGGCAGATTCATGTTGGCGAGAAGGTCTATATCAAAGGTGAAAATAGCGAGGAGTAGACTCGTTGAGGAAAATAAGAAAATTTGAAGATTCCGATATCAATCAGATCGTTTCACTATTCTACGATACCGTACATACCATTAACGCAAAGGATTATTCACAAGATCAACTTGATGCGTGGGCGCCAAAGGACGAAATAGACGCTAAAATAATCAGTTGGAAAGCTGCTTTGAGCCACAATATTGCATACGTTATGGAACTTGATGGTGAAATCATCGGTTTTTCTGACATGACCCAAGAGGGTCACTTAGATCGACTTTATATTCACAAAGATGTTCAGCGACAAGGAATAGCTTCTGCTCTGGTGAATACAATCGAATCGGAGGCAAGAAGATTAGGTCTCACTGAAATCGATACGGAAGCAAGCATCACAGCGAAACCTTTTTTTGAACGTCAAGGGTACCGAACCATACAATCACAGATTGTAGAACGCAAGGACGTTCAACTGGTTAATTTCAAGATGATTAAAAAATTGTAGTACAAATGAAAACAAGAGTTGAATGTAATCTTTAGAGGCTGCCGCGTGCAGCCTTATTTCGCTAGCGATACGTAAAGTTTAAGTATAAACGATTCTGCACTGTCGAGGATTAGGATACATATGGTAAATTTATTTTATTAAATTCTTTTTTAGTCAACAGCGATTGGAAGAAGGGTCTGCTTTCGCAGCACTTTTTTGCTGTCATGATGTTTAGTTCATCTTATATAGTGATTGCAAATGAGAAGAGGGAACGAATAAAGTATGGACATATACCTATCTGATGAATCCAATAGTGATAACAAAACCTATATAAAAAATATGATGGTTGCGTATAATTTGAGGCATTTCCCGGATCACTTAAAAGGTAGGTATCAGGAGGTAAACCTATTTTTAAAAAATACCGATGGTCAATTATTTGGTGGAATTGTTGGCGAAATCTGTTGGAACTGGATGGAGGTACACTATTTGTTTGTGGAGGAAGAGCTTCGACATTTAGGGTATGGAAAGAAGCTATTAGCTGAAGCTGAACAAATAGCTAAAAAGAAAGACTGCAATTTCATTAAGCTTGATACATTAAGCTTTCAAGCGTTGGATTTTTATATAAAGCAAGGTTTTGTCGTGTTTGGAACTATTCAAAATGCTGGCGGACATCACCATTATTATTTAAAAAAGGACATTTAACTTTAGATGAGCAGGGTGCAACATTCATTGCCTTTACATCGTATGGAGGATAAACAATCTTTCATTAAGGAGAGATGGATAAATGAGTAAAATTAGTTTTAATGTCAGCATCGCACCATCGGCGGCTTTGGATCTAGTTAAACATAATCAAAACGCTGATCTGGTACATGAAGAATATCATATTGTGGGTCAGGATCAACTTATTGGCACGCAGATATATGAAAAATATTACTTCAGATCGAAAAATCGCGCAGCGCTAATTGTTATTATCGATAATATTAATGGCGCAACTAACGTAAGGGCTATCGCCACGGGGAGCTCAGAAGGCTTCATTTTCAATTTCGATTGGGGTGCTGCAGACGATTTTGCTTCTTCTGTAGAAAATATTTTAAGTCATTATATTATTGAATAAGGTGTCACTACTATCCGTTACGAGTGGACATGGATTGTTATTGGCAGAGAACAATAGTAAAATACAAAGGGGCTGCCGCTACAAAGGCAGCCTTTTTCGCTAGCGGGCCGAATCGCGGGAATGTCTTATACACGATGCCCAAGCTTTTTCAAATCGATCTAATTCGAGTAAGGTTGCTTCGTTCTGCTTGGAGAATACATAGCGTGTATATCCTTGTTTCTATCCAGATCCATTCCGATGAATAAGTATGCTTCATTACACAACAGGGGAAAGGGATTAAGAGCATGATAAAAATAAACTTATCCATACGCACCAAATTGATTGTATTGTTCATAGTTTTCGTATGTATGCCTTTGCTCGTATTCGGAAAGCTATGGTATGATAAGTCCACTTTGTCGATAGAGCGCTCGGCAGCCGATTTCAATGAACAAATAGTCAAACAAGCAAACGAGCACTTGAATTCATATTTCCTCGATCTGGAACGGACAACGTTTCCGCTCATTACTCATCCATTAATCCGGGATTTTATGCTGCTGACTCCAGAGCAAATGTATGAACGGATTATGATTACAAAAAAAATTCAAGACGAGGTTTTGCAGCAGTTGGTTTTTGGAAGACCGGAAATGTATTCGTTTACGATATTTTCAAATGAGGGGTTCTCGGTTTCCAGTTTGGGCTCATCTTTGGTGGAGAAGCATTATGAGACTTATTTGAACCTGCCTGGCAGTAAAAACTATTCTGTGGTAGGGATTCGTTGGAACGATAATATTCCGCTGTTAACGATTACACGCAAGTTTAAGGATGCATCCACGTACCTAACGTCCGGTGTATTGATCATCGATCTGCGTTTAAATGAAATATCCCAAATTGTAGGCCAGATTGAGATCGGTAAAACCGGATTTTTGTGGATTGCGGATGCTAAGGGGCAAGTGATCTATCATCCAGATCATGCAAAGTGGGGCACAAACGTTCCTGATTGGTATTCCGAGCAAATTCAAAATCGGGAGAGCGGGACTTTTATACATTCCGAGAAGGAAGTGAAAGACTTGGTCGTTTTTCATAAATCTCCTTATACGGGTTGGACAATTATCTCGCAGGTGCCGATTCATGAAATAACAGCAGAAATGTTGTCTTTGCGTAATATATCCATATGGGGTGGATTGGCGCTTGTCCTGCTTGTCATCCTAGTTATCGGTGGCTTTTCCCTTTCACTTACGAATGCGCTTACCAAACTGCAGCGATTGATGAGACAGGCGGAAAATGGCAATTTCAACATCACGGCACCTGTGCATCAAGGATATGAAGTTGGTAATTTATATCGTGGATTCAACACAATGGTTCGTGAATTGCGCAGATTAATCGAGGAAGTGCATACGTCGCAAATAAGAGAGAGAGAATTGATCATCAAGCAGAGGGAATCTACACTGCAAGCGCTTCAATCACAGATAAACCCGCATTTTTTGTACAATACATTAGAAATGATCAATTCCTATGCCATCGTGGAAGGCGTTACGCCGATCAGCCGAATGGCTACTGCGCTAGCAGATTTGTTCCGCTTCAGCATCAGTGACTCGATGCAGATTATTTCTCTCAAGGATGAATTAATGCATGTTCGAAGGTATTTGGAAATTCAAAAGGAACGGTTTCCCTATTTGCAAATCGAGATTGATATGGACGAAAATGCGATCTTGCATATAAATGCGGTACGGTTATCGCTCCAGCCGCTCGTCGAGAACAGCTTTCGCCATGGTTATGAAAAGCATCGGCTTAAGCCGATTTATGTAGGAATTACCGGCGAATCGGGCAATGGTCATTATCTATTGCGGATCATTGACAAGGGTAGAGGAATGGACTCGGAAACGATGAACCAATATAACTGTTTTTTTCTGAATGACGGAAGCCGACCGATCAGGGAAGAAGAGGAAGATGAAGCATTGACAAGAATTGGGCTGCGTAACGTGCATCAGCGAATTCGTCTTTTGTTCGGTATTCCATACGGTCTGCAAGTGCTGCAGTCCGATGAGCAGGGGAGTGTTATCCAAATCATGCTTCCGAGTGATAAAGAGAAAATATATGAGATAGGAGAAGGTGTATGAAATATAAAGTCATAATTGTTGATGATGAGTACATGATTAAGAGGAGCTTGTATAAATTGATTACGGAAAGCGAGCATGGCTTTGAAATCGTTGGAGAGGCAGAGGATGGGCAGGAAGCGTTGGAGCTGGCTATACAGAAGTTACCTGATTTGATCATTACCGATATCAGCATGCCGATTATGGATGGACTTGAATTTATCAGGGAATGTAGAGACCGTCAACTACCGTGTGAGTTTGTGATTCTTTCCGGCTATGGGGAATTCGAGTATGCTAGGCAAGCCCTGCAGTCTGAGGTTACAGATTACTTGCTGAAGCCAGTTCGAACGGAGCAACTGGATAACGTTCTGCGAGCAATTCGCAACAAGCTTGATAGCAAGAGGAAAATGGTATCAGATCGAAGCGTATGGTTGTGGTACTGTAAAACGATCGGACAACGTTGGGCATGCTTGATATGGGACCTTGACGAAAAACAAATTCAGGCTGAGATGGCCAGCGCCTATTTCCGATATATAGAACAAACGTCGGACATTGTTCAATTCAAGCATCTGTGCTTTGAACTGCTAATGTTTATTCAGAAAGAATTGGAGCAATGCGCTGGAAAAGAGGTTCGAGGCGCTGATTTCTCTCTTTTTCAGACGGTATCCGATCCGCTTGAAGCATGGCGTTTGCTCGAAGCAAACCTTATGAATTATGTGCGGGATGTACGAACTAAACGAAACCACGGAGCCTTTCAAGGCATCAAGCAAGCCGTAGCTTACATCGAGCAGCATTACATGGACGAGGATCTGTCCCTGCAAAGCATTGCTGAACAGATGAATATGTCGTTATCTTATGCGAGCCAGTCTTTTAAAGAAACAGCAGGCGTAAGTTTTGTGCAATTTTTGACCGGCCTGCGCATGGAAAAAGCAAAGGAGCTTCTTCATAACTCGAACTGTAAAACGTACGAAGCAGCTCAAGCGGTAGGATATAACGATTATCCGCATTTTACGAAAACGTTTAAAAAGTATTTTGGATACACGCCAAGAGAATACAGAAAAAGAATGGGCTTTGATTAGAACCTTGAGTAACTTCAAGGTTCTTTCATTTTGTTAAGCTGCTGTAGGCTGTAGTGTTGCAGAAAAAAACACAAGTTTTCTAAAGAAAGCTCATATACGATTTTTATGAAAGCGCTTATGATTTAGTTGTCATAAGTAATCAAGACTGGGAGGTGTCACGTGTTTGGGAAAAATTATATAGTGAAGCATTGGCAAATTTACTCAATGATTGTGCCAGGTTTATTGTTCTTTGTTATATTCAGATACATTCCAATTATTGGAAGTTTAATCGCTTTCCAAGATTATAATGTATTTTCAGGGATATGGGGCAGTAAGTTTGTTGGTTTCAAACATTTTGAGAATTTGTTTATGTATCCCGAATTTTTGCGAATTCTGAGCAATACGCTCTTAATTAGTTTGTACCAGCTCATTTTTGGATTTTCCGCACCGATTATTTTGTCTCTGCTTTTAAACGAAGTACGGAAAATGGTATTTAAACGAGTTATCCAAACGGTCATTTATTTGCCGCATTTTCTTTCATGGGTTATCGTTGGCGGTTTGGTTATTAATGTGTTGTCCCCAAACTATGGAATCGTCAATGAATTGCTGAGCTATTTCGGATACGAGAAAATCTTTTTCTTACAACAGCCGGAATATTTTCGCAGTATAGTCGTTGTTTCGGGAATTTGGAAGGAAGTTGGTTGGGGAACGATCATTTACCTGGCGGCTCTTGCAGGTATAAATCCGGAGCTTTATGAGGCTGCTGATGTAGATGGAGCTAGCAAGCTTCGGCAGGTGTTCAGCATAACCTTACCAGCCTTATTGCCAACAATCATGGTGCTGCTGCTTCTTAGAATTGGCAATATTCTTGATTTGGGCTTCGAACAAATATATATCCTGCTTAACCCGCTAATCAAGGAAACAGGGGAAATCATCGACACTTACATCTATGAGGTGGGGCTGCTCGGTTTCCAATACAGCTATACAACGGCAATCGGCATATTCAAATCGGTCATAGGTTTGATTCTCATCGTGGGTGCGAACCAGCTCAGTAAAAAACTAACCGGCAATTCACTCTACTGATTAAGAAATGAGGTATAACACATGTTTCGGATGGATACGCCGAGAAAGTGGTTTGTTTCGTTTAATTATATGTTTCTGACACTTGCTGGAATAGTTATGCTGCTGCCATTCATCAACATATTGGCAGGTTCCTTCAGCGGTGGAACAGCTATTCTGCAAGGAAGGGTTACTGTATTTCCCGTAGATTTTACATTGGCGAACTATGGGGCCGTTCTGAACAATGCTGCCATGTGGAAGTCATTCGGCGTTACCGTCTATATTACGGTACTGGGAACGCTGCTAAATCTCCTATTTACTTCTTTGATGGCCTATGGCCTGGCAAAAAAAGAATTGAAGGGCCGTTCTTTCTTTATTCTGATCGTCCTGTTTGCGATGATCTTCCCAGCTCCGCTCATTCCTTCCTATTTGATAATCAAGTATATGGGCATGTTGAATACGTTATGGGCGCTAATCATTCCTGGTTTAATAGGTGCATTTAACTTGATCATCATGATATCTTTTTTTCAAACAATTCCGGATGGATTAACGGATGCTGCAAAAATCGACGGCTGCAGCGATTACCGTACATATTGGAGCATTGTGTTGCCTTTGTCTCTGCCATCACTGACCACGATTGGCCTGTTTTATGCAGTTGGCCATTGGAACGGATATTTTTCCGCCATGATGTATTTAAGAGATCCGGGTCTTTATCCGATGCAGGTCAAGCTGCGCCAACTCATAGTCGACAGCGATGCGGCCAATGTTATGCAAAGTGTGCAGATGATGATGCAATCGGTGGAAGGGATCAAAATGGCGACGATTATTGTTGCCACTGTACCTGTGTTGTTGATTTACCCGATGATCCAGAAGCATTTCATAAAAGGGGCAATGCTTGGATCCGTCAAAGGGTAATTCACATAGTATTCCATTATTATAAACAAAGGAGAATTGCACAATGAAGAACACAAAGCTGAAAACGGCTATTTGTATGGTTGCGGCCATCGGTATGATCATCGGCTGTTCCAATCAATCGGAGCCTGGCGCTAACGGAAAAGCTGCAGAGCCTGCAAAGAACCCAACAATCAAAGTCGCGCTTGGCACAAGAGGGATTCCCTATGTGGAAGGGTCATCTAACATTAATGAAGACAAGTATGTAAAGAAGCTCCGTGAACTATCCAAGACGGATTTGAAATTAGAGCTCATTCCACACCGGGAATTTAATCAAAAGCTTACGCTGCTGCTAGCCGGCGGGGATCTCCCGGATATTCTCCAGCATAACGGGATTAACACTCCAGAAGTGGCGCCTGCCGTAAACAATGGAGCATTTTATGAGCTGAACGATTTGCTTCAAAAATTCGGCCCTAATTTGTTAAAGAGAATACCTAAGGAATCCTGGGATTCTTCCGCAATTAGCAAAAATGGTAAAATATATGCAATTCCAAGCGAAAACTATGTACGGAATTCCGTCGTATACGTGCGTAAAGATTGGCTCGAGAAATTGAATATAGCAGTCCCCAAAACGATCGACGAATACGTAGCGATGCTGAAAGCTTTCAAAGAAAAGGACCCGAATGGAAACGGCAAGCCTGATGAAATTCCTTTCTCGGGTCGGCAAAATTTCGCTTTCTCCGATGTATTTTTTGGAGCGTATGACGTGATTCCCGACGGATGGAAATACGAGAATAATCAGTTGGTACCCAACTTTATACGGCCTCAAATGAAACAGGCGCTTGAGCTTCATCGCATGATGTACAAAGAACAGCTGATGGATAATGAGATTTTTGTACAGCAGGGCAAAGACTGGGATGCAAAAATTAAAGGTGCAGCAAGAGTTGGCATGTGGCTCCATGACCCAAGCTACCCGGATAAATGGCAGTCAGAAGTCAGACAAAGCGAACCGAAAGCCGAGCTCATCAATATTCCGTCTCCTACAGGTCCAGACGGTAAAGGCGGTTCGGGGTTAGGCTCTGCTATTGGAAATGTATGGTCGATACCCAAATCAAACAAAAATCCTGAAGAGGCGATTAAGTTTTTAAATTGGTTTTATTCCGATGAAGCTCAAAAGTTCCTTGATTACGGTCTGGAAGGTGAAGATTACACAGTTGAAAACGGAAAAATCAAATATAAATACGCAACAACCGTGGATGATATCAACAAAGAAAACATGCATTTAATGTTTATGCGGTTTGTCGGACCTTCCTATTTAGCCAACGAGGAGTTTATGAAGGGCCGCAAGGACTCCGATTTAATCTTAAATGCGCTCAAAGTGGCCAATAGTGAAGGCCGTAAAAATGACGGTCTTGGCATGGAGTTATCGCCGACTATGCAGACGAAGCCAGAACTAGGCAAAAACGGTTTGTGGATGGAGACAGCAGCCAAAATTATTACCGGCAAGGACCCAATCGACAGCTTTGACAAGTTCGTGGAAGATTGGAAAAAACGGGGCGGTGATCAAATCATTAAAGATGCTACGGATTGGTACAACTCGGTAAATAAAAAATAAGCCGGATAGAGCAGCGAGGGGGAATTACAACGATGAATATTAGTCATATCGAAGAAATAGAGAGCAACAAGCCGGTCACGGTTGTCATCGTAGGAGCGGGGCACCGCAGCTTGCTTTATGCTTCTTATGCCGAAAAGCATCCAGACCAGCTTCAAATCGTAGGTGTGGTGGAGCCGAACCCCATTCGCAGGAAGCTGACAGCCGAACAGTTTGATTTGGATGACAACTGCTGCTTCGAAACCGTAGAACAGCTTGCAAAAGCACCCAAAATTGCGGATGCCGTCATTAACGGGACTATGGATGATCTGCATGTAGAAACGACAATCCCCCTTCTACAAGTGGGTTATGATGTCCTTCTTGAAAAACCGATTGCAACGTCGGAAGAAAACATGCTGAAGCTGTATCAAACCGCTAGAGAGTATAAGAGAACCGTGATGGTTTGTCATGTGCTGCGTTATGCACCGTTCTACAAAGCGATTCGCGAAGTAGTTGCGTCCGGCGATATCGGGGACATTGTCAACATTCAAACCACTGAACATGTAAGCTATCATCATATGGCGGTATCCTTCATTCGGGGGAAATGGAATTCTGAAGAGAAGTGTAAATCATCGATGCTGATGGCCAAATGCTGTCATGACTTGGATATTGTAACCTGGATGGTAGGGAATCAACCGAAAAAAGTGAGCAGCTTTGGCAGTTTAATGCAATTTAAGCCGGAAAATGCACCGCTAGGTGCAGGAAAACGATGTATGGTGGATTGTCAAATAGAGGAGAACTGCGCTTACTCCGCACGAAAGCATTACATTGAGCAGGGACGCTGGGGCTTCTATGTATGGGACAATTCACATCTGGGCATGGAGCAAAACACGAATCAAAAAATCGAGGCGCTTCGTTCAGACAGTCCGTATGGTCGATGCGTATGGCATTGCGATAATGATGTGGTGGATCATCAGTCCGTCATCATCGAATTCAACAATGGCTGTACGGCGACCCATAATATGGTTGGGGCGACTTCGAGGCCATGCCGTACTATTCACATTGTCGGTACGAAAGGGGAAATAACAGGTATCTTGGAAGACGGCAGCTTTGTGATCAGACATCCCGATCCGCGGAAAGGCCACGAGTACTCGGAAAAGCGGATAACGGTTGATGTTACTGATGACAGTCACGGTGGCGGAGATTTGCTGCTTGTTGCTGATTTTGTGAGAATAATGCGCGGAGAAGAACCGTCCCTTTCTTCTACTTCTCTTGAGAAATCCATTTACGGACACCAGATTGGCTTTGCTGCAGAACGTTCACGCCTTGAAGGTAGAACAATGGGAATTGATGAGATCAATTAGTTTTCTAGCCTGTCTGTGTGTGGGCAGCTATAATAAATTTCAAGAGCAGTCGAACCTCAGGGTTTGACCTGCTCTACATGTATCAGGGTCATTCGTGATGACAGCTGGTGGAGCAGACGCAGGTGAAGGCTTCCAACCACTTTAAGCGGTTGTGGACGGATGATTGGTTTGTGCAGGTTAACGTTTATTGACTCTGATTGCCTTATGATGATGGATGGTATAGCATTAAAGCATATTGTACTCAATCATTTGTAAAGGAGTATAACCATGGAAATCCGCAAGTTACGATCTAATGAATCGCCCCCGATGGAACTGTTACTATTAGCAGATCCCTCTGAACAAATAGTTAAAGAATATCTCCAACGAGGGCAATGTTATGTAGTAGAGCAGAGCGAAGCTATTATTGCCGTTTATGTGTTATTGCCTACAAGACCTGAGACCGTGGAGTTGGTGAATATAGCTGTCCACGAGAATCACCAAGGCAAAGGGATAGGTAAGCAGTTAGTCCACCACGCTATTAACAACGCGAAGTTCCAGAGTTACAAAACCATCGAGGTCGGCACGGGCAACTCAGGGATCGGACAGCTCGCTCTATATCAAAAATGCGGGTTTAGGATGGTTGGGATAGATAGGGATTTTTTTGTCAGACACTATGCAGAAGAAATTATTGAAAACGGTATACCCTGCGTAGATATGGTGCGATTATCCCAAGACTTGTGATGTGTTGCCCATGAATGAATATCAAATGCGGCGATCTGGAATATCATTTATAAATAAGCTGCCGAGAGGCAGCTTATAATGGTGACGTGAGAAGAATGGAGCACGTAGTAAAGTTTCACAATCGTTAACCTTATGAATAGTTCGATGAGTTAAATAGCTGATCCAATTCCAGCTGTAAGGGTGCGGTAATCGGCCCCATCGGTAAACGCAGGGTGTCGGACGAGATCTTACCTTGCCGGGCAAGCAACCATTTGAGAGGGGCAGGATTGGATTCCTGGAAAAGCTTTTGAATTAATGGAACCAGCAGATCGAATGCCTGCTTAGCTTGAATAAAGGCACCATTACAGGTAAGTCGAAAAACATCGAGTAAAGCTTCTGGAATGACATTAGCTGATGCCAGCATCCCACCGCAGGCCCCTTGGCTTAACATGGCTTGAAAATAAATGTCATCCCCGCAAAGAATAGGTTTTGTATCGTGTCGTGTCAATTCGGAGATAAGCTCCAAGCCACCTGAGCTATCTTTTAAACCAATAACCCCGTCCAGATCCATAATTCTTCTTATCATATCCGAGCTTAAGCGGACCCCCGTGCGAGAAGGGACCTCGTAGGCTATAATCGGAATTCCAATCTGTGCTGCACGCCGATAATGTTCAAGAATGCCCTCCTGCGATGGTCGACTATAGTAGGGCGTTACTACAAGAGCCGCATCCGCGCCGATTTGTCCAGCCATTTCTGTCCGTTTTACTGTAGAAACAGTGCTATTCGTTCCTGTGCCTATGATAACGGGGATTCGTCTCTGCTGCATGCTTGCTTTTGTCGTCTGTACGAGCTCTACCACCTCTTCCCAGGAAACTGTCGGAGCCTCACCCGTAGTCCCATTAATGACCAGTCCTTGAATATCCTTGGCCAGCAGCTTCCCTATATAGTTCTGATACGCATCCAGATCCAATTCTTCATTTGGAGCGAAGGGGGTCACAACTGGTACATATATGCCCTTTAAATCCTGTTCATTCAGCATACTTTTTCCTCCCATACTGCTTTAGTAACTTTACTTTAACATGGATTATTACATCACAGTTATCTATAATAAGTGATGGAGAGTATCAATAATATTGATGTGGAGGTCAGGATGGAGCTTATCTATTTCCAAACATTCAGAGAAGTCGCTGTACGACAAAGCTTTACACGGGCAGCTGAGGAGCTCGGGTATGCACAGTCCAGTGTGACCATGCAGATTCAGAAATTGGAGAAGGCCTATAGCGTAAAGCTGTTTGAACGATATGGCAGAGGACTGCGCCTTACTTCGGCTGGAGACGAGCTGCTGAAGATTACGATACAGATGCTTGATCTTTATCAGCAGTCTAAGGAAAAGCTGACCAAACAAGGGGGAGGAACCCTTTCCATTGGGACGATTGATTCCTTAGCTTCATACTTTCTTCCACCCTGGATTCAGCAAATTCGGCACCAATATCCCGATCTTGCTATCCGGCTTCAACCTGATCGTGAAGCACTCATTGTCAACAAAGTCAGAGAAGGCGAAATCGATATGGGGCTCATCCTGCAAAATAAACCCTCGGACCCAACTCTAAGCTGGATGCATTTAAGAGAAGAACCTCTGGTGCTCATCGCCAATCCGAATCACTCCTTAACCATACACGATCAAATAGAGTTCGAACATCTAAATGGCGTTGAATGGATTATGGCAGAGGATAGCTGTAACTACCGAATAATGCTGGAAAAGGTACTGAGAGCAGAAGGGGTATCGTATCATATCGGCTTGGAATTAGGTAACCCCGAAGCTATTAAAAGATGTGTTAGGGTCGGTTCAGGGATTTCTCTTTTGCCGAGAATGGCAGCTGAAGACGAGATACAAAGAGGCGAGCTAGTAGTCCTTCCATTTGCGCATCCCGACATTCGATTGGACCTACAAATGATCATTCACCCCAAAAAATGGATGTCACACTCGTTACTGGACTTTATTGAAATGCTGAAATCGAGCTCATAGGTTGCCTTATAGCCAGACAGGTATCCGCAACATTCCTTTATGAAAATCCGTATATATTTTGAGTTCTGCGGGTTATGGGTCCATCTATAGGAGGGTGGTTTCTAATGAAAAAAATAAAGGGTTCGTCATGGTTACTTCTCCTGATCTTGATATATTTGATGGCAGGATGCGGGAATACACCATCTGTTAACGAGTCAGAACCGCCTAACGCTGTGGGATTTGTAGAAAAGAAAGAGATTCTGTTTATTAAAGGCTCCTACCAGTGGCATCAAGCTATTGCAGACGCCCCAAGTCCAGATAACTTGGTAAAAAACGCAGCCATTTATGTCGTAAAACCAAATGCAGAATTAACTTTGACCTTTAAAGGTGAAGAACCAAAGGAAATATGGGGCGGGCTTTGGGAAAACCAAAACTACACACCCTTACTTAAAGAGAAAAACATGATCCGTCTTCCATCTAAGCCGGGCATATACGTACTTACTGTGGGGGGCAAATGGTCTGGTGATGATCGCGGAAGCTATGCTGCAGCAGTTGAAGTAAAAGAGTAAGTTGTATGAAGCGGGGGCTGACCCCAATTAAGCTCCGAAGAGGAGAATATCGACAATGGTGAGGACGCTATCCATGTAAAGGCTGCCGCAATAACTGCGGTTTTTTTCTGTTCAAGTGCAAGTTAATCGGAAGCTGAAGATTTAGACAATGAACAATAAACAGCAGTAAACTATTCCTATATTGAGGAGAAAGCCAAATGATGATACTTGAAACGCCCAGACTGTATTTAAGACACTATATCAATGAGGATATCGATGCTTTGTATCACCTTTTTTCCGATCCGGAAACGATGCAATTTTATCCATCTCCTTTCAGTTTCCAGCAAACAGAACAATGGATTCAAAGAAATATAGCAAGGTACGATAAGGATGGATTTGGGCTTTGGGCTGTCTGTTTGAAGGATACCCATGTATGTATTGGCGATTGTGGTCTGATTAAACAGCAAATAAACGGCAAAACAGAAATTGAGGTCGGGTACCACATTAGTAAACAGCATTGGTCCAAAGGCTATGCATCGGAGGCAGCCTTAGCTTGCAAGGAGTATGGATTTTATCAAGTAGGCTTGAGTAAATTAGTTAGCATTATAGACCCAAGAAACATGGCATCTATACGTGTGGCAGAGAAGATTGGTTTTAGCAAGGAAGAAGAGGCTGTTATATTCAATAAGAATCACTACATTTATTCGTGCGATAAAGCAAGCAAAAGTAAATAATTAAAAAAATTTTTATCGATTATTGATAAAATTATAAATTATACATTCAAAAAGTGGGGTGTTATACTAGGGTACAAATATCATGTTACGAATCATTACATGGAGGGGGATCACGTTAAGCAGACTGCGCGTATATGCTTCTTCCAAGAAATACGGAGATGAGGACACCCTATGGAGCTTGTATATCGCTATATCGAACAACATCAAGACATGTACGTGAAATGGCTGCAGGATTTATGTAAGATTCCGAGTGTCTCGACCCAGAATAGAGGGATTGAGGAAGCGTCTCGGATGGTAGAGGACTACTTGCAGCAAATGGGCGGTTCCACTGAAATTATTGAAACCAAAGGTCACCCGGTTGTGTATGGGCATTTTTTTTCCGGTAACAAGAAAACGATTTCATTTTATAACCATTATGATGTCCAGCCTGAGGATCCGATTGAATTGTGGCGGTGTGATCCTTTTGCGGCTGACATTCAGGGTGATGTGCTGACGGCCAGAGGCTCCGCTGATAATAAGGGTGCGCTTATGGCACGTATTTGTGCTATTCATGCCTATCAGCAAGTGTACGGTGAACTTCCCATTAATATCAAATTTATTGTGGAAGGGGAGGAAGAGAAGGGCAGCCTCAATTTACCTGATTTTATAGAGAATCATCCGAATAAAGTGAAAGCTGATTTGTGCATTTGGGAAAATGGGATCATTTATGCAGATAAAAGCATTGAACTCAAATTGGGGACCAAGGGTATTCTTTATATTGAATTGGTCGTAAAAGGCGCTAGCTCGGATATGCACTCCCTGAATGCCGCAGTAGTCGTGAATCCTGCATGGCGATTGGTATGGGCGCTCAGTACCTTAAAAAATCAGGAAGAACAAATACAGATAGATAAGTTTTATGATCGGGTATTGCCGATGTCGGAGGCAGAGAGTGAAATTCTCGAAACGATGGATTATCCCGAGGAGGAAACGCTGCAAAGATACGGAATCGATCAATTTTTATTGAATCTAACCGGCAAGTCCTTGAAGGAAAAGCTGATTTTTCAGCCCACATGCAACATTTGCGGGATATACTCCGGGTATTCAGGGGAAGGCTCCAAAACGGTTCTACCTTCAGAGGCGAGGGCCAAGCTTGATTTTCGTCTTGTTCCTGATCAAGATCCCGAGGAGATTGTGCAGCTGCTAAGAGAGCATTTGGACTGTCACGGCTTTGAGGACATTGAGATTATTGCCAGAAAAGGAACACGAGCGGCCAAAACCGATCCCACCCATCCGCTTGTTCAGAAAGTGATGCAGGCAGCGGAGAAAGTAAGCGGTAAAGCGCCCCAGAAGGTTTTGATGAATCCCGGTTCAGGACCGATGTACCAGCTTTGTCAGCAGTTTGGTATTCCGACGATTGGCTTTGGAGTGGGAAATGGAGATTCCAGGAAGCATGCTCCTAATGAAAATATTTTGGTCAGTGACTATATTTATGGTATAAAGATGGTTGCTGCGGTTATTCACGAGTTTGCTTAAAAGTCCGATGAATAAGTCCCGCTGCACGGCCGAATATCCTTCCGATCGCTGACGCTTTTCCAAGATCATTTGGTCGATCCGCTCATTATCCACCGGACTTTTAGACCATATATAAGAGTCATTTATATTTTAAAAGGGGGAAATTGTTTTGAAAAAGACATCATTACTACTTGTTTTAGCGTTCGTTCTTCTCCTATCTGCCTGTAGCAGCGGCGCTCCGTCCGCGGGAGATAGTGCCAACGTGCCAAAGGATCTGATTGTTGCTCTAGGCTCTGAACCGGTTACCTTGGACCCTCAAGATACAAGCGACGGTATATCCAATAATGCCAACGAGCTTTTATTCGATAAGCTGGTTACCTTGGATAAAACGAACAATATTGTCCCGCAGCTGGCTAAAGATTGGATTGTATCGCCAGATGGCAAGAAAATTACGTTTACGCTTCGTGAAGGAGCGAAATTTCAGGATGGCACACCTGTCAATGCGGAAGCGGTAAAGTTCACATTTGACCGGGTTATCAACAAAGATAATAAGCTGAATCGCTACTCGTTGTACGCAGAGTTTATCGATAAAGTTACCGTAGACAGTGAATACAAGGTGAGCTTTGATTTGAAATTCCCTTTTGGACCTGCACTGATTACCTTTGCCCATACAAACGGCGGAATTCATAGCCCTAAGAATGTTAAAGAAAAAGGTAAAGATGTAGGCAAATCGCCAGTTGGCTCCGGTCCTTATAAACTTAAGGAATGGGTCCCGGGCAACAAAGTCGTATTTGAGGCTAACGCCGATTATTGGGGCGACAAGCCCAAGATGAAAACCATTACGTTTAAAACTGTAGCTGAAAATTCCGCGCGTTCCATCATGCTGGAAACCGGTGAAGCGGATATCATCGTACCGGTTGTAACTACCGATGTGGAACGTCTTAAAACTAACGATAAAATTAAAATCAATGTGGAGCCAAGCTCCAGAAACTTATATATGTCGATTAATACGACACGCGCACCATTTGATAACGTGAAGGCTCGTCAAGCGTTGAACTATGCGGTGGATAAAGAAACGATAGTTAAGAAAATCATGTCCGGCCAGGCAAAAGTAGCCGATGCGGCAATTGGGGACATGGTGTGGGGTTATTCTTCTGTTGGCGCTTATCCTTATGATCCGGAGAAAGCAAAACAGTTGTTGGCCGAAGCGGGAGTGGCACCGGGAACCACGATTAAATTATGGACACCGGACGGACGTTACTTGATGGACCGTCAAATTGCTGAGTACATTCAAGGCAATCTTCAAGCTGTAGGACTGAAAGTCGAATACCGTAAATGGGAATTCGGTGCTTTCCAGGAAGCGACACGCGATCCAAAAGCAGAATTTAACTTAGCCTTGAACAGCTGGGGTACTTCTACGAACGATGCAGATTGGGGCCTAAGACCGATCTTGGCAACCAAAGGCGCAAGCAACTATTCCAAACTGGCAAATCCCGATGTGGATGCTTTAATCGACAAAGGGATGAAATCGGCCAATCCGGATGAACGTAAAAAGATTTATAATGATGCGCTCAAGCTGATCAAAGATCAAGCTCCATGGATTTTCCTGCTGGATTACAAACAAACCACAGGATATAGAAGCAATCTTGACAATGTGTATAACTGGAACAATGAGCGACTCATCCTTCGTGATGTTGTCAAAAAATAATAAGGTTTAGCGGATCAGGGGGAGCATATCCCCCTATTTTTGTAAAGGAGGCATCCAGTTGTTTAGTTATATCATAAAGCGTGTGCTCCAGATGATTCCTACCTTGATTGGTGTATCCATTCTTGTATTTATCCTGATTCACGCCGTCCCGGGAGATCCTGCCCGACTGGTTGCGGGAAATGATGCCACTGAAGAGGATGTTGCGCTAGTTCGTGATCGCTTGGGATTAAATGAGCCTTTGTATGCGCAATACGGAACGTATCTGGTCAACCTGGCAAAAGGAGATCTGGGTACGTCGCTGCGCTCCAACAGGCCTGTAATGACGGAAATTTTAACCCGTTTTCCAACGACGATTATGCTAACCCTAATGGCTATTGTCATTATGATTATTGTAGGGCTTTTTGCCGGAATTTTCTCTGCTACGAAGCCTAACAGCTTGAGAGATAATGCGACTATGATGTTTTCGTTATTCGGGATTTCCATGCCTGTGTTCTGGCTGGGTCTTATGCTGATCTTAATTTTCTCATATTATCTTCGTATTCTGCCTTCAGGCGGCAGCGACAGCTTTAAGTATTTTATTCTTCCTGCGCTGGCCATCGGACTTTCTTCTTCCGCTATTTTGGCTCGCCTTACCCGATCTTCCGTGCTGGAGGTCATTCATCAGGACTTTGTGCGTACGGCCCGCGCGAAGGGCGTCAAGGAAAACCTGGTCATTTATAAGCATACCTTGAAAAATGCGCTTATCCCGATTATTACGATCATCGGCTTGGAATTTGGCCATTTATTGGGCGGAGCGGTACTCGCGGAAACCGTATTTTCCATGAACGGGCTAGGACGATATGTGATTCAATCGATTCAATTTCGCGATTATCCGGCGATTCAAGGCACCGTGCTGTTTATCGCCACGATATTTGTCATTGTCAACCTGATTGTTGATCTATGCTACAGTCTTGTAGACCCGAGGGTGAGATATGATTAAGAAAGGAGCCATTTCATGAGTCAGTCAGCATCGGCATCACAAGCTGAAAGCAATCCATTTGAGCAATCCTATACGCCGCGCTCACCTGTACAGATGATGGTAAGCCGATTCAAAAAAAATAAAAGGGCCATGGTCGGACTGTGGATGGTTGTGATCTTCGTCATCGTAGCTCTTTTTGCGCGTTTTATTGCTCCTTATGATCCGTTCGTTCAAAACATGGATTTGATGCTGGAGCCTCCGACATGGAGTCATCCGTTTGGGAATGACGAGTTTGGACGGGATATTTTATCGAGAGTCATTTACGGTGCCCAAATTTCGCTAATGATCGGTATTGTCGGCGTATTGATTTCTGTAGTTTTCGGCGTAGCACTCGGGACGATCTCCGGTTATTTTGGCGGGTTCGTTGATTCTATAGTTATGCGTATTATGGATATTTTCATGGCTTTCCCGAGCTTCCTGCTGGCGCTTGCCATCGTTAGTGTCTTGGGACCAAGCATGGTCAATGTAATGATCGCGATCGGTATTTTTTCTGTGCCGACCTTCTCACGGATTTCAAGAAGCGCTGTCATTTCTGTAAAAAACAAAGAATACATTGAAGCTGCCAAAGCGATGGGTGCCACGAATGCGCTCATTATATTTAAACACGTCATTCCCAACAGCATTGCACCTATTATTGTTTTATCTACACTGCGCATCGCCACGGCGATTTTGACAGCCTCAGGGCTTAGCTTTCTGGGCATGGGCGCACAACCTCCTTCACCGGAATGGGGAGCTATGCTAAGTACAGGCCGCGAATATTTGCGGACAGCACCCCACGTCAGCACGATACCAGGGCTGGCTATCATGTTTATGGTGCTAGCATTTAACATGCTGGGCGACGGTCTGCGCGACGCTCTAGATCCTAAAATGAAGCTATAATCGACTCGCTTCAAGGTGTAATGAAATGAATCTGTGATGTGGGAGGTCAAACATTGAAGAAAAAGCTGCTGGATATTAAAGAGCTCAAAACGTACTTTTATTCCGATGAAGGTGTAGTTCCGGCTGTAGATGGTGTGGACATCACGATTTATGAGGGAGAAACGGTAGGAATCGTTGGTGAATCCGGCTGTGGAAAAAGTGTAACCTCATTAACCACAATGAGGCTTACACCGGGCAAAGTGGTCGGGGGCTCCATCGAATTCAATGGTAAGGATCTATTGGCTCTTACGGAAGCGGAAATGAGAGGCATTCGCGGCAATGAAATGGCTATGATCTTTCAGGAACCGATGACTTCATTAAATCCGGTGTTCACGATAGGTCAGCAGATCGGTGAATCTGTGGAAATCCATTTGAAATATAGTAAGCAAAAGGCAAGAGAACATGCGATCGAGATGCTCAAATTGGTAGGTATGGCGAGGCCTGAGCAAATCGTAGATGACTATCCGCATCAGCTCTCTGGTGGGATGAGGCAGCGTGTCATGATTGCGATAGCGATGTCGTGCCAGCCCAAGCTGCTCATTGCCGATGAGCCGACTACTGCACTGGACGTAACGATTCAGGCGCAAATCTTGGATTTGATGAGAAAATTAAGAGCTGAGCAAAATACGGCGATTATGATGATCACGCATGATTTGGGTGTAGTAGCCGAAATGTGCGATCGTGTCGTGGTCATGTACAGCGGTAAAGTCGTGGAAGAAGGGGATGTTATCGCAATCTTTACGAACCCCAAGCACCCTTACACGCAAGGATTAATGAAATCCATACCTACATTGGATGGCGATGAAAAAAGATTGTATTCCATTCAGGGCAACGTGCCGGTTCCTGGCAGCTTACGCAAAGGCTGTTCGTTTGCTCCTCGATGTGAATTTGCCATGGACATGTGCCGCACAAATGCACCACTGCTGGAGGAAGTCGAACCAGGACATTATAGCCGCTGCTGGCTTCATTCATACAGTCAGGGGGAGACCCGAGATGAAAAAACCGCTAATTGAGGTCCATAATTTAAAAAAATACTTCCCGATCAAAAAAGGGATTTTCAGTAAAACCGTTAATCACGTTAAAGCTGTGGATGGATTGAACTTTACCATCTACAAAGGGGAAACGCTGGGTTTGGTAGGGGAAAGCGGCTGTGGCAAGTCGACTACCGGGCGAACGATACTCCAATTACTGGAGCCTACCGAGGGTGAAGTCCTATACGAAGGGCAAAATCTGGTTGGCATGAAGCCGCAAGAGCTAAGAAAACTTCGCAAAGATTTGCAAATTATTTTTCAGGATCCTTATGCCTCTCTGGACCCGCGTTTGACGGTAGGCGACATTATCGCAGAGCCGCTGCAGATTCATAACATCGCTTCAGGAAAAGAGATGGACCGTCGCGTCGAGGAATTGTTGAATGTCGTCGGTTTAAGCAGCTATCATGCCAAACGGTATGCACATGAATTCAGCGGTGGGCAGCGTCAGCGGATCGGGATTGCACGGGCTTTGGCCTTGAATCCCAAGCTGATCGTTGCGGATGAGCCTGTCTCTGCGCTGGATGTATCCATTCAATCCCAGGTAATCAATTTGCTTCAGGATTTGCAGGAGCAGTTTCAATTAACGTACTTATTCATTGCCCATGATTTGAGCGTCGTTAAGCATATCAGTGATCGGATCGGCGTGATGTATTTAGGCAGAATTGTGGAGCTTTCCGATAAAAACGAGTTATTTAATGCGCCTAAACATCCGTATACGAAAGCTTTGTTGTCTGCCGTGCCGATCCCGAATCCTTTAATTAAGAAAGAAAGAATTGTACTGCAAGGGGACGTTCCAAGTCCTGCCAATCCGCCCTCAGGCTGTACATTTCATCCCCGTTGCAGCGAGTGTATGGCAATTTGCCGGACAGAAAAGCCGGAGCTTAAGGAAGTCAACGGCCAATTTGTCGCATGCCATTTGTATAATTAATGAGAATGTCATCTGGAGGTAGAGCGTGTGAGTAAGTCCAAACAGAACATATATGCTTCGGTGGATAGCCTTCGGGATACCATAATCGGAATTAACGATTTTATACACGATCACCCGGAATTAGGCAATAATGAGTTTCAAGCAGTGGAATTATTGACCCGTACCTTAGCTGCCCATCATTTTCAAGTGGAGCAGGGGCTTGCCGGCTTGCCGACAGCTTTTAAGGCCACATATGCCAATCAAGCAGGCGGTCCGATAATTGGATTACTGTGCGAATACGATGCTTTGGAAGGATTGGGGCACGGATGCGGACATAACCTGCAAGCCTCTTCTATAGTAGGGGCAGCCATTGCGCTTTCGCAAAATCTGGGAGATGTGCCGGCAACGATCGTTGTTTATGGGACTCCTGCAGAAGAAACAACCAGTGGTAAATTACCTATGATCAAAGCCGGTGTTTTTGATGACATAGACGTAGCCTTAATGATGCATGGAGGCGACCGCACGACAGTAGACGGCAAATCGCTCGCTATGAATTTGATCGATTTTATATTCGAAGGAAAAGCTGCGCATGCTGCCGTAGCCCCGGAGAAAGGGATTAGTGCACTTGACGGGGTTCTTATGACGTTTAACGCCATAGAATATTTACGTGAGCATGTCCGCTCAGACGTTAAAATGCATGGAGTGATTACCAACGGGGGCATTGCAGCGAATATTGTTCCTGATTTGGCTACAGCTCAGTTTTATGTGCGGGCAGCAGACCGTCCCTATTTGGACACGGTATTGGAGCGGGTGTATAATGCGGCACGTGGGGCGGCTCTTGCCACAGGAAGCAAATTAACGATTAAAGAAGTAAAAAGATGTGAAAATAAAGTCAACGTGGACAGACTGAATCAAGTCTTATTGAAAAACGCCGAAGAAGCAGGGATTAAGGAAATATCTCCTCCAAGATCGAGTACAGGCTCTACTGATTTTGGCAATGTGACATATATTGTTCCCGGTGCCTGTCTGCGGGTCGCTTTTGTTCCTTTCGGTACGGCCAGTCATTCTACCGAATGGGTTGAAGCTGGAACGAGTGAAGAAGGGCATCAGGCTGTAATCTTGGCTTCGAAAGCTCTTGCGTGCTCCGCTTATGATTTAATTACGGTACCTAATCTGCTTCTTGAAGTGAAAGAAGAATTCGATAAAGCCAAAAGTGCATTTATGAGCAGCTTATAACATAAACCCAAAAGAGACTGAAGAGATGTTAATCATCCTTGAGTCTCTTTTTCATGATTTCGTCCTATTAATTCTTGAAGGTTTAAGGATTTGATATGGTTAATAAATTCATTGACCAGATTGATTTCCAAAGAAGGCTCCTTGTAAATGAGCCATGTTTTTCTGACCAAGGGCTGTCCGCTTCGGAAGGTCATGAGATATTTGTAAAAGGTGTCCTGCGGATGCAAGCAGAGCTGGGGAACGATAGAATAGCCGAGCCCATGCGTGACAAGCTGCTTGCACGTTTCATAGTTGCTGACGTTCATTGTAATATGTGGAGGAGCGTTATACCGATCCTTCCACCACCCATCGATCGCTTCCAAAAGAAGCGTGTCGGGTTTATAGCCGAACTTATTAAGTGGAGGCGTATTCGTTCGATAGCTAATCCGAGGCAGTAATGGGAGCTGCTCCAGATCAATTTCATTTTTGGAAATGATATAAAAAGGGTCCTCACTCATCAAATATTTTTGATCAATCCAGTTGAATTCCCCTCTAACAATCCCGACATGAAGGCCGCCATTTTCGAGAGCCTGAAAGATCTCCTGGTTCGTGCTCGTGTTCAGGTATATTTCTGTTTTGGGATACAGCTCAAGAAACTGTTGAAGAACAGGGGCAAGCCTATATTGCGTAAAATGGCTGGAAACTCCAAGCCGCAGCGTCCCTTGAATCTCGCTCTTTAAGTTAATAATGAATTCTTTAAACCGCTGGTCCTCTTGCAGTGATTTCCTTGCATAGTCGACAAGATGCTTGCCTTCTGTTGTGAACTTGATGTTCTTGCCTACCTTTTGAACAATTTGCAATTGATACTGCTTTTCCAGCTGCCGGATTCTATACGTTAGGGCCGGTTGGGTAATGTAAAGGCGTTCCGCTGCCTTGGACAAATTTTGTTCCTCAAATATGATGAGTAAAACCTTACAGTCTTTCTCGTCCACTACGCAACCCCTCTAACGTATTAATCTGATCAAAGCCTAAGCACAATGGGACATTATCGTTTTATTATACTGCTGTTGTTCATGCTTTCCAATCAAATAGGTGCCAAAGGCTGGATTCCCTATGAATGAAAGGTGCATGAAATCAACAGCCCTATTATTTCTGTGCTTCTTCTGAGGTCAAGCTGTAGGCGTCTCTTCAAGCTGGATCATCGTAAAAGCAACCTCGTGTCCATTTACCAGCAAGGCTATTCGGTGCTCGCCCGGATAATGACGACGGGTGGTGAGATCCGACCAGCGATGAGTTCGAGTGCCGTTTAGAGAGGTGCCGCCAGGCACAGTTTTGTCGGATAGCAGGAACAACTTGCGTGATGTACGTCCTCCGGATTTTATAAATTCGATTCCGTATTCAATGCGGACATGAGCCGGTTCGCCTTCCCGAATGCGCAGCTCGTACCGCAGCTCGCAGATTCCGCCAATTGGCAGCACAGAAGGCATGGCCGACCATATCTCGCCGCTAGTAAGAGCCGCAGACTCTGTCGCTTCCGCATAGCCAAAAAGCGTCATCACCTCAGGATAAGCCTTGCGGATCATGGTTCTGCAGCCGTGTCGTACAATCCAGTCTGTATGTGGATGGATGCCTTTCCAGCGACGAGCAGTATCCAGCACAACCGAGGGGTGATCCTTCGCGATGTCATTCAGGTTGTTGGCAACACTTTTGCGTACATAAAGCGAAGCATCTTCCTTTAACCGCTCCAACACCTGCAGCACTGGAGCCGGGTTCTTTTTAAACATAGGGAGTGCTTGTCCCCACGGCAGCCGTGGTCGGCAGCCCTCACTCGCCAGCCTTCGGACATGCTCATCCGGATGAGTGGACCAGATCTCCATTTGAGACATCATTCGCTCCGGCTCGCTCAGCAGGAACGGCCTTACGGCAAATTCCGCTGAGGACTTCGGTGTGAAGCGTTCCAGAGCTTTCATGGAAAGCGCCCAATGTTCATCCGCTTGGCCAAATGTCTCCACGAAATCAGGAAAGAACAGGTAAGGAAAGCCAACACAAGTCTCGTCGATGGCAAACAGGATGTCTATTGCTTCTTCATATCGGTTCGGCAGATGCGCCCCTAACGTCTGGGTAATCCGCCGCATCCGGGCCTTCAATTCCAGCCCCTCCCACGTATCATCCATTGACGCTGCAATGAAACTCTCCGTTTGGAAAGCTCCGTAAGCAGCACGTACTTTTTCGCCAAAGCTGCGCAAAAAATGTTCATTGTACATCGCCTTTAAAGGTTCTCCCACTATCTATCTCCTCCTCTTGTTAACCATTATAACGGATCGACCGAAGTGATTCACTGTGTCTCAAGAGAAATAATTATTTACCGTTACAATGAACGCAATAACCTCATCATACGGTTTTGAAGAGAGTAGCCCCTTTGTAGGATGCAGCGCATCTGGATCCCATTACTCGCGCGTGGAAAGTAGGCAGTATAAGAATGAAAGAATGATTGGTAAACGTACAAAAAAACCTTTGGAACGAGTGTCCAAAGGTGGATAGGAATTGAAAAGCATTGCTCTTCAATTTGTAGTTAGAATCCATATAAACAAAAATAAACGACGCGCATAGGCCCCGTAGGTAAATTTTAACTAGAGTTGATTTTTTCAAAGTTCAACTAGAAATAGAAATGTAACCGCTCTCTATAATAATAGAATAACACACGGAAAAGAAACAGTCTAGTCTTTTTTTCCAATTTACTTTATATTTTACATGTTGCTTCGATTATGTCACCGTTTGAAAGCAGATCTCAGAGTGGAAAGAGCTGGAGGTGCTCATGTTTTCCTTAACGTTAGCCCGCAAAGGGTATCTGAATCAATTGCAGTACCGGAAAGCGCACTTACTTCGGATGCTCGCCAGTGTCGCGATCGGATATGTATACATGTCGATCTGGGCGGGTATCAGCCATGATCAGTCGCTTGGTGAATACGGACTGCATGGAATGATCAGTTATATTGCGTTCAATCAAGCCTGTATCTGGATTTTATTTCCGTCAGGGGGATTAGGGATTGACGGCATGGTTCGAACCGGACAAATCGCTCACGAACTGATGAAGCCGATGCCGTTCTTCTGGTACTTACTCAGCCGGGAATGGGGACAGTTGGTCTATCAGTTCCTGTACAGTACTATACCCATCTATCTCATCTATGTTATTTTCCTGCAAATTCAAACACCTCAGCATCCGCTAACCTGGCTGTGGACCTTCATAGCCCTCATTTTATCCGCTTATCTCTCACTCTGTATATCCTACCTGGTTGGAATCACTGCCTTATGGACCACGGAGTCACGTTGGTTATGGCATGTGCATCATGCGCTGAATATGCTGCTCTCCGGATTTTTTATTCCTATAACCTGGCTGCCCGGGTGGCTTAAGACCATTAGTCTGTTCTCTCCTTATCCTTGTCTGCAATATTATCCGACACGAATTTATCTTGAATTAGATGCTGTTACGGTTCTCGGTCATTCTCTGATTTGGTGCTTCGGACTGACAACCGCGGCTTTGCTGCTGACCCATACGATGCGTCGCAAGGTGGAGGTGCAGGGCGGATGAGCTGGATACAGCTGTATGCCCGTATGGCGGGAGCTAGCCTTCGCGGACAGATGCAGTACAAATTCAATTTTATTTTTTCTACAATGATGGCTTTATTCATGTTCTCGCTGGAATTCCTGACTGTGGCAACAGTTATTTATCGTTTCAATGGTATTCAGGGTTGGAGTGTGTATGAGGTTGGGTACCTGTTTACGATCATGATGTTCACCCGAGCCTTCTATAGGATGTTGGCTTCGGAAGTCAACAATTTTGAAAAATACCTGGTGCAAGGCCTGCTGGACGGCCTGCTAATTCGTCCGGCGCCAGTGCTGCTCGTGTTAATGACGCGGAATTTTCGTCCGATGCTAGGGGAGCTCATTCTTGGTTTGATCCTGGTTAGTATATGTCTCCAGCATTTGATCGCGAGCGGGCAGGTGTCTTGGTGGGTGATCCCACTTACCTGCGTGATTGTGGTGAGTGGGACGGCAATCACCTTTTCAATTGGATTGGCAACAGCAGCGGTAGGCTTCTGGACACATCGGATCGATGATTTGCAGCGGATCACGGATAATGCAGCCACTATTGCGGGGCAGTACCCTTTGACTATTTATCCACAGTGGATGCGGGTCGTTTTACTGACGATTGTGCCGATGGGCTTTACCGCCTATGTGCCGTCGCTGTATGTGATTCGCGGTGAGCTGGGACCCTGGGTGGTGTTTGCCACCTTAACGGTAGCGCTCCTGCTCCTGCTCGCGGCGCTGCGTTTCTGGCGGTACGGGATTTCGCATTATCAGAGCACGGGAACGTAATTAGGGTACGCAAGCTATGCCACGACCGCAGCGAGACTCATTCATTGGGCGTCTAAAAGGAGGAAACGTATGATTATTGCCAAAAGCTTGCATAAGACATTTCGAATTCCTATCGTCAAACAAGGTCGATTGCAGGGGCTGAGAACTTTACTTGCGCGAGATTACCGCTTGGTTGAAGCCGTAAAGGATATCAGCTTTGAGATACCAAAAGGCGAATTTGTTGGTTATATTGGGCCGAACGGAGCGGGTAAATCGACTACGATCAAGATGCTCTGCGGCATTTTGCACCCCACCTCTGGAGAAGTGACAATTAATGGGCGTAGTCCGCAAAAGAATCGGATGGAGCTGGTCAGGCAGCTGGGTGTAGTGTTTGGTCAACGTACACAGCTGTGGTGGGACCTTCCGGTCAAGGATTCGTTCGAGATTCTCGCTGCGATGTACAAGATCGGAAAGCCGGCTTATGCACGCCAACTGGCGAAGCTGAGTGAGGTATTGAATTTGCAGGAATTTCTCGACACCCCGGTGCGGAAGCTGTCACTTGGTCAGCGAATGCGAGCCGATCTGGCTGCGTCTCTGCTCCATGATCCCGATTTGCTGTTTCTTGATGAACCGACGATCGGGCTGGATGTGCTCGCCAAAAAGCAAATCCGTGAGCATTTGCGGCTGTTAAACCGAGAGTTGAACAAAACGATTTTGCTAACTACTCACGATATGGACGATATCGAGCAGTTATGCAGCCGAGTCATTGTTATTAATCAGGGTCAGGCGATTTATGATGGCACGCTGCAGCAGCTGCGGGGAAGAATTGGACTTCCAACGAGGATGAAAATAACGTTTCGCGAAGCTATTCAACAGCCTGCCATCCATACAGCTCCTTATGAGATTCAAATGATTGATTCGCGTATGATGTCTGTGGCCTGCAATCGGCAGGAAACGACAGCGATGGAGGTGCTGCAGACGATGAGCGCTTGGGGAATTATTGAGGACGTACATATGGAGGAGCCGGATTTTGAGGAGGTTATCCATCGGGTGTACGGATAATGCCTACCGAATGGATAGGACAAACGTTATGCTGACGGAGTAAAGAAAGCCAAGGTACTTCAACTGTAATATGAAATGGATGCATAGAAATCGGGGCGCGTGGATACATCGAATTAACTGGTGCATGAAATCAATAACCAAAACTGGAGAGGTGGCATAGCATATGTTTCCTGATTTAACACAGCACCCAGAATGGCTGCGGGGACAAACGATAGAATGGTGCAATCGACTTGCTGAGCAGACCGGAAAATATGAGTACCCGTGGAATGCGATCATTGAAGGGGCGGCAGCGGAAGATATCTTCTGTGAGGAGCTGGCGAAGGTGGTGCGCGGTAAAGCTCTTGAGGTAGGCTGCGGACATGGAGTTTTTGCGAATCGTTGGGCGAGCCAGGCTGAGGAAGTCGTTGGTTATGATATGACGGAAGGCTTTTTGCTTACAGCAGAACAGAACCGTAAACCGAATGTTCGTTTTGTGCTGGGTAATACGAAAGAGGGTCTACCTTTCAAGGACCATGAGTTTGATCTCATTTATACGAAAAAAGGCCCGACCAGCTGGTATCCTGAAGCGAACCGGATTCTCAAGCCGGGAGGTCATCTATGTTCTCTGCATCCTGGCGATGCAAATGGGGAAGGCATTGAGCTTGGGAGCTACTTCCCCAGACTTTTTGCGCCACCGCAGCAGGGTACGCCCATTCTGGATAAAATTAATCGATTGCTCTCGCAAAGCGGTCTTGAGGCGTTCTCTATTCGCAGACTGCGGGAAACGTCGTACCTGCCTGCTGTTGAGGATGTGCTTCAAATCATCGGATTTGGGCAAACCGAGGGATTTATTCAATACGTAAAAGAGAATTGTCTGGAAAGAATACGCAGCCAGTTTGATCTGCACCGCAGTGAACAAGGGTTGAAAACGATCGGCTTTTATTATCTGATTCAAGCCCAAAGTGCAAGCACTCCGGGACCGGAAGGATTGGCGGGCGTCTGATGGGATGCATCGGATTGCTGCGGCTAGAAGTGCAGTGAATATAACGTGGAGGAACAGCTCCGCCCAGCAGTGCCACTTATTCACCCTAGATATAGATGGTTGTAGTTCTTCTCTCTTGAAAGGTGTATGATGAGGCTGAAAGCAAGTCCAACTATACCCTTTGAAGGAGATGACATTGGATGTTTAATCAATTTGCAACCGAGCATAATTTAAGTGAGCTGTTGGTTTCAGCGCAGCAGTTCCACCCGTATCCGAAAGCTTCAGAGCGTGATTTTTGGGAAAAGCTTCCCGAGGCGGCACGTTCGACCTGGATCGGTTGGGCGGAGGAAAGACTTGATTATACATGGCCGGCACTGCCGGCCGTTCGTTATATGGATTATGTACGCAATGGCAACCGTACGCGCTATGAAGAGGCTTATTTTGAAAGAAGAAGAGTATTGGGTGATCTGCTGTTCGGTGAATGTGTCGAGGGGCAGGGCCGATTCTTAGAGCAAATCATCAATGGACTGTGGTGCATTTGTGAGGAATCGTATTGGGTGATTCCTGCCCACATGACGCTGTCCACGCAAAGCGATGGTTATTCGCTGCCTGATATCACGGAGCAGGTAATCGACTTATTTGCAGCGGACACCGGCGGCTTGTTGGCTTGGACAGCTTACTTGTTCGAAGATAAACTGCAGACGGAAAGCCCAATGATTCTGAAGCGTATTCGTTATGAGATGAAGAGGCGTATTTTTGAACCTTATTTGGAACGCAGGGATTTCTGGTGGATGGGCTATACACCGAAGCGCGTTAACAACTGGAATCCATGGATTCATTCCAATTGTCTGGCAGCTTTTCTAATATTGGAGGAGGATGCGTCAGTCAGGAGCCGGGCGGTAGCGAAAGCCATGCAAAGTCTTGATAGCTTTATGGGGATTTATCATCCTGACGGCGGCTGTGACGAAGGACCGGGTTATTGGGGACGGGCAGGCGCATCTTTGTTCGATTGTCTGGAGCTTCTTTATGCAGGGTCAGAAGGACACATCGATTTTTACAAGGAGCCGCTTGTGCAGGAAATGGGCAAGTACATTTATCGGGTGCACATTGCCGGCAATGATTTTGTTAACTTCGCGGACGGCGATGCACGGCTTAGCCTGTCTGCTGATGTGGTGTACCGTTATGGAAAGCGAATCGACGATTCGCAAATGAGCACGCTGGGCACGTACACCTTCCAGGCTAATGGCATTACGCGTGATCGGATTTTTTCATGTGCAAGAATCCTAGGGGAGTTCGCGAATTACGCTGAGCTAACTGAGCAGCAGGCAGAGGCTCCTTACGAACGGGATGTATGGTTGAAGGATACCCATATTTTTGTAGCAAGAGAGCAAGAGGGGAGCTCGGACGGACTGTATCTCGCAGCGAAGGGCGGGCATAACGAAGAGAGTCATAACCATAATGATGTCGGCCATTATATCGTTTACTACAATGGACATCCGTTTTTCATTGATGCAGGCACGGAAAATTATACAGCCAAAACCTTCAGCGAGCGGAGGTACGAGATCTGGACGATGCAATCCGGTTATCATAGCTTGCCAACCGTGAATGGCGTGGAGCAGCAGAATGGTGAGGCATACAGGGCATCAGACATTGCATACGTACTTACGGATGCAGCGGCTAGTTTTTCCTTAAATCTGGCAGCTGCATATCCCGAGGCGGCAGGGATCGAACTGTGGAGACGAAGCATGGCCCTGCATCGCAAGGAGGGAGAACAGGCTTATGTTGAGATCAAGGATGCTTTTGAATTGAATGGGGTATCGACCGATTTGGTGTTTAACTGCTTGACACTGCCGATGCCACAGCTGTTAGAGGATGGACGTATTGAGCTTGCGAATGAGCACGGAGAGCGTATCTGGATTCAATATGAAGCGAACCGGCTGGAAGCTGCGGTCGAGACGATTACAGTCAGTGATGCCAGAATGCAGTCGATATGGGGGGACACGTTATATCGTCTGCAGCTTCGTGTGCTGGAACCCTTACAGGCAGGGGAAGTTGCACTGAAAATTGCAGCGGCGGATGCGGGATCAGCTCACGTTGTGTAAATGAAGAAGCAGCAGCTTATGATTAGCTGTGAGATGCGATAAATACAGACCGGGGTATGCATGTAGATTGACGAGGTCATTACTCATGCAGACCAGCAGGGATGGAAGCCGTAACCAGCGGGAATAACACAGCGCTATGTATATGCTTTTTCAATTAAAATAGCTCAAGCTTGCCAAAAACCATCTTGAAACATCAAGATGGTTTTTGGTTATTTGCAGCACCATACTGACCAACGAGATTGCCGAAGGTTTGGATGCCCTGGATATAATCATATGTCGGTGGGTTCGGCTCCGTTTGATTCAGCATGCGGACAGCCACGATTTGATAGACAGGAATAACCAGAATGGCGTTCCCATACAACCCCAGAGATTGATAGGAGCCTTCAGGAAGTTGAGTCCCGAGCTCGGATAACGGCCGCGGTGCGTCCTGCACCCACCAAAAGAAGCCGTTTCTGGGCATTGCCGGATCGAGTGCTACTGGCGTAGCAATGGTACTACAAGTATCGAATACGGCACTTGGCATAATTTGTTTGCCTTTGTACAATCCTTGTGTTAAGTGCAGATACCCCCAATAGGCTAATTCCCGCGTACTGGCAAAAAGATTCCCTTCACTACCCTGATCGTTTGAGTAAGCTTCATGAAGCCAAACCAACTCTTCAAGTTCTTCTTGTATCCAGCCCGTCTTTGTAAATCCATAAGGACCAAAAAAACGCTCCTGCATAACTTGAGCGAGCGGCCGACCAAACAGGTTTTTGACCATTTGGATGAGCAGATTGACACCTGCATTATTGTATTTCCATTCGGTACCGGGAGGAAATATTCGTTTACTGTGCCCCTGAAGGCCATGGGTATGAGTTAACAAATGACGGATGGTAGTATGACTTAAAATGTCGGGGGCGCAATCCGTTATATAATCGGTTACGGGGTCATCGATGCTGTTTATTTTTCCTTCGTATATAGCTAGACTAATGGCCGCACCGAGGTAAGTTTTGCGAACGGAGGCCACATTAAACCTGGATTTGGCATCGACCGGTCGACTGCTGCTTGAGCTTCCATGGTAGCCGGAATACCACTCGTTAACGATATGTCCATTTTGTATGACAACAACTGCTGCGGCAGTAGCTGAGATTACATGCTGGGTGGTTCGCATATACTGATTAAGTTCATCAAAGCCGTGTGTGGATGGACTCATTTCCAGTTGCATAGTGGTGAACTCCTGTCTCGAGAAGGGATGGTTAAGTAATTCGAGGGCTAGTTAGACAATCCTGCCAACAAATGGATAGTTAATAGGATTGACATAACAAAAAAAATAATATAGCTTTATTGATAATGATGAGCTATTTAGTTCAACAATATTGTGGAGAGGTAACCTACATGAATAAGCCACTTGAAACCGCGTATGCATTTATTAGAAGTAAAATATTAGACGGCACCTATGGACCTTCTCAAAAATTAACCGAAGTTCAATTATCAGAGGAAATCGGCGTTAGTAGAAATACCGTTATTAAGGCTTTGTTAAAGCTGGAGCAAGAAAATCTAATTTCAATAGAAAAAAATAAAGGAGCAACAATAAAGGCCTTTAACTTGCAGGAAGTAATTAATTACTTGGAGATCAGGGAAGTTCTAGAGGGTCTAGCCATTAGGTCAGCCGTTAGCAGCATAACGGAAGAGCAATTGGGCAGTATGGAACAAATACTAGGCGAAATGAGCTCACTGCTGCAGAACAATAAGTTTGACGCATACTCCAATTTAAACAAAATCTTTCACAATATCATTTATTCGGCTTCTCATAATCGGCAAGCTGTAGAGATGATTAATATGATTAAAACACAACTGAATCGCTTCCATTTTAAGACAATTTTAGTTCCCGGAAGAAACCACGAATCTTTCGCCGAGCACAATGAAATTTATAATGCGCTTATGTCGCGTAATGAATTGGCAGCGGAAAAAGTGATTAAGGAGCATGTCGCTAACGTAAGGCGAACCATCCAAGAAAATTATCAGTATCTATTATGATGATGAGTGGTTTCGATAATTTAGAAGAACCGACAGAGTGATTGACTGTGTTAGAGCAGTCATTACCGCTGTCGGTTTTTTTTTCATGTTGTATAATGTCGCGAAACCTATTCTCCAAATAAAGAGATGTGCGGTATATCTTCCAATGTGGCTGCAAGCAGCGGTCTTTTTTGCATTCTATTTTACTAAGGAAAGGCAATAAGTGTTGACAATAAATATAAAAGCTAAGTATAATCTAAAAAAATGATCAAAATTGTTCAACAATATTGATCATTTAATTTCGCGGTTTTCATACATGGAGAAAGGATTAACAATGGAAGCGGTGGAAATGCTGCAAGGAGCTTATGATTTTTATGTTCATTTGTGGCCCGATATTTTGGACAGAAAAGTGGACAACTTGAAAATGACTGTCAACAAACGGTCCGTACCCTGATGAAGGGCTTCAGGTTCTTGTCACCAATTTGATGAACAAAGACTTTTCTATGTCTGAAATCAAAACAATGACATCAAAGCATGTCTATATAAGATGAACCAAAGAAACATACAGCCGAAGAGGAGAAAGCGGACCCTTCTGGAGAAACAAAATGTTCGCCTTTGCAGACGGATTTTTCTGCTTTCGCAGCGTCTCCCTGATGTCCGAATATTTGGTTCATCTTATATAGTTGAAAACTAAATCTGGAGGTTAGTGAAATGATTGATCACCATGTCAATGTTCTTGTAGTAAGCGCGCATGCAGCCGATTTTGTATGGAGGTCTGGCGGAACGATTGCGAAGTATGTGAAACAAGGTGCCAACGTCTCTTTGGTCATTTTGAGCTATGGCGTTAGAGGAGAATCCAACGATTTGTGGAATGTCGAAGGGCAAACCGTGGATAATGTGAAGCGAATTCGGAAGAGCGAGGTTGAAGCAGCAGCTAATCACTTAGGTGTGACCAATATGGAGATTTGGGATTTCGATGATTACCACATGCAAATTACGGAAGATCGCATGGAACGTTTGACTCGGAAAATTCGCGAGGTGAAGCCTCATCATATTATTACTCATGGCCCGAAAGACGCTTTTAATCCCGATCACGAAATGGTCTCCGACTATGTCTTCAAAGCGAGCGTCCTATCCACATCGAATGGTGTTCAATTGGAAGGTTCTCCGACAGCGAAGCAAGCGCGTTTGTTTGGATTTGAGCCCCATCAGTCCGAAATCAGTGACTTCAAGCCTGAGGTCATTATCGATATTACCGATGTGTATGAGCAAAAAGAAGCAGCGATGAATTGCTTCAAAGCCCAGCAGCATTTGATTGACTATTATGGAGCCAAGGCGAGTCTAAGAGGGAATCACGCCCGTCGCTGCTCTGGAAATAATGATTACAAGTATGCCGAAGCTTTCAGTAGATTTTTCCCTTATGTTGGAGGTGAATTGGTTTAATGCAGAAGTACATAGTTCGTAATATCGCAAGACCCTCTCAAGAAATGTTGGAGCAATATGCACAACTCGATACTTCCACGGTATACGAAGCCCAGGGGAAAATTGGCCTGATGAGCGCAGACCTTAAACCAATTCAACAGAACAAGATGATTTGCGGACCTGCAGTGACCGTAACTTGTCCAGCAGGCGACAATTTAATGATCCATGCAGCCATCGAAATGTGCCAACCGGGAGATGTGCTTGTCATCACGACAATCGGTGAAAGCGAGTGTGGAATGATAGGCGAGCTCATCGTCAAAGCGCTTATAAAGCGCGGGGTACAAGGTGTGATCATGAGTGCGGGCATTAGGGATGCGGCAAGGCTCAGAGAGCTGGAGTTTCCTGTTTGGACGAAAGCGATTTATTCGCAAGGCACGACGAAAAACAGAGGCGGTTGGGTGAACGCGCCTGCAGTATGCGGTGGGGCGCTGGTTTCTCCCGGGGATCTCATTATTGCAGACGATGATGGTGTAGTCGTGGTTAGGAAAGATGACCTGCAGGCATCGCTGGAAGCTTCCAAACAAAGGCTCCTGAAAGAGGAAGGAACGAAGGAAAAAATATCTCGCGGAGAGCTGAGTCTCGATTTTTATGGGTTAAGAGAAACGCTGATTAAAGAGAATGTGGTGTACATCGAAGATGAGACAGAACTCACTTAAAAAAGTTACTTACGCAGACCTGCGGGCGAAAGCCCGCTTTTACTTATTACGAATTAAGCTGTCATTTGTCCTGTGACTTAACAATTTTACAAGAAAAGTGGTACTTTCTCCATTCACAAAAAAAACCGTCGCCGTTATATTAAGTGTAAGAAAAAAACAAATTACAAATTACCGAATTAAGGGAGGACAAACAATGTTTTTTAAGAAAGGGCTTACAATTGCGGTTAATGTTCTGCTTGTAGCTGCTTTATCGGCTTGTGGGGGTAGCGATAGCGGGCAAAAACAACCTGCAAATGGTGATTCCGCAAATTCGGTTAAAGAGAAAGTAACACTGCGATTTGCTTATTGGGGCGGAGAACTTCGTAATAAAAAATATACACAAACGATTGCCGATTTCGAGAAAAAATATCCCCATATTAAGATTGAGCAGGAATTTGCAGACAGTAATCCTTATTATGATAAACTGGCGATCCAAGCAGCCGGAGGCAACTTACCGGACGTAATGAGTTTGCAAGTTACGAGGTTTATGGATTACGCGAACCGTAATCAATTGCTCCAGCTGGATGAAATGATTCAATCGAAAGCAATCGATGTCTCTGATTTTAATCAGAAGATGATAGATGCAGGTAAAGCGAATGGGAAGGTCGTCATGGTTGCAAATGGCAACACATCCAAAAGCTTGTTTTACAATTCAGATCTATTAAAAAGAGCGAATGTACAGCTGCCCAAATTCGATATATCTTGGGAAGAGTTTGCTGCTTTAGGTGCTGAATATAAAAAAGCGGCGAAAAACCCGGATCTGTATTTTGTAGAAGATCCTTCAGGCATCGATGCAGGGAAAGAAATCTTCGGATTCTTCCTTCGCCAAAAAGGCAAAGATGTTTATACCAAAGACGGCAAACTGGGTTTTGAGAAGCAGGATATGATCGAATGGTTCCAATATTGGGACAAGCTGCGTAAAGAGGGGATTATTCCACCGGCAGCACTGACTGCAGAGTACAAAGGGAAATCGCAGCAGGAATCGATGCTTGTCAAAGGACAGGTAGCGGCAACTCTTTCAGCAGGTGGCAGCAGTAATTTACCGATTTATCAAACGTATATGAAGGATCAACTGGAGTTTGGAAGAGTGCCTACAGATCCTAAAGGCAAAAATGGGGAAGATATTGGAGGTTTATTTTTGGCCATCGGAGCAAAATCAAAATATCCGAAGGAATCAGCGCTTTTTGTCAACTATCTCATCAATGATGTGGAAGGGGCCAAGATTTTCAAAATTGATGTAGGCCCTAGTCCTTCTAAAAAAATAAATGAAGCCGTTAAGTCGGTTCTTGAACCGTCCGGTGTGAAAATGATTGAGTTCCAGCAAAAAGCCAATGAGTATTTTAACGTTCCGAATATTCCTCCAGCTGGTAATAACGAAATATTCAAACAGCTGACGACAACTAGCGAGGCCATTGCGTTTGGAAAGAAACCGATTGAGAAGGCTGTGGAAGATTTCTTTAATGAGGCGAACAAAATTTTAAAGTAATGTAATCCAAGAAATAGATAAGGGCAGAATGTGGTCGCCGCATTCTGTCCGCTTCAAAACAGGAGTGAACGACATGCGCATAAGCCATTTTTTTAGAAAAAACGGGATCGGCTATTTGTTTCTTAGCCCATGGATTATCGGTATTTTAGCATTTACACTCATTCCCATGGTTCTTTCTTTATATTTTTCATTTACGAATTACGAGATGTTTAATACACCGAAGTGGGTTGGGCTTGAAAATTACAAAAATATTTTTACGAATGATGAACAATTTCTCGAATCTTTAAGCGTTACGTTTCGATATGTGTTTCTGGCGGTTCCCTTCGAGCTTGCCTTTGCTCTCTTGGTTGCACTGATGCTCAATAAGGGGCTGTCCGGATTACGGATTTATCGTGCCATTTATTATGTGCCCTCGTTGTTTGGGGGAAGCGTAGCTATTGCCTTATTATGGCGGCAGGTGTTTGGCGCAAAAGGACTTTTTAATCATGTATTGGGCTACTTTGGGATTGATGGCGTCAGCTGGATTGCCACTCCGGAGTATGCTCTATATACGCTAATTATATTGAAAATTTGGCAATTCGGATCACCGATGATTATTTTTCTGGCTGGATTGCAGCAAATACCGAACGAATTATATGAAGCCGCTTCGATCGATGGCGCTGGAAAAACGTCTCAATTCATGCGGGTAACGATTCCGATGCTGACACCTATTATTTTCTTCAACTTGGTTATGCAAATTATACACGCATTTCAAGCGTTTACACCTGCCTATGTGATCAGCGGGGGAACAGGCGGACCTCTGAATTCTACCTTATTCTATACGTTATATTTATATCAAAAAGGGTTTGTCAGCTTTCAGATGGGCTATGCTTCAGCTTTGGCATGGATATTGCTTGTTATCATTGCCATATTCACTAGCTTAACGTTCCTTTCATCGAAAAAGTGGGTGCATTATGAGTAATCATTCAGCTCAGATCGGTTCTAGAAAATGGCAAAACATCAGACACTTCATAAATATAGCGGTATCGCTTATTATGCTTTATCCATTGATATGGATGTTATTCAGTTCTTTTAAGCTGCCGGAACGTATTTTTACGGATACAGGACTCTGGTCAGAGCATTTTACGCTTAACAATTATATCGTAGGCTGGAAGGGCTTAGGGTCCCAAACCTTCGCATTATTTTTCAAAAATTCATTTATTGTTAGCGGAATGTCGATAATCGGAAACATCATCTCGTGTTCGTTAGCGGCGTATGCATTTGCTCGATTGGATTTTCGCTTTAAGACTCCTTTGTTCGCCGTCATGCTTATGACTATGATGCTGCCGCATCATGTGACGATTATTCCACAGTACATTATTTTCAATAAGCTCGATTGGATCAATACTTATTTACCTCTGATCGTTCCTAAGTTTACCGCAGCCGAAGGCTTCTTTGTTTTCCTGATGGTGCAGTTTATTCGGAATATTCCTCGGGAGCTGGATAAAGCGGCAATTGTCGATGGATGTGGACCGATTCAAATTTATTGGAGAATTATTCTGCCCTTGGCTCTCCCAGCTCTGGTGACTACGGCGATTTTCACTTTTATATGGACATGGAACGATTTTTTCAGTCAGATCATTTACTTGAGCCAAACCCAAAAATTCACCGTTTCGTTGGGACTACGTGTATTTTTGGATTCCAGTGGAGAATCAAGCTTTGGCTCGCTGTTTGCGATGTCGGTCTTATCGCTTGTTCCCGTATTTGCGATCTTCGTATTCCTCCAAAAGTTTTTAATAGAAGGACTCACGTCAGGTGGGGTCAAAGGATAAAACGAAATATAGTCGATAGGACTGGGGATGACTTATTATGCAATTAGGATTTATTGGATTTGGAGAAGCGGCTTTTGCTATATCGAGCGGATTGAAGGAACAAGGTTTTGAAACCATATGGGCATACGATCCAGTTTGGGACCACCCTACCTACGGTGCTCTAGTTCAAGGTAGAGCTGCACAAGCGCAGGTGGAGCTGATGAAGACACCAGAAGAGGTACTTCAGCATGCTAATGTTGTTATTGTCGCAGTACCTGCCGATAAAGCACTTGGAGTCAGCGAAATGTTGAAACCGTACTTAAAACCAGGGGACCTTTATGTGGATGTGTCTGCGGCCAGCCCCAAAGTGAAAAAGGCGATTTGGGAAACGATACAAGATGCGGGAGTCTTGATGGTTGATGCCGCCATGGTAGGAGCTTTATTGGTTGATAAACATAAGGTTCCGATTCTGGCGAGCGGTAACGGAACGGATCGGTTCATCGAGCTGACGGCTCCACTCCATATGAATATTACAAAGGTGAGCGAAACTCCCGGAGACGCCAGCGCTATTAAATTAATTCGCAGCATTTTCATGAAAGGCTATGCCGCTCTTGGGATTGAGCTGCTGGACGCTGCCCATACATTTAATGTGGAAGATCTGGTTATCAGCGGCATTGGCGATTCGCTGGACGGTAAAAGCTTCGAATGGTCGTTGAATCGGATGGTAACAGGCACCTCTATTCATGCTCAAAGGAGGATCATTGAGTTGGAAGGTTCCATTGAAATGCTGCAGGAATCCAATATCAACTCTGTTATGTCCGAAGCGATTCGGGAGAAGCTGAAGCTGGTGTCTTCCTTCAATTTGAAGGAAAAATTTCAGGGAGTTATTCCGGGTCATTGGCTTGAAGTGATTACAGCTATCCAAGACGCGGATCATGAACAACAAGCAGTCACACTGAAGTCATAATAGTAATTGTGTTTCTTTCATATGTTTTATATCATAGTGATACGTGCAACGGAGGTGATATCGGGTGAACAACCGGGTATCGCCTCCTGTTTTGTATGAAAAACGAATTCACGTAAACAGTTCCCCCAAAGGCGGTCATTTAAGACAATGAAGCAATGGAAATTGAAACCGTTTTTATTTTTTTCTTTAGTGCTGTCAAATATATTTTTCTTGATCGTGATTACGGTAGCGATTTATTTCAGCGTGAGCTATTTTTTCACAAAACAAATTAGTGAAGCGCGTCTTCAGGTCCTTTACAGTAATCAACTGCAGCTGATTGAACGATTGAAGGATATTGAAGGCACGGCGCTATCGATTTCCACTCATCAAACGATGAAAACAGTATTGGAAGACAATAACCGTATTGATTTATACGATTATATTCTCATCCAACGTACAGCAAATGAGTGGTTAAGCACGTTCACATTTGTTAAACCATTTATCAATAGTATCCAAATTTTCACGGATCAGTATGTCGATTATCAGAAAATTGGACAGGTAGGTAAAAACACGATTTTACCCATGTCGAAGCTGCCTGTAGACATGAGCCAATTCGCAGATGTGGACGCGTTATGGTTACCCTCTCACAAAGACCAGAATGCGGATACCGAAAAGTCAGTGCTCACTTATGTATTAAAGATGTATAACCGAAAGGGAGGCACAGCCGGTTTTGTCGCTATCAATTTGGAGGAAGACTCCTTAGTCCGTATGTTTTTCAGTGATAATGTGAAGTCCTCTCCAACGAATCGATCTCTGCTCTTTCTTGATGCCAATAACAGAGTCATGTCAAGAATGGCTGCACAAGTCAATTCCCAGCTAACAGATTCCTTTCAAACTTACGCAAGCACCATAAGCGAGCAGGCTGGATTTAAGCATATCGACTTTTTCGGCAGCAAATATCTCCTTATTTATACGACTCAACATCAGGAGAAATGGAGAATTGTCGAGTTCTTGGATACCAACGAGTTGTATCAGGATGTCAATACGATTCGAAACATCGTAATCATGATCGGAGTGTTTGTGCTTATTTTCATTTTTCCGGTCGCCTCTTATTTATCAAGTCGAATTATACGACCTGTTCCTTCCTTGTTAAAAGGATTTCAAAAAATAGAAAGCGGGAATTTTGACGCAAGCGTGGAAAATCATTTTATCGTTGAATTTAATAAATTAATCATTGGTTTTAATTTCATGGCACAGCGGCTTCAGCAGATGATGGAAGAGCTGGATAAGAAAAATCGCTTGAAAAGAGATTTGGAGTTAATGGTTTTGCAAAGCCAGATCAACCCCCATTTTCTCTATAATACGCTGGATATGATCAATTGGGCTGCTGCGATGAAAGGCAACACGGAGGTCAGTTTCATGGTGTCCAGATTGGCCAAGCTATTCAGAATCAGCTTAAGCGGAGGCAGTACGTTTATTCTCCTTAATGAAGAATTGGAGCATGCCCGGTTGTATGCACAAATTCAACAAACCCGGTTACAGGACCGGTTTTTATACAGTGAACATATCGATCCTTATTTTAAACAATGCTATGTGCCGAAAATTATTTTGCAGCCTTTTATCGAAAATTCGATCATCCACGGCTTTTCAGTTTTACAAGACAAGCAAGCTGAGGTTGTGATCTCCACCGAAAGGATAGATGAGAACAGATTTCAAATTGTCATTGATGATAATGGAATCGGGCTTCATCAATCGGAAAATGAAAGCGACCGTCAGAAAAAAAGCTCGCTTTATGTATCGGGATCTGGTGGATACGGTATTAAAAATGTAAGGGAACGTTTGGAATTGTATCTGGGTTCCCAATACGGATTGCAAATCGAGAATAGAGAAGGCGGAGGCGTAAGGGTCATCATTAAACTACCTTATTTGGATTCTCTTGATAAAATAAACGACTTTAATAAATTGATATAAGGGGGGATTGGAGTGAAAGTATTATTGGTGGATGATGATAATTATGTGGTGAATGGATTAAAAAGTATGATTGCATGGGACCAGTTGGGCATAGACGAGGTCATGATTGCACAGGACGGAGTGGAAGCGTGGGATAAATTCCAAAACCGCAAGCCCGACCTATTGATTACCGACGTGTACATGCCAAGAATGAACGGACTTGAGCTGATTAAAAATATTAGAAAAGTAGATACGGAATTGCCCGTGGTTATCTTAAGCGGATATGGCGAATTCGATTATGCCAAGGAAGCGATTCATTTAGATGTAGCGCAATACATATTGAAACCGGCGGTTTTTACGGAAATTGAAACTGTTTTGAAGGATGTTTTAAATGAAAAAGCGGTTGCCAACAGAAAGAGCCAATATTTCGACGGGGTCATAAGTCAATTGGAGCAGAGCTTGCCGATTTTACGTGAGCAATTTTTATATGACATGCTTACAGTAGGAATGAAGGAAAGGGACCTTATAGACAGCAGAATTCGATTTCTTCATTTGGAGGATCTTGTTTTTAACGGCGGATTAGTGATGAGTTTAATTATCCATCGCGAGGATAAAGAGAAAACTGAGTTGGAGAAGGACTGGCAATTGTATAAATTTGCTGCCTATAATGTGGCTCATGAGATTGTGATGAAATCGGGAAAAGGATATGTACTTCGCTATATGGAAGATCGATTGCCTATCTTACTGTTCGGAGGACAGGAGGAGACACTCTATAGGGCAAAGCAAATTGCAGAAGAGCTAATCGGGAGCATCGGAACCTATTTGGAGTTGAATGCCAATGTCGGCATTGGACGATGGTACGGGCAATTTAGTGCCTACCCCTCATCGTACAAGGAGTCGCGTGAGATGCTTAATATGGTTGAATATGAAGGATATCAAAAAATATTCGATGCGCAGCAATCCAGCGAGTATCCAAGAGAAACATGGACTGCTTATCCGCTCGAACAAATTCGACAATTGTCCGAAGCTTTAATGCGGATTGATCATGAAAGTGTGATGGCGCAATGGGCCCATATCGAGTTGACACTGCTGAATGAACGAGGCTCTTCCCTGAAATATATAAAGACAGTATGTATAAGTATCGTCAACAGTCTCGTATTATATATTATAGAAAAAGATCCCACAAAGCTTGAACTCAGTCAGTTGGCTCAGTTTCTGCAAAGCATTCAAGCTGCTCCAAATCATCATTCATTAATGAAACAAATTTTGGACATATTACTAAAGCTGCTTGAGCTGCTTGAACAAAAATATTACGCTGGTAAACAAAATTCTTATGTACAATTTGTAAAAAAGGCTGTCGCTGAAAATTACCAAACCAATATTTCATTTAGTCAGCTAGCTGATGATCTGCATTTGACAAGAAATTATTTGAGCAGCATTTTTAAAAGCGTTACGGGCGACAGCTTTTCGAACTATTTAACCTTCTATCGAATAGAAAGAGCCAAGGATTTAATGAAGACACATCGCTATATGATATATGAAGTAAGTGAAATGGTGGGCTATTCGGATCCGGCTTATTTTAGCAGAGTGTTTAAAAATATGACGGGAATCAGCCCAACGGATTATACGATAGGAAAGTCTTCGTAATAATTAGTAGAGGAGAGATGCTGTATGGAAATCACAGGCGTATCAAATAATGGTAAAATTATCCATATCGATACATGGAAACGAGCCTTGGACCAGTTGTATGGACGTTTTTGCGACTATGGCAGCAGGGCAAGCCGAGACTTCGATAGTGAGGATATCCATCAGGCGAGGGTGAACAGCCGGAAGCTGCTGACTCTGCTGCGCATACTCGACAAGAATGATCATTCGGGATTGTATCCATTCATCAAGCAAGCGCAAAAATACCTTGGTAAAGTCAGGGATGCGGATGTATTAATCGAGTCTTTTCAAGCAAGGCGAAAAAGCGCTAAACGAAGCGGCAAGGGCAAAGAGGCCGACTTCTTAAAGTTTGTAATCCAGATTCAAAGGAAACGGCGAAAGCGCAGCCGTGTGAAGCTGGCCGATAAGCTGCCGAAGCTGATGAGTCCTGAACTGAACCTTAAATGGAGGGCTTTTCTGCAGAGCCTGCCTGAGCTGGATTCACAAGGTGCCGACATCGACGTCAATCAGGTGATGCGGGAGCTCGAAGTTTCCTATGAACAGAAAAAGCAAACCTATCGTCAGCTTTGCAGGCAATACGGTGCTGAAACGAAGGAAGCGTTCGACGCACTTCATGATTTAAGAATCGCAGCCAAGGAGCTGAGGTATACGGCCTCTGCTGCATCATTTGCGTTGGATCCGAAGTTTCATTCCCATGAACGCCTATATAAAGACATTCAAGAACAACTTGGTCAAATTAATGATCGGCGGATTTGGTTGGAAACTGTTCAAGAGATAGACCAGGACAAGCTTGATATGGGGAAGAAAACCTGGAAGTCCTTTAAGGCCGATTTAATGGGCGAAATCCGCGAGTTGCTTCAAGCTAGCCGCCTTGCAGGGAAGTAGGTCATACAGCAGGATGAATAAAATTAGCTTAGTGCCTGCCATGAAGCCGAAATGTTTGCCTGAGCAGTTTACTTCTGCTTATGCAGACTATTCGGCATGCGAAGAATACGACAGTATTATTGGATTCATACATAAATCACTCAAGATAAGCTTCAACATGTGCTAACGCGTGTGCTAATTTCTGCGAGCATGGCTCCAAGCCGTTTGATGCCCTCTTCAATGCGGTCTTCATTCTGGGAAGCAAATGTAAGCCGGAATGAGCCTTTCTCTGCACCAAAAATCGAGCTTGGCATTATTAAGATACCGCGCTTGATTCCGTGCTCCAGAAACTCCTTATCAGGAATGACAAATTTCATGCGACACCATATATAATAGCCGCCGTCGGGTTGCGTAAAGGTAATAAATTCGCCGCAGTAACGGTTGAGTGCATGAATCATCATCTGACAGCGGCTTTCCAATGCTGCGTTAAGAAAAGCCACATGCTGTGCCCACGAGCCAGAGCTTAAGTATTGGGCAGCAATCTGCTCGCCGACCGCGTGTGTTTGAAAGCCCATCTTGGCTTTTGCATCAGCGAGTTTATGAATAACGACTCGTGGCGCTGCGATCCATCCCGTCTGGAAGCCTGGAGCGGCTGATTTGGTTAACGTTCCAATGTAAATCGTGTTGGGATTGTCAGAAGACAGAGACATCAGCGGTAATGGAGCTTGGTTAGCATGAGGATGACGCAGAGCGCCGTAAGGATCATCCTCCACGATTGGTATTCGGAGCTTATCGCAGATGCTTAAAGCTTGTTTTCTTCGCAATAGGCTTAATGAAGTCCCCGTTGGATTGTGGTGGGTAGGGTTCATGATGACCATACGAATTCGATGTTTAAGGCATTGCTTATGCAGCTCCTCGGGAATGAGCCCATCATGGTCCATGGGAATCGGATACAATCGCAAGCCAGCGGTGCGAAACAAAGCTCTCGAATATATATAGGAAGGCTGCTCAATAGCGATGGCATCACCTGGATTCAACAGACGGTGCGTAATTAAATACATCGCATGCTCCGCTCCAGCGGTAACCAATATGTGCTCGGGTGTCGTTCGGATGGCGTAATGAGCTTCCAGATGGTCGGTAATGGCATCCCGTAAGCTTAGTAAGCCGCGGGGTCCGGTATGATTCAGCATACCCTTCAGCTGCAAGGTGTCGAGAATAGCTTGATACCGCTCTGTAGGCAGCAAGTCCTCCGACAATACGCCGAGCGATAAGTCGACCATGTCCGGTAAGCGGGCTGCTTCTCGGATACGCTCCAATAAAGGCAAAGCAGGAAAAAAGTAGCCTTCATTGTTAAAATATTGCCAGTTTGGGGAGCGCGTCGGTTGAACTCCCCACAAACTATCACTTACACGAGTGCCGCTTCCCTGAACCGAACAGATGAAGCCGCTGCTTTTCAATTGGTCATAAGCCGCCGTGACCGTGCTCCGATTAACAGCGAATCGCTGAGCAAGCTCGCGTTCTGTCGGAAGCAAGGCACCGGGTAACAGCTTATTATTAATAATCAGCTCTTCCAAATAATGAACAATTTGCATGAAAACAGGTTCTTCACTTTGAGTATCCGGCATCCAGCTCATCTGGCAACACTCCTTATATCTCTCTTAACTGTAGTATAGCGCACAACAGAATTGGCTGGTCAAATTACTTCCAATTGGTTGGAGACTTGCCTCCCGAAGTCGCGTAATCTGCTATTAAGCTTGTTGTTAGTTACTAAGCTGGAGGGAAAGGGCAGGTGTTGAAGATGAAAATGGCGTTGGTCATATTTGATGGCATGACGGTTTTGGATTTGATTGGATGGTATGATGCGGTTACCCAAATCAAGAGGTTCCAGCCGTCATTAGCATTAAGCTGGGACTTGTGCGCAATGACGGATGAAGTGAAGGATGATCGCGGGTTGATAATGAGATCCCATCAGGTGCGTCCGGATTTGAGCGATTACGATCTGGTATTTGTTCCTGGAGGCGGAGCGACGCGGCAATTAAAGGATGATTCGGATTTTATCTCGTGGCTGCAGACCGCGGAGGAGGCTGCATACAAAATTTCGGTGTGCACCGGAGCCCTATTGTTAGGAGCAGCGGGATTCTTAAGCGGCAAAAGAGCAACGACTAATCCATCCGCATACAAGCTGCTTGTGCCTTACTGTGAAGAAGTGGTCCACGCTCGTATTGTTAGGGACGGAATGACCATTACAGCGGGCGGAGTGGCGGCTTCGATCGATCTGGGCTTGTATGTAGTGGAAATGCTGACAGATCGTGATACTGCTGAGCAGATACAAAGGTCGATGGACTACCCTTACTACGTATCTGGACAGACAGATGGCGATTATGTCATCAACTTTCAGTCGGACAGGAATTGAAAGGCGGCTCATCGCAGCTTAATAGCTTAAGTTTAAGGCGGGACGGCTTCTATGTACGATTCTCCTTTTGGTTTATAATGGTTAGGATAAGCAAATGATTATAAACAAAGGAGGAAGACAGCAAACATGGGCAACAAACTAGCATTGCATAAACATGGCTATCAGGCCAGTCGTCTCGTTATGGGATGTATGGGCTTAGGTGGAGGCTGGACACGAGAATCGATAACGGCTGATGATATAAAAAAAGCACATGCGGCAGTAGATGCGGCACTCTCCGTGTCGATCAATATGTTCGATCATGCGAATATTTATGCTTACGGCAAGGCGGAGACTGCTTTCGGGCAAGTACTGAAGGAGCGTCCAGAGCTGCGTGAGCAGATGATCATCCAATCCAAATGCGGCATTCGTATGGAGGAGGGACCAGGACTTCCGGCGCGGTATGATTTTTCCGAGGAACACATTATTTCCAGTGTAGACGGTATTTTGGAACGGCTCGGTTTGGAATCTATCGATATTTTGCTGCTTCATCGTCCAGATCCGTTAATGGAACCGGAAGAGGTGGCGAGTGCTTTTGACAAGGTAAAGAAGCAGGGGAAGGTCAAGAGCTTTGGTGTTTCCAATATGAGTCCTACGCAAATCCGATGGCTTCAATCTTGCCTAGATGAGCCGTTGATCGTGAATCAGCTTGAATTGAATCTTGCCAAGCTGGATTGGATTGATGCAGGGATATCGGTGAATCAAAAAGCGGGCACACAGCTGTCATTCCCGGAAGGGCTGCTTGAGTTTTGCCAGATGGAGCATATTCAGGTTCAATCGTGGGGGCCGCTGGCCAAGGGGCTGTTCAGTGGAAAGGATTTATCGGACAAACCGGAAACAATACGTAAAACAGCTGCACTAGTCCAGCAATTAGCGGAGCAGAAGGGCGCATCGCTGGAAGCAATCGTTCTTGCCTGGCTCATGCGCCATCCATCAGGGATTCAGCCTGTGCTTGGCACAACAAGCCCGGATCGGATACGTGCTTGTGCGGAATCAACTCGAATCATGCTCTCGCGCGAAGAATGGTACGATCTATACGTGACCTCCAGAGGTATTAAGGTACCATAGGAACTTGAACACGATTGAAGATTGCTGCTTGGGAAACGATTAACGGTGACTTTGAAAATAACGTTAAGAGCATAGATAAATTAGCTGTGATAAGCAGCATCGTAACATCTTGAGCCGATCAAGATGTTTTTTTGTCTAGATCTGTGAGGAATTTGCAGTAACTGTTCTATAAATAAAGTAAGTATGGTACTCTGTTATTAAAGCGCTCTCATGCATGAGGGAGCTACCAGGATCCAAAATAAATTATACAGAAGCTGGATGAGCCCATGACCAATACGAAGAAACTGGCCTTATTTACGATTACATGGCCGTTATTTATTGAATCCTCTCTGCAAATGGCGATGCGTGCTGCGGATACCTTTATGGTAAGTAACGTATCGGATGGAGCGGTGGCTGCAGTAGGTGTATCCAATCAACTCATTATCTTTACGTTTCTATTACTGCAGGTGATCTCTGCAGGCTCGGCTATCGTCATTTCGCAATATTTGGGTGCTAACAAATTGGACGCTGTTCGCAGGTTTGCCGCCGGTGCGATTTTGCTCAATTTTATATCAGGCGTGGTTATTAGCCTGGTCATGGTCATTTTCAGCAGGCCGCTGCTCAGCCTGTTCGGACTGCAGCAGGACCTGCTCGGAACGGCGCAAACTTTCCTATCTATTGTCGGAGGGGCTTTATTCATTCAGGCGCTCAATCTGACGATTTCGGCGATTGTTCAGGTCCATGGATTCACCCGATATACGATGATGGTGGCCATAGGGATGAATCTGATTAATTTAACCGGCAATTATTTATTTATTTTTGGTCCGTGGGGATTTCCAAAGCTGGGTGTTCCAGGTGTTGCCATCTCTGCGGTCATCAGCCAATGCTTAGGGCTTGGTGTTTATATTCTAATATTGCGTAAGGTCGTAAAGCTGGATCTCGGCTTGAAAGAGCTTGTGAGATGCAAGCTGGAGGACATGAAAAAGATTTTGTCTATCGGCATTCCCACGGCGGGGAACCAACTGTCGTATGCGGCAAGTCAAATCGTGACTACGTATTTCATTACGTCTCTCGGTGCGGAAATGCTGTCGACCCGCATCTATACACAAAATATTATGTATTTCATTATGGTGCTCTCCATTTCACTTGGCCGTGGGACACAAATTATTATAGGAAGACTTATCGGCGGCGGGGAAAAAGAAGAAGCCTACAAGCAGCTGTTCCGCAGCCTCGCTTTAAGCCTGATGCTGTCGATGGGGGCTGTCATTGTGATCGCCATATTCAGGAAGCAGCTGCTTGGTTTATTTACGAGTGATCCTCATATTATTACATTGGGTGCCGCGCTGCTGCTGCTGGGTTTTGTGCTGGAGCCAGGCAGGTGCTTGAATATCGTGATCGGGGAAGCGCTGCGTGCTTCGGGTGATGCGAGATTTTTGGTCATAACGGGTGTCACGGTGGTATGGGGAATGTGTATTCCTTTAACGTATCTGCTGGGCATTCACTTTGCCTACGGCCTGATGGGAATATGGATCGTGTTTATCCTTGACGAATGGGTACGGGGAATTATCATTTTGCACCGTTGGCGGAGTCGGGCCTGGGAGAAAAAGGTGCTGGTTCAAGCGGAGTCGAAGGAAGCTCAGGCCACGGTGTAATAGCTTTTGGGCATCGCCTACCAACAAATTTTTCAAATCCCAACTTTCATAATGACTAGGTTCATGTTTCTTATTACGCTCATGATTAGAATGAATACGTAAAAACAGCCTTACGAATAGCCTTCTCAAAAAGCTCAATGTCCGGCATTGAACGGTCTTTTGCAATGCCAATTACTTTCTCAATATCATAAGAAATTCTGCGATGTTGAACAGAAATATTTTGTTTTTCAATATCAATAATACAGTAGCTTGCACGGTTATCTCCATCAAAGGGGAGACCTACGCTTCCGGAATTTACAATTAGCCTGCCATTTGCATGACGTGTAAACGCATGATGAATATGTCCATAAAGTACCATATGGGTGGATTCTTCTTTGTGTAATAAATCAAGCTCATCTATAGTTGACCATGGCCACGTAATTTTCCCAAGTGATGTGGGTGAAGCATGATATAATTCAGCTTGAAAATCCTCATAATTAAATATGTATTCAGTCGGAAATGCACCAATCCATTGATGTTCATCGACAGAGAGCAGCCGTTTATTATAAATAAAATGCCTTAAATTCATTTCTTCCTTAGCACTTTTAGGTTTCCAATCGGAGGCATCACGGTTGCGTGAAAAATAGTCATCGTGGTTTCCTCTTATCGAAATAAGGGGATCCAAGGAATTTAATAATTCAACACATTCAACCGGTTGGGGGCCCCGCATAACCAGGTCTCCTAAAAAAATAATGGCATCCGGACTTTGTTGATGTAAATCTCTAATTACTGCCTCGAAGGCAACTGCATTTCCATGAGTATCCGAGATAACAGCAAGACGCATAGTAGACTTCCTTTGCACGTTAGGATTAGTAAATAATTTCCTTTATCATTGTAACGAATATACGTTCGGTAAACAAGATTTTATTTCGTAGGACTACACGATAATTAAAATGAGAAAAACCGGATTCACGCAGCGGAACATCCACTGCCGTGATCCGGTTTTTAATTGTGATTGCTACATATATTCGGTCATTCCCTTTTCCTTCAGCAGCTCGACGATTTCTTTGACAGACTGGGCTTTGTCCTTAGGACAGATTAATAGGGCATCTCCGGTGTCGGCAATAATGAATCCATCGACGCCTATTGTCGCGATAAGCCTGTCGGTTCCATAGATGATTGAATTGCGCGTGTCTATACTTAAGTGATTCGCTTTTATAATGTTGCCCGATTCATCCGGCGGGAAGATCGAGCCAAGCGCATCCCAGCTGCCGATATCATTCCAGCCAAATTGACCAGATAAAACAACGACATCATCAGAGCGTTCAAGGATGCCATAATCAATTGAAATATTTTGCAGCGTTGGATAAATTCGATTCATGATGTCCTCTTCCTGCTCCGTCCCGAGATAATCGCTGATGGGCAGCATCATTTTGTACAGCCGAGGCAGGTAACGTTTGAAATTATCTATAATAACAGATGTTTTCCAAATAAAGATACCGCTATTCCATAAATAATTACCCGATGACAGATAGCCTTGAGCTTTCTGGAAATTCGGTTTTTCTACAAATTCAGCTACTTCGTATACAGCTACAGGGTTGGAGGAAATCGGATCTTTATTAAAAGCGATATAGCCATAGCCGGTAGAAGGGAAGGTCGGCTTAATGCCGATAGTTATGATTTTGTCCGATTCCATCGCGACCGTACAGGCTTCGTCGAGCGTAAGCCGGAATTGGTCTTCATCGGTGATATAATGATCGGAAGGCAATACGACCATGAGCGAGTTGCCGTGGTTTTTTTCAATGGATAAGGCCGCAAAAAGGATGCTGGCAGCTGTGTTTCGCGCAACAGGCTCTATCAAAATGTTACTTTTAGATACACTGCTGTGCATGATGCTCTCCATTAATACAGCTTGAGAACGATTGGTGACGATGACAGTGTTTTCCTGAGGGATAATGCCTTTAAATCGTTCGATGGTATCATTTAACATAATATCGTTTCCGCTAATATTGAGTAATTGCTTTGGGATTTCTTGCCGAGACAGCGGCCAAAAACGGGTTCCGCCCCCGCCTGCAAGAATAGTGGCAAATTTATTCATGATGCATCACCAAACGGGCAATAGAGAAGGAAATGATGCTCTCGGAGCCTTGATTCAGATTTAAGCCTGTCGAGTGGATACCGTCGTAACAAGCACCGGTTTGAGGATCTATGAGGGAAGTGTTAATGGAGTTATGTCCTACATACCATTCATAGCATAAGGCTGCTTGTTTTAGATAAGCAGAGTCATGGAGCACGACCGCAGCTTCCTTGCAGGCCAGCAGCATTTCACATGCTTCAATCGGCTGTTCGTCGTAGGGAGCGGACTGTCCGTCTCGCAGCAGCCAGCCGTGGCTGCCAATTGGCTTATAATAGCCTTCCTTAGAGAAGGTTTTCGATATGAGAAAATCCAGGCTTTCCTTGGCTGTTTCTTTTAAATACCCTTTACCCGAAATACGGAATGCTTGTAAAAGTGCCCATGGCAGCATGGAGTTTCCGTAGGTGAGGCTGTCTTCGAACCAATTCCAACCGTTTCCTTTATTGCGCGTATATTGAGTGTGTAGTCGGACTGCCATATTTTCGATCAGATTGTTGATCAAGGCTTCAGGCAAAAATGCTTGATCTTCCGCGGTGTTTGCCATATGGAGATAGGGGAAGGAGTAAGTTAAAGCATCAGGAGTTTCTATCAGGTAACTGAGACCGATTATGGCATAGGCCGCGGCACGCGGAGAACCGATTGAATGAATATGCGGTAATGCTTGATTGATGAGATAACGGCATGTGTTTAATAGATTATCAGGCAGGGACGAAGAATGGGAGAGCGCGAATCCAAGTGCCCATATCGTGCGTCCTTGACAATCCTCCGAGCCGCTATCCTCTACGAATGAACGGTTATAATCCATAAAGTTTCTAAAGTTTCCAGCTGCATTTTGTGCGTGATGAATGAAGGAAATATAAGTATGAATCAGGTCCAGCATAACGGAATCTTTGCTACTGTTGTAAGATAAAACGGCTGCGATCAATGCCCGTGCGTTATCATCTGTCGTATATCCTTTTGAGCGATCTGGGACTCCGAACTTCGTATGCTGAAAGATCCCAGTATCATCTGTGATCCTGCGCATATAATCGTTCTTCAACTGTACGATCGTGGGTGCCTCCATTAAATTACACTCCTATTCGTTAACTGTGAAATCGTTATGTTCTCCTGAAAAAGGGTGGCGTAGATTTTGGCAACTTCGCTCCACAGCATGGTGATGCCCAGTTCAAGTGTACGATTTTCCATCTCTATTACTTTAGCAGGGCTATTCAATAACTGGAGGATGCAAGCTTCCAGCGATGCCGAATCACGGAAGTTTGCTAGTAATCCTCTGCCCTCTGCAAGCATTTCCTCAGCATATCGGTATGGAGTAGAAACAATGACCCTTCCATAACCGACTCCGTATGCCAAAGTGCCGCTAACGGCCTGATCCTTGCCTAAATACGGAGTCAAGTAAATATCGGATATCACAAGCGATTGAATAATTTCCTTCTGAGTGAGTAGTTTGTCGATGAAGAGAACGTTATGCTGTAAATCGTATTTCTCCACAAGATCCAGCAGCATATGTCTATAGACCTCGCCTGTTTCCTGCTTAACTACCGGATGGGTTTTCCCTGAAATGATATAGAGACACTCCGGATGCTGCTTAACGACTCCACGCATGGCCTCAATGCTGTATTCAATCCCTTTTCCAGGGCTTAGAAAGCCAAACGTGGACAAAATTTTACGGTCCGCATACCCATATTGTTCTTTGAGCGCTGCTCTTGAATCCGTTGCGACATCAGGCACCCCATGGTGTATGAAAGTGACCTTAGTGGCATCAATGCCATAAATAGAGATCAAATCCTTGACGGTAGACTGCGCCATCGTGACGACTTTAACGCTTAGCTTGGCAATACGATTCATGATATGTCGCTGCTTGGCCGAAGGTTTCGTTAACACAGTATGGAAAATGACGATATAAGGAATCCTTAATCTCTCGACGAACGGAATCAAATATTCTCCGCTTTCTCCGCCATAAATACCGAATTCATGCTGAATAACGAGAAGATCGACATCTGATGAGTTAAGAAAATCGGCCGTTTCTATATATGCTGACAGATTGTGCTGGTCAATTTCCCTCATCACCTGCTCCTGATACGAGTATGTCTCGTTGTTATTGATGGCAATGATACGAGGTTTATTGAAGCCTTGTATGTGTTCAAATTGATCTAATAAATCCTGCGTAAAGGTAGCGATGCCGCATTCTCTCGGCAGGCTGGTTCCAAGAAAAACGATATTCCGATTACTGCTTGTATTTCTCAAATCATTAGCCTCCATATGCGTTCACGATTTTTGGGTAAAAAAAAGAAAATAAAGAGATCTTTATTTCTAATTAGGGGAAGTGGTATTAAATTTTCTGAAAATTCTAAATTATCTCCTGTTTAGTCACTATAACATGACCATTTTTTCTTGTCAATTTTATTGACTCTCTACTCTTCTCCATATATATTAATGTTGGAGGTGTAAGTATGTCAGTCATACGTAGTAATTTAAAAGCGGTTATGGAAAATCATGATCCCAAATTATCGATACGTAAGCTTGCCAAAGATATAGATTACCATTTTGACTCCGTACGCCGTATGTATAAGGATGAGATGGTGCAGTATCCGAGGGATTTGCTGCTAAAGCTTTGTCTGTATTTTAAAGTTCAGCCTGGGCAGCTCATAAGAATCGTAGAAGATGAGGAAAAAGATCAGCCTATAGATGAATCGATTGAGCATCAGGAGGACAGCAATGACAAGGAAACCGATACAAATGGAAACCTGTAAACAGCTCCTGGATACATTTTATGCGAATCCTCGCATAACGAAGGTAGAGAAGCTTACGTTCGCTGGGGTTGGAAATCGAGATGTGTATAATATAACGGCCCCGTTTCAATATGATGGGGAGGAAGTACTCTTGGGAAGAGTTGAGGAACGGGATAGCGAGTTCTCTCAAGTCTTCTTTTTTACATGCGACAATCAAGTGTGGAGTCCCCGTATGCATACGCATACGTATAATTTGCAGGACCCCTGTACAACCATCATCAAGGGTGAATTAATTGTTGGGGGAGTAGAGGTCTTCACTGCAGCTGATGATCCGGGTAAAATCGTGTCGTGGGTTACTCAATTTTATCGCGGATTCCAAATAGATTCATTATGCCACTTTTCATCTGGCCCTGGCACGATGAAGGATATTCGACTGATTGAGCTTAAGGATGGCAGGATTGGCATATTCACAAGGCCGCAAGGAGCAAAAGGCGGAAGAGGGCAAATCGGGTTTACCATCATCGACTCGCTGGATGAGCTTGACGAGCAAACGTTTATTAATGCAGACATGCTTGGAGATCAATTTGTTCCTGAGGAGTGGGGAGGCGCGAACGAAGCACATTTATTGAGCAACGGTCATGTAGGCGTTCTTGGGCATATCGCTTGCTTTGATCTATCAGGCAACAAGCACTATTATTCGATGGTGTTTTCGATAGACCCTGAAACCTGCGAGAAAACGCCGTTAAAAATTATTGCGGCAAGAAGCGATTTTCCAAGAGGACCTGGCAAGCGCCCAGATCTGGAGGATGTGATTTTTAGCGGAGGACTTATACGGTCAGGCCATGGTCGGGCGGTACTCTCCGTTGGCGTCAGTGATGCTGAGGCTTATCAGATTGAGATTCCAGATCCTTTTATCGAATACGAATCTTGAGAAATGACTTATTTGACTAGATTCTATGGTCATGTTATAATCAAATTGACAAGAATTTATGGTCAAAAGAGAGCAGGAACCATCAAATGAGTACATTTATTCAACTAAACAAGCGCACTGGTGAAACAAGGTCCCACTTGAATCAAGCAAGAAAACAGGGACGCATCCCCGCTGTGTTGTATGGGATTGGTAAAGATACTTTGTCACTGGAAGTGAATGAAAAAGAAATGCTGAACATTTTGAAAAAAAATCCGCGTGCGATTTTGCAGGGTAAAACCTCAGATGATAAAGTGCTGCCGATCGTTGTTCAGAATATCCAAAGAGAAACCTTGTCAGGCAAGCTGCTGCACATTGATTTTCATCATGTGAACATGACGGAAAGCATGGATAGTAAAGTTACGATCCATTTTTTGGGCGAGGCAATCGGGTTGAAGTCCGGTGGCGTCCTGCAGATTGAAAAGTATGAAGTAGAAGTTCGCTGTATGCCTGGTAACTTGCCAACTTCAATGGAAGTGGATATTAGCGGCCTAGATGCTGGCGACCAGCTTCTCGTTTCCGACCTGATTTTCCAAGATGGAATTGAAGTATTAACGGATCCAAACACGGTCATGATTCAGATCAAAACGGTGCACGAGGAAGTAGAAGCGTCCGCATAGCAGATCTCGACACAACATAAATAGTCAAATAGATGATATCCCCTTCCAACAGAAAATGTGAGCTTCATGATTTCATGAACATGGACACTTCTGCTTGGAGGGGGATTTTTAGTTGTTGTCCCTCAACCCCAACACAGCGCTTATCGCTATGGTTTATGATCACGAGATCGCAGTAATTTCGAGGTATATGTCCGCATATGCTCCATTAGTTTTCTCTGCTGCGGTGAAATTCGGGTTTCTCTGCTTTGTATATTGGCTTTTGCTGTATTGGGAATAACACGGTAAATGGGACGCTTACCTCTGAAATTTCGATAGGTCCAGGTAGATATCCAATCCACGCCGCTGATAGTGGTACGATCTGTATCCTTACGTATAGTCAATTGTAGAATCAACCCATTATTGGTATACGGGTTATCGTTTAATCGAATCGATACAAAATTACCAAGCGAGTACATAGCAAGTTGATTGGAACTCGTCCTGAGGATGGGCTGCAGCACATGTGGGTGTGAACCGAGGATAATGTCCGCTCCATGCTGCAAAAGCTTACGAACAAGAGTCCGCTGCTCCTGGGTAGGTACGGCCCGATACTCTTGTCCCAAGTGGAGACTAATGATATTCAAATCGGTTTTGCGCTTGATTTCGCGTAGGTCCCTTAAAATTTGAGCTTCGTTGATCAGATTGACGGACCCACGCATGGCGGTCAGTAGGGGGATCTGGTTGGTCGTTTTGGTGTAGGCGAGAATACCTATCTTGATCCCTTTAACGTCCATGATCAGCGGCTGCCGAGGCTGCTCGGGAACGGCAAAAGTACCCGTGTGGGCTAATTGATTGGCATCGAGAACCTGCAGTGTTCGCCGCAGCCCTTCAATTCCATTGTCGAGACAATGATTGTTGGCCGTTATCATAACATCGAAGCCGCTACGCTTCAGCGCCGCAGCTAATGGCTCGGGACCATTAAACATAGGAAACCCTGTTCGAGGGTTCTTTTTTTTAATAAAAGGCATGTTCCCCTTCAAAGGAACCTCTAAATTGCCGATAGTAAGATCAGCATCCCGTAAAATAGGTGCAACGTCTTCAAAAATGGAATCAAAATCATACAGGTTGGTGTCGATCTGCTTGACGGACATCGATATGGCCCCATTGATCAAAATATCACCAACCGCAGCAATCGTTATTTCTTGCATCGGATCACCTCTTGATAGCAAGATATTCGTGACTTTACGGGAGAGTGTGGGCAAGGGTTCGAGTTGCTTCCGTTTATGCGGTTGAGGACGTATAATGGTAGGATGCAGAGATTTGGAAAGGATGATAGCATGTTAACCATTACTGGTTATAGTGTGGAATTGATCAAGGACCCCTTCGGGATTTTAACAGGTAAACGTTATGAACTTCTACTGGATATTGAGGTTGAAGAGGATGACGAGCTTTACTCGGAGAATGGGTTGTATGTAAGAGTTATTTATGTGGTAGAAGAAAGTCGCACCGGTATGGTGAGATATGAAATTCATGAGAAATCCAATGAAAATTACGTGGATTTTGAGCTTGAAGAAGATGAACTGGCAGTTATAGAAGCCTTTTGTAAAGAGCATCTGGCAGACGCTGAGGAATAAAAGGTGTATGGAGCCGCACAGAATGTGGCTTATCTACGGCTTATACTTCCAGCAGCGCCAGCATGATCACATCCAAAAATACTTTGGTCACATCATGCATCAAATATTGCTTTAATAAACCTTCCTGTTTGAAGCCAAACTTCTCCAGGAGTTTTAATGAGCTTTTATTTTGGGGGAGAACTTCCGCTTGAATGCGATGTACGCCTATACGTTCAAAACCAAAACGGATCACGGCTTCCAAGGCTTCGGACATAAACCCTTTGTTCCAATGAGTGTCAGTGAGCTCAAAACCGATGGAAACAGGGGAAAGCGGATTATAATCGAACGTACCGCGAACAGGCATGCACATGATGGTTCCGATTAATTTATTGTCAGTAAGCTGGGTTATCCCCCAAGGCAGGAGCCGGTTTTCCTGAAACTGCTGATTCCAGGCGATAATCAGTTCACGGGCCTGCTCCGTCGAGGAAGGTCCGTGCCAATCCAGATATTTGATTATGGGGGAGCCTTCCGCGTAGAAGCTGTAAAGCTCATCGGCATCGTCCTGCGTCATTTGCCTTAATAACAAGCGATCTGTCGACAATCTGGGAAATTCTGAATTATTATACATATCCATGTATCCACACTTTCGTTAGAAGGTTCATATAATGAAAAGTTAACGTAATGAAATTATAGCCTGTCTTTATGAAATTAATATGAAAACTTTTTTTTAAGTGGAGAGTGACAATGACGTTGAAAGCTTTGTTGGTTGATGACGAACGACTTGCACTGTTGCAGCTGGAAAAGATGTTAAAAGAACTGGCAGACATCCATATTGTAGGTACAAGTATGAATCCGCTGCAAGCGATTGAGATGGCTGCGAATTTGAAGCCAGACGTTATTTTTCTGGATATTCAGATGCCGGGATTATCAGGGCTGCAGGCAGCTGAACAGCTGCAAGAGATTTGTCCATCAGCCGAGATCGTTTTTGTCACTGCATTTGATGAGTATGCCATTCAGGCGTTTGAACTGCATGCTCTTGATTATGTGTTGAAGCCGCTGCAGCGCAAACGATTGTTGAATACGCTGCAGCGGTTAAAGCAGCCTGAGACTAACCCAAAGAACGACCCCCACCTTGGAGATCCTGTATGGATTCGATGCTTTCCCTCCCTTCAAATTGAATATAAAGAAGATCAAGCCGATGAATTCATGAAGTGGAGGACCTCCAAGGGTCAGGAGCTATTCGCTTATTTACTTCATAATCGTGGACAATTAGTACGCAAGAGTATGCTGCTCGATTTACTGTGGCCGGATATAGATCCCAAAAAAGCGATCACCTTGCTGTATACGACCATATATCAAATTCGTCAAAACCTTAAGAGCTGTGGAATCGATATTCCCATTCAAAGCTATAGTGCCGAGGAAGGTTATGTGCTGGATGCCGGGCGAGTGCGTCTGGAGTCTGATGAATGGGAAGAAAACCTTCGAATGCTGGAGCACGTGACGGTGAACAATCTAACCGATCACCAAAGGGTGCTAGATATGTATCGAGGGGAATATTTGGGCAAGCATGATTATTTATGGGCAGAGGGTGATCGTCAGCGGATGGCAATGCGCTGGCTTCTTCATGCACAGCAGGTGGCGGATTGCTATGCGCAGAACCGAATGTGGAACGAAGCTGTGCAGGTTTATCTTCGAATTCAACAGGAGCAGCCGTTGTCCGAGGACAGTTTTTTTTCGTTAATGAAGCTGTATGATCATATGGGGCAGCGAGCCTCTGTTGAGGAGCAGTATCAGCTGCTTCTGAAGATGCTGGATCAGGAGCTTAATCTGGAGCCTAAGAGGGAAATCATCCTTTGGTTTGAGAATTGGAAGCAGCAGGTTAGCGATATGGGAGTTCGTGCAATTTAATGAAAGCTCAGCGACCGTGTACATAGGGTGTAGCGGACAGGATTACGTAACGTCTTGACGGAATATGTCAAGAATGATGCGTAATCCTGTCTTTTTTTGTATGCACACAATCGTGAATTTTGACGAAAAAGGAGGTTTGTTCAGTTTTTGTTCAGTTTTTGTTCATTTTGGTGGTGTATGTTAGATAAAGCATTATGCAGAAATGAGAGGAATTAAGGGTGTAGGGGGATGAGAGCTATAGTAGGGGACGACATGGCATTTATACGGAACGAATGCGCGGCATACTTTTGTTCATGACTCGATTAACTGAAGCGGCGTTCCGAAGAAGAAACAGGAAGTGCAAGTGATAATATGTTCATGGAGGTTAATGAGGCAATGAGTAAGAAGATCATATCTAGTTTGATGACAGCTATGCTGTTGTTTCAGCTTATCGCTGGTGCCATTAGTGTTGGTGCGCAGGGATTGAGTGTGGGTGCTGGTGTGCTTGAGGTAACCATTGAATCCGCAGATAAAGCTGTACTCGGTAAAGATACCGAGGTTAAGGTTGTTATTAAAAATAAGGATGCAGCCCAATGGGCTTATAACGTAGGTTTTCAACTGGTGCTGGACGATGGACTACAGGTGAGCCCGAGCCAGAACCCAGAGCCTACTGAGAAAACGACAAACGGAGCAACCGGGCAACAAACCTCCTACTGGAAGGACGTTAAAAACCTCGCTCCGGGTGAATCCTATACGTTTCCGGTAACTGTCAACTCACTTGCTAAATACCGACTGCCGAACGGTCAGACAAATGTTCCATTCAGCGCGGCTGGCAGCAGCGGAATAGCGATGAAGTTCAATGTATATGGGGCAACTGTTGCCAGACAATTGTACGAACCTCCAGGCGCTCCTACCCAAACAGCGTCCAAGAACTTGAAAATTGTACCTTTTACGATTATCCCTGCTCCTGTGGTCAAGCAGGTCAAAGGGGCTGGCCCCAATTCGGCAGTCTCCGGAAGCGAGTATGGAGAGTTCGAATTTACGTTGGATATTGTAAATAACACCGTATATCCAACAGCTTTCAGCAATCTGGTCAACTCTTATTCAGGCGGACTGGAGCTTTATGGTTTTAGCCCTACCGCTGTCGTCAATACACTGACGCTTGCGGACATTAACAGCAATGAGCGTTCTTTCAAATGGAATGACTTTACAATGAACGCCGCTGAAGGAACCAAGAAGCTCACCTTTAAAGGGGCTTTTCTAGACAAAGGCTTATTGTCAGGAGCTGCTAATGAAGCAGAGGCAGATAATCTTGGAGTTAGTGTAAAGCACGGTGATCAAGCAAAGAACACACTTAGCTACACAGCGGTTGTTAATGGGCAAACGATCACGGATACACTTCCCTATGCTTATGCTGATGCCAAGGATATCATCATCACCAAGAGTGTAACACCAACCGCTTCAATCGGTTACAATACAGAACTTACCTATACTTTAACAGTAAAGACGAATGAATATTATGAGGTCAAAGATGTAGTAGTTACCGATACAATCGGAGATGGGCAAACCTATGTGCCTTCTTCTGGCACTTCTGGACTTAGCAATACGAGTCCGGTCAAAGCAGCCGGTGTGACAACACTGGAATGGAATATCGGTGATTTGGCCAAGGAACAGACAAGGACGTTCACCTACAAAACAAAAGTGGATCCAACCTGGTCTGGAGGCTTGTACGGAACGAATCCGGTTTATGCAGGGGATAATATTGATAACGAAGCGGTTGTAACGGGAACAACCTTAACCTCCGGCCCTGTTACCGACAGTGAGAGCACAACGGTCCCGATTAATGTGCCAGCAATCAGTGAAAAGATCACTGCAATCAATGGCGTAGCTACAACTACTATTAATGAACGGACTGCAACGGCTACCGTTGGCGATACACTGACATTTACAGTAAGCTATGACGCAAGCGCAGTGAATGCGCAGCAGCACAACGTTGGCGTGATGGATTATTTACCGCTCGGATCCACACCGGATCTTAATGGAGATGGCCTTGTCGATGCGGCAGATTTAACCCAAATGCAGTTGAATGGGGTGACGCCTACCTATGATACAGCCTCCAACATGCTGTATTGGGCGCTCGGCGACCTGCCTGTTGCTAAGAGTGCGCAGGTTCAAGTAAAGGCAGTTGTACAAAACAATACTGATTATGTTAAAGCAACCAAAGGTGCGGAGAATCTGGTCACGCTCTCGTATCAGAATTCTCCACTTCGGATTGAGAGTAAACGGGACACCGTGAAGCTCAACTATGCGGAGCCAAACATTGCGCTAACCCGCAAGGTCAATAACTCGTCCACCGTTGTCAATGTCAATGGGGGTCAAACGGTAACGGTTTCTGTTTACTTGAAGAACGACAGCTCGGTTCCCGTGTATAATGTTAATTTTACCGAGCATCTCCCTGCAGAACTTACAAACCCGCAAATGATCGCAGGAGAAAAAACATTTGTTCGGAACGCGACTATACTTACTGATTTGGAGTTTTTTGGCCAGATTACGGTTATCCAACCAGGAGCTACAGTTGAGGTTGTATATAAGGCTGATGTCATCGATCCCATTGGCGCTGAGAAAGAAATTAGTCAAAGCTCGAAAGCAACCTACAACAGCCAGAATGCTGGAGCAACAACGGTTAATCGTTCTTATCCTTATAATGAAACACTAAATGTTAGGATGAAGGTTAATAGCCCTACAATCACCAAAACCTTAGTGGAAGTCGGCTCTACGACTGGCTCCACAAACACAATAGGCGATAAAAACAATGTCCGTGCCGGCGATTGGGCCGTGTACAAAATTGAAGTTAAATTGCCTACAAAAGATATCGCCTATTTACCGCAAATCATTGACAGATTGCCTGATCACCAATCATTGCTCAGTGTGTTCACAGGATATGTAAGTGCTTCGAATCCGGGTGTGTTAGTTGACACTAGCAAATATACGGACGGTTCAGGAAGTACACCTAAGCTGGTCACCTTACCCGCTGCATTGCTGGTTGAAACTGCTGGAACGACGTATACTTACTTCATTAAAACGAAGATTGAGCAGGCAGGATCGGCCTTTTTGGAAACCCAGAAATCTACTGCCGACTTTAAATGGGCGGTTACTTCAGGTGGAACGGTCGATAAGTCAATAACGTCCGGTGATGATCCGATTATCGTTAAGACGCCAAACCTGACTTCATCCATGAATCCTGTATCAGTTACGTTAAGTAAGGATGAAGCACCTAAATCACTGACTTATAGCATTACGAATACAGGAAAAGGTACAGCCTTCGATTTCATACCCGTTATCACAGTACCTGCAGGATACGAGATTGTAACAGCTGTCGGTGGAACGATTGCTGGTGACAACTTGAGCGTTACATATCCACGGCAGGATTTGGCGGGATCAGCTAAAACTGATTATGCTTTTACGGTCCAATTGAAACAATATCAAGGCTCCGGCTCCAGCTTTCAAGCTTTAGGAAAGTCGGGAAGGTACTACCCAAGCCACGAAGCATATACTAATGATTCGGGCGGTTCCAACCCAATAGGTATTGAAAAGTTTGAACAGGTAACAGCGCAAGGGGCATTACTCGTGCCGGGTGTTATCTTGGATAACATCATTCAAAGCACGACTAACACGGAAGATACGAGCACTGCATTTCCTCGTTCCAATGCAAAGATTCGTCCAGGTGACGTAGTCGATTACAAGTTGACTGCGACAATACCAGCAGGAACGCAGACGTTTGATCTGTTGATTGAGGATACGATTGATTCATTGCGTACTAAATTTGAAGTGGTCTCTGTAACACTTGATCCACAAGCTCCAACAGGAAGTACTTCTTCCTATTCCAATGGAAAACTGACGATTGACTTGAAGAACAGTCCTGCACCGTCAAACGCGGCTAATGTTTATACAAACACGGTCCGCTTGCGTGCCATTGAAACGGGTAACACTCCAAGCACAGGCGCCTTCACACTGAATTCAGAAAGCTTTGGAACCTCGGCAATTGTGAAGTGGAAACCGACTTCTGCAGGCACTGTGCAGCAATCTGCAGCAGTCGCAACAACTGTGAATGTCATACAACCGAATGTCACCATAGCACCTCATGCGATTACGAATTCTCAGTTTTCTGACAGCAACCCGACGATTGCTGTTGGCTATACGCTGACGAATGCGGGAACAGGCACAGCCTATGTTCCAAGCGTGGAAGTAACATTGCCAACAGGGATTACAGCTGCTGACATTAGCGATGGGGGTACGTTCAGTGGCGGTAAAGTAACCTGGACAGGATTGATAGTAGCTGGCAGCAACGGTACGAAGTCGATTACGTTCAAGGCTGGTGTGAGCCCAAGTGTAGGAGCAGGTCGAATTGGACTTAATCTTGTGACGGCTACTGGTGAATATGAATCGACGCCAACGCCAAAAGTAACCAATCAAAAGGCTAAAGTATATAACTTAAATGCTGTAGCTAATCAATCGCTTTCTGTAGCTCCGGCTATACTGACTTCAACCGTTACCGGTAATACATACGGCAGCGGAGTAACAACCACCACCCGACCGGGTGATGATGTGACGTATTCGCTTATCGTTAACCCTCCGGGGACAAGCTCTGCTTATCATGTTGTTCTGCGGAAAACCGGTTTGATTGAGCAAGAAATTACCGGCGTATGGCTGGGCAGCACACCGGTACTCTTCTCTACTATAGATAATGGTTACCTTATTGGGGATATCTCGGGAGATACAACGGTAACAGTAGTTACCAAAGTGATTACGGTTGGCGATCACTCGCAAAACCCTTATAAGACTTCATTCGAACCGACGATTACGTACTTGTCTGCACCGACGGATTCCATTCCCAAGACGGCCTCGGCAACCGATCTGATGCAAGATGTCATCGAGCCTAATCAGGGCGTGGACATCCGAGTAGATAATGAAAAGCTGACATCGACTGGCGATAACAGTACCTTCGTGTTAAGGGTGAATAATACCCAAGGCAAAAGTACGGCTTACTCATCCATGTTGAGCTTGGCAGTTACAAGCGGACTTTTCTTGACTAGTGTGGGGCCGGCGGCTAACAACGAGTCTTTGACTAAAGACGATACACAGTTCAAATGGAACATTGGTGCTATACCAGCTGGAGCACAGCGGGAATTAACGTTCCGTGTGGGCTCACGGGAAACCACTTCAGTCACAACTTTGGTTTACTTCCAATCCAAGCTGGATCAATACTTCTCACTTCCGAATGAAGGTGGAAAGAAATACGTTCCTTTACTTGGTAATGGGGTTAATGTGGCTGTATATGGCCAGCATGTGCTCAACCTGTCAAGTAATCTCAGCGTGACAGCGGGTAAGGATGCTACGTTCAATCATACGTTGGTGAATATCGGTGCAGGTAGTGATGTCTTCATGATGTCGCTGATCGGACCTTATCCGACGGACTTATACGTAGACAATCAAAAAATCGCCAGCGGCAAACGGGTTAACGGCGTTTGGGTATGGGATCACATTGATGCTGCTTATGTGACAGCGGGCGTACCAGGTATACCTGTGAACGCGGGCGCTAGCAAGTCAATTAAGCTGATTGTTCACGTACCGGAGCAAGCAGCCTACGATAACGTGGCTGGACATATTTACGCTTTAACAGCGACAGGTACGAAGAGCACTAACATAAGCTCTGTGCAGGATACGATCACGGTAACAGGAGTTGTTTTGGATGGCTGGAGTGGCAATCAGGAACGCGCAGATTGGAAACTTCCTGTATATGGTCATGGCGATCCACTTCTCTTGAGGGCGGTCAGTGCTGTGAATGTATCAGCAGTCACTGCTTTTTATACCAATGGAACACCAAGTCAAGAAATCAGCATGAAGCTGGTCAACGACAAGACTTATGTACAAGATGGCTTTAAGGAATGGTATGGTTATAGCCAGCTTCCAGATAGCATTGCTAGCGGTCTATACGATATTACTTTTATAGCTAAAGATGCCGAGCTTGCTCAGCTAGAGATTGACACAACAAGCGGGTTGGTAGGAGCCAACAACCCGATGATGGTTAAATACAAGATCAATGTGCAAGGTCAAATTACGGATGCATGGACGACGCTGCCTATAGCGAATGCCAAGGTGCAGCTGATCGATGCTTCCACAGGCAAGCTGATTGCCGAACAAACAACAGATGCAGGTGGTCAATACAACTTTGCGGATGTGACAGTCAACAGGTATCACCTGGTTGTGACACGTGAGGGCTATGCGGGTTCCGAGATCGATTTCTATGCTATTCCGAAGGATGGTACTACGAATAATGTCGTTGTGGATGCAGCATTGTCGCCGTTCCAGATAACATTGTCGGCGAATCCTTCAACCCTTCTAGGTGACGGTAAATCACAAACGGAGCTGACAGCGATCATTAAGGATACCGCAGGACAACCGGTAATTGGTGTGACAGTCAACTTCTCGTCGCCAAGCGGTAAGGGATCATTCCCAAGTGGTACTACAGCCGTAACGGATACCAAGGGTGAAGCCAAGGTTCCTTTCCTTTCCGAAGTTGTCACAGGTTCCATATCTGTACGTGTGCCTGTGAACGTGGATGTCCACGATCAGGTGCGTCATTTATCGGCAACGGCTCAAATTATTCTTACGTTCGATCCGGGGGCTATTGCTGGAATCGTTACGGAAATGGATGGAGATACACCAAAGCCTGTGGCTGGAGCAATTGTGATTGTCAGCAAGGATTTTAATAATGACGGTGTGACCGACTTTACAGCCCGGGCTGTTACGAAAGCAGACGGTACTTACTTAATCGCCATTCCACGCGCTAATACGCTGTATGATATGACGATCACGAAACCTATTACAGTGGGGTCGGAAACGAAGCAGATTACCTTCCCTCTGACGGCTTCCGTAGGAACGATAACGGATAATGGTAGGGAAATATTCCCAGCCAATAAAGCGGCCGGTGGTGTGCTTCTGGGACAAACACCAAGCAAACAGGTATCGCTGATGTCCAAGGAAGTATACAGTAAGATGAAAGGCTACCTAATCGATAGCCAAGGTAATGTAGTTAAAAACCCGGACGGTTCCCGTAAAGAATTCAGTATTGGTGAGTCCGGTGAGTTCAATGTTCAGAACATGAGCGCAGGCACTTACCAGCTGGCTATTGCGATTGAAATCGAACCAGGTCAAGAAATTATTGTCAATCGTAGTGCAGACGGAAAATTGTCGAAGCTTGAGATTCAACAAAATGGTGAAATGAATATCACTACTGAGCTGATCGATCCATTTGGTACTGTAACCGATGCAAGAACAGGTTTGGTCATTGAAGGAGCTCATGTGGAGTTGTATTATGCGGATACAGAGCGTAACCGCACGAACGGGCGTACACCGGGTACTCTTGTTGCATTACCTGAATTGGTTGGATTCGATCCCAATAATAATAGAAACCCTCAGGATACCAATGCAGAAGGATTCTACGCTTACATGGTATATGGATTTACCGATTATATCGTAGTTGTTAACAAGCCGAGGTATTTTACGTATCGAAGCCCTATTATCAGTGTTGAGGAAGCCATTGTACGTCATGACTTGCAAATGACACCTATTCCTCTGCCGGGCAATGATTCTGTGAGTGTTGGCACAGGTACTGGAGTTTCAGGATCTACCGGGGCAGGTGCACCGAATGCTGGTAGTCAAATACCAAGCGGGGACCAAGTGGATCTGGCTGTAGAGATCTTTACCGACCGTGCGACATATGTGGAAGGCAGTCTGATTACGTATACGATCGAGTTTATGAATAAAACGGCTGTTTCTGCCTCCGGAGTGGTAATCGAAGCGAAGATCCCAGATTATACCTCTGTTGTAGATGCGGCAGGCGGAATCGTCGATAAGTCAACGATTCGTTGGAACGTGGGTGACCTTGCTGGCAAGGCAAGCGGCAAAATTGTATACAAGGTACAAGTCAGCGATAGCTTGGCTGCAGCCGAGACGACCATGTACAATGAAGCCAAAATTTTAGCAGCAGGAACACTGGTCAATTTACAGGATGACCTGTCGACCATTCAAGGGCTGCTGTTCAGCACTAAATTCGGCGAGCAGCTGCACAAAAGATATATTGCCGGGTATCCGGATGGTCTGTTTAAAGCAGATCGTTCCATTACGCGTGCCGAAATCGCAGCTATCTTCGCTCGGATTCTAGATTTGCAAAAGACAGTCAAGGGTGAAAAGCTCTACAGCGATGTTGAAACCTCCTTCTGGGCGGCTGAATACATTGAAGCGGCAACGCGTGCTGGCTTGTTCGGAGGATATGAGGATAAAACATTCCTGCCGGATCAACCGATTTCACGCGCTGAGCTTAGCACGGTAATCTCCCGCTTCTTGAAACTGGCGGATCGCCCGCACATGAATGAGCATTTCACTGACACAGCATCACATTGGGGAAGTAATGCCATTGCAGAGATTTACCGTCATCATATTATCGATGGCTATCCGGACGGCACCTTCAAGCCAAGTGCTCCAATGATCCGCTCGGAAGCTGTTACCATGATCAATCGTTTGTTGTATAGAGGACCGCTGCATGCATCGAAGGTGTCCTTCCCGGATATGACATCGGTACATTGGGCCTTCGAGCAAGTAGAAGAAAGTGCCGTGACGCATAAGTATACGCGTGATCCAGACGGTACGGAATCATTGAAAGAGCTCATTCCTGAGCCGCTTTGGTAGAAGTCATACTGAACTAAATGGAGTTAAGAGAATAAAGACGCGCAGGGTGACTATAGCCATGACGCGTCTTGTTCTTGTTCGCAGACATCGTTCATACAGGACTGGTTGAGTTATCCAGATCATGTATGCTACTATTTGAACATCCTCATTGGATCGGCTTACAAGAGCGGAGAAGTTAACGATCTCAGACAGAAAGGATAGTTAGTCATGCGGATTGATTTGGAGTCCTTGCTCCAGCAAGTAGAGAATAGGCAGGGAGAATTGATTGAACTGATCGAGCATCTGATCCGGTTTCAGACACCTGCACCACCAGCGCGGAATACGGAAGAAGCTCAGCAGTATATTGCAGCATTTCTGCAGGAAAAGGGCTTTGCTATTGATAAATGGGACATATACCCCGGAGATCCCAATGTTGTGGGTGTGCTTAAAGGCAGCGAATCGGGTGCCTATAAAAGTCTGATTATTAACGGTCACATGGATGTGGCTGAGGTAAGTCCTGACGAAGCTTGGGAAACAACACCCTTCACCCCAATTGTCAGAGATGGGGCGATCATAGGCCGAGGTGCCGCCGATATGAAGGCGGGGCTCGCGGGTTCACTTTTTGCTATTCAGCTGCTTCATGAAGCAGGCATTCGGCTCCCTGGCGATCTTACATTCCAATCCGTAATCGGTGAGGAAGTGGGAGAAGCGGGAACGTTGGAATGCTGCAAACGCGGATATAGCGCGGATTTTGCCGTTGTTGTTGATACGAGTGATTTGCATATTCAAGGGCAGGGTGGCGTCATAACTGGCTGGATCACGGTAAAAAGCAAGCAAACCTTTCACGATGCGACAAGAAGAAGCATGATTCATGCCGGTGGCAAGCTGTTTGGGGCAGGCGCCATTGAGAAAATGATGAAAATCATTTCAGGTCTGCAGGATTTGGAGCGTCATTGGTCGGTGATGAAAAGCTACCCTGATTGTCCACCAGGAGCGAGTACGATCAATCCTGCCGTCATTGAAGGCGGCCGACATGCTGCGTTTATAGCTGATGAGTGCCGATTGTGGATCACCGTACACTTTTATCCGAACGAGACGCATGAACAGGTAGCCAAGGAAGTAGAAGAGCATATCAGGCTGGTGGCTGAAGGAGATGTATGGCTGAGAGACAATCCTCCCGAGTTTACGTGGGGTGGATCCTCAATGATTGAAGACCGCGGCGAGATTTTCCCTTCACTGGAGGTCGACCCGCAGCATGCAGCTGTTCGGACGTTAATAAGTGCACACGAGCACATTATGAACAGACAGGCTATTATCGATGTGTCACCAACCGTCACTGATGGGGGCTGGTTTGGGGATGCAGGCATTCCTGCAGCTATATATGGACCAGGCGATTTGGGCAATGCCCATGCGGTGAATGAACAGGTGTCGATCAAACAAGTGGTAGATTTTACAAAGGTCATGCTTCAATTTATATACGAGTGGGGACATACGAGGAAATAACTCCTGTAAGGCATGTTCCATAAGGGTAGTGGAGGCAAACAGCTTCTCTATAGCCATATATTTTTTTGAACACGCACCTATAAAAAGAATCAGCGAAGAAAAGAGGTCACTTACGATGTCATTTTCAACCTATTTACATGAAAAGCTCCAGAACGTCTGGCGCCAAAATCATACACACCCTTTTGTCCAGGAGCTTGGTCAGGGTACGCTTCACATCGAGAAATTTCGTTACTACATGGTCCAGGACTATTTGTATTTAATTGATTATGCAAAGTTGTTTGCTCTCGGCGCTGTGAAAGCAAGCAATATCGAGACAATGGGCAAGTTCGCCGCACTGTTAAACTCTACGATGAATGAGGAAATGTCTCTGCATCGGAATTATGCAGCTCGTTTTGGCATTTCGCTTGAGGAACTGGAGCAGGCCGAGCCTACCCCCATCACACTGGCTTACACGCACTATATGCTGCATGCTGCGCAAAATGGTTCGTTGGCTGATCTGGTCGCGGCGCTGCTTCCATGTATGTGGAGCTACTGGGAGATCGGGGTAGAGTTGAGTCAAATTCCTGGAGCGTCTGAGCATGAATGGTATGGAGAGTGGGTACGGATGTACAGCTCGGAGGAGTTCGGCGATTTGACCCGCTGGTGTCTGGACTTATTCGATCAATTGACAGAGGGCAAGCCGCAGGCAGAGCTGGATCGGCTGGAAACGATTTTCTTGAATACGACACGCTATGAAACGTTATTTTGGGATATGGCTTATAACATGGAAACCTGGCCAGTTCATTAAATGATGGGTGATTGTTAAGGCCATAAACAAGACAGAAGAGAAATAGGTTCTCCGTCTGGCTTGCTTTGCTTGAAACACCCTTTTACCTATTCGGTCTTATAGTAAAAATGCGGAGTTATTCCCTGCTTTTATTTGCCCCAGTCAACGCGGCTTCAAACATATCGATAATTTCCAAAAAATGCTCGGCTTCCCGAAAAACATGATCCGCTAATAAAGGATGAATAATACTTTTGATTTTGCATTGATAGATTAAGTCTCTCGCCGTTTGCTTGAAATCGCGTAATGATTTTACAGAGACTCGGTTCTGATCTAGAAATTGATTTAATAGAGGCTGCGTTTGCGATTGTGGTCGCATGGAGCTTAGATCCTGAGCCTGGAACAATAATTGATCAAAATCCTGGCTGAACTCGCGGGCCTGTTCCACCAGCTTGCGTTCGGATGGATCAAGGAGATGTCCAATAAATTTGGCGTGGTCCGCCATGATTTTCAAGAAAAATACGTTTTCATCAAGAATGGCATCCTGCATAGGTTCCAGTTTTCCTTGATTAAGTTGCTCCAAACGGTTTCTGAAATAATTGGCTTCCCGACTTACATGATCCACCAGTAAGGGGAAGTTGTTTTGCCCGGGGAGCTTACAGGTCAGAATCAGCCCTAACACTTTTCTTTTGAACATCCATATATGTGAAACAGCTGTGTACACTTCCGTGTTGAATTGTCGAATAGTTGAAGGGTCTGTATCCATTCCGAAAGCGTGGGACCTCTGCTCGATCCCTTCAAACAATTTGTAAAAATAATTCGCTTCATTAATAAGCTGTGTATCTTCGCAACGAAAGCCAAGCCTTAAAAAAAAAGAATGCTCTTTCATAATACGGGACCAAAAACGAATCTCTTCAATAGAACGTACAACAAAAGCATCAGGCAAGTGCATAACCCCCTAAGTAAATGTTATTAATACGTTATGCATGACGATTAGAGATATACTCTTTAAATGCTAGGAAGGTGTCAAATGAAAAATTAAGTTGACCGAACATAAGGTTGAATGATAAGATTGTAAAAATTTATCTGAGAATAAACGCACGTATGAAGTGAATTTTCAACTGTTATGAGCTGGTGCATACGAATGCAGCTGTTGCCAACAAAACATGAAGAGGAGTGAGAAAAAGTGGCCAAGTATTACAATGAGCCTTCACGAACGTTTACCGAGTATCTGTTGATACCAAACTTGTCGACCAAGGACTGTACACCTGCAAATGTAAGCTTACGTACACCACTCGTTAAATTCAAACGTGGGGAGAAGCCGGCAATTTCGCTGAATATTCCATTTTCATCAGCCGTGATGCAGGCAGTATCAGATCATCATATGGCAGTAGCGTTGGCGCGGAGCGGCGGGATTTCGTTCATTTTTGGGTCTCAGCCGATTGAAGAGGAAGCGGAAATGATTCGTAAGGTTAAAGGTTACAAAGCTGGCTTTGTCGTTAGCCGCTCGAACCTGACTCCGGAGCATACACTTGCGGACGTTCTGGATTTAAAAGAAAAAACAGGCCATTCCACTCTGGCCGTCACGGATGACGGAACAGCAAGGGGCAAGCTGCTGGGTATTGTAAAGGGCAGCGATTACCGGATCAGCCGCGACGCTCTGGACAAGCCGATCAGTCAATTTATGACGCCATTCTCTTCATTGATCTACGGAAAGCTTGGGATCACACTGTCGGAAGCTAATGATTTGATATGGGAGCATAAAATCAACTGTTTGCCGATTGTGGGCGAAGACCAGCGTCTGGAATATTTGGTTTTCCGCAAAGACTACGAAGCGCATAAGGATCATCCGAATGAGCTTTTGGATGCCAATAAAAGCTATATTGTGGGTGCAGGCATTAATACGAAGGATTACATGGAAAGAGTACCGGCGCTCGTCGATGCAGGAGCTGATGTACTGGTCATTGATTCCTCGGATGGGTATAGCGAATGGCAGCGGGACACGATCCAATATGTCAAAGCCAACTTTGATGTGAAAATCGGCGCCGGCAATGTTGTGGATCGCGAAGGCTTTCTCTATCTGGTCGAGTCGGGTGCCGACTTCGTGAAGATCGGAATTGGCGGCGGGTCCATTTGTATTACGCGTGAACAAAAAGGAATCGGACGCGGTCAGGCTTCTGCATTAATTGAGGTTACAGAAGCGCGAAACCAATATTATGAAGAAACCGGAATTTATATCCCGATTTGCTCTGATGGTGGAATTGTGCACGACTACCATATCACCTTAGCTTTAGCGATGGGTGCGGATTTTGTCATGATGGGCAGATACTTTGCCAGATTCGACGAGAGTCCGACCCGTAAGCTGAAAGTCAATAACAATTTTGTAAAGGAATTCTGGGGTGAAGGCTCCAACCGGGCACGTAACTGGGAGCGGTACGATTCAGGCGGCAAAAGCGGCCTCATGTTCGAAGAGGGTGTAGATTCGTACGTACCGTATGCGGGAAGCCTGCAGGAGAACCTGGAGAAGACGACGCATAAAATAAAGTCGACGATGTGCAACTGCGGTTCCAAGACCATTGCCCAGCTTCAGAAGGAAGCACGAATCACGATTGTGTCGGCAACAAGCCTTGTTGAAGGCGGAGCGCATGATGTGATTTTAAAGGAAAGCGGCTTGTCAGGTGAATAATTGAATGTTTATAGAAGGGACGTGGCTTCTGCGATTGTGGCAGGCACGTCCTTTTTTACTGTATAATTTATGAAAAAAAAGCTTGTCAAGTTTATTTCAGCATGTTACATTAATTACAGAAAACGTTTTCGTAAACGGGGTGAAGGACATAACAAATATAAGAAATATTGCAAAAATGGCCGGTGTTTCTGTATCCACGGTTTCCAAAGCGTTGAATAATTATGAGGATATCAATGAAGAAACGCGTAAGAAAATCCTTCAGATCGTTAAAGAAATGGATTATGTTCCGAATGTGATGGCTCGAGGCTTGGTTACAAAATCGACCCAGACTATTGGTGTTTTTTTCGGGGATCAGACTAATTCAGGTTTTGATAGCCCCTTCTTGATCGACTATTTCCGTTCCATAAAAGACGAAGTCGGCGCTGCCGGTTATGATTTGCTCATTTTTTCGAATCAGATGAGAGATACATCAAGCTACAAGACGATCTGCTACGAAAAAGGCGTCGACGGGGTCATCTTGATCTTGACTGGTAATAAACGTACAGATGAGAAGATCCATGAGCTTCACAAAGCTTTTCCAACGGTTTATATCGATAGCTTGCCTAATGCAAAGCTAAGAGTCAATTTTGTGGAATCCGACAATGAAATGGGCGCTTGGGAAGCTACGGAGCATCTTATCCATCTGGGTCACCGTCACATATTGAAAATAGCCGGAGATACAGTTGCAAAGGGTTCCTATGATCGTATTGAGGGATTCCGGAGAGCTTGTCTGGCTAACGGTTTGCCGTTCAATGAGGATTGGATTGTATATGGCAACTATTCTAGGGAACAGGCTGCGCTGCTTACGAAAGAAGCATTTTCAAAAGAGAATGACTTTACGGCCGTATTCGCATCCAGTGATTTGATGGCTTACGGTGTTATTGATGCCCTGAAGGAGCTTGGCAAAAAGGTTCCTGAAGAGGTGTCCGTCATCGGATTCGATGACATTGATTCAGCCCAATATTTTCACCCTCCCTTAACGACGGTGCATCAACAACGTTTTCAGATGGGTGAGACGGCCTCGAAGATTTTGCTGGAGCTTATTAAGAATAATGATGGAATGACCCATCATGTACGAGTTCCTACCGTGCTGGTTGAAAGAAAGAGCTGTTGTGAAGTAGCTAATTAAACAAGAGTCTGTTGTTCTACTTCACGAGAACGTTTTTATTTTGACGAAAGCGTTTGATTGTTTCGAAAACGTTTTCGAAAAATATAAATTTAATTTAGGGGTGTTTGATAGTGAAAACATGGAAATCAACTAAAGCTTTAGTGATGATGGCGGCATTAACAACGGTAGTAAGCGCGTGTGGAGGCGGCGGAAGTACGGATGGGGCAAAGCCAACTGCTGCTCCGGTGAAGGAGGCAGATGCTTCCAAGGAAAAAGTAAGCTTTGAATGGATGGCTCATACCGCATACTCTGCTCAAGGTTCGGACCCCAAGCGTGTGGAATATATTAAATCCTCACTAGACACGTATCTCAAATCACACCCTAATGTGGATGTGACTTCGCGGTCCTATGATGGTGCGGTAGCAAACCTGATGATTTTGGCTTCCCAGAACAGGGCTCCAGACACGGCAATGATCGACGCGTATATGCTGCCCAAATTTTACCAATATCTTCAGCCGCTTGACAGTTATTTTGAGAAAGCCGGACTTAAAATGGATGACTTCTTCCCGTTTGCCCAGAATGTCATGAAGGGTCCGGATGGTAAAATATACGGGATTCAATTCACCACGGATACAAGGGTGCTTTATTATCGCAAGGATCTAGTTCCGACACCACCAAAAACATGGAATGAGGTGCTGGAAACAGGGAAAAAGCTCAAAGAAAAAGGTTATGATGCCCTTCTGATGCCTGCTGGGCGCGCTGAGGCTTCGACCATTTCTGTGTTCCTTCCTTTGCTGATGTCTCAAGGCGGAGAACTGGTTAACAAGGATGGGCAAGCCGCTTTCGGTGATGGTGCTAATCGTGCCAAGTCATTGAACGTACTTAACTTCTTGCAAAGTGCTGTTGACACCGGAGTTACTCCGAAGCGGTCTTCCAACATTAAAAACGAAGCCGATCAAAATGGAGATATCGCTACAGATAAAGTGGCTATGTTCATCGGCGGGAATTTTCAAGTCAATCAGTTGAAGGATGTACTCGGACCTGAACGCTTTGCGAAATGGGGCGTAGCACCGATGCCAACGATGAATGGGGAAAATCCCGTATCGATGTCCGGTGGCTGGGCATGGGGAATATTTACTAAAGACAAGGCAAAGCAGCAAGCGGCATTTGATTTCCTGATGGATACTTATATTGGGGATAAAGGGATGACTAACTGGAGTAACATCGGCGGCTACCTGCCTACCCGTAAATCGGTGTACGATAAGAAAGAGTATACGGGCAACGAGTTCACTACAACGTTCCGTGAAATCATGGAGAAGAACGGTAAGTCTCGTCCTGCCTCCGATGATTACGCCAAAATTTCCGAACAACTGCAAATTGCTGTCTCTAGTGTGGTTTCCGGCAGCTTAACTCCTGAGCAAGCACTGGACAATGCCTGGAAAACGGCTACTCAAAAGTAAAGGCGTGAACACCTATGCTAAAAAAACAAAAGACTGTGCCGAGTGGAGAATCCACTCAGGTGCAGACTAATGTGAAATTGAATTGGCCGAAGGTACTGGGGACTGACTCCCCGGTACCTTGGCTGTTTCCAGTAGTGGTTATTTTGCTTCTTGTATTTATTTATCCTGTCATTGAGGTAGTCCGGTTCAGCTTTACCAATGCGAGCTTGGTAGATCAACGATATATGTATACATTAAATTCCTATACATCACTGTTTACCAAGCCAGGTTTCGGTCATATGGTGGGAATCACATTGTCCTTTGTTGCATTCAGTGTGTTTTTTCAGATGCTGCTTGGCTTTATCATCGCCTTGATGGTCGATTTGGGAAATAAACGTAAGCTGATAGGCACGGTTGTCATTCGAACAACAGTTTTGTCGGCTTGGGCCATTCCCGGGGTTGTTATAGGGATTATATGGAGCATGCTGTACAACGAGTCCGATGCAGGCATTCTCAATTACTTAGTTCAAATGATGGGTTTTTCCAAAATAGAGTTTTTGTCAGACCCTCAGGTAGTTCTAGCCTCTGTAACTATCGCAAATATTTGGCGTGGAACGGCATTTTGCATGATTATGATATATGCCGGCTTTCAGACAGTTCCAGGAGATGTGTTGGAAGCGGCTCAGATTGATGGGACGACACCTTGGCAGACATTGACTAAAATAATCGTGCCTATTCTGGCGCCAATTTTGTTTATTAACATGATTACGAGTATCGTCGCCACTTTTAATACATTCGATATGGTGATGTCATTAACGGCAGGCGGTCCCGGGCAAAGTACAGAAGTGATGGCGCTTGGTGTATACTCAAATATTTTCCACTTGTTTGAGTTAGGAAAAGGCTCTGCAACTGCGGTTATTCTGTTGCTGATCAACCTCATATTGACGTTCGTTTATTTCCGCTTTATTGAAAAGAATTAGGAGGTACCGCCGTGAGCAAGCGATTGAAATACAATCTGGGTAATGCAGGGCTGTACATCGGTTATTTGATTGTATTCGTGTTTTTTGCTTTTCCGATCTTCTGGGTATTTTCGCTTTCCCTGAAGTCAGTGCCCGAGCTGTTTGCAACGCCGCCGCTCTGGTTTTCAAGTAATCCGCATTTTGAAAATTATCAATTTGTGATGAACCAAATGAGCATTCCCCAATACATCGGAAACTCATTGAAAATCGTAATCTTGACGATCGTACTTACGCTATTGATTTCACTTCCGGCGGCCTATGGGCTGTCCCGATTTCAATTTCGCGGTAAAAAGTATGCGATGTTATCGATTCTCATTTTTCAAATGATCTCGCCAGTCATTATCGCGATTCCTTTATATCGGCTGTTTGTCGAGTTCGGGATGATCAATAATTTTGCAGGACTGGTCGCCGTATATGTCGCTGTCGAAATTCCGCTGTGCACCTGGTTTATGAAAGGATATTTGGACACGCTGCCGATTGAGCTGGATGAAGCTGCGATTGTGGATGGCTGTACGCGTTGGTCCATGTTATGGAAGGTGCTGCTGCCGGTTGCTATGCCAGGAGTCGCCTCGGTTACGATTCTGATTGCTGTGGCCAGCTGGTCGCAATTCGTTATTCCTTTTATTTTATTGGATGCTAAAGACATGTTCCCTGTATCAGTAGGACTGGTCAATCTGAAAAACAGCTCAGATGCCATTACAACACACTATTTGGCGGCAGCAAGCTTTATGGGCATTATTCCGGTAATGATTATTTTTATTCTGCTACAACGGTTTATCGTGGGTGCGCTAACCAATGGAGCAGTAAAAGGGTAGAGAGAGCAGCACAAATTCGATAAGAGTTGGAAGGTATTATTAATGGAAACATATCGCATACAAAAAGGTCAGTTGAACAAAAAAACATTGGACATAGGTTGCGGCTCCTTGACGGCAAGCGTTTGGGAAGACGGCACTGTCCATACAATGAATGCCTATCATCCTATTCAGGGGTATATGACATTATCTTCTTTAGCATCGTTTCCGAATGGCAAGTGGTTTGATAGTGAATTTGTCAGGAGCTACCGCAGGAAAATAGCCGGATTAGATGTAAGCCATCACCAGAGGGGAATCGGATTCGTCCATGATGTGGATGTTAAAGACTGGGAAGGAGGTTACGACCAGAAAGGAAAGCTTAACCTTCGTTATCAGTTGAATGGATTTCAACTAACGATCTCTTTCGAGACCATTCAAGATGCTGAACGCTCGTATTTGCTGCAAAGCATTGAATTATTGAATGAAAGCGACAATGAACAAGTATTTCCATTTCGGATTGAAGGGAACTTGAATCTGAATCGCTGCAGCTATGGACAGCTAACAGAAGGTGGCCCGATCTTACTTCCGGAGCCAGTCAATGATTGGCAGGCCGAAGGACATCGTATTGTATTAAGTAATCCTAATTTAGCGGCTTGTGCGGAGCTATTCATTTATGAAGATGGTCGTCCCCTGCAGCTTCAAGAGGGTCGAGGGGAGTCGACTTTACCAATCCGATATACGTCGGAGCAACAATTGGTGATGAAATCCAGAGAAACGAAGCGGATACATCTTCTGTATACGTTACAGGCGCAGGCTCAGCCGTTAGATGATTCCTTCAGCCAGGCTAAGGCAATTATAAGCTCGATTCAGAGCATCAGTCATCTGCAGGAGCCGCTTCTGATAGGTACCAATCATACTGCTACTCCCGTGGAATTTAATGATAACTCATGGAGTGAATGGATAATCCGACGCAATGCGGACTACATCTTAACGAATTGCTCGGTTCCTGTTTCCGATGAGTGGGTCTGCGTCATTACCGATCATCAGCTGTTGCCGTTAGCATGGAATCGAGATGCTTACTATATGATAAAGCTTTTGATGGAAGCCGACACTAAAACAGAATATTTAAAAGGATGGGACCGGCAGCATATTGTTAATACGGTTAAAGGTCACTTGCTTTGGATGTTCGAAGCCGCAGAGAGGACTCATGGTTATTGGGGGAGAGCTTATCTGGCTGGCGGCAGGTGCAAGGATAATGTGTTTCAACTGGATCAGCAGTGCTACCCGCTACTGGAGCTTTGCGAATATTACGAATGGACTCATGACCGAGATACCATACAACGAATACTGCCAAAAATAGCGGATTTGTGGGCCACCCTGTTGGAGTATAAGCATTCGGAATGCTGGCTGTTCCAAACCGGAGAAACGCCTGCAGATGATAAGGTAGACTACCCGTATCACTTTTCCAGTCAGATTCTGATGTGGCGCACTTTGAAGAAGCTGGAGCAGTTGAATCGCGAGTTTAAGTTTATGGATGAAAACATCGGGCAGTGGGCCCAGAGCGTCCATGACGATTGTATGAAGCATTTTACCGTAAACTGTGATGAGAAAGTGCAGTTTGCCTATTTATCCGACTTAAAAGGAAATTACAAAGTCTATCATGACGCCAATGATTTGCCTACCATCCTTGCTCCATTTTGGGAATTTTGTGAGTTTGACGATTCTCGCTGGCTGAACACGTTGAAATTTGCCTTTTCCCCTAACAATGTTGGTGGATTTTATCAGGGTGCTTTCGGGGGGCTTGGCTCTGTTCATACTCCTCATCCTTGGCCGCTTGGAGATGCACAGGAATTGATTTACCGTGCCTCAACGAATGATCGGGAACAATATGATCGAGTACTAACAAAGTTGAGAACCATTTGCCAATGGGACGGATTATTTTCAGAGGCGGTCGACGAAGAGACGGGGACCGTCGAGTCCCGACATTGGTTTTCGTGGCCTGGCGCATTCATAGCTCAGGTGTTAATAATGGCTCAAGGAAATGGAATGTTTCGAAAATAAAGGCGTTTTAAACAACCAAACATTGAGTTAAGACAAGGACCTGGCCTACGGCCAGGTTTTTATACTAATATCAGAATTAATAAGTTTTCAGCGAAGCTGAACATTGTGATATTTCAAGAAAGGCTACCGCTATAACACGAATGTATCATCGTCGAGTAGACTTCGATAAGAAGCTTTTCTTATGCGGCCTACCTTACTTCACGTTAACGTGTTCCTTCGAATGCATAAAAAGCAGAAGATGCATGTGGATCATCCATATCGATTTGGAGCTGCTCAAATAAAGTCGGCATGAGCTGCTTTGCCGTTAAGAGGTCAACCCAGCGTACTTCGGTAATATCCTGATCAGGGTCCTGGATACAGATTTCGCCACCTGTAATCTTGGCAAAGAAGCTAACGATCAGGGCATGGTGTCCAGCCTCTGAGAAAAATACTTCCCGAATAGAGCTTAAGCCTGTAATGGCAACATCATATCCTGTTTCCTCTTTCACCTCACGTATCACGGCTTGCTCCAAAGTTTCTCCTTGTTCAACCGCACCTCCTGGTGGACTCCAATAGGAAGAGTTTCCTTTGATATTGTTGACCACCAACAGATGGCCCTGATCATCGTAAATTAAAGCAGAAGCGACATCGATTCTTTTCATCTAAGCACCGCCAGTTCGAATTTGGTTGATTTAATGCTTCACGACTATGTTCTATGTAAAATTTGTTTTTGATGATGACGATCATGCTCATTGAATTCTTGAATGATAAGACCTAAGCAATAGGGTGCTCCTGTATGCGGGCATATGGATATACCATTGGCGGTAACAGGTTTATCCAGATCTTCGCTGGACATGGCTAACAGAAGCTCAACAAGCTCCAGGCGAGTATTCGTGAACTCATCTAGCAGCTGGTACCGAGATACCCCAGAGTTCGCGTACACATAGGCGGATTTGTTAAAAGAATCAAAGTCGGGAAATACCATTCCCTCACCCCGCTTTACGGCTGGAAGGATTGTTTCAATTAGATACCGGTCCCAGTTCATCAGATGCGAAATGATTTCACCAACGGAAGCCTTGCCGACGGCAATTGGCCGCAGCCAATCACGCTCATCGAAAACCAGCAAAGTTGGGACCCATTCGGCAAACTGCTTATAAGTGACAATAGCTTCTCTATGTACAGTCATATCAGACACCACCCCATTATCAATCTATACATATATTACCATAACAACTCCAGAAATAAAACATATGTTCTTATTATTATGAAATAAGATGAATTTCGTAATCAGCTCCATATACAGCATAAATGATTGATTGAAAGACTCCGCGCTGCGTGGACTGTTCGGTTTAATCTTTGATAACAAGCCCCATCAGATTGGCAAACACGGCTGCTTGCTCGCGGGATATGACACAGCCTGGTAAATCCTCAATGCCAACGCCTAAAGAGGAAAATTGACAATCACTGAGATCGATGCCATCAAGCTTGGTACCTGAATATTGTGCCAGGTCGATATGGCAGCTCTGAAACAAAGTCTTAAGTAAGGTGGAATTGTAAAAATCAGCACTACGCAAGGAGCAGTCATCGAACAACACCTGCTTGAAATTGGCAAAACGAAACGTTGCATAATCTCCGAGACATTGGTGGAATCGCACATTTCTAATCGTAGCACCGGTTAGGTCCAAGCCGATGAGCTTGCAGTTTCTAAATTCTGTTCTATGAATGGTCGCATCCTGAAAATTGACATTAGACAGATCACAGCGCTCAAAAACAACATCGGTAAGCTCAAGGTCGGTCAGAGAAGTCTCGGTGAAAGTGACGTTGTTTAAAACGATTTTGTCAAATGATATTTTGTGAGCGCTGCAATGTTCAATAAAGCTATCTTGTACCCTCCCAAGCTCGAATTGATCATGGGATTGCATATTGCTGAGCACAAGCTCTGGGAGCTCGGACGGCAGCTTGGGCGCTTCGATCAGCGCAGGCGGTTTTTTCTTATTCAAAGGTTTGTTCATGGGATCTCCTTAGGGTCTGATTAGGGCTGCGTAGGTTTGTTGTATGGTTGTCACAACTGGATTTGTCTTTTTTTACGGTAATGAGACGGTGTATATCCGGTATGCTGTTTGAACACTCGAACAAAATAACTGATATTATCAAAGCCTGTGTCAAGAGCGATAGCGGCTATTTGATGGTCGCTCTGCTCCAGCTTCATGGCTGCCTGCCGTGTGCGGAAGCGATTGACGTAGTCGATAGGGCTTGTACGCATCATTTCACGGAAAAATCGGCAGAAGTGGCCCTCGCTCATATTCGCTTGAACCGCCAGCTCCTTGAGTCGGATCGGCTCCTGATAATGCTCGTGAATGTAATGCAGCACGCTTTTCAGACGCTCCGTCTTTTCACGATGGGTGTAGGCCTCCGTATAAGGTGAACGCTCTGCGGCATGTGAGAACAGCTCGGCAACAATCAGATACAGCTGCGCTTTGGTCGTCAATTCGTGTAAAGGAGCGCTTTCTACATTGGAACGAATCATCTCCAGCAGCAGTGCCAGTACGGTCTTTTCCCAATCCAGCTCGCCCTTCAAATGAATTGGTAGTGCGTATTGACGACGGAGCAGAGGAGCGATGAATTTTTCTTGAACGGAATCATAGGTGGAACTGGTCACAAAATCGCTGTGAAATACAAAAGCATCAAAGCTGCAAGCGTTCCCCTCGATCGGATACCCGGCATGAATCTCACCACTTTGGATGAATAGAGCCTGCCCCGCGCTCACCTCCATCATCTCTGCGCCCACCTGAAAGTACGCTTTGCCGGAGGTCACAATAAGGAACTCCAATTCTTCATGCCAATGGCAATCCAGAATCGGCTCTCCAGCCTCGTAATGCAGCTTATATACGCTAACAGGATATTTCGGATGTCCGTGAATCCGGTTTTCTTTCAAGGTATCGCGGTTCATGTAGGCGACCTCCATCGAATATCAGGATACTGTTAGTATTCATCATAATAGTAGAAGAATTCCTTCCATAATATCAATATTATAGTATTATAGAAAGCTTCAAAACTTAGCATTCATTGTCTGGAGGGTAAAATTATGAAGTTTACGGATGGTTATTGGCAAATCAGAGAAGGCGTGGAAGCGCATTACGCGGTAGAGGTTCGCGATATACGTACAGATGCAGATTCGGTTACCGTATATGCGGCGGATAAAAAGGTTCAACGCAAGGGGGACACTCTGAATAGCCCTTTATTGACGCTGCGTTACAGCTCACCGATCCCGGACGTCATTCGTGTACAAATGGTGCACCACAAAGGCAAGGCCGCTAAGGGACCTGCATTTGAACTGCAAACTGGGGAGGCGAACGTGCTGCTGGAGCATAATGAGCAGGGAGCCAGCCTGACCAGCGGCAAACTCAAAGTGAATATTTCCCGTACCGACACATGGAAAATCGATTTCGATTATGCGGGCAAACGCTTAACAGGAAGCGGAAACCGAACTTCCGCTTACATACGGACACCGGATAAACGCGCTTATGTGCGTGAGCAGCTTGATTTGGGCATTGGGGAATATATTTATGGATTGGGTGAGAGGTTCACTCCATTTGTTAAAAATGGCCAGACGGTCGATATCTGGAACGAGGATGGAGGCACAAGCAGCGAGCAGGCATATAAAAATATCCCTTTCTATTTGTCCAATCGAGGCTACGGCGTATTCGTCAACCATCCCGAAAAGGTGTCATTCGAGGTGGCATCGGAAAATGTGTCCAAGGTGCAGTTCAGTGTGGAGGGAGAGTCGCTTGACTATTTTATTATCGGCGGCGATTCACTCAAAGATGTGCTGAACAAATATACGACCTTGACTGGCAAACCTGCGTTACCGCCAGCCTGGACATTTGGGCTATGGCTGACGACTTCTTTTACGACTAGCTATGACGAGGAGACGGTGAATCATTTTATCGATGGGATGATGGAGCGAGAGGTTCCTCTGCATGTGTTCCATTTTGACTGCTTCTGGATGAAGGAGTACCAATGGTGCGATTTTGAATGGGACCCGGACGTATTTCCTGATCCAGAGGGAATGCTGAAGCGTTTGAAAAGCAAGGGTCTCAAAATCTGTGCATGGATCAATCCGTATATCGCGCAAAAATCGGTTCTGTTCGATGAAGGGATGGAGCACGGCTATCTGGTGAAGACGAAGGAAGGAGACGTCTGGCAGTGGGATAAATGGCAGGCGGGCATGGGACTGGTTGATTTTACGAATCCTGCTGCGGTGAAATGGTATCAAGGCAAGCTGAAAAGGCTTGTGGATATGGGCGTAGACAGCTTCAAAACTGATTTTGGCGAGCGGATTCCGACGGATGTTGTTTATTATGACGGTTCTGATCCGATGAAAATGCATAATTATTATACGCAGCTGTACAACAAAGCAACCTTCGAGCTGCTGGAGGAGACATTGGGTAAGCATGAAGCAGCAGTATTTGCCCGTTCAGCTACAGCGGGCGGTCAGCAGTTCCCAGTTCATTGGGGCGGTGATTGCTCTGCAAATTATGCATCGATGGCGGAGACATTACGCGGCGGTCTTTCTTTGGGGTTATGCGGCTTCGGCTTTTGGAGTCATGACATCAGCGGCTTTGAAAAAACAGCGGCACCTGATGTGTACAAACGCTGGGTTGCATTCGGGCTGCTGTCTTCACACAGCCGTCTTCACGGTAATGAATCGTATCGGGTGCCTTGGCTGTTTGGGGATGAGGCGGTGGATGTGCTGCGCCATTTTACCCAGCTCAAATGCAGCTTAATGCCGTATTTATATAGTGCATCAGTGGAAGCGACAGTTAATGGACTACCTGTAATGCGTGCGATGGTGCTCGAATTTCCCGAGGACCCTTCAGCGCATCCACTCGATCTGCAATACATGCTGGGAGAATCCTTGTTGGTCGCGCCGATTTTTAATGAAACGGGTGCTGCATCCTATTATGTGCCGCAGGGAACTTGGACGAATTATTGGACTGGAGAGAAGGTGGAAGGCGGCAGATGGATCCGAGATCAACATGATTATTTCAGTTTGCCTTTGTTGGTCAGACCAAACAGTCTGATCGCGGTCGGAAGCAACCATTTACGTCCTGATTATGATTATGCCGATCATGTCGTTGTGCATGCATTCGAGCTTCAGGATCAGAACGCGGCAGAAGCAGCCATTTACAGCACGAAGGGTGAATTAGAGCTGACCGTTAGGGTGGAACGTAAGGGCTTAACGATTCATGTGCAGGCTACAAGCAGTGACAAGGCAACTATGACGACGACTGATTCTGCTAAGCCATGGAGTCTCATCTTGCGGGGAATTACTGAGGCTGCAAGCGTGCAGGGTGCGGACTGGGAAGCTGCAGAACAAGGCATTCGCTTAAATATGGCTTCAGGTGAAGCATCAGCTATTACTGTACAGTTAAAAGCATAAACAAGCAGCCAGTCGAATATGTATTTGTATGTAGGATAACAACAGCGCCGTTAATCAGGAAATGATTCCTGGCTAACGGCGCTGTTTACTAACACGATGGTTATATGTTTATACCGTACTCACTGAGGTTAAGCCTGCTTACGTCCCATGGAACGCATGATCAAGCTAACAATGAATACGAGCACGATCGCACCAATAAGCGCGGGTAATAGAGCAAAACCACCCATGACAGGTCCCCAGCTTCCCAGCAGCAAACCACCCAGCCATGCGCCAACGAAACCTGCAATAATATTTCCAATGATACCACCTGGAATATCTCTACCCATGATGAGACCTGCTAACCAACCGATAATACCACCAACAATTAATGACCATAAGAAGCTCATATTGTATTCCTCCTTTAGTGTGTGAAGCTTGACTTGCTTGTTTACTTGCTTGTTTTTTATTAACCTATCCAGATTGGTCTGAAACTATAAGCTGTCAGGCAAATTTTATCGTATGAGACATAAAATCGGTTTAATATGATGGAATTGTGGGTAGTTCACACGATAATTTTCACAAATGTGATATGATTATAGGGATAAGCATGAACCTTAACGTAGGCTATAAAACAGTAGTACACAGGCTGACAAATTTAAAAAAATAGGTTGATGTGGTGCGGCTTTGGAGTATCCAAAGTTCTAAGAAATAGTTTGCCTGAAAAGGCTCATCTGGTAGTATCCAACAAAGGGAGCGGATTGCATGATTCTGGAAGTGGCCATATTGCAAGTAAAACCGGGTCTAAGCAACGAATTTGAAAGTGAGTTTAGAAAGGCATCCCGAATTATCTCCAGAATGAGAGGCTACATCAGCCATGAATTGCAAAAATGTGTGGAAACGGACAATAAATATATATTGCTGGTCAAGTGGGAAACACTGAAGGATCATACCGTCGGCTTTCGAAGCTCGCCGGAGTACTTAGAATGGAAGGCATTGCTGCATCACTTCTACGATCCATTCCCAGTGGTTGAGCATTATATTGATATTCCGCTCGGCTTGAATGAAGAACCGAATTGACCCTAAATAATTGATAATTGAATTATATAAGATGAACCAGATATCCGGACAGTAGGAATACACTGCAAAAGCAGACCCTTCTTCTAATCGCTGTTGCAGTCAGCTTCTTTGTATTTTTACCTCTATAGGGGGTAAGAATCCGTCTGCAAAGGCGAACACTTCGTTTCTTCAGAAGGTTCAACTTTCTCCGCATGGGCTGTAGGTTTCTTCGGTTCATTTTATATTGATTTTGATTGAGCTGATGAATTTGAAAATGAATGGAGCGAGGCTGGTTGTCGAAGTATCATGAGATCTTTATTGAACTAATATCTAATAATGTTGAAATGATGAATGATTTATCAATCGTCCGGTCGCTTGAGCTGCCTCATGGGCACATAGCCGCGGGATATGTTCGTAATTATATTTGGGATTACTTACATGGTTACTCTGCGCGAACGCCGCTGAATGATATCGATGTGATTTATTACAATAAGGACGAGTTGGATGAAGAGATCGAGAAAAAGCTGGAGCAGCAGCTTAGACAAGCAACAGGAAATCAGCTCTGGTCAGTCAAGAATCAGGCCCGCATGCATATTCAGAATGGAGACAAGCCCTATCAATCGGTTGAGGATGCAATTAGCTATTGGCCTGAAACGGCAACGGCTGTTGCCATTTCGCTTGCGGCAGACAATTGTCTTACCTACGTGTGCCCGCATGGCTTGGACGATATGTTTGAATGCAGAGTAAGGCAAAGCCCATTGTTCAAGGATGAAGCTTATTATCAAAAGAGAGTGCGCAGCAAACAATGGGAAGACTTATGGCCGAAGCTTACGCTTATCGGGCTATGACGGAGAAGCTGCATAAGGAGGGCACGATGATCGAACCCAATGATATCTTTTCCCGATTAAATGAGCTGGTCGTTCGTGTCACCGATGTTGATCACTTTCGCAGTTCCGAACCATGGTGTCTTCAACCGGAGATCCTTTCCATGCATCAGGTCGTTTTTATGCATAGAGGATCTGCTATTTTCGATAGGGATGGGAATAGCAGCCGGCTGGGTCCGGGGCATTTGTTGTTTTTGGCAAAAGGACAGAAGGTGCAGGCTGCATCTGTTTCCGGAGAACCCTTGGTTATGTACACGATCTCTTTCAGCTACCAATCCCCCATCCGAAAGACAGAGAAGGGTCACCTGTATCGAAAGGAAGGCATGGTTTTTCCATTGAATGGTGACTTCTATATTCATAGCCAGCCCAAGCTGCTCCATTTATGCGAGCAGCTTCTCGACAGCATGAGCGAGTCAGAGCAGGGCCGCAGGCAGTATCGCCAAACTTGTCTTTTGCACGAGCTGCTGTACCTGGCTGCATCTGAAATTGAAGCCGGAGATGAACAGCAGCTGACGGCTGTGGAACGGACAGTTGAGTACTTGAATCATAATTATATGCTGTCTATACAGCTGGATGATCTATCGCGGCTTGCAGGCTTCAGTTCCAGCTATTATTCCCGTTTGTTCAAGAAGCTCAAGGGAATCAGTCCATTCGCTTATATGACAAAGCTGCGCATGAAACGGGCGAAGGAGCTGCTGATGCTTTCTCAGGGCTCGCTTACCGAGATTTCAAAGCATTTGGGGTACAGTGAGGAAGCATATTTTAGTCGTGTATTCAAGAAAGAGACTGGTTATTCACCTGCCTATTTTGTAAGGCTGCACCGCCAGAAAATTGTGAATATGAAGGGGACCTTTAATGGTGATTTGGTAGCACTCGGTGTGATCCCTTATGCATCGGTGCGGGTAGGAACCAAGGGAGGACCTTCTTTTGAAGGAAAGCTGGATGAGGTAACTCGAATATCTGCGGATGGAAAGGCATGCAAGGATGCCTTAATTGATCTGCAGCCGGATATCATTGTGTGCGACTCCCAGTGGGCCAAGTACAATAAAGATGCATTCCAGATAGCACCGACCGCAGTTATACCTTATTGGGATATTCCATGGCGAGAGCGGCTGTATCGGATTGCGGAGCTGGTGGGCAAGCGGAAGGAAGCGAAGGAGTGGCTTCAAGATTACGACAGACAAGCAGCTCTAGTCAGCCGAACGCTCAAAAGCCTCATAGGGGAAGCAACGGTCATCATTCTCAGAATTGTATGTGGGAAGCTGAGACTATATGGAGTTGAAAGGAATATCGGCAGTGTACTCTATCAGGATCTGAAACTCAATGCCCCAGCAGAAGTGAAAGAGATCAAGTGGAGACGGACGATATCGCTAGAGTTGCTGAGCCAATTAAACGCTGACTATATATTGTTGATGGTATCCTCCCATAAAGCCGATCAGAAGCTGCTGAGCAAGCTGCGAGCGAGTCAGGAATGGAATCATTTGTCCGCGGTACAGCGAAAGCAATGTTATGAGATCGATCTCTATCCGTGGATCGATTACTCGGCGCAAAGTCATAAACTGATCATTGATGCGACAATCGGATTATTTGTGAAGTCTTGATGTCAGAATTGTCCAAGCTATTGAGCAAAATAGTTCATAGATTATTTGCGGCACCCCAGATATAATTTTATAGCGAGCCAATGCGGAATGCTGTTGATAATGATATTCATTATCTGCATAAGCTTTGTTTGTTACAGATGATATTTATATAGGGGGAGTACTACTTGTTTACTATGAGAAAGTCATTATTGGTTGTAGGTATTGTTGGAGTTATGAGCGCATTCGCGCTGTCTGGATGTGGTTCGACTCCAGCAGCAGGTACAAATAAAGAGAATACAGGAGCAGCAGCAGGCAGCTCTGCCAATACGAATCAAGCAGCAAGCCCGGCAGTGAGTCCGTCTTCAGCGGAAAAAACAATCAAGCATGTATGGGGAGAAACAAAATTTAAAGAGGTTCCCCAAAAAATAGTCGTTCTCGATTTTGCCTATATCGATATGGTGACCGCACTTGAAGTGAAGCCAGTGGCTTCAGTAGGTATTGGCGACTCCGGTTTTCCTGAATATCTGAATGGAAAATTCAGTCAGCAAAATGTAGCGAATGCTGGTCAGGCGAAGCAGCCCAACCTGGAAATCATTAAATCCGTAAAACCTGATCTAATTATTGCAAGCCCGAATCGTCATGAGATGATCAAAAAACAGCTTGCAGAGATTGCTCCGACCGTTGCATTGGACGACGGCAGCTATCAGTCGATTCTGTCCAACTTTACTTCTCTAGCTGATGTGCTGGGTAAGAAGGAGCAAGCGGACAAGGTTGTGAAAAGCATTGAAGGCAAAATTAAAACCGGTAAGGAAAAATTGACGAATAAGCCAAGTGTGCTCGTTGTAGGCGCGTTTGAGGATGATTCGACCGTTTGGCTCAAAACCTCCTTCATCGGTTCGCTGCTGAGTGAGGTAGGCACTAATTATTTGTTTGAGGGCAAAAAGGATTTGTCTGCTGCAGAAAGCAAAACGGATATTGCCAAGATCAATCTGGAGCGGTTGAACGAATACAATCCGGACTACTTGTTTCTATACGGAGAGCCGAAGAAATGGGACAACAATCCACTGTTTAAAAACTTAAAAGCCGTTAAAGAGAAAAAAGCACTCGAGGTGAGCCGCGATCTATGGTCCAAAGGACGCGGACCACTAGCTGCTGAGCTTATTCTTGATCAAGCCGTACAAACCATGGCAGGTGGAAAATAAGATCAGGGGGTAGTTCACTGTGAATCGGCTGCAATCTAGCATGAAGGGACGGACAATGTCTGTCCCTTTTCTGTGTATCGGATTAATGACCCTGATGCTGGCTGTTGGCGTGATTGCGCTCACAGCAGGTGTCAAAGGATTGGGTTGGCATAATCTCTCAGAATTGATGAGTCTGGAGCCGACCAATCTGCTGGTATATAAGGTTTGGTATGTCAGACTGCCGCGTGCCGTGCTGGCAGTCATTGTGGGGGGCGGGCTTGCTGTTGCCGGGTGTCTGCTGCAAGGCATAACCCGAAATCCATTGTCAGACCCTGAGATTATGGGGATTAATCAGGGGGCTGTGTTTTTTGTCGTGGCGTCCCTAGCCTGGTTTGGCTTGAAGGATGTAACCATTACGATTCTGATAGCGGCCTTCTTGGGTGCAGCCGTAGGTGGCAGCATCGTATATGGCTTGTCACAGGTTTCCGGCTACACGGCTATACGTCTGCTGCTGGCAGGAGTGTCCGTCTCGTTGTTCATGGGCGCGTTAACGACAGGACTTATTATTTTGCATGATGACCGCTTGTCGGAAATTTTGTATTGGATGGCGGGCAAGCTGTCGGGGACGAACTGGACGGATGTACAGTTAAGCGGTATTAGCATCATTCCGGCTATGATCGCCAGTCTATTTCTGGCCAATCAATTTAATATATTCGTGCTCGGGGAGGATGCTGCCCGAGGGCTTGGACAGCATATTGTCTGGGTGCGCCGTGCGGCATTTATTCTTGTTATTGTGCTTGTCGGGGGAGCGGTAGCCTTGTGCGGGCCGATAGGATTCGTCGGTTTGATGATACCTCATATCGTCAGGGCGTGGGTAGGAACGGATTATCGCATATTAATCCCGATCTCGGCGCTAACAGGCGCTTATCTGCTGCTGGTGGCTGACACCGCTGGGCAGTGGATACTGTACCCTACCGATACACCGGTTGGCATTATTACGGCGCTGCTGGGTACCCCGTTTTTTCTGTATTTGATGCGCCGCAAAAGGGAGGAGGGTTAAATGCTGAAGCTGAATCCTATGCGGAGATTTATAATCACAATGATCGTGGGCTGCTTGCTCCTGCTGATCTTTGCTGTATTATCTTTACGTCTTGGTGCGGTAGAAATTCCATTCGAGCAGTTAGTGGAGGAACTTGTAGCACATACTGGGATTGTATACGATTATCGGATGCCCCGACTGCTCATTGCGATGCTGATCGGTATCAATATGTCATTGTCCGGGTCAATCCTGCAAGGAGTCGCACGGAATCCGTTGGCAGCACCGGATTTAATGGGGATTACAGCGGGTGGTGGTCTTGTAACCGTGCTGATGATTTTAGCTGTTCCGAATTATTCGGCTGCTTCCTTGCCGCTGTTCGCTTTTACGGGGGCTGTCTGTGCCAGTTTGTTAGTGTACGGCTTAGCTTATAAAAAGGGGATTCGTCCAGAACGCCTCATCCTCTGCGGAGTAGCCGTTAGCGGCGGTCTGCATGCTTTGATAACGCTGCTTGTCGTCAAATTTGCCCCGTCAGCGGCTCAGGCGCTGATCTGGCTAAAAGGAAGTCTGTATGCTCGTTCCTGGGAGCACGTGGAAATAATATGGCCGTGGACGGTCATTGGCGTGATATTGGCGCTGTTAAGCAGCCGCCATTTGAACACTTTGCTGCTAAGTGAAGAGACTGTTCGCGGTTTAGGTATGCGTATCGAAACTGCACGGCTGTTCTTGATAGCCGTTGCTGTAGCTTTGGCGGCAAGTGTAGTTGCCGTCGCTGGGGCTATCGGCTTTATCGGATTGATTATCCCTCATCTGGCTCGGCTATTGGTAGGTTCGAATTTTCGGTACGTCTTGCCGGTCTCTGCCGTGCTTGGGGCTGTATTGGTGAGCGCGGCCGATACGGTCGGACGCATTATTATGCCTCCTGTAGAAATTCCGGTCGGGATTATGATATCTTTGATTGGAGCACCGTATTTCCTGTATTTGCTGCTTCGCAGGAAGAAGAGGGTTTAGCGATATAAGCTGCCTGCAGGGGCTACATTGACGGTCGGATGAGAGGAGCGAACCCATGATGCAACGAACACTGGTGATCAGCGATATTCATGGATGCTACGAGCCATTTAATCAGCTTTTGGATCTGATGAACTACCAGCCCAAGGTGGACCAATTAATTTTGCTTGGGGACTATGTGGATCGGGGTCCTCACAGCAAAGAGGTAGTGGAACAGATTAGGAAGATGGTACAGGAAGATGGGGTTATCGCCTTGCGGGGAAACCACGATCAGCGTTTCATCGATATCGTCCGTACTGACGATCATCTGATCAGCTCCAAATTTATTGACCATGGCGGCAAACAGACGATGATGAGCTATTTGAATATAGACACCATCGAGTATGCCATGATTCATGAAGAGCTCGAAGCGTTCAAGCAGCTTGTTCGCAATGAGTATGCAGCTCATATTGCATTCCTTAACAGCTTGCCTTATTATCACGAGACTGCTGCTCATATTTTTGTTCATGCCGGACTTGACCCCAAATATGTGGATTGGCGGGAGCAGCCAACTAGAGAATTTATGTATATCAAGGAACCCTTTTACAAAAACAAAACGGTTGTCAATCAAGTTGTTGTATTTGGACATACGAAAACGGTCGATCTGCAAGGAACGCCGGATATATGGTTTGGCGGCGACAAGATTGGTGTAGACGGCGGCTGTGCGTTCGGCATGCAGCTGAATGGGTTGGAGATTACCGATACCGACACATACCGCACATTCAAGGCTCTCGCCTGAAATTTCGGTTAATAAGTCTCTGCCTGTGCGAGAACGAGTTCAAGAGGGGAACGATGGACAAGATCGATACTATCATACTAGTAAAAGCAGGTAGATGATAATGAGAAAAAGTGTGCTGTTCGGCTAATTCTGTCTTCGCTGCTCATAGTAGGTTCGGTCATATCGAGTATTGCAGGGTACTATTACTTTACAACGAATCGGGTTGGACCGGTTGGTGACGGCCAGTTTCATTTTGCCTCTATCCGCACGTTCGTGTTTCTAGGTGTTGGTGGTGTGCTGTCGTTGTCAGGTTTTTTGATTCAAGCCTACAAGGACTGGAAGCTGAAGAAACATGAATAGCCCTTCATTATTCCTTTCCTCCGTGCGGCTTCGAGGCGACTCCTTTAAACTTGAAGTCGGAGGGAGGACGGCCAAACTGCTCTTTAAACTGTCGGCTGAACAAATAAATGTTGCCGTAGCCGAGCGCCTCCGCGACCTGAGACACATTCATCGACGTTTCCTGCAGCAGGTGGAGCGCCCGCTCCAACCGTGCCTCGGTCATGTAATGCTTCAAGGACATCCCCATATTTCGCTTAAACAACTTGTTCAAATATTCAGGGGACATGCTGACTTGGTCAGCCAGCTCTTGATGAGTGATCCGGTAACCGGGCACATCCTTGATAAGGGCAACGACTCGCGAAATCAGTTGTCCATGTTTATCCTCCCTTATTCGTGTTTCCGGTACATTCGCTTGTTGACGGAGCAGTTGAAACCATAGCTGTTTCATAATCAGATCAAACTCTAATTCTTTCCACGCGAATTGACGTTCTTCCAGCTCCATAATCCGATTCAGCATCGTTTCAAAAGCATACGTTTCCGTTATAACGGTATGCCGTTCTGGTATATATGCATGGCTCGCATCACCCACATTAGAGTATTCAGCTTGAAAATGAATAAAAATCACCTGCAGCCGATCTTCGGATAGCTGCGTCGCCTGGGGACTGTCGCCGGGACGAACGAGAAAGCAGCTGCCTTTGCGAATTGGATACGCTTGTCCTTGTATGTGCATTTCGCCTCTTCCTGAGAGCGCATACCATAAATCGAAATCAGGCAAAGGCGGCGGGTTCCAGTTCCAGCCTTCCTCACAGCGAGCTTTACCGCTATTGCCAGATGGGGTGAAAATAATTTGTGCTTGAAGTTTATGGATATCCATGGAAGCTCCGCCATCCCGTCCAAGGTTCATTGTTAATCACTCTATATCTATTATAGCAAAATTGATGGGGAAATGGCTGCTTATAGCAGGTCGCGTCACAAGTCTTTCCGGACGAAATGCCGAGCTGCAGGGAGATGGCGACGATTTAAGATTACATCAAAAAAAGCCTTCAAAACCACGTCTATAGTGTGATTTTGGAGGCTTTGAAGTAGAATCTACTTAACACTCGGCTTTTGTCATCTCATTCGTAAACCAGCGCTTGTATTCCTTCGGAGACATCTTAACGGCTGCTTCAGGCGCATAATGAAATTGCACGGAGCGTCTGCGTTTCTCCGAGAAGTTAGGCGGAGTACCGTGAAGCGTCATCCCATGGAATATAAGAACGCCTCCTGGTGCAAGTGGAACAATGACATCCTGCTCGACTCGAACGCTGGTGTCGCACACCTGCCAATCACGGACGGCATAATGGGGTACCGGACCTTCCATATGAGAGCGCGGGATCACGTGCATACAGCCGTTGTCTGCTTCGGCAGGGTCTAGCGCAATCCATACGCCAATGACCGGTTTCTCATAGGTCAGATTGCCATAGGCCATATCTTGATGCCATGGCTTCTCGGCACCTCCATACGGCGGTTTCAATATCCCCTGCTGCTGCACAAGCTTAGGGGTGTCAGTGAACAAACTACCCAGCAGTTGCAACATGCCTTCATGATAGGCAAGGTAATGCAGCCGTGGATCATGCTCGACAAAACGTTCGATTTTGCGAATCGCCAGTTCCTTCTCAAAATCATTTTTCAGTTGATCACGCGGCTTGACGAACTGCAGCTGGGGTCCCTTAACACGCTCCATAATAATGTCCATGATCGCTTCGAGCGACGTATTGACTTCTTCCTGTGTGAAAACGTTATCAACAACCATATAACCTTGTCGCCAGAAATCGGCAATGTCGGCCTCGGTTACATTAGCAAGCGAATCAATATGATTCGTGGCTGGATTGTCATAGCGGTACATGGTGGCATTGATGCGTTCAGCGAGCGCGACTTCGTCCTCTGTTGCGTAATTATAAAGCGCGGGTACAGTTTCCATGTCGATCACCTCTTGTTTGGTTTTGATAGTTGTATCTTACCACCTGCGCATGTCCGCTTTGAATGCATTGAAGCTGTTAATCTTTATACTGAAACGGACAAATGTAAAAACCAGTTCGAAAGTCAACAAGGAAATGGTCGATGGGCACCGAAACCACTCCGCTATCATCCTCTGGGCGATACTGAATGAATGAAACGATTAACGATCCAAATGATAAACAGCCCTAATCCTGTATAACCTGTAACCTTTTGAATGATTTTCTTATAGGAAATAATCAAAAGGTTATTTAGTATGAAGAACGTGCAGACGGATCCTATGGTTATGTATATTTCCGGATGATTTGCTTGAAGATAAGCAAAGCCGATTGACCCTATCGGAAACATGAGATCAATCGAAAAGGCGGAATCCATTTGAACCATTCGAAAAAACTCGAACTTGCTGCCGTTGCCTCCATTCCGATTATTATGACACTGGCCAATTCCATGCTAATCCCCCTGCTGCCCATCATGGAGAAGAAACTCGGTATTTCCTCCGTCCAATCGAGTTTAATTATTACCGTGTATGCAGCAATTGCGATAATATGCATTCCTATTGCCGGTTATTTGTCCGATCGCTTCGGGCGTAAAAAAATTATAATACCGAGCCTGATTCTCGCAGCGATCGGAGGAGGTATATCCGGACTAGGTGCTTGGTTAATGAGTGGCATGGGAGCTTACACAGTCATATTGGCGGGAAGATTCGTGCAGGGGATTGGAGCCGCGGGCGCTTTTCCTATCGTGATTCCGCTCGTGGGGGACATGTTCAAAAGTGAGGAGGAGGTTACAAGCGGACTCGGGATCGTAGAGACCTCTAATACATTCGGGAAGGTGCTTAGTCCCATACTTGGCTCTGCGCTGGCTCTGCTAGTGTGGTTTCTGCCTTTTCTGATTATTCCCTTCTTCTGTCTGATCTCCATTTTGGCTGTAGCTTTTCTGATTAAGGTACCCGCCAATAAACAAAGTGAGAAGGTCACTCTAAAAAGCTTTGTCTCTTCAATCAAGCAAATTCTGCAGCAAAAGGGTCGTTGGTTGTATGCCATATTTGGCATTGGCGGGATCGGTATGTTTTTTTTGTTTGGCTTTTTTTTTTACCTGTCCACCATACTTGAAGAGCAATACCAGATTGATGGAATACGAAAAGGACTGCTGCTCGCAATTCCGCTGACAGCCGTCTGCTTATTTTCCTATGTGACCGGTAAGTTAGTCGGTGAGGACAAGCCGCGGATGAAATGGTTTACGTTCATAGGTCTCGTTATTGTGGCTGCGTCTATGATCGTTTGCGGGCTCGTACCCACCAAAGCATTGCTGCTGCTGCTCTCCTTGCTGTTCGCCGCTGGACTTGGTATTGGGGCGGCTTTGCCCTGCCTGGATGCCTTAATTACGGAGGGCATTGACAAAAAGCAGCGCGGCACGATTACCTCTCTGTATAGCAGCATGCGATTTATTGGCGTTGCGGCTGGTCCCCCGGTCACCTCTCTGCTTCTGGGTAAAGAGTCCTTGTTGTTTTATACCTTTGCCGCTATTGCAGGAGTGGGTGGGTTGTGCGCGCTGCTTGCGATTAAGCCGGAATCAGCAAAATAAACGCAGCTGCTTAGTACTGTTTGTGACGACATGTACTAAAATATTGGAATTTAGAATCAGAGGACAGACGAATTATCACATTCGACCTGTCCTTTTTTTGTTAAAATCAAGGTTTTTGCTACTGTAACGTGTACTGCATGAACTCAACCACCAGCTTCCCAAGCTGAATGCCAGATTGCGACTTTTTCTATTGAACTTCACTTCTATAGAAAGGAACATGCTGGTTTAGGTCAGGTCAATCGTGGTAATCATGAACAAAGAGAACCTAAACCGCAGAATGAAGGAGTGAAATCAAATGAATGCTGATCACCCAACCGCCGGAAGCAAAATCCCGGATTCTTCTCAATCGTATTGGATCGATTCTGCTACTCCGAGCTCATTCCCGCCACTTGACGAGAATATGGATGTGGATTATGCCATAGTAGGCGCCGGAATAACGGGTATTACGCTTGCCTATCTGTTAGCCGAAAAAGGACATCGTGTGGGTTTATTCGAAGCTAATCAGATTATCCACGGGACAACAGGTAATACGACAGCCAAAATTACCGTGCAGCATGATCTTATCTACGATGAATTAATTACAAATTTCGGTGAGGATCAAGCTCGTCTATACTACAAAGCCAATAACGAGGCGATGAAGTTCATTCAGCGTACGGCGGCCGAGCTGCATATCGATTGTGAATGGTCGGAAGAGGATACTTATCTATATGCCCAGAGCACCGAATCGGCAAATAAACTGGAGCTGGAGCGTAAGGCTTACGAGAAGCTGGGGATACCTGGAGAAATGATCCAGAGCATTCCGCTTCCAATCGAGGTCCGTGCTGCCCTCAAGCTGTCTGGACAAGCGCAATTTCATCCCGTGAAATTTGTGAATGGGTTGCTCGACCGTTTTGTTAAAGCAGGGGGCAAAGTATACGAACATACCAGAATTGATGGGAAAGTAGAGCAAGGAGATCGTTTGAAAATATGGACGATGGATGGCAAGCAGATTACATGCCGGCATGTCATTGCCAGCTCCCACTATCCGTTCTATGACGGCAGCGGGTTCTATTTTACACGTCTCCACGCCGAGCGCTCTTATATTATTGCCGTGAAGCCGGTTACCGATTATCTGGGTGGAATGTATCTGAGTGTAGACGAGCCAAAGCGCTCCTTAAGATCGGTAATCATCAATGGAGAGAAGATGGTTTTGATCGGTGGGGAAACGCATAAAACCGGACAAGGGGATGCTACATACGAGTATTACAAGAAACTCGAACAGTTTGCAGAGAAGACTTTGGGAATTCAAGAAATTCCGTACCGATGGTCTGCACAGGATTGGCTGACGCTGGACAAGGTTCCTTATATCGGTCCCATCACAGCAAATCATTCCAACGTATGGGTAGCTACCGGCTATAAAAAATGGGGCATGACAACGGGCATAGCGGCTGCGTTGCTGCTGAAAGACCAGCTCTTAGGAGAAGAGAATCCATACACTGAGCTGTATACGCCTTCTCGGTTCAAAGCAGATCCCGGAATTAAAAACTTGATCGTAGAAAATTTTGATGTGGCCAAGCATTTGATCGGAGGCAAGCTGGAATCGGTGTCGAGGAAGGTGGATACGCTCGGTCTGGATGAAGGCTCAGTTGTTCTCTTCAACGGAAAACGTGCCGGTGCCTATAGAGACGCAAGTGGTGAGCTACATCTGGTAGATACGACCTGTACCCATATGGGCTGCGAGGTTGAATGGAACAACGGGGAGAGGACCTGGGATTGTCCCTGCCATGGCTCACGTTTTGATTATAACGGCAAGGTGATTGAAGGCCCAGCCTTACAATCTCTGCTAACCATAAATCATGATGAATAAGGAAGAGGAAGCAACGGGAATGAATTTAAGAACGAACTGAACATTGACAGAAAAGCGATGAAATAAAAATGGAGAGCCCACTTTGAGTCGGTTCTCCATTTTATTTGTCGTGGCCTTATATGGCTCGTACACGATTGTTCCTTGGATGGTGTTCAACCTCTGCAAGTCCCAATTGTTCCAACAGAGGAGGTATGTACATGCCAAATCGACCACGTAACCCTTTTTTTAAGCCGTACCACCCACCGACTGGATTTTCTGGTGAACGACCCCAAGCTTCAATTGTTCCTTCTTTTGCTGGTTTCTGCTCATCAGCACTGCCTAGTTCCATCCAGTCACCATGCTGTTGGAGCATGGCATATAAGTCATCAACACAGCGATAGTCATAATGCAAAACCGTTTTACCTACAGTGCAAACTAAAATGGCTTTACCATCCTTGTCATCCTTGTACATTTCATATTCAGATGTTTGGGGAGGCGTTTTTAATTGCCAAGGATTTTCTTTGGTTCCCTTTTCTATCGACATTTCTTTTCTCCTTTGGTCTGGTGCGTACAAATCTCTATTTGCGTGCTTGCACAGGAACGGCGTTAAAGTACTCCTCCAAAGTTAAATTTTTCTGTGTCAGCTCCTTAGACAGCTGGATTCCTACGTAACGCAAATGCCAGGGTTCATATTGGTAGCCAGTAATGGCTTCTTTACCGTCGGGATAACGAATGATGAATCCATACTCAGCGGCATGGCTATCGAGCCATTTCGCTTCTTTGGTAACGGCAAAGCAATTTTGCGCGGCGCACTTGCCATCGCTGCCCGATACGTCAATCGCAAGCCCGGTCTCATGCTCGCTGTGGCCGGGTACGGCGCTGTAGGTTTTAGCTTTTTCTTCTCCGTCCTGCTTCACATAGTTGTTATATAACGTTTTTTGTGTTGCATAGGATCTGTAAGCGGAAACGCCAGCTAAATTGATTCCGCTTTTTTTGGCGCCCTCAAACAAGTTTTCCAAAGCTGCAGCGGCTTCCTTCCGCATTTTGCGTTTATCGATTTGTTCTTTGAACGTAAAAGGTACATTCGGATAAACCAAATCCTTCGGCTCGTAGCTGTCTGGCAGTGCCTGCTGTTTATTGACGAGCACTGTGATGCTTTCCGGATTGGTCGCAACCGGTTTTATACCGGGTTTGGACGGAGCAGGGTCCGTGGCTTTACCGGTACTGCTTGTACTCGTACCTGCATTGCTGGACGGAGAGCCTGTTTGGTTAGCATTTTGTGCAGCGGTCTGATTACCTGTTAGGTTACCCGCTTGAGCACCATTCTGCGTATTAGGCTGATTGGCTGTATTAGCAGCAGGTGATGATTGAACCGCCGGAGTCTTGGGTTCTTCGCCACATCCACTGAATACAGATAAAGCTACCGTCAGGCATAATACTGTGAGTAAAGGCTTAATTATCATAGGGATCTCCTTGCTGAATAAAAATGGAAAGCAACTTCTATCATTAATTAAACTCCAGTTAGAACGAAAAGGTTTCAGTCTATTGTATATTAACTTGTGGCATTAGTCTAAAAATGTAACTAATCTGACACAGATTAATGATTTTTCTGGAACAAAATGGAATGTTGTCTCGTCTATATGATGTACATGTCAGCTTCTGAAGCAATCTATCTGCGAAAGCCCGTGATTCAAGCTTTCTACGGGAAGCCAAGATGATGCTAACGATGCAAGTTTCCTACGGAAGCCAGGACTATGCTTACGATGTTAGCTTCCTTAGGAAGCTCTTAGGAGGAAAAGAACAGTGAAAAGAGGACTTATTGGTTTATACACGCTTTTATTTGTGTTCGCGACGTTCATAGCCGTACCGCAGCCTTCTCAGGCATGCTCCTGTGCCAAGAAGCCATCTGTTCAGGAGGAGCTGGAGCGGAAGTCTGCCATATTCGCTGGCAAGGTTATAAAGCTCTCAGGACCACGCCTAGGCTTTTTTAACTCATCGGCTGATCCTTTGACCGTGACCTTCGCAGTGTCTACCGTTTGGAAGGGAGAGACGCGAGCCGAGTTGAATGTGTCTACACCTATGAGTGATTCCAGCTGCGGCTACAGCTTTGAGATGAATCGGGAGTATCTTGTTTATGCCAGCAGTGATGGCAGCGGTAAACATACAACGATGCTGTGCGATGGCACAAAGCTGCTAAGTGGATCGGCTGACGACCTGGCCGTGCTTGGTTCAGGGAATAAGCCAATAGCCCAGTCTTATTCGTTGAAGCCTGTAGGGGGAATTCCACTTTTTATTCTCGTGTCTATGGCGATGGCTTTTGTACTTGCTTTCATGCTTTGCTTTTGGGGAATTCAGATCGGATATGGTCTTTACCTTACTCGAAAGTATATTCACGGTCTGCAGGATATTAATCAAAGGCTGAGACACGGAGAGCAATCGTCCAAAATCGATTTTGTTGTGAGGCGGACTGGAAAGAAAAGGGGACTGCGCATGGGGGCAGGCTTGATTAGCATAGCAGCTGCTGCCGCGATCGCCGCAATTGTATATATACTGCTGATGAACATGTATACGAGCTGATTGGCTTTTCAAAGTAGAGAAGGGGAGGTATTAACCTTCTTTCTAGAGTAAATTGTAAGCGCTTAAAAATAGATTGACAAACATCAAAAATATCCTACAATTTGGGTATCGTGTCAGAAGACATCATTTAAAATAAAGCTAAAAACGGAGCATTCTCATCATTTGAATGGATCATGTTTCAATCGTACATCCAAGACTGGAGCTACTTGAATTGAGGAGGAAACTTGAATATGAAGCATCCTGTGCGCTGTGCGGTTATTGGATTAGGTCGATTAGGATATTGGCATGCGGAAAATTTAGCAGGACGAATCAAACACGCGGAGCTGGTATGTGTCGTGGATGCTGATTCGCAGCGGGCTGAGAAAGTGGCTGGAGAGCTGGGTGCCCAAAGATGGACGAGCAATCCTGATGAGGTAATGATGGACGCGAATATTGACGCCATAGTGATTGCAACACCGACAGGTACTCATGCAGAGCTGATCAAGAGAGCTGCCCAATATGGTAAATCCATTTTTGTGGAAAAACCGCTGACGCTACAGCTGGAAGAAGCCGATGAAGTGATCCATGCCGTGGAGAAGTATGGCGTTAAATGCCAGGTCGGTTTTATGCGCCGTTTCGATCCTGCTTATGCTGAGGCCAAGAAACGTATAGCTGCTGGAGATATTGGCAAGCCGATATATTTCAAGGCAGTATCCCGTGATCCGTCTTCTCCGCCTGCGGAGTTTATACGCAATAGCGGTGGCATCTATATCGATATGGCCATTCATGATTATGATCTAGCCAGGTTTCTTATGGCCTCAGAAGTAGAAGCTGTCTCTGCTCATGGTGCCGTCCTGGTGCATCCGTTCATGAAGGAGCTTCAAGATTCGGATCAATCACTTACCTATTTACGTTTTGCATCGGGTGCGGCTGGTGATGTAGAGGCTAGTCGTAATGCCTTATACGGATATGATATCCGAGGTGAGGTTGTTGGTACGGAAGGCACCATTCAGATCGGATCGCTACAGCACCATGATCTTCGCATTTTGACGCTCAAAGGCAGTACCCATGATATTGTGCCTTCCTTTCCGGAACGATTCAAGGATGCGTATCAGCTTGAAATGCTGCATTTTATCGATTGCTGCCTTCGTGGTGAGTCACCGTCAGTCACGGTTGAAGATGGCAAATCGGCGCTTCAAATTGCCTTAGCAGCTGCACAGGCTTTCAAAACTGGTATGGAGGTCAAGCTCGCAGACTTATAAATAAGCATAACCATGTCATTAATGAGGTTTATGAGTAAGATTCTAGCCGTGTCTAAAAGGAAATTGTAGAGAAGTCTGGAATCGCAATGCATCAATCCAAAATGAATGGGGTCACTCCTAGTGGTCCTGTTTTTTGTGTTTTGAAAAAATGGATAAATTGAATACTTATTTTACTTAAATTTGTATAAAATTTAATTATTTTAAGCAGGCTTCGCGTCATAGGATGTCGAATAAATGTATGGAATGTAGAAAAATAGGTAACAAGCACGAAAAGAAAGTTTAAATCATTTACAGCGGGGTGCTCATCGGATATGGAAAAAGCAACAGTTATTGGGTTAGTATTGGCGGTCATTGCCGTCGGTGTCGGGATGACGCTGAAGGGTGCAAGCGTCATGTCACTACTGAATCCGGCGGCACTTCTTATCATTTTCGTAGGTACAGCAGCGACTTTATTCGTTGGCTTTCAGATGAGTGAGCTTAAGAAGTTTCCCAAACTTATGAAAATTTTGTTCAAACAACAACAACTAATTGAAAAAAAAGAATTGATCCGTCGTTTTATGGACTGGGTTTCCATTACTCGTCGTGAAGGTTTACTTGCATTGGAAACACAAGTAGATCAAATTGAAGATACGTTTCTGCGTAACGGTATGCGAATGATTATTGACGGTAACGATAGCGAGTTTGTCAGGGATGTACTGCTGGAGGAAATCTCATCTACGGAAGAACGTCATCGTAATGGTGCTCTGATCTTCACACAAGCAGGAACCTATGCGCCTACTCTCGGGGTACTTGGTGCGGTTGTAGGTCTAATTGCAGCCCTTAGTAATCTGAATGAGGTTGAGAAGCTGGGTCATCTGATTTCCGCGGCTTTTGTTGCTACACTGCTCGGTATTTTTTCCGGATATGTGCTCTATCACCCAATGGCCAACAAGCTGAAGCAAATTTCCAAGAAGGAAATCGAAATCAAGCTGATTATGGTTGAAGGCTTGCTGTCCATTCAATCAGGTATTTCGACGATTGCAATGAAGCAAAAATTGTCCGTCTATATTCCGACTAGTGAACGTCATCTGCTTGATGAGGGAAGTGGCGCGGAATGAAAAAAAAGCGGCATGAGCATCATGAGGAGCATATCGATGAAACTTGGCTAATCCCCTATGCCGATTTGTTGACACTTTTGCTGGCTTTATTTATCATTTTGTTCGCTTCGAGTCAGATTGATTCCAAAAAGTTTGAGCAAATTATGAAGGGCTTGAACTCAGGCTTTAACGGCGGAACGGGCATGTTTGAGCAATCGAATATTGTGCCTTTGAGTATTTCACCCAACATCGATCAGAAGAAGGAAGACGAAAAGAAGAAGAATGAGCAGGAAAGCCAGCAAGAGCAGCAATTGAAGGCTCTGCATGATAAGGAAATGCAGGATTTGAAGGAGCTCCAACAGAAGCTGGACGGATATATTAAGGATAACGGACTTCTCTCACAGCTGGAAACCAAATTAAATGAGGATATGTTAAAGATTACAATCCGCGATAATGCCTTATTTCAATCTGGATCTGCCGATATCAAGCAGGAATCGCAGGTACTGGCACAAAGTATAACGAGTATGCTGAGCGGCTATAATCAATATAATGTGGAAGTGGCGGGTTTTACGGATAACGTTCCAATCAATACTAAGGATTTCCAGAGTAACTGGGATTTGAGCGCCAAACGTTCATTGAATTTTATGAAGCTACTCATGCAAAATGGCAAAATCGATCTTGCCCATTACCGTTCTATCGGATATGGAGAGTATCAACCGATCGATACCAATAATACGGCCGAGGGGCGTGCCAAAAACCGCCGCGTGGAAGTGAACATTATTCGCCAGATTAATGCTGCTGGCACTAAATCATTTATACCTTAAACTATTTACGTGCTAAGTAGTGTGGCCGATTGTGGAATTATTAAGAACATCTCATATAGGAACAGCCCTCCGGTTAGCTGGGGGGTTCTTTGTATACTGCCCATGCTTATATGAGCTCGTGTAGGCATTATTGAATGTTTGTAGCATTTATGTGATACTATAGCTTCATTAAAGGGGCTATGGGTGAACTGGAATCAGTCCCGATGGAGGCACATGCAGCATGGATATGTATCCGTTTCAATATGATCGCACCCAGCCCTTCGTTAAGCAGGCCTGTGAATGGATAGTTAATGTATTATACGATATATTGCCGGAATCCGGCTTTGAGGTTCGTGATGAACAGATTTTTATGGCGTTCCAGCTCGAACGTGCCTTTACTGGAAAGCAAACGATATTCGCAGAAGCAGGGGTCGGGACGGGCAAAACACTAGTGTACTTGTTGTATGCGATTTGTTACGCGCGTTATACACGCAAGCCGGCAATCATCGCTTGTGCGGATGAATCCTTGATCGAGCAGTTGGTCAAGCCAGAGGGGGATATTGCTAAGCTTACCCGTTACTTGAATCTTGCTATAGATGCCAGATTAGCCAAGTCACCTGATCAATATGTGTGCTTGACGAAGCTAGATGAAGCCAGACTTGGGCACGAGGATGTGGCGTTGTACAGGGATCTGTACGAGCATTTGCCGGAGTTCGTCCGTTTTCGTGAAACGCTGCAGTCGTTTCACGCTTATGGAGATCGAAAGCATTATCCGGAGATGAACGACGATCAATGGGAAAAAATCAGCTGGGATAGTTTTCAGGATTGCTTTGTTTGTGATCAGCGACATCGCTGTGGACAAACGCTTTCCCGCGATCACTTTCGGCGTTCTGGTGATCTGATCATTTGCTCGCATGATTATTATATGGAGCATGTGTGGACCTATGAGGGGAGAAAGCGCGGAGGACAGCTGCCGCTGCTGCCAGAGCACTGCACCGTTGTGTTCGATGAAGGCCATCTTCTGGAGTCCGCGGCGCAAAAGGCTTTGACCTACAAAATCAAGCATACCGTCTTCGAAGAATTAATTGTTCGGCTGCTGAAGGGACAAATTCGTCATTCGTTGGCTGTACTGATTGATGAAGCGATCGACCGCAGTGAAGCGATGTTTGATCTGCTAGAACGGCAGAACAGAGCAATCCCCGGCTCGGACCGTAGACAGATTCTTTTGAATGAGCAGCTGCTGAACGAGATCAGCCTGTTCCGAGAATCACTTGCGATCATCGAGGAAGAGCTGGTGCTGGAAAGTGAGCTGTACTCGTTGAATCCATACCACTCGCGTATTGTTCAAGAGCATTTGGACATGATGCAAAAGGCGCTGAGCTTGTTCCTGCAATCAGAAAGCTTTGTATGCTGGGTAACGGAAAGTATTACGGGTCTGACCTTGGTGATTATGCCACGGGCTGTTAAGGAGGTGCTGAAGAAACGAGTATTCAGTGCCAATATGCCGATTATATTTACTTCGTCTACACTGTCCGTTAATGGCTCCTTCGATTATGTAACAAAAAGTCTCGGGATTGAACATTACCTGTCCTTTAGTGTGGATTCTTCGTATGATTACGCACAACAGATGGAGGTTATTGCACCTCGTTGGTCGTTCAGAGGCACATTTTCGGAAAAAATGAAGACAGCCATCCGCCTGCTGGTGCGAACGCAGGGAAGGGCCTTGATTTTGTTCCCGACCAAAGATGCACTTCAGCGATTTAAGCGTGAAATCGTTCATTATCCGGAAGTTGCAAGGATGCATTTCGGTTTTGAAGGGGATCGAGAAATTAGTGATCTAATCTCCGTTTTTCAGCGCGAGGAGACTAGTATCTTATGTGCGGTTACTTTATGGGAGGGGCTTGATGTTCCTGGGCCGTCCTTATCCAATGTAATCATATGGGCGCTGCCTTTTCCACCGCAGGATCCGGTCTTTATGGCTAAACGCCAATCTACCGAAATGCCATACGAAGAGGTTGATTTACCTTATATGCTGCTGCGGCTTAAGCAGGGTATGGGGCGTTTGATTCGTACTCGTGAGGATCATGGTATTATTGCTATTCTCAGCGAGGAGCTGTATGAGGAACCGGATTTGAAGACTCATGTGGAGGGTTTGCTGCCAATAGGTGTTCATTTGCAGGAGTCGCTGTAGCAGCGCGCGTGTACAGTGCAATTTCAAAAGCACAAAAAGCGGCTTTTCGGTTGAAACCGATAAGTCGCTTTTTTGGTATTATTTTACCGTGGAAATATTAAGGGGACACCAGCAGCGTAATGTGTACCGTATCGCTTGTTTCTTTTCCAATCTGTGTTGCGCATAGAGATAATTGATCTCCAGCTTTATAAAAGCTAGCAGGCCAATATATCGAATAGGTGCCGTCTGAAGCAGCAGTTACTGTTGAGCTGGTGTACAGCCTCGAATCGTTATTCAGAGTACAATAGCAACTGGCACCGCCTGTCCTCTGACGAAGTCTGAATGTAGTCCATCATCAAGAAGAGTGGGTACGGCTGTTTGGCCGACAGTATCTTCTACGACGATAACACGATGATTTTGGCTAACTCTGCACGGCTCATTGCTTTAGCGGGTTGGAAGGACCCATCCTCATAGTCGCTAATGATACCGTTATCTACCAAACTTCTTATTTCTTTTTGTGCGTAAGAACCAGAAATATCCTTCATCCTTCAATTCTACTGAAGCAGTAGTGCCGAATACCCAAGTGGGCACCAACATGCTAAACAACAGCAAAAAAATAAGGAATCCACTGATTTTACTGTGGTCTTCTTTATACAGATTTATATTGGACCTACTTTTTCAAGTCTATGGAACTATTTTTAAGACTTAAAAATTACAAGTTAGTGATATGGGAATTACAGCATCCTCTTTTATGTAAAACTTACAAATTAAAGAAAATATTCGGATTTTGTAAGGTTTTGTTCACGAATTGTTTTACGAAGCTGCTAGCGTAGGCTTAACTGAAAAGTTATAAATTAATGATAAATGGGTAACTATATTAAGGAATTCAGGCATTTATATGATATGGAGGTCTTAACTATGGCAAAAGATTTTATGACAGCGGTTCGCGAAAGACGCAGCATTTATGCAATCAGCAAGAAATCCCCGATTTCCGACGACCGAATTGTTGAAATTGTCGAAGAAGCAGTTAAGAATGTGCCCTCTGCATTTAATTCCCAGAGTACGAGAGTCGTTGTGCTATTCGCCGCCCAACATGACAAGCTGTGGGATCTGACGACTGATATTTTGAAAGCCATCGTTCCCGCAGACCAGTTCGCATCAACCAAGCAGCGTATGGATGGATTCCGCAACGGATATGGAACTATTCTGTTTTTTGAAGACCAGCATGTGGTTACAGGGATGCAAGAAGCATTCGTGACTTATCAGGATCGCTTTCCCGTGTGGGCGCAGCATACGAATGCCATGCATCAGTTTGTGATCTGGACAGCGCTAGAAAGCGAAGGGCTTGGAGCCAATCTGCAGCATTACAATCCGCTGATTGACGAGAAGGTTAAGACGGAGTGGAAATTGCCTGAAAACTGGCAGCTTGTAGCCCAAATGCCTTTCGGAACACCGACAGCGCCTCCCGGAGACAAAGAATTTAAGCCGCTCAAAGAGCGGTTGCATATATTCAAATAGAGCAAATCGCAGCGTATCGGGCATTAGAAGCCTGATGCGCTTTTTTATAATATCAGAATTAATAAGTTTTCAGCGAAGCTGAACTCATTCTGATATTTCAAGAAAGGCTACCGCTATAACACGAATGTATCTTCTCGAGTAGACTTCGATGAGAAGCTTTTCTTATAATATCAGAATTTATAAGTTTTCAGCAAAGCTGAACATTCTGATATTTCAAGAAAGGTTACCACTATAAAATAGGCATATATTGGGAGATGTCGATATAATTTGCCTCCATATTGTAATCGAATTGAAACATGCGCTTCATCTTGGTTTAATGTTCTTAGCCTATACTTATAGATGACCCCCTTTTAAAATATAAGTACTTGAACCCCAGTGCCGCGGTGGCAGCTGGGGTATTTTTTTGTTGTCCCCAAGGTATGATTCGATTCAGGGTCAATTGGCTAAGTAAATAAGGTAATGACTAATTCCAGGAGGGACTACTATGCCATGGAAAAAGAATGATTACCCTGTTTCTATGAAAAATTTGGAGCCTCGTGTCCGCAGCAAGGCAGTCGAGATCGCTAATGCTTTGTTGGAGGACGGCTATGAGGAAGGCAGAGCCATCGCTATTGCTACTGCTAAGGCGGAAGAGTGGAACGAAGATCATCCCTTGCACAGACAAAAACACGAGGAGAAGGAATCATCCTCGAAGCAAAGAACCCGCCAGTCGGCTTCCCATAGTGAGCACAGCAGACATAATCTGCATGTTGTACCTGACGGAGATGGATGGGCCGTTAAGGAAGAGGGCGTCCAAGATGCACGTTTAAATACCGAAACGAAGGCAAAAGCCGTGGAGAAAGCTAAGCAGTGGGCATCAGATACGAATACAAGCGCGATTATTCACCGTAAGGACGGTACAGTCGAAACTTCACATAACTACTCATAACCTGTAGTCACGCATAACATAACCACCAATGAGTCACATAAAAGTACAACCTTTTGTACAAGCTAGTTTAATGTTCATCATCAATTGTTACAGCCATCATTCTAATGAAGAATAGGAGAGATACCAATGCCATCGAATTCAACAACGCAAACGATGCCTCCCCAGCATCAAAATCGCCAGCCCGGGCTGGAGAGCCAGATGACTCCGCAGCCGGACTCTGTAGACCGCAATTACAAAGGCAGCGGTAAGCTGCAAGGGAAAGTAGCCATTGTTACCGGCGGAGACAGCGGTATAGGCAAGGCTGCTGCTGTATGTTACGCAATTGAAGGGGCAGACGTGGTGATCGTTTATCTGAATGAGCACAGTGATGCCGAGGAAACCAAAAGACTGATCGAAAAGGAAGGACGTCGTTGTTTGCTGATGGCGGGGGATGTGGGCCAAGAAGCTTTTTGTCAGGAGGTTGTACGCAAAAGTATTGAAACCTTTGGTAAACTCGACATTTTGGTCAATAATGCTGCTGAACAGCACCCGCAGGAATCGATTGAACAAATTACACAGGAGCAGCTGGAAAAAACGTTCCGCACTAATATTTTCTCGTTTTTTTATTTTACGAAAGCGGCATTACCTCATCTGAAATCAGGTGCAGCGATTATTAATACGGCTTCCATCACCGCTTATAAGGGCAGCCCTCAGCTGCTTGACTATTCCTCAACCAAGGGCGCTATCGTTGCTTTCACCAGGTCATTGTCAATGAATTTGGCAAGTAAGGGCATCCGGGTTAACGGTGTAGCACCGGGTCCAATCTGGACGCCTCTGATTCCTTCTACTTTTGATGCCAACAAAGTCAGTCAGTTTGGTGGGGATACGCCGATGAAAAGGCCGGGTCAGCCAGAAGAGCTTGGACCTTCCTATGTTTTTCTGGCATCTGATGATTCCTCTTACATGTCAGGACAATTCCTGCATGTCAACGGCGGCGATATCATTAATGGGTGATAAGATTAACTTAATCATCCATAAGGCAGCGCAGCTGCGACTTTAAACGACAGATCAAGGCTGAATTCCAAGATAAGGAATTCAGCTTTTTGTGCGTCCACTACGTCACAAATTCGATCTTTTAAATGCTATCAAAGAAGCATATACTGAATAGGGCAGGTTCTACATAGCGGCTGTCAATAATAAAATAACGATACGTTGAGGAGGCATCATTCATGATTTTCAGTGATTTGGCAACTTGGGAACGCGGCGAGAAGTCTACTTATCCACAAGCCCTTAATAAGGGACTGGAGTATATCCGTACCACCGATTTCAGCACAATGGCACCTGGCAAGTATGAGATTGAAGGCGACCTCATGTTTGTCATGGTTCAGGAGCCGACAACCCAAAGCTGGGAGAAACAGCGTCCGGAATCACACCAAACCTACATCGATATTCAATACTTGATCGAAGGCGAAGAGCTGATCAAGGTAGCACGTTTAACATCTGATGCCGTTATTTCCGAAGAGGACTTCGCATCGCGGGACATCGCTTTTTATGAAACTACAAGTGTTGAAAGCTCAATCCTGCTTCTGCCGGGAGACTTTACCGTATTTTATCCAAGTGATATTCATCGTCCTGTCTGTAGCGTTACAGCGGATCAGCCAATTAAAAAGGTCGTTATCAAGATTCATAAATCTTTACTCGAGCTATAGTTCCAACCCCTTCAACCGCTCGGAGCCTCGTGGTGACTTAACCATGAGGCTTTTTGTCGTATGAAAAGGGTTGATTCGGGTATTCTAACAGGACAGAAAAAATAGACCAAACGCATAGTACGAAAGGATGGGCACCCGCATGCCGTATGGTGATGTGAATGGAACGACGCTCTATTATGAAAGCGTGGGGCAAGGAATACCGATTGTTTGCATACACCCGATCCTTTTAACCGGGGAAATCTTCAGCTATCAGCGTGCTTCCTTGTCCGACCGTTATCAAATTATTACCTTCGATATTCGCGGTCACGGTAAAAGTCGCTTCTCTAAGCAGCCGCTTACCTATTCCATGATCGCAGAGGATATTCGACAGCTATTGGATACTTTGGGTATTGCCCAAGCCTATTTGTGCGGATACTCGGTAGGTGGTCAAATTGCTTTGGAAGCGCTGCTGACTGATCCGGACCGTTATTTGGGAGCGATTCTGATTGGCGGGACGTCAGAATTAACCGATCCGATCCAAAGAAGCCTGGTATGGATAGCGCACCTGCTTTGTGGACTCAAGGGGAAACGGCTGTTATCGGCCATCGATGCGGGGGGTAATGCAGATAATCTCCGCATTTTTAAAACGTTGTACGAGAGTTGTAATTTAGGTAATGTGTTGAACTTAGCTCAATATAATGAGCAGGTGCTGGGCTTCAATTGTACGAATCGGCTGCATGAAATTCAAGCCCCAGTCCTGCTGCTCTATGGGCAGAGAGATACAAGGTTCCATCGTTATGCTAGAGTGCTGCAGACTAAACTGCCTAATAGTACCCTGCATTTTATTAACGGTGCCCCGCATCAGATCCCGACAAAGCATGCTGCTGATGTGGATGGACTGTTACGGCTTTGGATTGGCGGTCAAACGACCAAGCTGTCCAAGCAGCAGAATGAGAACAACCACAGGGATCGAGAGGTTGGAGAACAGCAAAGCTTTAAAGAGCAGCATACGCATCTTGAGCAGCGGGATCACTTTGAACAGCAAAGTTTTGATGAACATCAATAACAATGAATCCCTTCGGATAAATAACGACTTTAATGGTATGATGAGTACATACTTAACGCTCATTGAAGTTAATGCAATCATTATTTATCAGGAGGGATTATTACCTTATGCAAACGATCCGTTGGGGAATTATAGGCTGCGGTGACGTAACCGAAGTCAAAAGTGGCCCTGGTTTTCAAAAAGCAGCTCATTCTGAGCTGGTTGCGGTAATGAGAAGAGATGCCAGTTTAGCGGAGGATTATGCCCGCAGGCACAACGTGCCAACATGGTACAGTGATGCCGATCAGCTAATTGGCGATCCGCAGGTCGATGCGGTATATATCGCGACACCGCCAGCTTTTCATAAAGAATATGCGATCAAAGCTCTGAAAGCTGGAAAACCTGTATACGTGGAAAAGCCGCTGGCGATGAATGTAGCAGAATGCGAGGAAATGCTAGAGGCGAGCCGCCAAGCTAATATGCCTCTATTCGTTGCTTATTACCGGAGACAATTGCCGAGGTTTTTGAAGGTGAAGGAGCTTCTTGAGAATGGCATCATCGGAGAGGTTCGCTTTGTCACAACCACACATCTGGGACAATTTAAAAAAAGTTCATGGAGAGTCCAGCCGGAAATATCCGGGGGTGGGCTGTTTGTTGATGTTGCCAGCCATACGCTCGATTTACTAGATTATTTATTAGGCCCTATTGGAAATGTCAAAGGCTTCGCAGATAACCAAGGACGCCACTACGAAGCGGAGGATATCGTGACAGGAGCTTATCAGTTTGAATCCGGTGTATACGGTACCGGAAATTGGTGTTTCTCCTCTTACCAGGATATGGACACGAACGAGATTGTGGGATCCAAAGGAAAAATTACATTTTCCACCTTTCAGAACAGTCCCATTCTCGTATCAACCTCTGACGGCGAGGAGCAGTTCATGATCGAGCATCCGCTCCATATCCAGCAGCCCCTAATTCAAACTGTCGTTGACGCTATACGGGGCCAGGGCGATTGCTTGAGCACGGGTATAAGCGCGATCAGGACGAGTAAAGTTATGGATGAGATTCTTAAAGCTTACTATCATAAAGCCTGAGCCTGCATGTCCTGCGCAAAAGTTATTAACGGAATTTCCAATCCCCAGAGTGCGCAATAAACAGAAAAAACCTTCAAATTCCCATTTATCAACTGGGGTCTGAAGGTTCTTTCTGTTTATAGGGTTATGAGGCAGCTGATCATTAGAAATCTGTAATTACTTTACCGTTTTATTGTAAGTACCGAGCTTTCCGGTAATTTCCTTGGCAGCACCGTCGAGTGCATCCTTCGGTTGTTTCTTGCCGTTAAGCACTTCTTCAATTGCTCCCTCTGTAAGCTGTCGAGCTTCAGGGAATACGCCCATTACTGCACCTTGAGTAGCTGTATTGGCTTTGGTTGCGTGAAGCTGATCAACAGCTGTTTTCAACTGCGGATATTTCACCAGATTGTCCTTCACGATTTGCTCGTCATAAGCTTTTTTGGTAATAGGGAAGTAGCCAGTGTTTACGTGCCAGAAAGCTTGTTGCTTAGGCTCAGCCAGGAATTTGATAAACTGCCAAGCGCCGTTTTGCTCAGCTTCACTACGGTTGTTCAAAATATAAACACTTGCGCCTCCAACGATTACGCCGCCTTCTTTGGCGTCGGATGGTTTAGGAAGAGTACCCGTTCCAACTGCGAACTTGCCTTGTGCTCCGTCAACAATACCGCGCAGAGAGCCAGTGGAGTCCAGAGTCATAGCCACTTGTCCAGCGATAAAGGCTTTCTTGGTATCATCCGTTTTACGACCCAGATTTAAAGAGGATTTATCATCAACCATTTGCTTCCACCAGGCAAGTGTTTTCACGCCTGCATCACTGTTCAACATGGATTCGGTTGCCAAACCTTTACGGCCATTGCTGTTATTCAGCAGCTCAGCACCTTGATTAGCAAAAAATTGTTCCATAAACCAACCATAGATAGCGAAGGAATTACCGTATTTACCGTCTTTGGTTAATGCTTTGGAAGCTGCCGCTACTTCTTCGTAGGTAGCTGGCGGTTTCTCAGGATCAAGACCTGCTGCTTTGAACATATCCTTGTTGTAGTAAAGGATCGGGTTCGATGTATTGAACGGCATGGAGTTCAGCTTGCCGTCAATCCGATAGTAGTTCAGAATGTTCTCTTCAAGCTGGGATAAGTCATATTTGTCGGCATCAATAAATTTTTGCATAGGGGTAATCGCCTTGGAATCAATCATAAAACGACTGCCGATTTCGAATACCTGAATCAGAGCAGGACCGCTTTTGGAATCCATGGACGTTTTCATTTTGTTCAAGCTTTCATCATAAGTACCTTGGAAAACCGCTTCTACGACAACATCCTTTTGCGATGCATTGAAGTCAGCAACAAGTTTATCAATCGCTTTGCCAAGCTCTCCGCTCATGGAATGCCACCATACGACCTTAACCGGTTCTTTGCTTGCAGCAGGTTTCGGGGCCATTTCTTTATTGTCTGCTCCCTTTACGGCTGTCGGTTGTGTTGTGGTACCGCCGCATGCAGCCATGAAGAGCATCACGATGGCCATACAAAGCGTCATTAAACTTTTTCTACTCCAGCTTATCATTGTCGTCTTCGCTCCCTTAAAAAATGTTTTATTTATATAGAGCGTCCTGGGGACGCACTATTTCTAATATTTCTGCTTGAATCGACAGGCAGAAGCTGCTAGCCTTTCACAGCCCCAGCCGTAATACCGCGAACCAACTGCTTGATTCCAAGAACGAGCAGTAGCAGCGAAGGCAGCATGACTAACGTTACACCAGCTAGTACCAGATTCCACGAGGTCATTTCCTCGAATTGCAGCATGCTGATACCGATCTGCACGGTGCGCATCTGCTCGCCGTTCGTGATCAGCAGAGGCCACAGATACATGTTCCAGTGCGTCAGAAACGAGTACACACCAAGTGTGGCTAGGGCAGGACGGGCCAAAGGCAGCACCATCTGAACAAAGATTCGCAAGTGACCGCAGCCGTCGATTTTCGCGGCTTCGAATAGCTCGGCAGGCAGCTGCAAGAAAAATTGTCGCAGCAGAAACGTTCCGAACGCCGTAGCCAGAAAAGGAACGATCAGCCCTTCGTAGCTGTCCAGCCAGCCCCAGCTTTTGACGGTTAAGAAATTGGGAATCATTGTGACCTCCCAGGGAATCATCATGGTGGAAAGGAACAGCGCGAACAGAATGCCTTTGCCTGTGAATCTCAAAAAGGAGAATGCGTAAGCGGCCATACTGGCGGTCAACAGCTGCCCGATCATGATAGCAGTAGAAATCAGCAGACTGTTCATAATGAATTTGAAGATCGGCACCAGGTGCGTAACGGTAATGAAGTTATCCCAGTACAATCCGCCTGGCAGCAGCTTGGGCGGGTAGGACGACGATTCGGCGGGAGTCATGAGAGCTGCCGAGAACGTGAACAGCAGGGGATACAGTATCAAAGCGGCGAATATGCCCAGCAAGATGTAAACAGCTGTATTTTGGAAGCGTGAGGTCATTGATAGTGCACCTTCTTTTCAAAAAAGGTAAACTGCAGAAGGGTCAACACGAGAATGATGGCGAACAGGACCAGTGCCTGCGCGCTGCCGATACCAAACCGGAAATTAATAAACGCATCCTGATAAATGTTATAGACGACCACATCTGTCGTGTACATGGGTCCACCCTTGGTCAAAATGTGCATTTGTCCGAACGATTGAAAAGCTCCTATAACGGATACGATAGCCACGAAGAAAAGCGTTGGCGATATGAGCGGCAGCGTTAACTGCACAAAGGTTCGAATCGGACCGGAGCCGTCGATTTTGGCGCTGTCATAAATTTCCTCTGGTACACCCTGCAGGCCGCTAAGCAGCACGATGTAATTAAAACCAAGCGTCATCCAGACGGTCATCACCGAAACAGACAGGAGCGCCCAAGCAGGGTCAGTTAGCCAACCGATAGGTGAAATACCTGCGAGGCTTAAAAAATAGTTGAGTGTACCCACGCTTGGATGGAACAGCATCATCCAGATGACGGAGCCTGTTCCGACAGAGATCGCGATGGGCAGTGAGAATATAAACTGGAATACTCGCATGCCGCGCAGCTTGGATTGCGTTAATGCGGCTAGCAGCAGCGCCAGCAGGATACAGGTAGGGACGGTAAGCAGGGTGAAGGACAATGTGACCTTCAGGCTTTGGTAGAAGCGCTCTGACAGGAACAGCTCCTGAAAGTTCTCGATGCCTACAAATTCTGCGATGCGTCCCCGTGGGTCGGTAAGATGCAGACTCAGATAGATGGATTGCAGCAGCGGATAGAATAGAAATACACCAAACAGCAGCAGAGAGGGGGCCATAAATAAATAGGCGAGCAAATTTTCCTGCAGTCGCAGCTTATGAAGGCTCTGGATACGGCCAACAGCAGCTGGCTTGGGTCTGTTAGCGGAAACGCTCCCGAGTTGTTTTTCCATGAGGCTCATACATCATTCACTCCTGACGATAACGGCCTTAGTTAGGCGGTTAGCTATTGATGTGGAAGCTGATTCCTTCCATGACCACCTTTGTCAGTATAAAGTTCATTTGTTAACCAGAGGTCAACTACATATAAAGGTTTTATGTAGAAAATTGGGACCACCTCAATAAACAACCCACCCTGACTTTGGCCAGAGTGGGTCGAAGGTGGAAGTTATGAGCTGTAAATGGAGTCATACTCGATGATGGCGATATTGCCTGATTGGGGTCAATTAACCAGCGCAAAAGGCTACATGCTGCCTTGTAGCAATGGCATCAAGCGGAACATGCCGCCAGCCAGCGGCTGTTTGCATAGTGCTTGTCTAATTAAAATGTAAACTTGGCTGTAGCTTGCCGCATTTGAGCAGCAATTCGGGAAAGATCGGAAGTCGAACTATTTATTTCTTCCATATCCTTCAATTGATCTACGGAGATAGAGGCGACATGATGGGTACTTTCGAACGTTTTTTTTGCAATATATGCTATTTCTGTAATAGACGCTGCAACCTCCTCGCCGCCCGCGTAGATCTGCTCTGAAGCTGCGGCAACCTCCTGGATTTGTTCAGACAACCGTTCAGTCGCAAGCACGATCTGTCCAAAGTTGACACCTGCTTCATGAATGGAGCGGCTGCCAATCTGGATTTCAGAAATTCCTACATTCATAGCATGTACGGCTTGCCTGGAATCAGATTGGATAATTTGAATGAGTTCGGCAATTCGTGTAGCAGATTGATTGGACTGCTCGGCTAATTTTTTCACTTCGTTTGCTACTACAGCAAAGCCTTTTCCGTACTCACCAGCGCGCGCAGCTTCAATGGAAGCATTAAGAGACAGCAAACTGGTTTGATTAGAAATATCTCGAATGATGGTGATGATTTCTCCGATCTCAACCGTACGTTTATTGAGCCTATTTAATTCGTCAGCGCTTTGCTCTACCGATTTGTTAATAGAGTTCATCTGCCCGATCACTCGCTGTATATTATCATTTCCTTGCTCTGCCTGGTGAGTGGTTTGAACTGCCAGCTCTGATACACGTCCTGTCGTTTCTGCGATACGTTGTATTCCAATGGATATATCCCCCATAGCTTTACTCGTTTCTTCTGAGCCTCTCATTTGATTTTCAGCTCGGACAGCAGATTCCTGCATGGCAGAAGATACTTGATTGGCCGCTTGAGCTGCTTCCTGCGATCCTACATTTAGCTGTAATGAAGAATCCGCCACTTGCGCGACCGCATCCTGAATGCTATGAATGATATTGCCGAAATTTTGAATCATGGCTTGAAGAGAATGGACTAAATCACCAATTTCATCGCGATTTTTAATATTCGGTACTTGAATGCTCAAATTGCCTGCAGCCACCAGTTCAATGGCTTTGGAAACCAGTCGGACAGGTCTGGAAATATATATGGATAGGATGTATGCAAGAGCCATCGCGGACGCTGCAGCGATTAATATCAGTATAATAGATGTAACGATGCTCTTGGAGTAAAGTTCATCTGCTTCATTGCTTGCATTCAATGCCGCTTCATGGTCAAGATTGACCAATTTGTCGATATCAAGCTTCATGCTTGCATATATGTTCTGCGATTCTTGTATCAGTTTAATAACTTGATCTCCATCTTTGCCAGCTCCACTGATCAGATTCACCTTCGTTGAGTATTGCACGAATTGAGTATGTAGTGTTTTGTAATCGCTCCAGTTGGTTTTAACCCGCACGATCAGGTCCAAATCCTCAGCAGTCATAATCCTTTTTTCATAAGTTTCAAATTGCTGTTCAATCTCTTTTATGGTTTGACTCACTTCATCGTTGAGCGAATTTAATGTCGAAGTATCCGATTGGATCATACTTTGCAACTCCAGTGCGAATACATGCTCAATCAAATAATTAATACGATTAATAACTTCTACGCCACGCATATTATTATTGGTAATGGACTTTGTTTTATCGTTGATTATTCTAAGTTCAGAAGTGGTAAACCAAGCTAGAACGCACATTAGGATAAGGACGAGAATAAAGCTGGCATACAGCTTCTTTCCTACGGTTAATTGAAGTAATGGAATCCTTTTTTTCATAAAATCTACAGCTCCTTTTATCTTCTGGGCACAAGTATGAACTAAAATAAAGAACTATTTCGTTCTTCATATAAGAACGTTGTTATCTATACGTGAATACGTTTATTGGGATTTTAGCACGCGATATATAAGAATGCAATTTAATGGCATTAAAAAGTTTTAGGCAAAACGAATTCAATAAACAAAAAGACCTCATCCGCTATATGGCAGAAAAGGTCAATAAACGAATGGTCCTATAAAAGCCAATCGTCTTCTAATTCGAAATCACATCTACAACGATGCTGCTGTACAAGCGATCGTTGATGTAGGCCATCACTCTCCACCGTCCAGGTTCAGGCAATGACATCGAAGAAACCGCAGTGCGATCCGCACCATTCAGACCTCCGCCGAGCTGGCTCGCTGAGAATACCTGTACCAAGGCGGTCGTACCTTGTTTAACTGCCGATACCTTGAATTCCCCTTCAAGCTCTTGATCTGCTCCCCAAAAATGCCACATATATTTGTTGCCCTTTCCTGCGATGAGGGGCTGCTGGTCTAATCTTACACCCTTTTCATTAATATAAGGACCAACAATAAAACCCGCTTTGCCTTGCTCACCAACTAGCACGTACGCATTTTTCTTGCCATCGCCGCTAGTATAAGGCAGTTCAAAAGTGGGACTTACCGTCCAGGAGGGCTCTGCCACAGACAGAACAGCATCCCCGTAAAATTGACCGTTTAGCATCACTTCGTATCGCCATATTCCACTGAGAGGAAGGGCAAACGTCGTTGTAAAACGCTCCAAACCGGGATACCCCGAGCTTGGTGTCGTTATGGTTTGTGGATGAAGTGCGGTTATACGTGTACCGGTTTCCTTATGAAAAGCGTTGATGGTGATTTGGTTTCCTGCAAACGTATCAAAAGGAGCTGTAAAATGGATCATATATCCGAAAGGTTTGCCCGCAGACAGGTTGGGGTCCGGGAATATATTGAACAATGTTGTCCCATTTTGTTGATATTCCATTCGAACGCTCCAAGGGTCTACTTTACCTACGGATGCGGGATTCTGCATTTGCTCCGTAACGCTCTTCGGTAAAAGTGTAAATACCATAATAGCACCAACAACTAAAAGAATGGCCATTGCCGGAATGAATCGGGTCGCCGTTTTTACTTTCGATTGTGGCCTTTGCTTCGCTTTGTGAATAATGTCCTGCTTCATTTGTTCTGTAAAACGCGGTTTCATAAAAGGGGACGAGCTGAACGCTTCGCTCCATTGCGGCGGTTGCTCTTTCATAGTCACTCTCCTTCTTGTTTTTCTTTTTTCAGCATATCGGATAATTTATTCCGGGCTCGATGAAGTCGTGTTTTGACGGTTGCTTCCGGTATGTCCAGCAGTGCTGATATTTCTTTGTTCGTTAGCTCATAATGAGCATTCAAAAGCAGAATTTCTCTGAATTTGCGGGGAATCCGCATAAGCGTTACCCAAATATGGCGGGTCTCCAAGCGATCAAACAATTCTTCCTCTGCTGATCGTGAGCTGCCTCTTCGAATGACATAGTCCACTAACGTCACTTTACTTATAAACGCGCTTTTTAAATAGTTTAATGACTTGTTTCGCGTGATGGTTAATAACCAGCTTTTCACACTACATTCGCCTCGAAAGCTGTATAGCTTGTCATATACGGATAAAAACACGTCCTGGGAAAGATCATCGGCTGCGTCAGAACGACGGGTCAGAAAAAATGCGAAGTTCCAAACGTCGTTTCCATATTGGTTCATCAGATCACGAAGAATAGCGTCTTTATCACTCCCACCTGTCAGATGCTGCAAATAATGTGGTTCCACGAAATCACCTCCCCAATTAGACCGACTGCTCAGCGAAAAGTTCCCGAAAATAAAAAAAACGACCTCTTGTGAAAAAGAGACCGTTTATAGGATGTGAAAAGCGCACCGCAAGGGGGAGACCTTTTGCAAAGTGTCTATCTTACGGGGAAGCTCCATGTATGTCAGGATCTTTCCTTTAGGATAGGGCTTTGGTGAAGTACAGATTTAAATCGTCATCAGCGCAAACCTGGGTACCGGGGATGACGGGCTGCTGCTTATACATCAAGCCCCTGCCGTCTGGCATATATCCTCTTCTTGCGTATAAGCGCTGTGCACTTCCATAGCTTTGATACATTCCAACGCCTATGCCGACAATCGCATATTTGTTCAAGGCTATGTTCTCGACGGCTTCCATGAGAGCATGACCGATTCCGAGCTTACGTGATGGAGGGATGACGTTAAAATCGTTGATTTCCGGTATGCCATTTTCCTCGAAATAAGGGTAGTCAGAGGTCGCAAGCAGGTGTAAGCTTCCGGCAAACTGACCGCTGTAAAAGGCTAATAAGGTTATCCGTTCACCCGTTAAATTTTGCTCCCAACACTTCAGGATGTATTCCAAAGGTTTGTTAATGTTATGTTCAGTGAAAATACGATACACGAGTTCTACGTCTTCCTTCGTCATGAGTCGAACTTCAATCAGATTCGTCATAGACAATCCTCATTTTATTTTTTGGTAAGGGACCAATACCTTATTAACCATAAGGGCAAGGAGGCACTTCTCAACACAGATTCCCGTGTAGTTATTCGGGCGACATTTTTCTGCGATAAGCTTCATCAACAATGGCTTGTAGACCCTCGGATCGTTTCATAATAAAGGTTTCCCAAAATATTTTGCCCTTTTCTCTTAATTCATCGTCCGTATAGATACCCGTTTCAAACTTTCCCCAGCAGCCATCCTTGGTGAGCTTATCCCATCCCATGTAATCTGCATATAAACGATGCTGCGGCGGAATATCTGAGCCCATAGAACCTGGTTTGACGTGCTCCGGGCAGAGCCACATTGCGGTGCAAACAGACAATAACCCGCCGTGCATCTCATCTAACCCTTCGAGACCTGAGGCTCGTGCTGCTGCTTCCCACGCATGATGTTGATTGTGGTTAGGTGCGATCAGAAGTATTTGCGGGTATTTATAATTCATATGCTTAATAAAAGCACTCTCCCAATATGCGCCCCCATGCCCGCTGCAAATCACAAACTTGGTGAAGCCTTGCCTTGCCAAATTGATAACGATCTCTTCCAGCATAGCAGTTAACACATTGGGACTAACCGTTACCGTCCCCTTATAGCTGGCATGCTCCTCAGAAGTGTTAAATGGAAGTGTCGGCAGGACATATGCGCGCAGCTCTCTGCCATATGCTTCAGCATACAATTGTGCAATTAACGTATCCAAATGCATCGGAAGGAAGGGACCAAACTGCTCCGTCGCGCCTACCGATATAATTGCCGAGTCCGTTCCGCTGTTTGCAACTTCTGTTGTTGTGTTTGTATAACTAAGCATAGTTAACCTTCTTCCAGTATCTAATCCTATCTGTGCTTAATCCAATTGAGGTGGAGCACGGTGGTGTGTGGCTTGTTCAAATCCGTAGGCTAATTTGATTAAAGTAGGTTCACTCCATGCTTTGCCAGAGAAGATGACGCCAAAAGGACCTTTGGTGGAATCACCATCGGAATCGATCACTCCATTCGCTGAGTATCCTGCCGGAACCGTAATCAATGGGTAGCCCAATCGTGCGGCAATATACATCCCATCCACATCCCCAGGCAGCAAGAGTGCATCTAACGAATGAGTGTCTATGGCATAATCAATCCCTTGCAGCAGCGGCAGCTCGGAGTAGGCTTGTTTCTTTTGCAAATAGGTTTGCTCAGTCAGTGTGTTTTCTTCGGATCGGATTAGCGTGTCCTGCCCATATTGTAAAGCTATTTCGGTATGCTTTTCATTATAGGCGATCAATTCTTTCAAAGAGTGAATCGGTGCGGAGTCTGCTAATTGGGATAAGTAATGATTCAAGCCCTTTTTAAATTCATACATAATGACATCATTATTCCAGCTATTTTGTTCAACGTGAAGCGTGACAGGGTCTACGATGGTGACGCCTTCCTGTTTCAAAGTGACAATGGCAGCTTCCATAATAGCAAGTCTTTCCTCGTCTAAATGCTTGTAATAATGTCGGGGAATCCCTATTCGTGCCTGACTTAAAAAGCTTGCATCCAAAAAGGGGGTGTAGTCTGTCAAAGCGCCATTTTCACTCGTTAGCGTAGCCGAATCCTTCTCGTCTATTCCGGTACATGCCCCCAAAATTATCGCAGCATCTGAAACCGTTTTGGCTATAGGTCCAGGGGTATCCTGACTGCTGGATATCGGGATGATTCCAGCTCGACTAATCAATCCGACAGTCGGCTTGATTCCTACAAGAAAGCTTTGACTTGCTGGGCCAACAATAGAGCCTGCTGTTTCCGTTCCGATCGCGGCCGCGCCCAGATTTGCCGCAACAGCCGCTGCTGATCCCGAACTGGAGCCGCTAACGAATAGCTCGCCGGGACCATATGGGTTTAACACATACCCGCCTCGTGAGCTGTATCCCGCTGGCATCCGGCTGGACATAAAATTGGACCATTCCGTCATATTCGCTTTTCCGAGAAGAACGGCGCCTGCCGAACGAAGCTTTGAAGCTATGTATGCATCCGCTGCTGCAAATGATCCAGCCAATGCTACTGATCCTGCACTCGTATGCAGGTTATCCTGAGTATCGATATTATCCTTCAACAGAATGGGTATGCCGTGCAGGCTTCCCCGACTTCCTGTATCTTTACGTTCTTGGTCCAAAGCCCGCGCGATGTGTAAAGCATCGGGATTGATTTCCAATATGGAATTGATGCTCGAATCGTACTTATGTATACGGTCCAAATATTCTTGAACAAGCTCTTCCGAGGTTACGGTTCCTGCTTCCATGGCCGTTTGCAGCTTTGTTATATCTGCTTCTATAATCCATTCATGCACATTTATATTCATTATGGCAGTCCTCCTTTTTACCATGACGTAGTGGAATATGAACTTAAATTGGATGGAACCTCGACAAATAATCTTCCTCCATACTTTGGGTATAGAACTCGATTACATTATTTTCAGTGTCTTTAAAATAAACTCTTTTGTGAATGCCTCTGATGACGATCTTCCTGTCGATATGATGGTTCTCAAGCACTTGAATCGCCGATTCAATCTGGTCAATTCCTACATATAAAGCCAAATGCACGTGAATGCCACCTTCATCAAATAACCCATTCCATAAGGAAACGGAGGAGGCCTTTTGCAAAAGCTCTTGTTCGTTAAACTTTCGTGGCAGCCATAAACCTAAATTTGTGGGTCCTCCAACGTACAGCCATGTAGCCCAAATGTCATTCGCTTCCACTGTAAATTGACCGTCTTGATATCCCCATTGTTGAACAATAGGAAATCCTAATTGGCCAGACCAAAAATCAACAGCACGTTTCATATCGCTAACTTCCAAAACGACCTCTGACACGCCTTGGGCATTTATTTTCATGTGGGCCTCCTGGTCCTTATATGATGATTACACTTGACTCACTTCATAGGCAAAGTTGAAATAATCTTCCGCGCTTCAGCAGCCTGATGAACAATAAAAGATAACACAGAAGCATACCGATTGATTTCAGGGTTGTCTTTTTTCTGAGCACGGCATATAATCCGAAAACACCAATGCAAAGTTAAGCTTATTAAATAACCGAGACGAATCAGCTTCTCATCACCGTTCCAGCCTGCTTCCTGCAACCCTAATATATAATGCGATACGATCTTTTCTTGCAGTTCTACAGCCTTGGCAGGATCAAATTTATAAAATATAAGAGCTTCCCCAACCAAATCAGCGATGTCCTCACCGGCAATGCCAATTCCAGCACAATCCCAATCGATCACTACCGTTTGATCCATTCCCGTGGCATCCTGAGTCAGAAATACATTGCCTGCACTAAAATCACGGTGACAAAAAGTACGAGGCAGACTGTAAAATACATCAAGCAGCTGATCACGCTCAGCCCAAAGCTGTTGTACACCCTCAACAACCTCCATGGATAATCCTGTTTCCTTATTCGTCTGAATCCATGGAATGGCACGTGTCCCCCATTGCGACATGGTTTGTACAAGCCAATATTGTGTACTTAACCACGGATAGGAGGGAAGCGGCTTACCCGTTAAATACGTCCCTTGAAAATGTGCCAAATGACGTGAGATCAAGGCATAATGATCCCCGGATAAATGAATCCCATGATGACCTGAAATGTGTTCTAACCATAACCAAATCTCACCTTGCTGTTTATCTTCCATATTATAACAAACGGGAGCCTTTAAAGTCTTAGGTAATTGATAATATAAATCAGATTGGTACAGCAGCATCTCGCGTCTCCAGCTGTCTGGATCTCCAAATCGTTCATAGGCTTTCTGGATTTTCAGGATGGTTGACCAGCCCGCTTTCTCCAGCTTTGATCCCTTATGCGTCGTTGAGTGGGTGGTATGCTCATTGTAAACTGAAGCCGACTCAGTGTTTGAGGCAATTCGATTAAGGCTGTAGGTACCACTTAGCGCATAAACCTTACCAAGGGTTCCGCCTTGCAATTCACTGGTTTTCCAATCAGTCACATTGGCGGATTCATCCTTCAACATTTTTTGTACTACCTGTGTAAGCATTTGGTTATTTATTGTTGGTAATTCCTCGAGAGACCCCATTTATCATCCTCCTGCATGGTTAGTTTGTCAGTCTGTTATGCATTTGACTTAAGGATATCGCTCGCATGGGGACCTATCAAGGTTATGAATGAATAAAACCAATATATCCGGTTATGGGTGAGTCGAGGATAGGTGAAGGGACGAAGAAAAGACTGCTGAGAATGCTCAACAGTCTGTGGTTTCATTCCATTTTATCATAAAGGTTGCGTATCAAACGTATCCAACATTGTGGAAGCTTAGCGCTTGTGTATAATCGCTTAACCAGCAAAAAAATGCGCAGGCATGCCGACAACGCCAGGCTTCACGCGAAATATACCGCCTGCGTTAGGCTGCTTCGCCAAGGCTTCGTCGGATTGGCGGACACGGGCAGTCGTGATATACAGCTCATCCAGATTTGGTCCACCGAAGGTGCAGGATGACACCTGGGCCACCGGGATCGGTATGGCGCTCAGCATTTCACCCGTATGGGGGTTCCAACGCAATACCTGCCATCCATCCCATTGCGCGATCCACAGCATACCCTCTGCATCAATCGTCATGCCATCCGGAAAGCCTCCGCCCTCAGGAATCGTAATTATGATACGCTGTCCACTTATAGCGCCTGTATCTATATCATAATCGTAAGCGACCACTTGTTTCGTCGGCGAATCAATATAGTACATCGTGCGTCCATCAGGACTCCAGGCAAGTCCGTTGGAAACGGTCACTCCATCAATCATTTTGCGAACAGTATGTTCGGCATCAAGGCAGTATAACGAGCCGACAGGCTCCGCCTCTAATTGACTTGTCGTGCCAGCCCAGAAGCGACCTGCCGGATCACACTTTCCATCGTTAAACCGATTATCCTCCAACTGCTTTTCGGGATCATTGACCAACGTTAATTGCTCTGTCTCCAAATCCAATAGGTAGAGTCCATGCTGGAGTGCCAGCACGACACCGCCAGATTGTCTTGGGACGACAGCACCTACCATTTGCTCCAGCTGAATCGTTCGATCCTCTAACGATTGCGGGTTCAAGATATGTACCCTTTTGCCCATAATATCCACCCAATAGAGCAGACCGCTGCGGTGATCCCAGCAGGGGCCTTCTCCTAATGTAGCTTGAGCATCAACAATTAATTCTACCTGCGGCTGTACCATTCAAGTAATCCTCCCGATAATGGATTTGAGCATGTTCAAGCTGTTTGCAATGCTCTTTTGTGTAGATTATAGCATTAATGTCGGGTAAAATGTTCTACTGCTGTACGACCTATTTGTTATACATTCAGATCGATTAAGGAAATGCACGGGGTATTCCATGTTGCGTGAAACAGGATTATTTTATGCCGCCTCTGTTGGTAAGATATAAGCCGGATCAAAGTTGGGTAAAGTGAGAGAAAGAGAGCAAACGGTCAACGTAAGCGTGATTTCGTACTCTTAAAGCGGTAATAAAACTGGAAAAGGAGAAACTAACGATGGTTAAAACAGCTCTAGCCACTAAATCGAACCAAAAGAAACTGCTTTTTGGCGTTGGTCTCAGCTGGCTGTTTGACGCGATGGACGTGGGCATTATATCGTTTATTGCAGCTGCGCTGGCGGTAGAATGGAGCCTGGGCGCCGAGCAGGTTGGACTGTTGGCTGCTATCAATTCAATCGGGATGGCTGTGGGAGCCGCCGTTGCCGGATCGCTTGCAGACAAGTACGGTCGCAGGACAGTGCTGCTGTGGACGCTGCTTATCTTCTCGATATCGAGCGGATTGTCAGCGCTGGCAGCTAGTTTTACGGTACTTTGCGTGCTTCGCTTCACAGCAGGCTTCGGACTTGGAGGCGAGCTTCCAGTTGCTTCGACACTGGTTTCCGAATCGATGCCCGTCCAAGAAAGGGGGCGTGCGGTTGTGCTACTGGAGAGCTTCTGGGCTTGCGGATGGATCGTTGCGGCGCTTATCTCTTATTTCATCATCCCCGATTATGGATGGAGGATGGCCTTTGCAATCGGCGCGATTCCGGCGATATACGCCTTGTATTTGAGGCGGGCGATTCAGGATTCACCTCGCTTTACAGGGCAGCGCGGCCACATATTGTCGTTCCGGGAACGTGTAGCGGCCTCTTGGTCGCCGAAGTACCGAAGATCGACAGTCACCTTGTGGATATTGTGGTTTACGGTCGTATTTTCGTATTACGGCATGTTTTTATGGCTGCCCACAGTAGTGATGCTCAAAGGCTTCGGACTTGTAAAAAGCTTTCAATACGTGCTGATCATGACGCTGGCACAGTTGCCCGGATATTTTACTGCCGCCTATTTCATTGAGAAGTTCGGACGAAAGTTTGTGCTGGTTACTTATCTGCTGCTGACAGCGGTAAGCGCAGTGTGTTTTGGAAATGCGGATACGGTTGGCATGCTGATAGCATCAGGTATATGCCTTTCCTTTTTTAACCTTGGGGCATGGGGGGCCATGTATGCCTATACGCCGGAGCTGTACCCAACTGCTGTTCGTTCCACTGGAGTAGGTCTTGCCGCTTCCTTCGGTCGTATTGGCGGTGTTCTTGGGCCGTATCTTGTGGGTATGCTGGTTGCCCGCCACGTAGCGATGACTACGATCTTCACTATATTTTTTGTTGCGATTGTGATTGGGGCGGGTACTGTGCTGTTTTTGGGGAAAGAAACAAAGGGGACGGATCTGGACAGCGAAACGGATAATCCATAAGGCACAACGGGTGGCAACAACAGGTCTATGGCTCTACGTTCACTTTTAATGGCTGAGTAGTCTTATTTAAGTGGAAGAGGGGAATCTGGACACGGAAGTTAGAAAAGCCTCTCCCTCTAAAAGTGGTTGAAGGATCAGGGGAAGATTCGTTATTATGAAGTAAGAGGACTGGTGCTATCGGCAGGACAGCCTTCAGACGCATGAAAGAAGGGATGGATACAAATGAAAACAATTGTATGTGAACAACCGGATCAATTCGTACTGAAGGAAAAGGACCTGCCGACAGCAGGAACGGATCAAGCGCTGGTGAGAATACGCAGGATCGGCATTTGCGGAACGGATCTGCATGCTTACAAAGGACGACAGCCCTTTTTCTCTTATCCGCGGGTGCTCGGGCATGAGCTTTCGGGAGAAATCATGGAAATTGGACCCAACGATGAGGGTCTGCAAGCAGGTGACCCTGTTGTCATCATCCCCTACATGCATTGTGGCTCCTGCATTGCTTGCCGAAACGGTAAGACCAACTGCTGTACCAAGCTGGATTTAATAGGTGTACATAGTGATGGGGGCATGTGTGAGGTGATTGCCCATCCGGTTTCCCTGCTTATGAAGGCAGACGGAATCAGTCTGGAGCAGGCGGCAATCGTCGAATGTCTTAGCATTGGTGCGCATGCTGTCCGGCGCTCTGAGCTAAAACCACAGGAAAACGTACTGGTCATCGGTTCGGGACCGATCGGATTGGGTGTCATGAAATTTGCCAAGCTCGCTGGCGCCAGAGTCATGGCTATGGACATTAACGACGAGAGATTGGCCTATTGCTCACACTGGGCACCGGTGGATGATACGATCAACGCACTGCACAATCCTTTGGAGCGATTGCTGGCTTTGACGGAAGGGGAGCTGCCAGCGGTTGTATTCGATGCGACCGGTAATGCGCAGTCGATGATGGATGCTTTTCAATATACGGCTCACGGCGGTAAGCTGGTTTTTGTAGGGCTGGTTAAACAGGAGCTGACCTTTAACGATCCCGAGTTTCACAAGCGCGAAATGACCTTGTTAAGCAGCCGTAACGCAGCAAGAGTGGATTTTCAAAAGGTGATGCAGGCGATGGCTGACGGTCTGATTGATACCGATTCCTATATTACCCACCGCTGCCCGTTTGATGCTATGATCGGGGAATTTGATTCATGGCTAAAGCCGGAAACGGGAGTAATTAAAGCGATGGTGGAGCTGTGACGAATAACTCATAGTCCTTCTATATAAGCTGTCCTCCCCTAGGGAAGCGGCTTTTTGTGCTGTGGGAAGGCGGCTCGTTTTCCCAAAACACTTACCGTTATGGTATAATCAATAGCGCTTCGACACTGTGCAGTTTCTCCGGTACCGAGTCTCTAATGGTACTTCATCGCAGGTGAGAAGCGAGATATTCACCGGTTAACGGTATCGCCCGAAGGGAGAGCGGAAGTCATTATTCGTTATTGGTTGACGGGCCTTCTTATATGCGTAATAGGCCTTACGATTGTTCAAGAATTCGACAAGCGCGATGCGCATTATACCGATCAGGTAGCTGTTCTTATGTACCATCATCTTCATGATGAAGATACGAGCTCAGGTACGATCAAGCCTGAGCTGTTCAGGGAGCAGCTTACTTATTTGCAAAGCAAGGGGCATCACTTCATTACCCTCGATCAATTCAAAAAGTTTCTCGGCGGTGCCAAGGTTCCCGATAATGCCGTACTTGTTACATTTGATGATGGCTACGAGAGCTTTTACACGCTGGGCGTTCCCATATTGAAGCAGCTGCAGATACCGGCAGTCAATTTTATTATTACAGAGACGTTGGATCACCCGCAGGAGGATATTCCGCCGAAGATGTCGCGGGAGCAGATAACCGCCATGAGCACGGACTCTGATTTGATAGATGCTGAGTGCCATACGCATGCATTTCACGGAAAACGTGAGGATGGAAAAGCATATCTAATACAGGAAACGGGCGAAACGGATCAGCAATACATAGATAGAATGATTTCCGATACCCAGACCTGTATTGCGAATGTGGAGCAGGCTGCACCGCACCCGGTTGATACGATGGCGTACCCTTTTGGCATTTCTGATAAAAATACAACTACAGCCGTTCAGGCGGCCGGTATACGATATGGCTTTACGATCCAGCCTTTGATGGCGACCCGAGGCGTAGATCCGTATAGGATTCCGCGTATTAACGCAGGTGCTCCGCAAGTGTCCCCACAAGGCTTGGAAGCGATGATTGCCCAAAAGGTTGTTGTTGTCCGGAAAACGCCATAATTCAGAGCTGTGTATAGGCCTTTCGGTGTGCGATAAGCACCAGGAGGCCTTTTTCGTATTGCCAAATGCTGTTACCCAGAGTACGATTAAGCATTTTGTTGGAATCTTCGCTCCAAATACAAATAGGACACCGGATAAAATCCAGTATCCCTGGGAGCTAAAATCCTTAATAAAAAGTCACTTCACAGTTAGACCCCAACGGAATCAACTCGTAAAGATAATTGTACATGAGCTCTTGATCCAACTGATCTATAGATGTATTTGAATGAAAATCAAAATGAATGATTCCCTTTGAGGAATCATATCGGTTAAATGTCAACCGACCGCAGGGGAATAGCTGGTGGAATAGAGTGATGATGCCATCTTGATCTAACTTTCTGTTTAGAGCCGTTTTCACTAGGGCATCGGGTAGTCCATTTACTTGAACTTGGGGGACCTTGTCGGATTGAACCATGTTGTACGATTTCACTTTAAAGCAAATGTACGGATGTAAATGATCGGAGGCAAACAATTTCAAGCTGCGTATTTCCTTGGGAGGTAATTGCAAGTCCTCATTCCACGCATAGATACTAGCTGAATAATTGCCATCCGTATGGATTCTTACGTATCTCAATTGTGGAAAACGCTTCTTTACTAATTGCTCTGACAATAAACGGGTCCTCATGTTGATTCACCTCATTTTCTCTTGAATTTCACAGATACCATGTCAGCGCTTTCAATAATTCTGAAAAAGAAGGGCAGCTGCCCTTAATTAGATAAAGGCAGCTGCCTCATGCTATTCAATTTCTGGTATAGATAAACCAAGACCTGCTGCCACGCCTTTTCCATACTCAGGATCCGCTTTATAGAAATGTCTGATTTGTCTCAGCTTAATTTCATCCTTCTCAACAGGCTTCATAGCACCAACAATCGTTTGAACCAGACGCGCGCGTTCTTCTACACTTAACAGACGATATAAGTCTCCGGCTTGCGTATAGTGGTCGTTATGATCGTAAGCAACGCTATCTGCTGCACCAGAAACCTCGTAGGGGGCTGGCTTATCAGCAGATGTTTCTGTCGGTCCGCTGAAGCTGTTAGGCTCGTAGTAAACGGAGCTTCCCCCGTTGTTATCAGCACGCATTTGTCCATCCCTTTGGTAGTTGTTTACTTCATTCTTGGGACGGTTAATGGGCAGACTATTATGGTTTGCACCCACACGGTAACGATGAGCATCTGCATAAGCGAAAAGACGACCCTGCAGCATTTTATCCGGTGATACCTCAATCCCAGGTACGAGTGTTCCAGGGGAGAAGGTTGCTTGCTCCACTTCGGCAAAATAATTTTCCGGATTTCTATCCAACACCATCCGACCTACTTCAATTAATGGGTAGTCCTTTTGCGACCATACCTTGGTAACATCGAACGGATCAAACCGATACGTGTTTGCATCCTCCAACGGCATGATCTGAACACAGAGTCTCCATGCTGGGAAATCGCCTTGGTCAATAGCATTGAAAAGATCTTCCGTGTGATAATCCGCATTCTCTCCTGCGAGTTGTGCAGCTACATCCGGCGCCAAATTCTGAACGCCTTGTTCGGTTTTAAAGTGATATTTTACCCATACGCCTTGACCTTCGGCATTCACCCATTTGAAGGTGTGACTTCCAAAACCGTGCATATGTCGAAGGGTTGCCGGAATACCGCGATCGGACATGAGGATGGTTACTTGATGCAAAGATTCAGGAGATAAGGACCAGAAATCCCAGACTGCATTCGGGTTTTTCAAGTGTGTTTGGGGATGACGTTTTTGTGTATGAATAAAGTCAGGAAATTTGATCGCATCACGGATGAAAAACACAGGGGTGTTATTCCCTACCAAGTCATAATTGCCTTCCTCCGTATAAAATTTCACAGCGAAGCCGCGTGGATCACGAACCGTATCCGAAGAACCATTCTCCCCAGCAACCGTAGAAAAACGAATGAACATCGGCGTACGCTTCCCAACCTCAGATAAAAAGTCGGCTTTCGTATATTTCGTTAAATCTTGAGTCACCTCAAAATAACCATGTGCGCCTGCTCCTTTGGCATGAACTACACGTTCGGGAACACGTTCTCTATTGAAATGCGCGAGCTTTTCTAATAGATGTACATCTTGAATAAGTGTTGGTCCTCTCGAACCGGCTGTCATTGAGTTCTGGTTGTCCCCAACTGGCGCTCCCCAACTCGTCGTAAGCTTGTTTTGGTCTGCTGTCATAATAGAATCACCTCGTATTTTTGATTTGTAAGTACACCGTTGAATCTGTTATCAGTATAGAGCAGAAAAAAAAGAGTTACATGAAGATACTATGAAAGTTGAATGAGGCTCGGCCATGTGGCCAACCTTAATTACTTGATTTATATTTATTCAAAAAAAACTTGTTCATGCTTCCTATGTAAACAAATCTTTATGAGGATAGTTCTCCTTTTGGGCGAATAGAGATTTAAGCTCGTTTAAGAGGGGGAATACGATGAAAATCATTCATCTGATAGCGGTCACAACAAGCTCAGCGGTTGCAGGTAATTCAGATAAATTTAGTGACTTATACATATAATGGGAGTATAATCATAGAACAAATGTTCTGAAATTAAGAGGGAGGGAAATATGCCATACATACAGGTTAAGGACTTGGAGATGTTTTATGAGAAAATGGGTAACGGGGAATCGGTTATCTTTTTGCATAGTGGTTATTCGCGGGGTATCTTGGCTTTTGCAAGTCAAATGCTTGATTTCCAACGAAAATTCACCTGTTATTTCCCGGATTTTAGAGGGCATGGTAGAACAAGATGTGAGTCCTTAGCATGGAGCAGCCCCCAACTCGCAGATGACATGGTGGAATTTATGAATCAGCTGAATATCTCAAAAGCTCATTTGATTAGTTACAGCTTGGGGTCAAATGTTGGTTTTTATATGGCTGTTCATCATCCCGAGAGAGTGGCTACACTCACTACGATAGGCACTGGTGGTTTTTGCGATCCAACAGGGGTCGAAGAATTTGAACCGGAATGGCTTATTCAAACAGAAAAACACGACTTCATTAATCAAATGATCGAACGCCATGGGGAAGCGCACAGAGGCAACTGGCAAGCGTATATGCGGCAAAGTGCAATAGATTGGCGGCTGTACCCCAGTCTTACAGAAGAGCAGATCAGCAGTATCCGTTGTCCAGCGTTATTTATTACAGGGGAGCATGACCCATTCGCTGGTGAAGAGAGGGTCAAACAATTGAGCTCGCTCGTAAATCAATCCCGTTATCTTGTAGTACCAGGCGGCAGTCATAGACCTCATATGTTAAGGGAAAGTCCGATTTTAGTGAATGATTCGATACTTGAATTTGTAGGTTCCAACCCGATTGAGATATCAGGAATGTCTAGAACAGTGGACGATAAAATATTTCTCCTTACGGGTAAGCCAGGATTGGGAAAAACAACTTTAATTAAAAAGATCATAAATGAAATAGGTGCTGATAATTGTGGTGGATTTTACACAGAGGAAATACGAGATGGAGACATTCGAATCGGTTTTACATGTGTAAGTCTTGACGGAGAGAGGCAAGAACTTGCTAATGTGAATAGCAGCAGCTCTATTAGAATGGGAAGGTATGGCATTGACATAAGTAACTTTGAGAACGTTATTTTAAAATCGGTTCAAGATTCATTGAAGTCGAAGAAAATAACGATTATTGATGAAGTCGGTTTTATGCAAATGTTATCTATTCCATTTCAACAATTGATGTATAGCATCGTTTCTGAAAATAGTTCCATCATTTTAGGTACGGTTCCTTTAGATAGCCATCCAGAAATCGACACCTTGAAAAGGCTTCCTGGGGTGAAAATCATCAGGCTCAATGAAGAGAACCGTGATGGTATCGCCGAGTTTGTAGTCGAAGATATTTTAAAGGTAGTATCAGACCTATAAACCCAAAAAATGTGAGGAGAGATGGTATGACCAACAGTCCGATAACCAATCGAATAGGTGCTGTGTTTATACATGTGACGGATATGCCAAAAGCAATTCAATGGTACAGTGAACTGCTTGGATTGCCAATTCACTCGGATAGTCATGAAGGAACCATTTATAGCCTACAGATGGAGGGCGGGTCAGATCTGTTACTAGACAGCAACCGTAGAGAGCATACAAGCTACATGACGAAGACCCAATTATTTTTTGAAACGAAAAGCTTATCAGAATCCTATCAATTTGTAAAAGAAAAGGGAATTGAAATCGTAACGGAGATCGAAGTGCATGAGAACATCTCGTTCTTCACCTTCAAGGATCCCGATGGCAACATATTAATGATCTGTGAGGATAAAAGAAAGCTATAGCAGGTATGGCATGTAGGTCTGGTTAACTGGATAAGCAGAGTATCCTCTCTTAGACATGTATGGGCTCGTGGGCACATTGTGATGATTCTATAGACGGGTTATAGTTTACAATAGAGCTATAAACTTAGTGACCCTGAGGGAGTGACGTTGATGACTAACGTATTTGTGATTTCCGATCATCATTTTGGCCATACGAATATTATTGACTTTGAATCGAGACCTTTCAGTGATGCGAATGAAATGACCGAGACGATGATTGAGAAGTGGAATGCCGTCGTAGCCAAAGACGATAAGGTGTTTCATCTCGGAGACTTTTCGTTTCTGAATAAGGAAAAGACAGCAAGCATCGTGTCCAGGCTTAACGGGTATAAATATTTGATCCTCGGCAATCATGATCGCGGCCGATCGAGACGTTGGTGGTTGGATGTCGGATTTGATGAGGTGAGCGAGCAGGCTATTGTATATAATGGTTTCTATTTCCTGTCGCATGAGCCGATGTATATGAATAAACATATGCCATATGTTAACATTCATGGTCATATTCATGGACAGAAATACGAGGGAAAGCAGTATATCAATGTGTCAGTGGAGCAGTGGGACTACACGCCAGTTTCGTTCGAGTACATCAAGGCAATGGTCGTCCCCAATGAAGAGCAGTAAAAGAAAATCCTCCAAATACCGTGCGAGCATTACAGCAGCTTAAATCTCTCAAGATGGTGCCACAACTGCTCTTGCTTTAATATTTCTTTCTGTCTCGGACCGATGAGGTCATAATGGGGATAAGGCTGACGGTCATGAATATAGTCCGGGTTCAGGTTATGGGCTTTGCACCAAGCTGTTAGCTTAACCAGATCGGAGCAGCCTACTTTCGTTACGGTGTTTATATTAGGAAAACGTGGATCCAGCCAATAATGCGTAAGAAAAGCGATTTCGCCTCTTGTGACCGCCGCTTTCCATATCTGAAGCTCTGCTCGTTTGATACCGAATGCCATGCTGCATGCTCCTCTTTTCTTAGTTATCTGGACAACCCGTAACAGCTGGTGAATTATCGGGTTATATGGTGAATGTTCATTATACACCATTTCTGTTCGAGCAGACTTCAGACAGTCCCCCAAATGTAAGCCGCGCATTCAGTTCAATATTTTCCTTGCCCTGTTAGTTTAGAAATCATGCATAATTTCCTTTCCTATAAACCAAAATAGTATGGGTGCACTACCAAACCTAACCATTTTGAGGAGGAGATTCACATCCATAACATCGTCCAGCAAGCACGTCAATGCCAGCAAATCGTTCAGCAGTTGATTCAGCAAACTCAGCATTCGAATCAATCCTACCAAATTATGCTTCAGCAGGAACAGCAAAACGCCCAACAGCTGGAGCAGATCGCCCAGCGTGAGCGTCAAACGGTGCAGGCTATTCAAAATGCGCTGCAAAACCATCAGGTTGCGCTTCAACGCATGCAAGAATGCGCTCAATTGTGCTCGCAGCTGGAGCAGGCTGTTCAGGAGGTAACGAATGTGGCTTTTCAATCGCAGACTGGCCATAACCTGCAATCCTATAACCGCAGCTTATATCAGTAGCTTGTAGCAGGGAGCAGTGCTATCATGAACATTTACCTACTGGCCGCTGTATAGGTTTAGTTGGAGTGAGCAGTAAGGTGCATACCGCAAGGCAAGTACATAGCCCTCCCCAAAAGACTATTGGCTCCTGAATAAGGAACCAGTAGTCTTTTTCGTTCCATAGCTTATACGATCAATCCTTGACTGGATTCCTATACAAGGTGCTACTCCAGCTCCAGGACCATTCCAGTTCGGGCTAATACGACACTTACGGGAAGTCCATAATGCTGCTGAACATCAACACCATGCGACATATGGGTAAACACGGTTTGCCTCGGTTTCGTTTCTTGCAGCAGATCGAGAGCTTCGGTCATATCGTAGACGGATCGAGTGTGGATTGCAGATTCTTCTTTATAGAAATTGGTACCGATGATCAATAGCTGTAAGCCGAACAAGGGGGCTTTTTCCTCAGCGTTTAGATGAATTGCATCGGAACAGTAAGCAAAGCGGTACGGCTGATCAGTGTGCTTGTCAAAGCGATAGGCATAAGAAAAGCCATTCTTGCCATGGCACACCTTCCAAGGGCGAATAACCCATTCCCCCCACGGCATACCGCTGCTGCAATCGTGATAATTTAGCTGGTTTTCCAGCCAAGGAAACATCGTGCGAAGCTGGGTCAGCACATCGGCTGGCGCATACACATGACCCTTCATATGGCTGTAACGACAGGCGTCTGCCCATTCGGGAAGTCCGGCAATATGGTCAAAATGCGCATGAGTAATGAGCACATGCTCAAATGTCCTGAGTCCATAATGCTCCATTTGTGTGCGCCACTCGGGACCGCAGTCAATCAATAACTTGCCAACGGACGTATGCAGCAGAGCTGATGAACGGAATCGCCGATTCGTGCCGCTCGTTCTAGCCTCTGTGCATACCCCGCAGGAGCAGTATACTCTGGGAACACCCATTGAATCGCCTGTACCCCATAAGGTCAAGGTATCTGTCACTATTTCCACATTCTTTCCAGCTAATTTAAGTAAAATAAATATAAACTACTTGGTGAGATTTGTACACATAGAGAAACTGTTTTGCAAATCTATAATTTCTAACCAAGCTTGTTTTCCTCTTCCTGGATCCTGCTTACATCCATCTTTTCAAACAATACTTCAGGTGCTTGAATTATTGATTGAGGAGACACCTCGATATATCGCCATTCAGGTTGTGGTAAATTTAAAAATGCTCTGATCTTGTCACAGGAATATGGTAAAAACGGAGTCAGCAGATTCGATAAATTGGCAATAATCTGGATGCAGGTATAGATAGTAGCGCTGCATGCCGTTGGATTCTCTTTAATTTGAAACCATGGTTTACGTTCATCAAAAAACTTATTGGAGGTGCGGATAAAAGCGAATATAGCTTCCAATGCGCCTTTTAGTTTTCCCGCTTCAATTAGATCCCCCACGTGAGCATAGAGTTCTAAGATTTTCATTCTAATCGTGTCGTCCATTTGCGATTCGGGGACCGTACTTTCAAATGACTTCACCACAAACATCAAATTTCTATTGACGAAGTTCCCGAAGGCACCCAGAAGCTCACCGTTGTGGCTGTATATAAATTCTCTCCATGAAAAATCGGTATCCCGGTTTTCAGGACCATTGATCGTTAGGAAATACCGTATTGAATCAGGATGATAATGTTCCAACATATAGGGGGCCCATACCGCCCAGTTTCGGCTAGTCGAAAATTTTCTTCCTTCTAAAGTTAAATATTCACTCGAAATGATGCGGTCTGGCAAGTGCAGATTTCCTGTTCCAAGCAAGATGGCAGGAAGAATCAACGTATGGAATGGAATATTATCTTTGCCATGAACGTAGTAAGCAGTGGTATCAGCTGACCAAAACGTTTCCCAATCGGTATCGTTGATCTCTGCCCAATGCATACTTGCGGACAAATACCCACTGACGGCTTCAATCCAAACGTATATTTTTTTACCTTCAAATCCTTCAATAGGCACATCCACTCCCCAAGACAGATCTCTAGTCGCGGATCGATCATGAAGCCCTTCATTTAAGTATCTTTGGGTGAGATGAACGGCATTCGCTCGCCAGCCCGCTGCTTGCTCAGCATACTGCTCCAGCTTATCTTGAAATTTAGACAGTGCAAGGAAATAATGCTCGGTGTAACGAGTGGTTGGACTGCCTTGGCACAATTTGCATTTTTTATGATGCAGTTCTATGGGATCCAGCAGCGCAGAGCAATAATCGCATTGATCACCGCGGGCAACTTGACCGCAATGCGGACATACGCCTTCTACGTAACGATCGGGTAAAAACTGATCACAATCTACGCAATAGGTTTGCTCGACGCTTTTTTTATAGATGAATCCATTCGCCAGCAGTTTGAGAAACAATTGCTGAACGACCTCATGATGGAAGGCATCATCCGTTCGTGTGTATAAATCGTAAGAAAAACCCAACTTCTGAAAGCAGCTGACAAATTCGTTGTGATAGCGGTCTGCAATTTCCTTTGGTGTGATTCCTTCCTGATTGGCCTGAATCGAAATCGGCGTTCCGTGACAATCACTACCAGATACGTAGAGAACAGCTTCACCTTTTAACCTGAAATAACGAGCAATAATGTCACCCGGCAGCAAGCTTGCCACGCGTCCTAAATGCAATGAACCGTTTGCGTATGGCCATGCACCACCTATAAAAATACTCATCAATATCAGCCTCCTCGTTTTTGAAAACACAAAAAACTCCCGCCCTGTAAAGGACGAGAGTTAACCTCACGTGTTACCACCCAATTTTATCAACATCTCACAATATTGACCTCTTCGGGTACGGCACACGTATTGTGTGTTTATACCCTAGCCCTATAACGGGAGCACCCGATACCATCTACTTCCTAATGAGGGTTCAATGTATAGCTCAGAGACCATGTTCATCAGACGTTTCTTGACTCCTTTTCAGCTGCCGGAGCTCTCTGTACAAGATGGTTCTAACTACTCTTTCTCTTCGTCGCTTTTAACGTATTTATCATTACCTTTAATATCCAATTATATAGAGGATGCCCTTTAAGTGCAATCTTTATTACGGTATTCAAGTGAGGAGACGATGTGTATTAGGCTTTAGATGCTTCAATTTCTATGGATATTTTAACCTCATCTGCGATAAGCACGCCACCTGTTTCAAGCGCCGCATTGTACGTTAAGCCATAGTCGCTGCGTTTAAAGGCACCTTGTGCGCTAAAACCGGCTTTTTCGTTGCCCCACGGGTCTTTACCCGAACCCTCGAAGGTAACTGCAAAGGTTTCAGGGCGGGTTACACCATGAAGAGTGACATCACCCGTCACGTTATATTCCCCTTCACCTGTGTTCACAATTTGGCTGGATTTGAACGTTAGCTTCGGATACTGCTCAACATCGAAAAAATCAGCTGTACGCAGGTGTGCATCACGATCTGTGTTACGGGTATCAATGCTGCTTAGGTCAATGCTGAACTGAAGGTCTGCGGTTGTAAGATCGTCTGTATCCGCGTCAATGTCTGCTTCAAAGGTATGAAATGTACCTTTTACCTTCGCAATCATCATGTGCCGAATAGTAAAATCGATGCTGCTGTGAGTAGTGTCTACCGTCCATTTCGCTTTAGCCAATAGTATTACCTCCCTGAAATTGTACTCACTAAATGTTACTAACTAACAAACATATAACAATTAAACATTATTCCATAAATTCCCTTTTGTCAATCCCCACTTCGTTCCAGCCGGCAAAATATCACCGAGCATGATGTCGATTTCATCCGCAGCGACAGGTAATAAAAAAGCAAAAAAACTGCCTACATGGGCAGCTCCTTTACTTCATTTTTAATTGAAATTTCTATTGAAATTTCTATGGTTATTCAACTGCAGCTATTGTTATTCATTCTGGATCGGGTCCGAGACCAAGCCTTCTTCATTAAGCTCTGCTTCGGTTTTCATGTTTTTCATATCTTTGCCGAGACGTTTGATCTCCTCCATATTAGGAGCCATGGATCCGTTCATAACTTCACTTATCGGTGTATCGGACCCTTTTTGCTCATCGAACTTTTCGTGTTCCTTTACGGTCGTTTTCAAATCCTCATTGTTATAGGTGTTGTCCGACATATTAATCCGCCTCCAATGTTTGTAATCGCTTGTGTTATATATTAACCTTATGGTCTTAAAATCAAACGCGTATACCATTATTTGGATATATGATTAATGAAATTAAAGAAATGGAAGATGACTTCCATTAACAGTGTTAATATTTATGATATCCAAAAAATGAGTGTTCACAATAAAGCTACATGCCTAATACATTTTCTGTATGATAAAATAATGAAATGATGGATAATCTTTCTGCTTCGATAAAAATGCTGTTTCATCTGAAGTTAAGAGGAGAGAAAATATGGGAACCCAGTTATTTAGTTTGGAAGGCAAGGTTGCTGCCATAACAGGTGCAACGAGGGGAATAGGAAGGTCGATGGCCTTGGCTTTGGCAGAGGCTGGTGCGGATATAGCTTTACTCCAGAGAACCCCTGAGCAGACAGAGCTGCAGGAGCAAATCGTGCAGCTGGGCAGAAAATGTCTGATTATCCCTTGTGATTTGGAAAATACGGTTCAGGTAAAGTCCGCAGTACCTAATGTGGTATTGCAATTCGGTCAGCTTGATATCCTCGTGAACAATGCCGGCATTCAACGACGATCACCTTCAGTCGATTTCCTCGAATCGGATTGGGATGATGTGCTGCAAATTAATTTGAAGGTCGTATGGACCTTATGCCAGGAAGCAGGTCGCCATATGTTACCGCGGGGTAAAGGGAAAATTATCAATACGGCCTCCCTGCTTTCGTACCAAGGGGGAATTACAGTTCCAGCCTATGCCGCAGCCAAAGGTGGGGTAGCCCAGCTGACCAAAGCGTTGGCCAATGAATGGGCCAAGTATCATGTGAATGTGAATGCAATTGTTCCTGGTTACATAGCCACGGATATGAATGTGGCATTAATAAATGATCCGGTGCGCAGTACACAAATTATGAATCGGATTCCAGCGGAACGCTGGGGCAATCCAGATGATTTTAAAGGAGCTGTTGTCTATCTGGCTTCTGAGGCATCCAACTATGTGCATGGTCACCTTCTGGCTGTCGATGGAGGCTGGCTTGGGCGATAAGTTTTTCATTCTTATGTTCTAAAAAGGTCGCTAGTAAAGCTCGATGCTGATCGGAACTTTAAAGGATTCACCTGTGAGGACTACGGTAACGATGACAAATCCAGTGTATACACCCTTGGGCATCAGAGCGGCCAAGACCGGATTGTAGCCCAATCCAACACTGCTGGTCGTCCCGCTGCCCAAGGACAAATTCAGGTTCAGTACGGAGAGAAATTTGGTGATGCCGCTTCCTGCTGTCGGTGAGGTATCATCGATTGCCGTAACCACCAGCAGCAGCAATCCACCTTTGTTCTGGATGTCGATTGTATTCGTCAATATGCCCATCGAGCCGCTAGCTGCTTTCTTTTTGCCAAAATCGATCGCCAGTGAACGATTGACTCCATAGGTGGCTTTGGTAACAGTCTGCTCTGGTCGAACTGTAGTGCCGCCTAATAGATTGAGCTTGAAGAAAATCCCACTACCGGTTTGCACTGTATTCGGTTTGTTGAGTATTGCGCTCTTGAATTGTGCATAAGCTTGAGGTGAGAAGCAGGAGCACAGGAACAGGAGCGCGGCCATTACGGACAGGACCAGCTTACTCTGTTTCAAGAGCTTCCTTGTAGCCGGACTGCATATCCTGACCGGTTTTACGAATTAACTTGATCGCCCACCTCGAAATAACCAATGCTGCCAGTACCGTAAATACGACCACTGCGTTGTTTTTCACAAAAGTAACCAGTATCCCCGCATAAGGAATTTTCAGTACGAGCTTACCTTGAATTTGTGAGGACTGAACCGGATGAAAATCCTGTAATTCATTCGCGTCCCCTTTCAAGTAGTACAGCGCTTCCGCATAGCCTGCTTGCGGATTTACGCTGTGAATTAAACGGTGCAGCACGAATACGCCTTGCCCATTGGACTCGGTTTGATACAGCAGTACGTCGCCATTAACCGCCTGCTCGGCTTGCATCGGTTTAATTAGAACCAGATCGCCTTTGTAAATGAGTGGACTCATACTATCAGACAATACAATTTTGTAGGACCAGCCAAAGAGGGCCGGACCGAAAGCAATGACGTTAAAAAGCAGAACAAAGATTGCGAGAAAAATAGCACTGTACGTATATAAGGTTTTAAGCTGGGTTTGCAATGGACTCATCCCTTCGTTAGGTTGATATTATCGGGCCGTACCTGGAATTTGCGTAGCGTTAAAGCTGAATTCAATCGTTTCGCTCAAGGATTGAAAGAGGTTATCGGCTGCTATCGGTAAGGAGATGACAAAGGTCAGTGTATCGGAAGCGCCGTGAGCAATCGTGAGTGCGGAGGCACTGTTGGCATTCAAACCCGAGATAGGACCGGAATAGTAAGTGGCAGCACCTTTTTTAATATCCAACTGGAGTCCTTTGGCTGCATCGGTGAAGAGCAGGGTGTTCATACCGGAGTTCTTAATATTGTATGTAAAGTCAGCAGTACCGCTGTTAATGACAGATAAAGTACGGGTAATGGAATCCCCAGGCACAACATTGGAAACCTGAAACAAGGCTGTTGCCGGATTAGTGGTAATATTCAATGTAGCTGTGCTGACGGTATTGCTGGTCAGATTGGTTTGTGCAGTGAACAAGGCGCTCGTTTCTTGCGTGAAGAGCGAGGAAAGAACTAAGGTAGCGCTTAATACTAAAGCCGTGTTCATTTTGTGCTTAAGGAATGGTTGTGCAAACTTCTTCATCATGGTTACGTGGATACCCCTTTAAGATTATTATTTTCTTGGATTGTTTTTACATTTTTAGTATCACATGAATCTGTTAGGAAAGTTTTAGGATATTATTCAAAAGGAATTAACTTCCCAAATGGTGTTTGGAAGCAAATTCGGCGTTTTTGCTGAAGATCGCACACGGTCTGATCATGAAATCATATAGTCTGGAGTTAAATGATCTCAACGGAGTCACAGCTTCAAATACAGAAAAAGCCTCGCTATCCCTTTCGGGACGGCGAAGCTTTTTTTGGTTTCGGTAAGTATTACTGACCACGCTTCATCGGATGTGGCAGATCCATATGACCCATCAGCGATTCGACTGGCTTGCCATCCACCAGAATATCAATGGCATCCACTTCGGGGAATTGGAACAAAGTTTTTTGAATAGCTTGCAGCAGCATAGCCTCGCCGGGAGCACCAAGACGGCCTTCCCCAGATAACGTGATGTCGAGTGTCAGCTTTTTATCTTTTAATACTGCAGATTTAAAGCCAAGCGCATCAGCCAAAGGAACCAGCTTGCTGTCTGCCGGAGCTTTTTTCAATGTCCAAAGCGCCGTTGTATACTTTTCCTTTTCTTCTGGATAGTTAATCGTTACCTCTTTCTCCACCAGCTTGGTTGCTTGTTCGTCACCATAATAGGCTTTGATCTGAGCTTGGATGGATTTGCTTTGGGCCGGTGTAGTTGCTGGAGTCACATCTTGCTTGGGAGCAGGAGATATTACACTGTTGTTTGCCGGATTCTGGCTTCCTGAGCCTTGAGAGGTCGTCCCACTGCTCGCAGGCTTTTGTCCGCAGCCGGATAAGGCCATAGCGATCGCTCCAGTTACTACGAAACCGATGATTATATGTTTGTTCATCAAGACCACCACCTTTTTCTACACGTACGATTCTGACTTACTTGATGTTAAGCTGTTCCTTGATACCTGCGACAATCGCTTGAGCAACCTTATTCTGGAAATCTTCATTGAACATCAATGCGGTATCCTTTGGATTGGACAGATAACCAACTTCCAGCAGTACAGCTGGCATATTAGTTACTTTAACCACACGGAAGGGCTCTTGACGCACACCACGATCAGCAAGTCCCGTTGCCGCTGCTAAATACTTGTGCATGATTTTGGCGAATTCGGTACTATCGGATTTGTAATAATACGTTTCGGTTCCTGTAGATGTCGCTAGATAGCTGTTCCCGTGAATGGAAACAAAAACGTGGGCATTCAGATCATTCGCAAACTTGGCACGATCATCCAATGGAATGAAGGTATCGTCGTTACGTGTCATATAAGGTTGAATATTCGCTTCCTGCTGGAGCAGCTTGTACACCTTTAGCCCCATAGAAAGATTGAAAGTTTTTTCATTGCTGCCATTGGTGGCTTTCGCACCGGGATCTTGATCTCCATGACCGGGATCAATGACAACCCTATATTTGGCCGGTTTCTGAATGCTGCCGACTAAAGCTGACGTACCCAGTCCAGAAACCCAATTCAAATCCATCGAGTCCTTCATATCCAGTACGATCCGTACCGTAGAAGGACTGGTCGCATATAGAGAGTAGCGGATATTGCTGACATACACGTTACTGGATACCGTAGAGCCGCTTTTGTTGGCTTCATCTTTATAGAGGGCCGGATCGAGCGTCGCATTGGGTATATCCAGAACAATTCGTTCAGGATTTTTTAACGTAAATATACTGGGCTTTAATTCTCCCGTGTCTGCATTGATCAGCAATTGGGACGCCGTCATATCGATCTTCTTGATCGTGGACAAGGAATTGCCATTGGCAACGGAAACAGGCTTGTCCGTAGCAGGTTTATCCGTCACTTCGGTGGTCTGGCCCGGTACAGGCTGAGCAGTTCCAGGAGTGGACTCAAGTGGTACGGTTTTTTCCTTCAAGTAGACGGCTTTCTTGACATCGTTCCAGTCCACTTCGATACCCATATTTTCGGCGATGAACCGTACGGGAAGCAGTGTGTTTCCATCGATCAGCAAAGGGGCTGAATCCAGCTTGTACTTGTCCCCATTAACGGTAGCCGAGAGCTGATTAATGACCATTTCAATTTTTTGTGTATTTTTGACGATCGTTACTTTTTGCGCTTCCTGATTCCAGGTTACCTTGGAGCCCAGCTCCTCAGCAATAATCCGGACTGGGACCATGGTGACATCTTTAATAATGCGGGGGGCCACTTCGGGCTTCAGTTCTTTTCCATTAAAAAATAAAGGCACGCCAGCGGCGGAATTTACAGGAGCAGCAGAGGCCATAGCAGGCAGCATAAATGCGATAAGCAGCAATAAAAGGGTATACATCCACTTCAATTTCATTATTCACCTCTAAAAAACTTTTCATAGTTGGTTGTAACACTATACCATCATTGGATACGGACAATTCGACAGTTACAAGTATTGCATTCATAGGGTTCAAGAGAGTGTTGAAACGTTTATTTGCCGGCATTACCTCCTATTCGACAGCAAGCATTATAAGATTAGACTCCTCTAAGTGAGAAACGTTGCATTTTTTTTGAAAGATTTTCCGAAATGGAGTCGAAAGGAGAACCGAGAAGGATGAAAAAGGGCTAATTCACAACCCTATTATTACAAATGCTACCATATGCTAGATCGTATCCAGCTTTGATGAACCTCTTGGTAATGATCGCTGCGTGAAAAATGTGGATTCAAACATGGAAGGGGTTAGATTTTACTTCTTGTACAATAAATTTTATACTAACGGTGTTGAGTGAGTTCTTATGAAACGGTTGGTTTCATTCCTATCACGCAAGCAAAGATCCACAATCCGTTTATGAGGGGGAACCATAATGAGCATCCAACTGAACACAGCGGTTTGTCAGCTGTTTAATATTCGTTACCCGATCTTTCTGGCAGGCATGGCAGGAGGTCCAACAACGGTTAAATTGGTGGCTGCTGTGTCTAATGCAGGTGGATTGGGGACGCTGGGGGCGGCTTACATGGAGCCGACAGCGATTCGTAAAGCGATACAGGAAATCCGTCAGCTCACGGATGCACCTTTTGCCGTTAATCTGTTTGCGTTACAGGTATCCGATGACAATAAGAGAATTGGAGAGGTTCAAGGAGAGCTCAACCGACTGCGTAATGTGCTTGGAGTTCATCATGCCACTAAAGAACCTGTGAGCACATCGGACTTTTATCAGGAGCAGCTTGCCGTTTTGTTGGAGGAAAAGGTACCGGTCATCAGTACAGCATTCGGTGTGCTTGCAGAATCTTACGTTCAGCAAGCGAAGTCCGTTGGCATACGGATTGTCACGATGGTAACGACGGTGAGTGAAGCTCTTCTGGCTGAGCAGGCCGGCTGTGATTGTATCGTTGCTCAAGGAAGTGAAGCAGGCGGACATCGGGGTACGTTCGACATGAAGGAGCATCCGATGGGTGCCAATATCGGCACCTTTGCATTACTACCGCAAATTGTTGACCGTGTTAAGATTCCGGTTATTGCTGCTGGAGGGATCATGGACGGGCGGGGGCTTGTCGCTGCTCTTGCTCTTGGTGCTCAGGGCGTGCAGATGGGGACGCGTTTTTTGACCGCGCTTGAATCCGGAGCACATGACGCTTACAAGCAGGCGCTAATGGAAAGTACGGAAGAAAGCACGGTGCTCACCAAGGCTTTCTCAGGCCGTCCGGCAAGGGGAATCCGTAACCTGTTTATTCGACAGTGGGATGCGAGCGGCATCGAACCGCTTCCTTTTCCAACGCAAAATACGGTGACACGAGATATTCGTAATGCTTCTGCCCGGCAAAACAATGCGGACTATATGTCCTTGTGGGCAGGCCAAGGGACAAGATTGCTGACTTCCGGACAACGGGCTGAGGACATTGTGGCCGAGACAATCCAACAAGCGATGTCCATCTTGTCTTAACTTTAGTTCTGTAATGAAAATGAAATCTAATTTTCATCTTGGATTAAGGAACCAAGCTTATACTACATATATCCCCCCTTATTGATATATATATATAATGAAGATCCACATCCCGTTGATGTGGGTCTCTTTTTTTGTGAAATTTCCAATAGAAACACAAGCACACCTAAAAGGAGCGTATTGTTCGTAGTGCCATATCCCTATATAATAATGCGAAATGTAAGCCTTTACATCGCATTAGAAAAAGGGGGAAGTGTAACAAATGAATTCAAGTCAGCCCATGTTTAGAAAAATTAGCGGTCTGTTGGCCATTCTCTTGATGGCCTCCATTGTGATACAGGCAGGCGGGTTTGTGCAAACAGTAAAAGCGGCTTCAATCAATTTATTGAGCGGCGCGACGGTTGCTGGCTACAGCACGCAATCAGGAAGCAATGTGGTTGCCAATGTATATGATGGAGTAGCCTCCACATATTGGCAGCCTACCGCCCCAGACCGGGCTCAAGGTCCATCCTTTACTCTAAATTTAGGAGCGGCAAAAGCCTTTAACAAAGTCGATTTCGATTTTATAGTGAACAACAGCTTAAGCTCATACAAGATTCAGTATTCGCTGAATGGGACAATCTGGAGTGATGCCTACAATGGATCGGTACAAAATAAGGACAACAACAAAGACAATCCCAAACGAGATACCGTTACTTTTCCAACCGTGACGGGACAATATGTAAAAGTTAGTTTTCAATCCAGTCAATTGGTAGAATCAGGGGGACCTGTTTGGACAAAAGATGGAAGCACAAAAACTAATGATCCAACCTGTGGCGGTGCTACGCCTTGTTACATATATACGAACAATTTCCAGCTCGCAGAAATGGGACTGTATGACGAGGGTCCTGCCTTGCCACCGGGTCCTGCCCCAGATATTAATCTCGCTTTAGGAGCATCCGTAACGCCATACAGCTCCCAGACAACGGGTAATTCTGCGGCAAATATGGTGGACGGTAAAGATGAAACGTTTTGGCAGCCGAATTCAACAGACCGAGCGCTTACCAGTGGCGCATGGGCGGTTCTTAACCTGGGTTCCACCAAGTCATTTAATAAAGCCGTGTTCAATATGCCGCTTAGCAACGGTGTAGATAAGATCAAGCTTGAGTATTCCAACGATAGTTCGAATTGGACAAAGGCTTATGAAGGAGTCGTTCAAAACAAGGGTACTTCAGCCAAGACGGAGACGATCAGCTTTGATACGGTTAGCGGTCGATACGTGAAAATAACAATTACCTTTTCGAGTGCATCTCCTAATTTCCAATTAAGTGAATTTCAGCTGTTTAACTATATCCCGCCTGCTCCCGTTATTACGGAGCCTGCCCCAGTCACTTCTGCTTTTACCATAAGTGCTAACGGCAAGGCGGCAATTTATTGGACAGATCCTGTTACATCGGCAACCTATTTGCCATTTGATCATGTCATAGTGTCTAATGGAAGCAGCATTCAAATAGTTGGTAAAGGTCAACAATCGATGGAGTTCTCTTCGTTGACGAATGGGCAGACTTACCAATTTGAGATCCAGACGGTAACAGCGGATAATAAAAAAAGCAAAAGCATCGTTGTATCAGCTGTGCCTTCTGCTTATCCGAACACTTTGCTGTATGATTCGAATCAACTAATCAATGTTAAAAGCAAGCTGAAAACAGGAGGAAATACTCAATATGCGGCAGCTTTAAATACACTTTTGGCTGAAGCAGAGCTGGCTATTGTAAATGGTCCTTACTCCGTGATGTATAAAAATGGCGTGGCTCCAAGCGGGAATAAGCACGACTACTGGAGCTCGGCGCCTTACTGGTGGCCGGATCCAACATCGCCAAACGGATTGCCTTACATTAACAGGGATGGCGAAACGAATCCAGATGGCATGACCGACAAATATGATAAACAGAATTTTACTTTGCTTAGAACGACAGTCTCCACACTTTCACTTGCTTACTATTATACGGATGATGAGAAATATGCCGCGCGGGCTGCATTGCTGCTTAAAACATGGTTTATCGATACCGAAACTCGTATGAATCCGAATATGAATTATGCTCAAGGGGTAGCGGGTGCAGAGGATGGACGTAAAGAGGGTGTTCTGGAATCGGATAAACTATTTGAAATTATCGATTCCATCGAGCTGATATCCAAATCAGGCAGCTGGTCCATCGAGGATACGCGTGGCTTCAAAAGCTGGCTATCTGAATATACGAATTGGCTTAAGACCAGTCCACTTGCGTTGGCTGAAAAAGCAACCATCAATAATCATGGCACCTGGTATGACGCACAGTACGCTGCTTATATCATGTACTTAGGGCAGCGAGAAGAGGCAAAGAAGTATTTGCAGGATACATCGATTGCACGTATCAACTCACAAATTCTCCCGGACGGAACGATGCCGGAGGAACTGAGAAGAACGCGTCCCTTTCATTATTTCTTATTTAATTTGATCCCTTTTTCCATGATAGGGATGGTAGGCGATCATGTTGGCGTTGATTTCTGGAATGCTGGTGAAGGGGGCATACGCAAAGCGTATCAATTTATAACGCCTTATATTGCTGATTTCTCGCAATGGCCCTATGACGAGCTGCGAGACGAAGATGAGCGTGCATTCTCCAGATATTTGCGGGAAGCAGCCGTCAGGTTCGGAGATGACTCGTTGTGGAGTGCTGCTGATATGATGCTGGACGATCAAGTAAACACGCACCGTGCCAACTTAATAGCACCGGGTCTTAACGGGGTAGCTCCACGTAAGGAAATTGTCGATTTTCAATTCCAAGGCTTGTATGTTCCTGTTTCGGGCACGATTCAAAACAGCCTGATCGAAGTAAATGTCCCGAAGGATACCGATCTAACTGCATTGGTTGCCAGATTTAAAACTACCGGCTCTAGTGTAAAGGTGGGTTCGGTAACGCAGATTAACGGTGTTACGGCTAACGATTTTAGAAATCCGGTAACGTATACGGTCATTTCGCCGGATGGAGCAGCCCGTAATTATATAGTGAGGGTGAACGTGCTGTCGAATAGGCTTCCAGTTGCCATTTATGAAACTGCATTTACGGAGTACCGAAACAACCCGGTGGTTGATGAAGGTCTCGCACTAAACAGCAGCAACAATTTGTATGATGTCATCACACCTATGCCGGTCAATGCGGCCCTTATGGAGCTTGGGAAATGGTATAACGGATACCTTGATAATGGTAATCTGAAGGCTCCGGCAAACATTTTCGCCAAGGACGGAAACTCTTCACATACAAGATCAATGCCGGCTGCTCTCCGTTTACTTAAGGATACAAATAACGGTTCGGTTGTGACGCTTAAAAGCAGCACGAAAGACTTTAAGAATATTTCGGTTTCGTTTGCGGCAAGAACTCAAAATACATCGGTCGGTTATACGGTATATTCCGAATGGTCCGTGGATGGTGGAGCAACCTGGAATGTCGCACACTCGTTGAAAAGGGACAGCTTGAATTCGTTATTCACGGAAACCTATGGCAACAATCCGGTTACTTTTTCGATTAACGATCAAAGGGTTAACAACAGCTCTGCGTTCTTGTTCAGACTGAGATTAGACAAATCCAGCGTAGGTTATGTCAATGTGGATGACTTCAAAATTATGGGCGAGCCACTCTACGATTTGACACCAAAAGAACTGCTTTCTTTTGCATTTCAAGGAATCAATCCACCTGTGACCGGAACGGTGAATGGAACTAATATAGATTTTGCTTTACCTGAGGGAATCGATTTATCTGCAGTGATCGCCTCCTTCAAAACTACGGGCATCAAAGTGAGAGTTGGGGCGGTGGGCCAAGTAAGCGGTGTAACGCCTAACAATTTTACTTCTCCGGTTGTTTACAGTGTAGAAGCGGCTGACGGTTCCTGGAGGAACTATACAGTCAAAGTTACTACAGTATCTATTCCTGGCACTGGTGGAGAAACACCAGGTAGTGGTGGAGAAACACCAGGAAACGGTGAAGAAACCCCAGGTAATGGTGGAGAAACCCCAGGTAATGGCGGGGAAACGCCAGGCAACGGCGGGGAAACGCCAGGTAGCGGTGGAGAAACGCCAGGCAACGGCGGGGAAACGCCAGGCAACGGTGGAGAAGCACCAGGCAACGGTGGAGAAGCACCAGGCAACGGTGGAGAAGCACCAGGCAACGGTGGGGAAACACCAGGTAGCGGTGGAGAAACGCCAGGCACTGGTGGGGAAGCACCAGGTAGCGGTGGAGAAATGCCAGGCAACGGTGGAGAAACACCAGGCAACGGTGGAGAAGCACCAGGCAAGGGTGGAGAAGCACCAGGCAACGGTGGAGAAGCACCAGGCAACGGTGGGGAAACACCAGGCAACAGTGGAGATTCGTCATCAGATAGCAGTGACAGCAGTTCTGGCGGCACCAATAGCAACTCCAGCAATACTTCAAGCAGCGGCACCAACGGTAAGGCTTCAGATACCGATACCAAAGGGCAGCTTTCAGCTGTTATCGAAGCGGACAGCAGGAACAATACGGCATCCGCCCGAATCGATGAAAACAGCATGACAAAAGCATTTGCAGCGGCGACGATAAACTCGGATGGCACGAAGTCGGTTGAATTGAACATCCCTGAGGTCAAGGACGCTAAAACCTATACTGTCCAAATTCCAAGTGACTTTATTGCATCCAACAATCGCTCAACCGATCGGACAACCATTGTCACGGAGTTGGGCAGCATCATGATTCCGGCTAATATGCTGCAACCGGCAGATTGGAAAGTGGCTCCGGTTATTCAATTGTCAATCGGGAAAGCCGATCCGGCAAGTATCCAAGACAAGAACGCAGTAAGTATTGGTGACAGACCTGTATATGAATTTAAGCTTATCGTAAATGGCGCTGAAATGGATTGGAACAATGTAGATGCGCCGGTGACAGTAAGCATACCTTACAAACCGACAACAGAAGAAATGTTAGATCCAGAGCATATTGTCATTTGGTATATTGCGAATTCTGGAGAAGTGACTCCTGTTTCTAATTCACGCTATAACGCTGAAACAGGTAAAGTTACATTCACAACGAATCATTTCAGCAAATATGCCATTAGTTTTGTGCAAAAAACGTTTAGTGACATTCAATCTTATGGCTGGGCGAAGAAACAGATAGAAGTACTCGCATCCAAAGGGATCATCAATGGGACCTCAGATGCAGCATTTCAACCGGGTGTACATATCACCAGAGCTGACTTCCTTGTCCTTCTTGTTAATACGTTAGGAATAAACGGAACAGCGCTAGAAAATTTCGATGATGTTCTTCCATCGGATTATTACTATGATGCTGCTGCAAAAGCTAAGAAAATGGGAATAACGGACGGAGTGGGGAACAACAAGTTCAATCCGCAAGCCCACATTACAAGACAGGAAATGATGACGCTCACGGCAAGAGCTATGAATCTTAGCGGTAAAATGAAACTCAGTGGATCGTCCAAAGATTTGATCCCATTTGAAGATACCGGTAAGATCGCATCATTTGCTGTGGATAGCATTGCATCGATGATTAAACAAGGTTTGGTGGAGGGAGCAGATAATCGACTGTATCCAGAGGCTAATGCCACTCGAGCTGAAACAGCAGTGTTCATGTATCGTCTCTATAATCAATAAATCATGAAATCCTCTTGAAGATAGGCTATTCCAAAGTCATTCCAAATGACAGCGGGATAGCCTCTTTCAGATACCCAAAAGTAATTATATTCCAATGTTATACATTTTGTCCTATAATCTTTATAGACATATGAGCAGGGATGCTGCCTGAATGGGTGCATCCATTTTATTTTTCCCACAACACATTCCGAATTAGACGGAACATTAGCATAAACCATTTTAAGAGGTATGAGGTGGTGGATTTATGGGCTGTTTAAACGCAATAATTGAGTACGGAAAAATCGAATCTAGATGAGGATTAATGAACTTATGGAAAATAAAATAATAACGATCCAAGCATTGAAATATGCTGGAAGGCCTCCAGGAACGGATCCGCAAGAAGCAGTTTCCGTTTGATGGAGCCATTGAACAATTTATCGGAATGATCCCATAACCCTTTTAAAGACGATCTAAGAAATTATAGTATAAGCTGGAACAGCAAGACTCCATTACTAACGAATTGGGGGGGAGCAGGATGGAATATAGGGAAATCACTCCGGATATTCAAGATGCAGTCACGGATATTGTGGGCTCAATAATCGTATCTAGAGGTCGGGTTCATCATATTGAAAGATGTGCAGGGTTCGTGGCGATGGCCGACGGCGACATACGGGGAGTCATTACCTATAGCTTCAGTCAGAGTGAGTGTGAGATTGTATCTCTCGACAGCAAAACTAAAGGGCAAGGAATTGGCAGCAAATTAATCGAGCTGGTCATTCAAAAGGCAGAAGGGCAAGGAAGTAAGCGGGTGTGGCTCATAACTTCCAACGACAATACGCGAGCTATCCGGTTTTATCAAAGGAGAGGTTTCGATTTGAGAGCTATCCATTATGATGCTATAACGGAAGCAAGAAAACTTAAGCCTTCCATCCCCTTGCACGGATACGATCATATTCCTGTTCGGCACGAGATTGAGTTTGAATATGCTCTGCGTGACTTAATTACGGTGGAAACATGAATAACCCCTATACAAGTAACAATTGGGCAGACAATCAAGCAGGCCGCGCTCATTTGCTTATGGCGGTATTGTTTTTGATCATAAAGGAAAAGTACTGATGCGTAGTCCAAGTGGTTACTGCGGCGGCTATCAATGGACATTTGCCAAAGGTGGAGCCGACCCAACCGATCTTCATCCTGAAGCAACAGCTCTTCGCGAGGTGTTCGAAGAAATGGGCTATTCATGCCGAATTGTAGCTCCCATTTCTGGAGAATTTGCATCTGATACTTGCGTAACGAGGTATTTTCTCATGGAACCAATTGAACTGACAAAAGATTTTTGATAAAAAACCCAGGAAATAAAGTGGTTTAGTACAGCAGAAGCATTTGATAAGATATCACTTACGAAAACTCAAAAAGGAAAAGCGCGGGATCATAACGTGCTTCTCCGTGCAATAAATGCACGGAGTCTACTTATTATCGAATAGTAGGGACCCATTTGACGAGCGCGGAAATTTGAGACTGAAGCACCGATGCGGCCGCATTTGCGCTGTTTTCGTCATCAGTTTGATTAAAGGCAGCGGACAGGCCAGTCAGCAGATGCTCCCAGATGAGTCCCATTACCACTCGAATGATTCGTACCGCTTGTAAAACTTCTAAGCCTCGTTTGACTGCTCCCTAATATCCTTACGATACTGTCCCGGTGGGACGCCAACGGTTTTCTTAAAGGTACGCGAAAAATTTTGCGCGTTGCTGTACTGCAGCCGAGAAGCCATTTCATCCACGCTCATGTCGCTGTGGAGCAGCCAATTCTGCGCTTTGACAATGCGGCTATGCAGCAGGTAATCCGAGAATGTCGTATCATGAACCTCCTTCAATGCTTGCTTGCCAATAGAGGTAGGTATATTAAGCGATTTGCAGCAGCTTTCCAGCCGCAAATCCGTTTCATTATGCTCGTGAATGTAGACAGAGAGCTGCCTTGCCACCTTATGCATATGCTCCATATGCTCCTGCTGTAGATCGGCGCAGAGGAGGTCGATGCCGTTCGCCTTGAGCCAGCCGATCCATTCTTCCAACGTCGCGAGCTGCATCAGCTCAGCCATTAACGGCTCGACAGGCGGTTTGCGCAGCGAGCTGCCTATCGTCCTGTAGATGGAGAACACCATCTCCGTCAGCTGGCTTTGCAGCCATTGATAGTTAAGGGTTCGAAGGCCCTGAAGTGTGCTCAACTGATCCATATAACGGTAGGCAAGCTGCGGATCGAGTGATCGGATGGCGTAGATGACGTCATTTTCCAGCTCGCGGAATGATACGGGCAATACGGTAGTTTGGCCCTCGTTATCTACCTGTTGAAACTCATCGATGGGGATGACCTCATTCATGCCGGCGATGAGCTTATGTTTGAGCGCGTCCTCGGCTTCCTGCGACGACAAGCTCAAATATGCGTAATCCTTACGCAGGAGGCTGACCCCGATAGAAACCGTGAACGGGAAATATTGTTCGATAAAATCTCGTATCGTACCTGCAGCTTCCTGCACGACAGCTTTCATCTCACTTGGTTCAACGTCCTGCTCCTCCAAAGAAATTAACGCAAGAAACCGCCCCTCGCTGCCGCTGCTGACAACTCCTTTGCCTTTTCCGTCAATAACCTCCTGAATCACCATGGATAGCCCGTAGCCGAAGTAGTACAGATCCACCTCCGAATAGAGGCCGGTCATACTTTTATATTGATCAATCTCCACGCAAAAGCAGCCATAGCCGCCCGTCAGAAGTGGAATTTGATACCGTTCACATTTGTCCAGATCTTCTTGGGAACGAAGTCCCTTCTGCAGCATATTGCGAATAAAGGCTTCGCGGATTTCCGGTGTCAGCACCTTGACCTGCTCTTTGAGTTCATCGCGTGTTTCTTTAATGTGCTGCATTTTATCATAAATAGACTGGAATTCGTCATCCCTAGGTGCGCGCTTGCTCGCCTTGACTTCTTTATCTGATTGAACGGTTGCATCATCGAGCAAAGTCACAATGTCACTCCAGCCCCGCCACAGCCGATTGGTAGAAAGAATAGTCACAAGGGCAGCCATGGCGAGCAAAATACCTGCGATAATAAACACGACATTACGAATCCCATTGATTTTGGTGAACAGCTCATCACTCGGGATCGCAAAGCCAAAGGTCCAGCCCTTATAGGAGGGAGGTAAATGAGCAACGAACAGCTCTCTGGAGGAGGACTTGCCCTGTGTAATCTCCGGCACCACATTCATCATCAGACTTGCGCTGTCCAGCGTGCCCCGGTTTTGCAGCATCTGACCCGATTCATCGAGAATAAAATAATTGCCCTTCACTTCGTCTGTGGAACCCAGAATATGATCAAAAAACTGCTGATTCAGATGAAGGATCATATAAAGAGGCTTCGAGGCCTGAAAGATCGGGAGCTTGCGGATATAGATAGCCGTAGGTGCTTTCTTGACCGTTATATTGAAAAAGGCAGAGTCCTTTTTCATCGCTTCAAACTTGCCGATTACGGCTTCGTAATCATTTTGAAAGGCGGTAACCTGATGATTGGTGCTGTACATCCTTTTATTGCTGAGACGGTAGAGTGCAATATTATCGACATCGTCAATCGATGTTTGTATACGGAGCATCGTTTCGAGAAGGGTTAAAATTTCAAGATTATTTTCTTCCTTCCCCGGTGTAATGAGCGATTCCAGAGCAGGTTGTTTTTCAAATTGGAGTACGGATTGATCAATCTGCCGAAAATAGCTTTCGACCCGATCCTGCGTGCGCTGTAAAGAAACGTGATAGGCACTCTGCACCTCTTGTGTTAACGTGGTAGTGGCGACAAGGTACACCGTGTAACCCATTGCGGTGATGCAGAGGGAGGCCAACAGCAGCATGATGATCAGCGTTTGTACCTTCTTGGAGCGTTGCAGCTGCATAGGGATCTCCCCTTTCTATTAAAAATATAACCGTAAAATACGAGCATGGAAAGTGTCATTTCGCGTAAAAAGCGGATTTGATCATAAAGATACCCGCCAAGCATAAGCAGAAAAACACGGATGCAACAGCGTTGTAATGGTCATTTGCCTCAAATGTGTCGATTTGATGTTAATGATCATTGCTTGCGGAATCCACGCAGATGTACATTGTTTACGAAGCAGCACCAAAGCACACAACGAATCGAATAGTTAACGAAAAGGGGAATAACCACGATGAATAAAGGGATCAAAATGAATAATCGTATTTGGAAACGTACAGCAAGCACAATGCTCGTAACGGCATTAGTAGGGGTAACGGCAGCCTGCGGCAGCAATCCATCCACTCCAGCTTCTAGTGGAGATGCAGCGGCCAAAGCACCAAGCGGTCCTGTAAAGCTGAAGCTTGCGTATGACGTCGGCAATGCCATTCCAAGCACCTCTGCGGACAGCAATGAAGCAATGAAATATTTGCAAGACAAGTTGGGCGTCCAGTTTGAATTCAACGTCAATGCGTACGAGATTTATAAGGAAAAAATCCGTGTGCAAATCGCCTCAGGTGATATTCCCGATGCGTTTGCTTGGCGGACGATGGATGATTTTATTGTCGGTATGATCAAAGCTGGTGAAATTGTACCTTTGGATGATTACATTGATAAATACCCGAACCTGAAAAAGCAAAAGGAGCTTGATATCACGAGATATCAAAATAAGATCTGGGCCATTACGAATGTTCGTAACCCTGTCGCTTCAGGGGATGCACCGTTGATTCGTCAGGATTGGCTCGATAATCTGGGCTTGCAGGCTCCCAAAACACTGGATGATCTCTATAATGTAGCCAAAGCTTTTTCGTTAAACGATCCTGATAAAAACGGTAAAAAAGATACCTACGGCATTCAGCTTGGCTATGCGAACAATGCTTTTGTCGGAATAGGCGGCTTGCAGAAGCCCTTTGGCATTCAGGATAAATGGGTAAAGCAGCCTGATGGCAAATATGTGCCGAACTTTGCGACACCGGCTTTTAAGGAATATTTGACATGGATGAACAAAGCGTTTAAAGACGGTTTGATTGATCCCGACTTCGCCGTAACCGATGGCAGAACAGCCGAATCGAAGGTAGTCGGCAAAGGACAGGCGGGCATTTTCTTCCATTATATGTCTCGTGTTAATGATTTTGAGGATAACTTCAAAAAAGCGAACCCTACCGCAAAGCTGGTGCCATTTGAACCTGTCAAAGGAGCTTCAGGTCTGCAAGGAGCTACAGGTCGTGTGAATTATGGCGGAATGTTCGTTTCCAAAAAAGCGGGTCAAGATCCAGCCAAAATGCAAAAGCTGATGGAATGGTTTGATTTTGGAGCCAGCCCTGAAGGACAAAACTTCAACTTATACGGTGTCGATGGCATTCACTCTGTGAAGAAAGACGGCAAGATTGAAGTCAAGAGTGATCTGTTATCCCGGGATATGCCGGGTACTTTCATTGCGACGCTGCCGTTGCAGCCGACAGAAGAAGTGTTCGTGAGCAAGAAAAACTCCGAAGAAGCACAAAAAATTGTTGCTGATGGCAACAAAATGCTGGAGAAGTTTTTGAAAATTCCTAAACCGCTTGATTTTGCTTTCTCACCGACGGGTGCGAAGTACAATGCGGAAGCAGAGGCTTTTATCAACACAAGCATTGTCAAGGTGATTATGGGCAACATCAACGTATCGGAATGGGATGGAATCGTGAAGCAGTGGTATGACCGTTTCGAAGGTGCAAAGTGGATTGAGGAAATTGCTGCGACGGATGGCAAATAGACAGATTCACAGGGTCTGCGCGCCAGAAGTTAGCGTTTAGAGAATTCGTTGGACTGAAATAGCAAGATGACAAACGGGTACGTTCGGGATTATCGGACGTACCCGAGCTTTCTACAGGGAGTGATGAATGATGTCAATGAGAACGGAATTGGTTCATACCGCCAGGAGCCCCCAAGCAGCAGTCCGTTCCGGCAGCAAGCTAAGGAAGAAATTATGGTCGGACCGCTACATGTATTTGCTGGCTTTGCCCGGTATGGCCTTTATTTTACTGTTTGACTACGTCCCGATGTATGGGATTGTACTGGCTTTTCAGGATTATAACCCATTCGGGGGTATCCTTCATAGTGATTGGGTTGGATTTGCGCATTTTGCAAGATTGTTTAAGCATCCCGATTTTTGGCTGGTGCTGCGCAATACGCTGGTGATTAGCCTACTCAATCTGGTGCTGTTTTTCCCTACACCGATCGTGCTTGCCTTATTGCTGAATGAGGTGCGTTCCCGTTGGTTTCAACGGACGGTGCAAACGATTGTGTATTTACCGCATTTTGTATCATGGGTCGTGATCTGCTCACTGACGATAACGCTGATGAACTCGGAGGGACTCGTTACCCAGCTGGTCCATTTCCTCGGATTTCCGAAGGTACAGCTGCTGCTGGACACGAAGCTGTTCTGGGGAATGATCACACTGCAAAGCATCTGGAAGGAAGCGGGCTGGGGCACGATTATATTCCTTGCAGCGCTGGCTGGAATCAACCCTGAGCTGTATGAAGCGGCCCGTGTAGACGGTGCTAACCGCTGGCAGCAGATGAGGTCAATCACCATACCGGCACTGATGAGCACGGTAGTTGTACTGCTGCTGCTGCGGATTGGACACATTATGAGCCTGTCATTCGACCAGTTGTACATCATGGGCAACCCGATGGTCAGCAGTGTGGCCGAGGTATTCGATACTTACGTGTTCAAGGCGGGTGTGCTTCAGGGCAACTTCAGCTTTGCTGCGGCTGTAGGGCTGTTTAAATCGGTTGTAGGTCTGGTGCTGATACTTGGATCGAATTATTTGGCTAAGAAGACGAGCGACAATTATTTATTTTAAAAGTTGGATGGATGGTGAATAAGTTTCGCTGCGCGACTAAGGTACTCCTATGATCGCTGTTGCAGCTAATGGTAGATAGAAGCTCGGTAAATAAGTCCCGCTTCGCGGCCAAATATCCTTACGATCGCTGTTGTTTCCCTATTTTTATATTGTATAAGACCTTTATAGGTAAAATTACGGAAACAAAGGCGAACACTTACGTTTCTCCAGGATGATTTGGCCGCTGTGCTCATTATTCATCATATACAATATCGCTTCTTCGAATTCTATTAGAAAGGAGATTACAAATGAAATCACAAAAAAACATAGGGTTCGAATTTGTGAACTACGCGCTGCTTGGACTGATGGCGCTAATGATGGTGTTTCCGTTCTGGAACGTTCTGGTGATGTCATTCTCCACACCGCATCTGGTATATGAGGGACAGCTTTTATTTTGGCCCAAGCAGTGGACGACAGTCGCTTACAATGCCGTATTTCAAAATCGCCAATTTATTCAAACCTTTCAAAATACGGTGTTCATTACGATTGTCGGTACGGCACTAAGCATGCTGCTCACGACGACACTCGCGTATCCACTCTCCAAAAGGACTATCAAGGGTACAGGTGTTATGCTGTTCATTGCTTTTTTCACGATGCTGTTCAATGGGGGCATCATTCCGTCCTACTTGCTGGTCAAGGAGCTTGGGCTGCTGAACTCACTGTGGTCTTTGATTATTCCAAGTGCACTGAGCGTATTTAACTTGATGATTATGGTCAGCTTTTTCCGCTCACTGCCAACCGAGCTGGAGGAATCAGCCAAAATAGACGGCTGTAACGATATCGGCGTACTGCTGCGTATTGTCATTCCGATCTCGCTGCCGGTTATTGCGACGCTGACGCTGTTTTATGCGGTGTCCAAATGGAATATGTTTTTTCAAGCAGTTATGTACAACAGTGATATTAGCAAAATGACGATGCAGGTGTTATTGCGTCAAATCTTAATGCAAATGACGAGTGATGCTGTTGATGCGGCTATGGCGGGAGAGGTTCCGAAAATCGGCGTTACCGTAAAAATGGCGATGATCATTATTGCAACCGTTCCGATATTGTTGATTTACCCCTTCTTGCAAAAATATTTTGCCAAAGGTGCGATGATCGGCTCGGTAAAAGGATAACGCACTCATGCCCAAAAGAATGTGTTGAATTCAGCGCTGCTGCAAATTTTAACAGGTCAGGAAGCAGATATTCTGCTGGGAAATGTAAGAGGAGGAAATACAATATGGACACCAGAAAGCAGCAGGACAAGGCGAAGCAGGTTTATGAGTACATGGTAACAGCACCCGAGAATGATTGGCAGCGAAATATGGACAATTGGGACTGGAAGCCGGGCGTCGGTCTAATTGCTGCCGTTACCTATGGTGAAGTGATAGGCTCCGATGAGGTATACGAGTATGTATGGCGCTGGATGCGGGACAATCGACACAAGGCGGCACAGCAGCGAGTGATCAATTCGACAGCACCGTTCGCAGCATTGACCGAGCTGCTGCGAAAGAAGCCAGAAGCGGCAGCGGAATGGATGCCGCTCGTACGCGAGCACGGGGAATGGCTGATGAATGAAGCGCCGCGCACGAAGGAAGGCGGCTTCGAGCATACGGTAACCGAGGGTGTAGATTTCCCAGAGCAGCTATGGGCAGATACGCTTGTAGTCGGCGCTTTATTTTTGGCGCGTCTGGCATCGTTAACTAAAGATGAAGGCATGGCACGCGAAGCAATTAAGCAGGTCGTAGTCCATCTGCAGATGCTTCAGGATGAGACTTCAGGTGTATTGTTCCATGGCTTTGACGGGTACAATCACAATCATATGTCAGCCGCGCGATGGGGACGCGCGAATGCATGGGTGACGTTTGGTGTACCGGAAATTGTTGCCGAGGTCAAGCATCTAACCTCGATCCCCGCTGAAATTGGGGAACGCTATACTGCTCTTGTACAAGGCTTGCTTAAGCTCCAGACCGCAAATGGTATGTGGCATACGGTCATGAACCGTCCTGACTTTTATCTGGAAACATCAGCAACAGCCGGTATCGCTTATGGGTTCGAAGTAGCCTTGCGTACAGGTCTTATCTCCGATGATTCCTTACGCAAGCAGCTCCACGAGGCGGTACGCAAAGCTGCCGACGCTGTTATGATCCACGTAGACGTATACGGAGCCGTTCAAGGTGTTTCTGGCGGGACACCCGTTATGCCAACAATCGAGGCGTATAACGAAGTGAAAATAACTCCAACCCCATACGGCCAAGCTTTAGCTCTGCTGCTCATCAGCGCGTTGCTGAAGCGCGAGCAATAAGGCTGCCAGTTTATGCAAGCTGGTCAATAAAAAGTTGCTACAAGCGGCAGTGTCACGAAGCATGCATGTTACGCTGACCGCTGTGTATTCCAAAGCTGTCACTACATTCTCGGATACAACCAGCGTACGTGTTGGGGCTATTGGCTTGGCTCGGCTCGGTAAAGGCTGCGACTTTCGTCGGGTTAATGAGTGGCAGAGGTGAGAAGCAGTTCCAACCTAATCAGCTTGCAAGCCGCGCGGAAACCGCACAAGCTGTTTCTAATCTCCAACAGATGATCGCTTATTAATGACCTATATAAGTAGTCATATTAAGAAAAATCCCTTGCCTGTTATGGCAAGGGATTTTTGCATATGTATCCACTGATTTGGGGGCTTTCCACAAGCTGCCACCCTGTACTCATTTGGGTAAATATGGAATCCGATTTGGATATGTTGCCTTTTGTGAAATGGGTATAAACTATTAATTAATCTGAATTATCTGACATGTTATTCTATAATGTAAACGCTTTACTTATTCATATCCTGAAAAGGAGTGGTTAACCATCATGCAATCCACAACCGTGAAACCAGCAGCCAGAGCTATCTCCACCGCCCGAAGAGATTATAGGATACGGCTCAAACAAATGCGCCATGATTACCAATTGTACGTCATTATTTTATTGCCGGTTGCTTGGTTAATTCTTTTCCACTACGTGCCGATGTTCGGTCTTCAGCTGGCATTCAAAAATTTCAGGATTATGGATGGGATATGGGGGAGTCCTTGGGCAGGATTTGAGTATTTCGAAAAGTTTTTTTATTCCTATCAGTTCACCAAAATTGTCGGGAATACGTTGATTATCAGTTTTTATGAGCTGCTTGCCGGATTTCCCCTTCCAATTGTGCTGGCACTGGCATTGAATGCAACGCTTCGAACCAAATTCAAGCAAACCGTACAGTTTATAACGTACATGCCCTTCTTTATATCTACCGTCGTTATGGTAGGTATGATCCTGCAGTTCTTAAATCCGAGAGTAGGAATTGTGAACACGGGCATTGGTTTATTCGGAATAGACGCGATTAATTTTATGGGTGACCCGAATTGGTTCAAGTCGATTTATGTATGGTCAGGCATCTGGCAAACGACGGGCTGGGGAACCATTATTTATTTGGCCGCACTATCGGGTATTAGTCCGGAAATCCATGAGGCAGCAACGATTGATGGAGCCACACGGCTGCAGCGAATCCGACATGTAGATATTCCTGGTATTTTGCCAACGATTGTGACGCTTCTGATTCTGCATGCCGGTTCGATTATGGGTATAGGCTTTGAAAAGATTTATTTGATGCAAAATCCGTTGAACATTTCTTCCTCTGAAGTCATTTCTACTTATGTATATTCCGTCAGTCTCGCTTCTAGTGCTCCTAATTATTCTTATGCAACGGCCATAGGTTTGTTTAACTCGGTAGTGAATATGATCATTATTTTAACCGTCAACCAGATTGCCAAAAAAGTAGGACAAACCAGCTTGTGGTAACCAAGGAGGCTGCAGAATGAAATCCAATCGAGTAGGGCTAACGAATGCAGACAAAATTTTTTATATCCTGAACGACTTGATCCTATTGGTTGCGTTGCTGGTTGTGCTGTATCCGCTCATTTATATTTTCAGTGCTTCATTCAGTGACAGGCTGGCTGTAGTATCCGGCAAAGTGTTTTTATGGCCTGTTAATTTCTCTTTTGAAGGCTACACGGCGATACTAAAGGACCCGAGAATACTTCCCTCTTATGCGAACACGATATTTTATACGGTTGTGGGAACCAGCATCAATGTCGTCCTTACGATTATGGCTGCCTATCCCTTATCCAGAAGGACAATGGTAGGACGAAATCTCATTATGTATGCGTTCGCGTTTACGATGATTTTTCATGGTGGTTTGATTCCGAACTACCTCTTGATTAAGCAGCTGGGGATGATCGATACGAGGTGGGCCTTGATCATTCCGGGTGCGCTCGCTGTCTGGAATATGATTATCGCCCGTACCTTCTTCCAATCGACGATCAGTCATGAACTTTTTGAAGCCGCTTCCATGGACGGGTGCTCGCACCTGAGATTTTTGTGGAGTATCGTGCTGCCCTTGTCCAAAGCGATTATCGCGGTACTGGTACTCTTTTATGGAGTGTCCCACTGGAATGCTTACTTTAATGCTTTTATTTACTTGAAGACCAAGGAGCTTTTTCCTTTACAAATCATTCTGCGGGATATTCTGATTCAAAACGAGGTGGACCCGGCTTCGATCACAGACCCGGAATCAATGACCAAAAAGCAAGGATTAGCCGACCTGCTCAAATATTCCATTATCATTGTAGCGAGCTTGCCTGTGTGGCTAGTGTACCCGTTTGTGCAAAAGCATTTTGTCAAAGGCGTGATGATTGGATCGATCAAAGGATAAAACGGTTGTACATCGGCCCTTAATGTGCGTGATCAGAAGGAGGCTTGCAAACAACCTCTTACAGATGGCATTAACGTTGTAGGCCGATTTGATTGTATACAAATAGATAGGTTGGAAGGGTACAAAAATCGAAGGGAGAATGTGTATGCGAGGAAAGATGTATAACCGGGTTGTCGTTAGCCTTCTGTGTATGGCAATAGTGTTAAGTGCGTGTACTTCAGAGAAACCGGCAGATACGGCAAAGAAAGAATCGACGAACACGAACTTATCGGCTGCAGGGGTACTGCCTATTTCCAAAGAAAAGGTGACGGTCACGATAACCGTACCTTCGAGCCCGACCGTCTTATCCTGGGAGTATGGAAAAAATGAGCTGACTACATGGCTGGAAGATCAGACAAACGTTCATATTAAGTGGAATTTTTATCCCGTAGCCGATGCCAAAACGAAGCTGAATCTGGAGCTTTCTTCGGGGGGTGACCTCGGAGATCTGATCATGGGCAACTTTGCACTGGATAACTCATCTCTTGCGACTTACGGGTCACAAGGAATTATTCGGAAAATGGAAGATCTGATAGACAAGCATGGTTCCAATATAAAAAAGATGTATACCGAATACCCCAACATCAAGCAGGCGACCTCGGCTCCGGACGGACATATTTATGGACTCCCTCAGGTGGGCATATGCTATAACTGCGACCGTGCTATGCGGTTCTGGGTCAATAAATCGTTCTTGAAAAGCTTGAACATGACCGTGCCGACAACGACGGATGAGCTGTACCAATATTTGAAGGCCGCCAAGGAAAAAGACCCGAATGGCAATGGCAAGAAGGATGAGATCGGAATCGTCGGTTCCAAAACGAGTTGGTTCGCTAAGGCAGATCAATTTATTATGAACGCGTTCACCTATCAGGACGCCAATGGTTTGTATGTGAAGGATGATAAAGTCATCGCTGCATATACGACTCCTGCGTGGAGAGATGGCATTCGATATCTGAATAAGCTCTCTAAGGAAGGTTTGATCGATCAGACCTCGTTCACTAACGATGAGGCGCAGTTGAAGCAAATTGTCGAGCTGAACAATGGCAATAATGTAGCTGCGGTTCCGAGTGGCGGCCCTCATGCCTTTGCGGCCAATGATGCAACGAGATTGAATTATGAGATTGTGCCTCCTTTAAAAGGACCAAACGGGTTCCAAACGTCATATTTCAATGAGTTTGGAGTTGTCGGATCTTATCAGTTCGCCATTCCGGCCAATGGCAAAAATGCCGATGTTGTCATGAAATTGGTCGACTTCATGTATTCAAAGGAAGCATATTTACGAAGCCGTTACGGTGTAGAGGGTGTGAATTGGGAAGTGCCGAAGGGTACTCTTGCGGCCAATGGCGAGCCGGCCAAATTCAAGCTCGTAGGCAAGGATCTGTGGCAGGAGCCGCAAAATACGCATTGGCAGGGAGCTAACTCGACGTGGCCGCCATTCGGATCGGATTCAAGAGAAGTGCTGCCTGATGGCAAATTCGATTTGGAAAAGGTGCTGTACAGCGCAGCCAAGCTATACGACAAGACATCTGGCAAGGTTTCGGTGCCAAAGTTCTTCTTTGAGCCAAAAACGGCAACCCGATTTAACGAATTGAAGACTGAGATTTCTAAAAAGCTGGAAGCAGATATCGCTGATTTTATCGTTGGCAACCGGGACATTGAGAAGGATTGGGATAAGTTCCAGGCGGAGCTTAAAAACATGGGGAATGATGAATATATTTCCATTATGCAAAAAGAATATGACGCCAAATGGAAGGGCAGCAAGAAATAAGAAAGGCAGCTGAAACATCATAAAGCAGCGGGGAAAGGTGCTATTTTTCCCCGTTGTCCATTTAGAAGGAGATGAGCCTATTGGTGCTATTATCGGATACAACCATCAGCTCTACAGTACGTTCGATGAAAATCGGGATGCAGGGAGGTTTTTATCCCGTTCCCAAAGATGTAGGAGAGGATCATACAGCCGAATGGCTGCTGCATAGATCGGCGGAGCTCGGATGCACCGTGCTGCAGGCTCGACATCTTCCCCAAGACAGAGCTTTATTGGAAGCATTGGGAAAACTATCTGAATCCCTTGGCATTGAGCTGGAGACATCTGTTCCCGGCGTATTTCAATTGGCGGGTGTGGGCGCAGACCATGAGGCTAAAACGCAATTTATGAAGGCTATTGAAAACGCAAAGCTTATGAATATGCCTGTCGTTCGAACCGGATACGGACGATTGAAAATAACGAGCAGCCGTTATAATCGCAGTTTATCTATTCATGATCATATCGAGTCGCTGCTCCCATCCTTAAAGGAAGCGGCTGCTATCGCAAAGGATGCGGATATTTTACTGGCGGTGGAAAATCATTGTGATTTTACGGGTCGTGAAATGGCCCATCTATTCGATAAGGTCGATTCCCCTCATGTCGGCGCTGCGCTCGATACCGCGAATGGGTTTACGGTATTTTGCGATCCGAATGAAGATATTGAAGCGTTGGCACCTTATGCTTTTACTACGCACATGAAGGACATGGTTGTGGTCGATTCTCCGATAAGAGGTTATATCCCGTTTACGGCGTTTGGCTGTGCTTTTGGTGAAGGGCATGTTGATTTGCCGAGAGCCGTTCAGCTGTTAGCCGAGCGCAGCCCGCGTTCCCATGGCTTGCACTTGATCATAGAGCCCGGTTGGATGAGGTGGGATCCAGAACGGGATGTCAGTCTGCAGGAAGCTGAATTTTATGCACAGAGCGTAGCTTATTTGAAAGATATTCAAAATCAATCAGGGAGAGGGTAAGCAGATGAAAAATGTTCTGGTAACAGGTGGAAGCGGGAGACTGGCACGATATGTCATTGAATATTTAGTGGAGCGGGATTACCGGGTCACCGGCTTTGATTGTGTGGCGCCGAATGTGTCTGATTATCCGAAGGGTGTACAGTTTGTCAAAGGCGATTTGACAACCCTAGAGGATTGTATGCGCGCGATATCTTTATCCCAAGCAGAAGCGATCATCCATTTGGCTGCGATTCCTTATGATACTGAGCTTCATCCGGGTCAGTCGCGAATTCAAAACTTGCCCGAGGACGAATGTATGAAGGTCAATACGATGGGTACGTATTACCTGATGGATGCCGCACGCAGATTCAAGCATGTAAAAACCGTTGCTTTTGCCTCGTCATACTATGCTCTGGGCATGGGACGGAGGCTCAGCGGGACTCCTTTCCAGGTCGATTATTTGCCTATTGATGAGGAGCACCCGAATCGTCCTGAGGATTCGTATGCGTTGTCTAAGGTGTTCGGGGAAGAAATATTGCGTGCATACGGCAAAGCGTATGGAATTCGAGCGGTCGCTTTTCGCCTGCAAGGAATTGATTGGCCTTCTCGTAAGGATGATTACAAATACGGCATTACGTTGGAAGCAAGGCCGAATCATATCGGTGGTCCAATAGGTACCACCTATCAATATGTGGACCCGCGTGATGCGGCGCAAGCCTTTACGTTAGCTATAGAGGCGGAGCATCTGGAGATGTTCGAGGCCTTTTATTTACTTACCGACAGTCGTCATGTAGAGGATACCAAGGATGTGGTTGCCAAGGTTTGGCCGGATCTGGTCGGATTGGCGACCCATTTGGAAGGGACGGAAGGACTCATTACGGCCCAAAAGCTGCGTACGAAGCTTGGCTACAAGCCGCAGTTCTCTTGGCGCAACCCAACGGATCATGAATAGAGAGGATGGAAATTTAATGGACAAACAGATACGTTTTGGACACACGGCCATTACTTGGGCCAATGAAGATATCGCATCGGCTGTTCCTGCAATCGCAGCTTGCGGTTATTGGGGGACGGAGACGTTTGGCTGGGTGCTGGAGGAGTGGGAGGCTGCCCATCGAGATCTATTGGAAATATTCGAGCGTAATCAGCTTCAACTGACTTCCTTGTACTGTCATTTGGATATATTAAATCCGGATACTCGTAGAGATGAAATCGACAAGGTGCTGGAATGGGTAGAGCTGTACAAGAAATATAATGGTCCTGCCGTTATCATCGGAGGTAAAATGCTTAATCGGCAAGCCTTCTCCTTAACAGAGCATCTTCCACAGATGATCTCGACATTAAATGAGCTGGCCGAGCGGATCACAGATAAGGGGATGCTGTGCTGCTTTCATCCGCACACAGGCACGCCTGTAGAAACCGAGGAGGAAATTCACCGAGTAATGGAAGCTGTGGATAGACGCGTTGTCAGCTTTGCGCCTGATCTTGGTCAAATTGCCAAGGGAGGCTCCGATCCTCTGACTATCATTAAAGCCTACCATGAGCTGATACAGATTGTTCATGTAAAGGATTATAGCGGAGGCCCTGTCGAACAGGATGCCCAAGGCAGGGAAGTGGATACGACCGGATTTCTGGGATACACCCCTTTGGGGGAAGGAACGGTGGACATTAAGGGGATCCTGAACTATTTGGAGGAGATCGAATACAAAGGCTACGCTCATGTAGAATTAGACGGAAACCAATGGAGCCAGACCCGCAAAGGACAGCCGATGTATCCCTCCCTAGAAGCTATCCAAATTAGCAAAAAATATTTGCAGCAGCTGGGTTATAATAATTTTAAAGCCTAAGCCTAAGCTGGAATAGCAGCAGGTGTAAGTGTTTTGCTTGCTATAGCATAGCTTACTTGATGCCGGGTGAATATGAGTGGAGGGGCCAAATGATCTTGGAGTAGCGTAAGCACCATCACGGATGGATATTTGGTCGTGCAGCATGGACTTATTCACTGGACCTCTCGGTGTATAAGTCCGTGTTATTAAACAATAAGGCGGTGAAGCAGCTTGGTTAATTCGGCAAGACCGCAAACGAGTGATTTTACATTGGAGGAATATTTTGCCAAGGATGTTCAAACCAATCTGCATCTATTCAGCATGCATGTTCGCCATGTCAAAGGAACGTGGTTTTTTCCATCGCACGAGCATTTTCAATATGAAATCAATTACTTGATAGAAGGTTGTCAGGAGTTTACAATAAATGGTAATACATATAATCAACAAGCGGGTGACATGTTGTTGATTCAGCCCGGTGAGGTACACTTTAATCGATCAGGCAACGAAAAGGAATTTACTTATTTTTGCCTGCATTTTCAGATCGATGACGGTCAACTACTGCCTGTGCTTAACGGCTCCAATCAAACCTATTATCCTTGTGACTCCTCCATGACCAGCAAAGTGCTGCCCCATCTGAATCGCCTTATCGAGTTTTCCAAAAAGAACGTTTCACTGCAAGTAAGCGACCGTATGTTCATGCTCTCCGAGCTGTTTCAATTGTTTGGGACGATAGCCGATGAATTAACCTCGGAGAAAGAAAGACAAATTGATCCGAAAATGAATGAGCAGCTTGCTTTCCATATTGCCGAAAAAATCGAGAATCTTGTAAAAAATACGCACATTCATGGGCCTGTCGATGAGGATCGAATAGGAATAGATGATATTGCGGCAGAGCTTGGTATCAGTCCCACCTATTGCAACCGAATTTTTAAAAAGCGCTATCAGATCTCTCCGCGTCAATATTTGTCTTCCTTGATGCTTCAAAAAGCCAAACATCTCCTGATGCAAAAGGAGCTTTCTATTGACCATGTCGCCGAGCTGATCGGCTATCGGGAGCTTGCTCATTTCAGTAGGCAATTCAAGCGTTGGACAGGTTCATCGCCAGCCTGCTACAGAAAATCGATTACGGAGTAGGCAAGGATGAAAGCTTAATTCTCATAATTATATTTCGGAAATGAGCCTGAAATCGTAGTATACTAATAAAAGGTTCAACAGCCGAAGTAAACGATGAATGGGATGAGCATAACGAACATGAGTGAAATAGCAATGAAAAATCGGGCAGAATTAGAATCTGGCAAGCCGATCATGACAAGAGCACTTATTCTTTTAATGGCTGTGGCATGCGGATTGTCTGTAGCTAATCTGTACTACAATCAACCGCTGCTTGCAGATATTGGCCGCACCTTCCACGCCACGGCGCGGGAAGTCGGAAGCGTTTCCATGCTTACGCAAATTGGCTATGCAATAGGCATGTTTTTATTCGTGCCGCTCGGCGATATGAAGGAGCGGCGCGGGCTGATTGTGATGATTCTTCTTGCCGAAATGGTTGCGCTTATCGGAGTTGCATCTTCACAATCGATCCTATGGATCAATATTGCAAGCCTGGCTGTTGGTTTTACAGCCGTCACTACGCAGATCATCATTCCGCTTGCAGCACATTTGGCTCCTCCCGCAGAGCGTGGGAAAGTTATCGGAACTGTCATGAGTGGACTGCTGATAGGGATTCTGCTGGCAAGAACGGTATCCGGTGTGGTAGGCGGATTTATGGGTTGGCGTTCCATGTACGTGATTGCCGCGGCTCTTATGCTGATTCTGGCCATTGTGCTATGGAAGGTGCTGCCCAAAGCCGAGCCGCAGGTTTCCCTTACCTATCGGCAGCTGATGAGATCGATTACAGAGCTAATCCGGACACAGCCTGTCTTGCGTGAGGCTTCTCTGCTTGGGGCTTTAATGTTTGGCGGCTTTAGTGTGTTCTGGACGGCGCTTGCTTTTTATGTAGAAGGGAGCCCCTATCATTATGGCAGTGAGATCGCGGGCTTATTCGGTCTGGTAGGCGTATTGGGTGCTGCTATTGCTCCAGCTGCAGGCCGATTAACCGACCGTTTCAGTGCAGTAGGAATGGTAGGTATATTTATTGCGTTGGCTTTATTGTCCTATCTTTCCTTCTGGATAGTAGGCTCATATCTGTGGGGTTTGATTTTGGGTGTGATATTACTTGATCTGGGTGTTCAAGGTTCCCAGATTTCGAATCAAGCGAGAATCTATGCTTTAGTCCCAGAGGCAAGAAGTCGGATTAACACCGTATTCATGGTCAGTACATTTATTGGCGGCTCCATAGGCTCAGCGCTTGGCAGTTATGCATGGAGTATCGGGGAATGGAATGGGGTCTGCGCTGCAGGAGGTTGCATGGTTGGAGCCGGTGCTGTTGTATGGGCTGTTCAGCGTATGAAGAGAAATTCCGTTAGAAAGGCTTGATCCTCCGAAATTTCAAAGTTATTATAGGGTAGGTGTATCTGCAAAAATTTGGGAGGCTGAATGAATGAGAGAAGCTTTTATGTTTGACACGATGGATAAATATCGGGACCGCCTGCTGCAATTGGTAGATAAATGTCCGGTAGAGCAGCGCACTGTGGTACCAACGGGGTTTAACAACTCGATCTTGTGGCAAATCGGTCATATTCTAACCATTACGGAAGGCCTGGTATTTGGATTTGCTGGCGAAGCTACCCAGATTCCTGCGGAGTACCGTGCTTTTTTCGGACCTGGTACGAAGCCTGCTGATTGGACGGAGGATCCACCGACGTGGGAAGCGATTGTTGAGCAACTGAAGCAGCAGCCACATCGGATACGTGAGGTGTTCGCAGGAAGATTGCAAACTCCGATTAAAGAAAACTTTGCCAAAGCTGACAATGTAGAAGAGATTTTAATGAACAATCTGCTTCATGATAACAACCATGCGGGAACGATCAGTGCTATGCTTAAGGTGCTGGTTTAAGTGAGTTAGGGATGGTAGAAAAGCTGGTAGCAGCCTGAACTATTAACATTCAAAATCATTAATTTGGCCTTGTCTAATATATTTGACGAGGCCATTAATTTCCTTGCGAACTCGTTTGGTGCCAATTTCATGCAGCCACCAATTGTCAGCACGGGTTACCTGGTCATCTACACTGCATATGGAGTACTCGATCCAATGCGGCATATACGTTTGAAGGGTGAGCAGGCACCGTCTCATATGATAATTGGTCGTTACGACCAGCAGTCTTTTGATCCTATGAAGTCCGATCGCCCGATCCAGCACGAATAAAGCGGCTAATACATTTTCCTTGGTATGCTTGGAGCGGGTTTCGATGATAATATCCTTTTCAGATACACCGGCCTGAATGGCGCTGCTTTTCATCGTCCTTGCTTCGGGTGTGTTGAATACGCCGCCTGTGAACAGGATTTTATTTGCCCGACCTTGCTTGTACAGCTCAACAGCTTTGGGGACCCGATAGGTGACGGCATTGCGGCTTCCGAATACGAAAATGCAATCACCTTGTTTTCCGTCATCGTCCATATTATTGTACAGCAGTTTATGTATTTGTTCCTTGGTCATCCGATCCGTATGGATTTGCGAGGCAAGCATGGCCGACCCTCCCTATATGTGTTCTGTAAGCCACCCTGATATAGGATCGCCCCATTTTTTAATTACCCAGATTGTTCCACATTTATCCGCTTTGGCCATATTTTTTTCGATAACAATCGGATTCAATCCTTTTTTCTGGCATGCGCATATTGAGCAAATGAAAAAACGTCTAGCCCCCGTTTCCAGAAGGTTAGACGTTTTTTTCGTTTGCAGCCTTTATCGTAATCGGAATCACTTAATCATCTAAAGCATCACTGCGCTGGAACAGCATCAGCGGCATTTTGAACACAAATGCAACCACGATAACAATTCCGATGATCATGCCAATGACGACAATCACACTGCTTAGTGACAATCCGCCGATTCCCGTAATCACGTTGGCGATATTACAACCGGGTGCAATCCGCGAGGAAACCCCCATCAGCAAGCCGCCGCCAATGGCAAAAGGAAGCCGCGACGCTCTTGGAATACGGAATTTGAAGCTGCCGCTCAATAGTGATGCAACAAATGAGCCGATCACCAGAAAAATAACGAGTGTTTCCTCAGGACCTAGTCCGATCTTCGGGAAATCAGCAAATAACGCATTCAGATACGTATTGTTAAATACAAAATCGTCACCGAACAGCTGCGCAAGTGCAACAGCTCCGATTCTTGTTTCAGGTCCGGTAATACTGACATTGGACATCAATACGAATTGAATGGTAGCTACCACTCCGATCAGGAATGCGACCAACCGGATATCCCAGTGGGACTGCTTCAAAGGGCTTCTTTCCCAATCTGTCAAGGACGACTTGATGCCGCCAACAAAACCTTTCAACCCAAAGCGGTAAATCGCTATAGCCACCATAACGGCTACGATCACAACAGGAAGCACATAATAAGGCAAAGGCCAAGAGAATAGCGTATACCCGTTTTCCAATACGGTAAGAGGTTTAAGCGCATCACGCGCCCAAGGATCGTAAATGAATGCGAACAGCAGATTGCCGGCTATTGCAAACAACAGCACGATCCAGAATTGAATGTAGCCCATGCCGCAGCGGTACAATGTTCCTGAACCACAGCCGCCGGCAATTGTCATACCGATTCCAAACAAAATGCCGCCAAGCAGGTTAGCGCCGCCAAGCGGTACGGTCCAGATGTCGGACACGCTTTTAATATCAAGCGTCAGCACGAGTCCCCAGCCTAGTAAAGCCGTTGCAATTAGTACAAGTACGCCATTAAGGATTCGGGTATCTTTGACGCTGATCCAGTCACGAATCGAGGCCACAAAGCAGAAATCCGCCTTTTGCAGCAGAAACCCGTACAGAAATCCAAAGATAGCTGCCATTAAAAAGACATCCCAAGTATAAGCCATGATGTGGACCTTCCTAACCTATTAATAAATTCAGAGCCTAAGCTGGATGAAGCAAGAGTAGAGCGGCTGAGGTATTCAGCTGCGTCGGCAATGCTAATGTGAGGAATACGGTTCACCCCAATGGTATGCATTGAGATTGCCGTATTCAGGAGCATAGCTAACGCCAAGATGAACATTTCAGCCGCCTAAGAACTCTCTCATCATGCTGCTTAAGCTTTTTTGATAAAAATGTGATAATTTCCGCCTTTTTTAGCGACACCAAGGAATTCACCGTATTTATTCATTTTTACAGCTGCCGGAATCGTTTTAGTTGCAATCGAATGATCGGTTATCTCAACGACAATTTCCCCGGACTTGGCTTTTTTCAAGCCAGCCAGTGCTAGATTTAAGGTATGAGGGCATACTTCGCCGATGGCATCGACAATATGATCCGGTTTGATTTCAAGTAATTGCTGCTCGTTCAAGCTCATTATCCACGCTTCCTTTCCAATTGCTCAGGTTTGAAATTTTCAATGATATCCTCGGCAGGTCCGAAAGCAATATCGTGTCCCTGCTGCTCCCAATTCAGCATGCCACCCAAGTGGTTATGCACACGCTCAAAGCCGTTATTACCAAAAAATTTGGCAACCTCATAGCTTCGGCGGCCGCTACGGCAGACGAATACATACTCCTTGCTCGGATCAAGACGATCCATCAGGTCGGCGATTTCGCCCATTGGAATTAAAGGAAGTCCGTCAATATGACCTGCTTCGTACTCTTCTGGCTCACGAACATCAATGATAATAATAGGGCTGCTTGTGTCGGATACTATATCCTGCAGCTCCTGTGAGCTAATATGAGATACACCTTCAATAATTTGTGCCATGGAGTTGTCTCCTTTCTATTTTACAACAGTTGTATCTGCGGCATTGCCCCATTCTGCAAATGCACCTTCATAAGGGCGAACATCGGTATAACCCAGCAGGCGAAGCGTAAAGTAAGTATGCGCGCCACGGATGTTGGTTTGGCAATAAGGAATGACAGTTTTGCTCTTATCCTTGTCGACACCGGTTTGCTCGAATGCTTTAGTCAAGTCCAGATAGCTTTTAAATACAGGTACGCCGTCCTTGGCGTTAGCATCGATGGCATCGCTCCACTCCCGATTGATTGCCTTATCAATATGGCCGCCTTTTTGGTTGCCACGCAGGTCATCTCCGGAGTATTCCTTGGCAGAGCGGACATCAAGCAGCGTGCACTGCTGAATATCCAATGCTTTTAGTTGCTCCTTTGTAGTAATTAGCTTATCATTAGGTGCGGCTGTGAAATTACCCTTTGCTGGTGCAGCAGGTGTGTCGGTCGATACTTCCTTGGAGGCAGCAGCCCAAGCAGCATAACCGCCATTTAATATTTTAACATGATCTTTGAGTCCATAATACTCCAATGCGTAAAAAACACGGGCAGCATTCAAGGAATTGCCTTCATCGTATATGAGCACGGTTGTGTCGCTGCTTACACCGAGATTTTGAAACAGCTCAGTAAATTTATCTTTAGCTACAATGGAGTTGTTCGCGGCATCTTTCAATAGACCGGAATTTAGCGAAAGCGCGCCTGGAATATGACCTTGCTCATAGCCTTTGGCACGAGCATCTAGTATTTTTACTTTAGCATCCTTCAGATGCTCCTCAGTCCATTTTACATCAGCCAACAGCTGTGCATTCGGATATGGATCTGTTGCCTTAATGGAAGCAGAGGTTGCAGCTTCTGGCTTCGCGGCCGCGGTAGTTGCTGGTGTGCTGGCTGCGGGCTTGGCGGCATCCTTACTTCCGCATGCAGCGGATACAATGGCTAAGGCTAATAAAGTAATCATAACGACCGGTTTTTTCATTTTTAATTTCCCCCCATGATGAAATGAATTGTTGATTTTAAAGCTTTACTTCCTGTATAATAGCACTAATTCCGATATAAATACAATGATTTATTTATGTATAAATTGTCCAAGTTGTGAGGAGAGCCTGCAATGATACACTCAAAAAAGATGATGATTTTCGCTATTGCCATGTCTGTCTTATTAAGCGGCTGTGCGATGGAGACCAAAGAGGAGGCGGCACAGCGCCTTCAAACCAAAACTGGAGCCGGTGGCGAGTCCGTGAATACCGAACAATCCGCGGCCGGTAAATTAACGAGCGTTCAATTTTATGTGCCTAGTGAAAAAACCAACAGCCTGTCGGTGATCGATGTGGTATCGAGCAAGGTGGTCGGCAAGATTCCTCTCTCAGAGGCACCATCAACCGTTATTTTTTCTTCGACTATGCGTGAAGCCTATGCCGCGAATATGAACAGCAGCACGATTTCCTTCATTAATACACAAACGCTGAAGGTTACGAAAGAAGTTCCGGTCGGTCCAATGCCGCACGGCATGGTGCTGTCGCCGGACAATAAAATGCTGTATGTGGCAGCAGTCGCTGATCAATTTATTTATTTGGTCGATACGAAGGAAGGCAAGGAAGCCGGAATGATTGATTTGGGAGCAGGCGCCAAAACCAATTATCTAGTGCTGTTCGGCGACAAGCTGTACGTGAGTGATCATGAAAATCATAAAGTATATGTCGTTAATATCAAAACCAAGCAGCTTCAGCAGACGATTCCGACTGGAAAAGTGCCGCGCGCGATAAAGGTCAGCGATGACGGGAAAAAGCTGTACGTTCCGAGCGCAGGCGATAACACACTGGAGATCTACAATACTGCTGACGGCAAACAGCTGAGCAAAATTAGTGTGGCCCCAGGAGCGACAGATGTTGTGGTTACCGACGACGGATTAACCGCTGTGGTTACCAGCATGGAGGGGAATGCGGTCAGCTTTGTTGATTTATCAAGCGGTAAGGTCATCAAATCGCTAACTGGCTTGTCCGGCGCTAGACATATCTCCTTTAATCGTCAGCAAACCAAGGCATATGTGACGTTAAGCGGCTCAGATGAGGTTGTGGTTATAGATACCGCCAAGCAGGAGGTCGTGGAGCATATTAAAGTCGGGGCGCAGCCGCACGGAATTCAGCTAAAAGCGCTGCCGGGTATCGGAGGAAGCTGCTAGTTATGAAGCGTAACTGGATCATTATGGGTGTCATCCTGGTTTTAGCTGGATTCGCTGTGTTTCAGGCAGTGAAAACCCAGCAGAATAAGGCCGCAGTGCCGGAGGGAGTTGGTCCTCAGCCTGGTCTGGCTGCACCGGCGCTGGAGCTGCCTGCCTTTGACGGACAGACCTATAAAGTGGGAGGCAAGCGGGATAAGCCTCTGCTCTTGAACTTCTGGGCCTCTTGGTGCACACCTTGTCGTGATGAGGCTCCCGATTTAACTCGCTTGTATAATCAATACAAGGACCGCTTTGATGTGTATGCTGTGAATGTCACGGTTCAGGATGAGGTCGCCAATGCGCGGGATATGGTCAAGGAATTTGATTTTAAATTTCCGGTGCTGCTGGATTACCAGGGAAGAAGCATGGACGCTTATCAATATAAGGCGATTCCAACCAACTATCTGATTGACAAGGATGGAACCGTGCTGGAAGTGCTACATGTCATCGAGCCGAAGTATTTGGAGAAAAGAATTATTGAACTGAGTAAGTAAACTTGTGATTCTGCCCCGAAATGAAGCCAACTAGATCCGTGGTTTCACTTCGGGGCTTCTTGCGTTCTGAAGAGCCCTATATAAGATGAACTAAACATCATGACAGCAAAGAGGCGCTGCGAAAGCAGACCCGTCTTCCAATCGCTGTTGCAGCCAGGTTCTTTCGATTCTTAGCCCCATAGGGGTAAGAATCCGTCTGCAAAGGCGAACACTTCGTTTCTCCAGAAGGGTCCGCTTTATCCGCTCGGGCTGTGTGTTTCTTTGGTTCATCATATATAGTCAATCTATTGTCAGCCCCATGTATATATAGTTCTTGTCGCTGCCTCAGCATGAAAAGCACGGACTTTCACAAAAAAGCCCAGCATGGTATATGCTGGGCAGCAGCTAGCAGCTGCAAGCATAGGGAAAATAAATCTTATATACCTTGGTCAACTCATTTTGATCAATTGGTTTTGAAGTACAGTATTTCCTTGCTGACTGGTGTAAGGAGGAAGGCTTCTTCCAAAACAGTTGACTATGATTTTTTTGGTTTTGTGATAAATAATCCGAATTTCATAGAGATCGACGGATTCATCCAAATCAGCATACATCACAGCCAAGTTGTTGCCAGCCAGACGATAGGGGAATACAACTGGATCATCGTTTCCTATAAGCACAGGAAGCTGTACAGGATCGGAATAGGAGGACCAGTCCCATATTTCGACTGTAATCCGGTGCGAATTCTTATCCATGTTTGCGAGATTGATGACGGCTGTGATGGTATCAGGCTCTCTGGTCAGCACACCGGTTGATAGAGTCACTTTGTCAGACATATGAATGCTCTCCTTTCATAAGAAGATTGAAGTGCACTATACTCTATGAAACAAAATGATAGAAGGACACCGGCAAAATTACTAACTTTCAATAGATTCTGCTTAACCTCTACAGCTTTTTCACCGTTTTCTTCATTGTCTGCTTGTGTTCCTCGTCCCATACTGCGTGAATTTCAAAGGTTCCCTCTTCGAAGAACAGAGGAAAGCGCTCCTTGAACCACGGCTGCATCGGGAGGTCCAAAGCCTCGCTGATCTTAACCCAGAGCAGCTCACCTTCAGGCGGATTCGACAGCAGCGTGCCCTCATGGGCAATCGCTACATAATTGAACACCATATAACGATATCTGGTTTTCGGATCAACATGCTCAGACAATCCTTTAAAGACCAGTTTCGTAACGGTTAATCCAGTCTCCTCATATACTTCGCGTATGGCTCCTTCGGTAGGACTTTCAGGAAAATCGATTTTGCCTCCAGGACCGATATAGCCTGGGAATCCTTTTTCGCTTGGGCGATTTACCAGTAATACACGGTCTCCGTCCTGAACTAAACACATCGTGTACAGTCCATAAGTTAAAGGCAGCGATTCTGTTGTATTCATATGATCCATTCAACTCCATAGCTATTTGTTAACTCCATATCATTCAAGATACAGGAGCAATCATGTGAAAATCAAACGGCGCATCCCGGTCGCAAACCAGTTTGCCATCTATTACCGTAAGCTTTGCAACCTGAATCGAGGTACGACGATCCTGATAAGTACGTTCCGGCTGGCCGGGCTGACGTTCTGGATGAGTAAAATAAAAGATAAAGGCATGCTCGTCCTGCACCACGACATCGGCATGAAGCCCAATTGCCTGATCATCCTCACGGTTTCCAGGCTGATCAAGGATAAGGCCCTGGTTCACCCAATTGAGGCCATCATCCGATTGGTATACGCCTTGACCCCGCCATTCATCGACAATCATCCAATAGCTGCCGCCAAGAATAAATACGTTGGGCCCTTCATGACCGCGGCCTCTAATCACGGGTCCGACTACCGTCCAGTTGTACAAATCATCACTATCCGCAGCATATGTGTGGGAATGATGGTCCTCATCCTTATACCACATTCGAAATTTACCGTCGGGAAGCTTGTGCACGCAGGCATCAATCACACGCTCCGAGCTTAATGGCAAGCGGGATTGAAACGTCCATTGCAGTAAATCAGGGCTTGTATAGTGAACAATATGGCGTGAATGCCCAGCCCATTGCTGCGGAATACCTTGAATATAGCTCACATACATGTGATATAAGCCTTCATGCCAGATGATTTCCGGAGCCCAGAACGTATTACGGCCCCATTCCAGCTCAAGCCCGGTAAGGGTTCCCCGATACAGCCAGTTTTGTCCCCCATCTGCGGAGGAAGCCACACCGAGGTCTGTTCCATGAACCCACTGAACGCCAAGGCCTCCGGCTGTTGCTCTCCGATTCGTATAAATCATCCACCATTCAGCGGTTTGACGGTTCCAAATGACAACGGGATCAGCGGCGCCATCATAGATCGGGTCTCTGAATAAAGGAGCCTTGGGGGAAAAGTTATTTTGTGTCATAGGTTGGTTTGCCTCCGTTAATGGTTATGACCGAGCAAGTAAATGGGAAGTATCATTTAAAAAATGAACGATTCTTTCAGCGCTCTTGATTTCGATGAGATGTATCGCGGTATCGCCATTTTTGAAGTAATAGTCTTTATTCACTGGCATTTTGAAAAAGGATCGGAGCATATTATTGATCACGCCGCCGTGTGCAACAATTGCAATCCGTTCGTAGCGTGGATCTGAAATGATTTTTGAAAAGATAACTTCGATTCTCATCCGAAACTCAATTGCAGATTCTCCCTGCTCCACACGCTCATGAAGCTCCTTAGGGACAGGGTATCGCTTGGCCTCCTCAAAGGATAAACCCGCCAAAGCGCCATTATTAAATTCCATTAAATCTCCTTCAAAATGCAGCGGACATCCAACCTGCTCAGCAAGAACAGCAGCGGTTTCGCTTGCGCGCTTCAAGGGGCTGGCCCATATGAAATCTGGCGGGAATTTGGCGTTCACATACGCGGCCATCGCTTTCACTTGAGTGCGCCCAAGTTCAGTCAATTCAAAATCAGCTCTTCCTTCGTGAACCTGCAGAATATCTGCCTCGGATTCGCCATGTCTGATTAATAAAATTTGCATCATAGCCGCTCCTTTAAAGACCCATTTGGCTTTTGTGTCCCCGGTAGCTTCCAGCCTCCGGGAATCCATTCAGCACCAGATTCGTGAACGTTTCCGAGAAGCCGTACTCGGGCAACGCCTGTATAGGAACCATCCGCACCTCATAAATGGGTGTACTCTCAAATTCATTGGACGGTTGAACAATCTCTCCCGACAGCCGCTCCAGTAAAAAGCTGATATGAATGATGGAAGGATCGGCTTCCGGCAGATCACACACGTAGAGCAGCTTCGAAACCCGCACTTCGAGCCCTGTTTCCTCCTTCATCTCTCTGATTAAGGCCTGGTCCAAGGCTTCACCACGTTCAACCTTGCCACCTGGCAAAGACCAATTTCTAGAGGAGGAAACCCGTTGTTGTACGATCAGAATATGACCATCCTCAATAAGCAGACCGGTGACCCGAACCCGCAGCAAATAGTTGTCCATTTATCTTTTTACTCCTTTCGAGCATCATGTTGGTAACGCCCTTTATTGGCCGCACAGTTTCACTTTATGAATATCGCTTTAAGCTTAATGGCTCTGATCGTGATTCCGTAGTCTGAGAGCAACCTGTTCGGTTGCTTCCTGAGCGGTCAGCTCAAGCGCCTCTGCCGAGCCACGTTCCTTCCATTCGATCAACCCTTCACCGGCTTTTTTGCCGACAACGATACGTATGGGAATGCCGATGAGGTCGGCATCCTTGAGCTTAACGCCAGGTCTTTCCTCCCGGTCATCGAGCAGTACGTCAGCACCAAGACGGCCAAGCTGTGCATACAGGCTCTCAGCCAGCTGCATCTGGGTCGTATCCTGCACCGAAACGGGCACGATATGGACATGAAAAGGAGCAATCGAGAACGGCCACAATATGCCATTCGCATCATGAGACTGCTCCACAACAGCCGACAGCAGCCGTGAAATGCCGATTCCATAGCAGCCCATCAGCATCGGCTGCTCTTTGCCGTCAGCATCAACGAAGCAAGCCTTCAGCGGCTCGCTGTATTTGGTACCGAGCTTAAAAATATGGCCGATCTCAATGCCGCGGGTCAGCTTCAGCGTGTTTTCGCAATGCAAACAGAGGTCGCCTTCTGCTACATTGCGCAGATCTGCTGTGTACTCCAGGGAAAAATCTCGCCCTGGTCTTACATTGCGTAGATGGAAGCCTGCATGATTGGCTCCGGTAATCGCCGATTTCATATGGGCTGCTTCATGGTCCACGAATAGAGCAATGGGCAGCTGTATAGGGCCAATATAGCCAGAAGGTGCCCCAGTGGCAAGGGCAATCGTATCGGCGTCGGCAAGCTCCAGGTTATCGGCATGAAGGTAGTTTTTAAGCTTCGTTTCGTTTACCTCATGATCGCCGCGAATACACACAGCAATTGGCTTGCCATCGGCTACATAAATCAAAGTTTTGATCAATTGATCAGCAGACACGTTTAGAAACTGTACGAGTTGTTCAATCGTTTTTATATGGGGAGTTGCGATTTTTTCACTCTCCAAGAAATCCAAACGATCTGAACCATCTAAATTATCTAATCCAGCAGTAAAAGGTCGTGATCCGGCACGTTCCAGATTAGCTGCATACCCGCAGCATTCACAGGTAACGATGGTGTCCTCTCCGATATCGGTCAGCGCCATAAATTCGTGGGTCCCACCCTCGCCTCCAATAGCTCCGGCATCCGCCTCTACGGCACGGAATTTCAGCCCGCACCGATCAAATATACGATGATAGGCGTTATACATGGCTTGATAAGCTAGATCGACACCTTCCCAGCTTGTATCAAACGAGTAGGCATCCTTCATCACAAATTCCCTTCCGCGCAGCAGTCCGAACCGCGGGCGCCGTTCGTCCCGGAACTTACTCTGAATTTGATATACGATCAATGGGAGCTTGCGATAAGAATTGATTTCATCGCGAATTAGCGAGGTAACGACTTCTTCATGAGTCGGTCCAAGGGCAAACTCCCGGGCATTACGGTCTTGAAAGCGGATCAGCTCTGGACCATACACCGCGTGGCGTCCCGATTGATGCCATAGCTCTGCAGGTTGCATTGCGGGCATTAGAATTTCCTGAGCTTGGGTCATATCCATTTCTTCTCTCACAATCGCTTCGAGCTTTCGCAGCACCTTTCTACCTAAAGGCAGATACGTATAGATGCCTGCAGCCAATTGACGGATATAGCCCGCCCTCAGCAGTAATTGGTGACTGGCAGCCTCTGCATCGGAAGGGATTTCCCGTAAAGTAGGAATTAAAGCGTGTCGTTGTCTCATTAAGTAGCTCCTCCAAATCAAATAACCGCATTCGTTAGGGACGAATGCGGTTTCGTGGTACCACCCTATAGTCAACCACCGTCTGACAACGGCAGTCCTTAAACGGAATAACGGGTTTCCCCGGCGACGGATTTCCCCATCGCGGCTGCAAGGCGGGAGGGCTGAACGATGATTGAGGCGCCTTGCAGCCGGGTGCACCCTCTCTGAGCAATCATACCGTTAACCGTATGTCCTTGGTTAAAGCCTTTAGTTGGATGAATATACTACCAATTTACAGTAGACGAACGAATTTAGCAATAGCGGCTGTGGATCTGTACAATGACTTGAATCTCATTTTATAAATCTAACAAGCTTTGAATGAGCAAAAAGGGCAGGGCAGCAATGGCAATAAAGCTATAGAAGAAACCCATCAAAAATTCCTTAACGTGACTCATAGCAATCCCTCCAGTTGTTGGTATGTGCTTCATTATACGCCCCTTACCGATGAGAAAGCTTAAGCTAAGCTTAGAATCTAATTAAAATTTCAGAATATTTGGATAATGATTTATCGGTTTACGGTTTTCATCTTTCTGAAGGAGAACCATTCCTCAAAGGGTGACAATACTTGCTGTATCAGCGATTTTCGAAAGCCAGTTCAAAAACTGTCACTTACATGCAGTCGAAGATCCCACTACAATAAAATTACACACGTACCGTTCAACCCAATGGGCTTAGCATCGGGACGTCATGAGAAGAAAGAATAAAGAAGAAATAGGGAGGTTTATGAACATGAAGGTTTTATCTTGTAAGACGGTTAGCTCGACCCTGCTTATGGCACTCTCATTAGGTGTGGTCGCAGGATGTGGCGGCGATAATCCAAAGCCGCAAGCAGCAGGAAGTACTCCGCAGGCTCCCACTGATCTTAAGGTTCAATTCATGGTGCCATCGTACGCCGATATTCCGAACATGAATGATGAATATTGGTCAAAGTTTCAAAAGGAAAGTAAATCGCAGCTGGATGTGGAATGGATTCCTTCCGGTGATTATGATACCAAATTTGATCTGGTATTAGCTTCGGGTAACATTCCAGAGGTTATTGTGGCGAGTAATATCACGCGTCCGACTTTGCAAAACGCAGTGAAACAGGGAGCGTTCTGGGATTTGGCTCCGTTCCTAGGTGACCTAAGCAAGTATCCCAATTTGAAGAATAACAGCTTTAAAGAAGTGTGGAATTATATGAAAACGGACGGCGGCATATATGGAGTGCCGAGAAATCGACCGCAAATTGATATCAGCTTAAAAATGCGGAAGGACTGGCTGGACAAATTCAAATTGCCGGTACCGACAACATTGGATGAATACACGGCCGCATTAAAAACGATTGTCAACGGTGACCCGGACGGCAATGGCAAAAAAGATACCGTAGGCCTTATAGGTCAAGGGTTTTTGCTAGCTGATGGTGACGGCAGCTTCCTGTCCGCCTTTGGAGGACTTGATCCGGTATACGACAAAGAAGGCGGTCTAATTAATAAACAATTAACATCGAATTACACGGATATGGTCGCCTACTTCCGTCAATTGTATACGGATGGCATTTTGGCTAAGGATTTCTCGGCTATCAAGCAAACACAGGCCGAAGAAATGTACACCACCGGACGCGCCGCTTCGTATGCCCGGAATATTTGGCGGGATTACACATTTGAGCAGGGAATCAAGAAAGTACAGCCGGAAGCGGAAGTGATTTCACTGCCACCAATGAAAGGTCCAGGAGGGGTTAGTGTTCAGTTATCCGTGCCTTTCTCCGGTGCGTTCTATATTTCCAAAAAAGTACCGGAAGAGAAAGTGAAGCAAATCCTTGATTTCTTCGAAAGAACGACAACGATGGAGCAAACCGATTATAACTATTATGGTATTGAGGGTGTTCATTATACGATGGTCGATGGGCAGCAGCAGCTAACCGATCTTGGCAAGAAGCAGGTAACAGCCAATGGGACAGGCGCTATCTTCCCTCTTGCGTATAACAATAAGATGAAAGTCATCAATCCGGCGGCTCCTAAAGCGTATAACGATGCCAAATCGGCATCTGTCGAATCGTACAGCAAGGTTGGCAAAATCGATTTCTTCTCGATTATCAATTCCAATACGTGGATATCGATTTGGCCGAAATACAATAGCGATTGGCAATCGATGGTTGTGAAAGCTATCGTCGGACAAATTTCCATGGACGAATACAAAGCCTATGTTGACAAACTGAACAACAGCGCCGAATTCAAAAAGGCTTACCAGGAATTTGCCAAAGAGTATAAGGAAAAAATCGGCAGCTAGAACAGCATATATGGGAATTTTCTGCTGGCACTTGATGTATCGTGCTTCACTCCCTATCATTATAGCCAGCATACCGCTCAGACCAAGAAGCTGAGCTTTAGAAAATGGGAGGACTTATGGCGAACTGGAGCAAGTTTTTTTTGAAATACCTGGGAATCGAGCGGCGGACTAACCCCAAAAAATATTTGTATAAGCTGATCTGGCTCGGCTGCATATCCGTATGCGTTCCGGTTATTTTGGCAAGCACGGTCTATTATCAGCTTTCGATGAATCGGATGGAAACCTATATCCAGACTGAAAGTGATTCGTCTTTGACTATTTTAAAGGACCGTGCTGAAAGGGTGTTACAACAGATCGAGCAGGACTCGCTCCAGTTAGCCAAAGACCCCATGCTACAAGAAGCTTATGCAGGCTCATCCGGTGACAACGTCATTTGGAATATCGAAATTTTGAAAAAAATCGCGTTGGTTAAAAACTCAAACAGCTTTATTAATGAAATCTTTTTGTATAACAGCCCGGGCAGTGTTATTCTTTCTAACGAATATGGACCCATTCCGAGGGCAGAGTACAAATATAAGGATGATATCGACCGACTGCTGGAAAGCAAGTATCTTACCCAATGGTCTCCGCTCAGCAAAAGGGAAGGCTATATGACCTTTGCCCGATTGCTTCCGCTAATTGGTAACGGCGGGCCAGAGGGGCTGCTGGGCTTTGAGATTGAAACGTCGGCGCTCAGCAAGTTTTTAGAGACGGATACGGTCATTGTGACTCGTGCTCAAGAGCTGATCATCGTGAAATTGCACGATCCCTTTGGTATGGAGCGAAAATCCGAGACCGTGCTTTTGCAGGAAACCGCCCGGTTAAAGGGTATAGAAATGATTCAAGCCTCGGACAAAAGCTCCGGTCAGTTTGTGGCCGAGGGCATTGACGGTAAGCCGGCACAATACAGGTATGTAAAAAATGTGTTTGCAAGAACGTATGTTTCCGTAATACCGGAGCAAGCGATAACGGATCAATTGGATTGGATTCGCGGGATGATGGTATTGATTCTTGTGATCTTTGTCGGGGTCGGGATTGTTCTGACCTACTTCACCTCCAAGCGGGCATATACCCCAATTGAACAATTGATTAATCAGAGCCGTTCGCTCCGTGTAGATGGGATTCAGGATAAAGACGATGAGCTGGATATTATTAAAGAGTCTTTGGATTATTTAAGTAAGGAAACGAAAAAGCTTGGGGCTTATATGGACAAAATAGAGCCTTCTTTGCGTGAAAAGTTTCTCTTTCAGCTGTTGAGTGGCGATTATACGAGAAATGAAACGCTTATTCAGGATTGCAGAACGTATGGGATTGATGTGACTTCGACGAATGTCGTGCTGATAGTTGAAGCCGAAAATATATACAAAGAGAAAAGGTTTTTACCTGAGGAAAAAGGGATCGTTGCCTTTTCGCTGGCTAATGTGATGCAGGAGATATTGCGCAGTCATTCGCTTCAAGGCTACGTAATTCCTTATCAGGGAAGAGGGGCGGCGATACTGCAATTCAAACCCGATATGGAACAGCAAACGATGCTGGATCACACAAGGGAATATGCAGCTGCCATCACCACCGCATTCCAGAACTATTTATCGTTCGAGGTAACCGTCGGTATTGGCCGATTATATGCACATGCGGCTGACGTTCCAGTGTCATACAAAGAAGCGGAAACCGCACTGCAATATCGGATATTTCGGGACTCCGAAACGGTTTTATTTATTGAAGATGTGGAGCCTGTCAAGAAGCAGGCGCTGATCAAATACCCCCGTGAGCAGGAGGCAGCCGTTGTGGCTGCGTTGGAGCAGGAGGATATTCCGTTCGCCACCCAAAATTTCAAACGATTCACGGAAATATTGCAAAGCTCCCAATCTTATGTATTTATTTATCAGAGCTACCATGTATTGCTATCGTCGTTGATTGTTTCTCTGGAAAGGCAGGGCGCCAATGCCGGGGACGTCATCGAGCATAATTTGTTCGGACAGTTGAGCGACAAACAGACCTCCGAGGAAATCTGTGACTGGTTTGAGGAGACACTTTTCCCTCTGTACTTATGGTTGACCCGGAACGATCGGGAAGCAGCCGGGGAGTCGATTATTCAAACCATTTGTACTTATATCAGCGAAAATTGCGGGAACGACTTATCACTGGTGCAGTGTGCGGAAATTGTCGGTGTGAGTCCGTCCTATTTAAGTCGTCTGTTCAAAAAAAGCATGGGCAAAAACTTTCTGGAATATGTAGTGGAAAGCAAAATCGATGAAGCCAAGCGGCTTTTAAGGGATACTGATCAAGGTCTCGGTGAGATTGCTCTAGCGATTGGTTATTCCGAACGAAACTTTATCCGGATATTTCAGCGGCATGTCCAGATCACGCCGGGAGGCTACAGATCCGAGCACCGGTAGATCCAACGCATTGAAAACGAAATGGAGGCAGAGTCATGAAAATTGAAAGCATAGAAACATTTACGACCAGAAATTTATCCTTCGTTCGTGTCACATCTGAGGATGGATTACAGGGATATGGACAAATCGCACCCTATCATGCGAATATATCAGCGCTTGTGCTGCATCAGCAAATTGCCCCTCACGCACTTGGAGCTGATTGTGATGAGATCGAAGCTTTATCTGCGGCCTGCATCAGGGAAGAACACAAATTTCCAGGCTCTTATATATGCAGGGCGGTCGGCGGGCTGGATACGGCTTTATGGGATTTGAAGGGGAAAAGGTTAGGCAAAAGCGTAACTGAGCTGGTGGGCGGTAAGCCGCGGATGGTTGATGTATACGGATCCAGCATGAAGCGGGATATCTCACCTGAGGCCGAGGCCGAAAGGATTAAGCGTCTTCAGGATACGTATGGGTATGGTGCTTTTAAAATTCGTATCGCTAACAATTTTGGCAATGACGTAGATGTATACCCGGGCCGTACGGAGCAGGTAGTGAAGGCGGTTAGGGAAGCCATCGGCGACAAGACGCCGCTTTACGTCGATGCGAACAGCGGCTTCACACCGCGCAAAGCGATTGAAACTGGACGGATGCTGGCGCAATATGGAGTATGTCATTTTGAGGAGCCATGTCCGTACACGGAACTGGAATGGACTAAGCAGGTAGCGGATGCTCTCGATATTCCCGTCACCGGCGGGGAGCAGGATACAGATCTGGCGCAGTTCAGACGTATGATCGGCATGCGTGCGGTCGATATCGTCCAACCGGATATTTGCTATGTAGGGGGCTTCAGCCGTGCGATGGAAGTAGCCAAAATAGCTGAGTCTTTCGGAATGACCTGCACACCGCATGCAGCCAATCTTTCGATGCTTACGATATTTACACTTCACATGGTCGCAGCCATTCCGAACGCGGGGACTCATATGGAGTATACAATAGAGCAGGACGCTTGGACGAACAACCTCTTTATGGAGCCTTTGGAGGTTCGCGACGGCAAAGTGCAGGTTCCGGAAGGACCAGGCTGGGGTGTAACGATTCGTCCGGAGTGGCTTGCTCATGCGGAATACCAGATCAGTGAATAAAGGGAAAATAATGAGGTGACTTCAATGCAAACAGGTGTTATCCAGAAGCAAACGAAACAACGATCACGACGTAGTTTGTGGTCAACGATGGTTCAGCAAAAATGGATGTATGTGCTGGCGGCGCCGGGAATCCTCTATTTTATTTTGTTTAAGTTCGCTCCCCTGTGGGGCCTGTTGATTGCCTTTAAGGAATACAACCCGTATAAGGGGCTTTGGGGAAGCTCGTGGATCGGTCTAACGAATTTTACGGAAATGTTTGCCAGCCAAACCTTTTATATCATGCTGCGAAATACGTTTGCTATTAATATTTTTGGAATTATTTTCATGTTTCCCGTACCTATTTTGTTGGCGTTGATGCTCAATGAGGTCCGGCATGAGGTATTTAAGCGTATTAATCAATCGATTGTTTATTTGCCGCATTTTTTATCGTGGGTCGTTGTAGCAAGTATGACCTTTTTCATGCTTTCCACAGATGTAGGCATAGTCAATAAAATGATTTCGGGATTAGGCTATGAGACCGTCTCCTTCTTATCCAACCCCAATTATTATTGGGGAATGATTACGCTGCAAAGCATGTGGAAGGAAGTGGGCTGGGGAACGATTATCTTTTTGGCCGCAATGGCTGGTGTCGATCCGCAGCAGTACGAAGCCGCAGTCATAGACGGTGCCTCACGCTTCAAGCAAATATGGCATGTCACCTTGCCCGCGATTCGTCCGACCATTATTATTTTATTGATTTTGCGGCTTGGCCATATGGCGGATGTCGGTTTTGAGCAGCTGTTGCTTATGAATAACCCGTTGGTTACTTCGGTTTCCCAGGTGTTCGATACGTATGCTTACACGATCGGAATTCTTGGAGGGAAAATCAGTGTAGGTGTAACCGTAGGCATGTTCAAGGGAGTTGTAGGCTTGATCCTTGTCATAATGTCCAACTATGTAGTTAAAAAAATGGGTCAAGAGGGCATCTATTAAGGAGGTACACCACGTGAGTTTCGTAGCGACTAAAAAAATGACGGTTTTTGATTATATCAATTACTCGCTGCTGGGGATGATTTCGCTAGCCTGTGTATTTCCATTTATTTATGTGTTCAGTGTGTCCTTTACGGACCCCGAGGTCTACGTGCCTCTGCAATTTTACCTGCTGCCAGAGAAGTGGTCTTTATCGGCTTACAAGTATATCCTGTCTACGAACAGCTTTTTGAACGCTTTGAAAAGTACGGTATTCGTGACGGGAATCGGTACTGTGCTGAGTGTGATCATTTCGTTTACTTTTGCCTATGTGCTGACCAAAAAAGTCGTCCCCGGACGGCGGTTTATGCTTAGTGCAGTTATTTTTACGCTGGTGTTCAATGCAGGTATTTTGCCTAATTATTTGCTAATCAAGGAGCTTGGATTGTTGAACTCATATTGGTCCTTGATCTTGTCCGGTTTAACCAATGCATGGAGCTTGATCGTCATTAAAAGCTTTCTGGAATCACTGCCTCCCGAGCTGGAGGACGCTGCCCATATTGATGGCTGCTCCGATATCGGAGTGTTTTGGCGGATTGTCATCCCGTTATCCATGCCAGCGATAGCTGCCTTTACGTTGTTTTTCGCGGTATCGTACTGGAATACGTACTTTAATGCACTGATCTATTTGACGGATGCGAAGAAATGGACCCTGCAGGTGTTGGTTAAATCACTCGTTATCGATTCGGATTCAAACGGTGTAGGCGCAGCAGGCGGGGGAGGGGACGACCGCGTTATTCCTCAGGAAACGATTCGAATGGCTTCGATTGTGCTCGCTATTGTGCCGATACTTCTCGTATATCCGTTTTTGCAGAAGCATTTTGCCAAGGGTGTGATGCTCGGATCGGTTAAGGGGTAATCACGTAATGCTTGACTTGTTCCACAAGGTTTAGCTATGATAAACATGGTTTACCTTGAGAACAGGAGAATGAACTTATGGATCTTGGGAACAAAATTATGAAACTACGGAAAGAACAGAACCGCAATTTGACGGAGATTGCCAATATATGTGGCTTTTCCAAAAGTCTCTTGTCGAAGATTGAAAACGGGAAAACGGTTCCACCTATTGCTACTTTAATCAAAATAGCCGATGCTTTGGGAACCAAGGTTTCTTTTCTACTTGATGATCAAGTGCGGTCCGGTACGATTTATACAGCATCGGAAACGAGCGAATCGAAGCTTGTCAAGACGGAGAAGGGCTATTCCTTCTTTGCCTTTGCAGTTGAACGTGGTGAAAAGTTGATGCAGCCCTTTCTTTTTGTTTCACGAAAGGACGAGCATGACAGTAAAAATGTATACAGCCACAACGGCGAGGAGTTTATCTTTATTTTGGAAGGCGAAATGCGCTACAAGGTAGGCAATGTAGAGTATACGTTAAAGCCTGGAGACAGTCTGTACTTCGATTCGGTGGAAAAGCATCTGCTAAGCCCAATCACGGATGAAGTGAAGTATGTCGCAGTATTCACGCAGTCCAAAGCGAGCAGTACGTCCCCCAACACACCAACGTAGTCGATGACATCATAAAGAGCCTGAAGCGCAGCTTCAGGTTCTTTGTGGATTTTGAAACCTTTCTCCGCTTCTTATGCGGCAGAGGTCAGACAGCTGTCATTTTTTTGAAAGAAAGCGGTTGCATTATCGATAATGATGGTGTAAAATAAAATATGTTCAACAATGTTGAATTAAATACAACTAAGTTAATCAAAAATAAACTTTGTTGAAAGTAGACTGAAGGTGCATTTCCTTGTCGAATCAGCATACTGTGTTAACCAATAATTCTAAGGGGTGGAGTGGGACAATGAAAAAGTACAAAGTAGGTATTGTAGGTGCTGGTGGTGTTACTGAATTGCATTTTGTAGGGTATAAGGATCATCCCGAGCGAATTGAGATCGTGGCCCTGTGCGATCCGAATCCAGAAGCCCTGCATGCTAAAGCGGATAAATATGGAGTGCCTCAGCGCTTTACAGAGTTGAACGATTTTATCCAAAATAGCGGTGTGGAAGCAGTTGTTGTATGCACGCCTACCTCCATCCGCAAGCAAATTGTACTGCCGTTGATTGAGGCTGGCCTTCCTGTATTTGTTGAAAAACCTTTTTCCGATACCTTGGCGGAAGCGACCGAGATTACCGAGAAAGCAAGACAGAAGGGCATACCGATATCGATCAATCAGAACTTCAGACGCCATTATCCGTTTGAGCTCGTTAAAGGCAAGGTGGCTGACGGTGTAATTGGTAAAGTCACATCCATTGTATTCACCAATATTTTCTTTAGACAGGATGTAGGCTGGAGACAGGAATGCGAACGCAATGCAATGTCTGTTATGGGTATACACTGGTTTGACGGGTTCCGGCAAATTCTGGGTTGTGATGCTGTATCGGTCGTTTGTCAGAATCGCTCCTCCTCCGCCATTCAATGCGCAGGTGAGACAGATGCAACCGTTCAGGTCGTTTTTGAGAATAACGTCGTTGCTACTTATGTACAAAGCTTCTCCTCGACCTTTAATAGAACCGAGATGATCGTGATTGGGGAAACGGGAACGATCGTAACCGGATATAATCGTGCCGAACTTTACCGTAAAGGCGACAAGACTCCAACTGAAACATGGGAAAATCATATCTCCAGAGAAATTGCTACATACGAGGGCTTGAATCACCTGCTTACCTCGCTGGAAACGGGCGTTGAAGCGCCTAACAGCTCAAAGGACAATCTCAAAACAATCTCCATATTGGACGCAGCCTATGTATCGGCCGATGAGCAACGTATCGTTCAATTAAAGCACGGAATTCTGGTGTAAGCGTGGACCCAGTCTGAAACCACTACAAAAATGATGGAAGTGGAAGGTAGTGAATATGGAAACACAATCATCTGCGATGCAATCGTCCATCACCAGAGAAAAGAAAAAAGTGCGGCGGCCGCTTTTGTCGGATATCCGACGTGACAAATATTTGTATATGCTGATTTTGCCTGGTGTCGTTTTTTTCATCATATTTAAATATTTTCCGATGTGGGGTATCATCATTGCCTTTCAGGAATACTCCCCTTACGCAGGTGTTTGGAATAGCGAATGGGTAGGGCTGGAGCATTTTATCCGATTTTTCTCTAATCCTGATTTTATACTGCTATTCCGCAATACGATGGTAATCAGTTTATTGAATCTGGTGTTTTTCTTCCCACTGCCTATTGTCTTATCATTATTATTGAATGAAGTAAATAACAAATTTTTTAAAAGTGTTATCCAATCCATTGTTTATCTACCGCATTTTCTGTCATGGGTCATCATCGTAGGGATATCGTTCTTACTTTTGTCCCAATCTTCAGGAATTGTTAATATGATGATCGCTTCGATTGGACTGCCTAAGTACGATTTTTTGACCAATACGGATACATTCTGGGGAATGCTTGTGCTGCAAAACATCTGGAAGGAAACCGGTTGGGGAACGATAATCATTCTGGCAGCCATTACAGCTGTTGATCCGCAATTGTATGAAGCAGCCAAAATAGACGGAGCCAATCGATGGCTGCAAGCTTGGCACGTAACACTGCCTGGAATCCGAAGTGTTATTCTGATCCTGCTCATATTAAGGCTCGGACACATTATGGATGTCGGCTTCGAGCAAGTATTTCTGATGAATAATGGAGCTGTCGCCCAATATGCAGACGTCTTTGAAACGTATGTATACCGAAATGGTATACAGAGTGGACAATTCAGCTACAGTACAGCGGTAGGGTTGTTCAAATCCTTGGTAGGTCTTGTGCTCGTTATCGTGGCCAACAAACTGGCCAAGAAGATTGGCGAGGATGGTGTCTACTAAGCACAAGCGACAAAAGGTGGTCAGGACAATGAAGGGAAGCTTTGGAGGACGTTTATTTAATACTTTGAATGCGTTTACATTATCTCTTATAGGAATTATTACCATATTCCCATTGTATTATGTGTTTATTATTTCCTTTACCGACCCTTATGAATATCTTCAGAAAAGCGGTTTTGTTTTGTTTCCGCAGAAATGGTCGCTTGGCTCCTATCGATATTTATTAGACACGGATACGTTTAAAAATGCGACATTAGTGACTACCTTTCTGGCAACGGTCGGAACCGGATTAAGTCTGATCTTCACCTCTGCGATGGCGTTTGGCATTTCTCGCAAGCGACTCAGAGGCAGACGTATTCTGATGCTGATGATTTTACTCACGATCTTGTTCAATCCGGGAATTATTCCAAATTATATCGTCGTACGTGACCTTGGCATGATCAACAGCGTATGGTCGCTCATCATCCCTGTACTTATCAGCGGATGGAACGCCATTCTGATGAAAAGCTTCTTTGACAGCATTCCTGTAGAGCTTGAGGATGCGGCCATGATCGATGGCTGCAACGATATCGGCACCTTCTTCCGCATTGTGCTACCGCTGTCGGCCCCGGCTTTGGCTGCCTTCGGCTTGTTTTATGCAGTAGGCTACTGGAACACGTTCTTTAACGCTATTCTGTTTATCAATGATTATGCGAAGGTGCCTCTGCAGGTTCTGCTTAGGACAATGCTGATCGATTCGGAAACCTCTACAGGCGGGTCATCCGCTGCCGAGATGGTGTCAGAAAATCAGCTTCCGAAGCAAACGATCAAGATGGCGGCAGTCGTCATTGCGACGATCCCAATTTTGGCCGTCTATCCGTTTCTGCAAAAGCATTTTGCAAAAGGTGTCATGCTCGGTTCAGTTAAAGGTTAATCGCAGTTACATTTTAATGGGGGGTTCGGCTATGAACAAAAGCTCAAGAAAGCACGCACTGATCGCCATGCTGTCGGTTGTTGCCGTATTAACTGCAGCTTGCTCCGGCAGCAATCCGGCAGCAACAGCACCGAAGGGGGAGGAAGGCAAGAAGGAAGCACCTGTCACCCTGAATATTTTTAGCAACTTTTCGATTGCCCAACCTCCCTCGCCGGATAATCCGGTTACGAAGGAATTTGAAAAAAGGACGAATACGAAGCTGAACATCACCTGGGTTTCGGATACGGTTTTCAATGATAAATTAAATGTTCTTTTGGCCTCAGGCGACCTTCCCGATGCGATTAAACTGCCGGATACCACCGTTCCACAGTTCCTAACGATGGTGAAGCAGGGTGCGTTTTGGGATCTTACCCCGTATTTAAAGGATTACAAGAACTTAATGGATTCACCAAAAAGCATGTGGGAAAATTCGAAGATCGGCGGTAAAAACTACGTTGTTCCGATTGTTCGTCCGCTTGAGGGTGGAACCACTTTCTTTATTCGCAAGGATTGGTTGGATAAGCTGGGCCTAAAGATGCCGACAACGCTTGATGAATTGTATCAGGTCATGAAGGTTTTTAAAGAAAAGGAACCGGATGGGAAGAAGGGCACTTACGGCTATACAATGCGTACCAACGATCAAATCGAATTCATTTATAATACCGCCTCCAGCAAGTGGAAGGTTAAGGATGGCGGACTTATCGATATTACGCTTGAGCCCGCAATGCGCGAATCTTTGTTGTATAAGAAGAAACTATTCGATGAGCAGTTGATTCCGCCGGATTACTCGGTTATGAAAAACGATGATTGGGTCGATATGGCATCAAGTGGCAAGGTAGGTGTTACGACGGAAACCATTGAAGCGATGTGGCGTTGGACCTACGATCAGTGGAAGCGCGATCCGAAGGTAAATTGGGAGCCGATCGTTTCCTTATCAGGCCCAGGGACAGGACCATTCCAGCAGCAAAACAGCGGATTTATCGGAGTCACTGCGATTCCGAAGAGTGTTCCAGAAGCGAAAATGCGCAAAATTTTGGCCCTGCTCGATTATGGAGCTTCAACTGAAGGAAGTACCTTATCACAATACGGTATCGAAGGCGTGCATTACAAAAAAGAAGATGGTTTCTTTGTAACTAACGAGCAATCGGTGAAAGACAACCTGGGTACCGGATCTTTTGGCAAGCTCTTTATGAAACATGATCCATATATGTATGCATTTGCCCCAGGCATGCCGAAGGAAATTTTTGAAAAGAATAAAAAAATTATTGATGAAAAAGCCAAAATCAGTACACCGATACCTGTGATCGGACTGGTCTCCGAAACCAATAACAAATTAGGGGCCGACTATACGAAGAAAATCAACGACATGAAAACGCAGGTTACGATGGGTAAGGTCGGTATTGATGCATGGGACAAATTGGTTGCCGATCTGAAGGCAGATGCCAATTACCAAAAGATCATTCAAGAAATGAATGCAGCATATAAAGAGCGGTTAGCAGCTAAGTAAACATAAAAGGAGACTGAGAGTGTATGGCTACCATTACTGACTTGAGAAAACAGGAATCCAATCGCATTTTAAACGAAAATTGGGGAAAAATTCAATGGTTATGCGGTCAGGATATCGATTCGGCCAGCGAAATGACATTTGGTATGGTCTATATTAACGCAGGTCAGGCCAACCCAAGGCATGTGCACCCGAATTGTGAAGAAGTCATCTTTATCTTATCCGGGGAATGCGACCATACTTTAGGTGACGAGACTTTCCATTTGGAGCCAGGCATGATGCTGCGTATTCCACGCAATGTGCCGCACAATGCAACCACAACCAGCTGGGAGCCTTGCCGAATGATTATTGCATACTCGGCTCCGGACCGTCAGACGATTGGTGAATAAAGGATAGGCAGGATGGCCGGGGGATGAACGAATTCTCCCGGTTATATCTGCTCTTACAATAAGTTTAAGACAAGGGAGCAATCGAGATGAGCAACAAGCTGGCTTTTTCTAGACTAACAGCAACACCAGAGGAGCAGGAACAGCTTTTTCAACAATTTGGCGCTGTTGGCTATGACGGACTTCAATTAAAAGCAGTGCAATATATGCCTTATTTAAATGAACCTGAACGATTTAAAGAAGCCTTTGGACATTTGCCTGGCATAGGCTCAGCCCTGATTGCTGGCGGTAATTTGGATACGGGGAGTATAGAGAGGCTGCAAAGCACGATTCGTTTTGCATCAGCGATTGGTACGGAACTAATCGTGTACTGTCACGGAATTCCGAGAGCCGATGTAACAGCAACCGACATTCGCCAATATGCCGACATTTTATCCAATTTAGGGCTTGAAGCGCAGCAGCAAGGAGTCAAGCTGTCACTGCACCATCATCACAACAATCCGGTCATGTACCGGGGCGATTTTGACATCTTTTTCAATCAAATAAAAGAGGGTTCAGTAGGTCTTACGATTGATACAGCCCATTTGGTTAAGTCCGGTATTGATGATGTAGCGGAGGTTATTCGCAGCTTTGGGCATGTGATAGATAACTTCCATATGAAGGATTATGAGCAGGGCGAGTGGAGGGTACTCGGTCAGGGAGCTATCGATTTCGGCCCGATCTTTGCCAGTATTCGCGACATTGGTTATACCGGCTGGATTTCGGCAGATGAGGAAAGCGGCGGCGATATACTTGGGGGCATGAAGGATTGTTATGCGTATTTACGGAACGGGCTGCAATAATCCTTTCAAGCCGAGGGTTATGCAGAAAGCTTGTTTACAGGTTATGAACAAGAGGAGCTGAAGCATGCAATGAAAAAGGCGGTTTTGCTCGGAGCTTTGGATACGAAAGGTTTGGAGTTTCAGTTTGTCAGAGATCAGCTGGAGGCATGTGGAGTAGCCACGTTGGTTATAGATACCGGTGTATTGGGAGATCCGCTATTTGCCCCAGACATCACGGCAGATGAAGTGGCGAGAGCAGGTGGCTCCAGCATTGAGCAATTGAGACAACACAATGATCGGGGGACGGCTATTGCAGTAATGACCCGTGGTGCGGCCGAGATCATGATCGGATTGGAACAGCAGGGAGTGATTGGCGGTGTGTTTGGAATGGGGGGGACGGCTGGCACAACTGTAGCTGCTTCTGCTTTGCAAGCATTGCCTATCGGGGTTCCGAAGCTGCTCGTATCTACAGTAGCATCGGGTAATACGCGGCCTTATGTCGGTGTGAAGGACATTACGATGATGTACTCCGTCGTTGATATTGCCGGTTTGAACCGCTTGTCACGTCGTATATTAAGCAATGCCGCTCACGCTTTGGCGGGTATGGTACTGAATATGAAGGAAGAAGCTGAGGACGATAAGGTAACCTTGGGTATTACGATGTTCGGTGTAACAACTCCATGTGCAACTCGCGTTCGCGAAATCCTGGAGGAGCAGGGTTATGATTTACTCGTCTTCCATGCAACCGGTACAGGCGGATTGGCTATGGAAGAATTGATTAAGGCAGGTTATATCAAGGGTGTTGCCGATATTACGACAACGGAGCTTGCGGATGAATTGGTTGGTGGTGTGTTCAGCGCCGGTCCAAACCGTCTGGAGGCGGCGGGGGCGGCAGGCATTCCGCAGGTGGTCTCGGTGGGTGCTCTCGATATGGTTAACTTTGGTGCTCCAGAAACGGTTCCAGTACAGTTCAAGGAACGCACCTTTTATCAGCATAACGCGACAACCACATTGATGCGTACAACGATTGACGAGAATCGGGAATTAGGCCGGAGACTGGCACAGAAGCTAAGTGCAGGCACAGGCCCTACTATCGTTGTGTTTCCGAAGCAAGGCGTTTCGCTGCTCGATATGGAAGCCAAGCCCTTTGCCGGAACCGAAGAGCGTCAAGCGTTGTACGAAGGCATTAAGCAGCATCTACGACCGGATATTCCATTGATTGAATTGGAGACACATATCAATGATACGGTGGTTGCAGAGTCGATTGCTCGCTATTTACTAGAGCTGTTAACACAGAAGAAGGAAGGGTAAAGAAGAGATGGCGATATCCAGAGTAGAGATATTGAATCGGCTGCGCGGGCAATTGGAGCAGGGCCGATTCATTGTAGGAGCAGGAGCGGGAACAGGGTTATCGGCGAAATGCGCGGAAGAGGGCGGTGTCGATATGATTATTATCTATAATTCGGGCCGTTATCGGATGGCGGGTCGGGGCTCACTGGCCGGATTGATGCCTTATGGCGATGCCAATCAGATCGTTGTGGACATGGCGAGTGAGGTTCTGCCTATCGTTAAGGATACACCGGTGCTGGCGGGTGTATGCGGTACGGATCCTTTTCGATTGATGGATGTGTATCTCAAGCAGTTGAAGGATATGGGCTTCTCCGGTGTGCAGAATTTCCCTACGGTTGGGCTGATCGATGGCGTATTCAGACAAAATCTAGAGGAAACCGGCATGGGTTATCATTTGGAAGTAGAGATGATCCGCAAAGCGCATGAGCTTGATCTATTTACGACTCCTTACGTATTTAATGAAGAGGATGCCATCCAAATGGCTCAGGCGGGAGCGGATGTGCTTGTTGCTCATGTTGGTTTAACGACCAAAGGAAGCATCGGAGCCAAAACAGCCTTGACGCTCGATGAATCGGCGGATCTGGTGCAGCGCATTTATGATGCGGGAAAAAGCGTGAATCCGGATATTATCGTCATCTGCCATGGTGGACCAATTTCTGAGCCGGAGGATGTCGATTATGTGCTTGGCAGGACGAACGGAATTGCCGGCTTCTTCGGAGCCTCAAGCGTCGAACGGCTTCCTACGGAGATTGCGATTACTGAACAGGTGAAGAAATTTAAAAGCCTGGCGAATAAATGAATAGACTTGTTTTTATGAATGATGAGCAGTCACCTCCCCCGCAGGTCTCAATGAGGCTGAGGGTACAGGTTGGCTGTTCTTTTTTTTGCATGATGAAGGTGATTGGGCAGCCTCTTAAGTTGTTAGTAAATTGTTCAGAAATTTAACTAAGGTACAACAAGCATCTAAAACTTCCATAACTCCCAATTGATATAGTCATCCTATCAAGAGTGAACATATAGAGATGGGGCGTTATAGCATGGCAAGAGTAATGGTAGTAGACGATGCAGCTTTTATGAGAATGATGCTAAAAACTATGCTGGTTGAGGGTGGGCATGAAGTAGTCGCAGAAGCAGCCAATGGTTTGGAAGCGGTGCAAGCTTATATGAAAATAAAGCCTGATTTGATTACGATGGACATTACTATGCCCGAAATGGACGGGGTGGAGGCTGTTAAAGAAATTCGCAAGCTGGATGCAGCAGCCAAAATCATTATATGCTCCGCGATGGGACAAAAGGCTATGGTTGTAGAAGCGATCACCGCAGGCGCAAAAGATTTTGTCGTAAAGCCTTTCCAGAAGGAACGTGTCATTGATTCCGTTAATAAAGTACTCGGTATCTCAAGTACCGCAAGCTGAGGATCGTTGTGATGATATTACCTTGCCTTTGAAGATTCACCTCCTATTGCACTCGAGCAAAAGGGGGTTTTTCGACATTTCATTGCAACCATTAAAAAAGCGTGTGGAAAATTAACAAATAAATGGGGGTAACCTAAAAATAACCTAATACTTAGTTGCTATAATATGGATGTAAATCAAAATGAAAGGAATTGAAGGCGTATAATGGCAAAGGTCATGGTAGTTGATGACGCTGCTTTTATGAGGAAGATGCTCAAGTTTCTGTTGGTTGAGGCCGGACACGAGGTAGTTGCTGAAGCTGCGAACGGTAGGGATGCTGTTCATACATATGTAAAATACAAGCCTGACCTGGTCACGATGGATGTGGCGATGCCCGAATTGGACGGGATTGGGGCAGTCAGACAAATCCGTAAATTCGATCCATTAGCGAAAATAATTATGTGCTCTAGCATGGGACAAACTGCTTTAATAGTGGATGCGATCAGCTCAGGAGCCAAGGATTTTATCGAAAAACCTTTTCAAAAAAAGGGGATCATTGAGACTGTTAATAAAGTATTGGATGAATCTTAACGGCTCTGGATAAAAGGAGAAGCTTAATTATCGGCAATGAGATGACGTTCATGGTCATTTTGCTATATGGGGAGGCAGGCCTTTGTTGCCTAAACTGGTGATGGAGGCTATATTGACGGGAAAAAGTATAGGTGCGTTGTATGGAAAGTATGTGGTCCCGCTATACCAAAAAAGCTTGGTCGAGTATGCCCCTTGCATACGGCCAAGCTTTTAGCGTATAACTATGTATATTTATACAACTATCAGTTACAGCTTAAGCAGTAACATATTTGCTTTGGAACTCTTCATCTGTCTTAGTCAGATATTGGATACCTTCGATCAAACCGATAATTCCTGGAACACCAGTCCAGAAGAACAATAAGTATACAACGCCTAAGCCAATTTTACCTAAATAGAATTTGTGAACGCCCAAGCTTCCAAGTAGAATAGCGAGGATTCCTGCAGTTGTTCTTGATTTCATGTAAATATCTCTCCCTTATCGTTCTTTTTCTTGCCCTTGCAAGTTATTTTCATATTATCGTACTAGTTCTAAAAGCACATCTAACTAAAGTAATAGACGCTTAAATATATCGAAAAGAATCGAAAGTTTTTTTGAATTTTCTTATTTTTATAGGGTTTTAGTACTTTGGTTACATTCCTTTTGCATGATAAGACATTATACTAGCCTTTGTGCAGAATACGGTGTGACTTTAGGCGTATTATACAAAAGGGGATGGATAGGATGTTGAAAAAATCATTTGTACAATTTATGGTGCTTGTTTTATTGGTTGCTATGGCAACTGCATGTGGAACAAGTGTTTCCAGTAGCGATGTTAACGAGTGTGTGAAAACGGGTGTTTCCAAATCAGATTGCGAAAAAGCAATGAAAGAAATCCAAGATCTGCAAAAAGCGAAATAAATGGGGTTATAACTAAAGGGTAAACTGGAGTCATTCCATTCCAAAACATGTGCAAGGAACCTTCAAAACCACTATAAGAGTGGAAACGGAAGGTTCTTTTTCTGTTTTCGTAGAGCAGATGACTGGTTACTTTCTTGGTTTTAGCTGTTTTTTTCATATTAATTCTATGATAGGAATATTTACATTAACTATAACTTTAGTTACATGGAGCTGTAAAAGATGTTAAAATAAAAGAAAGACAAAGTTGGATTTTAAGAGGATTCAAGTTGTGTGAGGACTACAAGGGAGGCTCCATGACGGATATTAACAGAAGTGAACTGCGCCAGAGGTTGGATGGAATGAGATGGGACATCCAGCTTTTTATACATACAGCTGTAGCCCTTGCCGAATTGGTTGAGCGGATGCATAAGAAGGGATTGATCATCCGTGATCTGAGTCCGGATGGAATAACGCTGCAGCACGATTGCAGGACCGCAGCGCTCATTGAGGAGCGTAAGCTTAGGTATGCGTACCTGTCACCGGAACAAACCGGCAGGATGAATCGGACGCCAGATGCACGTAGTGATTTATACGCGCTGGGTGTTATTTATTATGAAATGCTGGCGGGCTGCTTACCCCTGCAGGCAGATCGTGCGGAGGATTGGCTGCATGCGCATTTGGCAATTGTACCCAAGCCACTGCGTGAGGTGCGTCCAGAACTGCAGGGCCCCATCAGTGATATCGTAATGAAGCTGCTGTCCAAAGCTCCAGATGAGCGTTATCAAAGTGCATCGGGACTGCTGACAGACTTAAAGAAATGTATCTCTTTATTAGAAGAGACAGGTGGGATTGCTCCGTTTACGATCGGTCAAATGGATGATGCAGCCCGCTTTCAGCTGCCCAAGAGGCTCTTCGGCCGTGAGGCGGAAGAGGCCGAGTTGTGGAATGCTTATAAGCTGACCCGTGGGGGCAGCCCTGCATTTGTATGGGTTACAGGCCGTTCAGGCAGCGGCAAGACCACATTGATTCGACAGCTGCAGCATCCTATTATGCAAAGGGGAGGACGGTTTATCGCGGGCAAGTGCGATTTAATGAATCGCGATATTCCTTATGAGCCTATTCTACAGGCATTACGAAGCCTAGTTCAACAAATCTGGCAGGAATCCCCGGAGCATATTACGCAATGGAAAAGTCGGTTAGCAGCAGATTTGGGCACGTCGGCAAGCATTATTGCCGAACTGATTCCAGAGATCACGCCTCTTCTGGGAGAGCTTTCCCCGGCAGAGCCTTTGCAGCCGGCTGAAGCTGTTATCCGTTTCCGCTGGTTATTTTCCGCTTTCATCCAAATATTTGCCGACGCAGAACGTCCCCTGGTGATGTTTTTGGACGATCTGCAGTGGGCCGATCCAGCCACCCTGGACATCCTGCGAGAATGGGTGCAGGACGCTACCATTCAAGGTTTTATGCTCATTGGTACACGTCGGGGGGAAGCAGATTCAGGCAGCCATGAGGATGGTGAGGAACACGCTGCTGCTGTAGGGCTCGAGCAGTTCTTGTTTCCGCATATGAGCGATGCCGGACGGATAAAGCATATTACATTGAGACCTCTACCCTTCACGCAGGTCAATCAATGGATTGCCTCTGTACTGGGTGGAGAGCTGGCTCGCTCGCGTCGGCTGGCCAAACTTCTTTACCAAAAAACAGGGGGAAATCCTTTATATTTGCATCGTCTGTTAGACAGCTTGTATCGTGAGAAAAAGCTGATATTTGATGTTGAGCAAGCCTTATGGACATGGGATGAGGGAATTATTAACGAGCTGCCTGATGATCAGGATGTGCTACAGCTTATTGGTGCACGTATCCGTACGCTTCCTCCTGAAACGATTGATCTGCTTGGGATAGCAGGAGCGATGGGACAGCGATTTCGTTTATCAACAGCGGCTCTGGTAAGTGAAAAGCCACTTCAGGAGATGTATGAGCTCATACACCCGCTGTTGGAAGAGGGCCTGTTGTTTATGGAATCGGAGACAGCTTTGGACCAGGCTGAGGATCGATTGTACAGCTTCATGCACGACCGAATTCAACAGGCGGCATATGCAGTAGTTCCCGAAGAGGCGCGGGCAAGCCTGCACGGAAAGATCGGATATATGCTGCAGCTTCAGACAAAGCCCGGTTATGAGGAGCAAGCACTTTTTGATATCGTTCATCACTTGAATCTGGGGATCAATGAGATAAGGGATCAGACTGAACGAAGAAAGCTGGCCGAGTATAACCTTCAGGCAGGATTGAAATCAAAGGCTTCAATAGCTTATGCGGTAGCAAAGCATTTTTTGGAAACCGGTCTGCTGCTGCTGGGTGAGAATCAATCAGGAACAGATCCTTTAGCTTACAGGCTGCTGTTGGAGCTTTCGGAATGTGAATACGTTTGTGGGCACTCTACCCGTGCGGAGGAGCTGCTGCAGCGCTTGATGGATGATACCGTGGACCCGCTTCAGCGCTCCGGTATTTATTTAATCCGGGTAGCTATGTACGCCTATTTAAAGAAAGAAGATACAGCTGTAGCAGTTGGATTGAAAGGACTGGAGGAGCTGGGCTGGAGAATTTCCGCGAAGCCGTCCAAAGTCGTACTCGGACAAGAAATGATTAGAACGTTCTGGGCATTGAAGCGTAAAGGCGCAGAGCTGCAGGAGCTCCCAATCAATATCGATCCTATGCACCAGGCATTATCCGATTTGGTTATGGCTATCTCAGCATCTGCTTTTATTTCCAATCCCGAAGTTGCTGCTGTATTATATGCCAAGTTCGTTCGATATGGGCTGAAGCATGGAAATAACGAAGCTTTTACGTTTATGCTCGTTGCTTATGCCATGATCCAGGGCATTGCATTTAATTACTACAGCTTTGCTTATCGACTCATGGAGAGTGCTTATCTGCTGTCGGCGCAATTTGAGAATACGACCTTTAAATGCCGGCTGCATTTTGGAATAGGCCTCATTGAGCAATACCGCAATCCTGTCAAGGCTGTAGAGCATTTTGAAAAATCAGCTCGTTATGGAATGGAATCCGGGGACCTGACCTTTGCCGGCTTTTCAGTATCACTCAGTATTCTCAATCATACCGGTGATTTGCGCGATCTGTCAGCATGCCTATCGGTCTACGAAGCAACTTCTTGGCCTATGCTTGATGAAGTTACACGGAATTTGCTGCGAATCACACGCAGCTATATAGCTGAATTGGAAGGGAAGCCTGGAATTCGGATGGAGCTGGATGAGCTGATGAACGGAGAGCTTTCCAATGTGACGCAAGAAAACCAGGCTTTCTATGCTTGTACATGTAAAATCCAGATAGCCTACTTAAATAGATCTTATCGTGAAGCGCTTGGCTGGGTAAAACGTACGAAGTTTAATTCCAAACACCTCACCTTGTTCCAGCTGCGCAAACAGCATTTTTACCAATCGCTTTCGTTGGCGGCGCTTTATGATGAGGCACCCTCGGAAGAGCAGAACAGTATTCGCGCAGAGCTTGGCAAGCAGCTTCGCTCGATGAAAAAATGGTCTGAGGATGATGTACAACAGTCCGCTGCTTATCTGCTGATATTGGCGGAAACCATACGAATCAAGGGCAATAAGTTAGCTGTGACCGAAGGTTACGAGAATGCACTGACAGCTGCGCGTGAGGAAGGTAATGTGATGATTGAAGCTCTGGTTTGCGAGCGGATGTCCAGCTTCTACCGGGTCTCTGGAATATTGAAAGCTGCTGATGCCATTCTTGCAGAAGCATGCTCTGCTTATGCACGTTGGGGCGCTATAGCCAAGGTCCGGCAGCTTTGTGAACAATACTCCGGACTGTCTGCGTTCGCAAATGTTTCGGCAAATATGGAGTCAGTTGGTTCGTCAGAGCCGCTGCGATCGTGGATCGCACAAGGTGAAAGGCTGATCGATGAAAACGGAGTGGACGAGGATGAACGGGAATATTTATTGTTTAGAAACATCGATGAATCGGTAATGAGGAAGGCTGCTGGTTGGCCTGGCGGCGTAGGAAATAGCAGTTCAATGGAGCGTTTTCTGGAATCAGCGATTCACTATGCGGGTGCAGGAAAAGGATATGTGCTAAAGATGAGCAGTGTTGAAGAGGTGCTGTTCACCATAGAGGCGGCTTCAGGAAACCATACCCTCCATGAGGCAGAGCAGGATGCTTTCGCTGCATCGATTGTCCGTTATGTGGTTCGGACGGATGAGCGGATCGTACTGGCTGATGCTACCTCAAGTCCATACTTTACAGATCCTTACATTCGCGAGAGTATGCCGCGCTCCATATTGTGCATGACGCTCCCTCATCCGGGAATGCGGCATCCCTATATCCTTTACTTGGAAAACAATCTGGCTTCATCTGTATTTAGGGAGGAAATGCTGGATGTGCTCGACATGCTATTCTCTCGAATGGTTTATTTGGAATCACTGGGTGCGCCTCGCATGGAAGCAGCAGCTGCGGAAGCTGAGGTGGATAACCATAATGTAATGGAGGACTATGCTGCACAGCCACTGATAGATTCGCTGACAGCCCGTGAAGTCGAGATTTTACGAGTGTTGTCCTCCGGTTTATCGAACAAGGAAATCGCTCTTCATTTTGGCCTAACAGAAGGGACTGTTAAAAACCACGTGTTCAATATCTACAGCAAGCTGGGGATCAAACGAAGAGCACAGGCGATAGCACGGGCCAGAGAGCTGCGTATTCTAGACTAGGACCAGCTGACGGTGGCCAACAGCGGATGAGTACGATAGGTTTGATAAGTTTAATTGAAGGAAGAGTTGGTAAGCGCGCATATAAGCACAATATAGACAGCATATTCCGGAGCCATTAGGCTTCCGGTTGTTTGCGCTGCCTGCAGAAAGCTTGAATAAATGGGTAAAATAAAGAATAGAACGTAAATATATGTAAAGAATTGAGGTCTGACCATGAAGCTAAGAGCCCCAAAGACGATATGGACGGTCACTATAGTGTTAGTCTTGATGCTTGCTATAGCGGCTGGAGTCTATCTGAAGCCATATCCGCCAGCATTTGCAGGACTCGAAGCGATGAGAGACAGCAGCGGGGTTAAGGTTACGGATCATAAAGACCGGATTCTATTCGAGCCATCAGTAGACATGCAGACGGATGTGGTCCTGTATCCCGGAGCATTGGTTCGTCCAGAAAGCTATGCACCTCTAGCGCAGCTGCTTGCACATGAAGGTTTTCGTACATGGATAGTTAAAATGCCTCTAAATTTGGCTGTGCTTGGAGTAAACAGGGCGGCTGAAATTATGGAGGCGTCCCCAGAACGAGCATTTGTTATAGGCGGGCACTCACTTGGCGGTGTAATGGCAGCGCGTTACGCGGTGAAGCATGCCAAGCAGCTGAAGGGAGTGTTTTTTCTCGCCTCATATCCGGATGAAGCAGGAAGCTTACGTCAAGCCGGACTACCCGTGCTATCATTATTTGGTTCAGAGGACGGCGTACTGAATCAAACCGCTCTTGAGCAGGCCAAGGCTTATTTGCCTGAGCAGACACGCTATGTGGAAATTGCCGGTGGCAATCATGCTCAATTTGGCAGTTATGGTCCACAGAAAGGAGATGGGAATGCTCGGATTACGGCTGCTGATCAGTGGAGCTTCACCAGCGATCAGCTTGTCCGGTGGCTGCAAGCGCAGATGAAATAGCTGTACATATAGGTCTGCTGCAAGCTGGATACGTTTCCATAATCAAATAGAAAAACGATTGCGCAGCTCCTGAAAGGAAATGGACAATCGTTTTTATTAACATATAAACAGTAACGTTGCAAAAACCTGCTTATTCAAGATCGTTTTAATGTGTGCTTAAAGGCCATTTCGGTGTCCTCATCAGCTTGACGTTGGGCTATCGGCTCACCGTTTTTATAATACACATAGGGACTCAACAAAATAAAAAAGATATGAACGTGCTCATAGCCGGACTCCCGCAGGATCTGATTAAATCTGGCTGCTACGGCGTCGTGTACCTCTTGTTTTCTGGGAAATAACAAAATTTCCAGACTGAGCGGCACCTGTGTGATAGCTTCAGTGAGCAAGGTCTCAATCTTGACCATACTCTTGTCGATATGAACAAGCTGGGCAAATTCCTCTACTAAACGAGGAGCAACGGAGTGAAGATATTCGTTGGAAAATCCTTTGAAACGCAAATAAGGCATGCAGTCGGTCTCCCTTATTTTTACGAAAATGCAGGTAAGGTCTACCTGTGACTTGGTTCGTCCAAATCGTACTATGGTTTGATCCGGTTGTCAATGTTGCCTCCTATTGTGTGATGTAAGATTTAGGAACATCAAAAAAGATAGGCTTGGCTTGTGCCTTTGGTAACGTTTTATGCTATGATTAGTTAAACTTGAGGTTCTTAAGACCTAATTTATTTTATAAAAAAAGTAATCTTGGAGGCTATGCATCTATATGTTTGCATTGAGACCCAAAAAAATAGTTTGCTTCGATGAGTTATGGACTTCTGAATATAGAATGGAAGAGCATAGACAGCCTACTGGGATGGCATCTCTGGGTCAGCTGGCAAGTGGAGGAACACCTGCCTATGTGGCGGCGGCGATAGCGAAGCTTGGAGGCGACTCCCGATATATCGGAAAGATCGGGAGCGACGCGTCCGGGTTATATTTACGCAACGAGCTGGAGGCTGCTGGAGTTGAGGCCGCACTCGTCGGCATGAATATGGGCATAGACAGCAAGGCTTGGACTGGACAGTGCGAAGAGAATGAGCAAGAGTCTGGGGACAAGATGGCGTCAGACTGTGTGACGGATGTGATGGATACGAATCGGAAGACGGCAGATTTCGATGATACATGGCTGGATGACGTTGCCGTGTATCACTATGGGTCTGCTCCTCTGAAGAAGGAGCTGTCGCAGACATCGGCTTTGGCAGCTGCGCGCCGAATTAAGGCGGCAGGTGGTCTAACGTGCTGCTGTCCGAATTCGAGTGCCGATTTATGGCCGGATGAAGTAACGATGAGGCAGGACCTGAGGATCCATATCGGGACTGCCGACATCGTGAAGGTCAATGAGGAAGAAGCGGCGATACTTACAGGTCTTGAACCCGCAGAGGGTGTCCAGCAGCTGCTGGAGATGGGGGCAAAGGCAGTTGTTGTAACGCTTGGGGAATATGGCTGCTGTGTAATCACCCGACAGGCCATGACCTCGATTCCGGGCATCCGGGTCAAATCGATTGATCCCTCAGGAGCAGGGGACAGCTTTGTCGGTGCCATGCTGCTCAAGCTTGCAGAGCGTGGAGTGACTCCAGAGCAGATCGAAACGATATTAAACGATGAGGAGCAGGTTCGCTCGATCTTTTCTTTTGCCAATAAGGCAGGCGCTATGACGACAACGCGTCACGGTGTGTTTGCCGCTTTGCCAACAATGGAGGAGCTTGAAAGGCTGGAGGATTGATTACGTAATTCCACGAATGCTTCCAAGAGGATGTTAGGATACCTACATGGTACTAATTCATCGCGCAGAATCGACAAAAAAATCCCGATTTTTATAGAAATGAATTGTAAAACTGGTATTCAAATGTTACTATTTAGTCATATAATCATGGTTATATTGGTTCTTTAGAATTAATTTGTAAATATTTTACAGGTAGTTAGTTCTAAATGATATTAGTTATATTTTCACATCTTTTTGCAACAATTACTCACATACGATAAAGGCAAACTTGCTGAAAGGCAAGGACGCAAAGCAATGGACCTAAAGAAGATATTTCTATGGTCGCCATGCCACCGAAAATGGGAGAATACGGATGAGCTTAGTGTATGAGACATCTTTCCCGTTAATCCGGGAGGGTGTCTTTTTTTGTGAATTCGGGTAATGGAAAGGAAGAAGAGGATGACCATTCCAATCAAAGAAACGGAGAACATGAAACTGTCCCAACCGACGTCTGCTGCTAATGTCAATAAACCTGCCTCTAAATCGATAAAGGCTCCTATAAGCAGCAACGACGATACGAATTGGATATGGGTCCATAATGACAACATCCATGTTCAAGTGGACACGGCGAAGGCTGCTCTGCCTGTTATCGAAGCCAGATACCCGATAAGCTTAATCATTAACGACCAAGTGGTAGAGGGCCCTTATACTGTCAGGGGTAATGACCGAATCGAATGGAGAGCGGAAGCGGAGCCCTTGTTTCAGATTCTTGTATCTGAGGATCAGATGAAGGCGTTCCTGATTGTACGTCAAACGGAGCTCGTTCAACCCAGGTTGAAAAATACAGAGCCGGCTTCTAAAGTGACACTTGAGCTGGATCGGGAGACTGGAGAGCTGATCCAAAAATTGGAGCTGGCTGATGTGACACAGGAGTTGGCCCTTCAATCGATTTCGCACAATCTGGATATCGGGAGTATTTATCAAGAGCTGCAGACACCTACCTTTAAACCTGTCCTCGTTGCTCAAGGCAGCTACCCTGTACCGGGTAAGGATGCACGAATGGAGCTGTTTTTCACCGAAGGGGTAGAAAGAAGCTTCATGGAGGTCGATGGTGGAATTGATTATCGAAACTCGCTCAAAATTCCCTCTGTACGTAAAGGTCAGGTTATTGCCCGAAAAATTCCGCTTATAGAAGGTATTACAGGCTACAATGTGTACCGTCAATTGGTGATTCCCCCCAAACCGCATGACGTAATCATTGCAGCCAGAGAACATGTCGAACTACGTGACGATACTTTTGTTGCTATGAAAGAAGGCAGGCCGCGGGTAACCGGTACCCAGATTTTATATTTGGATATTTCAACCGCTTACATCGTTTCGGGTGACGTTAATCTAAGCACTGGGAATATTGTTTTCTCTGGGGATGTGATGGTATATGGGGATGTAACGGAAAATATGACGATTGAAGCGCTCGGCAATATTTATGTGGTTGGCTGTGTGTATAATGCCGTGCTGACAGCTACGGGAAGCATCATTGTTAAAGGCAATGTTGTTAAAAGCAAGCTGTTCGCAGGTTACTGTGGTGAAAGGATCGTTCGTATTGGGGAAGGCTCACAGGCATTGTCCGTGAAGCTGACGCTGTTGATGGAAGCCGCCAAGCTGTTAACCGATCAGGTCAGGCAGAAAGGCCAAAATGCGGCTTTCGGTCAAGTTGTCAAATTGCTGGTCGATAATAAATTCAAGGAAATACCACAGTTGATCCATAAGCTGCTCACCAATGTTCACAGCATACCTGTCCAGGATCAAGAAGCCTGGCAGTATTTGATTGATAAGCTGCAAATTTTCTCTGATTTATCAAAAATGTATTCGCAGGGTTCCGAAGAGATTTGGCTTAGCCTGATTCAGGATCTAAAAAAAACCGTCGAAAAGATTAACAACATGAAAGAAACCAACGTGCAAATTGATATCGATCAATGCCATCTTTCTATGCTGCAGTCACAAGGAGATATTCTAATCCGCAAGGAAGGCGTGCTGCAAAGTGAACTCCGTTCTGTAGACAACATTATATTTTATCACAATGATGCTGTGTGTAGAGGCTCCCGATTGGAGGCAGACGGCATGATATCGGCTTCAATTGTGGGGGGGGTTACCGGCTCCTTGTCGCAATTGAAATCGAGAGAAAAGATCATGATTCGCAAAATGTTTTCGGGTCGCGTATGCATCGATAACTTTTGCGTCGATTTACTAGATGCCATCGAGAATCAGACCATAGATAAATTCTGGATCATGCAGCAGCTGCGAACTCCCTGATGGAAGGAGGACAAGGTCGAAGCTACTTGGAAGCGAATCTGACCAATGCAGGTTAAAGAGGGGGAAAAGTCATATCTAAGAAAAAATCCGATTCTTTCGATGCGTTTAAAGGGCGGAGAATTAAAAAGGATATTTATACATCCCAGAGTGCTCTGCTGCTTCCCGCATCGACGCTGCTTAATGAGAGATCAAGCCGTTTGCTGTTGGAACACTGTATTCATCTCAGCCAAGAGGATCTGGAACCGGCATTAGATGAAATGGAACAGATTATGGATCAGTCCGTACTGGAAGTAAAGCAGATTTTTGCAGAAATCGAGCACAGTGGCTACATTCCATTTGAGAAGATCAAGCAAACCATACTTCCTTCCCTATGTGACCTGTCCAAAGACTTTGGGATTATTGGATTTATGCTCAATATCCAGCAGGTAGATGATTATACGTATCGACATAGCGCGGGCGTAGCGATGATGGCTGCGATGATCGGAAGATGGATGCAGCTTCCGGAGGATGAGATTCCTCGACTGGCGATGGCAGGGATGCTGCATGATGTGGGTAAGCTATTTGTTTCCCCTGTTATTTTGCAGAAGCCTGGACGTTTGCTGAGTGAGGAGTATGAACAAATGAAGCGTCATCCTGAGCTTGGCTACGCCTGCTTGATGAGTCAATCCGAAGTGGACACTCGAGTTGCTCTTGTAGCCTTGCAGCATCATGAACGCGAAGACGGCAGTGGATATCCTTCCGGCATCAAAGGCTCCGAGATGGATCCATGGAGTAAAATTGTGGCTGTTGCGGATGTGTTTCATGCGATGACCTCGAAAAGAGCTTACAGGGAAGAGCTGCCTTTGTATGAGGTATTAAGAAACATGTGGGTACATGCCTATGGGGCCATGGATCCTCTTGTCGTGCATAGCTTTATGGAAAAGCTGATGATTTATTTGATAGGATGCGAGGTAATTCTATCAGATGGTCAGCAAGGTAGAATCGTAATGTTGAATGATAAGAATCCGGTGAATCCGTTAGTTGAAGTCGAAGGTGGCTTTATTGATCTTAGTCAGGAGCCGTCTTTATATATCGAGAAGCTGCTTAAGGTATAAGCAGATAAAAAGGCTGTCCTCCAGCATATGCTGAACTGTGACCCGTAAGGATACTTTTTCAAAGCGTCTATCTTTCGGGTTACAGCTGGTGCTTTGCATGGGGACAGCCTTATTTATGAATTAACCATAGACACGTATTTCAATGACTTCCGCGTGCATGCTCCCGTTGGTCGTCTCGATAACCAATCGCAGCTGATGGGTGTTTATGGATGCTGGCAGTTGGTGGATTTGCTTGCGTTTTCGGTTGGCTTGTTCCTCATGCACGATTACCCATTGGCCGTCCACATAGGCTTCCAGACGATAATCCCGAACCAGCTCGGGTATAATTGGAAACGACGTTTGATGATGATGCAAATTAATCAGATCCTCATTCACATCGTCATTAAATGTAAGGTGGATTTCACTAATCTGCACAGGCTCTGGCCAACAAAGCTCAAGGGAAGCAGGGACGGTTCCAGCTGGGTTCAGAGCCTCAGAGAGCCACATGTGGGGCTCACCGTAAGTTCGGATATAACCATCGGTTACATGATCGACCTCAAAGGCGGACGTTTCCGGATACAAGCGGAAGCAAAATGGCTTGCGCACCAGCTTTTTCATACTCCATAACACGACGGGCTGCTCCGGATCATGATTGCTGAAGTCTATAGAGGTCGTCGTTGACGTATTTTTAATGAACGAGAGCACGCCGGTTTGTGGCTGATGGGATACATATAGTGTCACATGCTCGTTGGCTTTGACAATAATAAAACCATGCTGTGCAGCCATCGGCTTCCACTCCAGCGGAATGCTGACCCATTGCTGTTTACCGGATACGATGGAAGCCAAGCCGCTGAATTCAAGCCGATGCGGGATATAATTCTCTGCGCGGCCGGTGCTCCACACCTCCACTTCAAGCTTGGTTGCCGCCGCTGCGTCGAGCAGCAGCTCAATTCGCTGCAGCTCCGGCGCCACCGGCACCAGCAGGGCGACGTCCCCGCCCTGCAGTGACCACGGCTCCGCGGCGTCTTCGACCGCCAGCCGTCGCAATGTGCTCGACGCCGTGAGCTTCGCACGGCGCGCGAGATCCCTGTCATCGCTGCTTCGCAGGCCGATGACCGAGGCATCCTGACGCAGCAGCGTTTGCTGCAGCTGCGTCAGGTGCTGCTCGTACACGGCGCGTGGCGTCACGCCGTGCTGCACGGCGAGGGCCGCGCCGGTACCCGCGGCCTCGCCAATGACCGCGCATGTGGCCATCACGCGCGTCGTGCCAAAGGCTACGTGCGAGGCGCTGATGTTGCGCCCGGCGAACATCAGATTCGACACGTTGACGGAGTACAACGAACGGAATGGGATATGATAAATCCCATCGGGATGCAGGTGCTTCGAGCCGCTTTCCGTCGCGTACATGCCCCCTGGGGGATGCAGATCAATCGACCAGCCGCCAAAGGCGATCCGGTCCTCGAACTCCCGCTGCGCGAGAATATCGTTCTGGTTCAGCACGTAATCACCGATAAAACGGCGGTATTCGCGTTTGCCGGGAATCGAGCCGACCCATTCCAATGTCATCGTCTCGGCTTCAAATTGTCCGGAGTTTTTAATATAATCCCAGATGCCGTATACGACCGACCACAGCTCATCGCGAATACGCTCATTCTCATGCACCGTATCCAGCTCGCCGCCCCATTCGATCCACCAGTAGCTGCAGCCGTTGTCGCCGCTGCGGATCACCCTTTTGAGCGGAATGGTCGTGGCTGCAATATCCTTGGCAAAGCTCGGCGGTACGTATCGGACCGGATGACCGACATCCTTGGTATAAAATAACAGTGTACTGCCCAGTGTAATATTATCAGCGGCCTCAGGCGCCCAATCCTCGTTATATTCACTCTTCGCCTCACGGCCGATCCGGTGCTGCGCCCCTGCAAGGAAGCCTACCAGCCCATCGCCCGTGCAGTCCAAAAATAGCTCGCTTTCAAAACGAATTCTCCGTTCGGAGCCCATCATCCAGCCTGTGACAGAAGCAATCCGACGGTCATCCTCAGCACCATACGCTTCGACCTCATGCACATCCGTATTCAAAAACAACTGGATATTCGGCTCAGCCAAAACGGTTTCCAACACGACCATATCCCATAAATAGGGATTGCCTTCGGGATTGCGGTATTGGTTCTCGACGAACATCTCACCCATAATGCCGGTTTCGCGCGCATAGCGATTAACACCATGAGAGGTGGCGCCGCATACCCAGACACGAACCTCACTGCTGGAATTGCCGCCGAGCATGGGGCGGTTCTGAATCAGAGCTACCTTCCTGCCCAAGCGGGCTGCTGCGACAGCTGCATTTACGCCGGATAAGCCGCCGCCAACGATAGTAATATCGGTTTGCACAGTTTCATTTTTCAATAGGATCACCTCGGTAGTATAATGATTAATATCTATAATTTCATTATAGAATCCTATACTTACGGTGAACATGCACGGATTATACATCAGACATACCCTTTATTTCGTAATTCAAGAATCGAACGCTGCTGCTGGGTTAGAGGGTGACAAGTGATTTCAGAGGAGGGGCCACATGCACATACCGTTATGGGAATGGAAGCCTTATTTTATCAGCTATGCGTATTGGCACAAGAAGGACAAATTCCAATTCAGGCAGGACAGCTATGCGGAATGGGTGATGTTCGCCGTTGAGAATGGTTCTTTCCGTTACAGGATCGGAGAGACAGCTGGGACCGCCTTATTTGGCGATGCCATTCTATGTCCGCCTGGCGTTGTATTCGAACGGGAGGTGTTGGATCCGGTTTCGTTCCATTTTATTAGGCTTGGCTGGCCAACAGACTCATTCCCTCTAGTGCGCTCGAATGCAGCATCCTCTCGTAACGAGGAAGTATCCCATTTTACCCCGCCCGTTCAGCTTACTTTTATCGATCATAATCGGCTGTCCTCTACCTACTCCTATATGCACCAATTGACAAGACTGCCGGATGAGCAAAGGCTGCTGCTGTGGGACCATTATCTGAATGATCTGTGGCAGCAGTACCAGATGGAGAGTGGTTTTTCCCAGCAGGCAGACGACCGCAAGGACAAGGACTCCAAGATCGTGGAAGCAACCAGACGGCTGCAGCAATATGCTTACGAACCGATTAGCCTGAAGGAGCTGAGTGCTAGTCTGGATTTAAGCCCTGTGCAGTTTACGAGAAAGTTTCATGCGGCTCACGGCACAACGCCGATCGATTATTTGACGACCCTTCGCATACAGAAAGCCCAGAAGCTGCTGCTTGAAACCGAGATGACGCTAGAGCAAATCGCCGAACGCTGCGGGTATGAGAGCGGTTTTTATTTGAGCCGCGTATTTACCAGGAAAATGAAGGTAAGCCCTTCCCATTATCGTAAAATGCATCGGGTGTAGGTCGCAATGTTGAAGCTTCTTGTCACCTTTTCGCAATAGGAAGCATACCCGGAACATGATAAAATTTGGCTTATCAATCAAGTTTGGTTACTAGTACAGGAGGCGACATAGGTGGTAAAGACAATTAAGATCGGAATTATTGGCAGTGGGAATATTGCAGGCGCGCATTTAAAGGCTTATCAGCTAATGAATGATGTGGAGATTGTTGGGATCGCAGATATCATCCCAGGCAAGGCTGAGGAATTCATAGCCAGGCATGAGCTTAACGGTGTCAAGGCGTTTGATGATCATAACAAGTTATTGGAATTGGATCTGGACGGAGTCAGTGTATGTACCCCTAACGTCTCGCATCATTCGATCAGTGTGGACTCGCTTCGCGCGGGTAAGCATGTGCTCGTGGAAAAGCCGATGGCGGTTACGATGGAGCAGGCGGTTGACATGGTGCAGACATCCAAAAAAACCGAAAAAATGCTTTCCATTGCATTTCAGCCCCGTTATGATCCGAACATGCAGATGATTCGTGATATCGTTCGATCCGGTCAACTAGGCAATGTATATTATGTACAAACGGGCGGTGGACGGCGCAGAGGGATGCCGAAAGGAACATTTATCTCGAAGCAGTTGGCTGGGGCAGGTGCGCTAGCCGATATCGGCTGTTATTCGTTGGATATGGTGCTGAACGCACTTGGATATCCGAAGCCGCTGACGGTTTCAGCGATGACCAGCAATCATTTTGGTACGAATCCGCATTATCATCCGCAGGCTAGCGCATTTGAGGTTGAGGACTTCGGAATGGCGATGATCCGCTTTGAAGGTGATCTTGTTGTCAATTTCAAAATTGGCTGGGCTATGCACATGGACACGCTGGGACCGACACTGTTTTTGGGTACGGATGCCGGCTTGAAGGTTACCCCTTCCGGTAATGGAGCTTGGGACGGTGGGATTACATCGGTATCGCTGTTCCATGATATTATGGGTCACCACACCGAGAGCGCTTTTCCAGTCAAGCAGCATCAGATCAGTATTTTTTATGAAAAAGTACGTGATTTCGTTACTGCGATCCAAGAGGGACGGCCCGCCCCGATTCCTGGCTCCGAAATTATCCGTAATCAGGCAATTATTGATGGTATATTGCGTTCAAGTGAGCTGAAGCGGGAAGTCGATATTTTTATTCCCGAGCTGTAAGCTGCTTCACTATATAAGATGAACTAAACATCATGACAGCAAAGAGGCGCTGCGAAAGCAGACCCCTCTTCCAATCGCTGTTGCAGCCAGATTCTTTTGATTCTTAGCCCCATAGGGGTAAGAATCCGTCTGCAAAGGCGAACACTTCGTTTCTCCAGAAGGGTCCGCTTTCTCCGCTGGGGCTGTGTGTTTCTTTGGTTCATCTTATGTAGCTAATATTTGTGTATTTACGAACGAGCCTTTCGCGACATGCGGAAGGTTTTTTGTGATGCTACAGCGGAAAATATTGTATAATAATCCTTGAATCCTGCGGGCCAGAGGTGGCCATAACCTGAGGGGGTGTTCCATGTTTAATATACGAGCGAGGATGAATACCGTTTATTCACGAATTCTTATTTTCAACATCTTGCTCGTGATCATCATTTCCTTGGTTCCTCAGGTACTGTATATCCATTATTTCTCAACTGCTTATAATCGGGAGATTATGAGACAAAGCACACAGGACGTCAATAAGCTGAAGTATGCGGTGGATGAAACTATTCTCGATCGTGTCATCCGGCTGGTGAACATTTATTTCTCCGATATTCCAAGCAATGAAATTTTGGTCTATCCACTGACACATGATATTAGTGGAAACGGATTCAAGATCGCAGAGGTGAGCAACTATCTTACGGACATCCCGTATAAGCTGAACTTCCTGCAGTCCGTTGAAGTCTGGTATACAGCAGGGAATGTATATATTAATGATAAATACAATTCCTACCTCGATTCCGCAGGCTCCAGAAAAAGCTTAGATGATGCATGGATCGACGTATTGAAAAATCAGGAAACACCGAATCGTTGGCTGGCTCCCCGAATATCCATGCCATTGAATATGCCGGTCATCACTTACTTATCGAATATCCCATTAATAGACAATCCAACCAACAGACAAGCGGTCATTGCCATTAATATTAAAGAAAGCGCGATTCATAATTTGATTCAATCCTCACCCACAGACGGAGAAGTTTTATTTATTATGGATGAAGCGGGCAATGTACTCGTTCATAGTGATAAACAATGGATCGGCCACAATTTCAAGCAAAAGGATTATATTAGCACCCTGCTGCAAAATGCGAGTGACGGTACTTTTGAAGCTTCAGTCGAGGGTACCCAAAGCGTTATTTCCTATTCGAAGTCGAAATACAATAATTGGAGATATGTTTCCATTATTTCTATTGATGCGCTCTATCAGAAATCCCAGCAGTTAACTCATTATTTGATTATCACGACCATTATTTTGCTATCTGTCAGCTTGCTGCTGTCTATCTATGTAACTCACCGTGCGAACAAGCCTTTGCGTAGGGTGATTCAGACCATTCTCAAGCTGGGAAATGCCGAAAGTCAGCTGGAAAAGGGAACGAAGAGCGAGTATACGCTGCTTCACAATGTAATAGACCGCGTATCCCATACTATTAATGATTTGAATCATCAGATGGAAGCCAACAAGCCGATTATTCGCGATAAGTTTATTATGCGGCTGCTGCAGGGGGATATGGATCAGAATGATCCTCATGTCAAACAAATGGAGCAGATGCTCGAAATTCATTTTACTCAGAAAAAAACAGCTTGTATGGCCTTAAAGGTTTTTGATACCGAGGGTACAGGTTTTGGAAATGAAATGATCGTTCCTTACAATTTACTGCATGATCTTGAGGATCTTGAGGATCATTGGCTCTGCTCAACGATTGATAATGCGGGAAATATAGTGGCGATTCTGAATTATTCCAAGCCCTTGGATAAGGAGGAAATTCGCAGCAGCATTGGTACGCAGATCAAAGGAAAGTATGTGCTCGGCTTCGGCCAGGAATACGATCATAGTTACGCCAACATGGCTCGGTCCTATGCGGAAGCGTGCGAGTGTTTGAGTTATTCTTTTATTATGCCAGCTCAATCGTTAATTAGTTATGAAGAACTGGCGATACCTGGTCGTAAGGAAAACGGCAGTGGTTTGCAAATTATGGAGCAGCTGTCCGCAGCGGTTCGCAGCCGAAATAAAGAAATGGTATTCTCCATTCTCGATATTGTGCTGAAGGGACTTGTTTCGGGAAGGTATCATATCGATTTTTGCCGTAACACGGTGTTTGACGCCATTTCGGTTATTCGGACAAGCGCGATTGCCATGGACATTGATCTGGAGCGTTTTCTCGGCTACGATATCCGGGATTATGGAAGAAAATTAGATAATGTTGCAAGCTTAACGGATTGGCTGTCTGAAGTTGCGTTACAAATCATGGATTATCATACAGCGGACGCTAAGGGTAACGACCCCGGAACTGCACTGGAGCGGCAAATTTTGGCTTATATCGAACAAAATATTTATAACGAAATTTCGCTTTCCTCCTTAAGTGAGGGGATACATATGAATTCGAGTTATGTAAGCCGAATTTACAAATCGGTGATGGGGTCGAATTTCTCGGAGCATTTGGCGGGAATCAAGATGAAGCATGCAGAAAGTCTACTCAGGGAATCGGATTTATCGATCAAGGACATTGCCGAGAAGCTCGGCTATACGAGTCCCCGATATTTTGCCAAATTATTTAAGGAGAAGTTTGGTTGTACGCCTAAAAGTTATCGGGATAGCCTGAATGGTTAACCAGCCTGATGTATGCTGTCTTTTTCCAAGCTGTGGTGAGTAAGCTGCCACGGTTTTTTTGTTTTTCACTTATGGTACAAGAAATATAAGGCACTTAAAGTACCTTAAGTGCTGCCAAACGTGGGAAAAGTAAAAATATATGCACAGGTAAAAAAATAGGTAGTCCGGTGGCTGCTGTATGAATAAATAAGGGAATGCGGTCAAAGACGTAAAAAAAACAGCACAGTAGTAAAGTTATTAACGCTTGTCGGCTGTGGACCTCAGGACGTACGATAAGGGCATCAGACACAGACCAGATTTTCGAACAGGAGGAATGGGCATGGAGACCGATGCGGTCGCTCCCACAGCAAAACTTAACAATCGCTTGCAGCATAAGACTAATAAAGAAAGCGCCACCAATCTCTATTGGAAACAAAAATACTTTTTCTTCATGCTGATCCCAGTCATCGCGTACTACCTTATTTTTCATTATGCGCCCTTGTATGGAATCGTAATTGCTTTTCAAAATTATTACCCGCTGAAGGGGGTTGCGGAAAGTGAATGGGTCGGGTTAGACCATTTCAGGGAGCTGTTCACAGGGCTGTATTTTTTGCCTGTATTGAAGAATACCCTTATCATCAGCACCTATAAATTGATTTTTGGATTTCCTGCGCCCATTATCCTGTGTTTGATTTTGAATGAGGTACGCATTGTGATATTCAAGAAAGCGGTCCAGACGATCACGTACCTGCCGCACTTCATTTCCTGGGTTATTCTTGGCGGGATTGTGATTGAATTTCTTTCCCCGACCCGTGGGCTGATCAATGCGATCATTATGGGGCTCGGTTACAAATCGATTTTTTTCGTAACGAGTGAAGCGTGGTTTCGTACGATTCTCGTGCTCTCCTCCATTTGGAAGGAGGTTGGCTGGTCTACGATCATTTATTTGGCTGCTATCACGAGTGTCGATCCAGAACTGTACGATGCAGCTGATATGGATGGGGCGGGCAGGCTGCGGAAAATCTGGAATATTACGATGCCATCGATCATGCCTGTCGTTACGATCATGTTTATATTCGCGGTCGGCGGCATCATCAATGACGATTTTGACCAGGTCTACAATTTGTTGAACGCCTCGGTTCTCTCGGTAGGTGATGTCATATCGACATATACGTATCAGGTAGGACTTGTGAAAGGCGATTACAGCTTTGCTACGACCGTGGGCTTGTTCAAAAACATCATCGCCTTCCTGTTAATATTACTAACTAATTATGTAGCTAAGAAAACCAACGACTATTCTCTATGGTAGGTGACTCGAGTAATGGAAACGGTACGCAAGAACAAGAAGAGAACGGTTGAAGATCTTGTCGTGGATACGATTGTGTATGCAACCCTGATCCTGCTCAGTATATTGACGATTATCCCTTTCATGCAGGTGGTTACGGTTTCGATGAGTCCGCCGCATGTCGTTAGCAGCTATGGTATTCATTTAATCCCGTTGGAGTTTGACTTTGATGGCTACCGCAAGGTGCTTGCATATCAACAAATTTGGACGGGATATATGAACACGATCCTGCGGGTACTTATTGGGATTATCGTCTCCATGACCTTGATGATTCTGGCAGCATATCCCTTATCGAAGAAATATCTGGTGCATCGTAAGTTTTGGACGATCTTCATGGTATTCACGATGTTTTTTAGCGGGGGGTTGATCCCGACTTACTTAATTGTCAAAGGTATGGGATTGTACAACAGCATCTGGGCGCTGGTACTGCCAGTCGCGATTAATACGTTTACGATGTTGATCATCCGTAATTATTTTATGTCGCTACCTGAGGAAATTCAGGAATCAGCCCGAATTGATGGCGCGAACGAGTTCGTCATCTTGACACGGATCATCCTGCCGATTTCAATTCCGATTCTGGCTACTGTCGGTTTGTGGACGATGGTTTACCATTGGAATGAATGGTTTAACGCGATGATTTATCTTAAGGATTCCAATAAAGCCGTGCTGCAGCTCGTTCTGCGCAAGATATTATTCGAGGGCTCGGAGCCACAGGCAGTCGAGACTGCTAATACGATTTATGCCAATACGGACACGATGAAAATGGCTGCCCTGATGGTATCGCTGCTGCCCTTGCTGGCGGTATACCCGTTCCTGCAAAAGTATTTCGTCAAGGGAGTTATGATCGGTTCATTAAAAGGTTAACCCCGTCCCTTTAGAGGTTGTTCAAAAAATCACCTTTTGATCACGAAGTTTCACAGGAAGCGTATTCGGCATCGAATTTTGCATTCAGGCTCGAAGTGCGGTGCTCATTTAGGTTTTCCTAAACTCCGCTCCTCCTTCTTCACTGCTTACGAAGCGAGTTTTCTATGAAAACTTGTACTTCTCGTTGCTGAAAAGTCGACCTTTTGAACCTCGGATTTTTGACGATTTCCATATCGGGATGGTTGATCACATACATTTTAGGAGGGTCTTAGATGAATCCAAAAGTAATGCGTCATGTAGGCAGTTGGATGAGCGCCGCTATGTTGGCAAGTACGTTGGCAGCCTGCAGCAGTGGGGGCAATACACCAGCACCAGCGGCTCCGGCAACAGCTCCCGCAGCTGCAGATAAAGGAGCGACTGCACAGCCGAAGAATGAAGCACCTGTAACGATTGAATGGGCAGGCTACAACATCAATGACGTAGCACCTGATCCCAATGCGGAGATCTTGCAGGAAATTTCCAAACGTTTTAATGCCAAGATCAATGTATGGACTGCGGACTCCCAGAAATATAGTGAAGTGTTTAATGTGCGAATGGCTTCTGGAGAAATCCCGGACATTCTCAGGCTGAAGGGCTTTGAGCTTGCCAAGCTCGTAGACAGCGGGGTTGCGGCAGAGATTCCGGTGGAAACAATCAAGCAGAAGGCGCCCAATTATTACAAAATGATATTGGATAACGACACCTCCGGCTCCGCCTTCCGTGCCAGCATGTACAAAGGCAAAAACTACGGATTATCCGCATTCCAGCTGGATGGCACCTATCCGACGAGTCTGGTATGGCGTATGGATTGGTTGAACAATGTGGGTATTACGAAAGTACCGGAAACGCTGGCCGAATTTGAGGACGCCATTTACAAGTTTACGAACAATGACCCGGACAAAAACGGTAAAAAGGACACCTACGGGCTTTCCAGTACCGCGATGCAAGCTGTCCTTGGCGCCTTTGGTCCGATCCCTACAGATGTCATCAAAGGAACCACACCTTACTCAGCTCTTTGGTATACGGTAAAGGATAACAAGGTGCTCATGGATGCTATCCAGCCGGAAATGAAAGAAGGCTTGAAGCTGCTCGCCAAATGGTACAAGGATGGTGTGATTGATCCCGAATTCGTCACAGGAGAGAACAAAGGCGGCTACTGGGCAACCTCTCATGCCTTTATTAACAATCGGGTGGGAGTGACCGGCAACGTGATGTTCTACCATTGGACGCCGCCTTTGACGGAAGGAGATCTGGGTGGAGCGGTGTATCAGGAATTCATGAAAGTGAAGCCGGATGCCAAATATGGCGAAACATGGGCACTAGGAAAAGCGATCAAAGGACCGGATGGGAAAGCTTTCGGTGCCAATATTTGGGGCTATAACAATGAAACACTCGTGATCACCAAAAATGCAGTCAAAGATCCGCGGAAGCTGGACACGATTCTAAAAATGCTCGATACCCTGGTGACGGATAAAGACTACTACATGCTGGCCAGTGCTGGAGTCAAGGATAAGGATTACACGGTTAACAAGGACGGAGCTGTTGTCTCCAAGCTGAAAAACCCGACCGAATCGGCTCAACGGGGCGTTGGCACCTTTGGGATGTATACGAACAATCCTGTAGTAGTAAAGGAGATCTTCAAAGCAAAGTATGAGCTTGCCGACAAGGTGAAAGGTACAGGTACTCCCCCTTCTTACCTGCCAAGCGTTGAAGCATCAGGAAAGTACACGGCTGATATGCAAAAGCTGACCACCGAAAATTACATCAAGATCATTACGGGCGAGCAGCCGATCGATTCCTTTGATGAGTATGTGAAAAAAGCAAGAGCAGCTGGTGCCAATGAAATCGAAAAGCAGTACACAGATGTCATCAAATAAATAGGAGTCACTCCTTGGGCTGTCACAATCGTAGATAAACTACTGTTGGGACGGCCTTTGGTTTTGTGTATGTAAGAATAGGTTAGCTGTCTGTGCCAACGACCATAGCAAGGGGGATTTTACCTAATGAAACTGACCGATTACATCACCTTATCTGATATCAATCGCTGTATGCTCGGCGAGGAAATGGCCGGCCGCTTATTTCCATCCTTTGAAGACCGCCAAGCCTGGGAGCAGATTCCGCAGCAATTACGGAACGAGTGGATCAGCGAAGCGGAGCTTTATTTGAACTACGAATGGCCATCTTTACGTGCTTCTGCCTTCATGGCTTACTTCGAGGAGGGTAGTAGAAAGCCCTACGACTCGGTTGATAATGAAAGACGCGCTGCTCTCTGTACCTTATTGATTGCGGAATGCTTGGAAGCGAAAGGCAGATTTCTGAGGCAGATTGTCGATGTGATTTGGCTGATTTGCGAGCAGACAACCTGGTGCGCTCCGGCGCATCATTACTTATCTTTGAATCCGATGCAGCTGCTCTCGGATACCAAAGAACCACTATTCGACCTGACGGCAGGAGAAACAGCCTCACTGTTGGCGTGGACCTCCCATCTGCTGCATAATCAGCTGGATCAGATAACCACACTTATTCGGGAGCGTATCCGTGTGGAAATCGAACGCCGCATCCTAACACCCTACATGGAAAGAAACGATTTCTGGTGGATGGGGTTTGGTGAAAGAGAAGTTAACAATTGGAACCCCTGGTGCAATGCGAATATGCTGACGGTCGTGCTGCTGCAAGAAATGGCATCCGAGAAAAAGTTGGCTATCATCGATAAAATATTGCGCAGCCTTGACCGTTATCTGGAAGTGCAGTTTGAAGACGGCGGTTGTGATGAAGGCTCATCGTACTGGGCCAGAGCTGCCGGTATGCTGTTAGTCAATTTGGAGCTCATATACCGCAGCTCAGAGGGAGCCCTTCAAGTATATGATCAGCCGTTGATCCGAAAGCTGGGTCAATTTGTTTATAAAATGTATATTGACGACCACTACTTCGTTAATTTTGCCGATGGATCTGCAATAGCTTCACAGGATTACAGCATGATCCATTTATACGGCTTGAGGATCCAGGATGAGCAGCTTCAGGCATTGGGTCAAAAGGGTGTTGATTCTTACCGAGTGTCAGGCAGGAGCAAGAAGGGGATTTCTTTTTTTCAGGAAATGATCAGCCTGTTGTCCTATGCGGATATACAGAAGGAACTTGCGCTTCCGCGGCCCTTAATCAAGGATACGTGGCTTCCTGACCTGCAGGTGATGGCTGCGCGACAATATGACAGCTCGTCACAAGGCTTGTATGTGGCTGCCAAAGGTGGACATAACGACGAGAGCCATAATCATAACGATATCGGTCATTATGTGATTTATTGGAATGGCAAGCCTTTCCTGATCGACATTGGAGTCGAGACTTACACTTACAAAACTTTTAGTCCGGAACGTTATGAAATTTGGACGATGCAATCCGGTTATCACAGCGTTCCAGTGATCAATGGCTTCGAGCAAAAGGAAGGACGTCCCTTCAGAGCACGGAACGTGGTTTACAAGCAAAGCGAAACCTCTGTCCGGTTTGAACTCGATTTGGCAGGCGCATACCCGGCTCATGCAGGAGTCTCCAGCTGGAACCGCAGCCTAGTTATGGAACGGGGGGATGCACATGCTGCAGAAATTAGATTGAGGGAGCAATGTCAGCTTACAGAGCCTTCCGAGCAAATCGTGCTCCATATGATGACCTGCCATCGTCCCGAGTTGTCAGGTAAGGGTGTGATCAGTCTTCGAGATGCCCAAGGCGATGGATTGCTAGTGAGCTTCGAAGATGAACAATGGCAGGCTGAATTTGAGCACATTCATGTAGTTGATACAAATTTACAGCAGGTTTGGGGGAATAGCTTGTATCGAATCAAATTTACTATCCGGCAGCAGGTGGTGCAAGGGGATTGGTCATTCCGTATCACTGCAGACGAAGTCTGAAGTCTAACCTTCATATTTTCAATTATTTTGCATGGTGCTTCATGTGCCAGGCTTTGGGAGGGAGCTCATGATACCAACAAGCGGCAGAACCTTCGTTTTTGCAATGGCTATCTTTATATCGGCGGTTGTTTGCACAGGCTACATCACCTGGCAGCATACGGAAGAATGGAGCAATCCAGTACACGCAGCAGAGCCTGGGAATTTGCCCTATTCATCGAATCAAACTAATCCAACGGTGGCTTATATAAATGGGGCAGCTATAGATGAACGGGAATTTCATCTGTTTTTAGCACAGGTAAAAGCGCTGGTTAGCGGATATTTCCAACAAAAATACGATGCCAATGACTCACCTTCTTTTTGGACTACCAGCTTTCAGGGTGAGGTTCCTTTTGAAAAAGCCAAGCAGTTGGCCTTAGAGCGAATGAAGCGGGTAAAGGTTCAGCAGCTGCTGGCACAGCAATATGGGCTGCTGGAAGATCCTGATTATTCGTCGTTTCTCGATAAATGGGCCAAAGAGAATCAGAGGAGAAAGGAGGCTGTGAATAACCATCGTGTTATTTATGGGCCACAGCAATACGATGAGTGGGGCTACTATACTTATGTGTATTCGACGATGGTCAACCAATTAAAGGCAGCTTTAAGTGATCGAGAAGAGCCCTTATCTGAACAAGAGCTGATTGACCAGTATGAGGAGCTGAAGGGTAAGCTGTATCAAGGATTTGGACAACTGAAAGCACTGAAAATAGTGATCCCCTATTCCACGCTGCCGGGAATTCCGAATGAAACTGCCAAACTCGAAGCAAAGGCAAAAATAGATCAAATCAAACTTCGGCTTGAAAAAGGCGAAGATATTCAGGAATTACGCCAAAGCTTGAAGCGAGATGAGACGTCACACTGGATTATTGAAGAGTTAGTTATTAACGAAGATCAATTGCGCAGGCGAGATATTCATAATCCCGACGAGCTGATGATGAACGAAGCTCTTTCATTGCCTGCCGGCCAGATCAGCGGCGTATTGGAAATGACTCCTAACAGCTTTGGTCTTATCCAGACCGTGGAGCGGAAAGAAGGTGATTACAGGCCCTACAGAGAGGTCAAGGATAGTGTCAGGCAGCGAATGATTGACGATAGGTACGAGTCCAAGGTGAAGCAGCTTCTTGAGGCAGCAAAGGTGGTGATTATGGAGCAGGGATATCAACAAATCCAGATGCGATAATTATATTTTTTGCATCAGGATCTTGTAAACGCTTTTATTTTAATTAAAGAGGAGAATGATTAATGATATTAACCAAGGCCCTTCGTTTTTGCCTGCCGCTCGGTCTGGTCTTCTCACTTATGCTGACGTTCGTTTTGTCCGTACCTTCCTGGACGGCTACCACCTATGCCAACAATACGACCTATTATGTAGATTCTGCAGGCGGCAGCGACAGCAACAATGGAATTAGCACCGGAACTGCCTGGCAAAGCTTAATGAAAGTAAACGGCATTACCTTTCAGCCAGGTGATAAAATTCTTTTTAAATCAGGTTCTACCTGGTCGGGGCAATTACATCCGCTTGGCTCCGGCTCAGCCGGATCTCCAATTATTATTGATAAGTACGGTACGGGGAATAAGCCGATTATTAACGGTAACGGGTTGACCGGAGCGACTGTATACTTTTACAACCAGCAGTATTGGGAAATTAATAATTTGGAGGTAACCAATACAGCGGCAGCCGAAGGTGACAGATACGGGGTTAAAGTCGAAGCGCAGGATGTAGGGTCCTATAATCATTTTTATATTAAGAATCTGTATATTCACGATATTAAGGGAACGAACACGGATGCACTAAAAGTTACTGGGGGCATTTATATTACGGTGTCTGGTAACGCTGTACGCACGAAGTGGAACGATGTTTTGATCGACGGCAATACAGTGGAAAGCGCCGACCGGACCGGAATTAGCAATGGAAGCTCCTGGGGCAATAATGACGGCAGCGGATATTTCGAGCCTTATACGAATCTCGTCATCAGTAATAATACGTTGAATGATATCGGCGGAGATGGCATTGTGATGCGTGCATCGATAAATGGCCTAATCCAAAATAATGTTGTAAACACAGCCCATGCGCGGGATACCCACTATAATGTTGCGATATGGGCCATTAACAGCACCAATCCGGTGATGCAGTATAATGAAGCCTATAATACGAAGACGACCAATGATGGACAGGGCTTCGATTGTGATTATAATCTGACTGGATGTACGGTCCAATACAATTACAGCCATGACAATGAAGGTGGGTTTCTTCTAGTCATGGGCAACGGATCGATCCGTAACGACAATATGATTGTTCGTTATAACATCAGCCAAAATGACCGTGCACGGATTTTTCAATTTAATAGCGACTACACGCCGCTAAATGCAAATATTTATAATAACACCTTTTATATTCGCTCAGGCTTAGGCACAAGCATTACGACTGGCTTAAGCGGCAGCAATCCGCTCTATTTCAAAAATAATATCGTGTACAACTCGGGCAGCGGTGGATATTCAGTGAAAGCTAATGATGTTTACGACTATAACGTCTTCTATGGGAATCATCCTGCGAGCGAGCCGAGCGACGCACACAAGCTTACTACCGATCCTCTCTTAGCAGGTGCAGGCAGCGGAGGCACAGGATTAAATTCGGTTAATGGTTACAAGCTCGGAACGGGTTCGCCTGCTCTGGGATCAGGTGTGCTCATGAGCAGTAATGGCGGCAAGGACTACTGGGGGAATACCGTATCTGCTTCGAGCGCTCCGAACCGCGGTGCTTACAATGGTGCCGGCGTGGCTCTTCCCAATGTATGGACTGCTGTGGATGATGCTACGGTGCGTGATGGAACCTATGCCGGAATCAATCAGGCAGGAACTACTGCAGTTACGATAGATACCAAGAACGACTTAACAAGCTACAAGCGTGATGGTTATTTTAAATTTGATTTTGGCAGTTATAGCGGAACCGTATCAGCGGCATCGATTACACTCACACCAACAGTGGCGGCCTCAGCCGGTATCCAGAATGAGGTAGCCTTGGTTAGCGACAACACATGGACAGAAGGGGCCATAACATGGAACACCAAGCCAGCCTCCAGCACAGTTCTTGGTACCTATACCATTACGGCCGGCACGCCGATCACAATTAATGTGACTACTCAGTTACAAGCGGCTATGTCGAGCGGAAAGAAGCTTTCCATTCGGGTTTATAGTACATCCCCTGTGAATTCGAACGGGAATGTCTCCTATACTTCAAGAGAAAGCACTGATATCGGAGGACGGCCGCATCTGAATATCACGCCTTAAAAAGTTGAATAAACAGCCTCACAATACAAAGTCGTTCATGTGACTTGCTTCGTATTGTAGGGCTGTTGTTTTTTTGTTAAGATTTGAGAAGTATATGGCACCAGCTGGAATGATCTTTTAAAGTCCCAATACGGTGTAAGCTATAGATAAAGTGCATTTAAACTAAAGGAGAGATGAAGACATGCAGGCAGCGGTATTGCAAGGGAAGCATCATATCGAAGTAGTCGCGTGGGAGTCAGCCGAGCTTTTACCCGGAGAAGTTAGAATTCGTGTTCAGGGCTGTGGTATTTGCGGTACGGATCAACATATTTATCACGGAAATCCGGGTTCTGCAGCAGTGACTCCTCCCATTGTGCTCGGTCATGAGCTTGCTGGAGAAGTAACGGAATGCGGAGAAGGTGTCACTGCTCTTAGAGTAGGGGATCGTGTATCGGTGGATCCCAACATCTACTGCGGCAGCTGCCGATATTGCCGCAATGGTCAGATCAATCTGTGCGATCATCTTCAGGCTGTCGGCGTTACGCGGGACGGCGGAATGGGCGAATATTGCGTAGCTCCTGCAGCCAATTGTTACCTGCTTCCAGATTCATTGAGCTATATCGAAGGGGCTATGGTTGAGCCGCTGGGTTGTGTGCTGCATGGTTTCAAAAAGCTTGATATTCGTCCGATTCATACCGTACTATTGATTGGTGGCGGATTTATCGGACAACTCTTCCTACAGCTGGTTAAGAAGCAGGGAGCAGCCCGAATTATTGTCAGTGACCCTGCGGCAGAGAAGCATGCAGCTTTGCTTGCTTTGGGGGCAGATGAGGTTGTAAGCCCGACTGCGGATGTTGTGGAGCGGTTGAGTAGTCAGGCCGATGTTGTTATTGAATGCGTTGGACGTCCGGAGTCGATGGAACTGGCGATTGAAGCTGCAGCCAAAGGCGGTCAGGTACTGCTGTTTGGAGTCGCTTCTCCTACTACACAGATCAAGGTGTCGCCGTTTGCAATATTTGCCAAGGAGCTTCGTATATTGGGCTCTTTTATTAATCCTCACACGCATGAAGAAGCCATTGCCCTCATTCAACAGGGGATCGTCCGTATAGAACCGTTAATCAGCCATAAGTTTAAGCTTACGGAAATTCCGCAGGTGATGGGTGACTATCCCAAAATGAATGTAAACAAAGGTGTTATTGTATATTAAAAATCAAGCCAATCGCTATTGATGGAGGAGACATATTATTATGATTTTGGGAGCAATAGAAGCAGGAGGAACTAAATTTGTTTGTGGGATTGGCAATGAGCATGGGGAAATTATGGATCGAATCAGCTTTCCGACAACAACACCGGAAGAGACCTTGGGTCAAGTGATTCGTTATTATGAAGACAAGCATGTTGAGGCGATTGGAATCGGTTCGTTTGGTCCGATCGATTTGAACAAGGAAAGTGCTACCTACGGCAGTGTTACGACAACACCCAAGCCGTATTGGAGTCAATATCCGATCCTGAATGAACTGCGCAAGCATATTCATGTGCCTATCGGATTTGATACCGATGTAAATGCTGCAGCGCTTGGAGAAGCGGAATGGGGGGCAGCCAAAGGACTGGATAGCTGCGTATACGTTACTGTAGGTACCGGAATCGGTGCAGGAGCCGTTGTCGAAGGAAAGCTGCTGCATGGTTTGCTCCATCCGGAAATGGGACACATTTTAATAAAACGTCATCCAGAGGATACGTATAATGGAGCTTGTCCGTATCATAGCGATTGTCTGGAGGGTATGGCTGCAGGTCCTGCCATCGAGAAGCGCTGGGGCCGTAAAGGCATTGAGCTGGAGCAGAATGAACAGGTCTGGGAGTTTGAAGCTTACTATTTAGCGCAGGCAGTTACGAATTTCATCTATATTCTTTCCCCTAAAAAAATCATTCTTGGCGGCGGCGTTATGAAGCAAAAGCAATTATTTCCGTTAGTCCACCGTCATGTTATGAGTATATTAAACGGCTATGTCCAAAAGGAAGAGCTAACACCTGAAAAAATCGGGGAATACATTGTGCCTCCAGCTTTGGGTGACAATGCTGGCTTGAGCGGCTCTTTAGTTCTGGCACGGCAGGAGCTAGAGCGTAAATAGAAGATTTAAGGTGTGCTGAGAGGCCCTCAATGCTTGTGGACCAAGGATTGAGGGGCTTTTTTGTAATGTAATGAATAGGCAAGGAATGATGAACAACAGCGACAACGAACTCTATATAGGGGAGATTACAATGAAACTGCGAAGACTCTTGCTCTTAGTCATGACCCTAACCCTAACACCGCTACTAACAGTTCAACCCATTCAAGCTGCAGAACTAGCGAATACTAACGATACCTTTGTACATAAGTGGACGATCGATCAGAAGGATTTTATCAATCTGAACTCTGTTTATAACTCAACTAAACATATTGGAAAAGATGGAACTTTATATGTATGGCAAAGAGATAGAGAAACTCAAGATACTGTGGTTCTGGCTATTGGCTCCGATGGGCGTTTGTTATGGCAGTATTCTTTTTATGCAAAGTTTTTTGATGACACCTTGGCAGAGGGGGCAGATGGTCATGTCTTTATCGTTTCAGGCAATGAAACCCAAGATGATCTGCAAGTTATCCAGCCCGATGGTCAAGCAGCCTGGGAACCATCTGCACTCTGGGCCCAAGGGGATTTTGGAACGAAACGGATTGGGGGGCTCTATCTAAATGAAGATGGATCTTTCTGGATCACCGTTTTTGGCGATGTGAGCAACTCGTTTAATTATCTTTGCAAATTCGACGTGAACGGCTCCTTACTTGAGAAGCATAAGTTACCTGGTACGGTTACATTATTTTCGAATGGTTATTTAGTGAGCTCCTTTGTCAAGTCAGGGAATGAAAACGGTGGTTATAGTGCGTTTAGAATGTATGAGTGGAGCGGAAATGAAACCCTTTATTATGCGCCGGAACGGTATGAATCTGCCGATCTGCGTTTGCTTGAGGATGGAAAGACGATATTGCATTCATCGAAACCTCCGGGCGAACTCACAGCGGAAAATACTTCAAATGCAGAACAACAAATAGTCGTTTATGAGGATGGAGTTCCATTGTGGTCTCTATCATTAGCAAAGGGCTCGCGCGCCAGGCTGATTACGATGGGCAACGATATTTATTACCATGACAGCAGCGGAGTTCTCAATAAAATCAATAACCAAACAGGAGAGGTTCAAGCTTCGTTCATGCCAGAGGGCGAGCTTGTCTCAGAGGCTTATTTGGGTGAGAAAAAAAGCAACAGATTGTATCCAGATGATATCAATTCGAGCCTTCAGGTATTAACGATGAATAGTAAGCGTCAATCTCTGAATCGCTATTTGTTGGAACCTCAAAGCCTTCAGCCTCAGCTTAAGTTCAATACGAGCTATCAATATTTAGGGCGCGGATACTTTCTTCAAGACCGTAACGACAAGTTGGAGCTTTACCATCATGCATTATCGGATAGCCAATAATAACTCCATTCAGCTATTGATTCAGCTATTGCTGAGCCTTTGCAGCGTTTGCTCCACTTTGCGCAGATGAGAGGCCATTCGTTTTTTGGCGAGTGTGGAGGAGCCATTTTCAATCGCTTCAACCAATTGAAGATGCTCGTCTGACAATCTGGACGCTTCGCTCTGCTCGGCAAACAGCCACAGACGGCGGCTTTCACGCATGATCGGGCCCATCGAAGAAAATAACGATTCGAGCGTTCCCGCAAGCAGCGGATTTCCCGACGCTTGGGCAATCGCAACGTGAAAGCGGATGTCGGCCTGATCGAGCTGGCTCTCCTCCTGGAGCGTCATCATTTCCTGAATGATTTGTTTAAGCTGTGCTATCTGTTCAGCCGAACGACGTTTGGCTGCCAAGCCTGCGCTTTCCGTTTCAAGTATGTAGCGAAGCTCAATCCAAGCCTGTAGCTGTTTGATATCGTGAATTTCAGGAGCTTGCCATACACCATTGACGGGCTCTTTATCCTTGAGCACGAAGGTGCCTCCGCCATGTCGTACGTCAACCCAGCCTTGTGCCTTCAGCGAGGCAAGTGCTTCGCGGATCGTGGAGCGTCCTACCTGAAAGAGCTCAGCCAGCTTTTCAACAGACGGAAGCCGGGAACCTATAGGCCAATCACCTTTATTAATTTGTTCGCGTATGGCTTCGGAAACCACAGCGGAAGCTTTTGGAATCAGCATGGGAGCCGTCCTTTCATTGTTCGAAGTCTAAATCGAGTTTATCCCTGAATATAGGCGCTCCACTGAAAAATTACAAGTGTTGAAATCGGTTTGGGAGCTTGTGGCAAATCTATATTGACATAGATGAAAGCGACCTCTTATAATTAAAGTCATCAGATGACCTGACTAATTTTATCTATTTATGATTGTAATTCAGAACGATTCCATATGCAATAAGGAGGGTTGTATTCGATGATAACACCATCCATACATGAAGAGCTGAAGGCTGCTGTGGGCCCAGGCTGGTACAAATATGATAATGAAACGCTCGTTTCCTACAGCTATGATGCGACCCCGCTTTATCAGGCAATGCCTGACGGCGTCGTTTTTCCGGCTTCAACTGCTGAGGTGTCGGCTGTTATGAAGATATGTGCCGCCAACCAGATTCCTGTTATCGGACGCGGCGCAGGCAGTAATCTATGCGCAGGCACAGTTCCGATGCAGGGTGGACTCGTGATGGTGATGACGCGGATGAACAAGCTGATCGAGATTGATCAGAACAATTTGACTGCGACCTTCCAAACGGGCTTGAATACGAAAAAGTTTCATTTGGCCGTCGAGGAGACGGGCTTATTTTATCCACCGGACCCAAGCAGTATGATCATTTGCACGATGGGTGGCAATATTGCACTTGGTGCAGGGGGCTTGCGCGGACTAAAATATGGAACAACCAAGGATTATGTGATCGGTCTAGAGGCTGTATTGGCCAATGGCGAAATTTTACGTACGGGTGGCAAGCTCGTCAAGGATGTAGCTGGGTATGATTTAACAAGGCTGCTTGTCGGCTCTGGCGGTACCTTGGCCATCTTGACAGAAGCTACAGTGAAGCTTGTTCCGCGGCCGGAGTATCGACGCTCCATGATAGCGATATTTAGTGATCTTCAATCGGCAGCGCGAACCGTATCCCAGATTGTTGCCAGCCGGATTACACCCTGTACGCTGGAATTTATGGATAAGGCGACAATTCGTGTCGTTGAGGACTTTTCCAAGATCGGTTTGCCGATTGATGCAGAAGCGATTCTGGCTATTGAGCAGGATGGGGACGAGGCGATGGTAGAGCGCGATTTGCTGAAAATCGCCGATATTTGCCGTCAACAAGGAGCGATTCAGGTCAAGGTCGCAGCTACTCCTGAGGAGGGTGCCAAGGTTATGGAGGCACGCCGTACGGCACTTGCCGCCTTGTCGCGCTTGCGTCCAACGACGATTCTGGAGGATGCGACCGTACCTCGTTCAAGGCTTGCTGATATGGTGTTGGAGATACAGCGGATCGCCAGTAAACATAATGTACAGATCTGTACCTTCGGACACGCAGGCGATGGCAATTTACATCCAACGGCAATGACGGACGCGCGGGACGAAGAAGAGCTGCACCGTGTTGAGTTGGCCTTTGAGGAAATCTTTGAGGCGGCTATTGGCATGGGCGGGACGATTACCGGCGAGCACGGTGTCGGTATGGTTAAGGCGCCCTTTTTAGAATGGAAGGTGGGGGCTGCTGGTATTGATATCATGAAACGTCTAAAAACGGCTTTTGATCCGGACAACATTCTGAATCCCGGCAAGCTGTTCGCCGAAACGCGCAAGCGGATCGTATTTAAGAGCGAATCAGACGAGTCAGCGCTGCTTGGGTCCCATTCGGGGGCGGAACAGAACGTGGATCGGACGCATAACGAGCTCAATCAAGGGGGAGGGGAAAAGGGTGGACACTAATCAACAAGCACTCAAAGATAAATTGGTCGCCACCTTGGACTATGATCAGCTGACGAATTGTATGCGCTGCGGCTTCTGTCAGACCGCCTGTCCTACCTTTAATGAAACTGGGCTTGAAGCGGCTTCGCCCCGAGGAAGGATCGCGCTGATGAAGGCGGTCGCCGATGGATTCATGGAGCCGGGCCAACAGTTCAAGGAGCAGATGGATTTATGCCTGGGCTGCAGAGCCTGCGAGCCGGCCTGTCCGTCCGATGTGAAATATGGCCAATTGATTGAGCAAGCGAGAGAATCGATAGCGACGGAAGCTGAATTTCCTTGGCATGTCAAAGCGGTTCGGACATTATTCATGGAACGATTGTTCCCGAATCATGGTCGTATGCGGATGGTTGGCGGATTGCTTAAGCTGTACCAGCGGTCTGGAATCCAGACCCTAACGCGCAAAAGCGGCGTGATGAAGCTGTTTCCCCAGCATATGCGGGAAATGGAGCAAATCTTGCCGCAGGCTTCCTCTGATGGCGTCATTGCTGCGTGGGAGAAGCTGGGCTTGCCGGCGGCCTGGGAAACTGCAGCCAATGGACAGCGGATTCTAGTTATTCCACAGGTCGGTGCCAAGCAGGCTCGTGTAGGCATGTTCCGCGGCTGTATCATGGATGTGTTGTTTACATCTACAAATATTAATACCGTTAAGCTGCTCTGTGAAGCAGGCTTCGAGGTTGCGATTCCTGAAGCTCAAACCTGCTGCGGAGCCTTGCATGCCCATGCCGGAGAAGCGGAGAGTGCCCGCCGTCTGGCTCGCACGAATTTGGATGTATTCGCCCATGCCAAGGTCGACTATATCGCGAGCAATGCGGGTGGCTGCGGAGCCAGCCTGAAGGAGTATGATCATCTGCTCCATGCAGATTCGTCGCTTGGCCCCGCAGCAAAGGATTTTGTGAGCCGTCTGAAGGATGTATCAGAGCTATTGATTGATTATGGCCGTCCACTGGTCTTGAAGCAGCCGCAACCCGATTCTCCCGTAAAACGGGTGACATATCAGGATTCCTGCCACCTGCGGAATGTGATGCGGGTCAACCGGCAGCCGCGCGATTTGTTAAAGTCCATTCCCGGTGTGCAGCTGAATGAGCTGCAGGGTGCGGATACGTGCTGCGGCTCTGCGGGTATTTACAATCTTACACAACCGCAAATGTCCACACAGGTACTTGATCACAAGATGGAGCTGGTCGATCAGACTCAAGCGCAAACAATTGTTACAGCCAATCCGGGTTGTTTGCTGCAAATGCAGTGGGGAATTTTACGTTCCGAACAGGGCCAGCATAGAAAAGCGGTACATTTGATCGATTTCCTGGCAGAATCTGTAGATTATGAGACTCCAAAAAACAATTTTTAACAATGATTTCACTTCTACCCCTTTAAAATCAGCTTGATCGACGAAATTGTCTATTATTTAGAGTCTATTTTGTTTCTTTTGTCGAACAAAAGGGTAATGATCTGTAAGAAAGCTGCCACGGTCGATTAAGCTGACATAGGATGTGAGAAGTGATGGTTCTATCCAACTGCAGCAGCTGCGGAAAGCTGCAAATCCAACACGCGGAAATTTTATGTGTGGAATGCCTCAAGCAATTTATTGAGGACACGCATACCGTGAAAAACTTTTTGAATCAACATCCTCAAGCCAACGTCATGGATCTGGTTCATCATACAGGTCTTTCCTACAAAAAGGTTAAAGAGCTGGTCAATAGGTAAGCTCCGCGTATGCGGGTGCCTGTGGCCGGTTTTTTTATGCAAAAAAGAGGACCAGGCAGGTCGAACGATCCGATTGCCTCATCCCCTTGTGTGGACATCCCTGCTACAGCTTATGAGTCGCCTTGCGTTTTGATGCATAGCATTTGCGGCACACAGGCAAGTAGCTTTCATTACCGCCTATTTGAATCTGCTCTCCCTCGAATAGGGCAACCCCATCCTTGCAGCGCATATTCATAATCGCTTTCTTATCGCAATACCAGCACACCGTTTTGATCTCCTCAATCTTATCGGCGATTGCCAGCAGATGATAGCTGCCTTCGAACAAGACTCCCATGAAATCGGCACGCAGACCGTAAGCAATAACAGGGATGTCCAGCGTATCCACAATGTCCGCCAATTGCTGAACTTGGGCTTTCGTTAAAAATTGCGCTTCATCCAACAAAATACAGTTCGGCTTTTCCAAGGAGGCGAGCTCGATCATGTTCAGACGGTCATCAATGATAATCGCCTTTTTTTGCATACCGATTCTTGATGCTACCGTACCGACCCCATGTCGATTATCGACGGACGGAGTGAACAGCAGCACCTTTTTACCCTGTTCCTCATAGTTGTGGACGGTTCTTAAAACCTCGATTGATTTACCGCTGTTCATGGTGCCATATCGAAAATATAGTTTGGCCACTGGTGCAGACAGTCCTCTCCGCTAAAATATGACCATTATCATAGCACAGGATGCCTTATAAATGTATAGGTCCATGTCTGTAAGTTCAGACCATTTCTAAAAGTCCGGTGAATAAGTCCTGGTGCGCGGCCAAATATGCTTCCGATCGCTGACGCTATATCCAAGAAGTCACGGTCGCTCCGCTCATTGATCACAACACTTTTAATGTCAGGGTTTCGAACATCTGAAGGTGTTCAGACCAAGAATAATGAAGCTTCAGGGGCTTGGGAGAGATAAATTTTCATGTCTTTTAAAAATTATCGATTATTGAATGTTTTATCATAAAAACGATCCTGTTTTCGTGATTTTTGAGGATCTTATGTTAGATTTTTGCTGTTTTTGAGCAGTAAAAACCGAATATTAAGTGAAATCATTAAAAAAAAGATAAATTTTTATCGTAAAAATGATATTTTTTAAATTGATATGTTAGGTCTCAGGTGTTAATATAAAACATATTATCATTTATAACGTTCGTAGATTCGGAATAATTTTGTCGGTATGGAAGTTAATCTTACAGGAAGAAAGGTTGTACAACATGAGCAGAAAAGGATTACCAATAAAACAGGGTCTTTATGATCCACAGTTTGAGCATGATGCCTGCGGCATCGGTTTTGTAGCTAACATTAAGGGAAAGCCGTCCCATGAAATTGTGGGTCAAGCATTGAATGTGCTTTGTAATCTGGATCACCGCGGCGGTCAAGGCTGTGAAAGTAATACAGGGGATGGTGCAGGTATTTTGCTGCAAATTCCACATAGCTTTTTTAAAGCGGAGTTTGCTCTTGAACATATTGAATTGCCAGAGCCTGGCCAATATGCTGTTGGGATGGTGTTTCTACCTCAGGATGCGGTTTTGCGTGCTGCCTGTGAGCAGGTGGTTGAAGCGCAAATCAAGGAAACCGGGCAAAAGCTGATCGGCTGGAGAACCGTTCCTACAGATAACTCCTCGTTAGGCGTTTCCGCAGTAGCTTCAGAACCGTTCGTTCGTCAAGTATTTATCGGATCGACGGTGAGTGCCTCACAGGAATTGGCATTTGAGCGCAAGCTATTTGTCATTCGTAAGCTGACGGAAAATGCGGTTCGTGCGCTGGATCAGGATCAAGCCTTTTATTTTGCTAGTTTATCCAATCGTACTATTGTATACAAAGGTATGCTTACACCTGAACAGGTAGACAATTATTACCTTGAATTGAAAGATCCGAAGTTTGAGACGGCGCTTGCGCTTGTCCATTCCCGGTTCAGTACGAATACCTTTCCGAGTTGGGAACGCGCCCATCCTTATCGTTATGTCATCCACAACGGTGAAATCAACACGCTTCGCGGCAATGTGAACTGGATGCATGCGCGTCAGGCAATGTGTGATACCGATCTGTTCGGTGATGATTTCAAAAAAATTCTACCTATTATTGATGCAGACGGCTCTGACTCCCAAATGTTCGATAACACGCTGGAGTTCTTAATGCTCTCCGGACGCTCCTTGCCTCATGCGGCGATGATGATGATCCCTGAGCCTTGGTCCAAACATGCGACTATGAGCGACGAGAAAAAAGCTTTTTACGAATACCACAGCTGTCTCATGGAGCCGTGGGATGGACCCGCAGCTATTTCCTTTACAGATGGCCGAATGATCGGAGCTGTTTTGGACCGTAACGGATTGCGTCCTGGCCGCTATTATATAACTAAAGATGATTTGATCGTACTTGCTTCCGAGGTAGGGGTACTAAACATTGCTCCGGAACGAATTGCTAGCAAGGAGCGCCTGCAGCCGGGCAAGATGCTGCTGATCGATACGGTCGCCGGACGTATTATTCCGGACGAAGAGGTTAAGGCTGGGATCGTGGCTGAGCAGCCTTACCGTGCATGGCTGGATGAGCACCTCATTTCCTTGGAGGAGCTTCCACAGGCTGAAGTCGTACCGCAAACGGATCACGCTACTGTACTGCAGCGTCAGCAAGCGTTTGGTTATACCTTTGAGAATATTCGTAAAGTGATTGAGCCAATGGCCAAGACTGGCGTCGATCCGCTGGGATCGATGGGCTATGATGCGCCGCTTGCCGTCCTTTCCGACAGACCGCAGCTGCTGTACAGCTACTTCAAGCAGTTGTTCGCACAGGTAACCAATCCGCCGATTGACTCCAACTTTGAGGAAATCATTACGGCTCAAGGAACAACAGTAGGACCGGAGCGCAACCTGATTCAGCCGGAGCCGGAAAGCTGCCGTCAAATCCGTTTGGCGACTCCAATTCTAACCAATGGCGAGCTGGCTCAACTGCGTGAGATCAAGCGTGATGGCTTTAAAACGGTAACACTACCGATATTATTCAATCCATCATCGGGCACACAGGCGCTGGAAGAAGCCATGGAAGCTTTGTATACAGCTGCCAATGAGGCTATTGTTGATGGGGCTAATCTGATCATATTGTCCGACCGTGGCGTGGATGCGAATAACGCAGCTATTCCTGCTTTGTTGGCTGTGTCTGGTTTGCATCATCATCTGATTCGCGTTGGTACGCGTACCAAGGTCGGCTTGCTGCTAGAATCTGGGGAGCCGCGTGAAGTTCATCATTTTGCTCTGTTGCTTGGCTATGGTGTGAGCGCCATTAACCCTTATCTCGCGATGGAAACACTTATTGATTTGTCCAGCCAGAACAAATTGAAAGATATGACTATCGAAAAAGCCCTGTACAATTATGTTAAGGCTTCAACTAAAGGTGTTGTTAAAGTTTTAGCTAAAATGGGAATTTCCACGATTCAAAGCTATCGCGGCGCACAAATTTTTGAGGCTGTCGGTTTGCATCAATCCGTTATCGATAAATATTTTACATGGACCTATACGCCAGTGAGTGGAATCCAGATCGATACGATTGCCCAGGAAGCGATTTTACGCCATGAACGTGCTTACTCTGAGCAAGAGGGTCGTGATCGTGGACTGGATACAGGTGGAGAGCTGCAATGGCGTAAAAATGCCGAAGAGCATCTGTACAATCCGGAAACGATTCATGCGCTGCAAGCGGCGGTAAGAACGAACAATTATGAGATGTACAAAAAATTTGCTGGATTGGTGCAAGGTCAAGATGAGAAATTCATGTCGCTTCGTGCTTTGTTCTCATTCAAATCGCAGCGTGCATCGATATCGATTGATGAAGTCGAATCGGTAGAATCGATGTTCAAACGGTTCAAAACCGGTGCGATGTCCTACGGCTCCATTTCCAAGGAAACCCATGAAGACATGGCGATTGCTATGAACCGAATCGGCGGCAAGTCGAACACGGGTGAGGGCGGCGAGCATTATGATCGCTTCACACCGGACGAGAATGGCGATTCACGCCGCAGCTCCATCAAGCAGGTTGCATCGGGCCGCTTTGGCGTAACGAGCAACTATCTGGTGAATGCGGATGAAATTCAGATCAAAATGGCGCAAGGCGCCAAGCCGGGTGAAGGCGGTCAGCTCCCGGGTACGAAAGTATATCCATGGGTAGCCGAGGTTCGCGGTGTTACACCAGGCGTAGGTCTGATCTCGCCGCCGCCGCATCATGATATTTATTCAATCGAGGATTTGGCTGAGCTTATTCACGACTTGAAAAATGCTAACCCGCGTGCAAGAATCAGCGTTAAGCTCGTATCCGAGGTAGGTGTCGGTACAATTGCGGCTGGTGTAGCCAAAGGTAAAGCGGATGTCGTCTTGATCAGCGGTTATGACGGAGGAACAGGTGCTTCACCGCAAACAAGTATTCGTCACGCAGGTCTTCCATGGGAGCTGGGTCTTGCCGAAACGCATCAAACGTTGATGCTGAACAACCTCAGAAGCCGGATTGTGGTTGAAACCGATGGCAAGCTGATGACAGGTCGCGATGTGGTGGTTGCTGCTCTGCTGGGTGCCGAAGAGTTCGGATTCGCGACTACGCCATTGATAGCGCTTGGTTGTATCATGATGAGAGTATGCCATTTGGATACGTGTCCAGTTGGCGTCGCTACACAGAATCCGCGGCTGCGTGCCAAATACACGGGTGACCCTGAACATGTGGTGAACTTCATGAACTTCGTGGCTCAGGATGCTCGTGAGCTGATGGCTGAGCTCGGATTCCGCACCATTGAAGAAATGGTAGGTCACACCGAATATTTGGAAACCAAGCAAGCTATCGCCCACTGGAAAGCCAAAGGTGTTGATTTGACGCCGCTCCTGCACAAGCCGGAGGTTGGTGAAGATGTAGGCAGCTACTGCTCGATGGCTCAGGACCATGGACTTGAAAATTCATTGGATATGAAAGAGCTGCTAAGTATTTGTGCACCTGCACTGGAAGAAAAGAAACACGTGCATGCGATCCTTCCGATCCGTAACGTGAACCGCGTTGTTGGAACGATTCTTGGCAGTGAGGTCACACGCCGCTATGGACGTGAGGGATTGCCTAACGATACGATCCGCATTCATTTTAATGGCTCTGCTGGTCAAAGCTTCGGTGCTTTTGTACCTAAAGGCATTACGCTCTCGCTGGAAGGGGACGCTAACGACTACGTGGGCAAAGGTTTGTCCGGTGGTAAAGTCATCGTTTTTCCTTCGGAGCAATCGGGCTTCACGGCGGAAGATAACATCATTATCGGGAACGTTGCTTTCTACGGAGCTACCGATGGAGATGCTTATATTCGCGGTATGGCAGGGGAGCGCTTCTGCGTACGGAACTCCGGTGTGCGCGCTGTAGTAGAAGGTGTGGGCGACCACGGCTGCGAGTACATGACCGGTGGACGTGTAGTGGTATTAGGTCCAACAGGACGTAACTTTGCTGCAGGGATGTCGGGTGGTACGGCTTATGTGCTTGATGAGCATGGCACCTTCCAAGACCAATGCAACCAGGAGATGGTTTATCTGGAGCAGGTCGAAGAGACCTTTGAGGCAGAGGAGCTGCGCAATATGATTCAGCGCCATGCAACCTTTACAGGAAGCTCTGTGGCTGACCGTGTCCTGAAAAATTGGGAAGAGTACGTATGGAAATTCGTCAAGGTCATTCCGAAGGACTACAAACGGATGTTTGAAGCGATTGAACGCGTCAAACGGTCCGGTTTAAGTCAACAGGAAGCTATGCTTGTGGCCTTTGAAGAAAATATGAAGGATGTATCCCGCGTCGGCGGCAACTAATTTTTCGGTAAAAATATGGAAACAAAGGTGAGCAATCACGCTTCTCCAGGATCATTTGGCCAATCCGCTAGTTATGCACTACACTTCTAGATCAGGTTTCATGACATCACTTGAAAATATGGATCGCTTCGAGTTGGCTCCATCACCTTTACCATTCCTAAGCGGATAAGTAAAGGTGACGGACAGCTCTTACCTCTCTATGTTGATGGCATGAAACCTTTAAGCACATTAATAATAAAGCGCTTTCACAATCCAATATGGAGGTATGGGAATGGGTAAACCAACCGGATTTATTGAATATGAGCGCCAAACACCAAGCGAGATTGCACCATTGCTGCGCATTAGTCATTGGAATGAATTTAGTGTTCCGTTGTCAGAAAACAAGCTGCAAACGCAAGGTGCACGTTGTATGGACTGCGGAATCCCGTTTTGTCACACAGGCACCTTGATTAGCGGTATGGCAGCCGGCTGTCCGGTCAACAACCTGATCCCTGAATGGAACGATCTCGTCTATCGCGGTGAATGGCGTGAAGCGTTGGAGCGTCTGCATAAAACGAACAATTTTCCCGAATTTACCGGTCGTGTTTGCCCAGCACCATGTGAAGGCTCCTGTACAGTGGGCTTGAGCGGATTACCTGTTACCATCAAGAACATTGAAAAGTCGATTATCGATAAAGGCTATGCAGAGGGCTGGGTTGTGCCTGAGCCTCCGACTATTCGAACAGGCAAGAAGGTGGCGGTTATAGGCTCAGGTCCTTCCGGATTGGCTTGCGCAGCACAGCTTAATAAAGCGGGTCATACCGTAACTGTCTACGAGCGAGCCGATCGTATCGGCGGTCTCCTGATGTACGGGATTCCGAATATGAAGTTGGACAAAAAGTATGTTCAGCGGAGGGTCGATCTTCTTCAAGTGGAAGGCATAACATTCATCACCAACACCGAGATCGGCAAGGATATTCCGGCTGCGCAGCTCAAGGAACAGTTTGATGCGATAGTATTGTGCGGAGGTGCTACGAAAGGCCGTGACCTTAATATTGAGGGTCGGGAGCTGAAAGGTATACATCTTGCGATGGAGTTCCTCTCCAAGAACACGAAAAGCCTGCTTGACTCCAAGCATCAGGATGGACAATATATTTGTGCGGAAGGCAAGGATGTTATTGTAATCGGTGGCGGCGATACAGGGACGGACTGCGTAGGCACCTCGATCCGCCATAAATGCCGAAGCGTTACGCAATTCGAGATCATGCCCAAATCACCGGAAAAACGTCCCGCGAACAACCCTTGGCCGGAATGGCCGAAAGTGCTTAAGGTCGATTATGGGCAAGAGGAAGCCACCCAGCTTCAGGGACAGGATCCGCGTCAATATTTGATTAATACGAAGAAATTTGTCGGTGACGAGAACGGGCATGTGAAGGAACTGCATACGGTTCTGATCGAATGGCAAATGGATACGCAGGGACGGTTCATTCCCGTTGAAGTACCAGGCAGTGAGAAGGTGTATCCGGCTCAGCTGGTTATGCTGGCAATGGGCTTTATGGGGCCGGAATCTACAGTTCTTGATCAGCTAGGCGTTGAGAAAGACGCGCGGTCGAATGCCAAAGCTGATTACGGCAAATATGCGACTAATGTGGAGGGTGTATTTGCGGCTGGAGATATGCGTCGTGGGCAAAGCTTGGTCGTTTGGGCCATCAATGAAGGTCGTGAGGCTGCACGCGAATGCGACCGGTTTTTGATGGGGTCTTCGAATTTGCCATAGTGATAGTGCTTCATCGTACAGGAACGATTACCGACTATGGTAATCGTTTTTTTGTTTGAAGATACCCAGTTCTCGACTTCCCTTTTTGAACATACTCTATATAGGGATAATTTTAAGGACCTATGCTGGTTTAATTCGAATGCTTCTATATATTAAACGGATAAATGATCCAAAATTAACCTAATCAATTATTCAGGAGGTGAATGGTATGCTAACAGAAGAAGACAAAATATTAGCGCTGCTGTCACACATTTTATGCCTGATTGTAGGTTTTCTTGCCCCATTGATCATCTGGCTCATTAAAAAAGATCAATCCGTCTACATAAGCGAGCATGCGCAGGAGTCACTTAATTTTCAAATATCGGTCATCATTTATTCGGCTGTTGCCGGAATCTTGTGCTTGGTTTTTATCGGCTTTCTGCTTCTGCCTTTGATCGGTATCGCCACGCTGATCCTCATCATTATCGCATCGATTAAAGCCTATAGAGGTGAAATGTACCGATATCCCTTAACAATTCGTCTGATTAAGTAACAAGGAGCGAGAAGCCCTTCCTGTCCCATACCCCCTTTAACCGAATGCTCGCGGCGAATACTATTTTATGCCAAGTTAAGTTTTAGGAATCTGGAGGGATCAGGCAAATGTCGTTTTCACCAACACTTGCACTCAAGAAGAGCCTCGACGAAAACTGGGTCCAACTAATGATTGCGGCCCGCAGCATGGGTATTTCCAAGAAAGAAGTATTGCATTGTATCCGACAATTACAAAAACAAAATAAACGAAAAATTAGATGAATATTAGGGAAGCCAAGTCCATACCCATCTTGTAACACGAAGCGTCAAGCGCTTGCTGTGTTATTTTTTTTGCCCATACAGCTACAGAGTGATAGAAATATGTTAAAATAATTAAAAGTCTTGTCAGTCACTAGATAGGGGAGTAGCTGCTATGTTAGGCAAAAGAGTCAAGCAATTGCGTCTGGAAAAAGGATACTCGTTAACCGAGTTAGCGGAAAGGGCAGGTGTTGCGAAGTCCTACCTAAGTTCAATCGAAAGGGATATCCAATCCAACCCATCGATCCATTTTCTTGAGAAAATTTGCGCTGTGCTTGAGGTTCCCATGGAAACGTTCTTGCATAATAAAACCACTCCCCAAGAGGAACTCGATGAGGAGTGGCTGAAGCTCGTGCGGGAAGCTATGGAATCGGGAATTAGCAAAGATCAGTTTCTGGAGTTTCTACAATATAATAAATGGCGCAAAGATCACCAGAAGGAATGAAACCGTGTGGCTTCTACTTTTGGCCTATCGATTGATAGGCTTGCTGCATCAGCTTATAGCTTTGCTTGACACGTTCCACATAAGTTACTTGATCCCAGGCCTTCCAACTGTACAAAGGCAGTTGGGATACCGGATAGCTGCCAGTTCCTTCCAAACCGGTAATTTGGCCTGTCGCACGATCGACAATCCATGGAACCAGACGAATGCCCTCTGTAGGCTGTGCAAACAACCTCTTATCTTTATCCTCGTAGCTGATGACCTGCAGTGAGCTTGGGTCTGTGAAACCAAGCAGCATCCAGGGAATTCTAACCTCTATCGTATCGCCTTGCGCTTGCCACATGGACAGCGAATTATATTGCGGCGAATCTGGATTCGTAGTACCGCGACGCAATGCGCCGACAGTAACCTCCTCGAAAGGACCGTATTTCTTGGAATCGGGAGGGCTGAATTCCAAGCCAACTGCCAGCTTCCAAGCATTAAATACACCCGTATTGTCAGTGAACTCCTCCGGTGTCCAAGCCTTCATCCCATACTGCCTTCCATATACCCGGGTATGCATATCATAGTTAGAGGCGATTCGCACCTCGGATTCGCCGTCCTTACCTAATACAATCAAGGTCTCCAAGCCTTCATCAAGCTGTTTATCACCCAGCTCTTTAGCATGTTTGTTCCCGCCAGGCAGTGTATCTACACCAAAGTACAATAGCTCGCGCTCCGGGTCAAACGGCTGCTCCAATTTGGCATTGATATAAACATAGGATTCATCATGGGTCATCGTGATTTCTTTCATGCCAGGATAGGTCATATCCAGCTTCTGCTTGTCCGCAGATTTCAAAGTATCCCAATCACGGGTAGCACCATCGATAATAAGTGGACCATCTTTGGAAGACAGCATAGCGAGAAGTCCAAAATGCTGCTCATTGGTCAATACATTGTGCCATAGCTTGCGTCGGGTCGCTGGAATTTCAAAGTGCATGGTGTTCCAGGTGCGTTTAAACCATTCATCCTGCCAGGAAAACACGGCAGCTCCGGCAAAGCCTTCACTGTAAATATCCTGCAGCAAAGAGGCGTTAATCCGGCCTTGTTCCTGTTCGTCATGTCCGCCTTGATCGCGTCCCATCCCTCCAAGATGGGCAACGCCCAGTGAAGAAGGGACACCGAATTCGCTTATGATAACGGGCATACCTGCTTGATACGCTTTCAGCTTGCGGAGGTAGCTTTTGTAGGTATTGACCGTACCGTCAGCTTCACGGACATCCTGCAGCGTTTCATCCAGACGAAAAAAATCCGGATAATACGGATAAGCATGAAAAGTCGCATAGTAACCCGCCGCCCAATCCTTGACCTGAAGATGTGTTGCATCCACACTAACCATATCCTCTTCGATCAGTACCTCACCGGGGTGGGTCAGCGGATCGGTCGTTACCCAGTTCGTAAAAGAGAGCGGGTGTTTCCAGCCGAACGGAGCTTCCGTGTTGGCAAGATGATCCAGCATTTCTGCCAGCCAGTTTTCGAATGGGGTTGCTTGAGGTTTGGCGGACAGATAAGTACCCATAAAGTCTTTTTTATCCAAATGCTGCTCATTTGTGTTTTTTACCATAGCCGGATCCCACTCGGTTCCGATATGCCAGCCCAGCAGGTAAGGACCCGCATTGGAACGATAAATTCCACTGGCTTGTCCAAATTGCTCGGGGATATTAATGCTGCCATACACCGCTCCGACAGCATCCGTGATCTCACTTTTAAAACGATCGTAGATTTGATCGATATAGGCATCTTTCTTCGCAATCAGCTCTTCTTCAGGGGACCATATTCCTTGTATGAAATAAAGTGGATTCCCGGCATGCTGTTGATTGTATTCGACCAGTGCATCGTAGAAGACTGGCTTCAGAATGGTATATACACGGATTGTATTCGCGCCCATGTCCTGAATTTGCCCAAACCATAGCAAATAGTGGTCCTTTGTAATTGGAAGATCCCCAGGTTCATAACCTGGGAGGGCGGCACCCAGATTAACCCCTTTAACAAAGAAGGGGTTCCAGGCTTGCTGATCATACATTTCGATATGATCCTGCTGTGTACGGAATTTCAAATGCGTCCCGTCGGCGGCCAGAACAGTCTCCACTCTTTTGGCGGGCCAATAATGCCAGACGAGGTAGATTGCAACAAGTGCTGCAAGTATTCGGATCAGCCATTTGGCATATACGGTTGTTTTCGCATCCATATCGGGTGTGCTCCTTTATTTCATTATGCTAGCAGCCGATGAATTCGGGCCTCCAGCTCAATGGGGGAAAATGGCTTTGTAAGGATATCGGAGACGCCCAAGTCAAAGCATTTGCTGAACTCCTGCTCAAGTCCCAGATCGGTAAGCACCATGATTTTGCATTGATTTTTTAATGCGCGGGATTGACGAATTCTGTGAATCAGCTGATAACCGTCAAGTGCGGGTAGATTGAGCTCCGTGATCACAAGGTCTGGAGGTGTTTCATTAATTAATTGTAGACCTTCCATCCCGTCCAGAGCCGGGCGCACATCGTAGCCGCGGTGACTAAGCCGTGCTGACAGGAAATCGAGCAGATCGGTATTTTGATCAATCATGACGATAGAGGGCGCGGCTTCAACTTGAATATGGCGATGAAACACGCGGATTTCCCGATCTATCGTATCTTGTCTATTCGTCATAGCTATCATTTCCGAAATTGCTGCCGCATTCAGTACCGCGCTCTCAGGAAAGCTGGCTACGGTAAGGGGTCCTTCCAAGAGGCCAGCCCGCTGCAGGAAGTCCTTAATGAGGAGGGAGAGAAAGTGTGTGTAAGAGAGAGGCTGCACAGGCAATACAACAATCAGAAGCGACTCCTTGGGTTCATAGCTCGTTTGGATGCTTAGCGTCGAATCCTCCATTCGGAGGCGTGTTTCCAAATCCTGAAGCTCAATCGATCCGACGTGACTGCTATGTGCCAGAATGAGTCCGCATTTACTATGCCCGGAAGCGAGCAACTGCTCAGTGACCTGCTCATATAGAAGGTTGGTTAAATCATTTTGGATTAAGACTGACATATTCATAAGGGGAACACTCCTTTTATTTATGTTTGGTGAACAACCTTACATAACCGTCGCTTTGGTTGATTGTCCTGGTGATAGCTGAGTTTGAGGCTGCTCGGTGACATCCTCTTTCCAGCTGCGGCGTACCATAGTGCCCCAACTGTTATTACGACGTACGTAGTCCGCATGCCCCTGGAGCTTCCAGAGCGCGTTCAATTGGTCATAGCCGACCGTCATAAGCATCGAATATCCGATGATTTTCCAAATGTCAGTAGTCTGTGTGCTGCGTTTAAAAGCAATTTCCTCGATGATGAGCGTCCCGGCTGTGAATAACAGACTGATAAGCAAATTGATTGAAATAAAAGCTAACAAAATCGGCCATTGCGTCATGTTCAACACCACATAAGCTACAAGTGCTATCAGGCCGGAGAGCTTAATAAAAGGACTTAATGTTTCGTACAGGATGGTATAGGGCAGGGCCAGCCACCCGATGATTTTATATTTGGGAACGAAGAGCATTGCTCTAAAATGAATAACATTCCATAAATTCCCTCGGATCCAGCGCTTTCGCTGAGATCTAAGTATGCTTAACGTATCGGGTGCTTGTGTCCAGCACACAGCATCAGGGCAAAAAAGTATCCGGTAAGGCAATTTTTGCTGAAGCATATAACGGTGCAGCTTCATGACGATGTTCATGTCTTCACCTGGACAATCCGCCTCATACCCGCCCACTTCTACCAAATAGTCTTTTCGAAATAAACCAAAAGCACCGGATACGATCAACAGGCCGTTTAAGGCACTCCAGCCGATACGGCCACCAAGGAAGGCTCTCATATATTCTACATATTGCATAGCCGGCAAAGCTTTACGGGATAAGCGGTGTTTCGTAACACGCCCGCCCTGAATGGTACTGCCGTTCGCAATCCTCACATTCCCTCCAATGGCGATATGCTGCTCCGGGTTTTCCATATACAGCTGGACCAAACGGATCAGTGCATCCTTCTCCAGCATGGAATCGGCATCTATGGTAGCGACCAGTGGGTACTGGGCTACATTGATACCGGCATTGAGCGCATCGGCCTTGCCTCCGTTTTTCTTGTTAATCACGACCAGCTTGGGGTACTGCGGATTATCATACACTTCTTCTATGGATTTTGATTTTACAAGATTGCGAAAGGCGCTCGGACGGCTGCTTGTGAGCTGAAATTCCTCCACCAGTACCTGCAGGGTGCTATCCTGTGAGCCATCGTTAATCACTACAACTTCGTATTGGGGGAATTCCAGCGCCATCAAGGAACGGACATTATCAATGATGGTCAGTTCTTCATTGTAGGAAGGAACGAGAATCGACACAGGTGGGACATGCTCTGAGCCGGATAACTCGCGAAATCGTGAATACATCGTGCTTTTGATTTGAGTCCGCATTCGTTGTGAGGAAAGGGCCATAATCAAAAAGTATAAGAGGCTGGAACCTGCGATCAGGTAGGTGGTGATAAACCCATATTCTAGTAAAAAAGCTCTCATCTGGTTCTCCTTTCTACGAACTGATTCGCAGTTGTGTCTCGTTGCGGTCAACATAAGACTCATTGAACATTTTTTCATACAAGTGGGAGCACTCATTGAAATACAAAAGCTGCTTGATATCTTGGACGGCTAAGGCCTCCGCGGATTTCATCATTTCATGTATAGCATCAAGAGCCATATCACGATGGGGCTCTTCTTTGGCAGCGATGGCAGCATCGCAAATGGCTTGGAAACCGCTAATACCCAGCTTGGACAAGCTTGCTATAGCGTGATGACGTACCCACCACTCAGAATCCAACATGGCATGTTTTAATATATCTATGAAATCACCAGCAGGCTGCTCTCCTGCAATTTTCACTGCTGCTGCCCGAATTTCCCAGTCCGAATGCTGCATAAAAGCAAGAAGCTTATCAGGGAGAAGCAAATGAGTGTACTGGAGCAGCAGCTTGGAGGCTTTGACACGTAACTCCTTGTTCTCCGAGTGTACAAGGTTGTCTAGAAACGGAATGGCTTCTGGTACATTACGCCCGGAAAGTCCGACTAATGCAACGGTGATCAGGTCCTCTTCCTGTGTCAGCAGCATTTCCAGAAAGACAGGGACAGGATCTAAGTCGGATGATCCTATAATGTCCAGAATCAGATGATGGCTCTGCGGGTGATGCTTGACGAGTCTCAATATGAGTCTGCGCAGCTCACCCGGCTGTTGTGCGCATTTGGCAGCAGCGCGGCCGATCACAAAGGCAGTGGATTCATCCGTTTCGCGTTCCAGCAGAGAAAGCAATTCGCCCGTGCATGACTTGGCTCGCATCACACCAAGATGATATACGGCATCTATACGTTCCCAGTGTAGATGGCTATGCAGGCGATCGCGATCCAGATCGACAAGTCCCATCTGCTGGCATAGTTCGCATAACTTATCGCGATGAGAGCCCTCAAGTACCTCGATCCATTCCAATAGTTTTTGTTGAATGGCCTTGAGCTCCTTGTTGGTAAGCTTACCGGGTGGAGGTAATAATCGGTCCGGGCTATCCATATGAATGCTGAGATATTGAAAGTATTCCTGATGTTGGAGCAAGCATGAGGCTGTTTGCTGCTCTAAGGAAAGGCTTCTTGCACGTAATGTGAACAAGATAACAAACATGACCATAATAAGGAACCCGAGTATCGCCGCTATCACAATCATGGGTTGTAAGGAATCCGTGGGCATTCAGTCAGCTCCTTCCGCTAAGTATTCATTCAGCTTTATGACATTACCTATTCTACGGTAACGCTTTTCGCTAAATTTCTCGGTTTATCGACATCGTTGCCCCGAGCCAAGGCTGCAAAATAAGCAAGCAGCTGCATAGGAATAACGGCGATAGCGGGTGCAAGCAGAGCATCTGTACGAGGCACATAAATCACTTCATCAGCGGCTTTAGCAAGCTCTGTATTTCCTTCGAAAGCGACCGCAATCACATAAGCGCCGCGCGCCTTGACCTCTCGAATATTACTGATGGTTTTCTCAAGCACAACTTCCTGCGTAGCAAGCGCAATGACTGGTGTTCCATCTTCAATTAAAGCTAGTGATCCGTGCTTCAGCTCGCCAGCTGGATAAGCCTCTGAGTGAATGTAGGATATTTCTTTTAATTTAAGCGAGGCTTCCATGGCAACCATGTAATCGAGTCCGCGACCGATGAAATATAGATCATTGTAACTTGCAATTTGTTGAGCTATCTGATCCATTTGTGTCAGTTGCGCAAGCATATTTTGCACTTGATCCGGAAGCTCTTTGATTTGCGCAAGCAGATTCGAGCGTGCAGCGAGGTCCATAGAACCAATGCTTTGACCTATATACAAGGCCAATAAATAGAAGGCTATTAATTGGGAGGTGTAAGCTTTCGTAGAAGCTACCGCGATTTCGGGGCCTGCCCAAGTCATCAATCGATGGTCGGCCTCTCTCGCTACTGAACTGCCAACAACATTGGTAATCGCCAGCACTCGTGCACCACTCAGCTTGGCTTCGCGAATCGCCGCTAACGTATCGGCAGTTTCACCAGATTGACTGACAGCAATGACGAGTGTATGTTCCTGAATAATGGGTTGACGGTAACGATATTCAGAAGCTACATCGACTTCAACCGGGATTCTCGTCAACCGTTCGATAATGGATTTACCGACTAATGCTGCGTGATAGGCGGTTCCACAAGCAACGATATGAATATGTTGAATTTTGCGAACTAGCTCAGGACTCATCATCATATCGGGTAGTGTGATACTGTGGCTTTCCTCGTCGATCCGACCACGAATGGTGTCTCGGTATGCACGAGGCTGCTCCTCAATTTCTTTTAACATAAAATGATCATAACCATTTTTTTCTGCCATCAAAATGTCCCAGTCGATATGAAGCATCTGCTTGGTGATAAAGTTTCCTTCTAATGTCATTAATTCAATGTTTTCTCGTGACAGCACGGCCATTTCCCCATCCTCTAATACATATACATTCCGTGTATATTCCAAGATAGCTGGGATGTCTGAGCCGATAAAATTCTCACCTTCACCTACGCCAATAATCAAAGGACTTGCCAAGCGAGCGGCAATCAACTTGTCCGGCTCATGCTCGGATAACACCACGATAGCATATGCACCATGAATTCGGGCTGCCGCTTGCTGCACCGCTTGGATTAGGTTGTCCGTATAGTAATGCGCTATAAGATGGCTAATGACCTCAGTGTCGGTTTCCGATACGAAGTGGTGACCCAACTGTTCAAGCTCTTCTTTTAGCTGCATGTGATTCTCAATAATACCGTTGTGTACAACGGAAATTTTCTTTTCGTTATCTACATGCGGGTGAGAATTTGTATCTGAAGGCTTGCCGTGCGTTGCCCAACGTGTGTGACCAATACCAGCGGAGCCGATCAATGGAAAATCCGCGAGCCGTGACTCCAACTCGCATACTTTTCCCTTAGCCTTACGAATATGTAGACCCTCATCGGTCTGTACGGCAACTCCCGCAGAGTCATAACCGCGATACTCCAATTTTTTCAAACCTTCCAGCAGTATAAGCTGCGAATCTCTATTTCCTATATATCCGACAATACCACACATGTTTATGTTTCCTCCTCAGATCCTTTTTGGCTGACTTACCCTCTGGTGATCAGCAACAATTACCATTACCCATTATTCTTAATAACGAACACTAGAGAGGATTATAACGTAAATTATCGAAAAATAAAAATGTTTGAACTTGGATTAGTTCGGTTTAAAGAACAATATCCTACTTATTTCGCTGATATACTCCAAATAACACCTCAAATTCGTTCTTTATAACAAAAACGTAGTTCGTTATAATGAATTCCGGAACGGATGGGTTTCTATTCGCTTATCTTTCGCTTTCTTTCGCTTATCTTGAACGAACAAAGGAGAATTCAGTTATGGCGCCTACCAAAGCCGATATTAAGCTTAAAGAAGAGGTGAACAAACCGCTTCTCGGGTTGTTCTTTACGTTAATGCGGCCTAAACAATGGACCAAAAATGTGCTTGTATTCGCAGCATTAATCTTTTCGATTCGAATCGCCAAAGCGGATATGCTGGTACAAGCTTTCACTGGATTTATTTTGTTCTGCCTCGTCTCCAGCTGCGTGTATATCTTGAATGATTATGTGGATCGGGACCGGGATGCCATGCATCCCGAGAAGAAGAACCGACCGTTGGCTTCAGGTGCTTTGAACCCGCAGAAAGCACTAGCGCTCGGTGTTGTTATATTGGCAGCCAGTTTTTTTGCAGCTTTTCGCTTCCATCCTCCATTCGGATTTATATTGCTGCTGTATTTTGTCTTGAATGTTCTATACTCGTTTCGTCTTAAAAATGTAGTTATCCTGGATTTATTGATTGTGGCTTCCGGATTTGTGCTGAGGGCTGTTGGTGGCGGACTTATCATTGGAGTTCCGTTGACACCCTGGTTTCTTATTTGCACGCTGTTGCTCGCGCTTTTCTTGGCGATTAGTAAACGGAGGCATGAATTGGTTTTGCTGAAATCCGATAAAGGCGAACACCGTCAAGTACTGGAGCATTATTCGATGGATTTGCTGAATCAGATGAACGCTATCGTTACGACAGCCACGATCATGAGCTATGCACTTTTTACCTTCACTTCCGGACATACGATCCATCTGATGTGGACGTTGATTTTGGTGCTATATGGTATTTTTCGGTATTTGTATTTGATTCATGTGAAAGGCAGGGGAGGTAAACCGGATAAGCTCCTTTTGGAAGATAAGCATATTTTAGTAACCGTCGTGCTGTATGCGATATCGGTGATGTTTATTTTGATCGTTTTTGATAAATAAACGGCAATGGAGGTACCGAGTATGAATTACATAGTGTTGATAGCCTCCATTGTGTTGGGGGCTGTGGGACAAGTGTTGATGAAGTGGGGGATAGAATCGTTGAAGGTGGGTGACACGACTACAGTAACAGGGTTGGGCTTGCTTCGTGCGTGGCCTGTTGCAGCAGGCTTGGGGAGCTATGCTCTCAGCTCGATATGCTGGCTGCTTGCGTTAAGGAAGTTTCCGTTAAGCACGGCATATCCGATGGTTAGCTTAGGTTATGTCTTCGTGATGCTGATGAGCATCTGGTTGTTTCAAGAAACGATATCGATGCAAAAATGGCTCGGGGCAGCGGTTATTTTGGGTGGTGTTGCATTGATAGCCCGTTCAGGAGGTTGATATTGATGAGTTTAGATGCAGGGTATCTGTATCCGCTTTTACCATTCGCTGCTTGGATATGCTCCGGCACACTGAAATATGTGATAAATCGGATTCGTTATGGTGCTGATGCCAGACAGCATATCGGTAATGGAGGATTTCCTAGTACCCATACCTCGGTGATTTCCTCGATCACATTATTCATCGGCTTTGAGCAGGGCTGGGGTACCCCGTTATTCGGTCTGGCTGCGGCAATTACCTATATTGTGATGATTGATGCTGTTGGCATTCGCCGTGCTGTTGGTGAGAATGCTCGGTGGATTAACACATTAGCGGAAGGAAAGGTACATTTACGGGAAAAGCAGGGGCATACACGCATGGAGAACACGGGAGGTTTGGCGGTTGGATTGCTGCTCGCTTGGGCAGCTTCGAGCTTGCTGTGATTTGAAATCATCTTGTTAAAGACCTGATGTATAAAGCTTCAGCTGTATGAAAGCACCAGATCACGCACATTGGATGTTCAGTATGACAATGACAGGAGATAAAACGGTGAGGTGGAAAGTATATGAAAAATCGGATGGTAGCAATAAGTATGGTTAGCGGAATGACGCTATTGACAGTAACGGCGGGCTCCTTGATCGTGCCTTCGCTGTTATTCATGTTCGGTATTTCTATAACGGGTTTGCACATTTGGCTTGTTGCGGCATTGTCTGTCGGTATGTCGTGGATGGCAGCGAAGATGCTACAGGTGGAGCGTCCAGGTCGTCTGTGTGGGGAAGCGCTGGCTGTTTCTGTTGTACTATTCGCCTTATGCTTTTGGATAAGCGGCAGCTTTTATGATCTATCCTATGATGGGCAAGCTTATCATCAGGAGTCGGTTATTTATCTTGCAAACGGCTGGAACCCTGTGTATGACGAGGCATTGAACGTATCGACCGGACATTCCCTGTGGATCAACCACTATGGTCGGGCATCTGAGATCGCTTCGGCCGTCATCTATACAGCAACCGGATTGATTGAACATAGCAAAGTATTTAACCTCTTGATGATTGTTGCCTCCTTCCTGCTCAGTATGTCAGCGCTGCTTGCGTTGAGACCGGATCAAACTAAACGTGCTGTTATCGTTGCCGCATTGCTTGCGTTGAATCCGGTCAGCGTGTATCAAGTGTTCAGTTATTATGTCGATGGATTGTTAGCTTCGGTTCTTTTATGCTTAGTGGCTTTGGCATGCCTGATCTTTACTAGACCGGGGTGGCTGTTATTGAGCGCTTATTCGGCTCTGATGATTTTTGCAATGAATATTAAGTTTACTGGGATTGCTTATGCAGGTGTGTTGACTATCGGGCTGCTGGTGGCTTTATACATGAGTGAGCAGTTCGGGCGTTTGAAGCAGCTATTTAAAGTTGCGGCAGTAGGCGGACTGCTTGGCGTGTTTCTCATAGGTTATAATCCTTATGTCACCAATACCCTTACGAAGGGGAATCCGCTCTATCCATTGGCGGGTGCTGGGGCGGTTGATGTGGTCGAAGACTTCATTCCGCGAAATCTGGAGTCGATGAATCGTTTCGAGCAGGCCGTGAATTCTTACTTTTCCGTTATGGCGGAAAATACCTTGGAGAAGACGCCTACACAGATCAAGCTGCCTTTTACGTTCTCGAAGCGTGAGTTGGTTGCCTTGAGTGCACCGGACGCGGCAGTCTCGGGCTTTGGTCCGCTATTTAGTGGGGTGCTGCTGCTCTCCCTCGTGCTGCTGGCGCTTGGATATCACTATCGTAAAGGAGCTGCGCTGGCTGCAATTGGGTTGATCGGTATACTGGCTATCTCGGCTTTTGTTAATCCGGTTGCATGGTGGGCCCGCTACGTACCGCAGTTTTGGTTCATTCCACTCATTTGTGTGTGGCTTGGCTTTAGTATAAAAGGTAACCGGGTAGTAGCGGGGGTAAGCTGGCTCTTAATAGCGGTCATTACCATTAATACGGTAATCGTAGGCAGTACCTATACGTATTACCAATATACGTGGAACCAGACGCTTCGCGAGCAGTTAACCACAATTCAGAATACTCAAGAGCCGGTTAAGGCCGATTTTACGTACAGCTGGTCAAATCGGGAAAGACTCACCAAGCTTGGTATCGCATTTGTCGAGGAAAGCCCGCTGCAATGCGAGGACAAGCTGACATTAACGCATTCAGGAACATCGATTTGCAAGCACCCCTAATTTCAAGGTGATGGTATTTGATGGATCAGACTGCTAAGGCTTCAGATTTTTCCAGCCTGTATAATCATGAATGGCTATACCAGCGTATGAGGGATGGCCCTTCAATGCAGCATCCACTAAAGTTAATTGTTTATTCATAGCTGCCCGGCCCTCTTCGTAAAAGGATACAAAAGCTGCCTCCGAAGAAGGATTTGTTTCGACACCGACAAAAACCTTTTTATTCAGACGGTCAGCTAAAGCTACATCTGCAGCGGTAATCTCTATAAGAGCTTGCGCTTGATCCCGGTAGGACATCAGTGTTACTTCATCAAGCAGATTGAATAGCTTCTCATTCAGCCTGAGGCTGCTGTCATCGGGAACCGATATGAGTTGAAGCCAGAAGGGGAGGGCGGCACTGGCGGTTAAAGTGGAGTCTTGTTTGACTTCCTTTGTAAATAATGTCATAGCGTTTATCCAATTGATCACTGTTACATCCCGCTCGTCATGCCATTCCGGTAGTACATAAGGTTCAATATCGACTTGGATTCCGGTAAATCGTTCATCCTTTAGAACACTTGCATTATAGTCCTTTACCCATTTAACCATGTTGAGGATTTGCTGATGTTGATCAGAATGTATCCAATTCGGAGCGCCGTCCAAAGCGTGAATTTGAATCCCTGCTTTTGCTGCTGCTTGGATAAAGGCGCGATAGGTGCTTTTGGCTGCGTCTGGATTCACTTGTAAATAAATGCGGCCGACCGACTGTTCCTTAGCAAATTTGAGGACAGCTTGCCGGTTCTCCAAAGTGCTGATCAATGATGTATCCCACAGCCATGTGGCTTTCATTTGATTGGAACGCAGCGGTGCAGCCTCACACGCCGCAGAGACCACGGATAAGAGCAATACCGTAACAATTACATAATTGATCAGAATACGGGCACTGCTTCGGTTGATGAAATTCAAGCTCATTCTCCTTCGATTCATAGTTGTTCATTTCAATCAGTCAGTTGTATCGAAGCTGACAGGGATCACTCCCATTTCCTATTTTTGGCAACCTGCTCTTATTATAGTTGACTCCGGAAGTGGCTTAAATAGTCCTTGCTGCGTAATTTTCGACAAAATTTTCATGGATCATAAGTCCTGTACACCCTGTCTGTCGCTATGAGGCTTGAACCAAATATTCTTAAACTGCACCCAGTCGAGAGAATCGAGAGTAATCCCTTTGACCGAGGAATGGAAGGCCGTCTTGAGTCTTTTAAAATAAAGCAGCTGGAGCACATGCTCATCATGCAGGCGCCGCTCGATGCTGTGCAGCAGCCCTGCACGCCCGTCGCGCTGCGGCTCGCGGAGCGCGGCACGAATGAACTGCTCAACGGCAGCCTTGCAGGCGGGTTCCAAATGATGCTGCATGCTTTTGTACAAATCAATCAGCCGCAGCTCGGCATCATTATCAAGCATGATGGAGAACAGCAGCAGATCGGCCTGAAGACGCCGATCCCCCTTGAATTCCTCAACCGGAAGCAGTACCACCTCAATGTTTAAGCCTGCCTCACGCAATAGGCTTTGCACAAGCAACGCATCCCGCTCGTAATGGGGGATAGTGCAGAGTACAAGGCGCTCCCCTTCGTATCCCGATTTCTTAATCTTCGCACGTACGTGCTCCAGCTCCGTTTCGATGGGGTGGACAGGTGTATGGCGGATGAAGCTGTCTGCCGCATAGATCGCATCGCCGTCAATGAGGTTCAGCAGCTTGGCTTGATCAAACGCCTCGTATACCGCCTCCCGAATCGCCGGGTCCTTGAGAGGACCCTGCTTCAATAAATTGAAGGTAACGAATTTGCAGGTAGTGCCCTGCTGCTGTACTTGCATATAATCGTTTTCTTTGGAATCCGGCATCCGGTAATTATGAATAATCTGAAAGCTTTCCAATGTTCGAAGCTGATCCTTCTGCTGCTCCTGCATATCGGGTACATGCCACAGCTCGACCCTATCCAGATGCGCTCTCCCCTGAAAATAATCAGGAAAAGCATCGAGAATCGACATCGACGCATCGTGAAAGTTGAGCTTAAACGGCCCGGTACCAATAGGCGCCAGGGCAAAAGCGGATTCTCCTTCCCGATAAGCATTGGAAGGAATAATAGCAGCACGGTTCGTACTCATAAATTGAGGAAACAGCTCATTAGGCTCAGTCAAATGGATCGTTAAGGTCAAAGGATCCATGATTTCGATCCGTTCGATTTGCTGAAACACCCAGCGATATAAGGAACGTGCAGAAGAGAGCTTTAAACGCTCCAGCGTGAATGCAATATCCTCGGCAGCCAGCTCCTTGCCATGATGAAAGCGGACCCCTTTGCGCACATAAAAAGTCCATGCCGTTCTCGTCTTGTTGGCTTCCCATGCATGGGCCAAATGAGGCTCAACCGTTTGCGTCAGCCGATTGTAGCTTACCAAGCTGTCAAACAACTGGTTGACGAGATGCGACTCAGCTGAAAAATTTGTAAAAGCGGGGTCAAGCGATTGGATCGGTTGCGTCAAAGGAAACCGCAGCGTATCAAACCTTTTACTGTCCCGCAGCTCACTGCTATAACCAAAATAGCCGTTTAGCCAGCTGTGAAAGTTCTCCTTCAGTGAATCGGGTATCGAAGAAATATTCATTTGCTCCAAGGCGCCACGAAGGTCTTTGCGCTCGACCAGCTCTTTGGCCAAGAACAGCACGACCTCCTCCACAGGTGTCAGAAACTGTAACAAGGAACGATTGCCGCGACCTTTTCTTGGCGTCCATCGCAGCCAACCCTGCTTGTCCATCTTTTGCATTATCATAGTTACATTCCGATGCGTACAATCCAGAATCGCTGCGATCTCATCGAGCATGATTTCCTGCTCCTGATGCTCTTTAGCATAAGGCAGCTTTTCCCGCAAACGTACATAATGACTTGCCAGTTTCATGCTATCACCTCATCTAAATACAGAGTATCGCCCCGCACTGTGTAGGGCAATTCTTATAGGATTAAGCATAACCTAACCTGAATCGGAAAAACAGGAAAATTACATTTCGAAAGTTGCCCTTTTTATTCCTGTTTTTACGTCTACAATAGAGCTATGCTCACGGACTGGGCTATTAATGGAGGGATAATAATGAAAACCATGAGAACCACAGAAGGCTTTACTTTACACATGCAGTGGATTGAGCAGTTTGTAATGGAAGCAGAGCAAGCCCTGGAATTGGAAAATGTGAGGACGACCGCGCAGACTGTGCTGTTTTATGCAGGTATGCATGTACAAATAGAAAAACAACAAGCCACTTCTCAAGTCCAACAGCTGAATGGTACTCTACAAGCTGTATCGGCGCAGAAAGAAACGATTAACGATTGGCTGCTTGCTCCCGAGGAGGAGGTAGTGAAAGCTGCCTTGGAGATCACGGCGGAATCCTTCCATCCCCTACTGAAATTGTCTCTTAGGACGGTAATAGAAGATGAAGAGAGCTTGCTGACTCTCGAAGAGCGTACGTATATCCATTCATTTGCGAGTAGGTACATCAGCCAGATTAAAGAGAAAGTTAACGGGTTTGGAACCTATTGGCTGCATTAAAATAAATAGTCGGAGGTATAAAGTACATGCTGATATTCGACGAACAACGAAGCAAACAGCAAGCCCTGCTGCTCATAGGCGCTCTCGTCTGCGGTTGTATTCATCATCTCTTGTTTTATGATCAAGAATGGGGCGTTTCTTATCCCTTATTTATCGCTGTTTTTTATATATATTACTACTGGGCTTTGAGAGAGAAAATCGTGCTGCGTCTGGATGCTTCCTTCATGCTGCTTATACCGATAGCTCTGCTCTCATTAACGTATGCGGTATTTTCCAATACTTTGTTCATGGTGCTGAATGCGTTAGCAATTCCTTGCCTAATCTTTGTGCATACGACATGGACGCTGCGGCGGCCTGCTATTCGCTGGTACGATGCGAGTATGGTGGTCGCTGTGCTGGAGCAGCTGCTCGTACATACGATGCGCCATGTACCACGGCCCGCTGTCGTACTGATTCGTTGCATCAAGGACCGAATCCAAACCGGACGCTCGCAGCGAATGTGGAAAATACTCATCGGGATCGTCATTTCCCTGCCGCTTGTTCTGCTTGTCGGAGCGCTGCTGGCTTCAGCGGATACGATGTTTGATCGTCTGCTGTCTCAGCTTCCGGAGCTTCTGGGCGATGTTCATTTAGGTGAAACGATATTCAGGATCATATGGATAGGTTTCATAGCAACCGTGCTGTTCGCTTATATATGGGGCTTATTGTATCCGCTGGAGAAAAGACATAAACCTGAGGTAGAGCTTTGGGGTTACGAGGCTCAAGCATCAGAAGGTAAAGCGGATCTCTCTGAATTTGTTAATCCGTCTTCTGCTAACATACCTGCTGTACCCAGGAAGAAAGTCCGTATGGACGCAACGGTGACGATAACGATGCTGCTGATTTTGAACACCATGTATGTTTTGTTTGCTGTGGTACAGTTTTCTTATTTTTTTGGAGGAGGTGTGACTGCGCTTCCTGCTGAAATGACCTATGCGGACTATGCTCACCGCGGCTTTGCTGAGCTGGTTGTCGTAACGGTCATTAATTTCACGCTGCTCATGATCACATTGCATGGGACGGACCGTTCCGTACGCTCGATGGACATATTCCTGCGGTTGCTGTTGGCTGTACTGATCGGTTGTACTGGCGTTATGCTTTGTTCAGCATTTATGCGGATGTTCATGTATGAGGAAGCTTATGGTTTTTCGGAGACGCGGTTGTTGGTCGATGTATTTATCGTATTCCTGTCTATATTGTTTGCAATTGCATTAGTGAAGCTGTGGAAGGATCGTCTCCAACTGATGAAGCCGTATGCGATTCTGGCGCTGGCCGCGTATTTGATCGTTAATTATATGCAGGTGGATGCCATCGTAGCTTCCAACAATATCAATCGCTTTGAGGCCGTTGGCAGTATCGATACCGATTATCTGAGTTCTCTAAGCTTCGATGCCGTGCCTTATTTAATAGAATTGAAAAAGAAGCACCCCGAACTGGATGGAACGAATAAAGCAATCCAAATGATGAAAAGACGCCTTCCGCTGCACGGAGAGACGTCATGGGTGTCTTTCAATTTATCCGTTTGGAAGGCTGATAGAGCGCTGCAGGGTATCCCATTGGAACCATTGGAAAATTATTCGAGATAGCTGCGGATCGCGGCCGGTATTTCATATAGTGAGGCTAATGTGAAGAAGGCCCCCTGCGGCTCGGTGTCAACATCGACGTTATTATAGATCCATTCCTGAAGGGCTGGCATGAAGATCGTGTTCAGACCTGCTTTTAGAGCGGGAGTAACATCGGTGCGAAGCGAATTGCCAATCATCCAGGTCGATTTGCGATCAAACTGCTTCTCAATAATCAGCTGCTCCAAATATTCGTCCGTTTTGTGGCGGGTGATATGAATATTGTTACCGAAAAAACGTACCAAATCGGCTTCTGTTACTTTGCGCATCTGAATCATTTGGTCGCCGCCTGTATAGAGATGAAGCTCGTGTCCTTCGGATTCCAGCTCGGTTAATGTCTCTTTCATACCTGGATACGGCTCAATGCTGTGACCGTATACGGTCTTGCCGACTTCAGTCAATCGGGCAATTTCGTCGGAATTTTTCGGTCGTCCGGTCAAGTCGGAAAAATAGTCATAAGTTTCAACGAACGATTCGGGAAAATGATTAGGGTCAAAGCCGAGCCGCATCACACGGTCCAGATCAGCCTCCGCCTGTTTTTTTTTGATTTCACTGGTTGGGACATGGTAGGTATGAAAATACATCTCCATTAAATCCGCGAACTGCTCGACGACCAGATCAAAGTATTTATTGCAGTGAATTAATGTATCATCCAGATCAAATAATATCGTTTGCTTTGTCATAGGCTGTCTCCGTTATTTTTTATGCAGATTATATCACGGCTTCAGGGAAAATCCTATCCTCAGTATGTCCTCCTGGAGCGAGTGTCGCAATGATATGTGTTTATTGCTGGCTTGTGCTCTGTGGCGAGCTGGTCAACTTTTGCTGAAGCGAATGCGTCTCCATATAAGAGGTATATACGAGCAGGATGGAGCATAGCCCATAAATGCATCCACAGACAAGGCCAAGGCTTGCCCACCCATTGCCCTTCCAAAGCCCGATGATTAAGGCTGCCAAGCTAATAGTCAGCAAAAGATGGGTCCATTGCTCCCAGCCTTGAAAGGGTTTTGGTTGTAATGGAGATGCTGGCTTGGAAGTCTTGGATGATTGTGCTGCCTCATTGTCCTTGGATGTACTAGCCTTCTCGTCTTCTGGCTGCTTATTCGTCTTTGGCTGTGGAATCGGGTGGCGCAGGGATAACAGCCCAAGCATCACAAATAAGACAGGTTGATAGCTGAGCATAATGACGGGAGAGCTGAAGTTGCCGAAGCTGAAAACCTCTGTGGTGCTTTTAAAAGCGAGCACGGTCGTTATTAGGACTAATAAAGCGATTGGCGTGTTAATCGTGCTGTAATCACGTTGGCTCACCAAGCTGGCAACTCCGATCTGAAAGGCTAAATAAATAATGAGCACGGCACAGGCAGTAACCGGGAACCAAATGCTCAGAATGATCAAATCCATCCGGTCCAGAAAGTCGCTAATATGAATCTGCTGAATCAGACTGTAGTTGGGGTAGACTAGATTTCCAGGGATGGTTGAGCCTAGAACCACAATTTCGAGCAGGATGAACAAACTGATCATGAGAGTCGCCAGAAGGGCACCATGGCGGATGGCTGAGCGGACGTGCTGGGAGCCCCATAATGTGTGCAAAAAGGCGCCCATGACAAAGATATCCCCATACCAGCCAAGCGTCAGCACATTAATAGAAAAAATAGAACTCCAAGAACGGGTGAGTATAGGTTGGACTAACCGCAAGTCCATTTCATTGGAGAGGGCAAGCGGTGTCAGCAGTGTGATCACCACAAAAGCAGGGAAAAACAGATCATTCACTCGGGCCAATACCTCAATACTTGTATTCCCAAATGATATCAGCAGCAGTACCAATAGAAGGATGATGATTTCCCCAGGTGTATTTGGCAGCAGTGTGATCCCGACAAATTTGCCAAACGATGATAAATCACGTGTCAGAATAAGCCACAGGTGAAAGAGCAGCACCAAATTTGCGATGGTTCCGATCACAGAGCCAAAGACGATTTTGTTAATTTCAAATATATGTTTATTGGGAAAACGTTTGACCAGCATACCGAACAAAGCAGCAACCACAAGAGCATACAGCATGGGAATCATGTAAGCCGACCACGCGTCGGAGTGCCCAACCCGGACCAATATTTGCTGGATACTGACGAGTCCGCCTCCTGTTAATATGGCAGCGGTCAACCATGCGAATTGGCGGTAATTAATAATTTGTTTAGAATCCATCAGCTCATCTGCCTTTGTAAATTTCTATTTAAATGTGGCCGCTGGTATTTCGAGCAGAGAGAACACCCAGGGCGATACATGGTTAACAAAAAAACGGGTTGGCATCGGAATCTCAATATGAAGTACGGTACATATAATCAGGCTTGTCGATACGGCGTATGCGATACGGCACAGCCATCTAAGCGTCAATGGCTGCTTACGCATCTTTTTCAGGTTCAACAGCAGATTGGCCATCAGCAAAATAAAAACCACTGTAAGAAACAGGCTATTCATTTGTAAGACGCTCCCTCGTTACATTATCGTAAATAAGCCCCGTATCCACCAGGCTGCTTTGGACCTGAATATCAAATTTGGCGTCCTTCAGTCCTTGAGGCCAGTCATTCTCGAATTGTGACTTCCATGCAGCGGGATACGTTCTCCAAACAGCAGATCCAAACTGACCGGAATCGGCTTTATTTTTGATGGATGCATCGATTAGCTCCTGTAGAGCATGCTTGATGCGCTTGGAGATGTCAGCTTCTACATTGAGACTCTTTTCCGTTTGACTCAGATCATAGTGAGTCGAATCCTCCATGAGCGTAGCTTTTATTTTTACACCTATCTTAAATTGCAGCTGTTGATCGACTAGCAGCGTATCGATAGTCGTTGACGCTTCAAAGATCCGTGCAGACATGAACTGACCATCCCCTGCCTGAAGTGCAATGGAGTGGCTGATCATTTTCTGTCCATTAAGGATACCGAGGCCCAGTGCGGCATCATCCTCCAGCGTGCCGACCATTTTATCTTTACGGAATTGCGCGTAGCCTTTGAGAGAGACCTCCTTGGAAGGTTCAATACCCTTTTCCGAGTTTTTCACATCCATATACACGGCGACAGGATCGGCACCTCGTAAGCTCAAGGCAATCCCAAAATCTTTGAAATTGATATCCATAACAGACTTGGATTTTATCAATTCACGTATAGCCTCGGAGGGGAAATGCTCGAATTTGGGTGTCGACTGCAACATATCGTAAGCTTTTCCCTGAGTGACAACGAGGTAAGTGGTCATCCGGCTCTCCGGGCTTCGCGGGACAGTGTCGAATAGATCGCGGATCCCTTTTCGTGCCATTTCTTCCCCGACTAGAATGGTTCTTCGATGCGCTAAGAACATCCGCCGAGACATCCGTCCTTGTAGCTTCATATGGCATTCACGGTATGTATTGCCGACCTCGGAATCAATGTAGTAGCTCTTGCCACCTCCGGAACCGCCACCTCCGCCACCTCCAGTTGCTCCTCCCATTTGTCCAGGCAGTGGCACCATAACGGTGTAACGCAGTTTGCCGTCCTTCTCCAAATCGATAGCTGAAATCAGGATGAAGGCAACGTCATTTATTTCCGTACGGTCCCAGCAACCCGAAAGTAAGGTCGAAGCAAGCATTAGCAGAAGTAAGATGGTACTACGCTTTCTCATAGCGTATCCTCCTTCTTATCGTGACGGATAGTTTCCCCCTTTTGCCCGCTTTGCTCGATGATTTCTTTAGGCAGCTCGTCTCCCAAACGGACAGAATCCTGAACTGGCATAAAGTTGGGTCGAAGCTTATTAAGCCACATGGGAGGACGAATAGCGGTATCCTTCAAGTCGTTGACGGACAAGGGACCGAGTGGTGACAGATAAGGAATCCCAAACGAGCGCAAATTAGCTGCGTGACCGATAATGATTAGTACCGTTATCAAGATGCCAAACATTCCGAATATGGATGCGGCGATGATGATCGGAAAGCGCAGCATCCGAATCGCAATAGCTCCATTAAAGCGGGGGATTGTGAAAGAAGCGATTCCTGTTAGCGACACCACAATGACCATGGGTGCGGAAACAATCCCCGCTTGCACAGCCGCTTGACCCACGACTAATGCTCCCAAAATACTGACGGCAGAGCCGATGGTTTTGGGAAGTCGGATGCCTGCCTCACGCAGCCCTTCGAATGTGACCTCCATAATTAGCGCCTCCACGACAGCAGGAAACGGGATGGCTTCTCTAGCAGCAGCTACGGACAGAAGTAAGGTAGTTGGCAGCAAATCCTGATGAAATGTGGTGATTGCCACATATAACCCTGGCGTTAATAATGAGAGAAGCATTAATAGATAACGCAGGATTCGAATCAAAGATGAAATCTGGAACCGTTCGTAGTAATCCTCATTCGATTGCAAAATATCGGTAAAGACGAAGGGCACTAACAGAACGAACGGCGTTCCATCGACGATAATACCAACTTTACCTTGCAATAAAGCTGCAGCGACCGTATCTGGGCGTTCCGTATATTGAATCTGAGGAAAAGGAGAAAAAGCTGAATCCTGAATAAATTCTTCGATATAGCCGGATTCAAGTACCGCATCAATATCTATCTTCTCCAGCCTGCGAACCACTTCTTTGACAATCTCTGGATCAGCAATATCGTTCAGATAAGTAATAACAATACTGGTGTTGCTTTCTCTCCCGATTGTCATGGGCTTCATTTTCAAATGTGGAGTTTTCAGCTTGCGCCGGATCATCGACGTATTGGTGCGAATATTTTCCACAAAACCTTCACGAGGACCGCGAATGACGGATTCCGTCTCCGGTTCGTTAATAGAACGCTTCTCCATGCCACGAATACCCATGAGCAGTGCCTGATTGTTACCTTCAACGATCAATCCGGCATCACCGCTCAATATAGAGAGGAGCATATCTGAATAGTTATCTGTTTTCTGTGTTTGGCTAATGGGCAGCGTGGCTTCAACGATGGCATCGATCAACTGCTCCCGTCCTTCAAGGATCATGAGCGATTTCATAGCCTCATTGGCAAATTGGGTATTGACCATGCCATCCACGAAAACAATAATTGCCGCGATGCCGCCTTCAATAGTGAACTCCCGAACGACAAAATCCGAGCAGTCCTCGAACAAATGCGTCAAATAGTTTTTATTTTCCTCAAGCGTTACGAAGATGGGTACAGATTTTAACTCGTCAATAAATTGATAATCGAAACGTTGCAGCTTGTCTTCCTGTTGTTTGTTGGACTTGCTTTCTTTACGCCTACGTAACATGGTGACGACCTCCTTGAGTTTCCTATGCTGCCAGCTATTGGCGGAGCGTCTCCCGTGTAGGTTGCCTTAAATTGAAAATTTTATGTCTGTTCCCCTGAAAAATTTGATCTAACTTCTCTGCGCCCCTTGATCCTGTTGTATAGCGCCTTCACGATAGGTCAAAGCTAGAGGACGAAAGATAAAGGCTGATTACATGAGTAAAAGGGGGGCGATACAATGGCATGGCTGGTGACGGCACTATTGATATTTATTATTCAAATATTAGCCATATTGTTGATGGAGTACCGTAAACCCGCCAAGACCGTCGCATGGCTATTTATTTTGTTTGTGTTCCCCATCATCGGATTTATTATGTATTATTTTTTGGCTACAGAATATTCACGAAGACAAAAGGTTCGGCAGCATGAGCATAATTACGAAACTTTACTGGCTACAGCAGGTTATGAAGATTCGTCATCTGCTGTAGCGATAAATAACAGGAAACACGAGCCTATTCCACAGGTAAAGCCTGATGTGCTGTCTACGACGGCACGTTTGGATGAACTGCTCGACCAAATAACGGATGCTCCGCGTTCAAGCAATAACATAGTCAAGGTTCTGACTAATGCAGACGAAGCCTATCCAGCGATGCTGGAGGCAATAGAAGGTGCAAAGCGGCATATCCATCTTGAAATCTATACCTTCCGAAACGATGCTATAGGTCTGACCTTTCTGGAGCTATTGACTCGAAAAGCGAGGCAAGGTGTTCATGTGCGCTGTATATTTGACGGGGTTGGCAGTTATCAGTTGAAGCATCGGTTTATCGATCAGCTGCGCCAGAGCGGGGTGGAGGTTTATTTCTTTCTGAAGCCTTTGATTGCTTTCTTCGATAAACGGATGAACTACCGTAATCATCGCAGAATACTGGTCATTGATGGATACAAGGGTTATGTGGGAGGGCTTAACATTGGGGCGGAGTATATGGGTGGTAACCCAAAGCTCGGTTTTTGGAGAGACACACATGTAGAGCTTGTTGGCTCTGTTGTACATACCCTGCAGTCTATTTTTTTGAAGGATTGGATGTTTGTGAGCGGTAAGCATGTGGTGGATGTTAACGATATTAATAAAGTTAATGAGGGCTTGTACCCCGATCTTCAGATATGTGGAAGTAGCTCTGTTCAGATCATAAGCAGTGGTCCGGACACGGAGCAGCAGCATATTTTACAGCTGTATTTTGGAGCCATTACTTGTGCGAAGCAACGGATTATTCTGGTTACTCCCTATTTTATACCGGATCCGAGTTTGCGAATGGCTTTGAAAACAGCAGCGATCAGCGGTCTGGATGTGAAAATTATATATCCGTTGAAATCGGATTCCCCTGCTGTTAACTATGCGGCCAACTCCTATTTCGGGGAACTGCTGGAGGCGGGAGTCCGGATCTACGTGTACCAAAAAGGTTTTTTGCATGCCAAAATTTTGATCATTGATGACAACTTTGCTTCTGTTGGCAGTGCCAACGTAGATCTCCGCAGCTTTTACAGCAATTTTGAATTAAATGCTTTATTATTCGACAAAAAGACGATTGGCCGCCTTGAAGCTGATTGTGACGCAGACTTACGGAACAGCACCGAGTTGGTACTAGAGGACTTCCAACGTCGTTCCCGCTGGCATCGAACTAAAGAAATCGCAGCCCGATTGCTCTCACCGCTTTTTTAAGGGCGTTGTCCGTGGCGAAATGAATGGTAGCAGGAGTTGAATGGACATGCTAAAAAGAGCGTGTTCAAGCAGTTGGATCGATGCGGCACGCTGTATGGCAGTGTGGTTTCTTCCATCCACATTGAAGCTGGGTAGTCCATCAGAAACGTAAACTCCAGGGAGGTTAACCAATGAGCAATTCCTATTCAGAAACGAACGAATCCGAAGCAAAAAAACCGAACAATGAAATCACAAAGGCACGAACCGAAGCTGACGCTTCATCAATGAGCTCAGCCTCACCAGGTACAAGCGTAGATGCTCAGGGCCGTGAGGATTATTTCATGGATATCGATCGGATGGTCAACGAGGGATTAGGCGGTGGTAATGTCACATTGAGCAACGGTCACATTGGAGAATCGACTACGGATACGATGACGTATCTTGAATCTGTCCTTAATCATAAAGAAGAGACGAGTTAAGCCTTATTAGGTATATTCATATCCGTATTCAACCCAACAGAACTTCTCCACAAGAATCGGGCGCGTCCGCGTCAGCGCTCGTCCGTCCGGGACGAAATCGCTTCGAACACATTACGATCATCACTCACTACACGGGAATCGAAGTAGCCATGCTCTCTGTGTCCCTCCCTTTATGGGGAGGGGCACACCTCTTTGTTGCCACCTTTGATGGAGAGGGATATAATAGGGGGAAACCTATACGGAGGCGGCTAAACGTTGAGTTCTTTGGACGAATTTGCACTTATAAGGCGTTTGACAGAAGGAAAACAGTCGGCTGCTTTTCAGCAGGCTAGCGGGGTCGATAAAGGTATCGGAGACGATGCGGCAGTCGCGTATTTAGCTCCCGGATGCCAGCTTGTAATGACCTGCGATACGATGACTGAATCCATTCATTTTCAACCGAATACGATGCGTGACAGCGATGTGGGCTATAAAGCCATGGCTGCAGCGATTAGCGATATAGGGGCAATGGGGGCGATACCGCGCTATGCGCTGGTTGCACTCAGCATACCACAGGAAACGCCACTGCATAAATTGGAAGCTATTTATCAAGGTCTATATGAATGTGCCAATCGTTGGAGTGTCGTCATTGTCGGGGGTGACACAACCTCATGTATCGGTGGGCTGACTCTGACTGTTACCGTGATCGGTGAAGTTTCCGAGGGTCAGGCATTGCTCCGCTCATCGGCCAAAACAGGTGATGTTTTGTTCGCAACAGGCGAACTTGGCTGCTCTGCCGCGGGTCTGGATTACCTGCTGCAGCAAGCACTGCCATTTGAACAGTGGCCTAATATTGACAAGGACTCAGCAGAAGCTCGTTTGATAGCGGCTCATTGCCGGCCTGAGCCTCAGATTGAAATAGGGCAGCTCTTGCAGCAGTCTAAAGTTTGTGGGGCTTTGAACGATGTGAGCGATGGACTTGCCAGCGAGGCTTGGGAAATTGCCCAGGCATCCGGTGTGGGGATCGACTTGATTGAGGATCGCATTCCGATTGCGGATGAGCTGATGGCTTATGCCGAGAAAGCAGAAAAAGATCCGCTCCATTATATTCTTTACGGCGGTGAAGACTACAAGCTTATCGGTACGATGCAGGCTGAGCATGCAATTGAAATGCAAATTAAATTCAGGGAAGCCGGGCATTCGCTATATATTATCGGCTATGTGAATGCGGAAGATAGCGGAGTGCGTCTTGTGCAAAGCAGCGGATATGTCGTTCCGATTGAGAAAAAAGGCTACAATCATTTTCGAAAGGATTGACCTTGTATGCCATCAACGCGCTCTTATTCCTATCAATCAGTTGGTCTCGAGCAAACCGTATATCTTGCGGATTCTCTTACATCCTGCTTTATACCCGGCACTGTAGTTACACTCGACGGTGATCTGGGTGCAGGCAAAACCGCATTCGCTCAAGCGGTCGCCAAAGCTCTTGGCGTACATGGTATTGTGAACAGCCCTACTTTTACTATTATAAAAGAATACGAAGGGGAGAAGCTCCCCTTTTATCATATGGATGTATACCGTCTTTCAATAGAGGAGGCGGATGATCTCGGATTGGACGAGTATTTCTATGGATCGGGCGTAACATTGATAGAATGGTCTTCTCTCATAGAGGAGCTGTTGCCTGTAGATCGTTTGTCCGTAACCATCGAGAATTGTGGAGACCAGACCCGCTTATTCAGGCTGAACCCACACGGGGATTCCTATGAACAATGGTGCGAACAGCTTAAGGAGAACGGAGTTTTAATATGAATAACGATCAAACCATCTTACAAGGCACTTTGCTTGCCATAGATACTTCCACGAGTTCAATGTCAGTTGCATTAACGAACGGCGGTGAGCTGCTGGGCGAACTGAATTCAAATGCAGAACGCAATCATTCGATACATTTGCTTCCTCATATTCAGCAGGTGCTTGCATCTGCAGGACTTCATTCTCGTGATGTGGATGCGTTCGCGGTTGGAGTCGGGCCCGGATCTTACACAGGTGTAAGAATAGGAGTTACCGTAGCTAAAACCTTAGCATGGACACATCATAAGGTGTTGCTAGCCGTATCGAGTCTGGAAGCTTTGGCATTAGGCGGCGTCCATACGATGATGGAGTCTCAGTCCAACACGGTAAAGGTTCATACTTTGGGAGCATCAGCACTTGCCCAATTAGATGAGCTTCAGGAAACTGTCTGGGTGGTTCCGATGTTTGAGGCTCGGAGAGGTCAGGCTTTTACAGCTCTTTATGAGGCTGCGAACCATAAATGGAGCTGCTTGGCGACCGATGGCATTCGTCTTATGTCTAACTGGTCGGACGAGCTGCTGGAGAGAGCAATGGATATGAATGGGATGGCTGAGCGACCGGATCGTATTATTTTTACAGGTGAGACCGGATTGCATGAAGCAACCATTAAGCAATTTTGTGAAAGCTGGTCGGGCAGAGCAGAGATCGTTCATCATGAAATGAGAGCCCGTTATACGGCTGATTTGGGGCGACAACATTGGAAAAACGGACATATCCAGGAGCCGCATGGCTTAATTCCCAATTACACGCAGCTGACAGAAGCTGAGGTCAAATGGCAAGCTCAAGCACAGGAGGGGAAATAATAAGTGAATCATAACGAATCCGCAGATGCCCCCAGAAACCTAGAGTTTCGCTCCATGTGCCTTGAGGATATCCCGACTATTTGTGAGATCGAGCAGGAAGCCTTCACAACACCTTGGACTTCTGCTGCTTTTTATAATGAATTAACGAACAATCAATTTGCCCGTTATATGGTGATGGATTCAGATGAAGGTGTGCTTGGTTATGGCGGGATGTGGATCATTATCGATGAGGCGCACATTACGAATATCGCAGTCCGTAAAAATCACAGAGGCAAAAAGCTTGGTGAAAGACTGCTGATGGAGATGCAAAAAACAGCTGTTTTTTTGGGAGCTGCGCGTATGACGCTGGAGGTAAGACCCTCTAACCGCATAGCCCAAGGACTATACGAAAAGCTCGGATTTTACGGAGTAGGTGTACGACGAGGGTACTACACAGATAATCAAGAAGATGCAATCATCATGTGGGCGGATTTGCCTGATTCCAAGCGCATGTCAAATAACATACAGGGGAATTAAAATGAATAGCAACGATATGCAAGCAAATCAGTCCTCTTCCGATTCGAACAAACCCATATATATTTTAGCCATAGAGACGAGCTGCGATGAAACCTCGGTAGCTATTGTCGAGAACGGTACGGTTATTAAGGCTAATATTGTTTCCAGTCAAATCGAAACCCATGAGCGCTTTGGCGGCGTTGTGCCTGAGCTGGCATCACGCAAGCATGTGGAAAGCATAACTTGGATCATTGAAGAAGCTTTTGAAAAGTCAGGTGTAGCGCCGAGCGAGCTTTCGGCGATTGCTGTTACGCAGGGACCCGGGCTTATTGGAGCTTTATTAGTTGGCGTGGTGGCTGCCAAAGCTTTGGCCTATGCATTAGAGCTCCCTTTAATTGCTGTTCATCATATTGCCGGTCATATTTATGCCAATCAGCTTGTTCATGAGCTGCGGTACCCATTGGTCTCGCTCGTTGTATCGGGTGGACATACGGAGCTTGTCTACATTGAGGCTGAGGGAAGCTTCAAGATTATAGGTCAAACGCGTGATGATGCTGCTGGTGAAGCGTACGATAAAGTGGCGCGAGCTTTAAAGCTTCCTTACCCCGGTGGTCCATATATAGACCGTCTTGCCGAGGAAGATGGCGAGGCGCTGCCTCTTCCTCGCGCCTGGCTCGAGCCGGATTCTTACGATTTTAGTTTCAGCGGATTAAAATCAGCTGTATTGGCAGCATTAAATCAGGCTAATATGAAAGGATTGCCGCTGGATCCTCGATCTGTCGCCAAAGGCTTTCAGGCATCGGTTGTTGAGGTTCTGGTAGAAAAAGCACTGCGTGCCGTCAAGGCGTACGGTGCTAAGCAGCTGTTGTTAGCAGGAGGAGTAGCAGCCAATCAAGGACTGCGGCAGCAGCTGGCTGTGCGTTGTGCGGAAGCGAACGTGCCGTTGCTTACACCGCCACTTGGCTTATGTACGGATAACGCGGCTATGATTGGAGCTGCTGCATTCTTGAAGTTTCAGCGTGGTCAGTTTACATCATTGGATTTCAAAGCTGAGCCTTTGCTTAGTCTTGAAGAGTGGTCCGTATAATTTGCGTCTTCGAGCCGTCCTGCTTATGAGTAGGGCGGCTTTTTTGCAGTCTAAATCTGGTTTTTCTTGATCGCCAAAATTAAAATGAAATTAGTGCTTGCATTCTGTATCGGGATTTGTTATATTACTTCTTGTCGCTTCTGAGGCAGTCGAAATTTGGAAGCTTTGAAGAAGACGAAAATGTTCATAAAATCAAAAGTGTTAAAAAATAATGCTTGCAATTGATTGAATGAATGTGGTATATTGATCAGGTCGCTTTTGACAGGTTGTCGAAAATGATCGAAAAATATAAATGATTGTCCTTTGAAAACTGAATCAACGAGTGAGTAAAATAGCAGTACAAGAGAATGCGAATTCTCGCCAGCAAGACGAATGAGTGCAATTCAAGTTCTACCTTAATGGAGAGTTTGATCCTGGCTCAGGACGAACGCTGGCGGCGTGCCTAATACATGCAAGTCGAGCGGATTGTTCCTTCGGGAACAGTTAGCGGCGGACGGGTGAGTAACACGTAGGCAACCTGCCTACAGGATCGGGATAACTACCGGAAACGGTAGCTAAGACCGGATAAGTGATTTTGACGCATGTTGAGATCAAGAAACACGGAGCAATCTGTGACCTGTAGATGGGCCTGCGGCGCATTAGCTAGTTGGTGAGGTAACGGCTCACCAAGGCGACGATGCGTAGCCGACCTG
>NZ_FOTE01000023.1 GCF_900114475.1 Paenibacillus sp. 1_12 | reverse complement strand
CATTACCAAATGCCCCAATATCAGCAGTCATTGAAGGAACAAGGCATAACACAAAGCATGTCACGTAAGGGGAACTGTTACGACAATGCCGTTATGGAGAATTTCTTTGGGATCCTAAAATCCGAGTTTCTATATACAGAAGAATTTGATAGCATTGAACAATTCAAAGTAGAACTTGATCAATATATCCACTATTACAACCACAAACGAATAAAGGCAAAACTAAAACGCATGAGCCCGGTACAGTACCGAACTCATGCGTTAGAGGTAGCCTAACTATATACTGTCTAACTTTTGGGGGTCACTTCATGAAGCAAGCTCCTAACCATAGTTCCCAGTTAGCTCATAAAAAGTAAATTAAAACTTAATTAATAGTTAGAAATCTCTATCAGATTATCATCAGGATCCCTTATATACACAGACGTAATAGGAGCTAATGCTCCTGTTCTTTTTACAGGACCTTCTTCAATAGGTACTCGGCAACTACCTAAATGATGAATCACATCTGGAATTTGGACATCTGTTATAAAACATAGATCGGCGGATCCAGACATTGGAATTTTTGCTTTTGGTTCAAACACTTTACCTACTTCATGTAGGTTTATTTTCTGTTGTCCAAAATGTAGTGCCTTTCTTCCATCCCCAAAAGTGATAACCTTCATTCCTAATACTCGGTTATAGAAGTCACATGTTTTATCAATATTTTTTACAGTCAAAACCAAATGATCCAATCGAGAGATATTCATTGAGGTTAGCTCCTTATTACGGTTATGCTCCGATAATTAATAGTACGATTATAGGAATTGATATTCAACAAACCTGCTCGTTACTTTAATAAACAAAAGAGGAACTCCGCGATGCAAGACCCTCAATTATAGTTCTTCGTTTGCACAATGAGACTATCCGTCATGCAGTAGCCTCGTATCACATTAATCATTCCCTAACTCTCTGGAGATTTTATTAAGTGTCGTTTGTATCCTTCGAGCAGAGCAGCAATAACTCATCAGCAATCAAAGCATAGACTTAAATTGTCCCGGGGTAATCCCCTCGTATTTCTTAAAAACACGGATGAATGCGTTGCTGTTGTAGAAGCCTACTTTAACAGCTGTGTCACCAATGCTCCAGCCCTCGCCGAGAAGCTCCTTGGCTTTGTCAAGCTTCGTCTTATTGATTGTATCCAGCATGGACTCTCCCGTTTGCTCATTAAAAAACTTGGATAAATACGAGGAATGGACATCCATATGCTCTGCAATGGTTATAATGCTTAGATTGACATCCTGGTAATGCTCCGAAATATGCCCCAATACAAGATCTATTATATCCGTGTTGTGGCTTTTCTTATTCTTTTCTACATAATCGCAAACCTGTATTAATATATCAAGCATCACCGATTTCATTTCAGGGACGCTTTCGCAACCCAAAAGTCTCGCAATCGGCTGCAACGTATCCATAAACGATTCTTCGGGAATCGCCATACCATCTAACGTCTTCAGCATCGTTCCAATCATGGCAAACATGAGACATTTGGCCAGGTCAACAGACATCGGTCCACTGGAGAAATTCTTCTCGAAAATGTCCTGCAGGGCATGTTGAGCATTATCCAACTGTCCGGCTTTCATATAATTGATCAACCTCTGCTCCTGCTCAATAGGATAATAAAACTTCTCCGATCGAAAGCTTGTCAGGATTCTTCGTTATGAGATCCGTATATTTCGGTTACCCGTTTTCCATCTTGTAGGTCAAACTATCAACGCCAAAATTTTTCAACAAGTGTCCTTCCTCACTATAGAGATATTCCAACCATTTGACCGTTTCCACAGGGTTCTTGTTGGCAACTGAAATGGCAGCCGCTCCAAAAGTGTTGTACTCCCAAATCCCGTTGAACAAACTTCGGAGCATCCCCCTTGTTCAATACCGGATACTGAACCATGACCAAATTGACCTTTGGATTCTTATCCTTCAAGGCTGGAATGTATTTGCCCATGCTGCTCCCAATATATCCGGAGAAAGCTCCCGCTTTTTCTATTGTTACCTTGGCGTCGAAGGTTTTACCATCATTGGTAGCAAAATCCTTGTCTATCAAGTCTAAGCTGTACCATTTGCTGAATAAGGTAAGAAATTGCTTTTATGAAGCTTCGTAAGGACCATACTTGACCTTGCCGTTATCTACATAAAAATCATTATTGATCCCAAAAGCCTCAAGGAAGCCGGTGATCCCTCCAATATGGGCTTTTGTCAGTGTATAGGAAGAGGTTGCACCCTTATTCTCTTTGAAAGACTTTAATACCTTTACCCATTCCTCAATAGTTTCAGGAGCTGCAAGGCCGAGCTCATCCAACCAATCCTGCCGGAGCATGATGCCGCCAAACACCCGATTTTTTGGATATTGAGAGAAGGAAACGCATAAATATCTCCGTTATCCGTACTGATCTGCTTCTTCACCACTGAATTGCTGTCCAGAATCTTTTTCAAATTGGGAGCATGCTTATCAACCAGATCATTCAAACGGATAATGACATTATCCTGATCGCTAATAACTTTCATTCTCAGTAAAGAAAGAAAAGATATTCTCATTTCCTAATTGGGGTTTTATCACAGTCCCATTCCAATTTTCTATTTCAATCTTCAACACTTCACTGTACCATTATTTTATAACTTAAGGATTGTTAGTTCTCCAAAATATTCCTCCGAAGCCTTTTATCATCTTATCTAAATCCTGTCTGTCATCAAATTTTTAGCTATCCGATTACATTAGATATCCGAGATTGAGATTTTATTTCCTTTTTCAACTATTATGCCCGTTATTGGAGCGAAGATCGAATTATCCTCTTTACAGAACTGGCGACAAGGAAATTCTTCAAATTTAGAACCTACGGCAAAATAATGATTCGTACTGCGGCAAAGAAATAGTTCAAATCACACATATATATGCTACTTGTAAGTTCACTTATACATTAAATATATGGATAAATAATAAAAATATATTATATCTATGATTATATATAGATTACAATAATAACAATGCTTCACAGAGTATCAAAGCAGGGAATTGGAGCAAGAAGGTGATATGGGTAATCGGATCTAACCGAACCAGAAGTGGTTGCTTCCAGTTGGATGCTTTACGCCGTTACCGTGTAGGAAGAATTTTGGCAGGGAGATATTCAACGAAAGCATGTGAGAATTCAATTTTATTGGGATAATGATCAATGGAGAAATCATAGGCTCTGCCCTGATGAGAGAAAGGAAAGATGTTTGCATGAACAACAAAGAGCGCGAAGGTGTTTCGCACGAAAGTGTGACAGATGAGCAGCTTCAGGATCAGTTAAACTATTATCGTGAACGAGCTCCAGAGTATGACGACTGGTGGTACCGTCGTGGCACATTTAATCACGGAGACGAAGCTAACCGAATCTGGTTCGATGATGTCAGCATGGTTAAGGCTGCTTTTAAAGCAGAGCATTTTCAAGGAGACTTCCTCGAACTTGCAGCGGGAACCGGCACTTGGAGTTGTCTGTTCTTAAAAGAAAGTCGGACACTGACAGTTGTAGACGGTTCCGTAGAAATGCTTTCGCATAATCCCGTAGTTGCTGAACCCAATGTGAGGACGATCATTGCTGACCTTTTCAGCTGGTCTCCTGATCATTTATATGATGCAGTTGCTTTTACTTTTTGGATATCGCATTTACCAAGAGAGAGATTGGTCGGCTTTTTCACCATGGTATCAAGCTGTTTGAAGACTGGAGGGAAAATGTTCTTTGTCGATGATCGAGAAGCAGCAGGAACCCGTGAGTCTCATGTAGTGGGGGCATCTGGGCAAACGATGGTTCGGAAACTTAACAATGGTGATCATGCCACTATAGTGAAGAATTTCTTTGGCGACAAGGAGATTGAGCAAATTGCAGCTGATGTGGGAATTGAACTGCATGTGTATTGTACACCTACGTACTTCCAGTATGGAATAGGGTCCAAGACGGTCTAAAGCTGGTATACTACAGAAGGCTGCAGTTCATCTGATATTGGCAGCCTTTTTGATGTTATTGAACTGCCTGTTAGTTGAGCGAAGACGAATTACCCACTTTATAATACTGGCTGCAAAGCAATACTTCAAAAATCGCATTGAAAAAGGGATCTGCAGCAGTCGCAGGTCCCGTTTCAATTAATTGAACTATCGTTTTTCGTTAGATTCCTGTAGATGGATTAATTTCGTCTTTGTAAAAAGAAAAGCGCCTCAGTACGATGGGAGTAAGCAACGGGTAATAGCCCTTTAAATCCCATCGTCTAGGAGGACGCACTACTATGAAGTTTAAATCTCAGGACAAATAAAATCAACTCATTAAAAAATTACCACTCACCATCTGGTAGTCGAGATCGACATCGCTCAGCAAACACATGTCGCACGTGCGGTTAACTTTCGAGGGGTTGCGATTGGTAATCCCCTATCCTTCTCCAATGATGAAGAAAGATTTCAAAATCTTCTTCGTTGGAAATACTCTCAGAAAGCAACGCATAACCTAATTGCAAGCTTTGTGGGCATGGGGCCAACCGGCCATTAAATAAATGCTTTTCGATAGATTTAAAGTACGACTCCTCAATATTTATTGTCGCAAACACGGCATTTCTATAAACGGAATAATATTTCCCATGAACACAATAAAGAATATTCCTAACCACAAAACCAAACATATGTTCAATGTTGACATAGAGGGTCTTACTCTTGGCTACAGTAGACGCTCGCAAGCCCCCGTTCGGGACTTTCACCCTAGAGTTGTCGTCTATGCTGGGCGTACTTAAAGAAGGTGTCGGGGTGAAATACCCCAACACCTTTTTTGTTTTGTTTCTATTTCAACGAATCAATCAAAGAAGCAATTTCAGGGTTCAATTTTAAGGAGCGAAGCAATACGATCAATGCTTCGGCACGAGTCGAGTTTTTGCCCGGAGCAAAGGAACCTTCACCCGCGCCGTTAATAATGCCGGCCTTTGCTGCCGCTTCAATCTGGTCTTTATTCCACGAATCACCGATATCGGTAAACGCAGCGCTGCTTGTTCCTTGAACTGTAGTCAGGTTAATGATTCTAGCGATAATGGCGATCATTTCTGCACGGGTGATGTTAGCTTCAGGGTAGAATGTGCCATCTTCATATCCGTTGATGATACCATTTGATGCAAGTGCCAAGATCGCTTCTTTAGCCCAGCTTTCGTTGATATCACTAAACTGAGCAGCCTTCGATTCGCCAGTACCGATATTGAAGGTTTTGGCAACGATAGCAGCAAACTCGCCGCGAGTGATAGGAGCATCCGGCTTAAATGTGCCATCCTCGTAACCATTAACGACACCAAGCTTCGAGAACACATGTATACTTTCGGCTGACCAATGATCGGATACATCTTCAAACGTTACAGATTCATTAGAAGATCTTATTTTTTCTTCCAATACCTCCTTCAAAACGGAAACCGACTCGGGTTTGCTCAGATCGAATAGCGGTTGACCCGGGGTAGTCGTTACCACTGATACCGGTGTTTCTGGTACAGATGGTGATGCTGGCGTTGCCGGTTCTGCCGATGTTTCTGGTGCAGATGGTGATGCTGGCGTTGCCGGTTCTGCCGATGTTTCTGATGCAGATGGTGATGCTGGCGTTGCCGGTTCTGCCGATGTTTCTGATGCAGATGGTGATGCTGGCGTTGCCGGTTCTGCCGGTGTTTCTGGTGTAGGTGAATCCGGCGTTGCGGCTGTTATTACCGTCACGCTCGGCCCGCTGGTAGACCAGTTGCCTGTCGCATCCCCTGCCTGTACTGCGAATGTAAAGGTGGTTCCTGCTGTTAGACCTGTTACATTATAGCTGTTTATTGCGCTCGTCACTGTTGTAAGCGGTGTTGAGCCCTGGTATACCTTATAGCCTGTAACACCTACATTGTCTGTTGCTGCAGTCCATGTAAGCGTTGTACCTGTTTGTGTCGTATTACTTGCGGCAAGAGTACTTCCGGTAGGCCAAACCGGTGCTGCCGTATCAGTTAAAGCAAGAGTGGTAACATTAACCGTTCTAGCTTCTGACAAATTATTTCCATCGTCTACAGCCTTTACACTGAAGGTATAGGATGTACCTGCGGTGAGCCCTGTTACTGCATATGAATATACATTTGATATTACTGTCTGCAAAAGGGATGAACCATTATATATTTTGTAGCCTGTAACACCTACATTATCTGTTGCCGCAGTCCATGTAAGTGTTGTACCTGTTTGGGTAGTGTTACTTGCAGTGAACGTACTTCCAGCAGGCCAAACCGGTGCTGTCGTATCCGTTGAAGCAAGAGTGGTGACATCAACCGTTTTTGCTTCCGACAAATTATTTCCATCATCTACAGCCTTTACACTAAAGGTATAGGATGTACCTGCGGCGAGCCCTGTTACTGCATATGAATATACATTTGATGTTACTGTCTGCAAAAGGGATGAACCATTATATATTTTGTAGCCTGTAACACCTACATTATCTGTTGCCGCAGTCCATGTAAGTGTTGTACCTGTGTGAGTAGTGTTACTTGCAGTGAGCGTACTTCCAGCAGACCAAACCGGTGCTGTCGTATCCGTTGAAGCAAGTTTCGAGGCATCTACTCGCACGTTGTGCAGCATGACGGTGTTATTGGTACCCGTGTTGCCGTATTCGTAAGAGGAGTTGCCAGAGTTGTTAATGCGGATGCCGAAGCCGCCGAGAATGTTGTTACCCAAAGCGCCGGTATCATCCGTCCACGAGATGTCAACCGAATTAGGCAGATTTTGTTCGGTTTGCAGCGGCGTCTTCTCGGACAGCGTCGAGGCCTGTACGCGAAGGGTGCTGCCCGTCACGGAAACGGTAATGGTGCTCTTTGGCATAAACGCGACTGTCTTAAGGGGCTCGCTCAACGGTGTCTGATTGGCGCCGTCATATTTATTCAGTGTCCATATTGTAGCGTTAGATCCGCCGGCAGCGGTACGTTCCACATGCAGGCCGTACCCGATGCGGGTCGCCGGATCGTATTTGACATAGATATCCATAAAGTTGCCGTTGCCGCCGAAGCCCTGGCCCTCTACCTTGCTAGTGGAGTAGTTCAGGATCAGCGACATGTCGCGATAGCTGCCGACTTGACCGAACACGAATCGGGTATTCGTACCGCTTGAATTGTTCTGAAGGCCCCAAATTTTATCCGTGCCGTTGCTTCCGATGCCCCATCCCCAAGGCACCGCTGTACCGCTCACGCGGTCAAAGAACCATCTGCCCTTAGTGGAGATATTGTCTTCATTGGTAACATACAAATTCTTAAAGTCGGTATACAACGACGTTTCCGTTACGTCAGCCGCCGTGACCGCACGTTTGCTGTATACCGTGATCGGGGCGCCGGCCGGGCTGAATTCATACTTCGGTGTAATAACGGCTCGCAGGTAGTAACCTACGTCGTACTTATTAAGCGCATAATTTTTATACGGATCGTCTACGAAAAATTCGTTAGCATCGTTGCGCATTGTGCCGATATGAATGCCGTTCGTAGTATCGGGACCCGTCTCGCGGTACCACTCGATGACAGACGTATCCTTGTATGCGAGCTGGTTCAGCATGTAACTGAGCGTTGCAAGGTTCTGGCCGATATCAATCGCGGGCACCGTAACTATAGGCGCAGGGACTGCAGTCGGGCGGATGTACAGCGTCGCGCCGGCCGATATACCGCTGGGAAGTGTGCCCGTCACAATCGTCTTAACGATAGCGCCGGTATTGTTCGGCTTAGCGATCAGTGTAATGCTGCCGGTTGCGGTGTCGACTGTGCCGTTCAACAGATTCGTATCGTATGTCCAAACGGTATTCTTTACGTCGACGGAAGACGCCGGAGCCGCGGCTGGCGTCAAAACGGCCTTGTTGGTGCTGTCTGATTTGTCGGAATACATGGTTTTACCCGTTGCGCCGACTAAGAAGCGATACGGCAGGTTGGCGTAAGGTGCCCAATCCGCGCTGTTCTGGCCTTTAGGATCCCAACCGTCATTACCCTTCAAGAGGTTATACACGTTGTATTCCTCCCCGACCTTAAAGGCCTTAAGGGTGTTTCCCGTAAGCGTGACGGAGGTTTGCGGCTGGGACGGGCTGATTACGAGCGGCGTTTTTCCTTCGCCGATTGTGTTGTTCGACACAAAGTGGCGAGCATCCTCGCGCACCACGTTTTCCCACTCGACAGATTGGATCCGGCCGGTGAACTTGCTATCGATGATGGCAAAGATACCGTTCGCGTTAGGGCCTATTGCGTTGGACTGCTTTGCAAGGTAAACATCCGAACTGGTCATTTGTGGCATCCCGACGATTGTGCTGCCCAGCAGGACGTTGATGCCGCCGTTACCGGCACCGTTGACGGACGGGTGGTTGCCGAAGAAATGGAAGGTACTGTTCTCGTACACATTGACACCGCCGGCGAAAATCGAGTCGTCCGTTAATTGGAGAAAGCTGTCTAAGAAATATGCGCGGGTGGGCGCAAGGTTAAGCATCATGTTCAAATAGCCGACGAACCGTGTGTTTTTAAAGTACAGCTTGTCTGGCACGCCTGTGCCGTTGGCTCTCGTTAAAACCTCGGCGTGGTTTTTGGAGTCTATGCGCTTTTTCATATTTTGCGACGGATCGCGCGGATAAACCAAATCCTCCTGCGCGTAGTTTGCGATTGTAATGTTCTCGCTGTGGAAGCCCGAGGAGATGCCAAGCGTATACCAGCTGCCGTTCGCGCCTAAGCCGGTCTCGCCCCCCTCGCCGCGGTTTCCGCTGATGATCGTGTCTGTAGCGTCTTGAGTAAGGCCGAGGAAAGATATGTTCTCGCCCTGAATGCTGAGGCCGATATTCGGACTAGCAATCACGCCGCCTTCCTTATACGTCAAATCCGTCCAGTACACGCCGGGGGCTACGTACACCGTCGTGCCAGTGGGCAGCGTCAGATCGCGCTGGTTTGCGGACAGCGTCCCCAAGGTCTGCAGCGTCGCCGCGACGAAAGGACTTTCAAGCTCTTCAGCCGAGGCATAGGCGTTCAGCAAGCGATGCGTCGCGTCCACCTGGACCCACTTTGCGTGCAGCACCATGGAACCGGCTACTTTTTCGTTCAAAAAGTCCCACATATGGACGCTGGTGGTTTTATCCGTGTACCACCCCACAAATACCCAACCGTCCTTTTTAGGACGAGCTGGAACCGTGATTGCGTCTCCGACATGCACGCGCTGCGGACCGACCGCGCTGCCGCCGCCCGTGTCAAACATGACCAGCTGGTCATTGCCGCTTATCGCGTAGCTATCAGACCAATCACTTTCTCCGAAGGAATTGACCGACTTTACTCTAAAGGCATATGTTGCATCCCTGCTGCCAGCCTGTGCTAAAATAGCGTTCAAGTTGGCGAATTGGTCTATCTTTTGGGTGATAAAGGTGGTTGGCCTGGAATTCGCTTGAACGGTTCCGATTGTTTCCCAATTGCTGCTTCCCTTATCCCACTGAATTTCATAATGGTCTGTCGTAACATCTTTGGACACCCAATTGATTGTAAAGGTATCTTTGTACACAACAATCTTCCCGGGAGCAGGTATAAATGTCGTAGGCCCACCGAAAGCAGAACGCGCTTCATCGTTGATTTTGACGCTTGAAATTGCGGGAGCTGCGGGAGCCGAACCGGGAGCGAGTGTAGGCATAGCACCGGAATTGGTCTCAATCTCGTATCTCAAAGCGGCTACTTGCTCAGGGGTTTCTGTCGGCCATACTCCATTACGGTTTGGCCTGAATGACCAATCCAATTGCGCAGCCGGGCTTGTGGTCATGACCGGATTCGTATTAGTCGAACCCGCAGCAACCACAACGCCAATGTCCAGCTTCGGGTCAAAGTACTTTCGAGAAGCCTCGTCAAATACGTTTGGCTGAAGTCCTAGAGCAGCATCCCTGAGGTCTTGAAGACCTGCCTCTGTAAGACCGGCCATATAATCTGAGGAACGTCTAAAACCATCTATACTAGCAGGGAAGTCGCCTTCCGTTACATCCTCTCTTGCGATGATAAAGCCGGGAGCGTCTCCAAAGAAATGGTTAAACCCGCTTCCAGATATAGAATCAATCGGATCATTACCCCTTGCATGACCCTGGCGGCTTCTAAGGAACGGGAAGTTAACGTTGTTAAAAATATTGCCTTCCGCCCATAAGGTCGCATTGTGGGCTGCGCCAATACCATAACCCGTATTTCTATTTAAGAGAGTATCATGATACGGATGCCCCTGAATATTATCATACAGGTTGTTAAACACGTGAACCCTACCGTTGCGCACACGTGGCGTCCTTTCCTCCGACCCCAGGAACCAGTTGTGGTCTAAGGTGCCATAGTGAGGGCTCATGGAAGTGACACCGCCGCCAATCAGCAAGACCTTGCTGCTTCCGGCATACTTATTGTAAGAAACGGTGTAGTTTCTTGCGTGGTTCGTTATGTCTGTCGCGCCGTCACCCTTTGCCTGGTCAGGGTCCTGATTCAGGGCGAGATACTTGTTCTGTCCGTATCCAAATGTATTATTATGCACCCATACATTAGAAGCCCTTATGGTCGTATTGGTACCGTTAATCTCTATGGCGTCGTCATACCACTGGTCGAACTTGAGGTTGCGATATTCCACGTTGTGGGCACCGCTCGTGCTTATGCCCCAGCCAAAGATCGTCGCATCAGGGCCAATACCTTCTAAGGTTACATTGCCGTTGCCCTGACCGACCTGAATCATACGGTTGTCGTTTAACCCTGGAGGCCCTACCGTGCCGGAATTGGCAACGGTTGAGTTGACCGTTTCAAAAGAACCGACAGTACCCAAGAAGCGAATGACAAGAGGTGTTCTCGCATTTGCAGTAGGTCCTCTGCCAGTTGAGAATACATTCGCCGGAAAGGTTTGCCTCATATTTTCATGGGTTACATAGATGATGATAGCATTGGGATCCACCCTTCCATCCGGCAAATATCCGCCTATTGCTCCATTGAGAGCAAAATTGTGGTTTCCTTCGAATGTATTTGCGTTGGAAGGCACAAACGCTGCGCCATTACGCGGGAAAGACCAAGTTTTCAGATCGGTGAATGAGTGAAGAAGCGTCATGCCGTCAGCCGCCCTGACTTGAATTTCGTAGTCCCCTTTGGGAAGACCAGGAATATCCACACGCCAGGTGTTTCGGGCAGGATCTACCTTGCGAACAAGCTGGGCGTCCACTTCTTTCCAGTCCACAAGCCAGCCTGTAATTGGGGTGTTTTCTCTCCAGTCATAAGCGCCCAAAGTCCGGACGTAAGCCCGGTATCCGCCGACGGATTTACCTGTCCAAGTGGCATACGCAGTTTCAAACCAAGTGCCTGCGCGCGTAGTACCTGTTGGTGCAGCTACATCGTCACCTGTCGCGGCAAACCCGATTGTCGGGAACATACTGAGCACAAGAAGAACGCTGATCAGAATATTGACTACTCTCTTTACTACAATCATACATACACCCCTTATATTTTTATATTTGAAGGCTGCCCTTCACACACGCAATAATAAATACTCCCCCTCTTTAGTATGGCGCCGTGGCTGCGGGCTGATTGGCGGCACCAGAATAAAAACTCAGCCATGTATTGTTTCATCTAGCAGTACTATAGCTGCGGCTGCCTGTTGGTATGTAGACACGTTGGGGAAAAATGCGGCAAGCATTGTAAACACCAGAAAGGTACTTGCACGTTTCTTCAATGAAAGCCTGTTCGTGTAAAGCCTCCCTACACTCGATTTTTTAAATTTTGTCAATAACCAATAACGAGCAATTGCATCCCCTTCTTTGCAATAATGAAAACACTTACATAGGTAAATATATTGGGTTAGATCGTTACAATCAATATGCATAATTTAACTAGATACATGTTTTAATGTTTAATCCTCATATTTTTACATTCCCCACAGATCTTTTATCTGAAAACATAAAAATAAGGATGAGCATGATGCTCATCCTTATTTTTATGTTTTATAATTTATAGGGTTAGTCGTCGTACATACTGGTCAACGTAGGCTGCGAGTTTTTTATTAGATGTTGATGGAATATAAATTACAATCAACTAAACTACCGTTAGCACAACGCAGTTGCCAATCTATGCCAGCAGCCGCGTCTTAGTTGTTTTTTGAGCAAACGTTCATCGTTAGTTTAATTACAGGGGGACGAACCACATGTGATCGAATGACTTCTTCATCATTTTAGGCATCTGTACAGTCAAATAGTTATTAACCCACATATCATGAAATACGATTTAATTTAAACTTCTAAAAGGAAGTGGAATTCAATGTTCTTTATCCCACAACCACAGGTGTATATGAGACAACCGCAATCTCCTCCACCTGCATTCATCCCCCCAAAACCTGAAGTGTCTTATGTAGTTGACTGTTTATATGAATACACATATGTCTGGCTACTGAATGGAGACAATTTCTGGTTTTATCCGACTCGTGTAGAGTATGGTGAAGTCTCAGGGTATAGATGGAATGGAGCGTTTTGGATGTTTTATGGCATTGATCCAAGAATAATTGATGTCGTTGCGTGCCCCCCAATTCCTACCCTTTACTGAGATGATTATTAGGTAGCTACTACTTATTTTACTTACTTTTGCACGACCTCCTACTTTAAGGCAGCCGTTCAATCTGCATCGGCTGCCGTCCTTGTTTATTGAACTCTTGTGTCCCTTTAGCTTAATAATGTGCTTTATCGAAATAGTCCCAAGACAGATAAATACAAATAACTGCAAATACGAAAAAGATAACAGAAATCAATGTATTTCTAAGCAATTTTACGCCATATGCAGAGAAAAAAATAGCAGCCGCTAATTTAGCAATGCTTTGGTAATAACCATTATACGAAAAAAATGAATTGCTAAATATTATAGTAATAAGCAAAGTTGAAGTTACTAGAATCTTAAACCAAAAAGGTTCCCTTAAGAATTGTTTATACACAAACTTAATCCTCTGCATCGCAGTCAATCCCTTCTCATTTCTTAATTTCTATAATAACATGATAAAAATCCCAACTAAACTGCCAGTTATCTTAACAATACCAACATATAAAAAGCCCTCATCCTTCAGGGATCGAGAGCTGGTTTTTGTTTTCAAAACTTCAGGTTATTAAACTATCGTTCCCCGTTAAATTATAACACTATGCATGTGCTAATACAGGCACACAGAATTTTGAATTTTTATCAAAGGTAAAGTTAGCTTTTATAAAGAGCATATCACCATTTTTGTCCATCCACTCATACTGTGCTTTCTCAGTGTATTGATCTGGTGTGAAATGAAAATGAATATATTCTGTTTGCTCATTAGCAATACGATTAAGTAATCGATTTAAATTAACATCACATTGACTAACTACATCATATAGATTTAGTAAATGACCTTCTTGTTGATAGACGATAATAGCCTCGTCCTCTTGCGAATAATATATTGATTCGGGAAATACTTTTATTGCGTAAAACATAAAGAGTCCTTGATTATTGCTAACACCAAATTGTTCTGAAATAGGTCTACGGGATAAAACCATTCTTTTGATAAATTCCAAGTCATCTTTATTAGAACAATTCAGCTTGTGTAAGGTAGTATCCGCACTTGGAGTGGAATGATATTTAAGTTTGAATTGTGATTCATCAAAGGATTCAAATCCAAATATTGGATAGAAATCAATTACAGTGCTATTAGCGAATAAGAAGAAGATATCACAATCTTGATCGTAAATATCTAGAACATGCCTCATCAATTTTCCAGAAAGTCCTTTCCCCCTAAAATCGGGATGAGTCATAACTGTTCCAATTTGAATCGCTTTTTTATTTAACCCATTTATCGTCAAGTCCATTTTGCTAACAGAAACATTGGCAATGACTACATTATCCCTGATGAAAGAATGGCATATATAACGGTCATCCCAGAATCCTTTCTGATACCAATCTTCAAAGTTGATATTAAAAACCAAAGTCGCTAGTTGATTAAAACTATCTCTGTAAACTTTACTATCTTTATAATCGTTAACTAGGTCTATTTCAATATCTATATTTTTATTAGAACACACAAATATTCCCCCTAATGTCTATATGTTCACACAACTTCTAGTTTACCATTGGAAGTTTTATTATGTAAGGTAAGTATCAGGTATTACTAAACTTTCCTGACCTTTAGCTTAATGAATAACAAGGAGCAGCTGTCGTTGTTTGTGTATGTTGACCATTTCATTTTACAAGTCAGCAAGTGACGCTGTTGTTAAGTAGAAAGGCAATTTCATACCAATAATGGTCCCAAGTTTTTCATTTGTTATAATTTTTAAACCATAATTTTTTCCATAAACTAATCGGATCCTGTTATGTACATTCATAATTCCATTGCCTGACTTTTTATTTTTTAATGTAGAGTTAAGAATGCTTTCTTCCATTTCAGTGAATATATTATTTAAAGTTTCTTCAGGTATTCCAAAACCGTTATCTTTTATTTCAATGATTAGATTCGATTGCAAGATGTATGCCTGAATTTCTATGTAGCAATTCTCATCAAAACCATTTTTGAAACCATGATATATGCAATTTTCAACTAGCGGAAAAAGGCTTAGCCTTAGGATTTGGAGATCTTTCAGTTCTTTTGGTATCTTCAAAATTAAATTAATATTTTGATCTCGATAGCTCAATAATTGCCAATACTTTTCAAGATAAGTAATTTCCTCATTGATTGTCGCGAATTTACGGTCGACATAAAAAATGTAACGAAGAATAAAAGAATAAGACTGTATAATGTCTGATATTTCTTCTATCCCTACTTGAATCGCGTAGCTATCTATAGTAGTTAGGATGTTTATCATAAAATCCTGATTCATGTGTAGTTTTGGAGCTATAGCATCTGCCAAGCATTGCTCTAAGAGTTTTAAGTTGGCATTTGAGCATTTATCAAAATCTTCACACATGCATGCTCCCCCTTGTTTTAAGCTTCCTACGAAATTCCTTGATTTTAATATACTCAATTTAAAAAGATGAATTTGAGGGAAAATTAATCTCATCCGGATGCTCCCAGTCAAATGCATAGACCATTTCGTCCGCACTCTTCGTTCTTGAATAATCGTATTATTACTTGTCATTAGATACACAGCATTCGCTCGAAAAAATCAATTTCAAGTTCACTATTTTAGTATATCAAGGCTATGGTAATATAGACATGTATGAAACTAATCTATACCCGTCCATTATTAACATTTACAGGTGAACATATGATGAATGCACAACAATCCGCTTTCTTGGCGGACCTTCTTCAAAACCTTCAGATACATGTCAAAGAAGCTCATCTTACTCAGTGTACCGAATCGTGGAGACTGCATGATTTTACACCGGAATACAATAAACTATATTGGATTCTGAATGGAGAAGGCTGGATCCAAGTAGGAGATCAAATGCTGCACCCTCGTCCAGGGCAACTTTACTTGCTGCCCGCTCATTCGCTACAGTCTTATTCCGTCACCAGCAATCTTCCTTATTATAAATATTGGTGCCATTTCACCGCGCATATCGGTTCGTTTGATCTATTCCAATGGCTGGACATACCGCTCTATATGAAAGTCAGCAAAGTCGAGCAGATGACAACATGGTTTGAAGAGCTTGTTGCGCTATTCCACAATTCTTCGATAACATCCCGGCTTCGGGAAAAGGCAATCCTGCTGCAAATTATATCCTGCTATTTAGAATCTGCTCCCGTCCATATGCTGCAGCGCACCGAAGAAATGGATAGACTAGGCCAACTGCAAAGATTCATCGAACACAATCTGCATAAAAGAATAACCGTGGAACAAATGGCAAAATCCGTCCACTTCCACCCCAATTACTTGATCAAATATTTCAAAAAGTACTTCGGCATGCCACCCGCTAAATATATGCAGCGCAAACGGATGGATAAAGCTAAATTTCTGCTCACAACAACGTCGCTGAGCATGAAAGAAGTCGCTGAGCAGACCGGTTTTGAAAATACGGATCATTTTACAAAAAGCTTTCGCAAAGAAACAGGGTTTCCGCCGACGGAGTATCGGAAGAATGTACGGGGTAGCACTTCGCTCTCAACATAAATCATTTTGATGACATCCCTATTAATTTGATTGCATCTGTTAAAATGTCCACATTCGCAATTCGAATGGCTTCAATTTCTTTCTCGTAGGAGAACTTTTGTTCTTAATACACTACTCACAAAATTCCGTCGATGAGTCCAACACTTTGATTGTCGGATCGGTTGCGCAAATACCGAAACAAACCGGGATCTGTTTCGATTCTTGAAACTGAAATAGCTGCCGTATCCAACCGACAGCTTCATAGAGATGCTCCTATAACAATGAACCGAGTTCCCACGATATGCTATATCGTATTTGCAGCAGCATGGCTCGTCAGCTGCGTCCTTTCTTACGTGCTGACTTGTATTGCTGTTCGTCAAAATGCCTGTCGATAGGTTATGTTAGAGATGATTTGTAATTAGAATCATCTGTCATACTGTCCAAATATAAAAACAAGGAGCAGCTGCGGTTGGCAGTCGCTCCTTGTTTTGCATAAATTACCATTAATTAACAATGTATCCGAGTAGCTCGGTGTGCACGAATCCCATTAAAGCGTTTGAGCGATCGGAGGCACCGAACAAGGACTGATACTGATATGAAAAAGATCGTATTCCCGGTGCCATTGCTGGATTGAGCAGTACGATCTTTTTGTAACATCAAATATTATGGAGCTTAAGGCTTAGGATAAGGCCGTGCCTGTACACCTAAACCACCGTCAACCGACAAGGTTTGGCCTGTCATAAAGCTGGACTCTGAGGAAGCAAGGAACAACGCACTGTTCGCGATATCCTCTGGCGTGCCTTGCCTGAGCAGAGGGGTGCCGAAATCTGCCGGATTTTGCCGGGCCAATATTTCATCATCCATCTTCTTAACTGGTGTACCCAGAATTACAGCCGGTGCAATGGCGTTAACTCTGATGTTCCAAGGTCCCAAATCCAGTGCGGTTGCCTTCGTAAATGCGTCAATTGCACCTTTACTGGCATCGTAAGCGACCATCTGCCTGTGGGCTTTCGTCGCGCCAATCGATGACAAATTAATAATTGCGCCCTCACTCCTTTCCACCATCATGATAGCCGCCCGATGTGTGGTTAAATATACGCTTTTCAGATTGATGCGAATGACCTTATCCCAGAACTCTTCATCGTATTCCAGAAAATGCTTATTGCACTGAGTCCATCCTGCGTTATTAACCAGTATATCAATCTGCCCGAATTCACCGGTGACGATATCAAAAAGCGAGTCCACCTGCTCTTTAAGTGAAATATCTCCTAGATGGGCAAACACTTTATGATTAGAAATGGCTTGGAGCATCTGCACCGTTTCCTTCAATCCATCCTCGACAATATCATTAACAATGACATGAGCGCCATGCTCGGCAAACTTCAACGCGATGCCTCTGCCTATTCCCATAGCCGCACCCGTAATGACAGCCACTTTATTTTGTAACCTCACCCGAATCACCACGCTTTCTTTGATTTAAATTATTCAAGCTTTAAAATGAGCGCATCCTTGGCAGGCATCATCACCTTGAGCTGATTACTTGCAAGCTCAGCAGCAGGCTCGCCCCAAAGCTTCTCTATGGATGACACACAAGCGAATTTGTCGGAAATATGTAATTCCGTAAATGCCTCTGCATCAGAGCTATTGATGATCCACACAAACTTACCCCCGCTGCCCTCATGAAGCCGAACCTGTACCAGCGGATTATTGGCCCGCACTGATTGCTCTTTCCCGCTCCATGCGAATACATCGGCAAAAAATTGCTTCGTGCCTACATCACTAGTCCGGTAATAGGCTTCTGACGGAAAGGTTCCTACCAGCAGCACCTTACCTGTACCGTAGCTGTTCTCAACCACAGCGATGGTTCCATCCTCATAATTTCCGATAGCCGTTCCATTGGTTAACTGATACGATTGCAGAAATACGCCACCCTTGACCGTTGCGCCATTCATGTCAAAAGTTATATTGCCCGCGATATCCGGCATAAATTCCACAAGCTGCTGCTTCGCTCCGAATACCTCATCCAATCCAAAGTTTGGCTGCACGGTGCCTACCGTTCCAAAGTCGCCGAAATAGGCTGGGCAGCCTTCACTGATCAGCGTACCACCATGCTCCACCCAATGCTTCAATTTCTGTGCCTGCTCCTGTTTGAGCATGATCGGATATGGGAAATAAATAACCTCATAGGCATCAATCTGGTCAATATGAACCCAATCCGGCTGAAGATTATTATCAAAAAATCCGCGGTACGCCCCCCACATTGCGCTGGAATAATAATCGCATTTCACTTCGCGTGAATAGATGTGGTTGAAGGCTTCGGTCTCCGGGACTACCAGGATACCGATATCTCCCTTGATCGGCGACGAGTTGAATAGCGAGGCCTGCGCCGGTTCATTCGCCCATTTGGCAATGGAGCTCGCCATGGCGGAACGGTCTGTCCGCGAGCCGTCCATCTCATAGGGACCAAACGCACCGAACAACGGTCCATCCAGCAGCGGACGCCATCTGGGAAACAGCAGGCCAGTGGCGCCGCCTGCCAGCGAGATCATATTCCACAAGCGGATATCCTCCGCTTCCGTGATCCGTCCATCCTGCCTTGGGCGGCCGGTAAGCTGCGGCTGCAGCCACAAAGGCCCGCCCTGCATCTCGGCATGCCAGAACGGCTTCCCGTTCGATCCCGAACGGGTCAAATCCACAGCATGCCATTGCTTCCAAGGGTCGCTGCCTTTTCTTGTAGCGACCCAGGTGAAGCCGTAGATCTCCACATGGCGAGCGGATTCCCAATCATCAGAGCCTGCCGCAGCCATCTTCACAAGGCTCGCAGCCTCTCCATGGGCGGTAATGTAATTATCTGTATCCAGACTGACGATGAGATCGCTTCTCCACTTCATTTTTGCATAAAAATTTTGCTTGTTAAACTCAATCCAATCGAACGATTCTGGATATATTCCAAGCTTGGCAGGAGGCTGGACATCATTCCAATCGGTATAGCTGTAGCGCCTCCATGCGATACCCAGCGTTTTCAGATCGCCATATTTGGCTTGCAGCCATTGCCGGAATTTGGCTCTGGAATGCTCACAATAGCAGGCCCCGGTCGTCTGGAAATTGCATTCGTTCAATATGTCATAGCCGACCATGCTGGGATGGTCCTTACAATGTAAAACCAATTCGGTTAGGAAGCGTTCTCCCAATGCCTTGACCTCATCGCTATCGAAGCATAGCCCGCCGTAGCCGCCCACTGCGCTGCTTCCGCCCATCATGCTGTGGGTTTTCTTTCCATCCACATTCGTGTGGAGTGCATCCGGATATTTCGTAAACGCCCATTCAGGCGCGAACGTCATCATTTCGGAAATGACCGTTTGGATGCCGTTCTCTGCGGCAAGGTCCATATGCCGGTCATATTCCTCCCAGTCAAAGACACCAGGCGCTACCTCAATGGCACTCCACATGAACCAATGACGGAACATGTTATAGCCATCCTCACGTGCTACTGCATAGTCACGCTCCCAATCCGCTTTAGGCGGATTGGATTTACGGAAGTACACAGCGCCATAAGGAAGCTGTGGTAATTGTTTTTTTGCCATCGTTTCATAACACTCCTATTCTGTAATTAACCCTTTAATGCACCGGCAGAGATGCCACTGATTACATATTTTTGCAAAGCCAGATAAATGATTGTTAGCGGAGCTATAGCTAGTAAAAATCCTGCAAAAACAATTTGCCACTGTGTCCCAAATTCTCCATGCATCGTATACTGCGACAAAGTGAGCGTGAAATCGGTCTTTTTTTGCAATACCAACAGGGGCAGCAAAAAGTCATTCCAGATCCAGATCAGATCCAAGATGAATAACGTGATGATCACGGATTGCAACATCGGAAGCAGAATCTTCCCATACAACTGGTACACATTGCAGCCATCTATAGTCCCTGCCTCCATAATTTCCTTCGGGATGGAACGGATAAAGCCGACCAGTAAGAACACCGCAAACGGGAGACCATGCCCAATATAAACAATGATGAGCCCCAGCTTGGAATTCATCAAATATAAGCTTTTCAGCAGCTTGACCAGCGGAACAAGCACGGTGTAGCTTGGAATCATAATGCCTGACAGGAAAAAATAATACAAAAAATGATTCAATTTGTTGACTTGCTTCGCTAATGTGAAGGCTGCCGTGGAGGCAACGAGTATAATCCCGACCACGGACAGCAGGGAAATAAAGGCCGTGTTAAACAGTACTGTGCTGTATTTGGTAATTTCCCATGCCTTGACGAAATTATCGAAGTTCAACGTTTTGGGCAGGCCAAAGGTTGAATACAGCAGCTCGCTGGGCTTTTTCATCGCCATCGTTATGACGATATAAAAGGGTAGGAAATAAATGATTGTAAATACAATCAAGATGATTTCAAGCACAACCAGCTTTTGTTTTTTTAAACTCATCGGTTTCTTTTTCAGGCTCATTGTTTTATTGGTTACACTCATCGGTTTATATGACATCTTCCTCCCGCTTTCTTAAAAATTTCAGCTGAATGAGGGTACAGACAACAATGAGAAGGAACAGCATAATCCCGATTGTTGTACCATAGCCAGCCCTTGAGAAAAAGAAGGATTCTTTATAAATGCTTAAGGCCATAACCAATGTAGAGTCACCCGGTCCTCCGCCCGTCAAGGCGAAAATACTGTCGAAGTCTTTAAGTCCACGTTCGAAGGTAAGCACGACATTGATCGTGATCGCAGGAGCCAATAGCGGCAATGTAATGTAGAAAAACTTATAAAACGGACCCACGCCATCGACCTCTGCGGCTTCGTATAATTCTTTAGGAATCATCTGCAGGCCCGCCAGGAATATGATCATCGTCCATCCGGCCATCCTCCATATACTGGCGAAGGCGGCAGCATAAATCGCTCCATCCTTACTGCCCAATATGTTGTTCGCCAGCATATCGATTCCGATCAGCTTGCCCGCGCCCATTAACGGTCCCGAATATACAAAGCTCCATATATATCCGTTAAGCAATGGACTTAACGTGCAGACAATAAAAATCGCGGTGCGAAGGACATTCTTGGTTTTGATGCTTTGGTTCAAGGCTATAGCCAGTACCAACGCCAGCACATTCTGAAATATCGTTACACAGATCGTATATTTCATCGTTGTAGAGAAGGTTCGCAGCACGATTTTGTCTGTGAATAAGGTGAAGTAATTATCCAATCCAATAAAGCGATACGTTTTGCCTAACCCATCCCAATCCGTAAAGCTGTAGTAAAACGCCCCGATAAGCGGGGCGATGACCAGAACAAGGTAAAGGATAATCGCCGGCAGCGACAACGAAGTATATTGGAGATTTTCCCGCAGCTTCATTCTTTACCAAAATTTTCGACAAAGGATGGATTGGCCTTCATTAGCCGTTGATGCTGCTCTTCCCATTGATTGATCACGCTGTCAAGCGGTTCTCCCAAGAACCACTTTTGTGTAACTTCTTTCATAATATCTTTAATCCCGGGAATCCAGACAAGATCTGCATGGGGTGATTTTTTATTTCCATTTAGCCAAGGCAGCATCGTCTTTAAGGAATCGTCATAAACATCGGTAACCCCAACTACGGTTGAAAGCTGCTTCGCTTCCTTGGAATAAACATTACCCATCGCTGGCGTCAAGGCGAACTGGATAAATTTCTTGGCCTCTTCCGGGTATTTACTGCTGCTTGAAATATGAAGTCCGGTCGTAACTCCCACATTAAGAATACGGTCTTCTGTTTTATCCTGCAAAGCGGATGGTACCATCGTAAGCTTCGTATCCGGTCCATAACGGCGAATCGTTGGCAGAAGGCTGTTTAAATTCATCAGCATCGCCCCGTCACCTTTAATAAGGCGTTTAACAGCTTCGTCGGCATCGACACCCAACGCATCAGGAGATACATATTCCTTCAGCATGCCATAACGTTCAAACATCGTGCGGATCACAGGGCTATTGAAGTGCAACTCGCCCTTAAGCATTTTTTTGTAATAATCAGGATCATTAGGCACTACAACCGTTGCCAAATACTGAAAGTCAAATTGCGACACATGGCCAACATCTTTTCCAGCGACGATCATCGGATATTTGATGCCTTTTTCCCGCAGCACTTTATTTACGTTCAAAAACTCACCAAAATTTTCCGGAGCCTTAAGCCCGTATTTATCAAAAATTTCCTGGTTCATATAAATCCCAGTAGCTTGTGCATTCAATGGTGCCGCGTAAACCTTGCCCTTGTAAGTGACCAGCTTCAGGTCATCCTTCTTAATATTCGCCAAAAGCGGCGTGTCTGTAATATCCAACAACAGCCCCGCATTCGCAAACTCCGCAGTTCTTGCTCCTACCTGAAACGTATACAGATCGGGAGCGTCCCCGGAGGAATATTTAGCTTTTAAAGCCGTAATGAAGGTATCGGTGCCAGGAACCGCATTCACTTCAAACTTGACTGTCGGATTCGTCTTTTGAAACTCTTCGATGATCTTGTTGAACGCCGGGACATCATCGGCCGAGTTTAGCATTAATTTCAATGTTGCATTAGCTGCAGTTGCAGGGCTGCTTGTCTTGCCTGGCTCTGCGCTGCTGCCAGTCGTTGATGGTGAAGAGCAAGCGGTTACCATCAGCAGCATGCAAAGTAAAATCGGAACTAACTTTCTCATGAGATCGTCTCCTCTTTGTATTAGGATTGCGAAAGCGCTATCATCCTGTAAGTACCTCTAAATCTTAATAGGAAACGTCTTTGCTGGGTACCTCATTATTAATCAGTGTTCTAACACCATATTAATTTATTACTGCTTATCCCGATATTCGGATGGAGTAAGGCCGTATTCTTTGCGAAACAGCTTATTAAAGTAGCTGAAATTGTCGTAGCCGACCATCAAAGCTACGTCGGAAATCCGATATTGCCGGTCCATTAGCAAAACCAGCGATTTTCGCAAACGGATACCATGCAAGTACTGGTGAACGGTCATCGTAAATTTACTTTTAAAGCGGTTGGCCAAATATTCCTTGCTAATATAAAACTGGTGCGCCAAACTGTTCAACGACAAAGGTTCCGCATAATGAACGTCGATATAAGCTTTAACGAGCCCGATTCGGTCACCTGACGCGTCCAGCTCCCCTTTATGCTGAATATTAATCTTTTCCACGATCAAATGAATAAAATAGCTGCGGATTGACTCCACATTAAATTTCATCTTAAGCCCAAAATTAAACGAATCAATAGGGCTATTATCCGATAAATCGCCTTCCGGGGAAATGTTGGCTATGGAGGAGTATGCCAGAAATAGAAAATGGCACGTCAGGGCACCTTGGTTCTCCCATCTCTCAAACAATTCTCCGACAATATTTTCAACCCGATTTTTCTGGGCGTGCTTAACTATATAGTTGATTTTGCGTGTCAGTTCACTTATTTGTGATATTAACAGCTCAGGAGTGGGCTTACTTTCTTTACATATTACAGTTTTATGATCGATGTTAAGATAATTCAAGTGAGTATGTACGATAACCTCTTCCAATTTGTGAATGCTGCTGGACACCCGATCTCCACGAACAGGCTCTACCTTGTTTAAAAAGAAGCAGTCCACCTTCAAAACTTTTTTAATCGATGAGACCAATTCCATCAATACCCGCTGACCCGCCTCCGGCGATACCAGAATCCAATAAACGAGATGCTGATAGGTGGAGGAAGAGCCTATCACATAAGAATACCCGTAGGAATCCAACATTTCTCCGAAAAATTTACAAACAATATAAGAGAACAGCTCTCTGTCCCCGTGGTACCGATCTGATACACTAGCATAATAATTTTGAACCACCACAATATGGACTTGCCAGAGGTTTTTTTCTGAAAAAGCGGGAAGCTCCAGCTTTTCCTCGGTTGTTAAAGCTTTGCCTTCATAAATCTTTTGTTTAATCAAATCCTGGCGGCGCAGCAGGCTCTCCTTTTTATTGCGAGTAAGTGTGCTCTCCATAGCCATCATCGTTTTCTGCAGATTCATCCGCTCGACAGTTTTCTTCATAGCGCACTCTACATCCTCCAAGTCGAAAGGCTTGAGTATATAATCGATCACATTAAAGCTGATAGCCTGCTTGGCATAGTTGAAATCATCAAAGCCGCTGACAATAATGATGTGCTTGTAGACTTGCTTTCTTTGCAGATGGGCGAGTACCTCCAAGCCATCCATAACTGGCATGACGATATCGAGAAAAATTAAATCAGGCTCCAGATCCTCCATGAGCTTCAGACCTTGGATACCGGTTTCGGCCTCGCCAATAATGTCTACCCCGTAGTCGGACAAGTTGAGAAGTGTATGCAGCGCTTTACGTACTTTGGGTTCGTCATCAATGATCAGCACTTTAATCAGCGGTCTGCTATTAGGTGCATAATCAGATATGTCCACAGGTTTATTCATCGCTTTAATCTACCCTCCAAATGACAGAAACCTCTGTCCCTTCACCAAATTGACTTTGCAATTGTATGCCTGTTGAATTCTTGAAAAAATGCTGTACTCTTTGCTGGACGTTGCTTAGCCCGATATGATTGTCATCTCTGGCATCGACATTCAGGCCAAGCTGCAGGGCTATAAGCCTTTCGGGTAAAATACCACAGCCCGTGTCGGTTATTATAATCATGATTTGACCATCTTCCTTTTTGCCAGTAATGGTTAAGGTTCCGCAGCCTTTTCTCGTAATCCCATGCAAAATCGCATTCTCAACGATAGGCTGCAGCGAAAGCTTCACACAAGACACATCCATTAAGGATTCATCGATTGCGATGTGAAAGCTCAGCTTTTCCTCAAACCGATATTTCTGAATTTGCAAATAATGACGGACATGCTCAATCTCCCGCGATAAAGGCACAAGGTCATGCTCGGATTCAATCGTATAGCGAAAAATCGATGACAATGATTTGATCATCGAACAAATCGAAGCAGCTCCGGCGTCCAGCGCCTCCGAATACATGGAGGTTAAGGTATTGTACAAAAAATGCGGATTGATTTGTGCTTGCAGCGCCTTTACCCGTGAATACGATTCCTGTAATTTGAGCTCATACTCATTCTGGATCATTGCCTCCAGCTTCGTCACCATCACATGGAATTGCCGCGACAAGAACCCGATTTCATCTGGTCTGTCATTGATAGGATCTGAGATATCGAGCTTAAAATTACCGTTCCCTACATTTTTCATGGTCTGTGCCAAGCTGACAATCGGGCGGTAAAATTGCTGGGCAAACAGCAACCACAGCACAATTCCGACAATTAGGACGCCGACTCCGAGATAGATCGTAAATTTAATCGAATTCCAAGCGGTCTGCTTCACGATGGATTGAGGAATATACTTCACCACAAACCAGCCGTACTTATTTTCTTCGCTCTTAATTACATAGACTAGGTCTTTCTGTAAATCTAGCTTTCGGGTTTCATAAATCACGTTCCCTTTGGAATCATTGACCTGAATGTAATCGTTTGCATAATCTTCGCCGAATAGATCTACAAAAAACTTCTTGTTAAGGCCTAAACCAAGAACCCCTACCTTCTTTTTTTGAATGACATCGGATATGGCTCTCCCGATGAATACTTCATTCACATCCTCTGAAGAAGAAGTATGGATAGTCATCGCACCGCCGCCCTGCTCAACCTCATTCAACCAAATTCTATCCTTGTAGGTGAAGCTGTTTAATAGACCTAAATTCAGGTAGTCCACTCTGTAAAGATACTGCTTGGCATCCAAATACAGATAAACGCTGCTGAAGCCTTTCATCGACAAGGTCAGTACCTTCAGTAGTGTTTCCATTCTCTGCTGTCTTTCCGGGGAAATCGTGTTATTATTCGTCAAATTGATTAAATAATCATACACATCAGACGTTTCATAAATACTCATAAGCTTGTTATCTAGCTCGTTAACCGAATATTGGATATTACGGTTTAGCTGGTTCATCAATTGCAGATGCGAGGTAATAATCTCTTCTCTGTATTGCTTTTGAATTTCATTATAAGTAAACAGCAGGCTGGCCAGAAGCGGAAATGCCATAAAAAGGACGGACATCAGCAAATATTTATGCTTTAGCTTCACTTGCTCATCTCCAAATACTCGAATTTAAAACTAGTCCTATTATCAGTAGACAGAAAACCTGCCCACATGAATGAATTTCATGGGCAGGTATTTTCTACTATGCCGATCAGGGCTCCAACTGCTTGGAACGGAACTTGAGGAGCCATAGTCCGTCACTTTATCATTTATTTAACGGTTGCTTGCTCGGAATTGACCGGGAGATTGCTTCATATAACGTTGAAAAATACGATTTAAATTGCGCTCGGAATAGCCGATTGAAAGGGCAATGTCAAACACATTTCTTTCGGTGTCCAGCAGCATCCGCTTCGCTTCCTCCATCTTACAGATCATGACATACTCGACAAATGACATTTCCATCTCCTTCTTAAACAGCCTGCTCACGTAAGAAGGGCTCATTCCTATAAGCTCCGAGCACAAGGTCAGCGAAATATCCGTTTGAATATGATCATGGATATATTGGCAGACTCGATTAATTTCCATTTTTGCGGAATCCCCTGGATGTTGATCAATGAGTCTTCTATATAAAGGAAAGCAGACGTCGACAAACCAATCATACATTTCCAACTGCGTTTGTCTTCCTTTCAGTTGATCAAACAAGTTGTTTTCCAAAATGTCGAGAATACTAACTCCGCACTGCTCGACCGATTCAATTATAGAGGAAAGCAGAACGTGGTAGGCTTGATAAATAAAATTGTATGTCTCGGAATCGCGAAGCGCGTCTGCAAAGCCTTTAAGCGCTCGCTGCGCTTCTTCAAAATCCCCCTTGGACAACGATGCCAAAATAGCCTTTTCTTCCGCACGGGGGTAATAGACGGCCGTTTTTTTTCTCGGGACTTCTAAATCTTCGATATAAAGGACCGGGTTTGTATCACGGTGCATGCGGTATTGCAGCGCTGTCAGCGCCTCCCTGTAAGAAACCGGAATATCCGCAGCATGGGAGTACACTTTTCCGATGCCTACAGACACTTTAAGTTTTAAATATTGCTGCAAAGCATCGCAAACGGTAGCTGCGTATTGCTTGGTTTCCTGTACAAATTGATCATAGTTGGTTTTACTGCAATCGTTTAATATGGCGATTCCCCGGCTCTGATTAAAATTCACGACATATCCATTCAAAGACTTGTATTCGTTCAATAGCTCATCCATCACGTTGGCTATGGCAAAGCTGACAATTGGCTTATCCTCGGGCATAAACCGTGTCTCCCGGTAATAATGCTCAACATCGACAACAATCACTATATAGCTGCCCGTCAAGGCAATGCCGAAACGGTGACAATCCTCATTGAGCGTAATGGGCAGCCCGTATTCGTTATCCAGCAGTTTATGAAAAAAACGTTCCCGCAGTCCGGGCTCCAAGCTGCTTAAATAGCCGGATAGCTGCTCCGACTCCTTGCTCAAAAAGTTAAGACACTCCCGAATATAATTGAGCTCATTATGGTCTCTGCTTGCAATCTGGCCCCTGCTCAGGCTTTTTCCGTATTTGAACAGATGCTCGATGGGATTGTAAACTCTTCGAGAATTTACATAACTGATCAATACACCGATTGCGAGCAGCATCAGCACCGTGAACATGGTAACCCAACGCACCCAGCTCATGCGGCTGTCTATTTCTTTTTTAGGAACGGTGGAAATATATGTCCGACCCATAGAGGACTTAACGAAGGTATACAAAGTTTGCTCTCCTGCAGGATTACCTGAGAAGAAGTTTCCCGATTTATCAACCGAGGCAAGAATGCTTTGTACTGCCTGATCATCGTCTATCTTCGTCCTCAAGAGCTCCTTCTTTTTCGAATGGAGCATAATCTTGTTTTGGGTATCCAGCACAATTACTCCTTGGCCCGGTATAAATGAGATGGAATCCAATAAATTGCTGCTAAGCTCATTTTCTTTTACTTGAAAAATGACAGCCCCGTTTATTTGGTCCAGCGAAATAATAGGCAGCTGCCTGATAAACGATACATAGCCGTTTTTACCTGACTCAGGCAAAATGACCCACTCCGATTGTTTGTTGGATGCGACAGCAGCATCAAGATCGGAGCGGAATTTATAATCCTGATACGAAATATGCCCGTATTCATTGGATAAAATCAATTCGGATCCGACACTGTACAGAATGATTTCGCTGACTGCTTCAGAGGCGTTTTTTTTGCGCAGCATGCTATCCAAAATTAGCTTTTGGTAAATGTATTGCTTTTTAAAATCAGGAGTGAAAAAAGTTTCTGTTACAATAGGTTCCATGGATAGGTTAAGCGATTCCTGTTCGACCCGCTCTAAGATGCGCTCCATCCGATCATTAACCAAAGTCAACGATACCTGGCTTTCATCTCTAATTTGCTTGTACATTTGGTTCATGGAGGTCTGGTAGTAAATAGTTCCTCCTATAATTACCGGAATGCATGCAGAAATACAGCCGAGCCAGATCATACGGTGCAGAAATACGCCATTATAATCGTGAGATGGAGAAAATACGGATTTCCACACACGCTGCCACACGTTAACCATGGAAGCCCCTCCAGTTCAAAGTTTCATCAACATAAACAGGTGAGGCCAGAGCCTCACCCTATGCCTAACATGTTCGATTATTACTTATTAAATTCCTTCTCTGCTTCGGCAAATTCTTGAAACGCTTTCTTCAATTCAGGCGTCTTGCGCAGCTTCTCTACGTAGGTCTTAAATTCATCCACAGAAATTTGACCTACTATGGCTTTAGTTTGCATCGTTTTAAATTCACTATCATATTTAGGCCACACGGATGTCCATGTCGCGGAAGTAAGCCAGCTGAACGGATTTTTCGCGCCAATTTTCTCGTAGACTTCAACCTCCTTTTTCTTGGCATCGTTATAAGCTTTAGGAGCGGACGGATTATTCACCTTCACCCACTTATCAAAGGATAACGCCAACGGCTGCAAGCTGGTCACATTGACCTCTTTGGTTCCCTGCTCAGTCAGCATCGGCTGTCCGTCAACCATCTTATAGTGAACATCCAGAATTCCCTGATAAGCAAACGCCATAACCTCAGGCGAAGCTGTTGTTTCAAAATATTTTAATAACTGTTTGACCTTCTCTTCCGGCACCTTTTTGGAAATATAGAATGCGGCATTAATCGGTACGCCTAATAATATGTTCGGACCTTTAGGTCCCTGCAACTGCAGACTGACGACTTCAGCACCCTTTTGCACTTTTTTAATTTCCTGCTCCATACTCCAGTCGCGCCATGTATTGCGTCCGTAAGATACAGCACGGCCTGTATTGTATAATTCCTCAGCCTGCGTCTTTTTCATAACCGAAAATTCCTGGGCCAATACGCCGTCCTTATACAGCTTGCTGAACCACTCGATCATGTCCACGTATTGAGGGGTGAGCGTGTGGTAGATTAAGCCCTTCTCCTCATCGTAAGTAGGGGTAAATCCGCCGAAAGCCGCTTCAAAGGGACCTGTCGCATCATCCACAATACCGCCGTGACCGATGAGCCCAAGTGTATCTTTTTTGCCGTTGCCGTCAGGATCACTTTCAATAATTTTCTTCATTACGGTGGCATATTCATCCAATGTTTTCGGGAGTGGTAGGCCCAATTTATCGGACCAATCCTTGCGGAATTTCAGACTCAAATCGATCTCGGAGCGCATGCGGGGGATACCCCATATTTTCCCGTCAATCCTCGCTAGCTTAAATACTCCTAAATCCGCATTTTTTTTAAGATTCGGATAATCCTTGAAATCGCCTAGCAGCGGCGTCAAATCCCAGAAAGCTCCCTGTTTGATAGCGGTTGCAAGCGTTGGACGGCTAATATTATTGCCGACAATGACCTCAGGGATATCACCGGAGGCGAGCACCAAATCAAATTTGGTATCGTAATCACCTGAAGGCGCCCATTGAATATCGAGCTTGGAATGGGTCATTTTTTGCAGCTCGGTCCAATATTGGTTTTTCATATCAGGTACTTCTTCATATAGCGGGGCCAGCATTTTGATGCTAATAGGCTCTTTGGACTCGCCCTTGGCGGGGTCTGCCGCCTTCGGCTCCCCTCCGCTGCATCCTGCCGCTGTGCTAGCCATCATTGACACAACAGCCCATAAAGCGATTGTTTTTTGTATGTTCCATTGTTTTTTCATTGGAGATCCTCCTCTTCTACGTTAAAATTTTTTTTAGTGCGCTGATGCGTCTCGTTCCTTCATCTATAGCTCTAAAATAATCACATCCTTGGCAGGCACCGTAATGTCGAGCCGACCGTCTGTCACACTGCCGCTATATTCCCCCCACAACACGTTCTTAACAGCTGCAGGACCAACTGCATCGGATAATTCAATAACCGAACTGACCGGTTCATGATACGGATTAATAATCCATGCATACTTGCCGGCGTCACCGCTTTGCAATCTTACCTGCAGGTGCGGGGAAGCTACCGTAACCTGCGGCTTTATTCCTGCCCATGCAAGCACATTCCGGAAAAAGCTGCGAGTACCCGGATCTTCGGTACGCTGATACGCTTCGGAAGGAAATGTACCGATTAGCAAAACTTTTCCATCCCCGTATGTATGCTCAATTACAGCCGCACTCCCGTCTGAGTAGGTTCCGCACACTTTGCCGGTAAGCGGCTTGTAGGATTGACGGAATAAGCCGCCACCAATTTCCCTGCCACCCCAATCAAACGTCAAAGTATGGGCAATATCCGGCATAAATTCGACTTCGTGCTGAATGGCGCCGAAAACTTGGTCTAGACCATAGTTAGGCTGGATGACTCCCACAGTTCCGCGGTCTCCAAAATAGGCTGGGCAGCCCTCCGAAATCAAGATTCCTCCGCGTTTTACCCAATCGGATAATTGCTCGGCTTGCTCAGCTTTCAGCATAATAGGGTACGGCAGGTATAAGGTTGAATATTCATCAATATGATCGATATGCACCCAATCCGCCTGGATATGGTTGTCAAAAAATCCACGGTAAGCTCCCTGCATACATTTGGTGTAAAACTTGCCTTCTCCTGCTTGCTGAATCAGATGATTAAATACCTGCGTTTCAGGAACGACTACAATGCCGATGTCGCCTTGAATCGGTTGGGCGCTCATCAGACCTGCTTGTTCCGGTTCATTGGTCCATCGGGCAATCGAGCTTGCCGTCTCTGAACGCGGATTCGGCAGCCCGTTCGTGTCATATAGGCCAAACGCACCGAACAGTGGACCGTCCAGCAGCGATCTCCAGCGCAAGTATAAAACACCGCGCGCTCCTCCGGCCAATGAGGTCATGTTCCATAGGCGGATATCTTCTGGCGTCGCTACCCGTCCGTCCTCCTTGGCACGGCCGATTACTTGAGGCTGCAGCCATAACGGTCCTCCCTGCATCTCGGCATGCCAGAAAGGCTTGCCTCTTGACGATGCCCTCAGCATATCAATGGCATGCGCCTGCTTCCACGGCTCGCTGCCTTTGCGTGCCGTTACCCAGGTCATGCCGTAGCTCTCGACCTTTGAGGCGGCGAGCCAATCGTCCGAGCCACCTGAGGCCATCGATTCGAAGCTCGCGGCAATCCCGTGAGCGGTGATCAGATTATCCTTGTCCAAGCTGCGGATCAAATCGATACGCCACTGCATGTGGCTATGGAAATTCTCTTTCTTGAACTGCAGCCAATCCATACATTCGGGAAATTGCGCGATTTGCTTCGGCGCCTGCACATCCTCCCAAGAAGCATAGGTAAACCGGTTCCATGCCTGATTCAGCTTCTTCAAGCTACCATACTTCAGCTCCAGCCACTCTCTGAATTTCGCTTGCGTCGCTGTAGAGTAACCGAGGCCGGGGCTGTAATTGCATTCGTTCCATACATCATACCCGTACATACCAGGGTGATCCTTATACCGGGTTACCAGCTCTCTTAAAAACCGTCCCGCATGCTCCTTAGCCTCTGCAAAGTCAAGACATAAGGCTCCTCCTGAGCCACCTGACGATCCACCAGTAGCGCTGCTGCCGTTCATCTCTCCGTATACCTTACTGCCGTCGGCATGTTCCTCCAGCAGATGGCTGTGAGTGCGGTACATCCATTGCGGAATGAACGTAATCATCTCAGCAATAATCGTCCGGAGCCCGTATTGAGCAGCCAGCTCCATATGCCGGTCATAATCCTCCCAGTCGTAGACGCCAGGAGCGGTTTCTATATTGCCCCACATGAACCAATGCCGGAATATGTTCATCCCGTCCTTGGCCGCTTGAGCGTAATCGCGTTCCCAGTCCTGTCTAGGGGGATTTGATTTGCGGAAATATACCGCTCCGTAAGCCACTTGCGGTTTGGATTGTCCTGCCATAATAGTATAACCTCCATTTTATCGGTTTCCTGTGTTTACAGGCTTTATTGCTTATCCCTTTACAGAGCCTAACAAAACCCCTTGCGCGAAATACTTTTGTAAAAACGGATAAACGATCAAAATCGGCGCCATCGACAGCATAATAGCCGCCATACGGATCGTTTCCTGCGGGACGATCCCCTGCTCGCTTGCTCCCGATGCCCCTACACCGTTGGAGTCGGAGTCAATGACAAGCGTTTTGACAAGAACCTGCAGCGTCCATTTTTTGGCATCGGACAAATAAATCAACGCGTTAAAATAAGTATTCCAATGGGCTACCGCGAAAAACATTGTAAAAGCGGCAATCGCAGGCATGGACAGCGGAATGACGATTCGGAGAAACACGCCCAAATCTGTACAGCCGTCGATTCGTGCCGAATCCTCCAGCTCCTTTGGCAGCGAATCCATAAAGCTTTTGACGACAATCAAGCTCCATGCGTTCGTCAAGCCCGGCCAAATGAGTGACCAATACGAATTCAACAATCCCAATTGCTTGACCAGCAAATAGCTGGGAACCAGACCTGCGCTGAATACAAGCGTAAACACAACAGCCCCCAGCATGACAGAACGTCCGGGAAGCCCCGTTTTGGTCAATCCGTAGGCCATGGTAAAGGTAAAGACCAAATTCAGGATCGTTCCTGCGACTGTAACGAATATCGTACTGTTCATAGCGTTAATAAAGCTGTTTGTAGATAAAATATACTTATAGGACGCCAGTGACCATTTTTCTGGAAATACATAGAACTGAAGTGGAATATATACCTTCGGATCGGTAAAAGACACGCTGAACACGTAGAAAAAGGGAAAGATGCAAATCAACGAAACCAACAGCAGCAGGAAATAATTCACGCAATCGCCAGACGTTAAACCTTTCCTTTGAACAAAACTCATTCTCTACCCTCCTCTCACTTATCCCTTGTTTAATAAATGCCTTCATGGCCCATTTTCTTAATGATAAAGTTGGAGCTCATCACCAGCACCAAACCAACCAGACCTTTAAACATGCCCACGGCTACCCCGACGCTGATTTGCCCGCGGACGATACCTTGATTAAACGCGTAGGTGTCAAAAACTTCGGCTACCGGTAAAACAAGTGAATTTTGCATAAGCAGCAGCTGCTCGAACCCGACATCTGCTATATGGCCCAGCCGTAATATGAGCAGAATGATAATGGTCGGCCGGATCGCTGGCAGCGTAATATGCCAGATCTGCCTCAACCGCGATGCACCGTCCACGACTGCAGCTTCATAACGTTGGGGATCGACGCCCGCCATGGCCGCGAGAAAAATGATCGTGCCCCAGCCCGCGTCCTTCCAAATGCCCTGCGCAGTAATTAATCCCCAGAAATAGTTTGGATTTGATAAGAAGGACACCGGCTTCATGCCGAACCCCATCATGATCTTATTGATGATGCCCACATCCGTCGAAAGCATAAAGAATGTCATGCTGGCTACTACTACCCAAGACAAAAAATGAGGCAAATAAATAATCGTCTGATTGATTCGTTTAAATGCTTCGTGCCGGATTTCATTCAGCATGAGTGCGAGCAAGATTGGCAGCGGAAAGGAAAACACCAGCCCAAAAATGTTGATTAGAAATGTATTGCGGGCCATGATATAAAAATATTCGCTGACAAACAACTCGCGGAAATGCTTAAAACCCACCCATTCACTGCCCCAAAACCCTTGAAACGGATTATAATCTTGAAATGATATGAGCAACCCCCACATGGGGCCAAATTTGAACAGGATAAAGTACAACATACCAGGCAGCGTCAGCAAATAAATGTATCGATATTTTATCAATTGCTGCCACAGTCCGAAGCCTCGGGGGGCACGGCTGTGAGCTATTGTTTTTTGATGAGGCAATGCTTCATGCATACCCGTCTCACTTCCTTACCGTCCTAATTGTTAGAGGTGTTTGATAGGAATCCTAGGTCTTACAAGTGAATAATGACCAAGTCGTCCTCCACAGTCACCGGATAGGTATCGATCATCGTTTCCTGTTCGGTCTGCATGCTAGCTGCAACCCTCCTAGGCTGCGACATAGCTTGATGCTCTACAATGACCTCATAGGTTTTCACCAAACATTTTTGAGGGTCGTATATGGACTTGCCATTTGTCAGATCGAACTCCCATCCATGCCAGGGGCAGGTTATGATTTCGCCTTCACGGCCATAGTTGTAATCTCCCGGCATGGTATGCATAGCCAACCCTGTTAATCGGCCTTGGCAGAGCGGAGCCCCTTGATGCGGACAGTTGTTGCGGATTGCATAATAAGTTCCTTTAACATTAAAGACACCGATTGAACGACTCTCCACTTGAACAATCTTTCTTGCGCCAGGGGGAATCTCACTCGTCGTACCCGCTATATGATTTGTCATTCGTTGTGCCTCCTCACAGCCCATAAAGCTCTCTGGCATTGTCTGTAAAAATTCGGTTGTAAAGTTCGACGGGTAGCTTAGGAAACGCCCTTGTCGGTGAGTCGAAGTCCCAATGCGGATAATCACTGGAAAACATCAGGATATTTTTGGCATCCATCATCTCCAATATTTGCAGCAAATACTGGTCATTATCCGGACGTTCGATTGGCTGCGATGTCACTCGAAGGTGGTCGCGCAAATATTCAGACGGCTTTTTGGTTAGCCATGGCACCTCGAATCGCAGTCCTTTGTATTCCGCATCCAAGCGCCATAAAAGTGTTGGTACCCAAGATACGCCACCTTCTACAAGCACAACCTTGAACTTGGGGAATTTCTCGAACACGCCTTCAGTAAGAAAGCTAACGAGATGCGCTTGAAAGCTTAATGACAAACAAGTATGCCATTCGATGTAGTGAGTTGGATAACCAGGTGACGGCTGTTCATTGATACCCATACCGTCCGTCCCAGGATGAATCGCAAAAGGAAACCCGTTGCGTTCGCACGCTTCATAGATGGGATAATATTGACGCTGTCCGAACGGCGCACGCGCCCCGGAATCCGTCATAACCTGCACGAAATGAGGGTGCCCGGCCCAACGGTCGATTTCTTTGGCAGCGGCCGCGGGATCTTGATGGGCAATGGTGATGGAACCCTTGAACACGCCGTCCTTGTTGTATTTCCCAAGCCATGTATCAGCCAGCCAGTCATTATAGGCCGCCGCTATAGCTGAAGCGTAATCGGGATCAGGCTGCATGTTACAGAAGGCCCGAGGCAGCAGGATTGCATGATCGATCCCATATTCATCAATGAGCTGCTTCCGTAAAAAGTCAGGATCTGTTCCTGTGCCTCCCCCTCCAGGCGGTTTTGCGTCCAAGCGTGATCCATGACCCGGGTTTTCGTAAAAGCCTCTGCCGCCCGGCTTGTAACGGTCTTTCCATGGCTGCGGCATATATTGTTTCAGCTCTTCTACATTTTTGGGATAAACATGAACATCACAATCGATAATCCCATGTTTTCGTTGCCCTTCATCAGTTTGGTTCATAGGTTGTTCCTCCCTTCAAATTGACTATCCGCTTGCAAACTTTAAGCTAGCATCATCTACAGCGGCATGCTATAGACACTTTTTGCACTTGGAAATAAGGCGAATTAAGACGGATCGATTAGAAAACGAAATAATTTGCACCTGTGACATAAAATGTCCTGATTAAATTATTAAGCCCGCAGATGCTATAAAGTGCACCCTTAAAAAGACATTGAAATAAACCCAAGACCTTTGGTAAGATTATCGAGCATTTAGGGATTGCAGACAGGCATCGATTAAAGGTGTAGCTCAGAATATACAAATAATTAGGGAGTTCGGCCTTCAGGATCAGCGTGGGCGCCGTGAAGAAACATCGATCAAGATCGTTATGTGGAAGATTAAAGCGGGAGAACATCCTGTAAAAAAGTATTAAAGAATCTGGATACAGGAGGTGCGAAGGGGAGATGCGAAGCGATTGCGAACGAGTCAGAGGGTACAATGTAACCGAATTGTGAAAGCAAGATCATGAAGTATTGATGATTCACAAAAGAGCAAGATACTTCAGTTGAATCCACCGTTCTAACTCTATCACCTCTATTAATTGTGCTAACGTTATTGCTCCAAAGTCCATGCGCTACCCAATAATTTCCATATGATATTAATAGATTAGTTCTTGGACATTTTAGTAAGTTTGAGACTAATCATAATATAAAATAAAAGGTGGAAATATTAATGAGCGACGATGATTGCAAGAAGAAATACAAAAAGTACAAAAAGAAATATGAGGATATCCTTAACAAACAGAAACAACAGCATCTTCAAGAACAAGCCCAAGAGCAAGTACAAGGTCTGATTGACACTGATACTATTTCCAATGTAGGTAATCCTATCATTAATATGAATGTGTCCGCTGGTGGAGCAAGAACTGCGACACCTTCAGCCTTTAGAGCTTTCAATTTCATCCAAAGCATACCTGTTACTACAGGCCCTGAAGTACAAGTATTATTCCCCGAAAAGGAATTTGATTTGAACAATGAATATGATCCAGCACTTGATGCATTTATTCCAAAATCTGACGGTATATACTCCATTATTGCAAGTATTTTCTTTGTTCCAAATGATTTTAATGTAGATCACTACCTAGGTATAAATATCATTGTGAACGATTTGGATACGCTCGGAGGTGATGATAATTTTCATGGTGGTGGATTCAATTTTGTAGGTAATGTGGTAAGTTGTTCAATTATTACTAAATTAAAAGCGGGAGATCGTATTACTGTTCGCGCTGGGGCTTCTGTTTCTGGAAATATCGAAGGCCCAAATATTTCTGAATTTTCCAGAAAAGATACCAGTTTTTCAGCAGCTAGATTGGCATAACTCGAAATAGTGGTTTCCCTGAGAGTTCATTTTATATCACAAAATTGGTCGGGGCGACTCGCAGTTGATGAAATTTTCCTACTGTTCACTTCACGTATAAGCGTGGACTTGCTGATCTCTGTCTTGGCGGACACTTACGTTACACGATTGACCTTATAACAGCCTTACAGCATGGTACACCTGCGTTTCTATGTAAGTCCTCGGCCTATCCTTTTTGAAACGAATCGAAGCAAAATAACCTCGTAATAATATCGCTTCCATTGAGACTGCTGCCTTTTCTGGAAAATTCAAAAGCACATCTTGTTAATCGTAAAGCATCCCAGCTCCTCCTCCCTTGGTTTTATTTTATACTCACATTTAAAAATTTTTCATGAAGTTCAATCCAATGAGAATGTTTGTTTTCATTAAACAGCGAGTTAGCTTAATCCTATCTTATCAATAAAATGAATGCCCCCACAACATTTTTTCTGTAATGGAGGCATCCGTTCTATGTCACGGTCTTGGCTTATTTACTTTTCTGCGAGGTCTATAAGTTTTAGTGGTACTAAGCTGAATAAAGCATCGTCAGACACATGTATTTGAGTAACAATTAGATGCTGCCTTTCCCCGATCTTTCCGAAAAATGCCGCTGGATATCGTTTAATCATTTGATGCCCAAGCATCAAGAAGAATGCTTAAATTGCGGAAGCCAATCCCTGTTAACGGCAAACATTTCGTCAACCATAGATTTAATCTCAGCCAAGCTAAGCACAGCAGACGTAAGCGGATCGAAACAAATGGCATGAAATATTTTACGTGGATCCCCGGTAAGAGCTCCTTCGACGGCCAACTCTTCGCATCTTGCGCTGATATTTACGAGCAAAGCCAACTGATCCGGCAGCGGGCCGATATGAATGGGACTGAATCCTTGTCTGGAAGCCAACACAGGCACCTCCACACATGCGCCTGACGGAACGTTGTCAATTAATCCTACGTTTCGAACGTTACCATTAAATTGAAATAAAGTGCCATCCCCAAAAACTGCATTAAAGATGTAGGACGCGTATTCATTACCCCGACTTAGATCGATCGGGCTATCGCGCCATTCGATCAACCTATTTTTCCAATCACTCCGCCTCTTCTCCACGTTCTTGATGGGAAGCGCATGTTCGCCCGGGTTCCAGCCTGTGCCATGGGTACAGTATTTCTCGATCAGATCGGGACGCTTGCGGAACCAGGCATTATACTCAGAATTGTGCCCGCTCGATTCAGTTACATAATAGTCCAAATGAAGAAACATTTCATTTCTGACCTGTTCCTCGTTATATATTTCCGGTTTATTAGAAATCGCTTCGCGAATTAAGGGTATGGCGTCTTTGCCATTCCACTTATATTCCAAATAGAAGGCCTGATGATTGATTCCAGCGCATTTATAAGTAATCTCCCCCATAGGGGCTCCGATCCATTTGGCCAGCATGGCGGCAGTCCCTTGTACGCTGTGGCATAAGCCAGTGACATTGACTTTCGTTTCACCTTGCATCGCCCTGCACAGCATAGCCATCGGATTGCTGTAGTTCAGAAATACGGCATCTGGACAATAGCGTTCGATATCCCGGCAAATATCCAGCATAACGGGAACTGTGCGCAGAAACCGGAAAATACCCGCTGGCCCCCGCGTATCGCCAATGTTAATGTCGACCCCATATTTTTTAGGAATCTCCATATCGGTCCTCCAGACAGGCAAATCGGCAACAAGAATCGTGCAGACAACACCGTTTGCATCGGTTAACGCCTGTGCTCTGTCCATTGTCGCTTCTACCTTGGCAGGGTAACTGCCTGCTGCAATAATGTTTTCCACTGCCTGCTTTGCATAGCCAAGACGTTCTTCATCAACGTCCATTAAAGTGATAGTACAATCCTCAAAAGCCGGGAACGTAAGCAGGTCCCGCACCAAATTTTTGGTGAACACAAGACTGCCCGCGCCTATAAAAGTAATTTTCGACATAAGAACAATCATCCTCCTTATACGATACGTATCCCTAAATCTGGATTATATAAGCTTATAAAGGCCGCCTTATGCTTAGTCCTCCATCTACCGCAAGCATCTGGCCTGTGATTTGATCAGCAAGATCGGAGGCTAGAAATACCGCGGTATTGGCTATATCCGTTCCGGTCTGCATTCTGCCGAGTGGAATCGATCGGATCGATGCCTGCATGTTCTCAATGCTTGTTCCAAGCGTTTCCCAACGAGCTGTCTCACCCTCCGATGCTACCCACCCTGGATGAATACAGTTTACCCGGATACGATGCTTGGATAGGGCATGAGCCAAGTTGCGAGTCAACGTGATCAAGCCCCCCTTGGAGACGGCATACGCCAGTGTATTATCTTCTCCTTTGGAGGAATGCAGCGATCCGATGTTAATAATAATTCCTTTTTCCCGTGCGATCATAAGTGGAGCGACAGCTTGACACATCAGATAAACACCCTTTAGGTTAATCCCTATCACAAGGTCCCACAAGGCTTCATCGGTACTTTGCAGGTCCCCTCTGGGGAAAATCCCCGCATTATTTACGAGCACATCGACACTGCCAAAATCTTCTTTAACAGACTGAATCATTCGCTTGATATCATCTGCTTTTGCAACATCGCATATATAATGCCTTACCTCATGCCCGTCTTTTCTCCATTGCTCTGCCATCGCTTCTCCTTGAATATCCACGTCAGCGATGGCAACCTTGGCGCCAAACGTCACAAATCTTGCTGCGATGGAGGCGCCTATGCCTTTGGAGCCGCCTGTAACGATTACCGTATTATTATATAATCCGGAGAATGGTTCATTCATTCGATATCGCCTCCGATTTTTCATAAGCGACTTGCGGCATTTGGATTGCCAGCTTGCCCCCGCTCACATCAATCATGGTTCCGGTTATGTAGTCCGCATAGTCAGAGGCTAGAAAACATATCAAATGTGCGACGTGATCCTTGGAGCCCCATCTTCTGAGAGTGAGCATATCCAATAATCGTTCCTGGTCTTCACCCGATCTTTCAGCGAAGTGATTCATATCTGTGGGAATCATGCCCGGAGCGTAGCAATTTACGGTAATATTCCATGGCCCCAGTTCGCCGGCCAACACTCTTGTGAACTGGCGTACCCCGGCTTTCGAAGCAGCATAGGCTGCACCGCCGTAACTCGGGATAATCGCTGCGAATGAAGCTGCGTTAATAATGCGTCCCGATTTTTGCTTTTTCATAACGGGACTTACTGCTTTGCACATCAAATAGGTTCCTTTCAAATTAATATCCATGTTGAGGTCCCACAGCTCTTCCTGCAAATCAACAACCGGTCCGCCTCCTGCAACGCCGGCATTATTAACCAATATATCCAAACGTCCATAGGTTTGAACTACCGATTCAACGACTTCCTGTATTCTTGTAAAGTCACGGACATCGCAAAGATATTGCGACCCTTGAAGTCCCAACTCATTAAACTCTTCTCTAATAGCTTCAATTGCAGCTCCATTAATATCCGTGATTACTGTAATTACGCCTTCTGAAGCCAACATGAGCGCAATTTCCCGACCGATGCCGCGACCGGCTCCTGTGACCAGAGCCACCTTACCTTTTAAATCAATGTGCATGAAAGCAACCCCTTTGATTAAAAGATTGTTATTACTTTAGCCTTATAATTTCGAATTAGTCCTTGCATATAGGCAATGCTGGCTAATAATTGATGATTTTCGTAAGCAATGATCAGATTCTCCGGTTCGTTCTTCTCATGCGGAGTTCGCCAATCCGCTGACGGTTTAGCATTCGCTTGAACAAACCGCAGCGTTGCTGCGAGCTGTGATGCAGGGCGTGTCGGATACTCGGGCCAGAAGTCGTCAGCCAACACCCGTGTATGGCGCGCTTCATGCGCTCCTACCTCGATAGATAGGGTCATATCTGGACAGCTTTGGGAGAACAGCTCCATCAGAGCGGGGAAATCTACCACCCCTTGACCTATGGGACATCTAACAAGACGATAACCCTCCTCAGACAGATATATCCAATAATCTTTCAAATGAACATGCTTCAGGTGGGGAAGTATTCTTTTCGCGAAATCAACGGGCTCCTCCGCTGTGGCAAGAGGATTTCCGGTGTCCAGTGTAATTCCGAAATGGGGAGAGTCGATTTGTTCGCACAGCCAGAGCAGTTCCTCCGATGCCACATCTTGATGGTTTTCCAGCGCCAGCGTGAGACCTCTTTGCTCGGCAGCAACCGTTGCTTTCGCTAAGCCTGACAGAACGTCCTGCATGAAGGATTGCCACCGCCCAACCATCGGTCGACGATCACCGCCATAACCTGCGCCTCCTACTACTGTACGAACGGTAGCTGCCCCCAGTCTTTCAGCCATATCCATAGCCATCTTCAGCTTATCGGGATCATAACCGCCAGACGCAACCGTGATGTAAAGCTGATGACTCGCTGCATATTGTGCAAGCGACGGAATATCTTCTCCTTCCAATACCGCCAGCGGCATCTCCACTCCTTCCAGGCCAGCTTCAACAGCATACGACATCAGTCGTTTAGCTGTTATTATTGGCTGTCCCGATTTAGGATGGATGCCCATCATATAGGTCGTACCGAATACAGAAAGCCCCACTTTCATCTGGATCATCCTTTCCTGAGATCTTATTTTGCTGTCCATCCTCCATCTATAAACATGGAGGCACCGGTCATAAAGCTGGAGGCGCCCGAAGCCATATAAATGACTGCTCCTGCTATTTCTTCGGGATTACCCCAACGGCCCAATGCGATGTTATCCAAGAAGAATTTGTTAACCTCCGTATTGTTCATGACAACAGCATTTAACTCCGTTGCCATCGGTCCGGGACAGAGGGCATTCACCGTTATGTTATAAGGAGCAAATTCCAGTGCAAGCACTTTAGTCAACTGCAGAAGCCCTCCTTTACTGGAGCAATAGGCGCTTCGCTCCGGGAGCGCAACACTTCCAAGCATAGAGGAAACGTTGATGACGCGCCCGTATCTCTGTTGTTTCATCTGTTTTGCTGCAGCTCTCGTACATAGGAACGGTGCCTTTAAATTCGTGTTTTGAACCTTATCCCACTCATCGTCCGCAAATTCCTCTATCGGTTTCCTAATATTAATTCCCGCGTTATTAATCAGTACATCGATACGTCCAAATTCATCGATTACCGATTGAACCATCGCATTGACTTGAACGGTATCCGTAACGTCCGCCATTAAGCCTAATGCCTTGTGTCCGCTGTATTCGGCGATTGCCTCTGCAGCTTCCAGCGCCTTGTTTCGATTACGGCTCGATACCGCTAATGTGGCGCCAGCCCCCGCGAGAGCTTTGGCCATCACCATTCCCAGCCCTTGCGCTCCTCCAGTGATCAGTGCTACTTGACCATCCAACTTGAATATATCCAAGCTCAAAGGATCACCCCTTCGTTCATTTTCATGGAATCCCTGTTAATTAAACTTAAGAATTGGACTGCAGCTGGTTTTTACGACAATCTGATGGGTAACTGCCAAATGCTTGTGTAAACACTTTAGTGAAATGCCTTGTGCTGTAATAACCGACCTGCTCCGCGACCTGCTTCACCTGAAGATTAGTGTTCATAAGCAGCTCTTTCGCCTTCATCATACGAATACGAGTCAAATATTTCACAAACATCATGCCGGTTTTCTTATGGAATAACGTGCTTAAATAATTTGCCGAGACGTTCAATTGCCCGGCAATTTGCCCGATACCAATATCGTCCATATAATGCTTTTCGATATATTGGATCACCTGTTTCACCAGATCAACCGAGGTTTCTTTTGAACACGTGCCCTGCAGCTTCTTTTCGCCATATTGCCTAAGCTCTCTAATCATTTCCACATCTGTTATTGCTTCCTGCAAAACGAGTCCCAGAGTACAACCCATAAATTTGCTTAATGAAGGTTGTTCTTTGTTCGCATTGAACCAATCCGACTTTTGCAGCAGAACTTCCAATTCATTAACTCCATTCTGATAGCTTAAATACATTCCGTCCTGGAGGTGATGTCCGATAGCGCATAACAATCGGGATGCTTCTACCTTATGAGGCGTTACAGCCTCTTTAATCAATTCCACATATTCAAGACTTTGACCGATACCACAAACAGATCGCAGATCTCCCCATTGCTGCAGCTGCTGGAGCCGTCTGTTCACCTCCTCAAACCCTTGGCATTCACCGGTTCGCAGTACGGATATCAGCATCTCCTCACTTCTGTAGCTATCATTTATAATTTGTTCCATTTCGCTGAAACAATCGTATATAGGCTGTTTCCCAGAGTGACCATTGCTCGTGTCCCAGGCGCCTACAGCAGCTAATTCCCCATTCGGCAGTGCCAACAAAGCCAAGTTCATACCATAAACAAGGTGCTTCTCCATACATGCATGAAGCTCCGTATAAAATTCTCGTTGGACATCAGCAACCCAACTGGCAGGCTGAGCAGTGTCTAAATAAAACGTCCAGCCTATAAACCTTCCTTGATAATATAAACTGTCCCGCGCTTCGTGTTTGAGTGAGGTGAGTCCATTGCATAAGGCAAATAAGCTGTTTTCAAATTGTTGATTCAGCAAGCAAATGTATTCTTTATTATCTTTATATACAAGCTGCAGTGTCTTTTCCAATTCGATAGGATCAACAGGCTTTAATAAATACTCAGAAACGCCCAGTTTCATTGCCTGCTGCGCATAAGCAAAGTCGGAATAGCCGCTTAATATTACCCATTTCGTCAGAGGGGAGATTATTTTGCCAAGTCGAATCGCATCTAACCCTTGCACCTTGGGCATGCGGATGTCTACGATAGCAATGTTGGGCTTATGCTCAGCAATTAATTCCAACAGTTCCTCACCGTTGGTCGCTTCACTGACAATTTGCCATGATGCCTCCATATCTTTTATCATACTGGATAAGCTGGCTCGTATTAGGCTTTCATCATCAGCAATGACCATCTTCACTTTCTGTTCACATCCTTCAATGGGAATTGAATTATAACGAGTGTACCCTGGCCTTTCGCAGCAGCTATGATGATCTTCGATCCTTCGTGAGCAACACGCAATCGCTCTCGAACGTTCGTTATTCCCACGCCTTCCTGCTCTGTCTCTGGATCGTAACCGACTCCATTGTCAGCTATTCGAATTTCCAACCATTCTCCGCTGACGTCCTGTAAGGTCACATTTGCCGCCTCTATCGTTAGCTGACAAACCTGTTCACTTGGTTCCACACCGTGTAAGATAGCGTTTTCAACGAATGGCTGCAGCAGCAATTTAGGAACTGGGATGTGGACTGTATCCGGGCCGTAATCAATTCTAACCTCCAACTTATCGGCAAATCGAATTTGCTGCAGCTCGCAATACTTGGTGACAAAATCCATTTCTTCTTTTAAAAGCACCCAATCATTATGATTCAACGTATAGCGCATCATCCCGCTTAATGACAAGATAGCTCTTTCCAGCAGAACACTTTGACCCGTACGATTCAATCCGATGAATCCATTTAAGGTGTTATATAAAAAATGCGGCTGTATTTGTGATTGCAGTGCCCGATATTCAGCATTCCGCTGCCCGAGCGCAGCACGAAATTCACGATCTATCAGCTCGCCAAGCTGAGATATCATAGTATTTAAGCTTTTACCCAACTGAGCGACCTCATCGTTGCCACGCACGGAATAAAAAGTATCCAGATTGCCGCGCTGAACCTTTTTCATCACTTTAATCATTTGCTTAAACGGCGTAAGCATCCAATGTGAAATAGTAAAATACAACAGCAGTGCAATGATCAGTCCGCAGGCCGCAAACAAAAAGCCTATCCAATAAATGGTTTGAAGCTGCTTTCTGATGACCGATTCGGGAAAAAGCACCGCTATCTTCCAGTTAGAACGGCTCACCGTTTCGATCACAACCGAATAGCTCTCGTTCGCGTCTGTTACGAAAGATGTATTGGTCGTCAATTGGCTCTGCAGATTGGCAGTTAAGGGTTGACTGGCGTAGATCAGTTTCCTTTTATCGTCGAGAATTACTGCAATGGATCCATTTTTAAGCCGTATCCCCCGCATCATTGTTTCCAATGCCGCTGTATCCGCATCAGCCATAATTACACCGAGCGGATGCTGCGAATCAGGATCCTTGATCAAACGGGCAACGGAGAATACCTCGGCACCCGCTCCTTCCAAATAATTTTGCACGTGAATACTGATGAATGCGACCTTACCATCTGCCTTTAGCGCCTGAATGTACCAATCTTGCTTCTCAAAGGGATACCCCTCAACGACCTTGTTCACATAACCGTTCGGAGACGTAATATAGATGGAGTTATCCATAGGAAGAAGGATTGTGCCCAGTATGTCTTTACGTGTATTTTTTAAAAACTTGGGCAAAGTGTTCGACAATGCTTGTTCTGCTTCATATTGCTCAAAAGGTGTTAAAAATTTCCGATTGGACGATTTCAACTTTAACGACATCATCACGTCATCATTCAGGTACGGCGTTATCGTCATACGATCTAAATCATCCAAATAGGTTTCAATACTATAAGTAAACGTGGTCAATGTATCTTCTATTTGAGTGGATTCTTGGCTGGTTAAAAGATTCTGGTAATAAGAGGGAATGGCGATGACTATGACGACGGCAGGAAAAACAATCGTTGTTAAAAATAGCAGGATCAGCTTAAACCGGATCGATTGCCGCATCTTGTCATAACCCTCCTCCCTAACACCACCTCATCCTTATTTTACCATTTAAATGAATTATTTCATCCTTTTATTGCTCCCGCGGAAAGTCCTGTTATAAAATAACGCTGAAGAAATAAATACACCAATACCATAGGCAGAGCGCCCATAAATGAGCCAGCAGCTACCCATCCGATTTTATTATTATCCTGCCCGAAGAAGCTTGAAAGAGCTACCGTAATGGTTCTTAATTCAGGCTTTTGCAGGAAAAACAAGGAAAACTGAAAATCATTCCACACCGATACGCCATGTAAAATAATCACTGTCGCCGTAATCGGCTTCAACAGCGGCAATAAGATCCGATAAAATAATTCAAACTGTCCAGCCCCATCAATCATACCCGCTTCATCCAATTCCCGCGGAATCGTGCTTATGAAGCCTGTGTATAAGAAAATCGTCATGGGTAAATGAAACGTTATATGGAGTAGGATGATCCCCCAATATTGGTTCATCCCGCCTAAATCAACCATAAATTTATAAAGCGGGACCAAGCTTGTGAGGGGAGGTACGATTAAGGCAGATATAAACAGCATATAGATGAACTTATTCCATTTGGTTTGCCGACGGGCCAAGGGATAGGCTGCAATCGAGCCTAGAATGACAATAAATGTGATAGAGACAACCGTAACGATAAGGTTATTTTGAAAAGCTGTTGCTAATTTTGCATTAAACCAGGCACTGATGAAATTGTCCAGATACAAATAGCCGGGAAATATCCATTTGGAACTAAAGTCATCCATCGCTTTGAACGAAGTCGTAATCAAGATATAGAAAGGCAAGATATGAAGCAAGCAGATTAGCATCGAAAAAAAGTTGAGCCACAACCTCTTGCTGCTCATGTGTTGACCTCCCTTCTTCTTAAGAAAATGAGTGAGGTCAGACTGACAATAGAGATCATGATAAACATGAGTATGCCGATAGCTGCCGCATAACCAGCATCCTCGCGGCCAAAGTAAAGCAAGTACATCAATGTGGACATGGAAGCGGAAGCATACCCGGGGCCGCTGTTGGTCAATGCCGCAATAACATCAAACAACTTTAATCCGCCAATTAAATTCAGAACCATACTGACAGTAAAGGCTGGTGCGAGCAAAGGCCAGGTCACATGCAAAAATCTCGACAATGCTCCAGCGCCGTCAATGGTCGCCGCTTCATAATAATCTTTGGGAATCGTCTGCAAGCCTGCCAAAAACAGCACCATTGCAATGCCAAGGTATTGATACGTATTCACAAAAGTAATAATCCATACGTTAATTTGCGGATCACCCAATAAATTTGCTGGCTTGTCTTGAAATAACAGTAAGATATCATTAATAGCGCCGCCTTGATACTGAAAGAAAAAGTACCAGATATAACCCATGATGAGCGAGCTTATAATGACCGGTAAGTAAATAACCGTTCTTACAAGCCCTCTTGATTGGATATTCATATTCAAATATAGGGCGTAAAGCAAGCCCATGATATTCTGAAATACGGAGCTTCCTACGCCATAAATCACTGTATTCTTAATAATTCTGGCAATATCGGGATCATTCCACATGCGACTATAATTTTGCAAACCAATCCACTTATATTCCTGATTGTAGCCATTCCAATTCGTGAATGAAATTTGAATGCCTTTAAAAAAAGGATAAACAATGAACATGGCAAACAAAATCAATGCCGGCAAATAAAGCAGATTAAGCATAGCGCCGCTGCGGACGAGTCGCTTGATAAACCTGCTTCGAGTTGACCGCGCTTGTGTGTCCGTTACGGACATCCTGCTAATCTCTGCCACAGTTCCACCCTCCTGTTGTTAGAGTAAGGGAACCGGAAGGATTGATGCCATTCCGGTTCAGTTATTATTTATTGCGCAGACGCTCGAATTCTTGCTTCATTTTTTCTGAGAATTGTGCTGGCGTTACACTTTCGGCGAGTAATGCGGTTCCGGTTTTACACATAACGTCCCACATGCCGTTTGGCAGGTAAACGCGGTCAAAATAAGGGAATACACGGGTATTGACATATTTATCGTAATACTCGGAAAACTCGTGTTGGGATTTAACGCCTTTCAGGCCCGCAGGCAGTTTGTTTACATTAGCAATCTTTGCCATATTGTCTGCCTTTGCATAGAAGGCGATTAGTTTCTTGGATTCGTTTAAGTGTTTACCATCCTTCCATGCTCCCATTGTATAACGTTCGCCGCCTGTAAAGGTTGGCTCATCACCAGACACCATAGAAGTTAACGGCATTAGACCAATTTTCACATTGGGATTAATCTTATGCACGTCGTCAGCGAAAGAAGGAGCACCTGTTAAGAAGGCAATTTTTCCTTGTGCAAAACGCTGAGGCACATCGCTTCTTTTGGCAGTGAGCACATCTACGTTGATATATCCTTTCGTTTTCATGTCAAGCAGCTTCTGCGCCAATGGCGTCCATTTGTTCCAATCAAACTTGCCATCGAGCAGCGCTTGCATATCGTTGACTTTGGGGCTGATAAGGAGTGCTGTGGCATATAGATCAAGGAATCCGCCAATCATACCATTGTCGATACCCGACATGAATAAGGGCGTTACTTCACCATTACTTTGCGTTTTAATTTTTTCAGATGCAGCCAGTAACTCTTCAAATGTTTTCGGAAGCTCAATGTTATATTTTTGAAGGAGGTCGACATTGTATGAGATCCCGTCCTTAGCTTCACTCATGACAAGAGCGTGGACTTTACCATCCTTATCGGTCACAACCGGCTTTATGGTATCGGTCTGCTGCGAAGCCCAGGGCTGGTCCTTCAGGTCAGCCAAATATTTGCCGTAGCGAATAATCGCCCAACCGTGCGTATCAAATACGTCCGGTAAATCATTTGCAGCCATTTTAACCTTAAGAATATTCTCATATTCAGTGCCCGGAAATTGGAATTCGACTTGTGTGTTGGGATTCTCTTTCATAAAGTCATTAGCGATCTCCTTCATGACATCTTGACTTGCTGTTGCGGTAATCGTGCTGTACACAGATAGCTTGATCTTCTCTCCGCCTCCGCTACTTGCCGTATTTCCAGCGGCATCCGGTTTCGCGGTTTTGCTGTCCGCAACCGTTTCTGTCGCACCGCTCGGACGTTGGGAGCAACCAAGTAACGCCACAGAAATTACCAAAAAGACGGCCACCATACTCAAAAAGGTTTTTCTCATTCTTCTTCTTCAATCCTCCCTTAATAAATTTTATTGTTTCTTGGTGTACAACCTAAATGTTACCACGAATGATAGCGTTTCCAAATGCATCAAATCTACGATGTAAGCGCTATATTCATTGGTTTAGGTCCCTGAAATGTCGAACTAAAGCGAGATGGTATAACCAACAATGAGTGGAGTCGAAAGAAAATCAGGGTATTAGGGCTTTTTTGGGGTAGCTGCGGTTACTCCGAAGATATGCTCAGCGCCTTAAGTTGTTGACAAATAAAAATAGCTGCCCCTGGGATCTTTGCGGGATCCTTCGGGACAGCCTTTGTTTAACCCATACTTACATCACGAACGTTAGATTGAATCACGCTGATTTGAGCTAACGTCTTTTTGCGAAAAGGTTTATTCTATTAATAATTCACATAGTAAAATATCGTGTTATGAATCCATAAGCCCATATTTAATTTTGATTCTCTCCAATTTCTCAATCATGGGACCCGAGACGATGAAAAGAAAGAACACGGTTGCAATCGAATGAACCATATCAAACCAGAAACCTGAAATATAGGTAGCAAGCAATCCTTCCCATGAGAAGTACGGGGTAACCATAAGAAGTGAGCCCAGATTAATGATGCCCCCGTAAATGATTAAAGTGGATATTCCACCAAAAACACATAACGAAAGCTTGGTTTTCTTAAGCAGACCTCTCTTAAACAAAATACCTGCCACAAAGCCAATAATTCCAAAACAGAACATTTGCCAAGGCGTCCACGGTCCTTGACCAAAGAAGAAATTAGACACGAATCCAGCCGTCGCTCCAACGAGAAAACCCGCTTCAGCACCAAAACATACCCCTGCAATAATAACAATCGCAACAACTGGTTTGAATTGCGGCAGCATGAAGAAAGCCCCTCGTCCTGCAACTGCAATAGCGGCTAATACGGCAATGACGATTAACTCCCTTGCTTGCGGCTTCCGTTTTTCAAAGACCATAGCAAATGGGATTATTGTATATAAAATGATCAGTAAGCTGATAAAATAATATTTGCGATCATCGAGTACGAAAATCCCCATGATCATCGTGGCCGGAATGACAATAAGTATAAGCAGGGCTGCTAGCAGCGTTCGCCGGCTCAAACGCTTGTTGGTTACATGCTTTTCTGGCATAGATCAATCACACCTTCTATCGTTACTGCCTCACTCCAAATGTGACGCGCCATACGATTCGCTGCTGTTGTATAGAAGCTGTTTCCTGAGAAAAATGTATGAGCTTCATTTGAAGTAATAATAGTTCCATCAAAAAACATTGCACACTCCTCTCCGTACTTAGCACAGAACTCAATATCATGCGAAACCATTACGATGGTAACCCCCTCAGCTTGAAGCTTTCTTAGGAAGTAACCAAGCTTTTCTTTAAAAAAACCATCCAGCCCTTTCGTTGGTTCGTCAAGCAGTAATATTTTGGGTTCAAGCAGGAGCACCTTGGCAAGCGCCGCCCTCTGCTGCTCACCTCCACTGAGGTCATAGGGATGCATAGTGAGTAAGGGTTCAAGCTCAGCGAATTGAACAACTGCCTCTACTTTACGCTTCTTCTCTTCTTTTGTTAACTGATTATCTGAGAGCATCTCGTACAAATCCAATTCCAAGGTTTTCTTGACGAATAACGTTGCTGGATTTTGAGGAAGAACTCCTAAGCGATTGACAAATAGATTCTTTGCATTCATTTTGTTAAGGTTATTGCCATGAATCAGCACTTTTCCCCGATAAGGCTTCAGGATACCGTTAATGAGTGACAAGGTTGTAGTTTTGCCTGTTCCGTTACCTCCCACAATGCAGTAAAATTGTCCCTCTCTAACTTCAAAGGATAGATCTTTGATCGTATCCGGCCCGTTATGGTCATGCCTAAACCAGACATCTTTAAACTGAATGGCTAAAGGACCCGGACTTACAAAGTCTCTTCTCTGAGTTTCTGCCATCCGTGCAACCGTTTTGTCTTCCAAATAGGCATTTAACCATTGCCGTCCTTCCTTAACAGTAACCGGGCAGGTCAGATGATTATGGACACCGGCACCCGCATAGATCTGCATCGGCGATGGCATAGAAGCAAACATCGGATGGTTCAGGGAGAGTAGTATTTCTCCTACCTTGGGTGGTGTATCATCTGCAATAACTCCCCCTTGATCCAGCACAATGAGCCGGTCAGAGATAGGCAAGACCTCTTCCAGCCGATGCTCAGTCATAATAACGGTTGTACCCAGTTCGCGATTAATCTTGCTCACTGTTGCTAGAAAATCGGTTGCAGCAATAGGATCCAACTGGGAGGTGGGCTCATCCAGAATTAACACTGAGGGATGCATGGCCATTATGGAAGCCAGATTCAATAGCTGCTTCTGTCCTCCGGAAAGCTCTGTCACACTCTTATGAAACCAAGTCTGAATACCGAAGAAGCTAGCCATCTCTGCTACTCGCAATCGAATGGTCGGTTGATCATAACCTAAGCTCTCAAGCCCGAAAGCCAGCTCATGCCATACCTTGTCCGTTACAATTTGATTATCTGGACTTTGGAGCACGAATCCAATCTCTGCTGCTTGGGTACGCGAGTCCACTTCTTCTAAAGATTTTCCGTTAAAATAAACAGCTCCGTCGCGCTTGCCATGCGGAGTGAGAACCGTCTTAAGCTGTCTAAGCAGAGTACTCTTGCCGCACCCTGATTTACCGCAGATGGTAACGAACTCACCACTACGAATTGTAAGATTAATAGCAGACAAAGCAGCGTGCTCTTTCATTGGAAACGCAAAGCTTAGATCCTTGATGTGATAAATCTCCATTTGATTTCCTCCACTATCTGAATGACCAAGGGCATCATGCACAAAAAGCCGTAAACGATATACACAGCCACGCTAAGTGGCGATTTCTCTGCAACATGAATCGAGGGAAAAAAGCGAATCGTGTTATACCCCTGCCATGCACCTACTCCCACAAATACAATGAACACCAGCATGATCAGGGAAACAACTTTATCCCGATTATCAAATCTGAAGGTAGAAAAGCTCGTACGTCCTGGCAATCCATACCCTCTCGACTTCATGGAGTCTGCTGTTTCGATCGCATTTTCCAATGCCCAGGTCGTCATGATCGAGAGGATTCGAATTCCGTTTCTAGACCTGTCTAAGATATTGCCTTGAGAAATATCCCTTCCAATACATTTCTGAGCATTGGAGATAACTTTGAGCTGGGCCAAATATCTCGGTACAAACCGAAGCACCATGGAGAGTATCAGCGACAGTGCAGGAAATATTTTTCCGAAAATATAAATAAACTTATCTGAGGTCATCACCGCATTATAGCAGGAAAACCACAAAATAACGGTTACGTACATACACGCGGCTGCTATTCCAAATAAAATTGATTCGAGGGTGATCGGATTTCCATTCTGTAAATAGAACAGAATCGTAACACCTGCATGATTAAAAATAGGGTTCATGACCGCCATAAGCACAAGTAGCGGAGTCATGTAAAGCAGATTGAATTTGGCAGCCTTCTTTCCTTTCAGCATTACGGAATACAGGGCGGAACTGATAAGCGCTATGGCTTGAAAAATCGGATGCATGAACACCATGCTGCATAGGAATACGGCAACGAAATAGACAAAATTAACAAGGGGGTGATAGGTAGAGAAGGAATCCCGCATTACCCTGCTCCTCCTGCCGCTTTGCCTCCGCCAACATCGCGCCCTAGATCACAAGTGTAGACCCAATCGATGACATCGCCTTCTTTCAGTATATAGCGACTGCTCCCATAATTAGGAAACCATCCATTCACCTTGTACATCCATCCGCTTAGCTCACCGCAGTCAAACTCATAGAGATTGTGGATACCCTCAATATAATTGCTATTATAAATGGGCGTCATAGTAAACTCCATATGAATTTTATTTTTCTGCATCTCTCTTAGCAGGACATTAAATACAGATTCCCCCTCGTAAAAGGTGACGGTTTGCGCCTTATAGATTACACCATCGGCTGGCAATACTTCAAGCTTATCCTTATTGAAAATGCTCATATTGTCCAAAATAGTTTTACTGGTGACGGATAATGTCGCTGTTAATGTTTTTTTCTTATTGATAGTTACATCCTGCCACTCGACAGGCTTTGGTTTCCCCTCTGGTACGGGGTCAGTTAAGTATTTATCCTTTTTCGGCTCTGAATCTTTCGAAGCTACAACTGGTTGTGTAGATGTATCCGGTTTAGATGGTTCAGCTGCTGGCTGATCATTTGTTTGCGGATTAATGGTTTTATCTGAAGCTCGGGATTCGGTATTTTCAGGTTTCTTATCAGTTTCAATCGAAGACGTGTCAGTCTTAGATAGGTTTTCTATAGGAGGCGTTACTGCTTCTTGTACTGGCTGTGTTCCCTGAGGAGCATCTGTTTGGTTGATAGTGTCCTTCTGATAAGGATCTTCTGTCGAAAGGGATATTGCCCCCTGTTTTTCTTCTTGCTGCCTATCTGGAATTGGTGTTGAAGTTACCATATGGATAGCTTGTGATTCTACGCTGCTTACTGCCGATTTGTTCGAACTCTTCGGGCTATTCCCGCCCCAAAAGAAAGCGAAGGTTAAGAGGCCGACAATTCCCAAAAAGACCAGCCATTTTTTCATCGACATTTCAATATTCACACCCTTATTGAATAAGCAAGGGCAAGCTTTTGCCCCTGCTTATCACTTCATATTTACCATTCTATTTGTTCTTCTATCCACTTAACCATCTATTTGACATCTGACATATCATACAAACGGGTTTGTCCTTTTAGAAATCTATTATAAGCAACTAGCGCATACATCGCCTGGTCTGTGGCCATTAGATCAACTTCACCTGGTTTGGCGCCACCATTGTCTACTCCGTCCGGTTTTATATGGTAGAAGCCTCCATTTTTAGCGGCAAAGCTAAGCAAAGCGTCAATAGCCGAGCTGCCATTCTTGATGAATCTTGAGTCCGTATCCGGATTAATCCCTAGGCCAGTCAGAGCGACAATAACCTGAGCAATGCTTTCGGAGTTCGTAGATTCCCAACTGGCATAACCTCCGTCTGTAGTCTGAGCTTTAGATAACCAGGCAAGTGCGCGATCTACTGCAACCTGTACGTTCTTGTTCGTTTTGTAATAAGGAGTGAGTCCTTGGATGGCCATTGCCGTAATATCCGGGTCCGAAACAGCCGCTTTCTCGCCTAATGCCCATCCTCCTCCTGTGATTTCTCTTTTCAAGATGAAGTCGATTAACAAATCTCTTGTTGTCTGTGTCTTAACGTTATTAACTGTTGGAATTTCAAACGATCTACTATCCAATGCGATAAGCGCAAAGATAGGACCATTAATACCTTGTTTAATTAACGTATCGTAATCGGCGAGCCATTCTCTTAAGTTATAGCCTGCAACTTGGTCAATGTTTCTACCGATTGAAGTTAGGCCCAATATAACCCTGTCATACTCCGTATACTTTACAGCGTGCAGCTTGCCCGATTTTTCTTTTAATATTTTTTCTACATTCGCATAATATTTGGCGTAATAAGCATCCGGAACTGGAATGCCGGAACGTGCTAGACCTAATATGGTCCAATCTCCACCAATCGAAGCTACCACCGGATCGGTTACGGTTTGCTGCATGAATGCTGCCGTCTGGTTAATTTGCTTCTCAATGGCAGCCTTCTTTACTAGATCCGGCTGATTCGTTTGCTGATGATCATCCTTTTTATACTGATAGGCTCTCATGGCAACAACGGCTGCCATTTCTCTGGTCACCGCATCATTTGGCTGGAATCTATTATCCCAACCTGACATGAGCTCATGTGCAACAATCGTCTGCACAGCTTCTTTGGCCCAAGACGAAACATCCTCTATATCTTCAATAGATGGAGTCTGCGCAATTGCTTTAATGCCAAGAGCATTGACAATGATGACCGCCATTTGCTCACGTGTGAGTTTGTCATCCGGATAAAATTGATCGTTGTATCCTGAAATGAACCCTTCTTTATAAGCTGCGTTCACGTAAGGATAGAACCAATCCTCCTGAGAAATATCATTGAAATTTATGGCCTTATCTGTATTCACATCTAACCCAAGTATGCCTACGAGGATTTTGGTAAACTCAGCTCTGGTGATTGTAGTCTTGGGATGGAAGGCACCGTAGCTCCCGCTCACAAAACTTTTTTGAGATGCTTCTCTGATCGCGTCAATCGCCCAAGCTGAAATTAAATTGGCATCGGTATACAATTTATTCAAATCAAGTTGCTGTACCTCGCCAGACTCCTTGTGATCTTGCTCAACATTTATAGGAACATTATCCTCAGGATTGATGATAGATGATTGGCCTGATGATGATGGTCTTGTTGGTAGATCCGCAGGTAGATCCGTAGGTTTTTCCGTAGGTTTATCCCAAGGACTGTTGTCTTGTCCCAAATCTAATCCCAGGTTTGTCGTATAACGCCATTGGACACTATCACCATTCTTAAGGACGTATAAACTTGCTCCATAGTTCGGATAGGTTCCATTCACATTATACATCCATCCGCTTCCGCTGCCATGATCGAACTCACCATCGCCTGCTATCGACTGAACGTAAACACTGCCATATTCACTGCTCCATGTATAATCGAAAGCGATGCTATTGGCATTAAGCTCTCTTTGCAGCACACTCCACGCTGTATCTCCAGTCTGTAGTTCCACACTCTTAGGACTTATCACATATCCTTTGTTAATTGTCGTTTTATCAATGGATAAGGTTGCTTTCTGAGTAGGTTGAGGAGCCACTCCTCCTCCGCCCGGCGTCTGGTCTGTACTTGATCCAAAAGCGACAAAATCGGTAAAATGCTTGGTTTTGACGATGAGATCATTTTCACTGTCATAGGCATATTCATTTTTTCCGCTAGCGCCTCCTACGGAGTCGCTACTAAACTTTTGAATGGCAATTGCCGTTCCATTTTGAATATACGCAGCATCCTTCCCCTTCATGCCGGAGAAGGTCAAGGTGATGAATTGGTCAAATACCACACCAGCACTACCACCCATGGTGATCGCTTTTTCAATAGAATTGAGTTTGCTTCCCGCAGGAACGATTCCGCTCACTTTTTCTTGAAGAGAAGTAACCGTCCCGTCCATGTTCGTAATCCATTCAAGAGACGATGTGTCTCCACTTACAACTCTTGCTCCCTTAGGTATGGTGACAGATACATCGTCTTTTTTAGCAACGATTTCTGGTAGACTTTCGTTTGCTGGCAATTGCAAAAAGACCTTCGAACTCATATCCCTAGGGATTGTTACCGATATTGCCTTACCAGAATCGGCTGTGCTGACTGCAATGAGATAGTCTTGTTTATCATTAGGGATAACTACTTTCGGCTTTTCACCATCAGGTAAAGAAATCACTTGCTGAGGTGACTCTTTCGAATAATTGACAGTAAAAGTTTGCTGAGCCAAATTGCCGGCAGCATCTGATGCGGTTACTGTTATTGTATTATTTCCAGTAGTCAGACTAACAGTGTATTCACCGTTAATCCCTGCTACATTGACTCCGTTAAGCTTAACGTTCGGGACAATACCTTGACTGACATTGTCTGTCACAGTTACTTTGAAGCTCAATTGTTGGCTGGTTACCTTCTGCTGATCGGTTAACCCTTGTATGGTTAATACCGGTTTCACCGTATCCGGCGCACCTGGCACATCTGGCGCATCTGGCACATTTGGTGCATCCGTCATATCATAGAGACGGTTTTTACCGTTTACCATACGATCGTATGCCACAAGGGCATAAGCGCCTTGATCGGTTGCCATGCCATCGACTTTGCCTGTCGAGATATGCTTAAAGCCACCGTCAGGCAAGGCAAACTTAAGTAAGGCGCCTAATGCTGAATTGCCATTCTTAATAAATCTAGAGTCTGTCGCCGCGTCGATACCCAAGCTGGATAACGCGGTAACAACCTGCGCAAGACTCTCACTGCTTGTACTCCCGAAGCTAGTATAGCTTCCCGAAGTGTTCTGGGTTTTCGAAAGCCAATTGACCGCGCGATCTACCGCAGCTTTTACAGTGTCTTGCGTCTGATAATAAGGAGCAAGCGCCTGCATCGCCATTGAGGTAATATCGACATCAGCGGTTGTGTTTCCCAATCCCCATCCGCCTGAATCCACAGTACCTTTTTTGACTTCATTGTTGACTATGTAATTAATCAAATTGTCTCTCGTGGCTTGCGTCTTTCCTGTTGTTACCGTAGGGAAATCGTAACGCTTCGTATCCATCGCAATAAGAGCATAGATGGGACCATTCATGCCCTGCTTGAGCACGTAATCATAGTCGGCGAGTGCCTTGGTTATATCATAGCCCGCAACATTTCGAGCATCCTTGCCGATGGAGGAGAGACCCAGTATCAATCTCGAATGTTCTGTGCTTTTGGTTGTATGCAGAACACCATTATTCTCTGACATTAACGTCTTCACACTGTTCACGACGTTGTTGTAGTAAATATCGTAATAGCCGCTTGGCACTGTATACGTAGCACGAGCCAAGGATAGAACGGACCAATCCCCGCTACCCGTGCCGAATTTCGGATTGTCCACTGTCTTGACAATATAGGCTAGATTTTTATCCAGCTGCGCTTTGGCTGTGGGCGTATAATTGACGGAAAAAGTTTGCTGAGCCAAATTGCCGGCAGCATCTGATGCCATTACTGTTATTAAATTATCTCCCATAGTCAGACTAACGTTGTATTCACCGTTAATCCCTGTTACATTGACTCCGTTAAGCTTAACGTTCGGGACAATGCCTTGACTGACATTGTCTGTCACGGTTACTTTGAAGCTCAATTGTTGGCTAGTTACCTTCTGCTGATCGGTTAACCCTTGTATGGTTAATACCGGTTTCACGGTATCCGGAGTTTCCGTCATATCGTAGAGACGGTTCTTCCCGTTTACCATACGATCGTATGCCACAAGGGCATAAGTGCCTTGATCGGTTGCCATGCCATCGACTTTGCCTGTCGAGATATGCTTAAAGCCACCGTCAGGCAAAGCAAACGTCAATAAAGCACCTAATGCTGAATTGCCGTTCTTAATAAATCTAGAGTCTGTCGCCGCGTCGATACCCAAGCTGGATAACGCGGTAACAACCTGCGCAAGACTCTCACTGCTTGTACTCCCGAAGCTAGTATAGCTTCCCGAAGTGTTTTGGGTTTTTGAAAGCCAATTGACCGCGCGATCTACCGCAGATTTTACAGTGTCTTGCGTCTGATAATAAGGAGCAAGCGCCTGCATCGCCATTGAGGTGATATCGACATCAGCGGTTGTGCTTCCCAACCCCCATCCGCCTGCATCCACAGTACCTTTTTTGACTTCATTGTTGACTATATAATTAATCAAATTGTCTCTGGTGGCTTGCGTCTTTCCTGTTGTTACCGTAGGGAAATCGTAACGCTTCGTATCCATCGCAATAAGAGCGAAAATGGGACCATTCATGCCCTGCTTGAGCACGTAATCATAGTCGGCGAGTGCCTTGGTTATATCATAGCCCGCAACATTTCGCGCATCCTTGCCGATTGAGGAGAGACCCAGTATCAATCTCGAATGTTCTGTGCTTTTGCTCGGATCCAGAACACCGTTATTCTTTGTCATTAATGTCGTCACACTGTTTACGACGTTGTTGTAGTAAATATCATAATAGCCGCTTGGCACCGTATACGTAGCACGCGCCACGGTTAAAACAGACCAATCCCCGCTACCCGTACCGTATTTGGGATTGTCCACTGTCTTGACAATATAGGCTAGGTTTTTATCCAGCTGTGTTTTGGCTGTGGTGGCATCTGATTGCTGAGCATATGTAATGAATGTGCTCGGTGCAAACATTGAAAAAATAAGACTAAGTACGAGCAGTACAGCTAATATATTTTTATTTCTCATAAACCTATCCCCTAGCATTCATTTTAATTTGCAAGCTAAATACTACGGACATAAAGACCTCTATCCGTATCTCTTGACATATCTTTTCATGGTGAAATTCCAGTCTTCTTTGTTCCCCAGCCTTTTTTGTGTCAACATCTTGATACTAACGCTCTAAACTGTTTGACTTACCACCCTACAATATGCTCAATAACGTAAAAAGCCCCCTTTGCTCAAAAAGGGGCTTGTACATACGAATGATACACAGCTTAAAACAGTACGAGCTGAAGATACTTTTGTTCCTAATTCCCACCCCCAAGGAATTAGAAACATACAATAAATAAAGGCAGGTCTCCTGGCTTATGCGTCATCGCTTCTCTTCGCCTTCCCAATCTTAAACACAAGACAGTGGCCATATGGAAGAGTTGCTCTACAATTACAGTGGTGGGACCGCGTCGGTTTCTACCGAACTTCCCTATTAAGCAAGCATCTAATTCGTATGCTTACACCTTTACTTAGTATAATATAAAATTATCAAAGCTTATCTTATATCCTATAGCAGATTTTGTCCACATATAAATATCAAAGCGAGATTTGATTCATGTATTCTAATTTTTATTAAGTTGCCAGCCCCCATTATGGACATTCAGTGTAAGGATAAAGCTTATGCTGAGCGTACTTTGATAACATGCTTTGCTGTCCCAACTGTAACAAGATAATTCTAATAGACTGCATCCTTGTATACCTCAGCAAGTTGGGATATTATGGGTATTAGACATTCACAAATGAATACTGGAAATAGGTGCTTACCTGCAGCAAGATCATACAGGTTAGCTTAATAGGGAAGTTCGGTGTAAAGCCGACGCGGTCCCGCCACTGTCATGGTCGAGTCACAGCAAGATGCCACTGGTTGAGTTTCAATCGGGAAGGCTGTTGGTGACGATGAAGCCTATAGCCAGGAGACCTGCCTGTTTCAACAGCACTGCTAAACCTACGGGAAATAGGGAGGTGTTAGACAATCCATCATTTGACAAAATGAAGGTGTCTTTCCCTATTTCTTACTCTGGGAAAGGCACCTTTTTAGGTTGGTAATGATTTGAAGCATTACGTGAAGGAGGACCAGGGAATGCGATACGAACTGATTCATTTTTTGTCCCATGTGGAAGACGAGCGAATCATGGTTTCTGTAATTCAAAACTTTACTCTTGAAGACTTCGAAACCCTCGTATGTCATCTCGAATATGCGGATCCTGCAACACGAGAGCGCTGGATGGAGATGTGCAGCAAGGTACTTCGCTTTTGAAAGGGAAGATACGTCCTCGACCTTTTATACCGCTGTATACAGTAGCATGAGTGTAAGGCCAGATGCCACTGGACGTATATATTGGAAGAAGGATATATGTTATGAACAAGGCTGCCTTTAGGTTGAGCGGTAGCCTTCTCTGATCAAGATAAGTAATTAGCAATGGGTAAAGCGATGACCTTTTACCCAATCGGAAACAATCAAATATACTTTGTCCTTCATTAAAGGACTAAATGTGGGATCATTCATTATCTCAAGCTGTTTTGGAATTACATCTAGCAGCCATACACCATTGGTTTCAAATCCATTGGTTTCAAATCCATTGGGTAACTCCCTAAGTATTCGAACTTTTGAAATATATATATTTTTCACAAATACAAGACGGGTCTTTTCATAAATTAAATATTGTCCAATCCTTTCAAACGAATCGAGTTCTCCTCCAGTCTCTTCATACATCTCCCTAATAACGGTTTGAATGATAGATTCACCTTCCTCCCTACTCCCTCCAGGTAATTCCCAACCGCGGCAATGATGTCTAGCCAAAACCAATTTACCTTGATAGAAGGCGAAAATCAGTACGCAATTTGCTTCCTCAATTAGACATTCCTTTGATAATAATATAGTTTGGTTGGGCAAGGCTCCAGAAAACTCATAATTCACTATTACCACCAACTTGCTCTTTGTCTTTGTTCCGATAAGTCAGCACTCTGGTTTTCGTCATCATCTCATTGTATTCGTCCTCAGCGGTTGAATCCCAGATAATCCCTCCTCCTACCCCATACACAGCCATCTGATTATGGGTATCCACAAGAACTGTGCGGATGGCCACGTTAAATGTGATCCCTTCACCCGGTACAGCGAGTCCAATAGCACCGCAATAGATGTTACGCGGCTCCTTCTCCAAGGATGATATGATCTGCATGGTAGAAATTTTCGGTGCCCCGGTTATGGAACCACAAGGGAACATAGCTTGGAATATATCGAGCAGAGTGACCCCCGGCTTTGTATTTGCTTCTACAGTTGAAGTCATCTGGTACACGGTTGGGTATTCCTCGATTTCAAATAATTGGGGAACCTTTACTGTGCCTGTCTTAGCAATCCGGCCTAAATCATTCCTAAGGAGATCCACAATCATCACATTCTCAGTCCGGTTCTTCTCGGATTCGAACAAAGCTCTTTTGCACTCTGTTTTGGGAAGGGTGCCTTTCATCGGCTTCGTACGTAAGACATCCCCATCCCAGTGAAAAAAAAGCTCGGGTGAAACAGACAGGATTCGGTAGCTCCCTATATTTAAATACGCGGAATAATTCGTTTGCTGGGCATCCCGCAAATCCTCGTAGTAAGCTAAGTCATCCCCGCTTAATTTTGCCTGCAGACGAGTCGAATAGTTGACCTGATAGGTCTCTCCTCGAGCAATGGCTGCATGAATACTTTCAATGTTCTTTTCGTACTCCACTCGGTCTGTACCTTCACTCCATTTTGAAACGGAGTAGACCCCTTTTTTCCTGATGGCATCATCTTCCATTGGTTTCTCATAAACACCGAACCATACTAATGGAAACTTTCCATCAGGATCACTAACACTGAGATGGTTCTCAAAAGCAGGCGCACACTCATAAGAGACATAACCGGCCACATAGAACTGCTCATTAATAGCCTTCTGTACCTTTTCGAATACATCTATAACGTCTTCCAAATAGTAGGTCTGCCACACATGTAGAGGCTTCTCAAATTTCAATCTTTTCTGATTAAAATCAAAGATGATAGGTTCATATTCCATATGCTCCACTCCACTTCTATTGCTTACATTTTATTTGGGATTACAAACCTTTATAAGAATCTGATTTGTATAAAATCCACGATCTTACATCTGAAATTAAGTAAAGTGTTCCAGAAACGACTGCCAGCTCATCCTTTTTTGTCATTTCAGAAAGAAACTGTAGCGCCTCCTTCCAGTCTGGCTTCAAGTGCACTCTAGCCTTCAAATCATTTTCTCGTACGATCTGTTGTGCCAACAGGTACAACTCAGCCGCAGGCATCTGGTTACGAAAGGCGGGCTCCGTAATAATTAATGTATCCACTAACGGTAACAGTGACTTGAAATATTCCGAATGCTCCTTCGTATTTAACATCCCTACCAATAGATTTAGTTTCTTGTACGTATAGATTTTTGTTAATGCATCAGCAAGTGTCTTAGCTCCCACCGGATTATGTGCCCCATCAAGAAGGATACGCGGTTCATCAGAAATCATTTCCAATCTGCCTGCCCATTCTGTATGTTCTAACCCTTTTCTAAGCCCATTTAATTGGACCTTATTATCTTTTCTGAGAATTTCCAAAGCCATGATCGCTACGGATGCGTTCTTGAATTGGTGCTGCCCATTAATTTTTAGACTCAAGTGCTCATGGTTACCCAATTTGCTTTTAAAATTAAAAACTTGGTCATTAAGCTTGGAAGAAATGATTTCAAAATCAAAATCACGCTTCAGCAAAAAAAGTTGAGAACTGTTTTTCACAAAATGCTGCTGGATAACCTCAATAACTTCCTCCTGCTCAACTGCACTTATTACAGGGACACCATGTTTGATGATACCCGCCTTCTCATGAGCAATCTTCTCCAATGAATCTCCCAAAATAGCCATATGGTCATGCCCAATATTCGTTATTATTGAAACTAAAGGAGATATCAGGTTGGTTGAGTCCAATCTTCCTCCAAGTCCTACCTCCAGAACAACGAAATCCGGCTTTATTTGGGAAAAATAGACCAACGCCATACAGGTAGTCACCTCAAATGCCGTTGGATGTCCAAGATTCGATTGGCTTACGGTATCCACTATCGGTTTCAGGATATTCGTAATGGCAAGTACCTCTTGTTCCGGAATATCTATGCCATCATATCTGATCCGGTTAGTAAAGCGTTCTATACAGGGCGAGGTGAAGGTCGCTACTGAGTACCCACTTTGAAAAAGCACCTCCGTTAAAAAAGCACACGTTGAACCTTTGCCATTAGTGCCAGCAACATGAATATATTGGAGGCAAAGTTCTGGATTCCCTAACATTTCAAGCAGCTTACGCATTCTATCTAAACCTAGATTGATACCAAAGGGAGCGATACCCTCAATCCAATTCACTGCATCAGAAAAATCTTTGAAATCGTCCATACAAGCATCCCCCCTAAAAATAAAAAAGCATTCGATCCTAAGATCAAATACTTTGCCCAGGCGTACGGCGATTTAAATATGTGCTCCCTCATGGTTCTCCATGTTTACGCCAGTTACACACCAAATTTTATATAAAATACAACTGTTAGTAGCTCAAACCCGGATAAAGCGGGAATTGTGCGGTTAAATCCTTTACCATCCCGCGCACTTTTTCATGTACCGCTTCGTCAGATTGGTTTTTTAATGTCAAAGCGATGATTATAGCTATTACTTTCATAGCCTCTTGGTCCATGCCGCGGGCAGTAGCAGCAGGTGTACCAATCCGAACACCGCTTGTAACCATAGGCTTAGCAGGGTCAAAAGGGATCGCATTCTTGTTTACCGTTACGCCCACTTCATCTAACAAATGCTCTGCTGCTTTGCCGCTAATATTAAGGCTGCGAAGGTCGATCAACATCAAGTGGTTGTCTGTACCGCCAGATACAAGGTCAATACCTTCAGCCAATAAGGCTTCGGACAAGGTTTTAGCGTTATTGACAACATTTTGCGCGTAGGTTTTGAATTCCGGTTGAAGCGCTTCGCCAAAAGCAACTGCTTTAGCCGCAATAATATGCATCAATGGGCCACCTTGAGTACCCGGGAATACCCCTTTATCAATTGCAGCTGCCCATGATTTTCGGCATAAGATCATGCCTCCGCGAGGCCCACGAAGCGTTTTATGTGTAGTCGTAGTAACAAAATGTGCATGTGGAACCGGATTCGGATGCAAGCCTGCTGCAACTAGGCCCGCAATGTGAGCCATATCAACAAACAATAAGGCGCCTATATCATTGGCAATAGAAGCCAATGCTTCAAAATCAATGGTGCGTGAGTAAGCGCTGGCACCGGCTACAATCATGCGAGGCTTGTGCTTAAATGCTAATTTGCGGACCTCGTTATAATCGATATGTGCATCACTCTCTCTAACGCCATAAGCAACAAAGTTATAAAGAATACCGGATGCATTCACGGGACTTCCGTGAGTTAAGTGGCCGCCATGCGCCAGGTTCATACCAAGTACTGTGTCGCCTGGCTTTAGAGCTGCCAAATAAACAGCCATATTCGCTTGCGCACCGGAATGCGGTTGTACGTTCACGTGCTCAGCACCGAACAATTCTTTAGCACGGTCACGTGCAATATCCTCAACGATATCCACGTACTCACATCCGCCATAGTAGCGTTTACCAGGGTAACCTTCTGCATACTTATTGGTCAACACCGTTCCCATTGCTTGCATTACAGCCTCACTTACGAAGTTTTCAGAAGCGATTAATTCAATTTTGTCACGTTGACGGCCAATCTCCAAATTCATAGCCTCAACAATTTTCGGATCTTGTTTACGTAATTGTTCCATAATAAATCTCTCCTTAGAATGCTTGATTATGTTTGATTTTAATAGTACAAGAAAGATAGCTTCGTCCAGAAATCTCGAATGTATATAAATAAAAAAGCTTCATAAAGACCACTGAACAGATGGCACGTCCACAGCCGATCAGCTTGAACATGCCATCTATTCCGATGTATGGCCATCGGCAGCGGCCACAATTGTCGGCACTCGGGATAGCGGACTGTGGATATCGTATACACCAAGACCGATGCCCAGCTTGTAAGTGTTCAATTCAAAGCTATGACGCGAACTTCAGGTTCGTCGACTGTATCATCCCGATACCCGCCTGTTCTAGAGCCTCAACTTCCTGTCTAAGCGCATACGCCAATTGGTAGGCAATTTGCTCGCGAGGGATATCTTCGCGGACGAACGACCAGTTCATGATGGTAATCGGTCCGGTCAACATTCCTTTAACAGGCTGTCCAGTCCGTGACTGGGCGTATTTCGTTTCTTCGACGGTCATTTCCCCTGTGAACGCTACATCACCTACTAATTGTTAAATTAAAAATATCACAATTTAGCAGATACAATATAATCGGAATAAACTATATTTAGTTATAGCTTTTGGCTATATCAAAAACCGCTTAACTTAAAAAGCCGACTATACTCCTCAGAGAATAATCGGCTTCCATATTTTTATAAGTAGTCCGACCAACTTTTTCACCACACAAAGCTGGTAAGCTGGATGTTGGTGCCCCTTACGTAACTAGTGCCAATTCCCTTTCTCATACCAGCCTATTTGTTAGCAGGCATGCTGCCTGCGGTAATAGGTCCTATAGTGGCTTTAACTTTATGGGATTGGGGCGGGATGAACGCATTCTCGGCAACAATCATCGTTATTGCCCTTACCACGGGTATCATTGGCTATACGGCACCGCTGCCTTCCGGTTCGCAAGGACATCAGGACCAGCCGCAACAAGAAATGTCCATGCTTTCTCAGTTACGCCAGCTGTGGACTCATCGTGCATTTCTCGTATGCAGTACGGCTATGCTTATTGCTTCTGTCGCCTTCGGCGCCGTTACAACGTTCATTGCGCTATATACCAAACAAAGTGGTGTCGGTCACGCTGGTATATACTTGATGCTCCAAGCTGTCGTGATGGTTTTTTGCAGATTCGCATTACGCAAACGAGTTCCTTCAGATGGCCAGTGGCATCCCCGTTTTGTCGTCGGCTTGCTGACGAGTATGGCTATTGGTTTGAAGCTATTGGCATTAGCCGTTTATGGCGGAGCTTCGTTCATTTGACCTTTGTGTTGCCGATGTCATCCCGGAATACGTTAATCGGCCTATTCATTGCTGTATCCGATCTCGGACTTGTACTTGGCAACATGGTGATGGGAACTATTGCTGATCATTTGTCCTATTCCTATATGTATAGCATATGCGCATGCTTATTGCTGACCTCAGTTGCGATTATACTCATAAGCGGTCGCCGTTTAGCGATCCGTTCTGAATAATGGAAGAAACTTTACCAGTAAAAGGTTCCATCATCGAATCTCCTTCCTTAATAAGCCACACAACGGCAAATCAGGGCACTACTGAAGTGCCCTGAAATTGACAATTATTTTCCTAAGTATATCTTTGCAATTTTCACCAAATCCTCCTTTGACAAATTTCCGTTTATTTCTAAATATATGACTTTCCGGTCAGCCGTTTTATTTTTAATAACAAAACGTAAATATCTTCCTCTGAAAATGCCGAACAATATGTTCAAATGCATCCGGGTCAACGTGAAGAACCTGATCGATGAGTTTCTTCATCTCCATGATTGCAAACCTCCTATCAAATTGGGCTACATCCTCTCATTCTTGTCTTTACGGTATTCGTTAGGTGTTTTACTGAGATGTTTTTTAAAGGACTGTATAAAATGATTTACATTATTGAAACCAACTCTACCGGCTATTTCAGTAATTGAGCACCCGGTAACATTTAATAACTCAGCACTTTTTTTAATTCGATATTTTATTAGATAGTCATAAGGCGTCATATGAAGTGTTCTTTTAAAACTACGATTGCACTCAGAGATGCTTAAATGTGCTGCCTCGGCAATTTCTTGAAGTATGATATTATTTGAATAGTTTTGATGAATATAACTAATCATTAACTGAATTCGTTCTTGCTGCTGTTTTGTATTTTTAGGTGATTCCATGGAAGTCAGAGAAACATTTTTTATCATGGTCAACCATAACTGTACAGTCTTAATGGAAACCTCGTATTCCCAGCCCCAGTTCTTGTTTGCTATGAACATGTCTTTTAACACCCACAATGTCTCTAACATGATACTTTGCCATTCAACATCGGATTTGATAATTAGAGATAAGAATAAAGAGTTGGTAAAGGGTAGAACATAATTTTTTTCCATATAGCTATCTGAATAAAATGCGAGTAATTTGTCAGGGAAATTAAAGCTTACATATTCACTATTTTGAATAACCTGCTTGGTTTCATGTAGTACTCCCTTATTTATAAAAATGGCCTCCCCAGCTGCTAACTCATGATTTACACCATTGACTTGGATAATTATTTTCCCTTCAGTTACTAGAGTAAACTGAAGTTCTTCATGCCAATGTAATTCATTAAAACCTCTTCCCTCATGAGTACAGCTTAAGGAAGTGATGGTATACATTGCGTAAGGAAATGAAGCATCGGGATAATGATTGATCTCGTGCAATTTATTAGCCATACACTGCCTTTCTCCTCGAATGAAGATATATCTATATTATATGAGGATATTTTTATATTTTTCCGTTTAAAATGATGATATTATTATATCCCGTTGGTTCTCTTTTTGAAACAAGCGTGTCATAAATCTGAACTTAAAATGGGGGGTATCCATGAAACTAAATAAACCAAAACTAGTTGTCAATCCGTTTATTTTGCTTTTTATCAGTATTCTTGCAGTTGCTATATCTTCAATCTTGATCAAGTCATCAAATACTCCTCCCTCCGTTGCAGGAATGTATAGGTTATATATAACCGTTTTGATTTTGCTGCCATTTGTGTCTTGGAAAAAGCTCAACTTCACACAACTAACCAAAAAAGACTGGAGCATTATTTTTTTAGCGGGATTTTTCCTCGGACTGCATTTTTTATTTTGGATGGAATCTTTATCGTACACATCCGTAGCCAGTTCGATGGTTATCTTGACTCTTCAACCTTTATTCGTAATGATCGGCTCTTATTTTATTTTTAAAGAAAGAGTTAGTAAACTAAAAGCATTATGCATGGTAACTGCAGTATTCGGTTCTTTAATTATAGCTTGGGGAGATATTGGGGTCTCTAGAGGGGCGATAATAGGAGATGTACTATCGTTATTAGGGACGATCTCGATTTCTGTATATATGCTGGCAGGGCAAAAAGTGAGTCAAAACATATCAGCTAATGTATACAGTATTATTGTTTTTTTCCTTGGTGGTAGCGTAATGTTAATTTACAGCCTGGTCAACAATTTTAATCTGACAGATTATCGTTCCTCTGACTGGATATACTTCTTTGTACTTGCTGTTATTCCAACTATATTTGGTCATTTAATATTTAATCTATTGTTAAAATCAATGGGCGCAACAACTGTGTCTGTCGGTGTAATTGGTGAGCCCGTACTTGCAATAATACTTGCGTTTTTTCTCTTAGGGGAAGCAGTTACTTCTTCTCAAATCACTGGAGGGTTATTTACAATAGTCAGTATGGGAGTCTATTTTTACTTGAAAAGTAACAAATGAAATTTCCTAAAGATATCGACGATATAATTCGCTCCTACACTCACCGCGCGTTTGTCAACTTCATACAGCATTCATAAATCCTTCAATGGCATAATAAAAACCCTCTCTAATATAAGTTATCTCTAGTTTTGCTAGAATTGGGGAGGGTTTAATCTGTATTACTTATTATTGTGCTATCGTTTCCCGTCAGAGCTTAATGGAACGACTGTATTCGTGGAACAACGACCATTGACCCAAGGGTTAACTAAAAGTGTTAGCATAGTTGCAACCGACATCGAAAATCACTATTATCCTTCAACCAATTGATAAAATCTAATGTCTCCTCTATCTGTTTCAGCTATTAGTATGTCATTTCGCTCTTTAACACGAAAGATCTTTGATCCAATTGCCAGTTTATTTGCTGTTCCGTTAATAAAAGCTTTACCATTTTTACTTTGGTGAGTAATTTCAGTTATTTGTATGTCTTTGGTTAATGTCAACTCGTTTACCCAAGGAATTCCTGCATTATAAATAATATCTTTATACAAAAAAATTTTAGCATTCGGATCCATTGTTAAAACTTTTTCTGCAGTTGGATTTCCAATTGTTTTAGTCTGTTTTGAAGAATTTAAGATTTCATCTTTCGTGCACCCTGTTGTAATGAAACACATAAACAAAAGAAAGAACACAACGATCCGCACATACTTCCCTCCTTTAATTAAAATAACTATATAAGATGAACTAAACATCATGACAGCAAAGAGTCGCTGCGAAAGCAGACCCCCCTCTTCCAGTCGCTGTTGCAGCCAGATTCTTTCGATTCTTATCCCCATAGGGGTAAGAATCCGTCTGCAAAGGCGAACACTTCGTTTCTCCAGAAGGGTCCACTTTCTCCGCTCGAGCTGTGTTTTTTTAGTTCATCTTATATAGTTAATTCCTATACATTAGAACGCCAATATTTATTCAAATGTTGCATTTATCTGACTGTTAACGTAATGAAACTGCCGATCACGTTGGATGTATTGTCTGAACTAAATCTGCCAATAAAAAACTGTACCTCCAATTGTTAGATTATGTCTAACAATTGGGGTGCAGTTCAGATGTTAGCTGGTTTTTATTTAAAGACTTACTCGACTAATATACGATCGCCCTTACTTATAGGTTGAGAAATAACCAAAAATTCAATTTCATCGTTTGATTTATTGTACATTTGGTGAGGTACCAAAGGAGAAACCTCGACTCCCTCTTGTGGATTTAGGACAACTTCTTTACCTTCAATTTCGATGGTTGCAGTACCCGACAAGCCAAAGAAAAATTGACGTGATTGTTGATGATAATGCTTTACTTCTGAAGTATTTGCTGGCATTCTTTCATGTATTACGCTTAAATTGCTATTTTTAACTAAATGCCAACCATCACAATTATCTCCCCAAATATAATGTTCAGCACTATGTTTACTTATTTTCATCTCAGTAGGCTCCCGCTCAGCTGTATTTAATCCTCATGGAAAACATTTTGCTTAATTTGTATTATTATACGTAATTATGAATATAAATTCAATATTAATTCTGCCCTTTCAATCATCAGGCCACGGATACTGAGATGATGTTTATCCTCCTAATCCATCCGCATCGATCAGTTGGGAATGAGATTATGTTCTGGTCAAAATCGGAAATGGGATAAATTTCTTGTCAGACTACTTTAGCTTAAATACCTGTAGTAATTTATGAGATTTTTTCAAGAAAATCTAGCGTAGTATTTTGCTTTTTTTAAATAATTTAAGAACCGGTACAATGAACTACATGCTACTCGCATAGCCCAATCGAAGGCGGGGAGCGCTCTTTTTGTTGAATGAACAATAGAGTTAAAAAAGGTTGACAATTTATTCATAAATGGTAATATATACCTTCCGCGGTGAAAAATTAATCTGGGAGGTATGTGTATGCAAGATAAACTGGCATTTGCGAACAAGGTTGCGTGGGAAACCAAAGCGTATCAGGCTTGGGTTCAAAAGTATGGAACACCTGATGAACTTGCGAGCGAGCTAAAAATCAAACACAAGCATCATCTTCGGTATTGGTTAAAGTATATTGGTGATCCAACTGGCAAGAGAGTTATTAACCTCCTAGGCTCGCACGGTCGAAAGGCAATTTCTCTAGCAATGCTTGGTGCTGATGTTACCGTAGTGGACATATCTGAAGAAAATCGGTTGTACGCAATACAGACTGCCGCTGCCGTTGGTGTTGAACTCAACTATATCTGTTCTGACGTCTTGAATATCCCGAACGAAGAGACATTAGGTAAATTTGATATCGTATTGATGGAATTTGGTATTTTGCATTACTTTACAGACCTCAACGCTATTTTTTCTGTTGTTCGTCGCAGATTAGGGAAAAATGGTCGGCTTATCTTGACAGATTTTCATCCTTTCGCACGTGCATGGATGAACACAAATAACTTAAAACAACCAACTGGGAATTACTTTGACGATAATGTTAGAGAAGGAGAAGTGGCTTTCGCTAAATTATTGCCCGAAGAAGAACGCTATGAATTGGGGAAAGTATTAGTGAGAAGTTGGACAGTTGGTGACATTATAACTGCAATTGGGACAGTAGGGTTGTTTATACGAACCTTTGAAGAAATACCAAGCTCCACAGATCAGCGGTTTCCAGAGTTTTATACTCTTATCGCTGATAAAATTGATATTGAATTATCCCCATTACTTCCATAACTTTGGAAAGCCCCATTTTTAAGCTAACGCTCCAGCGAACACTGTTCTTCACACCGGAAACAAGACCGTACGTACTCATACTTAGCACCATAATAATCCATTTTTAGAGGAGCTGCTGCATAGCGTGCTCCTCAACTACCGTTCGCCGTTAGCGGAATAACTCAACTTTCATTCTGTCTAACCCGTTGGTTAGATGGTTGTTTTAAGAAGTGCCTAATACCCTTTCCTGCTAAGGGCTCATCTTTAAATCTAGGGATAACATGCATATGTGCATGAAATATTTCCTGTCCTCCAACATGACCGCAATTCCAGCCAACATTGTAAGCTTGAGGCTGATATTCTTTATCAATTAGTCCCTTAACCTGTTGTAAAAGTTCAAAAGTTGCTTGCCATTCTTGGGGAGTTAAATCAAATATAGTTTCCCTATGTGATTTAGGAATAATTAAGCCTGAACCCAATAAGACAGGTTGAGGTTTTTGAACGAATAAACAACTTTCGTTACTAAGAACGATACTTTGTTCTTTATCTTTTTCTGGAAAGCAGAATGGACAATACATATTTATTCCCTCCGTTCTTTTCATCTCCCTATTTTCTCCAACATATTTCCATTATCCTACGCGTTAATCTGATTCCAACCATCACGGTGCATCACGGTGCATCACAGAATGTCTCACCTATATATTTTCAGAGACACAGCCTTTTTTAAAAATCATTCGGCTAGGTCTAGTTTAACCTCAAATACCTCAAACCCTTGCTTCGTCAGCCTAACCGTTAACGTACCCTGCCAGCTACTGCTTTTTGAATCGAGTTCTTTGCCCAATGACCAGTAATATCGCTGAGCGCTAAAAAGGTATGGGTAAATCAATCCGTCTAAATCGATGCATATTCAGGATCTATCTGGATCATATTACCATAAGAACAAATTGCTGCATGAATGAACCAAAAGGGAGTGTAGATTTGGAAACAGTAGTCTTGGCGCGTGCTTTATTCGGTTCATCCATGGCCTTTCATATTATTTTTGCGACTTTGGGTGTGGGTATTCCCTTCATGGTTGTATTTGCAGAAATATTATTTCAGATCACCAAACATCATCATTACTCTATACTTGCCAAAAGATGGACCAGAGGCTTCGCGATCATACTGGGTGTAGCAATCCCTTCAGGAACCCTCGTGGGTGTCATGCTTTCCTTGCTGTTCCCAGGCTTTATGGAAATCGTCGGTAAGGTCATTGCTGTCCCTTTTCAGGTAGAAATATGGGCTTTTATGCTGGAAGCTTTATTTATGTCTATCTATGTTTATGCAGCCGACCGATTGTCGCCGACGATGCGTATTATCAGTGTTTTTTTTGTTGCATTGGGTGCAACAATGTCAGCTGTATTAATTACAGATGCCCATGCATGGATGAATACACCTACCGGATTCAAAATGGTCAACGGTGAAGTAACCGATGTCAATCCCGTCGCAGCTATATTCAGCCCCAGCTTGTTTACTACAGCTACGCATGTGGTGGCATCGGCTTATATGACAGGGGCTTTTATCATCGTATCGCTTGCTGCTTATAAATTGTTGCAGCGAGGCAAGCACAAAGAGGAGAACGATTACCACCATAAAAGTATGTTATTAAGCCTTTTTGTCGGTGCAAGCATGTCATTCGTGACGTCTATCACTGGACATGGAACCGCTCAAATGCTGCACGAATACCAGCCGGAGAAGCTGGCAGCTGCAGAAGGGCTATTTCAGACCACGGATCATGCACCATTAGTCGTGTTTGGCAGCGTGAGTGAGCAGGCTCAGGAAGTTATGGGAGGCATACATATTCCATGGGCACTGAGCTTCTTAGCTGGAAATCGATTCGATACGGTGGTAAAGGGCTTAAACGAATATCCGCGGGAACTATGGCCTCCGTTATATATCCATACTTTATTTAATGTTATGGTTGTTATCGGCGTTTTTTTAATAGCGGTGTCGTTTCTTGCCCTGGCTTATCGTTATTTATTTCGCAGGCCTTATCCACGTTGGCTGCTTATGATTATGGTAAGCTCAGGGGCCTTATCCCTGATAGGTATTGAGTCAGGCTGGATATTCAGCTGCTCCGGTCGTCAACCTTGGACGATCTACCACATTCAGCTTACGGCCGAAGCGGCAACCAAGACAGGTAACCTCGGCTTCTTATTTATGATGTTTCTGAGCACTTATGCCGTACTGCTCGTGCTTACCATCCTGATGCTGATCTTTTACTTTAAACGTCACCCCGTCTCCAAGGAGTTAACAACCTCTGTACCTATATCGCAGGAGGGAGTGGGAACGAATGGATGAGTCGACGCTCGCGATTGTGCTTGTCTGGTTCATGGTGTTTATTTATTCCATTCTGGGTTCTATTGACTTTGGAGCGGGCTTCTGGGGGATGGTGTATGGTCGCAATGAAGCGACGAATGCTGGTGCATTGGCCAATCGTTTCCTGTCTCCAACATGGGAGGTTACCAATACTTTTTTGGTATTGGTTGTAGTCGCTTTAGTCGGTTTCTTCCCTACTGCCATTGCTTTGTTGGGTACAGCCTTGCTACTCCCGGTCAGCTTGGTGCTTTTCCTGCTGTTGATCCGCAGCAGCTTTATGGTATATGCCTATTCGTCCCAGAAATACGGAAGGATGCTGCGCGTTGTATCTGGAATAACAGGTTTATTAATTCCAGCGCTGCTTCTTAGTATTCTTCCTATCACATTAGGGGGCTTTATTGACATAGTTGATGAGGTTCCTTACCTGTATTTCGGAAGGTTGCTAGCCAATCCGACCGAATGGGCCCACCTGGGCTTCGGGATTTCAACCGAATTGTTCTTGTCTTCCCTGTTTCTGGCTGACTATTCCAATGAATCCAAGGACGATTCGTCTTATCGACTTTATCGAAAAGCTGCCATCTGGCTGGGCCCTTTCACACTCTTTTTTGCTGTGATTACAACCTATACGATGGTGCCCAGTGCACAATGGATTGTCAATGGTATCCTGGGACAAGGGCTATGGTATACACTATCGTTCCTAACCTTTATCGTCGGCTACAGCGCATTGTGGTGGAAGACCGAGCCAGATAAGGTGGGGATTCCACGGTTGGCTTTTACCGCGATTATTATTCAATATGCATTCGCGAGCATCGGATATGGCATTGCCCATATGCCCTACTTGATTTATCCTTATTTAACCGTAGCAGAGGGCTTTACAAATACGGCTACCTTTCATGCTTTACTGATTTCTTATGTAATAGGCTTGATGATACTGGGGCCGGCTTTTTATTTGTTCTGGAAGCTCTTCTTAAAAGACAAACGTTATTTACGTAATGAGTAATGTGGCAGTTGTAAAAGGGGATATCCCCTTTGCTATATTAATGGCTAAAGAGACCTCTGTATCTCAGGTAACATGATTATTTTTGATCATATCATCCACTGTGCCCACACGTTCGACTATCGGGCGTTGTCTGCTTCCCGCTTTTCTTCTTCGGTAGTTGCAGGCATCAGAGTATCTGTGGGGTCAGGATATATGACATTCACCTATTCATACCCCATACGCCTTTGGCATCCGGCTGGTTGCCCATATCCTTCAATGATTGATATATAAGGGAAACATTTTCAAAAATAGAGGGCAATGAAACACCACTATGCATTACCCTGAATATACAGAAGCATAGGTATTTATCCCACATATACTTATTCTGACCAAATTCGCGGAGCCTGTAAATTTTGCGAATGGAGAATAGGTACAAAGGAGTGTTTCAGTTTGATCGAAAAATCATCCCACTACTTTGCCCGCGGCAACACCGCGCGCGGAGCCCATTTCTTGTATAATTCCGCCTTTCAAGAGCTAAATCAGATATTCGTCCTTACAGGTCCCCAAGCTACGGGGAAATCGACGGTTATTCGCAGCTTGGCGGATAGCCTGCTGGAAAAAGGACAGCACGTACAATGCTTCCACTCCCCGCTTCATCCCGAAGAACTGGATGGCATCATCGCAACAGAATTGAAGGTTGGTGTTGTTGATGGAAGAGTCTGCGAGGGGATCCCGGAGAACGAGTCGGGTGAAATCATCTTTATCAATTTCGGGGAAGCACTTGATAACAGCCGTATTTTTCCAGAGCATTTAGGAACGATCGAAGACCTTAGTGGTAAGCTTATTGATACCTATACACAAGCATATGAAACATTCTTAACCGCATTGCGGATTCATGACGAATGGGAAAAATATTATATCGAGAACATGGATTTCATGAAGGCAGACCAAATTACACAGGAATTGATTCAACAATTGTACGCTGGTCATGAAAATGACACGCCAACAATCGGTCGTCACTTGTTTTTCGGAGCTGCAACTCCGAAGGGTGCATTCGATTTTATTCAAAGCTTAACCGCTCAGTTGGAGAGGCGAATTTTCATCAAAGGAAGACCAGGGTCCGGAAAATCGACACTGCTAAAAAAGCTTGCTGCCGCTGCCGAAACGAATGGAATTGAAGTTCAAGTGTTTCATTGCGGCTTTGATCCAAACAGCCTTGATATGTTGATTTTCCCACAGCTCAGCACAGCCATCTTCGACAGTACCGCCCCTCATGAATACTTTCCTGATCGAGACGGGGATGAAATATTGGATATGTATACGCTCACTATGACGCCCGGCACCGATGAAGCACATGCAGCCGAAATAGCCTCTATTAAAGAACGTTATACAGCGAAAATGAAAGAAGCCACCTCCCATTTGGCGGGAGCCGCAGCTATCGATTCTCAAATTAAGGCCTTCTATGTAGCAGCCACGGATTTTTCGATTGTAGAGGAACTCCGACTGCAACTACAGTCACAATTGAATGAACTGCTCGGACCTATAGCTGCTTATAAATAAAGGTTTCTCTTACTTTTCATGCTGGGCCTAGTTTTCTCTTTATAGCTTTTAATCCTTTTCAGCCCCACCAATTGGAGGGGCTTTTCTCTGTCATCACCTGGTAGAAGCGCGTCTCATGGTTACCGTAAATAAAAAATGCTTCTTATTCCCAAAACGGTGTGCCTGAAAACAAAAAGCTTTCCCCATTTGCATACGCGCCAAATTCACGGGTGGAACTCTTTTGTATATCCTCAGGCAACCAGTTAAATACATCAGGTAGGCCGAGATAATGTATCATTGATGAAAGTCTTGTGCCTATAAAGAATCCTTCTAATTGGACTACATAATCATCAAGGTAGAGGAAAGTGAGTTCCATACCAATCGATATATTGTCGTCTGGATTGGGGGCTAACAAAACAAAATGTAGAGGCTAAATCATTGAGAAAAAAACCATATCCACATGCACCAAAATCTATGGGACTTGCGATTCCGTCGACATACACGATATTGCTCGGAAGTAAATCCATATGTAATACTCCCCAAGTCATATTATTTTTTGGGAGTGTATCAAACATAGCTATCTCTCTTTCTCCAGCGGTATTTAGGATCTGAACAGGATGCTCATCTAATAGACCCTCCCGCACTTTCTGCGCGAGCTAGTCCAATGAATGGCGGACACGGACGCTATCGTGTGTAGGCCGCACAAAAGATGCCGGTGGCTGCCACTCACTCGCTTGACGATGCAATGCAGCGGACATCTCTGCTGTGGATTTCAATCGTATTGTGCGAGCGCCTCTCTCGCAACGTTTTCGATATTCATTCTATTCCTCCAATACAAATAAAACAGTTATAATTACCATTTTATGGTACTGTGACCACGAGATAATGTACAGGTAATTAATAATTATACAGAACCTTACTAACCGTTACTTTAATAAAATAAGCAACATCTGCTTGTGTGCGGCCCTCTTTCAACGCTTCTAATTCCCCATGAGTAATCCCGACCAATTCAATAAAGTCACACTTACTTACTCCAAAACTCAACATCACCGGTTTCATACAATATCTTACCTTCTTTATTTGTTGCTCGAATGGTAATTGGATATTCTAATGGTTTATCGATCAAAGCGTACCATATACGGTTTCCTTCATTAATTATATGTGCGGCTTTATTCCCTTCACTTATAAGAATAACTTGAGTTATTTCTGGATCTTGTACAACTCCATAAAGCAAATGAATATTCAACTTTTGTATTACAGATCCATGCCAACTAATTCCTTGATCCGTATATATTAGACTTTTATCTATATAGTCTTTCACTTTATATCCACGAAACTTCTCCTGTAGTAGAACGATGCCTAATTCTGTCTTGTTTGTCATGTAGAACGCCATTGTCCTTTCTCTATCCACATGAACATGCATTAATTGACTATAATCCGAATCAGCTTCTAATACTGCTTTATTAATTTGGTCATATAAAGATTTATTTGGCTGAAGCCACCAAAATAACAAAACAAAAATGATGCAAAATAATACGGTAAGAATCGATGGGATAAGGATCTTTTTGATTTTCATTTCTCCTCTTTTATTACGAATTTAGATTGTAATCTTCATTAACCAGTTGATTGAAATTTGGTAGTAATCTTTATCCTTCTTAATTAAATAAAAACCAAAAAATAAAAATAAAATGAATGATTATCCAATACATAACAAATAAATAATAACCTCGCTTAACTAAATGCTTCAGTACAAAATAATGTACAATAGATATCGGTAACGTGAGGATGATTGTATAGACAGCCGATATATAATCACCCAAATATGCTATCCTGCCTGTTGCTTTAATAGTAATACAATCGGTAAAAGGTGTATAATTATATGAAAATAATTAGCTATGAGGAAAGGTAGGTTTAGTTATGATAATGGACTTAGTATTTCTAAAAATAGAGACAGAGGATGAAGTCACGCGCTTAGCTCAATTGGCATTAGAAATTTGGAATGAATATTTTGTAAGTATTATATCAAAAGAACAAATCGAATATATGGTGGAAAAATTTCAATCCGTTCATGCTCTTACTGAACAAATTAAAAATCAGGGTTATGAATATTATTTTATGAATGTGAATGGCAAAAACATCGGTTATATGGGTATAAAGCAAGGAGAAGGCAAGCTGTTACTAAGCAAATTTTATATACATAAAGAGCACCGAGGAAAAGGTTATGCAAGCCATGCCATCGAATATTTAGTGAAAATATCCAAGTTTAGAAGGTTAGGGATCATATGGCTGACGGTGAATCGATATAATGATGCCACAATTGCTGTCTATGAGAAAAAAGGATTTAGAACCGTACGTACTCAGGTGGCGGATATAGGGAAGGGTCTGTCAAATCTTTTGTGTAAACTCATTTAAAAGACTTCTCCCCCAGGGGAGAAAAATTTTCATCGCAGATGCTGGCCGATGCGATCTGGATAGAAAACAGATAGCTGGAGCAGCATTTGCCCCCAGTTTTGGACGCGGCCTGTCCACTTTCGAGTGACATCCATGGTGGCCAAATAGAGCATTTTTAAGAGAGCTTCATCCGATGGGAAGATGCTTTTTCCTTTGGTCACCTTTCGAAGCTGACGATGGTAGCTTTCAATAATGTTGGTCGTGTAAATGAGTTTGCGAATCTCTGGCGGATACTTAAAAAAGGTAGCCAGCTCGTCCCAGTTA
>NZ_FOTE01000001.1:784228-912513 GCF_900114475.1 Paenibacillus sp. 1_12 | reverse complement strand
CGCCTATGCTTCATAGTGACCGTGGTTTTCAGTACACCTCGATAAGCTTCAAGAAGCTCTTAGAGGGCAAGATCGTACAGAGTATGTCTCGAGTGGGCAGGTGCATTGATAACGGCCCCATGGAATCCTTCTGGGGAACTCTTAAATGCGAGAAGTATTATTTGCGTCGTACCTACCCAACCTTCGAAGAACTTCAAAAGGACATGGATGCGTACATTTATTTTTACAATAACGAGCGTTTGCAGGCAAAACTAAACGGCCTCAGTCCATTAGAATTCAGGACCAAGACCGCTTAACCGATTTTTATTATTTGTTGTGTCTACTTGACGGGGTGCAGTTCACAACAGGAGTCAGCTTGTTTTATTTGCGGTGTGCGGAGAAAATACGGCAGCTGCTTTGTGGATTTCTAGAATTTGTAACTTTAAGTTTGTCCAAATCGTCTAAAGTAATAATACAAAATATCGGAGGCATTTATGCGAAACCTTACAATCGGTACATACTTGTTATTGATTATGCTGATTCTCTCAGCATGTACACATGTCGAAGCTCCTCAGACGCAGAAGGGAACGGCTGCTTCATCCAACAAACTGGAACAAGTGGATACACGTGCTCAGCTATTGAAGGTATATACGGATTTAACGGAGGAATCGGGATGGTCGGTTGCTCCTAAAGGTGTTGGAACCATGACTATTTATGCGGAGGCTGAAAATACAGAAACAGTTCTATTTTGGTTAGTCCCGACAGGGACGGAAACGTGGAGTGAAAGAATACTCATTGGTTACGACAAAGATGGAAGTGATGGCTGGTCTTTAGTATGGGAATTCGGGAATCGGTCACTTCATGATCACATTTATGTTCAGGCGTTGGGAAGTGATAGTTCTACACAAGCTGCTGAGACTATCAATGTGCATTCCCTTTAAAGTTCATCATCCCCCAAAGTCTGCCACTTGGAAAAGGATCATCAGCAAACGATCGAGAATGATAGAATAACAAGGAGGCTGCAGTTGGAACTACCTCAACATGTAGTTTCTTTAAGCTAAGCTTGATCAGAGATTTAGTTTACAAGCAGCTTGATTACACATTATGATAAATGAATATAAATCCGATATAAATAATGAAAATATATACTGGAGTTGAATTTTATTGGATCATGTTCATGGCTCATACGATAGCTTACTAGTGAGTGCTTCTTACATCGTTGCGGTAGTAGCTTCGTATATGGTTCTCGATTTGTCTGGAAGAATTAGCACCTCAACAGGAAAACGTCAATGGTTATGGGTATCATTTGGTGCCGTCGCTATGGGTATGGGGATCTGGTCGATGCATTTCGTCGGGATGCTGGCCTTTTCATTGACCGTTCCGGTCGCGTATGATATCTGGCTTGTTGTACTATCTATGCTGGTAGCTATCATTGCCTCCTTTATTGCCCTAAGTATTGTAGGTCGACAACAAGTAAAACTTCGTCAATTAATCAGTGGCGGGATGCTGCTTGCCGGGGGCATCTCCGCGATGCATTATATTGGGATGGCTGCCATGATGATCGATATTACATATGATCCTTTCTTCTTTTTACTTTCTATCGTCATCGCGATTGTCGCTTCAAACTCTGCATTATTGTTGTCATTTTATTTAGGCAGAGGGAGAGTCTGGAAAAAGCTAGGAAGCGGGTTGATTATGGGAGCCGCGATCGTCGGTATGCATTATACGGGGATGATGGCAGCACATTTTCAATTGGGAGTTAAATCGGCACTGTCCTCTGGTGTTGTACTGGATCAAAAATGGCTAGCTTATTTCATAGCCGTAGGTACTTTATTTACGCTTGGTCTTTCTATACTAGGTATATTTATTTCCAAAAGATTTTCACATAAAGACTCAGAAATCAAAGAGAAAACAGATGAAAATGTCCGAATAAATCAGGAGCTTCGGAAGCTGAATGACCATTTGGAGGAATTGGTAAAGGAACGAACAGCACAGCTTGAGAAAGCCCATGACGAAGCTATTCAGGCGAATCAGATTAAAAGTCAGTTTCTGGCGAACATGAGCCATGAATTGAGAACGCCGCTCAATGCCATCATCGGGTACAGTGAAATGCTGAAGGAAGATGCGGAAGAGCTTGGCGATCCCATGTTCGTGGATGATCTTGGAAAAATCAGCAAGGCAGGAAACCATTTGCTATCACTTATTAATGATATTTTGGATATTTCTAAGATTGAAGCGGGTAAAATGGAGATGTACTTCGAGAACTGCGAGGTAGCAGACCTAGTTCAGGATGTAATGATGACGGTACAACCACTGATAGAAGCCAATCAGAATCAATTGGAAGTTCACTGCGAGAACGGGGAAATGACCATTGATGTGACAAAGCTTCGGCAAATATTGATTAATTTGCTTAGTAATGCAAGTAAATTCACAAAAGAAGGCACGATCACTTTTAAGGGTTACCGGCAAACCAGAAATAACCAGACAGGCTACTGCTTCAGTGTGAAGGATACAGGCATAGGCATAACGCTCGAACAAATGGATAAGCTGTTTCAGCCGTTCACTCAGGCCGATTCTTCCACAACACGTAAATACGGAGGAACGGGTCTTGGACTGGCAATCAGCCAAAGATTCTGCAATATTATGGGTGGCGACATTGAAGTGGACAGCGAGCTCGGGGCTGGAAGTACCTTTATTTGCTGGCTGCCGATCTCTCCTCCTCGGCAGGAGTCCGATCAGGCGCATCCAGTCGTCTATCAGGAACACGTAGAAGAAACAAGTAAGGTCAGCATTCTGCTGATCGATGACGAGAATTTCAATCAGGAATTGATGACTCGCTACCTCTCGAAAGAGGGCTGGACCCTGGCATTTGCCGAAACTGGACAAGAGGGAGTTTTAATGGCGAAGCAGCTGCGCCCGAAAGTGATTTGTCTCGATATCCTCATGCCGAACATGGATGGCTGGAGCGTACTGGCTGCACTCAAGAGTGACCCAGAGCTGCGGGATATTCCCGTTGTCATCTGGTCAATGACAAGTGATAAGTACTTGGGTTATGAGCTTGGCGCATCCGAATTTCTGATGAAGCCCGTACAGCGGGACCGTTTGATTGAGGTGATGGATAAATATATCTCGAATCGGAACGACCACACAATTCTGGTGATCGAGGATGACGCGACAACAAGTGAATTAATGACAAGAATGCTGCACAAAGAGGGTTACTCTGTTGCTAAGGCAGTAAATGGTCGGATCGCCCTGGATTATATGGAGCGGAATATACCGGAACTGATTCTGCTTGACTTGATGATGCCAGAGATGGATGGCTTTCAATTCCTTGCCGAGCTGCGTAAACAGGAGAGGTGGAGTGATATCCCCGTTGTTGTCGTAACAGCCAAGACTATTACGTCGGAGGATCAATCGAAGCTGAAGGGTTATGTATCGAATGTTATTCAAAAAGGTTCATATGATCACAAGCTGTTAATGGAAGAAATCCGCAAGTTCATGACAAAGGATTGAATAAGAGAGTTGTAATTAGAACCGAAAGCATATTAGGCTTTTGGTTTTTTTGTACTGCTGCACCAGCAGGAGGATTTTGAAAAAGTATAAATTTTTTTGATTTGGTCATGTTCCTTTCTTATAATGAAGCCTCCAAATATTTATAATTAGAAGATGACTATGAATATAAAGGTAGGGAGAACACGATAATGAAATCTTTTCCATACGGTTCGGTGCTCAAGGTACAGCGTGAGTTTACGCTTGAAACGATCAAAAAGAAATTGGACAGTATGAGTGAATGCGGTATGAACTTTGTTGTCATTTGGCCTGCCGTTTTTTGGTGGGAAAATAAGGCCAATGCCAACTATCCTTTTCAGACGGGGATAGAGATTCTCAAGCATGCGGAGCAAATCGGCATGAAGGTTATTATGGAGCTGGCCGGTCAAATCACCGCTCTGGAGTACGCGCCCGATTTTCTTATGAGAGAAGAGTATTATGCTACAAAAGCGAATGGAACCGTGGATAACGATAAAATTATATTCGATTATTTAAACTACAACCATCCCGAAGTCAAGCAGCTGGTCAAGAAAAATTATACCGATGTCGCCAATGCTTATAAAGGATATGCAGCTTTATACGGATACGATATTCTTAATGAGACGATGTTTACCTCGTATGATCGCTATACGCTGCAGCTGTTCCGCAGCTGGCTTGAAGACAAATACGGTACGATTGATCGGTTAAATGAAGTATGGGACCGTTCCTACTATGATTGGCAGCAAATTGAGTTTACGTATTGGTTGTGGGCCAGTGTAATGCCATTTGTCGATTGGGAGCAATTCCGTAAGGCTAACGTGGGTATGATTTTGAATGAGTGGAAAGGCTACGTGAAAGCAGTGGACCCGGATCACCCGACGATTGCCGATAATATCAATTCCATGATTGCTACGGACAATTTTTACACCAGACCTCATGATGACTGGAATGTTGCAGAGAATGTAGACGAATATGGGATCTCGTTCTATCCAAAGGAAAATTTGGTGGGTCAGCCGCATTATAAGCGCTGGGAAACGTTTGTCGGTGTGCATTCTGCAACGAAAACAGGCCGTTTCTGGATTTCCGAGCTGCAAAGCCACCACCGCAACATGTTTAATCCAAACAGTATCGTATATCCTTACGAGCTTAAATGGTGGAATTGGGAAGCTATTTCTCACGGAGCCAAGGGGATGATTTATTGGAAATGGGATCCATTCATCAAAGGCATTCAAACAGCTGGCCGGGGATTAGTTGATACGCAGGGTGGGTTTACTCCAAGAGCGCATGCGGCTGCTGAGATCGCCAACATTCTTGAAACGCATGCCCGAGAATTCACATCCTATGAGCCTGAGCAACCGCGTGTAGCGATTTTGTACGATAAGCTGACGCATGATTTTACTAAAGCCTTTACGCTTACCGTTCCCAAAGAAACGAATATTTATATTAACTCCATTGCCGGTTTATATGAATGCTTGTGGGAGCTCAATATTCCTGCTAAATTCATTACTCCTGACGATGTGAAAAGTGGAAAAGTAAACGAGTTCCAAACCTTGTTCCTAACAAATCAGCTTGCGATTGGGCCTGAGCTTGCGGACGCTATCAAGCAGTTTGCAGAGCAGGGGGGTACGGTTATCGCGGACGGCAAATTTGGCGAAATACGTGAAGATAGTATCCTGAATGAGGATTTGCCAGGCGGGGAGCTGAATACTGAGCTTGGCTACCGTTTCGTGGATATTGATCCGCTTAACCTTCAAATTACACTTGAAGCAGACGGAGATAAGGCACAGACGAGTATTCCCGGTTACTTTGAACGAAAAATTCTCAGTATGGGTCAATCGCAAGCGGAGGTATGGGGCAGCTTCTCGGACCATAATCCTGCTGTGCTGTGTTCACCGATAGGACAAGGTCGCATTATTTATATTTCCACAATGCTTTGGTATGGTTATCATATGGAACCCAACCCGGATGTGTTGAAGTGGGTTCAGCAGCTGGATGCCAAATACTCCCTTGCACTGCATTCCGCGATAGACTCCAGATTGAAATTGTGTACATTACGAGGAGAAGACGGGCTCTTGTTGTTCGTTTTCAACTACACGGATGAAGCCGTACAATCGGAAGTGGTATTGAACGGAATCGGTTCCAAGCTGGAGTCAGCTGCAGACATCACTCACGGAAGCGACACGGTTGTAAGTCAACAGCAGGATCAGGTAGTATTACAAGTAGCTATACCAAGCAAAGATGTCGCTATTTATAAGCTTTCATGGAGGGGATAAGGATGTCCGATTCGAATTTCGGTAAATTAGCTTCGCAGCCAATCCTGCTGCAAGCCAATCGGGTATGGCGCACCTATTCGGGCGGCAAGCTCATTGATCAGTGGCAGGGCAATGGTCATCCAGAAGACAGCAGCTTTCCGGAGGAGTGGGTAGCTTCGGTAGTGAAAGCTACGAATGTCGGACGCGAGCATATCCAGGATGAGGGGTTAAGCAAAATCAAGCTTACCGATGGCACGGAAGTTACCTTGCAGGAAGTCATCGAGTTCGATCCTGAGGCGTTTCTGGGAAAAAAACATGTTGAAAAGCATGGGTCTCACACGGCTGTATTGGTCAAATTGCTGGATTCCAGCGAGCGGCTGACGATTCAAGTACACCCGGACCGTGAGTTTGCGAAATCGATGTTCAATTCCCAGTTCGGAAAGACGGAAGCCTGGTATGTGATTGGTGGCAGACAAATCGATGGGGAAGAGCCTTATGTTTTATTTGGCTTCAAGCCTGGGGTGACGGCAGAGAAATGGAAAGAACTGTTTGATCGGCAGGATATTCCCGGTATGATCGATGCCCTGCACCGGATTCCGGTGCGTGAGGGTGAGGTCTATCTTGTAGAAGGTGGAGTCCCTCACGCTATTGGCATTGGCTGCTTCCTTATTGAAATTCAGGAGCCTACAGATTACACTCTGCGTACGGAGAAAGTAACTCCAAGAGGCAATATCGTTCCAGATCAAGCTTGCCATCAAGGCTTGGGCTTCGATACCATGCTTGATTGCTTTCATTATGACGCTTATACGCTGGAGCAAATTAAAAGCAAATGGTTTATTGACCCAAGCAAGCTTCAGGAAACAGCCGGAGGCAGCTTGACCGCACTAATTAAAGAAACAGATACAGACCGATTCACAATGAACCGTTTGACAGTCGTTTCGGATTATTCGATCGATACCGCTGGAACATTTGCAATAGCCATTGTTGTAAAAGGAAAAGGCAAGCTAATCTGGGGAACGGAAGAAATCAGCATTACGAAGGGACATACATTTTTTCTGCCGGCATCCTTGCTCTCCATGAAATGGCTCAGCTTGGATGAAGAACCCTTAGAGGTCATTCTTTGCCATCCTCCCAAGCCATGATTTACTATTAAAGCTATTAAAGCGCCAAAGCTCTCCTGGATGTTTCAGGAGGGCTTTTTGATTTGACATGAATACCGACTAATCGACCAGTAAGTAAGGAAGTAAGTAGTAGCATAAGTTTCAGAGTAGATCAGAGAGGGAGGATTGGGTATGGGGTGGAGGAACGTCAGTGTTCGCCTTTGAAGCTCGTGTTCCAACCACTGCAAGCCACCATTCAAGGAATATGAGCTTCAACAGCGACCGGAGCCCCATTCCCAACTCCCTCCCCACGCACAACTGTATGGGTGTAGACATGGACCGTCCGATGATTTCAAGGACGGTTTTTCTTACACCTTCGAAAGGCTTAACCCAAAAAGTATAAATTTTTTCAAACCAGTCATATTCAAAGCTTATGGACAAAGGCGTGGTTCCGTATACTTAAGTCAATGAACATCAATTAAGAAAGGAAAGGCTGAAGTCCATGAAAAAAAACAATGTCTCCGAAACAATAACGGGTTATATATTTATTGGCCCATTAGCCATAGGCCTGCTTGTTCTGACACTAATTCCAATCATCATCTCCATCCTGTTGAGCTTTACAAGCTGGAGTCTAGTTCAAGGGTTACATGGGATTCAATTTGTTGGATTGAAAAATTTTGTCCTCTTGTTCCATGATCCAGTATTTCTTAAATCGCTGAGCAATAATTTCATTTTTATTCTTGTGGTCCCGGTGACGATGATTAGTGCCATTCTCCTTGCTGTCATTATTAACAAAAATGTATATTGGAAAGACTTGTTCAAAGTTATTTATTTCATGCCTTATATTTCAAGTATTGTAGCGGTGGCTATTGTATGCCAGGTACTCTTTCATCCGGAGTATGGACCGATTAATGAGACGTTGAAAGCTATCGGAATAGCCAATCCGCCTAAGTGGCTTGCCGATCCCCAATTTTCGCTGCTTACGATTATGGGAATCACGGTATGGACCGGGATTGGGTATAATCTGATTATTTATTTGGCAGGCTTGCAAAGCATTCCGAAGGATTTGTATGAAGCGGCCGATATCGATGGGGCTAACTCCGTGGTGAAGTTTTTCAAAATCACGCTGCCATTGTTATCGCCAACGACCTTTTTCCTATTGGTCACGGGAATCATCGGCTCTTTTAAAGTGTTTGATATTATTGTTGTTTTGACTGGCGGAGGCCCATCCGATTCCTCTTCCATGATGGTGTTTTACTTATATCAGCAAGCTTTCATCAATTTGAAGACAGGTTACGCATCAGCGGTATCGGTTGTTCTTCTCATCTGTGTATTGATCATCACTTTGATTCAATTTTTCGCCCAGAAAAAATGGGTCAATTATTAGGAGGTTCGCTGCATGAATCTTAGTATACGAAAAACCAGCATTACCTTTATGATGTTGCTTGTAGGAATCTTGTTTTTGTTTCCATTCTTTTGGATGATTTCGGCTTCATTTAAACAGGAAACAGAAGTGTTCAACTTTCCGATCGAATGGATTCCGACACATTGGAACGCTGTGCAAAATTACACGCAGGTGTGGTTAAAAACCCCGTTCGCTCAATACTATGGGAACTCCATCTTCGTGTCCGTGGCAACGACAGCTTTATCGGTTTTTATTTCATGCATGGCTGCTTATGGATTCACCAAAGTCCATTTCAAAGGAAGAGAAGTCATTTTTCTTATTTTGTTAGTCGTTTATATGATCCCGCATCAAGCCATACTGGTACCACAATTTATTATTTTTCGGTGGTTAGGCTTGTACGATACGCACATGGGGCTCATATTTTTGAATTGCTTCAGCGTATTGGGAACTTTTTTACTTCGTCAAGCCTTTTTAAGCATTAATGATGAATTCATAGAATCCGCCAGAATGGACGGAGCCGGCCATTTTCGTATCTTTACCTCTGTCATTGTACCTTTGGTAAAGCCGGTCGTGGCAACTTATGCGATATTAAGATTCATTTGGACATGGAACGATTATCAGAACCCGTTAATTTTTATCAATTCCAAGCATCTGTTTACTCTGCAGTTAGGTATTCAATCGTTCGGTAATGAAAACGGTCAATTTTATTCGTTGGTAATGGCCGGAGCGGTATCGGCGATCCTGCCCCTGCTGATTGTGTTCATACTTGGACAAAAGCATGTTATTGAAGGTATTTCTGCAGGCGGAGTAAAGGGATAAGCGTACTTAAGTATAAATATTTACAAACAGGATAAAATTGTTGCTTATGTCGATATTTTCCCGAAGTCTATAATGAAGTTACCGCTTGATCATAAAATATTATTATATTAAAGGGGACTATTGGAAATGAAAAAGACATTTGCCTTGCTGCTTACCAGTACCATGATGATCTCGCTATTAGCAGGCTGTGGAGATAAGCCTAAAGAAGAAAAGGCTGCATCAGGCTCTACCGATACGAAACAGGTAAACCTTAAGGTTTACACCTGGTTGTCCGAAGAAACGGCACATTGGAGTAAAATTATGCCGGAATTCAATAAAGAATATCCGAACATCAAGGTCGATGTGAACATTCTCTCCACGAAAGACGACGCTCATGAGGCTATGAAAAAGCTGGATTTGGCTGCTGCTTCCGGTCAACAAATGGACGTAGTGATGTTGAATGACTCAACTGGATATACACAACGTGTAAATGCAGGAATGCTGGCTCCGTTAGATGATTTCTTGAAAACAGACGGAATTGTATATGACAGCGAATACAAGGCTACAACCCAAATTAACGGTAAATATTACGCGCTTCCAGGAAGATTGTTAACTTGGTTCGTCATGTTAAATAAGCAAAAGCTCGATGAAGCAGGGCTTGCAGTTCCTAAAGAATGGACCTGGGATGAATTCATGGATTATTCCAAGAAGCTGACCAAAGGCGAAGGCCCGTCCAAGCAGTACGGTACTTATTTCCACAATTGGATGCAGTACATTACACTGGCAAACGTGAACAATCCGATTAACAACCGTATAGTAACTTCGGATGGCAAGGTTGAGATTAATAACGACCGCATTCGTAAATCGCTTCAAATAGCAAATCAAGTGCAAAACGTGGACAAATCAGCTCATTCGTATGCAGATGTGATCTCGCAAAAGTTAACATACCGGAATGAATACTTTGGTGGGAAAGCGGCGATCATACCGACCGGAAATTGGATGATTACGGAAGCGGCAGGCAGTGAAACGATCCCTGCAAAATTTGTATCCGTGTTTGCTCCATATCCGAAATTTTCCAAAGACGATCCAAACGGCCAGACATTGGCTACCATTGATTATATTGGTGTAGCTGCGAGCTCCAAGAATCCGAAAGAAGCTTATCAATTTACCCGTTGGTTTACGACCAAAGGCATCCTGGCTTCAGAGGCTATGATCTCATCATGGACGAAAGCTGATTTAAACAAAATGATCGATGGATTGATCAAAACGGGCAAAAATCCGGAAATGGTCGATAAAGCATCGTTGGAATATGTGATGAACATTTCTCAGCCGGTTAAGATTGTTGCTCCACCAGCCTATATCAGCGACGCGGAAAAGCGTTATACCTCGGAAGTTGAAAAGTTCTTGTTGGACAAGGTGGAATTGGATACAACCATTAAAAATGCAGAAAAAGCTGTAACCGATGTGGTTAACACGAATAAATAATAAGCTGCTTTCTATGATACAATAGTTTTGCCAGACAATAATAAGCCGTGGAGAGTCTTTTACTCTTCACGGTTATCCTGTTTTACAAAAGAAGGGATACAATTGAACCGATTATTTAAAAAGCTGTCCAAATTGTCTCTGCGACAAAAAATTATGTTCTCTATTATCGCATGTTTAATCGCGCCTCCGATAATCGCTATCCAAGTATCCGATTATTTTACAAGAGATGTACTGCGTGAACAGGCTGCCACGAATGCTCAGGAATCCTTGGATGTCGCAAATTTATATGTTTCAGACCTGATGAACTCCATGATTTACATGACCAATAACATTCAATTCGACAATGAAACCGCAACCGTCATGAAAAAGCTGGGGCAACAGCCGTTAGATCCGGCTTTAATCGTGATGGAAGGTAAATATATAACGAACAAACTGGAGACTTTGGTTTTTTCAAAGGATCATATGTATATATCGGTCCTGCTGCCCAATGGGGCCTACTTTACGAACTATTCGGGATCAGAATTTAATCCTCAGCAATTTCGTTCCGAACCGTGGTTTACAAAGCTGGACCAAATGACTGAATATGATATTCACTGGGTTGGCACGCACCCGAACTATATTGGTTCCAGAACTAAAGTAAGCCCATATGTGGTAACGATGGCAAGAGTGTTAAAGACCGGCGGCTCCAAACCGTATGCTTATGTTATTTTGAGTGCGGAAGAGCAGATGATTAGTGACTTTTTCAACAAATATGCCCCAACGCAAAAAATGATGCTGACAGATTCAACTGGCACCATTCTTGCAAGCACAGACAACCAGCAAATTGGAACGGTATTTTCACAGATGGAAGCTAATGATCAATCGAAAACCAAATTTTTATTGATGGACAAACAGGAATATATATTATTAAATGAACCGCTCCCTATATCAGGATGGCATCTGATCAGTCTTGTATCTTACCAAACTGCGATTGAAAAGATACAAAATATTCGAAAAAACGATTATTGGGCCCAATTTATTTTTTTGATTATTTTTATTGTGTTCCTGTTTTGGATTATCAACAGAATTACGAAACCACTTGTTGTATTAGCCAGGGTTGCCTCCAGTGTTAAAGCAGGAACGCTGAATGCGAGAGCAGATATACGGGGCTCAGATGAAATAGGTCGGCTTGGTCAAGTGTTTAACCAGATGCTGGATCGTATTGAACTGATGATAGAACAAATTACAGAGGAGCAAACGCGTAAACGTATGCTGGAATTGGAGCTGCTCCAGGCGCAAATCAATCCGCATTTTTTATTTAACCTGTTAAATTCTATTCGGATGAAAATCAGAATGAGAGGGGATCGGGAAAGTGCCGATCTGATCTCATCGCTCTCCAAATTGCTGCGTATGACGATCAATCGCAATAATGAATTTTTGCCGGTGCATATGGAAGTGGATACGGTTAGACACTATGTGAAGCTGATGAATGTTAGACACAATCAAAAAATTCAGTTTGAGGAATGCGTAGTTTCCAATGTACTGATGGAAAACATCCCTCGATTTACGATTCAGCCTTTTATCGAAAATGCTTTCATTCACGGGTTAAATCAGAAATACGGTCATATCACCTTGTCCATATGGAAAGAGGATACGTATTTGTTCATATCCGTGCAGGATGATGGTGTTGGCATTGGAGAAGAAAAAATGGATGACCTGAAGAAATCATTGAGCCGCGAAGCGAATGACTCCAAGAGCAGAATCAACGGGATCGGATTAAAAAATGTCCATGATCGCTTGGCCTTGATTTATGGTATTTCTTTTCATATGGATATTCAAAGCGATACATTGAGTGGTACAGCAATTACCATCAAACTTCCGCTTCACGTAAAAGGGGATGAATAACTTGTACAAAGTACTGCTGGCAGACGATGATTATCCGGTAATCGAATTTTTGAGACAAGAAATCCCCTGGGAGGAGCTGAACCTGCAATTCATCGGGTATGCTGAGGATGGCTTGTCCGCATTGGCCAAAGCTCAAGAGGAGATGCCGGATATTTTGATTACGGATATTGGCATGCCCGGAATGAATGGTATTGAGCTTATTCAACAGTTGAAGCAGCTTCATCCCAAAATGCGTACAGTCATTCTTTCCTGCCATGATGAATTTCAGTACACTCGCCAAGCAGTTAAGTTAAATGTGCAGGATTATGTGCTGAAGGAATCCATGGAAATTGAAGAGATGGTCGATATTTTGAAGAAGCTTTTGGTTCAAATGAATGAAGAACAGGACGAAACCCGGAGAAACCAAGGGATGATGTTATCCTTTAAGCAAAATCAGGATACGCTGAAGGAGAAGCTGATCAGCAAGCTATTGCATGCTCCGATTTTTGACGAAGCAGAATGGCAGCGGGAGTTTGACAAATTCGGTGTGGATTTATCCGGTAAAAAATATTATTCGGTGATCTGCTACATCAATCAATATGACAAGCAGTTGAAACGGTTTCAGTCGGAAGAAGTGCTTGTATACGCGATTAACAATATTATTGATGAAATTTTGCATGATAATCAGGATGCGGTTTGTTTCCGTTTAGGAGCAAAAGAGCTGCTGCTGCTGTTCGCCGATTCCAGAATGAACGGAAATCAGGTCACGGAATTCGATAAGCTGCCTTTAAAAGATATTCAATCAGCCATTCATAAATTCATTAAAATTGACGTCTCTTTTATTATGGGCGAATCTTACAGCAGCAATGTTAAAGTACTTAAGAGGGAAATTAATGTCTTAATGGAGTTATCGCTTCAACGATTTTATTTGCCTGATCGGGTAGTTACCCGTATGGAACAGTTGATGGCCCCATTTGCTCAGAAAGATATTTTTCAGTACTACTCCGAAGTCTCAGATGCCTTCGGGAAGCTATTACTCGATGAAGCTGTGGAACTGATTGATGATACGATATCTGAATGGTTCCGCTTTTTCATCGAACAGCGATTTCATCCCGAAGAGCTGAAAAGCTTCATCCTTAGGCTGGTCATGGACCAATATGTGAAGGTCAGATCTTCAGCACAATATTTTGATTTTGAAATGTCCAAGGAGCTGCTGCATCAGGCTGTTTTATCTATGGAATCGGTTTATGAACTGGAGGTTTGGCTGAATTTTTTCTGGAAATCGCTGCTCGAATCGATTTCTTCCATGTCCAAACGTTCCAGACGTATGGAAATTATTAAAGCACAAAAATACGTGCTGACTCACCTTGACCAGAAGATCACACTGGAGGAGGTTTCTGAATTGCTGCATTTGAATCCAGCCTATTTCAGCCGTTTGTATAAAAAAGAGACACAGGAAAGCTTTATCGGATATGTCACACGGGTGAAGATGGAGAAGGCTAAACAATGGCTTGAGACGACAAACAAAACGGTAGAGGAAATTTCCGTTCAGCTTGGCTATGAGAATAAAAGCTACTTTAACAAGTGCTTCAAGTCCATTTACAAGCTGCCGCCTTCCTTGATGCAGCAGCAGCTCGGTTTGAAGTAAATCACGTCGATTCTGCATGTGCACCAGCGCGGCGGTCTAGTATATTCTCTCTTGAGCAAGGGTAAGTAATTGGATAAGCATCGCCGTATACCTGAAAGAAAGGTATGTTGCGGTGTTTTTTTGCATGGTCTACGTTGTGATTTCCATAATCGAATTTGAAGCTGCAGCTCCTTATTATATTGATGAATTGTTCTATAAACGTATTATGTCTGAAACGCAGACAACCTTGTGCTAAGATAAATGTATACGCATTAGCCAGGATATTGTCATTCCATAGCTAATAGGGAGAACGTGTACCCCTGGAAAACGATATACCAGGAATTAGATCGAACTCTTTTTCAAAGTGATGGCCGATTTGTGGAAATATTTCAATTATGGGTTCACCCCAAATCATCATGTCATTGAGCTTAATAAAAAAATGGGATATGAAGAGGTTCGGCGCGGTCCAATTTGGGATAAAATCATTCGTGTCCGCCTTATTAAGCATGTGGACTTATCTGATTAAGAAGCATAGGAGTTGAGCGACATGTATTTGCGCAGTCTGGAAATTCTCAGAAATAAGGACCATAACCCGAAAGTGTATCCCTTTACCATACCCGCCATACAAGAGTTGGACTCCCTATCGTTTGAAACTAATGTCACCTTTCTTGTGGGGGAAAATGGCTCGGGCAAGTCTACACTCTTGGAGGCGATTGCCTATCAGTGTGGATTTAACACGGCTGGCGGAGGGAAAAATAACTCTTATGATGTAGATGCTTCCGGGTCTATTCTAGGGGATCATATTCGGCTCTCATGGATGCCCAAAATCACGAATGGATTTTTTCTGCGAGCCGAAACCTTTTACCAGTTTGCCTCACATATGGATACGCTGCCTGAGGGTTTGAAATATTACGGTGGTCGTTCTTTGCACGAGCAATCACATGGAGAGGCGTTTCTTTCTCTTTTTACACATCGCTTTGGAAAAAGGGCGATCTACTTGCTGGATGAGCCGGAAGCGGCTCTATCACCTGCACGACAGCTGGCATTGCTGCGCATTATTAAAGATTTGGAGAATGAAGCTCAGTTCATCATCGCTACTCATTCACCTATTTTACTCGGATATCCGAATGCCCAAATATTGAACTTTGATGTTCAACCTGTAGCGGGGATTCGATATGAGGATACGCTGCATTATATCATTACCAGACGCTTTCTTGAGAACAGGAAGGCTGTTTTAAACGAACTTTTTGACGATTAATCAAAACTTGTATGCCATAACTCACTCCGCGGCAGGCAATCATCGAACAGCCAGAAATACTAAAATAGAGGTCATTTCATCAAAGCTTGGTGCATAATTAAGTAGAAAGCTATATTTATGATTAAGAACGGAAATGCAATGATCAACATAAGGCATACGCAAGAAAGGGGAGAGCTTTCTATGTGGGTGAACCAGCGTTTGATATGCAGTCTAATCGTTCTGTTCATGAGTTTCACGTCCATTACCTTACCTGTCTCCGCTGAAATTAAGGTGGATCCGTTAGTCAATTCAAGCCTGGTACCCAATGTGGGGATCAACCCCGCCATCAAGGATCTAATCATTTTCCAAAACTCAAGCGATGTGCAGTTGAAATGGAAAGCACCGATTCTTGCTGCTATTTTTAGTGGTGCTCCAGCTGTAGGAAAGGACAATACGATCTATGTGGGCTTCACGTTTGTATGGATTTTAAACGTTCAATACGGGGTCTCTGCATTTAATTCGGATGGGGCGAAGCTGTGGACCTTTTTGCTCAATAAGGCCATCTTAACACCTCCAACTGTTGGGCCTGAAGGTACGATTTATACGAGTACCGGCACTAAAGGTAGCTCTGGTGAATTTGTTGCGATCCGTACGGACGGCACAAAGAAATGGGCATTCGCTGCAGGGGATCATATTGAATCTTCTCCTGTATTTGGATCTGACGGCACCATTTATGTGGTGTCCAAAGATGGCATTCTGCATGCCTTGAACCCTAAGGATGGATCGGAAATCTGGTCGCTTGATATGGGAGTGAAATCCCAGGCATTCCTTGCGATTGGTCCCGACGATACGGTGTACGCGGCCAATGGAACTCAATTACTAACTGCTATAAAGCCCAATGGAACGAAGAAATGGGAATTTTCAACGGGCGGAGCTGTAAGCGCAATTCCTGCAATCGGACCTGATGGGACGATCTATGAGGGATCGGCAGATCACAAGCTGTATGCCATACTACCCAGTGGGGCAAAAAAATGGGAATTCAATCAGGGCAGCAGCGTATTCGCTCCTTCGGTAGGACCTGACGGCAGCGTCTATTTTGGATCAGAGGATGCCAAGCTGAATGCCGTACTTCCTGATGGAAAATTGAAATGGCAGTTTGCTTCAGGCGGCTCCAGCAATCCTCCGGTCATTGGCCCGAATGGGATGATATATACACAATCCGTGAGCAATAAGGCTATTTACGCATTAGACCCAGACGGCCACATTCGGTGGCAATATAAAATCGAAACAGAAGCTCCGTTGCCATTGGCAGTAAGAACTGACGGCACATTGATTGATGTATCGACCAATTACCCCAAGGTAAAAGATGTTAATTACGATGATTTAGAACACACTCTCGTTATGTACATATATGCACTTAAGGTTCCTGTGAGTTCGGTAACCTTGAATCAAACATCGCTAAATCTGACAGAGGGGCAAAGCGGCAGTCTCACTGCCACTATTACGCCAAGTCATGCATCCAATGCCAAAGTGACCTGGAAAAGCAGCAATCCCAACATAGCTTCAGTAGACAGTATGGGCAAAGTGAGCGCTCTTATATCGGGTACGGTAACGATCACAGCTAGCTCAGGAGACGGCCCTTTTGCACAGTGTAAAATAACCGTCACTGAACGAACGGATCAAACAATCGATGTTAGCGGCGTAGTTCTGAACAAAACCGCACTTTTCCTTCAAGTCGGTGACAGTGAGACGCTCTCAGCCAAGGTAAACCCAGCTAACGCTTCGAATCAGAACGTAACGTGGATGAGCAGCAGTCCGGGTGTGGCAACGGTGAACCTTAATGGTAAAATAACTGCAATCTCTACGGGCTCGACAGATGTTACCGTCACAACTCAGGACGGGAATTTCGTAGCCAAGAGCAAGGTCGTGGTCATGGCGGGTACGGCAGATGCTGCTTCAGGCGCTAGCCCATTCATCGATATTAAAGAACATTGGGCATTTTCTATGATCATGCGCGCTTATGAGCGTAAAGTGGCCAGTGGCTATCCGGATTTCTCATTTCGGCCAAACGCCAACATCACCCGCTCCGAATTTACCGTGATGCTGATGAACGGTCTAAAGCCTGCGATAGAAGGCTCTACTCTAACGTTCAGCGATACGGATAGTATCGAGGATTGGGCGGCCAAGTCAGTGAAGCAAGCAGTCCAGAAAGGCATCATTAGTGGATACCCTGATGGATCATTCCGGCCAACCGCGAATATTACGCATGCGGAAATGATCTCAATGGTCGTTAAAGGCTTAGGCTTTGCGCTCACGCCCGGAGTAGCTACCGCTTATGCCGATGATGCAGACATTCCCGAATGGGCCAAACCGGCCGCGGCTATTTCAGGCAAGAACAATCTGCTTGGCGGTACTGAGGGTAACAACTTTGCGCCTTCAGCATTGGCTACCCGAGCCGAAGCGGTAACCGCGATAGTTAGGATGCTCGATTTATTACCATAAACCACCTTGGCTTGCATTTCTCCTGGAGGACTCCGTAACAAAAAGGGTGTTATCTTCGGACATCACCCTTTTTGTTATGGGTCAGTCGGGCGAAAGCACGAGCAACCGGACCACTGATCTTTCCTCCCGCACCAGCTGATGGGTAATAAAATTCGCAATTGCCTTGGAAGGAAATATGTGAATTGTGTGGTATTCTATACAGAGAAAGCTGCCCATACCAACTACTAGCACGATTACTATTTTTGGAGGAATTTCGATGAAAATTGCTTTTAATCAAGCAACCACGATGAAAAATTCAACGCTTCAGATCGACCTGGAATATTGCGAGAAATACGGGTACGACCTGATTGAAATTCGTTTGGATAAGTTGAAGGACTACTTAAAGGAAAACACAGTAGAAGATTTGAAAAAATTCTTTGAAAGCAGCAGAATGAAACCGTTCGCATTTAATGCACTTGAATTCATCAGCTTCAGGGATGAAGCTGGCTACCAGCAAATTGTAGAGGATCTACAATTCCTTTGTGATGTTGGCTCTGTTATTAACTGTAAAAAAATTATCGTTGTTCCTACCTTCGACATTGGCGATTACACTCGTCAACAAATCCAAGAGGAAACGGTCAGGGTCCTGCATGATTTGGCAAATCGCGCGCAGCCTTACGGTGTAAGCCTAGCTTTCGAATTCGTTGGTTATCCTAACTGCTCGGTCAATACATTTGGGCAGGCCTATGAAATTGTTCAAGCAGCTAATCGCGACAATGTAGGTGTTGTGCTGGATTGCTTCCATTTCCATGCAATGAACTCCAGGCTTGAAGATCTACGCCAAGCAGATCCTGCCAAAATTTTCGTGTTCCATATTGACGATTGCGAAGATTTGCCTGTAGGGGCTTTGAGGGATCAACATCGTGTATGGCCAGGTCAGGGATGCGTGGACTTAGATGCTATCCTGAGAACGCTTCGTGAGATCGGTTACAGTGATATGGTGTCTGTGGAATTGTTCAGACCGGAGTATTGGGACTGGGATATTGAGAGAACGATTCGGACAGGCAAAGAAACGACAGAGCAAGCTATCCGTAAATATTTTTCCTGAGTGGAAAGTGTATAAATGAAGATAGCATCCGCACAAAGAAAAAGCGCTTAACCTTCACTGCCGTTTGATTAACAACCAATTCAGTATCTGTCCAATCCGATAACTGCTGGCTTTCATATGATACTGAAGGCAAGATGGAGAGAGGAGCAAACATGGGTTTAGGAGCTGGATTGGCTGGAAGTTGCGGTGGATTTGGTTTGGGAACTAGTACTGGTGCTATTCTCGTTCTGTTCATTTTGTTGGCTATTATTAGCCGTGCTTTTATCTAGAATATAAATCACACCGCCTTCAGGTTGATCGAAGGCGGTTTTTTGTCGTTCATTATTTGTTTTCCTATGAGCACTACAATGCGAAGTAAGAAAATATTCCCCTTTTTATTACAACAATACTGTATAATTTAATAGTATGAACCATTTTTATTGTAAAGGGGTCTTTGATATGGTTAGACTTCATGATGTAACCAAACGGATGAAGTTGGTTGGCTTTGTCATACTTTTTTTATTATTGGCTTTTATACATACGGCTCCTATTTTTGCCCAAAATGTAACCACATCGACGATTTCCGGCAGTTCGGCTGCATCGACGTATGGTAATTCAGTGACGTTTACAACAACGGTAACCGATTCTGCATCTGGTGGAACTACACCGAGCGGTATGGTGACGTTTAAAGACGGGACCACTGATATTGGAACCGCGACTTTGTCGAGTACGGCTCCAACCGTTGCTGTTGTTTCAGCAAGCACTGCCCCTTTAATCCCTTCCGATATGAAGGTAACCTGCACTCTAATCGATTGTCCCGTTGTGAAGTGGGGGTACTATACCTATTGGGCCTTTAGCTATATGGATAATCGAGATTCCATGGGAATTGTTGCTTTTGATGCTTCCGGTTCTATCGTAAAACAGTGGGAAAAAACAGGCTCTCGTTATTTATCAAAGATCACGATTGATTCTAGTGCCCGGACGATTACCTTTTGGGGGCAAGACGATGCAACTATCGTAGTTGAATGGGCGAGTCTGGAAAATGCAAATGCGAGTGCAAGCTTCACGATTTCCTCGTTAGCTGTTGGCACTCATTCGATTACGGCTGTATTCTTGGGAGATGACACCCATACAGGGAGTACGTCCTCTGGATTTATTCATAACGTGAATGCCATTTCATCGTCCATTAGCTTGATTTCGAGCAATACCACAGCAACTTATGGTGATTCCGTTACGTTTTCTGCTAAAGTCTCGGCTCCGAGTGGCGGGACTCCATCGGGGTTAATTACTTTCAAGGATGGCAGTCAAACACTGGGTACGAGTCTTTTATCAAACGGAATAGCAACTATTTCTAGCTCTGCATTAAGCCCAGGCAGCCATTTAATAACAGCCGAATATGCAGGCGATACCATCTTTTTAAGCAGTGTTTCAAGCGCTGTTCCCTTGCAAATGAATTTGAGAAGCAACGCGAATCTGAGTGATCTAACGTTGCAAGGAATCTCTTTGAATCCAACTTTCCAAACAGGGGTATTCTCCTACGCAGCTACAGTAAGTAATACGGTTTACGCAATCAATGTACTTACTTCATTAGAAGATTCCACTGCAGATGTAAAAGTAAACAGCCACACGGGCACGCTTTTATCCAACGGACAAATCAGTACACCTATCGACCTCACCGTAGGTACAAATGCCATTCATATTATTGTAACCGCACAGAATGGGGTGGCACAAACCAGCTATACGGTAGTGGTGACACGTGCAGGATCGGACAACACGGAGCTTAATGCATTGACGATAAGCGGCGGAGTATTGAATCCGACCTTCAGCAGCGGGATTTTGGCTTACACCTCAACGGTGTCTAATAGCGTCTATAGTGTTACGGTAACACCTACGGCATCAGGCAGTGATTCAAAGGTAAAAGTGAACGGCATCGACGTGTCCCAAGGCCAAGCGAGCAGTTCTATTCATCTTGATGTCGGGAGCAACCTGATTACCGTTGAGGTAACTGCTCAAGACGGTGTGAACAAAAGGACTTACTCCATCCTTGTCATGCGTTCCTCTGGAGAGCGATTGGGTGTCACTCAAGCTTTTTTGAAAATTTCCTCGATGTATGACAGTAATCATGATGGGAAGTTCGATGCTGATGATGTTAGAGAGATATTGCTTCAGATCGAACCTTTGTTTATAAAATGAGCAATCTATCAATGCCCACCTAAGTGAAAACCAAATAGGTGGGCTTATCGTCTTCGATTTCCTACCTACATATTGAATTGTATTGAAAAGATGAAGAAAATCTTACCGTAGAGTATGGTTTTCTATGAATTGCAAGATGGTATCATTTACAAATACCGGATTTTCCCTAATCATATGAGGTCTGTGGCTGCAGCCTGGGACTACAACATAACGAGAGTTAGGAATAAGGGTGGATACCCGCTTAAGATCCTCCTCAGGGGCGAACTCGTCATACTGTCCAGCAATAAACAAAGCAGGGCAGCGGATGCTGCTTAATTGCTCGTTGCTAAGCTGCGGGTACACTCGCCAATCCTTTACTTTTTGCCGCAGGAATTGCTGCCAATCTCCTCGATGTGCTTCCAGATGTCTTTCTTTCATCAAATTGATAAAATCATGGCGATCGTTTTGTAAAAGCCATTCGGGTTCAAATTCCTCAGATCCCATGGAGGCGACAAAGCCACTTTGACCAATTGAAGTCAACGATGCCATTCTTTGAGGATGATTGACCGCACAATAAAGCGCAACTCCCCCTCCCATACCATATCCAATAACATGTGCTTTGGAAATCTGTAGTTGGTCCATAAATGTAATCATATCCTCGGCATGCTGTGGAGTACTCCATTCGAGGCTGTGACTCCTCGTTCGACCGTGTCCTCGGAAATCTGGGAAATAACACGTATATTTGCTTTGAAAATCAAGTATTTGACTAGCAAAAGCTAAGATCCCCCGCGAAAAGCCACTATGTAAAAACAACACCGGGTCCCCGACGCCCATTTGTTCATAATACATTTCCAAGTTGTTACACTGTAGATGTGGCAATCTGTCTCAACTCCTCGATTGTAAATATGTGCTTTTCCAAATTGAAGTAGTAGTTTCCAAGCTTTGAAGTAAACTCGAATACACAATAGTCTGGATCATCAACACCAAGTGAGTAATACTTCTCAGCACCGTCTACCCAAAGCATTTCTCTGCTATCGCGATCCAGGCAAACTTTCATTTCTCCAATAAGCATAAGTCCATTATTTTTGCCAACAAAATAAAGGCTTGCCTTTGAATTTTTCGAAAATTGCTGTGCACGTATAGAAGAAGTGTTAGTAGAGAACCAGAACTTATTCAATCCGTCATGTTTCATCTTGAACATCTGCTTTGAGTTCGGATAGCCGTCCTCATCAATAGAACTGACTATAATGGTGCGTACATCCTTTACTAAAGCCATCATTTGATTATGCGTAGTAGGATCCATAAGTTTACTCCTCATATTCTTTTAGGTTATGGAGCACTTTCACGAGCATTGTGTCCAGCTGCTTCATTTCCTCATCCGAAAATCCTTTGTAGAACAGCTGGTTCATCTGGTCGGAGACTACATCGTAGCTATTACTAAGCAACTTAGCTTTATCAGTTAACGTAATTAAGGTTTGTCTGCGATCCTTAGGATCATGATTACGTTGAATGTGACCCTGTTCAGCCATTCGATCAAGCATGCTGGTAAGTGTAGTTTTGGCAAGTGATGTTTTTTCTCCGAGCTCGCTTATTGGCAAATTATCCTTCTGCCAAAGCACGAACAAGATACGACCTTGAGCACCATTGAAGTCCTCGATGTCATTATCTTTTAACAGCTTCTCAAATATTCTGCTGCCCAGTTGTTTAATCTGAGAGATATAAAAGCCTCCACGTGTATCTCTATTCATTTGCACCATCCTTACGATACTATATAGAATAATACCATATAGTACCAAAAGTCAAGTTTATTCACTCATCCGCACCACCTACCAAGTACTGCTGCAAGCTGACCCTGATGGTCCGGCTGATTTACTTCAGAGGGAAGGTTGCGTTACCATTCATTCTGTTGATTATAGGCAAACTTTCCCTTTTCCTCACATGATTGTGTATATAACATGGAGTTATACGAAATATCAGAGGGGGGACAAGCTTTGATGCAAAAGTTACCTTTATTTATTGTCACAGGAGCTAGTGGTGTTGGGAAAACAACGGTTATGCAGGAGCTACGAGTTCTACTGCCAGATTTTGATGTATTCAGTACGGATAATGATAATTTTGGAACAACTGCTTCAAAGCTGGAATACCAAGATCGATTTAACTTATTGCTTCATTTTGCTAACTCTGTTGCCAAATCCGGAAGAGGAACGATTATTTGCGGCACATTTATGCCATGGGATGCCCAGAAATGTGATACCTACAATAATTTCAGTGAGCTCTGCTTTATTAACTTGCATTGCGATGACACAACCCGAAATAATCGTCTTCGTAACCGTGAGGATAAAGATACTTGGACGGATGAAATGCTTGCATCTCATGAAGAATTCGCCCAGTGGCTCCTTAACAACGCAAAGACCGCATACAATCCACCGATGCCTACAATCGACACTACTTCCACGCCACCATCCGAAGTAGCTGAGCATATAAAAAGATATGTCATCCTAAAGTGGAAACAGACTATATAAGATGAACAAGAGAGTTACACAGCCCCTGCTTGCCGTCATGCGGTTTAGTTCATCAGGTATAGGAGGAAAATCCAGATGCACTCAGAATTATCTGTGATGCGCTTAGAAACAGAACGGCTAGTTATCCGTCCTTACATAGAAAGTGATTTAATGGAATCGTTTGAACTTATGCAGAATCCAGAGTTATTTAGATACATGGATTTAAGCGTCTTACCGCTTGAAGCTTATAAAGGGTTGTTCAATTGGTTGATGAATAGCTACAATACACCTTTTGATAAGTCGTTCAAGTATTCGTTTGCGATTCGAAGCAAAGGGACAGGCGCTTTTATCGGCTGGTGTGGTGTAGGTGTACTTGATTTTAGTGCGCCTGATAAAGAATTGTATTATTTGATTGGACGCGACTATTGGGGCAACGGCTATGCAACTGAAGCAGCTAACGCTATGTCAGCTTACGCTTTCGATATAATCGGACTAGACCGATTATACGCCAAAGCAGATATTCGGAATGCGGCGTCGCTGAGAATCTTTGAGAAGCTCGGCTTTGTATTTGACCGCGTGCTGAGCGGATTGACAGGAGATTACAAAGACTGCAACGGTGAACTGTTACATGTGCTTACAAAGGAACGGTTTATCGAGCGTAAAGTTATTTGATTTATAAAATCGTGTAAAAGCAGGTTCATTACAAAAAAAGGATTGCTTTGGAGTTACACCCCGTTTCATAATACAGGGCTAACTACTATAAGCAATCCTTTGCGTTTTAGGGAGTCTAGATTTTTATGGGTAATTATGTAAAAATATTATTAAGCTTATACGGAAGGGTGAGATTATGGGTATTGAATTGCAAAAGGTTAATCAGCTACCTACTCAACCATTATTATCCTTGGTTGAAGAAAGCACGAATGAGGGTTTTCGTCATCTTAAACGGTTAGTATCTGATTATGAAAGTGGACACAACAAATTCGATAAACTTGGGGAAGCACTCTTTGTTGCCTATCATCATAACGATATCGTTGGAGTTTGCGGATTAAATCAAGATCCCTATGTTACTGAGGGAAAAGTCGGCCGTGTTCGTCGACTCTATGTTTCTCCCAAATTTCGTCGTTCTGGTGTTGGACGATTATTGATGGATGCTGTTATTGTAGAGGCTAGAAAGTACTATTACAGGCTTGTACTCAGAACGGATAATTTTGCAGCCGATATATTTTATCGATTATTGGGTTTTTCAGTTGATTTAGAATCGACCCATAATAGCCATGTTCTCCATTTAAGTGATATCCATAAAAATACTTAATAAGTGATACGACTCTTATGAGGTTGCAATCAGCATAGACATATAATCCTTGAAACAGTTCCCAAGATTGATGAGCTTAATGTCAGTGAGTCAGTTCTTATCGAGCCATGAGCTTGCGGCTCGGCGGGCGTAGCGCCCACGATGCGATGACCAGTGCGAGAAAAACTAGCGGCTGGGCGATAAGAGATATACCATCACCTGAGAAGGCATGAGATGCAGCCGCACCGGTGAGATCGAAGAAAAACCCCGCATAGGCCCATTCCTTCAAACGCGGAAAGCGCGGGATCACAATAGCAATCACACCCAGAAGCTTCCAGACGCCCAGAATGGTGGCTATGTAGATCGGATAACCTAGCTGGTTCATTACCGCCACTTGCTGATCTCCATGACTTACGAACAGGAAACCGCCTATGACGAAGCTCGCCGGACCGAATAGGGTTGTTATCCAGTATAAGATCGTTTTCATTTTTCCGCTTTTCATTGTGTGATCTCCTTTTTGCGTATTTATTTTTTTCAATCCTATAACCTAATTGTAGCATGAAACATATGTTTGGGTTTCTTATGGATTGCTATTATGATTTCACTCAAATTGAAATAACCGAAGGGTGCTGCGTTCAAAAAGCTGCATCCTTGTGTGCACGGTAAGATGTTTCCATATAGGATCGGAGGACAAATTGATGACATATTCCATAAATAACAATGAAGAATTGAAGGTTGTTATTGGTGCTGGACAACAAAATAACAATCCAGGTTGGATCCAGACTCAGGAAGCCGAATTAAACTTGCTGCATGTTGATGATTGGGCCAATACTTTTTTACCGAATTCATTATCAGCGGTTTTAGCCGAACATGTGTGGGAGCATTTAACGTATGATGAGGGGGTTGAGGCGGCTAAGCATTGTTATGTTTTTCTAAAGCCTGGTGGATATATTCGCTGTGCGGTGCCTGATGGATATTTTCCAAATGAAGAATACCAACGAATTGTTCAGGTGGGTGGGCCTGGACCCATAGACCATCCGGCGGCAAGTCATAAAATATTGCACAACTATAAAACATTAAGTTCGATGTTCGAAACCTGTGGATATACAATTGAGTTGCTGGAATATTGTGATGAAGACGGGGATTTTCATTATCAGGAATGGGATGAACGGAAGGGCTTTATATACCGATCCAAACGTTTTGACCACAGAAATAAAGACGGAAAACTTGGTTTCGTATCTCTAATCATAGATGCAATAAAACCCGTTTAATCGTACTTGTTCCCATTCCATAATTCCCTAATGTGGGTTAGCACACTAAATCATGAATCGAGGGTGTCATATGAAGCTCGGAATGCCTACTTTGGTACAATATACATCCATAAGCGAAAATGTTCAATTGTGTAGAAAACTTGGATTGAGCTTTGGAATGGACCCATTTAGCAGGCATCAAAACTCTAAACATGCATTTGAATACTGGGATTTATTTTACCCTGCCACACACAAGAGTCTGGATCAATGAACAGTATGAATCCAATTTTCTGGAATTACTTTACGAGTCGTATGTAGTGCTGTATCATTTAGCTGAAACTTATAATGTTGAATTATGTATTGAGAACACAGGCAATTTCTATATCCCTTATATTCGAAAGGCTCTTGATCAATTAAGTATCTTCGATAACTTCTATCTCACATGGGATGTTGGACACGATGCCAAAGCGGGCTTTGAAGAAAAACCTGTCTTCAATCATTTCAAAAATCGTATTAAGCATATGCACCTTCATGATTATAATGGCAAGTTAGACCAACAAGCTTTATATTCAGGAATCGTACCGATCAATAACAGCTTGGATTTTGCCCGGGAACATGATTGTTCTGTAGTAATTGAGGTTAAAACCAGTGAGTCATTAACAGAATCTGTAGCCAGATTGAAGAATTCCTTTAAATAAAAGGAAACGACTAGAAAGGGGAACACTACGATGGGTTGGGGTGAAATACAGCGGATTCCGAACGAATATAATGATGAATTCAGGTCAATTGATGAAACGATCCTAAGACTCTTTAAAGAACGAAAGCTACTTGCTAAAGGCAAGCGATACTTTCCGCCAAAAGAAATCATGCAGGAATGGGCAATCAACTACGAAATGGACATTCCCGCAATCAGTTTTCTTATGCACAGCTTTAATGAAGGAATCCATCCAAAGATACCGAATGAGCCAGGTGAACTGCTGAGTGTGATGCCTATTATGAAAAAAACCGTTGTTGACGGTTTTGAATACCATTTGACACATGCCATGCAGCATATGAACGGAAGTATTGTATTTCTTGAAATTGAGCAATTACAAAGTGATGACATGCATGCTCATATTCGCCCACAATTGCTTTTGGAAGTAAAAGGAAACCAGGAATATTACGTTCGTAGAACCGGCTCTCATGGAGGTGGGGGACAAACGCAGATGCGCTTTATGGTCATGCCGCCTTTACCTCATAACATCAATGAAGTTGGCTTGGGATTAGTTCCGTATGGGATTCCAATGGAAATTCCACCAAAGGATATGATCTTGGATAAGGAAGTTGTTTTTGAGTAGTATTCGGTTTTCTTTTTTATTTCCTCTCGGGTTAGTGCTATAATCAGGGCTATAAGATTGCATAATGACCACTGAAAGTATTAGCGTTGTACATGTTCAGCAAGGGGTCTTTTGAAAGGGAATATCAACAAAATGAGTAAACAGGCAGATTTTTTTGCACGCAAGTTTAACGAGATCGATGTATCTCTCAGTGAGGTTCAGAAGCAGGCGGTCCTTCAGACGGAGGGAGCCCTGCTTCTTTTGGCATCGCCGGGATCTGGGAAAACGACCACCATCATTATGAGGATCGGTTATTTAATTGAAGAAAAGCGAGTTCCTCCTACACGCATCAAGGCTGTTACCTTCAGTCGTGCCTCGGCGGCGGATATGAAAGAGCGGTTCAAACGTTTTTTTCCTGACCTCCCACCGATCGATTTTTCAACCATTCATAGTCTAGCCTTTGAGGTCGTTCGGGAGCATTTTCGTAAAACGAGAATGTCCTATCAATTAATTGAGGGAAATATAGACCTTGAGGAGCAGGGGAAGCCGAGGTTGGAAGGCATGCCTCTACTGCATAAAAAGCTGATCCTGAGGGACTTGTATTCCAAGCTCCATAATGAACCCATTACCGAGGATCAAATGGACGAGCTGACCACCTACATCAGCTACATCAAAAATAAAATGGTTCCTGAAGAATCGTGGCCGCTGGTCAAATGCGAGGTGCCCAAAGCCGATCGAATCCTGTGGGAATATGAACGGTTTAAACGTTCAGGTACCGACAAGCTGCTGGTCGATTATGATGATATGCTGACACTTTGCAATGAGATTATGGAAAGAGACCGGGAGCTGCTTGGGAAATACCAGCACAGGTATGATCATGTTTTGACCGATGAGAGCCAGGATACCTCGATGGTGCAGCATGCCATTATCGAAAAGCTGGTACGTGAGCATGGCAATCTGTGTGTAGTTGCTGATGATGACCAATCGATTTACAGCTGGAGAGGTGCCGAGCCTTCGTATTTGCTCAACTTTAAAGCTGCTTACCCGAAAGCCGTTACGTTGTTTATGGAGCAGAACTACAGATCCTCTCAAGACATTGTGAGTGTGACCAATCAATTTATTAAGCGAAATCAGAATCGTTACGACAAAAATATGTTTACTACCAACCCTTCACACAAACCAATTCAGATCAGGAGCTTTGCTGATTATCAATATCAGGTCAAGTATTTGATTGAACAGGTTCAAGAGGTGGAAAATTTCCGGGATGTCGCCATTTTGTACCGCAATAATGCTTCATCCGTTATTTTAATTAATGAATTTGAGCGGGCAGGTATTCCATTTTATATGAAGGATCACGATCTTCGCTTTTTCTCCCATTGGGTCGTGAAGGATATTTTGAATTTCATGCGGATGGCCTTTACGGACAAGCGTGCCGATATTATGGAAGCCATTCATACCAAAATCAGCGGATATATTACCAAGCAGCAAATGTCCGCGCTGAAGGAAATCAACAACAATGAATCCGTCTTTGATAATTTACTGAATTATGTGGAGCTTCAGGACTATCAGCGTAAGCTTCTGATGGAATGCAAGGAAACCTTGGCTCAAATGAAGGAAATGCCGCCGCTGCATGCGATCCAGGTGATACGTACCCGACTGGGCTACGAGAAGGCGATTGAGAAGCTAAGTGAGCGCCTTGGATTCCGCAAGGATGTGGTGATCGGGATTCTGAACACGCTGGAGGGGATCGCCACCACCTTGGATACGATGACTGATTTTGCCCAGCGGCTTAAGCATTTGGAATTAGTCATGAAGCAGTCCAAATTCCAAAGGGAACACAATGTGGTAACCTTTTCAACTTTGCATAGCTCCAAGGGACTGGAGTTTGAACGGGTATATATGATCGATCTGATTGATGGAATCCTGCCTTCCACGGAAGATATAGAAAAGCAGGCTAAAGGTGACGTGGCGCTTATGGAGGAGGCAGTCCGCTTATTTTATGTAGGTATGACACGAACCAAATCCAAGCTGGAGCTGGTTACCTATAAAGAGCGTGATGGAGAGAAGGTCAAAGAGTCACAATTTGTGTCGGCGATTCAGCATATACTGAACCCACCCAAACCGATCCCTCCCCAGAGTAAACCCGTGAAACAGGTGAAGAGTCAACCGAACGTTCCCGACAATCCTAACGCGATCAAACGTATGGCAGACCTGGGAGTAGGGCAATTCGTGAAGCATCGGGTTATTGGCTATGGGGAAATTATCAGCATCGAGGAGGATCGGGTACAGATTCGTTTTAAAACGGGAATTAAGGTTTTATCCATCAACATGTGCATGGAGCTTGGCGTGTTGGAGCCTGCGGATGGAAACCATCAGTCTGAATAGATTCTTTCAGGAGTCTGATGGATTTTAACGCTTAATACAAGGCCCATCGAGATCATATTCGTTAAAAGAGAGCTGCCGCCATAACTGATAAACGGCAGCGCAATGCCGGTTAATGGCATTAAACCGATATGCATAGCAATATTTTCAAATATTTGCAGTGTAAACATGGATATGACACCAATAACAACGTAAGTACCCTCCAATTCAGAGCGATCGATCGCGATCCGAATCATTCTATAAATTAAGATGAAATAGAGCAGCAGCAGAGCGGAGGCTCCAAGAAACCCGAATTCCTCGCCTACTACAACAAAGATCGAATCTGCGTAATCATAGGGGATGTATCCTCTGTGGACCAATGCTCCCTTAAGATAACCGTCGCCAGTCAGCTGCCCGGCAGAAATCGCCTTGATAGAATTCACCACATGCCAGCTATTGTCCGGGTCATTTTTGGGATCCAAGAAGGTCTGAATCCGCTGCATCTGGTGCGGCTTCACGATTTTAGAAAATAGGGGAGACTCGGACAAATACAGGGATGTTATTCCTGCAGCAAGGATACCTATCGTAATAAGTCCAATGACCACGTGTGCCAGACGAATATTTCCTATCCAGATCATCCCAATAAATATCGATACAAATACAATGGATGTTCCAAGGTCGGGCTGTTGAAGCACAATGAAAAAAGGAATAAATACGATAATCCCCATCGGAAGGAGATCCTTGAGTAGGTGCAAAGAATCGCCCTCTCTTTTTTTCATCCATTTGGCGAGCAATAAAATAACACAAATCTTCATGATTTCCGAAGGCTGAAAGGCCATAAAACCGAGGTTCAACCAACGTTTGGAACCATTAATATCCATTCCCTTCGCTATGACTAACAAGAGCAGGATGAGGCCAACAACGTAAATAATAATCGAGAGATGATTGACGAAAATCCTGTAGTCGATAAGTGCGATACCGATCATAACGAAAAAAAGTATACCGAAGGTAATGGCATTGTTAATATGCAGACCATTGTAGCTGGTTCCTGTAGTGGCACTGAATATAACAGCCGTACTTATGCAGAGAAAGCTGAGCAAAACCCAAATGATGGGTTGATCCAGCCGTTTTAATTTTTCTTTCATTTAATCACTCCGTCAACCATGATGTTGTATTTACATGTCCCAGCATGCTCTGAGTCATGCAATCCCCAATGCATGGACTCATTTTCATATGCTTTTCCGCTGGCTACCCCCAAAAATGTGGGCGCTTATGATCCCAATCATTCACCATCTGGGCGGGGCAGCATATGGTAGGAGATGGTATTCATTTTAATGGAATGGGGACATCGGCATGCATTGGATTTCCATAATCTTCATTGCTTTAGCCTCAAATCTGGATAATCTGGGGATAGGTATTTCATTTGGTATCCGCTCGACCAAGATACCAGCGTTATCCAATGGGATTATTGCCGTTATTACGATGCTGGGTACATATGTATCCATAGCACTTGGGGATTACGTGACGGAATTTATTTCAGGATTTGCCGCAAACTTGCTGGGTGCATGCATGATCCTCATAATCGGGATTTGGGGTTTAATCAGCAGTTGGCGTGCTAAGCTCCCGGAACCACCTGCTTCTGACAGCCCTAATCTGATTGATGTTATCCATCACCCTTCAACTGCTGACATTGATCTTAATAAGGTAATTTCGTGGAAGGAATCACTTACCTTGGGTTTGGCTTTGGCTCTGAACAATATGGCAACCGGATTTGGAGCAGGAGCGACAGGGGTTTCCCCTCTATGGACGACACTTGCTGCAGGGTTGTTTTCAATTCTCTTTATATATGGCGGCACGCGGTTAGGCTTTATGGCTGCGAAAACCTGGGTGAGCCAGTATGCTGAGAGGATTGGTGGCATTTTGTTAATTGTAATAGGAATTTATGAAATGATAGCGTAGGCAGATCAGTTTGTCATAGGTGTAAGCCACATTGTTATTAGAGGGCATTCTTCTCAGTATACTGCCGTCTTTAAGGGTTGTACAGTACTTAAAGCATATCAAAATAATGGGGATACGTGAAGCTGCTTTACAGCAATTGTTAATATTGAGGGTCATTGCTAAATAGCTAAGAAGGTGTTAGTGAGGATTGCGGCCGCCACAATGTGACGGCCGATTTAACCAGACGGAATTATTGGAAGCCGTTTGACTAACCAGCTGTTCGAAGCCTGTGAAGATGCTCCTGACTTAGCTGGATGTTCAGGGGATCCAGATTCTCCTGAAGCTGTTCTGGCTTGCCCTTACTTTTCCAGCACGGACAAGCCTATCGAATGCTTCCAATATCTCCTCAAGCGAAGTTTCTACATCATCAATGTGGGCAAAATATAAATCGATATAATCGGTACCGAGCCGTCTCAGGCTTCCGTCAATTGCTTGTTCGATGGATCGGGTCCATCAAACCGACTCGCTCATAAAAACGAAAGTATGTACACTTAAACCCGTTCGGGATGCAACCTGCTGAATCGTTAACTCGGATCCATAGTCAAGGGCCTCCTCATGAATAGATCATACAAGTTAGAACGCGCTCGAAGTCATGCGTATAAATTTTCGATGATAGCTCCTTGTGTAAATCGGTCACTTAATAATAATTTTATGATTTGCTCTGCGGCGATTTGTGGTGTGATTAACATCCCATTTTCTTTGACCTTGTTACCGAGTTTGTCGAAAAAATATAAACGGCAAGCGTATATGCTTTATTGAAAATGATCAAAAATTGTAGAGGACTTTACCCGAGCCAAGGCGCGGGAACGTTCTCTTTTTTTGATCGGACAGTATAGTTTCTTATAACGAATTTGTACCTGTCCAGTAAACTCCGATGGGGATAAAATGAATTTATTATCCATTTTTAGTAAGGGGGAATTTATGGACTTAAGAAAAGCAGCATCGAGCATCGGAAAATACATTGATGTTGATGGTGGTACAGCACTCCAAGCTAGGGTGGCATCATTGGTTAATTGTGGCGACTTTCATGGAGATATCACTTATTCAATCATCGTCAATAGGCTTCGGGCTTCCGGTTGTGTTTTTGCTGAAGATGAGACCCGTTTACTCATTTCCGCGGCACAGACATTGGCCGACCTCGCTGCGATGGTGGACCGAAGATCCGCTGGTTTGCCCCTCGAGCACGTCATCGGCTGGGCGGAGTTCTGCGGTCTGCGGATAGCGGTGGACCCCGGAGTGTTCGTACCCCGCCAACGTACCGAGTTTCTTGTCCGCCAGGCAATCGCCCTCGCTCGCTCAAGGGCTGTGGTAGTGGACCTGTGCTGCGGCTCAGGCGCGTTGGGCACCGCGCTGGTGGCAGCTCTAGATCGGATCGAGCTGTACGCCGTCGAGATCGACCCTACTGCAGTACGGTGTGCCCATCGCAACGTCACGGCCGTCGGCGGTCACGTGTACGAAGGTGACCTCTATGATCCGCTGCCCGTCGAACTGCAGGGTCGTGTCGATATTCTGGTCGCTAACGCTCCCTACGTACCCACCGAAGCGATCAGACTGCTTCCCCCGGAAGCTCGCATCCATGAGGCGTGGATTGCGCTCGACGGGGGTGCGGACGGACTGGACGTCCAGCGGCGAGTGGCAGCAGCGGCGCCACTCTGGCTGGCGCCAGGGGGTCACCTGCTGGTCGAGACTAGTCAGAGGCAGGCACCGCAGACAGTCGAGATCTTCGCTTGCAACGGGTTGATTCCGCAGATGACCAGTTCTGACGAACTGGACGCCACCGTTGTGATTGGCACTAGACCGGATTTCTAGAGCCGATCGGGCGGGTAGCCCTATCTACAACTGTACAATTGGGAATGACCTCATCAAAGTTGCGGAATGATGTAATTTATCCCATAAAATGTAAATAACCTTCTGATCCAATGTGAAAGTGGATCGGAAGGTTATTTTTTCTAAATCAGTGCGTATATCTTGGGACTTGAAAATTAAAAATAACTGCTTGTGCCAACCCTTAGCCGTGCGTCTCGTACATTTCTCAGATAGCTCATGCTGAATCCGTGTCAGGTCCAGATTTGTGTGCGATGTCATTCCTTAACAGATCGCCACCGGCTCAGCAGCTGCTCCCGACGCTGGGCGGCAACATCAAAGCGGTACGTAACCAGCAGGTTCTCCAGCTTCACATGGGATAGCAATGGATGAACCGGAATGTCTGGAAGTACAGGGAGCGAGAACGCGGCATTCATGTAATCGGTTTGTGCGTCCTTGGACAGAACAAAATCGACGAGCTTTTTGGCTGCTGTCGTGTTGTTCCCGCTTTTCAGGATGGACACGGCTCCGATTTCCCAACCAGCCTGAGGAGGAATATAGGAGTTGATGTCATAGCCTGAATTCGTAAAGCGAAGCTGATCACCCAAAAAGCACACGACGGCGGCTACATCGCCTACAGCAAGCCGCTGGGCTGAGGTAATTCCCGCGAATGTAGTCGATGAGCTTTGTTTCTTTAAAGCTTGCATCAATTGAATAGCTTCATCCTCTCCCCGCTGCTGCGCAAGAGAGGCCAATAGCGTATATCCGGTGCCGGAGGTTTCCGGGTCAGGGATTTCTATCTTTCCTTTTAACTCAGGGAGGAGTAAGTCTTCATATCGCTGCGGCAGCGGAATCGAGGCCAGCTTAGAATCGTGCTGCCATACTTGTTGATTGACACCGATCGCAAGCGCTCCCATGTACATGCCTGTCCAATAGCCTTCTTTATTTTTATACTGCAGCGGAATTTTATCGTTCATCTGGGAGAAGTAGCGTTCGGATTTGCCGCTATTTCTTAATTGTTCATGAAGATCGGCGGGTCCACCGAGCACGACATCAATTCCGCTTTTATTCATCGTCATTAGATGATAGCTGGCTTCTCCACTTGACATACGGATGATTTCATACGCTTGATCGGTCTGTTTTTTGAACTTTTCCAGCAAAATCCGGCCTTCATCTTCCTGAAAAATAACGTAAACTTTTAGCGGCTGGTTATTTTTATTTACAGAGAAATAGGAGTATCCTGCAAGTATGATGGCCAACAAAATCAAGATGCCAATTCCCTTTTTCCACATGCCAACCGCCTCCTTTCACATAAAAAGCTAAAAAAGGAAAACGACTGTTTTCCTTTTTTAATCACACGCATGTTTCCTTGTCGTAAAGCTTTCGATCAGAAGCTTTTCTTATTAAAATAAGATATTCTTCATTTAATTTATTTCAATTGCTGATTTTAATCAAATGAATTTTATTAGCTGCAGCATGTATTTTTACGATACCCTCGTAAGAAGTCTGACCAATGTCATACACATCGACAATCCATTCTTTACCTTCATCGCCTGCAAGGAAATAACGCTCCTTTTCACCGAGAAACATGGAGGAAGTGACGACGACTCCAGCGATGTTAAAGCCATCCTCACTTGGATCGTTGATACGCATCGACTCCGGACGGACACTTAACAGAACATTCTCTCCAATCGTAACCTGCTCATTGGTTTGGACGGTAACGGTATCATTATTTTTGCCGTATTTTACAGTGGCCTTATCACCATCAATCTGCAAAATGACGGCCTCGACAAAATTCGTTGTTCCAATAAAATCAGCTACATATTGGGTACGCGGCTTGTAATAGATTTCATGAGGTGTGCCGTACTGATCGATTGCCCCTTTATTAAAGACGACGATATGGTCCGACATCGATAAAGCCTCAACCTGATCATGGGTCACGTAGATGACCGTTAAGCCCAAATCAAGCTGAATATTTCTCAATTCAACCCGTACCTCTTCACGCAGCTTGGCGTCCAAATTACTTAGCGGCTCATCCAGCAAAATAATCGGAGAGTCCATGACGAGCGCACGGGCCATAGCTACACGCTGCTGCTGGCCACCGGACATCTGGTGCGGATAACGTTCCTCCAGTCCAGTTAGCTTCACTTTGGCTAAGGCTGATTTCACCCGATCCTGGATTTCACCTTCAGGGCGCTTTTGAACATCCAATCCGTAAGCCACATTATCGAATACGGTCATATGAGGAAACAGCGCATATTCCTGGAATACCATGGGGGTTCCTCGTTTATAAGGAGGAAGATCATTCATTAGCTTCCCATCTATCCAGATTTCACCTTCATCCACTGTATAGAAGCCTGCGATAGAACGCAGCAGGGTCGTCTTTCCGCAGCCGCTTGGACCCAGGAAAGTAATGAATTTGCCTCGTTCAATCTGCAAGTTAATATTTTTCAAAACGTGATTGACACCGAACACTTTATTCACGTTTTTGAGATCCAGCAACACTTCTGTTCCCATTATTCCCACTCCCTACCTCTAGAAATCAAAAATTTTCACTTTTGAACCGAAAATCAATTTAATAATACCGAGTGTACCGAGTGTTGCTCCCATTAGTCCCACAGCAACAGCGGCAGCCCAATAATAAGTGCCTGTCTCTGCATAGTTGAAAATGGACACGGCCGCAACGACCCATTGAGGTGTTATTAAAAACACAATGGTACTCAAGGTGTTCATGTTTTTCATAAACGCGTAAACGAAATTCGCGACGATTGTTTTTTGCAGCATCGGAAATACGATCGTTGTCAGTGTCTTGCGGCTGTCAGCGCCGAGATTCATGGAAGCTTCTTCAATGGATTTATCCACTTGCTTGAAGGAAGCGCTGAGTCCACGGTAACCAACGGGCATCTGCTTGAGCAGCATCGCTACGATAATCAAGACAGCAGACCCTTGAAGAATAATCGGTCCGGAGCTGAAGGCTACGATCAAAGCGAGTCCTACGAAGGTACCCGGTAAAGCGATAGGCAGCACAGCGGTGAAATCCAGCAATTTTTTGCCCGGAAATGGCTTGCGTACGACGACATACGCCAATACGAGCCCAAACGCGACAGCAAGCAGAGAGCTGATTAAAGAGAGCACCAAGCTGTTAAGCACCGCAGGACTGGAAGTACTGAATACCACCTTCATCATATGATCAAGCGTGAACGTATTATCTCTGCCAAAGTTTTTCGTGAAAGCAAACAGGATCGTAATGGCAAACATTGCAATAATGAAAATAGACATCAACGTATTAAACGAAAAGAGCATGATATCGGTCTTTTTGGAAGTTGTCACCCGATTCAGGCCGGAAACAGGTTTACCTGTAATGGTCGAATAAGAGCCTTTAGACAATAGTTTGTTCTGAATAACGAAAACCAGCAGGGCAGGAATGACCAGGATGATCCCCATAACAGAAGCGAGTCCAGGCTGGTTATTAATGATTTCACCATAAATTTCAACAGCTAAGAGGGTATAATTGCCCCCAATGAGCTTCGGATTCCCAAAATCGGCAAAACAGTTAATGGCTACAAGCAAGAAGGCGTTGATCACACCCGGAAGTGCAAGCTTAAATGTAATGGAGCGAAACAGCTTGAAGCCACGAGCACCCAGGTTTTGTGCAGCAACCTCCAGGTTCGGAGAAATCGAACGCAGGACGCCGGTTATTGTCATATACGCAAGCGGGAAATAGGAGATGGTCTGAACAATCCAAAGTCCAGGTAACCCATATAAGTCCAGTTCAACATTAAACCACATTTTCAGATATTGGGACACCATGCCGCCCCGACCGAATAATAGCAGGAAAGCCAAGCCGCTCATGACTGAAGGAGCTAGCAGCGGTAAGAAGGCAATAAAGCGGAAAAACTTTTTACCTTTGATGTTGCTGTAATTAATAGCATAAGCATAAATGAACCCGAATATGGTTGCTGTGATTGCGGATAGCGAGGAGCTAACCACCGTATTCAGCAGTGCTGTGCCGTAGCGGCCCTTGCTAAAAAAGGTTATCCAGTCTTCGCCACTAGGAATAAAAATGACAAACACGAGTGGATAGACGACAAATAGAAGCAAAATAACAAAACTAATCAATACAAGCATGAGTGAAGAGGGATCCCTGACGAGCCGGCCGATCGACTCCCCGATGCCTTTTTTTTCTTTCATCATAGGGGGAGAGCTACCACCTTTCTGAATCTTCCATTGGAGACACAGCAGGATCTTCATAGACCTGCTATGTCTCTATGGTTCAACTTATTTCAAATCTTTTAGAGCATCCTGCAATACTTTTCTTTGTTCAGCTGCAGTCCATAGACTGTATGATTTATTGTATTTGGTCGTTTTGATATCAACACCGCCTGGTGGAACCGGAACGCCTGGCTTAACCGAGACAGAATAAGCAGACTCTGTATAAATTTTCCCAGGTTCAGCCGTTAACATATAATCCATTAGCTTCTTGGCTGCTGCGGTATTAGGTCCGTTCTTCACGATAGCTAGACCGCCTACTTCATAGCCTGCTGCTTCTGGTACGATGCTGATAATCGGATTTCCTTGATTTTTTACTTTGATTTGGTCACCCAGGAAGGTAATACCGATCGTGTATTCGCCTTTACCAGCCTTTTGAATCGGTTCGATACCGGATTTAGGTCTTTCTTTCAAGTTCGGCAATAGCTGGGTCATGTATTTCAGCATCTCATCCTTGCCCCATACTTGAGCTAGTGAGGCAACAGCTGTGTAAGACGTACCGGATGTAGCCGGATCGGACATCCCGATTTCGCCTTTAAATTTAGGGTCTAACAATTCTTTGAAAGTTTCCGGATAAGGAGCTGTTCCGTATTTTTCTTTCCAACGTTGTGTATTAATACCGATTGCGATTGGATTCAAATAAAAACCAGTCCAAGCGCCGTCTTTATCTTTCATATTCTCAGGAATATCCTTTGCATTCGGAGAAATGTAGGCTTCCAATGCGCCTGCCTTTTTCAATACCTCATGAGAATCAGCGGGGCCGCCCATCAAGAAGTCAGCTTGCGGTTTGCCCATTTCATTTTGTACACGTGAAACCGCTTCACCGCTTGGCAAACGTAAAATATCATAATCAATACCGGTATCCGCTTTAAACTTATCCATGATTTTACGTGCTTCTTCCTCTTGGAAAATCGAATATACCGTTACTTTTCCTTGAGCCTTGCCGCCGAACACGCCGGATTTGTACATAAAGAATCCTGCTATCAATACAACTACAATTACTGCTAAAATAATGACAGGAGTGTTATTTTTCTTTCTAGCCATGCCATCCATCATCCCTTCAAATTGTTATGAGGCATCGTTCAATTTGAAATAGGCTCTTTGGTTGGTCTCATCCAACAGGTCGAACACGACAATGTAAGCGTTATTGTAACGGTCCAGATGAAGCCAATGCTGCTTGGACTTGGGGTCATCTGTAAGCCGTACAACATAATGGGCGTCAGGCCGCTGAGCCAAATAATCAAAATGGCTAAAATCAATGACGCGGACAGCTGATCGCATTTTCGCGGTAAGTGCTTCCCGTTCGACACTTGTGAGAAGGGTAAGCTCTCCCTGCTGCAAAGAAAACACATCGTTACGAACATCGTCCATCGCAGCACCTATCGTATCTGAAGTAAGCGTTTTATCGATGAGCGTGCTTTGCAGTTTACGAATTTCCGCGCTGACATTGAGCGAATTGACCGACTCGTCACCGAAGCGAAAGGCGTTTGTCTCGACTTGAAAGGGAATATTCTCCTGATCCAGATAAGCCATTGATCCTGTAAGCAAAAGCCGTGGAGATTTCACCGGATTTTGCTGCTTGCCTACGGTCAATAGCCCATAAAAGGTGTTGGATAGTTTCAGAAGCTCCTTCGGATCATCAATCGAGATCGTGCCGAGGCCCGGGTAGGTGATATTGACACGCATAGGTACACCGGCAACCTTGTCGCGTCCATCCTGTTCAGGTGCAACGATGCGCACTTCATCAACAGGGATTCGAAAGGTATAAGCGCACACGCCTATCAATATGCAGCCAACAACGACCTGTAATAATATGAGACGAAACCATGAAAGCCTTTTCTTTTCCTCTGGCATTTACTTTACACTCCTCTTATCTCAAAAAAATTGTAGGTTTGTATCAATTTTGTAACAAACATTCACCAGAAAAGGCCTTTGTTAAAATAGAGCTGTACCTCAGTTCCTAATCCTACTCGGCTGTTTATTACGATATTGCCGCCCTGCAGCTCCATCAACTGTTTACAGAGCGGTAAACCCAGTCCATGAGATTGTGCGGATATAACACGATCCTGCTTATGCTCGGAAGGCAGAAACAACGTGAGCATGTCCTGCTCCGAGATTCCTTTTCCGTTATCGACAATACGAACACAGCCCTGCCCCTCGTACTCCTCCAGCAGGATATCCAGATGCGTGCATTCGCTATGCTTGATGGCATTATCTATCACATTAAACAGCACCTGTTGGGTGCGCTCCAGGTCCAAATAAACATCGCAGGGAGATACCTGCAAGGTTGTTGAAATCGATGACTTTTGCAGGGTGGGCTCCAGTATCCGCAAGCTGTCGGTAAGAACCGATGCTACATCTATGAACTTAAGCTTTACCCGCCACGCCTCTTCCCCTTTGAGAGAAGTCTGCAGCAGTTCTTCCACCATGTTCAAGAGACGGCCGCTTTCCTTGTGGATATACACATTGCAATTGCGAATATCGTCCAACTTATCCATCTTGGCAATCAAATCGGAGAAGCCAATGATGGAGGTGAGAGGGGTCTTCAATTCGTGCGTCATATTGTCGTAAAATGTCTTTTGTTTACTTTGCTCGTAATGCAGCATTTCAATGTGGTGCTGCAAGGAATCGGACATGTGATTAAAGTCTTTAGCCAGCTCCCTGACTTCGTCCTGACTGTTAACCACAATTTTTTTGCTGAAATCGCCGACTGATACAAGCTTAAGCGCTTGCTTCAAATCATGCAGAGGCTTCATGAGGATCGAGAAAAAGGAGTAGCTCGCGAGTAGAGATAACAATAGGCATCCCAAGGCTACACCAATAAACCAATATCTCATTTCATTAAGCGTCTGGACATGCTGATTGAGATCTAGCAAGTAACGAAAACCGCCGACAATCTTTCCCTCATACAAAAAAGGAGCTGAATAAATTAAATACTGTGTATCATCGGATTCCGTAATGACAGTAGCCTTCTGTCCGGTCAATGCGGTCTCGATATCATTTCGTTTAAGTAAATTTTCTTTATCGCCGCTGTTGCCGACTATCGTCTCATCTAATGCAAACAGCTGAACCTGGAAGTTGCTGTTCGCGGCCAAATGCGAAGCAATAAGCGGGGCGTAGGTTCCAGAAAATAGCTGCTCAATATTGATTCTTTTATCATTGACTATTTTCAACGCTTCAATGCGGTGCAGGGTGTTGTATTGGCTTAAAGTGCGGATATCGCGTTCAATCATGCTTTTGCTAATCGTATAATTTACGATAAAGTACATAGCGGTTAGCAGCATGATGATGGTAACGGTATGCTGGAGAAACAGTTTATTTCGCAGTCCCATGGCCTATACCTCCAGCTTGTAGCCGGTTCCGTGTACCGTTGCGACTAAATGGTCAAAGGGCTTCATCTTTTCCCGCAAACGATTAACCATCATATCGACGGAGCGTGTTTGTCCATAAAATTCATAGCCCCATACCTGATCGAGTATTTGCTCACGCGTAAATACGGTTTTGGGATGGCTGCATAGCAGCCACATAAAATCAAACTCCTTGCTGGTCGTTTTGACAAGTGTGCCGCCGACCTTTAAAGAACGCTCCCGTTTGTCGATTTCGATCTTGTCCATTTGAATGGTTTCAGGCGCTGGGGCAGCTGTAGTCATACGCCGGATGACAGCCCGGATGCGTACAATCAGCTCTCTAGTTTCAAAAGGTTTGGTCAAATAATCGTCGGCCCCCAGCTGAAAACCGAGTATTTTATCGTTCATCTCATTTTTGGCACTAAGTACAATAACAGGAATTGTTTTGTAGTGCTGCTGAAGCGTTTGGAGGAGTTCAAAGCCGGAACGATCGGGCAGCATCAAATCCAGCAGGATCAAATCCATCTGCTGAGCAGCCAATTGTTCCATACCTGCTAAGGCCGTTCCGGCCAGCGTCGTTTGAAAGCCTTCCACCTCAAGGCTGAGCTTAAGCAGCATTTGTATACTGGGGTCGTCCTCGATAATTAATATATGCATAGTTGCACACCTTCCAAACCTCGTAGTATAAAAAGCAGCCATTGTCGATTACGGATTATATTATAGCTTACATAACGCCGCCTTGCCTAAAAGTAAATGGAGCCATTAATAAGTTCCTGTGGAATCGGTCGTAAAGCAGATCAATGACGTACCGAATAGAATAGAGTTGCAATATATAGCCTAACTGTATATAGTATAACTATATACTTGAACTGTATACAGTTGTGCTGAGTAGAAGGAGATAACCTATGAGCAGAGAAAAAAATTTACCGCTTACCGAAACCGTTTATTATATTCTTTTATCCTTGGTGGAGCCGGCGCATGGCTATTTGATTATGCAAAAGGTGGAGGAGCTGAGCGGCGGGCAGGTAAGAATGGCGGCTGGAACGCTTTATGGAGCTGTTGAGAACTTGTTGAAGCTGAAATTTATACAGCCTGTCACAAGTGAGGATAGTCGGCGTAAGGTTTATGCGATTACAGAGAAAGGTTTGGAAATGCTACGTCTTGACTTTGAACGAATGAATCACATGATTGCGGTTACGAAACATACCTTGAGATGAGAAATGGGGGAAACCGACATGAGGATATTCAAGTTTTTCATTAATTTTGACAAGGAAGAGCAATGGCTCAATGAAATGGCAAAGCAGGGCTACATATTCACCAAAAAATCGATCAGGTATGAATTTCAACCTGCCATACCCGATCATGCACCTATAAAAATGGATTACCGCAAATTTAAAAACAAAAGAGATTTTGAAGATTATTGTACGCTTTTTGAAGACAGCGGCTGGAAGCATGTCGTAGGAACAAAAAGCTCGGGAGCTCAATATTTCAAAAAAATTGCTGTTAACGGAAGTGACGATATTTTTTCGGATGTTGATTCCAAAGCCGCTCGATATAAAAGAATATCGGATATATGGATGTCCACTGCGACTACCTTTATTACTCTGTTTGCCGTACTGATTAGTACACACTCCATTGATGTGAAGGCTTTTCTGAATCCGAAATTATTGTATGTTACACCGGGACTATGGGATAAAAGCGGTGAAATCTTTTGGAAGGCTTTTCTTTTTGAAACACCGTTTGCATTTGTCAGAGGATTTATCTGGATGGTCATACCGATAATGATCGCTATTTGCTTTAGTATTGGCTCCAAAGCGAATAAGCTATTTAAGAAAACACAAGAAGATAAGTATAAGGTCTGAAGGCTACAGATGCCGCTGTGAGGTTTCACTCTTAACCGTAATATCAAAGCCCGACATGCTGCCGCTTGAAGGCGTCTCGACATCTTGTGCCCATTTTTTAAAAGGTACCGTTATGGAATTTTTATCATGGGCCGCCATGTGAAAAGTTTGATCTCCTAGCACATCCAACTGCTCTAAAAAAGAATTATTGAGAAAAGGTCCTCTCCGAATGGCAACTGAAAAATCAACATCCCGTCCATGGTTGATAAACGTTAAGGTACAGCTGCCTGTCAGCCATTGCTCTTCTCTTTTGTAAGTGCAGTTGCTGCTGGTTCTGTCGTATTCCAATGTATAAATGCCTTTTGCAAATACAGTTTGATAGCCGATAACAAGGTTGGCTGGCAGCCATACAATCGCGATGATAGCTGCAATTACTATTTTTCGTCTATGCTTGTTTAGGGATGAGCTCAGTAAATACAAGCCAGCAAATGCGATCAGCATTAGCAGAATACCCAAATAGTTGAAACCGTCTCGGCCATTTGACCATACAGGTAAACCTAACGCTGTGAACCATTGTTCCCCTAATGTAGTCACGTCAGGATATTTCCAGGATAAAACCAAAGTGAGTATAATCAATGTCAAAGAGATAATTAAACGGTTGCGTTTGTTCAAGGGATCCATCCTTTCCAAGGCATTTTCCTTATTGTACCATATTGAAATTACCTTTCCAGCCTTACCTGATTTATAATCAAGTAGATCGATCATGCAAATAATAGGGAGTGATAACTGTGAATCCAAAAGAGATTGCCGCTCAGCAAGCCATACAATTCATTGAAGAAGGAATGATCGTTGGGCTCGGCACCGGATCTACTGCCTATTGGGCGATTCAAAAGATCGGGCAGCAAGTCAAAGAAGGTCTGCATATCCGCGCAGTGGCAAGCTCCCAAAGCTCAGAGGATCTAGCCAGACAAGCAGGGATACCGCTAGTCGAATTTTCCAAAATCAATAGTATTGATCTTACGATAGACGGGGCCGATGAGGTTGATGATCAGCTGAATTTAATCAAGGGTGGCGGAGGTGCGCTGCTTCGGGAAAAAATCATCGCATTTCATAGTAAACGTTTTGTTGTCATCGTTGACGAATCGAAGCGGGTTGAGCATCTGGGTAAATTTCCGTTGCCCGTCGAAATTGTGCCGTTTGCCTCCAACCTGACGATCAGCCGTCTCGAAGAAATCAACTGCAAGCCGCAGCTGCGTCTGGATAAAGGCAAAGAATTTATTACAGATAATGGGAATTGGATTGTGGACTGCAAATTTGATAATATTTTGCTGCCGCAGGAGCTGGGAGCTCAAATCCATTCGATACCGGGCGTTGTGGAGCATGGACTATTCGTGCAAATGGCAAGTACGGTCGTGGTTGGCTATAATGATGGGACTACGAAAGTGATGTCCGACTGAGTGGGTGTGCATCCAGGAATCAGGCATTCCTCTGGAGCTGCCTGATTCCTTTCGCTTCGTTAAGATTTGTCCTCAAAAGCGAAAGTATATGATACAATGGGAAGCATTATACTTGCCGTATGGAGGAAGCTATGCCCTCGCGATACTCTTTTTTTATCAAACTCATGACGTTTACCACCTTGATTAGTACGATTCCGCTCCTATTTCTCGGCATCTATTCGTTCTTCCAATCCACATCAACGGTTCAAACTAAAGTTAATGAAGCGAATGTTTTCATCCTGCAGCAGTCGCAAAACCGTGTCGAGCAAATTCTGAAGGTCATTGAGCAAGTGTCCGGGCGATTCGCAGAAACGCCTTTAGTTGTCAATTCTGTATCCAAGCGTATGGAGATTGAAGATTTCCAAGATATTGATCTGCTCGTTAAGGGGCTTCTCGGCGTTCAAACCTATGAGCTCGGAGTGAAGGACATAGAGCTGCATAGTATTCAGAACGAATGGTATATCAAGGAAACCGGCTTTTACTTTGGAATGGACACAACGAAAAAAGCTGTGTCTCTGAATTCCGCCTATAATTCCCGATGGATGCCAGAGCTGAGTTCAACCTTCTCCGGTATCAAGCTGGTAAAGACCATTCCTGCCACGTCTGCCCAGCCCAAGGGCTACTTGTCTGTCCGTGTATCCAATACGGAGCTTGCCAAGCTGCTCACGCAAGGCTTTTCAACGCGGGAATCGATGATTCTGGATGATAAGATGAATATTATTATACATAGCGATGTGAAAAGAATCGGCCAAAGCGTGGCATCCGAGCCGTGGTCGCAAGAGCTGAAAAACGCCGAAAATACACAGGGCTCTATTAACAGCACCTCGCATGGAAACTCATACAGTGTTATCTATAACCAATCCCGCTACAATAGCTGGACTTATGTATCGATCATTCCTTTGGAGGAGGCCAAGAAGGAATCCGCATCGATCGGTTGGGCTACGCTGACGGCCTGTGTGCTGCTGCTGCTTTTTACTGGGCTGCTGTCGTATTGGGGTTCCAGACGGATGTATTTTCCGGTACGCAGCCTAATGGAATTTACAATGCGCCATAGCAAGCCGTCCAGTGGAGGCGCTGCAGTTAAGGACGAATTGCAATGGATTGGTACGCAATTTGCCTCCCTGCATCAGTCGAATGAACAGCTGGAGGGGCAAATGAAGATCCAATCCGGACAGCTTATCGATTATTTTATGCTGAAGATGTTTCAGGGCGAGTTGTACCGGAGTGAGCTGGAGGACAAAGCAGCGAAGTTCCAGCTCCCCGTCTGGCGCCGTTATGGCGTATTGGTGCTGCAAATCGATACGTTGGCGCAAACACGCTACAATGTGAATGAACAGGATCTGCTCTTGTTTGCGATTAATAATATGGCGTCCGAGCTGATTCCGCCCCCGCAGCGCATTCATGCCATGCCCATCGGCAATTATCAAGTGACACTTGTCGGAAGTGATGCCGACAGTCAGAGCGAGCTGTTAAGTGAGCTGGGCAGCCTGGCCGAGTCGATACAACGGGCAACTGCTGAATATTTGGAGCTGAAAGTCAGTATCGGGATCAGCAGGCCGTATGAACAGCTTTACACAACGCCGCAAGCGTTTCTGGAAGCGAAAGAGGCTCTTCAATACCGGATTCGTCTGGGTGAAAAGGCGATCCTGTATTTGGATGATCTGAAGCCGCAGCAGGAGTCACGTCATTATTATCCGCATCATTTGGTATCCGAGCTCACACAAGCGATCTCTTTTCTCGATAAGGACAAGGCCGGAGAACTGCTTGAGCAGTTCATTCAGGATGTACTTCGCGTCGAAACCGATCCTCAGCTGTATCGGATGTCATTCGCGATGCTGCTGACAGATCTAGCCCGTATACTCTATGATATGGGAGATACCGGAGAGCTGTTCTCCCAAGATCACCGTAATGAGTATGAGCAGCTGTTCAGCCTGAGGACGCCGCAGGAAATTGAAGCCTGGTTCAAGAAACAAATTATTTATCCCATGATGGAGCTGACCCGCAAGCGGCATGAATCGTCAGGCAAAAGCATATCCCGTTCCGTGATGGATCTGGTTCATGAGCATTATGACAGTGACCTGACACTTGAGCAGTGCGCGCATCGTCTGAACTATAGCACGCACTATATTCGCCGGATGTTCCGCAAGGAAACCGGAATGAACTACAGCGACTATTTGGCTGGGTATCGACATGACATGGCCAAGAGCTGGCTGAGCGGAACGGACATGAAAATCACGGAAGTGGCTGAGCGGCTGCAGTATACAAATGCGCAAAATTTTATCCGGCAGTTCCGTAAGCTGGAGGGAATGACACCGGGGCAGTATCGCGAGCAGAAAATGAGTGAGCTGTAGGGACGAGCCGAAGTGGTACGTAATATTGACATCGTATAGACACGGATGTATTTTTGTCGAATAAGCTCCGATTAGGAGCTTTTCTTTTGTCCATCGGGGTCCGCGTATGATTGAGCAGAGTCTCCTTATATAGATCCTTTTGTTGTATTGAATCCATTAAGTAAAGTAGGTAATCAAGCATGATTCACAACGATCCGTCAATATACCGTTTCAGCGAAGCACCTATTTGGGAGCTGCAGCGATCCTATTATGAACAACAAGGCATTCGTGCTTGGCAGAGCGAAGAGGTTCCACAGTACATTACGAGCAATACGGTTATTGCCAATGCTTATGCCGAAATCATATTTGGGTTTCTTCAGGATAGAGCTAGGTTAGGCCACATATCTGCACCCGTTACGATTCTGGAGCTTGGAGCGGGCTCGGGCAGATTAGCGTTTCAGGTTCTTAAGGAGCTATGCGAGCTTATAGACTATGCGGGCCTCACGCTTCCTCCTTTTCGCTATGTGATGAGTGACTTGGCAATCCGTAATATTTCTTATTGGCAGCAGCATGAGTGTTTACTTCCCTTTGTCGAGCAGGGAGTATTGGATTTCGCGCAGTTTGATGCCGTGTTGGGTACAGAGCTGTACTTGACGCAATCTGGCCTGCGCATAAGAACGGCTGATTTGGAACAGCCGCTGCTTATCATTGCTAATTACTTTTTTGACAGCATCCCGCAAGAGCTGCTGTATGTGGATGAGGCACGAATATTTGAATGCGACGTTTCACTGCATTTTCCGGATAAAGCTGCCCATATGGCCCCGTCCGATCTGCTGGTGACCATCATCCCTGAGTACCATTATCGCAGAGCGGCTGAATACGAGCAGGAATCGTATCCTTACCACAGTCTTATCGAGCTGTACGCGCATAAGCTAGAGGATTCGCATGTTCTTCTTCCAGCTGTTGGAATCGCATGCTTGGAACGGCTTGGACAATTGTCGCAGGAAGGCTTTTGTCTGCTTACCGCGGATAAGGGTGACCATCGGTTAAATAGCTGGGAATTTGCAGAAGCCCCCAAGCTTATTCATCACGGGAGCTTTTCATTGGAGGCCAACTACCATGCGATTCAATATATTTTTGAGCAAAAGGGAGCCTTGACCCTGTTCACCAAGCATCAATATAAAAACTTGAATGTAGGCTGCATTCTTATGCTTCAAGAACCGTTCAACTATGCCCATACCCGTTTGGCTTATCGGCGGTTTGTAGATCGCTTTTGGCCGGGTGATTTTTTTTATCTCAAAGCATGGTTTGAGGAGCAGACGGATGTAATAGAGCTGTCGCAGCTGCATGCCTTTTGGAGATTGGGTGGCTACGATGCTCAGCTGTTTCTTCATAGCGCTGAGCGCATCACGGAGCTGCTGCCCACTAGCAGTGAGCAAGAAATGAATGATATTTGCATGGGGCTGCATGCGATGTGGAGGAGCTACTACCCCATAGAGGAAAAGTCGGATTTAGCTTTGGCTTGCGGCATGCTGCTGGTTCAAATGGATTTGTTCGAAGATGCGTTGATCTTCTTTGAACGGTCGCGTCATATTGATGAAGCAGATTCCCATGTACTTTATACGATGGCGATCTGCTGTTATGAGACTGGTAAAGAAGCTGCTGCTAGAAACTATGCCCATAGAGCTGCTGCTTTGGAGCCTAATCATGAAGGGGCTTTGGCACTCTTGGATCTTTTGAAGCTGGATTAACAGCTGCAGAAAGCAATGGATAAAGCTGACTACCCCTGCATAAGTAACTTCCAACGAAGAGTTACACCATCAGCGTCTGTTGGCTGATTACGTTACCATTTTCTAACAGCGTATCGTAAATAGGAACTACGCTTGGGTATCCAAAAGGCTGTCAAGGACAAATGTCCCTGACAGCTTTTTGGTTTGGTGCAAAGCGAAGTTAGATTTAAGGAATCGATCTGAAGCAACGAGCTAATCCTATTTACCATAAATAGGGTTTAGGCAAGTAGGCTAAAGCTGGTAAGACAAATGTGCTTTCAATGATTACGGATCAGGGACGCTAGTGATTATAATGGCTGCTAAACCCTTGATATCTCTGGATAAAATCAATTGGAGCGCTGTTGATTATTGAGGGCAATTCGAGGTCCTTGGTATGCTGACGCTATCAACAGGAATGAAGGAGGACGATGATTGGTGGAACTGACTTCCGTACCGGCTCAAACGGCCAACAGGAGCAAGGCCCGCCGAAGGATGCAGCGTCTGATGAAAAACAGGTGGCTGTATCTGATGGCACTTCCGGGTATGCTCTTCTTTATTATTTTTCGATATTTTCCGATGTGGGGGCTGCTTATTGCCTTTCAGGACTATCAGCCGGCTCTCGGCATGATGAATAGCAAGTGGGTAGGATTGAAGCATTTTGAACGTTTTTTCTTTGATGCTTCCTTCGGTATGCTGTTCCAGAACACGCTGATATTGGCTATTTACAATTTAGTGTTCTTTTTTCCACTGCCGATTATATTGGCTTTATTGTTGAATGAGATTCGCAAGGAAGCTTTCAAGCGAACGATTCAAACGATTGTGTACATTCCGCATTTTGTATCGTGGGTCGTTGTTGTCGGGATTTCCTATATCTTCTTCACAACCGAAGGTGGAATTGTCAATGATATGCTGGCATCCATGGGAATACCCAAAATTGACTTTTTGATTTCCAGCGAGTGGTTCCGAACGATGATCGTATCGCAGGTCGTATGGAAGGAAACTGGCTGGGGAACGATTATTTTCCTGGCAGCATTGGCAGGAGTTGACCCTCAGCTGTATGAGGCGGCAACGATTGACGGAGCAGGACGCTTCAGGCGGCTCTGGCATATCACGCTTCCAGCGATTCGCGGTGTTATTGTTATTCTGTTCATTCTAAGACTGGGATCCTTTCTGGATACCGGATTTGAACAAATTTTCCTGATGCTGAATTCCATGAACCGCGAGGTCGGGGAAGTATTCGATACGTATGTCTACAATGTCGGTATCCAGCAGGGACAATTCAGCTACAGCACAACAGTGGGTTTGTTCAAATCGTTGATCGGACTGGTGCTTGTAGTGGGCGCGAACCGTATGGCTAAAAAATTCGGTGAAAGCGGCCTGTATTAAGAAAGGGATGGTGCAGGATGGTTAATAAAGGCTTGGGCAGCCGTATCTTTGACGGCTTTAATTATACTTTTTTACTCGTATTCGCTTTAATCACGATAATCCCGTTTATTTACATCGTGTCGGTGTCCTTTGCAGAACCGGAAGAGGTGCTCCGTCGTGGCTTTATACTTTTTCCGACGACCTTCTCACTTGAGGGATACCGTTATATATTCTCGACAGATACGATCGTTCACAGTCTGTTGGTGACCATAGGCATTACCGTGGCGGGCACGTTGATCAATCTGATTTTTACCTCGCTGCTGGCTTATCCGTTATCCAGACAAGATTTTGACGGAAGAAAGCTGTGCATGATCCTGATTGTGTTCACGATGCTGTTTAATGGCGGCATCTTGCCGACCTTTATCGTCGTGAAAGCAATGGGATTGCTGAACACCTACTGGGCCTTGCTCATTCCGAATGCGATCAGCGCTTTTAATCTGATCGTGGTCGTCAGTTTCTTTCGGCAGCTGCCGGAAGGACTGGAGGAAGCGGCCAAAATTGACGGCTGCAGTGATCCGGGCATATTGGTGCGCATCGTTCTTCCTTTATCTGCGCCCGTGCTGGCAACCTTCGCTTTATTTTATGCGGTAGGCCATTGGAACACCTTTTTCAGTGCCATTCTGTACATTAACGATTCGAAAATGTGGCCGATTCAGGTATGGCTGCGGCAAATTGTTATCCTGTCTCAAGGCGGGATTGGCGACTCGACCCAGTTTGATCAGAACTTTGTGGCGCTGCCGCCGCAAATTATCAAGATGGCGGTTATCGTCATCTCAACCGTACCGATTTTGCTCGTATACCCTTTTTTACAGAAGCATTTTGCCAAAGGGGTACTGCTTGGTTCCGTAAAAGGTTGAAACGCGTTCGGACGATTGATGTTCGGGATACGTTCACATACAATTAGATTAGGGGAGGCAAATTCACAATGAACAGACGTAACGGTATAAAAAAAGCAGGCATCGCCACTATGGGAATCATGGTAGGTGCTGCGGCATTGCTAGCGGGCTGCGGCAGCGGCCAGACTCCTGCGGCGGGTACCGCTGGCAGCAGTGCGCCAACAGAAAATAAGGGGCCGTTGAAGCTCAGCATCATGACGCTTATGTATTCCGAGCCACCCAAAGCAGATAGCGAAGCGCAAAAGAGGATCGAGGAATACACCAATACCAAGCTTGATATTTCCTGGGTACCCAATTCCTCTTATAAAGAAAAGGTCAATGTCACGATTGCTTCCGGTGAGCTGCCGAAGGCCCTGCTTGTACAAAATAATAAGGATTCCAACATCCTGGCCGCCGTTCGTTCCGGCGTGTTCTGGGAAGTTGGCCCGTACTTGAAGGATTATCCGAACCTATCCAAAATGAATAAGTCCGTATTCGATAATATCAGTGTGGACGGCAAAATATATGGAGTGTTCCGCGCTCGTGACCTGGCACCTAACGGTATTATTTTCCGTAGTGACTGGTTGAAAAATGTCGGCTTGAGCGAGCCGAAAACGATCGACGAATTGTATAACGTGCTGAAAGCCTTTACACTGAACGATCCGGACAAAAATGGAAAAGCGGATACCGTAGGGCTGACCGATGAAAAAACGATGGATGGCTTCGGGGTCGTCGCTTCGTATATGGGCGCACCGAACGGATGGGAAGCAAAGGACGGCAAGCTGAGCCCGGATTTCATGTCGCCTGCTTATTTTGAAGCGATGAAATTTTATAAAAAGCTGTACGATGAGAAGCTGATCAAGCAGGATTTCCCTGTGCTGAACAATCAGCAAAAGAAGGATGATATGAACCAGGGCAAATCGGGAGCAGTTATCTCTAGCATGCTGGATGCGCCGAACTATCAAGCATCCTTGACCAAATCCTTCCCTGGGGCCGACGTGGATGTGGTTAGCCGCATTAAAGGACCTGCTGGGGAAAGATCACCAGGCGGGCAAGGTTATAACAGCGTGTTTATGTTCCCTAAATCCAGTGTGAAATCGGAGGCTGAGCTGAAGCAGATTCTGGGATTCTTTGATAAGCTGTCCGATCAGAAGATGCTGGATCTACTCGGATGGGGCATCGAGGGAAGACATTATAAGATGGAGGACAATAAACCAGCCTTCATCGATCAAAAGCTGTTCGATACAGAGATCGGCTCCAGCTTGCTTCAATTGCAGGTAGCGAAATATTCCGCGAAAACAACAGGTAAAGAAACACCGCTCATGGAGAAATATGGTAAGATGATTATTGAGAATGAGTCGATTGCCGTTAATAATCCGACCAATCCACTTGTATCCGATACACAGACGACCAAGGGCAATGAATTAAAGCCGATCATTGATGACGCCCGTACCAAATTCGTGCTGGGCAAGCTGGATGAGGCAGGCTGGAAGCAAGCGATTGAGCAGTGGAAAAAAGCAGGCGGCGATAAGGTTATTGAGGAGTACAGCGCGCAATATGCAAAAATAGGAAAAAAATAGACATTCACAGAGAGGGGCAGCTATGCCTCTCTTGAGTTTACATTCAGATCCATCATGCTTAGATGCGAGGAGAGAGAACTATGACAAGTAAGCTCATCAACGTACTGCTGATTTCAGGAAATGACCATCACAAATGGCACAACTGGGAGGAAACAACACCGCTCATCCAGGAAGCGCTGGAGGAACACAGCGGAATTCAAGTAACGATTTCTTATGATATTGAAAGCCTGGCGGATGAAAGCTTGCTTAATTATGATGCGATTGCTTTCAATTACTGCAATTGGCAGGACCCAACCGAGCTGAGCGAGCAGGCCAAGGCGAATGTAATTGAGTTCGGTGAAAAGGGCGGCGGGTTTGTGATTCTGCACTTTGCTAACGGCGCGTTTCATTTCTCCCTGCCGGAGGCGGGGCAGTCGGAATGGCCGGAATACCACAGTATCGTGCCTCGAGCTTGGAATCATCATGGAAAAAGCCGGCATGACAAGTATGGCGAATTTGAAGTGTTTATGACGGACGATACGCACCCCATTACAGAGGGTATCGCATCTTTTATCATTTCAGATGAATTATATTTTGACCAAGAGGGTGATGTGGATATCCATCCCTTGTATGCAGCACAATCGAAGATTACAGGTAAGGAAGAACCGCTTGCTTGGGTAAGCCAATATCGAAACTCAAGAGTATATCAAACCTTGCTGGGCCATGATCGGAACGCTTATCTCGTACCCGAGGTGCGGGAAATGCTGAGGCGATCTGTGGTCTGGGTAACTGATAAGGAGAGACCATAAATGGCGAATAACAAGACGGTTTGCATATCGGGTACCGACAGAGGAATTGGACTGGCATTGACCCAACAGTTACTTGCTGCGGGCCATACGGTATTTGCGGGCGGTATCGTGCCTGACAATGAAGGGTTGAAGCAGCTTACAGAACAGTTTCCAGAGCAGCTGCACGTAATCACACTAGATGTGGGCAGCGACAAGAGCGTAAGGGAAGCCGCTGCATTCATTGAGAGTAAGACAGACAAGCTCGACCTTCTGATCAATAATGCAGCGATACTTGGCGATACACTGGCTACGGTGGAGGACACAATAGACTTTGATGAAATCCAGCGTGTGTACAATATTACGGCAGTCGGCGCAATCCGCTTGTCGAATGCCTTAATCGGCACGATCATGAACGGCGGCAAGCTGATCGTCAATATTTCCTCGGAGGCAGGCAGCATCGGGAACAATCAACGTGAAGCCTGGTTCGGATACTGCATGGCAAAGACAGCGTTAAACATGGGCTCCTCCCTTATTCACAATACCATTCGCAAGCAGGGTGGACGTGTACTTCTGCTGCATCCAGGCTGGGTGAAAACCTTCATGCATGGAGCCTGGAGCGATAAAGGGAAGTATACGCCGGAGGAAGCAGCCGTACATATCTGGAACCGGATCGAAGCGCTGAAGGATCACCAGCGTGATCAGCCGATTTATGTTGAAGCGGATACCGGTGAAGAATTGCCTTGGTAGGCCGCATCCGTTTGCGATATATCCTGAAGAGTCAGGTTCTTTTGTGAATATGCAGCCGATATTGATGCGGTGTGCTTCCCATTGTTTGGCGAAATACACGGCAGAAGTAAGAAGGGTTGGGAATTCCGACTCGAGCACCGATCTCAGGAACGGTTAATGACGAAGTGATCAGATGCACACAAGCGTGCCTTATTCTCGTTGCCTGCGTGTAAGCCACTATAGTCGCTCCGGTAGCCTGCTTGAACAAATGGGCGATATGGTAAGGGGACAAATGCAGCTCTTTAGCCAGCTGTTCCAAGTTGAAAGCCTCTTGATAGTGCTCCTCGATCCACTGCATAACCTCTTCGGCCCGATGATGATGCCTTCTCGCAGGAATGGAGGGATCGTCATCAGGCTTGTGCCATAATGTCTTTAATTGACGAAGGAAGCCAAGCAGGAAGAAATGGAATTCTTCCTTGATTTCGTGTTCGTTCAATTTGGAACGTGTCTCATTAAATGTTCCTAAATGTGTGATAATCGGCTCGGATTCCCGAATGCTATGGATGGGTTTACCGCTCGCTTGCTTCTGCAAATCGAGAAAAAAACGTTCAATGACAGGAAAGCTGGCCCAATAAGGCTTCAGCAATGCAGGATCGAACATCATGACGGTTCTGATAAATGGTGAATCGGATGTGACATGCATTTGAACGCGGTGCAGCTGAAAAGGCTGGAATATCATTAAGGTGCTGGGCTCGATGGAATAGGTTTTGCCCTCGATAATTAAATTGCCGCTCCCTCTATGTACATAGGTGAATTCCATTTGGGGGTGGGCATGAAACACTTCTCTAAATTGCAGCTCTGACGTTCGCCGATAGTCAAATTGGAACGGATCGGAGACGATGCTCATCCTCTGAATTCACCACGCTTTGCAATAATAATGAAATCGCTTTAATAATAGCAAGATATGAACATTTTATCACAACATCGCTGCATAAAATAAGCCCCTCTTCGATTATGATGAAGATATGAAAAATTAATCTGGAGGGATTCAGCTATGTTGAAGGTAGCCATTATCGGAGCGGGAGCGATCAGCCCGTCTCATATCAAAGCTTATTTGGAATTTTCGGAGCGCTGTGAAATTGTTGCCATTTGCGATATTTATGTGGACAAGGCACAGTCGCGTATTGATCAATTCCAACTGACCAACGCAAAAGCTGTTTCCGATTATAAAGAGCTGTTGGGGCAGGACATTGACCTCATATCCGTGTGCACACCTCCTTACACCCACGCGCCGATTGCTGTAGATTTTTTGCAGGCAGGCAAGCACGTACTGGTTGAAAAGCCGATGGCATCCTCGCTGCAGGAATGCGATGAAATGAATGAAGCCGCCCGTAAGAGTGGTAAAATCTTTTCGGTAGTCGCTCAAAATCGCTTTAAAACGCCAATGATGAAGTTGAAATCGGTTCTGGATAGCGGACTGATGGGCCCGATTGTCCATGCTCAGGTCGATTCCTTCTGGTGGCGCGGACACTGCTATTACGATCTGTGGTGGCGGGGCACTTGGGAGAAGGAAGGCGGAGGCTGCACACTCAATCATGCTGTGCATCATATCGATGCATTTCTGTGGATGATGGGTCGTCCGAGCGAGCTTCAGGCATTCATGAGCAATACTTCGCATGACAATGCCGAGGTTGAGGATTTGTCCATTGCTATGCTGCGCTTTCCATCCGGTGCATTAGCCCAAATCACAAGCTCGGTCGTCCATCATGGCGAAGAGCAGCAGCTTATTTTCCAAGGCAAGCAGGCGCGTGTCTCGGCACCATGGAAGCTGAAAGCTTCGAGCTCGAAAGCCAATGGTTTCCCTGAGCCGAATGTTCAGCTGGAGCAGGAAATTACCAAGCTGTATGAGGAACTGCCGGAGGTTGCGTACGAAGGCCATATGGGCCAAATAGATAATGTGCTGCAAGCGATCGAAACCGGTGCTCCATTGCTCATCGATGGGATTAGCGGCCGCAGTACGCTTGAGCTGATTCTTGGGATTTACAAATCTGCAAGCACAGGGGAAAAGGTTACCTTCCCTATTAGCGCGGACGATCCTTTCTATACACGTGAAGGGATTCAAGCGAATGCCACTCACTTCTACGAGAAGAAAGCATCGGTTGAGAACTTTCAGGATCAGGCGATTACAACAGGAAGCAGCTTGAAGGCAGGGCGTTAAATGATAAAGCAGCAGGCAAGGGCTTTCCTTGTCCTGCTGCTTTTATTGTTGTTTATTAGACTATAATTTGATAAATTCATTCGAAGGGAACAGAATCGGCATTCAGAGACTGTTTGTTTTTCAACAAACGTTTTACAAAAAAAGTGAAAAGTATCAAGGAAAACGCAACGGACAAGGCGCTGACCGCGAACAATACATGGTAGCTTGTGTACTGGGAGACCCAGCCGAGCATGATCGCACCTAGCCCAATGCCAAGGTCATTAGCAGTCGATATAGAGGCGATGGCGACCCCTTTACGGTCCGAACGGGCGAGACGTATCGTTGCCGCTTGAAGAGCTGGCTGCGCGGAACCGAAGCCGATGCCAAATAGCACCGCTGATACTAGAACGCCAATCAAACCGGTGGAGAGGCTCAAGACAATTAATGCACAAATCGTAATTATAAGTGCTGGTACAATAACAAATATCTCGCCGTACCGATCGGAAAGTTTGCCCGAAATGGGACGGCTCAATGCAAGCGTTGCTGCAAAAGCCAGAAAGAAAGCTCCGGAATTGATCTGGATCGAGTCAGCGAACAGCGGAACAAAGGTGGTAATGCCGCCATAAGCGATAAATAGAAAAAAGACCGATACCGCAATGGGCAAGACCGATTTTTCGAACAATTCGATTTTTCTTGCGCCCTTATGCGGCTGGAAAGGCATTTTTGCACCAAACGTCAGGAGCAGCGCTGCTGCAGAAAGGACGACGCCGAATAAAAACAAGGCGCTGTACGATAGGTTCTGTGTAACCCAGATGCCGAACATCGGGCCGATTGCCATAGCCAGGGTCATGGACGTGCTAAACCACCCCATTCCCTCGCCGCGGCGGGTGGACGGGATCATATCTGTAATCGCCGTGGTCGTGGCGGTTGTGGAAACGGCCCAACTCATCCCGTGCAAGATTCTGAGCCCCATCAAAACGACAATTCCCCCTACCCATTCATACATATACATCGCCAAGGTGAAAAGAAGCAGCCCCCAGACGATAAACGGACGCCTGCCGAACCTTTCTAATAGCCCACCGACGAGCGGTCGGAAAATAACGGCGGACAGCATAAACGCGCCCATCGCCAGACCGACCTGCGATTCGTTGCCACCCATCTGTTTGATGTAAGGCGGCAAGGTCGGATACAGCATATAAAATGCGTTAAATAGGAATAGATTTCCTATAGTCATGAGAGTAAACTGCTTCGTCCATAAACGTTCCACTGTTCATCCTCCTTGAGAGCAGGCTGCTCCAATGCTTTTTAAGGATTGGACGCCTGCGTTCCTCATCAAGTACCCACTTATGATTCCATCCCTCTGCTTCACCACAACCCATACAGTCAAGACAAATACGGGATACTTCCAATCCGGTATTTTCAAACATTGAACTTATAATAATCATTGATACATTAATGAACTTACGTCTATAATTATAAACAGAAACAGAACATCTGCAATTGTTAAATGAGCTTGATTTGTTAAGTAATGAACAGCTACTTGATAATTGTTAATTATTTAAGAAAGATTGGTGACCGTCAGTTGGCTAAAGTGGATCGAAGAATACTTAAAACGAAGGAAGCGTTAAAAAAAGCTGTTATTGAACTGATGTCAGAGAAAAATTTTGATGACATTACGATACAGGATCTTTCTGACAGGGCGAATGTGAGCCGCGGGACCATCTATCTTCATTATTTAGATAAATTTGATCTGCTGGATAATCTCATTGGAGAACATATAGACGTTCTAAGGGAAATGTGCAGAGCGGCTTCTGAGTTGGATTTTACCGAATCGACTCTGATCTGGACCGAATACTTTGAACGTAATTATTCATTCTTTTCAATGATGTTAGCGAGTAAAGGTGCTCCTTATTTTCGTGGTCGGTTTCTTGACTTGCTTATCGAAGAATTGTCCAACGAGGCCGATGTAACCAATGGAAAGAACGAGGGGTTAAATGAAGATCTGCTAGTTAGGTTTGTCGCATCTGCTTTCGTAGGCGTTGTGGAATGGTGGTTTACTAATGAAAAGCCTGTTCCCCATCACGTCTTGGCAAAGCAACTGGGGGCATTGCTAGAAAGAAATATATAATCGGTCTCTGACGATAGCTCAAGCTCCATATAAGAGGCGCTGCGAAAGCAGGCCCCTCTTCCAATCGCTGTTGCAGCCAGATTCTTTGTATTCTTAGTCCCATAGGGGTAAGAACCCGTGTGCAAAGGCGAACACTTTGTTTCTCCAAAGGGTTCCGCTTTCTCCTCTCAGGCTGTGTGCTTCTTTGGTTCATCTTATATAGTTAAGAAACTTATAGCTTTAGAGCGCTTGTTATTCATGCGATGACCATATAATAAAAATGGGACTTTTTCTAACTCCCAGCTGTATCTTTTAGTGAGGCAACTTTTGCAAGCATTCTACGTCTAAAAAGTAAAATACAAAAGCAAGGATGTGCTTATGGTGGTTTGTAAAAGTCGTCTAATCTTGGCGTCCTTAATTGTTTTGTTGTTCGCTTGTTTCCCACATATGAGTACGGAGGCCGCAGCAGGATCTCAAAAGAAACTGACATTGCCCTCTTTTTCCATTCAAATCAACGGGCAGCCTGTCGATAATGCACATTTAAAGTACCCTTTTTTCGTGTATAATGACATCACTTACCTGCCGCTAACCTGGGAGGTTACGCAATCGTTGGGATTGAACCTCGTTTATAGCGAAGGAGGGTTGACCCTTCTTAAGGGCGGTGGACAGCGGAGTGGCGGATGGTTGGGCTGGAAGAAAGAGCGTTTCCCATTGGATACTTCCGGTTCAAATAACCCGAAACAGAACTACACGGCAGCTATGCCGAGCTTTGGGCTGGCGATCAACGATAGCTTAATTGATAACGGACAGGAGCCGTATCCCTTACTTGTTTGGAATGATGTTACCTACATGCCGTTAACGTGGAAATATGCCCATGACTTATTGGATCTCGGACTCCGATGGGATAAGGAGAAGGGCCTTCAGATCATCGGCGGACAGCAACAGGTGCTTGAACGCATTTATTACGACGATGCAGAGTACTTGTACGTATACCCCACACTCGTTACTGAAAAAGGTCAGGGCAGCCTTAAGGTGAAAAAATCGATGGATGAACCGCCTAAGTGGATGACTATTGAAGAAACAGAAGCATTGAATAAGCATATTCAGCAGAAACAAAGCCTGCTTGCGGCCGAAACGGTGACCTTAGTACAGAAAGACAATGGTCTCTATTATGACAACATGAAGCTCCTGCCCAAGGAGGAAATTACGGTCGACTCGAACAGTGCAGGTAACCCCTTCATTAGACAATTAACAGGAGTCTTACACCCATTAGGATCTGAGCGGGCGTTCTTAACCGTGACCAAGGTGACCGCCTATAATTATGGCAACAGCTTAACCACTTATTATTCGTATCTCATCGAAAACGGACAGGCGAAAGAAGTAACTGAATTCCCCCAATCTCCAGACTGTATCATCGCGAATTCGGATGGTAGCTATTGGCTAGCGTCTGACGGTACGAGCATGATGCACGGCCGAATTATCCCCGGCAGCCGGAAGCTGGCGCTTGTTTCGCCCCAAGGAGAACTTAAAGTAGCCAATGCATGGATGGATGGTTACGATATCACGGTACCTGGAGCCGATAATCCAAGTTTTACAAATTTTTTGGATGCCGAAGGGAAGCTTTTGATTTATGTGCATCAAATCAGCTACGATCCGCAGACCACACCAAGCAGGGGGTACTATTTGATCGATAAGAGCTTCCAAATGACGAAGGTAGACTCCTTGGACCAACTCGCTCAGGAAACGCCGTTTTTACCAACCTACCGTTCAGAATGGCCTGTTTATAGGGGAATCGACGGAAAGCTATATCTGATACGGAAAAACAACGATCTCGCTAATTACACTGACAACACCTCTGTTATGTGGTATGACGATCAAATTCTAGCTACTTAATAAATGAAAGCTCATTCGATAATTGCCAAATTTTAGTCGCAATTCATTGAACTAACTGGCTTATCCATAACTATATAAGATGAACTAAACATCATGACAGCAAAAAGGCGCTGCGAAAGCAGACCCTTCTTCCAATCGCTGTTGCAAAGGCGGACACTTCGTTTCTCCAGAAGGGTCCGCTTTCTACGCTCGGGCTGTGTGTTTCTTTTGTTCATCTTTTATAGATGGTATTCCGGGCAGTGGGGGACTTTCATCAAAAAAAGCCTTTGGAATAAAATCCAAAGGCTTTTTGTAGGACTATTTTTTTCAAGACCTTACTCAATATCATGATAATTCAGAAAGAATAGTCTATACTTTTGGTTAGATTGTATTTACTGTTTCTTACAACAGGAGCAGGTGTAACCTTCCTGCACATTAATTGAAGGCTGCATGCTGCCTATAAATAAGCGGATAAAATCTGCTAAAGGTTGCATCTGCCCAGACTTCAACCCTATGGGGATAATCACCTTGGTTATAGCAAACGGTAATCGTCGGTTTTTTCCCCATCCTCCCAGATTTCTACGAAAAGCGCATCGCAATCTTCGAAATCCGATGGCTGTAAAGCCAGCGCTTTTTCCTCATCTGCACCTACATATACATTGTCCATTGACTCTCCATTAAAGGAAAGAATGACGTATATTTTCATTGATATCCATCCTCCAAACGTATGATATTCGACATTATAACACAAAAGCTTAACAACGCCGCACTGCCAGCGCATCAAGCGTCATCGTGGAGGTTTAATTCGTTGCTTACTAAATGCCATGTATTGTAAATTAGACAGAAGGAGAGAATCGCTGAACTAGCAGCAGGATAAAGGCTGACATTATGAAAAAGATGAATGCATGGGGAGTGTTAAGCTTGATATCTCGAATTCCAAACGAGTTACAGCCGCTTTTACAGGATTATGCTGCAGGGATTTGTTCAGCTTTACCTGATGTGATTAGCGGAATTTACCTTCAAGGTTCCATTGCTTTAGATGGCTTTATTCCCGGGAGAAGCGATATTGATTTTATTACCGTAATCAGCAGGCAACTGCTTGAGGAAGAGTTAAGAGAGCTGCATGCGATTCATGAACAGCTCAAAGCGAAGCATAGCTGCTATAGCGTCATGGAAGGTCAATATACGACAAGCGCTCATTTAAGCCATTCGATCCAGACGCCGATGATACAATTTCCTAAATACTTTTACGGTGAATACAAAGGGCTTACGAACGGGAATATTGATTCCACTTCCTTATGGATTTTAAAAAATCACGGAATAACCCTGCACGGAGCCAAGCCTCAGCATTTACTTATCGACGTTGATTGGCCTGACTTGCTTATCGCGATGAAGTATAATTTACATAAGTACTGGACGGAAAAGGCCGGACATTACGAAAGCTTTGTGCAAGATCATTGGGTCGATGATACGGTTCTTACGCTGGGTCGGATTATGTATACGCTTGAGCACAAGCAAATCGTTACGAAGGATCAGGGTGGTCTATTTTTGCTGCAGCTGGTATCCGATGAATGGCACCCATTGATTCAAGAAGCGATTCGGATTCGTAGAGGGGACGGGAGTCCCAGTGTATTTGTGTCCAACAAGGAAAGGGCAATCCAGACGCAAAGCTTCGTCAACTATATGATTCATATTTGTAATGAAACCTATAAGCTGCTTGATTAATTACCATAAATATTCAATAGTAGAAGTGTACTTGTAGATGAAAGGATGAGGAAAAACCGATGAGTATTTGGGAAAAGTTTGCGATGAAGGATTATTGTTCAATCGTTACTGGAGGGGCGACCGGACTCGGTAAAGCGATGGCTGAGGCGCTTGCAGATATGGGATCGCATATCGTCATAGCTGATTTGGATTTACAGCGGGCAGAGCAAACGGCGGAAGCTCTACGCACGGCAAAAGGAGTTCGGGTGCTGGCTATTCAGGCGAATGTCACCCATCCTGAAGATGTACAGCGTATCGTCGAGGAGTCGCTCGCTGTGTTCGGTAAAATTGATGTGCTGGTCAATAATGCTGGTATCGTGCGGAACGCCAAAGCGGAGGAGATGTCCTTTAAGGATTGGTCCGATGTCATTAATGTGAATCTGCATGGTGTTTTTCTGATGGCACAAGCGGTAGGGAAAGTGATGATTCAGCAGCGCAAAGGTTCAATCGTGAATATTTCCTCGATGTCCGGAATAATCGTCAATACGCCTCAATGCCAAAGCTCTTATAATGCTTCAAAGGCCGCCGTCATTTCATTGACGAAAAGCTTGGCTGCAGAATGGGCAGCTCATTCGGTCCGGGTGAATACGATTGCTCCAGGGTATATGAAAACAGAGCTGACACAGCCCTTTTTTGATAACGGCGGGGATATGACGAAGCTGTGGATGGAACGGACTCCACTCGGCAGGCCGGGAGTTCCTGAGGACTTGGGCGGGATTGTCGTGTATCTGGCCTCCGAGGCTTCCGCTTACGCAACAGGAGGCGTATTCGTGGTAGACGGCGGGTATACGGTGTTGTAGCCATAACGCGAGATAGATCCATTCGGAGGATGACTGCAGACTAAGGCAGGTCATACCAAGTTAATCAGAGATAACAAATAGGGATAACAAAAGGAAATGACTAAAAAACGGTGCCGCGGATTCCAGGGGACCGTTTCTTTGTTGTTGCTGCAGTTGTTCAACAAAATGTATTGGAAATCAAAATGTCCAGTGAAGCCAGTTATTATCGTGGTTACGTTTATAGGTGTATAATAATGGTAACGATGATGCAAAGATTCAATTTATTTTAGATGAACCAAGAAACACACAGCCCGAGTGGAGAAAGCGGACTCTTTTGGAAAACGATGTATTTGCCTATGCAGATGGGTCTTACCTCATGGGCTAAGGATAGAAAGAATCCATTTGCCAACAGCGATTGGAATAAGGGGCTGCATGTCGCAGTCTTCCTGCTGTCCAGACGGTAGGTTCAGCTTAACCAAATGAATTTATATGATATCAATCCGATCTATACAAGGGGGATTCTGCTTAGATGGGAACAGTTGCTTATTTACAGCGAGTTCATCCGGTTCTGTTCTACGTGGTTCAAGGAAAGCTTTAATGAGCCTACGGACGTTCAAGTTCAGGCGTGGGCTTCCATTGAATCCGATCGTCATACGCTGATCGCTGCTCCAACGGGCTCAGGTAAAACCTTAGCCGCCATGCTGCCAGGCTTGCATCGTATTATTCAGTCCAAGCTGCATCCTGAAGGCGAAGAACGGCCTGGTGTCAAGCTGCTTTATATCACACCGCTCAAAGCATTAAATAATGATATTCACCATCATGTGGTTTCTTTTGCTGCGGAATTGGATAAGCTGGCCGAACGGACGGAGCTTAGCTGGCTTGGTCTTAAAGCTGCGGTTCGTACTGGAGATACACCTCAAAAGGTACGTGCTTCGATTTTGCGTAAGCCGCCGGATATTCTCGTTACGACCCCGGAAACGTTGTATTTGATGTTGACTTCCCAGAAGGCTCGGGAAATTCTACGATCTGTGGAGCAAGTGATTGTCGATGAAATTCATTATATCGCAGGCGATAAACGAGGCACTCACCTATCGCTTTCGTTGGAACGGTTGGAGGTGCTGTGCGAGAAATCGTTTCTTCGTATTGGCGTGTCTGCTACGCAAAAGCCTTTGGAGCGAGTGGCTGCTTTCTTGGGAGGCTGGGTAGATGACTCAGTCAGGCCCGTTAACATTATAGAAAGCATCGGTGATAAAAAATTTGAGCTGCGAGTGGCAGTACTCGATCATGACTCCGCTAAAGATAAAGAGGCGGTATGGTTTGCGATCATGGATCGTATTCTCAAGGAAATGGAAGGCTGCCGCTCGACGCTGATTTTTGTCAATAACCGCAGGCTGTGTGAGCGGCTGGCTCAGCAGTTGAATGATTATTGCGGCGGCGATTTCGCCAGCTCACACCATGGAAGCATTTCGCGCGAGCAGAGGCTGGAGGTTGAGCGGCGTCTAAAAGCGGGTGAGTTGAAATGCCTAATCGCCACTTCTTCGCTGGAGCTTGGAATTGATGTGGGCCAGATCGATCTGGTCATTCAAATTGATTCTCCACTGGCAGCCGCTACGGGTATACAGCGAATTGGCCGCGCTGGACATGGTGTAGGGGAGGTCAGCCGTGGTGTGATTATCGTTCGTCAGCGCAGCACGCTTCCTGAGGTGGCTGTGCTCAGCAGGATGATTCGGGAGAGGGATATTGAGCCAATCGTCATTCGGCGCAATCGAATCGATGTGCTGAATCAGCAGATTGTGGCGATGGTGGCAGCAGATGATTGGACTGTTGATCAGCTGTTATTGCTTGTGCGAGGCAGTGATTGCTACCATACGCTGACGCGCGACAAACTGGAAGCACTGCTGCGTGTGCTTTCCGGCTATTATCCGTTTGTCCGCCCTTTGATTGATTGGGATCTGGACACGGGGAAGCTGAGCAGCAGAAGCAGCAGCCGGATGGCTGCCGTTATGGGAACGGGTACGATACCGGGTAGCGGTAATTATCCGGTTTACCATATCGATAATCAGATCCAGCTCGGTGAGCTGGATGAGGAATATGTACACGAGAGCAAGGTCGGCGAGCTGTTTCAGCTGGGGGCTCAATCGTGGACGATTCGGGAAATACGAAATGATCGTATTTTGGTCAGTGAAACGGCTAACCGGATCAGCGAGATTCCTTTTTGGCGCAGTGAGGGTCTTGGGAGATCCTTTGAGCTTGGAGAGCAGGTAGGTACATTTTTGGCTGAAATTTGTGCTCGGTTGGAGGATCGGCAGGCGGATGTGGCTACCGTCGATTGGCTGGAGCAACTGTATGGCTTTGATGCACTTGCGGCAAATAGTCTGATTGAGCTGATCAGAAAGCAGCAGGCGGCAAGCGCGGTTCCGACTCACCGCTCGATTGTGATTGAGCAGTATCAGGATGCAATGAACCAAACCCACGTTATTCTCCACAATGTGTGGGGACGCAGGCTGAATCGGACGTGGCAGATTGTGCTGGAGCATTTAATAGAGAGCAAGCTGCAATACCGTCCTTATATGGGAGCAAAGGATAATGGAATCGAGATGATTTTTCGGGAGTGGGACCCGGAGTGGCTATCCTCGATTTGGCAGGCTGCAGCAGCATCGGTTGACCCGATTCTGATGGAGGCGATGGGCCGTTCACCGATGTTTGCTATCACCTTTCGCCGGATGGCGGAGGTGGGGCTGCTGCTGTCACGGCAGTTTACACGGACACCGATGTGGCAAAAGCGCCTGCGCAGCGAGGAGCTGCTAAAGGAAGTGCTGCCTTATGCCGAGCAGTTTCCTTTTTTTGAGGCGGCAATTACAGAATGCTTCGAGGAGCATCTGGATGCCGATGGTCTCAAATATGTGCTGAACGGACTGGAGTCAGGAAGTATTGAGGTCAAAATCACGGAAAGCCGCTTCCCCTCTCCGTGGGCTAATCAATTTATGTGGGACTACGTGAATACTCAAATTTACGAGTCCGATGCGCTCAGCAGTGAGCTGCAAATGCAGGTGATGAATATTAACCGCGAGCTGGCAGGTGCTGTATTCGGGGCCTCTGCGGTTGGAGTTGTGTATGAGCCTGAAGTATTGGCAGCGGAGCGGCAGCGACTGCAAGGAAAGCCACAAGGCCCGAATGAATTGGCTGCCTTGCTGAAAAGACGAGGCGATCTAACTTCGAACGAGCTGGAAGAAACTTGCGGAGAGCATGCTGAAACTTGGGTTCAGCAGCTTGAGGCGCAAGGTATCATTATCCGTTGCCAAGTGGGCGGTGAGTCGAGATGGATCAGTCGAGATGAACAGCAAACCTATGAGCAGTTTCCACTTGAACCCACTTCGGTTACATTCGTGCTTAACCGTTATATTGATGGCCGACTGTCTTTCTCGGAAGCGGAGCTGAGACGAAGATATCTTCTAAATGAGGGGCAATCTCAGCAGCTGATCGGGAAATGGGAGCAGGAGCGGCGTATCGAGCGTACTCCATTCAGCGAAGCTGATCTCGTCTATTTAATTGAAGGGCAGGTAGAGAATCAACCGAGAAGTGGTGGCCTTCAGCTGAAAGGCAGTGGTCAGGCAGCAAGGTTTGCGATCGGATCACGCGTCTTTCCCTCCAACACTTCCGTAATGCGGGTGAGCCTGTGGCATCGGCTCGTCTTGGACTTATGCTCCTGCAGCGGCACCACCTGCTGCCGGGTCAGCAATTAAAGGGTATCGACAGTCTGCGCCATGCGGTGACCCTGCTGCAGGGAATCTTTTTACCTTATTCGCAATGGGAGCAGCTGATTTTCCCATCTAGGGTAGCAGGTTACCAGAAGTCTGATCTTGATCTGCTGTGCGCTTCAGGCGAGGTCATATGGATGGGCCGTAAGGAGGCTAACGAAAAGGAAGGAAAGATCGCCTTTTTTCTAGCAGATTCGGTCTCACTCTACTGTCCCTTTATACCGACCACAACGGAAACGGCACATCCCGAGCTGCTTGCTCTGCTTCGTGCCAGAGGTGCAAGCTTTTTAACCCGACTGTCCACTGAATCAGGTCTAGTCCCTTCCGTTATGTTGGCCAAGCTGTTCGATCTCGTTTGGGAGGGTCATATCTCGAACGATCAGTGGTCTCCATTGCGAAATTACAGCGCGGCCAAAGGCAAGCTGAATCCCAAAATGGGCTCGGGTCTCGGACGTTGGTATCCTGTTGAATCACTGGGGGGTACTTCCATTCCCCTTGAGGAATCGGCGCTTGCCTGGGTCAGACATTTACTGCTTAATCACGGAATCATTACTAAAGAGGTCGTCTCCCAATATGCGCCTTTTTTATGGGAGAACATGCTGAAGGTGCTCAAGCGTCTGGAGGAGCTCGGAACGCTCACTCGCGGACTGTTCGTCAAAGGAATTAACTCGATGCAATTTATGGAGCGTGATGTCATTGGTATGCTCCGTCAGCCAAGCGAAGTGCAAACTGCTGTTGAGGGTTCCGAGCGTGCTGTGGCGATCCATGCGGCAGATCCCACCGATGTATTCGGAACTGTTGTGCCGTGGCCGGAGGTAGAAGGGATTCACTTTACACGCAAACAAGGTAATTTTCTTGTGTATCATAAGGGAATGTGGGTGTGCTGGCTGGAAAATTACGGGCGCAAAATCGTGTTTCTGAAGGACGAGTATAATCAGAATCCTGAGCTGCTGCTGCCGATTTTCCGTCAGATGCTGGATTACGGCAAATCCCGCAAAATCGTGATCGATTCGTGGAACGGCCAACAAGCGGTCAATTCACCCGAAGGTCAACTGCTGCTTAAACGCGGGGCGGAGCGGGATCGCAATTCACTTGTATTTTGGCCGAGCACCTTGGGTTAAACGTATCTGATTAGACAACCCTGGATATGGGTAAGATACCTTATCAAACTACAGGTGAGGCGGGCTAAATATGGACGAAATTATGAAACAAACCAGAATCAACTGGCATCATTTCCTGTCCAACTTTTACTTGATCCTTCATGATAATAGTATGGATAGGGAATTAAAAGCTGCGTTTATGAAAAAAGCTTATACCCATACACTCAAAACCATGGATTTATAGAGGGTGTAGATATAGGCGTATAGCGAAGCGGCAAGTGTATGAATATAAATATTTCTAAAGCTTAACACGATTGCGTTAATTCGCGTTCGTTAAGCTTTTTTTGCATGATTATTCTTCGGTTTGGTGGTCAACGGATTGAACAATGGTTCCCATGCGTCTAAATATGGTATCCACGTGCGCATCTACCTCCAATTGTTTAAATTCCTCATTCCAGTCTTTGAATTGAGACCAGATTTTAGGATTTTTTTGGTGAATGAGCTCACCGAAACCGAAAATATCGGTTGCATATTGTTTTTGTACCTTGTGAATGGAGCTTTCAATCATTTTTTCTAATTTCTGATCACTTTCCTCCTTCAATTTATTGAGCACTGGCTGTTGTGTAATATCGATATCACACTCGATGTCAGATATATTTTGCTCCACACGGACCTTAATATCAACAATCGGTTTTCCATTTTTGATTCGGGTATCCATGTACGATCGTACGTTTACAACATCAACGGTTATATTGCCATCTTGGTTAGGACAGGAAAGATAACCAACCGTTTGATTGACCGTATTTTGCACGTAGTTCAGCGCTTTTGTCTCTTCCTCGCCAATCCAGCCTACCATGCGGTCTAACTTGAAAATGGCCATGCCTGAATATTTTAATAAGGTCGGGGGCGAAATTATCTCAGTATTCATGGTGCTTTCGCCAATTTTCTTATTCCCGACAATTTCAACACCTGTCAACGCAGGGTTTTTGCCCTTAGCGCTAAGTTCCTGAATCAGCTTGTCGAGTGTGATTTTACCCGTTGCGGCCCAGAGCTTATCAGAGACCTCAAGCGTTGTATATAAATTATTAGCGGGAATCGGATCCATGCGGCTGAAGATTTTTAATACCTCGGAGGCATATGAATTTTTGGCAATGATCAGATAAAAATCTGTCCGCATTTGCGGGCTTCTGGATATAAAATCAAGCGGTTTGCTGATTCCCGATTTTGCCAGCTCTTCCCCCAGCACAATCATCCGTAAATGCGCAAAATAGAGCTTACGCGGTGCCTTAACCTCCATACGTCGCAGTGCTTCAGGTACTGTTTTGCCGCTTTCCTCAAAAGTAACGACCGGACTGGAACTACTGCTCACCCCGCCTTTGGCAGCGACTCGGGTAGGATTCACGATCTGAACGCTCACCTTATACATACCGTCAATCTTATCGATGCCAAGTCCGACAACAATGCTGATCTGATTCAATTCATTGCGGTCCCAGCAGCCAGCAAGGAGTGGGATCAGCAAGCCTATGATCAAGCATGCAGGGAGTCGTCTCATCTTCATTCCTCCTGTTGGGTACGGCTCCTTTTTTGTCGAACCAGATTACGGGGCTTCAGGCTTTTGGGTCTGGTAATCATTCGCATCAACGGAAATCTGACGAGCGTATCCTTTTGATCTGATAATTGAAAGGGAGCAAAAGGTGACATGTAGGGGACCCCAAGTGAGGACAGGCCGCACATATGAATAACAAGCAGGATGATCCCCATAAAAATGCCAAACAGACCGAAGGACCCCCCAACAAGCATCAAACAAAAGCGTATAATGCGCGCTGCAATCCCCATATTGAAAGCGGGAATAACAAAATTGGCAATGGCAGTTATGGAGACTACAATAACCATACCTGCGGTGACCAATCCAGCTTCAACGGCTGCTTGTCCGACGACCAGCGTTCCCACAATAGAGATAGCCTGTCCGATCGTCTTGGGCATACGGACGCTGGCTTCCCGCAGGATTTCAAAGGTGATCTCCATAATCAGGGCTTCAATCAGGGCTGGAAAAGGTACCCCTTCGCGTTGGCCTGACAGGTTGTATAGCAAGGTTGTAGGAATCAATTCCTGATGAAACGTTGACAAGGCAATGTAGAGAGCGGGTGTTAATGTTGCGATAATGAGACATACAAACCGCAGTAAACGGATCATGGTAGCAAAATCACTTCGTTGGTAGTAATCCTCGCTGGATTGAAAAAATTGTGTGAATATGGCTGGAGCAAGCAGCGTGAACGGCGTGCCGTCTACCATAACCCCTATTCGAGCTTCCATTAATCCAGCTGCGACAACATCGGGCCGCTCTGTATTGTAAATGGTCGGAAATGGGGAATAACGCTGGTCTTGAAGAAATTCTTCGAGGTAGTTGCTTTCCAGCACACCATCGATATCGATTTGACTAAGTCTGCTGCGCACCTCTTCTACCAGTTCATCGGAGACCAGATTTTTTAAATAAACGAGAGCTATCTCGGTTTGGGTGATGGTGCCGATCTTAAACGTTTCGATCCATAAATGACGGCTGTTAATTTTACGACGCAGCATCGCAGTATTCCAGGAGAGCACCTCTGTAAAGCCTTCGCGAGGACCGCGTACGACGGATTGTACATTCGGCTCTTCAACTGTACGAGCCTTTACTTGCTTGGTACCGACGGACAGGCCGCAGGAGCAGCCGTCAATAAGCAGGATACTGCTTCCGGTAAGCAATCCATTGAATAGTTCCTCAAAGACTAAGACCTCTCTGACATCACCCTCAGAAATGACACTAACCTTGTAGTGATGGAGTAGGCTCTCAGGATCGGACAAATCCTGCGGCTCATAAGCATCGGCAAGCAGAGCCTGCAGCATGATCTGTGAATTGGAATAGCCTTCAACATAGATAATGGAAGCTTTCAGATACGTATTCTCGATTCCGTCAATCTGAAAATCCCTGAATTTGATATCGCCGCTGTTGCCCAAGGTTTGCTTGATATGCTGCAGGTTAGACTCAAGCTGAACGAATAGATTATCGTTCGTTTCGGCAGGATTGTGCATAGGTAGGGAAGGCACCCCATTTCGTAATAAAAATTATTTATCGCTGTTTACTCGCTGGCCGCGAATGAGCGATACACTGAATACCAGCAACGGAAGTACCAGCATGAACGTAAGGGAAAAGGCGGCCCAGCTGTGGGAGAGCAGATGGATGACAAATATCGTGTTGGGATAACACATGGACGAGAGCACAATCATCCCGATGGCTAAAGGCCAAATGAATGGTTTTTCATCCTTGATTTTGAATATTTGGGCTATTCCGAGGACAGTGGCATGAAACGTCAAAGTAATCTTTACGAATATGGATAAAATCCAGAGAAACATCATCAGGGATTCGATGCGTTCAAGAAACTCTCCGATGTTAATATGTTTGGCCAGCGCATAGGCAGGAAATAACTGATTGGCTGTAAGCGCGGGACCGAGAACAAGAATACTGGAGAGGGTCATAATAATAATGAGGCTGCCGCCGATCCCCATTCCCTTAATAAAGCTGTTTTTGCGTTCCTTGGCGCCAGCTGATACGTAGGGATAAAACATCAGCAGCACAAACATTTCCTGCAGGACCAGAAAATTGTAAGCACCTTTAAATACAGGTTTTATACCGAATTCGAGCAGCGGATACAGTTGGTCAAAGTGGAACTTTGGAATGGAAGGAAGAATGAGCAGGATAAACAGCCCCAACATCCATATAATAAAAATTTCGACCGCATGGGTATATACCTTCAGTCCTGCTCGTACAGCCATAATGATAACGAAAGTAAAGATGATTTTTAATATTTCCATAGGCGTGTCAGGCATGATTTGCGAGGTCAGAAACATCCCCACATCTCCGAGCATAAGGGAGGCTAGGATGTAGCAGAAACCTACAAACAGCAGTGATATGATTTTTCCGATCCAGGGACCGAGTGAGATTATACAATATTCAACGAATGTCTTATTCGGATAACGATTTCCGAGTGTAGTGTACAGCAGCACCAGCAAGATATTTATAAAAATTCCTAAGATACTTGCCATCCAGGCGTCTTGCTTGGCATCGGTTACCAAACCGCTAGGTGCGATTAGAATCGATGTCCCCACCGCAAACATAATAACGAGATTCATAAAAGAACGCGCCTTTATGGTTTCCTTTGAATCCATTGTCCACACGTCCTCTTCATTCAAATACGGAATAAATGACCTGATTGAATGGTTCAAATGTGGCATTGATCCATTCGAGCGGGTTGGGTAATGGGTATTGGAGTGCCTCCATAACGCTCAAGATACCAGCACCGCACATCAATAGCAGGAATAGGGAAAGCTCTTTAAATTTGCTTGCTCTCCATAAAGCAGGTGCCTCTAACGAGGATATAAGCATAATGACAACCAAAACTCCTGTTACGATCCATGCCATAGTTGCATATCCTTTCCTGCATATTATTGTTAAGATTCTCCGAAACAAGTTTTTTTAACCAAAATTTCCAGTTTCATTACCTGCTGCTTCAGACGAGCGAGCTATATTTTTATTTCGCAAAAAAAAGCGCTCGATGTTTGAACCTTGCAAGAAGACAAGGACATCGGTCGCCATCAATCCATACTGCATCTAAATAGGTAGCATTCCTGCCTCTTGCCTGCTTTTTAATGGCTTAGCATGAAGCCTTTCATAATGGTATTCCAAGCCTGATCCGATCCTCTCCAATCGCGTCCGCTTGGTACATTTACTGAGCACACCCCGTCGATTCCCCAATCTTCGTGCACCACCGAATTCAAGCCGCTGGAATGATTGTTAACTATTAATAAACGATATTTACCGTACATCATTGTATTTAAAGCGGCTTTTAATTGTATCGCTTCCTTTCTTGACGTTTGTGTTCTTACCAATAAAACGGGACTACTGAACCTTGCAGTTTTCAAAAAACGCTGCACCCTCCGGTCGATCTTCCCTTTGAAAGGGGGGTAGGCATCCCAAACCCGCTCTATCGTTAGGTACCGTGGGAAATCGTGAAAAGAGACCACCTCATAATCACTATCTCTTACAACAAAATGATCGTAGGTTCGGTCAATAAGCTGAAGATGGTCGAACTCCATAAATCCATAAAAGCGTTTGCGAATCAGCTGGACCAAATCAGGTACGGAATCAGAAATAAACCAATCCAAGGGACCTGCAAATTGACGCAATCCCAGTCTTTTTAACTGATAGGCGGTTTGACAAGTCGAACCTAAGCTCAGGTAGGCCTTATAAAAGCCTGTGCATTCATTCCATTTCATGGCGCTCACTCCTGGCACAGTAGCAAATTAATAAATATAAACACATTTGTCGGGAAAGCAGGGGTACACAAGGCTTACACCTAAAATAGTATATAAAGACACAGCAGTCTGCGTAACGGCTAATGACATATGACTAAATGATTTGAACGTGTGCAAATAAAAGCGGAGTGGTGCAGGTTTGTCTGCGTGGAGATTAGCGGCGAGTAAGACGGGGATTGGATAAAAATATAGGAAGCATTCATCTTGTTCTCATAAAAGCTTAATGTTGGATTGATAAGCTTTGCTACAAAGGAGTGATAAATATGACATCTTCTTATTTTAACGAATGGCTGGATGAATATAATGATTACATAACCCTGTATGAAATTTTTGGGGACAAGGAATATTTGGAGGAAGCTCGCGAAGTGCTTATTAGTTTGAAAGCTATTGTAGTTCGTGCTGAAAACTATCAAAAGATCTTACACAAAATCATGAATGGTACCATAAATGCTTCCTGAACTATGGAGCTGCACATTACACTTCTTATATTAAAACACTGACCCTGACAGAAGTATGTCAGGGTCAGACGCACGAAAATAATTAAAATGTGAATCCACATCCCAAACTACAAAGATCTCGATCTAGAAGCTTGCGTCTGTGGATCCGTGTTCTCTCTGTATTCGCTTGGTGTGATGTCAGTCCATCTTTTAAATTGACGGCTAAAATGGGGACTGGTCCGATACCCGAGCATCATCGCAATATGGTCCACAGATAAGTCGGTTTGCAGCAGCAGGCGTTGGGCTTCGTTCAACAAAATTTCAGACAAATATTTACGCGGGGCTTTGCCATACACCTGATGAAAAATGCGATTGACTTGAGAAGGACTCATGTTAACCGATTTGGCAATATCCTGTACCCAGGTTCGTCCATTTTCGTGAGTCTGCCCATGCAGCAAAAGAGTTTGTACGGAGTCTTCAATCTGCTCGGCAATTTGACTGGCTAAAACTTCTTTTTTGGTTAGCATGACATTATCGGATTGCGATAGCTCGTCAATCAGGCTTCCTAACAGATCAAAAACGGCGGAATGAACCTTCATGCTTTTGGAGGTGGACAAAATCGTGCTTTTGCTCTCAATGGAGAGATCGTATAAAGCCGATAGTGCAGGTTGAATGCCTATTGCCAGCTGCGAGGATGCGGGATAAGAGGTCGTCTGATGATGTTCAAGCTCTTTGGAGAAAATACGGTCAATGACACTGAAGTGCACGCAGAAGTAAGTGAAGCCCTGTGGCCCTGAAGATTTACAGGAATGGGTAACACCAGGCCTAATAAACAGAATATCCCCTTTAGTTTGATGATAAGTCTGCCCATCGACGACCATCTCCATCTCCCCATCAACGACCCAATGGATTTCATACATAGGGTGCTCATGCGATGGATAGCTCCAGAGCGAATCAACTTTTCGTCCATGCAGCCCCATGAGCTGAACGGTAATTCGAAGGTCGGGAAGCCGTCCCATCTCGAATTGATCGGAATAGCTTTTCATTGTTTTCAAGCCCCTTTTACTGAAATCCATGTTGTCTATTATAGTATAACACCGGTTTCGTTTAGAAAAAAATGCGCGAAAAGGGTAAATTCGATCCATGATTAGTGTATCGTCAATCGCAGAGTATAGTGGTATGTTAGTATTACTACTAAACAAGAAAGGACAAATCAGCGGGTTGGAGCATTTTATTCACTTAATGAAAACGATTTCAATGAGAAAATCGCTTTATGATTAAAATTATGGAGGTCAACCATGCGTACATTGGACACTAAAAAAAGAAGTGCTGTTGTCATTACTTCAATCCTCACAATGTCGTTGTTAGCCGGCTGTACGAGCAATTCCAACAATTCCGCTCCTTCAAGTAGTGCAGCACAAGGACCAGAGCCGTTACCCATCAAAATCTCCTTGAACTTTGACGGAAAAGACATTCCGCAGCCCGGTAATGAGGCACAAAAGGCTATCGAGGCGTATACGAACACGAAGCTCTCCATTAACTTAATATCGAGCAATGACTTTTGCAGCAAGCTTCCCGTCATGATCGCTTCGGGCGACCTGCCGCAAATTCTTGCAAGCTGTGGAGCTCCGAATCAATCGTACTTGATTAGTGCAGCGCAGAATGGGGCTTTCTGGGATATTGGTCCCTATATCAAAGATTACAAAAATTTGTCGTTAATGTCGCAGGCTGTGTACGATAATGTGAAGATCGATGGCAAGCTGTACGGAATTCCGCGGTATCGCCCTTTTGCCCGCTATGCTTATACGTACCGGAAAGACTGGTTAGCGAATGTCGGTTTACAGCAGCCCAAAACGATTGATGATTTATACAATATGTTTAAAGCGTTTACAAACAATGACCCGGATAAAAATGGGGTTAACGATACTTACGGGCTCACAATGATGATTAAGAATGATTCCTTAAGACCGGATTTTGGCGTAACGTTCGGCGCCCCTAATGCTTGGGCGTTGAAGGATGGTAAGTATATAAAATCGGAGGAAACTCCGGAGTATTTCGAGGCCATGAAGTTTACGAAAAAATTGTATGATGAAAAATTGATCAATCAGGATTTTGCTACGATCGATGTTCCTAAATTTGAAGCCAACTTGGAAAATGCCAAAAGCGGTGTCATTAATGAGGCTACCAACAAAATACTGACTTTTGAAACTCGTGTAAAAAGCCATAATCCGAATGCAGTAATGGATGCTTTCAGTATTGTAGAAGGCCCAAAAGGAAAGTTCATTAATGGCGAACGCGGTTCCAACGGCATTCTGATGTTCCCCAAATCGAGTGTCAAAACAGAAGCAGACTTAAAGCAATTGCTTGGTTTTATCGACAAGCTGTCGGATAAACCGATGGCCGATTTGCTGGAATGGGGCATTCAAGGCAAGCATTATGATCTGAAGGATGGAAAAGCGGTCAGAACGAACCAGGATGCCTTCGACAACGAAGTTGGATTCCCGTATAAATTTCCGCTTGAAACGATACCTGTAACCAAAATCAGAACTGAGGGCGTTCTCGACCCTATGACTAAGCTGCAGATCCAACTCGAAGAAGATAACGATAAATACGCGGTTCTTGATCCAACGATAGTATTGATTTCGCCGACGTGGGCAACCAAAGGCCAAGAGCTGACACAGATTTTACTGGATGCAAAAGTGAAATTCATTATGGGTAAAATTGATGAGAATGGCTGGAAGGCCGCCATAGAAAAATTTAAAGGCGCAGGCGGAGATCAAACTGCCAAAGAATATGCAGAAGCTTACGCTAAGACACAAAAGAAATAAGTAAGCATAGACATTCAGTAATTTGCAACTATTTTTAACTTGGGAGGACTTCATGACGGATCGAATATTTTTTAATGCGCACCATTCACCTATCGGTGCATTTGCCAGCTTTACTTTGGGATTTCGCGGCGCAAAGGGCGGGTTGGGACTTGAGCTCGGCAAGCCTGCCGACCAAAATGTATTCATTGGCTTGCAATCCGATGATGGCAGCTTGTATGAGGCTCTGCCTTTCTTTGCGGATGCCGAGGATGAAAGTACAAGATACGACGTGGAAAAAGCGGAAGAGACCGAACCTACAAACAAGCAGCGTCTTGTAGGTTTCCCTGCACAAAGCATCGTTCGCGATTACAGAGTGGGTACGGATACATGGAAAGCCGGGGAGCTTACATTTCGGATTTATTCACCGGTACGCAGTGTTCCCGATCCACTGACAGCCGCAGCCGATCTATTGAAAGAAGCGCTCGTTCCTGCCGTTTTTGCCGAGCTGACAATAGATAATACGAAAGGCACCCACACAAGGCGGGCATTCTTCGGTTATCAGGGCAATGATCCTTATAGTGCGATGAGAAGGTTGGATGATACAAGCAAAGGGCGATTCAAAGGAGTAGGGCAGGGGCTTAACACGGCTATTGTATCCTTGGATCCAGATACTTCTTCCGCGCAAGGCTTCACGATGGAGAGGATTCTTAGCAATCCTCTTAAAGAAAATTGGACATTCGGTCTTGGCGGATGCGGTGCCCTAATTACGGATGTTGCGGCTGGGGAGAAGAAAACAGTGCGTTATGCGATCTGTTTTTATCGTGGAGGCATTGTCACGGCTGGGATGGATACGTCCTACTTGTATACGCGCTTTTTCAAAAATATCGAAGAAGTTTCGGTTTACGCACTTGAAAATTATGATGCACTGGTCTTATCGTGTGAACAATCGAATGAAATGGTTGATACCGCACGACTATCTGATGACCAAAAGTTTATGCTTGCTCATGCTATCCGCAGCTATTACGGCAATACACAATTGCTGGATTATGAAGGCGATCCCTTCTGGGTTGTCAACGAAGGTGAGTATCGGATGATGAACACCTTCGATTTAACGGCAGACCAGTTGTTCTATGAGCTGAAGATGAACCCATGGACCGTGCGTAACGAGCTGGATATGTTTGTGCGACGGTACAGTTATGAGGATCAAGTAAGCTTTCCCGATGATCCAACCTTATATCTCGGCGGTATCAGCTTTACCCATGATATGGGTGTAGCCAATGTGTTCTCCCGACCACAGTATTCATCCTACGAAATATCCGGTATTAAAGATTGCTTCTCCTACATGACTCATGAGCAACTGGTCAACTGGATATGCTGTGCGGTCGTGTACATTGAGCAGACAGGGGACAGCGATTTTCTGAACCGTCATCTGGCAACGCTTAAGCAATGCTTCGACAGCATGCTGAACCGGGATCATCCTATTCCCGATCAGCGCAATGGGATCATGGGACTTGACAGCAGCCGGACGATGGGTGGAGCGGAAATATCAACCTACGACAGCTTGGACATTTCACTGGGGCAGGCGCGTAACAACATTTATATGGCAGGCAAATGCTGGGCCGCTTATGTTGCACTTGAGAAGCTGTTCAGCAGTGTTGGTGAAGAACAATTATCTGCTGAAGCAGGCAGACAAGCTGAGCGATGTGCAGCAACGCTTACCTCCAACATGACAGATCAAGGCTATATTCCAGCAGTAATTAGTGAGAATAACGATTCGAAAATTATTCCGGCCATTGAGGGGATGATTTTCCCTTATTTTGCGGGGTGCAGGGAAGCTTTGGCTGAGAATGGCAGGTTCGGTCCATATATTCAGGCTTTGAAGCAGCACTTAGCTGCCGTTTTGGTCCCAGACATTTGCCTGTTTCCTGATGGAGGCTGGAAGCTGTCTTCAACCAGCAGCAATTCATGGCTTAGTAAAATTTATTTATGCCAGTTTATTTCCCGGAAAATGATGGGTTTCCCGCAGGATGAGAAGGCTGATGCAGCGCACGTTGCTTGGTTGAAGCATCCAGAGCATTCCTATTGGAGCTGGAGCGACCAAATTCTTGCCGGGGTTATTATTGGCAGCAAATATTATCCTCGTGGTGTAACGGCGATATTGTGGCTGCTGGAACAGACAGAAATTGAAGGAAACGAATAAATTAGAGAACGTCTAGAAGTCCGGTGAAGAAGTCTCCGCTGGGCGGCCAATATCGGGAAACAAAGGCGAACGCTAACGCTTCTCCCAGATCATTTGGCCACTCCGCTCTATGTTCACCAGACTTCTAGATGGTTAGAGCGTGTTGTAAAAGAGTAGTGGAGTACCCTTTATTAGTAGGATCAATTTATAACAGGAGGTTTTTATTCATGATCAGAGTAGCGGTAGTAGGTACAGGCGGTATATCGGTAGCTCACTTGGCAGCCTATACTTCTTTTCCAGAGCGATGCCAGATCGTCGCATTATGCGATATTTATCCGGAAAAGGCAGTTGTTTTAAAGGAGAAATACAACCTGGATTGCGACATCGTCAGTGATTCCGCAGATATTGCTTCAAGAGACGATATCGACTTGGTTTCTATTTGTACACCACCTTATACACACGCTGATTTATCTGTTCAATTCTTGAATGCCGGCAAGCATGTGTTGGTGGAGAAACCGATGTCCTCCTCGTTAGCTGAATGCGATCGGATGATTGCAGCGGCAGAGAAAGCGCAGAAAATCTTGTCCGTAGTCGGTCAAAACCGCTTCCGCGATCCGATCATGAAATTGAAGCAGGTGCTGGATTCAGGGAAAATGGGCAAAGTGGTACATGCTCAGGTGGAATCGTACTGGTGGCGCGGACATGTTTATTACGATCTCTGGTGGAGAGGCACATGGGAGAAGGAAGGCGGAGGCTGCACGTTAAATCATGCGGTGCATCACATTGACATGCTGCAATGGATGATGGGGATGCCGACCAAGGTGCAAGCGATCATGAGCAATACTTCACATGACAATGCGGAAGTAGAAGACTTATCTATCGCCGTATTGTCTTATGCCAACGGTTCGCTGGCGCAAATCACGAGCTCGGTTGTGCATCATGGTGAAGAACAGCAGCTTATTTTTCAAGGGGAAAAGGCGAGAGTCTCCGCTCCGTGGAAAGTATACGCTTCCGTTCCCAAAGAAAATGGATTCCCTATCAAAAATGTAGACTTGGAAAACGAAATTGAAAAGTTGTACAACGAGCTGCCTTCGGTACCTTACAGTGGACATCAAGGACAAATTGATAATGTACTGTCAGCTATAGAAAATGATATTTTGACCGTGTTGGTCGATGGCTATGAGGGAAAGAAGACGCTTGAGCTGATTACCGCGATTTATATGGCAGCTAGCACAGGGCAACAGGTCGAATTGCCTCTACAGCCGGACAGTCCGTTCTATACAAGAGAAGGTATAATGGCAAATGCTACCCATTTCTACGAAAAGAAGAATTCGGTAATCGGGTTTGCCAAAAACGATATTACGTTAGGCGGTAAATATTAATAGAGGAGGCCTACCTACCATGCAGACGATTTCGAATCCGATCTTGAAAGGATTTAATCCCGATCCTTCCATTCTTAGAGTTGGAGAAGATTATTATATCGCAACCTCGACGTTCGAGTGGTTTCCTGGTGTTCAGATTCATCATTCGAAGGATCTGGTGCATTGGCGGCTTTTAACTCGACCCTTGAACCGTATTTCACAGCTGAACATGGAGGGGGAGCTCAATTCAGGCGGCGTATGGGCTCCCTGCCTAACCTATGATGAGGGTCTTTTCTATTTAATATTTACGGATGTGAAGAGCAGAAAAGGGGCATTTAAGGATACCCATAATTATATGGTAACCGCTCCTGATATTATGGGCCCGTGGTCGGAACCCATTTTTCTGAACAGCAGCGGATTCGATCCTTCGCTTTTTCATGATGACGATGGACGAAAATGGCTGGTCAATATGCTGTGGGATCATCGCAAAGGAAACAATAAATTCGCAGGCACAGCGCTGCAGGAATATTCAGTGAAAGAACGCAAGCTGATCGGTCCGGTCATCAATATTTTCAAAGGGACGGAGCTTAAGCTCACCGAAGGGCCGCATTTGTACAAAAAGAACGGGTTTTATTATTTAATGACCGCTGAAGGCGGTACCCAATATAACCATGCGGTGACGATGGCGAGAGCTGAGTCCATTGAAGGACCCTACGAGGTGGACCCAACCAATCCCATCCTCACATCCGCCGGTAAACCGGATTTGGAGCTGCAAAAAGCGGGGCATGGCTCGTTGGTGGAAACACATACCGGAGAATGGTATTTAGCCCATCTATGTGCCAGACCGGTTAAGGATAAATACTGCAATTTAGGTAGAGAGACAGCTTTACAGCGCTGTTATTGGACGGAGGATCATTGGCTTAGGGTTGATGAGGGCAATTGGCCACAATCCAGCGTTAAGGCTCCGAGGATCGAGCCGTTTGCGTTTGAAGCGGAACCTGCAGTGGATGATTTTGATGCTGCGAGTCTTGGCGTCGTGTGGAATACACTGCGGATTGCCCCGGAACCGGATTGGCTTTCCTTGACCGAGCGACCTGGGTTTCTGCGTCTGAAGGGTATGGAATCGATGAGCTCACTTCATAGGCAAAGTCTTGTAGCCCGCAGGCAGCAAGCATTTCATTGCGAAGCTGAAACCGTAGTGGAATTTGAACCTAATAATTTCCAGCAGATGGCGGGTTTGATTCTTTACTACGATACGGAGGATTACATCTATTTACGGATTACTCACCATGAGACACATGGGAAATGCTTGGGGATTATTCAATCGGTCAATGGCGTGTATGATGAGCTGTTGGATAGCGATATCCCACTGCAGAACATCACACGGTGTAAGCTAAAAGCAATTATCAATCGCGAAACGCTGCAGTTTTATTATGCAGCCGAAGGTGCAGAATGGACAGCTATCGGTCCAGTCATAGACATTTGTCACTTATCGGATGATTTTCCTGATTATATTCGTTTTACGGGAACCTTTATCGGCATGTGCGCTCAGGATTTAAGTGGGACCCGAAAACATGCTGATTTTGATTCATTTTCATATATAGAGATTGTTTAAACCACTATTAAAGGAAAAGGCGGTGGAATCGATGGGAAAACCAGCAACTTTCAGCATCATTGGCGGCAGCGGATTTCGCGCACAATATTTTTTGAGAATAGCGCAAGCACTGCCAGAGCAATTTCGTATCAGTGGAATGGTTGTTCGTGACGAATCCAAAGGTCGGGACATGGAAGAACAATGGCATGTAGCGACCTATCGAAATCTGGAACAGCTTTTGGCAAATGAACAGCCGGATTTCGTTGTATTATCCGTAAGTGCATCCGCTGCTTTCGATTATATGGTGGAGCTGACAGAGCGAGGCATACCCGTACTTGCGGAAACGCCTCCGGCTCCCAATCTTGACGGTTTATACCAAGTATACGACAAGCTTGTCCGCCATGGAGCGCGGATTCAAGTAGCCGAGCAGTATCAGTTTCATCCGGTACAAGAAGCACGGACAGCTATTATTCAGTCAGGACAATTAGGCAGCGTGAATCAGGTGACTGTATCCATCACTCAATTTTATCATGCTGTAAGCTTAATTCGGAAAATGCTCGGAGTCCGCTTTGAGGAAGTCAAAATAAAGGCGATGCGATTTGAATCCAATTGGGTTGCCGGTCCTAACCGCAGCGGTCCTCCTACAGAGGATAAATTAGTCAAATCCGAGAGAGATTTAGCCTGGCTGGATTTTGGCGGCAAGCTCGGTATTTACGATTTTACGAAGGATCAGCATCGTTCATGGACACGTTCCAATCATATGAGCATCAGGGGAGAGCGCGGAGAAATATTCGATAACCGTATCAGCATACAGGACGCTTCCTGCACGCAGATTCAATCGGAATTAAAGCGCATCAACAAGGGTGAATATGAGAATGCAGAGGGTTACTTCCTTAAGGGTATTATGGCGGGAGAACGTTGGGTATACGAAAATCCTTTTTTGCCTGCAAGGCTGTATGACGATGAGATCGCCATTGCAGCCTGCCTGAAAAAAATGGCTGATTACGCCGCAGGCGGACCAAGTTTCTATGGACTGCCAGAAGCGTCCCAAGATCATTACATCGGGATGTTGATTCAGCAGGCAATAGAGTCAGGGGAAACTGTAGTATCGGTTCGTCAACCATGGGCTGAGAGTGATTAAAGGACAGCTGCAGAATTCAAACAGGATGAGGTGAAGAACATCATGCAGGTACAGCTGGTCATGAGAGAAATGTGGAAATACCGCTGGTTATATTTGTTTATGGTTCCCGGGATTATTTATTTCTTTCTATTTAAATATGTCCCTTTGTGGGGCGTAATCATGGCATTCAAAAATTACCAGCCTTTTGCCGGATTGATGCAAAGCGAATGGGTCGGATTGGCGCATTTCAAACGGTTTTTCGGGATGCCGGAGTTTTGGATGCTATTCCGAAACACAATCGTTATCGGGCTGTACAGCCTTTTAATATTTTTCCCGATAACCATTGTTCTGGCTTTGCTGCTGAATGAAGTACGCAGAGAGATGTTCAAACGATTTGTGCAAACCCTTGTTTATATTCCGCATTTCCTTTCGTGGGTAGTTATTGCCGGTATCTCTTACGTGCTGCTGACTACAGAGGGCGGTATCATTAATCAGATATTAATAGGGCTGGGGCATCAACCTGCTGAATTTTTAACTAGCGAATACTGGTTCCGGCCTTTGATTGTTATTCAAATGATATGGAAAGACGCGGGCTGGGGTACGATTATTTTCCTGGCAGCCCTCGCTGGAGTGAACCTGCAATTATATGAAGCCGCCCGTATGGATGGCGCGAATCGGTTTCAGCAGCTTTGGCATGTGACGCTGCCGGCGATTCGAAGCGTTATTGTGATTCTCTTCATCCTGAGACTTGGAAGCTTTCTTGATCTGGGATTTGAGCAGATCTTCCTGATGGTCAATTCGGTTAACCGTGAAGTCGGCGAAGTGTTTGATACTTATGTGTACCGCGTTGGTTTACAGCAAGGCCAATTCAGTTATAGCGCTGCGGTCGGGCTGTTCAAATCAGTGGTGGGACTCGTCCTGGTGCTCATGGCAAACAAGATCGCCAAATGGTTTGGCGAAGAGGGAATATATTAAGCAAAGGTGGAGAGCACCATGCATCACAATCAGACTTTTGGTGAAAAAATATTCGAAATGTGCAATTACGTCCTACTTGGATTGATCGGCTTGCTTACGTTTTTACCTTTCGTATACGTCATTATCACTTCTTTCTCTGCAGATACCTCGGGATGGCCGAGTGATTATAATCTGGACGCGTACCGCTACATCTTCTCCACGAAAACATTTGTGAGAAGCTTAGGCGTTTCGATTTACATTACCTTGCTGGGAACAGCTCTAAGCTTGCTTACGACTGCATTGATGGCGTATTCACTGTCTTATAAGCAGCTTCCCGGCCGAAGCAAAATCATGCTGCTCGTGTTATTCACTATGCTTTTTCAAGGCGGACTTATTCCCACTTATTTCGTGGTCAAAGAGCTGCATATGATTGATTCGCTGTGGGCGCTTATGATTCCCGGCTTGGTTAGCGCTTTTTATTTAATCATATTACGAGATTTCTTTTCCAGCGTGCCGACCGAGCTGATCGAATCCGCCAAGATGGACGGCGCTCATGAGATTGTTGTGTTGTTAAGAATCGTTTTACCTCTTTCGCTGCCGTCGCTCGCCGCTTTTGGTTTGTTTTATGCCGTTGGTATATGGAATCAATATTTCAATGCGATTATGTTCATCAATACACCGGATAAATGGCCGGTCCAGGTACTGCTCAGACAGATCGTTGTGTTGGCGTCCGGCGGTTTAGGCGATGGCGGCGAATCGGTGGCCTTCTATGGTGAATCCGTGAAAATGGCGGTTATCGTCGTGTCCACGATTCCTATTATGATCGTTTATCCGTTCCTGCAGAAGCATTTTGCCAAGGGTGCCTTAATGGGCTCAGTAAAAGGTTAAAAAAAATTACAACTCGGAGGACTTAACATGAAAGCAGTTAAAGTTAAAAAATTAGGCACACTCACAGCAGCAGCCCTCATCGTGACATCCGTATTAGCCGGATGCGGCGATTCCAAAACCAGCGCACCAGCACAAGGTACAGCAGCTCCAGGAGCAACGGCACCTTTACCTATTAAAATGGTACTGAATTTTGACGGTAAGGAGTTTCCGCAGCCTGGAAACACGGCTCAAACGGAAATAGAGAAATACACGAATACGAAGCTTCAGATTAGCGCCATATCCAGTAATGACTTTTGCAGCAAGCTTCCGGTTATGATTGCTTCCGGCGATCTGCCGCAAATTATTGCAAGCTGTGGAACCCCGAGCCAATCGTATCTGATCAGCGCCGTACAAAGCGGAGCCTTTTGGGATATTACACCTTTTATAAAAGATTATAAAAATTTGGCGCAAATGCCGCAGTTGGTCTACGACAATATCAAGATTGACGGCAAAGTATTTGGAGTACCGAGGTATCGTCCGATTTCCCGATATACATTTGCTTATCGCAAAGACTGGTTGGATAATGTAGGGCTGCAGCAGCCTAAGACGGTTGACGATTTATATAACATGTTAAAAGCCTTTACAAATAACGATCCCGACAAAAATGGAAAAAATGATACATTTGGTATTACGGCGATGATCAAGAATTCATCCTTAAGCCCGGATTTTGGGGTCTTGTTCGGTGCACCATACACTTGGGGTGTGAAGGACGGCAAGTTCATCAAGGCTGAAGAAACGCCTGAATATCTGGAAAGTCTGAAGTTTACGAAGAAATTGTATGATGAAAAATTAATGAATCAGGATTTCGCTTCAATTGATATTCCGAAAAACGAAGGGGATTTGGAAAACGGCAAGGCAGGTGTTATTAGTGCAGCTACCAACAACCTGATCGCTTTCCAAAGCCGAGTTCAAAGCCATAACCCGAACGGAATCTTGGAACCATCGAGTGCGCTGGAAGGGCCAAAAGGCAAGTTTGTTCAAGGGGAACGCGGCTCTAACGGAATTCTGATGTTCCCTAAAGCAAGCGTTAAAACTGAAGCGGAATTAAAACAGCTGTTGGGCTTTATAGATAAATTGTCCGATAAACCGATGGCCGATTTGTTGGAGTGGGGAATTCAGGGCAAGCATTATGATCTGAAAGACGGTAAAGCGGTCCGCACGAATCAGGAAACCTACGATAACGAAGTCGGATTTCCGTATAACAAACCGTTGGTTACCGTTCCGCTGGAAGCTATCAAAACTCCGGGCCAGCTGGATCCTATGGTGAAGAAACAACTAGACGTAGAAGCTGATAACAGCAAGTATGCAGTCGTTGATCCGACGATGGTGCTGATTTCTCCGACCTGGACGACGAAGGGGCAGGAACTGCTGACTACATTAACAGATGCCAAGGTCAAGTATATCATGGGCAAAATAGACGAAGCTGGTTGGAAAGCAGCGATCGAGAAATATAAAAAGGCTGGCGGAGACCAAGCCGCACAAGAATATGCGGATGCTTATGCCAAAGCTCAAAAGAAATAAATCATGTCAGGAGGAAGCGGGATGGCTTTATTGAAAGAGCACAACGGATATGAATGCTGGCTTCGTCTAGCACCTGTAGAGGATCATATCAAACGGAAGGAGTACCAGTCTTGGTGCTCCAGCCTCGTGACCGCAGCAGATCGATCTGTTGTAATGGAAACCGCGGCAAGAGAGCTGTCGGAAGGCATTACTTCTATTCTTGGAACCACCGTTGCTCGTTCAGCGGAAGCACAGCAATCTTCTGCTATTTACTTGGGAGTACTGGGTCATATGGCGGATATCGATGCTATCCTTGACTTGCAAATCTCGGCCACGCTGCAGGATGAGGGCTACGTCATCCAAACCGTGGATCTTCCTAATCGTAAGGCTATCTTGTTGGCAGGTAAAAGCGACAAGGGTGCACTGTATGCAGTATTTCACTTTTTAAGACTGCTGCAGAGCGGTGAAAGTCTGAATGATCTGTACATTGTTGAAAATCCTAAAAACGGCTTACGGATGATCAACCAGTGGGATAACATGAACGGCAGCATTGAACGTGGATATGCCGGAAAAACGATATTTTACCATAACAATCAAGTCGTTACCGATATGAAGCGTATTCGTGACTATGCCCGACTGCTCGCTTCGATCGGCATCAATGCCATCTCGATCAATAATGTCAACGTTCACGAAGTGGAGTCCAGGCTAATTACCGAAGCATTGCTGCCGGATGTGGCCCGCATTGCGGATGTATTTCGGGCCTATGGCATCCAGATTTTTCTCAGCATCAACTATGCCAGTCCGATCCAGATCGGCGGCTTGTCTACTGCTGATCCACTCGATCCTGGCGTAAAGCAGTGGTGGTCTGATAAAGCAGCCGATATTTATAAGCAGATTCCAGACTTCGGTGGTTTTCTGGTTAAAGCCGACTCTGAATTCCGTCCCGGTCCTTTCACCTATGGCCGCGATCATGTTGATGGTGCCAACGTTCTTGCGGAGGCATTGGAGCCTCACGGAGGTCTCGTCATTTGGCGATGCTTCGTATACAACTGCCTTCAGGATTGGCGTGACAGATCGACCGACAGAGCCAAAGCGGCGCATGATCACTTTAAACCGTTGGATGGAAAATTCCTTGATAATGTGATTTTGCAGGTGAAGAACGGTCCTATGGATTTTCAAGTTCGCGAGCCTGTCTCACCACTGCTCGGGGTGCTGCCGAACACAAACCAAGTGCTGGAGCTGCAAATTACGCAGGAATATACAGGACAGCAAAAGCATGTGTGTTTTTTGGTGCCTCAGTGGAAAGAGGTGCTGGATTTCGACACCCATGCCAAAGGGAGCGGCTCAACGATTGCAGAGATCGCTAGCGGCTCGTTGTTCGGCAGAAAGCTGGGCGGTATCGCAGCGGTATCCAATATCGGTGACGATATGAACTGGACCGGCCATATTCTGGCCCAGGCCAACCTGTACGGCTTCGGTCGTCTGACCTGGAATCCCGCTCTTACCTCTGAGCAAATTGTGAAGGAATGGATTGTTTTAACCTTTGGCAGCGACCCAGCAGTGGTGGAGACGATATCCCGCATCATGCTTGACTCATGGGGTATTTACGAGAATTATACAGCTCCGCTGGGCGTCGGCTGGATGGTGAACCCAAGCCATCATTATGGTCCCAATGTGGATGGATATGAATATTCGAAATGGGGAACGTACCATTTTGCAGATAACCAGGGCATTGGCGTAAATCGGACAGTCCAATCCGGTACAGGCTATACCGCTCAGTATCATCGTCCACAATCCGATCTGTATGAATCGGTGGAAAGCTGCCCGGACGAATTGCTTTTATTTTTCCACCTTGTTCCTTATACGCATAAGCTGAAATCCGGTAAAACGGTCATCCAGCATATATATGACACTCATTTTTTAGGGGTGGAACAAGCGTCACATCTTGTGCAGGCGTGGAGCTCGCTTCAAGACAAAGTAGATACCAATCGTTACGAACAGGTGCTAACACGTTTAACAGGACAAGCTGAGCATGCCAAAGAATGGCGGGATATCATCAACACTTACTTTCTCCGCAAATCGGGTATCCCTGACGAGCATAACCGTACGATTTACTAAAGGGATGGTCAGAATATAATTCTGCTATGTCGTTGACAAGTATTCGTATATAATAATGATGAATACTGAGCAGAAAACCGCATTGCATGGATCATCCGTCACATGGTTCTTTTGCATTCGTATACCATACAGCATGAGCTCGAATGAGCCCGGGAGGTTTTTAAATGGCTACTCTATTAACAACTTTAAAAGATAAGAAGGGGCTCATTCGGGATCATGTGTACGAAAACCTGAAGAAAGATATTATGGAATTAAAGCTGGAGCCTGGACGCTTAATCTCGGAAAAAGAGCTGGTAGAAATGCTACAGGTCAGCCGAACGCCCATTCGCGAGGCGCTTGTTAAATTGTCACAGGATGAATTGATTGAAACCACGCCGCAAAAAGGCTCCGTGATTTCACTGATTGATTTGCAGCATGCGGAGGAAGCCAGATTTCTCAGAGAAACTCTGGAATCCGCGATTGTGCGCGAGGCTTGTGTTAAGCTGACCAGCGAGCAGGTGTTGCATCTCCACAACCTGATTGCGCTGCAGGAGCTGTGTGAATCCGAAGAAAATTATGAACGTCTGTTCGAGTTGGACGAGGAGTTTCATCGCTCCATTATTGTAGGCTGCGGAAGGACCCGCACCTGGGGTCTGATTCAGCAGGTTACGACGCATTATAACCGAATTCGTTTTTTGAGATTGGCTACGAATCATGACTGGAAAATCATCCTTTCCCAGCATCGTGGCATTGTTCAAGCGATCAAGGACAAAAATCCTGATGCAGCGGAACAGGTCTTACGAGATCATTTGGAGCGGGTTGTCATTGAAAAAGAGGAATTAAAACAGAAGTATCCCGGATACTTTAAATAGCATCATTAAGCTGTAAAAAGACCGGCGAATAATCGGTGTATAAGTCCTGCTGGACTCGTTTTTCAGCGGACTTATCTTTTTTAAAGAAAACGTATTCAAAACTATATTTAATCTAGTATACTAGTCATATCAGTAAGATTAGCTGTTAAAAGTTTGGAGGAATCAGGATGAGAATGGTATTTAGATGGTATGGAGAAGGCAATGATACCGTAACCCTGCCGCAAATCAAGCAAATTCCCGGAGTTGAAGGCATTGTATGGGCGCTTCATCATCTGCCCGCAGGCGAAGAATGGCCAATGGAGGACATCTTGGCGTACAAAAAACTGGCTGATCCTTACGGCTTCCATCTGGAGGTAGTTGAAAGCGTTAATGTCCATGAGGATATTAAGCTGGGATTGCCGACAAGGGACCGTTACATTGAGAATTACAAACGTACGATTGAGAAGCTGGCGAAGGTAGGCGTGAAGGTGATCTGCTATAACTTCATGCCTGTATTCGATTGGATTCGCACCGATCTGTTCAAAGAGCTGGAGGACGGCTCCACTGCGTTATTTTATGAAAAAGCGATGGTTGATGCTATGGACCCCATGGATTTGGTGCAGAAAATCAACGAGAATCCTGACTTTACGATGCCAGGCTGGGAGCCATCCCGATTGCTTCACTTGTCCTCGGTATTCGAGTCGTATAAGAACGTAACCGAAGAAGACCTGTGGAATAACCTGCAATATTTTCTGGAGCAAATTATTCCTGTGGCGGAAGCCAACGACATCAAGATGGCGATTCACCCGGATGATCCGCCGTGGTCGATTTTTGGCTTGCCGAGAATTATGACGGGTCCGGACAGCATCCGCAAGCTTTTGAAGCTCGTCGATAATCCGTATAACGGTGTGACGCTGTGCAGCGGTTCTCTTGGCGTGAACCCGAACCATAATGTTGCTGAGATGGTCAGAGAGTTTGCCGATCGGATTCCTTTTGCTCATATTCGTAATGTACGGCTCTATGAGAATGGTGATTTCATCGAAACCTCGCACAGAGCTTCTGACGGAACCGTAGATATTTGCGATATCGTGAAGGCTTACCATGAGAAAGGCTTCACAGGTTACGCGCGACCGGATCATGGTCGACACATTTGGGATGAGAAATGCAGGGCAGGTTATGGTCTGTACGATCGTGCACTCGGCATTATGTACCTATGGGGGATTTGGGATTCATTGGAGAGAACGAAACGGGGGGCAAGGGTATGATCACTATTAATGAGAATTTAAAAGGAAAAGTTGCTGTTATCACCGGAGGAAGCGGAGTGCTGTGCTCGGCGATGGCCAAAGAGCTTGGACGTCAAGGCGTCAAGGTGGCTGTCCTCAATCGTACGGTGGACAAAGGCGAGCTTGTTGCTGCTGCAATCCGTGAAGCTGGAGGCACAGCTATTGCGGTCGCTTGTAATGTGGTCGATATCGAAAGTGTAAAAGCAGCAGAGAAGCAGGTCACCGAACAGCTCGGCATCTGCGATATTCTGATTAATGGCGCAGGAGGCAATCATCCAAAGGGCATCACAACCAATGAAACATTGAGGATTGAGGATCTTGACAACAAAGAGCTGAAGACGTTTTTCGACTTGAGCCAGGAAGGCATTGAATATGTATTCAATTTGAATTTTCTGGGGACGATTTTGCCGACACAAATATTTTCGAAAAATATGATAAATCGACCTGGCGCGGTGGTGATCAACATGTCCTCCATGAGTGCACCAAGCCCGATGACCAAGGTACCTGTATACAGCGCAGCGAAGGCCGCTATCGAAAACTTTACCCAATGGCTGGCTGTACATATGGCTGATTCCGGAATTCGAGTTAACGCGATTGCACCGGGCTTTTTCCTGACTGAGCAAAATAAGAAGCTGCTGACGAACGAAGACGGCTCGTTAACGGAAAGATCGCACAAAATCATCACACATACGCCTATGAGACGATTCGGTACTCCTGACGATCTGCTGGGCACTCTGCTCTGGCTGGCAGATTCTAATCTGTCCGGCTTTGTGACCGGTATTACGGTGCCGGTGGATGGCGGATTTATGGCTTATTCGGGCGTGTAATCAAGGGTTGAGTGAAGATGTGGCACATAAGTATAAAGAAAAGCAGGCGAATCATTTTCGCCTGCTTTTGCTTGTACAACTGCGCCTATGGGGGATTAATTCATGAACTCTAGGAATTTCAGCAAACGGCTGAGCATAACCACGGCTTCAGCGCGGATTGCTTGACCGCTTGGCGCAAACGTTTTGTCCGTCGTGCCATTGACAATTCCTGCGTTAACTGCAGTAGCTACTGCATCTTTAGCCCATACGGCGATGTTGGAATTGTCCTCGAATGCTGCTAGTTTCTTTCCATCCGAGTCACCTTTCTTACCAGTAAATTCGATTGCACGAGAAATCATTACAGCCATTTGTTCACGTGTGACTGTAGCACTCGGTTGGAAGGTACCATTTTCGAACCCATCTATGAGGCCGGCTTTCGATGCGGCACCTACTGCGCCTGCAAACCAATCGTTGGCTGTTACATCAGGGAATTTCGTTGTTGCTTCTTCCGTAAGACCTGCTGCACGAACAAGCAAGGCTGCAAATTCGGCACGGGTAATTTGGTTTTGCGGTGCAAATGCCGTGTCGCTCGAACCCTTCACAAGCAGCTTAGATGCAAGCAGCTCGACATCAGCTTTCGCCCAGTGGCCTTTCAAGTCTGCGAATGTTTTGTCCGCCGTTATCACGGTATAAATACTGTTGCCCGGACGTTTGATCGTAACTGTCGTGCTGTTACCGTTCTTTGTGAAAAGGGTCGGAACGAACGACATGGTACCATTGGTCGGGTCGTATAGGACGCCCGATGTTTTGTTCGTGTCTACGGAGCCAGATACATCGAACGATCTGGATACATATATTTTGCCGAAGTCAGTGACGTTCAGCGACTTACCGTTCGCTTCAACTGTTATGCTGAAGTCGAAAGCTCCTGTTAACGTGGTAAGTGCTTCTTTTTTCGCATTCGCTTCGATCGCGGTTGCCGTTTCGCCGCTTACTTTTTCAATGATGATATTTACTGTTACATCTTTCACATCCACACCAAGTGATTTGGCAAGTGCACTTACGTCAAGCGCTTTCACTTTCAAGTCGTAAGTGACTCCGTTAGCTTTGATGGACAGATAGGCGTTAGGTACTTTCGATCCAGCTTCGGAGAATGAAGCGGCTGGAACTTGCACGATTGACACTTGTTCAGTACCTTTCACTTCGATGCTGATTTTGGGTTCGTTTGCAGATAAAGACTCAATAGCCTTGCTTAATTTGACTGCATCCATGATCACTTTATCCGCAGCTTTGCTGCCTACGGTTGTTTTTTGTGGATCGGAGCCCGACTGACTACCAGTGTTGGTTGTACCACCGCCTGTCGATGTTGAAGAAGACCCAGACGATGGTGAATTATCGAGTACTAGCGTTCGCCCACTTACGACTGCCGAACTTGCGCTTTCGCCAAGGTAATTAGCAGCAGACACCTTGTAATAGTAGTATACGAAGTCCATCAAACTGCTATCCGTATACCCAGGCGTTGTTGTCGTTTTTACATTGGTGAAGTTTATATTGTCGGTGCTGCGGTAAACGTTATAGTAGGTTGCTCCCATTACACTGTCCCAAGTAAGTGGAATTTGTTTATATCCCGTACTTACTGTCAATCCCGTTGGAGTAGAAGGAACAGTAACTAGAGCCCCGACATAACTACCATTCGTACCTGCCGTTCTCAGTGCACTGTTAGTGGCAACTTTCAGGAAATCGCTCTTAATAAAACCGTTTGCGTCTCTTTCAAACTTATCAGGAATGATTAGGCTTACAAAATCAGCCGCAGTGACAACACGGTTATTGCTGTTCACTGTTTTTTGTCCGTCAAAAAAGAAGTCGGTTGCATCCACTTTTCCGGAAATAAAATCTTTATAAGTACTCACCGTCACTGTTCCAGAATTGGAATCTTTATAAGTACTCTCCGTCACTGTTCTAAAGGAAAGGTTGTTTTTAAATATTCCCATGTCCTCAGCTTTGAAATACGGATTTAGTCTAAAGATAAAGTTAAATCTTTTATTGTTAAACGATGTATTGTTCTCGATAACAAATTTACCTGGATTGAAGTTATCCGTAAATCCATCCATGTTATTATCAAATGCAATATTGTTTTTGACGATATGCGGAACAGGCAAGCCTTCACCGCCAATTTTAAATCCGTTACCCGCGTTCCCGTCTTTGTTATAGCCGTTGCTTAGCTTGCCATTGGAGTAGGCTATATTTCCTTCCAATGTAATCGGCATATTAGGGCCTTCATTGGTTCTGTTATATAAATCCCAGCCGTCATCAATGTTGTGATGCGCGATATTTCCTCTAAAAACATTTCCAACGCCAACACCTAGTTTAGCTGCAAAACCATCCGCATTTTCATCACTAATATCCCGATTATCATGTGATTCACTATTTAAGATGAGATTGTTTTTTGGCCAAAAATCCGGGTCCGTACCGCTGCCACTAATTTGAAGACCCGTATCTCCGTTAAAGTTGAACAGCATTTGCTCCACAATATTATTATCTCCGCTTACTCTCATCCCACCAGAGGTCGCTTTTGTAATTTGAATTCCATTTATACGCCAATAGTCGCCGTTTAGCTGAAGTACGTTACTGAGTTTCCCCTGTCCGTCGATCAGCACCTTTTCACCATTATAGGCAGTTAATGTTTTTATTTTATCCTTAACTCCACTGTATTCTTTTCCAATATTTATCGTCGCTGATGGGGTGTACGTTCCTCCACGCATAAAGATGGTTTCACCTGGAAGTACATATCGGATCGCTGTTGCCAAATCCATCGGATCGTTGATGGTTCCGGTTGCTGTAGTAGTACCTGTAGGTGAAACATATAGCCCTGCACCCATATTGTAAATTTTCTTGGTGACTGTAATTGTTTTGGTGATCGGAGCGTTTGAGGGAGCTCCTGTTGGTGTGTACGTTACACTGAAACCGGTTGTTTCTTTATCCAATGAAGTATTGAATACATAGGGTTCATTTTTTTTCACTGCTGCGTCGGTTACAACTGCAGCTCCATCTTTAGTAACGGTGAGGGTTCCGTTGAAATTAGCCAATGTCTTGAGATCATATGAAGAAGATCCGGATTGGGGCGCCGACACGATATTCATGGAAGCATTGACGGCAGCGGGCGGAGTTACCGGAGTTGGAACCGTATTTGCTGCACTTAAGGTCAGGCTTGCGTTTTCAACGATCATTTTGGCATTTCTAGCAACATAGAAGCCTACATACATATTATCAGGATCTATCACCTGAACCAGGTCAGATCCCGATACTTCTTTTTTAAATTCTACTGGTGGAGTCACATGTGTAAATGTAGTAGTCATAATAAATTTGTCATTTGTTCTTTCAAGCTTAAGTCTTACCGGCTTCCCGATAGTTGAAGCTCCAACTGGCACATCATAGGCGGTGTTTGTATTAAAAGCTGTTATTGTTGCATTACCCCCCAGATTCCCCCAAGGATATTGAACTCCTGTTCTTACAAGTGAACTAATTCTAACCTTGCTCTTTTCAGCGCTCGATACACGCATCGCACCGACAGCGGCAAAGTTAGATGCAGCAGGAACCTCTTCGTAGCCTACAATCATAGGATCCTGACGTGGTCCTCCATTAATATCCCTAACCATAAGGCCTGCACTTTCCTGGCCATTGGGTCCAGAGCTCGTTTCAGGCCCAAACTGTTCGATCGTAACATCTGCTTGAAGCACAAAGTTATGTATTTTTGGATTCAATGTCGTGTAGTAGAATGTCATTCCGTCGTGCCCTGGAGCGATTTTTCCACCACGACTTTCCAAGACGATTGTGCCATTGATTGTGCCCGGTTGTTGCGGAGTGGCATAGTTAGTTCCCTCCTTACCCGGTAACACGTTAGGCGCAAAGGAAAGATCTGTAGACTGTCCGAATACAATCGACTTCCATGTCAAGTTATCCGCTTGTTCAGCAGAGGCAGTGATCGGAACTATTGCAAATAATACAACTAAAGACATCAGTAATGCCAACAACCGTTTTGGTTGTCTCATGTTGCATTTCTCCTTTCAAAATTAGAGGGCATTTTGCAATTTCGTACTTATATCGGTTGGAGCCTAATCCTCCTTCCCAACTATGTATTCGCTTACAAAACTATGAATAATTATAGTTTCCGAAAAGGATATCTCTGGAAACTTCACTTGTAGTATATATCCCACCAGAATAATACTCAATAGATTATTTTTAACATCAGTCATAAATTGGCCTGGTTTTTATCGTTATTTGGGTACACCACATCTCCAAGCGTGAGATACTTATCGTTCTTCATCCAATCCCTGCGGTATGATGCTATAAAACTTGACGATGATTAGGTAGGGGGGATACCATGGAATTGGAAATCACCTTTACATATTTTTAATCATTTTACTTATTATTGGGAGATATAATGATATATTCAAGAAATAGAAGAAATATAGCATTTATAGAAGATCACCAATTACAGTGCTATGCAAAATAGTAGAAGCTCAGGATGAACCTGTTCTCCCGTTAATACAAATTATAATGATCGAGGTGGTGCTGTCATGCATTCAATTTTTAGAAACCTTACCCAAAATATCGAATTTACAGGTGATCTCAAGCAGGATATTCAATTGTTTCTATCGACCCATAACTGCACCAAAACAGCAGAACATTGCATGGATGTAGGTGCAGAAGCTCGGAGGTTAGCTTTGATTTATGAAGCGGATCCCGATGCAGCCGAAATTGCCGGATGGTTACACGATATTAGTATAGTCTTTCCAAACAATCAGCGAATCGCTGTGTCGAGAGAGTTGCAGATTGAAATTTTACCTGAAGAAGAGATTTTTCCAATGATTATTCATCAGAAGCTTTCTAAAGTTATGGCAAGAGATATCTTTAAGATTACAGATACAGAGATATTGGATGCGGTGGGCTGTCATACTACTTTAAGAGCTCATTCTACGTTACTTGATCAAGTAGTATTCGTTGCAGACAAGATAGCTTGGGATCAACCAGGCGAACCACCCTATATTCAAGAGCTTAACAGAAGCTTGACTATTTCATTAACTCACGGGGCTTTTTCATATATTGATTTTTAATGGCAGCGCAAGGACACACTTAAGGTCGTACATCCATGGTTGAAAGAAGCTTACGAGGAAATAAAGCATGTTGTGAATATTTGACGAGTATTCGTAGAAGACATTCACCTCTGTGAATACCGTGCTCCCATAAGACCTAATTGGATTATTCAAACCCTAAGGGGCGATTCGAATGAAGAATTATTATCTGTACCATTATTACGAGTCAGAGCTCGGTCCCTTCAAGAATTTATCTGAACAACCCCCGGAAGAAGCCAATGAAATAATGACTAAGCTCAAACAAGAAGGTTTGGTGTTTGCTAGTAAACGTTCCGATGATTATATGTTAATTCGTCGGGACTTGGAAGAGAAGGCAAAAATGATGTTCGTCCATAAAGGCGGAAAACCGACAAAAAATTTCCCTCATTATATGACATTAGGCCCGTGCACCTGGATTAAACAGTGGTATAAAGAAGGTAAAGAATTGCAAATAAATTTGAATGATTTTGAACCGGATATAATTAGCTTTACATATGGAGATTTATTCCCCACTATGCGATATAAAGATGGAAAACCATACAGGGAAAAGCTTTATCGAATAGAAGAAATGGCTGAAATTATTGAACAATATGGAATGCCTCAGGAATGGAATCGAGATGGGAGTAAGGGACCGGAACGATATATAGAAGTACAGGTCTGGGATGATAAAGTGATTAATAAATACTTGAAATGATCCGAAAAATTGAAAGACGAGAAGAAGGGATTGCAGTTATGAGAAGAGCAGGGATCTTAGCTGATCTACCGCCAACACAACCGTTTGATGTATAATGGTATTAATGGAAACGATCCAAATTGAAATCTTTAGGAGGACAATCAGATGAAATATCGTAAACTAGGCAATAGTGGATTAAAGGTTTCACTACTCGGACTGGGGACCAATGCTTTTGGAGGCAGAGCCGATCAGGAGGAGTCGCTTCGGATTATTGGACAGGCGATAGACAAGGGCATTAATTTCATCGATACCGCTAATATATATACCAAATCCGAGTCTGAGCGTATTATCGGCTTGGCATTGGAAGGTAAGAGACATGAGGTTGTATTGGCAACGAAGGCAGGACTCGTCCGTGGTAGCGGCCCTAATGAACGGGGATCCTCGAGGTTTCATCTTCAGCAGGAGCTCGAAGACAGTTTACGTCGGCTGAAGACGGATTATGTGGACCTGTATCAAATACATACGTTTGATCCTGAGACACCACTTGAGGAAACGCTCAGAACGCTGGAGGACATGGTTCGTTCAGGCAAGGTACGTTACATTGGTGCATCCAATTACGCCGCATGGGAGCTGATGAAAGCATTGGGGATCAGCGAGCGGCAGGGCTGGAACCGTTTTGTCTCCCATCAAATTTGTTACTCGCTTGCTGACCGGACCCCTGAACAAGAGCTTGTTCCAATTTCTCTGGATCAAGGTGTGGGCATTATTCCGTATTTCCCGCTGGCCGGTGGTATTCTCACAGGGAAATATACATCGATAGGTTCCGCTCCTGAAGGCTCACGGGCCGATAAAGATCCGAACTTTGGCAAATTCCTAAATAATGAACGCTTGCAGCTGAGTCAAAGCGTTAGTGAAATGGCTGCCAAGTGGGACTGCACGCCAGGCAATCTGTCGTTATCTTGGTTGATGCACAACCCTGTCGTTTCAACCGTTATTGTTGGAGCTACAGGCGCTGAGCAGCTGGAGGAAAATTTCAAAAGCTTATCCATTGAGCTGGATGCAGATCAATTAACTGAGCTTGATCGTATTAGCGAATTTTCCCGTTATGGCAAGCCATTTGCGCATTTTCGGCTGCCACAGTCCTAACAGGGATGGGTTTGGTTGAAGTCCGGTGAAGAACGAGCGGAGTATTCAAAATGATCATGGAGATGCGTAAACTCTCGCCTTTGGATCTTATTCACCGGACTTTTAGCTTGGATTATGGTTTCCGCTTCTGTAACAACGGCGCAAGCTGTACAGAAAGAATAGCCGTTCCGGCGATAATCAACGATCCTGCTTGTACATAGGTCAAGCTGCGTCCTAGTAATATAATATCCATCAGGGCAACTTCCAGCAGCATCAAATTATTGATTAGGCTGCTTTCATAGGCACGCAGCTGCTTCTGCGACCAAGCCCAAAGCGTAAATGCCAGTGCACCATTGATGGGGCCCAGCCAGAGCAGGATGAGGATCAGCTTCACAGAATAAGGCGGAATCCCCTCTAGCATGAATCCAGTTAACAGCATACCTACGGCCCCGATCAGCATTGGTGTAAGAACGAGTGCAGAAGGGGCTGTTTGTTTGCGGGTAAGCAAATAACGGGAATAGGTCAAATGCACAGCATAGCCAATGCAGGACAGCAGGATCAAGCCAATGCCAATCAGACTGCTTTGGGCAAAATGCCAAGGATAATAGTAAATGACGATGCCAGCCATAGCTGCGAGAACAGCGAGGAATGTGGTGCGGCTCTTTAATTCGCGCAGCCAAATGGCATCAATAACTAATAGAAACAGCGTATTTCCCACCGACAGAAACATGTTGGATTGGGTAGGTGTCAAATAATATTGGCCTGCATATTGAAGTCCTTGAGCTAGAATAAAGCCGGTAAGTCCAAGAAACATATAGTGCTTCCAGGTCAGCTTCCATTTTGCTTGTGTTACTTCTGAAGTCATAATAGGTACTGAATTTGCCCCCTTATAGACCTTTCGCTCACGAAATCGTAATACGATCCACAAGGTCAACGCCGCTGCGCTGTAACGCATACCTGCAAGTGTAAAGGGACCGACCCCCTCCGCAAACGCATATTGATTCAAAATGTAAGAGGAGGACCACAATAACGTTACGAAGACAGCCGCTGCAATAGCAAGAGCGCGAATCATCGAAAGTCCCCCGCTCGGCGACAGCCACACTGGCAATTCCTTTTTATTATTTACTCTTTTTTCTGCATCCATAGTGGGTTGAGCTTCCCTTCTTTCACAAGGCTGTTTGGTAAATCCATAGTAGTCTTGTCAAAAGGGGATAAAAAGAGTAGACTTTCTTTTAATAATTTTCCCCTTTTTAAATAACCTCTTTTATAAGGAGTCTTGTATGCAAATTGCTTATCACTACTTGAGGTTAAGAGAGTTTTTTGCCCATGCTGTTAAAGAACCTATCGAGGTTTCATTGGAGCAGCTTGCGGAAGTATTATGCTGTACCCCGCGCAATGTGAAGCTAATTTTAAAGCAATGCCTGGAACTTGGCTGGATCGAATGGCAGCCTGGGCGCGGCAGAGGAAACCGCTCCAAGCTTACATTTAACATCGAATCGAACAACATAATGCTTGCATCGGTACAGACGAAAATAGAAAAAGGCCAGTACTCGCAAGCAATGGATCTAATGCGTAAGTACGATCCAGATGCGCCTATTCAACAACAAATCACCGAATCGATCTATAAGCAATTTGGCATCCAGTCTACGCCACCCACGAAGGGTAAAGCTGGCATTGATTTGCTGCGACTCCCTTTTTACCGGGAAATGCCCATGCTGGATCCAATCAACGCCACGCGCAGGACAGAGCTGCATATGGCGGCTCAGCTTTTTGACACGCTTGTAGAATGGGATGGCTTGAATCAAGCTTTTGTACCCCGACTTGCTTTGCATTGGGAGCGGAGTAGCGATGGTACGGTATGGATGTTTTATTTGCGTAAAGGTGTTCATTTTCATAATAAAAGAGAGCTTACGTCGGCAGATGTCCATCATACGCTTATGCGCCTTTGTCAGCGGGATCTTGCTAATCGAAACCGGGATGGGGAGAGGCTTCACTGTGAATGGGATTTACTTCGTATTCGCAACATAGAGGCTGTACACCCGTATGCGCTGCAAATCCAAATGGATGCACCCAACTCCTTGCTCTTGCATTATTTGGCAACACCTAAGGCATCGATTATTTCTTGTCAGGCTCATGAAGGTAGGGAGCGGTACCCGGTAGGCACCGGTCCTTTTAAGCTGGTACGTAACGATGCGGAGATGGTTGTACTGGAAGTGTTCGAGGACTACTATCGGGAGAGGGCGCAGCTGGATAAGGTTGAAATATGGATATTGAAGGAGCTGCTCACACAAAATATGCCGGCTGGCGGTTTAGGCGGACAACCGATCCTCTACACACATCCGTTCCAAATTCACACCCATGCTCCAACAGGGGCTCCAATCATGGAGCAGACGGAAGGGGGCTGTGCGTTCCTGATTATGAACAGCCGTAAGCAAGGTTCTCTGCGGAATCCGGCTCTGCGGAACAGGCTGCGCAAGCTCCTGCAGCCTGAACGGTGTGTGGCAGAGCTTGGGGGTAACCGGAGCGGAGCTGCTCACAGCTTTTTCCCGGATTGGAGTGCAGCTATTACGGCTGAAAAAGAGGTAGAAACAGAGATGAATACAGCGTTCAATATAGCGACTGAGATAGGGACTTTTTCTGATACAGATATGGATGCGGAGATAAAGTCATGGATTGAGACTAGACAGGAAGAGTTAGAATGCAGTGAGTTGATTTCCATGCAAACCAATGGTTACCAAGAGTCGCTTCAGCTGTACACGCACTCTATTTTGAACAATTCGCTTGAACAGACTGCTCATTGGATTCATCAGCAATGTGCATCCGCAGGTATACCTATACACATCCATGTGCTCCCTTATAAACAATTCAGTCAACCTGGCGCAGTAGATGACGCGGATATTCTGCTGCTTAATGCGATTACAACGGATAATCGGGAGTGGTCGCTGCTGCATGTGCTGCTCAATGAAAGCTACGGGATTCATAATTTCGTTGACCCGTTATTGGCCATCGAGCTTGAACATAGGTATACGGCAATCGCTCAGGAAACAGATGCAGCTGCCCGTCGAGGTCTTTTACAAGAAGCTGAGGGTTTGCTGCTGCGACATGATGCACTGCATTTTCTTTACCATTTGCGCCATGCTTCTTTTTACCAGCCTAAACTGCTTGGAACCGAAAAAATCAACCCGTACGGCTGGGTTGATTTTCGTGAACTGTCGCTGCGGCCTGAGTAGCTTTCAAAGGCTTTCGCATGTTGACGATAAGGGGGTTATTATCCGCTTACCCTATTAATCGATGTACATTAAAAGCAAGTTCCTTTTTTATTAAGGCGGCTGCTCTACTTAGATGACCCGACAGTTTCCATGATTTCTTATCGGTGGTTTCAGTTTATTCCTTCTGTGCTTTCACAATTAAAAAATGTGGTTGGGTCGAAAGTCGTTCGAACCATCGCGCATACCAATCCATGGACTCGGATTTGTCTTTGTAAGCTGGATCGGGTTGCGGCTCGACGACTCGGTCAATTGTAAATTGCGCTGCGGTCACGTTAAGAATTTCTTGTAGTGGCCTCCTATAAAAAGTGACCTCCACTGGACCGGACTCCTTCTTGTTCCATATTTCCATCAGCAGCTCATGGGCAAAATAATCGGTTCTTTCAAAATGTTTAAAGTCCATAAAGGGTGATGTACGGAGAAAATCAGCTGTCCGCCTGGTTTCAAGATACGATGGAATTCACGAAAGGTGGGCACCCAATCATCTATGTAGTGAAGGGTTAATGAACTTAAAATAAGGTTGAATGTCTCGTTGTTAAACGGAAGAGTTTCAGTTAAATCACAAGTGAATACTGCTGCATCATTGCCGACTCGCCTTTTACAAGCTTCTACCATTGCAGGACTTAGATCAACTGACGTAACCTGAGAGCCAAGTTTAATAAACTGCTCTGTATACCATCCAGCGGCACAACCAGCATCCAGGACTGTAAGTTTATGCATAACGCTTGGCATAAGTTTCATCATGGCGGGTCGTTCGTAATAAGCGTTATGCCCACTTTGAGTATCCACATGTATTTCGTAATCTTTAGCAAGTTTGTCGTAAGCTTCGAGAACCTTCTCCTTCATATCCTCACACCCTCCATCTAAAATGCACAATGATACGCTTAAACGGACTCTCATAAACCATGCTCAGACCTACATTCATACCAGCAGGCTCATTTATTTATTTTTAGTAGAAATACTTATTCGACAAATCCTAAATTTTTCCTTTTAGATGTCCAGTGAATAAGTCCCGATGTGCGGCCAAATACAAAATATATAGGGCATAACTTCCTGTTTGGCTGATTGGGTCATGCAGATGACCAGAACTCCAAATTTATAATTGACGCACAATTTAATTTGTCTTACAATATGACTAATTAATAAATACAAGTATGATTCAAAGGGGGGATAGGGATGGGAACCGGTCCAAAGGAAGTAACAATGAAATCGATTAAACGGGAAACGATGTCCAAGCAGGTTGTTGATCAAATTATTGAGCTGCTGACAAGCGGACAGCTTCATCCGGGAGATAAATTGCCGACGGAGGCAGAGCTTACGGATAAGCTGTTTGTGAGCAGACCGGTTCTCCGTGAAGCGTTAAGCTCATTGGAGACGATGGGGATGATCCAGAGAAAGACGCGTGAAGGCACTTTTTTTTCCAATAAGATTGGCAGTAAGCCGTTTTCGATTATGCTGGCTTTGTCAGCGGGAGATATTCCTGCTGTGATGGATGCGAGAATGTCGTTGGAGTTAGGCTTGGTCACGATGGCTGCTGAGAAAATTACCGATAGTCAGCTGGAACAATTGGCTGAAGTTTTACGTGCTACCTCACTAAGCAAACAGGGCTATGTGGGGCTCGACAAAGAATTTCACCGCACGATAGCGTACAGCGCCAACAATCCGATTCTCGAAGGCAGTATCGACCCACTCCTGAACATGTTTGATGAAATAGAGAAGCAAATTCCTATGATGGATCGCGATCATACGGCTACGATGCGGGAGCATCAAGCGATATTTGAGGCGCTTCAGCAGCATGATCCGCTTGCAGCGCATTCAGCGATGTATCATCATCTCAACCATGTAAGATCGAAAGTGCTGAAAAGTCTGGGATAAACCCATGTGAACCGCTTTAATAAATGAATGAAATTATGAAAGGTGGAGCAATGAGCATGAATCAGGTAAGACATTCACCAACAGGAATTTTGGGATTTCCGGTAGCGCCGATGGATCAACATGGAAAGCTGGACGAGAAGGCTTTGGAAGCGAACATCCAATTTTTGATCAAAGAGGGACTGTCCTCGATATTCATAGCCTGCGGATCGGGCGAATTCCACGCGCTGTCTCATCATGATTACAAGTCTATGGTTGAAGTAGCTGTTGCTGCTGCAAAAGGTAAGGTTCCTGTCTATACCGGAGTTGGCGGCAATATTAGCCATGCATTGGAATTAACCGAGCTATCCGCTAAGCTCGGAGCTGACGGATATTTAATTTTGCCACCGTATTTGATCGAGCCTGAGCAGGAGGGTCTGTATCAATATTTGAATACTATTATCAAAAGCACGGACTTGAATGCCATCGTATACCTGCGTGATAACTGTATATGTTCTTTGGAAACGCTTCAAAGGTTGGTAGAAGCTCCTCAGCTTGTCGGCTTGAAGGACGGTTTGGGCAATATGGATTTGAATATTGAGTTGACACAAACCATTGGTAAGCGCCTGGAGTGGCTGAATGGCATGCCGATGGCGGAGGTCACGATGCCTGCCTATGTGAACTTGGGCTTCAAATCGTATTCTTCTGCGATCTCCAATTATATTCCGCACATCTCGGCGCTGTTCTTCGATGCTTTGCTGAACCGCAATGACGACCTGCTCCATGAGCTGTACCAGCATGTAATTCTGCCGATCAACAAAATTCGCAAGCAAAGAAAAGGCTATGCCGTTGCATTAATAAAAGCGGGAATGGAAATCGTCGGTCATCCGGTAGGTAGGACAGTTCGGGCACCGATCATTCAGGTGGAAAAAGATCATTACGACAAGCTAGCCCAAATTATCCAGATTGCTTTTGAGAAATTTCCTAAGGCTGTGAAATCATAAACCGAAGTTTACTTCTAGAGAAACGAAGTGTTCACCTTGCAGACGGATTGTTACCCCTATGGGGATATGAATACAAACAATCCAGCTGCAACAGCGATGGGAGGAAGGGTCTGCTTTCGCAGCGCCTACCTGCTATCCGGATTTTTGCTTCAACTTATATAGCATCATAATTCTATAAGACGAGGAGACCAACCATGAGCAGCACGACTGAAATTCAGACTTACTTTAACTATATCAATGGACAATGGACGTCAGCATCCACAGGTGAAGTGGAGGTCCGAAGCAATCCAGCTAATACGAACGATAAGCTTGGATCGATCCCTATGTCCTCTCTGGACGATTTGAATCTGGCGGTGTCGAGTGCGAAGCAAGCATCCCAAGCATGGAAAAAGCTGTCTGGCAGCGCACGCGGTGACTACTTATTCAAGGCAGCCGCTATTCTGGAGAGCAGAATAGATGAAATTGCCGAAACGATGACCAGAGAAATGGGCAAAACGTTTCCGGAGGCCAAGGGTGAAACCGCGAGAGGTGTTGCCATTTTACGTTATTATGCAGGAGAAGGCATGCGTTCAATCGGAGATGTGATTCCCTCCACAGACAGTGAAGCACTGATGCTGACCACGCGGGTTCCGCTCGGTGTAGTAGGCGTGATAACGCCATGGAACTTTCCGGTTGCGATTCCGATCTGGAAAATGGCTCCGGCTTTGATCTACGGCAATACCGTAGTCATTAAACCTGCGGCGGAAACGGGAATTACTTGCGCCAAGGTAATTGAGTGCTTTGCAGCAGCAGGTTTTCCTGCTGGGGTCGTGAATATGATTAACGGCTCTGGCCCTGTCATCGGTCAAGGGCTGGTTGAGCACCCTGATGTTCACGGTATTACCTTTACCGGTTCAGGAGCAGTAGGCAAACGGATCGGGCAGTGGGCTCTGGCGCGCGGTGCCAAATACCAGCTGGAAATGGGTGGCAAAAATCCGGTTATTGTCACAGCCGATGCCAATCTGGATCTTGCCGTGGATGCAACGATTAGCGGGGGCCTACGCTCCACTGGACAGAAATGTACGGCAACAAGCCGGGTCATTGTTCAAAGTGAGGTGTTTGAGGCCTTTCAGGACAAGCTGCTGCAAAAGGTACAGCAAATTACCGTAGGCGATGGCATGAAAGACGGCATCTGGATGGGTCCTTGTGCGAACGAAAATCAACTGAATAAAGTACTCTCCTATATAGAAAAAGCCAAGGAAGAAGGTGGGAAGCTGATTGCTGGCGGGCATCGGTTGCAGGGCCAAGGCTATGACCATGGGTATTTTGTTCAGCCGACGGTATTTACAGAAGTAACCACGGGAATGACAATTGCTCAGGAGGAAATTTTTGGACCTGTGCTTGCTCTGATGAAGGTCGATTCCGTAGAAGAAGCATTGGCGCTTGCTAACGATGTGGAGTACGGACTGAGTGCCTCCATATTCACAACTCGAATTGACCACATGCTGTCCTTTATCAATGAAATGGAAGCAGGGCTTGTGCGCATCAATGCGGAAAGCGCTGGAGTTGAGCTGCAGGCCCCGTTCGGTGGGATGAAGCAATCGAGCTCTCATTCTCGTGAGCAGGGACGCGCTGCCATAGAGTTTTATACATCGATTAAAACAGTCTTTATCAAATCCTGACTTGCGGGCTCACCGTTCTTCCAAACTTGAATAGGAGTGGAGTGAAACTATGAATGCTCAACTGAAACAAGACAGCGCACAGGGAACACCGATTATTACGGAAATGCGAGTTATTCCTGTGGCGGGCTATGACAGTATGCTGCTCAATTTGAGCGGTGCCCATAGCCCCTATTTTACACGAAATGTGGTCATTCTTCAGGATAATTCAGGACGTACGGGGATTGGCGAAGTGCCTGGAGGCGAACGGATTCGGCAAACGCTTGAGGATGCGAGAGTGCTTGTCGTAGGTCAATCCATTGGTACGTATAACCATATTCTCGGCAAAGTACGCAGGAGCTTTGCTGATAGGGATGCTGGTGGACGGGGGTTGCAAACTTTTGATTCACGGATTACGATCCATGCCGTTACTGCTCTTGAGGCTGCATTACTCGATCTGCTGGGACAATATCTTGGCGTACCTGTTGCCGCACTGCTGGGTGAGGGCCAGCAGCGCGAGTCCGTGGAAATGCTCGGTTATCTGTTCTACATTGGGGACCGCAGCAAGACGGATTTGCCTTACCAAGATGATTTGAATGCCGAGGATGATTGGCTGCGTCTGCGTCATGAGGAAGCGCTTACGACAGATTCTGTTGTACGGCTGGCTGAAGCCGCACATAAGCGGTACGGCTTCAACGATTTTAAGCTAAAAGGTGGTGTGCTTCGCGGCTCGGAGGAGTTGGAGGCGGTTACGGCACTAGCTGAGCGGTTTCCACAGGCGAGAATTACACTTGATCCGAATGGCGCATGGTCGTTAGAGGAAGCAATCCGTCTGTGCCGTGGTCAACAGCATGTGCTGGCTTATGCCGAGGACCCTTGCGGTGCGGAGAAAGGTTATTCCGGCCGCGAGATCATGGCTGAATTCAGACGATCAACCGGACTGCCTACCGCTACCAACATGATTGCCTGCGATTGGCGGGAGATGGGTCACGCGATTCAACTAGGCTCAGTCGATATTCCTTTGGCCGATCCGCATTTCTGGACGATGCAGGGTTCAATTCGTGTGGCGCAAATGTGCAACGAGTGGGGGTTGACGTGGGGCTCGCATTCGAACAATCATTTTGATATTTCTCTGGCCATGTTTACGCATGTTGCCGCAGCAGCACCCGGACATATTACGGCGATTGATACGCATTGGATATGGCAGGACGGTCAAGGACTGACCAAGGAGCCTTTGCGAATTATCGAAGGTAAGATCACGGTTCCGACAAAGCCAGGACTTGGCATTGATATCGATATGGAGCAGCTTGAAAGCGCTCATCGGCTCTATCTGGAGAAGGCGCTGGGAGCAAGAGACGATGCTATAGCCATGCAGTATCTAAAACCAGGCTGGAAGTTTAATAATAAACGTCCCTGCCTGATCGACTAAAAAGGTACAAAGAGGAGGCTCATTGGCTCTCCTTTTTTGTCTTTATACTTTGGCAGGCTTATACTGGAAAGGGTAACCATATATCCTTTTACCATTATTTGAAGGAGGTCCATATGAAATCCATTGACAGAAAAGCATTAGTAAACCGGCATCATCCCATTATCAAAGAATTGAACCCTTTATCTCCGCTAACTGTCGGAAATGGCGAGTTTGCTTTTACAGCCGATCTCACTGGCTTGCAAAGCTTTCCAGAGTCGTATCAAATGCCGCTTGGCACACAATCACAGTGGGGCTGGCACCAAACAGGAGGCAGCCAGTATACACTGGATGATGCTCCCATGCAGTCCTTTGAAACCAATGGTCGTCAAGTGGAGTACCCATTTGAGCCGGGAAATAAGCCGGATATTTTCCACTGGCTGAGACAAAACCCACATCGTCTGCAGCTGGGACAGATCGGACTTGTGCTCTTGACACCAGATGGCAAAAGGATCGGTATTGAACAATTGGAGCAAACCGTGCAGCAGCTGAACCTGTGGGAAGGTGTCCTGACAAGTGAATTTAGGGTATCAGGAGCTTCTGTCAAGGTCATCACCTGCTGCCATCCTGATTCTGATCAGCTGGGTATACATATCGAATCCCCGTTAATTGAAGCGGGCTTGCTGCAATTGTCCATCCGGTTTCCTTCGTCAACTATGGTTGCCAAGGAATGGCGTAACGCACTTGACCTGGAATGGGAGCATGAAACGCACCGTACAGATTGGGTAGAGGGAACAGCCGGCAGCGGTACATTTGAACGGACTTTGGACGAAGACCACTATCAAGTAGCTTGTCATTGGAATGAAGGGGAGATTGAGCAGGAAGGGTCTCATCAATATCGGATTGTTCCAAGCCGAAATGGCCATACGTTCTCCATCGTGCTCGGATTTATGCCCGATTCACTCGAACTGACAGCGCTTACCTTTGATGAGATTCGGGCTGCCAGTATCGAGCACTGGGAGCAGTTTTGGCTGAGTGGCGGAGCTGTCGAGCTCGCAGGCAGCTCTGATGCGGGTGCTTATGAGTTAGAAAGACGCATTGTGCTGTCACAATTCGTTACGGCGATTCACTGTGCCGGTTCGCTTCCCCCTCAGGAAACCGGATTATTATATAATTCATGGTATGGCAAATTTCATTTGGAAATGCATTGGTGGCATGCAGTGCATTTTGCATTGTGGGGACGTACTCATTTGCTTAAAAAGAGTCTTGGTTGGTACCGCGATATATTGCCAGTAGCGCAAAAGCTTGCACGGGATCAAGGATATTCGGGAGCCAGATGGCCCAAGATGGTGGGTCCGGATGGCCGGCAAAGCCCTTCCCAGATCGGGAATTTGCTCATCTGGCAGCAGCCTCACCCTATTATTTATGCAGAGCTGTGCTATCGTTCCGAGCCTACACAGGAAACACTGAATGATTTCGCCGATATCGTCCTGCAGTCAGCGGAATTTATGGCTTCATATGCGGTATGGGAGGAGAAGGAGCAGCGTTATGTACTGGGCCCGCCGTTGATTCCAGCGCAGGAAAACTTTGCTGCAGAGGAAACGTGGAATCCGACCTTTGAGCTGGAGTACTGGAAGCAAGGATTGGAGATCGCCCAGGAATGGCTTTCGCGGCTCGGGCTGGAGACATCAACGGAATGGAATCGGATTGCCGAGCTACTGTCCAAGCTTCCTGTCCATGACGGTGTCTATATCGCTCACGAAAATCGTCCTGATACGTTCCTGACTGACAATACCGATCATCCTTCGATGCTAGGTGCTTTTGGCATATTGCCAGGCAAAAAGGTGGACCGTGATGTGATGAAGGCAACTCTACTCAAGGTGATGAAGGAATGGAACTGGCCCACCTCTTGGGGCTGGGACTTCCCGATGGCCGCAATGACGGCAGGTCGCTTGGAGGATGGGCGTTTAGCGGTAAATATTTTACTGCGGGACGAAGTGAAAAATACGTATTTACCTAATGGACATAATTATCAGAATGCGGGTCTGATGGCGTACCTGCCTGGCAATGGTGGGCTATTAACTGCGGTTGCCATGATGGCATGCGGATGGGATGACGGTCCAGACATACATGCACCAGGTTTTCCGACCGATGGCACGTGGGAGGTCCGCTTTGAAGGCTTGTCGAAATGGATATAGGCAATTGGGATGTAGGACGCTCATTGAGCGTCTTTTTTTTGTATAAGATCTGGTGTTGCTGCGTACTGTGAGTTAGAAAACATCGTTCATCTCATGTTCATTGTGTAAAACCATTGCAAATCAGCCAAAACGTGATATTATTTTTTGTAGAACAATAAATAAAGGAGGAGCTATGAAGGAGCTCACTTTCGAATCATGGGAGCAGTACCGGGCGTTTATACAGCAAAAGTTTATGCAGAAAGGCCATGCTAAAGGTCTGGAAGGTGATTCACTTGCGGAGTACATGAAGAAGCATGAGCAGAATGCCGCTTTGGTCTGGGCAGAGAATGATGGCGATACCTGCATTAAGCAGCAGGGGTATATCACACTTCTCGTCTGGAAGGATGAGCAAGGTCAACGAAGAATCGGAAGAGGACGACCGAAGAAGTCCAGCTGCGAAAAGATGAATCACTCCATTCATGTGCGTCTGGATGATGCCGCTTATGCGAAATTAAATAACTATTGCCAAGAGAATAAGCTGGACTTATCCGAAGCGATACGATTTTTGATCGATACTTTATAATATTGGGAACTATTACACAAATGTATCTTCATCGAGTAAGCTTTGAAAATGTTATTTTCTATAAAGGTGGTTAACGAATTAGAATGAATAGTTCAATCAATACTGCTAAAGCAGCACCTCAGCCGGTCGCTCGAGGGAATCGGCTGTGGATGGTGCTTGTGCTCGGTTCTCTGGCGGCCTTTGCCCCGCTGTCCATTGACATGTATTTGCCGGCATTGCCTGCAATAGCCGGGGAGTACAGCACCAGTGCGTCTCTCGTTCAGCTTAGTCTTACTTTTTTTCTGCTTGGATCTGCACTTGGCCAATTATTTGCCGGTCCGATCAGTGACGTCCGCGGCCGTCGAATGCCGCTTCTGATCGGTCTTGCTCTGTATGCCCTAACCTCCCTGTTATGTGCATTCAGTCCGTCAGTTGAAAGTCTGATCGTACTCCGCTTTGTCCAGGGACTCGCTGGTTCTGCAGGTATCGTCATCTCTCGTGCCATAGTACGGGATCTGTATTCGGGTACGGAGCTGACGAAGTTTTTTACACTTTTGATGCTGGTGAACGGTGTAGCACCGATCCTTGCTCCGATTGCCGGAGGACAGCTTATGCGGGTAACCTCCTGGCACGGCGTATTCATCGTATTATGTGTGTTAGGTATCGTGATGCTTGCCGCCGTGTTCTTCGGTTTACGTGAAACGCTGCCGAATCAAATGCGTTCCAAGGGTGGCATCGGCAATACCTTGTCAACCTTTCGCGGTCTTCTGGTAGACCGAGTGTTTATGGGGTACGCGATTGCTCAAGGGCTTGTTTTTGCCGCTATGTTTGCTTATATATCGGGGTCCCCGTTCGTCCTACAGGAAATTTTCCTTGTGTCACCGCAAATGTTCGCCGTATTTTTCGGAATCAATGGTCTTGGTATCATTATTGCAGGTCAAATTACGGGCAGGCTGGTCGGTCGATTAGGTGAAACGAAGCTGCTGATCGCGGGCCTCGGAATTTCTTCTTGTGGCGGTGTGCTGCTGCTGCTCATGATCGTAACGGGTGCGGGATTATATGCGATTCTTCCTGCTCTGTTTATGGTCGTGTCGAGTGTGGGTATCGTATCCTCAACCGGATTCTCATTAGCGATGCAAAATCAAAGCAAATCCGCAGGCACAGCTTCGGCCTTGCTCGGTGTACTTTCGCTTTTGCTGGGTGGCGTTGTAGCTCCGCTTGTTGGACTGGGAGGAAGTCAATCTGCTGTGCCGATGGGCCTCGTCATTGCCTGCACATCCGTAGGATCTGTGCTCGTATACGTTTTTATGGTGCGTCGCAAAGCATCAACATCCTAAGAGCTCGTACACAAGACTTATTGCTGTAAGGAAGATAAGCACACAAGCGCCTGCAGTAGGGTCGCTTTTATAAAAAATGGTGGGCGTTCATGCTCATAGTTATTGGATCGCCGCCCGACCAAGCTATAGATTACAGCTGTCGTGAACTGCTGTAATCTATAGCTATTGGAAGGCGGGCGATTCTCATGCAATTTTTTCGAACCTTGATGCCCTATTTGCTGCAAAATAAGCTATTGGGCATATTTTTTATTTGTGGTGTTATAGTTGAAGTTATTTATGCAGTAGCAGCGCCTCTAAGTCTGAAATATTTGGTAGATGAAGCGTTCGTACCCAAAAATTTTCAAGTTTTCATTGTCATATTAAGCATTTTGGTCATGGGCGGTGCGTTAAGCATCTGTGCTGGTATCGGCGGTAATTATGCCCTTAACAAGTTGAGCGGGAGGGTCATTCAGAGGCTCAGAACAGAGCTATTTACCCATATGCAGAAGCAATCGCTTCCTTTTTTTGAAAAATATCGGGTAGGCGATCTTGTCACCCGTTTTTCGTCTGATATGGCTTCCATTGAAAGAGTGATATGTCAATCGTTTCCCTTTCTCATTAAAGAAACATTAAGCATTGTGATGGGGTTAGTTTTGCTGTTGGTATTAGAATGGAAGCTTACCTTGGCGATGCTGATCGGGTCTGTATTGATGTTTATCGGCCCCAAGCTGCTGCAAGGCAGGGCAGAAGCCAGTAACGCTCGGTATAAAGAAGCACAGGAACAGTTTTCCAATATGATCGATGAAACGGTCAAAGGCTATAAAACCATTAAAGCGCTGCACCAACAGGAAAGACTCCTACAGCGTGCCCAGGGGCAAATTCGCGATCTGCTATCTTTTGGTTTGAACATGCACATTTTGAACTCCCTGCTTGAACGACTGCCCTTAACTGTGCTTCTGGTGCTGAACGGGACGATGATCGGCTTTGGAGGCTACCTGATCTTTCATGATGAGATGACCGTCGGTGACTTTATTGCCTTCTTTACTTTATTTTTGAGTGTCGGTCAATCTGCATCGAATCTCTCCTATTTGATACCCAACCTCATTGATTCCAGCATCAGCTTCAAACGAATAGCGGAAATATTGAATCATCAGCAAGTGTGCCGGAAGCGTCTGCTCCCGTTGCTCTGCCTCCCCTTGACAAGTACATAGAAATGAATCAGTTAACCTTCGGATTTACAGAGGGAACAGATCAGATCAAGGAGGTCAGCTTGCGCATTGCTGCCGGAAGCTATGCGGCGTTTGTAGGTCCAAGCGGCTCTGGTAAAAGCACAGCGTTACAGCTTTTGTCTCGCTTTTACGATCCAAGGCATGGCTCCATTAGTATCGATGGTTATGATCTGAGAACCGTAAGCGAGGCTTCCTTGAGGAAGCAAATGGACATTGTGTTTCAAGACACGTTCCTGTTTAATACGACAATCCGAGATAATCTGCGGCTTGGCAGCGAACTGGTTACAGATGCCGAGATGATGGAAGCGGCCGAGCTGGCCCGCATTCATGAAACCTTGATAGGCTGGCCGGAGGGCTACGATACGCTCATTAACAATGAAGGAGCTTCGCTTTCGGGCGGGCAGCGCCAGCGTCTTTCCATTGCAAGGGCACTGCTCAGAAATCCGAGGCTGCTGCTGCTGGATGAGGTTACTTCGGCTCTGGACCCTGCCACTGAGGCTGACATCAATCAAACTATCCAACAGCTGAGGTATCATACAACGATTATTTCCGTCACGCATCGATTGTCGTCCATCGTGAATGCAGATGTGATTTTTGTTTTTAAAGAGGGTAGGATCGTGGAATCAGGAACTCATCAAGAGCTTCTGCAGAGGACGGGACTTTACCATGAAATGTGGGAAAAGCAGCATGGGTTTATGCTGTCCCAGGACGGACTTCATGCCACCGTCGATGGCCACCGACTAGCCAAGCTTCCATTTTTCTCTGGAGTTGATTCGTTGCTCCTTCAGGACATTTCCACCCTGTTTTCTACAGAAACCTTCAAAGAAGGCGACACCGTCGTCCACGAAGGGGATCAGGGAGACAAATTTTACATCATCGTTCGAGGTAAGTTTGAAATTCTGAAGAGCTTTCAGAGTGGTAGCTTGCAGCGGGTTGCGACGCTACAGGATGGAGATCATTTTGGCGAAATCGCCCTGCTGAAAGGGATTCCCCGGACTGCCACGGTGAGGGCAAGGGGGCCTTCGGTGTTACTCTCGGTGAGACGGGAAGCGTTTCTGGAACTGACCGTGAAGTACCCTCAGATTCTTACCATTGTGGAGCGAACCCTGCATGAGCGCATTTAATCGAAAGGAGTCTGAACGATCCCCATGACTATTTATTGTAAACGCTGTACGACCGATGATGATTATGCCAAAGCGAGTCTGTTTATGCTGCAGAATAAGAGAGAGCTGCATCCCAGCTTAACAACCGTGGATATTATTACGCTACTGTACAATTATTTGACTGCTGGCAGCCTGATTATGGTTATGGATACAAACGAACATATGCTGGCTGTAGGTGCATACTATATGGGTACACCTGAACAGGAATTTGCGGATAAACAGCGGGTTGCGTTGGTCGATAATGTGATCGTAGCCAGATCATATCGAAGCACCCGTGTGTTTATCCGCGGTTTTCGATATTTGATGAGCCAGATTATCGAGGATAATCGGGAAGTACAAGAATTTCGATTTGTCGCACTTTCGGAGAATACGTATTTACAAAAGCTCTATCCCAAGTTTGCTAGCTTCATAGGCAGTCGGGAAGGGTCAATGGGTACCGAGGACATATATAGTGTTGAAATTAACAAATTAAGGGCTTTTTTGGATCGATTCGTTAGTATATAATCAAGATACAAGGAAATATACTTATCCACAAAGGAGGCGTATGCTATGTTCCCGGTAGCTCCTAACTTAAAAGATACCACTAAAGGCGGCGGTTTTACGAAAATCGTGAAAACCAATGACAGCCTAAGAGTACAACCACAATAATGTCTCTTCAATTCCGTCTTAGTCAGTTTGAAATGGATATGGAGTTATATATCGTTTTTTTGCTCGAACACCATGATGAACTGAATTTACCTTATTCGTTTGCAATGAAGCTGAGCTTTATCGCCAGTCCTTTGGTCTTGGGTAAAGCATTGATGATTTTCAATGAAGAGCCATATGAGATAATCGGGACTGCTGGTTTTGTTTATGGAACAGGTGCTCATGATTATGAGGATCAGCATATTTGTCAGGTGGAGGTAGCCTTTATCAAAAAGGCTTATCGTCGCACTTTCGTGTTTGTGCAGGGTTTAAAAGAATTGGTTAATGCCATTAAAGCGGATAATGAAGCTGTGAAGCAGGTTCAGTTCTGGACGTCTGTTGATCAGTTGGAGCTGGACAGGCTTTTGGATAAATTCACTTTACTGCCTCATGCAACGAAGTCCATCGTGAACAATATGGCATTTTACACCATTCCATTTAAGAACTGGAGTCTTTTTGCAAGCGATTGCGAGACCCCAGGTGAATGGCTAAAACATAAGCAAGGACTCAGGTACCCGTGGGGTGCCTTTTTTATATTTTCGTTGAAGTCTCAAGGCGCATTGCAAAATCATAATAATTCTCTTATATTTAGGTAAAGCGCTTAATCGACTGCTTTAAATTTGTTGCTGGAAAGTTGGGTATGGCATGAAGGTTACTATCTACGATATTGCCAAGGAAGCGGGCGTGTCTATCGCAACTGTATCCAAGGTTATTAACCGTGGAGGACGTATAAGCGAAAAAACCCGTAATAAAGTGATTAAAATTATGGATGAGCTGAACTATCAGCCCAGTGTCGTCGCATCGGCTTTGACAGGCAAGCAGACCTATACGCTGGGATTGTTGCTGCCGGATTTAGCGAATCCTTTTTTTGCGGAGATTGCGAGAAGTATAGAGGACCGTGCTCAGGAAATGGGCTTTAACGTCGTCATTTGCAGTACGGATAACAGTTTGGATAAGGAAGAACGCTACATTTCATTGTTAAAGCAAAAAAGCGTTGATGGCATCATTATCGCAACAGGGGTTCGTAATGATGCTTTATTGAAGGAATTGGTTCGCCAAAAGCTTCCCGTTGCACTCATTGCGCGCGATATGCCAGCCGTAGCTGTGGATATCGTGCTTGTTGATGATTTTCAGGGCGGTTATTTGGCAACTTCTTATTTGATCCAAAATGGCCACAAGCATATTGCTGTGATAGCCGAAGATACCAGAGTGATGAGCAGCAAGGAGCGTATTCGCGGCTATCGGCACGCATTGGAGGAAGCCGGTATTCCGTTTAATCCGGAGCTGGTGCGTATTAGTGATTTCAGTGTGAAAAGCGGCAAATTAGCTGCTGGTGAGCTGTTGGAGGAGAGGAAAGTATGCACCGCGGTGTTTGCTTGTAATGATTTGTTGGCCATCGGCACAATTCAGGCAGCGCGCGAAATGAATTTATCCATCCCGGGCGATTTATCGGTCGTAGGATTCGATAATACGATTCTGGCAACGATTGTTGATCCACCGCTCACGACGATAGCCCAACCGATTCAGGATATGGGCGCTCAGGTCGTTAATATGATCCTCCGGCATATCAATGGTGGTCATACGATGAATCAGAGAATGGTGCTGCAGCCAGAGCTCATCATTCGCTCATCGGTAACCAAGAAAGTGGAGTAGAAGCAAGAAGAAGCTTGCATAGACGTCTGCGTCTATACAAGCTTTACATTGATTTCTTTTTGCAAACGCTCCACATCATGGAGCTGCACATATCCTGCCCGTTCCGTTAGGGCATTCGCTGATGCAACAGCCGCAGCGTATTGCAAGCAATTAGGAAACGTGAGATTTTGAGCGGTAGCGAGCGCCATGCCAGCTACAAAGGAATCTCCGCAGCCAACGGTGTTGACCGTTTGAATAGAGGGAGCATGCACTCGATAGAGAGCTCCTTCATAAGCACTGATCGAGCCCTTCACTCCCAGAGAGACGGTCACCCGAGGTACCCCTTGATGATGCAAACGAAGCAGGCCATGGGCCCGATCACCATCACCATCACCATCTCCTTCAGCTTCAGATTCGCCTCCAAAGAAAGCTCCAAGTAGAGCTTTGACCTCATCTTCATTAGGTTTCACGAAATCAGGCTGCGCACTTACCCCTTGCAGCAATGCATGACCGCTCGTATCGAGAAAAGCCAGAGCGCCGGATTGCTTCGCGATGCGGATCAGCTGCGCGTAGGCATCGGAGGGAACACCTTGAGGTAAGCTTCCTGAGAAGCATACAATACGCGATTGTGCAGCCAGATCGGCAAGCCTGGCTTGGAAAAGCTGCCAGACTTCAGTCGAAATCGAGGGCCCTTGCTCGAGAACCTCAGTTGAAGAACCGATCGATTCATCAATTATGTTCAAACATAAACGCGATTCTTCCTCGATACGTACAAAATCATGCTTTATTCCTTGAGAACTCAATGTTTGTTCGATGAACCTCCCATTATGGCCGCCAACAATGCCTGTCGCTGTAACCGGATAGCCCAACTGCTGAATGACACGGGCAACATTGATCCCCTTGCCTCCGGGCTCCGCATACATTTGCCGTACCCGAGATACTTGTCCGAGCGGAAAGCTTGGCACATAGTAGGTTTTATCAATGGCCGCGTTCAGGGTTACGGTAGTAATCATGAGTGCCTCCTTAGCGGGTATCGGATGCTTTACCAATGCTGCCGAGCATCCGCATTTTTTCCATTGCGGCTTCTTTTACAGCTTTTTTGGCGGGAACCATATATTTGCGAGGATCGTTTTCATCCGGGTTGTGCGCGAATACCTGCTTAATGGCGTCTGAGAAGACGATACGAATTTCGGTTGCGATATTCATTTTGGACATGCCGAGCGAAATACAGCGTTTGACCTGCTCTTCGGGAATACCCGAGCCTCCATGCAGTACCAGAGGAACCGATACCCGATCAGCGACCTGACGGATTCGCTCAAAATCGATATTAGGATCTCCTTTGTAAATACCGTGTGCGGTTCCAATGGCAGGAGCCAATGTGGGAACACCCGTAAGTTCAATAAAACGCGCACATTCCTCTGGATCCGCCAATAAGGCCTCATGCTCGGCAACAACGATATCGTCCTCAACGCCCCCAACCTTTCCAAGCTCGGCTTCGACATTCACACCAGCAGCGCGGGCGATGTCCACGATTCGTTTGGTTTGAGCCACATTTTCCTCAAAAGCATACATGGACGCATCAATCATTACAGAGGTGTAGCCTGCACGGATACAATGAATGATCATGTCAAAGTCCGTACAGTGGTCCAGATGAAGCGCGATGGGCACGCTGGAACGATTGGCGGCAGTGGTCGCGGCAGCAACCAAATAATCTGCCCCAAGATGCTTGACCGTCCCAACTGTCGATTGCAAAATGAGCGGTGAATTCGTTTCCTCCGCAGCATCTACGACGGCCTGCAGCATTTCTAGGGTGTGTACGTTAAAAGCGCCGATCCCATAGCCTCGGCTGCGGGCAACTTGTAATAAGGCTGTCGATGAAACTAACGGCATGGATGACTCCTCCTAAAAGTTTTCGTGGAAAACTTACTTCGTAAGCATAAGCTCGGTTTTGCCTTGGCAAAACTGACTTCGTAAGCGTAGTTATATTTTCACTACCTGTGTCAAATTGCGCGGCGAATCCGGATCAACATTACGGTTTAAAGCTGTGTAATAACCTAAAAATTGCAAGGCAGGCAAGTAGAGCACACTTCTGGCTTCATCCGAAATTTCGCTGCCACCGACAACAAATACAGCATCTGCGAATGAGGTATCCTCACCTTTTTTGGCTGTCAATAGCAGTACAAAGGCCCCATACTCCTGCATTTCGCGCGCAACCTTCAATTCATAATCTCGGGCTTGCTCTGACAAAAGCAGGCAGACAAGCGTACCGGGCTCAACGATCGATTTGGGACCATGACGGAACTCCAGTGTTCCATAGGCTTCTGTCCATACATAGGACATTTCCTTGATTTTCAAACAAGCTTCCAGTGAAAGCCCGTACAGCGCTCCCATACCCAAATATACATATTTATTGAAAGATTGCTCACGCACTAAAGTATCAATAAAAGGCTTTGCTTCCAGAACGGTTGCTCCATCCTGCTTCACAACTTCGGCTAACTCCTCTAACAGGTCGGTGCGGCCTGCGGCTTTGGCAATCGCTGCTTGCATCAAAAATGTCATGCTGCTGAGTGATTTCGTCATAACGGTGCTCGTTTCTTTTCCAAGTGGGGAGACGAGGCATTCCGCCAGCTTGGCCATCGAGCTTTCTTCATAACAGGTGATCCCCGCGATCGTCCAGTTGGAAAGCGATTGTACGGACTCCAGCGCTAATACAACCTCAGTCGATTCACCTGAACGGGAAACCCCGATAACCAGGTAGTTGCGATGAGAGGGAGCTGTTTGTTCACGGAACAGCAGCAGATCTGATGAAGGATAGGCCGTTGCGCTTTTTCCAAGCCATGCTCTGCAGGTTGCAGCCATTGTGAGTGCCTGATAATAAGAAGAGCCGGATCCGATAAATACGATCTCTTCATAGGCAGCGTTATTCAAGTAACGTTCAATCCAATCCTGTTGAAGCTCCAATTGGTTCCATGCCGCTGTAATTGCTTCGGCTTGTGCGTTAATTTCTGAATAGGTGTGTTGTCCTACTGTCGACATTTTCACAGCTCCTTTCGTTATAATGAAATTATAATTCATAATTTTGATTTATTCAATCATTTATTTGGTGCCATAAATCGATACCCTTAAGGTACGACATTAACAGAGGCACCTTCAAAGATTTTAGTTTTTACACAAGTTTCTCCTCAGAGCTTGCTGTGTGCCAAGCCAAATGAAGCACCATTTGACCGTGTGTGCAAACATAAGTTTGTAGTGTCGGGCAGGGGTTTGAAAAATACAATGTCCGAGGAACTTGAAGGAGATATTTTTATGGTCATTGAAGGGGAACCGAACAGCTAAATATCAAAGCTGAAAGCTGCAACCAATTATAGGTATGATTAGGAAATGACAAGATAGAGAAAAATTGATACATGTAATGGATTATCCATTCCGCGATTAAACATGGCCATGCAGATGCTAATAAAATAGGTGAGGTTAATGAATGGGGAAGCTTAAGGTCAAAACTTTACTTGAATGAGTCAATATAATTTCTTACGTTCAAGGTTTTGGGAAGGTAGAATAAATAAAAACGAGAACTTGGGGTGAACTTCATGGCAACCGAATCACAAACACACTCAAACCATCTGCAAAAGGCACAAAAAAAACGGAAAAGCTCCAAAGAACAATGGCGTGAGGATTTGGCCGGGTACTTATTTATTGGTCCGTTGTTAATCGGCCTGTTTATATTGACACTTTTTCCAATCATTGCGTCCTTTATTCTGAGCTTCACGAACTGGAATTTTGTCGCGGGTTTTTCCAAAATGAAGTTCTTAGGCTTCGACAACTTTATTAAGCTCGCACACGATAGTATATTTTTGCTATCACTCAAGAACAATCTTATTTTGCTGTTCGTTGTACCTATTACCTTGATACTGTCCTTGGTGTTGGCAGTTATCATTGATAAGAAAATTTACTTTAAGGATCTATTCAAGCTTATTTACTTCATTCCGTACATCTCGAGTATTGTCGCCGTTGCGATTGTGTTTCAGGTGTTGTTCCACCCGAGCTACGGTCCGATTAATCAGATGCTAATGTCACTTGGATTTACAGATCCACCCAAATGGATAGCCGACCCTGATGTGGCTTTATATTGTGTAATGGGATTGATGGTGTGGGTCAATATCGGCTATAACATGATTGTATTCATGGCAGGGCTGCAATCCATACCTAATGATCTTTATGAGGCCGCGGACATTGATGGCGCCTCGAAGTTGAAACAGTTTATCAGCATTACGGTGCCGCTATTGTCGCCAACTACATTTTTTCTACTCGTTACCGGCATCATCGGTTCATTTAAGGTGTTCGATGTTATCGCGGTGCTTACCGGCGGTGGACCGGCCAATTCCACAACTGTGGTCGTGTATCGACTATATGAGACAGCCTTCATTAATTTGCAATCAGGCTATGCGTCTGCAATGGCTATAGTACTTTTGGTATTCGTTCTGCTTATCACTCTTGTGCAGTGGTATGGTCAACGTAAATGGGTCAATTATTAATTTGGGAAAGGATGAATGAGCTCAATGAACAATTGGAATGTTACTAGAAGAGTCATTTTGACAGCGATTATGTTTATGTTGGGCCTCGTGTTCATGTCTCCATTCCTATGGATGATTTCCGCATCGATGAAGCCGGAAATAGATGTGTTTACGTTCCCGATCGAGTGGATTCCGAAGCATTGGAATTTGGTTGAGAATTATACGACGGTGTGGACTACAACGAAGTTCCCGCTTTATTACTGGAACTCGATCAAGGTTACAGTGGGAACGACTTTATTATCCGTAACGCTTGCTTGCATGTCGGCGTATGCCTTTGCCAAAATCAAGTTCCGCGGCAGTGCTTTGTTTTTTATGATTATATTGGCCATCTATCTGATTCCGCATCAAGCGATACTGGTTCCTCAGTTTTTGATATTTCGTTGGATTGGCCTGTTCGACAGCCATTTGGGTCTAATATTACTGGGTTCATTCAGCGTACTGGGAACGTTCATGCTTCGGCAATTTTACCTGGGGATTCATGATGAATACATTGAATCGGCCAAAATGGACGGAGCAGGGCATATCCGTATTTTCTTCTCGATATGTACGCCTCTTGTTCGTCCCGCGATCGCGACTTATGCCATCCTGCGTTTTATCTGGACGTGGAACGACTATCAAAATCCGCTTATTTTTCTGAAAACAAAAGAATTGTTTACGATTCAGCTCGGTATCCAATCTTTTGCAACATTGAATGGAGCTTTGTATTCGCTTATTATGGCCGGAGCGGTGTCTGCCATTTTGCCGTTGCTGATTATTTTTATCATCGGTCAAAAACATGTAATCGAAGGTATTTCGATGGGCGGAGTCAAGGGATAATAAATTAATGCAGTATGAAGATGTCAAAATAAGAGTCAAATAGGTTAAGAAATTGACTTATGATCAATTCTTGCATCTGCTAATATCAGGAATGTAATGGTTTTCATAAAAAAAATTCATATATGGAGGGGTATAATATGAAAAAGAGTTTGTTAGCGCTTAGCGGTGTTCTATTGACTACAACAGCACTTGCAGGATGTGGAGCGAAAGTTGATAACGCTGGATCAACAGCTGGTGCTGGAGGATCCAAGGAGCCAGTGACGATCAAGGTACAATCCTGGTATACCGAAGCTCAAGGAAACTGGAATGCCACGGTTGAAGCTTACAATAAGACTCATCCGAACGTTAAAGTGGTTTACGAAAGTATGTCTGAGAAGGGTGATTCCCAAGAAGGTATGAAAAAGATGGACCTTCTGGCAGCTTCCGGCGATCAAATGGACGTAGTGATGTACTCCAGTCCGACGGATTTCGCTCAGCGCGTTGGCGCAGGAATTTTGGAGCCTCTTGATGATTATTTGAAGAAAGATAACATTGTCGTTAAAGACGAATACAAAATCGATCCTATCGTTAACGGCAAATATTACGCTTTGCCTGGTAAAATGATCGAATGGTTTGTGATGCTGAACAAGGACAAGCTGGATGAAGCGAAGCTGCCGGTTCCAACAGAATGGACTTGGAATGATTATGCTGAATATGCGAAAAAATTGACCAAGGGCGATGGTGCTTCCAAGTCATACGGTTCGTATTTCCATACGTGGAAGGAATACGCTACTCTCGCGTTAATTAACGAGCCAGAAAATCCTTATCTCATTAAAGCAGACGGTACTGAGAATATCGACAACCCTAGAGTTCGTTTTTCTCTTGATCTGCGCAACAAGATGGAGAATGTAGACAAGACTTCCGTACCTTATTTTGAAGTAATGTCACAAAAAATGAATTACCGTGACGTGTACTTTGCTGGTAAAACAGCAATGCTTGCAACTGGAAACTGGATGGTTGGCGAGCTCTCCATGAGCGGTAAATTCAAAACGGCATTTGCACCTTATCCAAAATTTGATGCTAAAGACCCGAATGGTTTAACCGAAATTGGCGCTGACTTCTTGGGCGTGGCTGCATCCTCTAAGCATAAGCAGGAAGCTTATGACTTTATTAAATGGTATACAACTGAAGGTATTATGACACAAGGCTTGTTCTTCTCCGGATGGAAAAAAGCTGATATTAATCAAAACGTTGACGCTATTCTGAAAAGTGGCAAACCGGAACTGGTCAGCTTGATCGATAGAGATTCGCTTATGAGCACGCTTAAGGTGAATAAACCGACTAAGCTGGTTGTACCTCCGACCTATGCATTAGAGCAACAAAAAGAATTCTTGAACCAAGTAGAGCTCTACCTGGTCGGCAAGCAAGATCTAGAAAAAACAATTCAGACTTCAAAGAGCAAAATTGAAGAAATTAAGAAAAGCAACAAATAATTATTCTTGAAACATTAGAATGGATCAGCTGCGCTGATAATCTTGCATTCTAATGTTATAATAAAAAGAGGAGGCGAAAGCCTCCTCTTTTTCTCATCCTAAAGGAAAGGCAGGCGGTTTGCAGTGCCGAATTGGCTTCGTACCTTATCACTCAGCAATAAACTGGTGCTAACCATTCTGGTTTGTCTCGTTCTGCCATCAATTGTTTCCGTGAATGTATCCAATCTGTTTACAAGAGATGTCATTCGTTCGCAGGTGACGGAGAACTCTCAGGAAGCGATGAGAGTTGTCAACCAGTTTGCAGCGGGACAAATTAAAAACATGGTTTACGTAATGAATTTTGTTCAATTTGACGAGGAATTGCAACTATCGATTCGGGAACTGGGGAGAATGAATGAGTCGACGACTCAAGGAGATATTTTGTACCACAAACAAAAGATTTCTAAAAGACTGGATACGGTCATTAATTCACTCGGACATTTGAATGTGACGATTCTGTTGCCCAACAAGGAGTATGTCGCATCTTATTCAACGTTTAGTAATGATCCGCGGGCTATTTTCGATAAAAGCTGGTTTCAGGACATAGACAAAGTATCTGGTTATAATGTGATGTGGGTTGGAGCGGAGCCTAATGATGGTCTTCAGATACCCAACAAACCTTATTTGCTCACTGCAGCCAAGCCACTTCGCACAAATGCATCCACCTACGGTTATGTTATAGTCAGTTCAGAGATGGATGCTTTCCAGCAATTGTTTGATCAATATAAGGCTAATGAGGTTATGGTAATTATCGACCGTCAAGGCCGTGTAGTGGTTGACAAGGATTACAGCTCCATCGGGACGCCTTTTCCTTATTTTGAACAATTACCGACGAGCGATAGCTTTTCATTCCCGAAGGTAGCGGGCGAAGAATTTATTTTGCTTAGCGAGCAAATAACACCGGAGTGGCAGATCGTAAGTGTAAGCCCTTATAAGAAGGCGGCTCAAAAAATAGAATCGTTTCGACAGACGGATTTTCTGATTCAGCTGCTATTTCTGATTTTATTCGCAGTTATTCTTCTTTATATGGTGCGTGCGTTGACTAAACCGATTGCAAAGCTTGTCCAGACCGTCGTCCAAATCGAGTCCGGGCAGCTCAGTGAGCGTTCCAATATAACTGGAGGCGACGAGGTTGGACGGCTTGGCTATGTATTTGACCGGATGATCGGCCGTATTGAACGGATGATTAAAGAAAATCTCCACGAGCAGGAGTTAAAGCGTAAGGCGGAGCTTGCGATGCTGCAGGCCCAAATAAATCCGCATTTCTTATTCAATGTGCTGAATTCGATCAGGCTGAAAATCATTATGAAGGGTGATGAGGAAAATGCTGAGCTGATTAGCTCGCTATCCTCGGTTCTGCGAATGACGATCAATCGGAACAATGAGTTCATCATGCTGCATGAGGAGATCGAGATTAATGAACATTATATTCGGTTATTGAACTCTCGCCATGGAGATCGAGTGGTGCTGCATATTGAGGCTGCTTCCGATACGCTCATGCTAGAAGTACCGCGATTTATGCTCCAGCCGCTGATCGAAAATGCCTATATTCACGGATTGAAGAGCAAGCCCGGGGAAATTATTATTGCATCGCGCAAGTGTGAGGATGGACGGCTGCAGGTGGAGATTCGAGACTCAGGCATCGGCATGACAGCAGAAAATCTTGCTACCCTAAAAGCTCACCTTGAGGCCAAATCACTCGGCAATACGGAAGACGGCAGAAAAGGATTATTATCCGGTATTGGAATCCATAATGTATTTGAACGCTTAAAGTTGATTTACGGCAATCGGTTTGAATATGACATCGAGAGCATGCCAGATCAGGGAACGAGTATCGTGCTGCGTTTTCCCGATAATGGAGAAAAGGGGGAAAAAGATGTATTCGGTTATGATCGTTGATGATGATATACCTGTGCTTGAATTTTTGGAGGCTTCGATCAAATGGGAGGAACTTGGATTCCGCCTTGCCGGAACTTATCACGATCCTCTAGAAGCACTTGAGGCAGGACGTAAGGACAAGACAGATGTGCTGATCAGCGATATCGGTATGCCGGGTCTGAACGGACTTGATTTGATCCGAGCCTTGCGAGAGAATCATTCCATGCTGAAAGCAGTAATTTTATCCTGCCATGATGATTTTCAATATGCTCAAGCAGCAGTCAAGCTGTCGGTAAGCGAGTATGTGCTAAAGGAAACTATGAATGCACGCATCATTTCTGAGGTGCTCGTACAGTTGAAGGAGCAGTTGGATGTGGAAGCTGGTGTTTTGTCGAAGAGCCTAAAGATGGAGCGGGAGGTTGAGTTGAGCCGAAGCGCGTCAAAGCGACATTTTATCCGAAGTACGGTTAATGATCCTCTTCTGGATATCGTGGAGTGGAATCGCAAGGCTGAACAATTCGGTATTAAGTGGGGGCAACGTGCGGTATTGCCTGTTTTCGGTTATGCGAATCAGCTCAAAGAGGCCGTGAATCGATTTCAATCAAAAGATTTGTTCGTATATACCATTGAGAATATTATGGAGGAACTTCTGGTCGATCACGAAGAAACGGTATTCTTTACTTACGATACGGGGGAAATCGTTCTGCTATTCCCTCACTACTCGCAGCTTCATGTAAATAACAGTCAGAAGGTAGCTCAGACGCTGAGAGAAATCCAGAGCTGCTTGCTTCAGTATACAAAAATCCCCTTCTCCTTTCTTACAGGAAGTCCGGTGAAGGATGCCCGATCTCTCAAGGATCAACTGTTCCATATGGTAGAAACGAAAAATCCACGCTTTTACTTGCCTGAATCATCTGTGATGAAGTTGGAGCATGTGAGTGAAAGCTTTGGGGAAGGCAATCTGCTGCTGGAGCAATATATGCCGGCACTGGAGGAGTTTCGTCGTGCGATTTTTGAGGAGCGCAATGAGATGATCGACGACTACGTATCTAAGTGGATTGATTTCATACAATATCATCGGTTCCGTCCCATGGAAGTAAAGGAATGGCTGCTAAAAATGATACTTGATGTACGTCTGCGTCTCAAATCGCTGCAGCACTACAATTCAACGTTCTCCTCGGAGCTGCTGCACCATGATTTGCTCGAATTGACATCCGTTCGTGAACTTGAGCTATGGTTGAAGGATTATTTGTGGGAGGCCATTCAATGGGCTGGACAAGTATACCGTGAATCCCATAACCGAGAGATTGTGGAATGCCAGCGTTTTGTTTACAACCATCTGGACAAAAAAATTTCGCTGGAAGACGCGGCAGCTCACCTTCATCTTCATCCCAGTTATTTGAGCCGGCTGTTTAAACGGGAAACTGGTGAGAATTTCGTCGAATATGTAACCCGGATAAAAATGGTAAAAGCGAAAGAATTTTTGGAGATCACCGACAAATCAGTTGAGGAAATTGCTGAAATGCTTGGCTATGACAATAAAAATTATTTTGGCAAGCTGTTTAAAGCACACACAGGTACTGTGCCAAATGGTTACCGAGCTGCGCACCTAAAGGGGTAACAAATGAATCCGACTGCCCATTTATTGCTGAATGCGATCAAGGGCAACCGGCTTTCGAAAACGTATGAAACATATTCAATGCTATAATTGCCACCAATAAATCCCAAGTTAAATCGATATTGTATAGAAGAGGCGCCCTCTAAATAGCAGCCGTTCACTTTATGACCTCAAATCTGGTACAATAGAAAAATATTAGTTCAGATTGTGATAGAGTGGAGTGTACGAAGTGGAAACAAAACCTGATTTACCAATCAACCCTAAAGTATTAATTGTCGACGGTATGGCTTTATTATTCAGAGCCTTTTATGCAACTTCTTATAGTGGATATATTCGAAAAACCAGTGCGGGTTTGCCTACCAATGCGGTGTATGGTTTTATTCAATATTTGTTTGATGCGGTCAAGACCTTCGAGCCTACTCATGTTGTGTGCTGTTGGGATTTGGGTGGTACTACGATTCGCGCGGAGCTGTTTGATTCCTACAAGGCCAATCGAAAGGCCCCGCCTGAAGAGTTGATTCCTCAATTCGAGCTGGTGAAGGAAGTTGTCGCAGAGATGGGGATTCTCAATCTGGGTGTTCAGGGATATGAAGCAGACGATTGTATCGGTACGGTGGCTAAAGCGATAAGCGAGGAAGCGCATGTCTATATTTTGACAGGAGATCATGACATGCTGCAGCTGATTTCGGAGCGAATCCATGTCATTATTATGAAAAAAGGCAAATTGAATTACTTAACCTATGATCTGCAGGTTCTGTGGGAGGAAAAACAGCTGCACCCCTATCAGATTATTGAGTTGAAAAGCTTTATGGGCGATACCAGCGATAATTATCCCGGCGTTCGGGGAATCGGTGAGAAGACTGCTTTAAAATTAGTTCAGGAATATCAAACCGTTGAAGGCGTATTGGATGCTCTGGAATCATTGCCCAAAGGTGTTCGTACCAAAATCGAGTCGGATAGAGACATGCTGATGTTATCCAAGGATTTGGCTACGATCCGCCTGGATGTGCCGCTAACGTGCAGTCTGGAGCAATGCATATGGCGAATTCAGAAGGAAGCTACGATTCGCAAGTTTGATGAGCTTGAGTTCGGCGGACTGATTAAAATAGTTATTTAACACAAAGAAAGTACAGCCTCTTGAAAGTGCGCTTGCCGAAAATAATGGCTGCGACGGTCAAGGGGTTTTTGATGTCTTGCAAACTATCTAGCGGCGCTGTGAAGTAAGAAAAGAACAGATGTGATTTAAGTAATGGGATGCTTGTCTTTATCATCGCCTTGCTGGTCCTTTTGTTCCTTTTCTTTTTTTTCTTCATGAAATTCAACGGTGGTTTGTCCGGTAATGTAGTCAAGTGGAGTGTAGTCACTATTCGGAATTTTTTTACCGGTTATTATTTTGTAAGTAATGATCAGCAGCAAGGCCACAATAGGAACAATGAGCGAGAGAACGACATATAGCCCAAAATCCTCCATATCAAATCTCCTTAGTTTGATTTAGTCGCTGTAATAACATGACGACTCCCCTGTGATGTGTCTTTTTAACGCCAAAGTACAATCAAAATATGAGCTGTCCACATTATATATCTTATGCTAGCAAAAATTGAAAAACAAATATTGGAAGCTACAGTGTAAGGAAAGGAGAGAAGGAGGATGGCAGCTCCAATTTACACTCATTGTGAACAATTTCATCATTCTGGAATTATTTATGGTCCATGTTCTAGCAACTGTGGATGCTGCAAGAGCTGTCCGACAGGGCCGACAGGACCGACGGGAGCAACAGGGGCAACAGGTGCGACGGGAGTGACAGGTGCAACAGGGCTGACGGGTGCGACGGGAGTGACAGGAGCAACAGGGCTGACGGGAGTGACGGGGCCGACGGGTACGACGGGAGTGACAGGAGCAACAGGGCTGACGGGAGTGACGGGGCCGACGGGAGCCACGGGGCCGACGGGTACGACAGGAGTGACGGGAGCCAGGGGGCCAACGGGAGCCACTGGTGCGACGGGAGCGACAGGAGCCACGGGTGCGACAGGACCGACGGGAGCGACAGGACCGACGGGAGCCACTGGTGCGACTGGAGTGACAGGAGTGACAGGAGCAACAGGACCGACTGGAGCCACGGGAGCGACAGGACCGACGGGAGCGACGGGAGCCACGGGAGCGACAGGGCCGACGGGTGCGACTGGAGTGACAGGAGCCACGGGTGCGACAGGAGCAACAGGTCCGACGGGAGTGACGGG
>NZ_FOTE01000001.1:313305-783373 GCF_900114475.1 Paenibacillus sp. 1_12 | reverse complement strand
GTCACAGGTCCGACAGGACCGACGGGAGCCACGGGAGCCACGGGAGCCACGGGAGTGACAGGGCCGACGGGAGTGACAGGGCCGACGGGTGCGACTGGAGTGACAGGAGCAACAGGGCCGACGGGTGCGACGGGAGCAACAGGAGTCACAGGTCCGACAGGACCTCTCAATACAACTTCGGGATCAGCCGCTAATAATACAGGTCAGACACTGGTATTGACACTATTAAATCCGACCGCAAATATTACGTTTCCTAACGCCCAAAATTTGTCCGCAGATATTACGGTTAACAATCCGACTGCAGATACGTTTACGCTCAATACTGCAGGTAGATATTTAATTACCTATGTCATCTATCCAACATTGACTCTGTTGACAACCTTTCAATTAAAGCTCAATGGGGTTAACGTCAATGGCACACAAGTATCAGCTGCGGTGGGGATCGGAGTTGTGCATAATCAAATAATTCTTACGATTGCTGCTGGTGAAAACATTCGTGTAACGGTTACGACAACATTAGCAGCGACAGTTTCACTTGGAGCTGGTTCAACAACAGCAACGTTATCCATGGTAAGAGTAGGCTAAAAAGTGTGGACACAAGCCCAGGCCTTCAAGCATGTACTCAGCATAATTGTGGAATATGACGAATACGATACGATAAGATATTGGTTGATTGGAGGCTGCAACATACGTGAAGCTTGCTGGAAGCAAGGTATTGGTAACAGGTGCTGGTGGCTTTATCGGCTCGCATTTGGTAGAGGCATTGGTACGTGAGGGAAGTGAAGTCAGGGCATTTGTATTTTATAATTCACTAAGCTCAATAGGCTGGCTGGCTGATCTACCAGACGAGATCAAGTCGCAGCTGGATATTGTTTATGGAGATATTCGGGATACGTATGCAACGAAAAATGCGCTTCGAGGCTGTCAGCTTGTCCTGCATTTGGCCGCATTGGTAGGTATTCCTTATTCGTACCGTTCGCCGGAAGCCTATGTGGATACGAATGTGAAAGGAACACTTAATATTCTTCAAGGCGCTCAGGAGCTTGATATTGCCAAGGTTGTTCATACTTCTACAAGTGAAGTGTATGGGACGGCACGTTTTGTGCCAATCACGGAACAGCATCTGCTGCAAGGACAATCACCCTACGCTGCAACAAAAATTGGGGCGGATCAGCTGGCCTTGTCTTTTTTTCATTCTTTTGGAACACCAGTGTCTGTACTGCGTCCTTTTAATACGTATGGTCCCCGGCAATCACTGCGCGCTGTAATCCCGACAGTAATCGCACAATTGGCCAATGGGGCAACCGACTTGAAGCTGGGATCACTTCACCCAACGCGCGATTTTACTTTTGTTAGGGACACCGTACGGGGGTTTATGGCCGCGGCTTCGTCCGATTCATCGATAGGACAGGTCGTCCATGTTGGAAGTGGTTATGAGATTTCGATAGGTGAAGTTGTAAGGATTATTGCCGAATTAATGGGAGTAGACGTAGAGGTGGGGATGGAGGCCGAGCGTGTACGTCCAGTAGGTAGTGAAGTCGAGCGTTTATGGGCCGATCCTTCAAAAGCCAAAGAAATGCTTGGCTGGCTTCCCGACTATACAGGGGACGAGGGATTTAGACGAGGATTAAGAGAAACTATAGATTGGTTTACGAATCCTGATCATTTACAAGGATACCGTTCCCAGGCTTACAGGATATGACGAAGATAATGGATGATTTCTTTTACAGGATACGCTGTCACGGTTGAAACGAGTTCTGCTGTCTACGAGTGGCATTATCGGCGGCTTTTCAAGATAGTGAATATATCAGCTGCTTTATGGAGTCCACTGAAGTTCGCAGCAATTACTGGCTAAGTGCGCTTATTTTAGACGCCTCTACCCAACAACGGATGGACGCTTTACTTGCGCTGACGAACGATGAAGGGATTATGACACGTCCGCTGTGGATTCCCTTACACCAGCAAACGATGTATACCAGATGTCCGCGAATGGATCTCTCTGTTACAGACAATCTGGTGCAAAGCGTGATCAACATTCCGAGCAGCGCATCGTTGGGAGGGAGACTATGAGATATAGAGCAAAGATTGCTGTCATAACGGGCAGCAGGGCCGAATACGGTCTGCTGCATGGGGTCATGCAGGGTATTCTTGCAGCAGAAGAGTTTGAGCTGCAGATTGTAGCAACGGGCATGCATCTTAGCCCTGAATTTGGTTTGACTTTTCAGGCTATCGAAGCGGATGGCTTTGAAATTACCGAGAAGGTGGAGATGCTCGTATCCAGTGATACTCCCATAGGGGTGACCAAATCAATCGGGCTTGGCTTGATTGGTTTTGCAGATGCGTTCAGGCGTTTAAAGCCTGATTATGTCATTGTTTTGGGTGATCGTTATGAAATGATGGCTGCAGCTTTGGCTGCATTTATGGCGCGAATTCCGATTGCGCATATTGGCGGTGGGGATATCACCGAAGGTGCGTATGACGATTCTATCCGTCACAGTATGACCAAGATGTCACAGTTGCATTTTGTAACCAATGAAATTTCCCTGCATCGAGTACGGCAGCTTGGTGAGAACCCCGCCTCTATTTTTAATGTGGGGCATCCGGGGCTTGATCGTATTCGTGAACTGAAGCTGCTTACGCGAAGCGAATTGGAACGAGAGTTGGATTTTACATGTCGATCACGTAATTTGCTTGTTACCTACCATCCGGAGACATTGGGTAATCAAGAAGCATCCGTTGAATTTGCTGAGGTGCTGAATGCGCTGCATCGGCTTGGACCGGAGACAGGCATTTTGTTTACTAAGCCCAACGCAGACGAAGGGGGCCGTAAGTTGGGTGCTATGATTGATGATTTTGTGGATCATCATGCGAATAGCCGAACCTACACGTCATTGGGGCAATTGCGTTATTTTAGTGCGGTTCAAGCGGTTGATGCCGTAATCGGAAATTCTTCGAGCGGAATTTGTGAGGTTCCATCTCTCAGGAAGCCTACTGTTGATATTGGGGACCGTCAGAAAGGACGGCTGAGAGGGAGCTCGGTGCTGCACGCTGAAGCTAAATCCGAATCTATTTGGAAAGCGGTTCATCAGGCGTATCAGCTGGATTGCTCTAAAGTAGATAGTGCATATGGCGATGGAACAAGCAGTGTCCAAATCCTGGAGCATTTAAAGCAGCATATAGGTGAAGGGCGAAGCCAACCGAAGGTGTTTTTTGAAGCTTACATGCAGCCCAAGGAAATGCCTGAAAATAGAGGATGAAACTTAAAGCAGCTGGGGTACAAGATACAGTACTAATGATCGGAGTGTGAGGTTGCATGCAAACCGCTCGTATCTATATCGTGGCTGAAATCGGAGTCAATCATAATGGGTCTGTGGATTTGGCAAAAAAACTTGTTGATGCAGCGACGGATGCAGGTGCGGACGCTGTAAAGCTTCAATCCTTTCAAGCCCGCAGCTTGGTGAGCGAAAGCGCACCGAAAGCGGCATACCAACAGCATACAACCGATGCATCTGAATCACAGTATAACATGCTGCACAAGCTCCAGCTATCTACAGAGGCACATCGGATCATAGCCGCATACTGCAAGCTTCGGAACATCGATTTATTGTCGACACCCTTTGATATGGAAAGCTTGAGCTTGTTGGCCGATGAGCTGGATGTACCCATCATAAAGGTAGCTTCAGGGGATATTACGCATGCGCCATTGTTGGAGAAAATTGCCCGTACCGGGAAAAAGGTGATTGTTTCCACTGGGATGAGTACGCTCGGTGAAATCGAGCAGGCGCTGGCGATGCTGGCCTTTGGTTTCACCCAGCCGCAAACGGCTGTGCCGACATTAAGTCGGATTCGGCACGCCTATATATCCGAGGAAGGTCAGAATACACTGGGCAGACTAGTTACACTGCTGCACGCTACAACGGATTATCCGGCACGATTTGAGGATGCAAACCTGCGGGCGCTGCATACGCTCTCTGCTGCTTTTCGGCTGCCGATTGGTTTATCGGACCATACCGAGGGGATTGCGGTCCCGATTGCCGCAGCTGCTCTGGGAGCGTCTGTTATTGAAAAGCACTTGACACTGGATCGGAATATGGCGGGACCCGATCATCGAGCTTCCCTGGAGCCCGCAGATTTTCGAAGTATGGTTATTGGCATAAGGCAAGTGGAGGCGTCCTTGGGCTCTTCGGCCAAGCTGCCCTCGCCGCGCGAGCAAACAAATGCAGAAGTGGCTAGGCGAAGTATCGTGGCGGCTCAAGCGATTGCGAGCGGAGAGATTTTGACCGAATCTCATTTGGCAATTAAAAGGCCGGGCGGCGGAAGATCGCCTTTTCAATACTGGGAACTGCTTGGGACGACCGTCCGCCGCGCTTACGATAAGGACGAAATGCTCTGAAGACAAGGTTTATGAATTCTGCATGTGTTGCTTTTGTTCTGCAAACCAAGAAGCGGTTTACCAGGCATGCAGACCGCCGTCCACAATCAGATTATGCCCTGTTACATAGCTGGAGGCGTCCGAGGCCAAATAAAGCACGGCACCTGTCAGCTCATCGGGTCTGCCCATACGCCCAAGCGGGACGCGGTTCGCATATTTTTGGATAAAGCAATCATTTTGCCCGCTTTCCATTCCTCCGGGGGTCAACGTATTGACCCGAATGCCGTAAGGCGCCCAGCGTGTGGCCAAATATTTGGACAATCCGATTACCCCGGCCTTGGAGGCAGAATAGACGGCAGGTGTATTGATCGGCATCCCCAAATACTGGGAGCCCTCGTAAATGCGTTCATCCGGTCCCAGCTCCCCATATATCGAAGAGGTTTGAATGACCGATCCCCCGGTATTCTGCTCGATCATCCATTTTCCCACCGCTTGCGCCACTAAGAACATACCGTCCAGATTCACGGACATCACCTTACGCCATTGCGTCAAAGAATACGTTTCAAAGGGTGCAAAAAATTCACCCATATTATCTGTCTTGGTGGCTGCGTTATTGAGCAAAATATCGATATGGTGCTGCTGTCCAACAACTGCGTCGACCATCCGGGCTACGGACTCAGGATCGGATACATCGCATGCAACACCTATACAATAGGTGTCGTAGCTGTCCGCAAGCTCATGTGCGAAGTCCTCCACCTTGGCTTGATCCAAATCCACTACCGCTACTTGTGCTCCGCAGTCTGCTAATGCCTTGCAAAATCGTTGTCCGAGCAGGCCTAAACCACCTGTCACAATAGCTGTTCTTCCGGATAGATTGAAGTAATTTGTATGCTTGGGCGGGTTTGTCCCTTCGTGAGGCTGCGGATGCCGATCCTCCTGCGTACCCTCAGCATGTCTATGCGGATTGTATTCATTCATCAGCTCTCGCTCCTTTTTTTTGTGAATGGCTGTGATTCTTGCGGACTATCGCCAGCTTTCATGAACAACTGCGAGTTGTGCAAATACTCCACAAATTGAAAATCCAGCTCGGTGTCAATATCAATGGATCTTTCCGAAGGCATCACATACAGTAAGGTGCATTCATTGAATAATGTCGCAGTGGACAGAAGCCAATCCCTTTGCCATACATAGATGGAAGCATTCAAATCGTAGGTGACTGGTGCGTCCTGGCGTCGTATGAAGGGTGAATCCAAAGGTTTGACCAATTGAACAGCCCCGTTGTGTGTAAGCTCAACCATATTAAAATACGGGGATCGTCTTGAAGGATGGCCTGATACCACATTTCGTACAGCGGAGCCTTCAAGGAGAGCGACCGCTCCAGCAATATCTTGAACTTCCCTTAACGGTGCAGTTACATCAAGGTCTACGACCGTGTTGAACGAATATCCTGTGCGCTGCTCTATAATGGACGTACAATGCTGAATGGCCGGGATTTTGGCAGCTTCGTCATTAGCGAGCAAAGCGGGCCGTTTCACGAGCTGATGGATCCCATAGCTCGCAGCAATTTCCAATATCGCTTCGGAATCACTGCTTACGGCGATCTGATCGAATAAGCCGGACTTTTGGGCCTGCACAATCGAATAGGCTATCAGCGGTTTGTCTAGTAAGTATCGAACATTCTTATTAGGGACACCTTTTGAACCGCCACGCGCACATATGGTGCATAATCGTTTCATGCATGAATCCACCTTCCACTGATGGCAGCCTGCTCTGCCTGTTCAATAAGCTCAACGGTTTGGGCTGCTTGCTCATACGTGCACAGCTGTGTAAAGTTACCCTCGAGTAGTGCACGATGCTGATGGCGGTAAGTAAAATCGGTATCATATGCGAAATTCTCCACGCGATGATCGATCTGCAGTGCAGGCTGCACGAGATCCGCTATATACGTGTGAGCATTCGTATTGACAACGAGGGTTCGTTGATGAATTCGATCCAAATAATTAATCTGAATACTGATAGCCGGACATCGGCTTGAAGACATCAGCAGAGCGTACATATCGTCGCTATCCAGCTCAAGATGACTATGACATCCGCCGATTGCAGTGATTCGTATCCACGTGCCAAACAGCCATTGCACATAATCCAGCTCATGGCTGAGATCCCGCAGTACACCGCCGCCCTCACTGCGTTTGGCCGAGTAGCTGTTCCGGTAATCCGTGCTTCGCCAATCCGGTAAGTATTGACCTGCATAGACCTGAACTGAAAGGATCGTTTCCTCGGTCAGAAGCTGCCTTAGACGCAGCAGTACAGGGTGAAATCGTAAATTGTAGGCGACGAATACATGATGCAGCAGCAGTGGCTGCTTGTGCTGGTACTGATGCTCGGAAATGAGAGACTGAAGAGGTTTGTGAAACAGAGGTTTTTCAATCAAAATCGTTCCTTCATAGCCAAGTGTTCGAAGCATACATAAGGTTTCATAATGGTGGTGGGTACGATTGGAAATAATTACATAATCGGGATGGGGAGCAGCCTGGAGAGCATCCAAGATCGTCCGATACACAGGCAGCAGGGTAGATGTTTGTTGACTCACTACCGCTACCGTACAACCGAGCTCGCTCAGTATACGGCTGTGCCTTTGTCCGATAGAACCGTAGCCGATAACGAGGACATTCATGGAAATACCTCATCATAGTCCCGATTGGCTCGTTCATAATCCTCGATATGGCCAATATCGAGCCAATAATCACGAACGGGAAATACGTTAACTGACTTATTTTGTCCGGCAAGCTGTTCGAACAAAAGCGGCATATCCGTGTACGTATCCGAAGGGATTTGAGACAGTACCTGCGGTTCAACTACATAAATGCCAGCATTGACAAAGTGCTGCTGAACCGGTTTTTCCTTAATTCCCAGAAAACGATTGCCCTCTATGCGTACAATTCCGTAGGGGATGGTTTGTGTGTACTCACTAATGCACATCGTAGCCGTACTACCGGTTGCATGATGGACCTGCAGCAAATGCCCGAAATCGACACGGGTTAACAAATCTCCGTTAACGATAATAATCGGCTGTTTGGGCGTGAATGGAAGCAGCGATAATGCCCCTGCAGTTCCAAGACGCTGTTTCTCGCGAAGATAACGAATGTTCACTCCCCACCTGCTGCCATTTTCAAAATAACTTTCGATCATTTCCGCTTTATAATTTACCGAAAAGTAAAAATTGCGGAACGAGTGGGCAATGAGCGAATCCAGTATGATTTCCAAAATAGGTTTGGGACCGACCTTTAGCAAAGGCTTGGGACAATCTTCTGTCAAAGGAGCGAGACGGCTTCCAAGCCCTCCGGCCATAATAACAACCCAGTTGTCCCGCTTGGGTGGCTGCAGAAAATCCTCCAACGCTTCGATACCTATTACAATGCGATGTTCGTCGATCACAGGGATACGACGCAGGCCTTGACGGACCATGAGGTCCCAGACAGCTTGCCGAGATGCTCCTTGTGGGACCGCTTTGGGGTCATTATTCATGATGGAGCCGACGGCCTGATGAATGTTCACTCCTTGTAGGATAGCCCTACGGACATCACCGTCTGTAACGGTCCCCAATAATCGCGAACAGCTATCCACAACAAGTGCTATTTGTGCGGCATCCTTTTCAATGATCTGAATCGTTTGATGTAACGTGGTATTCGGTTTCACCAGCATCCCTGTACAATCTCTCATAGCCATTCCTCCTTACTTACGGAGTTGATGTTGCTGTATTTCCATTGAACGCGGTGACTACGATGGTTGGATCCGCATCCATATGTACCTGCCCAAAGCTCGTCTTTGGACAGGGGTTGCGGCAGCGGAGAGTCCATTCTTTTTCTCGTTGATTTTAGATTATACGGCGGTTCTGAAAAACTCGGTCATGCATAGCTCTGCAACCGCACTGCCAAGAGTAGCTGTTGCACTGATTGAGGTAAAGCCAGGTACAACAAAAGATCTCGTTTGACCTGACGCTACAGCAGCCAGTGTTGCAACGATCGTTGCACCTCTGCGAAATGTAAAGGTGATGGCAGCGGAATTAGTCGAGGTGTTGCTAACTAAACCTGATGCGGCCACCGGTGCGGGGTTGGGTCCGAATAAAGTGCTTGCGGATACAGCAGCTGATCCGGCGAGATGGTAATCCTGCTGTGCCAAGCAAACACTTACAATCGGTTGCTGGCAGCAGTTGCTTGTAGAGCTTGAACAACTCATGAATGAACTCCTCCTTTTTTTGCTTGCAGTATGCAACTAGACAAACGTGTGTTATACGGAAGCTCTAAAAAATTCGGTCATGCACAAGCTGGCAAGGGAGCTGGCAATTGAGGCAGTTGCACTGATGGAAGTGAATCCAGGAATGGCAAAAGATCTCGTTTGTCCGGGAGTGAGTGGTCCTATAGTAGCAACCGTTGCTGCGCCTCTGCGAAAGGTAAATGTCAGTGTAGCGGAGTTGGTGGAATTGTTGGATACAATTCCTGACGCTGCTACCGGACTCGGGTTGGGCCCAAAAACGGTGCTAGCTATCGTAGGAATCGGATAACTTTGATCTGCCAGACACACACTGACGATAGGCCGTTCACAGCAATTGGATGTTGAACTTGAACAACTCATGAATAAATTCCTCCTTAGTAGGACTATAAGGTAATTGCAGGATATCATATGGAATCTATTCATAGTTTGTATAGGTGGATGGCTAAACCAATGCCCAAATGTGCTGTAAAGAATGTCTTATTGAGAAGTAAGACAGCGTTCCAACCGCTGTTGTAGCGTTTCTTCCACTTGACCAAAATGTGCTGTGAGCCGTTCAAAGGTTTGTCGGAGGTAATCGATCATTTGCTTCTGCAAATCAGTTAGCTGCTTCAAGCGATCCTTAGAATGGATTTCGCCGATATCGTTCATTTGCTTGTTGAAGGCAAAAATAATGTGCTGGATAAACGTAATAACCGGCTCGATCATATAATGTTCATAAAGCTTTCCATTCGCATTAACCAACGCTTCAATGTAGGATGGAATATCTGTATTTGGGTATTTATCATGCAACAACAACGCATTATTAATAATCCGGCAGCTGCGGAGATCGTTATTTGCGACTGGTATAAGTTGTCGTAGGGTGTCCCGGATCTGCTGGGTACGCTCAATTAATCTGGCATAGGTTTCCTTTAGCTTGATTTGCTGTCCAGAGGGTATCCGATTCTGTACAAATGGATATAAAGTGGTTACTAACGGCTCTGCACAAAAGGCAGCAACTGCCATTTGCAGTGTCATCAGCTCGGTTCCTTGAATATAGGCGCCACCCTCCGTTGCATCGATAAACCGGGTCTGGGGGTGCAGACGGATTTGCTGCTCAAACCAACTTTTGAATTCGTGCCATAGTTTGGTGGTCAACACTGGGTTGCCGTCTACGCCTGGAACGACATATTCGGGTTGTTGACGGAGTGATTGCACTTGGGCAGCCAATCGATCCTCTGCGTAGACGGACTGCATGCTGTGTGTCTGCTTGTTATCACCAAAGGCGAGGTCCTGACCAACGAAAATAATCGGGCTTGCACCAGTCCACAGGGCAAATTCAAAAGCTAAATGAGCGGAGGACGAGCCTCCCTTCAGAACAGCGACTTCTTCTGTAATAGATTCGCGTATCCATCTGCTTGAGTGCTCCAGGCTGCGGAATACAGGAATCCATGAGCCTTTCATTAATTTAGTGATTCTTGGATCTATTAAAGTGAGCCCAACGATGACAAGTTTCTCGGGGAGCTTCTGATTGGCAAAATGGTAGTGGTATACATCCGGAGAGCGTTCTGTCACACAGATAGCGTCAGGTGTAATATTTCGGCTCAAACAGGGTCGCAATGCGGATTCGGCGGTAAGGATGAGTGACCTACCAACTGCTTTAGCCAGGTGCTCAATATTAGTATCCAAAGAAGGTCCATTGGATACGATAAATGCGGGTTTTCCGGCAAAAGCGTCTCTCATCTCTGATAACGGAGTACTGTGTGTGATGGCATCCACGTTATCCAACGTATTATAAAGGCCTATCAACGTATCATGAATTGAATTGCCGATACTGCCTGCCATTAAGCTGAGTGTATTCAGTATCCACTCATGAAGCTCTAGATAAGACTGCTTCTCATTTCGATGGGCTAGCCAGGTGAAGCAGGATGTAAGCTTGGTGGACCGCAACAAAAAATCACCTGTCATACAGGACTGCAGCTGTAATTGGATCTGCTCCACGCTTCCGATGATAAAGTGAAATGTCGGGTCCTGTAATAAAGGGCGAATATCGATGCTTTGCAGCAAGGTGACGAACAGATCAATATTTTGTTCAACGATGTATATATCCGTATACGTTTTTTTTCGTTTGGCGTATTCCAATAACGGATAGCCAAATCCGCAGCCGTAGATCAAGCTGATCAAGTTGTCTTCATAATCAAGTGCCTGCGCCCAGCGCTCTGCCTCCAACCAAGGATCCGTCATGCTGTTCGTGTGAATGAATGAGTTCTTGTTTATGATGGCAGCTACTGGCCAGTCGCCGCTCCCTTGAACAACTTGAATAGAAGCCGGATTCGCATGCCTTGGAATCGGCATGGGCAGCACATGCTGCAAATACTCCGGCAAGTAGGCGATATTGTTTTCAAGAATGGATAAGGTCATGCAGTAAGCCTCCTTTTAATGAAGGAAGCAAGGTATGCCCAATCAGATCAGTAGCGGAACTGATATCGCCGTGCTCCAAGGTGTCCAACAAGTGGGTCATCTGCAAGAAAATCAAGCTGCAGGCAGTTTCTGATAAGGACACACCGTCATGATCCAATTCGTCGAGCCATAATAAACAAGCTTGCTGAAACCAGCATAAACCAGTATAGTCGTCGCCTGTCTGCCAAGCGTCGTAGCCTTGCTGTATACAAGCCACGTAACCACGTTCATCAAGGTTCATAAGCGTCATAATCTCCTTTTTCCAAGCGGCTCAAGATCAGAGGGGAGCCCTTATCCAAAAACCAATCGGTGTAAGCGACGGCGCTTCGGCTCAACCACTCATTGGTCTGCGCATAATGGATTACAGGATCTTTCATTCGAACCTCATCCCTCTGTGAAAAAAGAACACTGGGGTTGGAACAGAGCCATACGTACCATCGTTCGATTATCGTTTGCAGCTGCTGACGGGATTCCTCTACGATCTGTTCTTCCAACATAAAGCCTCCTTTCGTTCGGGACAGGCTTTTGGCTGCTGCGATTAAGATTCACCGCCCTCACAATGCTTGCTGTGTGAAAAAGGCTAACGATATCTTCTCCGCAGCTTGATGAGGTAGGTACCCTTGCCTATACCGCCTTCTCCGTCACATACAATTTTCAGTTTACGAAGTGCTGGGACCGCAAAGGATATTTGTTGTCCTTGCTCAATGGTACCCACGGTTTCCCGGTTATGATGCCATTCGATAATGGCAGTCATGGTGCATGGAGTATTATTATCGATACGTATAATGGAAGAGGAGGGTGGGCTGCAGGCTACAAAATAAGTGATCGGCTTGCCATCGCACACTTGGAATATCCGCCCGCAGACTTGTTCACGCCGAATACGGCTTTTTTTTTACAGCATCGACGTTTTTTAGATGAAGCGCAGTTCATTTTGACCATCGTAACCTGCTTAAAACACTGTACAATCTTGGGAATTGATTTTCCCATGGTATGGGTAACCTCCTAAGAGTTTTGCGTTAGCAAAACTTGCATCGTAAGCATCACTGAGTTTTGCGTTAATAAAACTTGCATCGTAAGCATCACTGTGTTTTGTTTTAGCTTGAGCAAGATTGGCTGCGTATTTTCTCCTAGTAGGATATGGAAGCAGCGTGACAGATGTCGTAGACATTCGCACATTGTGAGGTAAATGGTCATTTGTCCCCTGTGAGTTCATCCTGCTTTTAATGAAAAATAGACGGAGGTATATACCATTAGCGGAGTCCGCAAAAATAGGTCTGGGATATAATAAACAGATGAAGGAGGGAGCATATGTCATTCAACAGGGACTTAATGAATTGTGATCCTAAGCATGGCCTTGTACAGAACTGTATAGAGTTTCCCTGGTTTGTTCACGATTCTGAAGTGACTATGCTCTATACGACCAACGAGGTGATATCGGCCTATGGAACGGTCAGCTCAGATGTGGGTTCAACGCATCAGGTGCAGGTACAATTTTTGTTTCGTCAGGTTGTGGTGAAGTCGTTTGTATTGACGGGGGGGCAAACCGTAGCTTTTGCAGTAACAGGCTTTGATGGCATTCAAATCGTAGGTTCAGAAGGGGCGAATGCATCTGGAAACTGCTGCTGCAGGTATGGATTTAACCATTTTTAAAGGTGGGTTAGCGCTTGTGACAAGCACAACATAACAGCGGGAGAAGCCTTTCCATATGACTGGAAATGTCTTCTCCCGCTGCGTGTACACCTTTTTATACCGAATCTGTTAAAGGTTTGACTATTGACTTATGTCTGGCTCAGATCGAGCTCCTCATAGCTGCATTCTTGATTATCAAGCATATTTTGCCGCAATACCAGGTATAATTCTGCTTTCGTGGCATTTTCATAGGGCATAACAAACAGCACACCGACGAACAACGCAATGCACCCGAGCAAATACCATCCGATAAACGAAAGATCCAGCACCCACATTCGGAACTTGTGTCCGTCCGTCATCTGGTTGCTCAATTCGACCGCTCGCTTGTAGCCAATATTAGCATTGTCAGCCAAAATATAAGGCACCATGCGATACGCATACGATTTCACGATTCCAGGAATAATCAGCAGCAGGAACCATAGAAAATTAAGAAAATCTCTCCATAACATCGATTTAACAATGGCGAGATATTTCTGTTTGCGAAAACCATACTCAATATGATTCAAATTATTATCGCCTTGTGCATTTCTTATAAAGTAACGTCTTCCACCGACCTCCAGCGAATAACACAGAAAAATCCGAAATGCGATTGCAAATAGCATAATACCAGCAAACACAAATACGAAAATAAGCACTACCATTGGTAGGTAATCATTACCCGATATCTCCTTGAATAGTTCAGAGAAGCTTTCTGATGGGTTGGTGCCAAAGTTCCAATTGTGAGAGCTGCTGCCACCAAAGTTCCATGTATTGGGATTCACCCCGTTCATGAGATTGGATGGAATACTGCTACCGCTGCTGCCCCCGTTCCCGCCTACAAAGCCAATAATCAAGCTAACCAAAAAGGCTTTCCAATAGGAGGTCCTCAACACATCCTTTGCTCTTGTCTTAAGAGCCATACGAGTCCACATGTAATCAATCCTTTGCAATTTGATATGTCCTTCAACTATATATACCCAACTGCTGCAGTTGATTATGTGCGGATTACTCGTTTTTGTCAAGTTATGGATAAGCCCAAAAAATTATGGTTGCAGGATCTGTAGAATGGGGTATGATGTCATCATGCATATAAGGCTGCTGCGCATCCTGCGAAAACTGAACAAGCATATTATGCAGTGATGAAGCAGTACAATGATTGATGAAAGCTTACGAAGTCAAATGAGTAAAAGCAATATTTTAAAGGTAAAAGCAAGCTTACGAAGTTAATTTTGCTAAAGCAAAATTTTAAGGAGATGGACAATTTGCGCATCGCGGCTTCTATCCGCAAAGTGCTGATCATGAACGCAGCCTCAACGATTATTTTTAATTACATTGGTATTTTTGTGAATCTGTTTATTTGGGAAAAGAATCACAGTATTTTTGACGTCACTTGGTTTAATCTGATTATGTTCATCACGTGGAGCCTTGCTTTTGCTGTGGGTTCACGACTGTTAACCAAATATACGACACGTGCGTTGATTCGAACGACGGCAATATGCGGTGCTATCACGTTCATACTCCTAACTACGCTCACTTTGGACAACCGACTGCTGTGGATAACGATTATTGCCATACCGGTCGGCATCATGTGGGGCTTGTATGCGGCTTCGCAAAATATTACATTGACCGCGATCGGCAAGGGCGGTGAATTTGAAGAATATTTCTCATATGCGACGATCATTGGACAGACTATTTCCATTGTGAATCCGATCGTATTTGCCTTCATTATCAAATGGATTGGTTACTACGGTTCGTTTATTATGATGTTTGTGTTTATTACGGTGTTAATGGTGGTATCGTTCTTCATTTCTCCTATTACTCTGGCTGAGGAAAAGAAACCGCTGTTCCAGCATATGCGATTCTCGACAGTGTTTTCTTATCCAGCCATTCGCTGGATGGTGCCTTCTTGTTTGGCAGCGGGTATATTTTTGCAATTCCAGGGCTTGTTTGCCTTGATATTTACGTTTTCCGTCTCGAATGACAAGCTGGTCATAGCTCTACTCAATGTGCTCTATGCCGTTTCCTCGATCATTGCGATGGTGCTGCACAGAAAGCTTACAGTGAGCAGCGGGATTTGGTTGAAGGTGGGGATGGCGGCAATCTCGGTTGGCTTTCTGATCGCGCTGCTCCAGCATTCGATATTCCTTGTGATTTCGAATATTTTAACGACGGTGGGGCTATTTTACTTCAGCACGATCTGGAACAGTGGGCAATTCCGAATTATTAGCCGTCATACCTCGATAGAGCAGGCACGGATTTTACTGTGGCGTGAATGGTTCCTCAATATTTCGCGGATCGCGATGCTGATTCTTATTTTGTTTGTAAAGGAGCTGCAGGGAATGACATTCATAATACTGCTTGCATTTTCCCTCGGATGCGCATTACTGGTGCCGGTCTTTTCACAAAAAAGCCAGGAAACCATGGTGGAATAGGGACATTGTCCAATCAAGAGGTTTGCAAATTAAAAATAATGACACACGAAGAGGCTGCTCCGCAGGTCTGAAAAGATCTGAGGTCCGGTCTTTTTTGTTGCCTGCTGCTGATTTATACATTTGCATAGATTATTGGTACGTACAAAAGTATAATAGAAACCAAGATATTCTGATCAATCAAGAACAACAGAGGTGTATGATGAGTAAAAAGCCTTTACCAAAATATATTCAGCTGAAGCAGGAAATTATGGGCTGGCTGCATACCGCAAAGATTAAGCCGAATGAGCGGATGCCAACCGAGCACGAAATTGCTGACCAATTTGGCATGAGCAGACAAACCGTCCGACAGGCGCTGGGTGAGCTGGAGCTGGAGGGTTGGCTGTATCGTGTGCAGGGAAGCGGTACGTATGTGGCGCCAGCGCCGAAGCCGAAGCAGGAAATACAAACCATCGGTGTACTGACGACCTATATATCCGATTATATATTTCCTTCGATCGTCCGAGGCGTGGAAAGTGTGCTTCGGTCGAGGGGCTATCGCATGCTGCTCTCCAGCACGGACAATGATAAGGCAAGAGAGCGTGAAAGTCTGCAAATGCTGCTGACCCACCCGCTGGCCGGGATCATCATCGAGCCGACAAAAAGCGCCGAAGGGAATCCGAATCTCGATTTTTATTTATCGTTGGAGTACAGAAGCATCCCCTTCCTAATGATCAATGAACGGTATATGGAGATGGACTGCCCTTGTATAAAAATGGACGACGAGGCCGGCGGATTTACAGCAGTTGAACATTTGATCAAGCTGGGGCACCGGCGAATTGCAGGTTTTTTCAAAATGGATGATTTGCAGGGAGTGAACCGGATGAAGGGCTTTATTCGTGCGCATCATGAATTGAAGGTGCCGCTGCTGCCCCACGCGGTGATACATTATGCAACCGAGGAAAAGAAGACGAAGCCCTATGAGGCAGCTTTAGCTATGCTAAGGCAGAATGAGGAACGGCCCACAGCCTTTGTGTGCTATAACGATGAGCTGGCTGTACACCTGATTGCCGCGATTCGTGAGGCGGGACTGAGTGTTCCTGGAGATATATCGGTTATTGGCTATGATGATTCTACTCTAGCTACCGCGATGGAGGTGAAGCTGACGACTATGGCGCACCCGAAGCTGGATCTGGGTATTCAAGCAGCCGAAACTTTAATGGATATGATTGAGCAAAAAGAGTTTAAAGCCGCAGATCGAACGAAAATATGGAAGCCGGAGCTGATTATTCGTGAGTCGACGAGGGCTATATAAGCGTGCAAAACATATACAGAGTGCTGTAAAAGTTCAATACAGTGCCCGGAAAAAATGAGTATGCTGGATGAGTTGAAATCAGGCTGTGAAGAGTAGTAAGAATGTGCTGCACAGCCTAAGGATGAACAGTAATTATAGTTATATCAGTAGTAAAATGGCCATGCTTTTCGGAATTAGCTATAGTAGCCCTATTCACCTTATTTTAAAAAATAGAAGTGGAAAATTTGTACGTACAAATATATAATGAGGATAGTGATACAAAGTACATGTGTACGACGAATTTCAAAAAAGCTTGGGTTACATGATTCAGGAAAGGTGTGGAAATGGTTGTTAAAAAAATTAAAGCAGGAAGTGCTGCAGGCGAATCTGGATTTGCCGAAGTATGGCTTGGTTACCTTTACTTGGGGAAACGTCAGCGGAATTGACCGCGAACGCGGACTGGTGGTCATTAAGCCAAGTGGTGTCCCTTACGACGAATTACAGGCAAACGATTTGGTCGTTGTAGATTTGCAAGGAAATATAGTAGAAGGCAGCTATCGGCCTTCTTCCGATACGCCTACGCATTTGGCATTGTACCGTGCTTTTGAAGATATCGGTGGGATCGTACATACGCATTCGCCATGGGCGACTAGCTGGGCACAGGCAGGCAGAGCCATTCCGGCACTGGGTACGACGCAAGCGGATTATTTTTATGGAGAAGTGCCCTGCACACGCAATATGACGAAGGAAGAAATTGAAGGCGCTTACGAGCTGGAGACTGGGAACGTAATTATTGAAACCTTTCACCATCTAAATCTGAAACCAAGACAAATCCCGGGTGTGCTGGTTAATTGTCACGCTCCGTTCGCTTGGGGCAAGGATGCTCATGATGCTGTTCATAATGCAGTCGTGCTGGAGGAAGTCGCCAAAATGTCTTACCATACGTTCCAGCTGAATCCGCAAATAGCTCCGATGGATCAAGCGCTGCTGGATCGGCATTTTTTGAGAAAGCATGGGGCAAACGCATATTACGGACAAAATTAAAATCATGGAGGCGAACAGTTTGGGCAACAAATATGCAATCGGTGTTGACTACGGAACCGAATCCGGTCGGGCCGTGCTGGTAGATTTAAGTAATGGAACGGAGTTGGCGGACCATGTTACGCCATATCCACATAATGTTATTGACGAGCAGCTGCCGGAATCCGGCGTAAAGCTGGAGATGGATTGGGCACTGCAGCATCCAGCCGATTATATTACAGTACTTAAGCAATCGATTCCGGCCGTGCTGAAGCAATCTGGTATCGATCCTGCCGATGTGATTGGTTTGGGGATCGATTTTACTGCGTGTACGATGCTCCCCGTTGATGCAAATGGTGTGCCGTTATGCTTCGATCCCGAGCTGAAGGATCAGCCTCATAGCTGGCTGAAGCTGTGGAAGCATCATGCGGCTCAAGATGAAGCGAACCTGCTCAATGAGATCGCTGAGCAGCGTGGAGAAGCTTTCCTGCCCCGTTACGGCGGCAAAATATCCTCCGAATGGATGATCGCAAAGATTTGGCAAATCCTGAACGAAGCGCCGCATATTTACGAGCGTACGGATCTGTTCCTGGAAGCGACTGATTGGGTAATCGCGCAAATGACAGGGAATACCGTTCGCAACAGCTGCACGGCAGGCTACAAATCGATTTGGCATAAGCAGGATGGATACCCGAGTAAGGATTTTTTCAAAGCACTGGATCCAAGACTTGAGCATTTAACGGATACTAAGCTGCGTGGCGAGGTCCTGCCTCTTGGCACCAAAGCAGGTGGGCTTACTGAAGCGATGGCCGCAGTAACGGGTCTCAAAGCGGGTACAGCAATAGCCGTAGGCAATGTGGATGCACATGCCGCAGTTCCTGCTGTTGGCGTCGTTACTCCGGGTAAGCTCGTAATGGCGATGGGCACATCGATTTGCCATATGCTGCTCGGCGACAATGAAAAACAGGTCGAAGGCATGTGCGGTTTTGTCGAGGACGGAATCATCCCAGGTTATATGGGCTATGAGGCCGGTCAGTCTGCTGTAGGTGATATCTTCGCCTGGTACGTAGAGCAAGCTGTCCCAGCTTATGTACACGAAGCCGCCGCAAGCGCTAACCTTTCCGTACACGAATGGCTTGAACGCCAAGCTTCCACCTACCAGCCGGGACAATCCGGTCTGCTTGCTTTGGATTGGTGGAATGGCAATCGTTCTGTGCTGGTTGATACGGACCTAACGGGTCTGCTGGTCGGCTGCACGCTGCTGACTAAGCCTGAGGAAATTTATCGTGCTCTGCTTGAATCGACTGCATATGGCACACGCAAAATCATCGACGCTTTCCACAATAACGGCGTTGAAGTTCAAGAACTGTATGCTTGCGGTGGATTGCCGCAAAAGAACAAGCTGCTGATGCAAATTTACGCGGATGTAACCAACCGCGAAATCAAAATCGCCGCTTCCAAACAAACACCAGCGCTTGGCGCTGCTATGTTCGGCGCTGTTGCCGCTGGTGCTGCTAACGGCGGCTATGATACCATCGTCGAAGCTGCACAGCAAATGGCCCGCATCCGCGAGGAAACGTTCAAGCCGATCCCGGCTAACGTCGAGGTCTACGAGAAGCTGTATCAGGAATACAGCAAGCTCCATGATTATTTCGGTCGCGGCGCGAACGACGTGATGAAGCGCCTGAAAGCCATCAAAGAAGAAATCAATTAATGGAAGTCGCACAATCGATCTTGCACTAATGTCGCATTATTGTAGCCCTGCTGATGTTCCGATAGGAACGAAGTGCCCTGCTGATGTCGCACTGATGTCGCACTGATGTCGCTCTACCGATCTTGCACTAATGTTGTAGCCCTGCTGATGTTCCGCCAGGAACGAAGTGCCCTTATCCCTAAAATTATTTCCACATACTCAAGTTAAGCGTGTCCCATAGGGACGAAAAGCGACCTAATACACAAAAATTATGCACCCGGACCTCAGCACCCAAAGCCAAGCGTGTCCCGCAAGGGACGATAAGCGCCCCGAGAACACCCCAGTCGGCATACAGCCAGGGGAGTCCAGAGGGCAGCGCCCTTTGGGGCCCTCCCTATAGGGAGGGTTTGGGAGGGTGAAAAAAAGGAGATTAACACTGTGCTATTAATAAAACCCTACGAATTTTGGTTCGTTACCGGAAGTCAACACTTATACGGCCCTGAAACGTTATTAGAAGTCGAGAAGCATTCCCGCGAGATCACCGAAGGTTTGGATCGTGATAACGCAATTCCCTTCAAAATCGTATTCAAAAGCGTTCTGACCACACCAGATGCGATTCTTCAGCTTTGTATCGATGCCAATGCAGATGCAGCCTGCGCAGGGATTATCACCTGGATGCACACCTTTTCGCCAGCCAAAATGTGGATCGCAGGCTTAACAGAGCTGCGCAAGCCGCTGCTGCATCTGCACACGCAATACAATCGGGATATTCCGTGGGACACGATCGATATGGATTTTATGAACACGAATCAATCGGCTCATGGAGATCGGGAATACGGCTTTATCGGCAGCCGCATGGGCATTGTCCGTAAAGTGGTGGTCGGATATTGGGAGGAAGCTCAGGTTCGTGAACGGATCGGAGGCTGGATGCGTACAGCTGCTGCGGTGATCGAAAGCCGTAATCTGAAGCTGGCACGTTTTGGCGACAACATGCGTCAGGTAGCGGTTACCGAAGGCGATAAAGTAGAAGCACAAATTAAATTCGGTTGGTCAATTAATGGTTATGGTGTGGGTGATCTGGTACAGCGGATAAACGATGTATCCAACAGCCAGATTCATGCGTTATTCGATGAATATGCAGAGCTGTATGAGATTTCAGCTGAAGGACTTGCGCCTGGCTCATTAAAGGATTCGATCCTGGAACAAGCGCGCATTGAAATCGGGATGAAAGCTTTTTTACAAGAGGGTGGATTTAGCGCCTTCACGACCAGCTTTGAGGATTTGCATGGAATCAAGCAGCTGCCGGGTCTGGCGGTACAGCGGCTGATGAGTCAAGGCTATGGCTTCGGTGGAGAAGGCGATTGGAAAACAGCAGCTTTGACACGGATGATGAAGATTATTGCGGGTAATGAAGGGACTTCCTTTATGGAGGACTATACATACCATCTGGAGCCGGGTAATGAATTGGTGCTGGGCTCGCATATGCTGGAGGTTTGTCCGACGATTGCGGCGACTCGTCCCAAAATCGAGGTGCATCCACTTTCCATTGGCGGCAAAGCAGATCCTGCACGTATGATCTTTGATGGCCGTGCCGGTGCAGCCGTGAATGCATCTTTGGTTGATATGGGAGGACGGTTCCGTTTGATCATCAGTCAGGTGGATGCTGTGGCTCCTCATAAATCGATGCCTAAGCTGCCTGTAGCGAGAGTTCTATGGAAGTCTCAGCCTTCCCTGCAAGAAGCAGCTGAAGCTTGGATTTATGCCGGTGGTGCTCATCATACCGTTTTCTCCTATGTGGTTACGGTCGATCAACTACTCGATTGGGCAGAAATGACAGGTATCGAAAGTGTCATTATTAATAAGGATACCAACCTGCGGGGATTCCGCAATGAACTGAAGTGGAATGAGCTGTTCTGGCGTCTTCGTTAGAAGCTGCGGCCATCCAGCTGAAGAGGAGCTTCGTCCCATAATGGGAGGCAAGCTCCTTTTTTATACAAAAAATTTTGTATAATGCTTACACTTCATGTTATATTAAAACGGATAGATTCGTTAATCTAATGTGGAGGTTCTCGTCATGAACAAGATAAAAGTAGGTATAGTGGGTTACGGTAATTTGGGCCGGGGTGTTCAATCGTCCATTCAGCAGAATGCAGACATGGAGCTCGTTGCCATATTTACAAGACGTCAACCCGAGGGTATGAATTCAACTGTTAAAATGGTTCATATTTCGGAAATCGAAACATATATAGGTAAAATTGATGTGATGATATTATGTGGGGGTTCGGCAACGGATCTACCGGAGCAAGGTCCTTCTATCACGTCACTGTTCAATACGGTTGATAGTTTCGACAGGCATGCCAAAATCCCTGAATATTTTGATGCTGTAGATGCTGCAGCCAAAAAAACTGGACATGCCAGTGTCATTTCGACTGGTTGGGATCCAGGATTGTTTTCATTGAATCGTTTACTGGCTGAAGTGGTATTGCCAGAGGGGAAAGAGTATACGTTCTGGGGAAAAGGAGTAAGTCAAGGCCATTCGGATGCGATTCGTCGCATTAAGGGTGTAAAGAACGGGGTGCAGTATACGATCCCGAATGAGGAAGCAGTAAGTAAAGTAAGAAACGGGGAAGATCCGGTATTGTCCACGAGAGATAAGCATCTTAGAGAGTGCTTTGTTGTGGCGGAGCCTGGAGAAGATTTGTCCCGTATCGAAACTGAGATTACAACCATGCCTAATTATTTTGCTGATTATGATACACAGGTTCATTTTATTAGCGCCGAGGAATTGCAGGAAAAGCATTCTTTGATGCCGCATGGCGGACTTGTTTTTAGAAGTGGTAAGACAGGAGTCGACAGCAAGCAGATTATAGAATTTGGACTCAATCTGGATAGCAATCCTGAATTTACGGGCAGTGTGCTGGTAGCTTATGCCAGAGCCATCCATAAGTTTGCTAAGGAAGGTTTTGTAGGAGCGAAAACGGTGTTTGATATCCCCTATGGATATTTATCTCCCAAATCTGCGGAACAACTTAGAAGCGAATTGTTGTAGCATACAAAATATAGAAGGGCTTTTCCACTTCCTGGTGGTAAAGCTCTTTTTTGCGTTACAGACAGGTTTGCGGAGTTCAAGGAATTTTGTTTTTATATCATTTAAAAGTAAACATATTGCACAAACAGGTAAAAATAATAAGCGGCTATATATGCTAGAACCTCTTATATTTATAACACAAAGACAATCCATAGTTGAGGTGAGCAATTTGACTAATCATAAAGGGGACATCACTGGAGCAGCGGGAGCTGTACAGCCCAAGAAATTTTGGAACAACAGTCGTAAAGATGCCTTAATTGGCTGGTTGTTTCTTACCCCGGAATTTATTGGCATCTTGGTGCTAAGCTTATTTCCGCTGGTTTTTTCGTTATATTTGAGCTTTACAGATTGGAATCTGGTCGGGGGATTATCTTCCATTAATTTCGTCGGACTGGATAACTTCAAAACGCTGTTTACAGATGAAAAGTTTTACATGGCTCTCAAGAATAATGCGATCTTTACGATTGTTACGGTGCCGGTCGGGATGATCCTGGCGCTAATCCTGTCAGTCATTATTCACTCTAAAGTGTATGGAAAGGAATATTTTAAAGTTGCCTTTTTCATTCCGTACATTTCTTCTATCGTCGCGTTGGGAGCGGTATGGAGTGCCTTATATCACCCTTCCCAAGGGCCGATCAACCGATTTCTGATCAGCATGGGTATCACGGAGCCACCAAAATGGTTGGCTGACACTAATTTCTCTTTAATTTCAATCATGATCATTACGATTTGGGCAGGGATTGGTTACCAAATCATTATTTATATCGCCGGATTATCGAATATTCCTGATGATATGTACGAAGCAGCGGACATCGATGGAGCGTCTCGGACCCAGCAGTTTTTCAAGATAACCTTGCCTCTGCTCGGACCTACGATATCCTTTCTGTTTATTACGTTATTGATGTCGTCGTTCAAGGTGTTTGATTTGATTGCATTTTTGACCAATGGCGGACCTAATGATTCTTCCACGGTTCTTGTCTATTTAATTTATGATGAAGGCTTCCGTAATTTCAGAATGGGTTATGCCTCCGCGATATCCTGGGTTCTGTTCCTTATTGTCGGAGTGATCACTATGATTACATGGAAAATCCAAAATAAATCCAATACCTAGAAACCATATAGAAGAAGGTGATAAAAATGCTTACCAAAAGAATGAACGCATCTAAGCTGCTTTTAACGGCGATTCTTGCCGTCATATCCGTTGTGTTTCTGGTACCCTTGATATGGATGATGTCCGCTGCATCAAAATTTGAGCAGGATGTGATGAGTTATCCAATTCAATGGATACCGACATCATGGAATTTTATCGGGAACTTCAAGGAAGTTTGGTTCGGGAAAGTGCCATTTTCGTTGTTCTACTTTAACTCGTTAAAGCTTGCGATCATTATGACGCTGTGTACACTTATTTTTTCTTCAATGGCGGCATTCGCATTTACGAAGATGGAATTCCGCGGCAGGAATGTCGCTTTCGGTCTCCTCTTATCCTTTATGATTATCCCAGCGGAAGCTACCTTGGTACCTCGGTACATGCTGCTCAAGTGGCTGCACCTGTACAACACACATGAGGGACTCATTTTAATGAACGCCTTCTCGGTATACTTTACGTTTTTATTGCGTCAGTTTATGCTGTCTATTCACAGCGAATATATTGAAGCGGCAAAAATTGATGGGGCAGGTTACTTTACGATTTTTTGGAAAATCGTCCTTCCGTTGTCGAAACCGATTTTGGCTACGGTAGGAATTATCAAGTTTATCTGGTCGTGGAACGATTATCAAAACCCGCTCATCTTCTTGATCAAGCAAGAATTGTACCCAATTCCACTCGGGCTGCAGTTGTTCCGTAATGATTATGCAGATAACTACTCGGTTATTATGATGGCTTCTCTTGCTGCCATTGTGCCGCTGATCCTTATTTTTATCATTTTGCAAAAACATGTCATCAAGGGAATTTCACTCGGCGGAGTGAAGGGCTAGGTCAACAAATGGCACATAATACACAAGATAATACACATCAATTCATAAGGACTCGATGTACAATTTGTTTATACTTACGAAAATAAGGGGAGTTCATATGAAAAAGCAAAGTATGGTTGTATTAAGCGGCGTTATTGCAGCCGTAGCGGTATTGAGCGGCTGTGGAGCACAAGATTCGAAAGAAAACACAAGCGGCCAAGGAAAAGCTAGCGTTACTCTGAAATATTATAACTATGATACAGATGTGCTGTCTGCGGCTACGAAGAAACAGATCGAGAAATACGAAAGCATGAATCCGAATATAAAAATTGAACCGATAACTCTTGTTCCCGGCAATGCTTCAGACACCTTGAGAAAGCTGGATATTACGATGTCTTCCGGTGAACAGGTGGACGTCGTAAAAATGCCGAGCATTGAAGAAGTGATGGCAAGATCGGCTTTAGGCGTACTTGCTCCGTTGGACGAGCTATACGCAAAGGATAACATCAAGCCTGAAGAAGAATATTATGTAAATCCGAAATATCAAGGCAAATATTATGCTTCTATGATTACCTCCAATAACTGGTTTGTGCTTCTGAATGAGGATGCATTGAAAGAAGCCAATCTTCCTGTTCCGGGATTTGATTGGACATGGGATGATTACCGCGAATATGCAAAGAAGCTGACTAAAGGCGATCGTTATGGTACGTATTTCCACAGCTGGGGCGAATATACGAATCCGATTGCTTACACGGACAAGCCGAATCCTTATGTGAAAGAAGATTTAAAGCCGTTGTTTGATGATGCATCCTTCAAATATTTCTTCGATCTGCGCAGAGTGATGGAAAAGGAAGACAAGTCGGCTAAGCCATTGGCGGACGTAATCGGTGCAAAATTGAACTACCGAAATGAATTTTTTACAGGCAAAGCGGCTATGCTGATGAGTGCAAACTTCATGTTAAGTGATGTAAGCAATGTGGAGAAATATCCGCATACTTTCAAAACCGTGTTTGCGCCGCTGCCACGTTCTTCGAAACAAGTTGAACCGGGCTTGACGAACATCGGAGGCGATTATCTTGCGATTGCCAACGGCTCCAAAAACAAGGATGAAGCCTATAAATTTATCCGTTATATGACAACTGTACAGGACGGAAGAATTGATATGTCAGGTTGGAAAAAAGGCGATTCCAAAGCATTGATCGAAAGCTTGTATGGAAGCAATAAAAACTTGGTCGATGTAGAATCACTGAATGCCGTGCTGAGCGATAAAAGGATTAAAACAGCCATATCTGGCGACATCGCCATTCCTTACGGTTCTCAATTGAAGAAAGTAATGGAAGATGGCTTCAGTAAATTTATGCTCGACAATACCTCTGCTGAAGACGCTCAAAAATGGATGGTTCAGCAAGCGGATAAAATTATCCAACAAAACAAGAAATAAGGAAACACCTCGTATAGGACGCCGTAAAGGGGTCCTATATGCTTGTGGTAAGCAGTAAACAGGATTACGATAGAGGCATAGCATGATGAGGAGTGAGAAGCGGACATGAGCAGTATCATACGCTTTACGTATTATCGAAGAATTCAGATCTCGTTTCTGCTGCTGATATTGCTGCCTACTATCGCTGTTACTTACATTAACTACATGGTCACTCAGAGCAATGTTAAGGATAAAATCAGACTCAGTAACGAGTCAGTGATCGCGCTTGTGGCCAAGGATATCACGAAAATGATTGATGGGTTAACGTATGCTTCCAATTTTTTTGTGCAGGATGCAACTGTCAGAAATGAACTGCGCCAATTCATAAGTATGAAACAGATCGGGACTTCAGCCGAGTATTTTACTTATCAGCAGATTAAAAACTTCCTAAGTCTCGCAGTTGCGAACAGCATGAATACGGATATTCTCATGTATTTAGTCAATAATGAGGGATTTATCGTGCAGTCTTCGGAAAGCATTGATATCAATCCTGTTGAAATTTTGCAGCAATGGGAGAGTGTCAAAGCACGGATTCACCCGGAGAAGCCGAATCTGCTTCAATGGTTAGGAACTGTAGAGAGCGGGTCTAATGGACGACAGGAATACATTGTGTCCAGGGTGCTTCAGGATCCAGCCAACCACCGGGAACTGGCCACTCTGGTTATGGTCATTCCTGATAAATATTTCAACAAGTTATTTCAACAGATTCACTCCGGAATGTTGGCGCTTTACGATATACAGGGAGACCGGATTGCTGGTAATGCAGCAGTGTCATTAGATGCCGATGACCCTTTGAATGATAATATCCGTAATGAAATCAATATTGAGAAGACGGGATGGAAGCTCATTTATGAGACACCCAAGAAGGAGGTTGTCGGGGAGATTTCCCGAACCTTTTACATTTCGCTATTGCTTATCATACCGTGCTTTATCTTATTTATTCTCATATCGATCTTCGTTGCAGGAAGGCTTTATCGGCCGATTCGTGAGCTCGAAAAGGGTGTAAAGGAGTTTGGTAACGGCAATCGAAGCATTAAGTTCCAAGCACAGGGGCAGGATGAAATCAGTCATTTAGGAAGTACGCTCAATACGATGCTCGATCAAATTAACAAGTTGATTACCGACATTGAGCAGGAGCAAGAGCAGAACAAAGTGATGGAGCTGCAAGCGTTGTTTTCGCAAATACGGCCGCATTTTTTGTTAAATACATTGAACTCGATTAAGTGTAATTTAATACTGGATAACGATACGTATCATAGTCAAAAGATTGATTCCTTGATGAGCTTATTAAGAGCTTATATGAAATTTAATGAACCGACCACACTGAAAAGTGAATGCAAGCTGCTTGCCCATTATGCGGATATTATGCAAATGAGAAACGACATCCAATTGGAGTTTAGTGTTCATGTAGCAAAGGAAACTGAAGATTTCATAATACCTAAGCTGCTGCTTCAACCTTTGGTGGAGAATGCGTTCGTACACGGCTTTGAAGAGGCTGTTGAGCATCCATGGATAAAGGTTTTTACAAAGTTGAAGGATCAAGAGCTGCTCGTCAGCATCTCCGATAACGGAATGGGACTTGAGGAAGAACGCATGCATCAAATGAACGAATGGCTGCAGCGGCCAAAGGAAGAAGTCTTTAGCTCTTATAAAAGTATAGGCCTGATGAATGTACTTCAGCGGCTGCGAATGACGTATGGTCCAACTTCCTCGATGAGCTTGGAGTCCAACGAACATGGTGGGGTAACCGTACTGGTGAGATTCCCTGTGCAGACACAAGCAAATCCGGAAGATTCGATGAGTCTGCTTGGCGAGGAGGGGCATTGATGCTGAAAGTCATGTTGGTCGATGACGATGTTCCCATGATGAAATATTTAAAGAAGCTCGTCTCGTGGAGTGATTTAGGTATGGAGATCACGGCTATGGCCAATTCCGGCAAAAAAGCTCTTCAGCTATTCCGCGAAACGAATCCGGATCTGGTTATAACGGATATTGGTATGCCGCAAATGGATGGATTAGAGCTTGCTGCGGAACTGAAACGGATTAAGCCGGAGATCAGGCTCTTTTTCCTTACGTGCCATGAGGAGTTCCATTATGCGAGAAAAGCAGTTCAGCTTGACGCTGATGACTATCTCATTAAGGATGAGCTGACCCGGGAGCAATTGGAGGAGGCTTTACAAAAAGCTGCCTTGGAAATGAAAGAGCTGCTGAAGCAGCTTGGCGAGCAATCCTATAAGCAGGATTTGATCAAAAATAAAGATGTGCTAAAGGAGCGCTTCTTCCAGCAGGTGATGTCCGAATCGTCTGCCGAAGAAACACTCAATTTTGGGAAAAGGCTTGGATTTGAATGGGGTGGGTCCCAATTTCTAGTTTCTGTTGGTTACTTGAATTTTTCTTCCTTTCCAGAGGATTACCGTTATTCTGATGTGTCTCTGCTATTGTATGCGATCAGCAATATTGCGCAGGAGCTATCCGTCGGTTCGATAGAAACAACAACGTTTACGGACTCTGAGTCGTATTTTATATGTATAGCCAACTACCAACCCAATTTAAGCCTGAATACGGTAGAGATGTTTCATCAGTATCTGGATTTGCTAAAAGATAGAGTCAAACAATTTTTGAAAATAGATATTTCAATTATGGTGGAGCAGCCGGTTAAAGGTGTCGAAAGCATCAAATGGGAAGTAAAGAAATTAAAGCAGTTGAACGGCAATGCTTTTTACAATGATAATTCTTCTGGAACGACGCCCGCGTTGGGCGCTGATTTCTGGTCTGTAGATGTTACGAGTGCAATCGGAAATGAATGGAACAAAATCGTTCAGGCCTTTAAGGACAAGGATAAAAAAAGCATTGTTCAGGCCCTGAAGGTTATGAAGGATAAGGCACGAAAGCAGCTATTGGAACCCAGAGAGCTGGTCGCTAAATGCTCACAGTGGGTTCGTGTGCTCGAACTTGAGGGAAACCATAAGAGCGATGATAGTTTTCACCACTTTTTAATGAAATGTAAAAGGCTCGATGAGGCATTGCTTTTATTAGAGAAAAAAATGAATCAGCTCTATGAGGCCAAAGAACATGTAGTTTATGATAGAAAGCCGAAGCTGCTGCAGATTGATCAATACATTGCCGAACACATAACGGATAATATTTCCTTGGTCGATATCGCCGATTACTTGTTTTTGAATCCAAGCTATTTATCCAGGTATTTCAAACAAGAGACAGGAATGAATTTAACCGATTATGTACATCGCTACAAGATGAAAATCGCCTGTCATATGCTTAAAAATCATCATGAAAATATCGAATTGGTCGCTTTTAAGCTGGGATATTTGGAACGAACGTATTTCTCTAAAGTATTTAAGAAATATGTTGGCGTAAGCCCCAAGGACTATAGGTAGGACAAGCTAATAAGGCTCATAAACGAGCTGTAAAAGTTGGAGGAAAAGAACATGCTTTATCCGCAATTAACAGCATCGAGGATGCTTATTTCTTTAGATGGGTTTTGGCAATTTGCTGCCGATCATCATAATGATGGTGAAGAGCAGGGATGGCATACGGGATTACAGAGCGACCGTGAAATCGCGGTTCCGGCTAGTTGGAACGAGCAGTACCAGGACCTGATGTACTTCTTCGAGACAGGCTGGTACGAGAGGGAGGTTGAGATTCCCCAACATGCTCAATCTGAAAAAATATGGCTGCGAGTAGGCGCGGCTAACTACTTATCTACCTTATGGGTGAATGGCATTGAGGTTGGTCAGCATGAAGGCGGACATCTTCCCTTTGTGTTTGAAATTACGGAGTTTATTAAATTTGATCGACCAAACCGCATTACCATTCGTGTTGACGCCAGAATTATGCCGGATCGTCTTCCTCCAGGCGCTGTTCCAGAGGATGAGATGATTATAGGCTTTAAAGGGCAATATCCTAGTAATTATTATGACTTTTTTCCATATGGAGGCATTAATCGCCCTGTTCTTTTGTTTACGACTCCAGACTCCTACATCCAGAACATTCACACATCTACGAAACTATCAGGCAGCGATGGAGAGGTTAACGTTCGCATTACGATGAAAAATAAGATTAGCGGAACGTGCCGTGTCAGCATTAGAGGGACAGACTCCAGCTTAAACCGTAAGCTTACAGCAAATGAAGCTGATGTGGAGATCGAGGGCTGCCTCAGAGTGTCCCAAGCCAGATTGTGGTGTCCGGAGGATCCTTTCTTGTATGAATTGGAAGTTCAGTTGATGGATGACCAGGGAGCCATGGTAGACCAATATGTGCAAAAGTTTGGTATACGAACCGTTGTGATTGAGGGAACGAAGCTATTACTTAACGGTAAACCGCTGTTTCTAACCGGATTCGGGATGCATGAGGATTTCCCAGTTCTTGGTAAGGGAGTTCATCCTGCTGTTCTAACGAAGGATTTTAATTTACTGGATTGGATTGGAGCCAATTCGATCCGTACATCCCATTACCCATATAGCGATGAGTTTCTGCACTATGCTGACCGGAAAGGGCTGCTCGTTATCGGAGAAACCCCTTTCGTAGGATTTGTACGCAGTCACTATCAAGGGAACGCAATACGGGATAAGGCCCAGAGGGTTATTACAGAAATGGTGGAACGTGACATCAACCATCCGTGCATTATCGCGTGGAGCTTGGCTAATGAAGGCGATACATTCGTTCCAGAGGCGGATGCTTTCTATAAGTCTCTCTATGACCATGCTAAGTCTTTGGATGATTCACGACCAATTACAATTATAAATTGCCTTGATGTGGAGGAGGATGTGGCGCTCAAGCATTATGACTTCGTAAGCATTAACCGATATTACGGCTGGTATGAGCAGGCAGGCCGTCTGGATGAAGGCTGCCGCGTATTAGACGCCAAACTGGATCGTTGCTATGAACTGCTGGGCAAACCTGTCATGATAACGGAATTCGGCGCAGATGCGGTGGCTGGTGTGCATGTGGACCCGCCGGAGCTGTTCTCTGAGGAATATCAGGCGGAGATGACCTGCCGCCAATATGAGATCATTAGAAGCAAGCCGTATACAATTGGGGCTCATGTATGGTCCTTCGCCGATTTCAAGACGAGTCAGACTCCTTCAAGAGTTGTAGTGAACCGCAAGGGGATTTTTACCCGTGATCGTCAGCCGAAGCTTGCGGCGCATAAGCTGAAAGAGCTTTGGAAGCAATGAAAAGACCCAACATCTTATTCTTGATGAGCGACGAGCATCGTGCCGATGTAACCGGATTTGCTGGAAATGAAGTCATTCGGACTCCGAATCTAGATGCGTTAGCACAAACCGGTACCGTATTCCGTAATGCATATGCCCCCGCTCCCATCTGCATCCCATCCAGACAAAGCATGATGGCAGGACAGCTTCCAAGAACTACCGGCTGTGAAATATATGGACAGGACTTGGCTCCAGGACATATGACATTCTCCCGCAGACTTGCTCAATATGGTTACAAGACCGTAGTCAGCGGAAAGCTGCATCATATGGGGACGGATCAAATGCAGGGATGGACGAACCGTCTTTATGGGGATATGGAAATTTCCCCATCGTTTCTAGACGACAAAGTACAGTCGGAACATAATCGGTATGTACAATCGGGCTTCAAGTGGACGGATGCCAAAGAAATTTACCGCTCTGGAGTAGGGCGAGGGCCGTGTGTCACTCACGATGAAATGTCCGTGCAGTGTGCGGTGCAATTCATCGAAAATTATTTCTGCAGCTCGTACTACGACCGTGAACAAAAGATGCCGCTGCTGTTAAAGGTTAGCCTGCTGCAGCCTCATTACCCGTATTTTACAAGCGAAGAGAAATTCACCTATTATTTAAATAGGGTAAAGTCTTATGTAAATGAAGAGGTGTTCAAGCATCCTTTCTTAGGTCAGCGTACAGTTAAGCCTGGAGAGGATGTATCGGAGCGTGAGCTGTTGAGGGCAACAGCAGCTTATTACGGGATGATTGAAACGATCGATGATCAGTATGGTCAAGTATTGCGTGCGCTTGAGCATGTCGGTCAGCAGTTGGATGACTGGATTATTATCTATACTTCAGATCACGGAGAAATGCTCGGCCAACATGGGATTTGGGAAAAACAAAAGTTCTTCGATGCGAGCGTAAAGGTACCGCTTATTATTCGCTATCCGAACTCGTTCGGCGGTGGCAAGATTGTAGAGGAAAACGTTAATCTATGCGATCTATTCGCAACACTATGCGAGCTGTCCGGTATTCCTGCACCTAATGGCCTGGACAGCCGCAGTCTCGTTCCGCTGCTATCCGGTGAAGCAGAAAGTTGGGATAACGAGACGATCTCGCAATTTAACGGATGTAACCTAATGATCAAACGGGATCATTTGAAATACCAGTTCTACGGCTCTGATCTGCCGGAGGTGTTATTCGATCTGCAGCGCAACCCGGAGGAAACTGTCAATTATATCGAAGATCCACTGTATGCATCACAAGTGGAGCAGTTTCGTTTGCGGGCTAAGGAATTGAAGTTCGAATAAGGTCTAGGGAGCTTACCACTGAAGTAGGGTGGTAGGCTCTTTTTTGCTGTAATCATTAGTAAATTACGTTGTCATCATGTTGGAACCATGTTAAAATAAAATGGTCAATTTAATCATTTTTGAGCATATGTCCATTATATCGGGAGGTGTTGATGACTTGAAAATAAGAGGAATAGCTCACAAAGGATATCCGCAAAAGTACATCGAAAACACATTAACTTCTAATCAAGCTGCTTGCTTTAGATCATATTGTCTTAATACCTAACGACAGACCATTTGGAACTTGTTAAATCAATTGTTGAAAATCATGCATAGATGGAGTGAATGACAGATGACAAAATTCGATTTACATATGCATCATGAAAGATGCGGACATGCTCAAGGTGTAATCCGTGATTATATTGAATCCGCCATTAATCGAGGATTATCCGTTGTAGGTATATCCGATCATTCCCCATTCTTCGGAAGCGCTGTCGATCATGAATATCCGACCATCGCGATGCCCAAAAGTGAATTTCCTAATTATATTGAAGAGGTACTTCGATTACAGGAAGAATATAAGGACAAAATCGATGTACTGCTCGGCGTCGAATCTGACTTTTTCCCTCAATATGCAGATTTGTATCGGAATGTGTATGCGCAATACCCGTTCGACTATATTATAGGCTCGGTTCACTGGACCGACGGTGTGAGCATTTTTCATAAAGGACGCTGGGACGGGCTTACCCACGAAGTTCAAGTATCTCATAAAAATATTTACTACGATTTGATAAGTCAATCTGCGCGCAGCGGCATATTTCAAATTCTCGGGCATATCGATGCGATGAAAGGTTTTTATCCCGAATTTTCCGATATTCCTACAGCTGCTGTTGACACCACACTGCAGGTCATTGCCGAATGCGGGGTTGCTATTGAAATCAATACCTCCGGAAAAACAAAAGATTGCGGCGGCTGGTATCCATCCGATTCGATTCTGGAACGTGCCTTGTTTTATGGGGTTGATGTGACATTTGGTTCGGACGCACATATTCCGGAGCGGGTTGCCGATGATTGGGATCAGGTAAGCCATAAGTTAAAGGAAATTGGATTCAAGCATTGGGTTTATTACAAAAAGAAGCAGATGCAGAAAGTTCTCCTATAGCTAAAAAAATATCATCAACTGGGGTCCTACAGATGCCTTAACGTCATTCATTAGTTGTCCGAACTACCATTTTATCATATAAAATTGGAGGCTATACGATGAAACTGGCAATTATGGGAGATTTCCATTACCCTTGCATGCAAAACAAAGCGGAGCTGCATACGGTTCGTGATCAATTCTTTGGAGGTTTACTGGAAGAGTTTTTGGATGTTGACGCGGATTACCATATTTCAATTGGTGATTTTACCAATGAAGGCCGGGCAGATGAATTGCAATTTGTTTATAAAGCTATCCATAACCATTCCGCAAATAGGAGATTTGTTCACGTACTGGGCAATCATGACACCGTATCACTGCCTAAGCATGAAATTTTGGGAATTACAGGCCAGCAGCGTTTTAGTGCCATCGATACAGAAGATGCCATACTCGTATTTCTGGATACGACCAAAGAGATGAATATGGAAGATTTTGGTGGTGAAATAGATGAAGAGCAGATGGTATGGCTGAAAAAGCTGATCCAACAATCCGGTGAAAAAACGATGATTGTATTCGGTCATCATCCTTTAGATGGAACTACTCAATTATCGGATAAGCCGATGCACGCAATTCATCCGGAATTTGACATGTGGTCCGTTTTATCTGCCAAAAGAGGCATCGGAGCCTATATATGTGGGCATAATCACATCAATTCCATTGTTCAAAAGGAGCAATGGTGCTTCATACAGACGGCTGCATGTCTCGACATTCTAGGTTTTCGAATGATCGAATTAAACGAAGGCAAACTATCTATTTCCATGATCGATTTAATGAATCCGCAGCGTCTTGAAGCAGCTGTATCGATTGTAGACGTTATGGGCTACTTTAGACCGACCCAATATGCAGCAGGCGAAGAAAGTGATCGTAACTGGGAGTCGATGGTATAGATCTCGTACCTTGCTAAATTTACTAAAATCGATTAAGAGCTTTGCTACTCGAATAGGGTAGCGGGCTCTTTTTTTGCGTTGCATGGCTTACGAATAGTTAAAGACTTCTTTGAGGCAAAGTTGACTAATACTATTGAATTTACTGCTTGTACCTATTATTGTTTGCCATCAAGGATAAAAAGTGCAATCGGATAAAAAGTGCAACAGGCGCCCAGCAGCAGGGGAGAAATGTGTTATTGTCGGCAATGGTCAACACCGTCTATGATTGCGCTATCGAGCAATAAGGAGGCACAGCATGGCAGTTAACAAAACTGAAGAACCCGCTTTGATAAGAGGGAGGGGCTTGGACAGCAGACATAAAAAAAAGAGCGTCTGGCTGTATGTATGGAAACGCGATAAATATTTATATTTATTGGCAGTCCCGGGAATTTTGTTTTTCCTACTATTTAAATACGTACCTTTGTGGGGAATCAGCATCGCCTTTCAGGATTATTCACCGTATCAGGGATTTTTCAAAAGTCCATGGGTAGGCTTGGACAACTTTAATCGTTTTTTTGCCAATCCTGATTTTTTCCATCTTTTTCGCAATACGATCGCTATCAGTTTAATGAATCTTTTTTTCTATTTTCCGCTTCCGATCCTGCTCTCCATTTTACTGACGGAATTGAAAAACGAGGTATTCAAAAAAACGATTCAGACCATTATTTATATGCCTCACTTTTTATCGTGGGTAATTATTGCGGGAATTACATTCCTGCTGCTTTCCCAGTCCGAAGGTGTCGTTAACAAAATGCTGATTGCTGCAGGGCTGCACAAAATTGATTTTTTAACAAGTCCGACTTTATTCTGGCCAATCCTTACCTTGCAAACGATATGGAAGGATGCGGGTTGGGGGACGATCCTGTTCCTTGCAGCCATTGCGGGCATCGACCCACAGCTGTATGAAGCAGCTAAGATGGACGGTGCGGGCCGCTTTCGTCAAATCTGGCATATTACGCTCCCCTCGATTCGCAACGTGATCGTGATTCTCCTTATTTTACGGATCGGACATATGATGGATGTAGGCTTTGAGCAGGTGCTGCTGATGGCAAATGGAGCGGTTTCCGATGTGGCGGATGTATTTGATACCTACGTGTTCCGCGTGGGGATCCAGCAGGGCGAATTCAGCTACAGCACCGCGATTGGTATATTTAAATCTGTGATTGGCTTGATCCTGGTCGTCATTGCCAACAAATTGGCTAAGAAGCTGGGCGAGGAAGGAGTCTATTAATATGAGGTTGTCTATGGGTGAGCGTTCATTTATTACATCCAATGTGATGCTGTTATCGATTGTCGGCTTGGTCACCTTATTCCCGCTCTATTATGTGTTTACGGTATCGTTCACGAAGCCGGAGGAATATATCAGCAAGGGTTTTGTGCTTTTTCCTGAATCATGGAGCTTGTTGTCGTATCAATATATTTTTTCAACACAAGCGTTCGTGAATGCGATTGGCGTCAGCGGCTTTCTGGCTCTGGCAGGCACTGTGGTCTCTTTATTAATTACGTCCAGCTTTGCCTACACCTTATCGCGCAAAAGATTAAAGGGCCGCAAGATTTTGATGCTGCTGGTTCTGCTGACAACCTTGTTCCAGGCAGGAATTATTCCGGATTATTTGCTGATCAAGCAGTTGGGATTGATGAACAGCTTGTGGGCGTTAATTATACCCGTCATGTCTAGCGGCTGGTATATTTTATTGATGAAAGGGTTTTATGACGGAATCCCGGATGCGCTGCAGGAAGCGGCAACCATAGATGGGTGTAATGAAATCGGGGTATGGGTTCGAATCATTCTTCCGCTTTCGGTTCCTTCCATGGTAGCGTTCGGCCTCTTCTTTGCAGTTGGCTATTGGAATACGTTTTTTAATGCGATGCTGTATATTAATGATCATCATAAATGGCCGCTGCAAATGCTGCTGCGCAATATGATCGTCGATTCTTCGACATCGATGGGTGGTTCCATGGCACTGGGAAATGATTTGCAGCTTCCTTCGGAGACGATCAAGATGGCTGCTGTTGTAGTTGCCACCGTACCAATTTTGCTGGTATATCCATTCCTGCAAAAGCATTTTGCCAAAGGGGCCATGATCGGCTCCATCAAGGAATGAAAGCATATAAATTAATACTAAAAAGGGGGAATTGTTCAATGATGAAGAAAAGCAGTGCAATTGTATTATCATGTTTGGTTGGGATGTCGGGGGTGCTCGCTGCGTGCAGCAAGAGCGGCAATGAGGTCAGTACAACTGCAAAAGAAGACAATAAACTGGTAGAAATTAACATTATGTCGGATTTCTACAGTCCGGAGCCTCCGAGTGATCAGGATCCGATTCGTAAGGAAATAGAGAAAAAAACGAATACGAAGCTGAACATTACCTGGGTATCTCCGAACAATTATGGAGACAAGACGAATGTCACGCTGGCCTCCGGCGATATCCCGGAGCTAATGCTTATTCGCGAACCGTTTCAGGCTCAAATCAGGAAGATGGCCGATCAAGGAGCTTTTTGGGATTTGACGCCGCTGCTTAAAGATTATAAAAATTTAAGCGCTTTTCCCGCGGAAAGCTGGAAAAATACGAGCATAAACGGCAAAAACTATGGAATTCCATTTACTCGCCCGCTCTATGGCACGGAAGGTATGCCGATTTTGCGGAAGGATTGGCTTGATCAGTTGGGCATGCAGCCACCTAAAAATCTGGATGAAATGTATGCGGTCATGCAGGCCTTTACCGAGAAAGATCCTGACGGCAACGGCAAGAAAGACACGGTCGGCTTAACGGCAACCGTTAACGCTAACAATATGGGCAGCCTTTCGTGGGTAGAGAACGTATTGAACGGAAATTACGGCAAATGGAAGGACAAGGATGGCAAGCTCATCGACATGACCTTCGAGAAGGGAACCCGAGATGCGTTAATTTGGTTAACCAAGGCCTATAAAGAAGGATTGTTGGCAGCCGACTTCCCGACCTTAAAGAATTCCCAGGTCAGAGAAAGCATCACGACCAATAAAGCAGGGATCTTCACGGATGCGCTCAAACCGACCTGGCTGTTGACTGGACAGATGCGTGCGGCAAATCCGAAGGCCGATTTATTACAGCTTTCTTCTCTGGAAGGTCCTCAAGGCAAGTTCGCACCCAAGGGTAGCGGCGCTTTTGGCTTCTGGGTGATTCCCAAATCGGTACCAGAAGCGAAGATGAAGCAGATTCTTGCTTTCATGGATTATGGCGCCACTAAGGAAGGAAGCGACATGGCCAACTACGGGTTTAAAGGCGAGCATTACAATGAACAGGATGGCATGTATTTGTTCACGGAGAAGGCTAAAGCTTATACCGGCGTTATTTTTCCGATATTCCAAAGCCTTGATAAATATTCATTTGCTTACCAAACCGGTATTCCAGCCGATTTCCTGAAACGGAATATGTCCATCATCGATGAAGAAGCCAAGATTGCTACCGGGGACCCGGCCATCGGATTAAACTCTGATACGTACAATAAAGTCGGAATCGACTATGACAAAAGAACGCAGGATTTAAAGGTGAAAATCATTTTTGGACGCGAGCCCATTGAAGCATGGGATTCGTACACGGCAGGCTTGAAAGCTGATGCCCAGTATCAAAAAATCGCAGCTGAATTTAATGACGATTACAAGAAAAGACAAGGGAAATAAATGCTGGGATGTGCGAAGTGAGGCTGAATGTTTGTTCGCGAGCATGGTGACTTTTCCTTATGGATGATAAAATGGCAGATGACTAGTATGCGACCATACAATCATAGAAAGGGAGTACAGAACTGCGTTGAATAACTGGGCAGCCTCATTTCGTGCTATCGGTAATTATTCCATGGTACAAAAACGGTTTTACCGCAAAAGTCTCATGATCATTTTAATAGCGATTTGCTTGCCGACACTTGTTGTAGGCAGCGGTGTTAAATGGATTGGCACCCGGCAGTTGGAGGACAGTGTACTGGTTGCCCGTAATCATCAGGTGAATCAATCAGCCCAGCGTGTGGACGATTATTTCTCATATCTGGAGAAAACAGCGACCCAGTGGGCGTTCAATCCTGAATTTGGCACTAAATTAAAAAGCCAGGAAACGAGCTATGATTATGAATTTATCCGAAATGTGTATACGAATCTATTGCTATTGAAGGAATCCAACCCGTTAATCGAGCAGGTTAATATCGTTCTGGATCGTCCCGGCCTAGTATTCTCGGATAGCAACGGGACGATGCAATTGCGTGAGCAGGAACGTCCAAGATTTCATGAGCTGCTTAATAATCAGCATTCAACCTTTTGGATACCCTCTTATCTGGCACCGAATACCTTATCCGGCAAAGGACGGCTGACGCTTGCTTATTTACTATCAGATGAAAGCGCAGAGCCGTTTGGTGTGCTTTTAATTTACTTAAAGCAGAAGCAGGTTGCGCAGCTGTTAAGTGGAGTGACTTTAGCTGAGAATGGTGCGACCTTTTTGTTCAACGAAGCCGGGGATACTGTAGGAAGCTCCAACGAAACGCCGGATTCGATTCAGCAGCAGCAGGAGCTTGCACATATGATCAAACGGCATGAGCAGACGAAGGGCTCATTTGTTTATGATTATGGTGGGTCCACCTATTCGGTTTCGTATACCTCATTTAAACGGCTGGGCAAGAGTTGGACCTATGTCTCGATGGATGCTTTGGATAAGTTAAATTCACCTGTCATTGCCGCTTCTAATTTCGTCTATATGGTAGGTCTTGCGGGGCTGCTGTTTGGGATCATAACGGCGATTGTCGTCTCTCGCAAGCTGTACCAGCCGATTCTTGAGCTGATGAAAATGTTCAAAACTAACAACAATACGGGCAAAGAGTCGGCGGATGAAATCGAATTTATCGGAGAGCAATGGAGACGCTTGAACCTCGAAAGCCGAACGTTGGAGCAGAGGCTGCAGCAGCAGCTGCCCACGATGAAAGAAGGGTTCCTGCTTCAATTGCTCCAAGGGCATTTTCGCTCATCGGATAAATCTGAATTGGAAGAAAGAATGCAGCTGTTTGGCTGGGACACCGACGCGATTGGTTTTGTCGTACTGAGTATTCAGCTTCACGGGGCTTCCCGAGCGAAAGGCAGGTTTCATAAGGGTGATCAGGAGCTGATCTCCTTTGCATCCGTGAACATTACGGAAGAGATTATGAAGGAAAGCTTTTTGGACGGGGAAATCATTAATTTTCACGATCGTTCGATTAGTGTTCTTATAGGCTGCCCGCTTTATTATGAGGCAGATGAACGAAATGATGAGCTTTATCGAATTGCTGAAGAGCTGTCCATGATGCTGAACCGCTTTGTCCAAATGAATGTTACCGTATGCATCAGCAAATGGGTTCCATCTGTAGTTGACATTCCTCAAGCATGGGATGAGGTTGGCCGAATCGTCCGGTATCGCGATATGAATGAATCGAGGCAGGTGATTCATGCTGACGATTACTTATCGCAAGGGACCGATTCCATTCATTATCCGTTTGCAGTAGAATCGGAAATCCTTCAGGCCATTCGCAATGTGAATGAGGAAGAATCGAGAATCGCTTTGAGTAAATTTGGCAGCGAGCTGAAAGCAAACACGACAAAAGAGTACTTATTTCAACAAGGGATGCTTCAGCTGTATGGGAACCTTCAGTTCAGTTTTCTTAAAGCGGGGTATAATCCGTTTGAAACGTCGCCCTTCAGTATTCAGGAGGAGCTGGCGAATTTAACTGAGCCTGCAGACATCACAAACCTGCTTCAAAAACGAGTTATTCAACCTTATTTTGATAAAATCAGGCAGGACTCCGAAAGGCAGGATGTTCGTTTAAAGCAGGCGATCGAGCGTATTATCGAGACGATCCATAGCAAATACGAGACCGATTTATCGCTGGACCTGTTTGCTGAGGAGCATAATTTAACGCCGCTTACACTAAGCAAAGCATTTAAGAAAACGACCGGCATCAATTTTATTATTTACTTAACCGATGTGCGGATTCGCAAATCGAAGGAGCTGCTCTCGGAAACGGATTACAAAATTAACGATATCGCCGAAATGGTCGGCTATCAGCCGACCTATTTTAACCGTATTTTCAAAAAAAATGAGGGTATTACACCGAGTCAATACCGCGAATCCAAGTTCGGGACGCCGTCGCAGCAGGATGAATAGAACATATCATTGAAGGAGAGTGAGCAACGTGAAGGCTGTTATGGTTATGTTCGATTCCTTGAATAAACATATGCTCCCCCCGTACGGCTGCAACTGGGTACATGCACCGAATTTTCAACGACTGGCTGATCGATCTGTCACCTTCGACAACTGCTACGCGGGAAGTCTACCTTGTATGCCGGCGCGTAGGGATTTGCATACGGGCAGATATAATTTCCTGCATAGAAGCTGGGGACCGCTGGAGCCATTCGATGATTCGATGGTTGATGTACTCAGAGCCAACGGAGTTTACACGCATTTGACTACCGACCACAATCATTACTTTGAGGACGGCGGAGCCACCTATCACACCCGCTACAACTCATGGGAGTTTGCTAGAGGTCAGGAGGGTGATCCTTGGAAGGGAAGCGTTCAGGAACCGATCATTCCAGAAACATTAAGCGGCCCAAAGCTAGGTGATTTATGGAGGCAGGACTGGGTAAACCGCGAACATCTGGATACGGAGGAGAAGCAGCCTTTGGCTGTCACGGTTGGCCGTGGCATCGAATTTATGAAACGAAATCACGATCAGGACCGCTGGTTTTTGCAAATCGAGGCGTTTGATCCGCATGAGCCCTTTTTCACTCAACGCAAATATAAGGATCTGTACCCACACTCATACGAAGGTAAGCATTTTGATTGGCCTGATTATGGGATCGTGAAGCAGCAGCCTGAAGAGGTACAGCATGTCATCTATGAGTATGCTGCGCTTGTTAGCATGTGTGATGCCTATCTTGGACGCATTATGGATACTTTTGATCGTTATGATCTATGGAAGGATACCCTGCTGATTGTGAATACAGACCATGGGTTCCTGCTTGGTGAGCATCACTGGTGGGGCAAAAACATTCAGCCGTTTTATAACCAAATTGCAAACATTCCGCTGTTTGTTTGGGACCCAAGAAATCAAATCTGCGGCGGTCGGTCCGAGACTTTGGTACAAATGATTGATATGGGTCCGACACTGCTTGAATTTTTTGAAGTGAACATTCCGCCGGATATGCAAGGTAAGCCATTGAAGACGCTCACCGATCCAGACGGAGGCAATCCCCGCGAGGCCGTGCTGTTTGGGACTCATGGCGGCCATGTCAATTGCACGGATGGTCGCTATGTGTATATGAGGGCTCCGAAGCATGAAAACAATGAGCCGTTGTACGAATATACGCTGATGCCATCGCATATGCACAAAATGTTCGATCCCCGGGAATTTGCAGGGATGGAGCTGGCGGGTCCCTTCTCCTTCACCAAGGGAGCGCAGGTTATGAAGATTAAAGGTAAAACCTATCTGAATCCCTATCAATACGGCAACCTATTATTCGATCTTCATCAGGATCCGAAGCAGGAATCCAATCTGGAAGATCCTCAGATTGAAGCGCAAATGCTTCGTCTTATGTCACAGTTGATGCGTGAGCACAATGCTCCAGCGGAGCAATTTGAACGTCTTGGTATTGTGATGGACGAAACTTCTGCTGTTGCTTATAAGTTAGAGTGAACATTTTAAAAAAGATCGAAGACGGTCATCCCGAGGATGGCCGTTTTTGTTGTTAAAGCAGGTCACAATGCAATGATTTGAAGTATTCTAATCTCCGATGCCGTGAAGGAATCGATCTCCAATGGAATTGTGACGGTTGAAATGGATGCTGCCAAATTGGCAGCCATTGTTAAGAATGATTCATCTAATAGTAAAGTGTATACGATTGAAGTAAGGAATAGCGGGGAAGTTGTGAAGGTTGAATTAAGTCCTGATGTGCTAAATCTGTTAACCAATAACAATCCATCAGCTGTTCTGCAGATCAAAACGGGAGCAGGAGATTATCAACTTCCGATAGCGGATGTAGATGTTAATTCCATAGCAAAACAGCTGAGTGTTGATGTAAAAGAACTTAAGATTATTATCGGAATTGAAAAAGTACAAGGTAATAAAGCGGCTGAGCTTACGGCAGCAGCCTCCCAAATCGGAGCGCAGATTCTTGCCAATCCGGTTGAGTTTACAGTCGGAGTTGTCACAAAAGATAATAGAGCACAAGATGTGAACTCTTACAGTCATTATGTGGCTCGGACCCTTCATCTTTCTCATGAGGTAAAATCAAATGCCGCAGTAGGCGTTTGGTTTAATCCAGTGAGTAAAACGTATATGCCGGTACCTACTTTATTTAACGGATCTGAAGCAACAATGTTGAGAAAAGGGAACAGTATCTATACGGTACTTAATCACCAGAAGATTTTCAGTGATGTATCTACACATTGGGCGAAAGAGGATGTCGAGCTGTTAGCAAGCAAACTGATCGTAAAGGGCATCGATGATAAAAACTTTGCTCCGGATAAATCAATTACTCGTGCTGAGTTTGCCGCACTTCTTGTTCGCTCACTAGCTCTTACCGAAAATGTTAAAAAAGGCTATAAAGATGTGGGTTTGACAGAGTGGTACTCGGGTTCAATAGGAGCGGCCCAAGAGGCTGAATTAATTAACGGCGATGAGTTTGGTAATTTTAAACCTAATGACTTGATTACCCGGGAACAAATGGTTACCATGATCGCTAGAGCATTAAGCTTTGTCGGGAAAATCGAAAATACAGACACGTCGGTTCTAAGTAAATTCACGGATCATAACGAAATCTCGGAATGGTCGCAGGAAGCGGTGGCACGATTGGTACAAACTGGAATTGTCCGAGGAGTTTCGAGTCATGTATTTGCTCCTCAGGATCATGCAACCCGTGCTCAATCGGCAGCCATGTTAAAACGGACGCTTCAATATTTACAATTTATGAACTGAAATCGGCGTAAAACAACATAGTTTTCAAACAAGAAGCGCCTTTAATCGGGCGCTTTTTTCATAGGCAAAAGATCAATCCAATAAAGCAATCAACTTTGCCCAGGTTTTACACTGTAATCAGGTCTACACTACCTACAGAAAGGGAATATTGTCTAGTAGCTCTTTTGTAAATTTCCTAAATCCATACCTAAATTCAGCTGGTCATTCATATATGTCATTGGATAAGGGGTTACAGCACACTTCACTATTTTCATTTGAATGGAAAGGAAGGACCGGATACGATGCAGAGATATATTATGGATAAATTTTTCGCGGGCATGAGGTCGGTACCATTTCAAGTTCATTATTGGGATGGTACTTCTACTGCGTATGGAGAGGATGTGCCGCGATTTGCTCTGACTTTCAAGGAGAAGGTGTCGATCAAAGATTTTGTGAAAAATCCAGTTATGTCCTTTGGCGAGGGCTATATGGATGGGGTCATTGAAATCGATGGAAAAATCGAAGACGTTATTCAATTAGCTACAGGCAACCGTGAACAGCTCTGGAGCCGAACTTTACCTATCCTGTCTAAGCTTACTTCAAAGCGCAAACAAAAGGACGATGTCCAGCATCACTACGATATTAGCAATGAGTTTTATTCACTTTGGCTGGATGAGACGATGAGCTATTCATGTGCTTATTTTCGCACCCCTGATGATACCCTCGAGCAAGCACAGCTGCAAAAAATAGACCATGTGCTTAAAAAGCTTCAGCTTAAGCCTGGCGAGACTCTTCTGGATATTGGCAGCGGCTGGGGATGGCTCATTATTCGGGCGGCCCAGCAGTATGGGGTCGAAGCGAAAGGGATTACATTAAGTGAGGAGCAATACAAAAAAACGTTAGAGCGCATTGCGGAGCAAGGCTTGCAGGATCAAGTGAAGGTTGAACTCATCGACTACCGTGATTTGGCGGTCAGAGGTGAGCAATTTGATAAAATAGCCTCTGTGGGCATGTTCGAGCATGTAGGTCAAGCCCATTACCCTTCATTTATGCAAGCAATCCAGACGCTGCTGAGGGATAAAGGCTTAATGCTGCTGCACACCATAACCCATGCCAAGGAAGAGCCCACAGACCCTTGGATTCAAAAATATATTTTCCCTGGGGGCTACATTCCTTCTTTGCGGGAAATTGTGAGCCTGCTTCCTGATTATGATTTCAACACCTTAGATCTCGAAAATCTTCGTCTGCACTACGCCATGACCCTTGAGCATTGGTCAACTCGCTATGCGAATTCACTAGAGGAAGTAAGGACAATGTTCGATGAACGGTTTGTCCGGATGTGGGAGCTTTATCTGCAGTCCTGCGCAGCTTTCTTCCGCTCGGGTAACTTGAATATTCATCAGGTTTTGTTTTCTAAGGGTTTTAACAATAACTTATCACTAACCCGCGAGCATATTTACGATTAGAGTGTGCTTATGCCTAGTAAGCTTGGTGCGCTGCGACGATATTAGGTCAAGACTTACCCAAACGCATCAAGCTTTTTCTATGCAATGCTGGCTTTCTTATTATCCGCTCACAGTAAGGCTGCGTCAGTTTCTTTGACAGTAATCGGACTGCACGATTTACGAACTACCAATTGCGTATCAATCAAAGATTTGATCTTCACCGTATCCCCTTGCTCAATCATATCGAGCAGTTTAGAGACTGCAAGCTCAGCGATAGTACCCTTCTCCACGTGAACGGTGGTCAATTCCGGCGTAATGATCGTGGATTCCTGAATGTTATCGAAGCCGACGATGGATATATCCTGAGGTACCCGAATTCCAAGCTCGTTCAAAGCTTTAATCACACTTATGGCGATATAATCACATTCGCAAAATAGTGCGGTCGGCAGATCATCCCTCAGCTCTTTTATTTTGTGCATAAACTCATCCTGTGCAGTGACGACAGTCGGTGATACCCCGAAATAGTGAGCCTTATCAACGGTTAGTTTGTCCTCCTCCAAGGCCTGCAAAAAACCTCTCTTACGGGAATCGAAATTGTACATCCGCGAATTCGATTGAACGTATCCAATGTTATTATGACCAAGCTCCAGTAAATAACGGCCTGCCTGATAGGCTCCCATTACGTTATTCATCACGATAAAATTCATGTTCAGCGTTTCCAGACAAGTATCGAGAACAACCAGATTCGGCTGTTTTGTGGCGATCAGTTGAATTTGCTCCTGAGTCAGATTCGTACCCAGCAAAATCATCCCATTCGATTCATGCTCGGTTTCCATCGTTTCCATCGCATCTTCCAGATGGTCGGTGGTCACGGAGGAGAAAAACAAAGAGTATCCACGTATGCGGCACTGTTCCTCAATATGATGAATCAATTCCATAAAAAACGGCTGCTTGTAATACTGTTCCAGTACGATGCCGGAATTGGTGCAGGCGACAAAGCGCAATGTCTTGGTCAGGCCGTAAAACTTGTCAGCCTTGATCATGGATCTTGGTAAATACCCACTATCCTTGACAATCTTCAAAATTCGGGTCCGTGTATCTTCACTAATGCCTGGTTTACCGCTAAGCGCGATTGAAACGGCTGATTTAGAAACATTGGCCAGTTTGGCGATATCGTCCATTTTCATGCTGTACCAGCACTCCTTCTAAATCAAATAAGGAATTACTAAACTATTTTAGTTTACTATGGGTTTGTTTATTAGACAAGTTCAATTTTCCATATATATTAATTTAGTTATATGATTCATTTTTATAAAAAAGTTTACTAATCCTTATTGACTGATTTAGGCGACCGATGGTATGATTCCAGTGAGCTAGACAGCTAGACAGATCGTAAAAAATGAGCTAAATTTGCTTAAATCAGTGAAATGGGACGTTAATTAGAAAATAAGGAGGTTGTTATGGAATTGATGATAACGCTTTCAATTTATAAATAAAATGGGAAATATGAATTAAACAAATTTAGTAATGGAAATAGGGGAGGGTATTCAATGAATGTTAAAAAGAGCACGTCCTTAATCGTCATGCTGACCACTATAGTCTCTTTGCTTGCAGCATGTACACCGGGGGGTGGTACATCTGCACCTGTAGAGACTAAACAGCCAACGGCAGTAGGAGCTGCACCCACAGAGGACAGTAATAAAAAAGTTGAGCTGCGTATGATGTGGTGGGGCTCTCAAGCTCGACACGATGCTACCTTAAAAGTGATAGATCTATTTGAGAAAAAGAATCCGAATATCAAAATTAATGGCGAATACATGGGAAGTGACGGTTATTTTGACAAATTAAATACGCAAGTAGCAGGAGGCAACGCACCGGATTTAATCCAGCTTGGCAACAACTACCCGGATTATGTGTCCCGCGCTGCGCTTTTGGATATTAATCCTTACATGGGTAAAGAGATCAACGTGGAAAATTTCGACAAGGGAAACATTGAATCTGGAGCGATGGATGGTAAACAGTATGGTGTTATTTTAGGCTCTAACGCATTTGGTATCGCTTATAATACAGAGCTAATCAAAAAAGCCGGACTTCAACCACCAACAGGCAAATGGACCTGGGATGAGTTCGGTAAATATGCTCAAGACTTGACAAAAGCACTGGGTAAAGGCTACTACGGAGCTGTTGATGAATCGAGATTTCCTTTATATCTGAACTATTTTGCCAGACAAACGAATAAAACCTTGTATAAGGATGGAAAGGCTGGACTCGGAAAGGAGGAAATAGCCAACTGGTTTACGTTGTGGGATAACTATCGTAAAGCAGGCAGTACACCTCCGGCAGAAATGACGGCTGCGTATACGGAAGCACCAGAAAATTCTTCGTTCGTTGAAGGAAAAACGGCGATGCACTTGATCTGGTCCAATCAAATAACGGCTTACCAAAAGCTGATGAAGGATGAAATCAATGTTGTGCTTCCACCAACAGGAGGTTCAGCACAAGGGTTATGGCTGCAGCCTAGCCAGTTTATGACGATTAATGCAAAATCAAAGAATCCGAAGGAAGCAGCGATGTTCATCAGCTTTATGGTTAACGACCCTGAAGCTACAGCGATTCTCGGCAGTGAGCGTGGCGTTCCGGGTTCATCCAAAGCTCGTGATGCTTTAAAAGCGAGTGCAACACCTGTTGATAAAAAAGTTTATGATTACATCGATATTGCCTCGAAAAATTCGCGAGTGCCGGACAGGGAAATTCCAAATGGCAAAGAATTTGAAACAACGCTTATTAATATGAGCCAAAAAGTCGGCTTTGCCAAGGAAACGATTGCGAATGCGGCTCAAGAAGTATTTGCCGCAGCGGAGAAAGCCATAGGTAAAAAGTAAGCGATAGAAGATGAACGCGAACACTTCTTTTCTTCCGAAGGGTCCGCTTGCTCAGCTCGGCTGTGTATCTGTGTACTTCTCTTGTTCATCTTCTATAACTTGATGTACGGACTCGGATAAGCAAATGAATGATCCGAGTCCATAAAACTAGCACAGCCTGCAGTACAGCGAGTACTTGCAAAGTACTACTGCTGCGCAAAACTCAGTTAATGCTTGCGAAGTCAGTTTTGCTGCGCAAAACTTTTAAGAGGTGAAAGCATGAATCAGGTTACTGTCACGAATAAGAGTGCTTCTAGAACCGCTCGCACATATTGGGTGAAGCTCTGGAGAAAAAACAATGTGCCATATATGTTTCTATTGCCGTGGTTTCTAGGTTTGTTCGCTTTAACGATCGGTCCTATGATAAATTCCTTCTATTATTCTTTAACGAAGTTCGATGTGATTTCACCGCCGCAATTTATCGGGTTTGAGAACTACATAACGATGTTCACGGCAGACCCGCGCTTCATCACTTCATTGAAAGTTACATTTACTTATGTGTTTTTGTCGGTGCCTCTGAAGCTGGCCTTCGCTCTAATGGTTGCAGCTCTGATGAACAAAGGGCTGCGTGGCCTCGGATTTTACCGTACGCTGTATTATTTGCCTACCTTGCTTGGAGGCAGTGTGGCGATAGCGGTATTGTGGCGCAAAATATTTGGCGGCTCTGGTGTCGTTAATCAATTCCTGCTAATCTTTGATATCCATGCTCCGGACTGGGTGTCTAATCCTTCCTATGCGCTGTACTCCATCGTTGCGCTTTCTGTCTGGCAGTTCGGGTCGTCGATGATTATTTTTCTGGCTGGACTGAAACAAATCCCGCACGATTTTTACGAGGCTTCGCAGATCGATGGGGCAGGCAAAACCAAGCAATTTATGTACATCACCATTCCATTGCTGACACCGGTTATATTTTTCAATTTGGTCATTCAATTGATTGGCTCGTTTCAAGCTTTCACACAATCCTTCATTATAAGCGGTGGTCTTGGAGGTCCGATGGACTCGACATTGTTTTACACATTGTATTTGTATATGAAAGGCTTTGCATTCTACGAAATGGGTTATGCTTCGGCTATGGCTTGGGTACTGCTCGTTATTATAGGTATTGTGACAGCTGTATTATTTGGTTCATCGAAGTATTGGGTGCATTATGCGGACGGGGGGAAATAAAATGGCAGCTACCAGACGATTAAATCGTTACCTGCTCCATGGCGTCATTCTCTTATTGGGTCTGATTATGCTGTATCCGATTTTATGGTTAATCAGCAGCTCCTTAAAGCCTGCAAATTTGATTTTTACGGATATGAGTCTGTGGCCGAAGGAAGTCACTTTTGATAATTACCTTAAAGGATGGGCGGGTATTGCCCGTGTAAGCTTTTTGACCTTTTTTACGAATTCATTCATTATCTCGGCTTTTTGTGTGGTCGGTAACGTGCTGTCCTGTTCGATGGCGGCGTATTCGTTTGGCAGACTTGATTTTTCCTGGAAAAAAATATGGTTTTCGCTCATGCTGGTAACGATTATGCTGCCGCATCATGTGACGATTATTCCACAGTATATTTTGTTTAAAGAGCTGAATTGGATTGATACGTATTATCCATTGACGGTGCCAAAATGGTTGGCTACAGATGCATTTTTTATTTTCCTGATGGTGCAGTTTATTCGCGGACTGCCTAAAGAGCTTGATGAATCCGCTACAATTGACGGCTGTGGACGAACGCAAATTTATTGGCGGATTATTTTACCGCTAGCCACTCCAGCACTGATTACGACGGCGATTTTCACCTTCATCTGGACATGGGATGATTTCTTTAGTCAGCTGCTTTACTTAAATACAGCCAAGTTATATACGATTCCGCTCGGCTTGCGATTATTTATGGATTCATCGGGGGAATCAGCTTGGGGTGTGCTGTTCGCGATGTCGGTGTTGTCGCTCATACCGAGCCTGATCATATTCTTCAGCAGTCAAAAGTATTTTGTTGAGGGTATTTCGACTTCGGGGATTAAAGGCTAGCTTTGTATCATGATGTTTAGAGATAGTAACTACTGCGTATAGGAGTGATTATTAATGAAAAAGGATCAACCTGATTCATCTACCCATGAAGTCGAACGTTGGAGCTTGTTTGAGCTATCCCTGGATGGGCCTATGGAAGGCAATCCGTTTAAGGATGTTCAACTGCTGGCACAATTTCAGCATAAACAACGCGTGGTCCATGTGGATGGCTTTTACGATGGGAATGGGGTTTATAAGATTCGGTTCATGCCGGATACCGAGGGAACGTGGACATATGCGGTGAACAGCAGGACAGCTGATTTAAATGGAGTTGTAGGAAGCTTCATATGTACTTCGGCATCTGCCGGTAATCATGGTCCTGTGCGTGTCGTTGATGCTGATCGGTTTGCCTACGAAGATGGAACAACATATCGTCCATACGGTACGACCTGCTATGTGTGGACACATCAAGATGAAGAGCTGCAGGAGCAAACGCTGCAAAGCTTGAGCAGCTCGCCTTTCAATAAAATTCGCATGTGTGTGTTTCCGAAGCGTTACAGCTTCAATACGAATGAGCCGGATTGCTTCCCGTTCGAAGGCTCCAAAGCGGACGGATTTGACTGGACGCGCTTTAATCCTCTTTATTTTGCAAAACTGGAGAAAAGAATTGGCGAGCTGCAAAGGCTTCAAATCGAGTCGGATTTGATCCTGTTTCACCCCTACGATAATGGCCAGTGGGGCTTTGATCGAATGAACGAAGAAACGGATGAGTTTTACTTGCGCTACGTGATCGCCCGATTGGGATCGTTCCGCAATATTTGGTGGTCACTAGCCAACGAATTCGACTTTATGAAAGAGAAGCAGATGAACGACTGGGACCGTTTCTTCCGCATCGTTCAGGAAAGCGATCCTTATCAGCATCTGCGTTCGATTCATAATGGGACGAAAATGTACGACCCAACGAATTTAACTATTTATGATCATACGAAGCCTTGGGTTACGCACGTTAGTATGCAGTATTGGGAGCTGACACCAACCACGGTCTGGCGAAAGCTGTATAGGAAGCCGATTGTTGTGGATGAATGCTGTTATGAAGGGAACCTGCCACAGCGGTGGGGCAATATTACCGGAGAAGATATGACGGCACGCATGTGGGATGGCTTTATGCGCGGTGGATATGTGGGGCATGGAGAAACCTTTTTGCATCCCGAGGATGTGGTATGGTGGTCCAAAGGCGGGCTGCTGCATGGAGACAGCCCGGCACGCATTGCATTCTTAAGGCAAATTTTCGAGGCTTCACCTGAAGGGATCGCTCCCATCGAGAGCTTCCGCGATGCTCCGACTCTTGGGATAGAGAGCGAGTACTACTTACAATATTTCGGTGTCCATCGACCTGCCTATCGGGAGCTTCCGCTGCCGGAGGAGCAGAGCTTTCAAATCGAGATTATCGACACGTGGAATATGACTGTGACCACTTTAGATGGCGTATACTCGGGCCTGACTCGTGTTGATATGCCGGCAATACCGTATATTGCCTTGCGGGCACATCGAGTAGAACGGATGGAGAGCTAAAATATGAAAACATTTAAACTGGGCTATGCGCCGACAAGAAGATTTGTATTCAGTGCAGAGGACGCTTTTAAATATAAAATCTTGATTCGTGAAAAAATGGAAAGCTTCGGGCTTCCCATCGAAATTGTCGATTTGGAGGGCTTGAATAAGGAAGGGCTGCTTTATGATGATCTTTATAATGCAGAAGAGATTATTAAGCATTTTCAACAGCATGAAGTAGATGCCGTCTTTTTCCCGCACTGTAATTTTGGGACGGAAGATATGGTCGGACGTGTAGCCAAAGCGCTCGGTAAGCCAGTACTGCTCTGGGGACCACGTGATGAAGCTCCGCTTGCTGATGGGATGCGTTTGCGGGATACGCAGTGTGGTTTATTCGCTACAGGTAAGATTTTGCGCCGCTTCAATGTACCGTTCACCTATATTACGAACAGTCATGTTGACGATCCGGTTTTTAAAAGGGGCTTTCGGAATTTCGTCGCTGCGGCCAATGTGGTCAAACATTTCCGTAGTATGCGGATTTTGCAAATTGGACCGAGACCGACTTCGTTTTGGACGATGATGTGCAATGAGGGCGAGCTGTTGGAGCGCTTCGGAATCGAGATTTATCCGATCACGCTTGAAGATATCAAACGCGCCTCCTTGAAGGCGGCAGCCAAGGATAGTCCCGAATTATTGGAAGCTATTCAATACATTAAAGATACCCTCGATTATTCTGAGGTTGGCGATGAGGCCGTTCGCAAAATTGCTGCATTAAAGGTCGCCATGAAAAGCTACGCGATTCAATCAAACTCCACTGCGATTGCGATCCAATGCTGGTCCTCGCTGCAGGACGCTATTGGGATTATGCCTTGCCTCGCTAACGCTATTTTAACGGATGAACAAATACCGGTTACCTGTGAAACGGACATCCATGGAGCGATTACTTCCATTATGGTACAGGCGGCTTCAATGAATACGGCACCTACATTTTTCGCTGATTTGACGATACGCCATCCTGAGAATCCGAACGGTGAGCTGTTGTTCCACTGCGGGAACTTTCCAGTTTCTTTAAGTGTGGAAGAAAAGCCGAAGCTGCGCAAGCATTTTCTGTTCGATGATCACTCTCCCGGCACTCATGAAGGGGAAATAAAAGGCGGCACGATGACACTAGCACGGTTTGATGGGGATCATGGGGAATACTCGATTTTTCTCGGCAGAGCCAAAGGGATTCCAGGTCCATTTACGAGAGGCTCCTATGTATGGGTAGAAGTGAACGATTGGCCGTTATGGGAGGAAAAGCTGGTAAAAGGGCCCTATGTGCATCATTCCGTCGGTATTCATCAGGATGTGATTCCCGCTCTATTCGAGGCCTGTACGTATATTCCGGGTTTGATCGCAGATCCGGTTGATCCGACAATAAGTGAGATTCAGTCTTGGTTGCGTGGTAACGAGTGGAAGTGAAAGGAGTGCGGAGAAAATGAGCTTCAACCCTACGAGTACAAGTAAAATGAGTATCAACGATTTAAAGCGAAAAGCCGTTCAAATTCGCATGGATTTGCTGCAAATGGTGTACGACGCGAAGACAGGTCATACCGGTTCATCTTTATGTAATGCGGACATTTTGACAGTTCTTTATTATGATGTAATGAATGTGGACGCGGCGCGCCCCAAATGGGAAGAGCGTGACCGTTTTATAGCAAGCAAGGGCCATGCTGTTGAGTCGTTGTATTGCATTTTGGCGGACAAAGGTTTTTTTTCAAAAGAGGAGCTAAAGACGTTCAGCCGCTTTGGCTCGCGGTTAATTGGCCATCCAAACAATAAAGTACCTGGCGTGGAAATGAATACAGGCGCTCTCGGGCATGGATTATCGATATCGGTCGGGATGGCAAAGGCGGCCAAGATGGATGGTAAAGCTTATCGCGTATTCACTTTAATGGGTGACGGGGAGCAGGCCGAAGGCTCAATCTGGGAAGCAGCGATGGCTGCAGCTCACTACAAGCTGGATAATTTGGTCGGCTTTATCGACCGCAACAAGCTGCAAATCAGTGGAAGTACAGAGGAGGTTATGGGGCTAGAGCCATTGGATGAGAAATGGAGCAGCTTCGGATGGGACGTTATCACAGTGAACGGCAACGATATCGCAGAGCTGTGCGAGGTTCTTCATCAAAAACCACGGGTGGTCGGTAAACCAACGCTCATAATGGCCAACACAACCAAGGGAAAAGGGGTTTCCTTTGCCGAAAATGTACCGCATTGGCATCACCATGTACCAAGCGATTCGGAGCTAGCGCTGGCTTTGGCAGGATTAACGGAAGAATTGAAGGTGATCGGACATGAATAAAATCGCTAATCGGCAAATCCTATGTGAAACCTTATTGGAACAGGCCAGACAGGATCGTCATATCGTGCTGCTCGCCAGTGATTCAAGGGGCTCCGCTTCCATGGCGCCTTTTGTTAAAGAGCTGCCCGAGCAATTCGTGGAAACCGGAATTGCCGAACAAAATATTGTCGGTATCGCTGCAGGCTTGGCCGCGAGCGGCAAAAAGCCTTGGGTCACCTCTCCGGCATGCTTTCTTAGCATGCGTGCTATTGAGCAGGTAAAGGTTGACGTCGCTTACTCCGGCACGAACGTTAAGCTGATTGGGATCAGCGGTGGGGTTAGCTATGGCGCACTGGGCATGTCTCATCATTCCCTTCAGGATATTGCGGTAACACGCGCCATTCCGGGCTTGACGATCATTCTGCCTGCTGACCGTCACGAGACGAAGAAAATGACGGAGGCTCTCGCGGTGCATGAAGGCGGGGTTTATGTGCGAATTGGACGCAATCCTGTGCAGGATTGCTACGAGTCGGACGATTATCCTTTTGAAATAGGCAAGGCGGTTACACTTCGAGAAGGTACGGATCTTACGATCATTGCGACCGGAGAAACGGTTCGTGTAGCGTTGGATACCTCTGATGCACTCGCCCAGGAGAGCATTCGCTGCCGGGTTCTTAATATGCATACGATCAAACCGCTGGATACGGAAGCCGTAATCAAGGCAGCCAAGGAGACAGGACATATCATAACAGTTGAAGAACACAGCATATTCGGTGGATTGGGTGCGGCGGTTGCCGAGGTCGTGGTGCAGAATTGTGTGGTTCCGATGAAAATACTGGGCATACCGGATGAACCGGCCATTACAGGCAATACAGCTGAAGTGTTCAAACATTACGGTATTGACGTGGACTCTATCCGCGCCATTGCTGTTGGGATAGTTAAGCCGACATGAGGAGCTTACGCCATGGAGAATAACACGGCATCGCAGCATTCAGCAGCTTCCTATAAGCAGCATGATCAAGCTTATATATTGGCTGTCGATCAAAGCACCTCGGGCACCAAAACCTTATTAATTGACAAGTCTGGCAATATCATTAGCAAGTATGCCATTGAGCATGCTCAAATCTATCCGCAGCCTGGTTGGGTCGAGCACGATCCGATGGAAATTTACCGCAATGTAATTCATGCAATCAAGGAGATTGTAAAGGGAAGCGGGATTGCTACGCAGCAAATTGCTGTCATCACACTAACGAATCAACGGGAAACAGCGGTAGTCTGGGATTCGGCAACAGGGCTTCCGGTATATAATGCAATTGTGTGGCAATGCCGCAGAACAACGGATCTATGCGCAGTATTGAACGATCAAGGCTATGAGATTCAGATTAATGCCAAAACAGGCCTTGTGCTTGACCCCTATTTCTCTGCCAGCAAATTCCGGTGGATTTGCGATCATGTGCAGCAGATGAAAGCAATGGGTAAGGGGAACATCCATACAGATCGTCTGCTCGCAGGTACAATCGACAGCTGGTTGATTTGGAAGCTGACAGGTGGAGCTGTTCATGCAACAGATTATACGAATGCAAGCCGGACCTCCTTGTTTAATATTCATACGCTTCAATGGGATGAGGAATTAATCGAGATCTTTGGTGTTGGGAATCTTGGACTTCCGCAGGTCAAATCCAGTAATGAGATTTACGGCTACACAGCAGATCCGGAACTATTCGCGGATTCCATTCCGATCTCGGGGGTTATCGGAGATTCGCAAGCTGCACTGTTCGGGCAGCTGTGCCACCAGCCCGGCATGGCCAAAGCTACCTATGGAACGGGTACCTCGGTGATGATGAATATTGGCGAGAAGCCTGTTGCATCGGTGAATGGACTGGTTACCGCGATAGCTTGGGGTATGGATGGCAAGGTGAATTATGCATTGGAGGGGATTATTCACTGTACAGGCGATTGCATGAAGTGGGTGCGTGATCAACTCGGGCTGTTTACTGATTATTCGGAAGCTGAAGCGCAGGCTGAGGCACTTTCAGATAATGAAGGCGTATATTTGATACCTGCATTTGTAGGGCTTGGCGCACCGTATTGGGTTCCCCATGCTCGAGCCGCCATTGTCGGCATGAGCCGAAGCAGCGGCAAGAGCCATATCATCAGAGCGGCGATGGAAAGCATCGCTTACCAGGTTCGTGATACAGTAGCATTAATGGAGGCAGAGTCCGGTGTTCCCATCGTGCAGCTGCGAGTGGATGGAGGTGCTGCCGGAAATCGACTATTAATGCAGTTTCAGGCTGATATGCTGCAGGCTGAAATCGTGAAACCGTCCGCTGCTGAGTTATCTGCTATCGGATCGGCATTTCTTGGCGGGCTGTGTATCGGTTATTGGAACAGCATAGATGAGCTGCATGGACTGGTTAGGGCCTCAATCGGGTATACCCCAACGATGGATAAACGAGTGAGTGATGCGTTTCATGAGGGTTGGCAAAAAGCAGTGCAGGCCGTTATTTCCTAAACCGGTAAGGCAACATAGCAAAGGAAGTGAACGAAGCGGGATATGGAACAGATACAACACGTTGAGTGCTGGGACATCTTGGAGCTGATCCTGCCTACTATAGTGGGTAAGCATGGAGAGCTTGGAGGAATGCTTGAAGGTAAGGTCATTTTTTCAAAAGGCAGCCGAGTCAGGGAAGTTACTGCCTTTATCGATAGCTCAGGCGAGTATCGGGTTCGTTTTATGCCGGATGAACCGGGTGAATGGTTGTATGAAGTAAGCATTGGATCAATGGACTTGATTAGTGGGAGGAGTACTGGGAAAATTTTTTGTACCGCGCCACGAGAGGGCAATTCAGGACCTGTTGGCATTATCGGCGACAAGGATTTTTGCTATGCCGACGGCACACCATATTATCCATTCAGTACGACCTGCCTGAACGGGTTTGGGCAAGCTCAAGTTGAATCGACGATAGCTTCCATTGCTCAAGCTCCATTTAATAAAATTCGATTTTGTTTGGACAATAGTATTGACGATTTCACCGTGATTGAGGAAGTGCTAGTCCGACTCATGAGTTTGGGTGTGGAAGCTGAGCTATTGCTGGATTGCGGGATTGAAGAGCCGCAGGCTGCGGCTTTTGTACAGCAGACCGTAACAAGGCTGGCTGCCTATCGCAATGTTTGGTGGTCACTGCTTATTCGAGGAGAGCAAGCTTCAGTGGAGCTCAATAAGCTGAAGCTTCTTCGCATTCTGGAGGATCGGGATCCTTACCATCATCTTGTGACTATCCATAGTACGAATCCTTTGAGCGATTATGGAAACAGAGGTTTGACTCATGTCAGCCTGCAGGGCATGGACCCAAGCCAAGTATCCTATTATGCGGGATTGCATAGGAAGCCCATACTGATGGAGGCGTGCGGCTGTGAAGGGGATGCTTCCACGCTGTGGGGAAGCTTACCAGGTGAAGAAATGACCAACCGTATCTGGGAAAGTGTTTGCAGAGGCGGATATGCTGGGTATGGCGAAATGTTTCTTCTGCCGGATGGGAGCAGCTGGCACAATGATGGCGGCTGTCTGCAGGGCTCGGCTGTAACGCGAATTGCTTTTCTGCGCAGAATTCTGGAGGAGGCTCCACTCGGGCTTCGATATATGCCGATTTTTTATGATGCAGCAACAGTTGGTTGTGAAGGAGAGTATTATTTGCAATATTTTGGCATTCATAGGTTTCCTTCCAGACAGCTTCAATTGCCTGAAGGCCGTTATACAGTAGAAATCATCGATGTATGGAATATGACCGTTACTGCTGTGGTGGGTATTTTTGACCAAAATATTGCGGTGAATCTGCCGACGCTTCCTTTTCATGCTTTACGCATAAGCAGATGGTACCCGCAAGAAATCATGTCCAAAAGGAAATACGACCTATCCTTAAAAGGCGCGGGTATTGAAGCTTTTACAGAATCATCGTCCTACAATAAGAAGCTGAGTTCAGTGATCCAGCATGCTGAACAGAAAGACAATTATACGAAGGATCATTCCAAAAGGTAAACAGAGGGTAGATCGGAGTTGATAAAATGTACAATAAGAATACAATCGGAGCTGCTTCAGATACGCTGGAATGCTGGGCGCGTTATGAACGCAGCTTTCACGGTCCGGACACCGGTAATCCCTTTCGGGAGATTATGTTCCACGCCGAATTCAGGCATCACAACCGTGTGGTGAAAACAGATGGTTTTTACGATGGCGGCGGTATATATAAGCTTCGTTTTATGCCAGATGCGATAGGGTCTTGGAGCTATGTGACTTTTAGTAATTGTAAGGAGCTGGATGCCCAGCATGGACAACTTCAGGTTACAGCTCCCATTGGAAATAACCATGGTCCTGTAAGCGTAAAAGATAAATATAGGTTCATCTATAGGGATGGCACACCTTATTTGCCATTTGGTACGACGTTGTATCATTGGTTTCATCACGGGGATGAAGCACAAGAGCAGACAACCTTAACTGTACTCGCTGCTTCGCCGTTTAATAAGGTTCGAATGTGTATACTGCCCACTGGGGAAATGAATCCTTCTATGCTTGCTTTTGCTGGCAGCAGGGAGTTTGGTGTCGATATACAGCGGTTTAACCCGGATTTTTTTGCGCATATGGAACAAAGGCTTGAGGATTTGCAGCGGCTTGGCATTGAAGCTGATATTATTTTATTTCATCCCTATGATCAAGGCGTTTGGGGTTTTGAACAGCTTGATATAGAGGTGGAAGCAGCTTATTTGAAATATGTAATAGCCCGGCTGTCGTCGTTCCGAAACGTATGGTGGTCGATTGCTAACGAATTTGATTTTAATATTCATAAATCGATGAATGACTGGGATCGGTTACTGCAAACTGTGCAGCGTCTGGATCCCTATGGCCATTTGCGCTCCATCCATAATGGAACGAAGATGTACGATTATGAACGGACGGCCACTTATGATTATTCCAAGCCTTGGGTAACGCATCAAAGTATTCAGCATTGGGAAACTTCATGGACGACCAGCTGGCTTGATACATACGGCAAACCTGTCGTTGTCGATGAATGCTGTTATGAAGGAAATGCCATTCGCAGGTGGGGCAATATCTCGGGTGAGGAGATGCTGCGGAGAATTTGGGAAAGTCAGGTCCGGGGCGGATATGCGTCACATGGCGAAGCTTATGAAAGTGAAGGCGGCGGAACGTGGATTTCCCGTGGTGGTAGGTTGGTTGGGGATAGTCCGAAGCGAATTCAATTTTTACGCGAATTGATGGAAGCAGGGCAGGCAGACTTATGGGAAGCTGAGAGAGAGCGCAACTGCTTCTGGATTTATTTTGGGCGCAGCCAACCAAGCTATTGGGAACTACAGCTTCCAGAGCATCGTTGTTTCCATATTGATCTTATTGATACGTGGGAGATGCGAATTGAACGGCTTACGCATACATACCAGGGAAGCTGCAAGGTTGCTCTCCCGGGTAAATCGTATTTAGCTTTGCGGATTACTGTTGTTTAAAGCTTGTAAAACATTTCGCCTGAGTGCAAATACCCACAATGTGATGGCTGAAGCGAGTTGTTCCCTCTTGCCATGCTTGGAGAGGACTTCACAAGGAAATTAGGTTACAATAGTGAAGAACAATTCTACCATGGAATGGAGTGGGTCTTTTGGAAAGCTCAAACTATGTGATTTATTTGGGTTCCTATACAGGAAAGGAACTACCTGGTATTTTTTCGTACCAGTTTGATGAGGACACGGAGCAGTTAACTTTTATTGAATCTGTTTCAGGTCTGAAGGATCCCACCTTCATTAAAGTCAGTGATAAGCATAAGAAGCTCTATTCCTTTACGCAGGCTTATGAAGGGCAACCAACATCAGTTATTTATGCTTACCAGATCGACGAGACTACAGGTAAGCTGACATTGGCGAGCAGCCAGGATGGGGCAGACAAGTCTGCCACTCATATCAATACGGATATTGGCGAGCAATTTCTGATGACTGTCAGCTATGGAGAAGGCAATGTTTCCTTATTCAAGCTGCAAGATGATGGGAATATTGGCGAGCTCTGCGGCAGCATGCATCACAACGGGGGAAGCGGTGTTGTAGCCGATCGTCAGGGCTCTGCTCATCCACATTCGATTTTTCCGGATCCGTCCGATCAGTTTGTAATTGTTCCTGATCTAGGGCTGGATAAAATTATGGTGTACCGTTTAGATCGCCAAGGTGCTAAATTGGTGCTTCACGACGAGGTTGCTGTTAACCCTGGTGCAGGCCCGCGCCATTTTGCTTTTCATCCATCCGGCAATTTTGCTTATGTGATCGAAGAGCTTAGCTCCACGATCACGGTATTCTCTTATGAGCGACTGATTGGCAAGCTGCTGTCCATCCAAACGGTAAACACGCTGCCTGAAGACTTTGTAGGAACGAGCTCTACGGCTGAAGTTCAGATATCTCCTTGTGGACGTTATTTGTATGGTTCGAATCGTGGACATGACAGCATCGTCGTATTCGCGATCGATCCGTTAAGCGGCAAGCTGAGCCTGCTTCAGCATACGTCCACCCTGGGCAAGCATCCTCGGCATTTCAGCTTGACGCCAAGTGGACGATTCTTGATTGCAGCCAACAAAGACTCAGACTCGGTGTACTGGTTCCGGGTAGACCCGGACAGCGGCAAGCTGACGCCAACTGGACAGCAAATTACGATGCCTCAACCGACCTGCGTGCGCTTTTATAAACTGCCATAGTTTATTGATGCAGCTTAGGATGTTAATTTTGAATAAAAGCTGGTTTCCTTTGTTAAAAAGGGAGTCAGCTTTTTTCATTAATAGGGGTTTTCCCACACGAATCTGCTATTATAGAGAAACAACAATACTCATTAGATTGGTTTATGCACTCGCAAACCCTTGATAAGACTGGGATTAGACACGGATCGCAACAAGTTAAATAAAGAGGATTGTTTGTAATGGAGCATGACGATATACTCAGCTTATATCGGGCGGGAACTTGTAGTTTCATCCGATTATGAGGTAGGCATATTTGCAAAACTATAGTAGGAAAAGGGGTAATGGTTTAATGAACAGGACACCTAGGCAATGGTTTGCAGCAGTCGGTACGATTACGATGGCGATGGGGGTATTGGCAGGTTGTGGAGGAGATCAACCTGCAAGTAAGAAGACAGATGCGGCTAAGCCTGCAGATACTAAACCGGCAGATACCAAACCTGTAGAAATATCGATTGTGATGCCTCAAGTTGGTGACATACCGGCTAAGGGTAATACGATTGAACAAGCGATTGAGAAATATACGAATACTAAATTAAGTATTCAATGGGTACCCAACTCGACGTATGATGAAAAAATCAATGTAATGATTGCTTCTAATGAATTACCGAAGATTTTGAAGGTCAATTATGTTCCGACTATTATCAATACGGCTCAGTCCGATCAATTCTGGGAAATTGGCTCTTATTTAAAAGACTACAAAAATTTGGCTGCACAAAATGCACAATATTATGAAAATATTAAAATCGACGGTAAGCTTTACGGAATACCGAACTATCGTGAAATTGGCCGTCCGGCTGTTATTTACCGCAAGGATTTGATGGATGCTGCGGGCTTGAAAATGCCGAAAACATTGGATGAATGGTACAATGTTGTGAAAACGCTATCAGAAAAGAACGGAAAAGATACGTACGGATTCATGCTGGACAAAAAGTATAATGACGGTGCGAACTCCGTCCTGAGTAGGCTATCAGTAAGCCAAGGCGGAGTTAATAAGTGGGGCGTAGATGGAAGTGGGAAATTCACACCTGAATTTTTGACTCCACAATTTGTCGATACTTTGAAGCTGTTTAGAAAGCTTTATTCGGAAAAGCTGATCAATCAGGACTTCCCGGCTTTGGATGCCACGGAAATGGATAAACAATTCGAATCCGGTCGTGCCGTTATCAAGATCAACGGCGTAGCTACCAACGCAGCGAATATTCAAGACCGTATTGTAAAAGTAGTGAGCACTGCACAGATGGATATTACTTCATGGGAAGGACCATCAGGTCCAAGAATTTCCGGTCAGTCTGGTAACAACGGATTCCTTGCATTCCCTAAATCAACAGTGAAAAATGAAGCTGAAGTGAGACAACTGTTGTCATTCCTGGATAAATTATTGGATAAAGACATGTCTCTCCTGCAAAAACGCGGTATTGAAGGCGTTCACCACAAGAAAGCTGACAATGGCTTTGTCGAATGGACCGATCTTACAGCCTTTAACCGTGAAGTGAAGCCTTACCGCGATAATCTGATCAACTTTGAAACATATAATGTACCACCACTTAAGGATACAGAACTAGCCATGAAGGGTTATAAAATGGAGCCTGAAGGTCTGAAGTATGCAATAGCCAACCCGGCATTGACATTATCATCCAAAACTTATTCTGAACGTGGAAAAGAACTGGATACCCAAATTGCAGATGCACAGACCAAATACATTGTAGGTAAAATTGACGATGCTGGCTGGGCTGATGAGGTTGCCAAATGGCGCAAAGCTGGCGGCGACTCCCTGATAAAAGAATATGAGGAAGCTTTTGCCAAAAACAAGAAATAATTGTGGTACAACGGTAGAAGCAGGTTAAAAAATGAGGCAGCATTAGAGTGATTTCGCCCAAAAAACCTTGCCTTTGGTAAGGTTTTTTGGGCGTGCTAAGCTCATAATGTGTTATTATAGGAAGTAATTACGAAGAAAGGGAGATGGTCGTCCGATGCCCAAATTTTTGCTGCGTCTTCTTGGCTTCAGCTTTATACTCGCAGCAATATCTGTCATCTCGATCGGTCTGATTTCTTATTATATTGCTTCTGGCGATATTGAGGAAAAGGTCAAGGAAGGCAATATGCAGGTGCTTTTGCAAACGCAAATGCGCATAGAGCAAGTTTTGAAGACACTGGAGTTTACTTCCCTGCAATATTTAAATTCTCCGCTAGTTGTGGAATCCATGAACAAAGATCTGAGCACAGACGACTTTATTGAAATCAGAGATTTATCCAAGGGCCTGTTTAGTTTGCAAACGTATACAGGCATACGTGAAGCTTATCTAGTCAATCTGCAGAACGATTGGCTTGTCAGTTTCTCCATTTTTCGCAAATTCAGTACATTTGCAGATAACGCTCGAATGGCTTCGTATGCTCAGTACCCAAACAGCTTATTTTGGGTGACCGGTAATCTTATGAATAATGATACACGAGCCAGCACTACAGAGGTATTCTCCGAGGATGCAAGCATTGGTTCCAAGGTTATCAGGATGATCTACAAGATCCCTATTCCAACAAAGGGACAGCCGAAGGGGCTGTTAATTGTAGAAATTGGCAACAGTGAGCTCAGAGAGCTGCTGTCCTCCAATAACAAACTGGGGGAAGTGTTCTTACTCGATAGAAATGGAAACGATTTTCTTGCAGAAGGTAGCATGATTGGCAGAAATCGTGAAATTCATACTATGGTAGCCCAGCATATAGCTGAGACCAATGAAGAAAGCGGTTTTTTTAATGCGGAAGTAAACGATAAAATGCTTGGTATTACATTCCGGTCTTCGCCTTTTAACGGCTGGATGTATGTATCTGCCGTATCGATCAAGGACATCACCCAGCAATCACGCAAAATCGCCTGGATCACGTTTATCGCGTGTTCGATCATTTTTGTGCTGGTTGGCTTGTTCGCTTTGTATGGTAGCCGAAAAATGTATTCGCCGATTAAGCGGTTGTTTGAGTTTACGAAGGCAATTGAGATCGAAGGCCAGGATAACAAAGATGAATTCTTGTCCATTGAAAAAAGGTTCACCACCCTGTTCAGCACAGAGAAAATGCTGCAGCAGCAGGTTATTGGGCAATTCAGTCAACTGAAGGAATTTTTTATGCTGAAGTTATTTGCAGGACAGCTATCTGATAGTGAATTTGCTTACCGTTCGCAAATTTTTGGATTTCCTACTGAATGGAAACGGCTCGGTGTATTGGCCGTACAGATTGATTCCTTGCAGGAAACGCGTTATCAGGAGCACGATAAGGAGCTTCTGCTGTTTGCGATTAATAATATTGTAGGTGAGATTATTTCCAAGGAGGATCGATTCAGCCCCATTTTGCTGAATCAATCGCAGGTAACGCTGCTGCTAAGTTCCTATGATAATGACGCTCAGCTGAAGCAGCAGTTTTATGAAATCGCAGAGCAAATTAAAGCCAAGGTGCATGAATTTCTGCAGCTTCCCGTTAGCATCGGGATTAGTCGGCCCTTTGAGCGTGTGACGCAGTCAGTTTTGGCTTATGGAGAATGTCTAGAGGCGTTGAAGTGCCGAATGAGTTTGGGACAGGAGATTATCATCCATTATGAGGACATCGATGCCGGCAAGAAAATGATGGAGGTCACGGTGTATACACAGCTGAAGCTGATGGAGGATCAGTTGGGTAACGCTTTGAAATCTGGTGATCGAGCAGCCGTGGATGGGATTTTTGATAAATATATCGCAGCGATTGTCGAAAAAGGGATTCATTTTAATGAATATCCAGTACTGATGATGCAGCTCATTGCCAAAGTATTTCATTTGGTGCAGGAGCAGGGTGGCTCGGTTAAGCATGTGCTTGGCAAAAAAGCAACGATAGAGCATTTCCTCAAGCTGACTACACTAGAGTCGATTATACAGTGGTTTAAGGCTGAGCTGTTCGAGCCGATTATCAGCTTCTCCAATCAACAGGCGGAGTCGCAATACATGAATATTGCCAATCAGATGATCAAGCTGGTTCATGAACGTTATGACCAGGAGATTTCTTTGGAGGCATGCGCGTCTATATTGAGTTTCCATCCGGTCTATTTAAGTCGGGTGTTCAAAAAGGAAATGAATGTCAATTTTAGTGAATATTTGGCCGAATATCGAATGACAATAGCTAAAAATTGGCTGGAAAATACATCCTGGAAAATTTCTGAAATTGCTGAGAAGCTAAATTATACCAATACAACGGCATTTATTCGTACTTTTCGTAAAATCGTCGATATGACTCCGGGGCAATATCGGGATCAGTATAACAAGGATTTATGAAGATGGATGTGCTGAAAATTCATTTTTTTATCCGACAAGACCGGTCTATAACCTATAGACCGGTTTTTTGTGCGTGAAATGAAGAAAAAAGGTTGACGAGTTTCCGATATTAATCTAATATCTGATATATCAGATATTAGATATACTTTAAACAATGGAAGGAGGCTTACAGCAATGGAATCCCACCCGACGGTAGAAGAGAATGCCATACAAACGAAATCGATTCGCGATGTTGTTTATGAAAGACTGAAGGATGCTATCATATCCGAGCAATACAAGCCAGGCCATCACCTGAAGGAACGGGAATTGGCCAAGCTGTATGGAATCAGCACGACACCGCTGAAGGAGGCGCTTCGCCGCTTGGAACAGGAAGGCCTCGTTACGACCAGTGCAAGACGAGGGACTTTCGTTTCCAGTGACATCATGAATTCCGTGGAAGAAATTAACTGGGCACGGTCAGCATTAGAGGGAGTGGCAGCAAGGCTGGCTGCTTTAAAAATATCTGATGAGGAAATTGTCCAGCTTGGTGTCGTTGTCGATCAAATGAAGTTGTACACCGAGCAAAAAAACGTCGAACAGCTGCTAAGTCTTAATGCGGATTTCCACAAAAGGATTCGCGCTTACGCAAAGAACAACTACATTTTTCAACAGATTGAAGCTATTCACTCGTTCGATCGATCTTTCCGCGAAAAGGCATTGTCTCATGAAGATGAGCTGGAGAGAGGCTTTCGGGAGCATGTGCAGATTTATAAGCAAATCTGTGCAAGAAATGCGGATGGCGCCGAGCACGCGATGATCTCTCATATTCGGCGTACGATCGTATTTATTAAAGAAAGCGGGGACACTATCCAATAAGATAAGCAGCTAGCTTTTACATATAGCAACAGCATGCTTACACATATAAGAAAGAAGGCGAAATGTCTATGAGCAATTATCATTCTATTCAATCCAAGCTTAAAGGAATTAATGCAATCAATGTCACCCCGTTTGACAATCAGCTGGAGATCGACTGGGACTCACTAAAACGTAATGTGGATTTTTTGCTGGATCGAGGTATTCAGGCGATTTATCCTTGTGGTAATACGGGTGAATTTTACGCGTTAACGGTGAGTGAAGCAAAGGAAGTAACCCGCTTCGTTACAGAGACCATAGCTAAGCGCAGTCTTGTTATCGCTGGAGTTGGTTATGATGCAAGAACTGCCAGCGAGTTGGCCGCGAATGCCGAGCAGGTCGGGGCAGACGGGATTATGGTTCACCAACCAGTACATCCATATCTGCTGCCAGCGGGCTTAATCGCTTACTATAAACAAATTGCAGCATCAACCAAGCTGCCGTTGATCTTGTATGTACGCAGCGAGCAGATTACCCCGGAGGTATTGGCTGAGGTGTCAGAGCTACCCAATGTGATAGCTGTCAAATATGCCGTAAATAATCCTCCAGCCTTTAGAAAAGCTGTTGAAGCTGTGAAAAAGGATATCGTCTGGATCTGCGGTACAGCAGAAATGTGGGCACCTTCCTTTTATGCGGCTGGAGCCGAAGGATTTACATCCGGAATGGTCAATGTCGATGTATTGCGTTCTTTTACTATGTTGGAAGCGCTTCAATCTGGCGATTATCCGCGGGCAATGAAAGTGTGGACAGATATTTTACCCTTTGAGGAGCTGCGTGAAAGCAACAAAAACGGCAACAATGTCAGTGTAGTAAAGGAAGCTATGTATCAATTGGGTTTGATTTCTAGCAGTGCGGTTAGACCGCCGATCGCATTACTTACGGACAGCGAGAAAAGCAGAGTAACAGAAATTTTGAAGTTATGGGGATTAAAGTAAATCATAATATGGATCAAAAAGGAGCCAGCAGGATGAAAATTTCAGATATTCGTTTAACGGTAGTCGGCATACCAAGAACAACAGGATTCGTGAGTAAGCATGTAATTGTTGAGCTGATGACAGATGAAGGAGTAACGGGAATCGGGGAAATGTCGGACTTCTCACATCTTCCCCACTATTCGCTGAATGTCGATGATTTAAGGCATTCTCTAAGGGACATTGTAGTGGGCAAAAATCCATTTGATATCTCGTTAATTAATAAAGAACTGACGGCTAACTTCCCGGAAGCGATGTTTTATTATGAAAAAGGTAATTTTATTCGCAACGGCGTCGATGCAGCTTTGCATGATCTTTGCGCCAAAGCTTTGAATATATCCGTAGCTGATTTTATAGGCGGTCGCCTTCAGGAACGGATCAAGGTTTGTTTCCCGATCTTTAGGCATCGATTTATGGAGGAGGTTGAAGAGAACCTTGCGGTTGTCCGGGAGCGTCTGGCCCAAGGGTTTGATACATACCGCTTATATGTCGGTAAAAATTTGGATGCGGATGAAGCTTTTCTCGATGGTGTGAAAAGTGAATTTGGCTCCAAGGTGACGATCAAGTCGCTCGATTTTAGCCATTTGCTGGATTGGAAGGTGGCGCTGCAGGCGCTTAAACGTTTATCCAAGTATGATTTTCAAATGGTGGAAAGCCCAGCCGTACAAAATGATTTCGATGGACTGCACCATTTTCGGATGAAATCGGACCACTTGGTTAGTGAGCATGTATGGAGCTTTCGTCAGCAATACGAAATGATTCGCCATGATTCCGTAGATATATTTAATATTTCACCTATTTTTATTGGTGGACTGACGAGTGCTAGGAAGGCAGCTGCAGCAGCAGAGGTAGCTGGAAAAGGCTGCCTGATGGGAACGACACAAGAATTATCGATTGGAACCGCAGCGATGGCCCATCTGGGAAGCTCCTTAATTAATTTGAACTATACATCGGACCCTACCGGTCCTGAATTGTATATCGGAGATATTGTGAAAAATCCGGTGAAATATGAGAACGGTTACTTAATAGTTCCTGGCCGGGATTTACCAGGACTCGGGATGGAGCTGGATTGGAACCTGATCGAGCAATACCGTGTAGATGATCTGAGCTGGGGAACGATATCTGTCCACCAATTGCAGGATCGTACCGCACAAACCAAATCGTAGAAACCTGTAATCTAAATCAGGAACAGATGTTAAGCAGCAACCGAATTTTACGCAGTAAGCCATATACGAATGAGTGAGTGATAAACAGGTTATTAAAATAAAAGCAGTCAGCTCAAAAAGCCGGCTGCTTTTATTACTTTCAATACATCTATACAATACCGGTTGAAATCGCCTTTTAGAGTAAAAAAACGTTATATATCAAGCATTTCCTCGCTTCCAGACAACAAGTTAAATTCAAACTATAGCATGTTATGGCAAACCCAAACATAATTAGAAATAGAAAAAGGCTTAACGATATTAGTCAGGAGGACAACTCATGAATACGCAGATTGAAGCAAATGCAATGAGAGGCCAAAAGAAAGTGATTCAACGCAGTCCTCTAATGAAAGATTTAATTAGGGACAAATGGATGTACTTTATGCTACTGCCGGGTGTGATTTACTTTATTATTTTCAGATATGTACCCATGTATGGAGTCATTATTGCTTTTCAGGATTATAAGCCGCATCTCGGTATGTTAAATAGCAGTTGGGTGGGCATGAAGCATTTTAATCGTTTTTTCAGTGAGCCTCAGTTTTGGGAGTTATTTCGAAATACCTCGCTGCTAGCGATATACAATCTGGTTTTCTTTTTCCCGCTGCCCATAGTGTTATCTTTAATGATGAATGAAGTAAGAAGAGAGCGCTTTAAAAGATGGGTGCAGACTTTAATCTACGTGCCGCATTTTGTCTCGTGGGTTGTTGTAGTAGGCGTATTCTATATGCTGCTTACGACAGAGGGCGGTATCATTAATGAACTGCTGTTCTACGTAACTGGTGTTAAAATCGCATTTTTGCTAGAGCCTGAATGGTTTAGGACGATGATTGTTACACAATCGATATGGAAAGAGGTAGGCTGGGGGACGATTATTTTCCTTGCTGCGCTGTCTGGTGTCGATCTGCAATTATATGAAGCTGCTCGTATGGACGGAGCTAACCGCTGGAGACAAGTATGGCACATTACGCTGCCTGCTATCCGTGGAACGATTGTTATTTTGCTTATTTTGCGTCTAGGTACTTTTATGGATTCCGGCTTCGAGCATATTTTTCTGATGTTGACGTCAACGAACCGCGAGGTTGGGGAAGTATTTGATACCTATGTTTATGTGAAGGGCTTAACACAATCACAGTTTAGCTACAGCGCTGCAGTCGGCTTATTCAAATCAGCGATTGGTTTGGTGTTGGTCATGGGAGCTAACTGGATGGCTAAGAAATTCGGGCAAGAAGGCGTATATTAATTGAACCATACAGATGCTTAGGAGGAACAACCCGATGAATCATGATCGTACGGTGGGTAATAAAATTTTCGACAGCGTGAATTATGTGCTTCTCGCACTGATCAGCCTTGCAACTATACTTCCTTTCATTTATATTTTAGCAGTATCGTTTACAAGTCCACATGAGGTAGCTAAAGGCGGCTTTATCCTGTTTCCGAAGGAATTTTCCCTGTCTGCTTACAAGTATATTTTCTCTACAGACACTTTACTACGCAGCTTGATGGTATCCATTTACATTACAGTTGTGGGAACCTTCATCAACCTTCTGCTGACTTCATTAATGGCTTATCCATTAGCAAGGCAGACGCTTCGTGGTCGTCAAATTATTTTGATGGGTGTCCTGTTTACGATGCTATTCAGCGGCGGTTTGATTCCTACGTATTTTGTTGTTAAAGCAATGGGTTTAACGAATTCCTTATGGTCGTTGATGATTCCCAATGCGATTAGCGCATTTAATCTGATTGTTTTGAAAAACTTTTTTCAGCAAATTCCAGATGGGCTTGAGGATTCTGCACGAATCGACGGGTGTAGCGATGTGGGTGTCTTGTTCAGGATCGTATTGCCTTTGTCGATGCCTGCGATGGCTACCTTTGGGATGTTCTACGCGGTAACACATTGGAATCAATTTTTTAATGCTATCATGTACATTAACGATAACAACAAATGGCCAGTCCAGGTGCTGCTGCGCGAGATCGTTATTTTGGCTCAAAGTCGGATTGGGGATACAGGCTTCGACGAAGCCGAAATTCAACCTTTAACGATTCGTATGGCGGTTATCGTGTTTGCAACCCTGCCCATACTAGCTGTTTATCCATTTCTGCAAAAGCATTTTTCTAAGGGTGTTATGCTGGGTTCAGTTAAGGGGTAATATATCCAACCGTAAAAACCGAAGCCGAAGTCAGGAACCTGTTAGCATTTCTTCGATGGCTACAATAGCTTGCTGCTGATGGACATCCCTATCGGTGAGAAAAATACGAAATTCGATTGCTAATCCAGCGCTGACCCTGAATTTCGAAAAGCCGATTACGAGAAAAGAAGTTTACCTTTGTACAAGGGCAGCCTAATCTTATCAAGGTCTCACACTCAGAATGACATATGTAAACAATCTCTTGTACCATCAAGGGATTGTTTGCGCTTTATTGCTGTCTGAAAAGCTGGTATTATGTGAAGCAGAAGCACATGATTACTTAGGTGTTTTTAAAGGCGGCTGCACTTTGCAGCGGTTCGTGATCCGCAGGTAAGAGGATAGGTACGATATATGGAAATGGAGTGTTTAGTCATGTCAGTTGGAATATTGGCACATAATGTAGGTCCTCAGCCCTTCGCACAGCTCGCGGCCAAGGTCGCATCCTATCGCTTTAACTATGTACAGCTGGCGCTGTCCAAAGCCATTACAGATGTCGATTGCAGTCTGGGTAAGCTAAGTCCCGGCTTGGCTAACGCAATTGGTGAGGCTTTTGACAAACAGGGAGTAGGCATTCCTGTACTGGGCTGTTATATGGATCTAATTGAACTTGACGATGCCAAGTGGCGGCATAATGTAGACCGCTTCAAGGAGCATTTGCGTTATGCTCGTCAGTTCGGTGCGTCGATTGTTGCAACCGAAACGGGCGTGCCTGTAATCGATGATCATGATCGGAATTGGCGTCGTTTGCGCTCAGCGGTTGAGGAAATGGCGGAGGAAGCGGAAAAATTCGGCATTATGGTCGGCCTAGAGGTCGCATCACGTCACATTATAGGTACAGCGGGTGCATTGGCGCAGCTGATTGATGAGGTTCCGTCTTCCAATATCGGAGTTGTGATGGACCCGTGTAATCTAATGACTCAGGAAAATTATGAACAGCAGCATGAGATTATGCAGGAGGCGTTCCGTCTGCTGGGTAATCGGGTAGTCAGCGCACATTCCAAGGATATTAAGCTGGATGCGAACGGCATACTTCAAGTCGTATCTTCGGGTCAAGGCATATTGAACTATCCGATGTTTATTGAACTGCTGAACCAATATAAGCCGCTATCATATGTAACCTTAGAAAATGCACAGGAGCCCTACACCAGCGATGCGCGTGATTTTGTCCTTAAGCAGCGGGGGTAGATTGTAAATTTCCTGTGTGATCATGAACTAAGAAAGAGCCGTGTAACTACGAACTTCTCCACCCTTTGTTAAGCTGTGTCTAACAAGTGGGGCAGTTCACTATAGCGGCTCTTTTTGTTGTATATTTCTTTTCTTCTTTTTCATTTGGGATTGGCATAGGCTTTAAGGAGTACATGCTAATTGCAGATTTGGAGAGCTGCCTGTTACAAAAGAAGTGAAATCAGCTTAGGAGGTGCCCCATCCATGCTAGTGCTGAAGCGTAAGTGGAAAAGCAAACCCGTTGGCACCAAAAAATTAAAACGCAATCTGATCGTGATCGCACTCATTCTATTGCTGTTTTCATTACAAATGTTTATTTATATTGAGAAAAATTTAAAGCCGCCATTAGCCAGCCTGGCAAAAATCCGTGTCAAACAGATCGCTACGCAAGCAATCAATTCTGTTATTTCCGACAGGATTGCGCAAAGCACCAATTTTGAAAAACTGATCGATTGGCGAACAGATAATAACGGTAAAATTACCGGGTTCATGCTAAACTATTCCGAGCATATGAAAATAACAGCAGATACGATCAAAACCGTTCAAAATCAGCTCAGCAATCTGCAGGCATTTCCTGAACACATCCCTTTAGGGCAAGCATTAAACAGCCCGATTCTTGCTTCGTTTGGCCCTAATATTCCTATTAAGTTTGTACCTGCGGGAGCCGTCAAGGTTGATTTAAGCACGCGCTATCAGAACGCAGGCATCAACATGCTGCTTGTAGAGGTGTATCTTCGTATTATCGCCGAGGTGACCATTATTATTCCAATGGACACAGTACCGGAAGTGGTTGAGACTGAGGTGCCGATATCCTATGCGCTTGTAGTGGGTGATGTACCGACATATTATTTTGACGGTAAAGGGAATCCGGTAAACAGCAGTCAGACTCCAGCGCTGCCTTCAGGCTTGTCGATTCCCAAGCTGCCATTGATCCCTTCAAAGGAGTCTGCTCCTCATGGAACAGGAGAAGCTGGCAGCGTTGTAAAACCATAACATAGGCACATCAGGATAGCTTCATTTCTTTTTACGAATCCGCTCTTCGCGCTCCCATTTACGTAGATGAGAGTAGGGGTCAAACGACCAATCCGTCAAGCCGTTATCGCGGTAAAGTCCATAATGTAAATGCGACGGGAATTTACCGGAAGTGCCTGGCTTGCCGTATCCTGAGCTGCCTACCCATCCTATGAGTTGACCTGCTTTGACGATATCCCCTTCTTTGACTGTTTTATTAAAGCCTGATAAATGCGCATAGTAATGATAAACATTATTTAAATCACGGATACCGACTCTCCAGCCCCCGTATGCATTCCAGCCCATTACCTCAATAATGCCATATGCAGCGCTGCGCACAGGGACTCCATAGCTTGCAAAGAGGTCCGTCCCTTCATGAATACGATAACCTCCCCAGCCGCGGCTGGCTCCCCATGTGCTGCGATACGAATAGTCAGCATTCAGTGGCAGCACGAAGGTATGCTCATGAAGTTCAAGCGTTTCGAACTCAGCATACAGTCTTGCAAACTGCTCAATGCGCTCTACACTGCGTGTATTTTGATAATACTCCCACAAACCGATCCTCAGGTCCTCTTCTCCCGATCCTTGCTTCAATAAATAGTTAGCCATTGCGTACAGCCTGTCCAGTTCGTTCAAGCGGTCTGCTTTGCCATCCCCTGACCCATCCTTGCCAATTCCGTCAAACAAAGAGATACTGAATTCATTGGTGTCTGAGTGGTCCGGATTCATCATGCCGCACCATTGCAGCTCGGTAAAGGATAGGGCAATCAATCCGTCACTGCTTGAGCGTTTACGCGCGAGTTGAATCGTGCGTTCATATTGATCAATACCTGCGAATATGTACCAAGGTATTCCGGTCACCGTACTGATTTTATCGAATAAATCTTTTCGCTCAGCGAAAATAACACTTAAGCTTTTTGAATCTGCGGCAGGCTGTGACAGTTGATTTGCTGAAGCTGCATGTATCGGATAAGACGCTCCTATCAGCATGTTTACGCATAAAAAAACCTTAAAGAACCAACGTATCCCGATTGCTTTCATGATGTTATCCTCCATATCCGGACATGATGGCTTTGTACGTCCGCTCAAATTGGTGTTAGTAGGTTATGTTGGAAGTGCTGCTTTTATCCACGGATAGAAACTTGCGGTACAGATTCTCAACGAAGTTTATTTTTGGTAAAATCAAGGTTGAAACAGGGACAAGGGAATGGGAAAGAGGGATGTAGGATGGGTTTTGAACATCGTGAAGAGCACATTGATGAGGATATGCTGCTCATTCAGGCCAATATTGACGATATGAATCCGGAGATTTGTCCTTATGTTACAGATCGGTTGTTTGATGCTGGAGCAAATGATGTGTACTGGATTCCGATAATTATGAAAAAAGGAAGGCCCGGCATGATGTTGAACGTGTTGATTGATGAACGGAAACTACAGTCGATAGAAGAAGTGATCTTTAGCGAAACGACAACTATTGGCCTTCGGTATTTGCGGGCATCCTGCCATAGGCTGGGACGCTCTTTTGAGCAGGTTTCTACACCTTGGGGAATGATCAATGTGAAAATCGGCTATCACCGCGGCGAAATGGTTCAATTTGCTCCGGAATTCAAGGAATGTGAGCAGGCAGCGCTAGAGCATGGTGTCCCTTTGAAGCAGGTTTATGAAGAGGTGAAACGCCAATTTGCGAATAAGGGCAGGTAGTGCTGGCAGGAATAGGGAGATAAGCTGCAAGAAGCAACGTATCGAGGGCTCCACAGATTCATAAAAAAGCAGTGGATGGAAACTCAACAAGGAAATACTATGAACGAAAAGGACACCGTAGAAGAGTTATCTTCCTGTGGGTGTCCTTCTCTGTTTGAGTGGATTGGAGCTACTGTTTCAAATCTGGAGGAATATCTGTGCACTGTCCATGAAGGGAAGGATCGTGCTTGTGATGATGATCGTGATCAGCATCGTGATCATCCGTATGAGAGTGAGCGTGGGAATGGCTATGGCTATGAGGCTGCTCAATCATACGAAAACGTCCTTGATCCAGATTGCGCAAGTGACTATGTTCCTGCTCATGAGTATGCTCGTGTCCATGGGAATGCCCGTGACTATGCTCGTGACTATGATCATGACTATGACCGTGATCGTGGCTGTGGTCGTGACCATGGCTATGATCGTGATCATGCTCGTGATCGTGGCTATGGCCGTGATCGTGACCATGACTATGATCATGACCATGCTCTTTGTGATGATGCTCGTGCTCTTGCATTTGTCCATGGCTTTGAATTTCTTGCTGCTGAACTTGATATTTGGGAATAAAAGGGTCTGTTTTTCCGATAACGACACGAAGTACATTCGGCTGGTTCGGCAAGTCACGAGTTCCGGCGCCATATCCGATTGTTTCAACGATCATCGACGGAAAACCCTTGGAGAATTCATCAACTACACCAGCAATGATCCCAGCACCTGTTGGTGTCGTCATTTCCATGCTATAGGAGGTTGGAGCGATAGGCAGACCACGCATCATTTCCAAGGTTGCAGGCGCGGGTACAGGATAAATCCCATGGTCGCAGCGAACCGTTCCAGAGCCAAGGGGTACTGGAGAGGACCAGATTTTCTCGACCTCTAACGAATCCAAAGCAAGTGCAACGCCGATTACATCAACAATAGAATCGATGGCACCGACCTCGTGAAAATGAACGGTTTCGATAGGGATATTATGAATTTTGGCTTCAGCAATAGCAATTTTCTCAAAGATAGCCGTGCTTAATGCGACTACTCGGTCATTAAAGCCGCAGCTGTTAATGATTTTTACAATTTCGGAATAATGCCGATGGTGGGTAGGGGGGGAGTGTGGATCAAGTATAACGTCCATTTTTAACGCGGAAATCCCTTTTTTATTAACACGTTTCCACTCCAGAGAAAAAGGCTCGATCTGAATCTTGCTCAGTTCCTCCTCAATGTAATGACGATCAGCACCCGCATCGACAAGAGCCGCCAGGCTCATGTCTCCACTAATACCCGAAAAGCAATCAAAAAACGCTATTTTCATCGTTAATCCCTCTTTGTCGTGTTTTTATGAATTAATGCGGCGTTATAACCGGCGCCAAAGCCGTTATCGATATTGACTACGGACACACCTGGCGCACAGGAATTGAGCATAGCCAGAAGCGCAGCCACGCCATGAAAGCTTGCACCGTAGCCCACACTGGTTGGAACGGCAATGACAGGCTTCGAAACGAGTCCGCCAAGAACGCTGACAAGAGCACCTTCCATGCCTGCAGCAACGACGATTGCATTGGCTCCACGAATAACATCAAGCTTACGAAATAGTCTATGTATACCGGCAACGCCTACATCATATACCCGCTCCACACGACAGCCCATATTTTCAGCTGTCAAAGCGGCTTCCTCGGCAACGTAGAGATCGGAGGTTCCAGCGCATACAACAGCAATATAACCGTCGCTCTTGGGCAAACGTGCAGCTTGATCCTTAAACCATGTCAGCACACGAGCCTCCTCATGATAGGTAACCCCTGCAATCGCTTGTTGCACAAAATCCGCTTTTTCCTTGCTTACACGAGTTGCCAGCACGCGGTCTGAATGTACCATCATATTTTGAAAGATCGCTGAGATTTGCTCAGCTGATTTACTTTCTCCATAAATAACCTCAGGGAATCCTGTCCTGCGTTCCCTATCAATATCCAGCTGTGCATAGCCAAGATCCTCGATACGATCACTTGTCTGACTTTGTTTACTTATGAATTCCTCAAGATGCTTTTGTGCTTCTGCAACGTCCAAATCGCCTGAACGAACGTGTTTAAGAATAGATTCAAGATTTATCATATAAAGCTATTGCCTCCATAGTGACAGTTGAGCTCTGCCCGTTAAATTGTTATCATATCCAGTTTAACATAAATAAAAGGGAAAGTGGATTGTTAGCTCTTTCGTGATATAATAGCTTCATAAGCTTGGAATTATGCCACGGAAAGCAGGAATGACACGATGTCTACACCACTAGAACGTAAGCCCGATTGGTTGAAAATTAAACTGACTACAGGTGAAAACTTTAAAGAATTAAAAAATATGATGCGCGACAAAACGTTGCATACCGTTTGTGAAGAAGCTAAATGTCCGAATATTCATGAGTGCTGGGCTAATCGAACCGCCACTTTTATGATACTCGGTGATATTTGCACACGGGCCTGCCGGTTTTGTGCCGTAAATTCAGGTTTGCCGACCGAGCTTGATCTTCAAGAGCCAGAGCGTGTGGCCGAAGCATCGGAGCAGATGGGTCTGAAGCACGTTGTAGTTACTTCGGTAGCAAGAGACGATTTGGCTGATGGAGGATCTTCGATATTTGCCGCTACCATTAGAGCTATTCGTAAACGGCTTCCGATGTGTGGTGTCGAAGTGCTGATTCCCGATTTCTTGGGCAATGAGGATTCACTTCGGACAGTGCTGGCCGCAAAGCCGGACATTTTGAACCATAATATCGAAACCGTAGAACGTTTATCCGATAAAGTACGGTCCAAGGCCAAATACAGCCGGACTCTGGAACTGCTCGCCAGAAGCAAGAAAATCGCACCGGAAATCCCGACGAAGGCTAGTATTATGCTAGGACTTGGAGAAGAATGGTCCGAGATTCTCCAGACGATGGACGATTTGCGTGCAGTAGGCTGCAATATCATGACAATCGGTCAATACTTACAGCCATCAGTTAAACACTTAAAGGTAAAAAAATATTATACACCGGAGCAATTCGCTGAGCTAAAAGCTGAAGGCATGAAGCGCGGCTTCAGTCATGTCGAATCGGGACCACTAGTACGCAGCTCTTATCATGCGCATGAGCAGGTTAAATCGGCACAGCAAATATAGTAATGGTACATGCTTACGAAGTAAGTTTTGCCTACGGCAAAACTCAAAGTGAATGCTTACGAAGTAAGTTTTGCCTACGGCAAAACTCTGAGGAGGGGAAAATAAGTGATCTTTATAGCCAACAAAACCTACGAGGTCGTCGTTGACCACAAAAATGGCTGGAAGCCTGATGCCTTTAAAGAGCGATTCAGCGAAGTGCTTGAACGCTATGACTATATAGTTGGGGATTGGGGCTACAATCAGCTGCGTATGCGTGGTTTTTTTAAGGACAACCATCCGAAAGCTACCAAGGAATCCATGATCGCCACCTTTCAGGACTATTTGAATGAATATTGTAATTTTGGCTGTGCTTATTTTATTATTGAGAAGGTACCTTCCAAACATCAACCCATAGAGCAACTTCAGCCTTCCAACGATGATAATGAGCATGAGGAAGCAGAAATACTTGATACAGCTGTACAAGAACAGCAGCAGGAAGTTCAGCAGGCTCAAGATGAATTGTCGGCAGCTCCACAGCAGCAGCATAATCGTCATCAGCGACCGCATCATCATCAACGTAAACAGCATCAATCCAGTAAACGTCAGAATCAAAATCACAGTCCTGCCAAAACGTAACCAGCTAGTAGCCATTCATCTATAACAAACAAACAGGGTCAACTCGCAAGCAGAGTTGACCCTGTTTTTATGCCAAGCAGTTGAAGCGATTGAATCGCTCATTGCCGTTTGCAACGAGATTATCAATTAACACCGTGGTAGGGTGATGGCTTGATATTCAAGGCTTGTTTTCAATTGGAATCTCATATCCGATAAACGCTTCACGCACACGGCTCCAAAATGGAAACGGGCGGAAACGCGCAAATTTCACTTTTTTGCCGGCAGCGACCATGCTTCGAATAGATAAAATATCGTTACGCTGGTTATACACATGGTCGAGAGAGAGTAAAATATTTTGACTGGCTCGCGGATAAATATCGCAATGGTGGTGCTTTGGCAGTATAATCGGTGAACCGAGGGTACGGAATACACGATTGTTGATTGAGGCGATTTCAGCGATCTGAATCGCATCCAGGGAAGGATGCACAATGGCGCCGCCCAGGCTTTTGTTATACGCCGTGCTGCCTGCAGGCGTAGAAATACAGATGCCGTCCCCACGGAAGGTTTCCAAGGGCTCATCATTAATATGTAATTGAGCTGTCAGCGTGGCGTCAATGCCTTTTAGAGTGAACTCATTAAGCGCAAGCTGGGTCTCGATTCCAAGTGGTGTTGTAATTTGAATTTCCACCAAGGGATACTTAACGATGCGCAGGTCATTTTGCCGCGCGCTTTCACCCATTAATTCTGCCAGCAATTCAACCTCATCAGGCTTCCAGTCTGCAAAAAAACCTAAACGCCCCGTATGAATGCCGACGAATGCAGTGCTTTCCAGTTGATCCTTATATTGATGAAAAGCATGCAGCAGGGTACCGTCGCCTCCTATAGAAAGCACCAGATCTGGATTCTCTTGATCATGAATCAGATCGTATTTTTCGACCAGTTTATGAAAGGTCTGCATGAGGCGGAACGATATATCATCACCGCGATGTACAACATTATATTTCAAATCTTTTCCTCCTATAGGCTTTCATTTAGAAAGCCAACATCGTAAGCATGCGCTATAGGCTTTCTGAATGAAAGCCAACTTCGTAAGCATGTGCTACAGGCATATCCGACAGACAAGCCGTTATAGCGGGGATTGAGAGCAATATTCGTAAAGAAGCTGTGCTGTGCTCTCGGGAATATTACGGAATTCAACGGCAAGCCGGTACGAGTCATCAGCACAATTGGTTACCCGGACGATTTCACCGTGTAGTATGTAGGTATGTGGATCATTAGGAAGTACAAAGCTAAGCTCAAGTAACAAAGGATAAAAAATACGTGTATTCGTTACAAAAGAAAGACCACCTGCGGATATATCGTGAATCAATCCGAAAAAGGCTTCTCCTTGATATGAAGCAGTTTTGCGTACCCCGATGACTCTACAGGTAAGGGACGTAGGGACATCCAGCTGAATCCGGTTAGCTCTGCGATTCTCAAAGGTACGGAATTCATGAGGGACAGATAAGGTCAGTGAGCAAACAGTTTGGGTTGCGGATAGCTGGAGCATTTCAACAAAAGCATAGTACAAAATACCTCGTTCACGGAACGAGATTTCAATAAAACCAATATCATGCAGATCTTCTAGAGGGTTCCGAGTTTGAAACTCGATAGTGGTGACCATTTGCTCAGCATTTACTTTTTGTAAAATGAAATTGTCCTCAAAAAAGAAGGGTAGGCCTTCCTTGGTCTTACCAACAATAATAAGGCTTAAGCTCATTTTAGGGACAACGATCTCCAGCGCTAAAGCTTGATCCCACTTCATGTAATCACCATTAATCAGTTATTTGTGAAACGATAGTTCCATCATAATCAATATTGACAGATAACACAATGGCAGCAAGCTATGTAAGTACAAAAGCCCCTCAATCCGCATACAAATGCCGAAAGAGGAGCTGAATGGACAATGATGATCATGTCGGGTTGTTTATGTTGTTGTAACCAATGGTAGTTCAAAGGAGCTGACAAAGCTCGGGCTGATAGGCCTGATTCGTATGGTGTAATGGGTAAGGTGCTGCAGGTGGGACGCGATGGCTGCCTGAAACTGGACAACACGGTTATCAAGCTCTCTACTGGGCTCCATCTGAATAACAACGGGTTGCCATTCCTCACCGCGATGCTCATAGTACACGATTTCAACAACCGTATCCTTATACCAGATCGGACCGAACGAGATCGTAGCAGTCACTTCCTTCAATCCTTGCAGATTGTGATTGGAGGCATTTGCTGCAAATGCAGCAGATTGTCCATTTACATCATCTCGAATTTCAATAAATCGCACATGGTGCCAATTGGAAATGATAAACCTCTTATAATCGGCGACTTTAGTAACCAGATCATAATCGTTGTCCAAAAACTGCAGCGTTCTCTTTAAAGAAGGCATGTAAGCTTTGTTCGTGTAGTCCATCACCATGCGGTCAGTGTTGTACACAGGGGCAAGGGTCTGAATGGACTGTTTCATCTTATCTACCCATTGCGCAGGCAGTTTGCCTTGATTGTAATAGAGAGGAACAATTTCCTGCTCAAGCTGGCGATAGATGGATTCGGTGTTTTCAAGCTCCTGAGTATGCCAGTCCGCTTGATTATCGCCCTCTATGCTCCAACCATTGCTCCCATTGAAGCCTTCCTCCCACCAGCCGTCCAGGATACTGAAATTGATGGCACCGTTCATGGCTGCTTTCTGACCGCTGGTGCCGCTTGCTTCATAAGGACGGCGCGGATTATTGAGCCAAACATCTACACCTTGAACCAAATGACGCGCCATATTCATATCGTAATTTTCGAGCAAGATGATTTTGCCGCGAAAACGATTCATTTGGGATACTCGGTAAATATCGCGAATCATCTCTTGTCCGGGCTGATCGGCGGGGTGTGCTTTACCTGCAAACAGAAATTGCACCGGACGATCCGGATCATTAACCAGTCTGTCCAGTCGATCCAAATCACTAAATATGAGGTTAGCCCGCTTGTACGTAGCAAAACGGCGTGCGAATCCGATAGTGAGAGCACTAGCAGATAAATAGCGCTGTATGCCTTCGATTTTTTCGGCAGGCTGGCCGTTTCTGGCATACTGTTCACGGAGGTTGTTCCGAGCAAACCGGATCATACGCTCCTTGAGCACCCTATGAGCCTCCCACAAGGATTCGGCAGGAATGAGCTCTAAGGACTTCCAGAGGTTGCTGCTTGTTTGATCCTCCAACCATCTTCCAGGCAAAAACCGGCTGTACAGCTCCTTTAGCTCGGGCGCGAGCCAGGTAGGCATATGGACACCGTTAGTAATATGACGGATTGGAACCTCCTGGACGCCTATGTTGTTGTGAAATGAGCGGAACATATCCCGCGACACTTCACCGTGCAGCTTACTGACACCGTTGCGCATCGCAGCTGTATTCAGAGCCAAGTGTGTCATATTGAACAACTGGTTGGCGTCATCCATACCGAGCTGCAGGATTTCATGTCTGTGATCGTTCCAACGCTCCAGCAGGCTGCTGCAATAATATTCAACCATACTTTGTTTAAATGCGTCGTGGCCTGCTGGGACAGGCGTATGTGTTGTGAAAACGGAGCTTGAGCGAATTATCTCCAGGGCAATATGGAAGGGAATACCGGATTCGAGCTGTTCCCGAATTCGTTCAAAAGCCTGAAAGGCAGCATGGCCCTCATTAATATGATAAACAGCTGTAGGCAGCTCGAGCGCCCGCAGTGCCTTAACGCCACCCATACCGAGCAGCAGCTCCTGCGCGATGCGAATATCCTGATCGCCTCCATACAGCTGAGCGGTTAACTCGCGATCCCATGGGCTGTTGACCTCCACATTGGAATCGAGCAAATATACGGAGATGCGTCCAATCCGGGCTTGCCAGATTCGCAGCTGAACCGTACGGTCGGCAATCGAAATGGATATAACGAGCTGTTCATCATTCTTATCCAATACCGGAAGGATGGGCAGTTGGTCAAATTCATAGACGATCTGTTCGGCTTGCTGCTGGCCATCCTGATTGATTTTTTGCAAAAAGTAACCACGTTTATATAAAAGTCCTATACCGACCAAAGGAATGCCTAAATCGCTTGCCGATTTACAATGATCTCCGGCCAATATGCCAAGACCCCCGGAGTAAATCTGTAAGGATTCATGAAAACCGAACTCGGCGGAAAAGTAAGCAATACGGTGCTGAAGATGTTCGGGGTAGTTTTTTTGAAACCAGGTAGTGTCACTGCGGTACGCATCCCATTGCTGGCATACGCGATCATATTGCTCGAGAAAAGAAGGGGAACTGGTAAGATCACTCCATACCTTGGAATCAGTATCCAACAGCAGGCGTACCGGATTATGCAGAGTCTGCTCCCATCGTTTAGGATCAATTAGGGAAAATAGCGCTTTGGCCTCGTCATTCCAACTAAACCACAAATTATAAGCAAGCTCACTTAAGCGCTCGATTTCCTGCGGCAGCCCAAAAGTTGGATAAGGATTGTTGGTACTCATCATTTAGCCCACCTTCCGATATTTTCGTTTGTATTGGTCATTTTAACCACTTCAACCATTGTTTAACCGCAAGAGGCAAGGCATAAAACATGAACAGACCGAAAAGCAGGCCTATACAAGCTGTCATCATCCATGGTAGCACATAATTGGGTTTGTCAGGTAATTGAGCCGTAAAATTCATCACAGGCAGTGTGAGGGCCGTTGCTCCACGATACGACTGCATAGGCTCCCATAAAAGTAGTACGGCAGAAGCGGCTAATAGGGCGTGCACCAGCCTTGCAACAACAAATGGAAAATAACGCAGATTCGTGTGATGCAGAATCGAGATGATTTGAGCATGCACCGACAAACCAGCCCAGGAGAGGATAAAGGCGGCTATTGCCGCTTTGTGCATCAGACTGATGGGAGCGGGAGCACTACCGGCGGCCTTGGCTCCAAGTGTGACCTCGAATATACCACCGGCGATCGCTTCCGATAACTCTTTTGGCAATCCGAATAATTGAAGCACCGCCTCAATACCGTTATATACAATTGGCATCACCTGTGTGGAGGACATAATTTCTATGACCACAGCAAAAAACACCACAAGACCGCCAATAACCATAACCAGCTGCAGCGAAGTTTGAATGGCCTGTCTCAGCATCTCACCAAGACTTCTTCCGTCGAGCAATCTTGCCCGATGCATCGCTCTAAAGGCGCGGGATAAGAGGCTGCGAGCAGACTTATTGCTGGAAGCCTGAGTCGTAGATGGAGTTGCCGTCCCAGCTGCGCCTCCATGGAAACGCATCATGAAGCCAACAAGGATAGCGGTACCGTAGTGGGCAGCAGCCAAAATACCAGCGAGGCTTACATCGTGGAAAAAACCGACTGAAACCGCCCCAATCAGGAAGATGGGATCTGATGTGGTAGTAAAAGCCACAAGCCGTTCTCCCTCTTCACGATTAATCAGCCGCTGCTCCCATAGCTGCGAGGTGAGCTTGGCAGCAACCGGGTAACCAGCAGCGAAGCCCATCGCCATCACAAAACCGCCAGTACCGGGAATACGAAATACGGGGCGCATGACCGGGTCCAGCAGCATGCCAAAAAAATGGACGATGCCAAGGCCAAGCATAAGCTCAGAAATGACTAAAAAAGGAAATAATGCTGGAAATAAAACGTCCCACCATATGGCTAAACCTTTCAAAGAGGCGTGAAGAGCTTGCGCAGGAAAGAATAGCATGGAGACCAGTAATCCAACTGCTAATAAACCAATCCCGTAAGTGAACGCGAAATTGTTAACCTTCATTTAATAACCCTCCCGCATATGAGGCTGCATCTCTTATCCTTATGTATCACCATACATAGACATGCCTGCAATATGGGGACAAACTATCATAAAAAAAATACGGATTGCTGCTAAATAGCTGAATTTTCAAAAAAAATATGGTACAATTGTACTACTATGAGATTGGGAGCTGATCCTCATGATGAGCATTATTGCTGGAATTCTCGTATGTGCGTTTACTTTTGTAATTAAGGAAACCTTAATGTCTTCCAACGAAGAGGATTTGGAAAGCTAGCCTACTTTACGCAGCGGTTCCTTCTTAGGTAACGGGTGCTAATGCATGGGCATTAGCATCTTTTTGGTTTGTATATAATGACACAGATAGATAGGTGAGGAACGCTATGTCAGAACAACAAGATTCACAGAAACCAATGTCGCCCTATCAAGCTATCGGGGGGGAGGCAGCCATTCGCCGTCTTGTGGAAGCTTTTTATCCGTTGGTGCAGGCACATCCTTTGCTTGGACCGTTATTTCCAGTAAATATTGAACCGGTCATGGAAAAGCAAATTATGTTTTTGACACAATTTTTTGGAGGCCCGTCGCTGTATTCAGATCAATACGGCCATCCGATGATGCGTGCTCGGCATTTGCCTTTTGAAATTACACCGCAGCGGGCAGAGGCTTGGCTTGGCTGTATGAAGCTGGCTATGGAACAAACGGGTTTAGAGCCGGAATTACAATCATTTATGCTGGAGCGGCTGCAAGGACCTGCCCATCATTTTGTAAATTCGAATCCATAAGGAGTGTTTGTGTGGTTGAGCCTTTATTTCAGATCAAAGTGGATTGTGCTTATTGTGAGAACTCATTCCAAACTTCAAGAGTAAGACCGAGCTTCAAAAAGGCGACCAAAACGGATACCGATTTTTGTATTCATTACAAAGAAACGAACCCGGACTACTATGTCGTTCGTGTTTGTCCATTTTGCGGATATGCGAGTACGGAAAATTCCAGCACAAGGTTTACTGCCGAGCAGCGCCAGGCTTTGGAGGAGCGGATTGTTCATAATTGGTCTTACAAGGATTATGGTACTGAGCGCAGCTGGGAAGATGCGATGTACACGTACAAGCTGGCTTTGGTGTGTGCGCAGCTGCGGAATGAAAAGGGACGTGTGATTGCAGGCTTGCTGCATCATATTGCTTGGTTATACCGTTACAAGAATGACGAGCCGCAGGAGAAACGATTTTTGCAATTTGCTTTAGATGCGTATACCAGCGTATTGGAAACAGAAAGTGACGAGTTGAATAATGCCCGGCTTATGTATTTGATTGGAGAATTAAACCGCAGAATGAAGCATTATAATGATGCTGTTAAATGGTTCGGGAGAGTTATTAATGATAAAAAGATTATGGATGCAGGGATGATCCGGGCGTCACGTGAGCAATGGATTGTTACGAGAGAGGACATGCTGGCTGATAAAGTGGAGCTTGCCGAGCTCGGAAGTATGGAATAAGTGATAACGAAGGAGCAACAAAACGCTTAGTGCACGAGTCCAGTTTGGGAGTCGGCGCTAAGCGTTTTTTGCTATAATTCTATTGATTGAGTGGTACAGGGTAAACCGGTTTTTGCCGCTATGCTTGGAAGCATACAGCGCTTCATCGGCTTCGGAAATAGTTCGCAGCAAATCTGCTTGTGCATTGAAAGATACCGAAATTCCGATGGAAACGGTTACTCCTGTCCGCTCCACACAGCTCGAGTGATGGGAGGCTACGGCATGGCATAGCTTGTGGGCGTAAGCGGACAACTGAGAATCTTCAGTCAAATGGCTTAATACAATAAACTCTTCCCCTCCATAGCGGGCTGCGTAGTCATGCTCATGGATGGTAGAGCTTAGCAGCTGTCCAACCTCATACAACAGCAGATCACCCTGCAGGTGCCCATATGTATCGTTATAAAGCTTAAAATTATCAATATCAACCATCATGATGGAAAGAGGTCGGCGTCGGGCTGTGTTTTGAGCGATGTTCATAAAGCTGCGGAGATTGGGTAGTCCTGTAAGTCGATCCTGATTGGCTTGAATTTCCAATCGGTGCTGAAATACCCAAGTCCGATTATCCTCGTTATACATAGCAATCAAGACGATAATAACGAGTGCGAACAGGAGCAGCAGCAGCAGTTGGCTGAAATAGTCAACTATAGTCGTATTCGTATAGATGTAACCTCCAAACAGAAAACGGGACAATCCGAGCATTCCACATATCTTGAGACCGTCCATAAAGGAAATTTCCGCATACGCGGAAGCGCTCTCTTTTTTGTGAAACCAGGAGCTCACAAGCGCTGGAGCTAACAGCTCCTGCACAATTTGAAGGAAGCTGCTTATCTCCACAGGCTCATGAATGAGTAGAAAAAGGCTCGGTGGGAGGGTAGAAAGCAAAGAGATTACCCATCCAAAGCGAAGACCCGCCATAATAATCGGAATACAGTAAAGAACAGCTGCAAAAGGATCACCAAAGTGAGGTTGAAGCATGATAATGATACAGGCTAGCCCCGTCAACAATGGAGCGCTCCACAGCTCATAGCGCTCCATAAATAAACGATGCTTTAATTTTAAAGCCGCATAGCTTAATGCAATCAATACGCAAGCATCGGTGAAGGCGATAGGGTTCATGCTTATTTACACTCCTGAACAGAGCCGGCAATCGCTTTGAGGGGCTTGTCAGCGTAGATTTCTTAAAGGTTGGTTGGCAAGTAAGTAATCACGATCCGCTCCCACAATAGTGAGCTTGTTCAGGCAGCAAGGGAGCACCAGAAGTCTTTTGACACCACTGATGAGATCGGGAAGGTCCTTTCTTCTTAAAGGCAGCAGCACCTGTGATTTGCCGCAAAGCGGACAGTCATGAAAATATACATCCTGCTGGATCAACTCGTAAGGCCAAGTATTAAGAAAGGGAATCATGACTTGGGTTCCTGCTTTGTGCTGTCTACTGCGGTATCAGCTGCTGGGTCTGGTGTCTGTTTGGCAAGCTCGGCCATCTTTTGTAATAAAATATGCTGTGGCATATGCATCAGGTGCTCCAATGGAATATTTAATTGTTTGGCAAGTTTTTGTGCCGTTTCGGCTGAGATCTGTAAAGGTTTCATGCTGCGGTCAACTCCTGTCAATAGATCTATAGTCATCATTTAAACATAACGTACGTAACAATTCAACCAAAATCTGGGGACGGACTATTTTGGCTGCGGCCATAAATATGGTTTAATAATAAAGATACTTAATTTTTAGGGAAGGTGCGATGTTTATATGCTGAAACCGTTACAGCAAACATGGGATTTGGAAACATTTTTCAGTGGAGGCAGCAGCTCAACGGCTTTTATGGCTTTCTTGGAAGGAATGCGTACGGAGATAACCGAATTGGAGGCTCAGCTTGCTGGATTAAAGTCGAATCAGGAAATCTTGGATGCAGCGGCTTTACTGCCTGTCCTGAATCTGCTGCAATCGATTGCCAAAAAATTGCGGGAATCCGATTCGTTCGTAGCTTGTCTGGCGGCAGAGAATCAGGCGGATAAGGCTGCGATTGGCTTGGCAGACCGTGTGAAAACATCGTACGCGGCCTACTCCTCGGTCATGACGCAATTCGATCAATATTTGGCGGAAATCAGCGATGTGCAATGGGAAAAGCTTCTGACTAATCCTGAACTGCAGGAAATCGCCTATCCTTTGACAGAGCGCAGGGCACTTGCTGCCGAGAAGCTTCCGCCCGAGCAAGAGGCACTAGTCAATGATCTGGCGATAGACGGCTATCATGGCTGGGGAGAAGCTTATAACACAACGGTAAGTAAATTTCGCATCAAGTTCGAGGAAAACGGAGAAATCCAGGAGCTGTCTGCGGGTCAGGCGGCGAATAAAATGCATCATCCAGAACGTGCTGTACGTCAGCAGTTGTTCAGTCTATGGGAGAATCAGTGGGCTGAGCATGCTGACTATTGCGCTGATGCCCTTAATCATTTGGCCGGATTCCGTTTAAAGCTGTATGAGCGCCGCGGCTGGGAAGGCATACATAAAGAACCCCTGTCCATCAATCGGATGTCGAAGGAGACACTGGATGCCATGTGGGGCGTGATTGATAAGAGCAAGGATGTTTTTGTCGAGTATTTACAGCGCAAAGCGAAGCTGCTCGGTGTAGAACGTCTAAGCTGGTACGACGTAGAGGCTCCTGTGGGTCAAGGCAGCAAGCATTTCACCTATGACGAAGGGGCACAGCTGATTGTGGATCAATTTCGACGCTTCAGCCCAAAGCTCTCTGATTTCTCAGTCCAGGCATTTGAAAAGGGATGGATTGAAGCGGAGGACCGTCCAGGCAAAAGGCCAGGTGGGTTTTGCACTTCTTTCCCGATTGCCGAGCAAACCCGGATTTTCATGACGTATGCAGGCACAGCCTCCAATGTGTCAACGCTCGCGCATGAGCTCGGTCATGGCTATCATCAGCATGTGATGAATGATTTGCCTGCGCTGGCACAGGATTACGCAATGAATGTGGCGGAGACGGCTTCAACGTTTGCCGAGCTGATTGTGTCAGATGCAGCTATGAAAAGCGCTGTTAGTGCTGAGGAGCGTCTAACTCTATTGGAGGACAAAATTCAACGCTCGGTAGCTTTTTATATGAATATTCATGCGCGCTTTCTGTTTGAAACGAAGTTTTATGAGGAACGCAGCAAGGGCTTGGTCAGCGTTGAGCGGCTTAATGAGCTTATGGTGGAAGCGCAAAAGCAGGGCTTCAGGGATTCACTATCGGAGTACCATCCTCATTTTTGGGCTTCCAAGCTGCATTTTTATATCACAGAGGTACCGTTCTATAATTTCCCTTACACTTTCGGCTATATGTTTAGCGCAGGCATCTATGCGGAAGCGGTTCGACAAGGGGCTGCCTTCGAGGATAAATATGTGGCGCTGCTGCGGGATACCGGTAGGATGACGGTGGAGGAGCTAGCAGAAAAGCACCTTGGGGTTGATTTGCGTCAAGCTGATTTTTGGCAAAATGCGATGGATTTATCCGTTCAGGATGTACGTGAGTTTCTACAACTGACTGAATAAACAGCAAAAAGCCGGATGTCTGCACGATGTTGTGCGTCAATCCGGCTCTTTATGAACCCATCAGGTACACCTATATAGGTTAAGCTTGGCATGGATGCCAGTATGTAAGAATCGTACAGCCTACAGCTTGAACAGCTGCATCGTTTGCTGCAATTTAGAAACCAGCTTGGTCATTTCCTCCGACTTGTCAACGATTTCCTGAACGGCATCAATTTGTTCGTTCATAGAGGCGGATACCTGCTCCGTTCCTGCAGCGGATTGCTGTGTAATTGCGGAGATACTTTCCATCGTGCCGGATATACGTTGAGCGCTGTCCAGCATCATTTGGCTGTCGCTTGCAAAGGTAGCAATCTGCTCGGAAATAAAGGTAACACTGCTGACGATGTCGGCAAATATTTTTTCTGTTTCCGTGATCAGCTGTGTTTGCTTGTTAACAATTTCCTCATTTTGTGCAATGTGCGTCAGTGCTTGGTGAATGCCGCCTTCAATCGATTTGACGAGATGGAATACTTCTTTCGTGGACGTAGTAGATTCTTCAGCCAGCTTGCGAACCTCTTGGGCAACTACAGCAAAACCTTTGCCATGCTCACCCGCACGTGCGGCTTCAATGGATGCATTCAAGGACAGCAGGTTGGTCTGCTCGGCAATTTCGGAAATTGTCCGTGTTATCTGGGAAATGCCATTAGCCTGCTCAGCTAGCTGATCGATCGTTCTTGACACATTCGCGGTAGCTTCAACGTTGCGTTTCATGCCTGCGCTCTGTGTTTCAACTGCTTGCAAACCATTTTGAACCAAGGTTAACATATGTCCGGACCTTGAATTCATTTCTTGGGTGGAAGCCGTGAAGGTAGTTACTTTATTCTCGATATCTTTGGTGGATACGGAAATATCAGAAATTTCTTCGGATATTTGGTTAGCACCGGATGCCAGCTCATTGGAGGAAACTGCGACTTGCTCGAGGACGTTTTTCAAGTTTTCATTTTTGAAAAAAATATCACGACTGGAATCAAACACATGCTTGGACATACTTCCAGTATCCTGTAAAATTTCGCGAAGCCGATCCATCATTTTGTTGAAAGCCATCCCAAGTTCGCCGAGCGCATCATCGGATTGTACATCAACTTTTTGAGAAAAATCACCTTTGGAAATACTTAGTGCAACGCGTGAGATGTTGTTAATCGGTTCTGTAAGCGTTCTCTCAAACCAGTTGATAAAAGGAAAGCTTAGCCCGATCATGATGATTAAGAAGATAATACCCAGAATCATAGCTCTTTCTGATTCCAAGCTAATGATCAAAAGTGCAATGGAGTAAACAGCCACCAACAGGTAGCAGCCGAACTGAAGCTTCTTTTTAAACGATAGGCCTTGTATCCAATTCATGAGCATATCTCCTTCAGATGTTAATAACTTACTTACGAGCAAATTATATCATCCAAAAGTAGCAGGGTCTATACTTCAAATCGATTCTAAAGTAAAAAAATAGAGATAACTGTCGAAAATAGGTCTTTTGTAGCGATGAATTGTTACAAAACTGCAAGGGTAACGGGAATAATAAAACCTCGATTGGAAAAAGGAGACGATGAAATGATTGTTTTTGAAGGGATTCATCATGTTAGTCTGGTTGTACGAGATTTAGAGCGTTCCAAAGCTTTTTATACAGAGATTCTAGGTCTAAAAGAAATGGATCGGCCACCTTTTGACTTTGAGGGCGCATGGTTTGCAATTGCCGGAGGCAGTCAGCAGCTGCATCTGATTGTTCATGAAGGACAAACGCTGCGGGATGGAAATATTGACTCCAGAGATGGGCATTTTGCCTTACGGGTCAGCAGCTATGAGCATACAAGAAAATGGCTGGAGGAGAAGGGAATTCACTGTGATCTTCGGCCTCATGCCAAGGCGGGGTTTCCACAAATCTATGTTCTGGACCCAGATTGCAACATTATTGAGCTGAATGCAGAGGTTTATGACGGATAGTGGAATAAGAGACAAGTTTTCGACAGTTAACATGTCTTTTGCTGTTGTATCATGACGATGTATGGATAATGATTATATAAATGTAAAATATTGTTGATTAATTCATGAAACATTCATATAATAGGACTGCAGCACCACGCTGACAACACCTATTAGGTAGGAGGATGTTAATGATATTAGAAAATGTGACTTTGGCAAGGCAGATTGATATCGTGTTTCGGGAAATTAAGGAGGAATTGGCGCTCCTCACTTCAGGAACGGTCTTTGTCCAAATTCGCAACAATGTCGTAGGAAAATTTGGAGTTAGGGCATTCCCATTAGAGAGCAAGGGCAACCAATTGCAGAAGATGGAGATGGGCTTGTCGGAGCAAGAACTTCAAACATTTCGACATACGGCAATGGAATCATTAAAGCTCAAGCGCTGGACGCATGGTGAAATTTCGTTTGAATTTGCCATGCGCCAAAACAAGCTGTGCACGAGTGTAGCGTTTGAATCAAATTACAACATGTCCAGCTTGATGGAAGAACTGAATCCCAACAAGAAAAAAGATTAATCATGCACCTTAAACAGAAGGCTTGGCTACGATTTCGTTTTCATTTATCGCACTTATTATTTATACTTTTTCTTGATTCGGATTTTCCTTAGAAATCGTTGAACCGCTGACAGCTGCTGTCGGTGGTTTTTTTAGTAATATCCTAATAGGGGATCTCAAAGGAAATACACTGAATTTCATAAGGTAAAGTTTAGATATACTTTTTTGGGGTATTTTGTTATTTTAACAATAAGAAAATTACCCAAAGGATTACTATTATAAAAATATATTTATAAATGAGTATCGTATAAGTGACTGAGAGTCATGTGGAGTTCAGGCTGCTACTGAGCACGAGTGTCTTGATTGGATGAGTAAAAAAACTTACACAATAGGAGGAAAAAAAGCTATGATGCAAAGTTTACTAGCACTTTTTTTATTTTTCACAGCCGGAATTCATATGGCCAGCACGAGTGATGATCACCAGAAACAAAATCCGCCGGTGAATCAAGTTGCTCCAGTTAAACAGGAGTCTGCGTCAGAAAAGAAAATATATAATGCGCCTCCGGAAATGAAAATTGATACAACGAAATCTTATCAAGCCTTAGTGAAAACGAACAAAGGTGATTTTACAATTGATCTTTTTGCAGATGCAGCACCTAAAACCGTAAATAACTTTGTCTTTCTTGCGAGAGAGGGCTTTTACGATGATATTGTTTTCCATCGGATTATACAGTCCTTCATGATACAAACTGGCGATCCCACAGGAACAGGGAGTGGGGGACCAGGGTACAAGTTTGAGGATGAGCTGAATTCAAAATTTCAATATGAACCAGGAATCGTTGCGATGGCTAATGCAGGTCGCAATACGAATGGCAGCCAAATTTTCATATGTACGGGTGAGGACAGTCGTTCATTAAATAAAGTGCCCAATTACACCATCTTCGGAAAAGTGACAAGTGGAATGGATACGGTTCTGAAAATAGCTGGAACTAAGGTTACAGCTCAGCAAAGCGGTGAAGTCAGTCATCCCACAGAAAAAATAGTAATTAACTCTGTGAGTATTATTGAGAAGGACCACGAAGCTCAATAAGGTTAAAAGGGGAATAATAATGAAGATGTATAACAAGCTCATCCGTGATAAGATTCCTCAAGTCATGGATGCAAAGGGCGTTGCTTATTCGATTAGGGAACTTAGTGACAGAGAGTATGTCGAGAAACTAAACGAAAAGCTTCAAGAAGAGCTGGATGAGTACATTGCTGCTGAATCGATAGATCAGGTCGAAGAGTTGGCAGATCTGGTTGAATTGGTCTACGCCATACTTGATAACAAGGGCGTTTCAGTTGAGGAGTTTGAGAAAGTTAGACTTAAGAAGAAAGAGGATCGTGGTGCATTCTCTAAGAAATTGCTGCTTTTATCAACAAATTAATAATCGTACAAGCAGGATTTAGATGAATGCACGGGTAGAGAATTCTCTTGCCAGCGCGATAGTGAAGATCAATTATTTCCATGAAGTTATGAACTAATAGATGTGATGGTCGAGGACATGTAGTGAGAAGGCTATGCATAGGAAAAACACTCACCGGGAAGGGGGAGTGTCGGTTTTGAGAAACGACTAAGAGCTCTCGTATTAATTATAACAGAAACGCCTGTTCGCGAAAAGATGGACTATTTACCCATGTTACTCTCAAGTAAAGTAATGCTGAAGTTGGATGGACAAGAGCTTGAACTACAAGCGTAGGCTAATGATCTGACAGTTAAAATACCGTCAGCTGCAGCAAAATTTGGCCAATGCAGTAGCTCATTACGATTTTTTTAAGAATACTAAAGCCTCTTCATAATTATCCCACTGGGTTTCAGTCGTATGTACGGAGTTTCTAGCAGTCCGGTTCAGCTGCATTTTTGCAATTGTTCCTGTGACTACGACAGCAGCGCGCTTCATTCCAAATTCCTTTAGCGACTTTTGGTGCTCAACAAGTTTTGCTTGAGACTCTGGCGCAAATACTTTTACTGTTCTCATATCAACTATAACGTCAAAGTATCCGCCAAGTTCTTGAGCGTAAGTCTGTATTTCCTTAGTGATACTATCGATTTCTTCAGGTGTAGCCTTGGAATCCCAAACGATCTCAATTATTTTTTCATTATCATCCAAAATTTTAGTTGACGACACGACAAATCCCCCCTGTGTATTAATACTCTAGCAGAATAGCACATTTACTTCTATATAAGGTGAACCAAAGAAACATACAGCCCAAGCGGAGAAAGCGGACCCTTCTGGAGAAACGAAGTGTTCGCCTTTGCAGACGGATACTTACCCCTATAGGGCTAAGTATACAAAGAATCTGGCTGCAACAACGATTGGAAGAAGGGTCTGCTTTCGCAGCGTCTCCCTGCTGTCCGGATGTTTGGTTCATCTTATATAGTCCGATTATATATCTTTCCCCTTAGCTAAGACTATGGTCTTATTAAAAATATTTAAAATGCTTTGGCCAAGAGCATCCCTTTTGCGATTATGCGGAATGTAGTGAATTTGAATAAGCGTATGGGTTCGTTAACAACTTGGCTATACTGGCGGATATAGGGTGGTGGCAGCTATGGCGTTCTTGCCTATGTATCAGAGGCTTGCAGAGTTGTGGACTGTAATGCAGCGACGACAACTTACGGACAATGAAAAGACTGAGATGGACCAGTGCCTAAAGCTCAATGCCAAGCTTTGCTGGGATATGGCGTACTTGGAAAATATTTCGCTGATGGCATCGATAACAGCAGATGTTGAATGGCAGCATGAAATATGTCAAGAGATCGAATCGCTACAGCTGGGACAAGATAAAAAGCCGGGGAGATAATCCCACGGCTTGTTTTCGTATGATTGATAGGCTTTGAACGAACGTTGCTTTGAAATCCAATTATTATATGTTCTGTCTGATGTCTGTGCCCTATCATGTTTCTGTAATAATGCCACCGTTGACGTGAAGCACCTGTCCCGTTACGAAGGAAGAATCGTTGGACGCCAAATAAATGTAGGTCGGCGCAAGTTCGAATGGCTGTCCGGCGCGTTTCATCGGTGTTTCTAAGCCGAACGTTTTTACATATTCAGCCGAATAGCTGGATACGATGAGAGGGGTCCAAATCGGCCCAGGCGCAACAGCGTTGACCCGGATTCCCTTGCTTACCAATTGGAGTGATAGCGAACGGGTAAATGATACTATGGCACCTTTTGTTGAAGAATAATCGACAAGCAGCGGGGCACCTGCATAAGCAGTTACGGATGCTGTCGATACGATGGAGCTGCCTTGCTTCAGGTGAGGAAGTGTGGCCTTCGTCATGTAGAAATGGGGGAAAATGTTGGTTCGATACGTATTCTCGAGCTGTTCGTCGGATATGTCCAATATGCTCTCTTGTGGAAACTGGACACCTTGGTTCAAAATAAGCACGTCCAGCTTCCCAAAGCATTCGAGTGTCCTTTTCACAACTTCGGTGGAAAAAGCAGGCTTACGCAAATCTCCCTCGATCAGCAAACAGCGACGTCCGTAACGCTCAACCATCTGTTTGGTTGCTTCAGCATCCTCACGCTCATACAGATAGACGATCGCCATATCCGCCCCTTCTTTGGCGAAGCCTATGGCAACGGCACGTCCGATCCCGCTGTCGCCTCCAGTTATAATGGCGATTTTACCCGCCAATTTGCCGCTTCCCCTGTATTCGGGGTTGTCGGATATTGGAATCGGGTTCATTACATACTCCAACCCGGGCTGTACGTCCTGATGCTGCGGTGGAAATGTGATGGGCACCAGTTTGCAACGTGTCTCATAGCTGTAATAAGGATACATGGGAATCATAACCGAACCTCCATTGCTCTTATGGTTAAAAGCAGGATATTCGCCCAGTTCCAGATGGGTACCAATTAGGAAGCAATTTATATGTAAATTCATACAATTAGGGGATTCAAGCTGAATGATTTTTAAATGATAGCTATGCATTATTGCAATAAAATACCGCCTCCAATCAATCTGAAGGCGGTCTGACCATTCTAATAAAGAAAAGCTCCAGTAATGATTACTAACAAAATAAACAGTACAAGAATCGCACCTGTACTAGTGCCAAGACCATAACCTGCACAACTGCCACCAACTCCGAGAGCACCCATGTTTATCCCTCCTTCCGCCTTGCATGGGTTATGATATGTAGTTCATGTGCCATGTGATTGGACGGATAACTAGACTTTTTTTAAAGGAGAATCCGCGATGCGCTCAAACAAGCTGTGTATCCAGCTGCCCTAAGTAATATTACGAGACTTAATAAGGCTTTGCCTTGTGACTTATGTTTACAGCTTGATCAGGTGCCTGATCGCCGTTTTTGTTGCCAAGCGGTTTTTGGCTGGATCCGCCTTTGGACGAGTTTTGCAGACCTTCCCTTAATCGACGTCCGTATTCTTCGTCTGCTTCAGCTGCAAGAGCCACCATGGCATCACGGATTCGTACATCACAACGCGAAAGATCGTTAACAAGATTCAATATTAATTCATCACGCTCCCAATCCTGGAAACGTCGATACGTATCACCCGCTTGTTGTGTATTGTTAGATCGGTCAATGGATTCGCGTACCAGTCTCCCTTCAATGAGTGGCGTATATTCCTTCCCCGATTGTTGTGCTTCAACCAATCCGCCCAGAAGGGAAGGCTCGTAGTTGATATGAGGGTTGTGGCTTGGTGATCGATCCACATAATATTCCATTTGACCGCCGCTTTGATTGGTTGCAACCCGTTTTTTGGGAGCGTTAATAGGCAATTGCAAATAGTTTGCGCCTACCCGATGACGCTGTGTATCTGAATAAGAAAATGTTCGACCTTGAAGCATTTTGTCATCTGAGAAATCGAGTCCATCGACCAGAACTCCTGTACCGAAGGCTACCTGCTCCACTTCCGTAAAATAATTGACCGGATTTCGGTTTAAAATCATTTTGCCAACTGGCCGCCATGGGAACTGATCTTCGGGCCACAGCTTGGTATCATCCAGGGGGTCGAAATCCAACTCAGGATGCTCATCGTCACTGATAATTTGGACGAGCAGCTCCCATTCCGGATATTCACTGCGTTCTATAGCTTGATGTAAGTCCTGGGTTGCGTGATTGAAATTGGTTCCCTGAATCTCGCTAGCTTCTTTTTGCGTTAAATTTTTGATGCCCTGCTTCGGCTCCCAATGATATTTAACCAGGACTGCTTCACCTGCATGGTTCACCCATTTATATGTATTAACGCCAGAGCCCTGCATCATGCGGTAGTTCGCTGGAATGCCCCAAGGCGAATAAACAAAGGTAACCATATGGAATGTTTCAGGAGAGCTGGCACAAAAGTCGAAAAAACGTTCCGCGTCTTGAATGTTCGTTACAGGATCAGGCTTAAACGCGTGAATCATGTCAGGGAATTTAATCGCATCGCGGATAAAGAAAATCTTCAGATTGTTTCCAACCAAATCCCAATTTCCATCCTCCGTATAAAATTTCACAGCAAACCCACGGGGATCACGCAAAGTTTCCGGGGAGTGGCCGCCATGGATTACGGAAGAGAAACGGACGAAAACAGGGGTCTGTTTGCCTTTTTCCTGAAACAATTTAGCGCGCGTATATTTCGATACAGGCTCATCTCCTACTGTACCATAGGCTTCAAAATAACCATGTGCTCCAGCACCGCGTGCATGAACAACACGTTCTGGAATCCGCTCTCGATCAAAGTGGCTGATTTTTTCTACGAAATCGTAATTTTCTAAAGTGGCTGGACCCCGATTTCCTACCGTTCTTATGTTTTGATTATTGGTAACAGGATGACCTTGTCGGTTTGTCAGTGTATTATTGTCTTCGGTATTCGCTTTCTGATTTTCACGATCACGATAAGACGGATCATTTGTCATGCTTATCCCCCCATAATTTAATAGAATGATGCTACTCATTGGCAGCTATTGCCAGCAGGTTGTCCAAAGCATATATTTCCGCGTTTCCTCATAAAATATTCCTATTTTTTTCAGTCCAAATAAAAAGGCGATTCCTCAAGGAATCACCTTAATCTAAGTATATGGAGCGACTCATTATCTGGAAAATTTGCCTGCTAGCTGCTGCTCAGCGATTTGAACCAGACGGCGCGTGATGTGTCCCCCGATTGCTCCGGTGTCGCGAGATGCCATGAAACCGTAATAACCATCCTGAGGAATTTGAATACCTAATTCTTGAGCCACTTCGTACTTTAATTGCTCTAAAGCTTGAGAGGCTTGGGGAACCACTAAGGTATTGCTATTGCTGGATTGTCCTTGTGCCATTGATATCACCTCCGTTCATACAGGTAGTATGTGACATTTGTAAAATACTACACCTGTATCCAGTTGGGAATTTATGGAGTTACAATCGGCACAACGATATTGACTCGATATAAGCTGTCGTTCCACTCCAGTTCGGCACCGAGTGATTCTGCTACAAAACGCAGCGGAACATACATTAGCCCATCAACAACCTGAGGTGCTGCATCAAGCTCGACGGGTTGTCCATTCAGGAGACCTGTTGTACTTCCCGGTGTGAGTACAGCGCTCAGCTGTCCTTTACTAAGATGAAGACTGGCATCTGCAGGATTCCAGCTGTAATCAGCCTGGATGCGATTCAGCAATACACGAAAAGGGACCATCGTGACATCTTGCTCGATATAGCCGTCCCGATTTCCAGTTAACTGACCGTTGACACTGAGCTGTACCTGAGGCTTGTCAGTCTGTTGGACGATGAGCGCATTGCTCAACAGACGCCCTGGCTTGCGAAGCAGCTTTCCTTGATAGTAAAGAGCTGAGCTTGCTCCGCCATCCAAATTAATCGCATCGGTGATACCTGCCTGCAGTAAGGCATTGGCCATTTGATCGAGAGTGGAATAAGAAACGGTACCCACCACGAGCAGTTGGTTGTCATCCACTCCCGCAAAGCTGCGAACATTAGCCTGTGAGGTGACAAGTGGATCATTAAAACGATCGCGTTCCACATCAATATCAACGCTGCCGCCTGTAAGCAGCTTCGGTCCCGCACCAATTGCCATCTGCAGCTGGTTGATGGGGGTACTCCATTTTGAATCGAGATTCAAAATGGTTTGGTCCATGCTGAAGAGATCACCCATTTTGACTGATTTGGCTGCAGAATCAAGTGTCTGTTCGGAGGAGAGCAGCAGCACCTTTCCGCCAGCCGGAATATTCAACGGATCCGTAGTAAGCGCAGTAACCTTCATATCGGCTGCGATGGCCATTTTAACGCCTGAGTAATCGATGACATCTCCATAATCCTTTGTGAAGACCCATGCGCTATTGGGGCGATCGCCATGATAGCTGTCCACAGCAATTAAAGGGAAGCCAAGCCTGCCCGCACGAACGGAGCTGCTGACAGAAAGCCGTTGTATCGAAGCTTCCTTATCTTTGGAAACTGTAATGGAAGTCTCTTTATCTCCACGGTAGAACAGGTCATTATTGTTCATTAAAATACCATAAGGGGTCCTATAGTCGATATCTTCAGTAAATGCGTCGAAATAAGTGCCGTTAATACCGACTACAGCCTCGTTATCATTCATCATATCGACGAAGGGCTGTACACTGCCAACCTGATGATTTGCTGCTATTGCCTTAACTTGAATTTTTGGATCCAACAGGTTGATCCGAATAAGTTCCAGTGTGTATGTACTGCTTTCGTACTTAACATTCCGTTTCTCATGCACAATGGCTTGATCATTAGCGAAGACATGGCTTCCTGCGCCAACCGCCCATAGCAGTGTTGAAGCCAGACCTAATTTGACAGCAAACTGATATTTTGAAAATGGCATACCGAACTGTAGTTTCAATGTAGAGTCACCTATCCATTCTTTTAATTGATCGTGCAGCCCTAACCTTCCAATGAAAAGGGGCGCTTAGGGCAAGTCTATGTTTCTATACATCTCATCGCAGAATCCTTATAATTAAAGCATGAAACAGATTCACAGGGGAAGTAGGGGGGAGTATTTTGTTTACCTTAAGCTGTATCAACTGGTCCTGGGATGCCGATTTGCAAATTATTCATGCGGATGTGCTGATGAAGATAGATGGGGAAGTGCTGATCGACGAGCCGCTTTGTGTGGATGTAGGGCTTCCGGCTTTATTATTTAGTGTGACCCACGATGTGGAGCCAAACCGCTGGGGGAAGGCGGATGAGTGGGAGCGGATGCCATTTTTTTGCTGTGGATGCGGTGATCCGGAATGCAGGGCTTTTTCCTTCCGTGTCCGACATACCCATGAGCAGAGCCTGGAGCTAACAGAGCTTGAGGAAAGGGAGCATGGGGAACCGAGGGAGCATCATTCTTACATTATTGCATTACAACAATATCAGACTGAGGTTGCCTTCATAGCTAAGCAGTTTCTTTCCCATATTAAGGGACTGGATTATCGGCCATACTATGCGGGTACGGTTCAGGTAGTTGAACGGCTGTTGCAGCAGATGGAGACTTGATCAAATAGTTCGGAATATTGTTATAAAAATAAACCTCAGCTACTTGTTGTCGACTTCCGTATCCTTTATGGTATAGCTAGACCGCGTTGGATAAGTTTCACTCATCCAAAATACAGCAGCTGGAGGTTCATTAATGAGCGAGGAATACAATCGCAATAAGCTCGTAAAGGAGCGAAACTATACACCTTTTATTCTGATTTTTTCGATTGTTCTGGTGTCGATTATAGCCTTATTGTTTTTCTTGCCAGGGTATGACGGGCATCTTGATTTTGATGTTACGATTTTCCCATTACTGAATGCCATCTTCAATTGCTTCACGTTCATTGTTTTGGTGTTGGCTTTGGTTGCTATCAAAAAAAGAAATATTCCGCTGCATAAAAGCTTTATTATGGCGGCCTTTGGATCAACTACGCTTTTTTTGATCTCTTATGTAACATATCATTTTCTAACTGAGCCTGCACGGTTTGGTGGCAGTGAAGTGATGCGTTATGTGTACTTCTTCATATTAATAACGCATGTGAGCCTGGCGATTGTGAATGTGCCGCTTGCGCTTTTATCTGTAACACGCGGATTGAATATGCAAATTGAACGTCACCGCAAAATTGCCCGTTGGACCATGCCGATCTGGTTGTATGTGAGTCTGACTGGTGTTATCGTGTACTTATTGATTTCCCCTTATTATTAAAAGCAAAGGACAGGCCTGGTCAACTTCGTTTGTTCAGCAGCCTGTCTAGATGATCGAAAGCACAAAGAACCGTCCGGATCTCCGGACGGTTCTTTAGGTAGTTCTGTTAGAACAGCTAGTTTCAAAAGGGTTATGGGCTTACCGTTGAATTCCTTAAAATACCGATTCCGTCGATCTGGCATTCAATCAACTCTCCAGCCGACATAAAGTCAGCCCCTGCAGGTGAACCGGATAAAATCACGTCGCCAGGCAGCAAAGTCAGTACGCGGGATAAGTAGGAAATTAGAAACGGAATGGAAAGAATCATCAATTCCAGCCCGCTGTCCTGCTTACGTTGCCCTTTATGCTGGGCTTGAACCCTTACCTGCTGCAGATCCAGCTCGGTTTCCAGAAAAGGTCCAAGTGGTGTAAACGTATTGAAGGATTTGCTGACCATCCAATGACCGTCAGGGTGATTAAACTGCGATGCAGTCACATCATTGGCAATGGTATAACCAAACACATAATCCATTGCTTCCTGCTCCTGAATGTTGTAGGCTTCTTTGCCTATGACTACGGCCAGCTCGGATTCAAATTTGACTTCAGTGATCCCCGCCGGAATCACAATATCGGCTTCAGGACCAATGACAGAGGTAACAGGCTTATAAAATAAAACAGGGATCTTCGGCAGCTGCTCAGGTTTAGTTTCTCCAGCGGCGATGTAATTCTTGCCGACTCCGATGATGGAGTGCGGTTCTAAGGGGGCAAGCAGTGTCACTTCGCTTAGATCGTAAGACGAGCCTTTGTATTTCCAAAGACCGAACATATCCCCTTCGATAACGTAAAGGGTTTGCTCTCTTAGGACAGCTTGCTTAATGGAACCGTCGGCTTTTAAGGCAAAACGTGCAAATTTCATCGGTAATGGACTCCTTATCGGTTATAGGGTATTTAAATAAAAGTTCAATATAATGAACTGAGTTCAACAAATATAATCCAATTGTAGCACCTCATAAAAAATCGGTCAATGCATAAATGCGTACGCCTAAATAAGCAGTGCAGTCCAAAAAAGAAAGCCCTCCATTCCAATTAAGGAACAAAAGGGCTTGCTATCTTACAGTCTGTTTATGATTTGGGAGAGCTGAAGGATAGCTTGTTAGCCAGATTAAGAACACCGATCAGGGCTTTCTCACGTTTTTCCTCCCAGTGGTGTAGAGGCATAGAGAAGCTGACCGCGGCAATCATATGGCCGCCACTGTGATAGATTGGCGCTGCAAGGCAATTGAAGCCCATCACACCTTCCTGCAGATCGATAGCATAACCTTGCTTGCGTATAAGGTCCAATTGCTCGAACAAATCACGTTTGGTTCGAAGGGTAAAAGGGGTCAGGCTGGATAAGTTCTCTTCGGTATAAAGCAACTGCAGCTCTGAATCCTCCAGAGCTGATAGCAGTAACTTGCCAAGCCCGGTCGCATGAGCAGGCAGCCGGGTGCCTGGACCGGAAACCATTTGAACAAGTGACGGTGCTGCTTCCTTGGCGAGATATACGACCTCGCTGCCATCCCGGTTGGCGAGCTGAATGGATTCATTAATTTCATGCATAAAGGCGGGCGCCTCCGCCCGAAAAGCATCGATTAAATCATACTGACTAAAAAATGCATGACCCATTCGTCCAAAATGCATACCTAGTGTGTAAGCATCCGAACGATCACGAGTAATCCATTGCAAGGCTTCCATCGTTTGCAATAAAGAAAACATAGAGCTTTTGCTGATTTCCAAACGTTTGCATAGCTCGGTCAGCTTTAATTTTGAGGGCTCCTCGGCGACAAGCCGAATGACGGCATGTGCTTTTTCAAGAGCGGGTACCCAATATTTTTTGTCCATAATTACTCCATTCCTGCGTATATCGTATATGGAAATAAGTTCATAAGGTTACGTTAGTATGAGGCTATCTTAGCATCGGGGTATGAAGGAGTCAATCGGAGTTCTTTCTGTAAACAGCAAAACCTCCAGAGCTGCTGCACAGCTTCAGGAGGTTTGGACGGTTGCAGCTTTAACGGTGATTAATTTCCAGGGTAACTTCCAATTGCAGCGTGGCTCCGGGCTTGATGCCCTGTAGCCCTGTCACTTCAGCAGGCTGATCAATATTAGGCGCATTGGTAACCCAAGTGTAAGGCTCCAGACAAATAAAGTCATGGGCTTCTCCTTTGGTGAAAATGACCCATTGCTTGAATGATTCGGAGCCGCTGTAGCGAATTTCTACCTGATCGTTGGATAAGATAGCCGTACACGGATTGCTGCCAATCTGAAAAACGGTATCCATATTGTGGCCTGCTAGCGTTTCGCCTTCAATCAGTGCTTCATAGCGACCTAGCGGACCCACATGACCAGTAGGGATATTGACTTCATTCAGCTCCCAGATGCCTTCAACGGGCAGCTGAAGCTTCCAGCTTTCGGGTTTGCCATCTAGCAGGAACCATGTATGTAAGCCGTAGCCAAATGGTGCAGTATTATTTCCTGTATTCGCAGCCTTGAGCGTTTGGGTAAGTCGGCTGCCATCCAATACATAGGTTACTTCCAGCTCTAATGCATGTGGATATTGGCGCTGTACATTTTCATCCTCAGCCAAATTGATGGAAGATGTAATGAATAATTGCCCGTTTTCCTTTTCTCCTGCTTGCTTTACGACCCAAGGCTGCTGACGGACTAGACCGTGAATATGATTGCCTGTTGCCGGATGGGTGATGTCAAACTGATAGTCGCGGCCTTCGAATGTAAACCGTCCCTTGTCGATACGGTTAGGCGGCATTAGGATCGGTGTTCCAAATTGAACGAACTGCTCGGACAAGGCAGCTGGACCTTCAGGGGTACGCAGCATTTCGCGCTGCAGCTTCTTGTCCCATATACTGTACACATTGTTGCCAATTCCGGGACAGATGGAGACGATCAGTTGTTCATTTTCAAGTACATAGGCAGGAGTACCCTGCCAGTCGATTTGCTTGATCATTGGATCAGCTCCTTACTGGGGGTGGATTTAAATAATTATCAGGTAATGACGGCAAATATTGCTGCCTTATTGCAGCTATATTGTAGCATAAAGTGCGACGATGAAGTTAAGAAGAAGCCCGTTGGCTGTTTTTAAGTTCCAAAATCAAAATTCGGATACACATATTGTGCCTTTGCAGGCTCTGCTTTGGTAATTTTTTCGACCTTTAAAAGCATAATTTCCATGTCATTGAATTTGGTTTGTTGAATCGTCCCAGTTACGGTTACCCACGAATCACTCGGAAATTGCTGGGCACGCTCATAATCGACGAGCACCCCGTAAGGAGCAGCATCGGCGGAGCAGCACTGAATGGCAAAACGTCCGACAACGAATTGACTGGCTTTCATATCGTCCTGACGGTAAACGAAGCCGGTGAGCTGCATTTTTTTGCCGATAAATTTGTCGAGGTACAAATCCACGGTAGTCAGTGTTTCCATATACAAATCCTCTTTGACCGGAATTACACTTTCCCCATACAACTCCTTGGCATAAGCGGCATAGTGCTTGGTGAATTTATCGGATGGGAACATTTCATCCTGCTTATCGGTTGGAGCGGTGCTGGGTTTAGGACTTGGATCTGGTGCTGGAGCAGCCGCAGGAGGTGAAAGTGGCGCAGGAGTCGCAGCCTGAGTTGACGTTGTGTCCTTCTTGACAGCTGTCGCGCTGCTCAGATTCATCCCTTTTTTAGCAGCAAGACTGCTTCCCATAGAGGTGTCAGGAAGTAAGAAGCCAAGCAGCAGAGGGAAGCAGAACAACCCGTAGATCATAGTATTTTTCAATACAGAGGATGAGGGGGTATGATCATGATCGCAATCGCATGCAGCGACTGAGCCCCAGAGACTGCGAATGGCTTGATAAATTTGATAAACAGCAATCGCATAGAAGCCAACGGCGGACCATTTCACATAATCCACCATGCGAGGGGCGATATAATATAAAATGTTGTCAGTTTTGACTAGATAAGCAATGTACATCGCAAACCCGAATAGAATCAACGCTTTAATAAAATGATGCACGCTTAACCACTTTGTACTCACGACAGCACACTCCTATGGAAATACGATTTTTTCGAAAATAAGCGAGCATACAAGCACAACAACGATAATCAGGACAGATAAAGCCAGAACAAAGCGTGTACGAAATGCAGACAGCAGCATCAGCAGACTTTTTATATCCAGCATAGGTCCAAAAACGAGAAACGTTAATAACGAGCCTGTGGAAAAGGTTGTAGTGAAGGATGAAGCGACAAATGCATCGGATGTAGAGCACAACGAGAGCACGAAACCTAAGGCCATCATAAACAAATGTGAGGTGAATTCACCTTGACCAATGGAAACCAGGCTGTCCCTGTTTACGAGTGTCTGAATAATAGCTGTTATGATTGCACCAAACAACAAATATTTACCCATATCAAAAAACTCGTCTGATGCATGACCCAGCACACCGAAAATACGGCCGACAATCGTTGTGGGAACGGGATGGATATGATCGTGATTATGCTCATGATGACTGTGATCATGGTTGTTGTCGTGAAGGATAGTATTATGTGCATGGCTAGAATTGGCGACGTGGCGATCATGTTCATGATTATGCTCATGGTTATTATGGTTATGGTTATGCTTATGATCATGCTGATGCGTTACGGTAGAAGCTTTCAGGTAGGACAGGTCGCGAAGCGGATTGCTTGTGAAAAACTTATAAATGATCAAGCCGATGACCAGTGCCACAATAAATGCCAATGCCATACGGGAATATGCGATTTCCGGACGACTGCGAAAGGCCATATACGTGGAAGCATAGACGACCGGATTGATAATCGGACCGACCAGTATAAAGACGATTGCCACATACACAGGCATTCCTTTACGCATTAAACGACGGATAACCGGAATCATGCCGCATTCACATAATGGAAAAATAATACCGACCAGGCAGGCAAACAGAATGCCAAGCACTGGATTTTTGGGGATCATACGGCGGATCGTCTGCTCGCTGACAAACATTTGGAGTAATCCGGAAACGAGCACCCCGAGCAGAACAAAAGGGAAGGCTTCCAGAATAATACTTAAAAATATCGTCTTGAAGCTTTGCGCGGTCGTGCTGTCCAGGAAGGAGAGATCTGGCGTTTGTTTTTGCGTAAAAATGAGAAACAGCATAACCAGGCAAATGAGCGTGAGCACATTGGTGCTCCATCGAAGTAATGGCGTTTGCAATGGACATATCTCCCTTTCTAAATCGTAATTATTATTATAACTTATGAGGCGATACACGTATATAGGACATGCCGCGCACAAAAAATCTTCATAATTACATAAATTATAGGCTTGTTGACATTCCCATACTGAAATCTTATACTGTACAAAAGTATGTTGCCTCATTTCAAAGCATTCCTGATGGTTAGCAAATGAGGGTACAGGCAATGACAGGAACAAGTAAACGAGAGTGATATCTTTCAGAAAGCCGGTGGCTGCTGTGAACCGGTAGATAGCTTGCGTTGAATGGATCCTTGAGCTGACGGCTGAACGACTCGGACGGAAAACCTGTGTGATGCGGGTGTGCCATACGGAGTCCAACGCTGGTCCGGGCACTTCCCGTTACAGAAGATAAAGGCTTGATGACGAGACGAATGTGATTCTTTGGTCGTTCATCAGCGAAATAGGGTGGCACCACGGTTTTCCGTCCCTGACAATGGGGCTTTTTTGCGTTTCAGGAATATGTGTTGAATCAGGCAGTTCATGGAGGAGGAAATCAAATGAAACGTGTATTATCGGGTATGCAGCCCAGCGGTCAATTGACATTGGGCAACTATATTGGGGCTTTGAAAAATTATGTGACACTACAGCACACTCACGATTGTTACTTTATGGTAGTAGATTTGCATGCAATTACGGTCCCTCAGGAGCCGGCAGCGTTAAAGGAGCAAAGTGAATCGGTGACGGCTTTGTATATCGCGGCGGGTATTGATCCGGCGAAGGCCACGGTGTTTATGCAGTCACACGTAAGACAGCACGCTGAGCTGGGCTGGTTGTTTACCACATTAACGTATATGGGTGAGCTGGAGCGGATGACGCAGTTCAAAGACAAATCGGAAGGCAAGGATTCCGTGGGAGCCGGTTTGCTTACGTATCCTTCTCTAATGGCTGCAGACATTCTGCTGTACAATGCGGATTTGGTGCCTGTTGGTGATGATCAGAAGCAGCATTTGGAGCTGACGCGTGATCTGGCCCAGCGCTTTAATCAGCGCTTTGGCGATACGTTCACAATACCAGAGCCGTATATACCTCAAGTAGGAGCACGGATTATGTCACTGGACGATGCATCCAAAAAGATGAGTAAAAGCAGTCCGAACGCGGGCAGTTTTATTACTCTATTGGATTCGCCTGATGTGATTCGCAAAAAAATCAGCCGAGCGGTTACCGACTCCGGCCGTGAAGTGAAATTTGATCCTCAGGCCAAGCCAGAGGTCAGTAATTTAATGAGTATTTATGCGAATTGCTCTGATCTGACAATAGCCGAGATTGAAGCGATGTATGAGGGGCAGGGCTACGGTCCCTTCAAAAAAGAGTTGGCTGAGCGTGTAGTTGCTTTGTTGGAGCCTCTGCAGCAGCGTTACCGCGAAATTCGCGAATCCGGCGAGCTGTATGATATTCTTCGACAAGGCTCAGACCGGGCGGCTGAGCAGGCTGAGAAAGTATTACGAGTCGCCAAAGAAAAAATGGGATTTCTTGTACTCTAAGTAATTTGCGCAGGTGCGCTATGCATAGCAAGCTCAAAAAAGAAAACGAAATGGTGCTGAAGTTCAGCCGCCATTTCGTTTTCTTAATTTGGCCTTCACAATAAAGCCAAAACCGATAAATCCGAGTGAGAGGATGGAGAACAATCCTACAAGCCAGAGGTTACCTGTACTCATAGCGTAGCTGATTGCAGTTAGTAGCAGGGTGCCGATTACAGCAAAAACGAGTGCCAAGCCTTTGTTCATGGTTAAAATTCCGCCTCTTTTATGAATATTTGAAAATCTAAAAACATTTTTCAGCAGGTGCGTATACTTTTTATTAGAAATCACATAATAAGTTTGCAAGCTTGCAAATACATCAAAGCTATTCATTCAGATTTGAGAGGAGTGCTGATTATCATGGCACAAGGACAATCCCGTAACAGTAATGTATTGGTGGTACCGCAGGCATCTTCTGCACTGGAGCAATTAAAGTATGAGGTTGCGCAAGAGTTGGGTATCCAAATTCCTCAGGATGGCTACTACGGTTACATGGCAACTCGTGATACAGGCGCTATTGGTGGCCATATTACTCGCCGTCTGGTACAAATTGCAGAGCAATCTTTGGCAGGCGGACAATCTCGCTCATAGTCAGTATCTCATTTCAATAGAAGCTCAAGGATCTTGTATCCTTGGGCTTTTTATCGTTTCTTGAGAAGTTGTGAGCCGAGACATCATAACGAAAGGGCTGCCGCAGCAGCCCAGAAGTCATAAAGTCCTGGTGAGAGTAACATACAGAAGTAGCTAAGAACAAGAAATCAGGTGTTAACCCGCAGCTTCTTCTCCAGGCGTGTATCGTTGACCCAACCGACATAGGAATCAATCGGCTTCAGTTCATTGTCCAACAGCAATACAGCGACGAAGGGGTACTGCTTGCGGTGACGGTAGCGGACATCGGCCCATCGTACTTCGTAGCCCCAGTCATGACTGCGCAAATCTGAGCAGGCGAACGAAGTGAAGTATAAAAACGCGGCGATGTCACTATGCTGCCTGGATGCTTCAACAGCTGGATGTGAGGTGCAGGAAACTTCATCGATCCATTTGATCCGATTGTTTTTGTATTCGCCTAGTACATACCGTCCATCGGACTTTGTTTTGACTATCTGCCAAAAATTGAGGTTAAAGGATGGAATCAACATGTACCGATCGCCTATTTCGTAAATAGGATCCTTGTGAAACAGATTGGATTCCAAACGATGATGCCACCACGATCTCCATATATAATACACTGCTAGACACGCATATAAAATAGGAAAAATTTTCTCAGGCGCTGCGAGTTGGACAGCCCACATTAAAATCGCTACGATGTGAGAGAAGAAAATGAAAGGATCAAATATATGGATAATGTTCCAAGCGATCCATTTTTCCGTAAATGGCCTGAATGCCTGCGTCCCATATGTATTGAATAAATCTGTAAATACATGAAAAGCAACAGCGATGAATACCCAAAGGGCAACATGTGCTAAGGGCAAGCCATTGAATATACGCATCAACACCAGCGTAATAAGAGCCGTCCAAATGAGCACAGCAGGGATGGAGTGTGAGCGTCCGCGGTGGTTTTTGATGTAAGCGGCATTGCTCTTGAAACGCAAAAGCGTGTCCATATCGGGTGCTTGCGACCCGACTACAGTCCCAATAAGAATGGCTGTGGAAAGCATAGGATTAGCCGCTACAACAGGATCAATATGAGCCAATCCGGCCAACCCGAATCCGATCACTAGATGTGTTCCACTATCCATGGGGTTTTCCTCCTATGAGTGTTCCTTCAGGAACACTGACTTCGTAAGCATAAGCTTGAGTTTTGCGTAGGCAAAACTGACTTCGAGTGTTCCTTCAGGAACACTGACTTCGTAAGCACAATTTCATTTTAGTGTATCATTTTTTACTTTAAAATAAAGCTATAGAGGTGAAAAAAATGTCTAAAGTATTTGTTGAATATCACATATTACCCCAACATAGGTCAGTTTATTCACATTGGATTCAAATTGTCAGTGACAAATGCCCTGAGCTGGAGCTGCTCGAGGGTGTGGACCAGCCGGGCTTGTTTATCGAGGTTTGGAGTGGGTGGTCACGTGAAACCTATTTGCAAATGAAGCAAATGAGAAGGAGTGGCACGAATTCATTGGCAGGGTCGGAGAACGAGGCGATAGCCCGATATCGCGCGATTGAATGGCAATCGATGGATCCTTGGATTCAAGGGGGTGTTTCCAAAATAAATATTTGGCATTTTGAAAAAGTTAGATAGTCCATAATATGAGATCAATAAATCCATGGTAACTTTATATTAATCGCGGTAATCTTACTATAGTCAATTAATGGATCGGTTAAAGTAGCTGATAATGGTGGGAACTCGCGGGGGGATACAGATGGAGAGAACAAGTATTTTTTGGAATCATATTAAGAATTATCGGTGGTCCTACCTGATTGGATTTGCATTATTGTCCATTTCAAGCTTGCTGCAATTGTTAATACCTGTGCTTTTGGGGCAATTTACGGATAAGCTGCAGAGCTCGCTTTTAAATGTCCAAGAAACGATTCAATTTGCTGTCTGGATGGTCGTGATTGGACTTGGAATTGCCTTCTTTCGTTCAACGAGCCGTATTTATTTGTTCCGTTTATCCCGAATGCTGGAGACACGTGTCCGTGGTGATTTGTTCAAGCATTGGGAAAAGCTGTCGGCACAGTATTTTAATAATCAGCGAATCGGCGACCTGATGTCACATGCTATCAGTGATGTCGGCGTGATTCGTGAGGTAACGATGCAGGGATACTTTAATATTATGGAAGCGATTTTGCTGATTGTTGTCTCGGTTGTTGCTATGGTTACGACAGTTAATCCTTGGTTGACACTGGTAACGATGCTTCCTTTGCCGCTGCTTAGTATTCTCGCTTATCGGTTTAATGGCCGCATTCAAAAGCAATCAGCGGATATGCAAAGCGCGATCTCCGATTTGACGAGTCGTGTTCAGGAGTTTACAGCAGGTATCCGAGTCGTCAAGGCTTATGTCCAAGAAAGGGAGGAGCATAAACTGTTTGAAAAGGATAATGAACACGCTGTCAAAATGAACCGTGTTTTTGTCCGGACGAACTCTTTATTTGGCTCCTTGAGTACGGGTATTGTTGGCTTTAGCTTTCTGGTATCGGTCGTAATGGGTGGAGTGATGGTGCTCAATCATGTGATTACGCTCGGTCAATTCGTAGCCTTCAACACCTATCTTTCACTGCTGATGGGACCTATTGAGAATTTAGGCAAGGTCGTGAACCTGATGCAGCGGGGTAAAGCTTCGGAAATCCGCATCATGGAGATTTTTAATACACAGCCGCAGGTTATTGATGATATGGTTGCTAATCAAGAGATTCAGCATATAGAAGGTGAAATTGAATTTCGTAATTTGACCTTTGCTTATCCAGAGGAAGAAGACCGACCAATGCTGAAAAATATATCATTAAAGGTGCCCAAAGGAAGCAGTCTCGCCATCGTAGGCCGAGTCGGAAGCGGTAAAAGTACGCTTACCAATTTATTAGTCAGATTGCATAATCCACCTGTGGGGACCTTGTTCATAGATGGCCATGACATTCATGAAATTCCATTAACAACGCTTCGCGGACAGATCGGTATTGTACCGCAGGATCAATTCCTGTTTTCCTCGACAATTCGCGATAATATCGGATTTGACCCCAAACCGTACACGGACGAGCAGGTTGTGGAAGCGTCCAAGATAGCTCAAGTATATGAGAATATTGTGGAGTTTCCGGATCAGTTTGATACGACCCTTGGGGAGCGTGGCGTTTCGCTGTCAGGAGGACAGCGTCAGCGGGTGAGTATCGCTAGGGCGATTATTAAAAAACCGTCGATCCTCATATTCGATGACAGCTTGTCGGCCGTCGATACGATCACAGAGGATCTGATCCTAGAAGGCTTGAAATCAGTGATGAACAAACGGACAACGATTATTATCGGACACCGGATATCGTCGGTACAGGGAGCTGATCAGATTGTCGTCATGGATGATGGGAAAATAGTTGAGCGGGGTACGCATGAGCAGTTGCTCCGTCGCAATGGACTATATGCGGATTTACATCATAAGCAGCAGCTTGATCAGGAAGCAGAACGTCAAGATGGACAGGATATTGAACGGCTGCAAGCCGCCATACAGGAAGGGGCCAGCCTATGAATATCCATGCAGAGCAAGATCTCAAGAATACGAAGGACAGCCAGCTTTTGTCCAGACTGATGTCATACGCTAAGCCTTACTGGAAAATGATTGTGTTTTGTATCATACTTGCTTTTTTGATTGTCGTCTCCGATTTGGCAAGGCCTTACTTGATGAAAATAGCGATTGATGGACATATTAATGGTTTAAATAAGCCGATGATATCCATGGAAAGTTCACAAGGGCAGCAACTGCAGGTATTCGATACTGTCACGACATGGAACGGGCGGGATTATGTAAGAATGGAGCCTTCAGCGGTTGAAGCAGGAAGCTTCCCGCAGGGGGCAGCGAAGGCTCAGATTGTAAGTGTGGACAATAAGGATTATATGATTGAGGGGTGGAAGACGACCCAAGAGAGTGAAGTCAAGCTTCTTCCTGATGATGGAAGCGGTAAAGTCAAGGTTTCGGCCGAAAACCAAATCCACGAAGCGGTTCTGCTCGATGAAGCTACGATGGGGTTGTTCCGCAAGCAGGATTATATCGGCTTTGCCAAAATAGGAGTTTTGTTTTTGCTCACGGTCACTGCTGCGGCTTTGCTCAGCTATTTGCAAAGCAACCTGCTCCAGTATACGGGCCAGCGAATTATTTTTAATATCCGCGATATGCTGTTCAAGCATTTGAGCCGGATGTCGATGTCCTATTTTGACCGGAATCCAGTGGGTCGGCTTGTAGTAAGGGTTACTCAGGATACGGAGGCATTAAACCAGCTTTACTCACAGGTTATCGTAAATCTGATTAAAGATGTTATTACATTGCTCGGAATTGTCTTGATTATGATGCAGATGAGCATGAAGCTGGCGATGCTTTCCTTTGCCGTCATACCTGTGCTGGCTGTTATGACTTTCTGGTTCCGTCGTATGATGAGGGAAGCGCAGCGAACAAGCCGGGTCATTTTGTCCAGACTGAATTCATTTCTGGCGGAGAACCTGTCCGGTATCCGCATTACCCAGCTGTTTATCCGTGAGGAGCGGCAAGGGGAGCAGTTCGATAAACATAATAATGATTACTATCGTGCGGGTATGCGCGGAACGGTAATTAACTCCATATTTCAGCCCACCATTGGGTTTATGGGCAACTTATCGATCGCCCTGCTTCTATGGTACGGAGGCGGCAGCGTGATCGACGGCAGTATTACGTTTGGTATCGTGTATGCTTTTACACATTATGTCCGACAGTTCTTCCAGCCGCTGTTAAGTCTCGCCGAGAAATACAACCAAATCCAGACCGCTATGGTAGGTGCGGAGCGGATCTTCGAGATGCTGGATGAAAAACCATCCATCGTTGATGCCGTGAAACCTACTAGCTTGCCGACATCGGTACGCGGTGAAATTACGTTCGAGCATGTATGGTTCGCCTACAATAATGAGGATTGGGTACTGAAAGACGTCAGCTTCACCATTCATCCTGGACAAACAATTGCCTTCGTAGGTGCGACAGGAGCGGGCAAAAGCTCGATAATTCAGCTCATCAATCGTTTCTACGATATTCAAAAGGGCAGCATTCGTCTGGATGGCATTGACATTCGCGATATCCCGTTGGATGAGCTTCGTCATTGTATTAGTATTGTACAGCAGGATGTATTTTTGTTCACCGGAGATATTTCTTCCAACATCCGCTTGAACAATAAGGATATTACAGAAGATCAGGTTGTCCAAGCAGCGAAGATGGTTCATATGGATGATTATATTCGAACTCTGCCTAATGGCTATCAGACGATATTGGGTGAGCGGGGTATCAATCTATCGCTCGGACAGCGGCAGCTGTTATCGTTCGCTCGGGCTATTGCCTTCAAGCCGCAAATTTTGATCCTCGACGAGGCAACCTCCAATATTGATACGGAGACTGAGCTGGTTGTACAGGATGCACTGCATAATATTTCTGCTGGCCGTACAACCGTAATTGTTGCGCACCGATTGTCCACGATTCAGCATGCAGATCAAATTATCGTGATGCATAAGGGTAAGCTGCGGGAAATCGGCAATCATTATCAATTATTGGCGCAGCGTGGCTATTATCACCGTTTGTATGAGCTTCAATTTAAAGAGACCAAGCCTTTGCTGACCGCAAGATAGTGGGTATTAAGTATTGGATACCTTTCCTGAGCAAAACTGTCCGCTGGATACGTTCTTATAATGGACTTTATACAAATACAAAGGAGCTGCTGCTGCAGCTCCTTTGTCATTCTCACTAAATGATATGATTTTATATATGTTCTATGGTCGAAATGTAATTTACATTAATTGGAAGTAATTTGTGTGACCGAAAAATCTTCAAAATGTCCGGTAAAAATTTTGGTATAATCTTGGCTGTCTATGTTGCTTTTATAAAGCTTCATTAGTTGCCCACCGTAGTAAACTCGGAACAGCAAAATTTTGATCTCATTGAGGGAGCTTTTGGTTGTAATATTGTTATTCGCAGCAGCCAATCTTCCAACAACTGCATTATTGAAATTCATCGCATTAATCTGCTGGCTTCGGTGCTCCGAATTAGTCTCGTCTATAGACGATGCCGGATAAATAGCCCAATATCTCGACCACGAGTAGCTGTTCGTATAATGAACCAAATAAACGTTGGTTGCCATTTCCAGAAAAGCCTCGGAATGATCATGATGTCCGATTTGCTTGAATAGCGAAACCGTAGTCTTCACAGCTTCCTCGCGGGCTAACAGCGATTTGAATCCTGCAACCGGGTCACTATTGTAAAAACGGGTTAAATCCGCATCCAGCTTTACCCTGCCATTATCTACGGGATAGAACCAATCAGACTTAATCGGATCAGCCTGCTTTACGGGATGCTGCATGTATTGACGATTGTATGATTTGCATAGCTGAATAAAAAAATCATACACGTCCCGTGGGTGGGCAGTAGGATGTTCTTTTTCGTATTGAACGAGCTGTTCATATATATCCGCTCTGTAATCATAATCTAGTAGTTGAATTTCGTTCTTTTCCGTTTTGGGCGTGAGCATTTTCTTCATCCACTCTTTTCCCTCGTCAGAGTAAGGACTAGGGAGGTCACGCATTTTCTCGTATTTTTCAACGTGAACGTCTTCTATATGACTAATCTGGGTTGGGGTCATCTCTGTTAGGGATTGTGCAGAGGCAGTGAGCTGAAGCTGTGGGGCTAAACTAATGAGACCGGCTATCAGGATGGCATAAATTTTTTTTGAGGTCATAAAGCTTCTCCTATTCCAAATAAAATTATCCATATAATGGTATCATATATTGCATGTTTATTTCTACTTTTCACAGCTGATCAGTTTCTTTTATCACCTAAAAAAGAGGTGGGCGAATATCCGGTTACCTTTTTGAACACCCGGTTAAAGTAAGCCTGATCGCAAAATCCCGTATGATCGGCTATTTCTCTAATAGACATTGAGGTATAGAACATAAGGTCCTTGGATTTATCGATACGAACATGATGTAAATATTCAATAGGTGAAAATCCGGTAACTTCTTTGAAAATATTAGTAATATAAGTGGGAGTTCTCTCCAGGTATTCGGAAATATCAAGCAGTTTAATCGGTTCTTGATAATGCTCTAATATGTATTTTTTTATATTTTCTACTAACTTTATTTTTTTTGACGGGAATTGTTCATGATTGAGATCATGATTCATAATACTTAACATTTCCAAAAGTATGGAGAAGCAAAGAGAGGATTGAAAGGAACTTTTCATCATCCAATGATGGCTTAATAAGGAGAATCTTTGTTTAAAGTAATCTGCACTATGAATTTTTGTTTTTGAATAATCCTTGCACCCAAGAAGAGGAAGCAGATGCTCGGAGCCTGTGCTGCTAAAATGGGTAGCGTACCGCTGATGAGTGGAAGAATGTTCAGAAAATCCGCCTCGTATGGATCCGACAGGTATAAGCAATGCATCTCCTCCCTCTAAGCAAACGGTTTCATTATTAACCCAGTATGAGATCTTGCCATAGGTGATAAACACCAAAACATTATATTGTGATTCCGCACGATCCATGTGCCAATTTTCAAGAGTGAGCTCGTAACAAGAATGCAGTTTAAGCATGGGCCCCTCCCCGCCATTGTCATGAATTTGATTTTCTTTCATAACCATATTCTTCATCATCGACTGCAATCCTTTTCATTATCATTGAATCGTTCAAAAGAACATTGATCTGTTAATAGCAAATCACAGAGGGATATTCTAAAATTGACGTATATCCATATATGAAGCGCTTACAACGCTTTGGGGGGAATTCGATGTGATATTGAGACCATATTGGCAGTCAAGAACAAGGTTCGTTGTAACGATTAGCTGTTTGTTGGCCGTTCTGACAAGCGGATGTTCAGCAAACAACAATACGATGCAAGAAGGAAGTGGAAGTGGAAGTGGAAGTGGTACAACTCCAAATAAAAGCAATGAAGCTTCTGCTAACACAGGCAAACCGCTCCCGATCCAAATATTTGGTGGACTGTACAATGAGATGCCGGATATGAATAATGCTTTTTGGACGGAATATCAAAAAAGGTTAAATGTAAAGATTGATGCGAATTGGGTTCCTTCCGGGGACGTAATCACGAAACTTGATCTGATTCTGGCTTCCGGTGATATTCCCGAGGTGATCGCTTATCCGAATCAGGGGTTAACTGCATCTATGATCAATGCCATCCGAAGCGGGGCCTTTTGGGATCTGACTCCGTTTCTAGGGGATATGAGCCAATATCCGAACCTCAAAAACAACACGCCTCCCAACTGGACCAAATATTTATCTATTGATGGCAAAATTTATGGCTTACCACGTTCAAGGTCCCTGATTGACAGCTCCGTCAATATTCGGAAGGATTGGCTGGATAAGCTGGGTCTGGCTGTCCCGACCACTATTGATGAGTATCGGAATGCGTTGAAGTTGATGGCTAATGGGGACCCGGACGGCAACGGTAAAAAGGATACGATGGGTTTGGTCGGAACCAATGAGGGTGTTAGTACGTTTGAGGCTGCTTTTGGCGCATTATCGCCGAACTATGATAGTGATGGGGGACTCATATGGCATGAGTTGACTAATCAATATACAGATATGGTGGATTGGTTTAGACAGCTATATCAGGAAGGCAGCATGCCCAAGGAATACATGGCGATGAAAAGAACACAGATGGAGGAAGCAATTTCGACTGGAAGAGCGGCAACTTACATGCGAAGCACCAGATACCACTATGATTTTGAAGTGCAGGCCAAAAAAGTTCAGCCTGATGCGAAAATCATCGCGCTGCCTCCTTTAAAGGGTCCAGGTGGTTATGCAGTCGAGTTATCTACTGGCGTGAACGGAGGCATCTTCATATCTAAGAAAGTACCTGAGGATAAATTAAAGCAAATGCTCAAATATTTTGACGCAACGGCTTCTCAGGAGCTTACGGATTTTGCCTACAGCGGTATTGAGGGAGTCCACTACAACGTAGTCAACGGACTAAAGGTGCCGACAGAGCTTTCTTTGAAAGAGGTCAACACAACAAGCCTGGGAGCGGCCGTACTGGCCTATGTGAAATGGGGAAAAGTCGATAACCCCGGAGCCCCTAAGGAATATGTAGAACAAAAAAGAAAAGAAGTAGCGGATTATGAAAAGGTAGGGATCTATAATATTTTCACCTGGCTGGTTTCTGATACGTGGCTCAAAACATGGACGAAATATTCTGCGGAATGGACGGCCATGATGACCAAGGCGATTGTCGGGCAAATCTCCATGGATGAGTACAAGGCCTATGTAAACAAGCTAAATAATCTTCCGGAATTCAAACAGGCCTATAAGGAATTTGCTAAAGCTTTCAGCTTTTATAAATAACTATAATAACTCAGGAGGTATTCATGGAAACATCATGCTTGCAATACAGCTTAACCGAGGAAGAACGTCGCCATTTTAATGAAACAGGTTATTTGATTGTGGAAAATGCGCTTTCCCCAGAGCAGGTAGAAGCCTTGACGGTGGAGGTAGACCGGATTAGCGAGCTTAAATACAACGAAGGTCATGATACGAAAAAAGCTTTATTTTATACAGATTTCGTAAAGGACCACCAGTTGTTCCTCGATCTGGTCACGTATGAAAAAACACTTCCGAAGGTATGGGGCCTTCTGGGTTGGAATATTTACATGTATCATACGCATATGATTGTCACGCCTCCATCAGGGCAGGAACAGAGTGACCGGACCTTTGGCTGGCATCAGGATAGCGGCCGAGTGAATATGGAAATGGAGTCTCATCCGCGTCCACGGCTTTCCTTAAAAGTAGCTTATTTCTTGTCAGATTTGTCCGAAGCGGGTCGAGGCAATTTCTGGATCGTACCCAACAGTCATCTGATGGACACGATGCCTCTATCCGAGGATAAGATAGGTCAGCCTGAGGGAGCCATTCCGGTTTGCGTAAAACCGGGAACAGCCGTATTTTTTGATCGCCGGTTGTGGCATGCGGCCAGTACGAACTGGTCTGATGTGACCCGGAAGGTGCTTTTCTACGGTTACGGATATCGGTGGATTCGCAGAAAAGACGATATGACGATGGACGGTTTGTTGGAAAAATCCGATCCGATCGCTCGTCAGATGCTTGGGGACGGTTTAAACTGCAACGGATATTATACACCTACGGATGGAGACGTTCCTTTAAAAATTTGGTTGGAAAAGCAGGGCTTGACCGTATAGCGGGAGACAAAAAGAATGTAAAAAGCGATTTAGGCTGCCGGTATATTTCTCCGGCCGCCTATTTTCGTTCAACTCATAGAGTGTGTTTCAAAAGGATAGTGGAGGAGTAAGGGGGGCAATGAAAAATGTCCAAAAGAAAAATGCGAATTCGTGGAACCGTATTTTGGAAAACCACCGGAATCGTGATGCTGGTTACCTGTATTCCCTTGATTATTGTGGGTGTGATCTTATTTTATCTAGGCACGGATGTGATTGGAACCGAGGTAACCAAAGCTCACAAATCGCATTTGGATCAATCGATCCAGCAAATGGATGATTATTTAACGGCACTCGAAAAGTTTGTTGTTAGAATCTCACTGGATCCAAGCTTCGATCCATCGCTAAACCAAATGGATTTGGCCTGGGAATTTGAGAAAACTAATGATCTGATTAAATCTCTTTCCTTGATGAAGGAGTCCAATTCTTTGATCAGCAGCGTAACCTTATATTTGCGTGAGGCTGATAAGTTGATAAGTGATGAGTCAGGGATTCGGTCTATTCAAACGGAATCGGACCGCAAGCTCTTTAATTCGCTTCTGGACAAAGACCAAAACATTTATTTGCATTACTCTTTAAAACAAATTAATAAGCCTGATTCTTCCTATAAAACGGTGGTAGTCAAGCTCCCTGGTGGCAGGCTAAACGATTCCTTCGGCGCCTTTCTTATTTATCTCGATCAAAACAAGCTGAATTCGATGGTTCAAAAGCTGGCTACAGGAAAAGGAATCTCATTTCTTATCAATGAAAACGATCAGGACTTAACGACATTTCTCTCGAATGAGTCTAATGACCAGCTGCCCTTTAAGCAAGCTTTAGTCAAACACATGAATGAAAAACATCAAGGTGAAAGCACCTTTAAAATGGAATGGGAGCAGCAGTCGTATTCGGTATCCTATGGAAGCATCGCCAAATTAGGTGGAAAGTGGACTGTTATATCCGCTACACCCGATTCGCAAATCGCTGCGCCGGTAACCTTTATTTCGCGGCTTATTATTTTAATTAGCGTTGTTTGTTTGGTGATCGGATTATTAATGTCATGGTTCGCTTCCCATAAAATATATGCCCCCATTTTGAGAGTGAAAAATATATTTGAGTCAGGCAAACAAGAGAAAGACGATGAAAAAGATGAAATCGTATATATCGAAAATCAATGGAGACGGCATCTGGATGAGCAGGAGGCTCTTCAGCTGCGAATGAAGCAATCGATACCTATGCTGCGTGACAGCTTTTTGCTTCAGTTTTTGCAGGGCAATCTATATTTTCACAGTGAGCTTGAAATCATAGACCAGCTTGGCCGTTTGGAGTGGGATGTTCAAAATCAACATTGTGCTTTTCTGGTGGCACAGCTGCACGGCATCAATGATCGAGGTGGGATGTATTCGGACAGAGATACACAGCTGCTTACCTTTGCCGCTTCCAACATCTTATTAGAGCTGTGTTCCCAAAACACGAAGATGGTGCACGTGATCAATTTTCAGGACTTATCGGTAGGAGCTTTTTTCATAACAGAGGAAAATGACAATCGGGAGCAGCTTCATCAGGAATTGAACAAACAAGGCTCTGCGTTCATATCCACGGTCAACAACGTTATACGAATGAAAGCAACGGTTGTCATTAGCCAAATCACAGAGTCCATTATGGAAGCGCCTAAGCTGCTTGAGCAATCACGCAAAGCGCTGAGGTTTCGTGACTTGGACAACTCGAATCAAATTTTGGACATGAATCACTTTTTGATCCATAACCATCATCATAAAATGAAATATTCTTTTGAGCTGGAAAGAGGAATTGTACATGCGATAAGCAGCGGGCTAGAGGATGAAGCAATGGATTTGATCAAGCAGTTTTTGACGGCCTTGGTGGAGCAAAGCAATGGAACGGAGGTTATCGTACATCAAGGAATGATGAAGCTGCTGGGTACTATCCAGGATCTGATTATTCGCTATGACATGAATCTATATGATATTTACGATGGTGTTCATTTGTATGAGCAGCTTATGCATATCCATGAACCTAATGAAATGCTGCACTGGTTTCAACATAAGCTGATTCATCCGTTTGTCAAAACATTATCAATCACGTATGACGCCAACCTGCGAACGAAAATTGAACAGCTTTTGTCCGAATTGAAGGATCAATATTTATCCAATATTTCTTTGGATGCTTGCGCGGAAAAGCTAGAGATGAGCCCTTCCAGGCTGAGCAAGGTATTTAAACAATTCACAGGGGAGAACTTTATCGATTACATCGTCAGGCTCAAGCTGGAGCATTGTAAGGAACTGCTTATCCATTCCGATCTAAAAATTAATGAAATTTCTGATGTGCTGAGCTACCAGCCCTCGTATTTAATCCGGATTTTCAAAAAGAGTGAAAAAATGACCCCCGGGCAGTATCGCGAGAAATATACCAGCAGCATTTAAGCGGCAAATAAGCAGTTTATGTGCAAGTCAAAAAAGTATTATGCAAGGAAATTCACTTGTTATATAAGCTAATCTTCATCTGAATAGCAGTTGAAAAGGTTACTATTGCCGGAAATGAAGCTGCTCGGTAAAGTTGCAGATGAGCAGAGCTGGATGAGGAGGAACTTATGGATGGCGTCAATTTCTAGAGTTTGGCACGGAATCAAACGAGACCGGTTTCTATACCTGATCATGGGTCCGGGCATTATATTTTTCCTTGTTTTTAAATATATCCCGATGTGGGGGATTATCATCGCTTTTCAGGACTATTCTCCATATATGGGTGTACTGCATAGCCAATGGGTGGGATGGATGCATTTTGAACGTTTATTCATGAACCCTGATTTTTTCATTCTTTTTCGCAATACGATGATGATCAGTTTATTGAATTTGTGCTTTTTTTTTCCTATTCCTATTGCTTTAGCCTTGTTATTAAGTGAAATTCGTCATCCTGTTTTTAAACAAGTCGTACAATCGATTGTTTATTTACCTCACTTTTTATCATGGGTAGTTGTGGTTGGAATCACCTTTCTCTTATTTTCCCAATCATCCGGTATCGTTAATATGCTGTTGGCGTATATGGGGTTTTCCAAATTTGACTTCTTGTCGAATGCAAATATTTTTTGGGGCATGCTGACTGCGCAAAACATTTGGAAAGAAACGGGCTGGGGCACGATTATTTTTCTGGCTGCCATAGCGGGCATAGACCCTCAGCTGTATGAAGCAGCCAAAATAGATGGGGCTAATCGACTCCGTCAATCGTGGCATATCACGCTTCCCGCTATCCGCAGCGTCATTATAGTTCTGTTCATCCTTCGGATCGGTCAAATTATGGATGTTGGCTTTGAACAAGTATTTCTTATGATGAATGGAGCGGTTTCCGAGGTGGCCGATGTGTTTGAAACTTATGTTTATCGAGTCGGTATTCAAAGCGGTCAGTTCAGCTACAGTACAGCAGTCGGCTTGTTTAAATCGTTTGTCGGCTTGTTCCTGGTCATTCTTGTCAATCGGCTTGCCAAGCAATTCGGAGAAGAAGGCGTTTATTAACATGGCATGGGTCAGGGAGGCTTGTAAAGAATGCGTGAAAGCTTAGGTGATCGGTTTTTTAATTGGATCAATATTACAATATTGGCTTTGGTATGCGTGGTGACGATTTTCCCTTTATATTACGTTTTTGTGATTTCTTTTACCGACCCGATCGAATATGCACAGAAGCAAGGGTTTGTTGTATTCCCTGAGCATTGGACGATTCGTTCCTACGAATATTTGTTATCAACGCCTTCTTTTAAAAATGCGACATGGGTCAGTTTGTTTCTGTCAACGGTGGGAACCGGATTAAGTTTAATCGTCACAGCTGCTTTGGCTTATGGACTATCCAGAAAAAGGCTGCAGGGTCGAAAAGCCTTCTTGGTGCTCATCTTGTTTACGATTCTGTTTAACCCTGGCATTATTCCTCCGTATTTGCTCGTTCGGGATTTGGGGCTGATCAACAGCGTATGGTCTCTAATATTTCCGATCCTCACCAGCGGCTGGTACGTGTTATTGATGAAAAGTTTTTTTGACAGTATACCGGTTGAATTAGAGGAAGCAGGGATGATTGACGGGTGCAATGATGCAGCGATCTTCTGCCGAATTATTCTTCCTCTGTCCTTGCCAGCACTTGCTGCGTTTGGCCTGTTCTATGCCGTGTCGTATTGGAACACGTTCTTTAATGCCGTTCTTTACATCAATGATTATACGAAATGGCCTTTGCAGCTTGTTCTTCGCAATATGCTGATTGAGTCCTCTACGGCTGTTGGAGGCGCGGTTGCGGCCGAGATGATGTCTGAAGCACAAATCCCGGCACAGACCTTGAAAATGGCGGCTGTCGTGATCGCGACCTTCCCGATTCTACTGGTATATCCGTTTTTGCAAAAGCATTTTAATAAAGGAGTCATGCTTGGGTCGGTAAAAGGCTAACTGCTGCCGTTAACAAGCTTCTCAATATAAAGGAGGTTTAAAGTAATGAAAAGCAAAAGGTGTGGGGCCATATCGGCTTTGTGTGTGATGTCCCTCGTAACAGCGGCCTGCTCGTCAGGAGGCTCATCTTCATCTGCTCCAGCGTCAGGAAAAGCAGAGAATGGTCCTCCGACGGAAATCAGCATCATAACCGAATTCCATACTCCTGAGCCGCCAGGGCCAGATAATCCTGTATTAAAAGAGATTGAGAAACGCACGAACACCAAAATCAATATGATCTGGGTTTCACCCAATAACTGGGATGAGAAACAAAGTGTCACCCTGGCTTCGGGCGATATACCGGATTTAATGAAAATCTCGGATATTACGAACCCGCTTATGCAGCAAATGGTTAATCAAGGGGCATTCTGGGATTTGACGCCTTATATTCAAAATTATCCTCACTTGATGGAATACCCCAAAAGTGTATGGGAGTCGACTCGAATAAACGATAAAAATTTCGCTATACACTCCGTACGCCCGATTGAAGGGGGAGGCTTTCCAGCTGTACGAAAGGATTGGTTAGACAAATTACACTTGCAGGTGCCTACAACTACTGATGAGATGTATAAAGTATGGCAAGCTTTTACGGACAGTGACCCTGATGGGAACGGAAAGAAGGATACATTTGGCTACAACATGAGGGACTGGTCACCCATGATGGACAACATTTTTAATAAAAGCAACGGAAAATGGAAGCTGAAGGACGGCAAGCTTGTCGATGTCGCTTCAGAACCGGGCACACGTGAAATGCTGGTTTATTTAAACAAGGCTTACAAGGATGAATTAATACCGAGAGATTTTTCAGTCATGAAAACCTCACAAGCTGAAGAATTGGCGACATCGAGTAAATCGGGTTTTACAAGTGACACCATTCTTGGCTTGTGGAGACAGATTGACATTCCAATGAAAACCAATCCAAGTGCTGACTTTTTGGCTCTTACTACACTGAACGGAGTGGCCCTGCAATCTCCCGGATTTTTGGGCGTATATCTGATACCGAAAAAGGTTCCTGAAGCTAAGGTGAAAAAGATTTTGGCATTGATGGATTTTGGAGCGTCCGAGGAGGGAGCTTCACTGGCCATAAACGGTATCAAGGATGTTCATTACAAGGAGGTGGATGGATTCAAGGTCGCTATGAAGCAGGCGGATGTGGACAGCATTTCGGTTAGCTCCTTTGGAAAAGTTTTTGAAAGATTTGATAAATACTTGTGGGCCTATGCGCCGGGCATGCCGAAGGAAATTTTTGAGCGCAACAAAAAGATTGTGGATGAGAGATCCAAGGTCAGCATTGCCGATCCTTCTATCGGGTTAATATCGCAAACCGGGATTCAGGTAGGTGGAGAATATAATAAAAAAATTAGCGACATGAAAATAAAGGTCATCATGGGGAAAGAAACGATAGAAGCGTGGGATTCCTTTGTCAGTAAGCTTAAGGAGGATGCTCAGTATCAAAAAATAGTTATGGAAATGAATAAGGCTTATCAAGAGAAAAAGAAATAAGCGGGCATTGATGTTGATTTATATCCAACTATAAGGAGTGTTTTACAATGAAATATGCCGTATTAGGAAATACAGGATTGAAAGTGAGCCGTATTGCCGTAGGAGGCTATCCGTTCTCAGGCGTTAATAAAGCGCAAGGCTGGGACCCTTACAGCCCGGATGGAAGAGCGAAGGCAATTCGCACAATTCATACAGCATTGGATTCAGGCATCAATTATATCGATACAGCCGCTGGTTATGGCAGCGGACACAGCGAAGGTATTATTGGGGACGTATTGAAAACGAGACGTCAGGATTGTTATGTGGCTACTAAGGTCTCATATCGAGGAGACATGGATATGGCTGCAGTCATTCGCAGTGTAGAGGAGAGTCTTGCTCGCTTACAGACAGATTACGTGGACGTCATCCAGTTCCACGGGGGCATCTATACGCAGGAGGATAACGATCACATTCTGAGCGGCGGGCCGATGGAAGCGCTGCAGGAGCTGCAGAAGCAGGGCAAAGTAAGATGGCTGGGTTTGACGACGGAGGATGCACATTCAGCTTTAAATCTGATCGAGACGAATTTGTTCCATGTCGTGCAGGTTAATTACAACATCATCTATCAGTCCGCTGCACTTCACCTGCTGGGCTTGGCAGCAGAGAAACAAATGGGCGTAGCCGTTATGAGACCGATGACCTCGGGCATATTTGAGAGACTATTGGAGCATCTGGCTCCCCATTTACTTGAAAAGCAAGATATTTATGCGCTTTGCCTGAAGTTCCTGTTATCCGATTCCCGTGTTCATTTGCTTAATATAGGGATGAGATCGCCTGAAGAGGTTAGCACCAATATTCAATTGCTGGATGCTTACACGCCAACCTTTGATATTGTCGACCTGCCTCGTATGACGGTTAAAATCTATGAGACCGATGATCAACGAAATGGTTTAGCTTAATGAATTCATAAAAAGGGGGTTCATTGCATGACATGGATTACAGACGCCTATTCTCACATAGGCATGCCGCGTTATGGCGGATTGGCTGATTTTGTGCAACATATGCAGCGGTTTCAAATAAAGAAATCCGTGATGGTACTGGCCAAAACGGTGCCTGATTTTACCAGCTTGTTTGCCGGCATCGCTGACTATCCCCATACGATCCGAGGTGTGGGCATTCCGTTTGGGCAGACCGAGCAGCAGCGTGAGGAAATGGTTGCGATTCAATTGAAGGCGGGCGTCATCGGATTAAGGATGGAGCCCGCGGAAATCGTGGCAAATCCGGCCATCCTGAGAACGTTAGGGGAGCAAGGAAAGTGGATATTTGCCATTAGTCCGTTTCACTCGGAAGCTATCAGTCGAATTTATCTGGATTGGCTGGAAGAATACCCGCAATCGAGCATCGCGGCACCTCATCTGCTGTACTCGCAATCGGCCTGTGAGGCGCTAAAGCAGTCGCAGCAAGTAAGAGATTTATTGCGCCATCCCCGGTTTCATGTCATATTTTCGCGCCACGGAGGCACAGGAAGCACAGAGTCCTATCCGCATTCCGACTTTTTGCCCTGGATGAGCTATGTGTTTGAACAGGCGAGCATCGACAGAATCATGTGGGGGAGCGAATATCCGGTCATCTACTCACGCAACGAATCGATGCCGCAGTGCATTTCGTGGCTTGAAGCGATCCGATGCGGGTTATCGGAGCAGCAATTAAAGGACGTCATGCATGACAATACGGAACGTTGTTTTTTTACGGAACAGGGTCCTAAGAGAGAATACGCAGCAATCCCGGATTGGGTTGCCGAACAATTCGATTATCAACAAACCGTGAGATTGTATAATCATGAAGGATTTGAACTGACGCTGGACGTATACGGAAAGCTGTTAAACGGATATTTACAGTCCGATGCGTGTCGGGAAGGCATTCCTTTTGCCGACTACTTCATGAATCAGCTCACACTGCTTATGAAACAAAACTAAATGGGAGGTTGATTCAAGTGAACAATATGAAGAGATTCGGTAGCCTGTTAATCATTATGTGTATGATGGCTGTGCTGGCCATGGGCTGTGGAAGCGCCGACCCAGCGGCACCCGGAACGAAGGCGGGGGAGAAGGTTACTTTCCGTATTTCCTGGCAGACATCCCCTGCAGGCGATAAAGTCAATCTCGAACTGCTGGAGACCTTCAAGAAAACGCATCCGAATGTGGAATTTGTAGTAGAAACGGCGGAATCAGGCAAATATCCTTCCAAGATATCGATGGATATCGCAGCCAATAATATCCCGGATACGTTTTTCTATTGGAGACCTGAGCCGAGCTATGGGGTAGACAAATTTATTCAGGCGGGCGCTTTGGCCGACCTTTCGGAAATTAAAAACGAGTCTTTTTTTAAAGACAAATTTGCTGAATACGCGGTAAACACATCTACAGTGGATGGCAAGCTATACGCGATCCCGACAGGCTACGCTTTTATTATGTTTTTAGCAAATAAAGAGATCGTTGAAAAGCTGGGACTCAAGATTCCTGAAACTTGGGAGGAGCTTGTTAATCTGACGAATGTCGCCAAAGCAAAAGGGTATATACCTTGGGGCGTTTCAACGAAGCCATTTGCATCAGGCTGGGAAAGACCGCTTGGTTATGTATTCGACAGATTCCTGACCAGCAGAGGTGAGAATGGCGTGTTGAATGCTTTTGCAGGTAAAGCACCGTTCAATTCACCTGAAGCAATCAAGGCTGCCGAGCACTTATATGATTTGGTTGCCGGCAAGTCGGCACCCGACTCTACAACTTTGGACGATACGCAAGCAACCTCCAAGTACTTTAACACCGAGAAGGCCGTTTTATATATCAACGGTACGTATGGGCTTCCTACTATAAAGCCTGAGCTTTTGGATAAGTTGGTTCCCATGAAGTTTCCGCCTATCCCGGGTGCAGCAGACAACAATCCTATACAGGATAAGGACTTGACTGAAGTCGCTTATATTAGCAGCAAAGCTTGGGCCGATCCTGTCAAGAAACCGATCCTGTTGGATTGGATTAAATTTCTGTGCAGTCAGGAATTTTCCGATGCTAAAGTATATAAGAATCAAACCTTGACTCCGAATCAGGACTTGAAGCTCGATCCAACCAGGGTTGCAAAAATTCTGATTGAGGCCAAATCACTTGCAGACCCGGCCAATCAAGTAAAATGGCCGCTTTCCTTCGCCAATCCTGAAAGAAAAGAACCGTTTTATAGCGTATATTCGGAGTTTTGGGCAGGTAAATATACGGGCAAGGAATTTGCCCAAAAACTCCATGAAATCTTTTATCAGAAGTGACGTTCGCTAAATAACAGCAAAAAGGCTGTCTCGAAGCCGTTTCACTTATATCAGCAGACGCTTCATTGGCTTTGAGGCAGCCGACCATTATTTGTGTAGGAGCGAATCGACATGGGTGTATTAAAGTTTAAATCATTCTATTTGGTTTATATCATTCCGGCTCTGGTGTTATACTGCATTTTTTTCATATTACCTTTCATTCAGACGATGATTTACAGTCTTTATAATTGGGATGGAATTAATACACCGATTTTTATTGGTATGAAAAATTATTGGGAAATGTTTCATGACAGTGTGTTTTATGCCAGTACGGGCAGAGTTTTAAAATGGGCGCTGATCCAGGGTATCGTCCAAATCAGTATTGCCATGCTGTTAGCCAACGTGCTTAAGGATAAAATCAAGGGCTCGCAGTTTTTCAGGGCGGTATATTTTATTCCGGTGGTCATGTCCTCCGCGGCCATCTGTGTCATGTTTACGGTTATGTATGATAACGATATCGGGCTGCTAAATGCGCTGTTACGTTCTATTGGCTTGGGAAACCTGGCGAAGGTATGGCTGGGGGATGCCAGTGTTGCCTTTTATGCTGCGATTGCCGTACCCATTTGGCAAGGAATCGGACTCTATATGGTAATCCTGCTGTCCGGACTTCAGTCGATATCCGAAGAAATATTTGAATCGGCCAAAATGGATGGGGCCAATGCTTGGCAGCAGCTAACCCGAATTACGATCCCGATGATGTGGGGCATTATTCAAATATGTATTATTTTGACCGTGTCGGGTACATTCAAAAATTTTGACTATGTTTACATTTTAACCGCCGGAGGACCGGGCAGCTCCACACACGTGCTTGCTACTTACATGTATGATAAGGCGTTTATCGGCTTGCGTTATGGCTACGGGACTGCGGTTGCGGTCATTATCTTTATGCTGGGATTGTCATTTACCGTTATTTTTCAGACACTTACCAAAACCAGAGATACGTAAGGGAAGGAGGGGCAAAGGTTTGATAAGCGATAGCAGCAGTAAGCTCAAGTATCAAACGGTCAACACAAGTCGATATATGTTACTTCTGTTGTATGCCGTCGTTACCATCTTTCCGTTATTGTGGACGTTATCGAATTCGTTTCGTACGAATGATCAAATTTTTTCGAAATTTGCGGTTATACCTGAAAGTCTGACCTATTTTAAAAATTATGAAATGATTTTTGCAACAAGCATACCGCTTGCCTTTTACAACTCTTTAACGATAACAGCCCTAAGCCTATTGATCATGCTGGTTTGTGCGATCCCGGCATCCTATTTGCTTTCCCAGTACAAATTCAGATTTGCCCAAACGATTTATTTGTTTTTTGTCATTGGCATCATCGTGCCTAGGCTGTCTATCCTGATCGCGGAATTCAAAAATTTTCAAATGTTCGGCTTCCTTGGCAAGCAATACCCGATTGCGCTTTGTTATGCCACATTTGAACTATCCATCGCCCTGTTTCTTCTGGTTGGCTTTATGCAAAGCATACCTCCATCCATTATCGAATCTGCGAAGATTGACGGGGCTAATTCGTTTGATGTATTGATCAGGATTGTAATGCCTGTCAGCAGAAATGGAATCGTTACGGTTATCATCCTTGCCTTCGTATCGATTTGGAATGAATACGCCTATGCGATGGTGATGATTCCGAATATCAAATTCAGAACGCTGACGATTTTGCTGGCTTCGGCCAAAAATGAATTTTTTGTGGAATATGGGATGATGTCTGCCGGGGTCGTCGTTGCCGTCGTTCCGATGATAATCGTATATGGATTTCTACAGGACAAAATTATTAGCGGTATGGTCGCCGGAGCTGTCAAAGGATGATTATCAATGCTGGCGGGATTTTCCAAGGGAAAGGAGCTAAACGCACCATGTTAAAGCTTTGCATAATCGGCTGCTCGCAGTTTGTTTATGACTTTATTTACGATTGCACGAAAAGGTTCCCTATGAAGCTGGCTGCAATCTGCGATAGCCATACAAACACAGCAGCGTTCACGGAAAGATATTATTGTCCTGCGGTTTATGAGGATTACATGGAAATGCTGGATATGGAAAAACCGGACTTGGTCATTTCTTTTCCGGCCTATAAAGCCCAATATGAGGTAACGCGTAATTGCCTGTTGGCGGGTGCCCATGTGTTCTCTGAAAGGCCGATCTGTTTAAATACGCAGCAAGCGCTCGAACTGATTGAAATCCAGAGGCAAACGAATCGTTATGTGATGCCCCGTCTCAATAGAAGATATGCCCCATCCTATGTCATGGCAAAGAACACAATGGAAAAGCAGGAATTCGGGGCTCCCACGATGTATTTGGCCAAATATCATGCTTCTGCTTATGAATCAGAGGAGATTTTCATCTGGAATCATGCGATTCATCATTTGGATGTGGCGCGATATTTACTCGGTGAGCTTAAGCTGCTGCATGTGGAAAGGGCTTATGTAGATCCAAGAAGAATGGGATACAATATCTCGTTCAGGTCCGATCAGGGATGTATCGGGGTTATCCAGACCAGCTCGCTTCAATATGGTGAATATCCGATGGAAAGGGTAGAGGTAACCGGAAATCTGAGGAATGTGATCGTCGACAATATTAGATCCGTTCAGTACAATCGGCCTGCGCCAAGTAGAGTGAACATAGCTTCGATGCAGTTTGATGAAGATGGCGATACCTTGATCTGGAATCAAAATTTTGCCCAGCTTAATAATTTTACGTTTTATGGATTTGAAAATATGTTCGAGCATTTTGTTGACTGCATCTTGACCCATAAACAACCGATGCCTCATATGGAGGATACGCTTAAGACACTTGAGCTGGTGGAACGATTGCGTGAGCTGGTTAATCAGGAAATAGAAGCCTAAACCAATATAAAGGATGGATTAACAATGACAACAGATCAAACGAAGCTTACAGAGCTTACAGCAACAAATGAGGAAAGCCCATGGTTTGAAAGGACAGTTCGTTGGGGACAGACCAATCTGACCGAGATGGACCCTGTCAACTGGGATAAGGAATTTTGGAAAGATTACTGGAAGCAAACCAAGGTACAGGGCGTCATTATTAATGCAGGCGGTATTGTAGCCTATTATCCCAGTGATCAGGCCATGCAATATCGGGCGGTTGGGTTAGGCGATACAGATTTATTCGGGGAATTTACAGCGGAGGCAAGAAAAGCGGGCTTGGTCGTTTTGGCGAGAATGGACATTAACCGGGCAACCCAGGATTTTTACGACGCACATCCAGATTGGTTTGTAGTTAATGCCAAGGGAGAACCAGCCCAATCGAACGGACGCTATTTTTCCTGCGTGAACAGTCCGTACTATAAAGAGTATATACCGGAAGTGCTCAAAGAGATTATCGCCAAGTATAAGCCGGAAGGTTTTACCGATAACAGTTGGACGGGTGCGTCCCGCAAGATCATTTGCCATTGCGGCTATTGCAAAAGCAAATTTAAGGCAGATGCCGATCTGGAGCTTCCAACCACAGCAAATTATGATGATCCGGTGTATCGGAAATGGATTACTTGGAGCTATAACTGCCGCATAGAAAATTGGGATTTATTCAATGCAGTAACACAGGAATTCGGAGGACCTGATTGCTTATGGCTGGGCATGTTTAATGCGGACCCGCTCAGACCACATACCAATTTCTGCGACCTGAAGGAAGTGGGTCAACGCTCGAAAATCATTATGTGCGATCATCAGACTCGAGACAATATGACTGGCTTTGAGCAAAACAGCCTTAACGGTTACCTGCTGCACAGCTTGGCAGGATGGGATACCTTAATCCCGGAAAGCATGTCCAATTATGTGCGGGGTGTTCGCACTTTCCGCCAAGGCAGCAATCCGTCGAAGGAAACGCAATTGTGGATGCTGGATGGGATTGCCGGAGGTATTTCACCGTGGTATCACCATGTAGGCGCGCTCCAGGAAGACCGGCGCCAATATCAGAATGCACCCCCGGTCATGCAGTGGCATGAGCAGAACGAAGCCTATTTATATAACCGCTTGCCAGTCGCCAATATCGGATTGCTATGGTCGCAGGAAAACACGGAATTCTACGGACGTGATGAAGTTGAAGAAAGGGTTACCTTGCCTTGGCATGGCTTTGCTCGCGCCATGACCCGTGCGAGAATTCCATTCGTACCTGTACACGCCGATCATATTGCGAGAGAAGCGAGTAAGTTGGACGTATTGATATTGCCTGATCTGGCAGCGATGACCGATTCGCAATGCGAAGCAGTCCGAACGTTTGTAGAATCGGGAGGCAGTCTGGTATTCACTGGGGTTTCGGCAACGCTGAATGAGTGGGGCGAAGTGAGGGAGTCATTTCCGCTTCAATCGATTACAGGTATTCAACATTTGCACAAAGTGGATGGAGTTGTCGGAAAGTCAAGCCCGGATTGGGAAGTTTACGACGCTCATAATTATTTGCGAATCCCGCAAGAGCGCCATGCGGTATTTGCTGAATTTGACAATACCGCCATACTGCCTTTTGGAGGAACGGTTCATAGAGTGGAAACGAACGAGCAGCTGAAAGCAATTGCTACCTATATCCCTTCGTACCCAATCTACCCGCCTGAATTCAGTTGGGTTAGGGAGCCTCACACGGATATTCCTGTTATGTTCACAGGAGAGCATGCCTCAGGAGGACGCCTATTTTACTTCGCAGGTGATATAGACCGCTGCTATGGACGTACCCACCTACCAGACCTTGGTGACTTGCTTGCTCATGCTGTACAATGGGCTGCCGCCGACAAAACTCCCGTAAAGATACAAGGCCCTGGTTATTTGGATTGCAAGCTGTACAGGCAGGGGGAAAGGCTGCTGCTGCATGTAATTAATCTAAGCGGAACGAATCAGACCCACGGATATATTGAGGAATTTCTTCCGATCGGACCGATTCAAATATCCTTCAAGGTCGATGGATGGATCCCGCAGCGTGCAAGCCTGCGAGTAAGCCATGTAGAAATAAAGCCTGAGGCTAAGGATTCCTGGGCAACGATTCAAATTGATTCGATAGTCAGCCATGAATTCGTTGTGCTAGAGTGAAACGGTGCGAGGCTGGAAACTGACACTTCACCAAACCGATAAGGTGGCAGGTCCAGCGCAGTTCTTTAAATGAATAATAATGGAAAATGACGCACTTCTGGAGGCATCTCCAAAGTACGTCATTTTTTTGTTCCGTTGGGAATTGTAATGCTTACCCCAAAAATGTGGACTCTCAGAAAAAAAAATTCGATTTTTGCAAAAATCGTTGAATGTTTATGAATTTGTATTGTACTATAATTCATTTGTATTCGCTTACAACGCTTAGTTGAGGGCCCAGTAGAGTGAGATTATTAAATGAAAAAGGGGATGGATTCAATGCTTAATCAAACAATTCGTGGTCTTGTTGTTACTTCGATCATCGCAGGATTGCTCAGCGGATGTGCGGGTGGTACGGGTGCAGGTACCGATACGGCGGGGGCTGCTGTCAAGAGTGGTGAGAAGGTTACACTGAAATTCCACTTTTGGTATAATGAGGATCAGGATAATTGGAAAAATGTTTACAAAGAGTTCGAGAAAAAATATCCAAATATTAAGATTGAATCTGTAACAGCTGGGGACAACAATTCAATCGAGTATTTGAAAAAGCTTGATCTTGCTGCAGCATCCAGCGACCAGATCGATGTGATGATGTTCTCTGCTCCGCAATATTACTCGCAGCGAGCAGCTATCAATATGCTGGAGCCACTTAACAGTTACATTGCAAAAGACGGATATAAGGTACAGGATGAGTATTATATAGATCCTTCCATTGGAGATAAGATCTATGCTCTTCCCGCAAAGAAAGCTACATTCTTTGTTATGATGAACAAAAATCAATTGGATGAAGCAGGTCTAACGGTTCCCAAGGAATGGACGTGGGATGAATTCCTTGACTATTCCAAGAAGCTGACCAAAGGCGAGGGAGCGAATAAGCGGTATGGAACCTACTTCCACACTTTCCCATTGATGACTCAAGTGGCTCAGATCAATCAGATGGACAATTACTTCCTGTATAAGGCTGACGGTAAAACATTAAACATAGATAACCCGCTCATTAAACGTTCACTCGATATTCGCAGACAAGCGGAAATTGTAGATAAATCGGCAACACCTTATTCGGAAACAATCAGTCAGAAACTGAATTACAGGCCTCTATATTTCAACGAAAAAGTAAGCATGATTCTAACAGGAGATTATATGATCCCTGAAGCCGGCGGAACAGATAAAGTACCGGCTAATTTTAAGACGGTTTTCGCACCTTATCCTAAAGTGAACAAGAACGACCCAACGACAACCCTTTCAGGTGGAGATCTTATGAGTGTGTACGCCAAGTCCAAGCATAAGGAAGAAGCGTACCAATTCGTTCGTTGGTACACAACGGAAGGCATTCAACTTCAAGCCAAATATATCCCATCATGGAAAAAAGCAGATGTAAATAAAACCATTGATAGTCTGATTGCTTCTTCCAAAACACCGGATAAGGTGGACAAGGAATCTTTATTGAACGTGATGAAAAACAGCATACCTCAAAAATTCAATATTCCTGCTCCTTATAGTGATGAAGTTGATAAAGCTTATGTGAAGGAAGTTGAAAGGTTTTTGCTTGGTGAGGTAGATGCGGATACTGCCATTAAAAATGCCTCTCAGAAGGTTCAGGAAGTTATTAAAAATAACAGCAAATAATTTCAAAATCAACGGTTCTCTCAGACGATCTGAGGCGGCCGTTGATTTTTCCTGTATAAGGGCATAACATGAAATGAAGCAGTTGCTACATGAGGAGACAAGGGGGCACAAGATGCGTAAACCAATAGCTTGTAGTCTAGCTGCTATTTCAATCATTGCAGGATTGCTCAGCGGGTGTATGAATGGCCCTAATGCTGCCGTTTCAGAGACTGTCGATAATAAGTCTGAAAAAGTTATACTGAAATTTTACTTTTGGTACAATGAGAGCCAAGACAATTGGAAAACCGTATATAAGGAATTCGAGAAAAAGTATCCGCATATTAAGATTGAATCTGTAACTGCCGGGGATAATAATTCAGTAGAATATTTGAGAAAGCTTGATCTTGCTGCCGCATCTGGAGACCAGATTGATGTCATGCTGTTCTCTCAGCTTCAATATTATACACAGCGCGCAGCTATGAAAATGCTGGAGCCTTTAAACCCATTCATTGCAAAGGACGGATATAAGGTTCAGGATGAATATTATATTGACCCGTCGATCGGGGAGAAGACCTATGCACTTCCCGCCAAGAAAACGACTTTTTTCGTTATGCTGAACAACAATCATTTGAACGAAGCAGGCCTGCCGATTCCCAAGGATTGGACATGGGACGAGTTTCTCGACTATTCGAAGAAGCTGACCAAGGGTGAAGGGACGAATAAAAGGTACGGAACTTTCTTCCATACATTTCCTTCTTATTATCAAATCGCGCAGATCAATCAGATGGACAACTATTACCTGTATAGGACCGATAGCAAGACACCTAATATCGATAATCCGCTAATTAGACGCTCATTAGATATTCGAAAACAGGCTGAAATTATTGATCAATCAGCTACTCCGTATTCGGAAACAATCAGCCAAAAGCTGAGCTATAGACAGCAATATTTCAATGAAAAGGTGAGTATGATTCTCATAGGTGATTATATGATTCCAGAAACCGGGGGAACGGATAAATTGCCTGCAACCTACAAAACGGTATTCGCCCCTTATCCTAAAGTAAATAAGAACGACCCCATCACAACCACATCAGGTGGAGATCTTATGGGTGTGTATGCCAAGTCGAAGCATAAGGAAGAAGCTTACCAATTCGTGCGTTGGTACACAACGGAAGGGATAACGCTGCAAGGCAAATATATCCCATCATGGAAAAAAGCGGATGTCTCCCGCGTACTTGATAACATCATTGCTTCCTCCAAAACACCGGATAAAGTCGATAAGGAAACTTTATTGTATGTGATGAACAACAGCATTGCGCAAAAATTCAACATTCCGACCCCTTATCATGATGAAATCGATAATGCTTATGTGAAGGAAGTTGAAAAATTTTTGCTTGGCGAAGTAGATCGAGAAACGACCATTTATAATGCTGAACAAAAAATTCAGGAAATCATAAAAAATAACAGTAAATAGAAAAAACTGAACCTGTAAAATGAAATCATAAAGGTTGCAAAGCAAAAATCCCGAGGAAGCTTTTCCTTGGGATTTTTTGGCGGTCCGAATCAATTATGGCTTCAAATCGACACTCTGTTCCTATTACATACGGGAACCGGAATATGTAGATTGGCTAAAAGCTTGGAGATTTCTGCAGAATGCTTGAGAGACATTACAGCCTTGGATACCTTTTCTGGCCCACTTAGAACGGAATCAATGCCGAACTTATTTTCAATGTAATCGATTCCTCTGCGAGTGATGGCAACGTAAGACACAATTTTAGGATTAGCTGAAGGATAGGTAAGTTCATAAATGATTAGTTCTTCATTTTCTAATTTCTCTAGTGCTGATACAAATAGATCAGGTTCTACCCCGATTATATGATGATCAATATCCATCAAATTTGATGAATCCTTTTGATACTCCAGATAGAATGATAAAAGTATTTTTTGTTTTAAATCTACTCGCATGATAACCTCCTTCATGATTGCCAATAAAAGAATGTCTAACCTTACTATAAGGTAATACAAACCTCAGCACATCAAATGATTTTTGCAAAAACAGAAATTTTTATGCAATGATAACGAAATTGCTGCCTGTTTGTTAAGGAAACTTTGGGTTGGGTCCTCCGTTGACAAGTCGACAGAAAAGCGCGCAAATAATTTTTCCAATAGAAAAATTTCTTCGATGTTTTTGCTCCTTCAGCTCCCTATAATGAAAGCATATCCGAACAACATGAGGTGATCAATTTGAAACAAGGTTTGATGGAAAGCTCGCACGTTACCGTATCCAAGAAGACTTTGCAGCAAACACGTAAGCGTTCCGATAGTGAGGCGTGGGCTGGATTCTTTTTTACCGCACCTATGCTCATAACGACCACCGTGCTTACCATTATCCCGATTCTGCTCTCTGGAATTATCAGCTTCACCGATTGGAACTTTATATCAGGTCTAGAGAATATCAAATCCGTAGGGTTCTCTAATTATGTAAAGCTGTTTCATGATGATGAGTTTATTCTTTCCATGAAAAATAACATCGCGTTGATGGCTGTTGTACCGGTATCGCTATTCCTTTCCTTAGTATTGGCGGTGCTTATTAATAAAGCGACGTACTTCAAAACCTTTTTCAAGGTCGTCTATTTTATGCCGTTCATATCCAGCTTTGTTGCTGTTGCTGTATTGTGGAGGGTATTATTTCATCCTACTAACGGACCGATCAATGGCTTCTTAAAGTCAATCGGGTTCGATAACCCGCCATTATGGCTTGCGGATACGCATTATGCGCTGCTGTCCGTTATGATTATTATGGTATGGTCTTCTCTGGGATTTAATATGATTATATTTATGGCTGGGCTGCAGAATATACCGAAGGACTTGTATGAAGCCGCTGATATTGATGGAGCCACGCCCGTTCGCCAATTTTTCTCCATCACCCTGCAGATGCTTTCGCCAACGACTTTCTTTCTATTAATAACCGGGCTGGTCGCTTCTTTTAAAGCTTTTGATCTCATTATGATCCTGACGAACGGCGGACCTGCGGGGTCCACTTCCGTCATCGTGTTTTACTTATATGAAACGGCCTTCATTAATTTGAAGTCGGGTTATGCTTCAGCGATGGGTATCGTATTACTGCTCTTCATTCTTGTGATTACGCTTATTCAATGGGTAGGTCAAAAGAAATGGGTAAACTATTAAGGAGGTGTTCCTATGAAATCAATTCGTCTTGATCGTGCATTAGTTACTGTAATAATGGCGGGTGCGGGAATATTCTTCATTTTGCCTTTCATTTGGATGATCTCAGCGTCCTTCAAGCCAGAACTGGAGGTACTAGCCTATCCCATTCAATGGATTCCGACGACATGGAGAGCGGTAGAAAATTATACAGAGGTATGGGCGGGAGCGCTGCCCTTTTCTCTATATTATTGGAACAGTCTGAAGGTTTCCGTATTGACAACCATGTTTTCATTACTCATCTCATGCATGGCTGCCTATGGTTTTTCCAAGGTAACCTTCAAGGGGCGGGATATGCTGTTTGTTCTCGTGCTGGTGACGTTTATGATTCCTTCCCAAGCCATATTGGTGCCGCAATTTATTATGATGCGTTGGATCGGATTATTTGACAGCCATATCAGTCTGATTTTGTTAGGTGCCTCGGGGGTTCTGGGGACATTTCTACTGAGACAGTTTTTCATGGGGATTCATAATGAAATTATTGAATCGGCTCGGATCGACGGGGCGAATCACTGGATTATCTTTTCCAAGATCACCGTTCCACTGGTTAAGCCGGCATTGGCGACTTACATGATCTTGCGATTCATATGGACCTGGAATGATTACCAAAACCCGTTGATTTTTATCCGGTCGGATGCGTTGTTTACACTTCAGATCGGTATGCGTAAGTTTGCGGATGCGAATGGTGAATTTTATTCTCTGATTATGGCGGGCGCTGTTTCGGCTATTTTGCCGCTGTTGATCATATTTATTATTGGACAAAAGCATGTTATTGAAGGTGTAGCTATGGGCAGTGTAAAGGGATAAACTACAACTAGCAGCTATATAAGATGAACCAAGGAAACATACAGCCCAAGCGGAGAAAGCGGACCCTTCTGGAGAAACGAAGTGTTCGCCTTTGCAGACGGATTCTTACCCGTATAGGGCTAAGAATCGAAAGAATCTGGCTGCAACAGCGATTGGAAGAAGGGTCTGCTTTCGCAGCGTCTCCTTGCTGTCTGGATGTTTGGTTCATCTTATACAGAACGGCCAATCTCAACCAAAAAAGGAGTCTGAGAACTATGGTGGATTTAAAAGCAAAACCTTTTCACTTAAGCGACGAAGATATCAAATGGGTAGAAACGATGATTGCCTCCATGACGATCGAAGAAAAGATTGGACAGCTGTTTATTAATTTAGGATACCGTCATGATCAGGAATATTTAAAGGAAATACTGGAAAAGTATCATATTGGCGGGGTGCGGTATAATCCCAATAATGCAGAAACGATCTATGAGCAAAATAAATATTTGCAGGAAAACAGCAAGATTCCATTACTGATTGCGGCGAATACGGAATCGGGCGGCAACGGGGCTTGTACAGATGGGACATTGATTGGTACTCATGTACAAATCGGGGCTACTCAGGATTCTAAATATGCTTATCAATTAGGGTATGTAAGTGGTGTTGAAGGAGCCGCGGTTGGATGCAACTGGTCATTTGCACCTGTGGTTGATATTAACTACAACTGGCGAAATCCGGTAACAATGACACGCTGCTTCAGCGATAAGCCGGATGTTGTTCTGGACATGTCCAAAGCCTATTTTAACGGGATCAGTCAGAGCGGCTTTGCTGCAGCGATGAAGCATTTCCCTGGTGATGGTGTGGACGAGCGTGATCATCATTTATTAGCGAGTGTCAATACGAAGTCATGCGAAGAATGGGATCAAACCTATGGCAAGGTGTATCAAGGGATGATTGAAGCAGGGGTTCAGAGCGTGATGATCGGTCATATCAAATTACCTGCATACTCCCGTAGGTTAAACCCCAATATGACAGATGCAGATATCCTGCCTGCAACCTTATCGCCAGAATTAGTTACGGGTCTGCTGCGCGAGCAGCTTGGATTTAATGGACTGGTGCTTACTGATGCTTCTGCGATGTTGGGACTTACATCGGCTATGAAACGCTCAGACCAATTACCGTACGCTATAGCGGCTGGCTGCGACATGTTCTTGTTTTTTAATGATCCCGAAGAGGATTTTCAGTTTATGATGGATGGATACAAGGATGGAATTATTACCGAACAACGTCTGACAGACGCGCTTACTCGCATCTTAGGTTTAAAGGCTTCCCTTGGTTTGCCTGGTAAACAGCAAGCAGGCACGCTTGTACCGCCGAAAACAGCTCTAAGTGTAGTCGGATGTGAAGAGCATAAGGCAATGGCGAGAGAAGTTGCTGATCAATCCATCACGCTTGTGAAACAAACGCGTGCGGATTTGCCTCTTAAGCCGGAGACGCATCGTCGAATTATGGTGTATGTTCTCGGTGATGACCTCGTATTTTTTGGGCAAAAACAGCAAGGCGTCAAAGATATGATCGTTGAAGAATTGGAGAAAGCAGGCTTCGCCGTCACCTTGTATGAAACACCTTCCGAGCAGATGGCGCGAGCCAAACAGGAAAGTGCTGATGACAAGAAAGCGCCAATTGCTGTCCAACGATTTAAACGTGAGAAGATTTCAGCATTTACAGATGCATATGATGCGGTGATCTTGTTTGCAAATGTTCAGGATTTTGCCCAACAAAATTATGCTCGTATCAAGTGGTCCTCACCGATGAGCAGCGAGATTCCATGGTATGTCACATCGATGCCGACCGTATTTGTTTCCCTGAACAATCCGTTTCATTTGTATGATGTGCCGATGGTCAAGACCTACATCAACGCGTACGCGCCTACCAGAACCATCATCCAGGAAACGATTTCCAAGATCACCGGCGAATCGACCTTTAAAGGAGTTAGCGAAGTGGATGCGTTCTGCGGCGTATGGGATACCCGTATTTAAAACCAACGCATACACCATCAGGTTTCTTTCATGATATAATCTAGTAGTTAACGGAATGGCATCTGGCTCCTGAGCAAGATGTCTTCTGTTGTTTGTTCTTTAGTCTCTACAATAGGAGCTTATAATGAACTTATTTTTGCAAAATCTATCGCTTAGAAAAAAAATAATTATGACATCGATTGCTTGTTTAATTTTGCCTACTCTGATCATGCTGTATATCACCAATGTTTTTTCGCAGCGGATTATTCGCGAGCATACGCTGGAGAGTGCCAATCAGACCTTGCAAAATGTACAGACTCAAATCAACAAGGTCATCGACGAGATGGTAGCGGTATCGAACATGATACAATTTGATTCGGAGCTGAAGAGCTTGCTTCAAGGAACATCTGGACCTTTGGTATCGAAGGCGGTCACGACGAAACTGGAACAGCTGGTTAACGATAAGCCGGATATGAAGCTTACTCTACTCATGATGGATGGCCGTTACTATTCCAGTTATTCGTATTATGAATTTGAACCTACGGATTTCAGGAAGCAATCATGGCTTGGTGAATTATCTCACTATTCAGCCCTCGATACACTTTTTATAGGCGTTCAGCCTAATTATATAAAGTCTCAGGCAGAAGAGAATCCTTATGTCATCATGACAGCCAGAGTATTAACAGATAGCTCATCCAATCCGATTGCATATTTAATTGTAAGCCGAACGGAGACTACGTTCAGTCATATTTTTGATAAATTTTCCGAGGAAATTTTTCTGTTGGACCCGAATAGCCGCATACTGTCCCATAGAGATAAGATGTACATTGGAGATGACTTCAAACACCTTATTCAGAAAGGGATTATTGAGTCCCCGGAGACTATTAGCTTGCATGGTCAAACGCACCTCCATGTAGCGGTCCCCCTTCGTCATGCAGGCTGGACCTTGGTTAGTCTGGCTCCTTACGAGCAATTGACGGATAGATTGAACAATATCTCCCGATCTGGTTTGGTTTTACAAGTGTTGTTTGTTGTTGGATTTATTTTTATCCTTGCGTATTTGCTGCGTAAATTTACAAAACCCATTCAAGTGCTCGGCCAGGTTGCACTTAAGGTTGAAGCTGGTGATATTGAGATACGATCCAACATAAGAGGAAGAGATGAAGTAGGGCGTCTGGGTCGTGCTTTCGATCAAATGCTTGACCGTATTATTCAAATGCTGGAGCAAGTTAAGCTTGAGCAGGAGCTTAAGCGGCAAGCCGAAATTGCCATGCTGCATGCACAAATTCATCCTCATTTCCTGTTTAATGTGCTTAGCTCCATCCGTTTAAAGCTGCTCATGAAAGATGATCATGAGAACGCCGAACTGATCGGTTCTTTATCAACCTTACTGCGATCTACCATTTCAACCCAACAAGAATTTGTGTCTTTGGTTGCTGAAATCGAGATGGCCAAGCAGTATATGGACTTGATGAATTTTACGACAAGGCATCCGGTCGTTTCTCGTATCCAGTTGAATTCGGAGCTTCTTCTCGAGACCGTTCCGCGGTTCATACTCCAACCCATTATTGAAAATGCTTATAAGCATGGCTTTTCCCGAAAAAGCGGCTGCATCACGATACATGTGGATCAAGTAGAAGAAAGCTTGTTGATTTCACTTACGGACAATGGACTTGGCATGGATTCAGAGACATTGGGCCAGCTGAAGGAAAGCTTGCTCCTGAATAAGCGACAAATCATAGAAGAATCTACCCACCATGGAAGCAAGCCCATATCTGGCGGAATAGGACTTTCCAATGTATATGAACGGTTAAAGTTAATTTATGGTGAGCGGTTTCAAATGACGATAGAAAGTGAATTGAATCAAGGTACGACGATCCTGTTCATGATCCCAATTAAAAATGGAGAATAAAACTTATGTATAAAGTGATTATAGCTGACGATCATATGCCTGTTATTGAATACCTGGAGGCCAAAATTCCATGGAAAGAACTCGGGTTAGAGCTTACCCAAGCTTGCTCTGACGGAGGTGAAGCGGCTCTTGCGTGTAAACGTCTGCCACCGGATATCCTGATTACTGATATTGGAATGCCCATCATGAATGGATTAGATTTAATTGAAGCTGCGAGAGCTATCAATCCTGACTTAAAGACCGTTATTTTATCATGTCATGAGGATTTTCAATTTGCACAAAGGGCTGTCAAGCTGAATGTAAATGATTATATATTAAAAGAAACACTTCGCATCGAACAGCTGGTCGATATATTGAGTCAACTTACGATTCAGCTGAACGAAGAAAAAGCAGCTCGCCGTGATCGGCAAAAATTGCAGGATGTTGCTGTTCAAAGCCTGTCACCCTTAAGGACGGCATTTTTGCGTGCTTTGATCGAACAACCGTTATGGAATCTATCAGAATGGACGGAAAAAGCCCGTAGTTTAGGCATTCTTCTCTCCGAAGAGATACCCTATTTACCTGTGCTTTGCGTGCTTGAACGTTTTACGGATTTAGAGGCGAGGTTTGGAGGCGGGCATCAGCTTCAGTTCGCCATAGATAATGCGCTCAGCGAAGCGGTTAATATTGAAGGGAATGTGGTCATCACCCTAAACGAGCGGCATTACTATATTTTGTATCCATTTCCGAAGTCGATACAGCGGAATATTCGTGAGGAAATCAACAAGGAGCTGCAAATGATTCAGGCTTCAATGAGGGGATATATGAAAATTGGAACCTCTTTTTATTATGGTGAAGTTTGCGATACGATGTCGGTATTGAAAAAACAGGTGACTTTATTACTGCATGCCAAAACCTTTCGCTTTTATTCAGGAGAACACCGCATCCTAAAAAATCAGCAGCTGGAGACAACTAAGGATGATCTATTTGTCCATTATTCAGCAGCTGCCGATGATTTTAAAAATTGTATCCTAAATGGTGATGTTAACTATATAAAAGAGACCATAAACAAATGGATTGCACACATCAATCTTCATAAATATCCGATGGATTCCGTTCGCAGCTGGGTGTTAAAGATCGTTACGGATATAGAATTGAAATATACGGTCATGCAGTACTTTTTAACGAATTACAGTGCTGAGCTGCTGCAGCACACTGTATATGCGATCGATACCCTTGATCATCTGGGTGAATGGTTAATTCATGTTTTAATAGAAAAAATGGAAATCATGCAAACCCATCAGGATCATTCCAAACGCAAAGAAATCGTCGAGGCCCAGCGTTATGTGCTGATGCATCTGCACGAAAAGATCAGTATGGAAGAAATGGCCAAACGATTAGATCTTAATTATTCCCATTTCAGCCGAATGTTTAAAAAGGAAACTGGAATAACGTTTGTAGAATTTGTCACGAAAAGCAAGATGGAGAGGGCTCGGGAGTTGCTGAATCAATCCAATCAAAGTGTAGAACAAATCTCAGAGGAGCTTGGTTTTGACAATAGCAGCTATTTCTTTAAATTGTTTCGGGCCTACTCGGGCCAGTCACCTACGGAATACCGCAATAAGATATAAAAGAGCAGGAGGAGAACGATAGGGGTTAGCTGTTCAGTTCACCAGTTTCCTTCATATACTGGTAACGTTGTGTTATATCTTTCGTGATGGCTTCTTCTAATTGACCGTAAGCGGAATGGAATACATTCTCTGATAAGTAGTAAGCGGCTTTCATGTCTTTCTGATTATCAAACCGGTATGCCATCGTTCGAATTGGGCCACCCCCATATCGTTTCAATTCAGGAAATTTAGCTATTTCTTCTAACATCGCGTTCATCTTGTGAGACATCTCTTGGATGTTAGGCTCTGAAATGGTTATGACATAATCCGTTGTTTTAAAGAAATCTGTGAACCTTACTTTTCGATAATCAACGGTTCGATATTTTTCACGGATTGACAAAGCATTTACGTTTTTGCCCAGATGTTTCGAGTATACATCGGCATACTTTTGTATCACGAGCACTTCAATAAAATTTTGTTTGTAATCGTACTTATCGCCTGCTTTTGGATAATTCTCGCTCACGAAGCTCTGATACTCAAACTTAAGGTCAGGATTCATGTCAGGATAAAATTCGAGGATATCAAATCCGCTATCGTTTTTACCTACAACTTTGGAAAAAGAAAAATCGATGCTGTATATAGCCTTCAAGAGGACAGCCGTATTTTTTTGATAACTCCCTCCTGATTTGGCCTTGCCCAATGAGCAGCCTGTCATCAGTAGGAGACATAATACAACAATTAGCATTGAACTCTTATTTGTCATGGTTTCACCTTCTCTGACACTTTGTCATACTCTTGCTTAAGTTGGTTATATATCACGTAGGAGTCATAAGGAAATGCGTCGGCTAAACCCAGCTTGACATAGTTCACTTGATGGCTTCCCTCAAACGTATACGGCAGCTTTATAAAATCTCCTGTAAGGCCATTGATATTTTTAGGAGGTCTATGTGCATAGATGCCTTTTAGAACCTCAAAAAAACTTTTAGAAAGACCAATAAGGTCTTGTTCCTTAACGCCTGTCACCACATAAGGAACTGGTGCAGTAGCACCTGTAGGTTCTAAGGCATCACCATATTTAAGTGTATGACTGAAATAATCAGGCGGGATCGTGATGTTAAGATGCTTGGCATACAGTTCAGGAGCATAAGCGAAAAAGAGGCCTTCCATGAATTGATGTGATATTTTTCTGGACTTCATAATGTCCCCTATGCCTGCGTAATAGTTCATAGCGGCAAGGAACTTGATATCAGGATTGTTAACGGGAGTTATCAATAACTTCTCATAACCTTGTGAATTTTCGCCTACCCGGTCTATGATCTTGAAATCTTCATTATATCTGTATGTAAGATGATTGAGTATATCCTTATCATAGCTTTTGCCTGAATGCTTTCCTTCTCCACATGCAGTTAAAAATGATGTACACATAAGGAAGAGAACAATCAAGATGAATTGATTCGTTTTCAATAGTAGGCACCCCCTGCGATATTAATCATGAATACATCGTGTTGATTTTATATTACAGCAACCTCTGGTTCATAATAAGTACTACATTTCTCTAGTACCAGCTTCAAAGCAAACTTGTATGCACATCTGAGCCCCCTTTTGCCTATCATTGGTGAATACCCCAATTACCCATATTAGAATCACCCAATTTGATCAACTTTTGCTTTTCTGTTTATATACATTAAAATGTAAAGAGAAACCATGAATTCATAGGAGGATACTCAATGCTGAAATTCCAACAACAGTTAAGCAGCTATGCCGAGCTCGTCGTCAAAATCGGTGTTAATATTCAAAAGGGACAAACGCTCGTTATTAACGGTTCGATTGAGGCAGCCGAGTTGATTCGGGTCATCACAAAAAAGGCTTATGAAGCCGGTGCCTATCTGGTTAAGGTCAATTGGACGGATGACACCGTATCCCGTTTGCGATACGATATGGCGGCAGAGGAGTCGTTCTTGGAAGAGCCTAAATGGTATGCTGGGGAAATGCTGGAGCTTGTCGAGAAAGGCGCCGCGGTAATCAGTGTCGTATCGTCCGATCCCGACCTGCTCAAAGGCGTATCTCAAGAGCGAATTGTCAATCATCAAAAGACATACGGTAAAGCGATGGCAAAGTATCGGCAGTATTTACAGTCTGATAAATTCAGCTGGTGTGTAGTTGCAGCTCCTTCGAAAAATTGGGCGGCTAAGGTGTTTCCTGAAGTGCCAGAGGCAGATCAAGTAGCTAAGCTGTGGGAAGCGATTTTCCGAACTGTGCGAGTCGATCAGGAAAATCCCATCAAGGCTTGGGAAGAGCATGTCCGTAGATTGAACGAGAAGTCTGACCATCTCAATGCCAAGAAATACAAAAAATTGCACTATCTAGCCCCTGGCACCGATCTGACCATTGAACTCCCTGAAGGACATATCTGGGTGGCTGCTGACAGTATTGCCGAGAGCGGGAATGCGTTTGTCGCCAACATGCCGACAGAGGAAGTATTTACGGCTCCATTCGCCAGCGGGGTTAATGGCAAAGTGTCCAGCACAAAACCATTAAGCTATGGTGGTCAACTTATAGACGGGTTTACCCTCACTTTTGAAAATGGTCGCATTGTTGATTGCACGGCTTCTCAGGGTGAAGCAACGCTGAAGGACCTGATCAATATGGATGAAGGGTCTCATTATTTGGGCGAGGTTGCTCTGGTTCCTCATGCCTCTCCTATTTCGGAGTCAAACATTCTTTATTACAATACACTTTTTGATGAAAATGCTTCTAATCACTTGGCGATTGGCAGCGCCTATGCTTTTTGTCTCAAAGACGGCAAGAAGATGTCGCAGGATGAGTTGAAGGCAAAAGGACTTAACACCAGTATTACTCATGTGGACTTTATGATCGGTTCCGCAGAGATGGACATTTACGGAGTGACAGCAGAAGGCAGCAGAGAACCTGTATTTCATAAGGGCAATTGGGCATTTTGACCACAAAGTAAAGTTTTTCCTATGATTCAAACCGAAGCGCAACCACAAAGGTTGTGCTTTTTTTAATGGTTTGAGCCCCTTATGGGGCATCCTATCCTTATGTACTTACAACCTAATAAGGAGGCAATTTAAAATGGAAAATAAAAAGCATAAAAATAACTATGTAGGGACAACGAATACGAAGGCGGAAAATCAAGATATGGCTTTTGTAAACGACACCTTGGAAAATGCGAAAAGCACAACTTTTGTGAATGTAATGAAGGATGACCTTAATGAAGGTAATGAAGAGGAACCGCTTGATTTAAATGGAGTTTAGAAAAGTTGGCTCAAAGTCGGAACTAACACTTGGATGACTAATCCAGCAGCACAGTATAGAAAATCCCGAGGAATTATTGATGCATATCAATTGCTCTGGGGTTTTCTTTTTCTACTCCAACAGGTAGGCTAAAGAAAATTTTATTCGTGAATACTTTATATTGTTGCTTCGACATTTGTGTTCATCGTGGTAGCGATTGCTATGGAATTACCAGCATTAATGTAAATCTCCAATGGGTATATTAAGTGAGTATATAGTGACAGAACTCAATGTATGCTGTCACAGCTCACAATAACTTATTGAGGGGGATACCCATGAAAGCTTTAATTATTATCGCCGCTATCCTGCTGTCAGCAGGCTGCACGAGGAATGATGGCATGACACGCATGCAGCAGGCTAAAGAAATACGTATGGAGACGCCTACTCGGGATGCATTGAATGGACCTACACAGGCATCATCTATAGCTTCAACAGGGGGAAAACAATCAACGATTACGACAAAGCAAGATCCATTTACGCCTCCTAATTGGCTTACGGGAGACCAAGTTCCGGGGACAAGCCCTACGACGAACTCCGGAACGAGCCCGGGGACGAATCCTGGAACAAGCACGGGGATGAACCCCGGGACATATCCAGGAACAAACCCCGGTACAAACCCGGTGACCAATCCAGAAACAAATCCGGGGACAAATCCTGAAATGAGCCCGGGGACGGGGTCAGGAACGAATCAAGGAACATATCCAGCAACGAACCCCGGAACTAGCCCAGAAACAAACCCAGCAGTAAATCCTGCAGATAAAAATTTATCAAGCCCATATGAACAGCAGGTTCTACAGCTGGTTAATAAACAAAGAACGGGTTCAGGACTCGCTGCCCTAATGATGGATAATAAGCTGTCTCAAATGGCTCTCGTCAAAGCTCAGGATATGTACAATAACAATTATTTTGACCATACGTCGCCGACATACGGATCACCGTTCCAGATGTTGGATAAGTTCCAGATCACATACAGCACGGCAGGTGAAAATATCGCCAAAGGCCAAACCAGCCCTGAGCAGGTTATGAACGAATGGATGAATAGTGAAGGACATAGAGCAAATATTTTGAACAACACTTATACCAAAATTGGTATTGGCTATTTCAATGGTGAATGGGTTCAAGAATTTATTTCTTAATAAAACAAGTGGATTACATGAAGAAAAAGCCGCTAAGATGCGGCCTTTTCTATTGGGTTATGAGGCTTACGTTAATTCAAAATGATGGCAGCTATCCCGAGCAGCACAAGCAAGCTCCCTGTTATTGTACGCAGGTTGATGCCCTCTTGGTTTTTGAGCAGAAAGTAACTTAGTGGTATGACCAGCAGCGGCTGTGAGTTGGTGATCAGAGTAGCAACCGATATGGGAATGTAATGCATAGCCGCCATATGCCCGATCTGTGCCGATATCGTCAGTACCCCGCTTATTGCGTAAAGCCAAACACCTTTTCTGTCCGCGGAACGCAGATCGGTCAGGAAGGTTCTTGTCGTTTTATTCAGCAGCAGCTGGAGCAGCAACCCTGTTAAAGCACCCACAAATCCTCCCAATACAGGCTCATTCCAATCGTGAATAGCCGTTCCCCTTGTAATGTTGCCAAGCGCGTACGATATTGAGCCCATCAAAGCTAACCAAACTCCGGGTTGAATAAATCCACTCCAACGGTTTTTGGCAGGCTGACCTAATAGTTTATTTGAGTTAACCGAGGTGCCGTCTGCTCCAGATGCTGCCTGTGCTTTTAAGGGTTGACCTGCTTGGGCAGGCTTGTAGCTCACGATAAAAAGCCCCACTAATACGATGAGCATCGCAGCCAGCTCCAGTGCATGCAGCTGCTCATGCAGAAACAACCACGAAATGAGAACGGTGAACAGCGGATTACTGATCATAAATGTGCTGGCTTTGGCAGGTCCCAATTTGGCAATTGAATCGAAATACAGATAACGGCCGAGGTAGGAGGCAAATAATCCGGATAACATGAACATGAAAAAGCCCAGTCCGTGAAACTCCATGGCGTATCCGTTCCATACCCACTGCCCTAGAAAAATCAGACCGGCAAACAGCACATTCATCGATATGGAAATTAAAAATCCGGTATTCAAATCAAGCCTGCTACTGGCGACCTTGGTAATGATAACGTTCAAAGAAAATAGCAGCAGCGCCCCGATAGCAAGCAGCTCACCCATATAAATCCTCCAATATAAATATTCCAATATCTTCTGATTGTAACACAGTGGAGAGGATCGCATGGACAAGAAAATCAGCTACTTTTAAATTGACCATTCAAGTGAATTGATGCTACAATGGAGTTATAATATTTTATGAACAAAGTTCATTATATGGAACTTGATTATTTTTTTAGAATACAGGTACCAAAAGTAAAGTCCAAGTTGAACTTACGATGCTGATTTTGTTAAAGCGAAATCCAAGATAATGCTTACGATGCTGATTTCGCTAAAGCGAAATCCTTAGGAGGAAAAACACAATGGCAGACTATATTAAAGTTGGAAAACTTCAGGTTGCTTCGGTTCTTTATGATTTTATCAATACGCAAGCGCTTCCCGGGACGGGTGTGGATGGTGAGTTTTTTTGGTCTGAGCTGGATGCGTTAATCCATGATTTGTCGCCCAAGAACAAAGCTCTTTTGGTCAGACGGGATGAGCTTCAGCAGTTGTTGAATGATTGGCACAAAAATAACAAGAACAACTTTGATTTTGATGCTTATAAGACGTATTTGCAGGAGATCGGATATTTGGAATCTGAGGCAGCAGATTTCAAGGTAACTACCGATAATGTCGATGATGAAATTGCTGTACAGGCCGGACCACAGTTGGTTGTACCTGTCAATAATGCGCGTTATGCGTTGAATGCAGCGAACGCTCGCTGGGGCAGTCTATATGATGCGCTTTATGGAACGGATGCGATTAGTGATGAGGGTGGAGCGGAACGTCAAGCTGCCTATAATCCGGCACGTGGAGAAAAGGTTATTGCTTTTGCCAAAAATTTTCTTAATCAGACGGCACCGCTCAGCAGTGGCTCTCATCATGATGCTGTTGCCTATACAGTCACAGGCGGACAATTATCGGTATCGCTTAAGGATGGGTCCGTAAGCGGATTGCAAAATGCTGCCCAATTTGCTGGCTATCAGGGACAATCAGCAAGTCCTTCTGCTGTGCTGCTGCGCAATAATGGACTTCATTTTGAAATCCAGATTGACCGTGCTCATGCCATTGGGCAGACGGATGGAGCTGGTGTGAAGGATATTGTCATGGAATCGGCGTTAACGACGATTATGGATTGTGAGGATTCAGTAACCGCGGTGGATGCCGAAGATAAGGTGCTCGTATATAGCAGCTGGCTGGGACTCATGAAGGGCGATTTGCAGGCGATTTTCGCGAAAGGAAATAGCACCGTGACACGTTCAATGAACCCGGACCGTGACTATAAGTCACCAACCGGAGATGCGATTAGCCTGCGTGGACGTTCCTTGTTATTTGTTCGTAACGTAGGACACTTGATGACGATCAATGCGATTCTGGACCAGGATGGTCAGGAGATTCCGGAAGGTATTATGGATGCGGTGATGACCAGCTTAATTGCCAAGCATACTTTACTCGGCAACGGGCCTTATCAGAATTCAGCCAAAGGGTCTATCTATATTGTGAAGCCCAAAATGCATGGTTCGGCGGAAGCGGCTTTTGCCAATGAATTGTTTGATCGCGTCGAGGATATGCTTGGTATGAAGCGGAATACGCTTAAAATTGGCGTGATGGACGAAGAACGGCGGACTTCATTGAATCTGAAAAACTGTATTCGTGAAGTTAAAGAACGGATTGTCTTTATTAATACGGGGTTCCTTGACCGTACAGGTGATGAGATGCACACCTCCATGGAAGCAGGCCCGATGATTCGCAAAAGCGAGATGAAAACCTCCAGATGGCTGCAAAGCTATGAAAAATCGAACGTGAACGTCGGTCTGGATTGTGGTCTGCAGGGCCATGCCCAGATTGGTAAAGGCATGTGGGCGATGCCGGATCTGATGAGCGACATGCTGAAGCAAAAAATCGGACATCCGCAGGCAGGTGCCAATACGGCCTGGGTACCTTCACCGACAGCGGCTACCCTGCATGCACTCCATTACCATCAGGTCGATGTGCTGCAGGTTCAAGATCAATTAAAGCAAATGATTGGCGATTTGCGCGACGATATTTTGCAAATTCCATTGGAAAATAACCCGATGTGGAGCACTGAACAGATTCAACAGGAGCTGGACAACAATGCACAGGGTATATTGGGCTACGTAGTTCGCTGGGTTGAACAGGGAATCGGCTGCTCCAAGGTGCCGGATATTAACAATGTTGGATTGATGGAAGACCGCGCTACGCTGCGTATTTCCAGCCAGCACATCGCCAATTGGCTGCACCATGGCATTTGTACGAAGGAGCAGGTGTTGGAAACGCTGAAACGGATGGCTGCTGTAGTGGATAGGCAAAATGCCGCTGATCCGATTTATCGCCCGATGGCCGCTGATTTCGATCAATCAATTTCCTTTCAAGCTGCTTGCGAGCTCGTATTTGAGGGCTACAATCAGCCGAATGGCTATACAGAGCCGATTTTGCATCGTCGCCGTATTGAATATAAATCCAGCGCTGCTTTGAAAGCCTAAGCTGTATTTGTATAAAAAAGCCAGCGAACGTGTTAGATAGGTAGTTACTATGCAGGCCGCCGTCGGAAACGGCGGTATTTTTGTGCTTAATTCCAAATGACTGAAAATTAAAGCAGTAAACGGGCAGATTAACCAAACAAGCTGTACGGATTTATGGATTTTAAGAGGGAATATTTGTAATATGTCGAATGTATTATCTTATTTTAAAATGTAATAATGCGTATGCTAGGAGGTTAGGAATGAAGGTCAAACGAATCGTTGCCAATATAGATACGCCGGATATAAATGCAGCTAAATGTTTTTACCAGGATGTGCTCGGTCTCGAATTAATGATGGATCATGGTTGGATTGGAACTTATGGCTCGCCCGAGGAAATGAGCATTCAAATTAGTTTTGCCTCGCAGGGAGGGTCCAACACATCTACGCCTGATCTCTCAATAGAAGTCGATGATGTCGATGTTGCGCTTGAACGCATGAAGAGAGCTGGGTTTCCGATCGAATATGGGCCGGCTGATGAGCCTTGGGGCGTTCGGCGATTCTATGTCCGAGACCCATTTGGCAAGCTAATCAATATTCTTGCACATGCACAATCCGAATGAAGTCATTGAAGGTGACAACAAGAGTTGTCGCCATTTCATCAGAAGCCCAACAATGGGTTGGGGAATAGTTAACTTGTTTGCAGGGATACTAGTGGGGACAGGAGGTGATCTCTTACCGTGGATGTTACCAAGCCAGGTTCTCCCAAAAGTCCTGATTTTAAGGAAAACAAATTTATTGAAGAAGAAGCTGAATTGCGAGCTACTAACGCCGCAAAACGACCACCAAGTTTAAATGGTATTCCCAAGCAAAATAATCCGCAATAGTTGGAGAGAAGAGTCAAAGATATTTTCCGCCATAGCCACTATGGCGGTTTTTGTCATCCTCCACTACGATGTAAAACGATACTTATCATCGTTGCCGCGAAGCAGTCGGAAATACAGGTGCAGAGGCGTGGGCAAAGAAGTTGTTTTATCGCTATTTAACAATTTCGTGGAACCTGGGAGATAAGACAAAATGAAAGATGGAACGGTTCTGTGTTTGTATTTCAATCATAATGTTTAACTCAATGGGCTGATCAACCTGCAACAAGGCAATCAAGTTATTCCATACAGACAAACCACAAGAGGGGAAGCGGCAGTAGTCCTCATCCGTTTGTGGAAAATGTTACATTAAGCGGCTGTTCTTGCCTTGCCACAGAATGCCCTTTATAATGGGGAGGTCAATAGCAATATGAACAATATCAGTGATCATCTTCTCGTTTATGGAGGGGGTGTTTTTTGTTGTCGGTAACAAGCAGTAATAATCAAAAAAGCAAAGGTTGCCTGCCGGAACTTCTGAATGTCCAGTAACGTCTATTCTAATGAGAAATAGGCGAAGAACAGGTTATATATGAGTTTATTTCTGAAAATAACAAAGTAATCATGATATGTTAAAGTTAAGGATGTGGAAAACATGCTAAAAGAAAAAATAATAAATAGAATGCCTGGTATTTTGACATATGGTATGACCCCGCCAAAGGCAACCAATCTCCCAGAAAAGATTGCTGAAATCTCACAAAAACAGTGTGAAAGAATTAAAGGTCTGGATATTGATGCCTTAATTCTTTACGATGTTCAGGAAGAAGCAGATCGAATTGAACACGAAAGACCGTTTCCGTTTTTGCCAACCATTGACCCGACTACATATAGTGATGTGTATTTAAACCAATTATTAATTCCAAAAATTAATTATCGTTGTGTTGGCAAATATACAGAAACACAGTTGGTGGATTGGATAAAGGCTGACGAAGATCAAGAAAGGTTTTCCGTGTTTGTGGGCGGTTCTTCCAGTAAACAAGAGGTTAAATTAGATCTAACAGAAGCTTATAAATTAAGCAAACAGTTTAATAGAAATTTAACTTTTGGTGGAGTTGTGATCCCTGAAAGACATATGATGAAAAATGATGAGCATATACGTGTTGTCAATAAAATGAAAAATGGATGTAACTTTTTTGTTTCACAGGCAACTTATAATGTGGAGGCTTCGAAGAATTTCTTGTCTGATTATTTTTATTACTGCACAAATTACGGAATAGAAATGGTGCCTATTTTATTTAATCTTGCTCCGTGTGGTTCCCCAAAAACTCTGGAATTTATGAAATGGTTAGGGATAAGTATACCGAAGTGGTTAGAAAACGACTTAATTAACTCCAATGATGTATTGGACAAGTCAATAAGACTATCTCAAAAAATCTTTGAAGAAATATTAGATTTCGGATTAGAGAAGGGAATCCCTGTGGGATGCAGTGTTGAAAGTGTTTCGACTCGGAAAGTAGAAATAGAGGCATCCTTACAATTGGTAAAAGACATAAAATCCACCTTAGACAAGAGGTTAAAGCTTGCAGTTGTAAACTGAATTTAACATCACGAAGAGGCTACCAATCAAAGCCGGCTTTTGTTGAACTTAATAAAAATGGAACGATAATGGAGGAATCTCAATGAGTCAACGCTATCGAATTACAAGAGCATTACAGGACAATGAAGATTCGGCGAAAACAATATCTTTAGAAGAGTGCAAACAGTATTTTGCGTCTAAACCTGATTTTTCTTATACATCCGTATTTACGGTGACGGGCTCTACCAGTATGTCCATTGAGGGAGATTTTTTCATGTGGAGTTTCGGCAGTACAGAGATCCCATTCCGGCATTATCAGGGAGATATTTACGTATCCGGCACCAATGAAGTCGTGATCCCCAAGATGATTGAGATTGCGGGCGAACTTGGGGCGGATGTGCTGGAAGGATAATTTTTAAAAATTATGTGCTGTCTGCCTCTTTTATCTGGGGATACTATGGTGGAGGAGCTTAACGGCTGCTCCCTTTTCGTAAAGTGAAGTAACTGGCAGGCTTATATGGCATCGGAGGGTTGCAAATGATTAAGCAAGTCCAAAATATGGAGGGGGTAAGCATATGGTTCAATCAATAATACATATCGCTATAGTTGTAAAAGATTATGACGATGCAATAGAGTTCTATACTAAGAAGCTAAATTTCATATTAGTTGAAGATACTTATCAGGCAGAACAAGATAAACGATGGGTAGTCGTATCTCCGCCTGGTTCAGTTGGCACCACAATATTACTTGCAAAAGCATCTAAGCCTGAACAAGAGCCGTTTATAGGTAATCAGTCAGGCGGTAGAGTTTTTCTGTTTTTAAACACTGATGATTTTTGGAGAGATTACAATGAAATGATATCAAGAGGAATAGAATTTGTAAGAGAGCCAACCGATCAAGCATATGGGATGGTTGCAGTATTTAAAGATTTATATGGGAACCTATGGGATTTGCTCGAGCTGAAAGAAGATCATCCCATTTCCAAACGTATTAAATAGATTATTACTTCAGTCCCATGATTGGGGACGATAGAGCGTTTGAGCACGTGCAAAGTCTATTGACATATTCGCAGGAATCTCTAAGAAATATTCCGACTGCCATTTCTGAGTTTTTAGAGCCTGACGGCTCGTGGGATTGTCCCAAGGTGGGTAAACGCGCATGGCCCTTTTACCACCTTTGCCTTTATGGGATACTATATCCTGATTATATAGAACAGCTTTTGGAAATATAAACTGACCAAAGTTACTACCTTTACGTGTACTAATAACAAACAAATCGATGGGTTCTGTTACATCATAGGGTTGGATCGGTCCATCCCCGTTTCGCTCCCACAAAGTCACAAATTGTCCGATTTTGGTAGGAGTGATTCTCGCGACACGAAATCGGATGGAGAGAGCATTTAAGTTAAATACATACGCCCCATATTCAGCATTTTGTGCTTCATGGATTGGTTGAGAGCAATCAAAACCGCACGGGTTATAAACAAGATCTTTGGTTGCAAGCAGGTCACTATGAATGGCGTCAGTTCCGATATGGTGATCGCTAGGACATGTTTCTGAAAAGTCCCAATTTGTTTTATCCATCTGTTCAAAGCCTCCGTTTGGCTGTTAAGTAATCAATATGTTGTTTGACCTCAATCCAATTGGAAGCACGAAATACGAAGTCATTCGTAACGGACAAATTATAGGGCTGTTCATATAAAATAACGGGCTTATTGACAAGGGCAAACTCCTCAGCATAGTGAGGCCCATCATCAATCAATACATCTACCTTTGATTGAATACAGGCTTGGAGTTTGTTTTCAATAAGTGTAATATTGTGATATTGAATCTTATGATGTTGAAGCCATTCGATGGTAACATCACGAAAAAGTAAGGGACGCGCCGTAATAATGGATATGTGATGCTGTTGAAATAGCTGCTGTAAAATTTCTACTGCCATGGGTAGAGGTGAAGAGTTCCAATGAATATCATAACCGTATTTATTATAAACAGCATCACGTTCTGCCTTATCCCAGCCATATAAACGGTATAAATAAAAATCGTTAACATCTTCAGGTGTAAACGATAATCCAGATGCTTGATTATAGTAATGTAAATGAGCTGATGTGGCATCAAGTATGGTGTTGTCTAAATCGACTCCAATATGCAAGCGTTCTCAACCTCCTAACTATAATGGTAAAGCGATTATAACATTGAAAAGGAATTGATGGTTAGTTCATCTTAGATAGATCAATTTTAGGAAGATTATAAATCTGTCTATAACTTTTAAACAAAGAGGGGATTTGGGACACATGGCATACGACGTACAAGCCCGAGTCCGTTTGAGGCAGTTGCTCGCATTCTTTATTCCGCTTGGTTTCTCGGCAAGCCTTACGGCCCTTTCACATGTCATCATCAACAGCACGTTAGCCCGATCCGCCGATCCTGAGCTCGTTATTGCCAGCTATGCGCTGCCTATGAGTATCATGTACATCACGGAGAGACCAGCTCTCCTGCTCAGACAAACCTGTTCCGTCCTTGTCAGGGACCATCAATCTTTCCGATCCATGGTTTTGGTAACCATCTATGTGCTTGGTTCCATCTTTATGCTCGATTTACTTATCGGATACTCCCCGCTCGGAACGTTTGTGTTTACACATTTGTTGAGTGCCGAGACCAGTATGACCGATTCGATGCTGCAGGTGTACCGGATCGCGATGCTCGTTACCGTATTTTCAGGCATACGCTGTGTTTTTCATGGCATCATCATTTCGAATTTTCGGACCAAATGGCTGACGATCGGCATGATCTTCCGTCTTACGGCCATGTATTTACTGTCGCTTTATTTTATTAAAACCGATAGTGTGACAAGCGGCAGTGTCGGAGCGATTATCTTTTTGTTCGGCATGATTATAGAAGCGATCATCAGCTTTGTAGAAGGGCGCAGCATTTTGAAAAAAATGCTCCCCAATAAACTTCCGGACCACCCGATCGAGAAACCCAGGCATATTTTTAAATTTTATAGACCGCTGCTGTATTCCGCTTTTATTGCTGTATTAATCGAGCCTTCGATCAATGTATATTTAGGCAAAACAAACGATATCAAGCTGTCTATAGCCGCATTTGCGGTTGCAGTCAGTCTGACGGAACTGGTACATAGCTTTTTCTCTTATATCCACCAAATCGTGCTTAATTTTTATCAAAAAGACGAGGCAGCCGTCAAACGTTTCGTAGTCCTGCTTTCGTTAATCCCAGGCTTGTTCATGGCGATACTGGCTTATAGTCCTGTTGGAACGTTTTTTTTGGAACACATGATGGGATTAAACGAACGATTAATGCAGGAAGTGCTGTCGACTCTGCGGGTATTCATGATCATTACCTTTGTGTATCCTTGGCTTGAATTTTGCAACGGCTTGTTAATGCTGCGCAATCAGACCCAAGTATTTGTCTACTCGCAAATCACGAACGTTTGCACCGTACTTCTCACATTAATAACCTGTGTCGCTTTTTTTCCAGGCTGGAATGGAAGGATTGGGGCGCTGGCCCAGTCGCTTGGGGCGTTAGCAGAAGTTATCATACTGCTGGTCGTCATAACTAAGTCCTCGAAATGGGATCAACGGCTGAATCGCCTGCCATGGATTGCGAAGAAAAAAACGATGTAACTGCGGATACAGCATGTTTCTAAAAGACATGGTATAATTAGGGGGATATTGGAAGTAGTGGAGCTGCAATTAGTTGAGAAGAGGAAGGTGAGATGAGGAGCATGGCTCAAGTGAAAGTTTATGGTCTTAAGGAAAATCTGAATCCGGTTAAGGAAAGGTTTTCGGAAATTATTCATTCTTGTATAGTTGAAGCTTTTAAATTACCAATCGATAAGAGGTTTCATCGTTTTTTTTCGATGGATCAAGAAGATTTTTATTACGCCTCTGGACGAACAGAAGCCTATACCATTATTGAAATAAGTATATTTGAAGGACGTTCAGTGGATTCGAAAAAGCAATTAATTCGGTTGCTATTTGAAAATATTCATAACCATTTACATATTTCTCCTCAAGATTTAGAAATCACAATTTTTGAGACTCCTAAATCAAATTGGGGGATTAGAGGTTTTCCTGGGGATGAGCTTCAGTTAAATTATAATGTGAATGTATAAATTCAGTTACGGGCAGTCCAGAGGTTGGCTAAGATGAAGCGTGATGGGTTTCCAGAATTAACGGAAATCGATATCAAAAGGGCTGCCCTGTGGCAGCCTTTTTCTCGATGTAATCTCATACGCATATCGGAGGCTGGATGTGAATTTTTTAGCCAATTAGACGCCATTCATATGGCGGTCGTTCTTGATGTCAATGTGCTGATGTATAGAAAGGAGAACGACGAAATATATGTTATTTTTGCAGCTGGCATACTTTGGGGTTGTATGGTGGTTCGGTTTGTATATCTGTAATAGGGATATTAAAAATGTTCGTCTTCTGCTCGCAGGTCTTGGTTTATTTGTTTACGCTTGCAGTTTTAGTTCAGCCATCTTGCTGCCTTATGCTCAAAGCTTTTTTCAAAGCATGGTATTGTTAAAGGCTCAAGATTTATCATTATTTCTGCCCGTGATACTTTGGCAGGGTGTTATGACTTCCTATACTTCCGACAACGAAGGTAAACAAAACGGATTATGGGCTATTTGGAAATACGGGGTACTGGTGCTGGCTCTATTCAGCAGTATCTGGCTGCTCTGCGTCAATAATCCGAACGTATATGCAATCTCTTATCAAGCAATCGTAAGCATCGCCCTTATCCTCATTATTGCACTTTCTTTGTGGGGAACCCTTTCTCATAATTCACAAGTATCGGGAACCTATCGGATACTATTGCATGTACCGCTTATTCTATATGCTTGTATGACCATTATGATATGGGTCTTACAGGATGGCTCATGGAAACTATGGGGTTACGTTGGAAATGGTGTCGGACTACTGTTGTTTGCGTCCTGTGTCATGATTACTGAAATTAAGAACCAGGGGGAGTCTTGGCTGCCTGATTTTTTTCGATCTCTGGATTATTCGGTATTTTTTACGCTGCTATTTTCCGGACAGGTAGCTCTGGTCATTATGTGGGGGGCGAATTTCAATTTTACGATGGTTGCGCTCCTCTTGATCAGCATCGCCGTTTCCATCGCGTTCCAAGTGTTTGTGTATCCGATCCGGGCCATGCTGGACAACATCGCATTTGTGACTTTCCCCAGGCTGCGCCAAGCGAGTTCGCGGTTAAGACTTGAGGAAAGCATTCAAGTTCGTGTAGATGAGGAAGCAGCTCCCGAGGAGATGAATGAAGATGATTGGTATCGTTTCACGCGGCGAGCTTTAAGCAATATTGGCGACCTCCAGCGATTAGCAACGAATCCGTTGACGCAACTGAAATGGATTGACACAAGATTGCGGGAACGTGGCGCGACGAATGAGGTGCTGGAGAGGGCTATTGAGTTAAAGTCAGTACTATTGGAAATTATCCTGCAATTAAAGCCGCGGGGGGATGAGGAATTCGGTAATACCGATGAATGGAGACATTTCAACGTGCTCTACTTTCCATACATAGTGGGTATCAAGCCTTACAGCATACGTTACTCGGCTGAGCATTTGGATACTCCGTCAAGAGCTGCATTGGAATGGCTTCGCACCCATGTGCCCGAACGCACGTTATATAATTGGCAAAATGCTGGAGCAAGAGTTATCGCGATGAGCATGAAAGATAAGGCATCAGTTCACAAAAAATGAAGATGGATCAGAAAATTGCAACTATATTTATTAAATTGGCAGGCTATGGCAGTGAAATGTATGGGTTTGGCAGTGCTTCATGGGTTAGGATGGGTCCTGTAAGGCAGCCCCACTAACCTATTAGGAGGAATATTCCATGTCTCACCCAAGCATTCATACCGCTTTAACTGTTCGTCAACTTGTCATCGGTTCCGTTCAAGCGATTCCCGAGGAGCTATTCGATACGCAGCCGGGAGGTTCTAACAATACGATCAGATGGAATATCGGTCACCAGGTCACCATGCTGAATTGGTTCTTGGCTTCGAATGTACCGCTTGCTTACAAGCTGCCGGATGCTTACAACACTTTATTCATGAGCGGCTCGAAGCCTGCCGACTGGACAGCAGCTCCTCCTACCAAAGAAGAGCTGTTGGAGCAATTATCGGCTCAATATGACAGTCTAATGAAGGTATCACCGGAGTCTCTGGGTAAGTCGTTGAATCCTCCGTTTGTCATGGGGCCCTTGGAGTTCAGAACAGCAGCTGAACTATTCAACTTCGCATTCATCCACGAGGCTGTACATTTGGGAGTGATTTCAAGTCTAGTCAAGCAAATTAGCTATACACCGTGAAATTATGATCACCTTAAAAAAGCAGACATTTCCCTTAAATAGCTTCGTTCCCAACGACACATACAACCAGATATAATGAAGAGATCGTCCCTGTATCCCATTTGGATGCAGGGATTTTTTTTTGCAAAATGTGCTGATATGATAATGACAGGCTTTACCATTTATAAACATCATTCATCTGAACCATGGGGGCGAAAAACGGTATGGCAAGGACAAACCTGTTTCGCTTGAAAAATAGTATTTTTGCTAAATTCACATTTTCCTTCATTACCGTGGGACTAATCCCGCTGCTCGTCATCAGCTATATTTCGTTAAGTACGTTTTCGGGTTATATGGAGCGTTACGCTGTTAGTAATTTTGAACAGATGCTGCTGTTTGCAAGCAAAAATGTGGAGGATATGCATACGCGATACAACAACATTTCCAAAGTAATGTATACGTATGCGGTTGATGGTTATGGTGAGCTCGGTGAGGCGATTATGGTGCAGAACCGAATGGAGGATCGTCGTTTGCGTACCACTCTGGGTGATTTTGTCCGCTCGATTTTATATTCCGATCCCTATTTAAATAATGTATTGTTCGTTTTGCCCAACGGGCAGATTCAAATGCTGAATAGGGAAAGCCGCGCCTTGGACACGCAATTCCCGTTCCCGCCTGCCGACTGGTCAGCCCGATTAAGCAGCAATCCCAAAGGACTAACGTTTATTCCTACACATCCGGAACGTTATATTATCGGCTCGAATCGTAATGTGACGACGTTCGGCCGTAATTTGCTCGATGTGACCGCACCTGTCAATGCGGAAGCTCGGGTATTGGGCACGTTGTACATGGATGTGAATGAAGGTGCATTCGATGAGGTTTTTAAGAAGATGCTGCTCGGTGCGAAGGACGAGATCTATGTGTTGAATGATGCAGGCATCTGCTTGTACAGCAACCAGCCCGCGAGGATCGGCAGCTATTATATAGCCAAGGCCTCCAATGACTATCTGCATATGCAGCAAGAGATTACAAATACCGGCTGGCGAGTGGTTGGCGACTTTTATAAAGAGGAAATGTTTCTCGCTGTGGAACGGATTATTCGTTCGATAATCATCGTGATTTGTGTATGTATGATCTCCTTGATAACCGTTGCGATTTGGTTCTCTAACCGATTCTCGGGTCCGATCCGTTCCTTGACGCGGCAGATGGCCAAGATGGAGTCGGGTAATCTGGATATTCAAGTGACCGTGCTAAGCAATGATGAGGTGGGACTGCTGGCCCGCGGCTTTAACAAAATGGTCATTCGGCTGAAAAGCTTCATTGATGAAGTATATGTGGCCCAGATCAAGCAGAAGCAGGCTGAGCTGAATGCATTAAAAAGCCAGATTCGTCCCCACTACTTATACAATACACTGGAAGTGATCCGAATGAGTGCAGTCGCTAATGACGATAACGAGGTTGGGGATATGATTCATTCGTTGTCCAATCAGCTCAAATATGTATTGAATTCGGGTGAAGAGAACGTAACTGTGCTGGACGAAAAAATGAATATTGAGGAATATTTCCGCTTGATGGTCATGCGCTATGGAGAGCATAAGCTCGAAATTGAATTTCGAATCGATCCAGATTATTTGAACTGCAGCATCCCCAAGCTGTCTCTGCAGCCTATTGTCGAGAACGCGGTTTATCATGGCATTATGCCCAAAATTGGTAAAGGCAAAATTCGAATTTCCGTGGAGCCGGCTGCCAAGGACCAGATTACGATCATTGTAGATGATGACGGAGTCGGTATAACGGAGGAGCGGCTGCAATCGATTAGGCAAAAGCTTGCGGGGCAGATCGACCAAGAGCAAGCAGGCAGCATTGGTATGAAAAATGTGCATGACCGCCTTATAACGTTATATGGTGACGAATACGGCCTTGAAATGAACAGTAAACCGTCGATTGGAACCTCTGTACGGATGACCATTCCACTCATAAGGGAGTTGAACAGCCATGCTGAAAGCCGTAATGGCCGATGATGAGCCGATCATTATTAAAGGTTTGAAAAAACTGATCCCATGGGAAGCGATGGGGGTTGAAATCGTGGGTGAAGCTTGGACAGGCAGCGGACTGCTGCAGCTAATTGAAGAGCATAAACCCGATCTCGTGATAACGGATATTAGCATGCCTGACGGAAGCGGTATCGATGTCATTAAAGAGATCGAAAAACGCGAGCTGCGAACACGGGTTATTTTTATTAGCGCATACCAGGAATTTTCTTATGCTAAGGATGCCATCGCTTATGGCGCTGTTGAATATTTGGTGAAGCCGATTGATAAGGGACTGCTGATCGATGCCGTGAATAAAGCGCTGCTGCTGCTGCGGGAGCATCATGAAGGACAATCCTCCAAACATAAGCTGGCGGTTTATGAGCAGAAGGATCGTAAAACGCAGATCGAGGAGCTGTTGGATCGATTAACGGAAGGTGATATTCGCGGCAATGAAGCGACCCGCAAGCTGCAGGAGCTGAGTCTTCAAGTCTCTAATGAGCTATTGACCGTGATGGTGGTGAGCTTCGTCAAGCAGGAGGACGACGGTCGTTGGGGGGATCACGAAAATCGATTGGTCTTGTTCGCGATCACGAATGTAATCGAAGAGATGCTGCAGCAGCGCGCAGGCGGTTTTGTGATGCGCAAGCATGACAGCTTGTGTATCATAGTCAATCATTCCGATACGCAATCCATACAAAAGCTGGCAGAGGAAATGGTGCTGCAAATTTATTACTATTTAAAAATTGATATTTCCATTGGTTTCGGTTGTCCCGTACATAAGCTGAAGGAACTGAGAACCTCTTATATATCGGCAATAGCTGCACTCAAGAATCAATATTTTGCCGGCATGCTATCCGTCATTCCCTGGACGTTCATGTCACAGGATCACCCGATTTCCGAGAGAAAGCTTAAGGAACGGGTGGCTGCTTTATTTCAAGCTATGCTGAACAAGGACGATGCCAGTCTGTCCGAAGAGCTGGATCAGCTATTCCACATGATCGCCGCAACCTCGCAAGGAAGCAAAGAAATCGCGGTTACGACCTGTTTTGCCATGATCCGTGAGCTTGTAGAGAAGATTCATGAAATCAGCATGGAGCTGCAGGAATTGGAGCAGGAGCAGCAGAAGTGGCTGCTGGAGATGCAGCAAATTCAAAAGTACGAGGAATTGAAGCAGTTTGTAAGCGGAAGGGTGCGAGAGCTTGCTGATCGTCTGTTGTTTATTGGCAAGGAAGGTCAGCAGCTGAAGCTGGTAAAGGAATATATCGAACAGCACTTTAATGAAAATATTACTTTGGAAAGTATGGCTGCTATGCTGTATATGAACCCGTACTATTTCAGCAGCTTTTTCAAAAAGCACACGAGAGTTAATTTCAAGCATTACGTAACGGAAATCCGCATGAAGCACGCGGTCAAGCTGCTGCTCCATACCGATCTGCTGGTATACGAAATCGCCGAAAAGGTGGGCTATAATAACGCTAGACATTTCAGTGACATGTTCAAGAAGCAATTCGGCAAGCTTCCACAAGAGTACAAGAGTCATAAGTAAAACATCTTAAAAAAGGGGCATATCTCGCTTAAAAAACTTCATTCTCTGCTTTAAGGCCATATGATAGTCTTAATATATGGAAGAAAGCACTTTCATTGCATGATGGAATCCGATGAAATGAATGAGAAACAGGGAGGTCATGATATTGAAAAAGAAAACATTAGGTGGACTACTCGCACTGAGTATGGCAATAACGCCAGCGCTTGCTGCTTGCTCTCAGGAGCAAAAGCCAGCTGACAAAGCAGCAGCAGGAACGGGAGCAGCACCAGCCGCACAGATGGAAGCGAAGAAGCCGGTTTCCTTCACACTGGCCTATGCGGCTGGAGATCCTGCCCATAAGCAGGGAGTTGTCGACGCTATTGCCGCCTTTAATAAAGCGAACCCGAATATCAAAATTGTCGATATCTCCAATAATTCATCTGCGACCTATCTGGAATATTTAAAAACCAAGGACGCAGTTGGCGAGTTCCCGGATTTGGTGGAAATGCGTGATACGCAGCTGTATGCGGATGCAGGCAAGCTGGCCGAACTTCCAGCTGACCTAAAGGATCTGTTCAAGCTCACCGCACAGGTGAACGGCAAGTTCTATACCGCACCGATTGCCGGCTCTGCTCCGCAAGGCATCATTTACAACAAAAAGATGTATAAGGATGCCGGTATCACGCAGGAACCAAAGACGTACGCCGAGTTTCTGGAAATATGCGAAAAGCTAAAAGCCAAAGGAATTGCACCGTTGGTAGTCGGAGGCAAGGACATCTGGCATATGGGCTTCCTGATCAACAAATTCCTGATCGACGATGTGTTCATCAAGGACCCGAACTGGAATGCCAAGCGTAATAAAGGCGAGGTCAGCTTCACCGATGCCGGACCTACAAAAGCGATGAAGGATTTCACGCAGCTGTTTGAGAAGGGCTATGTGGAAAAAGGCTTCTTAAGCACCGCAGACAATCAGACGACGTCTCTGCTCGTGACGAATAAGGCGGCTATGCTGTATTCAGGGCCTTGGATGTTCCAACAGATTTTGGATGCGGACCCTTCCTTTGAACTGGGCTTCTACGTACTTCCGGGTACTGATGGTAAAATCAACCTGGCAACACTGCCTAATCAGCAGGGCTGGTCCATGACCGCAGAAGCGGCCAAAAATCCGGAAAAAGCGGCAGCCATGAAGCAATTTATTAAATTCTTTTTTGCTAAAGAGCAGTATGCGCACTATTTGGAGCTGGTTAGCGGCATCCCGACTACGAAGGAAAACATCACGTATAAGGCCATTGAACCACTACAAACCGTGTTGAAGGTTGTTAATGATCCGAATACTGGACATTCCATGCAAATTAACGGCTTCTGGGGTGACAACACCATGCCGGCCTCCTTCCGCAACTGGTTCTACAAGCTGTCACAAGACTGGGCAAGCGGTAAATTAACGGTAGAAGACGCGATGAAAAAGTCTGATGAAGAGTGGAATACCGAGGTCAAAGCATTGAAGAAATAAAGAAAAATGGGACCCCCGCAAGGGGGTTCCGTTGTATAAAGGAGTGGAGATTATGTCTGCTGCATGGACGCCTAAACCAAGAAAATTCCGAATCTCGTATGCACTCATATTCATACTGCCTGCATTTATATTTTATATGCTGTTTGTTGTGACTCCGACGATCAGCAGCGTATACCTGAGTCTTACCTCCTGGGACGGCGTCAGTCCTGATATCCGGTTCATCGGTCTTGATAACTTCGTGGAATTGTGGAGGAGTGAGCGGGTTCATAATGCACTGAAGAACACCCTGATCTTGTCGGTAGCTTTGGTCATTCTGGAAAATGCCGCAGCGATCGTGCTCGCCATGCTGGTGGATCAGGTTCGTTGGTTTCGTAATTTTTTTCGCAGTGCCTTTTACTTGCCGGTGCTGCTGAGCGGTGTGGTCATGAGCTTTATTTGGACCGTCATCTACAATTATAACTTTGGCGTGTTGAACCAGCTGTTCGAGAGCTGGGGACTAGCTTCCCTAAAAATAGATTGGCTTGGCGACACCCGTTATACGATGATTGCGATCATATTCTCCATTGTATGGAAATCAGCTGGCTATTATATGATTATTTATTTAGCAGCCCTGCAAAGTGTGCCGCAGGAGCTAATAGAAGCTTCACGGATCGATGGTGCGAACCGCTGGCAGCAGTTCCTTCATATCACTTTCCCGCTGTTGGCCGGGGCCGTGACAGTATGTATGACTTTATCGATGATTAATTCATTGAAGGTGTTCGACCAGATTGCGGTCATGACAGACGGAGGGCCGGGCTTCTCAACAGAAACCTTAACTTATATCGTCTATAAGGTAGGATTCGGGGAAATGCGTCAAGGCTATGGAACTGCAAATGCACTGGCACTATTCGGATTGATTCTGGTCGTGTCACTGATTCAGGTGGCCCTGCTGCGTAAAAGAGAGGTGCAGTTGTAATGCGCAAAAGACAGCTGACTTTTGAGTTTTTTCTTTTTGCCGTAACGATCATATTAGCTGTGATATTTTTGTTCCCGTTCTATTTCAGCCTGATTTCTGCCTTTAAAAGCAATGGGCAAATTTTGCGGGATGCCGTGTCATTTCCGAAAACCTTCTATTTAGAGAGCTTTAAGTTCTTGTGGGCGAAAACCGACTTTCCAAAAGCAACGATGAACTCGGCGATCCTGACCATAGGTGGAACGGTGATGATGATTATTGTCATTCCTATGGCGGCGTATGCGCTGGAAAGAACGAAAAGAGCTTGGTCAAGCTGGATGTATGGCTTTTTTTTGGCTGGCATCATGATCCCGTTTCAAGTCTACATGATTCCGTTATTTAAAGAATTAAAGCTGTTTGGTTTGTATGGCTCCCTGCTCGGGCCGATTGTGATTTATGTGGCAGGCTCGGTAAGCTTTGGCATACTGCTGTATACAAGCTTTCTGAAGGGCATTCCCCGTGAAATTGAGGAAGCGGCTGAAATCGACGGCTGCTCCAAGTACGGTATCTTTTGGAAAATTGTGTTTCCATTGCTTGGGCCATGTACCGTTAGTATGGTTGTGTTGAATGGTCTGGGAATCTGGAATGATTTTCTGATGCCGATGCTCGTATTGCCTTCAGATCAGCCTAAGACGGTAACGGTGGAAATCTTCACTTATGTAGGTGAATTTTCGACTCGGTGGGATATGGTATTTGCTGGAACCATTATTTCTATGATACCGGTGCTGGCAGCGTTCCTGTTCTTACAGCAGTACTTTGTCAAAGGGATCGCATCAGGCGCCACCAAGGGGTGAGCAGTGTTTAAAATTATAATTAGAAAAAAAGAACCTTCAGGATTCCACAATTTTTAGTGGGACTGAAGGTTCTTTTGTATTAAGATTTTACTTCATCAGCCTCTACCTGTACCCAGTCTGCAGACCATCGTTCGATTTCCTTAATCAGTGGAGCTAAAGCGTGTCCTTTTTCCGTTAACGAATATTGGATGCGTACAGGGGTTTCCGGAAACACTTCTCTCAGGACGATCCCCTCCTGCTCTAATTCTTTAAGACGTTCCGATAGCAGCCTACCACTCACAGGGAGCGCGGCTTCTAAGGAATGGAATCGCTGGGTGCCGCTCATCAGCTGATAAATAATAAGTATCGACCAGCGTTTACTTAATAGCTGCATTCCTTTTTCAACTCTCGGACATAATGAAAATGGAATAATAGGCGAATTCATATTTACGATCACCTCACTCTGTTCTAGAAGTCCAGTGAATAAGTTCCCGCTGGGCGGTCAAATTATTCTCTCTAATCACATTACCGGACTTCTATCCTTTATTTTATATTATATACTATTTATTATTAAGTTACAAAAAGTAAATATAAGACTTGACATATAAAAGTTATAATTATATATTTAGTTACGAAAAGTAATTAACGTTGATGGTCGTTTTTCTTAAAAGGGAGAGATGCAAAATGAAAGATTCCATTCATCCGAATACTGTACTCGGCAAAGTTCATTTAAAGGTTAGCAACTTGGCAAGATCTATTCAGTTTTATAAGGAAGTTGTCGGGTTACAGGTTCTGGATCAAACTGTCGATAGCGCAAGATTCACTGTAGATGGACAGAAGGTTTTGTTAGTTATACAGGAAGTTACGGGTGCCATTGTACCGCGCAGATCGTCGGCAGGATTATATCATTTTGCCATTCTCGTTCCGAATCGGAAGGCTCTTGGTCTTTCTTTAAAAAACCTGATTCATTCTGGTATTCATATCGGGCAGGCGGATCATCTGGTCAGTGAAGCTTTGTATATTGCTGACCCGGATAACAACGGCATTGAAATTTACAGAGACCGCCCTCGTGAAAGCTGGAAACGTGATGCCCAGGGAAATTATAAGATGGCAACTGACCCGATTGATTGGGACGGCTTGCTTGCGGAAGCGGGAGATGAGCCTTGGACAGGGCTACCACCAGGAACGATCATTGGGCATATTCATCTTCATGTGAGCGATTTGCAGCAGTCCAAAGCATTTTATATCGATATTCTCGGCTTTACGATCGAGCTTGACGGAGCAGCCAACATGGGAGCTTTATTCATAGCGGCCGGAGGTTATCATCATCATATTGGACTGAACATCTGGGCGGGAGTCGGCGCGCCTCTTGCACCAGCAGAAAGCACGGGATTGGCATATTTCACTGTCGTTGTTCCAGATTCAACAGAACTTCAGGCTGTACTTGAGCGGGTTGAACGTGCAGGTATTGCCGTGACCAAGCTTGACGGAGCATGGGCGCTGAAGGACCCTACGGGTATTGAAATTAGATTAGTTATAAATAATCAAAAGTAAGGATGGGATATAAATGAAAATCGGAATTGTTGGAGCTAGCGGAAAAGCAGGAAGTTTTATCGCTAAAGAAGCTGTGGATAGAGGACATCAGGTGACTGCCATTGTAAGAGATGCATCCAAAATATTTGTCGATTCAATTTCAATATTGGAAAAAGACGTATTTGAGCTTACCTCTGATGACCTGAAACCATTCGATGTGGTCGTGAATGCATTTGGCGCACCAGCTGGGAAAGAACATCTTCATGTTGAAGCAGGCAATGTTCTAATTGAAGCCTTAAAACATGCACCTAACACACGTCTGATCGTAGTAGGAGGTGCGGGAAGCTTATTCGTTGATCCGGAGAAAACCATTCAAGTGTTCAATACACCGGAATTCCCTGCACAATTTCTACCTACTGCCAAGAATCAAGGAGAAAACTTAACCATTTTACAGCAAACGGATTCTATCCAATGGACATTTATCAGCCCATCTGCTTTCTTTTCCCCAGAAGGAAAAAGAACTGGAAGCTATCAAAAGGGACTGGATCATCTGCTCGTTAATTCTAAAGGTGAAAGCTATATCAGCTATGCCGACTATGCGATTGCTGTTGTAGATGAAATTGAAAAGCCACAGCATGCCAATCAACGGTTTACAGTTGTGTCCGAGGCAGAATAAAATACTACAAATGGAGCAACATAGAACACTTCTCCAGCAAATAACCTCCTGAATCCCAGGAGGTTTATTTGTTTCTATAGACATCTGTCAAACCCTGCATATTTCCTTAGGGCAGCTCTCGCATTTGCAAATATCCTGAAGATAGTGAACATCGTTAATCGTCAGCGTCCCATTCTCCATGGAGATCACCTCTTGTTTGCGCAAATCACTCAGCATCCGGTTCACGCTTTCACGTGTAGCGCCAATCATCTCTGCCATTTCCGAATTATTTATTTTTTTGGTGATTTGGATACATTCACCCTCAGGTACACCATAGGAATTGCTTAAACGAATCAGCAGCGAACAGAGTGCGCCCGGTTTACCGTATAGCATGAGATCACGGAATTTGGTTTGTGTCATCCGGTGCGTCATGCCCATCCATTTCATGAACTCAATGGCGAGATCACCATGCTGCCAAAGCAACGTTTCCAGATCCTTTTGTTGGATGATACCGAACTCGGCGTCCTCAATGACTTCCGCATTAAAGGTATGGGCAGATTCCTGAAAAGGATCGATTTGTCCAAACATATCATCGGTATGATGCAGATAAAGTGTAACTTTTGTACCGGCATCTGTGGTCTTCGTCAGCTTGATCAGACCCTTTTTAATATAATAGAGGTAATCGGCGGGGTCACCCTCCCAGAACAGCAAGGTATCTGCCTTGGCGTGCTTGGTGTACATAATGCTTTGCAGCCTCTCCATATTTTCCGTTGAAAAGAAATTGGAAATCCCCTCTTTCGTATTTCCTTCTATGGAAGCTGTCTGCATATATTTATCAATGGCCATTCCAGCCATCCCCTCTCCGTATTGGATACCTCTATCATAACGTGTGCGTTCATAAAAAGGCATCGGGGGATCTCCTGATTTTTGGAAAGGGTAAAATTGCCTCCTACTGTGAGGAAAATCACAAGATAGCTCAGGGATACCCGTGAATTATCTAAGATAATCGACAGTATACCTCGAATTATTCCCTTACAGGTTTTTCAGGGAATTCCCTGACATACAAGAAAGCGATGCGGCGTTACAATAGAACAACACAACGGAGGAACATCAACTTTGAGGAGGAGCGCGAATGGTGGAATACGAAGGGGATCCTATTCGAAGGCTTATTGATCATTTGCGAATCAGCTCGTCCAATGACTTTGCGGCATTAGCGCTCCCCCGGGAAGACGGGCGGACCTTTGCCTGGTATTATGCCAGTGGCAATATGAATTATCGCTATAAGTGGATGATCGTTAAACGGGGAAAGGGGCTTCCCGGGCTGGCATGGATGCTTGGTGAAGCAGTTGCTATGGATGCCTCCTCGAGAGATCTGGCTGGAGTGAAGCTGGAATGTTCTTTAATGACTGCAGAGGGCTTGCGCTCTGCCGCGGCAGCTCCACTGGGTTCGTCAGCGTCCCCGAGTGGAATTGTAATAATGGGCACCCGTCAAGCTCGGCTTTACACGGCATCGGAGCTTCAATACTTGAATTCTTGCGCTATAGAAATGAATTTTGCCATTCAACTTCAAAAGTACGGGCATCAAGCACATCAAACGGAGCAGGGTATGACTTCAGAGCCATCTACTTATTCGAACGAGCCTATTTAGTGATAAATGTTTGGCTTAACTTAGACAAGGTTTTGTTAAGCATTACGTGTGTGTCTTCTTTTTTTGGCAGTTGTCACTAATTGAAACACAACATACACAACCAGAAACAAAATCATGAAGCCTGCTGAAAAGCGGTACATAATCGCATAATCGGACATGGATGAGATCGCTCCAAGAGTTAAAGCGCCTGCTGCTACTCCGAGGTCTGTGGAATTATAGAACATACTGTTGGCCATGCCATACTGTTCCTTGGTCGATGTTCGGAGCATCCAGGCTTGCAGGGTTGGTTGGATCGCGCCGAAACCGAGTCCGTATAACAGCGCGGACAGAATGAGCATCGACATGGATGTTGTATAGGAAAGTACCATCAAGCTTGCGACCACACTAATGGCTGCAGGAATGAGAACGGCCGCAGGCCCCTTTCTGTCGAATAATTTACCGGAAATGGGGCGGATCAATATGATAGTAAATGCATTAAATAAGAAAAAAAGGCCAACCTGCTCTAGATGCCTCATTTCTCCGTACAAGGCAATGAAGCTGAGCAGACCGCTGTAGGTCACCGCTAGTATGACGTTCAGCAGTGCGGGAAACAATAGTTGGGTATTGAAAGCTTGCTTGTTTTTGGAACCTTCACCTGCGGAACGAGTTGTAGTGGGCGCCGCGGGCGGAATCGCACGGAAAAGTAGGATAATCGGAAAAATAAGGATAATGGCTATGGTACTGATGATCGCCAACGTATTGAATCCATAAAACTTCATTACGTTTAAGCCGATCATGGGCCCCATTGACATTGCAAGGCTTGTAGACAAGCCAAAATAGCCAATGCCCTCACCAAGCCGTTTAGCTGGAATAATTTGTGATACTAATGTCGGTATGATCGTGCTCACCATCCCAAATCCGATGCCAAAGCCGACTCGCATAACAAGCATCGAACCTATAGAACCAGCCCAAATGGTAATGCCTGTCATGATTGCAGCTATGACGAGTCCAACAAACAAAATTACATTACGATGCACCTTACGCATTAATGCCGCGCTCAAAAAACGGGACAGGATCGCAGTAATTGCAAACACACTGGTAACAAGGCTGACCGATAAGTCGCCTACATGAAATTCGTTTTTTACATACGCTGGGAAAGACGAAAGCATCATTTGTAAATTTAAAAATAGCAGCAATGAGCAAATCGTTAAAGCTATAAATGATTTTGTCCAGAGTCTGGATGGATGTATATCTTGCAGCATAGCGTGGTCTCCTACTTCCTGTCTGTTAGTTCGTTCACATGGTTGTTGATCCGGAGAAGCAGCTCCATCAGCACATCATACTCGTCTTGGGAAATACACTGCTTAATCTCTTCAGTGGCCTGATATTCGATGGGGGTCGTCATTTCGATCACCGATTTGCCTTTATCCGTGATATGGACTAGAAACGAACGCCGATCGTTTTCACCGATTTTCTTGTAAACGAACCCCTTCTCCTCCAAATGATCAAGAATCCGGGTCGTTGTCGGCTTATCTTTTCCTGAAAGCATGGCAATATCTTTTTGAATCATGCCGTTGGTCCTTTCGATCTGATAAAGAACCGTCCATTGCTCAGGTGTAATGTCATATGGCTTCAGTCGATGCTGTAAAAGAGTAGATAATTTGCGATAGGTCATGCCCATGATGAAGCCAACTGAATGTTCCAAACCGTTATAATTAGTAGTCATAATAACCTTCCTTTTCGGCTTCGCTTAAATATATAGTTGTTGTAACAATTATATTCAAGACAACTAAAATTGTCAATGTAACGCTTTTGACTGTTAATAAAAATAATAGGTTCTGGACCTGACGCGTCGTTGTTGGGGTTCATTTTTTTTGTTACGATACATACAGAAGTCTGGTGATGAAGCATACGAAGAAAGTTTGCGCTGCAAGCTCGGAGGAGGATAAGATGATCAAGCTATGTATTGTCGATGATCATGCGGTAGTCCGTTCAGGACTCATGATGCTTTTGAATGCCAAGGAAGATATGGAGGTCATTGGGGAAGCATCTGAGGGAAATGAGGCTATTGAATTGGCATTGCGGCTGCGTCCGGATGTCGTGCTGATGGATTTAAGCATGCCTCATGGCAAGGACGGGTTAACTGCTGCCAAAGATCTGAAGCAGGTTTTGCCAGACACGGCTATTCTCATTCTGACGATGCATGATGATGACGAATATTTATTTAGGGCGATTCATGCTGGAGCTTCAGGCTATATTCTTAAAACAGCTCCACATGATGAGCTATTAACGGCAATCCGTTCGGTCGCTGCGGGTAACGCCTATTTATATCCGACAGCAACTAAGCGGTTAATGATTGAATACGTTGATCGACTTCGTGATGGTGAAGGCAGCAGCATAGAAACGCTTTCGGATCGTGAAACAGAAGTGGTATCTCTGGTCGCCAAGGGCTACAGTAACAAGGAAGTGGCTGAGCAGCTCGTGATCAGTGTTAAAACCGTGGAATCTCATAAAGCAAATGTGATGGAAAAGCTCGGTCTCAAAACACGGCCGGAGCTAGTTAAATATGCAATGAAAAAGGGGCTGCTGAATTTTGAATAATAACCCTAATCCCGGACATTCGGAACAAGAGCATACATTCAACATGATGGATCACCATGCAGGCGCTTTGAAGCAGCTTGCAGATCTAAAATTTGCATTGGATGAATCCTCGATTGTGGCGATGACAGACGATAAAGGCATTATTCGCTATGTAAACGATAGGTTTTGTGAAATTTCTCAATATCATCGGGAAGAGCTGATCGGGCGTGATCATCGGATCATCAATTCCGGTTTTCATGATAAAGCTTTTATGAATCATTTATGGAGCACCATTACTGCGGGTAAAGTATGGCGCGGCGACATCAAAAACCGTTCCAAGGATGGCAGCTATTACTGGGTTAATACAACGATTGTTCCTTTTATAGGCGAGGAAGGAAAGCCTTATCAGTATTGGGCCATTCGTAACGAAGTGACCGAGCTGAAGCGGGTGCAGGAAGAATTGCAGCTGATGATGAAGCAGGTTATGCACATACAGGAGGAGGAACGGAGGCGATTTTCCCGTGAGCTGCATGATGGAATCGGCCAAAGCTTGTTTTCGCTTATTATCCAGATGGATCGTTTGATTGGTGAGAATGCTCATTCCGATCTTGGAGCCATCCGTACCCATGTCTCGCATATTATTGAGGATGTACGTGAGCTGGCCTGGGAGCTGAGACCTTCGGTACTGGATGATCTCGGAGTCGTTCCAGCGATCCGCACTTATATCGAAAATTTTTCCGAGCATTATGGAATCAAGGTCAGCTTTGACACCAATCTGCGTAAAAGGCTGGGAGCGCCGGAAGAAACCACTATTTATCGGACCATTCAAGAAGCCTTAACGAATGTTGGCAAATATGCGGACGTAGATGAGGCTGTGGTCAGTCTGCAGATGTTAGTCGACAGCTTAGTGGTCGAGATTGCGGATTCGGGTAAAGGTTTTGTGCGTGAAGCAGGTTCGCGAGGTGTCGGATTATTCAGTATGGAGGAACGTGCCCGTGCTGTAGGAGGTCAGTTGACGATTCATTCGGAACCTGGAAACGGGACCCGTGTGGTGCTAGTAGTCCCGTATCGGTAAGGTGAGTTGAACAATCAACGAAATGACAGTCAGACTAATTCTGTTGAGCTACAAATTGTTCTATACGTGACTTGATCGCATCCCGAACTGCGCGGAATTGGATCATGATTTCTTCTTCTGTTCCTGCAGCCTTAGCAGGATCATCAAAGCCCCAATGCCATTTCACCACATTTGGATTACTGATCACGGGGCAGTGCTCATCGGCATGACCGCATAAGGTTATCACATATTCCGCAAGGTTCAGTAGTTCCGGATCAATCACATTGGACATATTGCGGCTAATATCGACGCCGATCTCCTGCATCACTTGAACTGCTCGTGGATTTAAGCCATGAGCTTCAAGGCCAGCACTGTGCACCTCATAGCGATCCCCACCTAAAGCATGTAAAAATCCATCGGCCATCTGACTTCGGCAGGAGTTGCCTGTACATAGAAAGTAAACGATTTTTTTGTTCATATAAATGCCTCTTTTCCTGATTTTATGAGATTAGCCATAGCCAGCCATAAAGCCCAAGTAATGTAATCAATAACGTAGGAATCGTAAGTAAGATACCGATTTTAAAATAGTAGCCCCAAGTGATCCTCACACCTTTTCGAGCGAGCACATGCAGCCATAACAGCGTTGCCAGCGAACCGATGGGGGTAATCTTGGGTCCCAGATCGGAGCCGATCACATTGGCATAAATTAAGGCTTCACGGATTACCCCTCCAGTGTTCGTCCCTTGAATTGCCAGCGCATCGATCATCACGGTCGGCAGATTGTTCATGATTGATGACAACAAGGCTGCAATAAATCCCATCCCCAGTGTGGCAGAGAGTAATCCTTTGTCTGCAATCGCCTGAATGAGTATTCCCAATTGATCCGTGAGACCGGCATTACGCAGCCCATAGACGACAACATACATCCCGATGGAGAACACAACGACGGACCACGGAGCTTGCAGAATGACGCGTTTGGTGTCAATCGCTGGACTTCGATGAGCAGCAACAACAAATGAAACAGCGGCAATGCCCGCAATAATTGAGACGGGTACATGAAGGAACTCACTTATCAAATAACCGAATAGAAGCACCGCAAGAATGATCCAGGATAAACGAAACAGGCGGATATCTTTGATCGCTTCAATGGGGCGTTTCAACTGCAAAACATCATACTGTTTGGGAATGTCCTTGCGGAACACAAGATACAGCCCAAGTGTGCTCGCAGCGAGCGAAAAGAAATTAGGAACGATCATTCGGCTTGCGTATTCTAAGAATCCAATACCAAAGTAGTCGGCCGAGACGATATTCACCAGATTGCTTACGACTAGAGGCAGTGAGGTGGTGTCTGCGATAAAGCCGCTGGCCATGATGAACGGCAAGATCATCCGATCCTCAAATTTCAGCGCCCGGACCATGGCAAGCACGATAGGGGTCAGGATGAGTGCGGCACCATCATTAGCAAACAATGCGGACACAGCGGCTCCCAAGAGAACGACGTATACGAACATGACCATGCCGTTTCCTTTAGCCATCCGTACGACATGCAGCGCAGCCCATTCGAAGAAGCCGATTTCATCGAGAATAATAGAAAAGAGGATAATTCCAACAAAAGCGAACGTGGCATTCCATACGATTAACGTTACATCCCTCACGTCCATGAAGCTGACGACCCCGCACAGCAGTGCCAGAATCGCTCCTCCCGCAGCAGACCACCCAATGCTCAGCCCTTTAGGCTGCCAGATGACAAAAACCAGGGTAACCACAAAAATAAAAAAAGCAGCGTAAACCATAACAACCTCCTGAGATCAAGTGCAGCATTCATTATCCTCACATCGTACTGGTTTGAGCTGTTCTTTCTGTGAAGGGATATGCTTAAGAATTTCGGATACATAAGGCTTGTCTTGAATATGTAAAGCATAATAAACCCATTGACCTTTTTTCGTCTCTTTGACGAGGCCGCCATCTTTTAATTTGCGCATATGCTGACTGATGTTGGGCTGGCTGGTTTGCAAAATGTCGACAATTTCACACACGCACAATTCCCGTTCCTTCAGCAGGGCAACAATGGTTAATCTATTTTTATCTCCCAGCAGTTTTAACACATCGGCTATCTCTTGGATTTGGCTCATATTTGCTCCTTCCTACATACATCCGCTCCAGCAATAATTATTTTCGCACAATCAACATCATTTGTAAATAAATATATAATTATTTGATTATACATAAATTCTCTTTCCAATGTGATCTATTTCACAGCGGTCGCCACATCAGAGTGGTAAATTATAGCCATGGAGAACAAACAAACTTAAGCAGCGAATCAGGTGAATGTCATTCACAATAAAATAGGAGATGGTTCAGATGATGAAATGGATGAAGGAAAATGTATACGCAGCGGGAATCTTTTGTTTGCTTCGGATTTATCTGGGTTGGGAATGGGCGACAGCGGGCTTTCATAAGCTTACAGGAGGGTTTGATGCCACGGGGTTTATCAAAGGGGCTGTGACCAAGCCAGTTATCGACAAGGCGACCAATGAGCTGATTTATCCGACCTTTACAGCATTTCTTGAACACTTTGCACTGCCGAATGCAGCGATTTTCAATGTGGTAATCCCTATTGGGGAATTGCTCGTTGGATTGGGACTAATCGTTGGAGCACTAACAACTACGGCTGCATTTTTCGGACTGCTGATGAACTTTATGTTTATGTTCGCTGGAACCGTTAGCACCAACCCATGGTTGATTTTACTTGGTGGCATTATATTCATGGCTGGAACGAATGCTGGTCGGTTCGGTGTTGACCATTACCTTGCTCCAGTGGCTCGTAAGCTGATTACTAAATATACAAAAGACAAACCGGTTCATCCGGCAGCAGGGGAAACTCACAAACGGGCTCATGCTTAACTTCACATCGTTGATTGGAATAAGAGCTGAAGAACAGTCGAGCTTGGCTGTTCCTCCAGCCTCTTTGCATAAACGGGCCGCCATCGAAAGGAGAGGATGGATATGCTGTCAGGCATAATTTTGGCAGGCGGAGACAGCTTGCGTATGAGTGGTGAAAATAAAAGCTTGCTGCTGCTCGGTGAGGAAGCGATCATTGTGCGTCAAATCCGAATCATGCGGGAGCTGTGCAGTGAGGTTATTATTGTGACTAATACACCGAAGCCATTCCTGCGAGTAGTCGATGCTTCGGTACGAATTATTACTGATTATATACCGGGAAAAGGGCCGCTTAGTGGGATGCATGCAGGAATTACGTTATCCCGTAACCGCAGTGCTTGGGTGGTTGGCTGCGATATGCCATTTCTATCGCCTGCTGCAGCCGAGCTGATGCTGCGCAAAAAAAAGGCAGGTTTGGACGCAATCATTCCTTGGTTCAAAGGTGTCATGCATCCGCTGCATGGTATCTATGACAGGGACTGTGCAGGGCACATTTGGACCTTATTGAAAAATCAGGATTCTGAATTGTCATCGCTAAGAAAAGGCTTATTATGGCAGGAGACTGTCGAGTCCGAGTTTCATGCTGTAGGTATTGAATGCAGCTTTGTGACTACGATTAAGACAAGGGATGATTACTTTCTTGCGCAACAGCATCTGGAGAAGACTAAGGTACAGTCCGGATAAATATACATGATAGTAAAGGTGAAAAACGAACCCAAAGAATATGCTTACGATGCTGGTTTCGCTTTAGCGAAACCCAAGAATGTGCTTACGATGCCGGTTTCGCTAAAGCGAAACCCAAAGAATATGCTTACGATGCTGGTTTCGCTTTAGCGAAACCTTTAGGAGGAATTAACAATGAACTTATATCAAAAGCCGAGAGTTGAAATGAGTAAGGCACCAGTGACAGCCTTATCGGAAGGGTTGGAGCGCTTGAAGCAAGAGCATGGTGAGCTCAAGCAGGTTTTACTGGAAATGGAAAAGCAAGCGAAGCAGGTTGAATCCGCACCCGAGCACATGGGAGCGATGCAGTCGCTGCTGAATTTACGACTCTGGGCGCTTGCGTTCCGGGAAGAGCTTGAGCGGCATTCGAATTGGGAGGAGCTCGAACTGTTTCCTTTTCTGACCTCATATATCGAACGTAAAATGTCTCCCTCCTTACTGCCTTCCTTCTGGTCGTTAGAGAAAGATCATGAGCTGGCTGATGAGCACATGCAAGCCTTCCTGAGGTCGGTTCATTTGCTGAAGGCAAATCCGGAGGCGATGAGCTTCAAGCAGGCCGCTGCCTATTTGGTTCAAGCATGCCATATTTTACAGGACCATTTGGCTAAGGAGGAACAGCTTGTTTTTCCACTGACCCAACAGGTTTTGGACGATATCAATTATTCACTTCCCAGCCATTAAATTTGCAATAATTTGGGGGAAATATGGCGAAAGTTAAAAATAATTGGTAATTATTTGGAATAATTACCGGATTGGACGTTTAGAAAATTTGAAATTTGGGTATGGGGTGTGCTACTCTGTTAAAAAAAGGCCGAATCCAGTTCATCACAAGAACTGGTACGGGGGATTCTTTCACATGGGGTGAATGTTCGTCTGTCTCGAACTAGGGAGAAACCTCTTCCCGAATCCGTCAACTAACCTCGAAGGCCGCAGGAGGAACAACTTGAATTTATTACACAAGAAGTTTATTTGGTTTTTCGCTTTTTTTACGTTTGGTTTGTTGGCTGTCATGCATGCAGGAGTTGCTAAGGCAGCAGCGTCTGATGAGGTCAAAATACAAATTAACGATTACCTGGTGACCTTTCCTGACGCCAAGCCCTTCATCGATGGCAGCAGTAATTTACAGGTGCCCTTAAGACTGTTGATCGAACAGCTGGGATATCAGATGGAATGGAGCAAGAATGAACAAGCGATACAGGTTACGCTGAGCAGCAAGCAGCAGAAGGTCGTGCTGCAAACGGGAGACCGTCAAGTGCTTGTGAATGGAAAAACCGTTATGTTGGAATCACCACCGCTGTTTTCACAGCAAACGGTGTTCGTGCCACTCCGATTCGTATCCGAAACTTTTGGTTATCAAATACAGTGGGATGCGGATAACAAGGTCGCGATCATTGATGCGGATGGCCTTTATCATGCTCCGGCCTGGTATGCACCTAAACCCAAGTCCTCGATCCTGCAAGCCGCCTCTAACTATTTGGGAGTTCCTTATGCATGGGGAGGAAGCTCGCCGAATGGATTTGATTGCTCAGGCTATGTAGGTTATATATTTCAGTTAAGTGGAGTTTATTTACCCAGAACATCGGCAGAAATGTACAATTCGGTGGGTACTCGGGTAATGGATATTCAAGAAGGAGATCTGGTATTTTTTGCTGAAGGCAGAAAAACCTCTCATGTGGGAATTTATATGGGCAATGATCAATTTATCTCGGCCACTACCTATGGTGGTGTCACGGTAGCCAGCTTGAGCAGCGGTTACTGGGGTTCCAGATACATAGGTGCCAAACGACTATAGTAGAGGCTGCAATTATATCGAATTGTTAATAAGACCTGCCGAAAGGCGGGTCTTTTGTGTTAATATCAGAATAATAAGTTTCAGTGAAGCTGAACATTTAATATTTCAATAAAAGCATCCGCTGCAGCACGAAAGGATCTTCACTCTATAAGCATGGATCAGTTGCTTTCTTATTCTGAACTCAAAAGAGGCGAGTGCGTTGTTCAATAAGCTGCAAGGGAACGCCCGCGGGTGTTTGATTTATGAGCCGATGTTCATTATCCCCTATAGCCTATATCTCACTTATGCATCCATATTCATGCTGGAGCTTGGCATCACGGAGACCGAGATCGGGCTGGTGACGTCACTGGGGCTGGTGCTGCAAATATTCACTTCCTTAATCAGCGGTTATTTGACGGATCGAATGGGGCGCAAGAGGGCGCTATTAATTTATGATCTGATTAGTTGGAGTCTAGCCACGCTGCTGTGGATGACCGCAGACAATGTTTGGTTTTTCGTAATTGCGGCAGCGCTCAACAGCTTTCAAAAGGTGCCCAACACCGCATGGTACTGTCTGCTCGTTGAAGACACCCATCCTAAGGACCGTGCTTATATCTTCTCGACACTGCAATTTATCAGTGTGGCAAGCGGGCTGCTCGCACCGCTGGGAGGACTTCTGGTAGAGCGTTACACGCTGATCCCAGCCGAACGAATGATGTATGGATTAGCCTTTCTCAGCATGACTGCCATGTTTATTTGTCGCCATTTTGCGACCTATGAGACTGAAATCGGAATCAGGAAAATGAAGGAGAACGCCTCCTTTGAGTGGAGATCGCTTTTACAGGAGTACATAGGGGTGCTAAAAACGATCGTCGGGAACAAGGCTTTGCTGCTTGTGTTCGGTATTTATGTGCTGTACCAATTTCAGCTGACGATGCGCAATACGTATTTGTCGATTTATTTGGTGCAATCGCTGCAATTCGATGCAGTATGGATCGCCTGGCTGCCGGCTGTGACGTCCGTAGCTACTTTACTGCTGCTGTTCTTGTATATACCCAGATTGAACCGGGATCGAATGAATTCATATATGTTGGTCGGTTTGCTGATTTGTACGGCCGCCTATATCATTCAGATTGTGACACCGCCAGGCGCAATCATGCCAATCCTGTTAAGCACAGTGCTCACGGCAGCAGGCAGTATTATTGTGTATCCGAACCTGGAAGCTGCCGTGCAGAATGCCATTGACGATGAAAAGCGTGCAAGTATTTTTTCAATTTTATCCGTATTGATTCTCATTTTTATTTCTCCGGCAGGCTTGATTGGAGGATGGACCTATTCGATTGATCCCAGACTGCCTTTTATCCTTATCATCGCCGCATTCATATGGAGCGCTATTCTGATGCTGCTGTATATGAAGCGAACTGGTAAATCAGCCAAACTGGAGAATACGTGAAATAAAAGCTAAGCAGGAAATATGTCAATTAATGCCGAATATCTTGTTGGACACCAAATAAAAGATTTTGATTGATCTGGCGAGTATTGTATACTTGTTGGTAACATGACACGGGGGTTGAACTTACAATGAGTCAAGATGTTAACGGCTTGGGACGTCACTATTTACAAGCAGAGTCCTATGGTGCTTCTGCGTTCTGTTTTTATCGTGCCATTCTTGAAGATCCTAACAATGGAAACGCTTGGAACGGACTTGTGCTTTCACTTAGCTTAATGCGTCGGGAAAATGATGCTCAAACCATTTTGGCCCGATTTGCCCGGCATCCACTGCCTTATGACAAGGATATGGTGACCTTTGCTTTGATGATGTATCAGCAAAGCCCTTTGGCGATGTCGGAGTGGGTACGTGCAATGTCGATAAGATTTGGAGTCAACGCCCAAGAGCGCGAAGCTTTTACACAAATGGCAGAGGATTTGGACCTCAATTACGCTGATTTGGTAACACGCCATGGGGAAGAGGTATTAAAGGAACAAGGCGTGCTTAGTTTGGAAGAGTTTGCGGATCGCAAGATTGAGCTGGACTGGTTGATGTCAGAGCCAATTGATACGGTATACGGTGTAATTCAAGCCTGGCTGGAGGACCCTGAGTCGGTGCTTTCCGCTGTAAGAATGCTCTGTATGATGCCGGATGTACGTAGTGAAAAGCTGCTGCGCAGAGTATGCCGCAATGAAGAAGTAGACGGTAAGACGAGAACCCACGCGCTGCTTGCACTTCGCTGGCTCGGAGTTCGCGGCAATGCCCGCATTCATAAGATGGAGGAGTCCTTCGTCATTAATCTGGACAATCCTGTACCTGAATTAACGGTATCCGTTCCAACTGCCTACAAGCCTGTGCTGGATCGGATGAAGCTTTGGATAGCGAAGCAGCAGGGGGTTGTAACGGAAGAGGAATATGAACAGCATGCCTCTACAGATGAACCGGATCTTCCGGCTGAACTTGCCGAGAAGCTTGAGCAAGCGGACGTTCCTAGTGTGCTTCAGGAGGTTGTACATGCACTGATTCGAGCGGCTTACGACCAATACTATCCACTCGTTCCAGGTATCCGCGGGACCCGTCAATGGAGCTTGGCGCTGCTTATGCTCATGAAGGACTACGCTATGGGTGTCATGAATGCATGGCCATATGGCGAGATCGAAAAAGATGAAACGGCAGTGCTGCATCGCAATTGGATTCTCAGTGCAAGCCGCGATTATTATGATAATATCGAGATAGCCAGGAAGCTGCGCGAAAGTCAGCTTGGATAAATCATCTATTGGATTGCCCTAGATGGTAAACCTGACGGATTCAAACGATAAGCATAATGCCAAAGAACCTTCTAATTCACTATTAAAGTGGAATGGAAGGTTCTTTTTTCTAACTTTACTTTCGATGCAAAAAGGCTTTATCCCAAGAGAATATCGGGACAAAGCCTTTGATCGGAATACGAGCGGCATTTCCAATTCTTACATCATTATCTTGCTGGCAAAGGGTTCCCGTAAGGATACGTATATTTCAATTCCTCGTCGAACGTGATGTAGTCCAGATTGACCATCAATAGCAAATAACGCATTCCTGTTTTGGGGTCACTAATGATGATATGATCTCGCCCTGCTGCTTCCAATCTGCCTTTGAATATTTTGGCATTCCATTCACTGTTGTTCTCGTATGTCATGTAGAGTGTGGCTGTCTTGCCAAGGTTTAAGCGTAAAATATTCTCGATGAAGGATTGTTCAAGAGGCAGCAGACCAGGTGTCGCTTGTGACCCTTGCGCTGATCCGGGTGGCGGTCCGGGGATGAAAGAACCACTGGGTCCAGCAGGTGGGTATTGGCTCATTGGGTTTTGTTGTGTCCCCATAGGAACTTGAACATATCCTGGATAACCGGTGTACGGTGTTGTGCCGCTTCGATAAGGATAGTTAATCATTAACGCAATTCCTCCTTCATAGGCTCGTGCCTCTTCTATATTAATAAGTATTAGTAATGCTTGGACAATTAGCACCGATTGACGAAAAAAACTTTGTTTTATTCAACCTGCTTGTACAAGGCAGGTTGTACGACTGCTGCAACAGACGAAGAGCCGACGTTCACCTCTGTACGAAGGTGAATGCCGGCTCTTGCTTGTATCCTTTAGAAGTCAAAATTATCTGGGTCAGGTCCAAATCGATGGTTCTCGTTCAAGGCATCCAATAGAGCAGAGTCCTCGGCTGATATAGTGAAATCGAAAATAGCGGCATTTTCCTGAATGCGTTTGGGATTGACGGATTTTGGAATGACCACAATGCCATGCTGTATTCCCCAACGTAGTATAAGCTGTGCAGCCGATTTGTTGTACTTTTCAGCAAGCTTCGCAATCATAGGAACATCCAGATTACCTTGCATCAACGGGCTCCAGGCTTCAACCTGAATCTTATGAGCTTGGCAGATGCTGCGAACATCCAGCTGAGTCAGGCGGGGATGCAGTTCAATTTGGTTGACCATGGGTACAATCTCGCTCCCACTAATAACATCCTCCAAATGATGCACCTGGAAATTGCTGACGCCAATGGCTCTAACAGCTCCATCTCTATAGAGCTTCTCCAAGGCGCGCCAAGTGTCTTTATATTTGCCAATTACCGGCCAATGGACCAGATATAGATCGATAACATCCAAACCGAGCTTTTTGCGGCTTTCATCAAATGCTCGTAGAGTTGAATCGTAACCTTGTGATGAATTCCAAACTTTAGTGGTAATGAACAGCTCTTCACGTGCGATTCCGCTTTCCTTGATACCGATACCAACGCCATCCTCATTTCCATATGCGGCTGCTGTATCAATGCTGCGATAACCTGCTTGAATAGAGGACTTAACGACATTAATGACCTCTTCGCCATCCTTGGTTTTCCAAACGCCCAAGCCTAAAATCGGCATTTTGACTCCATTATGTAACTCTACGCTGTCGGTATTGTGTACAGTCATTCTATTCATTCCTCTCAAGAGTTTTATTTAAGAAAGATTTGCTTCCTCAACACCTGCAGGTGTTGTTTTTAGTGAAGCCATACCTTCATGACAAGTAGAATCGGTCTCCAGAATCTACTATCGGTTACTATTATAACACTGCGCACTATCAATGGAAAATTCGTCTGTATGCAAGACTCAAAGGCAAAAGAAAAACAGCTCGCATTCACCGCGGCTGCTGCAATTTTTTTTTTTAAGTGGGTTAGACGGCAAGGTGTTTCTTTACTTGCTCTTCACTGAGTGTGGAGGAGTTTCCTTCCGCGACAATAACACCTTTATCCAGGACGTAGTAATAATCAGCAATACTCGTGGCGAAGGTGAGGCTTTGTTCGACGAGAAGCACCGACATTTGTTTGCTGGTTTTGATCGTTTCGATAACGTGCTCAATTTCCATAACGATCGAAGGCTGAATACCCTCCATCGGCTCGTCGAGCAGCAGCAGCTCTGGTTCGGAGACTAAGGAGCGGGCTATGGATAGCTGCTGCTGCTGTCCTCCACTCAGGTCGCCGCCTTTGCGGCGTATCATTTCTTTGAGTACGGGGAACATCTCATATACATGGTCAGGAACTTTGCCCTTGCGTATACGACTTGCTTCCAGCCCGAGCATCAGGTTCTCCTCAACGGTCAGCTGCGGAAAAATATCACGTCCTTGAGGGACGTAGCCGATACCGCTTTTGGCGCGTCGATCCGGCGGGGCTTGCGTAATATCCTTGGAGCCATACTGGATCGATCCCTTTTTAGGTTTAATAAGGCCCATAATCGTCTTCATTAATGTTGTCTTGCCAACACCATTACGACCCATCAGGCAAATAACTTGCCCGGGTTCTACCTTCATCGTAATGTTTCGCAGAATCATGCTTTCCCCGTAACCCGCCTCCAGTTCATGTATGTTCAACATTATCGCTCACCTCGTCTTCCCAAATAAACTTCGGCTACCTTATCATCATTTTGAACCTCCTGCATCGTGCCTTCACACAGCACAGAGCCTTCATGCATGACGGTTACGGTCTTGGCGAATTGTCGGACAAAGTCCATGTCGTGCTCGACCACGATAATGGTTTGCTGGTCGCTGATCTTGTGCAGCAGTTCACCGGTCTTCTCGGTTTCACTATCCGTCATTCCGGCCGCAGGCTCATCGAGCAGCAGCAGCTCGGGCTCCTGAATGAGCAGCATTCCGATCTCAAGCCACTGCTTCTCACCGTGGGAGAGCGAGCCTGCTTTATCTTTCGCTTTCTTATCCAGTCCGATCATATGCAGGTAATATTTCATTCGCTCCCGCTGCTCGACAGTCGTTTTGGCGATCAGTGAGCTTAACAGGCCGCGTTTTTGCCGCATGGATAACAGCAGGTTTTCCAATACCGTCAACGTAATGAAGATGGAAGGAGCTTGAAATTTGCGTCCGATTCCCAGCTGCGCGATCTGGTGCTCCTGATGTTTAGTGAGATCAATTTGGTTGCGAAACATGACTTTTCCTTTGGAAGGCTTCACCTTGCCACATAGAACGTCAAGCAATGTCGTTTTTCCGGCACCGTTGGGTCCGATCAGGAAACGCAGCTCGCCGGATGAGAGAGAGAAGTCCAGTCCACGAATGGCTTTAAAGCCATCGAAATCTACCTCTAACTGTTCAATGCGGACCAATTCGCCTGTTGTTTCTTTTCTTGGTGATGTTTCCGTCATGGGAACAACCTCCTTAGATTTTTCGTAGGAAACGTACTTCGTAAGCATCTATTGAGTTTTGCAATCCAGTGTTCTTGTAATGATGAAATAATATAAAATTACTTGGTTATATGAGCGGGGGTGGGCTCGTTATCTTTTGGCAGCTCCGTATATGGCGTCAAGGACGAAGTTGTTTTCAGCAGATTCGATTTTTTAAAAGGATACAAGCCCCATTTTGCACAATATTCTTGAAGGGTACCTACAAGCCCTTTTGGGAAAAAAAGTACGGCGATCATAAACATTGCACCGAGAAAAATCGGCCACCACTCTGGATACGCCTCGCTGAAAGAGGTTTTCGCTGAGTTGGTAATAACGGCTCCAATGACAGCCCCGTATACCGTTCCACGTCCTCCGATAGCTACCCATAGTACCATTTCAATCGATGGAACGATGCCCATTTGGGCAGGTGAGACGATGCCTTCCTGTAAAACAAACAGAATGCCCGCTAATCCCGAAAGAGCAGCAGAAAAGCAGTAAATAAACACTTTGTACGTTACTGGATTGTACCCGATAAAGCGTACACGGTTTTCAGCATCACGAATGGCGACGAGAATTTTGCCAAGCCGGCTGGAAACCATCCATTGACACAACATGAGAGTACCGATGACAGCAAAGGCGGTAATGTAGTAAAAAGTCAATTTCGTCGATTGCTCCCCGACATTCATACCGAGGAAGGTTTCAAAATTCGTTAAGCCGTTCGTTCCACCCGTATAGCCCTGTTGTCCGACAAACAGCGTTACGGTAATAATGACAAGAGCTTGTGAGAGTATAGCGAAAAAAGAGCCTTTAATTCGATTCCGGAAGGTCAAGTACCCGAGAACAAATGCAACAGCAACAGGAACCAAAATCGCAAGTAATAGCGTGAACCCAGCTGATTGGAAGGGTGCCCAGAACCAAGGAAGCTTGTCGACTCCGCTCCACGACATGAAATCTGGAAGCTCTCCATGCGAAGCAACCAGCTTCAAATGCATCGCCATACAATAAGCTCCAAGACCAAAATAAACACCATGCCCCAAGCTGAGAATCCCCGTATAGCCCCAAATCAGATCAAGACCCATGGCGATTATGGCATAGCACAGAAATTTGCCCAAGAGAGAGAGTCTGAACTCTGATAAAAACATCGGCGCCGCCAGCATCACGGCTAGCAGAATGATGGTAAATACAATTTTTATCTTCGTGTTGGTGATGGCCATTTTATCAACTCCTAAGAGTTTTGCGTAGCAAAACTGACTTCGTAAGCATAAGCTGAGCTTCCTTTAGGAAGCTTACTTCGTAAGCATAAGCTGAGCTTCCTTTAGGAAGCTTACTTCGCAAGCATAAACTAAGCTTTCTTTAGGAAGCTTACTTCTTCGTAAGCCTTTATTTATTCCTCTATATAAAATGAACCAAAGAAACACACGGCCCGAGCGGAGAAAGCGGACCCTTCTGGAGAAACGAAGTGTTCGTCTTTGCAGACGGATTCTTACCCCTTTGGGACTAAGAATCGAAAGCATCTGGCTGCAACAGCGATTGGAAGAGGGGTCTGCTTTCGCAGCACCTTTTTGCTGTCATGATGTTTGTCATGATGTTTAGTTCATCTTATATAGAAATACAGTGAATAGAGAGCGAAGAGTCCTAATGATCCTGTAGAAGCGTCAGCGTTCGCCTTTGTTTCCTTTCTTTTACCGCTAAATATCATCTAAAATCAAAAAAATACGGAAACAACAGCGATCGGAAGGATATTTGGACGCGCAGCGGTACTTATTCACCGAAAGCAATTAATCCAAAGCCCTCGATTTCATCGTAACCAAACCAGAAGGCTTCCATTGCAGGAATGCAATAATAAGAGTAAAAACAATAGCCTTGCCTAATGTGGCACTGGTTGTATACTCGAATACGGTGCTAAGCACTCCGATGCCCAAAGCGCCTGCAATGGTACCGATGATTTTACCGATGCCGCCAAGAACGACTACCATAAAGGCGTCAACGATGTAATAGGTTCCTATCGTAGGTCCTATAGGTCCGACCAAGGTGAGTGCGCAGCCTGCGATTCCCGCCATACCGGAGCCGAAAGCGAACGCCTGACCGTCGATGCGCCGTGTGGAGATTCCGAGACAGGAAGCCATGCTGCGGTTTTGCATAACGGCCTGCATGTTACGTCCGCCCCGGCTGTGGTACTGATACAAATAAATGATGGTAATGCAGACGATGACAAGCCCGATTATGAACAATCTTTTGTAGGGAAGCATCAGGTCTGTGCCCAGCGCAAGACCGCCTTCAAGCCAATCAGGTGCTTTGACTGCCACGTTGGGAGCGCCGAAAATTTGCCTTGCCAACTGTTGCAAGACGAGGCTGACGCCCCAGGTAGCGAGCAGACTGTCAAGCGGCCTGCCGTACAGAAAGCGAATGAGCATCACTTCGAGCAGCCAGCCAATGACAAAAGCGACAGCGAAGGCGACAAAGATTGATACAATAAAATACCAGCCGAAAGCTGATGCAGGCATATATTTTTGAAAAGTTTGCTGGATCATATAGGCCATATACGCGCCTATCATGATGAACTCGCCATGGGCCATGTTGATGACATTCATGAGTCCAAACGTAATAGCGAGTCCGAGTGCAATGAGCAAGAGAACAGAGCTTAAGCTAATACCGTTAAAAAGTTGGAGCAGTAACAAGCCCATCGGAGTCAGCCTCCCTTATAAAATGCAGGACTGCCCTAATCGGGCAGTCCTTTTTCAAATTGTCCTACACGGTTCATCCGAGAAATGAGAAGGCTTCATTATTTCTTTGTGACCTCTGCGCCCCATGGATACGTTTTGAGGAACGGATCAGGTTTGACCGGTTTTCCGGAGTTCCATACTTCTTTAAATTGTCCGTCGGCTTGCACCTGACCGATTCGAACGGTTTTGTATACGTGCTGATTGTCGCCATCAATCATGACTTTACCGCCGGGTGCATTAAACTCAAGGCCCTTAGCTGCGGCTTTTACCTTTTCCACATCGAACGAACCGGCTTTTTTAACCGCCTCAGCCCATAAGTAAACACCAAAGTAGCCTGCTTCAATCGGATCGTCAGTCACGCGATCTTTGCCGTATTTAGCTTTGTAGGCTTCAACGAATTTTTTGTTCTCAGGTGTATCGGTTGTTTGATAATAGTTCCACGCTGCATAGTGACCCTCCAATACGGAAGCACCGATACCACGTATTTCTTCTTCCGCGATACTAACCGATAGGGTAGTCAAATCCTTTGCGCTAATACCGGCATCCTTTAATTGCTTGAAGAAAGCTACGTTGCTATCGCCGTTTAGGGTATTGAAAATAACGTCCGGTTTATCCTTTTTTATTTTAGTAATAATAGTATTGTAGTCGGTATGTCCAAGTGGAGTGTATTCCTCGGCTACGGTTTCGCCGCCTTCAGCTTTCAGCTGTTCTTTGATGATTTTGTTCGCTGTTCTGGGGAATACGTAGTCAGAGCCTAAGAGGAAGAATTTTTTGCCCTTGTTTTGCAGCAGCCAGGTTACTGCAGGGACGATCTGCTGATTAGTCGTTGCGCCTGTGTAGAAGATGTAAGGGGATGATTCCAGTCCTTCATATTGTACGGGGTAGAAGAAAAGTCCTTTGTTTTGCTCAACGACAGGAAGTACGGCCTTACGACTGGATGAGGTCCAGCCTCCAAAAATAACGGCTGCTTTGTCCTTTTGCAGTAATTTTTTCGTTTTCTCTGCGAATGTCGGCCAATCAGATGCGCCATCCTCGACAACCGGCTTTAATTGTTTCCCAAGTACGCCACCAGCTTTGTTAATCTCTTCTATTGCCATCATTTCCGCGTCTTTAACGGATACTTCGCTGATGGACATCGTTCCGGTGAGTGAATGCAGGATGCCTACAGGGATTGCTGCATCTTGGCCTGCTTCCGGCTTCGCTTCGGCCTTGGTGTCAGCTGCGGCTGCTGGTGCAGCTGTCGGCTGTTTTTGAGTAGCACATCCTGCTAGCAGTACGGTGAGCGACATACATACTGCCATTAAAACGTTGATCCCTATTCTTTTTGTCAACATTCCATCCACTCCTTTTAAACATAGTTGTAATATTCTGTTTCCTAACACAAAGCATGATTCTTGATTTAAAATCACATATCTCTGTATGAATCCATGCAATTGATGTTAGTTACGTGTATTATCATAATTTATGCGTTAGTTATATGTCAATATAATTTACATAAATAAACAGTGGTCAATCATATAAAATATATTATATAATTCGACTTTGCGAAGGGAAAATCTTGTAAAATCGTTGATAAACGTAATATTTTTCTTTGATTACATGAAATAAATGAGTGTCCATGATTTACAGGAGGTTAGATTGCGAATATAATAAACGTACCTCATGTTAATTATTTGTTTTTATTGTGTTATGTTAGTTGACATAAAATGATTTGTGTAGAGGAGGTTATCCGAAATGCACTTAACGGAAAGAGAAAAGGAAAAGCTGCTCATAACCGTAGCAGCAGATGTTGCCCGAAGGCGGCTGACTCGCGGTCTTAGATTGAATTATCCAGAGAGCATAGCTTTGATTACATCGGAAATTATGGAAGGCGCCCGAGATGGAATGACGGTTGCAGAGCTCATGCAATTCGGCACCAAGGTATTAAAAGCGAACCAAGTGATGGAAGGTATACCCGAAATGATTCATGATGTGCAGGTAGAAGCAACCTTCCCGGATGGCACGAAGCTGGTAACAGTGCATCAACCTATCGGTTATGGATAAGGTAGTGCCGTTTTGCAAGATAAAAGAAGACCGATGTTTGCTATTCGAATCAAAACCAACATTTTGACTCTCAGATAAAGGAGTGAGCTGCCATGATTCCTGGAGAATATCGCATCAAGGCTGGCGAGATTGAATTAAATAAAGGAAAACGTACGATGCGAATTCTGGTAACGAATATGGGGGATCGGCCGATTCAGGTCGGGTCGCATTTTCATCTTTTTGAGGTTAACCGTGGACTTCAGTTTGATCGGGAGGCAGCCTTCGGTATGCGATTGAGTATCGCCGCGGGTACGGCTGTCCGTTTTGAACCTGGGGAGGAGAAGCCCGTGGAGCTGGTTGAATTAGGTGGAGCAAAGCTTTCCTTCGGTCTTAATCATCTATCTCAAGGTGCAGCTGTACAAGGACAGATGCCGGAGGCAACTAAGCGGCGCCTTGATGTATGGAAGGAGGGTCCAGTCTCCTATGGCAAAGATGGATCGTAAGGCTTACGCGCAAATGTTCGGGCCTACAACAGGTGATGCAGTTCGTTTGGCGGATACGCAGCTGTGGGCCGAGATTGAGCAGGACTACACCGTTTATGGGGACGAATGCAAGTTTGGCGGCGGTAAGGTTATACGTGATGGGATGGGCCAGTCCAGCCGTCATACGCGGGGTCAGGGTGTTCTGGATACATTGATAACCAATGCGATTATTATTGATCATTGGGGAATTGTAAAAGCGGATATCGGAATTAAGGACGGTATTATTGTAGGAATAGGAAAAGCGGGTAACCCTGACCTGATGGATGGCGTACAGCCGAAAATGATTGTTGGTGCTGGGACAGAAGTCATTGCTGGTGAAGGTAAGATAATTACGGCGGGTGGCATTGATACTCATATTCATTATATATGTCCGCAACAGATTGAAACCGCGCTGGCTTCCGGCGTCACGACGATGATAGGTGGAGGTACCGGTCCGGCTGCGGGAACTAGCGCGACCACTAGTACACCAGGTGTATGGCATATGCACCGGATGCTGCAGGCGGCGGAGGCTTTTCCGATGAATCTGGGCTTTACCGGTAAGGGAAATGCTTCATTTCCTGAACCGCTTATAGAGCAGGTAGAGGCAGGGGCGATTGGACTGAAGCTTCATGAAGATTGGGGAACGACACCGGCTGCTATTGATACCTGCTTGCAGGTGGCAGATCTGTACGATATACAGGTTGCGATCCACACGGATACGTTAAACGAATCCGGTTTTGTGGAAGACACGCTGGCAGCCATCGGCGGGAGAACGATCCACACGTATCATACCGAAGGTGCAGGCGGAGGTCATGCTCCAGATATCATTAAAGCTTCGGCTGAGCTGAATGTGCTTCCGTCCTCCACGAATCCCACCCGACCCTATACAGTGAATACGATAGAAGAGCATCTCGATATGCTGATGGTATGTCATCATTTGGATAGTCGTATTCCGGAGGATGTAGCTTTTGCTGATTCAAGGATTCGTCCCGAAACGATTGCTGCCGAGGATATTTTGCACGATTTGGGTGTATTCAGCATGCTGAGCTCTGATTCGCAAGCAATGGGACGGATTGGTGAGGTTATCATTCGAACCTGGCAGACAGCGGATAAAATGAAGCAGCAGCGCGGACATTTACCTGCACCTGATGAACACTCTACTTCAGAGGATCAAGATAATTTTCGAATTAAGCGATACATTGCCAAATATACGATCAACCCTGCGATTACACATGGCGTTTCTCATTTGGTAGGTTCTGTGGAAGTGGGCAAGCTGGCCGATCTGGTGCTGTGGAATCCGATGTTTTTTGGAGTTAAGCCGGAAACGGTCTTGAAGGGCGGCATGATCGCTTACGCGCAGATGGGAGATCCCAATGCATCTATTCCGACACCTCAGCCGGTCATGAGTCGTCCGATGTTCGGTGCTTATGGGCGTGCGTTGAATCAAAGTATCACCTTTGTTTCTCAGGCTGCCTTCGACTTTGGTGTCCATACACAGTTGGGCTTGCAGAAAAGAATCGAGCCTGTGAAAAATTGCCGTTCTGTCACCAAGAAGGATATGATCCACAACGGAGAGACACCAAGGATAGATGTTAATCCAGAAACCTATGAGGTGAAGGTGGATGGAGCCATCATTACATGCGAGCCTGCAAAGGTTTTGCCGATGGCACAGCGTTATTTTTTATTTTAAAGCAGATGTTTAGGAAACAAGTTTTGCTATGCAAAACACAAGAAAATGCTTGCGAAGTGAATTTTCTGCGAAAATAAGTAGATGCTTACGTAGTGGATTTTCTACGAAAATTCTTAGGATGGTGATTCCATGAAGCAGCAAGCACAAGCTTCCACGACCAATTGGCTCTCCTATGTGCAGCTTCTGGATTCTGCTCTGCCGATTGGCGGATTCTCGCATTCCTTCGGATTGGAATCTCTTGTGCAAAATGGCAGGGTGCAAAAGTCCGCCCATTTGAGAGAGTATGTGGAAACCATGCTTTATCAGAGCTGGGCGGCTATCGATGCCCTCGCGGTCAAGGCGGTATATATGTATGCTCCTCAGGAGCAATGGGAAACGCTGTGGAAGATTGATCACATGCAGCATGTGCAGCGAACGGCCTTGGAAACTCGGGAAGGTGTAGTGAAAATGGGGCGCAGGCTCCAGCAGCTGGGATTATCAATTTACCCGGAGCTTCCTTGGAGTCAGCTTCAGGAAGCAATTCGCCAGCAGCGGTGCTTTGGAACGCACCCTCTAATTCATGGCTGGCTAAGCTATCATTTGCATGTACCGTTGTCGATGGCGGTGGAGGGCTATTTATATGCCTGCACCTTTACTTGCATCAACAGCGGGCTTCGGCTGATGTCGATTGGTCAAACTGAAGGTCAACGTCTGTTGGCTGAGATGCTCCCTGTAATAGCGGAGGCGTGGAAGCAATCGGAGCATTTGGACCCGCTTGAGGATGGTTTTGGAAATACGCCCATGGCTGATATCGCTATGATGCAGCACGAGAATTTATATTCCCGATTATTTATGTCATAACCACAACTATTTACATTATGGATCAGGAGGAATGTTATTATGTGTCAAGGTGGAACGCATCATCATCATGAGTGGGAAGCGCCGGAAAAGAGTCATTTGGATCGTCCTATGCGTATTGGGATAGGGGGTCCTGTAGGATCAGGTAAAACAGCACTGGTGGAGAGACTGGCCCGCAGACTGAACGATAAATACAGTATTGCTGTCATCACGAATGACATTTATACGAAGGAAGACGCTAATATATTGATTCGTTCCGAGGCGCTGACCTCAGATCGTATTATCGGTGTAGAAACCGGAGGATGTCCGCATACCGCGATCAGAGAGGATGCTTCGATGAACTTTGAAGCGATTGATGAGCTGGAGAAGCGGTTTAACCATCTCGATATTATTTTCATAGAAAGCGGTGGTGACAATCTGGCTGCAGCATTCAGTCCGGAGCTGGTGGATCGCTTCATCTATATTATCGATGTAGCTCAAGGTGAAAAAATACCTCGTAAAGGTGGTCCTGGTATTATCCGCTCGGATATGCTTATTATTAACAAGATTGATTTGGCACCTTATGTGGGTGCAAGCTTGACGGTAATGGAAGAGGATACTCGCAAAATGCGTGGTGACCGTCCATTTATTTTCTCCAATATGTTTAATGGTCATGGCGTGGATGCTATTGTTGAATGGGTCGAGCAGGAATTTGATCATGCCTGATATCACTGGCTGCATCACTGCTGTTTTTAAGGAGCGGGAGGGGCAGACGAATATCAGCGATAAATATCATACCTATCCATTAAAAATCGCCAAGACTTTTGCTTTTGACTACGGACAGCTCGGTGTGTATATGATGGATGCTTCACCTGGCATTATGGCAGGAGATCGCTATGAAATCAATTGGCGGTTCGATGCGAGAACTAATGTGTATATAACGAACCAATCCTACACCAAGGTGCATCCGGCACGTCCCGAGTATGGGGATTCGGAATCCGTGCGACCGAGTGAACAGCTTCAATGTTTGACACTTGGTCCAAACAGCTATGTAGAGTATATGCCTGAGCCTGTTATGTTGTATAAGGATGCCGTGTTGTACAGTCAAATGGATGTTCAGATGGATGTGGGATCGACCTTGATTCTCAGTGACCTCATCTGCCCGGGGAGAACACAGCGAGGCGAGTTATTTCAGTATGAGCATTATGAAAATCGTCTGAGCGTTACTTATGAGGATGAACTCATTTATTGCAGCAAACAGCGGATCGTACCTGCACGTCAGCAGCTGAACACCGTTGGCAGCTGGGCTGAATTTACACATCTAGGTACACTGTATATATTCAATGAGCAGGTTGATGCCGCCTTCGTGGAAGCATTACAACTATTTATGGATGAGCAGCTGGAATCGGGTCTGATCGCGAAGCGGACAGGTGAGCAGCAGGCTGCACTTTCGTCTGAAACGTATACTCCACTGGATTATGGCATCAGCCGAACTTATAAAAAAGGAGCGGTTCTTTCCATCATGGGACATAAAGTATATGAGATTCAATGCTTACAGGATGCTGCTTGGCAGTATGTTCGACAGCAGCTCTTTGGCAAAGCTCCACTTCATATACGAAAATAGAAAAGTGTTATCTATAGTAACTGGACGCTGTTGAGAACTATTCTTTGAAAATACAAAGAATAGCAGCTCAAAAGCGCCTTCTTTATGTACAGAGCAGTGAGCGATTTTCATGGTGAGCTCCAAGGGGCTCAACAGGGTACTTGTCTTGATTGCATCAAGCGTGCTTGTATAATCAATCGAAAGTTTCAGGTCATTTAATTGTGCTCATTATAATGGAAATACTTAACATACATATAAGTTGACTATGTATATGAGATCATCTAAAATAAACTCATTAAATCAATGGCACTGAGATATAAATCCGAACAGCTGGGTAAGCGAATCGGGGCCGCCTGTTGAGATACCTCGACAGGCTTTTACAATTTATTTTTTGAAAAGAAGAGGAGAGATTTTCATTGAAAGAAACAAATTCCTTTCGCATTTTATTGTATTATAAATTTGTACAAATCCCTGAGCCTGAACTGTTTGCAGCCGAGCATCTTCAATACTGCAAAAGCCTTGAGCTTAAAGGACGTATTATCGTCGCGGAAGAAGGCATTAACGGAACTCTATCGGGTACGATTGAGCAAACGGAACAATATATGAAGGACATGCACAATAACCCACTTTTTTCTGATATTGTTTTTAAAATTGACGAGGCCAGTGAGCATGCATTCAAAAAAATATTTGTCCGTCATAAAAAAGAGCTTGTTACATTAAGATACGAAGATCACTTGGATCCAAATGTGCTTAGCGGTAAAAGACTCTCCCCCAAAGAGTTTCATGAACAGCTTCAAAAAGAAGATGTTATTGTACTGGACGGCAGAAATAACTATGAATTCGATCTTGGGCATTTCCGCAATGCGATCCGGCCTGATGTCGAATCTTTCCGGGATTTTCCCCAGTGGATTCGGGATAATCTAAAAGAAGCTAAGGATAAGCCGATTTTAACCTACTGTACGGGCGGGATCCGTTGTGAAAAGCTGACGGGTATATTAATGAATGAAGGGTTTAATGAAGTTTATCAATTGGATGGCGGAATTGTCACTTACGGAAAAGATCCCGAAATTCAAGGGAAATTATTTGATGGCAAATGTTATGTATTTGACGATCGTGTTTCTGTCACCATTAATCAAACCGATGAGGACATCATTGTGGGAGTATGCCATCATTGTGGTAAATCGGCTGACACTTATATTAACTGTACGGATGACTTATGCCATCACCAGCATATTTGCTGTGATGAATGCCAAGAGCTGTATAACGGTTATTGTTCCCCAGAATGCGAAACTAATGATAAAGCAGTCACCGAATTTGGTTAAGCTTGAAACACCAGGTCGATGGTTTATTCAACCGTCGGCCTTTTTATTTGGAGACACAAACAATAGTGACAATCCGGCTACATATTTCATCTGAATATGCGACAATATTTTGAATTCGTGTCGTGTTTTATTGTCAAATGGATTTGAGGTTGATATGATAAGGGTTGTAAAAGTTAATGGGAATGTCGCTGCAATTGCTTCATATAGGGTTTTCTTTGAGAACTCAATAGATGCTTACTAAGTTCAGTTTTGCACGAGCAAAACTCAGTAGATGCTGACGAAGTCAGTTTTGCTAAAGCAAAGCTCAGCAGATGCTTAAGAAGTCAGTTTTGCTTTAGCAAAACTCTAAGGAGGACACAATCAAGTGAAAGATCAACTGAGCGTTAACCTTACGGGCGATTCGTTACCTGCTGCATCGGAAGAGGAGCATGTGGACCAAGGTCCTGTGACTTGGCGGGATTTTGTTCAATTGGCCAAACCAGGCATTATTTTCTCGAATTCAATCACAGCGTTTGGTGGTTTTTGGGTTGCTTCTGGATGGCATGTTAATTGGCTGCAATTGTTGTTTACTATGCTTGGAACTGCACTTGTAATGGGTTCAGGCTGTGTGCTTAACAATTATCTGGATCGTGATATGGATACAAAGATGGCACGTACACAAAAACGCGCGCTGCCAAGCGGCAAGCTGTCACCTCAGGTTGTCATGTGGTATGGGATTATCCTTGGCGTCATTGGAGTATCGGGGCTGTGGCTGTTGGTTAATCCGCTAGCTGCGTTACTCGGTATGATCGGATTGTTTGTTTATGTATGGATCTACACGGCATGGTTTAAACGTACTTCGGTATGGAGTACAGTCGTTGGCAGCTTTTCCGGTGCAATACCTCCAGTTATCGGCTATTGCGCTGTACGTCATGATATTGACGCGGGTGCGATTATTTTATTCGCGATTTTGTTCCTGTGGCAGCCTCCGCACTTTTGGGCGCTTGGTATTCGTCGTATGGAGGAATATCGCGCGGCAGGTTTTCCGCTTTTGCCTGTTGTCAAAGGCACCTATGTCACCAAAATCAGTATGATCCGTTATGTGGTACTGTTGGTACCTATTTCTTTACTGCTGTATGTATATGGATATGTCAATGTCATCTACTTCTACGCAGCTATCGTCATGGGACTGTATTGGGCTTATCTCTGTATGAAAGGCTTTAAGAAAACCGAAGGCGAAGAAGAAGTACTATGGGCCAAGAAAACCTTTATTTATTCGATTAATTACTTGACACTGTTATTCATCATTATGGTCCTGACTACAGTGGCGAAATAAGAATAGCCCAAATAACGCTCGGAATGTAGCTTCAAGTCCCATGGCAGCATGGGATATTTTTTTTATCGAAAAGGATGGGAACACCAATGAATAATGCATTTTTACAAAAAAATGGCTTTAAGCTGATCGTTATTGTACTTCTGCTGGCCATGATCGGCACTTTGGGGTATATGGTGCTAAAGGGCAATAGTGCTGGCAGCAAAATGGAAGTTATAAAGAAAGCTCCTGACTTTAAGCTCGACAATATTGATGGCAAATCGATCAGTCTGGCAGAGCTTTCTGGACGCTCCAAGCTCGTTTACTTTTTTTATTCCACATGTCCAGATGTATGTCAGCCAACGACGTACAACTTATCCAAGGTTCAAGATGCTTTGGTGAAAAAAGGGGTTTTCGGTGATAAAACGGCAATTGTCTCCATTACCTTTGATCCGACCAAGGATACAACAGCGCAGCTTCAACAATTCTCCAAAAGCTTTCACGCTGACCCTAAGGGCTGGTATTTCCTACGTGGTGATGAGGCGGCTACAATCGATCTTGCGCAAAAATACGGGGTTATGGTGGTCAAGGATCAACAAGGGCAGTTTACACACAGTAATCTGATTTTGCTTGTAGATAAAAAAGGGGATATGAGAAGGTATTATGCGGGTAACGACGCTGATCTGGATGTCGATAAAATTGCCCAGGACCTGATTGAATTAAGCAAGGAAGGATAGTTGTAATGCTCTTAGGGATCGCAAGCATGGGTGTATGCCGATATTATGCTAATCACATTCATTGCCAATGCTTCCGTCTGAAAGGCACTGCTAACTTTGGATATTCAATTGGGAAGCTGATGTTCTTGAGAATTTGTACAACATTTATGATTATTTATCTAATCTAATTTATTGCTTAGAGCCGGATTGGGAAGCGGGTAGTTAATATACGCCTCTAATCCGGCTTTTTCTAATTGTAGAATGAGGTATTCATCAGGTGTTCCCTCTACGCCGGCATAGCCTTTTCGAGTGTAAATTTGCTCAGCTTCCGGGAATGTGTCTCGCAGAATTGCACGTATTTTTTTTCCTGAGGAATCATTATCCGTAAACAAATATATTTCGCTGCTATCTGCCTGTTTCTTTAATAATTCCAGCCGCTCTGTATTCAGCGAACCAAAAGTACAAAGTAAGGTAATATCCTCTGTTAACAGCCTGCGCAGTTTACTTCTATCATTTTTGCCTTCCACAATAATCGTAATCGACATATCAACACACCTCGGGTTCGCTTGATTAAATGGCTTTACATTCCTTTAAGTAGTATATCCAGTTTTGTCGTTCATTCCAACCTTACCGTATTTCCTGGGAAATGTCGAAATAAAGCCTGAAAATGTCGATTACTCGGTACACAGTGCAGGTTTCTGAGGGAGTAGGGCTTCTGATCATATATAGGAAGCTTCTTTTTGCAGGTTTATGCGGCAACGAAAAAAGGCACCGACATCGCTGTCAGTGCCTTTTTCGTTATAGCTTGTAAATTTTAATGATAATGTGTCAACCTGTTTAACTTAATTAATGAAGTTAGCTTTGGTTAACAAACGTTTCAGCATAGTAGCTGATTGAGCGCGTGTAGCCTGATTTCCAGGAGCGATCGTAGTGTCGGTGATTCCATCAATGATTCCAGCTTCAATAGCTGTTGCTACTTCTTGTTGAGCCCATACGATCTTGTTGGCATCTGTATACTTAGCTAACAATTCGTTTTGACGATCAGAAGTAACACTTGGTTTAGCACCTGCGTAATTCAATGCACGTACTACCATTGCTGCAAGCTCTTCACGTTTGATCGGTTGGTTCGGTCTGAAAGTTGAATCCTCATAGCCGTCGATAATTTGGGCTTTGGTAGCTGCGCCAACAACGCCTGCGAACCAATCACCTGCTGCAACATCCTTAAAGGAGCTGCTTCCTGCCGCTTGCTCAAGACCAAGTGAGCGTACTACCAAGGCCGCGAATTCGGCACGAGTAATGTTGCGTTCTGGTTCGAAGGTTGTATCCGTTACACCATCAACAACCAACTTGTTGGCCAATAATTCGATATAGCCTTGTGCCCAATGGCCTTGGCTGTCAGGGAAGCTCTTGTTCAATTCAATTGCGGTATACACACTGTTACTATTACGTTTAATTACTGCAGTATTCTCTGTATCTGAACTATTAAACAGAGAAGGGACAAAGCTTAGTTTCTTCGTTGTTGGATCTAATACGACACCTGTTGAACGTGTTGTATCTGCTGCTTTGGTCAAAGGAAGAATACGACTCACATAATTTGAACCCAGATCAACTGTTTGAGTTGTGCCATCTGGAGCAAGACCTACAAGGTTGAAGTCAACCGGTGTAGCGATTTGTGTAGCTCCCAAAGCTGTGGCCGCTTCTGAAATGCTAGCCGCATCACCTTCACTTGCAGCACTGATCGATACTTTGATTTTCAAATCATCAACAGTAGTGCCCAATGCGCTAGCTAAGTCACTTAATTTCAATACGGATGTCGGAAGAATATAAGTGCCCTTGCTATTTGTAACGCGTAATGTTTTGGTAGCATCTGAAGTGAAGTTAATCAATGCTTTAGCTGGAATCAAAGCAAGATCTCCACTAAGATTAAGCTCAACCTCATTGTTAGAAGTTAAAGCATTTTCCAGCATGTAGGCATCAATACTTCCGTCAGAAGAAACACTTATGATCGCTCCGGAAATACTTCCGCCGCCACCACCACCGCCGCCGCTACTGCCACCGCCAGTGTTGTTGTTATCATTCGTAGAAATATGTGTTAATGTCTTGGATACTGATTCTGCTGGAACTACGGTATCATGTTTGTATACATTCGTGCTTACGGTTATACTTCCGTAGCTGCCTGATATCGTTCTTGGTTGGATCGTATAGTACCATCCATTTGAGCTATCGTACACATTGCTGTACACGGCTTTAGCTACATCAATAAGTGCACCACTACTTGAATACACGTTGACATAAACCGCGTCACCTACACTGGCATCCAAATAGCTATCGGAGTATACAGTTGCACTTACAGTGTTATTTTGAAAAGTAGCGGTAGAAAATCCTGTTGCAGCAAAAGCCAGAACAGGCAGCATAACTGATATAATCAGCGCTAAAACGGTAACCTGCGCCGTTTTTTTGGTAAAGGCTGGCTTCATTAACTGTTCACTCCTATCATCTCTTTTGTTTTTTTTGTGAAAAGGTTCGTTTGTCACTATGCTTTTCACCTCCTTTTTCGACAATGATATAAAATGCACATGTCTTGGTACAAAGTTCGAACGTAACTCCCTTGTTTAAGTCCGTCTGACCCAAAAAAAACGCATGGGTATATCTGGGTGAAATGAAACTGAGAAGTAACGCTTAACCTAACTTTTACTTACCCCGTGTAAATAACGTTGAATCACACAAAAAAATCGCCGTAAAAGGCGATTTTTATCGTAGATCAAATTAAAGTTATTAAACGTTATTTCCTTCAGACAGAAATAGGTTTGAATGCACGCAGCGGGACGACAGACAAGGCCAGCATCAGGCAGGCAAATGCAATAAAGTAAGGAGAAGTATGACTTCTCAAGTGACCGGCAACAATGGGACCTATAAAGGCGCCTATGGAAAAGGAGATGGACAGGAACGAAAATACACGACCATAATGGCTTGAGCTCGTAATACTTGCCAAGAGAGAGGCGATCGCCGGAAAAATGATGCCTTTGGCCATTCCAATCATAAATAATGAAACGTAGATCGGAATAGGCCAATGAATGGATAAGCCGAAAAAAATAATCGCGAGTCCAAGACTGCCCATAGTGGTCCTCAAAAAAGGAGATTTTCGGTTTAAGAAGATCATGCTTAAGGTGACCAATGCTCCCAGACTGACAAGTGAAAACAAAATTCCTGAGGTTAAAATGGAGCCGTTAGATTCTTTCATTAAGGGCAGCTCAAAAAATAAAATACCTTGTGCACAGGAAATGGACAGCGGGATACCAAAGAACAGCCAGGGGACACGTTCGTTCTTCATTTCAGGGAGCTCATCTGATTGTTCGGTAATACCCGGGGTGTGTGGATTGGAAGGAGCACCAATCGCTTGCTGGCCCTTTGCTTCCTTTACACCGAATATAGCAAAAACACCTGTAGCGATGAGAATCCATCCCAATACCGTGAAGGATTGTGAAAAGCCGAGCTTAGCTACCAGATAAGCGCCAACAGCCGGGCTTAATACAGACGCCATCGTATGAACGAGTCCGTTACCCGCCATAAATTTACTTTGCTGAACACGGTCTTTGGCAATTTTGGCTAGCAGGGAAAGACATGCGGGAGAAAGAAAAGCAAGTACAAAACCGCTAATCGAACGGATAATCAACAAATCCCAGGGGTCGGTTACCCGTGATTGAACTAACAGCACAATACCTGCTACAATTAGACTAAAGATGATAAAGCCTTTGCTCCCATAACGGTCAACACCATAACCCGCCAGAAGATTGCCTGGCAAATGAGTCAATGAGTACACGCCGAGAATGAGCCCGATGAATGAAGGGGCAGCGCCAAGCGAGATTGCAAACGGGGATAATATCGGGTATTGCGCATGCAGATCGAAAAAAGCTACAAACATGAACAAATATAACCACAGCGCGGTTTTCAATCGTATCACCTCGAATGGATCCATAGTCTGCTTGCTTTCAGCAGCGTTATACTACGTTTACGTGACAAGCCCAGAGGTTAGTACCACTTTTTTCGTAGGCCTCCAAACAAGCCGTGCGTCCAGCGTACATATGAAATTTGAAAAGAGGTTGCTTGGTATGGATCCGTTCCTGCTATTATTTTTGGTGGTTATTATGATCTTTCTTATTTTCCGTTTGCGAACCACCTTTCGAAAAGCCAAAAAGTTCGATAAGTCAGACCAAATCCAGCGTCAGCTCGCAGAACTGAGGAAAAAAAGGGATGAAGCCAACGATACAGATAGTGTATGATTACTCTTATTAAATGAGATGAATTTAAGGAGAGATGAAGGTTGGATTTCATTACGTCATTTTTACAAGAGCGTTGGTACATTATTTTGTTGGCTATTGTTATCTTATTCGTTGTTGTCCGCATCGTTAAAACCGTTATCAAATGGGTCATTGTACTTGTCATATTGGCAGGATTATATTTCTATGGAGCGAGCTACAAAGATCAATTGATTAATATGGGTACTGCCGTAACAACTGAAGTGAAGAACCAGGCAATCAAAGTCGTTTCCAACGAAATGAAGGATGCACAGTATAAGCAAAATGCAGATGGGTCATACACAGTTACGACCAAAAGCTTAAAGGTTGATGGCAAACCGGGGGCCAGTGAAGTCACTGTAACCTTCATGAATCAGACCTTTACGATGAAGCTCGATGATATACTGAAGGCACTGATTGAACAAGCTAAAAATAACAAAGCCACTTAACGAGAGCAGCTTTTCTATCATCCTTGAATAGACAAGGAGTTGAGGCAATGGCATCATCAATCAACCAGTTGAGTTCAATGAATTGGATCACTGTGCTTATTGCAGGAACACTAATCTTCTCGATTGTTCAGGGGATGATTCGAGGCGCCTCTTCATCAGCACGTTATTTGGCGCTGATGGCAACAGAAGGTGCTGCAATTGTTTCTGGGATCGTGCTGTCCTGGTGGTTATCCTCCTTGGCTTCACCTTATGTCCAAGAATGGCTGGTTAAGCTCAATATTGTGATTCCTTCCAAGGACCTCGGTCTTTTTGAACAATTTTATTATACGCTCATTACAGCCGTTCGAGATTTTCCACTGCTGCGCTCAGGAATCCTGTTCATCATTGGTTATGCCATCATTAAACAGATCATCTATCGTTTGATCGATCCGTTTGTTGGCGGATGGACTAGAGATAAGGTTCAGGACCCGTCAAGGCATGCACGTGCAAAACGTCCGGGATTCATAAGTAGTGTACTGGGTGGGGTGATCGGTACATTATCTGGTCTCGGACGTTCTCTGCTCATAATTGCAGTTTTGTTTATTTACACTACCTTTTTGCCACAAACCCAGATCACTCCGTACATTCAAGCTTCTACCCTATATCAGAAAGGCGCAGCTACAGTTATAAATCCAGTGGCTGGCGAATTTTTGGCCAATCAGCTACCCGTATTTACGAGACAGGTTGAGGCGGAGCTCAACGATATTTTACAAAGAAAGTACGAAGTGCTGGATGCCCAAATACCTTCCGGGATCGCAGAGGCTGCCAAGGAAGTAACGCTCAAAGGAAAAACCGACGAAGAAAAGGCGAAGCTGCTGTATCAATGGATAGGCACAAGAGTGACTTATGATTGGGACAAGGTCAACCTCTATGAACAAAAAAAGATATGGAAGGAGCAAACGCCGGAAGACACGTATGCAACAAAAAAAGGCGTTTGTATCGACTATTCCAGACTGTATGCCGTAATGGCCCGCTCCATCGGGCTTGAGGTTAAAGTTGTCACAGGTCTTGGTTATGATGGGCGCGGCGGATATGGACCTCATGCATGGAACGAGGTATATTTGAACGAGCGCAGCCAATGGATACCGCTTGATTCAACCTGGGTTGCCAGCGGCGGCAACTGGTTTAATCCTCCCAATTTTAATCAAACACATATCAGGGAAGTATAATAGGCGTTAAACAGCAATGGCTACAAAGGAGTTGTAAGCATGTTTGGCAATAAAAAAGTTAATGATGACCCCCAACAGAAGGAATCGGCCAAGCGGAGTCACTACACATTACGGGTCAATCTGATCTTTTTCTGCACGTTTTTCTTGTTTTCGATTTTGATAGTCAGGCTTGCCGTACTGCAGTTTGTCGAAGGTAGTCAGTTAAAGGCAGAAGAAGCGAATAACACCAAGATGGATACGCCAATTGGTCCCATTCGTGGTAATATTTATGATCGGGGAGGGGCGCCGCTCGCTTTTACCTCCTCTACCCAATCGCTTTATTTTCGTATGGAATCGGACCAAAAGAGAGACGATGTCATTACGCTCGCACGTAAATTAGAGGAAATATTTAAGGAACATGGAATATCAACGAATAACCTGCTGGGCGCATCAGAAATTATTAAGCAAATGGATGTCGGTTACGATCTGGACAAGAACACGACGACAGCGCCGAGTTATTCTTTTGTTCCCCGACGCATCAAATCAGGCTTATCTAATGATGAGATCGCCTATATATTGGAACACCGAGATGAATTAAAATGGCTTGAGATTATGGAAGAAAGTATTCGTACTTATGACAACGGTCCGATTGCAGCACAGCTGATCGGTTATATGAGACCTTTCTCGACGGCAAGGGAGCCGAATAATGGACTTGCCTTCTATAAGAATAAAGACAATACCAAAGGCTATTTGGACACCGAGTATGTCGGATACGACGGTATCGAGCTTATGTATCAAGAAGAGCTTCGCGGTAAAAATGGATCAAAAACGTATCCAGTGAACGCCTCGCAAAAAATTATCGGCAAAGTATCGGTCAAGGCTCCAGAAAAAGGGAATAATTTATATTTAACGATTAACAAGAATGTTCAGGAGGTTGCCGAGCAGGCTATAACCGATCAGCTTGCTGCTGCCAAATCAGCGGCCGCTCGTGCCTCGCAGTATGGCTATGCGCCAAATGCCAAAGCTGGTTATGCGGTTGCGATTGAAGTGGAAACAGGCAAGGTAGTTACAATGGCAAGTATGCCGGACTATGACCCCAACATATGGAATGGGGCTGTGTCGACTAGCGAGTACAATCGGATACAGCCCTTTATCAACAATGGTACGATCACTAGTGCCTTTCCGGATTATCCGCCTGCTGAGATCAAGAACCATCCGAACTCGATTGTATATGTAGGATCGATTATTAAGCCGTTGTCCGTATTAATAGGATTGAACGAAGGGTTGTTCGGTGTTGATACGCTTTATAACGATACGGGTGAATATACGTATGGTAAGGATAATAAATCCAAGCTGACGAATTCGGACAGAGCTTCTTATGGATATATTAATGCATCTGATGCGATCTGGCATTCCTCTAATACGTTCATGTCAGCAATGGTCGGGTACAAGCTTCATCAAAAGTATGGAACTCAATCTGCGGATATTTGGGCGTCCTATTTGAACAAATTCGGTTTGGGTGTGACAAGCGGCAGTGGATTGCCGAGAGAAAACCCGGGTATCAGCGAGTTTAAAACGAATGAGAATGAATCCATGCAATCCAGAATGGTATTTGCCTCATGGGGTCAGAATGAAAAGTATACAACGATGCAAATGGCGCAATATGCGGCTACCTTGGCGAGCAGGGGCAAGAAGCTGAAGCCGTTGTTTGTTGACAAAATAGAAACCTATGAAGGAGAACCGGTGCAGACGATAGAGCCTGTCGTCATGGAGGAAACCACATTTCCAAAAGCATATTGGGATTCGGTAATTAAAGGGATGGAAAAGGTTTCTGTGCAAGGCTTCAACGGATTTTCTTATCCTTATGCACGTAAGACAGGAACCTCAACCCAATCCGTTGGCGGTAAACTGATCGATAATGCCGTGTTCATAGCGTTTGCTCCAGTGGAGAATCCAAAGCTTGCGATAGCAGTGGTAGTACCTGAAGGCGGCTTTGGTTCGTGGAACGCGGCTCCGATTGCACGTAAAATTTTTGATGCTTACGATCAGTATTATGGTCTGGACGGCGTGCCCAAGGGCGCGAAGGGTACCGCTGAAGCACCATAGCTGTTAGTTTTTACACGGAACCTGTCAGCTATAGACGGGTTCTTTTTGTATGCCTTACGGATTTTACTAAGAATATGCTATACTGAAATATCGAATAAATCGCATGATATTTAACGTTGTTGTTGTACACTTGAGGAGGAAATGAAGACATGTGCGGGATTACCGGAGCAATGTATTTTGAAGATAGGGAACCGTCTCAAACGATGCTGAAAGCGATGACGGATTGTATTGTACACCGCGGACCTAACGATTTCGGGTTTTGGGGTGAGAACCGTATTGGACTGGGCTTTCGCCGTCTGTCCGTCATAGACCTTAAGGAAGGTCATCAGCCGTTGTCCAATGAGGACGATACCGTATGGATTGTTTTTAACGGGGAGATTTATAATTACAAATATTTACGCAGCTCGCTTCAGGAGAAGGGGCATGTGTTTAAAACACATAGTGATACTGAGGTTATTGTCCATATGTATGAGGAGTATGGCGAGGAATGTGTAAAACATCTTCGTGGGATGTTTGGATTTGTCATTTGGGATCGCAAAAAAAAGCGTCTGTTTGGTGCTCGTGATCATTTTGGGATCAAGCCTTTTTATTATTTCAAAAATAGCAGACAGTTTTTGTTTGGATCGGAAATTAAAAGCTTGCTGGCTGCGGATGGCATGGATCGGTCTATACGTACGGAGAGCCTACTTAATTATTTGACCTTTCAATACGTACCGGAGCCGGATACGATGTTTAGTGATATTCAAAAGCTACCTCCGGGACATTATATTTCAATTAGTTATGATGGCGATATGCAGATTGGCCGTTATTGGGATCCGATGTTCGAGCCTGAAGAGCGTCCTTTTGGGGATTATGTCGAGCAGATTCGCGAGGGCTTAAAGGATTCCGTTATTCATCACATGCAAAGTGATGTTGAACGAGGCTGTTTCTTGTCCAGCGGAATAGATTCTACCGCCATTGCTACCCATATGCGTTCGATTGAGCCGATTCGCACGTTTTCCGTAGGTTTCGAAGGGGCCAACAATGAGACTGAGATCGCTCGTCAGACAGCAAATGCGTTGGATACCGAGCATTTTTCGAAAATTATTACGCAGAAGGATTTTTTTGATGTGCTTCCCAAAGCGGTATGGCATCAAGATGAGCCGGTAGCCGATCCATCGGCAATCGCTTTGTACCATGTTGCGCAGCTGGCACGGGAGCAGGTTACGGTTGTTTTATCCGGAGAAGGTGCGGACGAGCTGTTCGGCGGCTACCGAATTTATAATGAGCCCAATTCGCTGCGTTCGATTGACCGTCTGCCTATGGGGTTGAAGCGGATGCTGCATAGCGTTGCAAGGATGCTGCCGCACGGCTTGTATGGGAGAAACTTTATATTACGGGGTACAACACCGTTGGAACAGAGATTTCTGGGTAATGCGAAAATTTTCACTGAAGATATGAAATCTGAGGTCGTGCGCATGGATCAGGAAATGCTGCGCAGCTACCGTAATCCTTGGCAGATTGCTGAACAATACTATGCCAAAACAAGGCATCAGGATCCAGTTACACGTATGCAGTACATTGATATGAATTTGTGGCTGCCGGGCGATATATTGATGAAAGCCGACAAAATGACGATGGCCCATTCGCTGGAGCTGCGGGTTCCTTTTCTTGATGTAGAGCTTTATGAGGTAGCTCGTAAAATACCTGCACGTTATCGAATTGCTGAAGGCACAACCAAATATATTTTCCGCAAGGCGATGGAAGGAATCATTCCTGATTTTATTTTGAACCGTCCTAAGCTTGGTTTTCCAGTACCAATGCGTGATTGGCTGAAAGGAAATCAAGGCAAGGTGATGCTGGAGCAGATTGAGGCCAGCGGCATTGAGGATTATATTAACATGGGTACCATTCGTCAAATGGTAGCCAAGCACCAGAATGGACAAGGGGATTACGCTAGACGCTTGTGGACTGTTTATATGTTTGCTCTATGGCATGTTACGTACATGCAGGATCTGCCTAAGCCTTCAGTAGCCGCAACTTTGTAGAGAGAGGGGATTTGAAGGGATGATAAAAGGAGATTACAAGATTATTGCTTTGGATATGGATGGAACACTGCTAAATGAGGATAAAAAGGTTTCCGCGGAAAACCTTGCAGCCATCCAAGCCGCCGAGCGGGCCGGTATCACCGTAATGTTCGCAACAGGACGAGGGATTCAGAATGTGGAAGCTTACATTGAGGAGCTACAACTGGAAGCGCCGATTGTTACCGTAAATGGAGGCGAGGTCTGGTCAGCTCCAGGCAAGCTGCACAGCCGTTCAATACTGGATCCTGCGCTTATCAAAGAAATGCATGCGCTGGCGATTGAATATGATACCTGGTATTGGGCCTATGCGGTCGGAGATATTTTTAATAAGGAGCGATGGGTGGAGCAGGTCGATTCCAGACAGTGGCTGAAGTTTGGCTATTATTATGAGGATGCAGCCAGTCTGCTGGCAATTCGTACTAAGCTGGAGTCATGGGGAACGCTTGAGATTACAAATTCGCATCCGGCGAATCTGGAGCTGAATCCTCTTGGCGTTAACAAAGCTAGCGGTGTCCGTCAGGTATGTGAATTGCTCGGTTATGATATGTCGCAGGTCATTGCGATGGGTGACAGCTTGAATGACATCTCGATGATTCGAGAAGCTGGACTTGGCGTAGCGATGGGCAATGCACAGGATGAGGTTAAAGCTCTGGCAGATGTAACTACACTGAGCAATGAGGAGCATGGTGTCGCGCGAATTATTGAGCAATATATTTTATCTTAAGAATGCTTACGAAGTAAGTAACTCTCAGGAGGTTTTTGCTCATGCTCATAACGGCTTGGATTATAGTCATTCTTTTGTTTATAATCGGGATGATCGGGGCGGTTTATCCGATTTTTCCGGGAGCGATAGCGATTTATGCGTCGTTTTTCGTTTATGGCTGGATGGTCAGCTTTGAGCCTTTTGGTGCATGGTTTTGGGTGATTCAGTCCACGATTTTTGTGGCCTTGATTATCGCTGATTATGCAGTCGGGGCGCTTGGGGTGAAGAAGTTTGGGGGTAACAAAGCTTCTGTTATCGGAAGTACGATTGGTTTGATTCTGGGGCCATTTGTCATTCCGGTCGCTGGCTTGATCATAGGGCCGTTTCTTGGGGCTGTTATTGGAGAAATCATCGTAGGTACGGAAACCAAACAGGCGCTCCGGGCAGGTCTTGGCGCATTGATCGGATTGCTTTCAAGTGTAGTTGTGAAATTGGTATTGCAGACGTTAATGATTGTGATCTTCTTTATTTGGGTGCTATGACGGATAAGTTCACACTTGATTCCGGAGGATGGCTAAGTATATAGGCATTTAGGCAGGGAGTAGGGAATATTGTGGCTAAGGATTCACTAATTAAAGGGACACTCATCTTGACAGTAGCAGCGCTCGTTGCAAGGGCGCTTGGAGTTGTTCAGAGAGTTCCACTTATAGCTTTATTGGGTGATATTGGGCTGGCGAGCTACGGAATCGCCTTTAATTTGTACTCGATGCTGCTGGTTGTAGCAACAGCTGGTATTCCAAGTGCGCTCAGCAAAATGATCTCCGAGCGCACGGAGCTTGGGCTTCATGCAGAAGCTGGACGCATATATCGTGCAGCTATATGGTTCGCTGTAGGGGCGGGAGTCGTGATGACACTATTCCTTTATGTTTTTGCGCCTTATTACGCTAACATGATATTGAATCCGCAGGCGGCGCTGCCGATTCGGACATTAGCGCCTGCTCTATTGCTGTTTCCGTTAATCGCAATAATGCGCGGCTATTTTCAAGGCAGACGGATGATGATGCCCAATGGCTTATCGCAAATTGTGGAGCAAATTTTCCGAGTGGCGGCATCTGTCTTATTGGCGTACTTATTACTTGCACATAGTTTGGAATGGGCGGTTGCGGGTGCTTCATTCGGAGGAGTAATCGGCAGTTTGGCAGCTATAGCGGTCATGATCTATTACGCGCTTAAGCTTCACCGCAAGGATCGATCGGAAGGTTATGGAGCTTCTGAGCAAGCTGGTGAATGGACGCAGCAAGCAAAAACAGCTTCAAGTCCGCTTCCTTTCAAAAAAATATACGCACAGCTGTTCAAGCTATCGATTCCTATTGTGATCTTTTCCTTAACCGTTACATTGGTATATACGATTGACTCCTCGATTGTGACCCTGCTCTTAAAGGATCAGATTGGAGAAGCCAATGCACAGGAAGTACTTGGTGTTCTGGTCGGACGTGCGCAATCACTTGCAGGTATACCTATCATTTTGGCAATAGCTCTTAGTCAGTCAGTAGTACCTATTATTTCATCTGCATATTCCAAAAAGGATATGCAGCAGGTTGGCCAACAGACCGGTAAGGTGCTGCAGCTTTCGATATTAAGTGGCTTGCCGATGGTGCTGGTTATTTGCTTGGCTGCAGGGCCGCTTAATGGATTTATTTTCGGAAATATGAAGAACTCGGCAATTGTAGATACCTATGCGGCACCGATGATTATTTTATTAACGATCAGCTCGATTTTTCAGATTGTGATGCAAACCTCTGGTGCTGTATTGATGGGGATGGGCAAAATGCGCCCGCTCGTGCTGCACGTTGCTGTTGGTATTGCGATCAAGCTGATTGCTAGCTTCGCGCTTGCACCTTGGCTTGGTATTTATGGAATTATTGCGGCAACTTGTCTTTGTTTTATAGTCATGACCGTGCTCAATTTGTGGGTGCTCCGCAAAGAAGTTTCATTTCTTGTCTTGGGTACTCGCCGTTGGTTGGGTGTGGCAATAACGACAATACTGATCGTGCTCGTTGGCATTGGATTAAGCAGTGTCGTTCATTCGTCAATCGGTCCTTTTAGTCAGCCTCGTCTGGCTCCTTTTATTCAAGCGGTGATATTGTGTGCAATTACGGCTGGGGCATACCCTGTGCTGCTAATGTTAACCAAAACAGTTGGTGTATCTGATCTGCACCAAATGCCGCGTCCAATTCAACGCCTTGTGGGGCGGGTAGCTCCCAAGCTAATGAATAAAGGCAGCAATCAAACGGGAAAATAAACATAGATCAAGTTCAAGCACTGACCTCGCGTCGGTGCTTTTTCTTTTGCGAAATTGAACGAGGGAGCTGTTGTACGAACAGGTGTGATTCATTATGGACAGCTATCCAAAATGGTGAGCAGCCTCATACTGTTGATTTTGGGAAGACTAGTTTTGATCCATTTTATTCCATATTGTAGCTTCCCTTGAGTCAAAAAGTTCCAAAATGGACAATTAATAAGGTAGCGAGCTTCTCGGACCAGTTTGTTACAGACATTATGGACTTCTTGGAAGGGATGGTTGATATGGGTGATCAACAAATAAGAATCGGATTGGTTGGTTATAAATTTATGGGGAAAGCACACAGTCATGCATATCGTGACCTGCCGTTTTTTTTCGATCTACCGGCCGTCCCTATAATGCAGGCAATTTCCGGTAGGGATGAGGATGGGGTTAACGCAGCAGCGGAGAAATTGGGCTGGGCTTCCTATGAGAACGATTGGCGAGCTTTAATTCAACGAGATGATATTGATGCGATCGATATAGTTACCCCAAACCATTCACATGCAGAAATTGCGATAGCAGCGTTGGAAGCGGGGAAGCACGTATTATGCGAAAAGCCGCTGGCGATTAATGTAGATGAAGCTAAGTTGATGCTAAAGGCCGCCCTTAAATCGGGTAAGGTCCATATGATTTGCCACAATTATCGTTTTTCTCCAGCTGTGCAATTTGCCAAAAGGCTCATACGTGAAGGGCGTCTCGGCCGTATTTACCACTTTCGCGGCCTCTATTTGCAGGATTGGCTCATGGATCCTGATAGCCCTCTCGAATGGCGGATGCGCAGTGAGGAGAGCGGGTCTGGCAGTCATGGAGATTTGGCATCTCACATGATCGACCTGGCGCGTTTTCTTGTTGGGGACATTGAGGAGGTAGTCGGCACGATGGAAACCTTTATCGGTGCCCGCCCGCTGCCAGAACAGGAAGCCCCCGAGAAAATGACGGAGATGGGCGAGGTTGACGTGGATGATGCTTCCGTATTTATTGCACGCTTTAAGAATGGTGCCATTGGGACGTTTGAGGCTACTCGCTTTGCAGGAGGTAACCGTAATGGCAATCGTTTTGAAATCAATGGCGAACGCGGCTCTATCCGCTGGGATTTGGAAAGCATGAATGTTCTTGAAGTGTACTTGAAGGATGATGAGCCTGGTTTGCAGGGCTTTCGAACCATCACCTGCACGGAAACGGAGCATCCCTATGGCAACGTTTATTGGGCGCCTGGCCATAATATCGGCTATGAACATACCTTTTTGGGTTTGATTCGTGAGTTTTTGAACGGAATCGCCACAGGTCGATGTCCGCAACCAAGCTTTGCCGATGGGCTTCAGAATCAAATGGTGCTGGAGGCAGTCGAGAAATCAAATCGCAGCCGGCAGTGGGTATCAGTAGATGGTATATAAGGGACTCTGGACTTCTCGATCACTGGATCGGTATTAATCCACTCTTTTCCATAGCGGCAACTCCCTTGGCGCTTATCAGCCAACTCAGCATATAGTGTCCGGGAAGTGGGAGGAACGGTTGGAGTCATGAAATTGAACTGGGCTCCAATCTGCATCAAAAGCGTTGCCGTATCAAATAAAGCCCAGTGCTCCGCGATTTGTTTATCTTTGATGAAATATTCCCGATAAACAGCGGCTTCGATTGGATGACCGGTCGGTCCACTTCCGCGAAATTCTCTCAGGTGAGTGCCGAGCATGATCATTATATAATTATTGTCAATCTAATTGACTATTTAGGGAGGCTCTACATATGACGACAAATCAACCATCCGGTAGCTATGAACTAACAGTTCTGCTTGGACTGTCGTTCAGTGCTATTACTGATGATCTGCACAGACAATTGGCCAAAAAAGGTTTTGACGACGTACGGCCTGTTCATGGGTTTTTGTTTCAGAGAATTGCTGTAAAGGGAGCTACAGGAAACGAAATAGCGGAACACCTGGGGGTCACCAAGCAGGCAGCCAGTCAAATGATCGAATATCTGGAGCAGCATGATTATATCGAACGAAAGCCGCATCCACTAGATGGCAGGGGAAAGCTTGTCACACTCACAGAACGAGGTTGGTCCTGCATCCGAAATACTGAAGAGATCTTTATAAGTATTGAGCAGCGATATGCGGCTATTGTGGGTGAGGAGAGAATGAATATGCTAAAAGCAGATTTACGCCGTTTGGTTCATACCATCAGCGATGACAGCAATCCGCTGAGGCTTCGTCCGGTTTGGTGAAAAATTTGGAAAAGGAGTTTACGCAGGCTACGTCGAATGAGTAGGAGATGCCGTTATAAATTTTAAGATGGAGGTACAGAATGAAAAACAGAAAGTCACACTCTTGGATCGCGCTACTACTGGTGGCAGCGCTGATTATGCTGACAGGATGTCAGTCTGTAGACGGATATGATTTAAACAAAGTTATGCAAAATTCGTTTAGCATCCAATCTGCTGAAAGTGCCCAAACGATTGCGTTGGAGCTTACCCCGAACCCCTTAGCAACGAATATGAACACTGATGATAAGAAAGCCCTTGAACTGTTCAGCAACATCAAATTGACGATTACAGAAGCCAAGCAGCAAGATTTTACACATGCTTCAATGAAGGGCATATTTGAATACAACAAGGGCAAAATTCCGTTTCAAATGACAGTTACGGATCAAGATTATACCATTCTTGTGGAAGGTGCCAAGAAACCAATTGTTATACATAACAACGGGTCCATGCAGCAAGCACAGCAGAGCCTTTCCAAAGAAATGCAGGATTTAACGAAACAAATGTATCAAAATGCATATAAATGGTATCCGTCCATTGGATCTTTTTTCACTGGAATTCTTCCGAATCCTAATAAAATCTCGGTTTCGAGCGGCAGCGAAATGGTAGGTACTGAAGGATTAAATGGTAAAAAAATTCATGTGGAGCTCAAAGGCAGCGAGCTGGTGGAGCTTACCAGATCGTTACTGAAAAATTTACTGGCTGACGACAAAGCTTTGAAGGAAGTGCTCGGTCAGATCTATGATCTGTTGGTTCCGATTGTGAAGCAGGCACTCAAAGAGAATCAAGGTGAAAGCAGCCCTTACGACGATATGATCAGCCCTTATCTAAATAATAAAACATTGGCTGTAGAGCTTGCATTCACTTATATTACTAGTCAAGTGAAACAAATAGTGGAATACTATGATACGTATGTCAGAGAACTTTCTCTTCCAGGTTCGGGTGATTCGTTGAAAGTATTGCTGAGCGATAATTTTTCAGTGAAAACAGATCTGTTTGTTGACAATGACTTGATGCCGCGTAGATCAACAAACGAGATCATGCTCACATTACCTGATGATAATAAGACAGCAGTAAAATCCATTAAGCTTACGACCACTTCACAAATGTGGAATATTAACAAACCAGTTAAAGCGGCTGTAATTGATACCAGCGCTGGTCTGACTGAAATTACATCTTTAAGCAAGCCCAATCAGATCTTGGCCGCATTGGACCCGAAATCATCACTATATGAATTATTAAAATACGATCTGCATATTACCAAAAAAGATATAAACCTGTTGATGGATAATTACAGCGGTTTCGACGACACGACCAAACCTTTTTATCGTGATGGCGTTATTATGGTTCCTGCTCGCTTTGTCGTCGAGAAGCTGGATGCTGAAGTGAACTGGAATGCGTCCAATCAGCAAGTTACTGTGACAGATCCCCTGAGTGGCGTTGTGATCAAGCTGAATATTGGCAGCAAGCAAGCGATTGTTAATGGCTTGATTAAGCCGCTGGAAGTCGAAGCAGAGCTTAAGGATGGAACAACTTTTGTACCTGTTCGTTTTATCGCCGAAAACTTAGGCGCTACTGTGAACTGGAATTCAGAACTGAAAATGGTTACCATTAGTCGCGAATAGTCGTTACAGCGTAATCTCCCTATGGATGAGATATACAAAGCAACAGCAAAAAGCCCGATTCTGCCGGATCAGGCTTTTTGCTGTTGCTTTGTTAGCGTAGATAACTCCTATTCGTCATGGCGAGGAGGCTCGAGCTTCTCAGGGCGTGTTGATGCCTTGGGAGTGGGTAGTCTGCCCGCACGGGCCGCCGCCTCACGAAGCAAAAACTCGAGATGCCCGTTCACACTTCGTAATTCGTCATCAGCCCAACGTTCGAGTGCCTCATAAAGCTTGGGATCTATACGCAGGGCAAAGCTTTTTTTGGAAGCCATCAGCAAGTCCTCTAGTACAAGCTGCTTGTATTAATAATAGGACTCGCAGAGCGGTCGGAGACAATCGCGACCAGCAGATTATTGATCATAGCAGCTTTGCGTTCCTCGTCCAGGTGGATCGTGCCATCCTGCTCTATTTGGGCGATTGCCATCTGAACCATGCCCACCGCACCTTCGACAATCATGGAACGCGCCGAGATGATGGCTGAAGCTTGCTGCCGCTGGAGCATGGCGCTTGCAATTTCAGTCGAATATGCCAGATGTGTCAGCCTTGCTTCCATCACTTCAACACCAGCCAAGGATAACCGTTCCTGCAGCTCTCGTCCGAGCTCATTGGAGATTTCTTCGGAGTTGCCGCGAAGCGAAAAACCGCTGTCATGAAACAAATCATACGGATATTTGCTAGCGACGTGACGCAGTGCAGTTTCACTTTGTATTTCTACAAACTGCTCGTATTTATCCACATCGTACATCGCTTTGGCTGAGTCCACGACACGAAACACGACAACGGCAGCAATCTCAATAGGATTGCCTTCAATATCATTGACCTTCAGCTTGATGCTGTTAAAATTGCGAACTCGTAATGAAACCTGCTTGCGCATGGAAAAGGGGAGGGTCAGCCATATGCCGTTATCACGAATCGTTCCAACGTACTTGCCAAAAAAAGTGACGACGAGAGCTTGATTAGGTTGAACAATGGTCATGCTCGACATGAGTATTACCGAAAGCACAAGTGAAGCAATACCTAACCCCGTATACGTATTTATCAGCAATACAATACCAAGACCGACAAATATAACAAGCAGCAGCAATCCAAGAAACCCATTTTGCGCCCAAGCTTTATACTCTTTCATATAATCACTCCTTATAAGTTAATTAGCTGTATATCAATTTCATATTATAATGATATCACTTATTCTAATTAATGTAAAATATAAATCAAATTTTTTGCAAGCTGATCGAATCTTGACATAGAAAAAGCATCATGCTATAACTAATAAAAGCTTTTCATTCAGAAGGCGGTGGATGTTATGGAGCAAGTGAAATCAGAGTCAGTTTTTCAACAAATCATAGATGGTGACAAGCCAACTATTGCAGTATTTAAAACAACCTGGTGTAAGGACTGTCACTACATCGAGCCCTTTATGCCATCAATCGAAGAACAATATGGAGACAGATTGAATTTTATTCAATTGGACCGTGATGAGGTACCTGATTTATGTGAACAGCTCAATATTTTGGGCATTCCGAGCTTTATCGCTTTTCGTAATGGTCAGGAGCTTGTCCGCTTTGTAAGCAAGCTGCGTAAAACAAGAGAAGAAATCGAGCAGTTTTTGGACCGTGCTGTAGAAGTGGCCAGCGCTCTCAAGAAATAAAAATACGTTTCTAATGACCGATTAGAGCCGATAGCTTTCAGGGAAATACTCCCTGGAAACGATCGGCTTTTTAGTTTCAATGCTTTGTAACAATTCCGCATGGATTTGCCGCCCTTTTATCGATATAATAATACATGAGCGAACGACCTGTCATGTCCTTGACGTATCCTGTCGAAGCTCAGAAAAGTAGGTGATATCAGCATATGAATCAACAAAAATGGCTCAAGTACTTCTCATTTGCCAGCATGTACGGGATGTTTTTGATTCTCGTTATGGGTGCGCTCGTGACAAAAACGGAATCTGGCCGTGGATGCGGGGACGATTGGCCGCTGTGCAATGGTAAATTGGTTCCAGCGTATACGATTGAGTCGATTATCGAATACAGCCATCGTTTTGTAGTGGGAGTAGTAGGAATTATTTTGCTGATTGCGACCATTCTTGTTTTTGTTTGGTGTCGAAGAAAAGATGCGAAGGTATTCGTGTCAGGAGCGATGTTTTTTACAATACTGCAGGCTGTGCTGGGAGCTCTGGCTGTCATTTGGCCGCAATCCTCGTCGGTATTGGCGCTGCATTTCGGATTTTCTTTGATGGCCTTTGCCTTTACACTGTTGCTTTCTCTGGTGTTTACCCGCTTTGGAAGTATGCTTTCGGGTTCGAACGTTTCGCTTACGCCCGGTCTCCGATGGGGCATATTCCTGATTACCCTTTACAGCTACGCAGTTGTGTACCTCGGTGCGTTCGTGCGGCATACTCAAGCCTCTGGCGGATGTATTGGATGGCCATTATGCAACGGAAGTATCATTCCTGATATGGTAGGCCCGACACGAATCGTATTTATCCATCGTTTGGGAGCTGTGCTGTTGTTCATTCTTCTGTTATGGCTGTTCCTTGCTATACGCTCGCAGATGCGTGCTGAGCACAATATGTATCAATCTGCCAAATGGGCGCTGATTCTCGTGGTGTTACAAATATTCAGCGGCGCTTTTGTGACCTTGTCCATTGGGTATGATATATTTCTGATCGCGAGCCTGCTGCATGCGGTACTGGTCGCAGCTTTGTTCGGGATATTGTGCTACTTATGTGTACTTGCTTTCTTGGCTAAGAAAACCGGACAGGCTTACAAAGCTTAATAGCTGCGTAAGCCTGCTGTTTTATCAAAGACTTGTAAATGGATCGTAATGGGTCAGAGAGCGGATGGCTTCTTGAAATCACAATATTTTTTGGAAGCGTTATATTAACAAGAAGTGGACGGACGGATGTAAGGTTCTGTACGAAGACTGCCAACGGCATACACAGAAGTTTGCATTAATGGGTATCATATTGTGGGACATACCGTATGCGGTACAGGCAAGGTACAATAAAGCATGTTGCTTGATTACCGCTCAGCTGTACATTATTGCCGATGTTAGGAATTTAGAGGGGAAGTGAGCTCAGTATATGCTTAGAGCAATGTTTGGCGAACCGGTGCGTGAGGATACAGGTTTAATTGCCGCTGCGAATGAATCCATTCAACAATATATGGCATTGTTGCATACGATCCCTTTTGACAAGCGCAACTCTCAGGATCGACGCTATATCATATGGGGCAACAGCTTTCTGAGCGCGCTTGATGAGCTGGAGCAAAGTCAATATGCGGCAGTCCGCTATGGAGAGCACATTAAGAAAGCTTATATAGATGACATGAGTGCTGAAGAACTGGTTAATTATCGTCGATATTTGTATTTTTACAGAAATGGGATCATCCGGATATTTGCCATTCTGGATAAGCTGGGTCACTTCATGAATGAACGCTTCAGGCTCAAGACCGAAGAGGTCAAATCCCGTTTTTCCTATTTTACCGTTCTGCGGAATATGCATCAAAACCATCTGTATATTGAACTTGAAAAGAAGCTTTATGAGCTGAAAGAGAGCTCAAAAAAACCTGTGGAGCGTCTGCGCAACGAGCGTAATATGGAAATTCATACGATAAACGCTGATCTGCTGGATGATTTGCTGCAAGCAGCCGAGGCCAAGCAGCTGTATGACGAGCGGATGAAGGCAGAAAATGTATCTGAGCATCTGAAGGACCTGGCTGCTGGATGTGAAATGGTTTACATCGCTGTCCGTACTACGTTTGATTATATTGGCAGGCTGTCGGAGTCAACCGGGCGTTATGAAGCCTGATAATTTGAACTTTGCATTGAACTTGAAACAGCTATTAGGTTCCTCTATACTTTAGTGATATATGTGCAAGCGAGGAGAGGACATTCGGACATGATCGAACAACGGAAAGTCGCGCTTATTACAGGGAGTGCCAAAGGACTTGGCAAAATGACAGCACTGCGACTCGCCGATTCCGGCTGTGATATTATTATCAATTATGTTCATAGCGCTGCTGAGGCGCATACTTTATGCGAACGTATACAAGCAAAAGGTGTACGCTGTTTGGCTCTTCAAGGCGACGTATCGCGGTTTGAGGATTTGCAGTATATGACAGAAACAGCAGTACAAGAGCTGGGCGGAATCGATATATTAATTAATAATGCAGGTCCCTTTGTACGGGAACGCAAGTTCTTTAGTGAATACAAGCAAGAGGATATTCAATATATCATGAATGGGAATTTACTCGGTGTCATGCAGCTTGATCATTTGGTGCTTCCAATGATGCGCAGCAAGAAGTGGGGGAGAATTATTCACTTTGGATTCGGACACGCCTCAGAGGCTCGAGGATGGCCCCACAGGGCTGTTTACGCCGCGGCTAAGGTTGGTCTTGTCTCATTCACCAAATCGCTCTCCGTAGAGGAAGCGCCCTCTGGGATCACGGTTAATATGATCTGTCCAGGCGATATTCACGGTGCCAACAAGGAGAAGCTGATAAAAGAAGTGGAGCATGAAATTGATCCTGAGTCTCCACGAGGACGTCCCGGCGTGGGGGAGGATATTGCGCGTGTGATTGCCTATCTATGTGAAGAACGCTCCGATTTCATTACTGGCAACATTATGGATGTTTCTGGAGGACTAGACCCCATTCGTCCTAATATACACAAACTGGATTAATAATTTTACCTAAACGGATAGTTGAAACAGCATCACGCCGCAAATGACAAAAAAGACCCGTGAGTCAGAATAGCCATCAGGTTCGATCGCTATTCTGCCGCTCAACGGGTCCTACTTCGTCTTACATGAAGACGTAAAGCTCAATTAAAATACTTGTACAACCTCGACAACGCCTTCTACTTCTTCAAGTAGAGCACGTTCGATACCGGCCTTCAAGGTGATAGTCGAGCTTGGGCAGCTTCCGCATGCTCCCATTAGTTTTAGTTTAATGATGCCGCCTTCCACATCAACTAGTTCTACGTCGCCGCCATCGCGCTGCAAAAACGGGCGTAACTTATCTAAAACCTCCAGTACTTCATCGTACATGGTGCTTTGTGCTTGTTCAGTCATTTGACGTCAACTCCTTTCTATCTATATTATAATACAATCACAATGAAATTAAAATGGCTAACGGGTAGGTGACTCACAACATGAGAGCAATAATTGAATTTTGTACCAGCAATTTGCATAGTGGTACCGAGCTGGTTATGAAAAGACTTGAGGAAAGACCGGATTTGGACGTAATTGAATACGGCTGTCTCGGCAACTGTGGTGAATGCTATACATTTCCATATGCCCTTGTTAATGGAGAAATCGTCGCAGCAGCAAATGCTGAGGAGCTTGAACAGCAAATTGAAAAACAAATAAAACAGATCGAAGAAATGCTCGATCTGTTGGGAGAATAAAACTTAACCAAAGTGGTGCTTGGAAAGCCAGAGTACACCGCTTTTGAGCGCGCGCGGCACAAGACCGGTAATTGGGCGCTTGCCCATAACACCAAAACCGGATTTTTTACCTAGAGAGCCGAGAACTCCCTTCAGCTTGATAGGACCAAGCTTGGGCTCCTGCTGTTTCCAACCAGCTCGAATGACTTGCGCGATCTGCTCGCCTTGCGCTTCAGCCGCTTGTCCACTCGGTGAAAAAGGCAATGAAGCACAATCGCCAACCACATAAATATCCGTATAATCATGAATTTGATGGTATTCATTGATAATGAGCCGGCCTTGATTATCCTTGGGCAGCTGCAGCTGCTGTACAATGGGGCTCGGTTGAATGCCAGCCGTCCAGATCGTTACATCTGTTTGAATCAATTCCTGCTGATTATACAGGGTGTTGCCTTCCAGACGCGACAGTGATACATGAGGAATCAGCTCGATTTCATGAGACAGCATCCAGTCACGAACGAATTCCTGAAGCTTGTCAGGAAAAGCAGATAAAATGCTCGATCCACGATCCAAAATACGTATGTTCAGGTCCGGCCGGCTTTCACGAAGCTCGGCCGCCATTTCCACACCACTCAAGCCTCCGCCCACAATCGTGATCTGCCCATAGGGATTCGTATCGTTAACCCTTTGATAGGTTTTGCGTGTGCCTGATAAGGTTTGTATACTGTTCGAATATTGCTCAGCACCAGGAATTTCATGATATTTATCCACACAGCCAAGTCCGATGATCAGCGTGTCATAGCTCATGGGCTCATCATTTTCAAATAAAACCAGTTTCTGAACAGGGTCGACCGAATGAACCTCACCATATTTCAGAATCAAACGGGGGTCTACGGGAAACTGGACACGGATCTCCTTATCGGAGAGCGTTCCGGAAGCTAAAGCATAATATTCAGTCTTTAAGCCCTGATAAGGCATACGGTCGATCAGCACAAGCACGGTATCTGCCGGCAAATCTTTTTCAAGCAGCTGATTAACGATCGTCAGTCCGCCATAGCCTCCACCCAAAATAACGATTTTTTTCATAATTGATAAACTCCTTTATACAGCCATTCATAATAAACGTTTAAAATCAGCTTGTTCACAATAGGGTACAGGTGTGTCAGTTATTCATACACTTTGATTTCGTTATAAAAAGTATCTCGCTCAACAGCGATTCGTCCTGCTCCCTGGACAAGCCATACCAGCTCATCTCGTGTTAATCCTTCCGGTGACAAGGCGCCTGCTGCATGACTGATCTTTTCTTTGATAATGGTTCCGTGTACGTCAGACGCGCCAAAGGAAAGGGCAATCTGAGTTAACTGAGTTCCGAGATTGATGAAATAAGCTTTGATATGTTGAATATTATCGAGCATTAGACGGCTGATCGCTATCGTTTTCAAGTCATCGAAGGCGGCTACGCGGCGTTTGATCCCGGCATTGACACTGGCAGGCTGTACGGAATTCGGAATGAAAACCATAAAACCATTAGTTTCATCTTGAAGCTCGCGCAAATAAATCATGTGTTGAATGCGTTCCTCCAATGTTTCGATGGAGCCATAGAGCATGGTCGCGTGTGTCTTAAGACCGATACTATGGGCTACACGCTGAATTTCCAGCCATTGATCCGTAGTCGCTTTACCGACACCCATCTTTTTACGGTATCGCTCGGATAATATTTCTGCACCGCCGCCAGTCAATGTGCTTAAGCCAGCGTCGATCAAAGCCTCAAGCACCTCTTTATAGCTTAACCCACTGATACGGGAATAAAACTCGATTTCTGCCGCAGTGTGAGCTTTTATTGTTACGCTCGGATAACGCTGCTTTAATGAGCGTATTGCATCAAGGTAATATTCAAATTTAACATGCGGATTATGGCCTTGAGCAATGTGGAACTCACGCATGCCAGGATGATAGTGCTCATCAATGAATTCAAACATTTCCTCAGGTGTTAACGTATAAGCACCTTCTTCGCCTTCATCACGACGGAAATGACAAAAAGCACAGTGAGCCTCACATACATTTGTAAAATAAAGGCTCATGTTTTCAATAAAATACACTTTTTTCCCATTCTTGCGAAGATTTACTTCGTTTGCTAATTGGCCAATGGATAATAAATCGTCAGATTGGTACAAAAACAAGCCATCCTCTGCCGACAATCTTTCACCATGCTTGACTTTTTCGGCAATTTCAGCCATTCGCTGATCTGGATTACTAATAATCATGCTCATGTTGCCACCTCCTAAAAGTATTTGTAGAAACGACTATAATCAATATGAATGAGGACACGAATGAGTAAGCAATACTCTCTATTATAAACAACCTCATCAAGTGGGGCAATACGCAGTTCGACAAAAAGGGTTGAAAACCCTTATAATGGAATAGAAAGAGGAATTATGTATTTTTAAGACGTTGTTTGTTTTTCGTGGATGTTATAAAACTATGAGTCTATTTAAAAGGGTGGTGCTTATAAATGATGCCCCTATACTCGAATGAATTAATGGGAATTTCCATAGAGATCGAACGAATCAGAGCCCAGATGATTCAACTTGTAGAAGAACATGGGTTTATGCATCCGATCGTGCAGCAATGCAGTGGACAATTGGATCTGTTACTGCTTTCCTATTATCAATTGGACAAGCAGTTGAAGCTGAAAGGTCTTGAGGAGTATTCATATTAAGAGTATACTGAGGTAACAGAGGCTTTATGTAACCAGTTTTTTTCGAAGCTTAAGCATTCTGTGACGCATATGCATGTACTCGGGTGGATTATTGTTTCCAGCTCAGTTGTACATTCGAAGTAATTACTTCAAAAAACTCTTAGGAGGTTATGACCGTGGTAAAAATTAGCGAAACCGCAAGCGATAAAATTAAAGAAATGCTGGCTAGCGAAGAAACGCCAAATCTGTTCCTGCGGCTTGGAGTCAAGTCAGGCGGTTGCAGCGGCTATTCTTACGGCATGGGCTTTGATGATAAAGAAAACAGTGATGATAAAGTGTTTGAAATGCACGGATTGAAAGTGGTTGTGGACGGTGAAAGTGCCAAGTATTTATACGGCGTGGAAATCGATTTCAAGGACAGCGGCATGGGCGGTGGCTTCACCATCGATAATCCGAATGCAGTAGCTTCATGTGGCTGCGGATCTTCGTTCAAGCCTGCTGACTATGAAGGCACACCAGAACCATGTGATGATAAAGTGGAAGTGTAACAAGAATAGAAGCATCTACTGAAAGCCCTTTGACCTTGTGTGAATGCATCTGCATTCACAAAGATCAGGGGCTTTTTTTATTTATATGCGGTTACTAACTAATTCAAAGGCTGCGCGGCGGGATTGCAAGGAATCCATACGAGCCTCATGACGGAGGAACCTCGTGTTTTTACTTTGTCAAGCGATTCAAACTATAAGATTGGGGTAATTAACTATAAATCATTTTGTCATTATGGGTATAACTTCGAACATATTTAATAAAATTTTACGACAATTTTCGGAGTTCATTACCTGTGCATAACCTTGTCCACATTATCCACTGCGCTATCAGTCACTTAATTACACTTACCAACAAATTACGCACAGCTTATACACATATTCCTGTGGATAACGGAACACTTGTTCTATCAGGACGGGCATGATAATATGATTTTACTTTACAGAATTTAGGTGATGATTGATGAGGTTAATGAGCAATGAGGTACTGGTTCACTGTTATTTCAAAGCCATGGATTTGAAGCTTGAGGCAGAATTTATAAATCTGCTGAGAGACGAAATCCAAAACCGCAAAATTAATTTGGACTACTACAGTAATGGCGAAGCGCAGGTTAGCTAATTCTCATCATAGATATGAAAGACAAGGCAAGACGAAAAAGGATATTCCAAATTCGGGTTAAACCGAACGGAATATCCTTTTTGTATTGAAACCTACATTTTCATGTTGCTGCTATGTCCAGGGGACAATTTGGCAGTTGGATCGATATATACCTTGGCATTGTTGATAGCGGTTGGTGCTTCACCGAATCCTACAGCAATCAGCTTCAGCTTGCCTGGATAAGTGGTAATGTCGCCTGCTGCAAAAATCCCGGGGATACTTGTTTCCATGCGGGAATCGACGATAATGGAACCATTATCGATTTCGAAGCCCCATTCAGCAATCGGGCCGAGAGAAGAAATAAAACCAAAGTTAACGATAACCGCATCAACGTCGACATCAGTTACTTCGCCGCTTTTGCAATCCGTCAGCACCACTCTGTTGATATAATCTTCACCATGAAGTGCTGTAATTTCTTTGGGGGTTAAAATTTCAACAGTGGATTTGTTTAAGTTTTCTACGCTGTGCTCATGTGCACGAAACTTATCACGACGATGGGTGAGATATACTTTTTCGGCAATAGGTTCGAGCATTAATGCCCAGTCAACAGCAGAGTCGCCGCCGCCGCTGATCAACACCTTTTGACCTTTGAATTTATGAAGATCGCTTACGAAGTAATGAAGGTTTTTCTTCTCGTATTTGGATGCTTCCAGCAGTTCTAGACGTCTTGGCTCGAATGCGCCTACGCCCCCGGTAATGATAACTGCTTTGGATGTATGCACACCTTTGTCTGTAACGATTTCGAACAAACGCTCATCCTTCTTGATCACTTGCAATACTTTTTCTTCCAGACGTACATCCAGAGGGAAGTGCTTCAGCTGACGCTCCAAGTTATTAACCAACTCTTGTGCGGTTACCTTTGGGAAGCCTGCTACGTCATAAATATATTTTTCCGGATATAAAGCAGCCAGTTGTCCACCTAATTGTGGCATACTTTCAATAATCTTTACGCTTGCCTGACGCATACCTCCATAAAAAGCGGCAAACATACCAGCCGGACCGCCGCCAACGATAATAATATCCACAATCTCATTTTGCATCTGCTTATTGTACCTCCTTGAATGAATTAAATATCAGTGATAATAATTATCAATGATAATGACTATCAATTATTAATATTCGAATTATATTATACATGACGAAAGAATGGAAGGAAATATTACATGAAAAATTTGTGAACAATAAGTGAATATATGAATGAGGGGAATAAAGCTATCATATAGAAATGTAAGGACCTGCAGAAAATACTCAGCAATTAGGAGGAAACGTTTAAATACTCATGTTAGTTTGCGTTTTTTAACTGTATATTAACCAAAACAAAACTTGCTATTTGTCACTTTACAGTATACTATGTCTTGAGAACTTGTTTACACAGATGTGATTTCTGACACGTGAACGGTCATATTTTTATTTCAGTTGGTACAAACTATTCGTTAGAAATGACCCGCGATGTACTTTGTGTAAAATTTCACAAGTGATTTTGTGAACAATTACAATGATTGATAAAAAGAAACTAACGGATGGAAGGGATTAACCATGAGTCGAATACCTCGAATAGTCATTTTGGGAGCTGGATATGGCGGTATTGTAACGGCTATTCGCTTGCAAAAGGAATTGAACTATAACGAAGCTGACGTAACGCTTGTCAACAAACATGACTACCATTATATTACAACACATTTGCACATGCCTGCTGCAGGAACGGATAATCCCGAAAATGCGCGTGTTAATATTCTTAAATTGATTGATGAATTCAAAATTGATTTTGTTAAATCGACAGTAGTCCAAATTCGTCCTCAAGAGAAAAAGGTTATTCTTGAAGAAGGCACGCTTTCTTATGATTATTTGGTTGTTGGTTTAGGTGGAGAGCCTGAAACCTTTGGTATTCCTGGCTTAAAGGAATATGCGCTGAGCATTCGCAGTATCAATAGCGTTCGTTTTATTCGTGAGCATATTGAGTATCAATTTGCCAGATTTAAGCGGGAGCCGAACCGTCTGGATTATTTGACTTTTATCGTAGGCGGCGCCGGATTTACGGGAATTGAATTTATCGGAGAGATTACAGACCGTATTCCAAAGCTATGCAAAGAATACGATGTTGATCCTTCCCTTGTGAAAGTATATAACGTTGAAGCTGCTCCTACCGCACTGCCTGGTTTTGACCCAGAGCTCGTTGAGTATGCGATGAACGTCCTGCAAAATAAAGGGGTAACCTTCAAAATTGCCACGGCGATCAAAGAGTGCACTCCAGATGGAGTCATCTTGGCAACTGGAGAAGAAATTAAAGCGGCAACAGTCGTTTGGACCGGTGGTATTCGCGGTAACCATATGCTGGATGATGCAGGCTTTGAAACGATGCGTGGTAGAATCAAAGTTGATGAAAACCTGCGTGCTCCAGGTCATGATAACGTATATGTACTCGGAGATTGCTCGCTTGTGTTTAGCCCGGAAGGTCGTCCTTACCCGCCAACTGCTCAAATTTCGATTCAACAGGCGGATATCTGTGCCCATAATCTAGTTGCATCGATCCGCGGTGAACAGCTGAAGAGCTTTACCTATGAAAGCAAAGGTACGGTAGCTTCACTTGGGCGCGGCGAAGCCATCGGCATTGTCGGTTCACGTAAAGTAAAGGGTGGTATGGCTGCTATTATGAAAAAGGTAATCGACATGCGGTACCTTTACATTATTGGCGGTATCCCTCTGGTTCTTAAGAAAGGCCGTTTCTAGATATGCGGCACTGCAGCGTACAGGTACGCGGGTTATTGACGAGGGAAGAGCTGGACCGCTATAACGCACTGATTGATGTGGGACATTTTCTGGAATCCCAGACCCGTTATGATCTGGTATATACGGTGCAAAAGGAAATCGACATACTGATCCTGCCAGCCATCGAACGGTTAAAGGAAAAGTCGCGTCAGCGTGATCGAGATACGGCAGCTTATCTAGCACAAAAGGCTGAGGCTAGTCGGGATGACAGATTCGATGATGAAGACGAAGACGACCAATAATGTGAAAAAGCCTTGCAAAAGCCGGAAATACCGGCAGTTGCAGGGCTTTTATTGTATTATAGCTTGAGCATAGTTTCCATTTTGTCACGATTTAACAGATTGCCAACATAGAATTCACCGAATTCACCAAAGCGGGCGCTTGTTTCATCAAACCGCATTTCATGAACGATTTTTTTGAATTGCAGTGCGTCCTCAGCAAATAAGGTAACTCCCCATTCCCAATCGTCAAGACCGATCGAGCCAGCAATAATTTGCTTGATTTTGCCTGCATAACTGCGTCCGATCATTCCGTGTGCACGCATAAATCCACGGCGTTCATCTACAGACAGCATATACCAGTTGTCATTGCCTTCGCGGCGTTTGTTCATTGGATAGAAGCAGACATGGCGTGCTTTTGGCAAGGTTGGCTTCAAGCGCGCAACAATCTCAGGATCTTCCATCGGATCTGTACCTGGCTTGGCCATGTAGCTGCCCAGCTCGACAACCGATACGTAAGAGAAGGTTGGAATGGTGACTTGTGCAAACAAGGTTTTGTTAAACGCGGTTTCCAGCTCATTCAGCTCTTCAAGCGTTTCCCGCAAATGCATGAACATAAAATCAGCCTTTTGTCCAACGATAGAGTAGAAGGCTGTGCTGCCTTGACGTTGATCCTCTGTAGCTTGATATTGAGCTAATAAGGTATACAGCTCGTCCTCTGCACGGCCTCTTTCTTGCTTGGATAAGCTTTTCCATGCTGTCCAGTCAATTGCGCGGAAATCATTTAAAACATACCAGCCCTCAAGGGTTTGCATTGCTTCACTCATTAAGAACACTCCTTCTATGTATGTATGGGGATTTTACCTATATGCATATCAACGCGCTTCTTACGAATAAGAGACGATGAGGCTATAATGACTTGCCTGTATTATTGTAACGAAATCGACAGCAAAGGGCAAATGGTTCAAAAGGCTGACGTCATGTATATGTGATGATATGAGGCGTTCATGAAGCGTTCACTTTACCCCGAGCCAAAATTTCTATAGAATATAATGTGATGTATTCGATTGAAGGAGTTGGGGATTGTGCTGCAACTGATGATTGTTACCGTGCTGTTGCTCGTGTTGTTCTTCGGTCTCGGTTTTATATTGAACATGCTGATGAAAACGACGTGGTTTCCGATTTATGGCTATATCGTTCTGGTCATCGGACTGATTATTTATTGGGGTTGGGGAACAGGTTCTCTTGCATCTAATATTTCGGAGTATTCATTTGCAGATTATGTACCTGCCGTCGGCGGATTATTGGGAGCTGCGCTCAGCGGCTGGACGATTAAAGCTTTACGTGACAAAGGCTATCAAATGTTTTAACAACCTGCACACAAAGTCAAACGTGCAGTAGAAGAGGAAAGCAGGTGGGATCTACTATGAATGGCCAGCAGCGTAAAGATGTAATACCAGGACGCAAGGTGCAGGTGGTTCAAAAGCAAGACCAGCGAAGTGGTAAGCTGACTGCAGGTGTAGTCAAGGATATCCTGACCAATTCACCAAGCCATCCGCATGGCATTAAGGTTCGGCTTGTGGATGGAACTGTAGGTAGAGTTAAGGAAGTCATCACGGAATAAGCATGGTGAGCTGTAGTCATACAGAACTGCAAAGACGAATGGAAAGCTCCCGAAGGGTTTGTAATTACAAAGCTTACGGGAGCTTTTTCAAAACAGAACTGCGTCTGCCTGATAATACTCTCATATCTAAAAAGATGAAAGCTCAATCAAAGCTTTTCGGATTGTTCAATAAACGGAACCGATCGTTTTTTGCCTGACAAAAAACTGACGAATGCAGCCGCTAGCCCAAGCATTACAATAAAGCTTGCCATCCACGGATTGTAGAAAACTGTAGAAGTGGTATTAATCAAGACTCCCCCTGTGCCAGCGCCCGCCGCTAATCCCAAATGAACTATCGAAGTATTTATACTGAGAACGAGCCCGGATGACTGAGGCGCTTGTTGAATAAAATACGTTTGGATAGCCGGACCGGAAATGAACATAGACAGCACCATGACGCTGAGCAGCACCAACCCGATCATCAATGTTCCAGCAAACAGAGGAAGAAGTGCCAGTATTGCCGCATACATGACCACACTCCAAGTAATCATTCGAGTTGCCCCCCACCTGTCGACACCATACCCTCCGAAGCGGGAGCCGAATGCGCCGATAACACCAAATACAAGCATGATGATGCTTATCCTAGAATAGTTCACATGTAAAATGTCCTGAATATAGGGAATTAAGTAGGTAAACAGGATTGAATTCCCTGATTCCCTGAAAAAGGTGAAAAGTAAACCGCTTAGAATAACCATACTTCCCAACACTTTGATTTGCTGCTGGAATGGAATAGGGGCTTCCCCTTCGATATCAGGAAGAAGTCGGGAAATCATGAGTGTAATCAGTACACTAAATAACGCCAAAATAAAGAAAATGGCCTGCCAGCTCAGCCAGATGGTAATAGCTATTCCCATCGGAACACCGAGGATCATCGCGCTGCTAAACCCTAGAATGATCGTGCCAATCGCACTACCGAGCTTGTCGGGACGCACAATCCTCGCAGCCGTGCCTAAAGCAGAGACAAGGTAAACGCCTGAGCTTACCCCAAGTATGATTCGAGAAATCATCAGCACCGCTATATGCGCGCTCCCAAAAGATATCAAACAACCAAGGATAAACACGACGAGTGAACCAGCCAACACTTTTCTGCGTCCCATACGGGCAGTGAGTGAAATCAGGAGGGGAGTTCCAAGCGCAAACGACAGAGAATAGACTGTAATCAGCTGCCCCGCCAGAGCGATGGAAATGTTGAAGTCATCGGCAATGACTTGTAGAATTCCGGTGACGACCAGTTCGGAGGTTGCCGTGAAGAACACCCCAAGCGCAAGAAGGTAAATAGTCAGTCGATTCATTACATTCAATCCTTTCAGTGAACTCGCAGCACCATCTGACCCTCCAATATAACCAGCTTATGGATGTTCGTTATTTGGCCTTTGCGAGATCTTTTGATTGAATTATAATAAGGTTACATTATTAATGTAAGAAGGCAAACAATTTGGACATTATCCAAATAAATGGATTTACTAACTTTAAGTAAGGTGGTGATGATGTTTGGATGTGACAAATGAAGAAACGCAGGAATTCACCAGCATTTGCTCCGTATTGAAAATTCTCGGTGCAAAATGGGCTTTTCTGGTGATCGCCGAGCTGTCCAAAGGGCCTAAACGCTTTAATCAGCTGCATAGGGATTTAGCGGTCATCAAGACACAATCTTTAACAGATGTGCTGCGGCACTTGGAGAAAAACGGGATTGTTTTACGTGTTGTATTTCCTTCCGTACCCATCACGGTTGAATATTCATTGACAGAAAAAGGAGCGGATTTTCAGGCTGCCTTGATGGAGATGGACAAGTGGGCTTTAAAGTGGGGAACGTCGCAATAAAAGGGACTCAAAGACTGAAACTATATTTTCTTTGCGTAACATGCAGTCGAAATCTGTGTTAAAATGTAATTTACTAGACTAGTAACAATTCATGGATGGGATTTGAGTTAATGCGAATTACGAATATGCATCATTTCTCGGAATATCACCGTTTTTATGTGGCGCGTGATTTTTCTTTAAGTGGTTTAGATATGAAAATGCTCTCTACCATCTATCAACCGATGATCGGAGCCTATGCAGTCAGCTTATATCATACGCTGTTTCTGCAGCTGCCCATTGACAAGGTCGGTTTCTCGGCTACTGAGCAGCAGCGCAGGCTGTTTCTGTCGCTGGAGCTGGAAACTGGGGAGCGTGGACGCAAATATTTTATTGAACAGACAGCCAAGCTGGAAGCAGTGGGCTTACTCAAGACGACTCGGAAGTTCGCTGAAGTTTCGGATGATTATGTGTATGTCTATACGCTGACAGCACCGTTGTCACCTTATGAGTTTTTTAAAAATCAACATTTGACGCTGCTGCTTAGAGATAAGGTTGGCAAATATATGATCTACTCGCTGCGAGATGAACTGGTGCTGCCGGAATCTGACGAGCTGAAAGGTGCCAACGAGGAAAATTTGTCTGTTCCTTTCTATGAGCTGTTTCATTTGAATTCACAGGTGATCGATCTGGAGATGGAGCAGGCATTTTTTGAAACGGCAGTGGCTAAACCGTCGGAATCGAAACCTGAGAGTGCAAATAAAGGCTTTCAGTATTCGGATATTATTATGCATTTCCCTCGGGAATCGGGCAACCGTGTGTTCGTGGAGCAATTGAAGTACGAGCCGGAGCAGATGGGGCAAATCAATTATGTAGCCAAAAAGTACGGCTTGTACCTGACAGACATCTGTCGGCTGCTGGATGAGGACGGAGTATTCGATCCACAGGGAGAATTGATGCTTGAGCTGCTTCAGCATAAGGCGAATATGGTCTTTCGGCAGGATAAAAAGCGTGGCGAGGAACGTGGACGTTATCTCGCTAAGGTGGATCAACAGATGCGTGGATCTGCGTCACCTGACCAGGATAACGCTGCTGACATTGCAAGTGATAAGACGGTCGAGATGGAGTTTTATTTGCAGGTGCCTGATATTTTTCAGGGCGAATGCAATCAGCACCAATACAACTATATTTTACGGAATGAGCCTTATATCTTTTTATTGGAGAAAATATTTTCAAAAGGTACCGTACCGGACGGATTACTGGACACACTGGCAAAGGTCGATTTGAATTATGGCTTAAAAGAAGAAGTCATCAATGTCATGATCCATTACTTATATATGAATAAGCGCTCATGGTCCAAGGCGTCCATTGAGTTTAGCGTTACGGATATGCTGGCTAAGCAGGTGAACTCTTTCGAGCAGGCTGTGCAGTATATACGCGAGCAGTCGAAGTATCAGGAGAGCAAGACAGCCCCACGTACAGGCAGCCGAATGGGAACAGCAGGGGGAGCCGCAGGAGGTCGTAGTACGAACTCTTCACGTGGAGTAGGCAGGCAGAAGCCGCTGCTTCCTACAGTTGAGGACAAGCCTAGCACGCAAGCGGCGTCAAGAAGCGCTGAAGAGCGTGAGGCCATGCGAAGAAGAGCGCAAATGCTCGATGGCAAAGTCTAGAATGAAGCATAAGTCATTTAATAACGGAAGGAGTGTAAAGAACCATGGAATCGCTCGCTGATGCGTTGAAGTCGCTGCCTAACTCCAAATTTCGTCAACAAGCCGAGGAAAAGGTGAGACAAATATTAGCTGATCCGTTAGTGGTGAAGTTATGCGCCAAATATCCGATGCTTGATGAATATACGATGAAAATCAACATGAACCGGCTTTATCAATATGTGAGCGAGCATCGGAACTGCTCCAACTGTCCGGGACTCGATTTGTGCCCGAATGATTTTGCCGGACATTACACGCTGCTTTCGGTCGAGACGGAAGCTGGTGCAGCTAAGCTGTACGATACCAAGGTTTCCTGTAAGAAGCAGATCGCGAGGCAAAATCAGGAGGCCATTCGCAGTCGGATCCGCAGCTTTTATGTGGATGAAAGGGCGTTATCACAGGGCTACTCGTCGATGGAAATTTTCGATAAGGATCCGGCGCGTGAGGAAGCTGTGGATAGTCTCATTCGTTACATTATGAAAACCCGTGAGGAAGGCTTGCAAAGCTCAGGTCTATATTTGGCAGGGAGTCTCGGGACAGGCAAAACGTTTCTGATGTGCTATTTGCTTCATGAACTGGCGAAGAGTGGGTACTCAGGTGCGATTGTATATATGCCGGATTTCGCTGAGGATTTGAAGGCGATGTTCCAGGACCCTCAGAAGCTGAAGGAAACCATTGATGCGCTAAAGGATACGGATTTGCTCGTTTTTGACGATATGGGCGCGGAAAATTTGAATCCTTGGCTGCGCGATCATGTAATGGGTGCCATACTGAATTACCGGATGAACCGCAAGCCGACCTTTTTCACGTCAAATCATGATCTGGATGCACTGGAGCAGCATTTTAGCTTCACCAGCAAGGATGGCGATGAAGAGTTCAAGGGCAGAAGAATTATGGACCGTATTCGTCCATTTGTCGAGGTTATTATGGTGAACGGCTACAATAAGCGCGGCAAGTAATATAATGCTGTGAGCAGCAGTAATACGATGAACAGCGAACAAGCCCAACTCTGCATATGGAGTGGGCTTGCTTACTTTTGGATCATACAAAAAAACCTGTTCCCGAAAGGAACAGGTTTTACTGACGTATCATCGACTTGAGACAAGCACGATTCGATTACTTCATTAGCAGAGTGATAACTGTTGCAGCTACGCCCATAAGCAGTAGCAAAGCAAAAAATGCGCCGAAACCAATCGCCGTATCCAGAAAATCATTACTCGGCTCTTCGATAATATGAAGCTCGGGGTGATTTACTTCGTTCATAGCAATAATTCCTCCTTGGATTGAGTGAAACCGATGGTTGAAGAATTATATTTAGTATACCCAACTTTACAGATAAATGTAAAGCATGGGGAAGTGACAATTATGCGTCTGCTCTGCTGATTGTGACAAGAAGAAGGCAGAATTAACTGGAAACAGTTAGCCAAGCGGGATTACGGTTGAAAATAGGGTCTATTGTGGTATACTTTACTTGTTGACAACATATATTATCGGGTAAAGGAGAACTTATTATGGCTATCGTAAATGTTACAGATCAATCCTTTAAGAATGAAGTTGAAGGATCTGGCACGGTTTTAGTAGATTTTTGGGCTCCATGGTGTGGACCATGTAAAATGATCGCTCCTGTTTTGGAAGAGCTGGATAAAGAGCTTGGCAGTTTGAAGATCGCTAAGGTTAATGTGGATGACAATCCGGAATCGGCTTCCCGTTTTGGCGTGATGAGTATCCCAACTCTTATCGTATTCAAAGATGGCCAACCTGTAGATAAAGTAGTAGGTTTTCAATCTAAGGATGCTTTGAAGAATGTTGTAACGAAACACCAATAAACGCAAAGTGAATGCTTACGAAGTAAGTTTTGCTAAGCAAAACTCGAAGTGAATGCTTACGAAGTAAGTTTTGCTATGCAAAACTCGTAGCAAATGCTTACGATGTCAGTTTTACTGCGTAAAACTCGTGGAGTAAAAGCTCTTTTTCTGCTATGCTGGAAAAGAGCTTTTTTTGTGCTTAAAAGGAGTGGAACTGTGATGTCTGTACACGAAGAGGAGCAGGAACGGAAACAGCGGGCAGAGCATATTCGCAGTAAGCTTGCGCTGCTGCCAGAGAAGCCAGGCTGCTATCTGATGAAGAATAAGGAAGATACGATCATCTATATCGGTAAAGCGAAGGTGCTGCGCAATCGGGTACGCTCATATTTTACCGGGAGTCATAATGCCAAAACCCATGCGCTTGTTAATGAAATAGCCAGCTTTGAATATATCGTCACAGCCAGTAATGTTGAGGCGCTGATTCTGGAATGCAACCTGATTAAGAAGCATCACCCTCGTTACAATGTATTATTGAAGGACGATAAGTCCTTTCCCTATATCAAAATTACACATGAAACCCATCCGCGGCTGGAGGTAACCCGTCGAGTACTGAAGGATAAAGGAAAATATTTTGGTCCTTATCCGAATGCGTTCGCGGCTCAACAGACGAAGAAGCTGTTAGACCGGCTATATCCTCTGCGCAAATGCAAAAAGCTGCCTGATCGCGTTTGTCTTTACTACCATCTGGGTCAGTGTATAGCTCCCTGTGAGTACGAGGTGGACCAAGAAACGTACGATCAAATGGTGCAGGAAATTTCGCGCTTCCTAAACGGCGGTCATGATGAAATCAAGAAGGATTTAACACGCAAAATGCATGAAGCGTCCGAGGAGCTGAATTTTGAACGGGCCAAGGAGCTGCGCGACCATGTACTTCATATTGATCAGGTGATGCAAAAACAAAATATTACGACTACAGATTCGATGGATCGTGACATATTCGGCTATGCGGTAGATAAGGGCTGGATGTGTGTACAGATTTTATATATGCGGCAGGGCAAGCTGATTGAACGTCATGCTTCGATGTTTCCTTATTACGGTGATGAATATGATGATTTTGTAACCTTTATTACACAATATTATAGCGATAATCCGGCATTGCCGAAGGAAATATTTTTGCCGCTTGAAGCTGTAACGGCACTGCCTAAGGTAATGGCTGAGACAAATACAGAGGCAGCTGCAGCAGACGGGAACTTACTGAATGTAGAATCCAATGCTGATGACCAGAACGTAATGGAATCAGATGAGTCTGACAAAATGATCGGGATTACAGGTACTGGGCATCTAGGCAAGGAGCTGGCTCGGATGAACGCTGAACAGCTGGAGACCGACGAAGCGGAGCTGGGAACGGAGATCGAGGTTGCCAAAAAGGATGTCAAGGAAGCGTTAGAGAGCTGGCTTAAAGTAAAGGTACATTTTCCTCGTAGAGGCTCGAAGAAAAACATGGTTGCGATGGCCGGTGACAATGCACGTGTGAGCTTGGATGAGAAGTTCCGATTAATCGCTCGAGATGAGCAGCGTACGGTAATGGCGGTCGAGAATCTTGGAGATTGGCTCGGGACAGGCGTTATTCGCCGTATAGAGGCGTTCGATAACTCGAACATTCAAGGTTCCGACCCTGTTTCGGCCATGGTCGTGTTTACGGACGGCAAGCCAGATCGCAAGGAATACCGTAAGTACAAAATCCGAACAGTTACAGGTCCTGATGACTATGGCACCATGCGTGAGGTCGTAAGACGCCGCTATGAGCGCGTATTGAAGGAGGGCTTGCCATTACCGGATCTGGTTGTCATCGATGGGGGAAAAGGGCAAATCTCGGCGGCTATCGACGTGCTGGAAAATGAACTGGGTCTTTATATTCCCGTTTGTGGACTAGCGAAGGATGACCGACACAAAACCGCACAGCTGATTATGGGCGACCCAGCAGAAATCGTTCCTTTGCCTCGCGATAGTCAGGAGTTTTACCTGCTCCAACGTATTCAAGAGGAGGTCCATCGCTTCGCTATTACGTTCCACCGCGAAACACGGGCTAAATCGATGATCGTCTCCCAGCTGGATTCCATTCCGGGAATTGGTGAGAAGCGGCGCAAGGCGATGCTGAAGCATTTTGGATCGATGAAAAAAATAAAAGAAGCCAGCATCGAAGATTTCCGGCTTCTGGGTATCGGAGAAAAGCTGGCAGCACAAATTTTACAATCGCTTAATCAGGATCAAGACGAGGCATAGATAATGCCCGTCTTTTTTTGTTGCCATGCAACTTATACAGCACCCAGCCGACAAGACCAGTGAAAATCAGATAAAAGCTGCCGATCAGGATATGATTCCAATCCCCCAGACTGTACAAGGATAGTCCCATCAAAATACTATCCATAGAGGCATGGGCAAAGAGCACAGTCATAAAGCCGTATTTGAGAAATGCGTACCCAAATATAATACCAATAATGGTAACCTCGACAAGTCTCGTATATACCGGATAAATGGGGTATTGGGTGTGGCTCATCGCCCAGATGATGCTCGGTAGCAGTACGGCCAGAAAACGAATGCGGACGATTTTGAGAAAGAAGGCTATCCCAAACAGCCGATATACGGTTTCCTCGGAGATCGCAGCCGCCCAAGCCATGAGCGGGAACAGTCCAGGGATCGTCATGTTAAGCACAGAATCGGCTGCATCATTAACTGCCCATACGTCAAAAGCATGCTCCGCCACAAAAAACAGCACCTGCTGGACACCGAGAATAAAAAAACAAAGCAGATAGCCACGCGTCATAGCTTTCCATACCAGGCTTCCAAAAGCTGCGTCCTGCCAATCCGGCAGGGGATTCCAGCTGTAGCGGGACCACATCTGTCTGCCGGCAAGTACGGAGAGATAGACGCTAACTGCCATCATCGCAATAATAATATTAAGAAACCATAGATAAAAGAGTGCTTCAAACTGGGATGGACCTGCCGTATGATTGGTTCGGAACGCCGGCAGCATATTGAAATTGTTTCCGATATAAATAGCCAGAAAAATAAATGTCAGCCATAGGCCGCGGCGAAATGTGATTGCACGCCGAAAGCGTATGATGATAAACAATGCGGTAGCCGCCATAACCAATGATACGCCCATACTGATGTTAGTCATAAGAGAGGCACTATTATTTTGTACCTTCTTCCATGACTGGAACGCAGCAGGGATTGTGAAATCAGGCTGGAAGGAAATGACCTGACCCTTGGAAATACGGAGAGATAGCTGCAGTTTGGCCTGACCGATTAGGTCAGTCTTACTCTCGTAAACAAGCATACGGCCGGGTGAAGAAGCAGCTCCATTTTTATTGTTCAGGTCGGGAGCGGAGTCTAGTTTAGTGAAATCGGCAAGCGAATAGCCCTGTTCAGCAATCGTCTGTTCCGCAAGCAGCTGGGGGTCTGCCACGGGTGCAGCTACCGTATCTGCCTTGGTGGAAGGTGAAATATACGTTCTCCAGCCGATCACCTGCTGATTCGAATAGTTGATATCGATGTAATAGGTTTTCGAGGTGGCAGAGTCGTTGATTTCAACCTCATAGTAGTCGAGTGGCAATTTCGTAAAACGCTCTGCATAGGTTTTGGACAAATGCTCCTTCTGCAAATATCCACTTCGTTCGGCATGAGTCTGGTATAAGGTGCTGGTCTTATAATCGTTTGCAAGCGTGAAATGCTGCCTGACAAATCGGACTGCGGTGTCGGCAGCTTGTTGCCCAGTGATAGCGGGCACCCCGTCTGTTTCTTCATTTGCTGAATGCGGTCCTGAAAGGTACGAGGATAAGAGAACAACGGTAAAATAAAGGACAATACCTATAACTGCCAACAGCTGCAGAGGTTTATCCAATGAACGATTGATCATGTTTGTCTCCTTAGAATAAAGAAATGGGAAGGCTTGATTATTGTATTCCATAAACTTAGCATACATGTCTCATCAAATCCAATGCATTACCAAGCATAACGGGGATAAACGTTGAAAACCAAAGCGAATCGATAGTCTGCTGCCTGCCAGCTCTAATAGGAATCGGAATATCCCATCTTTTCGAGGTATTACGACTTTGTGCTTATGGAGGATTAGCCTTATAATTCATATCAATTGAATACAGAAGCCGAATTTCTTTCCGAAAACGGGGGAACCATTTGTAGTAGTAAGGGGTGAATTTGATTCCATTCATAGTGAGTGGAATTGATAGGGTACCTGTAAACCCGAATCCGTCAGCTAACCTCGTAGGCTTTATGGCAGGAACCTCTATATTGGCATTGGGTTTCCGGTGTCTTTTTTTTGCTTTTTTTCAAACATTTGTGAGGTGAATAATGAAATTACCAAGGAAAAAATTCCAACTTACGCCCCCGCAAATCTTGGTGTTGGGCTTTGCCGCGATCATTTTGATAGGCGCACTGCTGCTCACGCTTCCGATAGCTTCGGCGACGGGAGAACGATTATCTTTTATTAATGCTTTATTTACAGCAACATCCGCGACGTGTGTGACCGGACTTGTTGTTGTGGATACGGGGACGTACTTCTCCATGTTTGGCCAAATCGTCATTATCACGCTGATCCAGATTGGCGGACTCGGCTTTATGACGATGGCAACCTTATTCGCCTTTGCTTTGAAGAAACGGATTTCTTTGAAGGAACGCCTTATTCTTCAGGAAGCGATGAATCAAGGGAGTATGGAGGGAATTGTACGCCTGATTCGTAAAGTAATTCGTTATTCGCTTTCGATTGAGTTAATTGCCGCGATTATTTTTTCGATCCGATGGTCTATGGACCTCGGCCCTGCCAAAGGGATTTATTTTGGAATCTGGCATGCGGTTTCGTTTTTTAATAATGCAGGCTTCGATTTGTTCGGATCGGTGAGCGGTCCTTTCAGCAGCCTTACTTCATATGCCTCGGACCCCGTTGTCAACCTGGTTACGATGGGGCTTATTGTGCTGGGCGGTATTGGTTTTATCGTTATGTCGGATCTTCTTGAATACAGGAAAGTAAAACGATTGTCGCTGCATTCCAAGGTGGTGCTAAGTACAACAGGAGTATTGATCCTCACGGGTACTGTAGTGATGTTTGTTTTTGAGTTCAACAATGCCAAAACATTGGGATCGCTGGATTGGTCGGGGAAAATATGGGCCTCGTTCTTTCAATCGGTAACTCCGAGAACAGCAGGGGCCAATACGGTGGATATCGGGGCTATGCGCCAAGCTTCACAATTTTTTATGATTATCCTGATGTTCATAGGGGCTTCTCCAGGCTCAACAGGCGGGGGCATCAAGACGACGACCTTTATGACTCTGATCGGTGCGATTGTAGCGATGATTCGCGGCAAGGAGGACATTGTACTGTTTCATTACCGCTTGGGTAAGGATCGGATTCTGAAGGCGATTACCTTAACGATGATTGCGCTATTTCTCGTGATCTTCGTAGCCATGGTATTGTCCACCACAGAAAGCCACCCGTTCTTGATGATATTATTTGAGGTCACCTCGGCCTTTGGTACCGTAGGCCTGACCATGGGATTAACGACCGATTTGACGGTGGTCGGCAAAATTTTGATTTCTCTGACGATGTTCGCTGGCCGTTTGGGGCCAATAACCTTAGCGTATGCGCTGGGACCAAAAACCGAAAAAGAATTATATAGATACCCTGAGGGGAAAATTACAATCGGATAGGGGAAAGCACAATGAAACGCACGCAGTATGCAGTAATCGGTTTGGGGAGATTCGGTTCGAGTTTGGCCAGAGAGCTGATCAAGTTAGGTCATGAGGTTCTTGGCATCGATCAGGATGAAGAAGCAGTTGATGAAATGAGTGAGGTATTAACACATGTGGTTGTGGCGGACTCTACGGATGAGGAGGTGCTGCGCTCACTCGGTATACGTAACTTTGACTGTGTGATCGTAGCTATCGGAAGCGATATCCAGTCAAGTATATTAACGGCAATTTTGCTTAAGGATATTGGGGTGACAACGGTTGTTACCAAGGCGTTATCCGAACTGCATGGCAAGGTGCTGAATAAAATCGGCGTTGACCGTGTTATATTCCCGGAGCGTGATATGGGAATCCGTGTAGCGCATCAGCTGGTATCACCGAATCTGCTGGATTTTATCGAGCTGTCCAGGGATTATACGATAGCTGAGTTATCGGTATCGAAGCGGATGTCGGGGCGGACGCTTAAGGATTTGAATTTACGTGACAAATATGGCTGCAGCATCGTTGCTATTAATAAGAAGGAAGGCGTTATTATAGCGCCTACAGCAAATGATTTATTGGAAGAACGGGATATCATGGTTATTATAGGCACGAATTCGCAGATCGAGTCGTTTGAGAATGAAGTCGTAAAATGACCGCTTTAGCGGACATGGACATAACCTTGTTAATCGGATTCGGAGTGTGGTGGGTTGAATAACGAGGTCAGTGAGCTGGTTTACCATGTATTGTTCTTATTGATATTTATTTTGGGTATGGGGATGCTGTCCGGAAAATTAGCTGCCTGGTTGAAGCTTCCGGATGTCGCTTTATTTTTAATTGCGGGGATGATCGTAGGCCAGGGTCTGCATTTGGTAACAGAGACAAGCAGTTCGTTTACGAATCAGTTTATTTTAACTTTAGGTTCTGTCTTGATTTTATTTGATGGCGGCCGCAATATTCGGTTGTCCGGGCTCAAACAAGTGTGGCTGACTCTGACATTGCTTAGCGTTCCTGGCGTTCTGATCACCTGCGGGGTTGTCGCTGCTGCTGCGCATTGGCTGCTCGGAATGCCTTTATTGTACGCCGTGCTGCTGGGGGCGATTATTTCCTCCACGGACCCGGCAACGCTGATTCCTGTGTTTAAGCAGGTGAGAATTCGTACGAAGGTGAGAGAAACGGTCGAAAGTGAATCGGCATTTAATGATGCTACCGGATCGATTCTAACGTTTTCCGTACTGGCTGTGATTACCGGAGGACAAGCGATTTCCATATCCGCAAGTGTCATGCAGTTTTTGGTTACCGCACTTGGCGGTATTGCTGTCGGGGCAGTGATAGGATTCATATTGGTCTATATCACAGCGCATATCAAGCTTGGTTGGATGCGGGATTATGCGACTATTGCGATGGTGGTCACAGCTATTGCTGCTTATTTATTTGGTGAAACGATACATGTCAGCGGTTTTATGGCCACTTTTACAGCAGGACTCATTTGGGGTAATGTACATATATTTAAGCTCGATTTACAGGACAAGCATCAGGAGATGGGTCATTTTAGCGAAAATATAACCGTGATCATGCGCATGCTGATTTTTATTATGCTTGGCAGTCAGGTGAACTTTGGTGTGATCTGGGCTAACCTGTGGCCGAGCCTGGGAGTCATCGCTGTTTTTATGTTTATTGCCCGTCCGTTAACGGTGCTGGCTTCTGCACTGCCGGACCGTAAAGCGCGTTGGACCTGGAAAGAGCTTGTGTTCATGTTCTGGGTCCGAGAAACAGGAGTCATTCCTGCGGCCTTATCCGGTATGGTGGTTGGACTTGGCGTGAAGTATGCAGATGTGATGGCTTCGGTAACTTTTCTGGCGGTATTGTTCACGATCCTGCTGCAGGCAAGTACTACGGCCTATGTAGCCCGAAAGCTGGGTATCGCTGCGACCGATGCTGATACCGACGCTGATACGATAATAGATACAGAAGAACTCAATCGGTCCGGTTAAAGTGGCTTTTGGCTTTTTCAATAAAACGTTGTGCGGATGGATGATGAACAGCTTCCTCTGTGAAGAGCAGGGAGGTTGTTCTTGTTGTTTGATCCAGAGCGGGAATGAATCGGACAACCAGCTCGTTCTCCTCCAGAAAATGACGGCGAAGATAAGATTCGGGCAGCAGTGTGGCCGTTTTGCAGGTGGAGACCAGACGGATGATCGCTTCGAACGAATCAATTTCCATTTTAACATCTGGATGCAACGAATAACGCTGAAACAGTTCATCCATCAAAATCCGGTACCAGGTACCACGTGAAAATAGGATCATCGGCAGCTCGTGCAAGTCTTCGATATGAATAACTGCTTTATCCACAAAAGGATGATTATCCGGCAGCACAATACATAGACGGTCGTCGAAAAGCGGAATGCACTGCAGCCCAGGGTGTTCGATCTTGGAAGCTACGAGGCCTATGTCCACCTTACGCTCCTTGACCATCGGGACGATCTCATGGGTTTTACCGGTTATAGCTTTAATATCGGTGTGAGGGTAATCCTTGGCGTAAATCGTAATCAGATCCGGCAAGGTGGACTGAAGTGTGGTGAGACTGGCCCCGATAATAATGCTGGATGGTTTGTCGGTGGTTTTGAAGGCCTCCAGTGATCGCTGCAGCTTGCGCCCCATAGCGCGCTGCTCCAGCGCATACTCATAGCAGATTTGACCGGCGCGGGTAATCTCCAGTCTTTTGCCTTTGCGGTGAAACAGCTGGATTCCGAGCTCCTCCTCCAGCCGCATAATTTTTCTCGATAGGGCCGGCTGTGAAATATTTAACGATTGGGACGCTTTATTCAAGCTTTCCATTTCAACCACAATGGCGAAGATATCGATATTCTCAAACATTCGGACACCTGCTTTCTGTTATGTGTAAAACGCATAAGTGATTATAAAAAATCGGCACTTCCATTATAAGCACTAAAGGAGTACGATGTATAGGTCACGTAATCTTCACAAAATTTGTCTATAACTGCATAAAACGTTGTCGATTCATGGAAAATAGGCGTAGCGAACTTGTTGACGCTTGTTTCTTGCGGGGGTACAATGAAATATGGTTTTGACAATCGTGTGAACACGGCTATCTACTACTTAAGGGGGGAACGCATTCTAATGTTTCGAAATTCGTATTTAAATCGTAAGTTGCATTCATTACTTGGTGTTATTCCGGTCGGATTCTTTCTGATCGAACACCTAATTACCAACTACTCCGCTTCTAAAGGCGGACATGTGGCATTCCTGGAGCATGTGGATTTTCTTCACAATCTACCTCTCACATTAGCGCTGGAAATCGTTGGGATCTGGCTTCCATTGCTGTATCATGCCATTTACGGCTTATATGTCGCTTATACGGCACGGAATAACGTATCTAACTATGGATATTTCCGCAATCAAATGTTTTTTATGCAGCGAGTGACAGGGGTTATTACGTTCCTGTTCGTGGCATGGCATTTCTTTCAAACCCGTTTTCAAATTACACTGGGCTTGCCACAGGAGCAAATCGGCGTGCAAATGCACCATATTGCTACGAACCCGATCAATTTTGTTCTGTACTGTATCGGCATTGTGGCTGCGGTGTTCCATTTTAGCAACGGTATGTGGTCATTCCTGGTTAGCTGGGGAGTCACTGTCGGTCCGCGGGCGCAAAAAATTTCAACATTCGTATGGATGGGCGTATTTGTATTGATGACAATTATGTTCATCATGTCTTTGACCGCTTTTTTAAGTCCTGAGTTCCAAAATCTGCCGATGCCGGTTAAAGGTTAAGGAGGGAATACACAACAATGGCTAATTCTAAAGTAATCGTAGTCGGCGGAGGTTTGGCTGGTTTAATGGCCACCATTAAAGCCGCTGAAGCGGGAGTTCACGTGAGCCTGTTCTCACTGGTTCCTGTTAAACGTTCACATTCCGTCTGTGCTCAAGGTGGTATTAATGGCGCTGTAAATACAAAGGGCGAAGGCGATTCCACCTGGGAGCATTTTGATGATACCGTATACGGAGGAGACTTCCTCGCGAACCAGCCGCCTGTTAAGGCGATGTGTGATGCTGCACCTGGTATTATTCACTTAATGGATCGGATGGGCGTTATGTTCAACCGTACGCCAGAGGGCTTATTGGACTTTCGCCGCTTCGGAGGAACGCAATATCACCGTACAGCATTTGCCGGAGCTACTACCGGTCAACAATTGCTGTATGCGTTGGATGAGCAAGTACGCCGCTGGGAAACTGCGGGTCTCGTAACCAAGTATGAGCATTATGAGTTTCTGGGAGCTATTATCGATGACGATGGCGTATGCCGCGGGATTACTGCACAGGATCTGCGCAGTATGGAAGTATTGTCCTTCCCAGCGGATGCGGTTATTCTGGCGTCGGGCGGCCCTGGAATTATTTTCGGTAAATCAACCAACTCGGTTATTAATACAGGTACAGCGGCTAGTGCTGTGTATCAGCAAGGTGTTTATTACGCGAACGGCGAGTTTATTCAGATTCACCCAACGGCGATTCCAGGGGATGACAAGCTGCGCTTGATGTCGGAGTCTGCACGTGGTGAAGGCGGTCGGATTTGGACGTACAAAGACGGTAAACCTTGGTACTTCCTGGAAGAAAAATACCCAGCCTATGGTAACCTGGTTCCTCGTGATATTGCAACTCGGGAAATCTTCGCAGTATGCGTCGATGACAAGCTCGGTATCAATGGTGAGAACATGGTCTATCTGGATCTTTCCCATAAGGATCCGAAGGAACTGGATGTTAAGCTAGGCGGAATTATTGAAATTTACGAAAAATTCATGGGCGATGATCCTCGTAAAATCCCGATGAAAATATTCCCTGCTGTGCATTATTCCATGGGCGGCATGTGGGTCGATTTCAATCAAATGACCAATGTTCCGGGCTTATTCGCCTGTGGCGAGTGCGAGTATCAGTACCATGGCGCGAATCGTCTTGGTGCAAACTCGCTGTTGTCTGCTATTTATGGCGGAATGATTACAGGTCCAAAGGCAATCGAATATATTAAAGGATTGGATAAGCATACTGAAGACGTATCTTCCAGCTTGTTTGATCAGGATCTGGCTAAGCAAAAGGACAAGTATGAAGGCTTGTTGAAAATGGACGGAAAAGAAAATGCATACGTGCTTCACAAGGAACTGGGCGAAGTGATGACCAACAATATGACGGTTGTTCGCTACAACAAGAAGCTGCAGGAAACCTTGGATAAAATCAATGAGTTGAAGACGCGCTACAAGAATATCAGCATGACCGATACAGCACGTTGGAACAATCAGGGTGTAGCTTTTACCCGTCAATTGTGGAACATGATGGAATTGTCCCATGCGATGACATTGGGAGCTTTGATGCGTGATGAGAGCCGCGGCGCCCATTATAAACCGGAATTCACCGAGCGTGATGACGAGCGTTTCCTGAAAACTACGAAAGCCAAATGGACTCCAAATGGCCCAACCATAGAATATGAAGATGTGGACGTATCCTTGATCGAGCCGCGTAAACGTGACTATTCGACGGATAAGAAGAAGGGAGGACACTAATCATGGCTGAAACGACTACAGCTAACAAAAAGGTGAAATTCATTGTAACCCGTCAGGATTCTCCGGAAAGCAGCCCTTATACCGAAGAGTTCGAAATTCCATATCGTCCTAATATGAACGTAATCAGTGCATTGATGGAAGTGCAGCGTAACCCGACGAATGCAAAGGGTGACAAAACAACACCGGTATGCTGGGAATCGAACTGTTTGGAGGAAGTATGCGGAGCTTGTTCGATGGTCATCAACGGTAAACCTCGCCAAGCATGTACTGCGCTGGTAGATAAGCTGGAGCAGCCGGTTCGCATCGCACCGATGAATACATTCCCTGTTGTTCGTGACTTGGTCATTAACCGCGAGCGGATGTTCAATGCACTCAAAAGAGTAAAAGCATGGATTCCGATTGACGGAACCTATGATCTGGGTCCGGGACCACGGATGGCCGAATCCAAACGCCAATGGGCTTATGAGCTATCCAAATGCATGACCTGTGGGGTATGTCTGGAATCTTGCCCGAACGTGAATGACAAAACGTCCTTTATCGGACCTGCTGCCATTTCACAGGTTCGCTTGTTTAATGCGCATCCGACAGGTGAAATGAATGCCGATGAGCGTCTGGAAACCTTAATGGAGGATGGCGGTATCGAGGGCTGCGGTAATTCGCAGAACTGCGTCCGTTCTTGCCCAAAAGGAATCCCGCTTACAACTTCTATCGCCGCTATGAACAAAGATACAACCAAACATTTGTTTGCCAAGTGGTTGGGACTGTAGAAGAATGACACATAGACTGTTGATCCATTCGGAGCAGTCTGTCTGCAAATAATGCGATCAATTCATAGAGACTCCTTATCACGTATCGTGTGATGAGGAGTCTTTATCTATGGAAGACAATAATCTACTTGGTCGTTTATGGCTTCATAGAGTGCCGTCAGGACTCGGTGCGATATTTAGATATTGACTCTCGAACTGTTTACTATTACAATTTATTTAAACGTTTAAATTTTAGGTATGGGGGTGGATCATTGAGCAAAAATCGTCAGATTACCATTGTTGATATTGCGGAAGCGGCAGGTGTATCTATAGCAACCGTATCTAATGTACTGAACCGTCGCAAGGTTCCCATGTCGGAAGGGACCATTCACAAGGTAGAGAAGATCGCTGCGGAGCTTGGATATCGTCGGAATGTGATGGCGGCTAACTTGAGCCGAAGGAAGTCCTTCGAACTTGGGCTGATGATACCCAATTATGATGCCTATTATGGTCGTTTTGCTGAAGAAATGGAAAGGACTGCGCACCGCTTTGGCTACCATATGTCCGTCTTCTCTGCTGGTGGCTATGATCCGGATATGGAGAAGCGCCATCTGGAGGTATTGTTACAGCGCAGGGTAGATGGTTTGTTCTGCCATGGACTTGCAATGTCTCCAGATACAACCCGTCAAATTGTTAGCGATGGGACACCGCTGGTATTGTTCAATGCCTGGGATTGGCCGCAGGATATTGCCATTCACGCGGTTAATCTTGATTTTGCGGATGGATGTGCGCAGGCTGTTCATCATTTGGCAGAGCAAGGGTGTAAAACTTTGATCTATCTCAGTTCCGTACGATCCAAGGCGACGAATGACCAACGTTTAAAGGGCTTTAGCCAGGGATTGTCTGAGCGGCATAGAGAGCAATTGGTGTCGGGTATTGTGGAGCTGAGAGGCAAACCGATGGCAGATCTGGTCCAGCAGACGCAGGAAATCAGTGGGGGAAGGGGACCTATCGGTATTTTGGCATTTGACGATATCGCGGCGCTCCGTTTTATGTCAGCGGTAGTGGAGCAAGGCTATCGGGTACCCGAGCAGTATATGATTTTTGGGATCAATAATGATCCTGTTTCGAGTGCTTGTTACCCGCCCATCTCGACACTAGATATTCCTTACAGCCATCAGGCTCAATACGCGATTTCACTGATGCTTCGTCAATTGGGAGAGGAGCCTGATACTGATGAAGGGGTTCCAGCGCTTCCCGATACGATTGAGCATGAGCTGCGCATTCCCTTGACGATACTGCCGCGTCTGTCCACTGCGAAGTGAGCACAATTCAAGTACATGTTGGAATAGAACGAACCTAATAAGGCTGAATGAAAACTAACTTAAACAGGAGTGATTGTGGATGTGGAAGAAGGCAATTGAAGATGTTTTGGATAAAACGAGAGCTAACATTAACCGATTTGGCGATTTGTTCCCGCATGTCAGCAACGACGGGAAATATGAGCTGAATCCGAATGATGAGTGGACTGACGGATTCTGGTCCGGGATTTTATGGTTGTGCTATGAGTATTCCGGTGACCCTGTATTTAAAGAAGCGGCTCACAGAACCGTTGACAGCTTCCGTAGTCGTCTGGAATCGAAAACGAAGCTGGATCATCATGATATCGGTTTTCTGTATTCGCTGTCCTCTAAAGCACAATGGATTATTGAGCGCGATGAAGCCGCCAAGCAATTGACGATTCAAGCAGCGGATGTGCTTCTAGCCCGTTGGAGACCAAAAGGACAATATATACAGGCTTGGGGACCCGAAGGCGACCCGAAAAATGGCGGACGGATCATTATTGATTGCTTATTGAATTTGCCGCTTCTGTATTGGGCTTATGAGCAAACCGGCGATGAGAAATATAAAGAAATTGCTATCATTCATGCTGACAAATCACGCCGCTATCTTGTTCGTGGCGATGATTCCTCGTATCATACGTTTTATTTTGACCCTGAGGATGGGGACTCCTTGCGAGGCGGTACGCACCAAGGCTATAAAGACAGCTCCACATGGACTCGCGGACAAGCCTGGGGTATTTACGGCTTCGCTTTATCGTATCACTATACAAAAGATCCTTTATATTTGGAAACGTCCAAACGATTGGCCAGATATTTTCTGGAGCGTTTGCCTGAGGATGATGTTGTATACTGGGATTTCGACGCTCCGATCAATGCAGATACGAAGCGTGATAGCTCAGCATCCGCGATTACCTCTGCAGGTATCCTTGAACTTCTGACGCATCTGGAAGCAGACGACCCGGATCGTGCATTCCTTGAAGATGGACTTCAGCGTTCGATGAAAGGGCTGGTTAACAGCTATTCCACAATTGGACAGCCGAATGCAGAGGGGCTGCTGGATCATGGCTCGTACAGCGTTCGCGGCGGAAGTGCGCCCGATGATCATGTAATTTGGGGAGACTATTATTACCTGGAAGCTCTGGTTCGCATGGAGAAAGGTATCAAGGGCTACTGGTACGAGAGATAAGTAAGATGCGGACATTGATCAGTAAACTAGATTAAAATTGTCAAATCATGCCAAAAAGAATCGAAGCCACCAAATTCCACTTGATAGCGGATTTGGTGGCTTTTGTTCCTATTTTGGACCAGCTGCTCTTATGATCTGTATCGAGATTACAGAAGAGTAGATTAGCCTGCTATTTAATCATTCGGTCTATGATAGTTCCTCTTCACGGTGCAGCAGAAATTGCTTGCCGTACTCTCCGTGAGGATGGATATTTGCATTTTCCATTTGAATCGTGGAATGAGTGATGCCATACTGCTCCTTCAAGGTTTCGTTAATAGCTAGAATGATGCAGAACGGTTGAATGTTTTCGCTGATAAATACATGAGCAGTCAAAGAGTAATGATCGGAGGAAATCGCCCATAAATGCATCTCATGAACGTCCTCCACACCTTCTACTTGATTGATAGCTGCACGGATCTCATCCAGATTAAATTGCGAAGGTACAGATTCCATCAGGATTAAATAAGATGCTTTGATGATTTTTAAACCACCCATGAAAATAATAGCGCCGATACAAATACTGATCAAAGGATCAAACCACTGCATTTGAGTGAAATAAATCAGTATTGCGGAAACAATAACACCAACCGAGCTTAGTAAATCGCCGATAAAATGCCACAAGGCACTCTGGATGTTCAAATTGTTCTCTTCCTTCATGCTGCGGCTAAGTATAACCGTCAGTACGATGTTGACAACCAGACCAATGGATGCAATCACAAGCATCAGCTTGAAGTCAATCGGTTGGGGATGAATAAAGCGCGTGATGCCCTCAATAAAAATTCCTACGGAAATGACAGCCAGAGCCAGCCCATTGAGGAACGAGGCCACAATCTCAAAGCGCAAATAGCCAAATGTAAATCTGGCATTAGGTGGATGTGTCGCCAAATAGATCGCGATCATGCTAAGTCCAAGCGCCAATACGTCAGAGATCATGTGAGCAGAATCGGATAGCAGGGCCAGAGAATTGGACAACAGTCCTCCGATAATTTCGACTACAGTGAAAAATAGCGTTAATATAAGTGTAAGCCACAATGTTTTTTTGGATTTGGATTGTTCTTTGACATGGCCGAGATGATGATAATCATACATAAGATTGCCTCCTTAACAGTTAAATAATCTATGGTTGGATTATACGTCAAGGTCTGAATTTTGGCAAATACTTTAATTGATACTGTTTATCAACGATTTGATAGCAATTATCATCCATTTGAGAAGTTTTATCATTGATTTACTCTGTTTTTCTATGGAATACTCTATTTATTATAAGAGTAATCTATAACACATCCCAAATTCGTGTAAGCAGTTAACCATATTAATAAGCGCTTTCAAAATTGTTACATAACTGAAATATAGCTGTTATGGTTTTAACATCTTTATCGTGTATTATAATAAACAAGACCCCCTTTTTAATATAAACACTTGAAGACCCGCCCCGTTGGCGGGTCTCTTTTTTTGTAGACACGTCAAATAACCCTCATACAGCAAGGGTTTACGGGGCATAGAAGCTATAGTATGGGGACGTTTTAGAGACATTGGAAGGATATTGGAAGGAAACCTATGTAAACGACAATTCCGAGTAAGTGGAATTATTTAATATTCTGATTCGGGTTCTGTTTGAACGTCCTCATCATCTAGATCGAGTAGCCTTTCCATTGCATATGCTGCATCCTTGTTCATGTTGGGTGTAAGGTGTGAGTAAAGATCTAACGTAATTTGAATACTCGAGTGTCCCAGTAATTCTTGTACAACTTTTGGGTGAATTTCTAAACTTAGGAGTAATGAGGCGCAAGTATGTCTAAGATCGTGAAATCGGATTCTTTTAAGTTTGGATTTTTTTAAGAGTCGCCTCCATACTGCATCACACATCGCCTTGGAATAAGGGGTTCCGTATTTCGTGCTTACAACAAAATCTTTATCATCGTAATCATCACCTGCCGCGGCTTTTTCCTTTAGCATATTTTGCCTTCTAATCTCAAGTTGTTTCACTACAAAATCAGAAATGGATATCGAACGATTACCAGCGTTTGTTTTGGTGCCAGCTTGTAATTGGTTTTTAAAATTTAAAATATTTCGGATATTAATCTTCATATTAGTTAAATCAACGTCACAAAATCGAAGTCCCAATATTTCCCCCATTCTCATACCGCTATGTATTGCCAAGACAAAAATGATTCTAAGCCTATGGTCGAATATTGCTTTTAGGAACTGCTTTGACTCTTCGGGAGTCCAGCAAAGCATCTCTTTCTTTGATACCCTTGGCTTGGCGACAAGAGCAGCAGGATTCCGTATGATCAATTGTTTACGTTCCGCATCTTTTAAGGATTTATTCAAGACTTTGAAAATGTTTCGAACATAACTTTCTGAAAAGTTCTTCTCCTCGATTTTCGTCAAGAAGCTTTCAATAGTCATCGCATTAACTTCAGATAAAGGGATTCGACCTATCAGTGGGGCAATATGCTGCTCGATAATAACTTTGTACCCGACCTTTGTTTTGTCCTTAATATCGCGTCTGTTGGCAAGCCAATTGTTCAAATATTCACTGAAAGATAACTTGGATTGCTGGACATACGTTCCTTTATTCATTGCATCCTTGATTGATATCTCTGCTTTTTCAGCATCCTTTTTGGTCCTGAAGCCGCGCTTTCGTATTGTCTTCCATTTGCCATTCTCGTCTTTGATTTCGAACGAATAATACCAAGGATTATCTTTCTTATTTTCATCTTTGTAAATGGGCATGTTTTATTCTCCTTCGCTTTGTTTTGGGAACGCAAAATATGCAGGAGCAATGTGCCCCTGCCGATTACAAAGTTGTTACTATTGGAATTACTTTTTATTTGGCTTAATTGACATACAGCAATCGATCAGGTTACGTTCTGACGATTCAATTTCAAATTGCTTCACTGCGATTTTTGTAAGGATTCAGTTGCTCGTTACCTGCTTCCGCGCATGATTAATCAAACTTTTCTTGATAGGGTTCATCAACAGAATTCATCAAGAATTATTCGATTTTCTTTCTGTATTGGTCAATTTCAATCTGTACTTGGGCGAGAACAAATTCCTGTATGCATACTTTAGGTATTCTATAAGCTTTGCCACCTACCTTAAATGATTTAATTTGACCTGTTTGAAGCAATTCATAGGCTTTATTCCGTCCAATATTAAGCATTTCACAACAATCCTCAATGTTGACAATATCATCGTATTGCGCAAACATAATGATCATCCTTCCATAGGTTCATTAGAATAATATAGAAACAAACATCATCTCAATGCGATTATTTCTTTGTTCAGTACAGATTATGTTAAATTAGCTTTCACTGTATTACGTTAAATGACTTGAATTGAGTTTATAATGCATAATTGATAACTGTTAGAAAAGAGCAATTTGTGATACAATAAGCGGAAATAAAATCCGGATAATTAATGATTATTTATCACTTAACATGAACGAAACGAATATTTTGTAACAACAAGCTTACGCTAAAGATATGTAATAGTGCAGTAATTATAGTTTCATTGAGTGTTTTCTTGGTGTTTTTAATCCTTTAATTCATTAATCCTTTAATTTCTGCATGCATAGGAGCATACTAATGAACTTCGATAGCCCACTTTATAGCACTACCTATAGTATTAGTGAAGATGAAGACTCCCTTTTAATGATCAAGAAATTTAATAAGGCTTTTACGAAAAAGGGTATAGATATGGAGATAGATAATGACTTTGCTGTCATTCGACCCTATTACGATCCAAATGATTACGAGCGTGTAAATGATACTTTTATATATCCTAGCCATAGACTATTTTATTGGGATGGTATGAATAAGGAAGAATTTGGAATTAGAATTTGTGCTATTAGGAAGAAGAAGAACGGAGATTTTAAAAAGACTATTTTCGATATGAGTTTGCGAGATTACAAAAATGATTTCCTCTCCAAATGCCGGGAAAGAGGATTGAATTTATCGAATACATTTGTAAACGAATTTAGTGATTATACGCAGTTATTTGATAAAATAACCGCCAAGTGCCTTCACATAATATACACTTCCAAAACCGGATGGATTGAGGTTAATAATGAGTGGTATTATATTCCATTGGCAGGAACTGATTTTTTCGTAATTGACAAAACAAAACTGCACTCTAAATTTAAGATTAATAGTGAAAGAAAAAGTACTCTATCTAATCACGATGCTCTTCGTTCTACCTTGAAATTGATTGAGGTAACAGATAGAGCGGTATCCATTCCGCTGTTGTCCTACTCGTTTCTTTCATTATTCACAAGCTTTTTGGAGTATGAGAAGCGGAATCCATCCAAATTTTCCTTGTGTATTTACGGAAATAATCAGTTCCTGAGTGGAACTGGCTTTGCCAATTTGTTCTGCAACTTTTTCAATAGAAGCAAGTACATAGATAGCCTTGATGCAACAATTCATTCTAATATGGATGATGATATAAAGAGTAAATCTACTCTTATAAGGGATGCAGTGTTTATCGTAAACGCTGTTACCAATTCAAAAAAAGTAAATGGCGTAAAAAAACTGTTACAGCATAACTATGATTCCAATATGATGCTTGTACTGAATCAAGAAGCAGTTAATCAAGATTTTGTAATAAATATTAACATTGATAATCTATACATAGATCTCTCTCTTGTAAAAGAATTTAAAAATCGTCCATTTATCTTATCGACATGTATTTCAGATATTATTTCAGATTACATACCTGCCTTTTACCGCAAAGGTAGCAAAAAGAACATCACAAAATCAATTAGTAAAAAAATATCTGAATTCCAACAAGCTATTTTGAAGGGTTCTGATAACTATGACATGAATAAAGTGGAGGGTTATTCTTGCCTGTTATTCGGATATTTTGTATTGATATCCGCAGCTCAGGAAGAAGAGATAATAACAGAAAAAGAAGCCGACGATCATATGATGCAAGCAACTCAGATATTTAGAAATGAATGTGTTATTAACTTACTGGGAACTAACAATGTACATGGCACAACTCAAGTAGAGAAGCATATAGTTTTCCTTGATAATTTATTAGAATTACTGCAAATTAGTAACCTTCCAGATATTAACGACAAAAATAATCGAGAGATTAACAATACAACAAACTTAGGATGGGTTGAGAACGGCAATATCCTCCGTATTAAAGACATTGTCTTTAAGAAGATAGAAGAATTGCTCACAGCGAATGGACAAAGTATCCAGCTTGCAAAGAACAAGAAAGAAATTTACAAGAACCTTTATTCAGCCGGTGTTATCCTTTTGAAGAACGATGATGATGAAAGAATCGAACTCAGCAAGCTCTTAATAAAGCATATTGACTCTAACATAAATGTAGCTTCCGATAAGGGTACGGTTGTTACCTTTAGACTAGACAAAGATAAAGCGCTTGAGTTATTGAAACGAAAGCAGAATGATTAAGCAAACAAATAAAAGCACAAAGATAGCGAGTGATCGCTGCCCTTGTGCTTTTATTTTTGCAAATTCTACTGCTAGTGACAGGGAAGAGAATTAAAGAAATAATGATATTTCATTTCCTCTCCTTGATCATATACGTATATATTATCTTTTAATATATACGTATATGATTTGTATCTATAACAGTGGTTTTACTGGGGCTTGAACACTGTTATATTACTTTTAAAAATGCGCATAACACAAACCTAAGATTGATATTAATTGGGGGTTTGTGTTATGCACCATACAGTTCATATGTTTTGTAAGCTAAACAGTCGTATTTATTCGGCATTATTTGAAGTTCTACACGACCTGTCATGTCTTAATGGTTCCAAGTTCTATCTTGAGAAAGATAGAACTTATCATTGTCACCTACTGATGAAGGAAACAGGAATAAAGCTCATTTTACGGAGTAAAGAAATGGAGGATGGTATTAGTTATAAGGCATTAGAGATTATTATGAATCCTATGAGACTTTTGAATAAAAACGATTATTTACAATTGGCTAGCATAGAGCATTGCCAATCTATTTACACTGCTTTCGAAAAGGCCCTCAAACCGATAAAAAAAGAATTTAAGAGTAGAAAGTGTAATAAAAAATTAACATTCCAACTACATCATCTAGATTCCTATAGTTTCAAAAGGGTAGATTTTGCTGTCAATTTTTACACGGAACATATCAAACTTTATATGAAACTAATTAAACGTGCTAATATTCCGAATGGTTTTCAACAATATTTAACGTATAGGGAATCCAGCAAACGATATGAACCAACAGAGCATAGCTTTTATATCTTCCGAAAAAGCAAATCAAAATCAAAGCATGAACATGTGACCCTGACTGTTCAATGTTACGATAAGGGAGAGCAATTAAAGGAAAATAATTTACCATGTCTCGATGAAGATGCTAATTATACAATAAGATTCGAGGTTCAATGTCATTACAATAAGGTATTTAGGATTATTAAAAGCAATGGTCTAAGCAAACAAGGGTTTTGCCAATTTCTGCGGGAAGATATATCTGATAATGAACTTCATAAATATTTCAAGAAAACCATAGGCTATGGTGACTACTATACATTATCGAAAGCGAAGGAAATCATTCGTCGAAAAAGATTACATTCAGAAACCAATGAAGCATTGATTGCAACTCTTGAATTAGTCAATAGTAAAAGAGGGATATGGAAGGCTAGAGAGACGGTCGAGGATATGATGGAATTCGACAAACGAATCAAAAAGTTACTTGAACTAGGAGTTAATCCTGTTACGATTCCGATAACAGAAGGTGTTGATTACTTGCCTTGTCTTTTTGATTGTGGAAAAGAATGAGGAAATGGGGCTAAATGGATAGTTCATTAAGTGCCACTACCTAACATTAAATAGCCATCATCAACTAGGGTGGCTCTCCCTATTAATATACCAGCTTTAATTCGTTAACATTGTGGCTCTGACAATTAACACAAACGTCTCCGCCACACCGAAATATTCACACTTTTGTTGTCTAGCATCAATAAATCAAATTATATGGATATCTCGATGGATAACTTTCTATTCCCAATAAAACATTAGGGTGAGAGGGTGGGAATAGATAGATCTTTAGATCTTGAGTGAGGAGCAGAGCGAACGAATGAGCGAAGCGCAAGGAGGTGAGAACCTCCGGGAGCGGAACCCGGCGCCGGAGGAAGCAGCCGGGAGGGAGCAGGCGCCGAGATGAATGAGAGGAGTGGAGCGAGATAAAGAGGGAACGAAAGAGCTCGTGAGAACGAGCGAGAGAGAGATTCTCCAAAGAGAAGGGGAAGTGGGGAAGAAGTCCCCACATGTAAAGCTTTATAAAAGGATAACGGTTCAAAAAAAATACACAAGGCAAGATGCCTGTAGTGTATTTTATTATTGGTTGACTGGACCAAGGCTTAAAAGCTTAAAAAACTTATATCTTAGGATAACTCCTCTTTTAACGTGAGGATAACTTAACGCCTGAATTCTTAAATTTAATTTCTCTTAAAGTAATCCTTATACGCCCCGTAGCCATTTGTTTCTGAAGCATTTAATAGCCCAGACATTGCTGCCATATTGTATAATTATCCATCCTTTTTGATAAATCTGTAAGTTGATTTATAAACAACCAAGCCTTCTGTGATCACTGACATTTATTATTTCCAACCTTATTTCGCTGATATAGCTCTTATAATTTCGTTTACTTGCAAGCGCTTATGTTATTTTCTATTTCTTCACGTTCTTTCTATCTGTTTATTATTTAAAGATCATCCAACTGCGGCGGAAGTGAGCTTAAGAGTTGTAAGTATCTCGACAAATAGATCAATAGCTTTTTGATCATTCTGAATTAAGTTGACATCATAAATCGTATTCTCAAATACACAAACTTCTCCATGCTTAAAGATCATGATAGCTATCTTTTTCTTGTTTCCCGAATCCTCTTTCAAATAATAAACTTTTTCAGAGTATTGAATTTTTTCTTCTGCAACGATGTTTGATATATCAAATCCATTTCTCTTCACGTAGGCTACATTCGATTCACCATCTTGCAAGAACTCTCCATACGAAATGATTACTGTGTTATCGCTTTTGTAATAAGTAGTATAAAATCCAAAGTTATGCTCTTTACTTTCAGTGATTTTAGGCTTCCCCCAAGCAAGCGGGTAATTAATCGTGAAGCCAAATCCGCTGTCGATATATTCTCCAAACGTATTGGAAACAGGCCGAGTGTACTCCAATTCATACCATTTCTTAGATATGTCAATACTAGCACTAGCCGTTCCACCATAAGATAAGTTTATCGTTTGAGTTGCTCCGTCCCATTCAAGTTGAAGCCCTAAATTTTCACCTATAAAACGGAGTGGAAGCATCGTGCGACCACTAATAATTGCCGGGGCAACATCTAGTGTTTGTGCGGTTCCATTTACATATGCCGTATTTTTATCGATCCATAAATCAATTTTGTTATTATTCAATTGAATGGTAATTTTCTGCTCACCATCTAACCAATCTAATTTCCCACCTAATTCGTCTATTAAAGCACGGATTGGTAGCAAGGTTTTTCCATTGTGTATAATTGGTGTTGTGCCGTTTCCAGCATCGATTTCTTTGCTTTCACCGTTTATTTTCATCATATGATTATTAACCTGTAGAATAATTTGTTTCGCTTTGGACGTTACAAAGGCTTCGTTTGAAGGTATGGATTCTATTTTGTTTTTATAAACGGCTTTGATAATATAGAAGTTGCCTTGTTTAGCATCGATATTCAAGTCTGCGTATTCGGTGGTTTGCAATGGGAAATCGGTGAGCGGAGTGTTATTGTAACTTCCGTTCCCAGTTTTACGGTATACATAATATCCAAGTAGATCATTTTTGTTTTTTACGCCAGACCATGTTAGGTTGATACTGTTCCCATTTAATGCAGCTTTAAGGTCAGTCGGAGCATCAGCAATCACAACTTGCGCGTTTGTTGTCAAATCACCGAAATTTGCGGTTAATATTGTGTTGCCGTTGCTTCGACCATACAAAATAGAATCTTTCACTTCTGCCACATAGAAATCTTGTATACTCCATTTTACTTTGCTGGTATCTAACGATTTTTTTGTTCCATCTGAATAGGTACCCTCTAACATCAACTTAGTATGGTCGTTGACATTTAAAGCAAAGCCTTTCGGGTCAATCTGGATAGATGATAGTCGGATAGATAGTGCTGAGGCGTCGAGCAACCTGATTTTTCGATCTCTTGCATCAACATTATCAACATAAAAAGCATATTTTCCATCTGGAGTTATGCCGCTTACATATGGATTGATAGTTTCTTTTGAATTCTTTACTTTGATTCTGTAAAAATGTGTAAATCCTTCTTCAACTGTATAAACCATGTCCCCCAAAATCAATAACTTTCCGTCTTTGCTAAATGAGATGTTACCGGATTCCTTGATGACTGCTATCTGCTTATAGCCATCTTTTGCGTTAAACACGATTGTTTCTGAATTTTTTCCACCATTATGTGAAACAACAAAATAATTTCCATCCTGCGAGAATCCCATATCTGAAAATAAGAAGCCTGCTGTGAAATCATTCAACGTTTTTATAATCGCTCCTGTATTTTCATTGCGAATTTGTACTATACTTTGAGAATCAGATAATAGTACCGCAAACTCGTCATTTTGTGGGTGATGGGAAATCCTGCTTGCATTGCTAGTGACATCCAATTTAAGTAATTCTGCACTAGTCGTAATATTTATTGTTTTTATGGAACGGTTACCATCACTTACTTGAGCTATGATTGATTTGCTATCGGATGTAAAACTTAGTGCGCCAATATATGGATCTTTTAATTTAATTGTATTTTTAAGTTCGCCGGATTTGCTGTCAAACAAGTGTATTCCATAGGATTCATAACCCGCGGAAAGCGCAAACATAGTACCATCTGGACTGAAAGTGGCATCATTTACATTTTCAGTTCTCGTATGAGGTGGTATGTTAATTTTTTTGCTAATTCCACTATTGACGTTCCATAGATAGGTATCAAACGCACTACCTGTCGCAAGCAACATACTCCCATCAGGGCTCATTTTAACTTTGGAGACCCCATACCCTTTTAACGTGTTAAACACGGGGAGTTCGGTTTCTCCTTCAGCAAAAATGGAGGGATTACTTATAAACAATAGACTTACGAACATGATGCTGCATATTACCAGAGTTTTTAATGTTTTTTTTATCATAATGAAATCATCTCCCATAAAAATTATTTTTTCGCTTGTTCGGATAAATATGTTTTTAGTAATTCACTTAAGATACCTGGACCTGTGATAGGCATCTTCCCCACCCCTGATACCTCAATAAAACTGCTCACTGACTCTACAACAATCTCGCCCTTACGAACAGGTATAACAACAGTCATATCAATTGACTTTGCTAAAAATTGTTCTAATGTTCGTTCAAAGTCCCACCCCTTGGAATCAAGACTTTTCAAAAACTTACTTCCCCCACCTGTAACCATGACCAAATTGACTCCATCGATCTCTTTAGATTTCCACTTTGGATTATCCAAAGTACCATTGAATAAATCTTCCAAAGTAAACGTAGTTCCATCTTCTATGAATTTCTGTTTTCTGACCTTACGGACGTCCGAGTCAAGCATGGATATGGTGTTACCAATACTGGAATTCACGCTATCGGCCTTATCCCATAATTTGAGCCCAGAATCAATCAGATTATTCAAAGTGATTATAAGCTCAGATGAGTTCCCTTTCTCTTCGGTTTCCTCTTGTAATTTCTTTTCCTGTTCTTCTTGTTTGGGTAGTAGAGCGACTGGCTCTATTTCCTTGTTGCAACCAACTAGAAGAACAAGAAACAACGTAAGGATTATTGCAAATTTTAATGAATAAATAGTGTTAAGCTTCATTCGCAGTTTTCCCCTCTTTTGCGAATTTCCATTAATACACCCAACTGGTCTTTTGATTCTTAGATTCATCTGTATTCCAAAACTCAACACTAGGCAATAATCCGAGAGTGCCAGTCAAAACTGAATGAAAACAATTTCAAGAAATCGATAAGCATCCATGAAAATGAGTAATCTAATCTTTCTTATAAAGAGCTTCTGTTGTAGGCGAAGCCTTATCTGGAGCAGAGATATAGAGAATATAGTCGCCAAATTTATAGGTTAATGTATATTTTCCATCTAAATCACTATATCCGCTGCTGTTTGGTTCACCCAGCTTTTCTACAATTACCTTAGGGGTTGAACCAATTTTTATACCGAGAATGGAATGTCCCTCTAAAAACCTCAGTGCGACAACCTCTCCCTCTTGAATGTTGCCGTTCACACTCAACCTGCTTGTTGTGTAATAGACTACATTGGAAAATACATAAGCAAGACCTGAACCCGTATCAACCTCGTTAATTACTTTCCCGTTTGATTTAAATAATGTGATCATGCTGTCGCCAATACCCGAAGGGATTTCAGGTATTTTCCCGCCTGATAGGCTGCTAGGGAGCGTTTTTTTAGTAGGTGTAGGCGGCGCCGCCGCATCTGATGGTTTCGACGTTGGTGATGCTTCTAAGGCAGTGGGTTGTTTCACATTCCCAGCGTCGGATGCTACCTTATGGGCAGTATTATCAGCGCTCTGATTCACTTTCGTACTATCTCCATTCTTGTCTTTCTTATTGTCAAATATCGTAGATAATAGAGCTGCTTTTGTTAATGCATTCTGAGGTACTTCATTAAAAGATAATGCTCCCCCTTCAAATGAGTTATCTTCATTCAAGATAAATTGAAATCTTGCTTTTACTTTAGCTTCCTGATATATCATATGTCCGGTGAACTCAACGACATCTTTACCCGAATCAGACTTAAAATATTTCCAAGTAGGATCACCAAAGAATTTTTGAAAAGCATCCCCGATGGATTGGTCAGGGCTGCTCTTAAAGTGGCCATTTTTTACTGACAGTACATGAGAGTTTTCCATGTCTATTATGTTGCTAGCTTGATCTTTCAGATTCGATGCGACATCGTTAATTGTTTTTTCTGTTTCCGCATTACAAGCACTAAGTACCAAGAAAATGATCAAACTAATAATAATTCGCAGGTACATATGTTATCCTCCATCTACCATAAATGTATTTGTATTCAAACAACTGTGTTCAATCTATTCAGAAAATAGCAACCCCCCCTGTAAACTATTGAATACGATTTTTTTTACATTAATAAACGACAAGATTTTCCAACGTCCATTGTAATTATAGGCAATTCGACACATTTAATCAATGTCTATAGACATTCACTAAATTAGTGTTTATGGAACGTTGTTACTAATGGTGCTACCATCTATCGTTTTCATATAAGGGTATGGAATATGGAAGATAGGTGGAATCAATGAGCAATATTGCGTTACTGGTTGGTGAAAAAATTAGGGCTCTACGGCAAAGTAGAGGTTTGAGTCAAGAAAAGCTCGCTTTTAAAGCGGGGATAGATCCATCTTACCTTGGAGCCGTAGAACGCGGGGTCAAGAGTCCAACTATTGTTACCTTGGAAAAGATCACAATCGCACTAGATGCTAAGATTGAGGAGCTTTTTCAATTCGATCATGATATCGCTACGAGGACCGATTTTTCTTTTGTAGACAAAATTTCTTTCGAATTAAATGGAAGGACTGAAGAAGAAAAGAAAGCAGTCTATGAGTTTGTAAAGCAGTTGCTATGGTTTCGTGATAAAAAATAGAAGAGGGAAATGGAGAATTTGTGTATTGTACCAGCCTCTACGTTCCCTCTCTTTTGGTTATGACCATCTTCTAGCAAGATGTCTGATTAATAATATATATTTTACGCCTTGTAACTTGTGTGGAAATGGAATTCAATATTCATCCGCAAGTAGCATCGTACAATGAGTTGCATCATCAATAACATAAACCTTTCCTATAACAATAGACCTAGTGGAAATAGCGTAATGCTTCCTATAATCCGGCTGCTCTTGGCTATGTACAATCTGTTGTTTTCTTTTGCCGTCTTCGATAATGCTCTCGAATTGAAAGACCTGTAAAGGGTGCTTTTCGGGCACCTCCATCGTTTCGATTAAATACCAAAGGATATTTTGTAAGAAGACGGGTACCTCACGCTGTATTCCAGGAGTCACGTATTTTGTTCCATCGAACATAGACAACATCCCCATTTCTTTCTCCAATCTAAAAGAGTACAAATAGGAAGATTAGGTGCTGCCCGACCGTCCAATTGTTTCAATCATTTCAACTCATGCACTTGCAGCGTTTCGTTTTTCTTGCAGCTTTTTTTGAAGCAGGTTTATCATTTGCTGATCAGTTACATGCTCTTGTTGCTTTTTGGTGTACCATTCATCAAGCCCGTCCAGACTACCAGCCAATTCTTGCCATGCCGCTTTAATTTGATTTTGAACAGCAGAAGCCTTGTTCTTTAGTTTATCGGTAAGCTCGGATTTTTTAGACGTACGATTGCTAGCAACTGGTGATGGAGGGGAGGCTTCTACTTTGGGAATCCATCCTCGGTCATGGTAATACTGGTTATAGTGGTCGGGTACGATAATGGCTTGCCGCTGTTTATCCCAAGTGATCTTTCCTTTATAGAGGTCACTCCCAACGCCGATTCTGCTTGCACATTTCTTCATGCCGTCCGTTATCGCACTCTTGGTTGCATCTCCCTCGTTCATGCCTGGCTTTACTTGTTCGCTACCGACATCAATGAAGGTAATCCAATCCCGTAATTCGCTATTAAAAATGCTGAAGCGCACATACATTTTGACACGAGGATTTTTTCCGTTCGGCTCCTGTATGATTTTCTCTGTCTCATATAACCCTTCGTATTTCCAATATCCAACTCCCAATACTTCATTTAACCGCTCTGTAATGGTCTGCCCGGAAATGTAACAACGATCACCGAAGCTATCATACTGATAATCTGAATAGGGGAAAGGTGCGTTTAATCGTTCGAACAAGCTTATTGATTCATTCTCCATTCTTAATCGCCTCCTTCTTAATACTGAACTGCCTGAAATGGGATTGTTTAAGGCATTCTTGATAAATGTCAGGGTGCATCTCCTTCAACTGCTTGCTGTCCACTCCGGTACGGCTGCGATTTTCCCAATTCACTTTGTACATACCTGTGATCCCAATTTCAAAGGTGCCCAGTTGGGATTTGAAATGGTTTTCGATTTCGGTTAGGGATTCTTCTAAAAATTTGAGTTGATGTTTTTTGGAGAAATAGTTCTCAACAAGCTCAGTCATTTCTAACGGAAGAGTAGTACTGCTCCGGGCTTCGGGATAGAGTCTGTTCAGAAGCTTTGTACAAGCCTCTGATCCATCCACAGGGGGGCATTCGCCTTTAAGTACATATTGATGCCAAAAATCACTGGAGAGTCGGAAAAGCTGATCTATAAGCTCATGGTCGCGCATAACTTCAAACTCCCGATATTTATTCCCACCTATAAGCGTGGCAAAATATCCCCACTCCAATCCAGTTACAAACATATACCATTGCAATTGGACGTAATAATAGTCGGGAATATTGCCGTCATCCCATTCCTTACGCAGGTATTCGCTTGCAGTTTTAATCTCAAGGATGCCGCGGCCACGTTTGGGGCAAATGATCATACGGTCGAGATTACCTAATGCCCAACGATGCTCAGGATGGCAGTAAATAATTTTCTTCTCCGTGATCGCCCACTCAGGATGCTCACAGGCGAATTTATCGGCAATAAGCGGTTCAAGCCGAGTTCCCCATTCTGCCGCTTCACCCATTTGCTCTTCTAGAGCTTCTCCCAGTTTCTCCAGGAACACATGCATGGCTGTTCTCCATTTGGATATACCACAGATGGCAGCAAGATCCGAACCTCCAATACCATTGCGACGGTAGACAAGCCATTGTTCATAGGATAAATCTTCAGTCTCAACAAGAATGTCTGCATGTAGTTTGATAGCAGTTGCCATGTTGTATGTCACCTCCAAAAATAAATGAAGGTTAATGTGTGCGTCACATTAACCCTTGTTCTTTTAAGCTGTCATATGGGTTATGACCAATGACAGTGTGTAATACAAACGTCAATCGAAATTCTTTTTCCAGTTCCATTTTTTCCATACAACTTCCGTACCTGCTGCTTCTTTCACGACATCCTTGAGCATCCAGAGGAAGTTACTTGAGTTTTCAAAATCTCCAGTTACACAGCCTGCACAAAATTGATGGCAATTGTCTATCAATAGATTATAGTTTCGGATTGATCCAGCCATCTCCAAAGCATTGCCGCCAGTACCGGGTGTAGCAATGGTACCGTCATAATCGGCGTAACAAGGGACATAGATATCATCATTAAAGGTGGTTAGTCGACCTGTAAATTCCTTTAAACTCACTATATGAATTTGTCCATCTCCGTTCAGTTCAACAACCTCACCATTTAGAAGGTATATTCCGGAATGTTCCATAGAACCAAATCCTAATTGCGTATAAATGACCGAGCCAAAAGCTGGCTCCAGATTTTCACGTTCCATGAATTCATTACGGATTGAATCTACAATTGAAATAAGTAGTTCAAGCATGTATTATTCCTCCATTCGTTGTAAGGAACTTGCTACATATGTCCTTTTTCTTTAAGACTGTAGAATCTGTGGCCACCTATAATGATATGGTCTAAAATGTCTATACCGATTATTTCTCCCGCCGCGACAAGCCGTTTGGTGATTTCGATATCTACAGGCGATGGGGAAGGGTCAGTAGACGGGTGATTATGGACGCAGACGATAGAAGCAGATGCCCGTTTAATTGCTGCTCGAAAAACTTCTCTCGGATGAACTATCGAAGCATTTAGAGAGCCCTTAGAGAGGATTTCACGGGATATTAAATGATTTTTTGTGTTGAGAAAAAGGCATACGAAATACTCCTGCTGCAAGTGTCTCAAATCAGCTTCTAGAAGACTGAATACATCTTGTGGGTTTCTAATTGTATAGGGATCTTGGACAGGAGCGGTAAGTGCTCTGGCGAGCTTAAGCATGGCAAGAAGCTGGCGAGCCTTACCTACTCCGATACCTTTAACTTGAACTAATTGCTGTTCGCTGGCTTCTGCTAGCTCTGAAACAGAGGGGAAGTGTTGGAAAAGCTCTTCGATCATGTAGCTGCCTTGCCGTTCACACATTAAGTCTGTTAATAGAGATTTTAGTTCTGAATGCTTGTATTCGTTCATCGTACTACCTCCTACAAATTTGATTTATATAATTCATGCAAAATAAAAAGAGCCAAACACATAACTAGTGTTCAGCTCTCTTGGGTAATGGAATCCTTTCAGGAACATAGAATATGCATCGACAATCCAAAATGATTACGCCGACGCTAGGATAAGTTCATACGCTTTATCAATTAATGGATTCCCTTCCACAGTCTTTAAAAACATATTTTCTCTAAATGTAGCCGTTTACCTAAGAGGTTTAGCGTGGGTTGCAAAGTCCGATACAGCATTAATAAAGCGATATCCGTTTTTACCTACAAAAGCAAGGTCAGGGGCATCAAAGTATCTCAATTGCATATCTGACCTTAACTGCTGCACATTCTTTTCCTGTTGCTTGGTTGCATTGTCCTGTAAGGGAATGAGAAGGTTGATATACTCCATCACCTTTTGATCGGATACCTTGATTTTGTTTAATCGGTCTACTTCTGCTCCAAGGTTATCCATATAACTTTCCGCTAAGAGGATTGTCTTTCTTGCTTCATCCAGTTTGGACTTCATATTTCCGGTATGAATAGTTGTCCAGATTCTTTTGGCATTGCTTAAAGCCAGGTTTAAGGTGTTTTGGCAAACGACTCGAATGGGGGTCATAGCAACTTTGATACTTCCGCTACCGTCATGGCTGTTCGAAAACACCATATACGGACTGATACGGTCGCCCGAAATAATATAATTATCCGGTAGCTTTGCAAGCAGCCACACTTTCTTTCCATTCTGTAAGCTTCCTGCAGTTTCGTACTTCACACCTTCGCCAAGTAGCTCATCAGTAAAAGCAAAGGCTTCGTGATTCTGAACGATTTTATAGCGGTCTGTGACTACTCCGAGAACGCGTTGATCGGTTTCCCTGATGTTTGCTTTGTAACCTGTGATCTCCATTTGGTCTTCGGTTTGGATGGACTTTTGAAGTACAGTCCAATCTAAACCTGCCTCCTGTAAGGCTTCCTCCGAATTGAGTGCTTGTTCAACTCTTTTACCAAGACCGTGCCAAGGTGCTTCCCTTACATAAAACATACTTTCGACGTTTGCTGCCATGTACAACATCTCCCATTAAATGAATTTATAAAACAGCCATGTTGGCGTGTTTTTAAAAAGAAATACAGATAAGCAGAACAGTTGTTCAACTGTTCCGCTGTATATATTTATAGTTCTGTATCAAGGTAATAATATAGATTTATTTTGTAGCGATATGCGAACTGAAAGGATTTCTTAGGTGATTTAGAATTCTACAAGATGCCTGTGTATATTAGGAAAGAAGCAACAGCCATCCGTTTTACAAAATGATTGACTTGGAAAATAGAGGGGAGAAATGGATATGGATGTACGACTAATAGGATCATCAAATGAAGAGGTAGCAAATCCTTATACTTATTTGCTATCTATTCCTGTCAATGATTCACGCTGGGGCAAGGTTATACAATTTTGGAATTCTCCTTTGTTCGATATAAATCGGCTACCAATGAATCGCCTTCGGAAGCAACGGTCTAAACAGGTGTTGATTGCAATTATGGACGATCTATACTGCAAGGGGAATATTGAGATTACCGTGGATCATCAAGCAAGGATCATTACGTTCCGATATCGTGGCACGGTAATCGGACAGTTTCATCAAAAGATGATGACATTTATACCTGTGCATGCAGATATTTACGAAGGATCGTATTCGACTATCGGACAGCGTAAAAATGCAAAATCAGCCATAAAAGAAATCGTTCAAATCATTTTGGGCGACTCCGCGGCGGATCGGATTAGTCTGGCATATAGAGAGTTCTTGGTATTGCTGTTCGGCTCTGTGCCACGGCAGCCATCTGACTTATGGGTTTCACGCGACGCTTATGTCAAAGCGATGAAAGCTATTGAAGAGAAGTATGGATTAGAGATCGATGATGAAAATTTCTTAGAATGGCGACTGACATTGCTTGGTCGTTCACCGATGATAAAAGGCGATGAGAAGAAGGGGAGGATGTAAGATGAGTTGTATTCATTGCGAAAAAGAAACGGATGAGAAATATGTGATCGACCCTAGTGGTGACCGATATTGTTCAGAAGAATGTTTGGAGGAGTATATGGACAAGCATGACATTTCATTCGACCCTCATCCTTATGAAGACACTTACTTGATGCTACGAAATTCGTATATCGAACTCCTAGAGAGTTGGGAACCTATGTTTAGTAAAACGGTTAGAAGATTGGAAAATGCTGTTGACGAGCTTTTTGAAGAAATGGATGAGTTGATCGATGACCATGCTGGCTTTATTCGTGCGGAAGGTGACGATGGTTCTTACGCTTGGGAAATCTATCAGTATACTTTGAAGCTGAGAGAGCTCCAGAAGCGTGTTTTTGCATGGAGGCCAAATAGAAAAATGCTGTATTGGGTTACTGGAAGTGATGCTAATTATGGAAGTTTGGATAAGAATGAAGAAGAAATTTACGATAAAGTCTGCACTGCCTTGTACTTGACCGGTTATGAAGATTTTATTCTCTATGTGATCAAGCATCATCAGCATCCCTGTCATTGGGGATTGAATTATGTGTTTGATAATATGGAGATGGCCAAAGAGGCGTACGAAACTTTAAAGCAGGTTTGTGGAAATTACGGAGTCGATATATCGATCTTGGAATCTCATAAATGTGAGGCACATTGTGGGGATATATTAGAGGCTGATGCAGATACGTATATTAACGGCTGGTTCTATTGTTATTCTTGTAAGGAATCTGGGGATCATGGAATCTTTAGATTGCAAGAGTTGGAGGTAGAGTTTCGGTATTACGAAGAGCACGAAGAGGAACGACAAGTGGTGATCTACGAGCGTAGGGACTGGTGCGTTCCTTTTAAAAGGAAAGCTAAACGATCGTGCAGAAATTTTGGTGTTGAAGTGCCTGCGTGGGCTGAATAGAAATAATGGTTCCAGTTTAATTTATGTTTATTTTTAAAGTTATTGCATTGAATGTGAAGTATTATGAGTGGTCGTTGTTGCCCTCTCCATATTGTTCCCCTTGTATACGAACGTGTATTTGCTATAATGGGGTTATTAGTTGACAAGAAGGATTCTTTATGAGAAATATAGAATTTTATATTATACCTATTATTCGAGTCTAAATACGATATTTCTACAAATGGAAGAAGTGAAATGACATGAGTGTACTAAAAGATCATTTAAATTATATAGATTGGCTCGGGATTCGCAAGGTTCTTAAACAACAAACCTTTGACTTTGTAGATTTTTTCGCGGGTGCTGGTGGGATGTCTTATGGGTTCCATAAGGTTGGAGAAGAGACAGGATATTTCCGTAATATAGGTGCATTTGATTTTGATAAACATGCAAATAAGACTTATGAGACAAATTACGGTGTTAGGTCACACCAATTAGATCTAGGTAACGTAGAAGTATCAGATATAGAAGATATTTTAGCGTCTAAAAGAGACAAAAACAATCCACTCATTGTAATTGGATGCGCACCTTGCCAAGGCTTCTCATCCCATAGAAAAAAAGATCCTAGAAAAGATTCAAGAAATTCCCTGGTAGGGAGATTTGCAGAAATTGCTGTGGGGTTGAAGGCAGATTTTATTATCATGGAAAACGTACCAGATTTATTGGCCAAGAAACATTGGCATCATTTCAATGCGTTTAAGAATATTTTAGAAGCAGAAGGATACAATGTTACATCGAGTATTGTTAATATGGCCGAATATGGTGTTCCTCAAGAGAGGCATCGAGCAGTTGTATTGGCATCCAAGCACTTTAGTCCAACAGTACCAGCACCTGTACTTACTCGGGGATCATTTAGAACTGTTAAAGATGCGATTGGAAATCTCCCTCCTCTAAAAGCAGGAGAAACAAGCAAAGATGACTCAATGCATAAAACCTCCAATCATAGAAAAGAAACAGTTGAAATTTTAAAACAAGTTCCAAAGGATGGAGGGTCTCGTCCCCCTGGAGTAGGGCCTGCCTGCTTGGATAAAGTAAAAGGCTTTTATGATGTTTATGGTAGGCTTGCTTGGAGCAAACCTTCCATAACAATGACCGCAAGATGTAGGACACCATCTTGTGGCAGATTCACACACCCTGAGCAAGATAGGGGACTGTCCATTAGGGAAGCAGCGCTATTACAAGGTTTTCCATCGGATTTCATATTCGAGGGTCCGTTTGACGATAAATATAAGCAAGTAGGAAATGCCGTGCCACCAATCTTTTCAACACATTTGGCTGCACATGTACTTACCTTGATGGCAGGCCAAAATCGTAGTGAAGAGGAAGAGAACATCGAGCAACCATTCTTCCAATCATATAGCAGTGTTATTGCTCATTTGAAGCAGCAAAGAAATTGAACATTTTGGAGGACAAAATGAGCAAAGATAAAAAACTTTCTGCCATTGACCTATTCTCCGGTGCTGGTGGGATGTCTCTAGGGTTCTCGATGGCAGGGTTTAAAATACTTTATGCACTTGATAACGATCCAGCCTGTATAGAGACATATAACAAGAACCTTGGTAGTCATGGTCATGTTGGCGACATTTATGAAATTAATAAAAATGTAATTGAAGCATTGGCAAAGCAAAAAATAGAAGGACTTGATGTTATTTTTGGAGGACCCCCATGTCAAGGGTTCAGCGTTCAAAGAAGAGGCGAAAATAATGACCCTCGTAATCAATTAGTTATGGAGTATATCCGTCTCGTCTTAGAGGTACAGCCAAAATTTTTTGTTATGGAAAATGTCGCAGGTTTGTTATCAACAAGAGGTAAGCCGGTTCTAAAAGAATTGGAACAGCAATGTGAGAAGGCTGGTTATTTAATTCACATACAGAAATTAAACGCATTTGATTTTGGGGTACCTCAAGTTAGAAAGCGTGTTTTTATTGTTGGAGAAAAAACGGAGAGTCCTTTTACTAAATTTACATTTCCAGAGCCCACTAGGCCGTCTCTTAATACTCCGTCAACTGTAAGAGAAGCGATCTCAGATTTAATGATAACTGACGATGAATTAATCCATAATCATAGAGCAGACAAACTTTCACCAATAAATCTTGAACGAATCAGATCGATTACCGAAGGACAGGGTAGAGATTCTCTCCCTGAACATCTACAGTTAGATTGCCACAAGAACAATAGTACACACAGGCATTTGGATGTTTATGGTAGAATGGCATGGGACAAGCCAAGTTCAACAATAACAGCACGATTTGATAGTTTTTCCAGGGGCAGGTTTGGTCATCCGGAGTTAGACAGAACGATTACACTCAGAGAAGGTGCACGCTTACAGACTTTCCCTGATGGCTATATTTTTTATGGTACTAAGGTTCAAGTAGCAAAGCAAATTGGGAATGCTGTACCTCCCCTGCTTGCTAATGCAATTGCCACAAAAATAAAAGAGATATTGTTAGCGGAAGGTGACGGATAGATATGGAACATTGGCCTAGTGGCGCTAGGGATACAACAGAGTTTCCTACTCTTGAAATACAGGTAACTGCAGATCTACGCGAACACTTACAAAAGTTCACTCAGTTAGACGGTCATCAGTGGAATGACTACAGAGGCCAAGCAGAGGCTACAGACTGGGGAGTAGCAGACTCAAGAATTAGAACATATCGAAAGATGTATGAAAAATTTGGGTTGGTTTTCAAAGATAATGATAACAAATTGAGACTTTCCCGGCTAGGTACGGGAATACTATCAATGGAAAGTAACTTAGTGGAGGAACGGGACAGAATATTTTCTCAGGTAGCAAAAACAGCGATTAGCATCTTATCACGATATCAACTACGTAACCCTTCAGATAACTATGGCTTGCCAGCAAGTTGTGACGTTCTTCCATGCATTTGTATCTGGAAGGCTATGTTTAATTTGGAAAACAAACTTCATTTCGAAGAAATGAATAGAGTGATTCTGAGGGTAACAAGGATGGAGGACTTAGATGAGGCTATTCAAAAGATAAAACATGCTAGGGATCAAATTACAAGTTATTCAGCAACTAGTGAAGATATCCTACAGAATCTACTAGGTGAGCCGGTTCACATGGAACAACAATCAGCTAGGATTGCGCCTTGGTATTCTTTTGCTGGGTGGGGTGGTCTGATTATCACTCGACATGCTGATAGCGAGGGTTTTCGTCATCTCACTCCGACTTCCATATCTTCAATAAAAGAAATAATACAGAACCCTCCGAGATACTTTGAGGCGCAAAATGAAGAGGATTGGTTTTCTTATTATATTGGTGATGCCGCGATAACCAATGATTACGATACCGACTCAATTTCCGAGATTGTGTCCGCATTTCATCAAGACCTTGCAGCCGTAGGACTCAACTATAATGTCGCATTTATTTCAAGATTTATTGCAAGTTGTTTAGCGAAACCATTTGTCATTTTCACAGGACTATCCGGTTCGGGAAAAACAAAGTTATCTCAGGCATTTGCAAGGTGGATATCAGCAAATCGAGCAGATACTTCAAGTAATTTTGAGTTAGTTTCTGTAGGGGCTGATTGGACCAGTAGGGATAGTATTCTTGGATATGCTGATGCTTTGGATGGAAATAAGTATGTCAGGACTCAGGCATTAAATGTTATCTTAAACGCAACTAATGATGCAATGAATCCTTATTTTTTACTTCTCGACGAAATGAATTTATCACATGTGGAACGATATTTCGCAGATATTCTTTCTGCAATCGAGTCTAATGAGCAAGTATTCCTCCATAGCGATTTAACAGCGAGAGATAGCGTACCGCCAACTCTTGATGGATTACCCCGGAATTTATTTATTATAGGAACAGTGAATGTCGATGAAACCACATACATGTTTTCACCAAAGGTTCTCGACAGAGCAAATACAATTGAGTTTAGAGTAAATCGTGAAGATATTAGTTCATATATGGACAAACCGAGTCAGATACAAATAGAAGCGTTAAATGGTAAAGGAAAAAGATTTGCGGCAGCCTTAGTAGCGGCATCGAGGTTAGATCCAGATAGTGATGCAATGGCCCGCAGCATGTTAAAGAAAGAAGTCCTAATGTTTTTTGATATTTTAAATGAATATGGGGCTGAATTTGGTTTTAGGACTGTTAAAGAAATGGCACGGTTCCTCTATTATTATGGGTTAATATCCCCAATTGTTTTTTCATTTGAAGAAGCAGTTGATGCACAAGTATTACAGAAGATTTTACCCAAAATACATGGGTCAAGGAAGAAACTGGAGCCATTACTTTGTGCTTTGGCAGCTATCTGCTACAACGAGCATCTCTGGCAAATGGGTAACGATCAAGAAATGTTTCTCATTAATGAGGAATCACTTAAAGAGTTGGCTACCAAAGCAGCGTATATGGATACGTTTGATGATCATCCTTTAGCAGTCGATGAACATGGTAAATATATAAAAAATCCAGAGGAAGCATATTTAAAGTTAAGTTACGGGAAGATTGTAAGAATGCTAAAGCAATTAGAGCAAAATGGCTTCACAAGTTTTGCGGAGGCTTAGTATATGGAGACAGTCGAGGTAACTGAGGTAATATTTGAAGACGAGTCTAGACACACTTCTGGAAGAATGGTAATTTACGCTGAGAGAAAAAATTCATTATTCCTTTTAAACCAAGCAGAAGAACGGTTATACAACGAAGAACGGGTTCAATTAGTTGAGAACGGAGTATATGAATATGAACTTCCGGACGTGCGTACAGGAATTAGTATTAGGGGAAACTCTGTAATTATTCCAAGCAAGATAACTGGTTCAATTCAAAAAGGGCGTATTGAGACGGGATCATATAACGGGCTATTCCCCCTCTTTTTGGAAGATGGTCATGGGAAAGTTGTTGGTCGGGCAAGTGTAGAAATAAAGTCAACAAAGATTAACTACAGAGAAGATTACCGTTCAATGTTGCAGTACATTGGTGATAAATGTAATGATTTACTTCTTGATATTAAATCGCCTACTCAACTAAAACTTACTACCGACCCAAGTAAAGATCCCGATACGATACAACAAAGATTTGCTTTCTTAAAATCGATCATTGAGTCCAGAGAGTTTAAAGATGCAATCCGTAGGATAATTTCAACTGGACATACCAATTTGACTGATGAAAGAGTAAATCAAGATATCAGGAAGAATGTCAGGCATACGTCTGATACCATTAAACAAATCGCACGGAATCCCAAAAGAATGCCAGTCCCAGCATCTCATGGATTACACGGGGTACTATTTTCAAAGGGAGTAAGTACTCCATCAATCCCTACTTTTGTGACTGTTAACGAAAAAATAGAAGTGAATGATACTCCTGAAAACCGGTTTATTAAATACTCTCTCCAAGTATACTCCGATTTCTTAAGTAAAATAGAAAAAGTGTTGTCTTTAAAAAAGAGAATGGCTGATAAGAGGCTGTTGTCTGAAGTGAAGAGTCTTAATGAGTATCTTTATGAAACTTTGTCGTCCGATTTTTTTAGGGGGCTACAAGAGCCAACATACATTCCATATGGTAGCACTGTTCTACAGAGAAAAGCAGGATATCGTGAGTTAATGCAAGCATGGCTAAGGTTCCAATTAGCAACAAAACTAATATGGGAGGGTGGCGAAGACGTTTTTAATTCAGGAAAGCGTGATTTGCCACTATTATATGAGTACTGGTTATTTTTTCAACTGCTAGGCTTAGTTTCAAAAAAGTTTAAATTAAGTGAACCACCTGTAAATAGATTGATTGAAGTTTCGGCCGACGGCTTATATATGAAACTAAAGTCAGGAAAACAATTAGTTATTGACGGGCTATGGGAAAATAGAGGTCGAAAACTCCGTGTTCAATTCTCATACAACAAGACCTTTAAATGGACTTCGCAAAGAAGTGAACAAGGCTCTTGGACCCAGCAAATGAGGCCAGATTATACTTTGAGTTTTTGGCCAGCGGAATTTTCGCTGCTTGATGCGGAAAAACAAGAACTAATGGTACACATTCATTTTGATGCGAAGTATAAAGTGGATAGTATCGAGGGGCTCTTTGGAAGAAATGATGAGAATTTGGATGATGAAAAAGAAAGACAAAGAGAAGGTATCTATAAGCGAGCTGACTTACTTAAGATGCATTCTTACAGGGACGCAATAAAACGCTCTGAGGGTGCTTATGTCCTATATCCAGGGACACAGGATAAAACATGGCAGGGTTATCATGAAATTTTACCGGGTGTAGGTGCATTTGCTATTTCTCCAGGCAAAACAGGCGAAGCATCAGGTCTTAGTGGTTTGTCAGAGTTTTTGACCAATGTGGTTGACCACTTATGCAATCGTTCCACAATGAGGGAACGGTTTTCGTACTACAATTATTTTGCTCACAAGGAACAAAGAGAGGGTAGCGTTTTTGCGGAAGTTCCAGAAAGAAGCTTATTTTCAGGAGAAAGAGAAAAACCTGTTGAAGATATTAAAATGATTTTGGCATTAGTAAAAAACCAAGAAGTATTTGATTGGATTGAATCTACAGGTAAGTTCGTGTCTGATTTGGACCTTGTAGATGGAGAGTTAATGATTAATCCTGGCTTCTTTAGTGTGGAGCTGATAATTTTGATTGGGTCATGGAATATGAAGGCTTTGGGAATATATAGAATAAACAGTGGACCTCATATATCTAGTTTTGACAAAATAAAATCTCTAAATTACCCCAATATTGAGCATGACATTATGCATGTTGTTTTCAATATTGAAATCGATACAAGATATGACGGTATTGCTTGGAATTTCTCTAATGTAAATCAGACGATTTCAGTTAACGCTTTTGATGAGGTAGTGAGGAAGTATACAAGCTAAGTAGAGCATTGAAAATAAATTATCTTCATTTTGGGATAAAACAATAAAGCTCTACCGAGGGATTAATTACTTATGTCTGTATTATCAGTAAATTAATACAAATTAACTGTATCAAAATGGGGACGTGCGGGTTATGTAGTCCCCTTTGGTTTAAGAAGTTAAATGAGCCCACCTCTGAGAATATGTTAATAAATAAATTAAGAGAAGCCTATTCAGTAGCTTGAATAGGCTTCTCTTATGTTACCAAGCTTATTATCCAATTTACGAGCTGCCAAATATGAGAATACAGAATTCTAATTACTCCATGGAGTTTCAAACCAAAAATAATTGTAATTAAGCTAATCCCAATGCTCGGCCAAACAGTCCAATGGAGATACCTCCTGAATATTTTAGTTTGTTTCTCAATACTGTTTCCTGTGATTTTATCAATGCGATCCTCTAGGAAAATCTTTTTGTAGTCTGCAACTCGTTTTTCATATACCTCAATGATGGCTTTCTTATTGGCATTCGCAAGTGTACTGTAATAGATAGTAAGGGCAATTGAGAAAAAGCTGTAAACGTAGAGAATCCAAGGAATATAGGCTTGGTTATCTGGTTTATTAAAGCCAATAGCAGCAGTGATGGCGGTAGCGAGCAAACCAAACAAGTTCTTTGTTACAATATCAGTTAGCCCAGATAGTTGTTTGCTAATTTCGTTAGAAGTTGTTCTAATAAAATCTTCGACTTGCTTTCTTTCATCTAAATATGATTTTACGCTTTTTTGAATGTAAACTCGGTAATTCTCTTTTACCATTTCAAATACTTCAGAAATATTTTGCAACAGCGACTCCAGGTTCGGATTGTTTTCTTCTTTTATGTGTAGATTAATTATATTTTGGATCAATCCAATCTTGTCTGCTGTCTTTTCACTATAAGCCCACTCGTAGAGGGAAAATATTCTATCAATTTGTTCCTTTTCACATGAGTCAGGAACAACAAGTTGGAATTTGGTTTGTTTAAGTCCGGAGTAGGTCGATTGATACAACTTCTTTTCATCTAAGTATTCTGTATTCAATGCTGTAAATGCGATGCACATCGCGGCGGCCTTCTGACTTAAGAATACACTTAGTTCATTCGTTTTGTCGCCATTAAAATAAAACACATCGGGTGGAAGAAAGTTTATTTCCCGATTCCAGCGAATATTATCATTGCGTTCTTTTATTTTGTCTTGAGCCGCTTTGAAAAGTTTCTCTGGCTCATCGAAAGGGGTTTCTAGAACATTTATATCGCCTATTGCAATAAACTTGTTCGACATAACAGTCGAGTACCCAGGATCATCATAAATAACAATATAAGTTAGCTGATTACGATTATTAAAAACAAAGTGTTCAAGACCAACAAAGCTCAAATCTTTTAAGTTGTCCAACAATATACTTCCTTGAGAAAAGGTATGGACATTATAATCAGCTGATACAGTTGAAGAAATCATGCCCGATTTTTTAAGTTCAACTTTTAATTCAACAATGTCACTGCACAAGTCTAAGGTGTTGTTTAGTAATGAGTTCTCCGATGGTAATAAGAGAATATATTCATCATCAAGGTGCAAAGAGTAATCTGTTCCCCATACAGTTGAAAACTCAGATACAAATTGATCGACTTTAACCTTTTGAAGACGATTTGAATAAACAACATTACTTCGAGTTTCGCTCCTATGTGAAAAGCCTGTTGTTTTTAATAAGTCCAACCATTCCATATAGATCAGTCCATTTTCTTTATTTTCAGTCCTTTAATAGTAATATCAGCTATTTCTTCACCCGAGGCATCCCTGCGTCTTGTTAGTATGAATTTATCGGAGTCATTGTAAATTGCAGGGTCAATCTCAAGACGTGCTCCTTCGAGGAATATTTGCCTTTTTCTTGAATACACCTGTGCGATTTCTTGGGACTTAACAAATTCTAAACGTCTAACACCATTTCTTTCGAACTCTGCAATTAACGAGTCGATATATAACTTTCTCTCTGCTTCAGGTAAGTCCTCGCTAAATTGGGATTCTACAAATTGGGTTACGTTTATATTCTCAGTGTTAACGACCAAATTAACAGCATTGTCAAAAATTGATTTTTTCTTTTCAGGAGTTATTGCAGCAGTTTCGACAAATTGCCTGACACCTTTTATGAATCCTGTAGTATTGGTTTTGGAGTCATCAATCAATTCGACATTAAGGAATTTCCTTTGAAAGAATTGAGATATGTCTACTTCATCCGATTTGCTCTTTTGTCTGTCTAGAATAATTAATTGGTATTCATCGCTGGATCGTTTGATAAAAGCAGCTTTTTGAAGTTTTGAACCTAACTGGGGCCAACCACTCCCTAATTTCTTGATACCGATATATCTTCCACTTGGTGTATCAATTGCCTCCGATATGTAATTATCCTTATAATCTAACTTGAGCAGACAAATATATTCAATGCCATTGCAATTAGCAAGACAGATTGCAATATCTGCTGCTGATATTCTTTTATTAGTCATTGCATTAAAAAGGAGCCTTGCCAAGATTTTCGAGCCTGAGACAAATTGACTCTGCATATCATCAAGAATTTTGTAGCTTTCCGTTAATACTTGATTCATATCTGAGTCAGAAAAGTAAGCGTAACGGATTCTTCCGTCTTCAAAACCATTCTTAGTGTGAGTCTCAAGTACAGTTCTTAATTCGTCATCCATATTTAATTGAAGATCGGAAAGATCTAATCCTGCATTTTGTTCCTTTTGATTATCAAGGCGGTGTATCATAGCCGATTGTATTTGAAGTTGTTCAACTTTTAACATATAGATTTGCGTCTCTCCTTATTTAGCAACTTGCGCCGGGTATAAATTTAATGGATCGAAGTACAATAAGAAATAATTAGAAAAAGGAAGGTGAAGTTGTCATGAGACAATTCAAAATATTTATTGAGCATGATGATACATGGAAAGAATTTGGGACATTTAAGGCTAGTGATGGCGAGTTGGCATTAGAACTTGCTCGCTCATCAAAAAATGAGCTCATAAAAAATTATTCATTCAAAGAGGAAGAACTACCCTTTATAAACATGGAATTTGAAGAGCTTTCTAATACCTAATATACCAGAATTACCCATCATGTACTATTGTTATTTAGTTCTTAGTACCTGTGAATATAAATAATGAATCCCCCACAGCTTTAGTGGGGGATTCATTATTTATATTGGAGCAAATGGCGTCGCTAAGTAAACTTAATTAAAATGCAATTGCACAAATCTTCCCAAACGCAAAAACTAACGAAACACCACCTCTCATTATCTAAAATTAATTAACGGGTTTAATTAGCTATCATTAATATGAAAATGATATAATAATGGAAGAGATGGGCAGATATGTAACAGCAATAAGAGAGCCTTTTCAACAGAATGTTTTTTCTTGTACTCTGTGTAGAACTTCTAGGATAATAGAAATATTTAAAATTTGACCAAATACTTCCTTCACGAGTGCGGCAAGCCCGTCGAATGATTTACGCAAATCGGTATAACCTGAAGCGAGATAGAAGCGATGAGAGCCGGATAACCTCAATATGATGAGCTTAACGCCTCTATGGCTTCGCGAAGCAGCTGAGGATCGAAGCCTTTTGAAGTTCAATGCTGGTGGGCCCAACACGAACCACAAGCGAAGAGGCAGAGACACCGGAGGGCAATTCAGATACGTAGAGTGGCACAAAACGAGTCGATGAAGGAATAGCCTTAAAGGGAGAGTCTGTATTGAGTTTACTCGTCCAATACTTCATTTGCTCCAAGGTTACATGATTTGCGGTAACCATCGTGAGTCCGCTGGCTTTATAATCTTCAATACAAAGCTATTGGTGAGGCATTAAGAGAGCAGATATACGATGTAATGGATTGCTAATAAACTACTGGTTATAAACCAGTGGTTTTTTTGTTATTTTTTCGCAAATAAGAGGGATAATTTGGATGTTGTCGAATAAGACATAGTAAAATGGAACTATAATAGGTGATAATATGATGATGAATCATAAAGAACTTCAAAAGTACGGACAAGAATGGAATAATCGGTTAAAAACTTGCCAGTATGCTGGAGAGATATATTTGGAAGAAGCCGAGCTATTGCAAATTACTGAATTATTAAAAAATTCTCCAAATGTAATAATCGATAGGGAGACTTATTCAACAATCATTCTTATTGTCGCCGTAAACAGTGCATATTATTACTATGATGAAGATGGCTTTTGGAAACATTTTATTGAACTGACAGGAATTGATTCTACCAGTGATATTGGTAACATGTTAGAAAAAAAACTTCGTAGCTTAGGACTTTTAAAGGTACAAAGATCTGGACCGTTTCGGTATGTTGGAAGTATTCTGGAACAATGCGGAATTTCTAAAAGATATACGGAATCTTTTGCCAAGATCATTCGGGATATGAAGGACAAATTAGGATGGAATCGATTGCTTCGAATATCGAAACCGGATCTGATTAACAGATTAAATGATTTTTATTGTGCTGCTTTTTTGAAAAACTTTTTATTAGACCCTGAGGGTTTGAAATTCACTTTACAGGTCTGTCATTTAATCAAGATGTATGAAGATGGTGTCATGTCTCAAATTGAAATAAGAAGCTTGTCAGGTTTTAGACCGGGATTTTGGGACGAAGTGATTTCCTACTTTAACGCTTCTAAAACAGGAAAAAACAATTTTGATAGTATATTCCGCTACAAACCGCGTATCTTTCTGGACATATATAAAAAAAATGTGGGAATTAGTTTTCCTTCTTCAGAATATCATAGGGGAATGGATAACAACGAGGGTTTCACTTATCCCGTGACTATTTTTAATGATTACAAATATTTCAGACCTTCATACAAAGGATCAGTGTCAGGGCTATCGGGTCAATCAGTAAATTGGGATATTTTGGGTTTGGAACTGAACGGATTACCGATAGTTTTCGAGCGTGAAAGTAGATACCTCATTGATTCGCAACAAGCCTTGACTCAAGGCGAATACTATATTCTTATACCCGATTCGTATGATATACCTGACAACATATTGATCAGGAGCTTGGGGCATATCAATATCTCGATGAACAGACCATACAGTATAAACCTAATAAAGATAAACTATGGGGATCACTTAAAACACATTAAAATACTCGGGGAAAATTCTGGAAGTGAAGTGATCATTACCTGGAGAAAAGGTGAAGAAAACATATTACCTTTCCATAGCTATTTAACCGATGTTTTTTTGGGCAAAATACCAGAGCTATCAATTTCGGACTTTACACCTATAAAGAATAATGTAATCGGTTTATTTTATGAACTTTCTGATGGCACCGTAGGGCGGATGAGAAGCAAGTCTGATATAGATGTCTTCTATAAACTGGTTAACAATAACGCTCCCCTGAGAGGGAGAATATGGATAACCACTCTTAGCAGAAGTAGATCCTTCTTTGGAGAGTACAAGGAGATCACTTTCTGTTTATTACCGAATTTGGTTCTGCCGGAGCTGAAAAAGGCTTATGGAATGACAGAAGAAATAATTTTTGAAGTTTATGATCCTTCCAGGAAATGTTCTATAAAAATTAATAATTGTGCACCAATTGGTAAAAAAGATAAACAAGTTTGGAAATTAGAAAAACAAAGAGAATCGATTGACGGTGAAATAATTACCGAAAATTTTCAAGTCGGCTTTTCCATACCAGTTCTAAGGTTTGGTATTACCGATATGGCAGGAAGTGCTATTAAATATATTCAATTTGGAACAAAAAACATCCCTGAAAATAATTTCAACTTAAAAGGGCATTCGGAAATCGAGTTCGTTCTCCAAATAGGGTCAAAACCAATTACTAATGGTGTTTTTCAAAATCAAAGTTATAAGCTTCAAACATCAGATTTGGTAAGGAATGATTTTAATTATGCAGCAATAAACCGTCTCTATTTAGTTGTCTCTGGGGAGATTGTTGATACAGGGACAAACCTTGTTAATCTGGAAAAGCTCAAGCATGATATATTATTTGATGATGAGAAATTAGCCTCTCCTAAAGACAACATAGTCTTAGTTAATAACGTAATCAGATCTCTTTTGATGAACCCTACAGTTCCGATTAATTTTAGCATGCAACCTTCTGTTTTCCCCGAATTTGACGAATGGATGCACACCATATTTGCATGTGCTTCTATTCTTGACAAGAACACGATAACGGTTAACGGAAATTATGTGAACTGGATTGATAAATTAATTGATAAACAGATGATTGGTTTTTTTAAAAGCATTGAAAGTGAAGAGATTGTTCATGAACTTTTAGAATACGCAGTATCGAAGAGTGAAATCGTTTCAGTACGCCGTTGGAAAGAAAAGATTGATAGATTTAAGATTGCCGACACTATTGAAACTAGGTTTAAGCAATTGCAAGATTGGTCATTGGAGGTGCAAGAAGGTAAATTTACAATATTTACGAGTGATTTGGCAAAGGCGAGAGGTGGTCTTATCGTCTCACAATCTTGGAGCAGTTATTTAAAGAACAGGGACATTGACGCTTTTCGAAGGATTGGAGAATTTACCCACGGGAATGCAACGATGATAGCATTAAAACACATCTTACATGCAACAGTTTTGATGAGACAAGCTAGGTTCGTAAATGCTTGTAAGGTCTTGGAGTCTGATTGGTCGGATTACACGTTTACACCTTTAAAAGAACTCATCACCAGATACCTATTAGGTCTGCCGATTGATAAAGGAACGATTCACAATGATTCAGTTTTGCTACAATTAATTAATTTTTTGCCTTTGAGGCCTGATGATAAAGCGCTTTATACAAATTTGTCACATGCGGAAAAAGGGAAAGAAGCTATAGTTAATCTACTTAGTAATGATTGGTTGAACAATTGGCTAATATTTAACAGATGCTTATCCGATCGAAAAAAAGAGAGTGGAGATATAGCCTTAAGATTACTTTTCTATAAAGATAATATCCCGAAATCCCCAGAAAAAGAGAATATGCTGGGGACCATACAAATGTATATAAGGAGCACTGAAACATGAATGAGGTTGTAGGAATTCTCGATGATTTGGTAACCAAATTTAAAGGGAATGGAAAGTTATCCGCCGCGGATAAGGAGCAAGCCGAGAGGCATTTATGCGGATTACTACAAGATAGCGTTTATTGGGAAGGAGGCTTAGATTATATGTTTGCCCTTCCTCCTTCGGTGGGTACTAAGGCTGTCGCAGATGCATGGAGATATATGGAGGAAGATATTAAACTTCTCTTTTTCAAAGAACTATCAAAAAGTTTGGATCAGGCCCGTGGTTCAGGTTATCTTCGCCAAATCCATTTAGTGAAACACTTTTCTGAGAACGCACTCCAGCTATCCTTTATTTTGTTTATGGATTTATGTGAAAAGATAACCGATTTTTCTAATCAAATGCCTTCGGGCGAAAAATTGCTTGCAACTATCACACAAATTTTGCTTAACTCTAATGTTTTACTTAGGGCGAAATTATCCGAAATGCCATTTACTGATAAGCAATTCTCTTGTTTAATCTTGGTCTCTGCAGCTTGCTTGATTCAGAAACAGCAATCGGACGTTAATGCTGATTTACGGATGCCAATTCTTTTATGGCTTGTAGAATCCGGGAGGAAGGCAATTATGCCCAACAATCTCAAATATTCATTTGAAACAGCAACATCTGATTTGGTAGATGAAGCAAGAAATTTGATGTTTTCTCTCGGACTCTTACAGCAAATGAATAAATCCAAAAGTTCGATGGAACCTATCAATAGGACTAGTACTGTAATTAATGAAGCAACGGCACAAAAAATATCAGTGTTTAACAAAGACGAGTGGTTCAAACAAGTTAGCCAGTTAAAAAATTATGTCGAAGACATAGAAACAAAAATAGCCGCTTCGACAAAAGCTGCTTCGTATGTAAGAAACGAATTGGAAGCGGAAGTTCGTAAACGAAAAGAACAGGAAATTAAAATACAGGAATACGAACGAAAAAATTATGAGTATTCGATTGAAAATCGTGATCTCTTAGCAAAAATCAATACATTAGTTGAAAATAATAAAGAGCTGGTGATATTGCAGGGGCAAAAAGAACGAGAATATGAAATTAAGTTAGTACAACTGATTGAAATGTCCGAACAAGAAAGTACATTTGCCTCCCGAGAGTTCAAGCGAAAACTAAGTGGTTTATTGAAATGGGAATATGCTGATCTGATGGAGATTAAATCTGATGATATGAGTCTCGATCTTGGAGGAAATTTAAGATTACAGTTGTTAAAAGTATTTGATCTGCTTATAAAGGAAGGCATTGAGTTATAACAGACACGGGAGACGATACATATGAAAATCGATTTCGGTATTGATTTTGGGACCACGAACAGTGCTTGTGTTGGCATACTGGATGGTAAAAGGGCAATCCGTTATACGGACGGCTATACGGCCCCTTTTCCTTCACTGGTCATCATCGATAAACTCACGGGTGAGGTCTTAAGTGGTAGGGAAGCTTGGAATAAAAGACAACAGTTAAGCGAGTCATGCGAGGTATTCAGCTCTATAAAATCCTGGCTTGGTGAAAATATTCAATGGAATTTAGGTGGTAAAGTGTGGACACCGGAAATGATCGCGGCTGAAATTTTCAAAGGATTAGTCAAACAAGTCTCCGATAAATCAGGGGATGGCTTAATCCAAAGTGCGGTCGTTGCCGTTCCGGTAGATTTTTCCGCGGAAAAGCGTCAAGCTCTACGTTACGCTGCTAAGACGGCGGGTATAACGATTACATCCTTTGTTAGTGAGTCTACTGCCGCTATATTTCATAATTTCGATAAGGTTAAATCATACTCTAAAGTAGCGGTGTTCGATTGGGGAGGAGGTACTTTAGATATCTCAATACTCGAAAATAACAAGGGCAGCATTCGTGAAGTATCCGTGGGTAACGAGATGCTCGGTGGTGACGACATTGATTCAAAGCTGGCTCGATGGGCTCACAACCAAATTGAAAGAGCAAATCCGAGAGGTGTTTCGTTCGAAGATATGCCCGCTTCGTTTAGAGATAGACTCATTGCGCAATGTGAGACGGCAAAAAGGGATTTATCTGTCATGGATCTGGTGGATGTCAGGCTTAATAAATACGGTGACTACGGTCCTGTTAAGGTCGCTATCGATAATGATACTTTTACAGCACTAATCGAACCGGAAGTTCTCAGAGCCATGGATTGTATGAATGCTACATTAGAGCAAGCCAAAATCAATTTTGATAATCTGGGATGCATCTTGTTGGTTGGCGGGAGCATTAATTTACGCCCATTTATTGAGAGAGTCGAGCAAGAATGGAATTGTCATAAGATTTTTCCCGATGCTTCGGAGTGGAGTGTGGCCTATGGGGCTGCCGAATTAAGTTTGACTGAAGGAAGCTATATAATGTCGGAATCCGTTGGAGTGATATTGTCGGACGGTGGTTTTTACCCGATCATTAAGAATGGTGAAAGTATGCGAGGCAATGAATTCACCGCATCATTCGCTTTGGTGGAAGATAGTGATACAGCTAACCTCATTTTCGCAAATGAGAATGGGAAGATTCTGGGATACGCCCATGTCCCCTCTTTTGGCTTCTTCAAAGAGCAAATTGATATTACGGTAAGTTTGGATCAGGATATGGTGATTCATTTTAAAGCCAAGAGTAAAAATAGAAGTGATAAGTATCACGTGCTATGGAGTTACCCAGGTCCGAAGATGACTTATAAATTACCGGATTCATCAATCGAGGTGATAACTGATGCCAGTTAAGTCAAATATTATCCCAATAAGTAATGTTCATCCATTAAACGGTTCTCTGGTTCAGGATACAAATTTTCACAAACACGTAAAAGGAAAAAAAGCTTTGGTTGAAATGCTTAGGAATATTAAAGGGATGCAAGCTGTAAGCGGATTCCATACAGATAATATTAAACATCTTCTTACACCTCCTCAGATCAGCGATTTTGATTTAAATTCCTATTGCTCTCTCTTGGGTGATAAGGAAGATATGGTGTTTGGCTTTGCTTTGGCTGACGGGAACTTAAAAGAGCAATGTCGCTGTTATAAAGTAGATTGTAAACATTTTAGCACCTGTCGACCCGGTGTAGATAAGGTTGAAGTATCTGTTCGTCATTATACACTGTTGAAATCACTCAATGACGCTCGTAGGCCTATTAATCAACGGGAAATAGGACAAATTTACGACAATGCTATCTTGACTAAACCCAAAGATCTACAACTAGCAGCAAATATACTTAACGTAGTGTTGGACCCAACTGAAACAATATTAACCCACAAAGAAGTGGGCTCTCAAACTGATATTATCGAAGGGGACCCAGAACGTTGTATGCTGGTCAATGCGGGTCCCGGTACGGGAAAGACGTATTCTTTGATCGAAAAAATCAAATATATGTTTCTCCATAATGACATTAGTCCCTCGGAAGAAATGCTGGTTCTATGTTTTACCAGAACCGCAGTCAAAGAGATTAAAGAGAGATATTATAAAGAAATAAAATCGGGAGAACTTCCGGGAGATTTAGCTTTTTTGGAAATTAGAACATTCGACTCCTTTGCAACGATCATGTTAAATCACTGCGGTAAAGATGTAGTTGGTAAGGATTATGAAGAAAGAATTCAAATGGCTATCGAATTACTGGATGAAGAACCGTTGTTGTTAGAAAATTTTAAACATATTTTCATTGATGAAATTCAGGATCTAGTCGGTTTAAGGGCTCGTTTTGTAAAAGCTATACTGGAAAAATTACATGGCGGTTTTACATTGCTTGGGGACCCTATGCAAGGAATATATGATTATCAAATAAAAGATAAGCCGGATGAACTTGATTCGGTTACATTCAGAGATTGGCTGCATCAATATTGCGGAGAAAAACTGGAAACTGTGTCTTTATCGAAAAACCACAGGCAGAATCAGGTATTGACCGCCTTTTCGTTAAAATCCAGAACCATGTTGGAAAGCGGTATCCCGGATCAAATTCAATCTTTCCTGGGTTTAATGAGCGAGCTCCCTTCCAGGGGCGGATTTTCAAATTTCGAATTGGGTGGTTCGGAATTGTCTGATTCTAAAATAGGATTACTTTGCAGAACTAACGGTGAAGTTTTGAAGCTTTCAGGTTATCTCAGAAAAAGAGGGTTTTCCCATAGCGTAAAAAAGCAAAATATGTACCCGTTGATACCTTCATGGATAACGGAGTTGCTTTCATCGAATGATCATGTCATAACTCTAAGGAATATGGAACTGCTTAATAGAACATTCAGTTTTTGGAACCCGGGGGAGACAGAGATGAAATTCAATCTCTTAAGAGGTATTGTCGGAGAAGACCAGAGCTATGTCAATAGGGATACTTTGCTTGGGAAACTTTCCAGAGAATACAAGCTGCCTGAGGAACTTTACGAAGAAGTAGATTCCCGCCTGTGTGTTACGACAATACATCAATCCAAAGGCAGAGAATTCGATAAAGTGTTATTGGTAAGGAAATCAGATCGCGGAAAAGATACTGATCTGATGGAAGAAGCAAAAGTGTATTATGTTGCTATAACCAGGGCGAAAACGCAACTGAATTTAATTGAATCGGATAAAACGATCCTATCCAGATCAAATGATGGGAGATGGTATCAAACTCGCTTCTATGGAAAGAGATCATTAAGCAGCATCGAGTTCGGTATGAAAGATGATACGGACGAAGAGAGTTTTGTCAATCAAGTTATAGTTAAAGGGCCCAAGGATAATCAGAAGTACATCAGAGATCGAATAATAGAAGGGGACGAAATAACTCTTCACTATAATGGGCAAATATTTCATATTGTACATAACGATACGATAATCGGAAGCACTTCACAAAAGTTCTGTCAATCTTTTAAGCAGGCAATACGGGAAGTTTACGGTAATATCTCATATTTCCCCTCCACAGTGGAAGGTCTCTATGTGGATAAATTGTATTCCGTTATTAGAAAGCCGGAGACAATCGGAGGAGGAGTACCGGAGCCATTCTGTACCCTAGGGGTTTGGCTGGGGGTTCATATTTTGGGTTTAGGGAATGTAAGGTGGCCTATATAAAGAAAGGGTGAATCGGAATATGGACTATTCAAAGTATTATGAGGCCAGGGACGTAATAGAAAAAATGCTGGAACAGGATCTGGTAGGGCCTCTTTCTGATAATGAGATAATTACGGATATTGATCCAATTCGTTATTACTCGATGGGAATATTGTATCCTCAAAATTATATGGTCCATCAAGAAGAACAAGAAAAGGACAGATTGGAAGATGATACGGAATCATCAGATAAAGCTTTAAATATGTGCAATTCGGCAAATCCTTCTTCCTTTGCCGCTTCATTCACTACAAAAGCGAGTCTGGAGAAATTCGTTATCAGTTGCTCGTTTGCTTGGTATAAAGCGAGTGATAAAAAAAATGTTACAAGCGAAATCCATCCTTTTATCTGGAGCCGATATCACGACAACAAAGAATTCGTTTATCATACAGATGATTCATCAGGGACGATCTTTAAAGTTTGCTCCGGGCTTGAAATTCAAGTATTTATGCAAAGGGAGTATAAAGACGGTTCCAAAACATATACTGTTGCACTTATAAATAATTATAAGGCTGGAAGAGATATTAAGACAAACAATGAACAATCGTTCTTTCAATCGCAACTTGAAATTTCAGGAACCGATAAGGAAGTATTCATTGAAAAGCAACTGAGGGTCGGCTTCAGTAAAGATTCTGAATTACTGAATTTAGAAATGCTTTACCGCCACAATAAAACTTTTGCTGTTGGCCATGGATGCAGCGTGGATTGGAAAGCCGAAGGAGATCACGCTTACTTAATATTAACCACTTCTCTTCCAAAATATAATCTTTTTCAAATGATGCCGTCTTTTCATGTTGATAAGAAGGTGCTGTCATGGAAAATGCTTTCTGAAGGTGGTAAGGAAGAAATCATTCATTCCCTAAAGCAGTTAACAAACTCTTATGGAAATTGGATAGATAAAACAGCAGCTGAAGCTCATAAATTGCCCGGTAAATATATTGAATGTGCCGACGAAAATTTAAGGTTATGTCGGGAAGCTCTCGATAGGCTCAACTCCTCAATTGACTTGCTAAAGGAAGACAACGACATTTTTAAAGCTTTTCAATTAGCTAATCAAGCTATGTTACAGCAAAGGGTTCGGCAGCTTGAGTTCAGAAACGAAAAATATAGTATGGATGTTATAGGATGGTATCCTTTTCAGTTGGCATTTGTTTTACAGGAAATCAGGTCTGTAGCCGATCCAAACGATAAGTACAGAAATGTGGTTGACCTGCTATGGTTTCCGACAGGAGGTGGAAAGACTGAAGCATATTTGGGGCTTTCAGCCTTTACGATATTTTATCGACGCATCCGGTCTTATCGAAAAAAGGCTTCGGGTGCAGGTGTAACAATAATAATGAGATATACGTTACGTTTGTTGACGTTACAACAATACGAGCGAGCCTCTTCGTTAATTTGCGCATGTGAGTTGATTAGACGAAAGTATCCAGAGATATTAGGTAAGGAAGAGATCTCTATCGGCTTATGGGCTGGTGAAGGGTTGACACCTAACTGGAGGGAAGATGCACAAAAAGGACTTAAGAAAATATTAGAGGAAGGGTTCGATAGCCTGAAAGAAAAGGATCATAACCCATGCCAAATTTTAAGTTGTCCTTGGTGCGGCAATGTGATCAGACCGGTAGACTACGAGGTTACTAAGTCTAAAATGATTATTAGATGCCGCAATACGAATTGTGATTTTAAGGACGGCCTTCCTTTATATTTAATTGATGAAGATATCTATCAATACAAACCGTCGTTAATTCTAAGTACAGTCGACAAATTTGCGAGAATGACATGGGAAAAGAGAGTAGGAGAATTGTTTTCCGTCAGTTCGAAGAAGCTTCCGCCCGAGTTAATTATTCAAGACGAATTGCATCTTATTTCCGGTCCCCTGGGAACGATTACTGGTCTTTATGAGATAGCTATTGAAATGTTTTGTAAACATGAGAATTGGAATTCAAAAATCATTGGATCTACGGCAACCATCCGAAATGCAAAAAACCAAATATTAAATTTATATGGAAAAGATTTTAGGCAATTCCCTCCCCAAGGACTGGACATCAGGGACTCATATTTCGCGGAAGAGTCCACTCCAGTAGATAGTCCAAGCAGGAAATATTTCGGTGTTATGGCTCCCGGTAAGTCAGCAACGACGATGCTGGTTCGCATTTATGGAGTTTTACTATATGCAACAAGATATCTAAAGGATCTGGGCTATCCAGATGATATCGTAGATTCCTTCTGGACAATTACGGGATACTTTAATAATTTAAAACAATTGGGCGGGGCTGTTGTCCACGTTCTTGATGACGTTCAAGCAAGATTCAAATACATTTATGGGACGAAGTTTAAAGAATCCGCTTATCCTCTTTTTACATCAGAAAGAGATTTTGCAAATTATGAAGAGTTAACAAGTCGTAAAAAATCGACGGAAATCGCAGATATACTAAAACGTCTGGAGAAAAAATATCCTGATGAATCAGCATTTGATTTTATCATGGCGAGTAATATGATTTCTGTAGGGGTTGACGTAGGAAGATTGGGAGTAATGTTTGTTAACGGACAACCCAAATCAAATGCTGAATATATACAAGCTACAAGCCGTGTCGGTCGTAGAACACCGGGACTTGTAATTATACTGCAAGATGCATCGAGGAGCCGAGACAGATCTCATTATGAGCAATTCAAATCATATCACTCATCCATATATAAATTTGTTGAAGCGACGAGTTTAACTCCTTTTTCTGAAAGGGCAAGGGAACGTGCCTTACATGCAGTCTTGATAAGTATGAGTCGGCACTTAGTAAACGGACTTAGAGATAATGATGAAGCGAAAAACGTTAGTCTGTACAAACCGGAAATTGAAAAAATGATCGCTTTCATTTTGGACAAAGTGGAGCTGATTGATAAACGGGAGAAGGCAGCTACTCATATGCAGCTTCTGGCCATCTTAACCGAGTGGGAAGCAAAAGCAAGCAGTGATTTGGTATATCAAAAACAAAAGAAAGATAACGGTATTCCATTATTATCCTATATTGAAAATCCTTACGGTGGAGGATTTCCTACATTGAACACCATGAGAACCGTAGATAGTGAATCGAAAGTATATTTGGAGGGATAAACATGCGGTTCGGACGTACAACGGCTAAGAAAATCGTAACCGTAGGTAAACTTCGCAGAAGTCAAATCGTTTCAGGCTCTGGATGCGGAGCTATTGTAGATATGAGCAAGGAATCCGTAATTATGGCCGGCACGGATTTTTGGAAACACCAAGAGAATCAAGATTTTCTGGTTTATGAAGAAAATCTTCAAAAATTTTTAGGAGTGGACTTTTTTGTCTCTCCATCAGTCAAGGGTGAGAACGATCAGGATCTGCCTGCCTTCCGGTTTCCTCACTGGTTGTTCTGCCCGAAATGTAGAAGATTGGCTCATGAAAAAAAGTTCGGTTTCACGGAGAAACCTAAATGTAAAGCATGTAATAAGGAATTGGTACCATCGAGGTTTGTGGTTGCATGCGAAAAGGGCCATTTAGACGATTTCCCATATGAATATTGGGTACATGAAGGTAAGAAGTGTACGGGCAATTCGGAACTTTATTTTGAGACCCAAGATAATAGTTCTGGATTAGAGAGTATTATCATTAAGTGTAAAACATGCAAATCCAGAAGATCCATGGCTAAAAGTTTTTCACATGAAACAAAATTTAAATGTTTTGGAAAACGCCCATGGTTAAATGACCAGGAGTCTACGCCATGTGATCAAGAAATGAGAACTTTACAAAGAGGAGCGACTAATTTATATTTCGCAATTAATGCGAGTGCACTATCTATACCTCCATGGAGTAAGATGGTACAGGGCGAACTTCGAAATCATTGGAAAACATTAAGTAGTTTATTAAACGATAAAAATACTTTCTGTATTGTAGTGAAAAGTATAGGTTTGGATAAAAAATGTAACTGTGATGCAGATTATCTATACGAACAAGCTTTGCTAAGAGATAGGCATGAGAGAACTGGTAAAGAAAAATCCTGGGAAGAAATACTGGAAGATGAATACAAGGCTTTTTTAATTGGTCATTCCGATGACGATGACGGTGAGTTTAAGATTCGAACAGAAGAAGTACCTGATTCACTAAAAGACTATATTGATCAGATAGTACTAGCAACAAAGCTTCGTGAAGTTCTTGCCCTTCGCGGATTCAAGAGAATCAATCCGGATTTTGACGATAATGATAATGAATCATTTTGTAAAGTAAGTAAAAATTATAAGAATTGGCTTCCGGGTATGGAGATGAAGGGTGAAGGTATCTTCATTAAGCTTAATGAGAATCGTTTAAAGGATTGGGAGAATAAAAATTCCGATTATTACAAATTAATGGAAGGGAGAATGCAGACTTCAATGTTTAAAAGGGATAATTTCTCCCCACGCTATGTCTTATTACATTCATTATCCCATTTACTAATTAAACAGTTGATTATGCAGTGTGGTTATGCAACAGCGTCAATAAAGGAGCGTATATATTCAACGTTTATCGATGGAGAAAATTCGTCTGAGATGTGCGGTATTCTAATCTACACAGCAACAAACGATTCCGAAGGGAGTTTAGGCGGTTTGGTAAGGCAAGGAGAAAAAGACAGGTTTGAAACGACATTCCTGCAAATGTTGGAATCAGCAAGCTGGTGCTCTTCTGATCCGCTATGTATTCACTCTAAGGCGCAAGGTGTTGACTCATTAAACTATGCTTCTTGCCACTCATGTAACCTTTTGCCCGAGACGAGCTGTGAAGCTCGAAATTGTTTCCTCGATAGGGCAGCTATTGTAGGTACATTTGACAACAGGGATATTGGTTTTTTTCGTGAATTGATGGATAGTGCGTCACCGGAGGAATTGTAATGAGCAGAATGATTCCGCCTTTTTACGATGAACGCAATACAAGTGACGGTGAGATCAAACTATTCAATGCTTTACGTAAACTTCCTGATGAATTTGTCGTACTTCATTCCTTAGGTATGGCTAATCACAGAAGCAAGGTGTTCAGCGAGATTGATTTTGTCATCATATGCAAAGAGGGTATTTTATGTTTAGAGGTGAAAGGTGGAAACGTATTTCGTAGAGAGGGCGCTTGGCATTTCGTCGATCGCTACGGAAACGAAAATGTCAAAACTAAAGGGCCTTTCGACCAAGTTGTTGGTGGAATGTATTCCTTAAGAGATCATTTAAAGAAACACTTCGGTTACAGTCATACTATAACTAATGCAATGCATGCTTGTGGTGTTGCGTTTCCAGACATACCTTTTGCACAAAAGGGTCCTGATATCATCCCGGAAATTGTTTATGATATGCGAAATAAAGAATCACAAATCCATGATTACGTTAAAACTGTTTTTGGCTATTGGAGAAGTAAAACCATTGAGAAACATGGTTTTGAGCCTGGGAAAATTGATCTGCGTCAAATTGATGTTTTGTTAAACTATCTAAGAGGTGATTTCGGTTACGTATCATCCCTTAATCATATTATTGAACAGACTGAAAAAAACCTGTTGAAATTAACAGAAGAACAAATTGACCGTTTATCTATGGCATCGGAAAACCCACGTATATTATTGCAAGGTGGTGCAGGGACGGGTAAAACTTTGTTAGCATTAGAGCATGCCAAACGAGCTGTTGCTTGTGGGAAAAGAGTGATGTACATTTGCTTCAATAAGAAATTGCATCAACACTTACGTTATCGGATTGAACAAACGGATTCGTGGGTTTTACAAGGAATGCACTCTGGTCACTTCCATGGAGTTTTAAGTGATATGTTACTGGAAATGCAAGTGCAACTCCCTGATAAAACGGATGAATCTATATATTTTGAAAAAGACTTACCAGAAGCATTTTGTGATGCCGCGGCAACATACGGATTTGAACGTTATGATCTTGTTGTTGTAGATGAAGGACAAGATTTATTGAGATACGAGTATCTTATGTGCTTCGATCAAATGGTGAAAGGAGGTCTGAAAGAGGGAGAGTGGCACATTGCATATGATCCATTTCAAAATATTTATAATCCTGAGTTACAAAACGGGCTGGATTTACTTAAGGATTTCGCCTACATAAAATTGAAATTAGATACAAATTGTCGTAACACTAGGCCTATAGGTATTCAAAATATGTTAATGACTGGCGTACCGCCAGCAAAGACTTTTAAAGTCGACGGATTGGGTGTAGAAGTGGAAGCATATGAAGACTCTACTGATCAAAGAATAAAACTGTTAAAGAGGGTAAGAAACTTACTAGGCCAAGGTGCAAAGCCGGGAAGCATTCAGATTCTATCCAGTAGAAGATTCGAAAATTCGTGTATGAAAGGTGAGAACCTTTTTAAAGGAATATGCAAATTTCAAGATGTAACTAACTTGATTCCTAAAATTGTGCTTGAGGATGCTTTGAAATTTTGCACCATTCACAGTTTTAAAGGATTGGAAGCCGCTATTATTATTTTAATAGACGTAGAAGGATTTGAGGATACGGATACAAGGTTACTCAATTATATTGCTATGTCTCGGGCAAAGTCTCTTTTATACGTATTTTATAATAAATTTCTTGAAGATGAACGAAATAAGATGATCGCACAATCCTCGAGGTATATTACGGAAATGAATCTTGGTTGAAAGTAAGATTAAGATAGATTGTTCTCCTACCCATCAAGTAGACATTAAAATAGACAAAATATGCTTCGGTTATTTCCTGGTAACTATACCGATGTTATTAAAAAATACTTTTGTGCGGAAATTGTTTAAGTGTACCCTTGTTAAGTTAAGTAGTTCTACACTACAGGATTCTTGATGTAAATCTGATGTAAAACATCAACATCAAGGGTAACAAATCAATATAAAAGAACACAAACGAGTATGAAAAACCCTGGTTCTATGCGGTTTCATGGCACTATAACAGAAGGTATAATAATGGGGTTTGTTCCCGCATACAGCACATGTGGAGTGCTGTGTGTCGGTAGTGAGAAAGTAGTGGTTTAACGCCATCTTTACCTGATAGTTAGACTTAATCAAGCATCTAATTCTCCCGATTAATCGAGAGAATTAGATGTTTTTTTTGTATTATTCAAGCAAGAGTTTATTGATATAGTAATATTGCAAATACCCCAAATAAGGGAATAAATACCAATCTGAGAGGGTGTATTATTACCGCAATTATCATTTTTTGGTAGTCAGTTATGTTGAAAAGACTCGAAGATAGTTGAATCATGTTGACTTTGAAGGTAAGATTGATAGGGAAATACTACTAAATACAAAATGAAGTTTTCATAGGTACTACATCTATTAAGAGAATCTACTTATCATAATGATATTTCCTTCAACGAGGCAGCTGAGCAATGCGGTCAAGTGAAGCGCAGAACTGGTGAGGTGACACACACTTACCGTAAATGTACTAACAATTATTGCACTGATCAAGATAGCCCAATGATGAAAAACATTCATACTGGTCAGATCTTTTGGGGATTGCCAACTAGCATTTAATAACGACTAACCTAGTAGATGGACACATTTTCCTTCTGTCCCTTCCGCTAACAGATAAACAAGTAGGTTGCTAGAGACTACAAACACTACGAAAACAACAATGGAGGGTTAAAATGAAAATCAATAAGTTAGCATCCGTAGCAATTGCATTATCAGTCCTGCTTGGGGGTAACAGCGCACTTGCAGCATCCACTGATCCAGTATCTGCCACATCATCTGACCTCGAGTATTCCAAAGAAGCAAAAGAGGCACTAAGTTACCTAAACGCCACTCGAAAGAAGATGGGGCTTAAAGAAGTTACATTGAATCCGTACTTGGTGAAAGCGGCGCAAAACCATGCGGACTATCTAACAGCAAATAATAGCAAGGAACACTCAGAAGTAAAAGGGTCAAAAAAGTTTACTGGCGAAGATGCTAAACAACGTGTTGCAGCAGTGGGAGCACCAGAAGCCTACGCTAAGAAGGCAGGCGAAGGTTTAACGTTTCATGTCGATACCGCTATAGAAGCACTAGATACATTCTTAGGTTCTGCGTACCACAGAACACCGTTAGTAAATCCGAGATTATCTGAAATAGGTGTCGGTATTTCGGGTAAAAACATAAACTTCCTATATGTAGCACAAAACACAGAAGTAGTCCACTCAGTTTACCCTTATGATGGTCAAACTGGAGTAGGGGTAGGTTTCTACGGTTTTGAAGATCCGAATCCCTTAACACAGTTTGGTCTGACTAAGTCGGGTTATATCATTTCCTTCTCACCTGATTACGTCCCACGCATAAAAGAATTAAAGGCGACTATCAAAAACAGTAAGGGGGAAAGTATCCCTTACTTTACAGAGTGGAAATCACAATGGTTCTTATTTCCTAAAACTGAATTAGCCTACAATGAGACGTACACTATTTCCGTCAACTATGTACCGGAATTAGGTGCTGATGAAGGGAAAACACTAAATAAAACTTGGTCTTTCACTACTATGGCAGAGCCAGTCACCACACCAACTGCACCGCCAACCACAGGCACTACTAAGCCGACTCCTAGTGGTTCAATCTCTGCAGTAAAGTTCAACAAAGATAATGTCGGTGTGTATATCAACGGTGAAATGGTAACTTTAAACCCTACAGCTAGAATCGTAGACGGAAGCACCTTTATCCCTCTACGTGGGGTATTCGAGAAGCTTGGCTCTGAAATTGGTTGGGAAGAAGCAACCCAGACGGTAACAATTACAAAAGGGGCAACTATCGTAAAACTGACCATTGGCAGTACAACAGCGACAGTCAATGGTAATATGATTACTCTGACAGTAGCACCGTTCACCATCGAGGGTTCAACCTACGTACCTTTACGTTTTGCAAGTGAATCTATCGGAGCAGACGTTAAGTGGGATGCACCAACCTACACAGCCACCATTACTAGCTCAGAGTAAAACCGCCTGTGGTTGATTCAGGTGAAGTCGTCAATGGCATCAAGGTGCAGTATGGAAAGCACACCTACGCTTCTAAGAATCAACTAAGCTCTAAGTAACGAGTAAGTAAACTGTTCAGCCCTTTCACTTCCCAGTAGGAAGTCGAAAGGGCATTGTTTCTGTTTCGAGACATTTCCCATACGCCTCGCCTCGAGTTGGCCATGACGAAGCATGCCCACTCCGGTAAACCAAGTGCTCGAAGCTCGCGGATTCGGGTGCGCACTCGTTTCCACTGCTTCCATTGGCACATGCGGAGCCAGCGACGAATCATTATAAATTGATGCAGAACTATCCTAAAGATAGACCACTAGATGATTTTAATAATATTTTAAATGATTTATCGTAAGTAGGCGATATGAAACACTTGTCATTTCCTGTCTTCCCAAGTTATCATCAACAACACTTTACCTTCTTTGGGAGGGGATTTTTATTGTTGAGGCAACCATGGCCAGACTGGATGAAACCTGCATGGGATCAACGATTCAATGAATTAGCGTTAGCTGCTGGAAGACAAAATCAAATCGAATTGTTGAACCGTAAGCAAGAAGGACTAATGAAGCAACTAAGTGGCGAACTGACAGATTCGCAGTATCAAATGCTACTGGAGTGGGACGAGTATTCCAATTTTCGTAATGCAGTCGAAAAAGAATGGATGTATTTAGCTGGGACAAAAGATGGTATGGAGATATTGAAGAAGCTTAAGGACTTTATGATGGATTGAAGGGCCGATGTAATAGAACCGCCGGAGGCTTTTGAGAAAGCCCTATTTGTTGGGCACTCCATCTCCACAATTATCCTTTCACGGCCCCCGAAGCCATATATTATATAAAGTAATTTTGCATGAATAAGTACATGGAAATACTGGAGAGCTGCCAATAATGAACCGGCTGCCACCCACCCAATGTTGGCATTATTTTCACCAATGAATGTGGATAAGGCAACGGTGATAGTGCGAGATTCAAGTTTTGCAGAAAAAAACTGTGAATTGATAATCGTTCCATATAGAAACACCGTTCATAATAAGAACCGTCGCGGTAATTGGCATTAAAATTGGCAGGATAATCCGAAAAAATAATCCTATCTTTGTTGCCCCATCTATCATTGCAGCGTCGTCCAGCTTTTTGGGAATAGTACTTAATAAAGCCTGTAAATAAAAAGATGGCCATAGAAATATGAAAGGTTAGTGGAGCAGCACAATCCCTATATAGGTTCTCAGCATCTTCTTTGCAGGCTATAAGAAGTAGGTCTATTCAACTATTTTTGGCAAATATTATGCAGGATATTGTGTTTATTTGTAGAAATATTATGAATTCAGAATTTGTTGAGGAGATGAAAAGATTGTCCATTGTGTTTTTCTTACTTGCCTTGCTCACAATCATTGCGTTGATTATAGGTTTGATTAGACCAAAGACCATAATATTGTGGGGAACTAACGAAAAGAAAACTAGGAAACGGGTCCTACTATATTATGGATTGGCTGTTCTTGTATTTTTTGTCGCTTTTGTAGCTACCGTCCCAGCGTTATCTCCCGAAGAGAAGGCTGCAATGGCAATGGAGAGAGAGGTAGTTCAGACAAAGAAAGAAACTGAGAATAAGGAAAAAGCTAAGAAAGAAGCTGAAGATAAGGACAAGAAAGATGCTGTTGAAAAAGCGAAGGTAGAGGAGAAGACCAAAAAGGAATCCGATGCGAAAGTTAAAGCTGATGAAAAAGCTATGAAAGATGCTGACGCTAAACCTAAGGCAGAAGCGGATGCTAAAGCTGAGGCTGATACTGGAACTAAAGGTTATTATCCGGTTGAAAAGATATTAGAAATGACTACAACCGATGGAAAAGGCGGAAATTGGATAAAGAAGAATCTTGGCAAAAAAACGATTGAAGGTAAGGACGTATTTGCAATATCTTCGAAACCAAAAAACTCGTCTGATGTAACAACAAGTCTCTATATATATAACGAAAATAATGATGTTCAGTTAGTAGGTAAGATTAATTCAAAAGAAGAAGTTAAGTGGGAGAAGGAACCTAAAGTAATTCTATTAGGAAAAATGGTACCCAATAAGGAATATACAGTAAAAGACGATATCTTTGAAAAGAAAATGGTCTTAAAAGGATTCGAAAGTGTTGAATTATCAGGACGGAAATTCGAAAACTGTATGGTTGTGGAAACCTCTCAAACAATCAATAAAAGCATTATTAAGACAAAGGCATATTACTATAAGGATTTAGGCATTGTTAAATATGAATTTGCTCAGGATAGTTCTTCAACACAAGAATATTACACCGATTCGAAGGATTAAGCAGAACGTTGCATATGTCTTTTCAAACACCAATAACAATTCGAGCAACAGTTCTGAACTAAAACTATCATTTGAGGGATCGTTGAGAGAATGAACAAAAACAAATATACAAACAATACCATTGCACTAATACTTATACAGAAGGTCGTCGCTCAAAATGATCCGTACCAGAGCTCGGACTTGAATGATCTGGAAAAAATCAATGAGATGTTTCGAATGAATATATCGTTTGCAGATGAATGGTTTAGATTTCTTCGCCTCAGTAATATAAGAAAAGAGGTAATCTGGGATTAAAGAAAGTTTATATGTGATCTAATGTAATAAAATCACCAAAACTCGGAACTAACGCACTATTGCTTAGTGCCTTTAAGATTTACTAGGAGGATATTGGAAGGAAAATTGGAAGGAAATGAGCCATTCGGTTTTCTGCGGCGCATTGGAAATAAAATGTAGCCATTTTAAAAAAAATGCTCTAAACCCTTGATACATAAGGGTTTAGAGCAAGCTTTTCCTCACTTCTCAACACTCAAACACTCATCAAAATCCCGAGACCTCGGCCCCGTTGGCGGGTCTCTTTTTTTGTTTGGATGAAACAAATCTTAAACAACATGATCTTGAGTAAATTTAACCTCCATAGACAAGCAATTACAGTAAGAAAAGAACCTTCAGCCCATTTAAAATGGTTTTGAAGGTTCCTTTGTTCAAATTTTGGGAGTAAGAATTTTGCTCTTGCCCTTTGAAAATAGCGTCTTTTGTTATTATCTTTTATAAATCAGAGCAGCCTACAGAGGCTTCACCCATACTTGATCTAACCCGCCTGACAGCAGGCGGCGCTGCTGGGCTTGGTCCAGATGCGGATAATCCTCATACTGATGCATGCCGCGTGATTCGGTGCGGTTTAATGCCGATGTATACATCCATCGGGAGACAGCGGCCATAGCTGTGGCTTCACGGAATTTGACTTGCTGCACGCCAGTGGGCGCAGAAGTAGCACGGAGGGCTGACCAGACCTCATGCAGATTGGACAAGGAGCTGCGCAGCTTGGTCTCGGAGCGGAAAAAGTTTTTATCGTACGGCATAACTTCTTCTTGAATAGCACGAATGTAATCGGTATTACGCTCAGCCTGGTAAGTTCGTTGACCCGATCCAGTCTCGGAACCACCTGCCAAGCCTTTGAAATTGCGCTTTCTTCCATGCTGTCCAAGTGTTGACGCAAACCGTGCGGCAGCTTGACCGGAGAAGACACCGGAGGACATCGCCCAAGCTGCGTTATGGCTGCCGCCTCCTGAGAAGCCGCCTGCCATATGCTCGCGTGTAGCAGCATCCCCCGCAGCATACAGACCAGGAACACGTGTGGCGCAAGTCTGATCGAGGATATTGATTCCGCCTGTCCCGCGAACGGTCCCTTCCAGCCGCAAAGTAACAGGGAAACGATCCTTGAATGGGTCAATCCCGAGTCGATCAAAGGCTAGAAATAAATTAGGCTGGCCCTTTCGCATCTGTGGGCGCATGGCTTCGCCGGCTTTATCAAATTTGCAGTAGATCGTATGATCCTTTAATTTTTTGGCAATAGCGGATTGGATCGTAAAGATTTTGGCGGGTACAATTGCATCATCTGCCGCATCCGTGCCCTCAACTCGCGAACCGTCTTCATACGTGTAGGAACCATACGAAAAGAATGCGTTCTTAGTCACGGAGGAATTCGCTGCGCAGATGCCGTAAGTGTTGGAAAACTCCATACCTGATAGCTCGGCACCTGCTTCAACAGCCATCAATAAGCCATCGCCAGTGAGCACATTGCAGCCGAGTGCTTTGCTGAGGAAGGCGCATCCGCCTGTTGCGATGATGACGGCATGGGCTTTGACACTCCACCGTTCCCCGTTGTCCAGCATGATCCCGGCGGCTCCGCATACGCCTTCATCATCGGCAAGCAGCTCGGTTGCCGGGCAGTGATCCATAATTTTTACGCCTGCTCGCTTCACACGCGAACGCATCATTTTCATATATTCGGGCCCCTGAAGTGAGTAAATCGTCTCTCCCGCCTGATTGTAGTGAAATGGAAACTTCCACGCTTCCAGTCGCGACCTATTTACAACGGTTTGTGCAAGCACCGGATTCAGATAAGCGCGGTCCGATAGAAAACCGCCTAGCCGATGACGATCCTGCATGGCTTTCTCATGAAGCTCAGGGTCTGGATGCGCCACCCAGATATTATTGCCTGACGGCGCGGTGGCTCCGCTAGTGCCGCAATAGCCCTTGTCGGCCAAAATGACGGATGCCCCGGCTTCGGCGGCAGCAACAGCTGCCCAAGTGCCCGCAGGACCACCTCCCAAAATAAGTACATCTGCTTCTAAGGAACGCTCATTGTTTTTGGAATGGTTGCTCATAACGTGTCTCCTTTGCCTGTGATTTGCATATAAAAAAGACACGTCTCAATAGAAACGCATCTCCATGGGTATGGTCGAATTGTTGTAATGCATATATACTACTATCCATAAAAGAGAGCTGTCAATATATTTCCGATTATTTTGATGGGAATTAAAGAAATTGATTGACGGACTTTGACTTGAGATGGTAATGTATGAATACAAATATATTATTCAATCTATTCCGATGCATTAACTTTTGATTAGGTGATTTTGTCTTAACACAATATTGAAGTGACTACCGTACGAGCGGAGACACTACTTCTCTTATTACAGAGAAGGGTGTCTCTTTTTTTATCCAAAGGAGATGGCAGCATGATTGAAATCATCAGCGAAAGCAAATGCATTGAATGCAACATGTGTGTATCGGTATGCCCAACTAATGTCTTTGACAAGACAGCTAACGGAATTCCTGTTATTGCAAGACAAAGCGATTGCCAAACATGCTTTATGTGCGAGCTGTACTGCCCTGCTGATGCTTTGTTCGTGGACCCTAATCCTGAACCGCAGAGTAAACTGGACGAAGCTGAATTGGAAAGGCAAGGGGTGATTGGCGGCTATCGAGCTGTGGTAGGCTGGGCAGTGAACAAAAAAAAATCGGTTTCTTAAATTCAATTGTCCCCATATATATGACAAATATTTATGTATTGACAGAATGAGGTAAGGCTGTTAATATGATCAATTATATATCCGATAGGATAACTTGGTTTTAAAGTAATTAGCCTTCTACCGTATCCAACGGAGACTGTTCTGCTTGAATTTGATTTCAAAATAGTCCGTATTTTTTCAGAGGGGATGAACGTTATGGTTGAACCATTACTGAAAATCGACAACTTAAACAAGACGTTCCAATCTAACAAAGGATCCGTTCAAGCGCTTCACAACATTCAGCTTCATGTCAAGGAAGGCGAGTTCATAACTGTTATTGGTCCCAGTGGCTGCGGCAAGAGCACGTTACTTAAGATCATCGCGGGATTGGATGTCCAATACCAGGGAGATGTAAAACTTGGCGGGCAGCCGATCAAGGGACCCGGTATCGATAAAGGATTTATTTTTCAAGAACCGCGATTGTTTCCATGGCTTACTGTAGAGAAAAATATAGCTGCCGATCTTTCGCTGCGAGATCCAGAAGTGCGTAAGAAGGTTGATGAGCTTATCGAGCTGGTTCGTTTGGAAGGCTTCCAAAAATCGTTCCCGAGAGAGCTTTCTGGCGGGATGGCGCAGCGCGTAGCCATTGCGAGAGCATTACTTAGGAATCCTAAAGTGCTGCTGCTCGATGAGCCCTTCGGGGCGCTGGACGCATTCACAAGAACACACATGCAGGAAGTGCTGATCGATATTTGGCAAAAAAATAAAACCACAATGATTTTCGTCACGCACGACATCGATGAAGCGATTTATCTTGGGAATCGCGTTGTGATTCTTAAGCCTCGTCCGGGAGCTATTCGCAATATTGTTCCCATTGATTTACCAATACCCAGAAAAAAATCAACGACGTCGTTTCAACAGCTGCGCTTGAAGGTGCTGAGCGAGTTTGAGCGGATTGAAGAGCTGGAGTTAATAGATAGCTCAGGTATTTAGAACTGAAGCGGGGGAATCATGATGAGCCAGCAAAGGCAGTTAGCGACAGTTGAATTGGAATATGTGCAAAGGCCCGCTTTATCAGAAAGAAAGCAAAAACTCAAACAGCGGGTAAACCGTTTTGCTCTTGGAGCGTTAGTTCCCGTACTGTTTTTGATCGCGTGGCAAATTCTTGGGGATCTGGGCGTCATTTCATCGCTGCTGTTTCCGACACCCCTGCGGATCTTTCAAGCAGGTATCCGATTGGTACAGACGGGCGAGCTGTATGACAATCTAAAAATCAGTCTAGTCCGCGCTTTGTCCGGATTTTTTATGGGTGGGGCCTTGGGACTTGCTTTTGGTGTACTTGTCGGCTTATTCCGCAGATCGGAAAGAACATTAGATCCTACTGTACAGATGATCCGCATGGTACCGCATTTGGCAATAGCCCCACTGTTTATTTTATGGTTCGGTATTGGTGAGACAGCCAAAATTTTACTGATCGCCAAAGGAGCCTTTTTTCCGCTTTACATCAATACGTTCGTTGGCATTCGAGGCGTTGACAACAAGCTGTTTGACGTTACTCGCGTACTTGGTTTCAGTAAATGGAAGCAGATACTAAGGCTGATTTTACCGGCAGCGCTGCCCAATATTTTGCTTGGAGTTCGTATATCTTTGGGCGTATCCTGGCTCGGTCTGGTTGTAGCGGAGTTGATGGGTTCAACAGCAGGTATCGGTTACCTGATGTCGGATGCCAGACAATTTTCCAAAACGCCGGTTGTATTTGTTGGTATTTTAATCTTTGCAACGTTTGGTATTCTCTCCGATTCATTGGTTAGGTTGCTTGAACGGAAGTGGCTATCTTGGCGGGAAAATTACAATGGACGATAAGCCGATCCTACGATGCAAGCTTTCTAAAAGCTTGATTTAAGCAAACCCATGAGGAGGAAGGAACACTTATGAGCAATGTAGTCAAAGCACTAACACAACGGTCGCAGCCAAGCGATAGAGCCGATAGGACAGAACTGCTGCTCCTTCGCAGCCAATGGTTCAAGGGAAAGCTAAACGATTTTGCTATCGGCTCGATACTGCCCGTATTGATATTGGTGCTATGGCAAATACTTGGTGACTTGGGTGTGTTCTCGTCCACGTTTCTACCAACGCCGCTCAGCATCACATCCGAATTTCAAAAGCTGATCGTTTCCGGTGAATTAACGCAGCACTTATCGATTTCGCTGCAGCGCGCTGTTGTGGGCTTTATTATTGGAGGCGTATCGGGGCTTGTGTTCGGCTTCCTCGTCGGCTTTATGCAGCGATTGGAGTTTATGCTCGATCCCTCGTTTCAGATGCTGCGGATGATCCCTCATTTGGCGATAGCTCCGCTGATCATTCTGTGGTTTGGATTTGGCGAGGTTTCCAAAATATTCATTATCGCGAACGGCGCTTTTTTCCCGATGTACATCAATACGTTTATAGGGATTCGCAATGTCGATCGTAAGTTTTTTGAAGTGGCGCAGGTTCTCAATTTCAGTAAAACAAAACAAATTTTTCGCTTGATTCTTCCGGCCTCCTTGCCGGGCATCTTGCTTGGATTACGTTTATCCGTTTCTATTTCTTGGCTCGGTCTTGTCGTAGCAGAGCTCATCGGCTCTCAGGCCGGCATCGGCTTCCTTATTAATTACGGCAAGCAAACGTCAGATACAGAGCTCATTTTTGTAGGAATCATTATATTTGCTGTCATTGGCAAGCTTGTGGATACAGGGGTCCGTTTATTGGAAAGCAAGTGGTTAAGATGGAGAGATAGCTTTCAAGGTTAATTGAATAACATAAAAGGGGAGAGCACAATGAAAAAGGGAGCAAACAAACAGGGTATTTTTAAAAGTCGTTACGCAGGGGGATTTCTGGCACTTATTCTCATCATGTTGTTTACGCAAGCTTGCGGAAGTACTGCACAACAGACGGCTTCAACTGGAGCTGCGCCGGCTGCCTCCACGGCTGTTAAAGGTCCAACGACGTTAAATTACGGTTATATCGGAACAAGTAAGTTGAATTTCCCGGGCGGGGCTGAGGGTTGGGGCTTTTATAAAGGTATCTTTCAAGAAGAATTAAAAAAATATGGTATCACTGAAGTGAAATTAACGGCATTTCCAAATGGCCCGGATCTAAGTGAATCGTTAATCAGCGGTCGTCTGGATGTAGGCAGCTTGGGTGATACACCTGCTATTTTGTCCAGATCAACAGGCGCCAAAACACGTTTTATTACGCAAGGGTCCATCAGCAGCATCGGGTATTTGATCGGTAAAAAGAACGGTCCTCAAACACTCACTGAACTAAAAGGTAAGACGGTTTCTACACAAAAAGGCTCCTTCCACCATCGTTACTTGGCAGGATTGCTGAAAGAAAGTAATATTACCGACGTGAAAATTGTGCATATGCTGCGTGTTGATGCGGAAGCTGCGCTGGCTCGTGGAGAGATTGATGCGATGACTAACACCGATGTGTTCGCGCTCAAACAGATCGAACAAGGCTATACCTTGATTGATGATGCAACGAAGCATCCGAACTTGCTTGGAACTAGCGCAACGGTCGTTTCTGAAGATTATTTGAGCAAAAAAACAGATTTCCCTAAGATCTGGAACGAAATTCGTCTAAAAGCTTTGAACGACCTGAAAGCGAAGCCGGATGAGTACTACAAGTTTTTGGCGGAATTGAATAATTCCACGCCTGAGCTTATGAAGAAGGTAACCCCTATCAGCAGTATTAAGGATGTTCCGTTTACGGATGAAGGCATTAAGCTGCTGGAAGGCACGAAAAAGTTCCTCGTTGATGAGAAGCTGGCGGAGAAAGATTTTGACCTGAATCAATGGATTTTGAAATAACGCTATAGCTGTCGCTAATCAAGTCACTGACTGTGTAACAACTTCAAGGGGGTAGGCGTATGAGTTCAGCACCAATCAATCAAATGGAAGCTGATGTGTTGGTACTCGGCGGGGGTCCGGCAGGGGCTTGGGCAGCCTGGAGCGCAGCCAAGCAGGGCGCCAAGGTCATTCTGGCCGACAAAGGGTATCTGGGATCGAGCGGAGCTACAGCGCCAGGAGGAACCAACTTATTGTATCTTCCTCCGGATCGTGAGCTGCGTGAGAAGGCCGTGCAGCAAAGATATCGGGAAAGTGGTTATTTGGCCGAGCCGGAGTGGATTCATCGGGTGCTGGACCAGGTGTATGAAAGCCTTGTGTTGGTTGAAGGTTGGGGGTATCCGTTCAGACGTGACGAGGATGGCGTTCCCTTGAGGGATCATCTGCAAGGACCAGAATATATGAAGTTGATGCGTAGGCAGGTGAGTAGAGCTGGCGTGCGCATCCTTGACCAGTCGCCTGCGTTGGAGCTCTTGGTGGATGAGCACGGCGTTGGAGGAGCTCGCGGTATATCGCGTCTGGATGGTGGAGAGTGGGAGGTACGTGCCAACGCGGTCGTTATTGCGACCGGTGGTTGTGCCTTCTTGAGTAAGGGACTCGGATGCAATGTACTCACTGGTGAAGGTCTGCTGATGGCGACAGAGCTGGGGGCCGAATTGTCAGGAATGGAATTCACCCGACAATATGCACCGAGTGCAGCTTTCAGTACAGTCACACGCGGAAGGCTGCTGAACTGGGCAACCTATACTTCGGAGGAGGGTACAGTGCTGCAAGGAGGAGGTCCAAGGGCTGGCGATTTTTTGCCGACCATGCTGAGTAAAGGACCCGTGTACGCCGTGCTTAATCACGCGGATACCGAAGAGAAGCAGCAGATTTTGCGCAAATCGCATGCCATTTTCTTCTTGCCGTTGGATCGTGCAGGTATCGATCCGTTCACGCAGCGTTTTCCGCTGACGCTGCGCTATGAAGGTACCGTGCGCGGCACGGGCGGTATTCGCTTGACGAATGACGAGTGCGCCTCCACCGTCCCAGGACTGTATGCCGCAGGAGATGCGGCAACCCGTGAACGTGTCACGGGGGCCAAATCCGGCGGCGGCGCGTTCAACGCCTCCTGGGCGATTTCCTCCGGCACCTGGTCCGGAGCCGGAGCAGCGCGATTCTCGCTGGCCCAGGAGCGCAGCGCCGCCTCGCGGAAATTGCAGCCAGCCGGACGTTACGGCTTGGCAGGCCGCAACCAGTCGCCGGAAGAGATCGACTCGGCGGCGTTGGTGAAAGCTGTCCAGCAAGAGGTGTTTCCGCTGGACATTAATTATTTCCGCAGCGAGCCTGTGCTGCGTCAATCACTGGAGCGCCTGCACAGGCTGTGGGCAGGCATGCAGGGAACGGTGCAGCCTACGGTGCAGGGCCGCTTGCGGACAAGGGAAGTTGCAGGGATGATTGCAACAGCCAGATGGATGTATACGGCTGCGCTGGAAAGAAAAGAAACGCGCGGATTGCATATGCTTCAAGAGTACCCAACAACGGATACAGCTCAGCAGCATCGCCTTATCATTTCCGGTATTGATCATATTCGGATTCATGCGGAGCAATTGACGGAACAGCAGCTCGGACAGGAGGTGGTGCGCGGATGATAGAATTCGTAAGCTCAGATCGATGCGTCCAATGCACGGTATGCGTGAAGGTATGCCCAACTAACGTATTCGATAAAGGTGCAGATGGGATTCCCGTTATTGCACGTCAAGAAGATTGCCAAACCTGCTTTATATGCGAAGCCTATTGCCCTGTGGATGCGCTCTATGTTGCTCCTTATGCAGATCCTCTGGAAGCTGCTCCTACGGAAGAACAATTAGTTGAGGATAACCTCTTGGGCAGTTGGAGAGAGACCATTGGCTGGGGCAAAGGCCGAACTAAACTTGCCGAGATCGATACGACCCCGTTTATTGACCGCATTTTACCCGCAAAACGCACGGGATAATGGATAGCTAACTATTAGAGACCATGGCCTTATTGGCTGGTCTTTTTTTTGTCTTGTCGAGGTAAAAAAATAGGCTCGCGACAACAGATTTGTGTATTGTATCTTTTACCAATTTAAGGTATTGTTCATATTAGAGAAACACGCATATATCGGTTGTACATCGATATTTTTTTGTCCTTGTGGGACGTAAAATGTCTATGAGGGACATTTAATGTCCCTGAATTGAAAATGCTCAGCTTTGGAATACCTGAGAAGAGGTACTGCAAACTAAGGAGGAGTCCAACATGTTAAAGGAAAAAAATTATGCATGGATGCTGATCTCTTTGCTGTGGTTGTTCAGTTTTTTTGGATCGATCGGTCGTTTTGTTCAGTCTTATTACCAGAATGAGATCTCGGAATATTTAGATGTAGGTAGAGCTTTTCTTGGTTTAACGTGGTCCGTAAATATATTCATTTCTGCATTATGTGCACCCATAGGTGGTTTATTGGTAGACAAATATGGATACAAAAAGGTCATGCTTCTTACAGGTGTTATAGGCAACATTGCTATTTTAACCGTTTTATACGCAAATACCTTGGTAGGTTATTTTATTGGTTTTGGCATCCTTTCAGGATTAGGAGGGATGAATGCATCTTCGATTTACGTATTAGTATCTGATTGGTTTACCAATCATCGGGCCAAAGCATTGATGATTGCAAGCAGCGCAAGCTCTCTGGGGCTTGCTGTTTTGACTCCCATTTTTGTTTATTATAGCGAATGGTTGAATTGGATGAAATTATATTGGATTTTATTACTTATCGGCTGGGGATCGATTTTTTTCATCCTCTTTTTTGTCCGTCCGAATCGGGTAAAGCCTGGTGCCGAGGCAGGCCTTCATCATCAGGAAATGCCAAGCAAAAAAGATCTCAAACTGTTAGAGAATGCAAGAAAATGGGTTCCTAACTTCATTCAATATTGCAAAAATCCTACCCTTGTCGTCGTCATGATTGCTTTGTTTACGTGCGGCTTTAATATGGGAACAGTAGAGAGACATTTCATTGCCATTCAGCAGGTTGCACATGTGCACGAGACTGTATTCGCATCATCTCTGAGCTTGCTTGGTTTGCTTGAAATTGTAGGGGGATTATTTTTTTCATTCCTTATTGATCGTATAAACAGATTGTTAGCTTTAGCTATTCTGTATTTCACTCGAATTATTGCTTTTGCATGTTTAATGATGCATTTTGAATTATCGCCGATTTTGTTTGCTCTGCTGTTTGGTGCAAGCTATTTAGGGGCTATTCCTGGAGGTATTCTAGTAGCAACGGAAGCTATGCAGACTTCCTATAAATCGATGGGACTTCAGACTGGTGTATTGATACTCGTGCATCATATTGGCGGTGTGTTCTCGGGGTATTTGGGAGGCGTTAACTACGATATGTTTAACAATTATGAGTTACTGATTGCTATAGATATAGGCTTGACTGCTTTTTCTGCTGCGGCCTACTACATGATGTATAAAGCGAAAAGGATAAGGCAGATTCATGCAGCATCGCGGGGATTGGGATGAAGGGTTGAATGAACAATAACAAACAGACTGCAATTGCAGATGGACACAGCCAAGGAACAGTCTGTTTGTTAGATCCAAATCGATACGAATTGGCATTAGAAATTGAAGCATGTATCGTTTTTAAAGATGACTAGTTCGCCATATATGGAGAAATATAATCAGGTAATTAATACCTAATAATTGGTAATCTTTGTAGCTTAATAGTGGATTTTGGCAGCACTTTCATGTATATTTAATACATATTTATTAATGTTCCCCAAGTCAAAATAGTTTAAGGATGTCATTGATGAGAAATAAATCTTCTTATTCCCGAAAAGCTAATTTGTCCATGGTAATCAGTGAATTTGAACTACCCCCCATGCAGGATTTATTAATCATCGGCAAGCAGGCTCCAGTGGGATCCGAAGCTGTTATGCGCATGGCGGAAGCACTTTCCCCCGAACAATATACGATAATGAAAATTGAACATCCCAAGGTGGAGGGCATATTAATTCGTCGCTCCTTATTGGAAATGATGGATCAACAGCTGTTATTGGAAATTATTATGGAGGAAGCCAATTGTATGGTGAATGAATGCATGGTACTGCGAGCCGAGTTGAAATTTACAATGTTCGTTGAGCGGGAGGTAGAATTAAATTGAAAGTGGAGGATTTGATATCGGAGCAGCTGCAATACATCACTTCTGGCAAAAGTGTTCAATACGCAGCAAGGCTGATGGACGAGCTCGGAATCAATTCGCTTGTGGTGAACGATGAAGGAAAGATTGCAGGTATTGTGACTTCGAAGGACATACGTTCCGTTCATCCGAATCGGATCGTCGCAGACGCTATGACAGAGAATCCGATCTGTATCCCCAAGTCAACCTTTATTGGAGATGCCATTACCTTGATGGAACAGCACCAAGTCAAGAGGTTGATCGTCAAAGATGGAAATCATGTGGAAGGTATTGTAACCAGAGAGGTATTGAAGACAACACTAGGCAAATACGAGGATCTTCTTACAGGTTTGTATCGATCAGCGTATATGGAGTATGTGTTTAATCATTTTGTTGCGTTGAATCGGATGTTTCATATTTTATTTATAGATTTGAATGATTTTGGTCTGATTAATAAAAGGTACGGACATCCTGTCGGTGATGATGTGCTGATTCACTTCTCATCCATGCTTAAGAACATAACGAATGAACAGGATTACATATGCAGATATGGCGGCGACGAGTTCGTCATCATTTCAACCAAAAAATTGCAGGAAGTAGAGAAATTGATTCAGCACTTGTCGGAGCCTATGCAGGTGATGAATATTACCCTTTCGGCAGCAGTTGGTTATATTAACGGATTCGACCACAATTACGCTTCATCCAGCTTTAGAGAGATGATCAGCAAGGCCAGTATGATTTCAACCAGCTTAAAGCCTGCTTATGATGAACGCGTTTTACATGGAAAACATTGAAAAGAACGGCTCCGAGTTATAAACTAGCTTAGGGGCTTTTATGAATTCCAATGTCCTACTATCATCACGAGGAGAGTTTACTTAAGTATGGCACAATGGAAGGTTTGGATGATGGGTCTCGTCCTGCTTGCAATGACGGGCTGTTCTATTATGACTATGGACACTGAATCTGCGGGTGCAACGACGATTTTGCGAGCAGATGGAAAGCTGCAGGTATTATTTTTGGATGTTGGTCAAGGTGGAAGTCAGCTGCTGATCAGCCCATCCGGGAAAACAATGCTGATTGATGCGGGAAATAATGACAAAGAGCAAATGATGCTGGATTATCTTCAGCAGTATCAAATCAAAAAGCTCGATATCGTAATCGGAACACATCCGGATGCAGATCATATCGGAGGTTTGGATAAGGTCATTGATCATACGATTGTGGACAGTATCTATATGCCTAAGATATCATCCAATACCCGTACCTTTGAATCCTTATTGGAATCGATCAGCAATAAAAAGCTTAAAGTCCAAACGGCCAAAGCCGGTCTTTCGTTGGATTGGGACAAAGCAGTTCAAGTGGAGATGATTGGACCTGCTGCTGTGTACGATAATGCCAACAATATGAGCGCTGTGGTGAAGATTACATATGGCACGACTTCCTTTTTACTTACCGGTGATGCAGAGTCTGCAAGTGAGAAGGATATGATTAAATCGGGTGTGGATCTGTCAGCAACGGTGCTCGGGGTTGGTCATCATGGATCGAAGACCTCGACTTCCTTAAGCTTCTTAAATAAGGTGAACCCCCAATACGCAATCATTCAATCGGGCAAAGACAACAATTATGGGCATCCAGATGAGACGATCTTATCCCGCCTGAAAAAAGCAGGAGCCGTTGTGTATCGCAATGATCTGCAGGGGACGGTTTCATTGGTATCGGATGGAACCAACGTCACGATTTCTACGGAAAGGAAGGGGAAGTAGATTGACAGGAATTGTAGATCGTATTGAAGGCAAATATTACGTCATTGAGATTGCGGGCGTGATGACCGATGTTCCACAGAGCAAGGTTGCAGCCGGTGTGAAGCCGGGTCATGCGGTCGTTCAGCAGAAGGGGGTCTGGGTAACGGACGCAACAGCTACGAAAGAGAGAGAGAGCCGTATCAAAAGGCTGATGAAGGATGTATGGGCGGATGAATAGCTGCTAAAACCCTAATACGTTATAAATAAAACCCTGTGGTTCAACGACAGGGTTTTTTGATATGAATGGGCAAGCAGCCTAAATTCGCTCAGCCGACACAAGTTGGCAGTTCACAAGGCATCCATTATGTGGTTAACTAAATAAGTAGTGTAATCGGTTGCAAAGCCAGCTTGGGAGAAGGAGGATCGGTCTATCATGCTTAAAGGAAAATGGATCGGTAGTAAAGGCAGACACCGTGTATTTGTTCGTTTGCTTATTCCGTATATTCTCTTTCTAATACTGCCCATGGTCGTTGGCTGGATTATTTATAACCAGACCATTAAAACGATGGAAAAGGAAATTACCGCCAATCATATGAATGTGCTTGAGCAGAGTAAGGATATATTGGAGCGGAGGCTGGAGGAAATTTCATCCATTGCTCAGCAGCTTGCAGCGGATACGCGCATTATCCAATTTCAACCAGTGATTGATCCGTTCGAGGGAACCAATACTTACCGTGTTTTAGATACCAACAAAAGCCTTTATAACTATAAATTATCCAATAATTTTATTTTTAACTACTATGTGCTGTTCAAAAATAGCGGGCTTGTGCTTACCCCTGGCTCGAGCTATTCGATCAAGGAGTTTTATGAAAATATAGCACGTTACAGCAAGCAAGACTACACAACTTGGTACAAGCTGCTGTTCGATCAATATTTTACCCGTAAGTACATTCCCTCACAGGAGGTTGTGGTGAATAACACCTCCTATACGATGCTGACGTACATCCAATCGCTGGGTTATCCGGGAAATCCGCAAGGAGCGATTGCGGTGATGATCGATAATAGGGAGCTGCAAAAGCTGTTTCACGGCTTGGATATCTCTGGTGACGGTTGGGCTTATATTGTCGATGATCAAGGGCAATTAATCAGTTCGTTGTCTGCTGGCACTATACCGCTTCCCGTCAATATTGCCAGTCTGGCAGGCTCTAAAGGCGTCGTTGAGCAAACGATAGATAAGAAGCCGATGATGATTACTTATGTAAAATCGACCTCTAACGGATGGACTTATCTGGTAGGGCAGCCTACGCATATGGTGCTGGAGAAGGTTCGCTATATTCAAAAAATTACGTTTTCCTTCACGTTTCTGTTTCTAATCATCGGGGTGATTATCGCTTACCTGCTAGCTTATCGGAATAGTAAGCCGCTCCGTAATATTGTGAACATGATTTTGGAAAAATCGGAAGTCAGCCCCCAGCACCGGGATGCCTACGGCTTGATTGGAGATACGGTATCCGGCTTAATTTACAATAATCATAGGTTGAAATCAGAAATCGAGCAGCAGGCTCCACTGCTTCGCGCGGCGTATTTTCAGCGATTATTGAATGGGGAGTTTCTATCGGTTCATGATGCGAATGCGCTCCTGAAGCATGTAGGGTTGGATGTAACCGGTATGACTTATGTGGTCGCCATCCTACATTTGCGGGGTCTAGATAACGGCTACAGCGGTGATCTTCTGGAAGAGCTGGATATGAAGCGGGTTCTGGCCAAGGAGATGCTGCGTACAAAGATGGATCATGACGGCTTCGTGTATGATGTGGCTGAGGATCAAATCGCCGTGCTGTTTTGCTGCAATCCAACACAATCGGAACATTACAAACAGCATATTGAACGCAAGCTGGAAGCGGCTAAAGAAGAGATCAACCCCTTGCTAAAATTAGTTCCCATTTACGGTGTAGGCGGTATGTATGATAGTTTGACTGGGGTATCCAGATCGTATGAGCAAGCCAGACAAGCTTTGAGTTTTCAAATATGGCAAAATAACGAGGGTATTTTGTGGTTTGATGAGCTGCCTGACGACCCGAATCATTATTATTTTCCTTCTGAGCTTGAAGTGCGTCTGATGAATTTGGCAAAAGCCGGTGACTATGCGGAAGTTCAATATACATTGGAGGAAATTTATCGTGAAAATTTTGAGCGACGCCGTCTGTCGTTCTCGGTAATGCAGCTGTTTTTATATGAAGTATGGGGAAGTATTGTGAAGCTGCTGCCGCAAATGGAATTAGAGCGGGAACCTGTATTTAATCACATGAAAACCTTAAACGGCGAAATTCATTCCTTTGAGAATATGCGGAAAAATTATCAGTTGATTATGTCCACCTATCGATGGATTTGCGACAGTGCGAATGAACACAAAAAGAGCCAAAATGTACAATTGATTGGAAATATTATAACCATCCTTCAAGAGAACTATATGCATGACGATCTTTGCCTCGATACGGTTGCGGATCAGCTGCGAATTTCCAAGGTATATCTCTCCCAATTTTTTAAAGAGCAGTCTGGAATCAACTTCTCGGATTACCTGGAAAACATTCGAATGGAGCAAGCCAAAATTTTGATGCAATCTGCGCGTCTTACCATTAATGAAATTTCAAACAAAGTGGGATACAGCTCTTCCAATACATTTTGCAGAGCTTTCAAACGGATTCACGGTGTAAGTACAACGGCTTATAAAAAATCGCAAACGGTCTTAAACAAGTCTGAATAAACGTCTGTTCTTAACAACTGCACATAAAGAAAACAGATGCACATTGCCAATCTTAATTTTCGCACATCAAGAAAGCGTTTTCTTATTTACTAATTTTGGCCCTGATCGTATCGTGGAAATACACAGAACGAAAGGGGTGAATGACCAGGATGAGAGTGGCAGCAGCTTCTAAGACGGGAATTAAAGCAAGATTAGAGCCACTATCTGTATGGAAGCGTATCCGTAAATGTTGGCAGTTGTACGTACTGTTGGTGCTTCCGTTGCTTTACATTTTCTTATTTAAGTATTATCCCATGTATGGTGCGCAAATTGCTTTTAAGGATTACTCCGCTTTTAAAGGAATTAATGGCAGTGAGTGGGTAGGCTTCAAACATTTCATTCGGTTTTTCAATTCCTATGAATTTGGAAAATTGATGAGCAACACATTAATTATTAGTTTTTACAGCTTAATTGCTGGTATTCCTTTTCCGATTATTTTGGCGTTGTCTCTGAATTATGTGAAAAACCAGGCTTTCAAAAAGTCGGTACAGATGATTACTTATGCACCGCATTTTATATCCATCGTGGTTATGGTGGGGATTATTTTGGAATTACTGGACCCGCGTAACGGTCTTGTTAATATGATCCTTCGATCATTTGGAATGGAAGCTATCAATTTTATCGCAAAGCCGGAGTATTTTAGCTCGATCTATGTATGGTCAGGTCTTTGGCAAAATGTCGGATTTTCATGCATCATCTATTTAGCGGCACTAGCCGGTGTTGATCCTTCGCTGCATGAAGCAGCCGTTATGGATGGCGCCAGCAAGTTCAAGCGAATGCTGCACATCGATTTGCCAAGCATACTACCAGTTATGATCATTCTCCTGATTTTGAATACAGGCCATGTATTGGATCTGGGTTTTGAAAAGGTACTTTTGATGCAAAATGCGCTGAACGCACGCACTTCGGAGGTTATCGACACCTATGTGTATAAGGTGGGACTTGCATCCCAGGCGATGAATTATTCCTACTCAACAGCAATCAACTTATTTAAATCTGTCATTGGCCTTGTATTGCTTATTACCGTCAATCAAATCGCTAAGAAATCCAAGCAGGAGAGCCTATGGTAGTGATAGCTGAGGGAGGGAATCGCAGTGGAAAACATTAATATTCGGGAAGCGAGCACCGATCGTTTATTTAATGTCATTAATTATATAATTTTATCTTTGTTTTTAATTACAGTGCTCTATCCACTAATCTTTATTGTAAGCGCATCCTTTAGCAGCCCGAGTTCAGTTATAGCAGGGAAAGTATTTCTATGGCCTGTGGAACCGACGCTGGATGGCTATGCGGCTGTTTTCAAACACAAGCTGATTTGGAGCTCATTTCGCAATTCGTTAATTTATACGATCGTGGGTACGGTTATTAATGTAAGCTTGACTATTATGGCGGCTTATCCGTTGGCCCGTAAGGATTTGTATGGAAAAAATGTGATCATGCTCTTATTGGTATTCACCACGATGTTTAATGGTGGACTGATTCCAAGCTATCTCCTAGTCAAGGATCTGAACATGCTAAACACGATGTGGGCAATGATTTTACCGACGGCAATGGGTGTATTTAATGTGATTATCGCACGAACCTACTTCAGGACAACGATTCCCGAAGAAGTGCTGGAGGCTGCTCAGCTCGACGGGTGTAATGATTTTAAATTCGTCTGGAAGATCGTGATTCCCTTATCAGGTCCCATTATAGCGGTTATTACTCTGTATTCGGCGGTAAGTTATTGGAATCAATATTTTAACGCTCTGATCTATTTGAAAAATCCTGCATTATTTCCACTCCAGCTCGTGCTGAGAGAAATCCTTGTGCAAAATGAAGTCGATGCGAGTATGCTCTCCAATTTAGGGGAAGAAGCGAATCGTGAAGGCTTAAGGGCCTTGCTTAAATATTCACTTATTGTCGTTTCCTCACTGCCGTTAATGATCGCTTATCCTTTCGTGCAAAAACATTTCGTAAAAGGGGTCATGATTGGATCACTTAAGGGATAACTCCCTACCGTTTAAACAGTCTGAAAGCATTTGGGTTCGTACAAAAAAGGGAGGCATTAAAAATGAAAAAGGTTTGGATAGGCAGTTTAAGCTTAGCGATCGCAGCAGTAGCTGTATTGAGCGGATGTACAGATAAGGCGGCAGAGCCCCCAAAAGACAATGCGGCCACCGCAACGAAAATTAATCCGGCAGGGCAATTCCCGATAATGAAAGAAAAAACGACACTTAAAGTACTCGTTAAGGGCAGCGCGTTCGTAGAGGATTTTGCTACCAATGAATATACGAAGTTTCTGGAAGAGAAGACCAACATTCACATCGAATGGGATGTCGCACCGGAGAAGTCTGCGATAGAAAAATTGAATTTGGTGCTGGGCAGTGGGGATTTGCCTGATATTATCATGGGCTTTGATATTAGTCCTACACAGCAGCTGATTTATGGGAATACAGGGGAATTTCTCGATTTGACCAAATATATCGATCAATATGGCATCGAAACGAAGAAAATGTTCGAGAAGCTTCCTTATGTAAAAGATGCCATTACAGCGCCGGGTGGTAAAATCTATGGGCTGCCGTTGGTAAATGAATGCTTCCATTGCTCCCTGTCACAAAAAACGTGGATTTATAAGCCGTGGCTCGATAAATTGGGATTGCAGGTGCCGACCACGACGGAGGAATTCTATAATGTGCTTAAAGCGTTTAAAACCAAGGACCCGAATGGAAACGGAAAAGCTGATGAAATTCCACTGGCAGGCGCAGCTGTAGGTCCGAATGTCAATATTGACTCTTTTATTATGAATGCATTTGTTCTTAACCCCAGCATCGTGAACGGTAGTGAAAAACGGTTGTTTATCAATAACGGAAAAGTCGATGTCGCCTTCAACAAACCTGAATTTAAAGACGGCTTAGAGTACCTGAACAAGCTGTATGCAGAGGGACTGATCGCGCCGCAATCGTTCACCCAGGATCGGGATCAAGCGAAGCAAATGGGCGAGAATCCGGGAACCGTGATTTTGGGGGCAGCTGTAGCTCAGCATGATGGTGTATTTACGGATACAAGCAAAGGAAATGTTGGAAGATGGCTGGATTATGTCGCTGTGCCAGCGTTAAAAGGGCCGAAGGGTGTTCAGGTAGCGCCTTTAAACAACAGTGTGAGCCAAGGCAGATTTGTGATCACCAAAGCAAGCAAAAATCCTGAAGCGGCTTTCCGTTGGGCGGATTTGATGTACGATCAAGAAATGACACTGCGGAATGCAGAAGGGCGCCCGAATATTGAATGGAAATTAGCGGACCCTGGGGAAATAGGGATAAATGGTAAGCCGGCAATCTGGAAGTATACGGATGCAAAGCTGGCATCGGTACAAAATGTGAAATGGTCACAGACCGGTCCGTCGCTGCGTACGAACGATTTTCGTCTTGGCTTGGTTCCTGATCCGAAGCTCCCTCAGGAATCCATTCTCTACACTGAAACGAAAACTAAGTATGAGCCTTATAAACAAAAAGAAGACACCGTGCTTCCTCAGCTTTTCTTCACCAACGAGCAGGCAGCGGAGCTTGCCGATTTGGATAAAACGATTAATGATCATGTAAAGGAAATGATCGCGAGATTCATCATTGGAGATGCCAAGCTGGATAAAGATTGGGACGGTTACCTTAAAAATCTGGATAATATGAAATTAAAACGTTATCTGGAAATTTATCAAACCGCTTATGATGCGAAGAAAAAGACAAAGTAAAGCTTAACACCAGTTCAATCCATTCATTCTAATCATGAAGAAGCAGCCCCAAGGTCATCCTTCTGACTTGGGACTGCTTTTTGGCTGTAGCACTTGTGGAAAAGCACAATCAAGTACAGATGATTATTGCTGTTTCTCTGGTATTTCTGGAATTACCTTGGGACTGATTTCAGGCGATGGTTGTGGTGTAGCTGGTATTTCTGGGATCAGATCCGGCTTAATTTCCGGTGGAGTCTTTGGTGTTACATCAGGAATGGGATTTGGATTGATCTCCGGTGGCAGGTTCGGATTGATATCTGCATTCATTATGAACACCTCCTCATAAGTATTATTAAACAAAAAGGATGTTTTTAAATAATTGTAAATAAAGTTTGCATTCTTAATATGTATGTGCTATTATAAATGACGTTGCAGGTCCGTAGCTCAGTTGGTAGAGCAGTTGACTCTTAATCATCTGGTCGTGGGTTCGAGTCCCACCGGGCCTATACTTTTATGTAATTAGTACATAAAGTTCTGCTGGATACAGCAGTCCCATAGCATGAAAGATAACCCTTCGGGATCACATTAAATGTGGTCATGAAGGGTTATTTTTTATTCGGTATCTGTAGCATGCAAAGGGCCTACAGTCCGGATGTGAAATCCGAGACTGAGCCCCGCACATACAATTTGTTAAATGGACAATGGACTTGCCTGTAAATCGGCTGTGTATTCACGCAGCACTTTTCCAAGCCGTGCAATCCCCTCGATGATCCGCTCTTCTGTCATGTTGGAATAATTAAGTCGCAGTGTATTTTCATGGCCGCCATTCGGGTAGAAGCTGCCTCCAGGAACAAAAGCGACATTATGATCCAAGCAGCGTACGAGCAAGTCACGGGCATTTACCTCAGGAGCTAGCTCTAACCAGGTGAACAAGCCGCCGGAAGGGATTGTGAAACGGACATCGGCAGGCATTTCACGACGAAGTGCCTCTATCATCGTGTTACGACGCTTACGGTAAACCTCAACGATTTTGATGATTTGCTCGTCCAGATCATAAGTTTCCAGATAAGCATCAAGCTGCCTTTGACTAATCGTTGAGGCTTGCAGATCGGCTCCCTGCTTGAGCAGCACTAATTTGGGAATGATAGAGGAATCTGCCGCTGTCCAACCCATGCGCAGTCCTGGGCAAAAGGTTTTGGAGAAGGTTCCCAAGTGAATAACGCGACCTTCGGTATCTAATGATTGCAGGGAAGGCAAAGATTCTCCTTCAAAACGAAGCTCCCCATACGGATTATCTTCGATAATGACGAGATCGAATTCATTGGCTACCTTAATCAGTTCTTGTCTTCTAGCTAGTGTCCAGGACCGGCCGGTCGGATTTTGAAAATCCGGGATGACATAAATAAGTTTGGCCCGCTGTGTCGTTAGCAGCAGTTCTCTTAATTGTGCAATGTCCATGCCTTCGTCATCAGTAGGAACTTCGATAAATTCCGGGCCATAAGCACGAAATGCCTGAATAGCTCCAAGGTAAGAGGGGCTTTCGCATAAGATGACATCGCCCTCGTCGAGAAAAGCTTTTCCTGCCAGATCGATACCCTGTTGAGAGCCGCTCGTAATCAGAATATTGTCATCTGTCCAGTTCGTACCGAGTGTGCGGTTCATTCGCTTGGCAATTTTGTCGCGCAAAGGTCGGTAGCCTTCCGTCGTCGCATATTGCAGCGCTTCTTTACCGCTCTCCTCAAGAACCTTAATGGCGATAAGCTGAAGCTCTTTAATAGGAAACAGCTCGGGATCGGGAAGCCCTCCAGCAAATGAAATGACCTCAGGTCTTTCTGTTAGCTTTAATATCTCTCTGATTTCTGATGCTTTTAATTGCTCCATACGTTTAGCGAATCTTGAAAAAGCCATGGGTCCATCCTCCTTGGAATATGTGTTCAGTCATAGTCATTGAGTTGATTCAATAGATCGGTCATGAGTTATTCAAATGATAGGGTCTAGTCCTTCTGTCCGATGATCTGTCTGATGATAACGACGAGCATCCATGGTGTCGTGAACGGCTGCAGCAAATCTGCGAATGCCTTCATCGATGGAATCCTCCTCGGCACATGAAAAGTTGAGTCGAACATAGGCCGTTTGCGGCACTTGGGCAAAAAACGGATTGCCTGGCAAGTAATCGACACCACGATCGGCTGCACGAAGTATCAATTCATTGGCATTGAGTCCGGCAGGCATCCGACACCAGATGAATACGCCTCCTTCAGGCTCCTGCCAAGTCATTCCAGGCACTTCATATTTATGAAGCGCTGCGACCATAAGCTGCTTACGCCGATGATAGCGATTTCGAATTTCATCCAGATGCTCCTCAAGCAGCCCGCTGCGAATCACTCGCTCCATAAGAAACTGCGAGAGTGTGCTAGTATGCAGATCAGCCATTTGCTTGGCAATAGCCAGCTGGCGGATTACAGACTTGGGTGCACTCAGCCATCCCATACGTAATCCAGAGCCAATAAGCTTGGAAAAGGTACTGAGATAAATCACATGGTCATGACGGTCCATAGCGTGGATCGGTGGAACATGATGTCCGGAGTAACGCAGATCACAATAAGGATCATCCTCGACAATAATCGTTTTATAGCGATAAGCCAGCTCAAGCAGACTTTCCCTGACGTTCTGATTCATCACCAGACCCGATGGATTCTGGAAGGTGGGCAGGACATAGATTAGCTTTGGATGGTATTTGGCTAACATAGACTCCAATAAATCCAGTCTCATCTGTCCTTCGGTATCAGCTGGGATGCCAATTAATCTCGCACCAGCTGATCTGAACGTTTGCATAGCGCTAAAATAACTGGGCTCTTCAACGAATATCGTATCACCCGGATCGATGAACACCCGGGTAAGCAGATCAATACCTTGCTGAGAGCCGGATAACACGAGCACTTCCTCAGCAGTGGTATGAATCCCTCGCTTCTCCATCCACATACATAACGCCTCACGCAAGGAAAGAATTCCTTCCGTAGCTGTATGCTTCCATAACGCATCGCTCTTTTCTTGCACGAGCAGCTGCAGCTGCTCTCTGAGCTTGGCAGTAAGCTGGGGCCCAGGGTCTGGCAGCGCAACACTGAACGAAATGGAATCCGTGCGCTTGGAAAGAGACAGCAGATCACGGATTAAAGGGTCACCTGCTGAAAACGATCTTTCACTGAATAGCTGCCTCCATGGAGGCGCACTATAGCTGGGAAGCGTGGTGGAAGCAGCAAGAGCATCGGAAGGATGCATGGGCAGTACGACAGTTCCTTTTCCAACAAAGGATTCGATCAGACCTTCTGACTTTAATTCGAAGTATGCGTTCAATACCGTACTGCGATTCACACCTAATTGCTCGGCCAGCTTTCGTTCTGGTGGAAGAAGGCTGCCGGCTGGAAGCTCGCCACTGAATATAGCTTCACGTATTTGCTGTTTAATTTGCATATAAATCGACGTGGTAAGCTCTCGCGAAATCATAATATTCATGGATAGCACTCCAATGGTGATCAATTGGTTGGTGATATGATCAATAATCACTTACATTTTCTTATTTTACCACGAAACGAACAGATGAAAACAACCAATTGGCAGGTTTTTTGGCCAACCAATTTTTTTGTTGACCCTAACGTAACGTGATAGCTTATGATCATTTCAGGAGGTGAAGCAATGGCATGGCTTATATGGTAAAGGAAGTCGCAGAGCTCGTTAATATAAGTGTGCGAACACTGCATCATTACGATGAAATCGGTTTGCTTGCGCCAGAGTCGATCAATCAGTCAGGGTATCGGTTGTACACGGACAGAGAGCTTGAAAAGCTGCAGCAGATCTTATTTTTTCGAGAAATTGGTTTTTCGTTGAAGGAAATCAAAGTCATATTGGATGATCCCGAATTTGATCGAACCCGGGCATTGTTAGCTCATAAGGAGCTGCTGCTGGAAAAAAAGAAGCGGTTGGAGCGCATTATTGAAACCGTGAATCAAAGCATACAATCTGCACAAGGAGGAATGAAAATGAGTAATAAAGATAAGTTCGAGGGCTTTGATCAAAGTGCAATCGAAGAGCATAAGAAAAAATATGCAGCAGAGGCGAGACAAAAATACGGTAACGCAGCAGTGGAAGCGGTTGAGAAGCGGACAGACCGTTATACGAAAGAAGATTGGGCGAAGATCACAGCGGAAAACGACAACATCCATACAAGGATAACTACAGCCATGCATCGTGGTCCGGATGATCCCGAGGTGCAGGTTGCCGTGGGCGAGTTAAGACAGCATATTACGGATCATTACTATGACTGCACACCGGAAATTTTTCGCGGGCTCGGTGATTTATACGTAATGGATGAGCGTTTCACTGCTAACATTGATAAGCATAAGCCGGGTTTGGCTGTGTTTCTTAGAGAAGCTATGCAGGTCTATTGCGATAGACTTGGAGCCAGTCCTCATCTATGAACGAGAAGCCTCCTAAATCCTCTGTCAAAGTGGATATAGGAGGCTTCGTTTTATGAATTCTGCTTGTACGATACATGTACAAAGTTATTGTTGTGGAGCCTTAACATACAGTCTGCTGGTTTCTTCCCAGATCTCTCCAGGCTCCAGTCCGTACAGTCCGATCAGCTCACGGTCCAGCTCCTGCTTCATGTTCGGCGCGTTCACTAGATTGATTTGCGGTTCTGGACAGAAGAAGCCTGGCGTCGCTCCGTTGTTCCAGATCATCCATTGTTTAAAGCTTGTACCGACATCATAGACCAGCGTCAGCTTGCTGCGCAAATCCGTTAGCTCCATACGGTTTCTTCCATTTTGCGGAACGGCTGTATAATGATTATCCATCGATTCAAAGAATGGAGACAGGCCTTCGGCTTTCATGTTGATCTCATCTTGTGTAAGCGTTTGAAATTGACCCGTCGGCAGCATCCGTTGATCCAGCTCCCAGCGTTCGCCTATCGTCATATTAAACCGGTAATCGGATGACGAGCTGCCTGGAACGAATGGTGCATTGATCGCGGTGTGAAAAGCGAGCAGACGCGGCATAGGCGTGTCACCATCATTACGAATAAGCACGTGCTGCGATAATCCGTTGCTGCTTAAGGAATAGCGTAGCTGAATCGTAAAAGCATGCGGGATATATGTATATACAGAATGCCCCTCTGCTACAGTCAAGCTTAAGGTTACCCAGCTCTCTGTTGCAGTTGTACCGAATCCGTCCACATTCCAAGGGATGTTATGAACAAAGCCGTGCAGGTGATTGCCAGTCGCAGCTTCATTGACAGGAAACCGATAAATGCTGCCGTTCCAATGGAAGTCGCCGTCTTCATAACGATTCGGTGGAAATAATACCGGAATGCCATGAATGATCGGATTGGCTTTGAAGGATTCCATCGCGTGCTCCTCCGGCTCGTGCAGGAAGCGGTACTGATTGGCTGTATCGCGAAAAGCAATCAGATTGGCGCCCACACCCGGCAAAACAGCAGCTTCATAATTCGCTGCACGCAGCCATACGGCCGGTTCTCCTTGATAAATACCTTCATGTGCTTGCGCTTGATTGTTCATATTTCCCTCCTGAAATGATAAGAATAATAGCCTATACCCATTATAAGAAAAAGATCTAAAAAAACAAACAAAATGATAATTTTACAGCATGCCAATTGGCAGTAACCCTTTATATAATGAGGGAAAGGAGCTGATTATCATACTAGCCAAAGAAACCTATGAAAGTACGACTGCATTTGTCAATACATATTCAATTCCATCAGAGTTAAAAATTACGGACATTCGATTTGCTGATATCGACGGTTCCCCCATGCATTGCAGTTTAATTCAGGTGTACACCAATCAAGGATTAATCGGCTATGGCGAGGTAAGAGACGCAGCAGACAAGAACTACGCTTTAATGCTGAAATCTCGCTTACTTGGCGAAAATCCTTGCAATATTGACAAGCTGTTTCGTCGTATCAAGCAATTTGGAGGCCATTCCCGTCAAGGCGGAGGCGTGAGTGGTATTGAAATCGCACTTTGGGACCTCGCTGGAAAAGCATATGGGATCCCGATCTATCAAATGCTGGGCGGTAAATTTCGTGATAAAATTCGGATGTATTGTGACACTGATGTGCAAGGCAGGGATACGGGACTTGCGATGGGTCATGCACTGAAATTACGGATGGAAAAAGGCTATACGTTTTTGAAAATGGATTTGGGCATTAATCAAATCATCCACGAGCCGGGAACGTTAAGCGCGCCACTGGGCTACTTTGAAGATATGAAAAAGCTGTCGGAGGTGTGGGCAAACCGAAAGAACAACCAAATGACCGAAATGGAAATTATCCACGCACGCAATCGGATGTATGACGCCTACAATGTGGCACATCCTTTTACAGGTATTCATGTCACTGAAAAAGGACTTGATATGCTGGAGCAGTATGTTAGCGATGTGCGTTCAGTCATTGGCTTTGAGGTACCGCTGGCGATCGATCACTTTGGCCATATCGGGGTGGAGGATTGCATCAAGCTGGGACGCCGAATCGATAAATATAATTTGGCTTGGATGGAGGATATGATTCCATGGCAGTACACTGACTTGTATGTCAGACTGGCCAGATCCGTTACGACGCCGATTTGTACCGGAGAGGATATCTATTTGAAGGAAAATTTTAAACCGCTGCTGGAATCCGGCGGAGTTTCGGTTATACATCCGGATCTACTAACAACTGGAGGCATCTTGGAGACGAAAAAAATCGGCGACATGGCGCAGGATTACGGAGTGTCTATGGCCATTCATATGGCAGAAAGCCCGATTGCCTGCCTGGCTGCCGTACATTGTGCAGCAGCTACGGAAAACTTCCTTGCGCTTGAATTCCATTCGGATCACGTCTCCTGGTGGGATGATATCGTGATTGGACGTTCACTGCCCAAACCGTTAATACAAAATGGCTTTATTACTGTACCGGATGCGCCAGGACTTGGCATCGACTCGTTGAATGACGAGGTAATCGCCGAGCACCTGCATGCGAACATTCCAGGCTTGTGGGAATCGACAGACGAATGGAATTACTCGTGGTCCAACGATCGTCTCTGGAGCTAAATAAAGACAGGATTCAGAAAGCGAACAATCGGCAAAAGCCGTCATGCGCTATCTGAATCCTGTCTTTTTTGTAATGATAATGCGTTAAATTATACTTTTAACTCGGCAAGCTGAATTCGTCTTTCACGTTCTGCTGCAGCTGCAGCCTCCATTAATCCTCTGATATAGCCAACTCCGTACAGGCGACCCAGCAATTCATAGCCAGGATTGTCATTATTCTCGCCCTCCATTGTCGGTACGTGATCAGGTCTTGCCGGCCCTTGAAAACCAACCTCATAATACGTTTTCATAGCCTCCAGCATATCGGTTTTGCCGTCATCATGAAACGTTTCCTCGAATTTCTCGGGCGTTCCGCGAACATCACGGAAATGAACGAAGAAAATTTTATCCTGTGCAGCAAACTTGCGAATCACAGTCGGTATATTTTCACCAGCTGTCGCTAAAGTCCCCTGGCATAACGTAATACCGCTATATTCACTTGGCACCAGATCTATGGCTTGCTGCAGCGCATCCGAGCTTCGCAGAATACGGCATACACCGCGTATCGGCGAGATTGGCGGGTCATCGGGATGCAGAGCCAGCCTTACCTTTGCATTTTCCGCGACAGGCACAATTCGCTCCAAATAGTATTTCAAATTATCCCACAATTGATCCTCGCTGACATGACCGGCTTCAGTTAACGGTGCATTAGCCATTAAGGAATGATCATAACCGGAGACGAGCGCTCCGCCACGGGTACGGATCGTAGTCGAGGTACGGAACCAATTGAATTGAGCCATAAAATTATAACAGAGCACGGAAATGCCTGCAGCCCCCATATTCGTAATGAACTGGCACATCACATCGATCTCTTCATCTCGGCCAGGCAAGCCAAGCTTAATACGGTTTGTCTCGGGCGCCGATTCAATCACTTGAAGATCGAGCCCAAAATCACTGAATCTCTGTTTCATTTGTACCAAATTCATATAATCCCATGGTTTCATTCCGTGATCTTCCTTGGGTAAAGGACCGACGGCATAGTTAACGCCCATTTGCTTGGCAAGATGCCAAAGCCTGCTTGGATATCCGGGGAAAAATTCTGCTAACTGAAGCATGAAAAGACCGACCTCCTCATATTGACAACCTGTACATGGTTGGTACTGTCCTACGGAATATACCGTCCTGTTCTTAAGTAAGAATCAGGACGGTTAGTTCATGATCCAGACGATTTACTTTTTGTTCAGCTTCGTTTCGGTTTCTTTGCCTTTGGCCACGATTTTGTCATAAGCCTGTTCGATGGTTTGTTTTTTGAACATAACGGTTTCCATTTCCGATTTGTACAAGCTTGTAAAATCAGACCAGCCTTGAGGAGCCGGATAGAACGGAAGTGCTTTATCCAGTGCATTGCCTAACAATTCTTTACCCATCAAGTCTTTTTTACTTAAGTTGGGCTCCAATGTTTTGTAAATCGCATCGTTGATCGGAACGCCACGAGTCAATCCGAGTGTTTTACCGACTTCTTGGTCGGAAATAAACCATTGAATAAATTTTTTGCCTTCAGCCGCATATTTCGTATTTTTGCTTAAACTAAAGAAGATTGTAGCTTGTGCCCAACCGCCTCCAGCTGGCCCTATAGGATTGTTGACTACTGAAATCTTGCCAGGGTTTAGTGTCTCCATGACTCCGACAGAACCGACCGTTACGCCTCTTGCCATTACACCGGATACCATAGCATCGGCTTTGGGATCATTTTCTTTAAAAGCAGTGGTTGCTTCTGCGGATGGAATCGTTCCGTCAGCACGCCATTGCTCATGCATTTTTTGAAATTTAAACCAGAGATCTTTATCTAAATTAAATTTGGTTCCGTCCTGCATGATCGGTCCTTTGCCATTGGACGTTTGGTAGAATTGATACCAATCCCATACGCTTGTGTTATCAGTAAACGGATATTTACCCTTAGGCAGCTTATCATGAGCTTCCTTCATATAAGTGAAGTATTCATCCCATGTCCAATCCTTGTGCGGAAGTTTCACACCAGCAGCTTCCAGCTCGGCTTTATTGAAGGCAACTCCTGCGCCATTATGACTGAGAGGAATTCCGTATAATTTGCCGTCAATCTTGACGTTGTTGACAATTCTCGGATCGACTAGTCCTTTCAGATCCATATCGGACAAATCCATGAGCAAACCTTTTTTCGCATATTCGTTAATATAGGCTCCGTCCATTTGCAAAATGTCGGTCATGGAATTGGAGGCAGCGAGCGTAGGCAGCTTTGTCCAAAAAGCATCAAATGCCATATATTCGGAAGTGAATTTGATATTTTGATTTTTGGCTGAGTACATTTCGAGAGCTTTCAGAGTCGCTTGATGGCGGTCATCCGGTCCCCACCACATAATCTTCAGGTCAGCAGCCTTGGCAGCAGCAGGTGCATCTTTAGCTGGAGTCCCAGTCGTTTCAACGGTTTTGGAGCAAGCGGTCAGGATCAATGAGAAGGCAAGCACTGCTAGAATCATATTTTTCTTTTTATTTGATTTCATTTAAGATAACACTCCCTTAATCATATAGTTTTACAAGTTCCATCAGTTAGTTGATCTGCCTTCACAGCGCAGCGTACGACTCCAAAGCATGGCTAGCTCATGAATGGATCTATACCTCCGTGAGGCCGATGAACCTGCAGTTTCTTACATCATCATGTTGAAAATCGTTCACGTTATATTGGAGCTCATCTTGAAACTTACAGTTTCCATTCTGACATCCGGATGCGGCCTACATGCCGGATAAATCAACATAAACCTAATGGCTCCTATCCTTTAATGCCGGTTGTTGCAATACCTTCCACAAAATGCTTTTGTGCGGTGATAAACAAAATGACGGATGGAATGATCGACAGGAGGGACATAGCCAGAAGCTGACCCCATTGGATTTCAAACTGATCGATAAACATACGAAGCGCCAAGCCGACTGTAAATTTTTCAACCGAGCTTAAATATAAAACCTGTGCAAAAAAATCATCCCAGCTCCATATGAAGGTAAAGATCGCTACAGAAACTAATGCAGGCTTGATTAATGGGAAAATGACATGTGAAAATGTTTTGTATACAGAAGCCCCATCAATCTTGGCTGCCTCATCAAGCTCTCTTGGAATTCCTCTTATAAATTGAACGACTAGAAATACGAAGAAGGCGCCGCCTCCCAAAAAGTGCGGGAGAATTAGCGGGATATAGCTGTTGACCAACCCCCAATTGTTAAACATGATATATTGGGGCACGATGGTAACTTGTCCGGGAAGCATTAAGGTAAGCAGTAAAATTGAGAACCAGAAGGAACGAAGCTTGAAATTGAGTCTGGCAAAACCAAAGGCGACGACTGCGCTGCTTAAGACGGCACCGAGCACATTCCAGAATTCCATCATTAATGTGTTGAGATAAAATGTAGTAAAGCTGTATTTGGGCGAAAATACCCAGCCTTTGGTGTAATTTTCCCACATAAACGTTGTCGGCCAGATCGATGAGGATTTCATATCTGTAACTGTTTTGAGTGAAGCGCCCAACCACCAAAAAATGGGATAAATCATGATCAGTGAAAATAGGATTAGGATCAAATGGCTTCGAAACGTGTTGAAGCTAGTAGCTTTGTTCATTTGTTTTTCCCGCCTTCCGACTCATAAAATACCCAATATTTAGATGCCAGAAAGTTTAAGCCGGTCATAATCGCAATAATAACGAGCAGGATCCAGGCAAGCGCCGAAGCATATCCCATTTGATAATGTTTGAAAGCCTTTTCATAAAGATAAAAAGCATACATGTACGTTGAGTTTGCGGGTCCGCCAGTTGTAATGATGAATGCAGAAGTAAACGTTTGAAAGGAGCCGATGATGCCAAGGATGAGATTGAAAAACATAACCGGGGATAGCATGGGTAAAGTAATGTGAAAGAATTGGCGAACCTTGCCTGCTCCATCGACGGAGGCTGATTCATACAAATCCTTCGGTATTTGCCGTAAGCCTGCCAGAAAGATGACCATCGTGGAGCCGAATTGCCATACATTGAGTAAAATGAGCGTGCCGAGCGAAGTGTCGGGATTGGCGATCCAGGCTTTGCCTTGAACACCAAACCACGATAGGACTTGATTGACATAGCCGTCCAGACCGAACAGATTGCGCCAGAGGATGGAGACTGCGACACTGCTTCCGATAAGGGAAGGGAAGTAGATTGCGGTACGGTAAGCATTCATTCCTTTAAGACTCTTGTTAATAAGGAGCGCTACCATTAATGAAAAAAATAACTTAAGAGGAAGCGAAAATAGTACAAATGTAAATGTGACACCGAGCGACTTGGTAAACAGATTGTCTTTTAAAAAGATTTCCGTGTAGTTGTCGAGTCCCGCCCATACAGGCTCCTCAAGAAGTGAATACTCCGTAAACGACAAATAAAAGGAACGTCCTATCGGCCAAACGGTTAGAAGTAAAAACCCAAGCAGCCAAGGTGAGATGAATATATACCCTTCCAATTGGTTGCTGAATAGGTTCTTTTTACTTTTGCGAACTGGAGTTTCTGCTATCGTGTTCACGCTTGAGATTTCCTTTACCCCCATTGAGCCACTTCCTTATCCTATGATTCTTGTACTTTCACAGTGTAGCAAAGCGAATTTAACATGCACAGGTGAGGATTTTATGATATTGTTTGATTTTTTAACCAGTCTTATCAGGGTGAATTTAGCTTGCTGCAGGGGGAAATACACATGATGTAAAACCATCAATGCGGTAGTTTGAGGTCGTAATTTCGAATCAGGAGTCATTAAAAGCGGAAGTTATGTAAACGCATTCAAGAAGTGTGATAGAGTGGAGAAATGCTTGTGCGAATAAAGCGTGTTTGGATGAGAAGTCTCCTTTCTATTCCAATATACAGAGCGTAAGTCATTCTATATAGGGGAATATCATCGGCTGTTGGGGGGAATATGATAAGAGTTTGCCAATTGGATGACAAATTTATAGAGGCAAATCGAAAAATGCGTAAAAAAACCGCATCGACAAATCGATAAATTCGCTTAACATAAGAGGTGAAAATAGAATCGATGGGAAAGAAGGGTTCCACTTGAACTATGATAACCCCGAAGATATTGTTCAGCTAACGCCGCTTTGGCAGGGCGAGAGATTTCCAAACGGCCGTCCCCGCGTAGCGGATGATGTATTGCGTCGAATGGCGAAAATTACTCTAGAGGAAGCTTGGGGCACGCTTTGGAATCACGGCTATACGTTTCAATTTGAAGGCGATCTAAAAATGGTTCATCCTAATCAAGTCATGGTAGGCCGTGCGGTGACCTCGGTATTGGTTCCCAAACGTCCTGATCTTCATGAGACTCTTCTGAATTATGGTCATCAGCACGAGAATAGAAAGGGCTTTTTCAATCAATGGGTCATTGACACGCTGCAGGAGGACGATATTGTTGTTGTTGATTTGTTTGATAAAGTCCACCAAGGGACTTTTGTGGGTGGGAACCTGTCTACAGCAATAGCTTCCAAAACGAAGCGGGGAGGAGCTGTCATTTGGGGCGGTATCCGTGATAATCAACAAATTGTTGAAATTGAAGGCATTAACGTGTTTTATCGAGGCAGTGATCCGACAGCAATTGCTGACGTCACGATGGTAGGCATCAACACACCTTGTCGGATCGGTAAAGCGATCTGTCTTCCGGGTGATGTCGTGTTGGGAACACCGTCAGGTGTCCTGTTCATTCCGCCTCACTTGGCAGAGCTTACGGTCGTTCAGGCGGAAAAGTCGCAGGTACGCGATATTTTTGGCTTCGTTCGATTGCGGGAAGACATCTATACAACAGCTCAAATCGATTCGCCTTGGACCGTTTCGATCTGGAGTGACTTTATAGCATGGCTGGACAGTTCGGAGTCGTCGGCTGATTACCGTCATCTGAGCTGGGATCAGGAGCTGGAGGATGCCAATAGAGCAGAGTCACAAGGAAATTCGAGTCAGGTTCGATTGTAAAAGCAACATAGCAAAAAGGGGCAAAATAGGTGAACCCGCCTATTGCCCCATAGTTTAGTGAATCGCTGATTCGCGATAATCGCTTGGTGAACAACCAACCTTTTTTTTGAATATTTGACTGAAGTAGCGGGAGTCTTGATAGCCTATCGATTCTGCAACTTCATAATTTTTGAGATGTGTGTTTTTTAGCAGGTGTTTGGCTTTGTCGATACGAATGTCGGTCAATTGCTCGATGAAGGTTTTGCCTGTATTCGTTTTGAATAGCAAGCTGAGGTAGGAGGGTGTCATGTAAACTTTCTGGGCAAGGCTGTCAAGCGTGGCATGCTGGAATTCATTCTCCATGTTCTGGATCGTTTTCATAATAATACTGGTATGGTTATCATTAAACTTTCGCATGATAATGCCCCGTAATTCCAAGAAGCATTCAAGCACGTATGCTTTAACTTCCTCCAGATTTCTTTTGGTAACGACCGAGATGACTTCGAATTGGTTACAGGTAGTATCCTTCCCGAACTCGGCCAATACCCTTTTCTCTATGCCCACAAGCAAGCGAACGGTAGTTTCGTACAAGACCAGCATTTCACTGGATCCGTTTTGAACGAGAAATTCGTAAAATCCGTCAATAACGTGCTGGACTTCAGTGGAATCTACGGCTGATTTGAAAGTGTCATAAAGTTCTTTCTCCTTCACGTATGAATATTCACACATGCCCCTCACTCCTAACTATGGTTTACCGGATAAGGTCTTCATTTTTTTGTTAGGTAACTTGTTATTTTGTTAGTTAAATGATGCATCCGAAAGTAAAATGATATCGGTTACATTACCAATTTATGATAATAGTACAATGAAAATGGAGGAATATCAACCTAATTTATTGCATATTTGAAAATATAATGAGTTAATTTCAAATTTTAGTGTAAATAATGCGACAATAACCTAACAAATTTATTTGTTAGGTTATTGTGTGTAACGCTTATTTTTGAAAAGTTTGTGTGCTGCCTCTGACAATGAACTGACTTTGCAGCAAAACTTTTTCATACGGCATGCTTGGGTTATCAATTCTCCAGAGCAATAAATCAACAGCCTTCGTTCCAAGCGCTGCTTCCTCTGCTATCATCGTTGTCAGCTCGGGGAATCTTTTAATGATGTCTTCATTGTTATCAAAGCCGGTTATAGAACAGTCATCAGGCACTTGGACTGCAAGCTCTTTCAGGACATTCAGTACATGCAGGGCAATTTGATCGTTAGCGCATACAAATGCGGTTGGGAAGGAGTTTTCGGATAAGAGCTCAAGCTCGGCTGTAAGGCGATTGTAATTATCTGCATCTACTGTCGGTTTAATCTGCAGGAGGCTGCTGTTGTACGAATAGGATTTTATTTTTTCATCCATAACGGATTTAAAACCGCACCACCGGTCAAAAAAGCTTCTCGAGTAATGGATATCCCCAACGAAATGAATGTGAGTATGGCCTGTGTCAAATAAATAATTAGTAAGCCTACGCAAACTATCAAAGCTATTCATAAAAACGCTATCGGATGCGAGCAAATCATCCTCATGATCGACCAGGACGAACGGAATGGATAAATTTCTTAATTCCAGCAGCATTTCAGGAGCAATAAGGCCTACACTGATAACACCCATTAATCCCTCGGGTTTAATAACAAGGTTAAAATTTTGAGGAGAATCATCGGTGATGATAATCGTCCCAATTCCTCTTTTTTCCAAATTAATTGAGATACCTTCCAAAATTTTACCCCAATAAGCCGATTCCTTATTCTGACTTCTGATGTTAGGAATTAGAATACCAACTATTTTGTGATCGGGATCTACGGGAGGATGCTGCTTAGCATCGCGACTTTTTTTTTGGTTGTTATAACCGAATTCGGAAGCGACCTTATGTATTTTCTCCCGCGTTGCTGTACTTATACCTGATTTGCCTGATAAAGCCTTGGACACTGCGAACTTGGATACGCCTAATTTATCGGCGATCTCCTGCATAGTGACCTTTTTGACTCGAGACATGTTGCTCACTCCGATGATAGGTTTTTATATAATTTTTACATACTTGTAAACCTAATATCAACTCCTATTATTTGCAAACCGATGGTCAGTTCTGTAAAGTACGTGCGGATATTCAGAATAATCCAGTGATGATTCATGGGAAACCAATAGCAGCTCCAGTGATTCATACGTTATTACAAATTATATTTGTAATTGCTGTTCTCAGGCTGGATAGAATTCTTTTCATTATGGGTAATTTATATACAAGGATAATGAGCGGACCCTGCTGGAGAAACGAAGTGTTCGCCTTTGCTGAGATGGGAAGAAGGATCTTTTATCGCAGTGCTTATATAGAAACAAATTTTATAGCGCAGTACGCAGCATGTGGAAATAAAAAACTTCTTGCAAAGGAGATAAGTTTTCATTATTATATATTTAAACAATTTAAATATTACCCAGTGTAATATTAAACTTATGATAGAGAGGTGATAGCATGGAAAAAGTGATTAGTCCATTAAATGAAGAAAAGCCTTCTTTTGATAAAGATTCCTCATTGGAAGCCCATGATCCAAACAAGCGGAAAGGATTGCTCGTAGCGGGGTTAATCATTGCCATGCTGTTTGGTGCGTTGGATGGAACGATTGTCGGAACAGCGATGCCAAGAATTGTTGGTGATCTGGGTGGACTAGGTTTGATGACCTGGTTGACGACAGCATATATGCTTACTTCTACGGTTATCGTACCGATTGCCGGAAAGCTGGCAGACTTGTTAGGACGCAGAGTTGTTTATGTAACAGGTTTGAGTATTTTTATCATAGCCTCCGCACTGTGCGGATTGTCGCAAAATATGACGGAGCTTATTTTATTCCGCGGCTTGCAGGGTATCGGTGGCGGGATTATGATGCCGATGGCCATGATTATAATCGGAGATATCTTCACAGGCAAGCAGAGAGCCAAATGGCAGGGTGTATTCGGTGCCTTGTTCGGGCTTTCTTCCATTATTGGTCCACAGGTCGGTGGATGGATCGTCGATGCTGCCAGCTGGCGTTGGGTGTTTTATATTAATTTACCTGTTGGTATATTGGCTATTGTATTGATTTCTATTGCACTTCCGAAGTTCCAAAAGAAAGACAAGGTGCAATTCGATATTGCCGGTATGACAACGATGATTGTTGGTGTTGTAAGCTTGCTGCTCGCTTTAACGTTCGGCGGGAAAAATTTCGCCTGGGTATCCTGGCAGGTGATTGGACTGATCGTCCTAGCCGTCGTTTCATTGGTTAGTTTTGTCTTTATCGAATCAAAAGCGAAGGAAGCCATACTGCCAGTTTCGTTGTTCCGAAATAAAACGTTCACGATCATAAATGGAGTCGGCTTCCTGATGAGTGTCGGCATGTTCGGAGCGATCATGTTTGTGCCGTTATTCATGCAGGGCATAGTCGGGATCAGCCCGGCGGCGTCCGGTACCGTTATGACGCCGATGATGATTACAATGATCGCGGCAAGCGTCCTTGGCGGTCAGCTCGTCCAAAAGATTGGTGTGCGTACACAGATGGGTATCGGTATGGTCATTATGGCCATCGGATTTATATTGCTGACTACTCTTAGTATGACAACCTCGAAGCTGACGGCCTCCAGTTTTATGATGGTTATAGGGCTTGGCATGGGCTTGGTGATGCCGCTGCTTACGTTGGCTTTGCAGGAAAGCTTTCCAAAATCAAAGCTTGGTGTGGTCACCTCCTCAAGTCAATTTTTTCGGCAAATTGGAGGCACCTTTGGGATGACTATACTTGGAGCGATAATGAACCATCATTCCAGCAACCAGCTGACGCTTAATCTGGTTCCTGTGCTCAAGCAAATTCCACAGGAAGGCAGCACATTCATAAGCGACATGATTGCCAAAATCAGTACGGACCCGCAATCGCTGTACTCGGTACTGCTCAATCCGGAGGCGCTTAGCCAAATGCCGCAGGCATTAACGGCTCAGATTGTACCAATTTTAAAAACAGCACTGGTTGATTCCTTGCATACAGTGTTTATGTTCGGTCTTGTGTTCGTCATTCTCGGTGCCATTCTAAGCCTGTTTGTAGGCAAGGTGCAGTTGTCGGATCGCAAAGGAACACGAAATAGTGAGGAGCCGCAAGAAGCCATGCAATAGCTCAAATGAGGGTTGAAATGAGTAAGGCATTCTTTACAATGAACAAGGATTAAACGGAGCTGAGTACGAGGTTTTGAAGCCACACGATATCGTGTGGCTTCATGCGGCAGAGATAAGCGGATGCTGGGCTAGATACATTGAGTTAAACGCGATTAATTGGCTTATTTTGGAGTTTTTATATTAGTCGTTTTTCTGATATATTATTTCGTGTACTAAATATTTTCAATGGAATGATTAAGTGATGAAAATGTTAAAGGGGAAATGATTTTGTTTGTAATAAGGAGTGAACGTCCTTGATTGATCATTTTAATATGGAGAAGATCGAACGTCTGCATCGGCAGGTTCATAAAAAATTCATATCCGAGTGGAATGCGGTCAGTCCGATGAATTTGAGTTTGCCTCAGGCTAACATGCTTCATATGCTTCACAAAGAAGGCATTCAAAGAGTATCCGATCTTGCTGAACGATTATGTATGACACCAGGGGGACTTACATTATTATGCGATAAGCTAGAGGAGAAAGGTTTAATTCTCAGATATCGGGACGAAGGTGATCGCCGCAGCGTGTATTTGGAAATTAGTCCACAAGGGCTGGAAGCCTGTGTAGCAAGTAATGAATTGAAAAACCAGCTTGTTGAAAAAATGCTGCAAGGAATATCTGCAGAGGAGCTTCAGATTTTGGATAAGCTGTACACGAATCTGCTGCGCAATCTTGGAGAAGAAAATGTGTAAGATTGTTTTTTACGCTTATTTATTTCGTGTTCGAAATAAATAATGAATACAGAAATTTTAGAGATGGAAAGAGGATTGAGGAGAAACATGAAGCGAAAATCGGTGTTAATTGTTATTTTGACGGTACTGGTCATCGCCGGAGGTGGCATTGGCGGTATGTTCTGGTATCAGGGTCAGAACTATGTATCATCTGAGGATTCCAGACTTGCTGGCGATATTTATAAGGTAATGCCGCGAGTTACAGGAAAAGTTCTTTCGATGCAGGTGAATGAAGGAGATCATGTACTAGCCGATCAGATTGTTGGTCAGCAGGACAGCAACAACCTGAGTATTAGCAATTTGGAGCAAGCTACCTTGAGATCGCCAATCGAAGGTACGATTATTAAATCTTTGATTAAGCCAGGTGAGATTGCTTCTCCAGGCCAAACTGTTGCGATGGTCGTCAATCAAAAAGAGCTGTATGTATCAGCCAACATCGAGGAAACGGAAATTCATCGTATTAAAGAAGGTCAAACCGTAGAAATCAAGGTAGATACCTTCAAAGGCACAACCTTGACAGGAAAAGTGAAAGAGATCAGTAAAGCAACAGCATCAACCTTCTCGCTGCTGCCTGCGTCGAATACAAGCGGTAATTTTACAAAAGTGACACAACGGGTTCCAATTAAAATATCAATCGACGATCAACAAGGTGTTGAGCTATCACCGGGATTAAGTACTGTGATCAAGATTAAGGTTAACTGATAAAGGGGAGCAAAACGATGAAAACAAGGCAGCAAATTTGGGTTCCGGCGGTATTGTCGCTTGCACTGGTGAGCGCATTGTCGGGTTGTGGTTCTTCTACAGCGAGCCAAGTAAATGGTGCAGCTGCAGAAGCGCCAGTAAAAGTAATGAAGCTGGGTCAGCTTACAGATACCGGCTGGAGCGGTAAAATTAATCCGGATCAAGAAGTGAAAATTGTCAGCAAAATATCCGGCAAGGTATCCAGTGTCAATGTTAATGAAGGAGCTGCAGTGAAGAAAGGCGATGTGCTCGTACAGCTTGAGACTGATGATCTCGTTCAACAGCTGAAGCAAGCTGAATCCGGAGTTGTAGCTTCCAATGCGAAGCTGGCGGATACGCAGTCTGGTGCACGTTCGCAAGAGCTGAAGGCAGCGCAAAGTGCTGTTCGCGCGGCTGAGGCGGCGCAGGGACAATCAGCGGCAGCCGTTGAGCAAGCAAAAGCAGGTTTTGAACTGGCAACCAACACATACAACAGACTTCGCAACCAATTTGATAGCTCCTCTGCTGTAACAAAAGAGGATGTGGATCGTGGAAAGCTTGAATACGAGAAGGCCAGAACGGGCTATGAGCAAGCGCAGGCTGCAAGCCAAGCCGCAGCGGCACAGGTAGATGCCGCAAAAGCGAAGCTCGAGCTGACACAGGCAGGAGCTACGGATAACACGATTAAGGCGCTGCAAGCAGATCTGGATCGCTTGAACGCGGTCGTCCAGTTAGCGAGCAATTCAGTTAATAATGCAACGATTACTTCCCCAACGGATGGTATTGTTATCAAGCGCAGCATACAGCCTGGAGAGATGGCACAGCCGGGTGTTGCACTGTTCTCCGTTGTGGATATGAATCAGGTTCAAGTAGAGCTCAGTGTGACAGATACGCAGATTGGTTCTGTTAAAGCAGGCACAGCAGTCGAAGTGAAGGCAGCTAATGTACCGAACAAAACATTCCCAGGTACCATTTCCTTTGTGAGTCCTGTATCGAACGCCAATAGCAATACGTTCCCGGTTAAAGTAACGGTAGACAACAAGGATGGACTGCTGTTTGCTGGAACTGTTGCCGAGGTGCATTTGAAGGATGCAGGTAAAACTCGCCTTGAGGCCCCTAAATCATCCATCATCAAGAAGGATGGCAAAGAATATGTCATCAGAATAGACAACGGTACAGCTCACAGGATCGAAGTCAAGACAACAGAAAAAAATCAGGATTGGGTCTATATAGAAGCGAATGCTAATCTGCAAGCCCAGCAGCAAATCGCTGTGAGCCCTAACGACAGCATCGTTGATGGCGCTAAATTGAAAGTGGAATAGGTGGTGCAGAATTATGGCAGACGCTTCGACATTACCATCTGAGTCCGAGAAAAACGGCAGCATGTGGCTTGGCCTCTTCGCCATTGTGATGGGTACCTTCGTGTCCGTTCTGAACAGCAGCCTGATGAATGTGGCACTGCTGAAATTCGTTGCCGTGTTTGGTTCTGACGTTCCTACAGTTCAATGGGTTATTACCGGCTATATGCTGGCATCAGCTGTAGTTATTCCCATGAGCGGGTTTCTGGGAGCAAGGTTCGGCAACAAAAATGTATTTATTTACTCGGTGCTTGGATTTACCATTGGCTCCGTCTTGTGTGGAATTGCTTGGAGTGACTCCACTCTGATCATGTTTCGGATTATTCAAGGACTTGCCGGAGGCTTTATTATGCCGGTCGGCATGTCGATTATCTACACGACATTTCCACGTGAAAAGGTGGGAACAGCCATCGGATTATGGGGCGTTGCTGCAATGGTAGCGCCCGCGCTTGGACCGACTGTCGGTGGTTATATGATTCAATATTACAGCTGGCGTTGGTTGTTCTTTGTTAATATTCCAATCGGCCTATTCGCCTTTATTATGGGCAAAATTTTGCTTAAGGATTCAATAAGAAAATTAGATGTGAAATTTGATTTGGCTGGCGCTGTACTTTCTATTCTATTTTTTGGTACCCTGCTGCTCGCTTTATCCAAAGGGCAGTCGGAAGGCTGGACATCGCTATTTATTGTTAGTTTGCTATTCGTCTCTTTTTTCAGTCTAATGCTATTGATTTGGGTAGAGCTTGGCAGTAAAAATCCATTATTGGATCTGAAAATATTTAAAAATCCGCAATTTACGATGAGTACCATTGCCGGTAGTCTCGTTATGATGGGAATGCTGGGGGGAACCTTTCTTACTCCGCTTTACTTGCAAAATATACAATCCATGAGTGCGATGGAGACAGGGCTTCTTATGATGCCTCAGTCCATTGCGATGGCCTTTATGATGCCGATCAGCGGTAAACTTACAGAAAAGTTCGGCATTATCCCCGTCGGAATCATCGGGCTGGCAACGCTTGGTTTTACCACGATGGAGCTTCACATGCTGACGGCTGATACGCCTAACCATTGGCTTAATGTGATTTTGACGATTCGTGCTATTGGTATTGGTCTTGTTATGATGCCATTAACGACTGCGGGTATGATGTCCATTCCAAACGATAAAGTTGGGAATGCGTCCCCTTTATCCAATGTAGTACGGCAGGTTGCTGGTTCGATGGGAATTGCATTGTTTACTTCCATCATGAGCAATCGTCAACTCATTCACTACCAGCATATTTCCGAAAGCGTCCCAGTCGATTCGTTGGCTGCGAGCAATGTGCTCTCAGCAATGACAGGTGCTATTTACCAATGGGGTGTAGATACGACTACTGCGAGTGGGGTTGCAGCGATGAACCTTGCAGGGATGATGCAGAAAGAAGCCTTGATTCGAGGTATAGCCGACACTTTCTATATATCCGCGATTCCTGCATTCTTGTGCATACCGGTCGTCTTCTTTCTAAGAGCTAAGAAAAAAGCAGCTCCTGCACCTGAGCCCAAGCCGACTGCTGCACCCAATTTGGCCAAGGATGGCGTATTGAAAGCTTAAAAGGCTGTTTGAAAAGTCGACATATTGAACACTTGCATAAATTAGATTTTGGGAGGATTTACAATGAAATTAATTTGGAAACAAGCCGTTTCTACGGTGATGATTGCCTCGTCGGTCGTGCTCGCTGTCTCGCCTGCTTTCGCAGACGCAGCAGTACCTGCGCCAACAGTGATCGATTCGCCAGCATATGCCATTACCGATATGACGCAAGCTCAGGTGAAGAATGTGCTCTTGGAAAAAACCGCTGGCGGCTGGAGAATCGGCTCCGTTATTAAGCTGTCTAATCGTTCGGGCGCTATCGTACGTATTCCCGATTTCGAACTGCGGGCCAAAGCTGCGGACGGTACATCCTATACGCTTCAGCCAAGTGCAGCCAATGTCAAATCGATTTCGCCGCAAAGCAACGTCGAGCTTAGTTATATGACAGAGATCGACGCTAAGAACGAGCTGTCTCTAACGGATTTATTGTGGGTAGATGTGAATATGAATGTATACCCTAAACAAGAGACCGTGCTTGCCGACGCGGGTATCGGATCCTTGGTCTGGAAAGGTAGCGATGCTGTTATTAATGATGCTTCGTTACTGAACTGGGGACAGTCTTTTACTTTACCAGACATAACCTCGTCACTTACTTATTCTGCTGTAAGCCTATCGACGCAATATACAGGGCAAAAGCCGACCTATGTCGTCCAGTTAAAAGTAAATAATTCAGGAGGCTTCACAGAAACGGTTCCTGATTTTACTTTGAGCGGCAAAGCGAGTGGACAATCGTTTGTTGGTCAACGCGTCGAGCAAAAACCGATAAGCGTGAATCCTGGCGAAAGCCAATATCTGTATTACACGATTCCGACAGATGCCGGTATTAAGCCTGAGGCTTTCTATGTGTTAACGCCTGAAAGCTTTCTGAAGCAGGGTCAAACGACGCCTCAGTCGTATTACACCGGACGTATTGGATTCCATTTGCCTACTGAGAATAATGTGAATGCAGTTAACTTGCCTGATTATCAAATGGGCTCACCGATTGCGATTGATGCCGTCAGTCAGGCTGTGAATCCCAAGGTGACCGTTTCATTGGTCCATGCAGATTGGTTTGAGAATGAGGGTCAAAACTTTAAAACAGTTGTAGCCAATCTGAAATACACGAATTACAGCGATAGTCCGATGCCGATTCCTTCGCTCGGAACCGAGCTTGTGAATAGTTCAGGTACAGCCTACACCGGAAACCCGGTACCAAGCACATTAAAAGAAGTGCTGCCAGGTATGGGAGTGTCAGTAGCATATGCTTTCACGATGCCGACTACCGAGGAATCAGACCGGTTTGTCTTCAATCTGCAGGAACCGCAAGGGGATTCTGGATTTAAGGCTACGATTGGACAATTGAATATAGGTGTGCAGAAAGCAGCGCCTAACGATACGGAAATGGATTTATACCCTTATCATTTGAAATTGAACTCATGGGCTTTATCGATGGTTATTTCGCAGAATGCTTCTACTAAAGCATATAATTATACGTACAAACTCAAAACGGTCATGGATATTAACACCACGGACAATGTCGTAACGGAAGCGAGCAATCCCAAGCTGCTGATTGAGCTGGAGAATCCAGCTGGTGAACGCATCGCCTACAAATCCTTATTGCTTAGTGGTCCGGACCGTATCATGAACGGTAATCAGATTCTTTACTTTGATAATGTAAGTTCAGATCAGATGGAAGCACCGCTTAAAGTGAAATTCTATGAAACGGTAACGACGCCATCGGGCGAAGCGAAACGTTTGTTGTCTTCTTTGACTCAATAAAAAAGTAGCAGGCCCTCTTCTTGGCGACATTCGAATAATATGATATAGTTTGAACAATATTTACTTTGATGCCAGAATGGGGGCTTTGTCTATGAATCAAGCTATTCATATTTCCAAATCTATTCATACGCTGACCCGTTTATATAATGCAACTCTTGAAAATTTTATGAAAGAGCTCAATCTGACCAAGCCACAGGGTATAATTATCGGTCAAATTTATAAAGAACCGAAGACCATTGGGCAAATCACAGAAGCGGTTCAGCTTTCCTACAGCACGGTTTCCGGTATCATTGACCGTTTGGAACGAGATGAATGGATTCAAAGAGTACGGGACAAGACAGATCGCAGAGTCATTTGGATTCAAAGGACCGATAAAATGGATGAAATTCGTAACAAGGTTGAATTTTATCATGAGCAATTTTTTCATACTGTGCTCAGCGATCTTGAAGCAGACGAGCTGGATAAAATTTCGACTTCTCTGGACTTGCTGAATTCACAATTGGAGAAAAAGGGCTCGTACAAGTTTTAGCCGGATTGTAATACGAATGGTTTGTCGCCTAAGAAGGTCTCTAGAGAAAAGCTTCCGAATCCACTTTGCTGGTGCTGGAAGCTTTTTTATGGTTATACAGTGCCCTATCATTCAGTGCTAACTATTCACAATATTGAGCATTGACAAGGTATAAGGATGAGGTGTACGGTAATACTCACATAGGTCAATGTTCCTACATAGTGTGGGTAATTGGAATGATAGGAGGCGAGCTTATTGAAAAATGAAATGGATCTGCACAAGCTGTCGAGGAACAGTCTGGGACTCCAGGGGCATGGGGCAGATACCGACGTCCGTGAGCTGTTCTTAAGTGGTAATGATCATTTTTGTCCTGTATCTCTTGGGAAAAAGACGACAGTCTCACTTTGGATATTGATGGTGCTTTCTATAGGAGCTGCTATTTGGCTGCATATGTTTCACTCTTCTCCGTTGTTGTTAGGCTTGTATGCAGTTCCTGTGGTCATTGTTGCTTTGTATGTAGCCAATGTATTTCTCGTATCCACTTTCGCAGCTGCTGTCATGGGAATTTGGCTGTATTTTAGCGAGGTGGGCTGGATTCCGGTAATCGGTGCTGCCGCACTGCTGCTGATCTCGATGCTCATCCGTCGGGTAACGGTAGTATCCCAGCGTAATTATTTGCAAAAAGTGGAATTTGAAGAGCTGTTTATGAATACCATTTTGTCATTTTCCAAAAGCATTGATGCTCGTGATCCCTATACAGCCTTTCATTCCAACAATGTCGCCAATTATGCCAAGAGAATTGCGGCCGAGCTGGGCTTATCCACTCAGGAAATACAAGCTGTTCATCTGGCAGGACTCATTCATGATATAGGTAAAATTGGAACGCCCGAGTCTATTTTGCAAAAAGAAAGCCGTTTGACAGAAGAAGAGTACGATGTGATGAAGAAACATGCCGAGGATGGCTATCAAATTATTAAGGATATCAAAAAATTACAGGATATGGGTGCAACAGATATGGTACGGCATCATCATGAGCGGATGGATGGACATGGTTACCCGCATGGTTTAAAGGGTGATCAAATTCCGTTTGGGGCAAGGATTTTGGCAGCCTGCGACGCGTTTGATGCAATGACGACCAATCGTTCCTATCGCCAAAAGCTATCTATGGAAACTGCAGCCGAGGAGCTCCGTAGACATAGCGGCACACAGTTTGATCCTGTTGTAGCCAAAGCATTCATCAGGGTACTGATGGAGGATGGACTGATACCGGCAGAAGAGGAGTCCGAATCAATGAGACTTCTGCCTTCACTACAGAAGTCATAAAATAAGCAGATATTCAGGAGTGCAGCTACGGCTGCCTCTTTTTTTGCTTTTTAGAAGTTTCTATATAAGTTTGCAAGTAGGCCTGAGTTTGGTTACAATAGGTCGTGACCAAAAAAACGATGTGGTCAATTATTCAGATCGCCTTGTGTGAATCAGAAAGGATAGAAGTATGGATAGAAGCGGAAGACGTGAGCAAATTATTAGAGCCGCCCGTGAGGCTTTCCAAAGCTTTGGCTATAAGGCTACAACGCTCGATCATATTGCGAAATACGCTAACATGGGAAAGGGCACCTTTTATCTTTCATTCAAAACCAAAGAAGAGGTGTTCACCTGTATTGTTGATGATGAGCTCAAGCAGTTTGCACGGTTTGCTGAGGAATCACAGCATACGTATGGGACGAATGTTGAATCGCTGCACCATTATATATGTAACGTGGTTAATTATCAAAAGCAGCATCCATTGTTTTGCAAGCTGAAGCAGGAGGCCGAAGCCTTTCAAACTTTTGAAGTGAAGGAAGGTCTCATACGGATTGAGAGCACTGCTTTTGACCAGCTGCAAGAGCTCATTCATAACCTGATGGACAATGGCTCGATTGAGCAGTGTGATGTGGAATTTACTGCATTTCTAATTACTGAGCTGTATACGGCTTTGTTGTATAAGTGGGGAGAGAATCATGCTCCGCTTAGCAGTGAGGAGATCTTACAAATATTCAAGAAATTTATGCAACCGGGCTTATGCCCTGAGACTAGAAAAAAAGATAGGGAGATTTCACCATGAATGCAATCGAAAATAAAACCATGCCGCTTGTTTTTTTAATGATCAATATTTTTATCGCGATGCTGGGGATCGGACTCATTATTCCTGTACTACCCGAATACTTAAAGGCATTTAATGCGGGCGGGCAAGCTGCCGGGTATATGATCGCGGCCTTCGGATTGACTCAATTTATATTTTCCCCAATTGCTGGAGAATGGTCGGATAAATACGGACGTAAGATTATGATCGTATCCGGTATGGGATTGTTTACAATATCGAATCTGGTATTTGCTATGGCTGATCAAATATGGCTGCTGTACTTGTCCAGACTTATCGGTGGTATCGGAGCAGCAGCAATGATTCCGTCTATGATGGCATATATTGCGGATGTAACGAGCGTAGAGAAGAGAGGTAAGGGTCTTGGTCTTCTCGGGGCAGCGATGTCGCTCGGCTTTGTTATCGGTCCTGGTATTGGAGGCTTTCTGGCCGAATTTGGGATTAGAGCGCCCTTCTATGTATCAGCCGGTGTTGCTGCCTTGGCCTTGATTGGTTCCATGGTGTTCTTGCCGGAGGCACTGTCCAAAGAGAAGCAATTAGCTGCACGTCAGGTGAAGGTGAAGCGAGAAAGTGTTTTCAAGCAGTTTGCTCTTTCTTTCAAAGCACCTTACTTTATATTGCTGCTGTTAATTTTTGCGTTGACGTTTGGTTTGGCCAATTTTGAAGCCATTTTTCCTTTATTCGTTGATGCCAAGTATGGCTACACAGTGAGGGATATAGCGATTCTGATTACAATAGGCGCTTTAATCGGAGCTTTGGTTCAAGCTCTGCTGATCGGTAAATTGATACAGCTGTTCGGCGAGAAAATGTTAATTAATATTACGTTTGTGCTGTCTGCGGTCTGTCTCGTGCTCATGCTGTTATCAGGAAACTTCTGGTTTGTACTCATCGTGACGATGTTGTTCTTCACTTTAACTTCCATTATGCGTCCCGCAATCAATACATTGTTATCCAAAATGGCAGGTGAGGAACAGGGTTATGTAGCAGGAATGAACAATGCATACATGAGCTTGGGCAACATCTTCGGACCTGCTGTGGCTGGTACCTTGTACGAGATTCATTTAAATCTGCCTTATGCATTCGGAGCGATTGTACTGGTGATCAGCTTCTTCTTGTCCTCCGTTTGGGGACGTAAGATCACGCATGCGGATACTCCGGTTGATTTGCAGAAGTCGTAAGACGAATCTTTTCTGTGATTATTTGTAAATCCTTACCCGGCAATGGCAGGGCAGGTCACTGCCTGTTCGATTCCGGGTAAGGATTTTTTGTTATTCCCATGGCATGATCCACGCGGCCAGTCCATATATTGAAACGGTACGGGCATGGATCTCGTCGAGAAAGGGGTGAAGCCATGGGCAAGCGCAATGATCTTCAGCATGTGACGCTGGATGTTGCCGGAATGACCTGCGCAGCTTGCGGAGCAAGGATTGAAAAAGTAGTGGCCAAAATGGATGGAATCGAACAAATTCATGTGAATGTTGCTCTGAATCGCGCATCTGTAGTTATCGTCCCTGATCGAATCAGCGTAGATCGAATTGAAACGAGAATTGAGCAGTTGGGGTTCACAGCCCGTGAACGTAGTTTAGACGGGAACACAGGAGCTGCTGATCGTAGGAGCGGGATCAGTAGTGGGATGATGTTTGCAATGTCACTGCTGCTTACGCTTCCTTTTCTATGGGCAATGGCCGCTCATCATGAGCTGTTTGCTTCCATCTGGGTTCCAGAGCTGCTGCTTCTACCGTGGTTTCAGCTGGCATTGGTGACTCCGATTCAATTCATTCTCGGATTACCTTTCTATACAGGCGCTTATCGTTCTATAAAAAGCGGCAGTGTCAACATGGATGTATTAATTGTGTTAAGCACCTCGGCTGCTTATCTATACAGCCATTATTTGTTGTTTCATGGCATATCCATGCAAGGCGCATCTATGCAAAGCCACGGAAGCCCTATGACCGGTGGACATATCCCGTTGTATTTTGATGCCAGCGCGATGATCATTACGATTGTATGGTTGGGCAAATGGCTTGAAGCATTGGCCAAGCGGCAAGCACTAAGCGGCTTACACCAGCTTCACCGTCTCAGACCGGAGATGGCCTCAGTCATTAGAGAGGGATGTGAACAGCGGATTCCCGCAGCACAGGTTGCAGTCCATGATATCGTCGTCGTTCGCCCAGGCGAAGCTCTGCCAGTAGATGGGCAAGTTATAGAAGGATACTCAAGCGTCAATGAGTCGATGCTTACCGGGGAAAGCATGCCGGTTGACAAAGCTGTCGGAAATCGGGTTACGGCTGGAACGTTAAATGGCACCGGTATGCTGAGGATTAGAACGACGGAGGTAGGAACGCAGTCAACTTTGGCACGAATTATAAGACTTGTAGAGGAAGCGCAGAGCACCAAAGCGCCTATTCAAAGAATGGCAGACACGATATCCGGAATTTTTGTACCGATCATTATAGTCTTGGCGACTGCGACATTTATCACATGGTACTTAGCTCTTGAGCCGGGTCTGCTTGGCGGCGCTTTGGAGAAGGCGATATCTGTTCTACTGATTGCCTGTCCTTGCGCGCTTGGACTTGCGACACCCATCTCGATACTGGTAGGCTCCAGCAGGGCAACACAGTCTGGAATTGTGATCAAAGAAGGAAAAATGATGGAAATTTTGCCTCAGGCCCGTGTAATTTTGCTGGATAAAACAGGGACGATTACTGGCGGGGCTCCCAGAGTTACGAACTTATGGGCCGCAGACTCTTTCAGACGATTTGATTCTGCTCGGCCTTTGCAGTTTGAGAAACGTGCCGAACAAGCTCGCAGTAGGGGTGCTCAATTATATATCGAGGATAGATCTGCCGCTAATGAGCTGTTCATGCTGCGTATTGCCGCTGGAGCCGAGCAGCATTCCGAGCATCCATTAGGCAGGGCTGTTGTAGAAGAAGCACTGCGAAGAGGGATAGCACTTCCTCAGTGCGAGCATTTTCAGTCGATTCCAGGTTGTGGAATTCGTGCTGTGGTGGAAGACAGAGAAGTATGGTTAGGCACGCGTCAATGGTTGGCTGCTGAAGGCATAGTGGGCCTCCCGCAGGGGGGAATTGCCAATCAGGGAAGTCGGGTATTTCCGCAAGCCAGTCTGGTCGATCAATGGGAGCAGCATGGATTCACGGTCATATTTGCTGCAGTCGACGGGCGATGGCTTGGGGCTCTTGCACTTAGCGATCCGGTCAAACCGACTGCTCGTAAAGCGATCAAGCAGCTGATTTCTATGGGGCTGGATATTAGAATGGTGACAGGTGATCGTGAATCGACAGCTCATTATGCAGCCAAACAAGCGGGAATTAGTCAGGTGTACGCGGGAATGCTGCCTGAGGATAAGGCAAATCTTGTTAAAAGCTTGCGAGAGCAGGGCCATCAAGTGGCAATGGTTGGGGATGGGGTGAATGATGCGCCTGCCTTGAGTGCAGCGGATATCGGAATCGCAGTCGCCAAAGGAACCGATATTTCCAAAGCGGCTGCAGATATCGTGCTTCTGAAGCATGATGTAAGCGGGCTCGTCCGCGCTATCGTCATCAGCCAAAAAACAATAAGGATCATCCGTCAAAATCTGGCTTTTTCGCTGTTATATAATGTACTGGCGATTCCGATTGCCATCATGGGTTATCTTGCACCATGGATGGCTTGTACAGCAATGGCACTTAGCTCTGTAACCGTTATTTGCAATGCGCTGCGACTGAACAGGGCCTAAGGAATTCTTATAATTTATGATGATATCGGGCTAAAAGTTGTAGCTTATTATTTCCAAAATGTGATAAAATCTTCTGTGTAGCAATAACTTACGGGGACTAATCAGGGCCTGTTTATTTCTTCGAAACACAAGCAGAACTGTCCTCTCGGGCAGTTTTTTCACGTATACCATTTCTACATCTTGATAAACAGGAAGGTTAAATTATGGATAATCCTAATTTCTTAACTAGTGTTCGAAGCATGAAGCCTGTTTATATTACCTATTGGTGTAAGCTATTTAGAGAGCGTTTTCCTGATCACTATGAGGAAGCTATGTTGCAGAGCCTTGGAGAGGCGGGGTTCAACTATATTACAGAATTTCATATAGCTGTCGATACCCATTCGCTTCAGCATAGCTTGATGGATGGCTTTTTTATACTTGAAACGCAGGAGGAGGGCTTGGAGCTCATTCTTTGGGCGATGCTGCTTTGGCGGCATACATTGCAAGAAGCTGGGGAGGACAGTCTGACATTGGCACTCTTCAAACAGATGAGTTCGAGAATTGATGACATGGAAGCCTTGATTCTTACAAAATATTGGAAAAAACAACAATTAGGTCAGGACAATTCGTCAGCGCTCACCCTGCAGCATGATGACCGGATTTCGTTGCTCGGCAAGATGGCGGCCAGCATGGCGCATGAAATTCGTAATCCCATGACCTCGATCAAAGGTTTTTTGAAATTACTGCGCTATAATATTAACCAAAATAGTTATGAACGAGCTGACAGCTACCTTGGATTTATTGAAGATGAATGTGAGCAAATTTTGATGCAGGTAACCGGATTTCTTAGTTTTTCCAGAAAGCCGATTATGGACGAAGAGATGGTACATATTTCTGTCAGGCAGGTGCTTGATCATATTTTATCCTTGCTGAATCCAAGGCTCATTAACGAAAATGTTGACCTTACCCTTAACGTCCCTCAGGGATCCATGCTTTATGTTCAGAAAATGGGAATCCAGCAGGTGCTGTCCAATGTATTAAACAACGGGATAGACGCCGTATCCGAATTGAAAAGCAACAAAAAAATGAGCATCTCTGTCGTCGAGGACAGCTCAAACACGATTATTCAAGTAGCCAATAATGGACCGAGTGTGCCTGAAGAGCTGTACAGCACAATTTTCAACCCGTTTGTGACCCATAAAGAGAATGGTACGGGTCTCGGCTTGGCTATATGTAAACAGATCATGCTTAATAATGAAGGTGATATCACCTTTACCAGCAATGAAAAAGAGACCGTTTTTGAGCTAACCTTTCGTAAAGCTTCTTCATGATGCCCATGTATCCAGAACCGAATTTCTCTCACTCAGGCTGTGTCACTTTCCTCTCCAATAGGGTAAGAAAGAAGAACAACCACTGTGTCCGTATAGGATATCAGTTGATTTGAGACTGGGGGAACTGTCGTATGGCAAAAGCTGTAGATCCTGCAAAAAAACAAGCATCTGTAGAATGGACACAGCATTCTAAATTACCGCAATCCTCTGAAGGGCCCGGCGTTAAGAAAAAACATTTCTCGTTTATGAGCTTTGCGCAAAGCTTGTATGGCCGATTTGAAGATGACGACGTTCCTGCTATGGGAGCCCAACTGACTTATTATTTAATTCTTTCATTCTTTCCGTTCCTTATCTTCGTGTTTGCGGTACTTAGCTTCTCGGATATCAGCGTGAGTGATGCAATCACAAATATTAGCAGTGTACTGCCGCAGCTTTCCGATCAGCTCATTGTGAATGTATTTACAGAGCTCCAGCAATCGCGCAATGGTTCCCTTCTTTCTATCGGGCTTGTGGCAACTCTATGGTCGGCCTCGAACGGTATCAATGCTGTGATCAAAGCACTAAACAAGGCATACGATGTGGAAGAGAATCGACCTTTTTGGAAGGCAAGAGGCATCTCCTTTATTTTCACAATTATTTTGGCGGTATTGATTTTTCTGAGTCTGATTCTGCTCATATTTGGTAAAGTAATCGGTGCGAATATTTATCAAATAGCGCAAATACCAGGCAATTTTGAAGTGCTGTGGGGAATTGCCCAATATGTGATACCACTGATTACTATGGTTTGTGCGTTTGTGCTGCTCTATAAGTACACGCCTAATCTACGGCTTCGCTTTCGTGAGGTGATTCCGGGCGCTTTATTTGCTACGATAGGTTGGGTAGTTACTTCGATCTTGTTTTCGTTTTACGTTAATAATTTTGGTAATTATACGAAAACTTATGGAAGTATCGGCGGTATCATCGTGCTGCTGACATGGTTGTATTTATCGAGTATTCTCATAATATTAGGCGGGGAGATCAATGCAACCCTACATTTCGACCGGGAAGGAAAGAAAAAGGACGGTGCCAAGAAATTTGCATTTCCTTTGCTGTTTGGCAAGAAAGACAAAAAGTGATATCAAGCAAAAATCATCGCAGACACCCAATTGTAGATGGGGGAAGTGATGGTTTTTTTGTGCTTTACTTTGCTGGTAGATAGAGTGGTTGTTGAAAACTGTATTTCCAAGTAATATGGTACATAGTGTGCGAGGAAATGAAGTCAAAGGAGCGATGCTACAAATGCATTTCATGGGGCAGAGGGTGCTCCCAGCCGTCCGGAAAATGAGAGATCTGGAGCTGCTGATCAAGAGCCCATTTAATTATTTAGTATTGCTGGATAGCCATGTTTCTCAACTGCAAAGCGTATCACAGCTGGCCCGAAGTAATGGTAAGAAGCTGCTTATTCATGCCGATTTGATTCACGGATTAAAAAATGATGAGTATGCAATTGAGTTTTTATGCCAGACCCTAAAGCCAGCAGGTATCATTTCCACAAAAAGCTCAGCCGTAGTGACCGCCAAAAAGCACAAGGTGCTTGCCATTCAGCGGCATTTTCTACTGGATACTACGGCTCTCGAGACGATCTACAAAATCACTGAGAAAAATCAACCTGATTATATTGAAGTGCTGCCAGGAGTCATGCCTCATATTATTGCCGAGATGCATGCGAGACTCAGTATTCCTATACTCGCTGGTGGCTTAATTCGTACTGTAGAGGAGGTAGAGCTGGCCCTGCATGCAGGTGCAGTCGCTGTAACTACCTCCCATAAAGAAATATGGAGACATTATTAAAACCTTCCACTTACTTCGATTCCGTACTCAAAGGCTCAACAGCATCACGGATATGCCGCTCTAAGTTTTGAACATGCGAGTCCGTTTCGGATTCGCTCCAGCCAAATCGTTCAGCCATATAAGCTGTAACAGGCTGCTTCCAGCGCTGTAAGGCTTCGATATTGAAATACAAGGCACCCGTCCGGCGAATGAAAAAGTCGTGGGGCGTGGCGACCATCTCAGCTTCAATGCTGTACAGAAGCGATGCGAACCATTCGCCGGGAATGGCATACTGCTCAGCTTCCTTGTGGTGCAGCTTGTATAGCTCGAATACCTGATCCACATTGGAGCCGTAGCGGCGGACCAGAACGCCGGCAGCAGAATCTGTGAGCCCGATACTTTTACCATAGGCAATTTTGTCTTGAACAAATCGGCTATAGACGCGCGAACCGCCAGTGTCGCCGCCGGAAAGTACGATGCTTGCAGTCGAACACGCTGGGAAAGTGTTACGGCCTTCCTCTGTCTGTAATTGGGAGGCAACGAGGTTAACGATTCGTTCGGCCATTTTACGATATCCCGTCAGCTTGCCGCCTGCTATCGTAATCAAACCGGATGGAGCGATGAATATTTCATCCTTTCGTGACAGCTCGGATGGTGATTTACCATCCTCATGAATCAAAGGTCGCAATCCGGACCAGCTGGATTCCATGTCGGCCGGTGTCAGGTTGAGCGATGGAAACATGAAGTTGGCCGCACGGATAATATAATCACGGTCTTCAAGTGTCATTCTCGGATGCACGATATCCCCTGTATAATTGGTATCCGTTGTACCGATATAGGTTTTGCCTTCTCTCGGAATAGCAAATACCATTCGACCATCCGGGGTATCGAAGTAGGTTGCCTGATTTAACGGGAAGCGGGATTGATCAAACACAAGATGGACACCTTTGGTAAGATGCAATCTTTTACCTTCCTTGGAGCCGTCGATATCACGAATCGTGTCAACCCAAGGACCAGCGGCGTTAACGACTTTTTTAGCTTTGATATCTACGATTTCCCCGCTCAGTTGATCATGCACACGAACGCCAACCAAACGACCATCATCGTAAAGCAGTTCATTCGCTTTGGCATAATTGACCGCTTTAACTCCACGCCGTACGGCTTCCTTCATAACCTCAATTGTCAGTCTCGCATCATCGGTGCGGTATTCCACGTAGTAACCGCCGCCCTTCAGCTTATCCTTGCGCAGCAGCGGTTCTTTCTTGAGCGTAGCGTCAAGAGACAGCATGACCCGACGTTCTTGCTTGGTGACACCTGCAAGAAAATCATACACCAGCAAGCCGACAGAGGTAGCCAGCTTGCCATAGGTTCCGCCCTCGATAATTGGCAGCAGCATCCATTCAGGCGTTGTGACATGAGGCGCATTTTCATATACGATTGCACGTTCTTTACCGACCTCGGCGACCAGCTTAAATTCAAGCTGCTTTAAGTAACGTAAACCGCCGTGGATTAGTTTGGTAGAACGACTGGATGTACCTGCGGCAAAATCCTGCATTTCAATAAGTCCTGTAGACATGCCGCGTGTTTGTGCATCCAGTGCAATTCCTGCTCCCGTGATACCGCCTCCAATAACAAGAATATCTAAGGTTTCGGTTCCCAATGCGTTCAGAAATGCAGTGCGTTGTTCCCCGGAAAATTTCAAGCTCATGGCTATCCCATCCTTTGCGATAATAGTGTATTTGTTAAAAAATACAACAAAAAAGACCGCCACATCCTCTGAGGAAATTGCCAAACGGCTCCCTAGAGGTTGTATCGGTCTACTCTTAGTCTCTGACCACATTATTAACTTGTCTTTTTTGTGAATATTACCGTCATCATATCATGAGCCGGACGATTAATCAATAAATGGATTGTTGAAGAATGATGACAAGGTTGAACTAATGGTTGACAGTTAAAAACGGGATGTGGTAGATTGCTTCTTGAAAACTAATATGTGCGTGAATAGGGTTGAAATGGGGGAGAGAAACGATGACAAAACCGCGTTATGTCGTTGCAATTGACCAAGGGACAACAAGCTGTCGAGCGATTGTATTTGATCCACAAGGTGTGATTGTAAGTACCGCTCAGCAGGAGTTTACACAATATTTTCCGCAATCGGGATGGGTTGAGCACGATGCTGAAGAGATATGGCAGGTACAGCTTAAGGTTCTTCGCGAAGCAGTGAAATCGCTCTCAATCGCCGATATTGCAGCTATAGGGATTACGAATCAACGTGAAACAACGGTGGTTTGGGATCGAATAACAGGCAAGCCGCTGCATAGAGCCATCGTATGGCAATGCCGCAGAACGAGTGCGATGTGCGATGAGCTTAAACTGAAGGGCTGGGAACCGACCATTCGCAGTAAAACGGGATTGCTGCTAGATGCGTATTTTTCCGGTACCAAGCTTAAGTGGCTGCTGGATTCGGATGCCGAAATTCGCGAAAAAGCGGAGCGTGGAGATGCATTGTTCGGCACGATCGATTCGTGGTTGATCTGGAAGCTAACCGAAGGGCGTCAGCATGTTACGGACGTTTCCAACGCTTCTCGCACGATGCTGTTGAATATTCATACGGTGCAGTGGGATGAGGACATATTACGAGATTTAAATATACCGCTAGCCATGCTTCCCGAGGTACGGTCATCGAGTGAAGTATATGGACATACGCAGCTGCTGGGGGACGGGTTCAGCATCCCGATAGCTGGAGCAGCAGGGGATCAACAGGCGGCATTATTCGGTCAAGGCTGCTTTGCCGAAGGCATGGCCAAAAACACCTACGGTACGGGCTGCTTCGTACTGAAGCAAACCGGCGAGAAGCCAGTCATGTCATTAAATGGCTTGATTACGACGATCGCCTGGAAGCTGAACGACAAGGTTTATTACGCGCTTGAAGGTAGTGTCTTTAATGCAGGTACGGTTATCCAATGGCTGCGTGATGGATTGGGCATTATCGACAATGCTGCTGAGACAGAGGCTATTGCGTTATCCGTTGACCATACGGAAGGCGTATATTTTGTGCCGGCATTTACAGGTCTCGGTACGCCCTATTGGGAACCGGATGCCAGAGGAATGATAACAGGACTTACGCGTGCGTCTAAGAGGGCGCATATCGTGAGAGCGGCGCTGGAATCCATTGCTTTTCAGAGTCAGGATGTGCTGCAGATTATGGAGGCTGAATCGGGCATACATCTGCGTGAGCTTCGTGTGGATGGAGGAGCAGTCCGCAATGAGTTTTTGATGCAGTTTCAAGCTGATTTACTTGGCGTGACGGTGACACGGCCCAAAGTGATAGAAACCACGGCATTAGGAGCGGCATTTCTCGCGGGTCTTGCGGTTGGCGTATGGCAGGATATGTCCGAACTGGAGCAGCTTAAGGGCTTTGATCGATCGTATGAACCAGGCATGGATGAAGCGAAACGCGAGGTGGCGGTGGCAGGCTGGAAGCGGGCCGTTGGGTACCAGCTGGGGAGCAGCGATAATTAGCCTAGATACAATCAAATAATACGAAAACAGGGACCTGAGGCCGTATAAGCACAGGTCTCTGTTTAGCTATTATGGCGGCGAAATCCTATGAGCATGGAGTTATTAAATGCCCGAGTCGATGTGGATAAGCTCGGACGGCAAATTGAACATTTTGCCAATACCGCGAGCACATATTAAAGCTTCTTGCTTACTGCTCCATATATAACTTATTTCCCCCTCACTGGTTTGATTTACAGGGACACCGGAAATCTTGACACAATAGGTACTGGGGTTTTTCCTGGATATCTCAATCTTATTTACGGATTCGGCTTCACTTAATGATAGTTTCATCCATATTCACCCCCTAACCGTTTTAAACTGGACTGCTTACGATGAGGCAACGATACTTTTTCTTCGGCTTGTGCATAGTATAGCAAAGCTTTCTGGACAAATTCTGAACATGCCTAGCCAAGCTGCGAAACCATGCTTATAGTAGCTGCAAATTCGTAAACCGGAGCACAGCTTGGGTAGATAAATAAAAGGACTTATTCATTTAAACCGCATCAAGTGCAGTTTAAACGAATAAGTCCTACGTATTCCTCAACAATGCATAGAGCAAGGTTGCTCCTTAGCCCAGCATGACACGATCATCGGATAGTTTGCTTCCGCTGATTTTTTCAAATTCTCCGAGCAGCTGCTCGATAGTTAAATCCTTCTTCTTTTCTTCGTTGACATCGAGAATGATCGCACCTTTATTCATCATGATCAGGCGATTACCGAGCCGTATGGCTTGCTCCATATTATGAGTAACCATAAGTGTAGTCAGCTTCATTTCACGAACAATGTCCTGAGTCAACTTTGTAATTAATTCTGCCCTCGCAGGATCAAGTGCTGCGGTGTGCTCGTCAAGCAGCAAAATTTGCGGTTTGGTGAATGTAGCCATCAGCAAGCTAAGCGCTTGCCGTTCACCTCCGGATAATAGTCCGACCTTGGCACGAAGCCTGCTTTCCAGTCCGATGCCGAGTCGCTTCAGCTGATCATGGAAAAAAGCGCGTTTACCAGATGTTACTCCGAAACGTAGACCACGCTGCTTGCCACGCGAATAAGCCATCGCCAAATTTTCCTCAATGGTCATCCGAGGCGCAGTTCCAGCCATCGGGTCTTGAAACACTCGGCCGATCCAACGGCTGCGTTGATATTCAGCAAGCTGCTGGATCGCGTTCCCTTCGATCCGAACCTCACCGGTGTCTGGAGTCATTACACCAGAAATAATGTTCATTAATGTTGATTTTCCTGCACCGTTGCTTCCAATAACTGTAATGAAGTCACCCGGATTCAGCTTTAAGTTGATATCAATCAGAGCGATTTTTTCATCTGAGGTTCCAGGGTTGAACAGCTTGGATACATGGGAGAGCTGAAGCATTAGCGCTCACCTCCCGTTTTTTGCTTCAATACAAACGCTGTCAGTTCAGCTGACCGTCTCTTGGCCGTTGCCTTCTGCCTCCAAATGCGCCGCATAGAAGGAAGAACTAACGCTATGATAACGATAATAGCGGTAATGAGTTTGAGATCGGATGATTTTAACCAATCAACCTGAAGCGCAAGCGCCACGACAATGCGATACACGATAGAACCCATTACAGCAGCAAGCGTAGCAAAGAAAACGGTTCTTGCACCAAAAATGGCTTCACCAATAATAACGGAAGCGAGTCCAATGACAATCATACCAATCCCCATTGAGATATCGGCAAAGCCTGATTGCTGAGCGATCAGCGCTCCTGACAGAGCAACCAAACCGTTGGACAAGCTGACACCAAGTATCGTGGTGGAATCCGTATTTGCACCTAAGCTTCTGATCATCCGGGCATTATCGCCTGTGGCTCTAAGGGCCAAGCCCAATTCCGTATGAAGAAAAGCATCAAGCAGCAGCTTGAAAATGACTATGACAATCAACATAAGTGTAAACGGCGGTATCGAGGTAAAAAGGGTATCAGAGCCAAGCAGGGAAATATTCGGTTTGCCCATAATTCGCATGTTAATTGAATAGAGCGCAATCATCATTAAAATACCGGAAAGTAGTCCGTTAATTTTACCTTTTGTATGCAAAAGACCTGTACAGGCGCCTGCTGCAAGACCTCCCACGAAAGCGGCTAATGAGGCCAGTACTGGAGAATAACCGTTTGAGATCATAATCGCAGCAATAGCACCGCCGGTCGTGAAGCTGCCGTCCACAGTCAAATCGGGAAAATCAAGTATGCGGAATGTGATGTAAACGCCAAGCGCCATCAAGGCATACAGGAGACCAAGTTCTACGGCGCCAAATAATGAATCGTACATGTTGTGATGGACACCTCCTTAGGGTTTCGCTTTAGCGAAACCAGCATCGTAAGCAAAACTTGGGTTTCGCTTAGCGAAACCAGCATTGTAACGCTTATTTCAATATTAGAAAAGGAGTGAACATAAGGGACGTTCACCCCTGCAAGTATTTTACTGGATGATATTTTTCTCTTTGTCTTTAACTAAAGCTTTCATAGCATCTGTGACTTCAACACCTTGATCTTTGGCTGCTTTCAAATTAAGGATCAGATCCAGTTTATCCGGAACGGTCACTTTCATATCAGCAGGTTTTTTACCATTTTTAAGAACATCGACTGCCATTTGACCTACCTGGTAACCATGGTCATAATATTTGAAGCCGTACGTAGCAAAAGCACCCTTTTCAACGGTATCCCGATCACTGGAGAAGAATGGGATATGCTTATCTTTTGCAATTTGCAGCAAAGTATCCACACCGCTAACTACTGTATTATCAAGTGTAATGTACAGAGCATCCACTCGGCCAACTAACGATTGTCCAGCCTGTTTAACCTCAGAAGTATTCGTTACAGGAGCTTTGACCAGTTTGATGCCATGCTTGGACAGCGTTTCTTCCGCTTTTTTAGCCATAACAACTGCATTAGGCTCACCTTCATTCAGCACAAGTCCTACTGATTTTACTTTTGGAAAGTTGCCTGCAATGAAATCCATCAGCTTTGTGATCGCTTCCGGATTCGTATCGGACGCACCGGAGACATTACCTCCTGGCTTATCCATATTGGTTACGATTTTGGCAGATAACGGGTCCGTTACAGCTGCGAACAATACAGGGACTTTCTTTACTTGTTGGACGACAGCTTGAGCAGAAGGTGTTGCAATCGCGTATACAAGATCATTGTCGGCAGAGGCTAACTTTTGTGCGATAGATAAATTGTTCGTTGGATCACCCTGTGCATTATTATAATCGACTTTCAAATTGCTGCCGGCAATTCCGGCATCCTTCAAGGCAGCCAAGAAGCCTTCACGGGTTGCGTCAAGCGATGGATGCTCAACAATCTGCGAAATAGCAACTTTGTACGTTTTTTGTTCCTGATTGGCGGATCCACCTGCAGACGGTGTGCTCGTGCTTCCTGCTTGAGGTTTTTGGCCACAGCCGACTGCGGTAAGCAGAACTGCTGCTAGTGTAAGCGATACCCAAATTTTCTTTTTCAAAATAATATCCCCTCTCAATCTGTTTCTGTAAGTCGTTTTGTTTAGGCATGATTCACTGCAGGAACATTGATATGTTGCGATAAGTTAAAGCGATAAAGAAAAACCCAAGGCTCCTGCACATGAGTAAACATAATTAATCATAGTTTAATTGTACGAGCGGATTCAGTCAATTATTTTCGGGATTTTAAAGCTTTTGGGAAATAAATACAAGGAAATACATCGGAATAATATGTAAAATAATGTAATTAAAATCAGGTTATACTTTTATGTTTTGAGACCGGATCGTGTTAAAAGGGATGGCTGAGTGGCCATCCCTTTTCGCTAGACAAATGAATTCAACTCAAGATTCTTTTAGCTGAGATGATACGTCCCTTCCAGCTGTCGTCCAAGTCGGTCACAATGACGCCAATACCGACCCGGTACGTATGCAGCACTTTATTGTCACCAAGGTAAATGGCTACATGTCCGATTCGCTGGAGTCCAGATTCGTTTTTTCGTTGAGGCGTTGTAAAAAATAGCAGATCACCTTTACGAACCTTGGTGATATCCACATCCTGTCCGAGCTGGCTTTGATCTCGGGAGACCCGTGGAAGTGTCACACCATTTTCGCCGAATACATACCGTGTAAACGACGAACAATCGAACGTGGCCGTCTGCTTAGGGGAAGCGCCGAACTGATACGGCGTGCCCATATACTTGATGCCAAGGGCAATCACAGCATCTGCCTTTTGCTCCCATGCCTGCCGGTCTGTCTTAAACCGGTAATCCGTTGCTGCTGCGGATACATAGCCTTGCCGGCCGTTTACAGTTACCGCAAGCCATTCACGGCTTACTTCTGCTGTGACAGTAACTTTCGTATTCGCCGGTAACGTCTGCTGAACCGCAGCGTTTGTGTCTGCTTTCTCCAGCATGACGGAAGATGATTTGAGCAGCGCCGTATTGGGAGCATAATCCGTCTGTGACGGAGCTGGCAGATCCAATCCCGGATCATCGCTTTGAGCGGGATCGATAAAGGTGGCGGTTTTCGAAGAATCGTCCCAACCCACCTCGTACCCAAGCGTTTCAGCTGCCAATCGGATAGGGATGTAGGTGGTGCCTTTATAGTTCATGCTTCCCGGAAGCTGCTCAGCTCCATCATTATATCCGTCTTGCGCTGAGTAACGGATATCTCCCGCTTTCCAATAAAAAGGGGATAAGTCGGCAGTTACCTGCTGTATTTTTCCTGAAGCCAACGAAATTCCCGAACTGAGCCCTCCTGCAAATACTACAAGTCCAAGGGCAATATACCAAGCTGATATTTTCAAGCTGCTGTTCCCCCCACATAGGCATATTTATCCTAGTTTATTCGGAAGGACTTGTGGATTTAGCAGCTCTCAAGTATGTGTAAATACTGGAAGGTGATTCATAGCTCATAAATTCAATTTTGCTATCACAGCCCACTACGCGGTAATATATATCCATAACGCAGGGGAGGAATATATAATGCAAAGAACAATTTGGGCCGGTATCGGAGCTGGTTTATTCATTGGTATTTTTTTTAGATTTGTAGAATTTGAATGGAAAATAAAGGTGTATACCCTGCTGCTTAATGTAGATTATGTCCCTGTGCTGCGAAATTTATCGTTGACAGAAGCTACTGAGTTTTCTATACATATGGTGATCTCGGTAGTCGTAGCTCTTGTTCTCTATAAACTTATACGGCGCACAAATGATACCCAGCGCATGGTGTTGGCCTTCGTCATCTGGAGTCTGCTCATCGGTATTCTACTCTATTTAACGACCTTGTTATCTACAAAAACTCCTGCGATCTATGACGTAAGTGCCATCACCGTTTGGCTTGTGGGACATGCGTTGTACGGACTTCTGTTGGGACTGCTCATCGGCAAGCGTGTAATTAAATAAAAAACAGTAGGAGCCATACCTCCGGTTTATTGATTGGATAAAACCTTCATGCCGTGATGTGGCTTTTTCTTTTTTTAAAGGAAGTGTCATTGTTAAAAGTGCGTCTAAAACCACAAAATGCTTATGAACTGCAATTAGCCAATTTCAGATACTCGTAGATGTGTCTAATACGAAACCATATTTTTAGTTTTTACTAACAAATATTCCGGTTCTAAATTCTCATAGGTATGTTTAAAACACCGATGCTATGGCATATCTAGTTCCTTATCTATCGTTTCAATTCCTATGAGGAATTGAAACGTGTTAATCCAAGATTGTCTAGAAACCCATCTGTACGTTCTGAAAGTACCTATGAGGAATTGAAACAACGCAGCAGATCAGCCACAGACTGTTAAAGTTTTGAAAAGAAAGCACTTATGAGGAATTGCAACGCGTTTACCGCAGCTTCCCTTAGTGCTCTAGCTGTGTTTTAAAAGAGCGTATGAGGAATTAAATCCATCGTGGTTAAAGCGATACAAATAACATGACGATCGTATACACATATATGTTGTCACCTTATGCTGCATACATTTAGGCAGCACAGAATGGAATGGATATATAATTCTCGCATATCCTTACAAGATTACTTTAAAACCCACAAAATATAAAATTGAGATTGACGGATATTATTCATTATTCACAAGAAATTATCACCATAAACATAAAAATAATAGTCTTAATTCTTATGAATTTTTTTGATTTTGTTTTCAATCGATAATTCATATTGTTCAAAGCATCGGTTTATTGTATAGTGTACCAAGACAGTTCGCGACCATCCTGTCTATAAACAAAACTATGGAGGTAAGCGCATGAACAAAACAAGCCGTACAGCAAGTGATCTATCGAAAGGAGGGGCAATCCCTTATCTGCCGATAGATGCTTCAACCCGTAAGTTGATTTTATTGATGGCAGTCTTTATTTCATCGCTCATGATTGCGAACATTGTAGCGATTAAGATTGTCGATGTCGGTTTTGCTGATGTCACGGCCGGTATTTTCTTCTATCCGATCACGTTTATTATTGCGGATACGATATCGGAAATATGGGGTCGAAAAGTAGCGCGGCAGGCGATTTGGATCGGGTTATTCATGAATGCCTGCATGGTTGGAGCATTTACACTCGTCATTCATATGCCGTCAGCGGTGTTTTTCGAGAATCAGGCTGAGCTGGCGACAATTCTAGGTGGCGTTCCAAGAATTGTGCTTGCTTCGTTAGTGGCCTATTCGATCAGCCAAAATATTGATGTGTATCTGTTCACTCGTCTGAGAGAGAAAACCAACGGCAAGCATCTTTGGCTGCGCAGCAATGTGGCGACGATTACTTGTCAGCTGCTGGATACTTCGGTATTTTTCGTGATTGGATTTATCGGAATTATGCCGATACCCGACATGGCAGCGGCCACAGCTACAGAGTTCGGCGTCAAGATAGCAATGTCTGTCGTCGGTACACCGATTATTTATTTATTGGTTAGATGGGTGAGAGGAAACTCCAGGTCGACCCAACTACCTCAATATGAAGTGTCTCGCAATGCTCAGATTCAATAGAAAAGGCGAACACCCCTTATTCCCTGCTTTCAGTGGAGTAAGGGGTGTTTATTATAATAACTAAGCCCCGCCAGCCAGGCTAACGGGGTCCAAACGGTGAAGGACTAGAAGCCATTCGCTCATTTTTTATTTATGATTAGGTTTGGTCTTCTTGTTGCGGTTGAATGTCAATATCCCTTCGAACTAGTTCTCCTTCGAGTAATTCAATAAAAGCTCTATCAACTTTATGCTTAATCGCAAGGTTGTAATATTCAAGTAAATCCTCGTCATTCACTTTATTCAGTATTGAAATCAATCTCCTTATTGCGAAGGCTCCTATCCCTTCACCTATAAAAATTATGCAAATAACAACCTTAATTTACAATATGTGTAATATTATGTAAGAATTTTTTGCGATATTTTTATTATTTTGCAATGCAAAAACCAGTCCGTTTTTCGGACTGGTTTCATGACTTTCTATGACGATAAATTTACAAAGCTACGATTTGGCGTTCCTTTTGTTTGAAGTACACCCATTCTTTAAAGCCGATTTCCTTTAACCGCTTGCTGACCTCGTCCCAATCATCGCCTACTCGCTCAGGAACATGGGCATCCGATCCAAAGGTAACTCTGACTCCGTAATGAAGCGCCCGTTCAAGCACTTCATCCACCGGATACCAGCCGCCGCATGCTTTGGTTTTGCCGGAGGTGTTGATTTCGATAGCGACATCGTGCTCGGCAATGATCTGGAGGGTACGATCGACGGAATCGGTTGGCACAGCCGAGAAGGGAACAAAGTAGGCGCGCATTGCGTCAATGTGGCCAAGGATTTGAAAAATACCGCTGCGAGCCGATTGTTCAATCAGACCGTAATAAATGTCCTTTTGTTCAATGAGCTGAGCATCGGTTAGTCCCTGGAAACGAGTCTTATTGAAAATACTTGTACCCCCGGACAAATGAACGGACCCAATAATGTAGTCAAAAGGGTATTGCTCGTATATTTGCCGGTACAGCTCTGCATGCTCAGGGAAAAAATCGGACTCCACGCCCAGCAGCACATCGATTTTTCCGCTGTATTCCTGCTTAAGCTTCAACACTTCATCGATATATATGGCGAATTCACTTTTACCCATGGCGATGCCCGGTTGTTCGCGTTCCAGCTTACTTCCAAAATAGGGAGAATGGTCAGAGATCCCGATTACCGACAGCCCGTGACGGATTCCCGCCTCAACATAATCGCGTATCGTACCTACGGCATGGCCGCAGCGTTCGTGGTGTGTGTGTAAATCAAATTTCATTAAGATTCACTCCGATCCGATAAATTGTATTTCTTGCATGCCTTTTAAATCCAATAAGAATTGATGCAGCGCCGAGCTTAAATAGCGTCCGGATTTATATATAACGCCGACAGGGTGGCTGATTTCGAGTTCATGAACTTTAATCATCTTGAGGGTACCCAGACGAAGCTCGTTAGCAATCGACATTTTCGATATAATCGCAGCCCCAAGATTCAGCTCGACCATTCGTTTCACTTCTTCGCTGCTCGACAGCTCCATAACGATCTGTGGAGTCATATTAAGCTGCTTGAAAATTTGATCGACAAACCTGCGACCCGCTGTTTCAGGCGAGAGCATAATCAATGAAATGTCATGCAGCCTTTCAATAGGCACATGAGCGTAGCGGCTGAGCGGATGATTGGGTGATACAACCAGCTCAAAAGTATCATAATACAATACTGAGCTTTCGAGTGAAGGCTGCTTTTCAAATAAATACGTAATACCGATATCAATGGCGCCGTTTTCAACGCTATGCATGATTTGTGAGGTAGTCATCGAGTGGATCGTCGTTTTGATCAAAGGAAATTGATTTTGAAAATAGGACAGCACTCGCGGTAAGATCTGAATGGCGATTGAGGTAGTCGTTCCTAGGTGAATATGGCCCTGCGGCGTATGATTCAAATCGTTCAGTCGTTCCTTCATATCCTCAACCGTATGCAAAATCAATTCTGCATGTTCCAGAAATATACGTCCGCTGTCGGTTAGTGTTACAGGTTGGTTACGGTCAATAAGGACAGTTTTGAACTCATCCTCCAGACTTTTTATCTGAGCGGATACTGCAGGCTGGGTGAGGTTAAGCAGCTCGCCTGCCTTGCGGAAGCTCATCGTCTTGGAGATCGTAATTAACGTTTCGAGTTGGTTCAAATTCACTTTATCGGACCCTCCTTTCCAAAGGTTATGCCTCTACTGGGTATACAAACCGATTTGAAAAATAGATAAATTTTATCGTTTTGCCCAATAATATAAATACAATTTCTCAATACAGACATTATATGATACATGACGACGAGGAGCAAACCTAAATAGGGCAAACTCAGATAAAAGTACGGGAGCCCCATATTATTTTTAGGTAAATTGCTTGTTAATTACTCAAATTTGAATATAATATTTAAAGTAGTTACTAAAGTAAAAATGAGGGTGAATGATGGTTAACAAAAAATCTAATGTCCGACTGACGATCGTCGGGTTAATGTTGGGTCTGCTGCTGGCTTCGCTTGATCAAACGATAGTCTCCACAGCGATGCCAACGATTGTTGGTGAGTTTGGAGGCTTGGACAAGTTTGTCTGGGTTTTTTCCGCGTATTTGATTGCCAATGTAGTTTCGATGCCAATATTCGGTAAATTGTCTGATATGTATGGTCGTAAGAAGTTTTTCCTGCTGGGCTTGGTCGTATTCATGGTCGGCTCTGCCTTATGCGGAACGTCAACGAGTATGTTCGAACTGATCGTGTACCGAGCTATTCAGGGGATAGGCGGGGGCGCGCTGCTGCCGATTACGTTCACTATCGTATTTGACCTGTTTCCACCTGAGAAGCGGGGTAAAATGCAGGGCTTGTTCGGTGCCGTCTTCGGTATTTCCAGTGTGCTTGGACCTCTGGCTGGAGCGTATTTTACGGATTATGTGAACTGGAAATGGATATTCTTCATTAACCTGCCGCTGGGTGTTGTTTCTTTCTTGTTGATCACTTTATTTTATCATGCGTCACTACCGAATAATCCGAATCAAAAGATCGACTGGTGGGGAACGATTACTTTTGCCGCTTCAGTGTTGTGTCTGATGTTCGGTTTAGAGCTTGGCGGCAAAGAGTTTGCCTGGAACTCGCTGCAGAGTTATAGTTTATTTAGTGGTTTTGTCGTGCTGCTGGCGTTATTTCTTTGGATTGAAACCAAAGTATCTGATCCTGTCGTACCGCTTAAATTGTTCCGAAATAAGCTTTTTACAGCGAGTATGGGAGCCAGCCTGTTTTATGGTGCGATCCTGATGTCGGCCGCTTCTTATATTCCTTTGTTCATTCAGGGTGTTTATCAGGGCTCGGCTTCAAGTGCAGGACAAGTACTGACTCCGATGATGCTCGGTGTTGTTGTAAGCAGTGTGTTTGGAGGCCGTTTTATTAGTAAATTGCCTTACCGTAATATTTTGCTCGTATCGTGTGCACTACTGCTTGTAGCGACTTCGTTGTTATCGACATTGTCCTACTATTCACCCGAGTGGGTCCAATCATTGTATGGTATATTCGGAGGCACAGCTCCGCAGCTGACACCACGATCATTGGTTATTGTTTATATGATTCTAATGGGCTTGGGGATCGGGGCATCTTTCCCGGTTGTTTCGATGTCATCGCTTCATAATGTAGGTTTTGAGTTCCGCGGGACCGTGACGTCTATGGTTTCCTTCTTTCGTTCGATCGGCTCGGCTATCGGGGTGACCGTACTTGGAACTGTGCAGACTTCCGCACTAACTTCGCGGCTGACAGAGCTGCTTCCAGGCTCTAACATGACACAGATTGATCCGCGAGCGCTTTTGCAGCCTGAGGTCAGAGCCAAGATTCCACCGCAAGTATTGGAAAAGCTGACGGTTGGGCTAGCAGATTCAATTTCCATTGTATTTCAATGCACATTGATCATGGCAGTCGCCGCGTTGATCTGCATCCTGTTAATGGGTAAGGCTAAGATGGAAATTCCGGCGCATACGAAGCAAAAGGCATAGTGTCTAAGAGAAGCCTATGAGATTTCATTCCTATCAGAGCGGGTGTAGACACGCACTCGAAATTTTTAGAAATAAGGTGATTGCTCCATGTCCATGAAGCTGGTTATTTTGGGGCTTTTAATGGAAAAAGAGTGCCATCCCTATGAAATCAAGCAGACGATGATGGAACGTGATATGCATTATTATATCAAAATGCGCGATGGCTCTTTATATTACGCAATCGAGCAGTTGAAAAAAAATGACTATATCGAGGCCGTAGAAACGGTTAAGGACAGCAGCAGACCGGATCGCACCATTTACCGGATTTCTTCATCAGGGAAGCTGTTGTTTCAGGAGCTGCTGCTGCAACAATTTCAGGAAAAATCCCCTGTCTACTACCCGATGGTAACGGCATTAATGTTTGCTGGCTACGGGGATCAAGGGAAAATTTATCAGATTATTTTAAAGAAAATCGAAGAACAGAAGCTGAAAAATCGCCAAATGAAGGAGCTTTATGAGGAGCACATTCCAATCGTGCCTCGTGGCGTACTTCATATGATGTCATGCTCTTATGAGCATGGTCTTACACAGCTGCGCTGGCTGGAGCGTCTGGCTAAGGACGCCAAGGATGAACGCTTGAGCGAGAGAGGGCTTCCGTTAGAAGAGTAACCACTGACTGGAGATCTGGCGGCATCTCGGCAAAAATGATTACGCAAGCTGGTTCACAATGAGACGAAGAAGCCTCCAAATCCACATCAGTGGCATTCGGAGGCTTCTTGGTTAGTCAAATGAATTTGGTCACAGTCCCAGATTAAGGCTCAATGCGATTAATCTCAAGGTGGGCGCAGTCGTTGAATAGCTGCATCGTCCACTGCTGGTCTTCAAGTTTAAAGCGGCTAATGGACGTATTTGCTGCTTCGAATGGCTGCATATGATGGGCAGGAAGACCGATAGCGTGCCGTAAGAAAGCACGAATCGGACCTCCATGCGTCACGATCATAATATGCATGCCAGGATGCAGCCGCGCGATGCGATCAATCTCGGCAACAATTCGTTTGTGCAGGTCAACAAACGATTCCCCGCCAGGAGAACGAAATTCCGGATTAATCCGGCTAGCCTTCCAGCCGGCAGGATCAGCGGCAGCGCATGCCTTGTAGCTCATTCCCGTCCAGTCGCCGCGGTTGATCTCCCGCAACTGGGAGGAGGTTCGAATTTCCTTATCGTGCGGCTTCCCGAGGATGGCAGCCGTTTGCACCGCACGCAGCAGGTCGGAGCTGTATAACACATCAAATTTCAAATGGGACAACCTCGCTGCCAGCAATACGGCTTGACGTGTACCCTCAATCGCTAACGGATTATTCATTTGTCCCTGAAATATAGGTTCGCGGTTGACATCGGTTTCTCCATGGCGGATCAGACTGATTATCGTAGGGTTCATTTGTGTAACCCTTTTTCTTGGCTTAGTGCTTCGGCAAGCAACATCAAATGATCACACACAAGCTCTGCCCGAATACCGGTTCGCTGCTCATGTGCTTCCAGAGTGCTTCGCTTGACCAGACCAGTAAGCACAAGTGCAGTTCGGCAGCCCGCGGCTAGTCCACCTTGAATATCGGTTTGCAGATTATCGCCGACTACCCATATTTGATCACATGGCAGGCCGAGCCTGGCAATAGCATAATTCATAATAATCGGTGACGGCTTGCCGATAATCGTCGGTTCCACCTGACTGGCTCGTTCTATACTAGCTGCAATGGAGCCTGCACCAGGATGAAGCTCATGATTCATCGGCAGCAAATGGTCGGGATTGGTCAGTATAAAGGCTGCCCCGCTGCGAATATATCGAACTGCCATTGAAAGCTTCTCATAGTTGAACTTCCGGTCAATACCCTGCACAACAAAGTCAGGCTGTGCACCGTGCTCGGCTGTCTGGAAACCGGCATCCTGTAGAGCTTGCTGAAGCCCGACTTCTCCAATCGCATAGACCTGTTTACTGCTGGCACGTTCCTGCATATATAGAGTAGCTGCTTGAGAAGACGTAAGTACCTCTTCAGGAAAAGCCTCTATCCCTGTAGCACGCAAGTGCGCTGCTACCTGCTCGGGCGTACGAGACGAGTTGTTCGTTACGTATAAGTAGGGATAATGATGGCCGCGAAGCCATCCTATAAATTCGGGAGCATAAGGAATAGGCGCATCCCCGTCGTATAAAGTCCCATCCAAATCAAGTATAAATCCTATCACTGTCGGCTCTCCCTTTCGTAATACCGTAATTCTGTGGTCGATCTGATTATTGTAACAAATAAAGGAGTAAAGCTGCCACCACTCTTTTATGATGATAATCCGATTTACAAGGACGGGTCCCTGTGATATTATGATGAAAATTTTCCGCAGACGCAGGAGGTCACGATGAGTGTAATTGAGGCTGTTGTTTTGGATCTGGATGGTACACTTTTGAATAGTCGCCGCGAAGTATCACCCCGAAGTCTTCGAGCCATTCTAGCTTGTCATCAAGCGGGTATTCAAGTGATCATTGCGACAGCAAGGCCTGCTCGGTCTGTACGTTTACTTCTCCCCCCTGAAATGATGGAACTGGGCTGTGTAATTTACTATAACGGTGCTCATACTGTGGATGCTACTTATGAGACAGAGGATCATCTGTGGATTGATCAGCAGACGATCTCAGATCTGTACGAGGCGATAATCAGATGGAATTCGGGAACTTTTGTATCATTTGAAGTATTGGGTACGATGTTCAGCAATCGTGGTTTGACGCAGGAGCAAGCACAGCTTTTAGGTTTTCCTGATGGAGATCCGATGCCCGACGTATGCTCCCGAGAAGATATGAATCAATTCCTGCTGTCCAAAATGTTATTGTCGAATGAAGACGATATCTACACAGAGCTGAGCCGTGATTTTGGACAGCGGGTCAAAATCATGTTGACAGACGGCGGTCGACTGATTCAAATTATGAATGCTGGTGTTTCTAAAGCGGCTGCCCTGCTTCCTGTATTGAATCGCAGAGGCATTCACCATGATCAAGTGATGGTTTTTGGAGACGATTATAATGATCTTGAGCTATTTGATATGTGTGGTTATCCGGTAGCCATGGGCAATGCTATCGAGGAATTAAAAAGCAGGGCGAAGCAATTGACAGCGACCAACGATTTGGATGGTGTGGCCATCGTGTTGGAATCCTTGCTGCTGAACAACAAGAATAGAAATTAACAACTGCCAAGCACCTATACGCTTTTACTCAGAGGATGTGGATGAGCCGATGAATAAGTTTGACAAGCAGGAAAAAAGGCTGCTGCTCATATGTGTCATTGTCATCGTGTTGTTGGGCATTTCGCTGCTGCGTCGTTTTTTTAGCTGATGGAGTGCAGGGAATGAACAAAATCCGTTATTTTATTTGAAAATCGGCATGAGCACCTGTCTTTCCTTCATAGCTTTGTAGTAGGAAGAACTACAAGGTGAGGGAGAGGTGTCTTATGTCTTTTTTTGATAAGATGAAGCAAGGCGCATCGGGCGCAGCCAAAAAAGCGCAGCAGACGGTCGAAACCACTAAACTGCGTACGCAAATTACAGCCAAGGAAAAAGAGCAGGAGAAGACCAGCAAGCTGATAGGAGAAGCGGTGTACAAAGCGTATACAGCCGGCAATTGGAAACAGGCGGACAAGGAAGTGACCGCCCATTGTCAGCATATCAGCGCTTTGCGTCAGGAAATTCAGTCTATTGAACTGAAAATTAAACAAGCCCGCCATATGAAGGAATGCCGCTGCGGTAAGGTTGTTGCTGCTGACGTTAAATTTTGTCCGGCATGCGGGTATTCTTTTACAAGCTCATATGAGGAGAAAGCATCGGCGGCTGAAATTCGCCTAATTTGCCAGGCTTGTCGGACCGCTAATGATGCGGATACGAAGTTTTGCTCACACTGTGGTATCGCTATGTAAGGAGCTTTAGCTGCTTCCTGTCTAAGCTGCCCCGATCTATTGCAAAGGACCTGATTGTTGATTCTGACGGGACATGAGGTCAGTAGTCCAATCGATCATCCCATTCATCATGGCAAGGACTAGATTAACCACATCCTCCTCACTGAGAGGGCTGCCTGAGGTTTGATTGGATATATAGGTTTGCATTTTTGATTCCAGCTGACTGGTTAAATCCTTGAGCTTGGAAAAGTCCTGAGCGATGGATTGAAAATCGCTATTCTGCTCGCTGGAATCATAGCTGTCGCTTTGACTATCACTATTATCGGCTTGCTTTGATTGATCATCAGAAGAATTACTGCCGCTATCGGCTTGCTTTGATTGATCGTCAGAAGAATTACTGCCGCTGTCAGCTTGCTTTGATTGGTCGTCAGAAGAATTACTGCCGCTGTCAGCTTGCTTTGATTGATCGTCAGAAGAATTACTGCCGCTGTTGGCTTGCTTTGATTGATTACCTGAAGATTTGCTGCTGCTGTCGGCCTGCTTGGATTGATCACCTGAAGATTTGCTGCTGCTGTCAGCCTGCTTGGAATTTCCACTGGATTCATCCTTACAGTTGGCGTCCTGTTCGCCGCTTCCTGAATTTGATTGTGACCTGCTATTGTTATTTGTCTGGTTGCTGCTGTAGACTTGTTTTTGAAGCATTTCTTTAATGGATTGCAATTCATGGGTCAAACTTTGATTTTGTTCATTGAGTTGCTCGATTTCATTCTTCAGCTCGCGATTACTAATCATGGTGGTCGCTCCTTCAGATGGTATTAAGATGTTACATAGTATGGCTCAGCAGCTTGAACTTCATCCAGAAATTGACGTTCGGCATATTGCCATTTGTCTTCACAATAAAGAGAACTGTACCTGTACAATGCATTAATTTAATTCGGCAACTTGAATGATTACATCAGCTATTTAGAAAAGGTGGGTTCATGAGCAAACCAGTAACGATTTACGATATCGCAAAAATGGTTAATGCATCGACGGCAACCGTTTCCCGTGTACTCAGCAACAGTACATATCCGGTCAGCGCTGAGATGAGCAAAAAAATTAAAGCAGTTGCGAAGGAATTGAATTATACACCCAACATGCTGGGAAAGCAGCTGAAAACGAATAACAGTATGACTATCGGCGTTATTATTCCGTCAATTAGTAACCCGTTTTATGCTGATGTTGTATTAGGAATTGAAGAGATTGCGCGCAAGAACGGTTATCATGTGCTTTTATGCAACTCTCATCAAAATCCGGAATTAGAAGCTGAATATTTACAAACGCTTCTTGAGAAACAAGTAAAGGGCCTTATTGTGTCGTCTATTTCCAAAAACAAAGACTTCCTTGACTCCTATCTCGAAAAAGGGCTATGTGTAATTTCAATCGATCAATATATCGACAATCCCGATGTATATCAGATCGGATTCGATTATCGCAAAGGAGCTTATCTTGCTTGTAAATATTTAATCGAACAAGGTCATACCAACATTGCCTATGTCACCGCTATTTTGGATCGCCCCAGCAGATTAGGTTTGTTTCATGGTTACCATGACGCGCTTCGGGAATCCGGTATAGAACCGTTGGATTTGTGGATCTTAGAAGCGGAGGAGGGGCTTGAGAACACGTATAGCAGCGCTTTTGAATTCAATATTGGCAAACAGTTGGCGCATAGATTAATGAAGCTTGATAAAAGGCCTACTGCGATTATGACTTGCAACGATTTAACTGCCTTTGGCGTAATAAGTGAGCTTAAAGAGCAGGGCATTGATGTGCCAGGCCAAATATCTGTAGTGGGATTTGATAATATCGAATTTTCCCAAATGAGCAACCCAGCTTTAACAACTGTTGATCTCCCCAAATATGAAATGGGTAAATTCTCCTGCAACATGTTAATGGATATTTTGGTTGGTAAAACCATTGATGTCAAAGAGATTGTGCTTCAGCCTAAATTAATCATCAGACAATCTGTCATGCAGAATTAGAGGTTGTCTTTTGTTATAAAAGTAATCGATTTCTAAATCATATCGAAATTTAGCTGTTTTCAGCGAAGCTAAGCATTCTGATATGGCAAGAAAAGCTTCCGCTTAGACATGAATGCATCGATTTTGAATAGACTTTAGTGAGTTGATTTTCTAATTGACACTTTTTATTTGAATATGATACTCTCAAAATAACAAAAGTAATCGATTACTATGAATTTCTTGCTAATCCATTTTGAATACGATTCTGAGGGAGAGATGAACATGAATATCCATGTATTGAAAAATGCTCAGGAGCTAGGCCGCGAAGCAGCTGCATTTTCCGCTGAGATCATTAATAAGACAATCGATCAAAAAGGAATGGTCAGATTAGTTCTCTCAACAGGAGCTTCACAATTTGAAACTTTGGAAGCGCTTATACAATTGGATATTGACTGGAGCAAAGTGGAGATGTTCCACTTAGATGAATATGTAGCGCTTTCCGAGCAGCATCCAGCCAGCTTCCGTAAATATCTGAAAGAACGGTTTGTCTCCAAAGTACCCTTACATAAAGTTCACTACGTTAACGGAGAAGTCAATCTGCATGATCATATTGCTGTTCTGACTCACGAAATCCGAAAGGCGCCTATTGACCTTGCTTTAATTGGCATTGGCGAAAACGCTCATATTGCTTTTAACGATCCTCCGGCTAATTTTGACACGAAGGAGGCCTATATCGTCGTTGATTTGGATGATAGCTGTAAAAATCAACAGGTGGGTGAAGGCTGGTTTGCCACTCTCGATGAGGTTCCGAACCAAGCTATTTCGATGACGGTGCATCAAATCATGCAAAGCGAGATCATTGTATCGTGTGTGCCTCATCAAGTTAAGGCCAAAGCTATTAAAGATTTTTATACTAGTGATGTGAGCAACCAAATTCCCGCAACTATTTTGAAAACACACCCGAATTTCACGCTATTCCTTGACGAGCAATCAGCATCGGACACGTTTTAAACAAAATGAAAGCGTACCCAAAAATCGTTGGGAGGGGAAGCGGATTACGAATAATTGGACAGGTATACATTGGCTAACGGGAAAACCGGTAACGGTTACGACTATGGATGGAATTGTGGTTTCAGTGGCGGAAACGGAAACATCTGTCGATCATTGGATTGCCCCCGGCTTAATCGACGTACAGCTTAATGGGATTGGCGGCTTTGATTTGAATGGATTGGATACAACGGTGGAAACAATCCGGCAAATTGTAAACATACTTCATCGGGGAGGGGTTACACGTTTTTGCCCAACAGTGGTGACAGGTACAAAGGAGCGTATGCTTCACTGCATAAGGACGATAGTGGAAGCTTGTCAATCGGACCCGTTGGTCGCTTATGCGGTAATTGGCATCCATGTGGAAGGGCCCTTTATTGCACCGGAAGACGGTCCTCGAGGTGCTCATAACGGTGCTTGGGTTAGGGACCCGGATTGGGACGAATTTTTGGAATGGAATGAAGCAGCAAAGGGACGAATTTGCAAGGTTACACTCGCACCTGAAAGACCAGGAGCCATTCCTTTTATTGAAAACTTGCGTAATCTTGGCATTGTCGCTTCTATCGGTCATACAGCGGCTGCAGAAGAAGACATACAGGCGGCTGTGAAAGCTGGCGCCACGATGAGTACACATCTGGGTAATGGCGCCCACCCTTATATCAAACGGCATCCCAATTACATTTGGGCACAGCTCGCTGAGGATAAGTTATGGGCAGGACTAATACCTGATGGGTTTCATCTGCCGATGTCTACACTTAAAGTCATGATCCGTACAAAAGGGAAAAAAGCGATTTTAACCAGTGATGCCGTTAATTTAGCAGGTATGCCGCCAGGTAGGTACAATACACCTCTTAATGACGATGTAGTGTTAGAAGAGAATGGGTTTCTCCACTTAGCGAGTACACCTGATATATTGGCGGGATCTGCTACACCTTTGCATATCGGGGTGCAGAATGTGGCGATGGCGGAGATTTGTTCGCTTGGCGAGGCGATTTCTATGGCAACTCTTCATCCTGCAGAGCTGTATGGTCTGGATAAGCAAGGTGTTGGGATGATCCAGGCAGGCTCGCCTGCGGATTTTATCCTTTATACTCACAACATCGATAATAGTTGGACGATATTGGAAACCGTATCTAATGGTGAAACCGTTTATGCATTACCCAATAAGCAGTAAGGGATTGATTTCATGAAAACATACGCAATTGTCGGGGCAGGCAGCAGGTGTACATCGATGTTTGCGCTCCCCCTAACTCAGCAATTTACGGACGTTGCTAAAATTGTAGGTATTTATGATTCCAATCACAAGCGAGCCCTATTATTGCAGCATAAATGCGGAGACAGCTTTCCGGTTTTCGAAAGCTTTGAAGAAATGATCAACAATACGAAGCCGGATATAGTCATTGTCACCACCATTGATAGCTACCATCATGAGTACATTATCAAGGCGATGGAATTGGGCTGCGATGTTATAACAGAAAAGCCGATGACCATTGATGAAGACAAATGCAATGCCATTCTCGAAGCGGAGCAGCGGACAGGGCGCACGGTGACGGTCACCTTCAACATGCGGTTCAGACCGTTTATCGTCCGAATGAAGGAACTGCTCAAGCAGGGATCGATCGGGGATGTTTTAAGTGTTCATTTTGAATGGTTCCTGGACACCGACCACGGGGCGGACTACTTCAGAAGGTGGCATCGCAAAAAGGCGAATTCAGGGGGCCTGCTCATCCATAAATCAACGCATCACTTTGATTTCATTAATTGGTTGCTGGAAGAGGAGCCGGTTGAGGTTTCTGCCTTTGGCACGTTGCGGTTTTACGGACCGACTCGGGAGGAAAGAGGAGTGCGCTGCCTCACCTGCAATTATCAGCATTCCTGCGAGTTTTATCTGGACATCACCAAGGATCCTGCGCTCACGGAGATGTATTTAGAAACCGAAGACGTCGATGGGTACTATCGCGATAATTGCGTATTCTCGGAAGAAATCGATATCGAAGATTCCGTCAGCCTGAACGTTAAATACTCCGGTGGTGCTCTGATGAGTTATTCATTAACGGCTCACTCCCCTTATGAAGGATTTAGAATATCAATAAACGGAAGCAAGGGCAGAATGGAAGCCGAAACCTTTCACGGGGCTGTAGGACCCTTTGCTGGGGAAGACATCAATCAGCTTCGAATATACAACCGAGAGCAGGAAGAAATTACGATTAAAGTACCTTCGGTAGGAGGAGCACATGGAGGAGGGGATGAAAGGCTATTAAAAATGCTGTTCCGGGGTGGCTTGCCCGATCCACTTCATCAGCAGGCGAGTTCCTGGGATGGGGCGTTGTCGAATGCGATCGGTTTTATGGCGAACAAATCCATGAGGGAAGGGAGATCCATTCTATTTAGCGAGTTGGTTAAGAGACCGATGTAATACGATGAATGATATGGGGAGGAATATACATTGAACAAGGTATTTCCGTTAGCGATATCAATGTCCTTACTTTTCACCGCTGCAGTAGGCTGTAGTGGAGGATCTAACGCACCCGTCGCATCTGTAAACTCTGAACAACCTAAAACTGCCGCTCCCAGCAAAGATCCTATTAATCTACGTTTTTCATGGTGGGGAGGTCAGTCGAGGCACGACTATACGCTTAAAATGATTGAAATGTATGAAAAGAAAAACCCGAATGTCAAGATACAGCCAGAATACGCTGCTTATGATGATTACTGGAAAAAGCTTGTCCCACAAGCTGCGGCAAACGATCTGCCGGATATTATGCAAATGAGCGTGGCGTATGTCGCCCAGTATGGTGATAAAGGTCAGTTGGAAGATTTGGCTTCTTATATGGATAAAGGAATCATTGATAAAAGCTCGATTTCCGATGCGTTTTTGAAGGTTGGCCAGTATAACGGCAAGCAATATCAGGTTACACTCGGAGTTAACGCTCTCGCAGCCATCTATGACCCTCAATTGTTCAAAGCCGCTGGGGTTAACCCACCGAGCAAAGAGTGGACTTGGGCAGACGCGGAAGCTATGGGAACCAAATTAAAAGCAAATGGCAAGCTTTTGAGCGCTAATGTGGATGATCGGAATTTCTTTAATTTCTATTTGCGAGCCATGGGGCAAAATCTGTTTGGTCCAGACGGAGTTGCTTTGGCCTATACGGATGACAAGTTGTTTGTCGATTATTATAAGCAGCTTCAAAGAATGTACGACGCTGGTCTTTTAATGTCCATGGATAAGTTTGCCCAGAAGAAAGGCGTACCCGAGGATGATGAAATGGTTTTGGGCAACGCCGGTATTAGTTTCTCTTGGTCCAATCTGTACGTGGCGGAATCAGCTGTAGCGAAGCGTACTTTAGAGATTGCGCCACCTCCAGGGCCTAACATCGATAAAGGTCTCTATCTACAGTCAAGCCAGGCACTGTCTGTGAGTAAGAACTCTAAGAACAAAGAAGAAGCGGCCAAATTTGTTAATTTTATGATAAATGATATCGAAGGTCAAAAGATCATGAAGGGCGAGCGCGGCGTTCCAGCTTCAACCAAGGTACAAGATGCGATCAAACCGCTGCTTACTCCCGAAGAGCAAAAAGTTGTTGATTATGTGGCCTGGGTAGGGAAAAATACCAAATCAGACAATCCGATTGATCCTGTTGGAGCTGTTGAGATCGTTAAGCTGCTAACGGATTTGAGTCAACAAATTTTATACAAAAAAACAACGCCAGAGGAAGCTGCGGCCAAATTCCGCAAAGAATCGAACGCTATTTTGGTCAAAAATAAAAAATAAACGTTATAAGCATCCTAAGAGCTTTATTCAGAAATTAAAGTACGACCAAATAGGTGTAAGCGTTATGTGGGGAGCTGTGCTGCTGGAGAGAATCGATTTGGACTCTCGGCAGGTACGGTTCTTCTTTTTGTACAAACGTGTGGGACGTAGCATTCTTCGGGGAATACCATGCTAAATGTTAATGCCTCCTGGATCATGGAAGAGTTTATTATGGAATAATTACGATTAAACAATTGACGAAAGAAAGGATAACTGCTAATATTAAAAAGTAATAATTACTATTAATATCGTGATGCCGACAAACTAGGGGATTATCGCTGTGTGACTTGGATATATTCATCGAATAGGGAATCGGGAAAAGAAGCATTTCTTCTTTAAAATCATATCGTAATAATTACATATTGTTGAACGGAATAATGAACCTTTGTCGGACATTTATAGGCATGAAAGGAACATGAGTATGCTGTTAGCTTCGATGAATAAAGTGGTATTTGGCTACCACGACATTCCAAGTCTGGATGGCGTCTATATCGATATTTTTTCCGGTGAGTTCGTGGCTGTAGTTGGACCTAATGGCGCCTCGAAAACAACGCTGCTCAAGCTGATGTTAGGCCTGCTGCAGCCATGGAGCGGTGAGGTACAGCTTTCACCCAAAAATAAGGATGGGAACAAGCTGGCAGTCGGTTACGTCCCCCAGCAGGTCGCTTCATTTAATAGTGGTTTTCCGAGCAAGATTCACGAATTCGTGCTATCTGGCACGTATACGAGCGGGTCATGGCTGCGCAGGCTGCGTTCTGAGGATCATGAAATTACGGAATGCGCCTTGCGTCAGGTAGGCATGTGGGAGCAGCGAAACCGCAAAATCGGAGAGCTGTCAGGCGGTCAAAAGCAGCGGGTATGCATTGCAAGAGCGTTGGCTCAGCAGCCGGATATGCTTATTTTGGATGAGCCGACGACCGGTATGGATGAGGAAAGCCGACATGGGTTTTATGATTTGATGCATCATCAGGTGAAGGCCCATGGAAGTACCGTTGTCATGGTTACTCACGGGCTTTCGGAGGTTAAACCGTATCTGGATCGCATCATTGAGCTGGAAAGAAAGGAGCACGGAGGATGGAAATGCTGCACTACGACTTCATGCAGCGGGCATTTTGCGCCGGTGGAATCATCGCAGTAATCGCTTCGGTGCTGGGTGTTTACTTAATGCTTCGACGGCAAGCGCTTATGGCTGATATGCTGTCGCATGTTTCACTGGCCGGGGTAGCAGCGGGTGCTGTTCTGCGAGTGAATCCGGCTTTGATGGGATTTGCCGTAGCGGTACTTGGTGCAATTGCGGTTGAATACGTGAGGCGATCGTACAAAACCTACAGTGAAATTTCGGTTGCCATCATCATGATCGGCGGATTATCTACTGCTGTTGTGCTGATGAGCTTGAATCAAAGCATTAATAAAGGTTTTTCTGCTTATTTGTTTGGCTCGGTGGTAGCTGTTAACGAAACCGAGCTCTATATGATGCTGGGTGTTGCTATAGTCGGTGGGATTTTCTTTTATACGTTGAGAAGACCTTTATATCAAATCACGTTTGATGAGGAAACGGCCCGCACCAACGGCCTTCCGGTCAAGCAGATTTCACTTGGCTTCAGCATTCTTACAGGCATGATTGTTGCCGCAGCGATGCCGATTGTTGGAGTGCTGCTGGTCTCTTCCTTGATTATTTTGCCTGCTGCTCTCGCGATTCGAATTGCGCCGAGCTTTGCAGCTGCGCTGCTGTTATCAATGGTGATCGGCTTGGTAGGCGTATTCAGCGGATTGACAGCGTCCTATGCATGGAGTACACCTCCGGGGGGCACGATTGCACTTGTACTTTTGACTTTTTTGATTATAGGCATCGGGATTAAAACAGGTATCGTCAAGCTTGGCAAAAATCGTAACACAAGCATGGAGCTTCAGAACAGAGCTGCTCATAGTGAGATTCGCAGCTTTATGAAAGAACCATCTATTCAGGAAACAGGAGGAAAGAATCATGAACGCATGGTTTAAAACAACTTTGGTATTAGCAATTTCATCAAGCTTAATGCTAGCTGGGTGTGGGAATTCAGATTCGCAGGCCTCCTTTAGCGGTAAGAAATTGAAGGTCGCGGCTTCATTTTATCCGATGGTTGAATTCACAAGGCAGGTGGCTGGTGAGCATGCTGAGGTTATCGGTTTGATTCCCTCAGGCGTTGAGCCGCACGATTGGGAGCCGTCAGCCAAGGAAATGAAGCTCATCAAGGAAGCCGATGTATTCGTCTATAACGGGATTGTGGAGGGATGGGCTGAGGCTGCACTGAAGAGTGCGGCTAATGATAAACGGATCGTTGTGGAAGCGAGTAAAGGGATTGATTTGTTGGAGGGCTTGCCGGAGGAAGAGGTAGCCGATCCCAAAGCACCTGTTAAGGACGGAGCCAAGCAGGAGGAGCATCATCACGACGATGATCACGACCCGCATGTATGGTTAAGCCCGGTTCTAGCCCAAAAGGAAGTCGCAGTGATTCAGGCTGCTTTGGAGAAAGCGGACCCTGCACATAAAGAGGATTACAAGAGAAATGCCGATGCTTACATAGCGAAGCTGAAGGAATTGGATCAAGCCTTTAAGACCGATCTGAAAAGCCCCAAACGTAAAGAATTTGTAACCCAGCACGCTGCATTTGCTTATTTGGCCAAGGAGTATGGATTGACACAGGTGCCTATCGCAGGTCTTTCCCCTGAACAAGAGCCATCCCCAGATAAAATGGTCGGTATCGTGAAGTTTGCCAAGGAAAAACAAGTGAAAACGATCTTTTTCGAAACATTGGTTGATCCCAAGGTGGCTGCTACAGTCGCCAAAGAGATCGGTGCCAAAACCGATGTGCTGAATCCTTTGGAGGGCTTGACGGATGAAGATAAGGAAAACAAACTGGATTATATCGGCGTGATGAAAAATAATTTGGCAGCATTGAAAAAGGCATTGAATGAATAGCTTCGGCTGCAGATGAATAGAAGTGGAGCCAAGAGGGGATGAGATTCATTCCCTTAGCTCTTCAATTTTAATAGTAATAATTACACAAAAAAGGAGATTGATTATGAATTCATCCCAAATACCCGTAACCGTGTTAAGCGGTTATCTCGGTTCAGGCAAAACCACACTGCTTAATCACGTATTGAATAACCGTAATGGATTAAAAGTGGCTGTTATTGTGAACGATTTAAGTGAGGTTAATATCGATGCTGATCTTGTGAAAAACGGCAGCGGCTTATCTCGCACGAATGAGACGCTGGTGGAGATGTCCAATGGCTGTATTTGCTGTACATTGCGAGAGGATTTGCTTCGGGAGGTTGAAAGACTTGCCAAGGAAAACCGTTTCGATTACATTCTGATCGAATCGACTGGTGTTGGTGAGCCCGTTCCCGTAGCGCAAACCTTTACGTATTTGGACGAGGAGCATGGTATCGATCTGTCCCGATTTTGTCGTCTGGATTGTATGGTTACGGTTGTGGACGCTTATCGCTTTTGGCATGACTTTTCATCGGGTGAAACGCTGCTGGAGCGAAGCCAGGCTGTCGGGGAAGACGATACACGCGAGATCGTGGATTTGCTGATCGATCAAATCGAGTTTTGCGATGTGCTTGTATTGAATAAGTGTGATAGAGTAGAGGCGACTGAACTGCTGGAACTGGAACAAGTACTCCGTAAGCTGCAGCCGCGTGCGAAGCTGATTCGTTCGGTGCAGGGACAAGTGGACCCATCAGAAATACTGAATACGGGATTGTTCAATTTTGACGAGGCGAGCGTTTCGGCAGGCTGGATCAAAGAGATGGAAAAGCCTTCCCATACACCAGAAACCGAGGAGTACGGCATCTCTTCTTTTGTATATGAACGGGTAAAACCTTTTCAGCCGGAACGCTTAATGGAGTGGATGGCGGAGTGGCCGCCTGAGATTGTCCGTTCCAAAGGGATGATGTGGCTGGCAACTCGTAATGATTACGCACAAAATATAAGCCAAGCGGGCCCATCGGTTCAATTTGGACCTGCAGGACGTTGGATTGCGGCGCTTCCAGAAGCGGAGCAAGCTGAGCTGCTTCTGGAAGATCCCAAATTGAAGGAGGTTTGGGATGCGGAACATGGAGATCGTATCAATAAGGTTGTATTTATCGGCATTGAGATGGACAGGACACAAATCGTTTCTTCATTGGATGCATGCTTATTGACGGAAGAGGAAATGCATTTCGATTGGAACCGGTTTGGCGACGCGCTTCCAAATATCGTGGAACTAGAGCAAGAACTCGTCCATGATTGATTGAGGCTGGTCAGCATACTGGTCAGCATAGAGATATTTGAACAACGGCGAACGGAGGAATTCTGCGGCCGTGGAGTGTGGATTGTAACTAAAGGAGGTGAACAGCTTGCGAGTCATCATCACATTGGCCTGCACGGAAACTGGAGATCGTAATTATACGACGACCAAGAACAAAAGAAATCAACCAGGACGTATGGAATTGCGGAAATATTGTCCGAGACTAAAGAAATATACGATTCACCGTGAAACCAGATAATAGCACTAGAGCAAGTATGACCGGGCTGCCAAGTCCGGTTATTTATTTTCGTAAGCTCCTCTCGAGTCGAATCTGGTCCAGGAATCGAAATCGCAAGAAATAGTCTAAGCAGAAAAAAAGAGCCATGAGTTCGGAAGCCTTCTTCAGCCTCTGACTTCTTAGCTCCTTACTCCTGTCCAGCATCATTGCTCTTGTGCTTTCATATTGCTGTTGTGGAGCCATGGTTGGACTCTGTTTCTCAATTATTCGAATCGTTGTGTTCAAAAGAACCACAAAAATTTCCGTTTGGGCGCGACCTGCCGTTCGGAGCGAGGGTTAAGGTTGTATTTGACAGCTTCCTGAGCAGTCTCTGCCGCTGTCTCTGCTTGCATTTCACTACCTGCCGATGTTTCATTCATGGTCACTGCATCCGCAAATAATTCATTAGTACTCGTCAGGGATTGACTCCACATAAGTCGATCCGCCGTTACTGCGACCTCTCCGATTAAAAGCTGCTGTTCGGTCAATTGCCGCTCCACGGATTCGACTCGTTGTTTAAGCGCTGTATTCTCACGCTCCTGCATCTTCACCCGTTCATAGAGCATCTTCATAGTGAGCTTGGGCATGGTCTGCTGCTTCCATTCATCTTCATTCGAAACAATAGGACTCACCTTATCTACTCCTTCTGATTCAATGATTTCATCTTGATTACAAGCTCCATACAAGCCCAGCCGAAGCTCGTATCCTCTGATAGTTCTATCGTACAGCAAGTCCATTAAGGATACTGTCACAACCTGCTGTCAAAATCAGGGCATAATCGCCGATTAAAATAACAATACGATAGCGAGCAAATCAAACAAAACTAATGGCAAAATAAATGGAAAAAATGAAGTATGGACTTTCTTGCCATCATTTACGGAAGTGACCTTCAGATGTACTCTTTTACCATCCACCTTAACAATTTTGCCTACGTAGGTATTTCCATTTTTGGATTTGATCCGGACACGCCGATTTAAATATTTGATGCATTTTTGGTAATTGGAAATAACGGACATCAGGATGACCCCCTTTTCGTGTGATATTGTATGATATGACACAGCCCTGCAATAAGTGTGGACTGTCGGGGAGTTAGCAGCGGTCAGGTCGAATCTGGAAAGTTTATGTCATGGTTATTGGACATTCAGTACGGATTTGCAAACCGAGCATGGATATGGTTCACTATGGTGTAAGTTGAGCTTCAGGAGGGAAATTCATGATAAGAAAGGCACAAAAAGAAGATGCAGCAGCTGTCATAGCGTTAATGTATACGGCGATTGGCGGTATTGCCCACACACTAGCAGGAACCGAGGATGTCGGGGATGCATTGCAGGTGCTGGAACAGTTTTTTCGGGAAAAAGGAAATCGGATCAGCTATGAAAATGTGATCGTGATCGAAGAAGATGGACGAGTGATCGCTTTTATGCTTGCTTACCATGGCAGCCGGGCTGCGGAGTTGGATCGTCCATTTCTCGAACGTCTAGCAGCGAACGGCAGCACAACACAAACCATTGAACGTGAAACGCGCGAGGATGAATATTATTTGGATTCTATTGCTGTTCATTCGGATTATCAAGGCAAGGGCATAGGGACAGAGCTGCTTCGCTTGTTTCAAGAACAGGCGATAGAGCTTGGGCATCCTAAAATTATGCTGCTCGTCGATCTGGACAATCCTTCTGCCAAGCAATTGTATGTGAAACAGGGATATAAGGAAGATGGCGTTGTTCAGGTGAGCGGACATCTTTTTCATAGGATGGTTAAACGGTTGGATTAGGTTGTATGGGACATTCAAAACATTTTATTTTTATTGTAATTATTTACATTTGATGTTAGTATATTAAAAAATTATGTGGAAGGACTTCTAGGGATCCGAGGGTCAATAACGGCCTGCTCGAACCAAGCGAAGTCGAACGCGGCTGGCTGCTGCGTTACACCGTAGGGATAAAAGACCTCGAGTAAGTTCCGCCTGTCCAAGGCGAAGCTGCACGAGGTCTTTTCTGCGTTAGTGGACTAAAGGGGGGATGACACAATGAATGCAATTCGTGTAGAAGGCTTGACCAAATCTTTTGCCGTGAAACGTAAAACAACGGGATTATGGGGCAGCATGCAATCACTGTTCAAGCCCCAATACACCGAAAAGCTGGCCGTGCGCAGTGTGGATTTACAAGTTGAGCAGGGTGAGATGCTGGCCTTTCTCGGACCCAATGGTGCGGGGAAATCAACGACTATCAAAATGCTCACGGGTATTCTGCATCCATCCGGTGGTGAAGCGGAGGTTCTCGGGTACTGTCCATGGAAAGAGAGAAGCCGTCTGGCCTACCATATCGGTTCCGTATTTGGGCAGAAGTCGCAGCTGTGGTATCACCTCCCGCCGATGGATTCCTTTGAACTGATGAGTCGAATTTATGAATTGAAGCGTTCCGATTACTACAGCCGCCGCGACGATTTGGTGCGCCGTTTTGAGCTGGAGCCTTACCTGCACACTCCGGTCCGCAAGCTGTCGTTGGGTGAACGGATGCGCTGTGAGATTGCAGCAGCGATGCTGCATCGACCCCAAATTGTGTTTCTTGATGAGCCAACCATCGGACTGGACGTTATCGTCAAGCAAAAAATCCGCGAGTTGATTCTGGAAATGAATCGGGAGGAGGGCATGACGGTGTTTCTGACCTCGCATGATGCGGGTGACGTGGAGCAGCTGTGCAAGCGTGTCGTCGTAATTAACCATGGCGAGGTTATTCTGGATGATGGCGTCGAGCGGATGAAGCGCGAGCTGCTGACGGTGAAAACCATTCATCTGCAGCTGCAGGAGACCGGTGCGAGCTTCAGCTTTCCCGGTGTAGAAGTACTGCTGCAAGAAGGACTTACATTAAAGCTGTCCATCGAGACGACAGCTGTCAGCATAGAGCAGGTACTGGCCCATATCGTAAGCAAATATCGGGTTATCGATGTTACGATTGAAGATCCGCCGATGGATCAGATCATCACCCATATTTATGCCAGAGAATCGGGAATCGTACGGTAGAAAGGGAGAGTGTATTATGAGGCAAACGTTGAATAAACGTCCAAGCGCAGACAGCGCATTTCCCCATACAGCTGATACCTTTAAGCCACCTGGACCTCGTGCTTCGTTGTTCGGCAAACTGCTGAAGTACTTGGCTATTGGCAGGGTGACGCTGCGAAATCATTTTGCCTACGTGTACGATTTCCTCATCCGCTCGATATTTCTTATTCTCATCATGTATATATTCATTCAGTTATGGAGTGTTACGTACCAAGGTGAAGGAACTTCGATTATTGAGGGATACAGCTATGCACAAATAATTTGGTATATTTTGTTCGCAGAGGCGCTAACGACGGCGTTTCCGAGCTTGGCGACACGGATAGAGGAAGAGGTTAAGAACGGGGATGTTGGCTATAAGCTGACGCGGCCCTTGAACTATATTGCGTTTCATTATGTAGGTTATCTTAGCGAGGTAGCGGTGCGATTGCTTGTTAATCTTGGTGTAGGCGGGCTGCTTGGAGTTGTGATATTCGGCTGGCCTGACTTTGGCTGGGGCTGGCTGGGCTTTCTGTTGATGTCGATAGGTGCAATTACCATTAATTTTTTGCTTAATATGGCTCTCGCTTTGTGTGCGTTTTGGGTGGAGGAAACGAGGGGACTCGAATTTGTATATCATAAACTGCTGTTCACGGTTGGCGGAATGCTGATGCCGCTAGAACTATTCCCCAAGCTGCTGCAGGAGGTATGCCGCTGGCTGCCTTTCCAAACCATCCTGTATTTCCCTGCAAAAACCGCAGTAAAGTGGGCAGATATTTCTCTCGCTCCGATGCTGCTTACGCAAATGTGCTGGATCATACTGCTTGGAGCAGTGGTATGGATGATTTATCGCCAAGGTGTTACCAAGCTGAACGTGAACGGCGGATAAACGGGTTAAGTGGAAGCAAGATGAAGCAGGAAGGAGAAAGAAGGAGAAAGAGGGATAAAGAGGAAGTATAAGTGAGCCGAAGAGCGCTAGTAATAGAAAGTAAGAAGAGGCGGGTGGTAAACAAGTGGTCAAGCAAACAGCGGGACTTGCAGCTTTCGTATGGAGCTGCTGGAAATTGAATCTGGCAGGAGCAATGGAGTTCAGGATCAGCTTTATGCTGACTGCAGGTATGATGGTAGTGAATAATATAGTGTGGATTTTGTTCTGGGGCCTGTATTTCCAAAGATTCCAAGTGGTGAACGGATGGTCGCTGCAAGACGTCATGATGATGTGGGCGGTGAGTGCGGGAGGGTTCGGTCTGTCAGCCGTATTGTTCGGCAATGCTTATCGGTTGGCTTCACTGATCTCGTCAGGCCAGCTGGATGTGTTCTTGTCCCAGCCGAAGCCGGTGCTGCTGCATATCCTGATCAGTCGTATGTCGGTTTCAGCAATAGGGGATGTCCTGTTTGCCTTAATTGTATATGGAGTGTTCGGTGACACGACGCTTATGGGTATATTCAAATTTGCGCTGGCATTGCTGATTACGCTGCTGATTTTTATATTTTTCGTCGTTATTGTGCAGTCACTTGCCTTTTTTATTGGGAATGCCGAAGGTATCGGTCAGCAAGTGTTTAATGGATTATTGGCTTTTTCGACGTATCCAACTGGGATATTTAGTGGCTGGGGGAAGCTGATTTTATTTACGATTATTCCTGCTGGCTTTATCAGCTATTTGCCGATAGGCTTACTCCGCTCAATGGAACCACTGTTTGTGTGGCAGGCGATTGGTGTAGCAGTAGGCTTGGCGATCGCAGGAACTGCCTTTTTTTATTACGGTTTGAAAAAATACAGCTCCGGCAACTCCATGGGAATGCGGATGTGATTCTGATTCCCGCCTCTACAGGTTGTATTTGGCCATCCGCCCAGAATGACCGGTAGTGTAGGGATCACGGTCATCTAAAGCCGCTAAATGCTCTATACGCTTCTAATTAGGCTAAAAAGGGTAATTTACTGAGAAGTTAATTTGTATAGCCCACACAACCTGCCATAATCGGAAAGGATGATAACGGATGAACTCCAAATATGACAAAACAATGTCTATAACAGGAAGTCAGTCAAGATCAAAGAGGAAGTCGGCAAAACGGGGTAGAAAAAGGCTGCTTGCGCTTGTGATCGCAGTCGCTGTAGGAGGTAGTGCAAACTTGCCGCTGGAAGGCCCGTTGGAAGCGTACGCAGCCTTGTTGGGAGGGGACCGGATAATGGTCCATTCCAATCCTTTACTCATTGACGGTGTGAGCAAGGCTGTTCCAACTGCCAACGTCCATGGGGATACTTATATCGGTCTGCGCTCACTCAGTGATGAGCTTGGGCTGGATATAGGTTATGATGCAGACAATCAAACTGTTCTGATTAGCGGAAGGGGGCGGACATTGAAGTTTGAAATCAAGCAAGAGAACGGAGCCTATTTGCTGAATGATCAGCTTATTTATGCATTACCGATCATTATAGAGGATGATTCGACTTACGTACCGCTTCGTTTTTTTCTTGAAAGTGTCGGTTACGGGATTTCCTATGATGCGGCGTTAGGTATGGTAGGTATTACTACCATCAAAGAAAACCCGATTACTTTCAAAACAGAGCAAATCGCTGAAGCCAATGAGGGAATTTCTTTGAAGGTCAGCTATCCGCAAATCGCCGGCTTTGCTAATGCTGATATTCAGCAAAAGGTGAATGCCTTTCTGAAAAAGGAGATCGAGAATCACGTCTCCGCTGACAAGACTATGCTGAACAAGGCAGCAGCGGACAATAAACAGTGGGAAGCGGATAATGCGAAGATCAAGATTCCTCCTGTGAGCCTTGATGGCGTGTATAAGGTAACCTATAATGAACAAAATCGGTTAAGCCTATATATCGATTATTATATGTATTTGGGTGGAGCGCACGGGATGACTGAACGTGTTCCCTATACATTTGATCTGACTACGGGTAACCTGTTGACGCTTCAAGAGGCAGCAGCAGGCAATGCCAATTATGTATCGATCATCAATAATGAAATTATGAAACAATATAAGGAAGATGGATTAAGTCTATTAGCGCCGTTCAAGACCATTGAGCCGGAGCGTCCGTACTTTCTGAAACACAACGGCGTCGTCATCTATTTTAACCAATATGAGTATACGGCGTACGCCTCTGGGATGCCAGAATTTGAAATACCATTTGCTTCATTTCGTTAATCGATTGTTAAAGGAATCGGCATAAACACTGATATTCCAACATTTCAAGACAAAAGTTATATACTTTTGCGACAGAAGTAGGTATAATGAGGGAGAAATTAGACCTATGTAGGACTCGTGATTTTGTCGCAAAGGAGCCAGATCATTTTATGAAGGCGGAATACATCAATCCATTTTTGGAATCTGCTAGAATTGTCATAGAGCAAGTCGCCAATATTCGTCCTTCTACCGGACAGCTGGGAATAAAGGACGTTAAATTCGTAGAAAACTTTATTTGGATACAGATTGGCATGACAGGGGAAATGCAGGGGGATGTCGTATTCGGTCTGCATGAAGTGGTTGCATTGAAGATGGTTTCCGCGATGATGGGGGGCTATGTAGTCACCGAGATGGACGATATGAGTAAGAGCGCGATTTCCGAACTCGGTAACATGATCAGCGGTAATGCCAGCACCATGTTGTATAATCAGGGAGTTCGGGTAGATATAACGCCTCCGAAATTGCTTCATTCCGCGAATGCAGCTGGTTTTATTCCTAAGAAAGCATTAACGATACCGTTAATTATGGACGGAATTGGTGAGTTGGATATACAGGTTTTGATCGTTTGATTCTAATCGGGTACAGAGAAGTGGTAGCTTCCGGCTTGACGGACAGCTGCCACTTTTTTTTGAAATAGTCAGAAAGTATAAATGTACAGCTTTCGGGATATGGATAGACAAACGTGTGCCGTTCTACCTAAGACAGCGGAGCCGTTTATCCTTGTGGAGGTGTGACAAATGTTTAACGGAAAAGTCGTTGTCGTTACGGGAGCATCCAGTGGAATCGGAGCCCTCATGGTGGAGGAATTGTCGAAGCGTGGTGCTATACCTGTGATGATGGCGCGATCGGTTGACAAGCTGGAAAAGGTTGCTGCCAAACTCAATGGCGAGCATCGTATATACGAGCTGGATGTTACTTCTACGGATCAAGTCTTCTCCACTTTCGAGCAAGTTATTGACCATTATGGTCGTATTGATATACTGATCAATAATGCAGGCTATGGCATATTCGAAAAACTGCTGGATTGTTCAATTGAAGAAATGGCAGCCATGATGGATGTGAACTATCTGGGAACCGTTCGCTGTACCAAGGCTGTGCTGCCTATCATGCTGAAGGCAGGTAGAGGCCATATTATTAATATTGCTTCCATGGCGGGCAAAGTCGGTTCAGCCAAATCATCAGGATATTCGGCAACCAAACATGCGGTGCTTGGATTCACAAACAGTCTTCGGCAGGAGCTGGTCGGCACAGGGATCAAGATGACAGCTATTAATCCGGGACCTATTGATACGCCTTTTTTTGACAGGGCAGATCCTTCGGGTCAATATGTAACGAACATCAAATGGTTTATGCTAAAACCGGAACAGGTGGTTGGTAAAATCATCCGTGCGATCGAAAAAGGTACTCCCGAGGTGAACATGCCCTTCGTCGCAGGTTTTGGAGCAAAGCTGTTTCAGCTGTTTCCGCGAACTTTTGAAAAGTTCACCTATAAGATGATGAATAAGAAATAAACATGTACCTAACTGAATGAATCCTTATGATATAAAATGCAAGCAAGCGCCTTGGACCCTATGGTAATGGTTCAAGGCGCTTGCTTGGTGTCAGGCTGCGGAGACTTACGTCCGTGTAATGATCAAATTTGTGCTTTCTTGCAGAGGGTACTACTCTTCAGGATTCGTACTCTTGTTCTTTTCTTTCAGCTCGAGATGCATGGCGCGTACTTCCTCAAAGAGACTCCGAATGACGGCTCTGCTCTCCGGATGATCCTGATTCCAATGGCTTGCCAGGGCAGGCATAGTTTTGTGAATATGATTATATATGGACCAAACTTTGATTTTTTCCACCAGCTCTGGTGATCTGCTGCCTGTCACCATTTCCGCAAAGGTTTCGACCAAAGCGTTGAATTCACTTTCAAACTCGGTATTCATAGAAAAGCCTCCTTGACTTCATATTAATAAGGTAACGCTAGTCTAGCGTATTTGTATGAGTTCTGTAAAGCAGGAAACCAAGGAAAGGGAAGAATCCCATTGACGAACATCAGGGAAACCGGTACACCTTCCGGAACGTTATTACAGAGAGAGCTATTGCAAAGTCATAGATCGGATGTAAGCCTTTATTTAGTAACCTATTCAAGTGAAGGACTTAGGGTCAAAGGGTATTTGGCTGTTCCTGATTCGAAAGGGCCTTGTCCGGCGCTGATCTTTTGCCGTGGCGGCATTCGCAAGGTAGGCATGCCGCGCAAACGTCGGGTGATGACCATGGCGGAGCGGGGATATGTGGTGTTTGCTCCTTTTTACCGAGGGAATGAAGGAGGCGAGGGGCGGGATGAGTTTGGCGGAGAGGATCGTCTGGATGTCATTCATGCCATTACCATGATGAGCTCGCTCCCTGAGGTGAAGCCAGGGCTTGTCCCGTTAATTGGATTTTCCCGGGGATCGATTATGGCTCTGTCAGCTGCCAAAGAGTGTGAAGGGGTAGGGCCTGTAGTCGTATGGGGTGGGGTTAGCGATTTATTTGACACGTATGAAGAACGTGTTGATTTGAGGCGTATGCTCAAGCGTGTCGTCGGTCATCCCCGTAAGCAAATAGATGCTTATCAAAGTCGATCACCCGTCTATTGGGTGGACGCTCTGAAGGTACCGATTATGATCGTGCATGGTACATCCGATGTTTTGGTTCCCGTAAGACATGCATGGAAGCTGGCTGAGAGCTTGAAGCGATCCGGCAAGGATTTTGCTATGGAATTGCATGAGGGCTTCGGCCATCGTTTTCCAAGGAAACAGGATGACAAGGCTCTGGACGCTGTATTTATGTGGTTGTCGCAGAAGCTGCAGCAGATGGAGATCAGCTATTGATGTTACCTACTTCCATTGGTATGATGAATTTATACGCTTGTTTGGTGAATATGCTTACGAAGAAGGTTTTGCCAAGGCAAAACCCAGAAGTCCGGTGAATAAAGAGCGGAGTGGGCAAATGATCCTGGAGAAGCGCCAGCGTTCGCCTTTGTTTCCGTATTTTTACCGCTAATATCTTGTGAAATCAAAAAATACGGAAACAACAGTGATCGGAAGGATATTTGACCGCGCAGCGGGACGTATTCACCAGACTTCTAGTAGATGCTTACGAAGTAAGTTTTCTACGAAAACAAGAATATGCTTACGAAGAAGGTTTTGCCAAGGCAAAACCCTTAGGAGGAATTAGATGAACAGTTTTTCAAGTTTGCAAATTGATGAGGTTTATATAAATAAACTGAAGGAAAAGGACATCCTGGTACCATCACCGATTCAGGCGGAGTCGATCCCGGTTATTTTATCCGGCAAGGATGTGGTTGCACAATCACAAACCGGTTCGGGTAAAACCTTGGCCTATGTGCTTCCATTGTTGCAGCAGGTGGACAAGAGCTCAAGAGAGGTTCAAGGTATCGTTATTGTGCCTACTCGCGAGCTTGGCTTTCAAATTCTGGAAACCTTGCAGCTGCTCGCTGATGAAGCTGGCATTCGTGTTCAGGGGTTGATTGGCGGTGCCGCCTTAACTCGGCAAATTGACAAGCTTAAGCTTCGTCCGCAGTTGATTGTAGGCACACCGGGAAGAGTGATGGAGCTGTTAAAGCTGCGCAAGCTGAGCGTTCACCATGTGCGCACGGTTGTTGTCGATGAGGTCGATCAAGTATTTGATTTGGGCTCCATGCGCGAGGTAGAGGTCATATTTAAAGGCACACAGCGCAACCGACAAATGCTCTTTTTCTCAGCTACGATGCCTGAGCCCATTCAAGCTGTCATCAGCCGTTGGATGAATGAACCGGTATATGTGCAAATCTCGCCTGAGCAGCGCACCTCGGAAACGCTCCAGCATTTATATTTTGTTTGCGAAGATCGGGACAAGATTGATACGCTTCGTCGTATCGTTCGCTTGTATAAAATGCCCGCCGCTATTGTATTCATCAATGAAATCGATAATGTAGCCGAAATTGTGGAAAAGCTAAAATTTGCCGGTCTCTCCATTGAGGCTTTGTATGGCGATGCAGGCAAGCAGGAGCGGGCAAAGGTGATGCAGGCATTTCGGGCAGGCAAATTCCAGCTGCTGCTGGCAACGGATATAGCGGCGCGCGGCTTGGATATTCCTCATGTCACACATGTTATTAACTTTGAGCTGCCGATTGATGCCGACCATTATGTACATCGTGTAGGACGGACCGGACGTATGGGGAAAAAGGGTACAGCGATTTCCATCCTCACGCATAAACAACGTTTTATTATCGAAAAGTTTGCCAAAAAACTTGGCTGCAAAATAGAGGAACAAGAAATGGCTTACGGCAAGATTTATCAATCCGGTTCACGTAGTGCAGCTAAGTCTGCAGCGCCTGCCAAAGACAAGGGAGCCCGTACAGGTTCTGCAGATCAGCAGCAGGCTGGTTCAGCTGTGACCAGTTCGTCCAACCAAGCGGTTGTCCGCAGTACAGCGTTGGGTAAGCCCAATCCAGCTAAAAGCTCATCGGTATCGGGTAAAGCATCAAGCAGGCCATCATCAAGCAAGCCGGCAAGCCAGGCTTCCAATAAGTTTGCGAAGACAGGTCCATCCCGATCTGAGGTTAGATCCGAGACAAGGTCTGGGACAGCTCCGGAGATTCACAAGTCAGGTACTCTGGCTGCCGCGACCGGAACCAAGCCTGAAGCCCCAAAAGGCACCAAGCCCGTGAAGACCAAATCGGATCGTGAGCTTAAGCGGGAACGCAAAAATAAAGGTGCTCCGCGCTGGTTGAAAGAAAAACAAAACAAACCGACATAAGCTTTTTTCACAGCTTGTTTATTGAGAGTCAGGAGGAACTACGGAAATGGGGAAGCTATTGCGCTTTGTTGGAATGCTGCTTATCCTTTGTATTCTGCTGTTGGGTGTTTCCTATGCGTATGCTCAGCCTGATCGAATGCTGGATCTGAATTATTCGGAAATTTCGATTCGTGATAAGTTAACGGATATGCTCGCTAATAGAAGGCTTGAGGTTGTATTGACCGAAAGCGAAGTGAATGAACTGCTGAAAAAGACGCTCTCTTCACGTGCTCAGCTGACGGAAGATTGGAAGCTATCAGGAGCACAATTTAACTTGAAGGGAAATCAATGGACTGCTGATGTAACCTTGATGTATAAAGACAAGTGGCCGATTGGAGCCAAGCTGTTTTTTACTGTCAAATGGGAAGATCCCATCCTGACAGCAACCCATACAAGAACCGAAATCAAGCAGTTTTCTGTGCCGATGGATTGGTTTCAACTGCAGCCGCTGCAGCTTCCGTTAAATGACTACCTACCCAAGCCTGCAGGTATACGCGCTGTGACCTTCCAAGACAACGTGGTAAGGCTCGCACTTCGGAGACGGTAATATATAGACTTACAAAGAAAAAATGCCTCGAGCCCACTAGCGTAGTGGGTATCGAGGTTATTTTGGTTTATATGGAGAGCTGTCATACAAGGACATATAATTCTTGAAGGTCGATCCGGACTCCATTACAATAGTTAGAACATCGCTTCAGCGAGCGAAGCTGATACTGTGCGTGATGCAATGGAATGAAATGATGTTTCGCCATCTTCAGGTTTGGAGGAAGTCTTAATGGATGATCGGGATTGGAAAATATTAAAGGTGCTGTACGAGCAGCAAAATATAACAAAGACCGCACAAATTCTGTTTATTTCACAACCTGCATTGACGAACCGGTTACAGCAAATTGAACAGGAGTTTGGTGTTAAAATTGTTCAACGGAGAAGGAGAGGCATTGAATTTACGCCAGAGGGCGAATATTTAGCTAAACGTGCAGACGAGATGCTCATAACCATAGATAAAATTAAAGATAATGTAAGGAATATGGGCAATAAAGTCGTTGGAACACTCAGACTGGGTGTTTCTAATTATTTTACGAGGAATAAACTGCCAGGGATTTTAGAGTTGTTTAAAAATAAATATCCCGATGTGGAATTCAAAGTAGTAACAGGCTGGAGTAGAGATGTGCATAACTTGGTTTATAACCAGCTTGTTCATGTTGGTTTTGTTAGGGGGGACTACCAATGGGGAGGCCAGAAACATCTCATATTAGAAGAGTCGATTTGTGTTGCATCCAAAAAGGCATTGAATATGGGAGAGCTACCTGCCTGTTCAAGAATAGACTACCAAACTGACTATTTATTCAAGTCACTGGTGAACAATTGGTGGACTGAAAACTATGCTCACCCTCCGTTAATCGGTATGGAAGTGGATAAGGTTGAAACGTGCCGGGAAATGGTTATTAAAGGATTAGGATATGCGATTGTACCGAGCCTTGTCCTTGAAGGTATCCCGAATATTCATAAAATATACATTACTGATAAAAACGGTAACCCTATACAAAGAAGAACATGGATGTATTATCAACAGGATTCGCTGGAATTAAATATGGTGAACGCTTTCGTTCAGTTTGTAGAGGAGCTGGATTTAAGCAAACCGTTGTAAATGAAAAATGGGAAGAGGAGTATTCCTCAACCCGTTTTTTATTTTCGCAATTTGTAGGCTTCCAGAATTTCATCCAGATATTGAATGATTTTTTCAGGTTTATCTGAATATTTCACCGCTCGTGTGTTGTCTTTATTCAGCTTCTCCAGCGCATGGCTAAGTACCTCTTGCTCTAAAGCTCTGGGAACGACAACAACTCCATCCGCATCTCCGACGATGATATCACCAGGCTGAACAGCTGCCCCGCCGCAGGAGATCGGTACGTTGATTTCGCCGACACCTGCTTTAACGCTGGCAGCAACCGTAGCTCCCCTTGAGAAAACAGGGAAATCGAGCTGCTTGATCCCTATGAGATCCCGTATGCTGCCGTCCACGATAATACCTTTGATTCCTAATGCTTTCGCCATTCCAACAACAAAATCACCTGCAATGGCACGGAAGCGATCCCCTTTTGCATCTATAACCAAAATATCTCCGGGTTTTGCTTCTCTAATCGCTTTTAAGACAGCCATGTTATCTCCTACGGGCATTTTTACAGTAAATGCTCTTCCGGCAACCCGATAATCTTCCATTAATGGCTTAATAGCGGGATCCATATTGTTCAGTCCCTGCAACGCATCGGAAATACATGTAGTCGGAACCTTTTGAAATTGATCAATGATAGTGTTCATGGCTCTCTCCATTCCTTTCGATTCTTCAACTATACATCCAGCAGCCCATTTGTTGAAATTCAAAAAAACTATGTTCAGGCATAATTAAACCCGATATCTTCAGATATTTGAAAATCGGATCGCTGGCTATACAGGATATGTATTATTTTTTAAATTAAAGATGTTCTAGAATGAAGCCAAGCTGATTTAACAAACATTTATAGGAGGCTGGTTGACATGTCGCAGTTCTCAATTCCATGTGCAGTATATAGAGGTGGTACGAGTCGTGGGTTATTTTTGGTGAAAAGTGATTTGCCAGAAGACGTCCAAGGGCAAAAAAAAATATTTCTAAACGGCATCGATGCTTATAATGTTTCCCAAATTAACGGGTTAGGGAGCGGGACCTCTCATACGAGTAAAGTATGCGTGATTTCTCCGTCTTCACTGGAGGGAGTAGATGTGGAGTACACCTTTTACCAGATCGGAATCGGTGAAGAAGTAATGGATGACAAGGGAACATGCGGAAACTTGATGGCTGCCGTGGGTGCATTTGCTGTAGACGAAGGTTTAGTTGAAGTAAATCGATCTTCTGAATATGTGGATGTTAACGTATTTAACACCAATATCAAGAAATTGCTCCACTTGAAAGTGCCGACTGTAAACGGTAAAGCAAAAGTTTCTGGCGATTATGTCATGCCTGGGCTTCACGGTACAGGTGCCAAATTTATCGTTAATATTCTTTTCCCTGGCGGAGGGAAAACGGGTAAAACGCTTCCAGTTGATGTTCTATATGCTATGGAGACAACATCTAAAGCTTATGAGATTTCTTTTATCGATGTGGTTAATCCATTCGTGTATGTAGCTGCAGATGACTTGGGAATCAAAGGGACTGAGCTCAACAGCGAACTGTCATTAAATATAGCTTTGCTGGCTGAGTTAGAAGCCATTCGCAGCCAGATGGCTGTTCATTCCGGAATGGCAACATCGCTGGGAGAAATCGTGGGATCTGTCCCCAAAATCGCTATTGTAACTGAACCACAAGATTACGTCACTTCAGAGGGAAAAGTGATTAAGAAGAAGGATGTCGACATCGTAGCCAAGATGCTTTCTATGGGGAAATTCCATCGGACATATGCGGGGAGTGGACTTTATAACCTAGCTGCAGCTGCCTTATTACCGGGAACATTACCGAACCGATTCGCGACTCAAAAAGGCAGCTATCATGAACAAATCATCCGAATCGGACATCCGGAAGGCGTTGCAGAGGTTCGGGTTTCATTAACGGAGGATGGTACAGATGTGGCCTCCGTCGGGCTCGATAGAACGGCCAGAAGAATAATGAAGGGGAATTTATATATTCCAGAATAAACACTTTCAGCAGGAAAAGATATGGAGGGGACAACATGACAACTGAAGAAAATGATGTTTTTGGAGCTCGTACCCAATTGGAGTTGAACGGGAAAACATATACCTACTATCGGTTACAAGCCTTGGAAGAGGGAGGCGTTGGGTGCATCTCAGGACTTCCTTATTCTATCAAAATATTACTGGAATCTGTTCTGCGGCAGTATGACGGAAAAGCCATAAAAAAAGAGCATATCGAAAATCTTTCAAAATGGGGCACAAAGGAAATGAAAGAGAACATGGATGTTCCTTTCAAACCGGCGCGTATTGTGCTACAGGATTTTACCGGCGTGCCTGTTGTCGTCGATATTGCCTCATTAAGAAAAGCGATGCACGATATGGGTGGGGACCCCAAGCGGATTAATCCAGAAATCCAGGTTGATCTTGTTATCGATCACGCAGAGCAAGTGGACAAATTTGGTACGCCTGATGCATTAAAATATAATGTTGACCGAGGCTTTGAGTTAAATTATGAGCGGTACGAGTTTTTTAAATGGGCAACAAACTCCATTGATAACTTTCGCGCAGTTCCACCTTCAACAGCAATCATCCATCAAGCGAACTTGGAATACCTCACTCCTGTTGTTCATGGTGTTAAAGACGGAAACGGAGAGTACTTGGCATTTCCTGATACTTGTTTCGGTACTGATTCTCATACGCCAATGATCAACGGGATTGGTGTAGTTGGTTGGGGAGTAGGCGGAATTGAGGCTGAAGCAGGTATGCTCGGGCAGCCATCTTGTTTCCCTGTACCTGAAGTAATTGGCATCCGATTGAACGGCACGCTTCCTGCAGGAACAACCGGTACAGATCTGGCCCTCTATATGACGAATCTTCTTCGCAAGAAGAAAGTGGTGGGTAAGTTCGTTGAGTTTTTTGGTAAAGGCGTTGCCAATCTGTCACTCGCTGATAGAGCGACGGTTGCCAACATGTCTCCTGAGAATGGAGCAACGATTAGCCTCTTTCCGATTGATAAGGAAACACTTCATTATTTGCGCTTATCCGGACGAACTGAAGAACAGGTACAGCTTGTTGAGGCTTACTGTAAAGCTAATGGCCTGTTCTATACATCAGATTCTGCAGAAGCTGTGTATACCGCTGTAATTGACGTTAATCTGGCTGACATTGAAACAAGCTTGGCAGGACCGAAACGTCCACAAGATTTAATCCGCCTTTCAGAATTGAAAGAAACGTTCAAAAAAGCGCTAACGTACGAAGCAGGTAATCATGGTTACGGCCTTGCTGAAGATGAAATCAATAAATTCGTGCAAATCAGATATCCGAATGGGAGTAAATCTACATTAAAAACAGGAGCAATCGTACTTGCAGCCATCACAAGCTGCACGAATACGTCTAACCCGAATGTGATGATCGGTGCTGGACTTCTTGCCAAAAAAGCGGTAGAGAGAGGTTTGAGTGTCCCCTCCTATGTAAAAACAAGTCTTTCTCCAGGTTCTAAAGTGGTAACCGACTATTTGCGTAAAGCTGGATTGCTGCCTTTTCTAGAAAAACTCGGTTTCTATCTTGTTGGGTACGGATGTACGACTTGTGTTGGCAACTCGGGTCCACTTCCTGAGGAAATAGGAAACGTGATTGTGGATCATGATATGATTGTATCCAGTGTTCTCTCAGGCAACCGTAACTTTGAAGGACGTATTCACCCGCTGATCAAAGCAAACTTTCTTGCTTCTCCCCCTCTCGTTGTGGCTTACGCTATCGCAGGGACGGTTGATATCAATCTTCGCAATGAGCCGCTTGGTACGGATAAAGAAGGCAAAGATGTATACTTGGCAGACATTTGGCCTACTGAAGATGAGGTTCAAAAAGTAATTGCCGAGACGGTTACACCGGATCTGTTTGAATATCAAAACGAACATATGTTTACAGGAAACAAAGACTGGAACAACTTGAAGACAAGTGAAGGATTGCTTTATGAATGGGAGGAAAAGTCGACTTATCTCCAGAATCCTCCGTTTTTCGAACGTATATCTCTGAAGCCTCGAGAGATTGTCCCGCTTCAAGGTCTTCGAGTGCTTGCGAAGCTTGGAGACTCCATAACAACGGATCATATTTCGCCAGCTGGAGGCACCATTCCGTTAAACAGTGTTGCCGGCAAATATTTGATGGATCAGGGAGTTAAAGCCGACGATCTGAGTTCATACGGAGCCCGCCGTGGCAATCATCATGTTATGATGCGCGGCGGTTTCGCTAACATTCGGCTTCGTAACCAAATAACTCCTGGAACGGAAGGCGGCGTAACGACGTACTTTCCAACCCGAGAAGTGATGTCCATTTATGATGCCAGCATGAGATATCAACAAGATGGTACCGGGCTAGTGATTATCGCTGGAATCGATTATGGAATGGGAAGCTCCAGGGACTGGGCGGCTAAAGCTACACAGCTCCTCGGTGTCAAAGCGGTAATCGCGCAAAGCTTTGAGCGCATTCATCGAAGCAATCTTGCATTGATGGGAGTTCTGCCGCTGCAATTCAAAGAAGGGGAGAGTGCTGATACGGCTGGTTTAACAGGAAGAGAGCTATTTGAGATCGATGTTTTTGAGAGTCTTTATCCGCATCAAAAAGTAAAAGTGACAGCAGTGGATGAAAACGGAATATATAAACATTTTGAAGCGATTGTCCGATTCGATAGTGATGTCGAAATTGATTACTATCGCCACGGTGGGGTACTGCAAATGGTGCTGCGTGACAAATTGTCTAAACATACAGCGACGTGACGTAGCTGTGTGTCTTTTTTTGTCCGTTAACAATATCGCCAAAATTGTGAATAAAAGCAATATTCATAATATCGCCTTAATATTTCAAAAACAACAGAATGGATTATACTAAGTTGCAAGCGCTACCAAAACTATTTTATTAAGGAGACACCAACATGAATCAACCGAGATCAAGTTTGTCTGAATCTCCAATGATTGATCTTCAAGGGGTCACAAAAGAATTTTTAAAGCCCTCCGGCGAGGTTCACACCGTTTTACGCAATATTAATCTTCGTGTTGCAAAAGGGGAATTTTGTTCTATTGTCGGTCCGACGGGCTGCGGGAAATCTACGACATTAAGTCTGATTGCCGGTTTTGAGAAGCCTTCACTTGGTAAAATTCGAATCCATGGAGAACAACTGGAAGGAATCAATCCTCGGGCTGCGTGTGTTTTCCAAACGGAAAATGCATTTCCCTGGAAAACAGTTATTGACAATGTTTCTCTCGGTTTGAGACTAAAGGGCATGAAAAAAAATGAGGCCTACCAAGAGGCAAGACACTGGATTGAGAAAGTGGGCTTGAAAGGCTTTGAGGGGCATTACCCTCACCAGCTCTCCGGCGGTATGAGAAAACGTGTTGCCTTGGCGCAATGTTTGATCACCCAACCGGAAATCTTACTTATGGACGAATCGTTTTCTGCGCTTGATGTTCACACGCGGCATTTAATGGAAAACGAGCTTCTGAAAATTTGGGAGGAAACTTCTGCTTCTGTCTTTTTTATCACGCACGATCTAGAAGAGGCGATTGCTCTGAGCGACCGCGTAATTGTTCTAACCGCAGGTCCGGCTGCTACCATCAAGGGCGATTATCAAATTAATCTGGAAAGACCGAGGAATGTAGCGGAAATACGTTTTGACCGGCAGTTCGCTGAGCTGCATGAGCAAATTTGGAATGATTTAAGGGATGAGGTGATGGTTAGCTATGCAAATGCAAACAACGCTTAATTCGCAAGAAGAGATTGTGATTCGGAAAAAGGAAATGAGAGCAAGAGCCGCAAAAATAAAAATACGCAATCTGACACTTCAAACTCTTGTGTTCATTGCGGTATTTGGATCCTGGCAATTTTTCTCGGATCAGAAAATCATTGATCCGTTCTTTTTCTCCAGTCCGTTTGCGATCTTTAAACAAATTGTGGACTGGATTATAGACGGTACGAGCCAAGGTCCACTGTATATACATTTTGTGGTTACTTTTGAGGAAACAGTCATTGCATTTATTATCGGTGTCACTTTGGGTGTAATCGCCGGGTATGCATTAGGCAGAAACGATATTCTCTCGGTCATTTTCGGACCTTACATCCAAATGTTGAATGCGCTTCCAAGGGTTGTGCTGGCACCACTATTCATCATCTGGTTCGGACTTGGCATGCCATCGAAGATTGCACTTGGCGTTACGCTTACCTTTTTCATCGTTTTTTTCAACGCTTTCCAGGGTGTACGTGAAGTCGACAAAAATTTGCTAAACAATGCCCGTTTGCTCGGAGCAGGCAAGAGGCAGCTCGCCCAGCATGTGATCCTGCCTTCAGCACTAACATGGATTTTATCGAGTTTACATTCTAGCTTTGGCTTTGCATTGGTTGGCGCTGTCGTCGGGGAATTTATCGGCTCTACAAAAGGTCTTGGTTTTCTGATTGCCCAAGCCCAAGGTGCTTTCAACACTACCGGGGTATTTGCTGGGATGGTTCTTCTATCGATTACGGCCTTGGCTGCTAATTGGGCAGTTACCAAATTGGAGCGGCGTTTTATAGCTTGGAGGCACGTTCGTCAATAATGAAAGCTATACGAATTTATTTTCTCATATAAGGGGTAATGACAATGAAAATTGGTAAAAACACAAATGTTGGCGCATCTGTTCTCATCTCGTTTGGTTTGCTTTTGGCGGGCTGTGGTACAGCCGATAAACCGACCGCTCAGCCAACGGCTCCAAAAGGTAATGAACAGCAGGCATCCGCTCCGGCGCCGGCGAAGCTTCCTAAGGTCAATATTATGGTTGGTGGTTTAGAAAAAATCATCTACCTTCCGGCTAAATTGACGGAAAACCTGGGGTATTTCAAAGAAGAAGGACTTGAAGTGGAGCTTACAAGCCAGGCTTCCGGTGTCAATGCTGAGCAGGCGCTCATTGCTGGTGAAGTTCAGGGTGTAGTTGGTTTTTACGATCATACGATTGATATTCAGGCTAAGGGCAAATATTTGCAAGAAGTCGTACAGCTGGCTACGAACCCCGGAGCCAAATTGATGGTTGCGAACAAAGTGAAAGATCAGATCAAAGGCATAGCAGACTTGAAAGGCAGAAATATCGGTATTACCAGCTCAGGGGCATCATCGCACTTTCTAGTCAACTATTTAGTGACTAAAGGCGGTAACTCAACAAAAGATTATGCCCCATTGGCTGTTGGTGCTGGTGCAACATTGGTTGCTGCCATGGAGCAAGGGAAGGTAGATGTCGCATGGGCGACACAACCTACCACGGCATTGCTTGAGCAAAGAGGCATAGCTTCTGTATTTGTCGATCTGGAGAGTCAGGATGGAGCCAAACAAGCTCTTGGTGGTACCTACCCTGCACCGAGCCTATATATGAGTGAAGATTATGTGAAGAAAAACCCAGAAGTGGTTCAGCGATTAGCCAATGCCTTTGTCAAAACGTTGAGATACATGAATACGCATAAAGCGGAAGAAATCGCTGAAAAAGTGCCAAAGGAATATTATGCAGGCGATAAAGATTTGTATATAAAATCGCTGCAATCCAGCCTTTCCATGTTCACATCTGATGGAAAAATGCCTGTTGGCGGTCCAGAGAAGGTATTGGAAATCCTAACGGTGTTTACCCCGCAGCTTAAAGATGCCAAAATCGACCTCAGCAAAACATTTACCAACGAGTTTGTGGATAAAGTGAAAAAATAATAAGGATATAAACACAGGTTACCTTAAGCTCCATGGATAAGCTGAAAGAGGCGTTGTAGACGCCTCTTTCAGCTTATCCATCATACAAAAAAATAAAGGGAGTGCCATTATGAGCAATGTGAGATCGCCGGGTTCATTATTATGGGAAGCCTTAAAAACTGAAAAACCGCTGCAGGTAGTTGGAACCATTAATGCATACACGGCCATGATGGCTGAGCGTGTTGGCTATCGCGCAATATATTTATCCGGAGGCGGAGTGGCCAATGCCTCATTCGGGCTGCCGGATCTTGGCATGACTACTTTAAATGATGTCCTCGAGGATGTTCGAAGAATTACGAACGCGACCTCATTACCGCTGCTGGTAGATGCCGATACTGGCTTCGGTGGTGCTCATAATATTGGACGAACAGTACGAATGATGAGTCAGGCCGGCGCGGCTGGTATTCACATCGAAGACCAGGTATCGGCTAAACGCTGCGGACATCGTCCAAACAAGGCGATAGTTAGCCTTTCCGAGATGGTAGACCGTATTAAAGCGGCCGTGGATGCTAAAACGAATTCAGATTTTATTATTATGGCACGTACGGATGCGCTTGCGGTCGAAGGGCTGGATGCAGCCATTGAACGGTCTTGTGCCTGCGTGAAAGCCGGTGCCGATATGATATTTCCTGAAGCCGTGCTTACCCTTGAGCAATACGATATGTTCGTGAATGCAGTCGGAGTGCCGGTGTTAGCTAATATTACGGAATTCGGACAAACCCCACTTTTTACTGTCGATGAACTGGAGCGTGCAGGTGTAAGTTTAGCTTTGTACCCGTTATCTGCCTTTCGCGCCATGAATGCTGCTGCCCTGAAAGTATACCAAGAGCTTCGTAATGAAGGAACGCAAAAAAATGTTGTGGAACTTATGCAAACACGAATGGAGCTCTATGATTTTCTTAATTACCATGAATATGAAAGAAACTTGGACCGATTATTTAAGCCAGAACTTGAGTAGCTTCCAAAATAAAAATAAAACCTTAATTTATCAAGACAATACGGAGGAATATCCATGTCAACCCCTATAAGCAATATGAGACCGGAACCCGATCAGGTTTTGCTGGAATTAGCTGATTATGTTTATGACTATGAAGTGAATAGTGCGGAGGCCTATCAAACGGCCCGTCTATGTTTGATGGACACGCTCGGCTGCGGGCTCCTGGCACTAAGATATCCGGAGTGCACCAAACATCTGGGACCTATTATTCCCGGTACCATAGTTCCTCACGGAGCAAAAGTACCGGGAACTCAGTATCAATTAGATCCTGTAACCGCAGCATTTAATATCGGCTGTATGATCCGGTGGTTGGACTATAATGATACATGGCTTGCCGCCGAATGGGGGCATCCTTCCGATAACCTTGGAGGAATTCTGGCTGCTGCCGACTATATCAGCAGAAGCAGAATTGCCGAAGGTTTAGCGCCGCTCAAGATGAAGGATGTACTGACCTCGATGATCAAAGCCCATGAAATTCAAGGTGTGCTTGCGCTTGAAAATAGCTTTAATCGCGTAGGGCTGGATCATGTCCTGCTTGTAAAGGTGGCTTCTACAGCAGTCGTTACGAAACTGCTGGGCGGATCGAAAGAGGAGATGATCAATGCGGTATCCAACGCATGGTTGGATGGGCAAGCGCTGCGTACATACCGTCATGCGCCAAACACAGGTTCACGCAAATCCTGGGCTGCGGGGGATGCTACCAGTCGGGCTGTGCGGCTTTCCCTTATGGCGTTAAAGGGCGAGATGGGATATCCGTCTGCGCTGACTGCTAAAACATGGGGTTTTTATGATGTATTATTCAAAGGAAAGGAATTCAAATTTCAACGCCCTTACGGCTCATATGTAATGGAAAATGTGTTGTTCAAGATCTCCTATCCAGCAGAATTTCATGCGCAAACCGCAGTGGAATGTGCGATACGACTTTGTCCTCAGGTAGAAGGCAGATGGGATGAGATCGACTATATTGAATTAACAACACACGAATCGGCCATTCGCATTATCGATAAAAAAGGGCCGCTGAACAATCCGGCAGACCGTGATCACTGTCTACAATATATGGTTGCTGTCGCTCTGATTTATGGTGAATTAACTGCGGATCATTATGAAGACACGATAGCGGGCGATCCACGAATCGATGCACTTCGCGATAAGATGAATACGAAGGAAAATCCGCGCTATACACGGGAGTATCATGAACCAGACCAACGCAAGATTGCGAACGCCGTGCAGATTTTCTTTAAAGATGGTACACATACGGAAAAGGCAGAATCAGAGTTTCCAATTGGACATCGGAGAAGACGCGACGAGGGGATTCCGCTGCTGGAACAGAAGTATGCTGCTAATCTGGCTACACGTTTTCCACGAAAGCAATCTCAAGCCATAATGGAGTTGTGCTTAAACCAGCATGGGCTGGAAACAATGCCTGTCCATCAATTTGTAGATATGTTTGTTATATAGTACGGGGTACTGGGAAATAAGATTGAAGCTGCTATTACTATAGATTACATGAAGGAATCTTAATACAAAGCATCGGTAAAAAGGCATTCTGGCTTCTCTTGCCGGTGCTTCTGTCGTAAGTGAGATCAAATGATATGATATTCGTATTTTTAAGCTGGCTATACTATAATTGATCTCTTTCGTGATTTTTGACGGTATAAGGGATATTTGTCAATAAATCTGATTTTGACGATAAAAACAATGAGAAGCATCTGTGAAAACGATTTCTTTTTATAGTATTAACAGATAATATAATGCTATAAAAGCAATAAAGATGGGAGGACAATAACGTGACTTGGATCAATCGGTTAAAACTTCGCGCAAAGATCAATCTGCTCGTTTTTCTGATCATCGGAGTTGTCCTGCTATTGGTTGTTTCCTCCATCGAATACTCTACTATTGAGAGTCGTTTTCAAGAAGCCGGTGAAAGGGCTTTAATGCTGTCGAGAACGGTAGCTTTCTTGCCTGAAACGATTCGTGCCCTGGAAATGGAAACGCAGGATCCGAATCTGCAACCCTTTATTGAAGAACTGAGAAAGAAAACCGGAGCCCAGTTTATCGTGATCGCCAATATGGGACAAATACGATTAACCCATCCTAACTCCAAAGAAATTGGCAAGCATATGGTCGGGGAGGATAATGATGCCGTATTGTTCGGGAATGACAGTATTACCAACGCAACAGGAACATTGGGTCCTTCTATTCGTGGCAAAAGCCCGATTCGTAATGCACAAGGCGAACAAATCGGGATAGTTTCCGTTGGCTTTCTTATGGAAAAAGTGTGGGAAGAAATTTGGATCAATTTAATTGGAGTCGGAATTACAGGTTTGATTGCCCTGTTGATCGGATTATTTGGGGCACATTTGCTATCCGGCTCTATAAAAAAACAAATCTTTCAGATGGAACCTTCAGAAATCGCTTATTTAACTCAGGAGCAGGCAGCCATTCTTGAATCGATCCGAGAAGGGATAATTGCGGTCAACAGTAAGGGAATCATAACTACATGCAATCAGGAAGCTTCAAAAATATTGGGCAAGGACGCACGGGAAGTAAAAGGCGAACCGATTCGTTCCATATTGCCAAACTCGCGGCTAAGCGAAGTACTGCAAAAGGGTGGGCCCCAGCTGGATCAACCTATGATTATCGGAAATACTTTGGTTGTGGCTAACCGTTTGCCAGTGATGGCTAACGGTCAAGTCATAGGAGCTGTTTCCAGTTTTCGTGATAAACAACAATTGGATCAAATTGACCATCGGATATCGGATATCGGACAATATGTGGATACGCTGCGCAGCCAAAGGCATGAGTTTATGAATAAGCTCCATTTGCTGTCAGGGCTTATTACCATGAAGGAATATGATCTTGCTAAAAATGCAATTGAAGAAGTCAATCATGAGTATCAATCTACGTTGGACTTTTTTCTGGCACATATCAAGGATCCCGCTGTTGTGGGGCTGTTGCTTGGTAAATTCAGCAAAGCAAAGGAGTTAAATATACGATTGCATATTGATCCGGGTTCCTCGATTCCTTCACCTTGTCCGCATCGTGACATTGTGGTCACTTTTTTGGGCAATACGATTGAAAATGCATTTGAGGCTATTTCTTCTTCGTTCAAGAAAATCGGCGAAGCGCCCGAAATTACGTCATATTTGGGAATTGAAGGACAGCGGCTTATCATGCGGGTGAAAGATAACGGTCCTGGAATTGATCCAGCACTGGGTCTGAGAGTGCTGCACGATGGAGTAAGTTCGAAGGGAGAGGGCCGAGGTATAGGGTTGACTATCGTCTCGCGGCTAGTTTCTAATGTACAAGGCACCATGACAATTAAGTCGACCGAAGAAGGAACTATTGTGGAGGCGCTTTTACCCATTGAGGAGGTGACAATTTTTGAACACCAATAAAGTCATTGATGTTGTAGTGGTGGACGACGATTTCATGATTGCCAACATGCACGGAAAATTTATTAATCAGCATGCGGGATTTCAATGGGTGGGAACAGCTCATAATTATGCGCAAGCCGTTAAACTTGTTGAGGAAAACCATCCTGATCTGCTTATCCTGGACGTCTATATGCCTGATCGGTCAGGAATCGATTTATTACGGATGCTTCGTTCATCGGGACAACGATGCGATGTCATTCTCATTACTGCGGCTAAAGAATTGGAAATCGTAGAAGAGGGGTTTCGATTAGGTGTATACGATTACTTAATTAAACCATTCGATTTGGCGCACCTTAAAGAGTCTTTGGATAAATACTACCAATTTAAACATCAGCTAACCGCCTCCAAAGAAGTCGATCAGCAAACCGTGGATCATCTGCGCAAGCTGCGTGCGCCTTCTATTCATGCAGCCTCCATTGCTTTACAAAAAGGGATCGACCAACGAACATTAGACCGTGTTGTTCAATGTATAACGGAGCAAACGGAATTCCGGACATCGGAGCAAATTGCACAATTGGCAGGGGTCAGCCGGTCGACAGTGAGAACGTATCTTACTTTTTTGGTTGAAGAAGGTTCGGTCGAGGAACATCAGCAATATGGAACTGTCGGCCGTCCACAAAGATGGTTTCGTAAGAAAAGCAAACTATAAACTTAGGGGAATATACTCGATCGCGATGGTTCCGTTTAGGTACGTAAGTGAAACGCTTGGCGCAAATGTGACTTGGAATAAAGCAGCCAAAACGTTTACTAATAAACTATAATACGTTAATACGCCGCCAATAAGGGATGTCCGTGAGGGCATCCTCTTTGACGTATTATAGAAAGACTTCATTCCTTCTATGCCCGTTCATAATATCGCTATAATAAAAATTACCGTGAATATTCATAATATTGGTAAAATATTTCATAATCAATGGATTAATTTATAATAAATTGTATGCGTTAATAGTTCCGTGAGGGTGATAATGCGGATACGTTAGGGTTAACAGGCTGAGAAAACAAAGGTAGACAGGTGTTTCTAAGTAACAGACACAATTGAGATGATTTGAGAATGGATATGTTTATGAATATAACGTCATATATCCGTGGTAAATCCGATAAAATTTTATTATATACCCAATTGATATTTTATTATGTGCATTCACTCTTTAATGGTGTATATTAATCATTAAATAATACACACTATTAACCGCGTGAAGGAGTGGTCTAGATTGGGTGTTGGCGTAGGGATCAGTGGAATGGGGCGCATCGGGAGGTTATTGGTCAGAAAAATATTCTCGGAGCAACAGCATGCGTATCAGTTAAAAGCGATTAATTGCAGTTATCCGGTTGAAACGATTGCTCACCTTTTGAAATATGATACCGTTCACCGAAGATGGGACGCCAATATTTCCGTCAGCGAAGGCAAGTTGATTATAAACGGAAATATCATACAACTTGTATCCGAAAGGAATCCGACAAACATAGCGTGGGATCATCTTGGAGTAAGCCTGGTCGTTGATGCCACTGGTAAGTTTAACGATCGGGAAGGAGCAGGAAAGCATATTGCCGCTGGAGCATCACGTGTCCTGATCACCGCACCGGGCAAGCAAATGGACCTAACAGTTATCATGGGTGTTAACGATCACCTGTACGATCCGTCAAAACATCGGCTGGTCTCGGCAGCATCTTGCACAACCAATTGCCTTTCTCCTGTATTGTATATTTTGGATCAGGCATACAAGATTCAAGCGGGTTGGATGACAACTATCCATTCCTATACATCCGATCAAAATCATCTCGATAATCCTCATAAGGATTTGCGTAGAGCACGGGCTTGCACAGCATCTATTGTTCCTACAACAACAGGTGTAGGCAAGGCGCTCAAAGATGTGCTCCCCCATTTAGCCTCGCGGATTCAGGGGATCTCCCTTCGTGTCCCGACACAGGATGTGTCTCTTATTGATTTGACGGTGAAGGTTGCCAGCACCTGCAGCTTAGAGCAAGTCAAAAAGCTTTTGAAAGCGGCGTCCGAGCAAAATTTATCACCTTACTTGGGCTATACAGAGGAGCCTTTGGTATCCGCAGATTACATTGGCTGTACCAAATCAGCGGTCATCGATGGATCATCCGTTATGATCATGAATGATCAGATTAAAGTGTTAGCTTGGTATGACAACGAATGGGCTTATGCGAGCCGTGTCGTAGAGCTGGTAAATCTGATGTCTGAAAGGGTGGATTATAAATGGATAAAACCTCAGTTGGCTTAGATATGGGTATTATCTTCTGCAAGTACTGTCAGAATGAGATAGCAACATTCGATGCGGAAAAGGTGACAACTTATTACTCGGACTGTCAGGATCAGGAATGCCAAGAGAATAGGGTTTTAACCGGAAATTCAGCTCATGATGGAGAAGAAGGGATGAAGAGAAGATGAATGTTAAGTTGGAGCAGTTGAAGGTATTAACTACACATTATAATTTGTCTGTAACAGAACTAATCAAAATCGCCTTGGAACGAAACGAAGGGAAACTGGCTTCCTCTGACGCGCTGCAGGTGCTCACAGGGAAATATACCGGCCGTTCCCCTAAAGATAAATTTATTGTCAATGAACCATCCGTGAGATCTCAAATCGATTGGGGACCTGTCAATCAGCCTATCACTGAATCTCAGTTCGATCAATTATACAAAAAAGCGATGGAATACATGACGCAAAAAGAACTGTTCATTTTTGATGGATATGCCGGAGCAGATGATAAACATCAGCTGCCGATCCGCATTGTGAATGAATACGCATGGCATAATTTGTTTGTGCATCAGCTTTTTATCCGTCCTATGAGGGAGCAGTTGCTGACACATAAGGCCGAGTTTACGGTATTCGTACTTCCAGGACTCAAGGCGGACCCGGCTGTTGACGGTACCCGTTCCGAAACATTCATCTGCTTATCCTTTGAAAAGAGGCTGATATTAATCGGAGGTACGGAGTATGCGGGTGAGATGAAGAAGTCGATTTTCAGTGTATTGAACTATTTGCTGCCGTTTGAGGGAGTATTTCCTATGCATTGCTCAGCGAATGTAGGCGACATGGATGACGTAGCATTGTTTTTCGGACTATCCGGTACGGGAAAAACGACGCTTTCCGCCGATCCGAGCCGTCGGTTAATTGGCGACGATGAGCATGGCTGGTCGGACGAAGGCGTATTTAACTTTGAAGGCGGCTGCTACGCTAAATGCGTTAATCTTTCCAAGGAAAAAGAGCCGCAAATTTGGAACGCCATTCGTTTCGGTTCGGTTTTGGAAAATATTATCTTGGACTCGGAGACGGGTGCAGCCGATTATGATAATATCAGTATTACTGAAAATACACGGGCGGCTTATCCAATCGATATGATACCGAATGCGTTGATTCCGGGAAAGGCGGGGCATCCAAGGGTCATTATTTTCTTAACGGCAGATGCTTTCGGCGTGCTGCCACCGATTTCCAGACTAAGCAAGGACCAAGCGATGTATCATTTCTTGTCAGGATATACGTCCAAGCTGGCAGGCACCGAAAGAGGAGTTACGGAACCAGAAGCGACTTTTTCCGCGTGCTTTGGCGCCCCATTTCTACCCTTACATCCGACTGTCTACGCCAAAATGCTTGGGCAAAAAATCGACGAGCATCAAGTCAGAGTATATTTGGTCAATACCGGTTGGACCGGTGGTCCGTATGGAGTTGGTAAGCGGATAAACTTATTACATACCCGCGCTATGGTTTCCGCAGCATTAGATGGATCCATTGAACACGCCAATTTCACAGTCGATCCGGTATTTGGGCTTCATTGCCCCGACTTTATTGAGGGAGTACCGGGTGAAGTGCTGCAGCCGCGAAATACATGGCAGGATAAAGAGGCATATGATGCAGCCGCATTGGAGCTCTCCAATCGTTTTGTTCAAAATTACAAGAAATTTTCCAGTAAAACTGAAGATTGAATAGTATAGGATATCATCAGGAAAGTTTGCCTAATAGCGGCTTTTGCCGATGTCATACCTAAACAGCCTCCAAAATGCCCTGTCATAAGGTATTTTGGAGGCTGTTTGTTTGCGAATTTAGTGGTTGCCGCTGCTGCGCAGTTGCTTATGAATCTTTTTCCAGCGTTCTTTTTCCGCGCGTGCGGCACCTGCATTAGCTTTACGTTCTGTGTAGGCCAGCTCTTTTTGCAGCTTCAAAAAGCTCTTCCAACGATCCTCATCGAGCGTTCCAGCTTCGAGAGCCAGCTGAATCGCACAGCCAGGCTCTTCGTGATGTCTGCAATCACTGAAGCGGCAGCTTGCCGTTAATTCATCAATATCCTGAAAGGCGGTGTGCATCGATTCGCTGCTATCCCACAGCTGAAGCTCACGCATACCTGGCGTATCGATCATGAGAGCGCCACAAGGAAGCACGATCAGCTCACGATGTGTGGTCGTGTGCTTACCTCGATCATCACCATCACGAGCAGCACCTGTTTTTTGCTTCTGTTCACCGTATAGACTGTTCAGCAGCGTTGATTTACCAGCTCCGGAGGAGCCGAGCAGTGCGATCGTTTCTCCGGGCTTCAATGTGTCGAGAATGGATTTGATGCCATCATCCTCAAGGCTGTTGACTGTATAGATCGGCACGCCCGGAGCAATAGCTTCCACCTCAAGGCATCTGGTTTCCACATCGTCGCACAAATCCTTTTTGGTCAATACGATCTCTGGCGCGGCTCCACTCTCATAGGCTAGTAGCAGGTATCGCTCTAGCCGTCTTACATTAAAATCGAGGTTTAATGCCATAACGAGAAATACGCGATCGATATTGGTTGCTACGATTTGCTCCTCAACGGTGGAACCGGCAGCCCTGCGCGAAAATTTGCTTTTTCGTTTCATAATTTCATGAATGATCACCCGCTGCTCACCAGGCATTGGGGTTATCCAGACCCAATCGCCAACTGCTGGATAATCCTCTCGCCGAATGGCCTCATAACGGCTTTTGCCCGAAAGTTCACCTAACCAATCTCCGTTCAGGCCATAAATTCGGTACAAATGCTTATGCTCCAACGCGACACGTCCAACCTCATAGTCGGAGTGCTGTATAGCTTGTTCTGCAAAAAACGGCTGAAAGCCGTAAGTTTCTAATGATGTTTGCATAAATATGCTTTGCTCCCTTATCGCTTCAATTATGCAGGGAGGATCATCCGGTACAGCTCATCTAATCCTTTAACGGGTCCGTTCCCTGTTATATCTTTTTCTGTTTGCCTGCTTTCCGGTCATCATATCGTTATGAGCTACAATTCTCTCCATATGCTTCATCACTCCTATTATAGATATACGTTCAGTATAGACATTAGCGAGAGCTTTCAGTAGGGTGAAAATGATTATAATAAAAAAGCAGTCCCCAAAATGCTCGGCTGCGAGTCATCTTGGGGACTTGTTTGTATAAGATAGGTGCTTATTTTTTTCGTGTATTTACGTAAGATGGATATACGATTTTACCAGTGTCCAGCTTGGCGATTTCGTCAGGCGTCCAGCCTTTGATTTTGTTATTGCCTACAACGCCTGTCAGTTTGATTTTGTATTTGGTTTCGAGGTAGCTGTGAAGCGCGGGCATATCGGCTTCCTTCAGCTCCCGCAGCTTTTTCTTACCTTGTATTTGTCCGAGCAGAATACCGATGGTTTCAGCGGCCAGACCCGTATTCGGCTGGATGCGTGCACTGCCATATGCAATGGCGGATGAGCCAACATTTTTGCCAGCCACAAGCACATTATCATAATCCTTCAGCAAGAAGCTGCGCAGGGGCATTCCATATTTGTCCGGTCTTCCCATCTCAATGCCCCATTTGCTGGTGCTGATGCCTTGAAGATCAAGCGGATAGCCGGCGATACTGACATTATCCCAGAACATATTCGCGCCAAGCATATCGGATGGTTTCAGTACATAATCCGTTTCATAATGATTGTACTCGCGGATATACAAGTAGTTGGGGAATCCGTTCAGCTCGGCCTTCTCCCAGCCAATCATGCTTTTACGGAAATGATTCAGAATGAGTGGGAGTTCCTTTTTCCCAAGCTCCATCGCTTCGGCTACCGATTTGTCATCGGAAGGATCAACTGTATAGATCAGAAAGGCATTGATTAACACTTCCCCATCCCGCTGATTCACGGCATTCAGTCCTCGTAAAAAGACCCTCTCATTGCTCGGCTTATAAGCGCTCGTCATTCCGCTAAGACCGATGGCATAGCTTTCATTTACCGAACCGCCACCATATTTGGTTTTGCGCTCCTCAGCTGTCATTTTGTTAAAGCTGGAGCTGAATTTGGCCCAATCGACATTTTTGAATTTAAGCATAAATCCGGAACTCATATATTCGATCTTGGTTTCTCCATAAAATTGCTCCAAGCCCGGCATGCGGTTTACCTTCAACTGGCTTAGCAGTGCGGCGAAGTCACTGTTATCAACCCAATAGGCAGCCTTGATGTTCTTCTTGACTCCGTCTTTGCCTGCATACGTTACCGACTCAACGGCATTCGGTCCGAATTGTCCGGCAGTTTGTTTAATATCTAAGATTTTGATGCCTGATTCTACTGGTATGTCATTACTGAGCTTGTCAAAGTATTGCGTGAACTCTGACAGCTTGCGGATTTTGCCATTACGGAAGCCATCGAACAGCTCTTTAGCGCGACCTTGCACCATCAAGTTGTACTTTTCATCTCGGGTCTCGTCAAGAAACAGCATTTCACCTTGCAGCACTTGTCCGCCAAATGCTTCTCTCGGATCAAGCACTTTTACTTTAAGACCTTCATCGGCTGCAGCCCGTGCCAGATAGAGGCCCTCCAGCTCACTACCGAATATCGCTATATCGACCTGCTCTGTTGGGATGGGCGGTTCTGGCGGTGGTGCCGGTGCTGTAGGTTGAGGCTTGACAGCCTGTGGTGTTTTGCTGATGTCAGCAGCCGACTCTGTGCGATTATTGCCTTCCTTGGCAAAGGACATCCATGAGTAAAAGACACCTACGGCGACCAGTGCAAATAAGGCCAATGCGACAGACAGCTTTTTTGCATTCCATTTCATGCTTATAAATCCTCCCCCAAATCATACCTCTTCATGATCAAATCATTACAATCCTAATAATCGCCCTGAAGGCATGTCGTCCTAAGTTTACCATTTATATCCCGTTTGATCAAAATGACCCCCATAAACGTTTAAGCAGCGGCGAAACTTTTAGTAATTCCAAAGAACTCTTCGCGAAGGTTCGGATTCATTTTAAATAACCAATAACAACTAAATTATTGTTAAGAGGATGAGGAGAATGATGATGAATCATTTATTTAAGAAGGTATTAGTGACAGGTCTGACGCTGGCAATGGTAGTAGGCGGTTCTACTGCAGCATTTGCCGATAATAGCAAGGGTAAGGGCAACGATAAAGACAACGACCGTGATAAAGGGCGGGATAAGGTTCAAGCCGTTCAACCGATAAAAACGAATTACAACAGTAAGAATAATAAAATAGAAATCAAGCTGACCTTTGATGATGTTAAAGGCTCTGATGTTGAGTGGGCTATGCGTTATATCGCAAGTCTTGCATCCAAGCGTGTGTTTGAAGGGTATGAGGACGGTACCTTCCAGCCTCGTAAAACAATTACCCGTATTGAAGCGATCACAGCTGCGGTTCGGTTGATGGGACTAAGAGATCAAGCAGAATCGGCAGAGGCGATGCAGGCTAACCTGAATTTCAGCGATGCAGATAAAATTAAATCCAAATATGCATGGGCAACTGGTTATGTATCCGTAGCTCTGCAAAACGATTTGTTCGAAGAATCAGAAAATGCTGTACAGCCTGAGAAGGAAGCTGATCGTCTTTGGGCTACTACTTTATTGATTAAAGCATTGAAGCTGCAAAACGAAGCTAAAGCTAAAATGAACACGAAGCTTACCTTCAAGGATGCGAATAAAATCCCAGCAGGTTCTGTCGGTTATGTAGCCTTGGCTATTGAGAAAAAGCTGGTTGATGGCTATGAGGATAATACGTTCCGTCCAAACAATCCGGTGACACGTGCTGAATTGGCAGCGCTGCTGGACCGTACTGGCAGTCAATTGCCGGATAACACCTCGGTACGCGGTACTGTGAATGCAGCAGTAACTAATAATGTCCTGACACTCACTACAGATGGTCAATCGTACAGCGTTGAGCTGGATGCAACCGCTTATATATTCCGTAACGGAACAAGAGTTGCTGCATCCGAGCTAAGAGTAGGTGATTCGGTGCTGGTAAGAACCTATGGCGGCAAAGCGATCTTCATCGAGGTATTGAATGCCACTCAAGATCAACAAACAGACTTTACAGTGGTAGGCACATTGAACTCTTACACGCTGAATGCCAGCGGACAAATTGCGACGATTGCAATCAATCAGACCTTGAGCAGTGGATCGGTGCAAACAGCCGTCTACAACGCAGCAAGCAACCTGTCAATTCAGGGTGATATTTCCTTATTGACTGCTAATCGTGCAATTGAACTCAGAGGCAAAAACCAGGTCGTTCATACGATCGTAATTCGATAAAAGGATCCTTGGAGATCCAATAGAGAGTAACACAAAAGAGATGAAAAAGGTTGGTTTACCCAGGAATAGCCCTTTCGTTCAGGCATTAGTGCCGGATGAGAGGGTTATTCTATTTTTGGATGGGGCTAGGTTCATAGAACGCTGAAACGGGTAAAAACACATAATCAAATAACGTATACACGGAGGGGATCCATATGGCTACACGGCCTGAAGAAAGACCAACGACTGCTTTGTCGGAGGAGAAGGTAGTTGAATTTTTAATGGACATTCGTGATCGTGTGGACGCAGTTGAATTACTCAAATCCCAGCACGAGGATACGCACGAAGTCAGCTTTTATAAAGGTCAACTTACCGAGCTCAATCGGATTATCGAGAACAGCAAACTCTTTTTTAATATGGATGTGTTTGATCTCAACTATGCTCATAAAATGCTGGATTCCTATGAGCTCAGCCTTCAGGACGCATCAGGTAAAGGTTTTATGGCTATGGTAAAAGCATTTGATGTGAATCATGCGCAGCATAAGGCAATGCTTGATTACCCGGATTACAGCCTTGTGGAAGCTAGAAAAATACAGTAGATTGAACTTTTTCATACGGGTCAGATGATGGATACGCACCTCTACAGATAACCTGAAAGACATGCTTGCATACGGAATCGCTGCTATGAAAGCTTTTATAGCAGCGGTTTTTTTGCGTGTAAAGCTGCTATTTGCAAAAAGAAAACTATGGACAACCCGTCCTCGGGGTGTATAATTAGAAAAATGTATTCGGTGGAGGGTAATATGGACAATCAGACAATCAAGCTGGAAGACATCATCTTGGCAAGCCATTTGTTAAAGGATGTGGTGGTTCATACACCGCTACAAAGAAACTCCATTTTATCTGACAAATATAACTGTAACGTGTTCCTCAAGCGTGAGGATTTGCAAGTCGTTCGTTCCTTCAAAATTCGCGGTGCGTATAATCTGATGCGCAGTCTGCCCGAAGAAAAGCTGCGCATGGGCGTAGTTTGTGCCAGTGCCGGTAATCATGCGCAAGGCTTGGCTTATTCCTGCAAGGCGCTTGAGGTGCAAGGCAAAATCTTCATGCCAACAACGACGCCACGGCAAAAAATATCCCAGGTCAAGCTGTTCGGAGCTTCCTACGTGGAAGTGATCCTGATCGGAGACACCTTCGATGATTCTTTAAGGGAAGCGCTGCTGTACAGTGAGCGGGAGGGGATGCAGTTTGTCCATCCGTTTGATCATCTTAAGGTGATGGCGGGTCAAGGAACCGTAGGCCTCGAGCTGATGAACGACATGAAGGATCCAGTGGACTATGTATTTGCAGGTGTTGGCGGCGGCGGCTTGGTTGCAGGCGTGGGTACCTACATTAAGGCTATTAGTCCATCTACTCAGGTAATCGGTGTTGAAGCTACAGGTGCACCCTCTATGCGGCAATCTATCGATGAGGGCCAAATTGTTACATTAACGGAGATTGACAAGTTCGTTGATGGGACGGCGGTCAAGCGAGTAGGGGAGTTAACCTACGAGGTTTGCCAAAGGGTAGTGGACGATATTCTGGTCGTACCCGAAGGCAAGGTGTGTACGACGATTCTGGAACTGTATAATGAAAATGCGATTGTCGCCGAGCCGGCAGGTGCTTTGACGATTACGGCGCTGGAATTTTATCGAGAACAGATTGCCGGGAAAAATGTCGTTTGTATTATCAGTGGCGGCAATAATGATATCGACAGGATGCAGGAGATTAAGGAAAGATCGCTGATTTATGAGGGGCTGAAGCATTATTTTACCGTTCAGTTTCCACAGCGGGCAGGAGCCCTTAGGGAGTTTCTTGATGAGGTGCTAGGACCCAACGATGATATTACACGCTTTGAATATACGAAGAAAACAAGTAAAGAAAATGGTCCGGCGCTGGTCGGCATAGAGTTGAAAAATAAAGAGGACTATGAGCCCCTCATCGATCGTATGGAGAGCAGAGGGATTAAATATGTGGAGATTAATAAAAATCCTACCTTGTTTAATTTGCTAATTTGATGTTCAAATGAATATAAATCTACAAGCCTTCCCGGACTAAGACCCTGGAAGGCTTTTCTTTATGTTGTCTAAACCTGACATGGGGGGGTGGTTTCGTGTATAATATATGATAAGCACAGAATCATACTTGACTATTTGCCCTTAATTAATTTAACAACTGGAGCTAATACCGATAGGAGAGGATGTCGCCATGTTAATTGTGTATTGGAATTGTTTAATATTTGGAATCGCTTTTGCCGTGATAACGCTTGTGATCGGCGAAGTGATTGGCCACTGGCTGGATAGTGCTGCGGCTGCATTGCATCTTGATCATTTTGACTTTTTGCAACCGATTGTGATTGTCGGGGGCATCACCACATTTGGCGCGGCAGGTGTCATTTTTCACAAATATACACTGCTTGATGTCACGCTGATAGCTGTTTTAGCGGTACTTATCGCAATTGTACTGTCGGCTTTAATTTACATTTTCTTTGTGCGAAATATGAGTAAGGCCGAGCATTCCATCGGACATTCGGTCGGTGATTTGGTTGGCAGGGCAGCTGAGGTTTCGGTTACGATCCCGACGCTTGGCTATGGAGAAATCATTATTCATACGAACTCTGGCACATCCAACTATCCGGCAGTTAGCTTCGAAGGCTTGCAAATTAAGCAGGGTCAAAAGGTAGTAATCGTTGAGTTAAGAGGCCGAGATTTTGCGGTAACCGAGCTTAATATTTAAATCATTATTAAATGGAAAAGGTGGGATTTTATTGTCGTCTATGGCTAACTATGAATACTTAACAATTCCTGTATTATTGATTGCTGTTCTTGTTATTCTTGGATTGGCATTTTGGTCGCGGTATAAAACTGTCAGCCCAGATAAAGCAATGATCATCACAGGCTCCTTTTTAGGCTCCAAAAATGTAATGAATGACGAAACTGACCGTAAATTAAAAATCATTCGTGGTGGCGGTGCCTTCATCCTGCCCGTATTCCAGCAGGCACAGTTTATTTCACTTTTGTCACACAAACTGGATATCGCGACGCCTGAGGTGTATACAGAGCAGGGTGTACCGGTACTTGCTAACGGTGTCGCCATCATCAAGGTTGGCGGATCTATCGAGGACGTTGCGACTGCTACAGAGCAATTTCTCGGCAAAAGTGATGAGGAGCTTCGAGGCGAAGCGCAAGAGGTACTGGAAGGGCATCTTCGGGCGATTCTCGGCAGCATGACGGTTGAGGATATTTATAAAAACCGGGATATTTTTGCTCAAAAGGTTCAAGAGGTTTCGGCAATCGATCTACGTAAAATGGGATTGCAAATCGTTTCCTTTACCATCAAGGATTTGCGTGACAATAACGGATATCTCGATGCATTGGGTAAACCGCGGATTGCTGCAGTTAAGCGTGACGCGGATATTGCCCAAGCCCAAGCTTCGCGTGATGCACGGATCCAAAAGGCCAATGCCGAGGAGCAAAGCCAGAAGGCTGAGCTTGCCCGTGACACGAATATTGCTGAGTCGGAAAAGGATAAGCAGCTGAAGATTGCTTCATTTAAGAAGGAGCAAGACGTAGCTAAGGCGGAGGCCGATCAGGCTTATGGTATACAAGAAGCAAAGTCGAAGCAAATTATTGTAGAAGAGCAGATGAAGGTAGAGCTTGTTCGTAAAGAGCGGGAAATCGATCTGGAAACCAAAGAAATATTGCGGCGTGAAAAACAATACGATTCCGAGGTCAAGAAAAAAGCGGATGCAGACCGTTATGCGATTGAACAGGCGGCAGAAGCCGATAAATCCCGGCGGATGCGTGAAGCGGATGCTAGACAGTACCAGATCGAGGCTGAAGCTAAGGCCAACGCTGAGCAGGTACGTATTTCAGGGATCGCTATTGCAGAAGCTGGCTTGGCTAAGGGTAATTCCGAAGCTAACGTTGAACGTGCCAAAGGTATCGCACACGCGGAGGTTATCCGTCTTCAAGGGTTTGCAGAAGCGGAGGCTAAGGAAAAGCTTGCCGAAGCGTATGCGAAATTCGGTGAAGCAGCTGTCTTGGATATCATCGTCAAGATGCTGCCTGAGCTGGCGGCCAAAATCGCTGAGCCAATGTCGCATATCGATAAGCTGACTATTGTTGATGCCGGTGGTAATGGCGGTGGTGCAACAAAGGTCAGTAAATATGTAACTGAATTGATGGCTACGGCTCCGGACATGCTGAAAAGCGTGTCAGGTATTGATCTGGAGGAGCTTGTCAAAGGGCTGACCAATCGGTTAGCACCTGCGAGTCCTAAAGAAGTGCAGCCTGCACACAGCAAGATCGATCCAAGCAAACTAATCAATTTGGACTTAAATGCAGCATCTTCCGAAGATAAATAAGGAAATCAACTGTAAATTAAACATGTATTTTTACAAGAGCCATCCAGGTTCGAGTCAACTGGGTGGCTTTTTTTAAGGAGGTCGAGTTAAATTGTTATCAGAGCAGGTCAAACAATATTTGAATTTATCATCCCAACTGCGTCCTGCATATATCCCAAGCCTGGGAAGCAATAAGGAAGTGGCTAGCAGTATCAATGAGATCCTACCGGAGGTGCCTCCATTGTTAAAGGCATTATATGATGGGATAGCCGGAACCCGGAGAGATGCAGAGGATCAAACACTGATGGACTTTATACCGGGCTATCGGCTCATTCATCTTGATGAATACCGGCAAGAGATGCAGCAGTTATCTGAATTATTGATCGACAGGAAGCAGGAGAACGGCGAGCTTGTGCTGCCTTTGTTAACAAACTATGCAAGTGATTATATTTGCTACCATAGATCGAAAGAGGGCGTAGAACAAATATGTGATTTGTTGTTAGCCGATCACGGTGATCTGGAAGTTCTTCACGCTTCACCTGAAAAGTTTATGGAAACCCTTTGTGCATTTTATGAGCAAAACGTGTACTATTTGGATGACGAAGGTTATCTTGATTATGACTTGGTAAGGGAAGGCGAAGTGGGCGCAGTTCTGAATCCTGATGTTGCTTATTGGTCATCTTGAGGAATATGTGCAAGGATCAAATATGATGCTGCACAGGGTATAAGGCAAGAAAAATGGATAGAGTATTCAGGAGATCCTGATTCTCTATCCATTTTGTTTATCGTTTCCAATTTCAGGTGGGGAGATCGTTAGCAGCGGCTTCTTTTGCTGTGTTGTCGTCTGAAGGTTTGCTCACTTCTTTGAGCTTCTCTGTCGTTGACTGTGTCATTTCACTGATTCGTTTTTCAATATCAGCGATTCCTTTGTTCAAATTCGATACCTTCTCGCGTTTTCCTGTTGCTGGAAGGTTAGATAAAGATCGAGCCTCATCCGCTTTAATTTCATTTTTCAAAATCCGTGTTTCGCTTTGCATATAGTTTTTCTGGGCAGACAGTTTTTGAATTTGATCCAGATTTCCGGCCAGGCTCGCAATGTTATGCAGTTGATCAGCCTGTTCTTCAGTATCCGTTTTCGTTTCAGCAGCTACTGCCTTTGCATGTTTCTTGCTTTCTTCATCGAGCCCTAATGCTTTTTGCTGATCGTCTATTTGTTGTTGACTAATTTGTTGATCCAAGGAACGGAGCTGCTGATCAATTTCCTTAATCTGGTCCTTGATCGTATCTAATTGACCGCCATCTTTCAAAGTTTTTTCCACTAATTTATTTTTGTTCTCCAGCAGGTTTTCCTTTTGTTTGATTAAGGCTTCAATCATCGCATTTTTTTTGAAAGTATCGTTTTTTGCAAACATGTTGCGTGCCCCTTCACTAATAGACACGGAGTCATCTTTGTCAGCTTTCTTAATGGACAATTTACTGTTGTCAAATACTTTTATCCCAGCGTGAGAGCTCTGGGTTATAGCTCGTGATGAAAAAGAAACTTGCACGTAACTCACTCCTTTCTCCTAAATATAGGTAAATGATGGACGTTACAATTCCACCTCAATGATATATCGGTTACAAATCAAAATTTTGTATATATGGCTCTTTATATGTCTGAATCTCCAGTAAGAAGTGAAAGTACGAATCAATTTCCTGCCTGCAGCATAGGTTCGTACATCATAATAGCATGATTTTCTGTAATCATTTCATCATCTATGAGTTCATTTTCGATATTGTACACTTTCCTGTATATATGGTTATGTCTGACATAACCACCCCAAAACTCACGGGTTATCCAATGTTCTTTCTCATAAACTTCGTATGATTGGGTTGGTGGAAGCTCGGCTTTCCATTCTCCGACCAAATGAGTATCCGTTAAATCAATAACCAATTGATAATGCTGATTCGTCTCATTCTTGATTTGCAAATCAAGGTAGTTATAGGCACATGTGGCTCCACTTCCAAAAGGTTGGCTTCTTTGGGAATCAGGAAATACATCGTAGCTGTGACGATACCTTTCCGTAACGGTTAAAGGGGAATGTAAAGTCATCCAGTATATCAAATTGGATAATTGGCATAAACCTCCGCCGATTCCCGTTGTAACCTTTCCATAGAACAATATCATGCCATCCACATAACCTTTTCTTCTAGAGGTATTGCCAATTAATCGCCAATAAGAAAAGGTCTCTCCCGGTTTTATAACGAGACGATTTAGTGTATTCGAAGCAATTCTAAGGTTCTTTACTTTATTATGCTGCAGCCACATATCTACGTTTTTTAATTCACGGAGCAAGGGGGTCTTATGTTGGAAAATGGTATAGGGCAGCAGTGTCTTATCTTTAGTCGCAGCATATTTGGTTTTACCCAAATACCATTCCAAATAGCGCTTGCAGCGGTAATATTTTTTACCCAGATATATCCTGAGCGGGCTTCTTTTTATAGGCTGCAATGATACCATTATGCTCTAGACCTCCTCACTTCCATAATTACTGCATATTAGAAAATCGAACAAGCCTGTGTATACAAAGAAAATGAGCATCGCAAAGAGTGGATTACACTTTACGCTGCTCATCTAGTTGTTGAACAAATAGTCACTTTGCATTAGTTATTCAGCTTGTGGATATACGTTTACTTGGCTGATGCCTTTTCCAAATCCTGAACTCCGCGGAAAATGGAATCAAACAGCTCTTCCAGATTAACTTCTTCGATGCACGAGAAGGCAACACGCAGATCCGTTTCGCCCAAAGCAATCGTTCCGATCCCGTATTCATTCAGCAGGTGAACGCGAAGGGTTTCGGCATCAACAGTTTTCAGCTTAAGGCACATAAAGTAACCTGAGTTGAACGGGTAATAGTCCCAGCTTGCTGTATATTTGCCTGTATCGAGAATACTTTTGACCTTGTTGGCGCGGCCTTTCATGATGGCTGCTTTTTCCTGCTTTTGCTCTTTGAATTCAGGAGCGTTCAAAGCATGCAGCACGAACGTTTGCGATGGATGAGGACCGCTGGAAATGGTAGCACGGATGATACCGAGTGTTTTTTGCTCCAACGCAGCCAGCATAGAGTCGCTGAGTCCGGCATAGGTGATGAAGCCTACACGGAAGCCCCACACGAATTCTTCCTTGGTCGCTCCATCAATCTTGATGGATAATACACGAGGATGCAGACCTGCAAGCTGACCTGCCAACGATTCCTGCATGGAATCTTCAAAGAATAGGCCGAAGTAAGCGTCATCGGTGACAGCAACGACATTAATTCCAGCTTCTGCCGCTTCTTTGATGACAGCAACGATTTGTTTGCCTTCCTCAGCACCAGGCGTATAACCTGTTGGGTTATTCGGGAAATTCAAGAGCACGACTGCTTTGCCTTTATCCTTCTGAGCGAGTAAAGCTTCACGCAAACCTTCAGCGTTAAAGCGGCGTTCACTATTATACAGCGGATAATTCAAAATATCGGCTCCTCGGCGAATCCCGAAGGTTAGCTCGTAGTTTTCCCAATTTTTATCGGGAATAATGACGGTATCGCCAGCCTCGGTAAACAGATCAGCTACGATGCTTAAGCCATGGGTTAGCGCATTCGTGACGACCGGATTGCCCAGACCTTTATCGGTTAAGGAAGGATTCTCTTCAAGCATTTTTTTGCGCCATGCGGTACGAAGCTCTGGCTTACCGGCAGGTGGAGCATACTCATAAAGATCCTTTGGATTATATGCGGATAATGTATCCTGAATAACCTTGAGATGCATCGGCTTTCCGTTTTCGAGTGCGGTACCGATTGTGGCATTAAAGGTTGTTGCTTTTACCTTGGCTTCAGCTGATTGGCTCAAAATGCCCACCTTTGGAAAATATATTTCTTTTCCCAGATTGGAAAGCATTTCATACACATGCGTATTTTCATTCGCAATCGTATTGTTGAGCTGTTGAGCAAGAGGGTTCATTGAAGTTTCATCCTTCCGTCTTCCATATGGGATTACCTAAATAGTTCGGCAATATTATACCATTTTAAGAACGATGAGTCACGGTTTGATTTGAATACACTTTTACTCGAATATTTCATACTCACGTACTTTTCTTTGACCATACGCGGCAGCAGGAGCTGCGTCAATGATCGGTGCGGCTTCTCCAGCTTCGACCATACGGCGAATTAGCGTTTCGCGCAGCTGATCCGCAACTTTGCGATGGGAGTCCATTCCGACCAAATTGGAGAGTTCGTAAGGGTCCGCGTAGAGGTCATACAGAAATTCCTCGATATATCGCTCAGAGGATGCAGTTTGAACGGGATCACCTTTTATTAGGGAAGTGACGCTGTATTTCCAGCGTTGCGTACGGATAGCCCGTCCTGTTTGTGACTCGCTGATTTGCACAAATACTTCTGCGGGCCATTCCGGGCGGTTGTCTCGGCTATTATACAGTAAAGGGACGACGGATCTACCCTGCATATGGTCGGGAACCTCAATCCCAGCTGCATCGAGCAGGGTAGGCACGAAATCAACGAGGCTGACCAGCTCTCTTACGCTGCCGCCACCTGTAAATTGTGACCCGTATAAGGCGCTCGGCACACGGATTGAGCTTTCATGGCAGGAGCGTTTGTACTCGGAATTACGTGTCTTGAAATGCGAACCGTGGTCGGACGTAAACAAAATAATGGTATCCTCAGTCAAGTGCAGACTGCGCAGTGCATCTCTGATTCTTCCAAGCCCTTCATCGAGCCGTTTGACCATTCCGTAATAGCCGCCCAGGTGCTGATGGGCAGTTCCTCCAAGAGCGGCCAGATCGGGCGGGACCCACCGTGATGTATACATATCCCTGTACACATCGGGTGCGGGATAATCATCACGATGGTTCTGATGATGCGGCTCCAGGTAGGACAGAAACAGAAAAAACGGCTTGTCCTTGCGGTCGTCGATAAAGCGGACGGCCGCATCAGTCAGCGCATCGACGCGGTAACCTGGGAGCTTGACCGGCTGGTTGTTATTGTCGTATAGCAGCGTTTCATAAGCATCGGACGTATGCTCCAATGCATCAGCAGCAAGCCAATACTTGTAGCCTCCGCGTAAATGCTCGGGTACCGGCTGATCGCGGGTTACGGCTAGATGCCATTTGCCGATATAGCCGGTGTCATAACCGGCATCGTTAAAATACCCCGCCAACGTGGGCAGCTCTTGAGGAAGCGGAATGCCATTCCTGTAGCAGCCTGTCGAGGTGGCATACAATCCGGTTTGGAGGCAGGACCGCGCCGGTCCACAGACTGGCTGGCAAGTGAAAGCATGCTCCAGATGGGTTCCCTGGCGTGCCATTTGATCGAAATTCGGTGTTAGCCCAAGCGGATTTCCATGGACACCAGTCGTATCCCAGCGCTGTTGATCGGTAAAAAACACGATGACATTGGGCTGCTTGCGTTGAAGCTTGGCGGAAGAGTTCATGAAAGAATCGTCACTCCTTAATCGAGTTATATGGATAAATAATGTAAGATGCTCGTGATGTATGCTGCATGAATACTATATATGTTAAGCCTTAACCGCTAACCTTTCAATCCGGTTGTGGAAATTTCATCCACAAAGTGTCTTTGAGCAAAAATGAGACGAAACGACTGACATTGCATTAAAAAATTAAATTTGATAATATAACTGACGAACGTTCGTTAGTATCGAGGTGATTTTAATGAAAAGTAAAGAAATTAAAGACATCGCTTTAAAATTATTCACCATTCATGGGTATGAGGGAGCATCTCTGTCTCAAATTGCCGAGAATGTTGGTATGAGAAAACAGTCTCTTTATGCTCATTTCAAAGGGAAAGATGATCTATTTCTACAAGTTTTACAAGATGCCAAAGAGACAGAAATCTCATCGAAGTTAAAATATTTGAGTAGAGTGGATACCCAAAATCCCAAAGCAGATTTATTTGGTTATCTGCAATTGGTAATTGATTTATTTCAACAGAGCGAGCAGTTAAAGTTTTGGCTCCGTATGTCTTTTTTTCCACCTCTCCATCTGGCAACAGCAATTAATGAGGAAGTAATTGATACGGAAAAAAAGATTCAAACCGTACTAGAAAGCAAATTTCAAGATTGGATCGATGCCAAAGTCATCATGGCAGATGCAGCCTTCATCCCTACTCTTGCCTTCTTAGGTGTAGTTGATTCAATCATGTTAGAGCTTGCATATGGGAATAATGAAAAACGTTTAAACGATAAATATCATGCCTCATGGACCGTATTTTGGAGAGGGATTTCACAGCTATGATTTTACAGAGAGAGGTATTGCTTCATGAAGAAACCATTGAAAGAACAAAAAACAGTGTTACTCATTCTATTGAGTAATATATTCATTGTTTTTCTAGGCGTCGGACTTATCGTCCCTGTTATGCCATCCTTTATGAATATTATGCATTTATCAGGCCAAACGATGGGTTATCTTGTAGCGGCCTTTGCGTTTGCACAATTACTCATGTCTCCCCTGGCAGGACGATGGATTGACACTTATGGCAGGAAAAAGATGATCATAATCGGCTTATTCATCTTCAGCGTATCCGAGTTGATCTTTGGTATAGGTACACATGTATCCGTTCTTTATTTATCCAGAGTTCTAGGAGGCATTAGTAGTGCATTTATTATGCCAGCCGTTACTGCCTTTGTTGCAGATATTACCTCAATAGAGGAAAGGCCCAAAGCGATGGGCTATATTTCTGCCGCTATTAGTATCGGTTTTATAATTGGCCCAGGTATCGGAGGTTTTATTGCTGAGCTGGGTGTGCGTGCCCCATTCTACTTTGCTGCTGGCTTTGCATTGATAACCTGTATTTCATCCCTATTTATTTTAAAAGAGCCACTAACCAAACAGCAGCTTTTGGAAACCATTCAGCTTAAAAAAGATACCAACTTTGTAAGTGATCTCAAACGATCATTTCATCCATTATACATTATTGCCTTTATTATTGTGTTTGTACTGGCCTTTGGTTTATCAGCATATGAAACTGTATTTAGTTTGTATTCTGATCATAAATTTGGTTTTACTCCACGAGATATTGCTACCATTATTACAATAAGTTCAATCTTCGGAGTTGTAGTTCAGGTCTTTATGTTTGGTAGCATGGTAGATAAACTCGGTGAAAAGAAACTCATTCAGATATGCTTAATTGCTGGCGTAGTATTAGCGGTAGCATCCACCATGATCTCTAGCTATTTAGCTATTTTGTTAATCACTTGCTTCATCTTTCTCGCATTTGACTTGCTACGACCAGCATTAACGACCTATTTATCAAAAACTGCCGAAAAAGAACAAGGATTTATTGCTGGAATGAACTCAACATATACAAGCTTAGGCAATATCGTCGGGCCCGCGTTAGGCGGTATATTTTTTGATGTAAACATTAACTATCCGTATCTCTTTGCTGCTGTCATTTTGTTTATTGGTCTTGTCATTACAATGATGTGGAAAGAACAACAATCAGCTGGCAGCTTGGCAAAATAATGTGAAGGGAATGGTAAGGTTCACACAAAGCAAAAACAGCTCGCCCTCTAATGGGGAAGCGGTTTTATTCAATGCTGTGGCGAGACTAAGTAATTTATGATACCATAGACAGGTGTGCGGCTCACTGCCGTGTAGCAAAATGAAACGTTTTAATATTGAAAGTATCGATGAATGACCTTAATCCAGTACTTATTTTTGAGGAGGCAATTGTTACAATGGAAATTCGCTACGCAACGAATCCAACGGAAACAAAAACGTATGATACGGCAAGACTGAGAAGTGAGTTTTTGATCGAGGAGCTATTTGCTCCCGGCAAGCTGAATATGGTATACAGCCATGTGGATCGTTTTATTACGGGTGGAGCTGTTCCGGTATCCGAGTCCATTAAACTTGAAGCGGACAAGCACGATATGGGAGCCGAGTATTTTCTAGAGCGCCGTGAAATCGGTATCATTAATGTGGGTCCTAAAGGCTCGGTAATTGTTGATGGTACGGAGTATGAATTGGATAGCAAGGACGGACTTTACATAGGTCTGGGCAACAAAGAAGTTATTTTTAAAAGCGCTGATTCCGCGAATCCGGCACGCTTCTACTTTAACTCCACACCTGCTCATAAAAATTACCCGACCGAGAAAATCGAAATCAGCAAAGCTGAGCCTGCTCATCTGGGTTCCATCACTTCCTCCAATGAGCGTACGATTTACAAGTACATTCATTTGAATGGTGTGCAAAGCTGTCAATTGGTAATGGGTATGACGTTGTTGAAGCCGGGCAATATGTGGAATACAATGCCTTGTCACACGCATAACCGCCGCTCTGAGGTATATTTCTATTTTGATATGCCAGAAGACGGTCTTGTATTCCATATGATGGGTGAGCCTACCGAAACTCGTCATCTTGTTGTTCGCAATGAGCAGTCAGTTATTTCCCCAAGCTGGTCGATCCATTCCGGAGTGGGCACAAATAACTACACATTTATTTGGGCAATGGCTGGCGAAAACCAAGAGTTTACCGATATGGATATGGTAGCTCCCCAGGATTTGAGATAATTTCTCTCACCGATAAAGCCAGTGCTTCAGAATCATGTAAAATCAAAAGTCTGCAGGCTGCATGCTCTGCGGACTTTTTGGCGTATTATGAAGGAAACAATAAGCGAGGTTCGATTCGAGGAATGACTGATATCCTATATGGTTTCGTCTAAGGCTGCTGCCGATGATGTGGACAATAAGCTTTCATAAGCGCTGCAGTTTCTGCATCCAGCTCTAGGTTTCTTTCTACGAGTCCTTCGGTAATACGTTCCATACGGTCTTCCTGCATATTTTGACCGAATTTATACTTGGCAGACATCTCGGAAATATCGATCCGTACAACGGAAGTCGCTTTAAGTTGAGGAATGTAATCCACATCCAGTGGATCAATCTGCTTATAGCCCCCTTCGCTTTGCAGCTTCTGCATAAAAGCGCCAAGCGCCGCAGCTTTTTGCTTCAGGTCTACAACGAGCTCGGCATGTCCCTTGATGAGCACAGATTTAAAAAATGCAGTAGCCGGACAAGCGAGCTTGGGATCTGACCAGTAGGAAGGAATAATCGCATACTCTTTGGCAACAGAGAAGGTGACTCGGTTATCTGATTTTAGATTTTTCATTTTTTGTCCGGCATGGCTGCCATGGAAATAAAGACAACCTTCGTAATAAACGAAGTTTAAAGGAGTCAGCTGCGGCCAGCCATCTTCGCCAATCGAACCTAACACCCCAAAGCTAACCTCATGCATAAAGTTCAGCGTTTCCTCTTGATCCATCACTTCAAATTCTTTCCTTCTCATGGGTACGACCTCCTTGAATCTGTTTGATCATGAGCTTAACGCACTTATTGACAAATATTAAGCTCCAATTTAGAGTGAAATGATTGTACCAATATCATTATCCATTAGAAATTTAGCGATACCGTTTCTTTATTCCAATTAAGAGGAGTCCTCGGTATGCATTTTCAAATTCCGTATCATCTATATCGCTCCAAGTATCCTACGAAGCTGTTGGCTTTGTATCATTCCTTAAGAGATTCAATCCTAGATGGGGTGCTTTCTTTCGAGACACGGCTTCCTTCGAGCAGGGAGCTGGCAGCTATATACGGATTGTCCAGAGGAACGGTCAACGTGGTTTACGATATGCTGAATTCGGAAGGTTACCTGCGAAGTGAAATCGGGCGTGGGACCTTCGTATCTATCCACTATGAACAACGATCTGCTCCAGATCGGCCAAGTAAAGTTTATGTGCTGTCAGCATGGGGAAAGCGGCTTATGGAGCAGACAACAGGAGATGTCTCGTATTTATTACCAGCAGCGGCGGTCAAGCAAGTTGATTTTCATCGGTTCGCACCGGATATCGGATTATTTCCTCAAGAAGAATGGAACCGTTATCTACATGCTACAGCCAAGGAATTAACCGGACAAGGTATCCTACCACGTGCTGATGTACAGGGGGATTACGAATTACGGAACAACATTGCTCAATATGTACGTAGAGCCCGTGGAATCGAAGGTCATCCTTCCCAAATTGTACTATTCAACGGTTCCATGCAGGCTATTGCTCTGACGGTTCAGCTATTGGTAAACCCGGGAGATTCGGTCATTATAGAAAATCCGGGCTACATGGGAATTCGACGAGCCGTGCATACGGCTGGAGGGTTGATCAAGCCGGTTCCTATCGATGGGCAAGGGATCATTCCGGGTGATTGGAATGCGAAGCTGTTGTTTGTTACACCAAGCCGCCAGTTTCCTACAGGCGTTGTCTTAAGCATGGAACGGAGGCAGCAGCTTTTAAAATGGGCCTATGAGCAGGATGCCATTATTATCGAGGACGATTATGACAGCGAATTCCGTCATCGAGGCAAATCATTGGAGCCCTTAAAGGTTCTGGATCGGGAAGATCGGGTTATCTTTATAGGCAGTTTTAGCAAAACGCTGCTGACCGGCGTTCGGATTGGTTATGCTGTTCTTCCTGCTTCATTGGTAGAACCCATACGTAAAGCGAAGGCTTTATTTGAACCGCAGACAACCGGACTGCTGGAGCAGCGAACGCTTGCAGCGTTTATGGGGAGCGGCAGCTATGAACGTCATTTGCGCAGAATGAAGCGTACTTACAGTCGAAAGTTCGAATGCCTGCAAAAGTGGCTGAATATGCTGCTGTCCAAACTATTTGCCTGGGTTGAGGGGGATGCAGGACTGCACATCTTTGGATGGTGGTTAGGTACTGAAATTGCCTATATCGAGTTTCGTGATCAATGCGCTTTTGCAGGAATACGTTGGTCAGAAGTTGCGTTGCCTATATCGTTGGCAGAAGCATCGGCAGGGGCAGATAGAGTCAAGTATGGAGCATATTTTAACTTCCCCCATTTGTCAGAAGAGGATATCGAGTATGCAATCAAGAGGATGGAGGAGGTATGGAAGTCGATACAGCGATAGCAGGATAAATAAATAGCCTAGAGTATAGGCAATGCCGAATACTCCAGGCTAGATAGCTTCAAGGTTTATGATTTACGTTTAACGAAACCGAGGATTTGTCCCATTTTGACTTTACTGCCTACCTGCAGATCAGTGCGACTTTCGAATGTATCGGTCTCCATCAGAAGAACGACTGTGGAACCGAATTGAAAATAAGCAAGCTCATCCCCGCGTCCTGGACGCTGCGGCAAGGGAGAGACGTATTGAATACTGCTGACATTCATCGCTCCTACTTTGACAACTGCGATTTCTCCGTCCTCATGCTGCATATAAGTAATCAGCCTTTCATTCCGGCTTAATACTCTGCGCATTTGGCGGAGACCGAACTCATTGACCGGATATACCTTGCCCGGGATGTGTTCTTTTTCAATAATATCGCCCTCAATAGGAGTATGAATCCGGTGATAATCGGTTGGGCTGAGATAAAGCACGAAGTAAAAACCATTCTTGTAGCTGACAGCCCGCGGTGAGAAATTCAGCATTTCATCAATCGTGTAGTCCTGTCCCTTGACATTAAGAATTAAGCCCTCGCTGATCGGCCCCATGCCGGTAATAGCAGCATCAACAGGGCTTACTACGATATGTGGAGCCGTGTCGATGGGACGAAGGCCATTTTTTAATCTGCGTGTGAAAAAGTCATTTAAAGACGTATATTCGTTCCATGGTTTCTCCGCATCTTCCAGCCGGATACCATAAACACCGGCAAAGCGAGGAATAAGCTTGCGGCTTACTTTGGATTGAGCAAATGCTCCTGTAACCCGGGATATCGCTTTACGTGAATAAAGCTCTGTCAGTAAGCGAAAAAAAGATTTCATCATGAATGCATTTCACCTATTTCTTGTCGATTGGATACTAACGAATATCTTGACACATAACCTGCTGCAACGCAAGGAAAAAGAACCTTTTTATGTAGGCTGCTGGAGGCATGGTCATGGATAAAAATAGATTGCGTGCTTAGAAATAGTTGGTACAATAAGCAAGAGATTCATTTTATTCAATTATATTCATGAGGAGCTGTTCCATTTGCCTAATGTAGATATGCCCTTAACCCAACTTCGCGATTATAAGCCTGAGCTTACGATCGAGGCTGATTTTGACTTGTTTTGGGATAAAGCCAAAGCGCTTTCAAATCAGAAACCATTAAACGCACAAGTGAGTCTGGTACAAGATCATCCATTAAAATCGATATCCATCTATGATGTAGTTTTTGATGGGGCTGACGGCACCCCGATTCATGGCTGGTACGTGACACCCAAGGGAGACCATCCTAAAGGAACCCTGCCTGTTCTAGTGAAATATCATGGATATTCGGGAAATCGGGGATATCCGAATGAGCTGCTGCAATGGGCTTCGATGGGAATAGCAGCATTGGCAATTGATGTGAGAGGACAGGGTGGATCAACGCCGGATAAAGCCGAATATCCGCAGGGAGGTATTGCCGGTTGGATGACATTGGGCATATTGGACCCAACTGCTTACTATTATAAGCAAGTGTATCTGGATTGTATTCGGGCTATTGATTTCGTATGCTCGCGTGAAGAGGTGGATGCCAATCGGATTGCGGTATATGGAGGCAGTCAAGGCGGTGGGTTGGCACTGGCCGCAGCAGGGCTGGATTCTCGACCGAAGCTAGCTTTACCTGTCTTTCCATACCTATGCCACTTCCGCCGTTCCGTAGAGATGCATGCTTCCGGACCTTATGTAGAAATCAAAAACTGGTTCCGTCGTTTTGACCCCGAGCATCTGCACGAAGAACAGGTATACAAAACGCTCAGCTATTTCGATGGTATGAACATGGCATCCCGAATCAAGGCTAGAACCTTGATGGCGATTACTCTGCAGGATATCGTTTGCCCGCCTTCTAGCTGCTTCGCAGCCTACAACCATCTGGCAGGGGAAAAGGAAGTTCGCTTGTACCATGATTATGGACATGAGGGACTGCCTTTCCATGAAGAAGCGATGATGCGTTTTGTGGAAGCTTATTTATAAGAGGAGTTTGAAAAACTAACAGGCATCGTGAATATTCGCTGCTTATATAGAAAGTATAGGGGCCGTTCACTTCCAAGTAGGGGGTGAGCGGCTTTATGTATCGGTTTAGACTATTTTCAACATCATTAGACAAAATATTTCTAAAATATTCTTTATATTACTCTATAATATTACAAAAAGTTTATAATGATAGGAATACATATAAATAGGAGTGAAAAATGATGAAAAAAGCACTAAAATTTTTAACAGTTTCTATTATGCTTTGGGCTTGCTTGTTGGGTCTGTCTTCAATGGCATTTGCTGATGCAGCGATGGATTTTGAAATCACATCAGTGGCTTATGAGAATGGGGTATTGACCGCGGTTGGTAAGTTCCAGAACACAGGGGACAAAAGCATTGCCGATGTAACGAAAGTAGATGTTAAAATTATCCTTCATAACGATGCTGGTGATTCCAAGGAAGTAGCCAATCATTACTTCACAGACTTGAAGCTGAATGTCAAACCAGGTGAAGCAGTTGATTACACCTTGACTTTCTCTGATGTACCAGAGTACACGGATGCAACTTCATGGACTGCTGAAGAAGGCGATTGGGAATTTACATACATTGAAGATGCACCTGCCGCTGAAGAACCAGCTCCTGCACCAGCTGAGGAAGCTGCTCCAGCAGCGCTTGATTTCAGCATCACATCCGTTTCTTACGAAGATGGCAATCTGACTGCTGTTGGTAATTTCAGCAACACAGGCGGTAAAAACATCGATGAAGTTCAAAAGGTAAGTGTAAAAATTATTCTTCATAATGATGCTGGTGATTCCAAAGAAGTAGCTAATCAATATTTCACGGATCTACCTTTGCATTTGAAACCAACTGAATCCAAAGAGTACACTTTGATTTTCAACGGTGTGCCTGAATACACAGATGCAACTTCATGGACTGCTGAAGAAGGCGAATGGGAATTCACATTCTTCGAATAAGCGATAAGAGCCATGATTGTAAATTATTTTCAATTTAACGAAATTACGGACAAGCCTGATTCTGGGCTTGTTTTTTTTGTATAGATAATCTGATCTCGCAAGAAAAGCTGCTGCTTAGACACGGATGCTTCTTTTTCGAAGGGGGTTCGATCGGGAGCTTTTCTTATTTGATCGTTGACATTTTGAACAAACCTGATAATATGAATGTTGTCACTAGGGGAGCCATTTGGGCTGAGACTGAATCGATAGATTCTAAACCCTCTGAACCTGATCTGGGTGAAACCAGCGTAGGGAAGTGGAGAGCACTCGAAGCGTGTAACGGATTCATACATGCAGACCACTTCCGATAAGGGAGTGGTCTTTTTGGCACTCACTTATCGGTTCAAACAGCCCCCGTAATCGAAGGAGTGGGTTTTATATGTCCAAAGGTTTAAAACTGACCGATATTTTGGTCACAGTCGTTATCTCTGTTGTTTTTGCAATTATTTATCGCCTGTGGGGGGATGTCTCCAATGTGGTGAAACTGGCAGGCTTGCAGCTGGATCAGTTGATGTACGGAGTATGGTTTATGGCGGCTGTTGTAGCTTTTCTGATCATTCGTAAGCCAGGCGTAGCGCTGCTTGCTGAAATTGCTGCAGCTTCCGGCGAGCTGATCGCAGGCTCCCAGTACGGGGTTGAAGCGTTAACCTATGGGATCGCCCAAGGACTCGGAGCTGAATTAATATTTCTGTTGTTGGGTTATCGCCGTTTCACAATCATGGCCGCTTGCTTGGCTGGTGTGGCTTCGGCCGTTGCATCACTTGTGTTTGATGCCTTCAAAGGGTATCTGCTTGATCTTGAGTCCTGGAATTTGATCTTGTATTTTGGTTTCCGAATTATCGGGTCGATCTTCTTTACAGGACTGTGCTCGTATGGTCTTGTTAAAGCGCTGGAGGCAACGGGCGTTACTCAATTAGTCCGTCCTGCAAGTCGGGCTGACTTCGATGCATTGGAACGTAAGCCATGATGGACGTATGTGCCTCGGTCCATGGCCTGCGTTTGAAGTTCGCAGGAAGCCCTACCCTGCAGTTCGAGGATTTATTTATTGAAATGGTTAAAGGGCAGAAGGTGCTGCTGCTGGGACCAAGCGGCTGTGGGAAGTCTACTCTGCTGCAGGTACTCACAGGGTTAATTCCGCAGGCGATTGAGATTCCGATGAAATGTGATGCTATACAGATTCCACCCTCCTGGGGTTACGTGTTCCAAGATCCGGATACGCAGTTTTGTATGCCATTTGTGGATGAAGAGATGGCTTTTGTACTGGAGAATCTGGGGGTTCCGCGAGCAGAAATGCCGCAGCTTATCCAGAGTGGACTCCGGGAGGTCGGACTGAATTTTGATGAAAATCATGTAGCGATTGGCTCCATGTCGCAAGGAATGAAGCAGCGGCTGGCCATTGCTTCTGTGCTCGCTTTAAAGCCGGAGGTGCTGTTCCTGGATGAGCCGACCTCACTGCTCGATCCGGAAGGAACCCGAGAAGTATGGGATACGATCAAAGCAGTCGGGCAGGACAAGACGATCATTATTGTCGAGCATAAAATTGATGAGATTATCGATTTTGTTGATCGTGTCGTCTTGTTTAATAAGTATGGCGAGATATTGGCGGATGGAGCTCCAAAACGGGTTTTTGCCGATTATAGTGCAGAGCTTCAGGAGTATGGCATATGGTATCCAGGAGTATGGCAGCATTACACGGCAGACCCTGCCTATATGGAGATAGCAGGAAGAAGACGGGGCCATGAACAACACAGCAAGAATACATCGGCTTCGATGGTTGATGCAGAGTCGGTAATGCTGCATAGCTTCAGTGGATATCAAGGACGTCGGGAAACCAAGATCACAGTCGCTGACCTAAGCCTGACAACTCAGGAATGGGTTGCCGTTGTCGGTCATAATGGCGCCGGTAAAAGCACGCTGCTGCAGGCTATGATGCAGTTAATCCCGACTAGCGGCAGCTACAGGCTGCAAGGACAGCAGGTACGAGGCTTTAAAGATGTGGCAGAGACAGCAGCTTATGTATTCCAAAATCCTGAAATGCAATTTGTGACCAACTCGGTACTCGATGAGGCGGCATTTGGCTTTAAGCTTGATGGGAAGTCTGACTATACTCGCAGAGCGGAGGCATTGCTAGCTGAGTTCGATCTATTTAGTCAGAGGGATCTACATCCGTACCAGCTTTCGCTTGGACAAAAACGTCGGCTAAGTGTTGCCACTGCAATGGTCAAGGATCAGAAGCTGCTGCTGTTGGATGAGCCAACTTTCGGGCAGGATGCTGCCAATACCTTCGCCATATTGGAAATGCTGGAGGCATGGCGGCAAAAGGGAACGACGATTGTTATGGTCACACACGATTTGGATATTGTCCGTTATTTTGCGACCCGGGTGTGGGTCGTGGAGCATGGGAAGCTTACAGCTGATCTTAGCCCTGCAGACTATATCAACAATAATACGCAAATGCTCACAACGATAGCTGCGTCCAAGTGAAGGCTGATAAGGAAGTGGAATATTGTGCATCATACGTTGGATTTCAAGGAGACCTGGCTGCACCGTGTCAATCCCGGCTTGAAGCTGCTGTTGTCGATCGTCATGTTTTTTGTCGTGCTGCTTACCGACAATATTAATGTACTGGTTAATGTTACAGCGGCTCAGCTATTATTGCTGCTCTGCTGCTCAGGTCACCCGCTGCGCAGGCTTTTGCTGTTATTAGTGCCATTTGGTCTGTTATTTGTCTCCTCATCGATGTCGATGATGATGTTCGGTAAAGGAGACGCGGTTTGGCTGCAATGGGGACTTGCACGTGTGACTGAGGAAAGCTTTTTTCGTGGTGCGCATATTGGTTTGAAAACCGTCAACATGGCGTTGAGTGGCTTATTGTTTGCGCTGACGACCCGCCCGGTTGCTTTATTTTATTCATTAATGCAGCAGGGCAGGCTGCCGGCCAAATATGCTTATAGCTTTATGGCAGCACTGCGGCTCCTGCCTATGATGATTGGCGAGTTTCAAACTCTGCAGATGGCGATGAAGGTTCGCGGCGTAAAGCGGCGTATCGGCTTTCGCGGTGTATACGATACGCTGAAGGTGTATGCCATCCCACTGCTGGCACAGAGCATTCGCCGCGCACAGCGGATTGCTGTAGCTATGGAAGCGAAGCGTTTCTCGACTGGACGTCAGCGTACTTATTATTATCGTATCGGCTTTTCCGTTGCGGATTTAGGCTTGATCCTGTATTTGGCTGTGATGCTGGGCGCTGCTTTGTATGCCGGACAGCATGCGCCTTATTTTCAGATTGGTGATGTTAGATATCAAGTGAACGGATGACTTATATTTTGGTGGATGAGAAGAAACAACATAGGGAGGTACCAACCATGAAGTTCAGTGATCAATTGCGTCAAGCTGTTGATGTAAGCTGGCAGGCCAGCTTTGAGCATCCTTTTGTACAAGGAATCGCCAAGGGTACACTGCCATTGTCCTGCTTTCGTCATTACTTATTGAACGATGCTTATTATTTATCTCAATTCGCTCGGGTTCAGGCGCTTGGAGCGGCCAAGGCCGACGATTTGTATGACTCCAATCGAATGGCTGCGCATGTGCAGAGTACGTATAATGCGGAATTGTCACTGCATGAGGACTTTGCCAAACAGTTAGGTATTTCCTATGAGGAAAGAGCAGCCTTCGAGCCATCACCAACGGCTTATGCCTATACATCACATATGCTGCGTGCCGCTTATTCCGGACATTTAGGCGATATTATAGCGGCGATACTGCCATGCTATTGGTTATATCATGAAATTGGCGAGCGTCTGCAGGCATACAGGCCCGAAGAGCCGATCTACAGTCAGTGGATCAGCACCTACGGAGGTGAGGCCTTCGGTGAACTGGTACAAGAGCAAATTGACCGATTGGACAAAATTGCTGTGCAGGTCACAGATGCAGACCGTGAGCGAATGAAGCAGCATTTTGTCATTAGCAGCCATTATGAATATAAGTTCTGGGAGATGGCTTACACGCAAGAAGTATGGCCTACTTATGGCGCTTAAAAACTAAAATCTATGAAGCAAAATTGGCTATTATCGATAAACTTTATAACAAGCTGTGAATGAAGCGGGTAATCCTGCGTCGTTCACAGCTTTTTTGTTGACTATTACTATACCTGTCATTCTTGTACTAAGCAGGTCACTTCGTGGAGATACTTAATAATATGTGAGCTGTTTTATTTTTACAAGATTGGAAAGTGTTATTGTGGCCGCTCTACTCATTTATTTTAAATTGAAGCCAGCTTTGGAGATTAAGATCACATACGCAAATATATCGCAATTACAGCTATGACGAGAGGATATACACATCATGTCGTTATTTCACTGGCTTATGAAAAAGCAAATTAGAAAGGGTTTAAAGCAACAGAACCATGAGGCCATACCCAAGAAACAAGGAACGACCGACTCCGACATTGCCATAATAAACGCGGGACAGCTGAAGAATCGGCTGAACTGGATTCGTCAGCAGTTAACCAACTGTTCCGATGTGGTTTATCACACCTTTGTAGCGGGCCCCGACCAAGCATGTGCTTTGATCTATTTGAGAGGCATGATTGACCAGAAAACGATTCAAGAAGAAGTTCTGGCTCGTATCTTATCCCTTCAAGCTCAAGACGCGAACCAATTCCGCAATCAAATCTTCAATCTAAAGCAGCTGTCTGTTACCGATCTTACAGAGCTATCAACCTTGCAGGAGGGAATAACGGCTGTTCTCAAAGGACATGCCCTGCTGCTTGTTGAGAGTGAACAGAGAATGATCGAATTCCCCTTCACTTCTTACCAGACAAGATCGATTGTAGAAGCTCCTAATGAAGCTGTTCTACGGGGACCGCGAGAAGCTTTTATCGAAGACTTGGAAGTGAATCTGACCCTGATCCGAAGAAGGCTGAAAACACCAGATTTCAAAACGGAAATGATGGTGATCGGAACCAGGACACAAACCAAGGTCGTAATCGCTTATGTTCACGGAATTTGCAAGCAAGAGCTAATAGATGAAGTAAATAAACGACTATCGGAAATTGAAATCGACGGTGTTTTAGCAGATAGCTATTTGGAGGATTTTATAGAGGATACGCCATTCTCGCCTTTCCCGCAATTACAGTATTCCGAGCGTCCGGATACAGTTACAGCTTCCCTATTAGAGGGACGTGTGGCAATTATGGTGGATGGCTCGCCAATCATTTTACTTGCACCGACCACATTGTTCATGCTGATACAGTCAGCTGAGGACTATTATCAGAGGTATATTGCAGCGACATGGATTCGCTGGATTCGTTATATCTTTCTCATGGTTTCTCTATTATTACCCTCCATTTATATCGCAGTAACCACGTTCCATCCGGAAATGATCCCGGCCAGGCTGCTGATCACGGTAACCTCATCCAGAGAAGTTGTACCCTTTCCGGCTCTCATAGAGGCCTTTATGATGGAGATTTCTTTCGAAGCCTTGCGGGAAGCAGCAGTGAGAATCCCTAAAGCGATCGGTCAGGCTGTATCTGTTATCGGAGCTCTCATTATTGGAACTGCTGCTGTTCAAGCAGGGATTGTGTCGGCAGCGATGGTTATTATTGTTTCCTTAACAGGCATTGCCTCCTTTATTAGTCCTCACTTTGATCTGGGTTTGGCCTTTCGGCTGCTGCGTTTTCCAATCATGATTTTAGCGGGGATTTTCGGTTTATTCGGAATTACCTGCGGGATGATTCTTATCTACCTTCATCTCATCAATTTACGCTCGTTTGGAACACCTTATTTGTCCCCCTTTGCGCCTTTGGTGATCAGTGATCTTAAGGACACCTTCTTAAGAGTGCCTTGGTGGTTAATGAATAAACGCCCAACCTTATCGGGAGCCAACCGTAAAAGACAGCAAGCCGATTCTCGTAAATGGGCACAAGTACAGGAGGAGAATGGGGATTGAAAACGATATTTGTTGTACTGTCCCTGCTTTTACTTACAGGCTGTTGGTCATCCGTGGAGTTAAATGATCGCGCTTTTGTGAGAATGATGATTCTGGATAAAGCCAAATCGGGCATCGAGCTATCGCTCGACTTTTCATTGCCGAACCGTTTAATTCCAGGGTCAGCAGGAGGATCAGGAGAGCAAACCGGTAAACCGTACACATACATTACGGAAACAGGAATTGATATCAGTGAAGCTTATCGAAAAATTCAATCCGATTTGTCACGCAAAATCAGCTTCGGGCAAACACGTGTGATTGTGATTGGCAGACAATTGGCGGAACAGGGAATTGAGCCTACTCTGGATTTTCTTGCTCGTGAACCCGCGATGCATATTAACGCCTATTTGTTTGTAACACCCGGAAAAGCAAGGGAAATCGAAGCTATCGCGGCCTTATTCGAAAGATTCCCTTCTGACATCTTAGCTGCATATGGCGAAAAACACGTGATCATAGATACCACTGTCAAAGATTTTCTTGCGGCGAATTATAGCGGGGGAGATATGGTTGTGCCTATGCTCAGATTTGGAACGAAAAGTATTCCAAGCGAAAAGGAAAAAGAACAACAATGGATGGGAACCAGTGGGGCGGCTATTTTTAAGCAGGGGAAAATGGTAAGTACATTAAATACAAGTGAAATGCGGGGGGGACTCTGGATCCTTGGAAAACTGAATAATGCGGAGATTTCGGTCCCTTCTCCGACCGATGGCAAACCGGTAAGCTTTATGGTCCAAAGGGCAGATACCCGAATAAAACCGCGAATCAAAGAGGATCAAGTCGAAATACAAATCCAAAGTAATGCCGAGGCTGAAGTGCTGTCATCGAACTCGAATATTAACTTACAGGACTTAAAACAATTAGATAAACTCGAACAAAGCCTTAATAAAACAGTCAAAAAGCGAATTACAAGTGCGGTTGACAAGTCAAGAGCAGTAGGCTCAGATGCTTTTCAATTTGGAAATTATTTGGATTGGCATTATCCGGTGAAGTGGAAAAGCATTAAGCCTCAATGGCGTGATATTTATAGCAGCCAAATGAAATTAGACGTACAAACGGATGTTAAGATATTGCGTCTGGGTACATTCCAGCATTCTATAATGGAGTCATCGGGCTCAAATTCGGAGGTAGAACATTGATTATCATCGGCATCTTGTTTGGCACTATTATTGGCTTCGAGTGGCGCTATATGGTTACAAAAAAACGCAAACAACGCACGATTGGATATGTACTTGGCACCGCGGCTTTGTTATTTCTCGCCTTAGAAACCATATTTATTTTCAGGGATCAGTGGACGATCGGGGACACCATCCAAACGGTATTTGCACCCTTAGAAAAAATCATTCGAATGCAGGAATGAAAGGGAGGATCATAATTGGAACGAGTATCCCAGGCACAGATTTACATGCTGTTCTCCCATTTTTTGTTTACAACGACACTTGGTTTCTTCTCGAATACCCTTGTGAAAAATGCTCGTTATTCGGCCTGGGTTTCCTTACTTATAGGCGCCACCGTAGGAATTGTGATTACTTATTTCGCTTATAGGCTGGCAATCAAAAGGCCAACTCAATTTCTCGGAAATTACGGAAAGGATATTTTGGGGAAATGGCTGCACTACCCACTGATCCTCTTATTGATTGGCTCTTTCTTGTTTGCGGCAGCAACTGTTATGCGGCAATTGCAGGATTTTATGGTTGAAGTTTATTTGCCCGCCACTCCGGGATGGGCTGTTTCTGCAATGTTCGGATTATGCGTTGCTTATGCTGTTCGTTCCGGTATCGAAACGATTTTTCGCAGTTCACAGGGGATCTTTGTCTTGAGCGTAGCTGGTGTTCTGATTGTTCCTTTTTTTGTACACAAGGAAATCAATTATCGTATGGTTATAGCGATGATCAATCATTTTGATATGAAAGGTATTTGGAATGGTGCCTTTATGATGGCAGCACTTTATGCAGAAATGGCGTTTATTCCGTTCCTGTTTCCGTATTTTACAAATAAAAACAAGACAATGAGATCGATAACTTGGGCGGTGGTTACGTCGGTTATTATTGTACTAACCAACCTGATTTCAATGATTTTGGTTTTTGGCCCTGACCTAACAGCTAATCTGCAGTACCCACAACTCGAACTGATACGTTATATCCGGGCTGGGGCCTCACTTGAAAATTTGGATCCTGTGCTTATTGCGATCTGGTTATCAAGCTTGTTTATCAAAATTAGCTTGTTTTTATATTTAGCTGTGCTCTGCTTAACGCATACCTTCTCGTTAAAGGACCACAAGCCTTTCTCATTATCCATGACGGTTATGATGGTGGGCGTATCTTTATACATGGTCAAGTCGAAACCAGAATTTGACGCCTTGTATAGACACGGAGAATTCACTTTTCTCTTAGTTACTGAATTGATTCCAATTGTGTATTTATTGGTGGATCGGATCCGTTCTTCTCGTGTGAAGCAGGGATAGTCAGGTCGGAGCCTGTTCGTCGCATAACCATTGAATACGTTATTCATGTTTCCGTCAGCTCTTGGAAATAAACGGTTATTTAGTGCATCTAAAACAAGCTAAGTCAAAGGGCACCGCCCCAGGCTTAGCTTGTTTTGCTATGCTCTCTTCTCTTTTCAGAGGAGTCAGGTGAATACTAAGCGAAGCGGTCGTAGTGTTCTGGAGAAGCGGTTATAGAATCCATGATATCTGTTAACAACAGCGATCGTAAGAACACTTCATCGCGCAGCGACACTTATTCACCTGACTCCAGCCCCCGTCATACAACGTTCACCTTTACGGTCCTCCAAATGTGATCCAAATCATAGGTGACACTGACTGGAACCTTTTACAATAAGCACAACAAGCACAATCGAAAGGATGAAAGCCGTATGAATAAGAATCACAAGCACAGTGATGAATCATTGAAAGGGACCTTCGTGTCGGTCCTGCTTCTCGGAGCTTTTATCGCGGTAAGCTGGATTGGGGTTTATGTACTCTTTATTGCCCGCGGATAATCACTACGATAGATCAAAAGGAGATGGGGAAGCATGCATTTACATCGATATGAAAAGATTTGGTTAATATTCGGGGTGTCCATGCTCGTCGTGTTTTTAATCGTGCTGGGTGTGGGTGCTTTCGCACAAGGCGCTCAGCCACCAGGCCAGCAGCATGCCGGACATACTGCACAGCGTGAGACTGTGAATCCGGAAACGGTGGAATCTACGGCGCCGTTCAATCAGTTAGGGCTGAAAAAGATTGGCGAGAACGAATATGATGCCTACATGCTTGCTTTCGCTTTTGGATATGGTCCTGAGAAAATGGAAATTCCGCTGGGGGCTACTGTGCATTTTCACATTACGAGCAAGGACGTTGTTCATGGCTTCGAAATTCCGGGAACGAACGTGAACATGATGGTGGTGCCCGGCGAAATTACCCAAATGACGTACAAGTTCACCAAGGCGGGTGAGCTGCTGGTGCTGTGTAACGAATACTGCGGCGTCGCTCACGAAATGATGCAGACACGGATTATTGTGAAGTGATCCAATCGCATAGAGGCTAGAATACATGAAGGAGAGTTGAGTAAGATGATAACCCAAGAACAAGCTTTTGACCGCCGCGATTCAAGACTGGTGCTGGCTCATATTTTGTTTGCCTTTATCGCACTGCTGTTGGGAGGCGTGGCAGGCTTACTCCAAGGCTTGGTGCGTAGCGGGAGCATAACACTTCCCTATGAAATTGGCTATTACCAGCTGCTGACGGCACATGGCATTTTGATGGCGATTGTATTTACGACCTATTTTATCATTGGATTCCTTTATTCAGGTGTGGCAAGAACATTGGGCGGTCAGCTGCTGCCGATTGCCAGGTCATTGGGCTGGGTTGGCTATTTCATGATGACGGCGGGTACAGTGATCGCAACGATTCTGATCTTGCTTAACAAGGCAACCGTACTGTACACCTTTTATGCGCCGATGATGGCATCCCCGTGGTTTTATGTAGCGCTGGTGCTGATTGTCGTGGGGAGCTGGATGAGCGGCTTCGGGATTTTTATTCAATATCGGTATTGGAAAAAAACGCATAAAGCGAAGCTGTCGCCGCTTTTCTCTTTTATGGCGGTCGTTACGATGCTGATGTGGTTGATTGCTACTCTGGGAGTGGCTGTTGAAGTGCTGTTTCAGTTGATTCCACTGTCGTTCGGTTGGGTCGAAACGGTGAATGTGACGCTGAGTCGGACATTGTTTTGGTATTTCGGGCATCCTTTGGTCTATTTCTGGTTGCTGCCTGCTTATATTTGCTGGTATGTGATCATTCCCAAAATTATTGGCGGCAAAATATTCAGTGATGCTTTGGCCAGGCTGTCGTTCATTATGCTCTTGTTGTTCTCCATTCCGGTAGGACTTCACCATCAATTGATGGAGCCGGGGATTTCACCTGTATGGAAGTATGTTCAGGTCATCTTGACTTTTATGGTTGTCATTCCATCTTTAATGACGGCATTTTCGCTGTTCGCTACCTTTGAGCTGCATGGTCGTTCTCTTGGTGCCAAGGGGCTGTTCGGCTGGTTGAAAAAGCTGCCGTGGAAGGATGTGCGTTTTTTTGCACCGTTCATGGGTATGCTGATCTTCATTCCTGCGGGTGCAGGCGGCATTATTAATGCAAGTGACCAGATGAATGCGGTTGTTCATAATACGTTATGGGTAACTGGACATTTTCATTTGACAGTTGCAACCAGTGTGGCCCTGACGTTCTTCGGAATGACTTATTGGTTAATTCCGTCATTGACAGGACGGGTGCTGACACCGCTCTTGCATAAGCTGGGGATTGCCCAAACGATCACCTGGCTCATCGGTATGTTCTTTATGTCGAGCTCCATGCATACGGTAGGTTTGTTGGGATCACCTCGACGTACTGCGTTTACAACGTACCAGGATCATCCTGATGCAATCCTCTGGATGCCTTATCATGTGGTGATGGCGATCGGCGGCACGATCTTGTTCATTGGTGTGCTGATGATCATCATGAACGTTATTCTGCTGTTGAGAGCGCCTAAGGGCTACACGGAATATCCGATTGGCGAGGTTGCAGAAACTGCGGAACCGACACCTGCTATTTTTGAAAAATGGAGCATTTGGGTGGTCATATTAGTCGTGTTGATTTTGGTTGCTTATACGGTTCCCGTAATGGAGCTTTTGAATAATCCGGGTGTAGGAGCTAAGGGAATGGTTACGTGGTAGAGTGAAAATTTTCAAATAAATAGTTTATAATACTCTTATTTAGGAATAAAGTCTATGAAAATATGAAATAATTATTTATTAAGAGCAATGTATGGTATCCTTACTTGAGACATAACGTTTATAAGAATTGAGGAACACACCCAAATGCCATTAGAAAACTATAAGCTTGATGTTTTTAGTCCCAAGCTAGAGCCATATTTAACCGAGCTATATGCATTGCACCGTAAACGTGCCTCTGAAATAGATTGGAGCTATCACGAATTCATACCTTGGGAATTGGGGCGTTCCTTCATCACAGAGCCATGGTCAATCGAGCAAAGAAAGCTGCCGCTGCCAATCTATCTTGCTGTTGAGACCTCACTGCTGACCGAAGTTAACTTGCCATTTTTCTATCATCATTTGGCTACGACCTTTAAGGGCTCTCTCAAGGTGCTGCAGGATTTTGTTCATACCTGGGTATCAGAAGAGGACCAGCATTCCAACTTGCTTGAAACCTACTTGATCATTACTCGGAATGCGGACCCACACGAGCTGCACAAGCTGCGCAAAACGGTGGTGGAGGGCGGATTTGTTCCTGATTTTGATACGGCTATGGAAACGATGGTGTATACGGCTATTCAGGAGCTGGCGACGATGGTTTTCTACAACAATGTAGCGAAGGCTGCGGGTCCTCATGATCCGTATTTGGCTAAGCTGCTGAGAAGGATTGCCAAGGATGAAACGCTGCATTTTGCTTTTTATCGGGATGCCGTGAAGGGGTACCTGGGGGTTGATCATAATTTTGTCTATTACATTCATAAAGCGATGACGAGCTTTGCCATGCCAGGCACTGCGATGCCATCATTCAAGGAACGGATGGACGTCATTGCGAAGGATGCCAATTATGGCCCGGTATCCTATTTTAATCAGGTATTTGATTATTTGATCCAATTCTGGGCGATTGCAAAGCTACAGCCAAGCAGGGCTGATGCGGAGAGTGCCAAGCAGGATTTACTGCAATACCATGTAAAGCTGCAGAGAATCAGCCAGCGGCTCGCAGCCAAAGGAATTAGTTAAAAGGTTAATAAGCATAGGTCCCATCAAGGGGCTTATGCTTATTTTTTGTGTTGGTCATCAGTTAGTACACAAAACTGTGAATGCTCAATTGTGATAAATTTGGCTGGACTATACACGAGTATCCTTACGCAAACGGGATTCTAATATAAAAGGACCGAAAGGGATGAACGCCGATAAAAAGGCTCCGAGCACTCGCAGAATGGACCAGCGGTTCATAATGGCCGCAAAAACAATCGCCACACAAAAAATAACGAATAAAACGCCATGCAGCATACCGACAATGGGAACGGGATTGTAGAGATCAGTAAAGTATTTGATAGGCATAGCGATGAAGAGGATCACGAGGAAGGATATACCTTCTGCATAACCGATAATCTTCAACAAGGAGAGTGAGAGCTTGGACAATAATAACGCCTACTTTCTAAATAATGGGGAGTGTGTAAGTATACAACTTCATTTTAGTAGATATTAGGCTCCATGCATCAGGTGAATGTGAAGATAGTATGAATTCCATCGAGAACTTTAGGTTATGTGGCATAACGGAGGAGAAATTGATATACTTTACAAGTATTTATCAAATTTACCCATTTTTCCAAAGTGAAGGAGTACGTTATGTTCAACGATAGAAAGCCTCACGTATACGGTAAAAAGAACAAAGAAAGCTCATTGTCGAATGATAAAAATTCATTAATTTATTGCTGCTTGATGGTCTTAGTCGTCTTATTTCTCTTATGGTCCCCTTTTCAAAGAGCTTTGTTTAATGGTAACGTTGTTGATTTTGAACGTTCTATTTACTCTGCCCTCATCTGGTGCTCTATTGCTTTATTCCTCATTTCTATCTACTTTTTCTTTAACTGGAAATGGAAAACGTATAAGGATGCACTAAGTGTAGCCGTATGTTTATTGCCGGTCACCTATCTGATTTCGTCGTTTTCTGCAGCCTCTAATTATTATGCGTCCAGCATGGTTTTGATAGAAATCATGTATGCTGCATTTTTTATCGCGGGGGCTTACCTCCTAAGAAACCAACGAGCCATTTCTATATTGACCTATAATTTGCTTGGCTCCGGTTATTTAATCACATTTTTTGGTCTTTTCAACTTATTCGGAAATGGCAAGCTTGCTCTGAAACTCATCTTCTGGGCAGGCTCTTTTCCAAATGGAATTTATCTGCACGCCGTCATGAATGATTCTAACGGATTTCGACTTACATCTGTATTCCAGTATGCCAATACGTACGCGGCATTCCTGATGGCTTTGCTGTTTGCTGCGCTGTACCTCGTGTCGAGCACAAAGAAGCTCCCGATCGTAGCTTTTCATGCATTCATGCTTGTTCCGATCATGATTTCGTTTTTCTTAACACTTTCACGCGGCGCTATCGTTATCATTCCAATCCTATTGCTTATCATCTTATTCTTTTTCCAATTGCAGCGCCAAATCATGTACCTAATCTACATGGGTATTGCCTTTGCCGCATCCTTGATCATTCTGCAAAAGATAACAGATGCAGGCAGTAAGCTGAACAACCAATACGACGCGGCTTTATCAACCAGCTCCTGGCTGCTGCTACTGGGAGTATCGCTTGTTGTCACCCTTATCATCATTATTTTGCACAAATACGTAGCGCCCATCCTGGAAGCTGCTGTACAGCGTTTGGGCAATCGAAAATATATCAATATCATCGTTCCGGTCACTGCGATTGTAATTGGTGTTTTGGGGGCCTTGCTTATTTTCCAAGATACAGGTGCTTCCAGATTTCTACCCGACAGTGTAAAAAATCGTCTTGAAAATATTAATTTTGCTCAGCATAGTGTTCTGGAGAGAGGGACCTTTTATAGTGATTCTATCAAGCTGTTTAAGGATTACCCAATATTCGGAGCGGGCGGGGGAGCTTGGGCGGCCTTATACGAAAAGTATCAAAACAATCCTTATGTAAGTCGACAAGCACATAACTTTTTCCTGCAGTATCTGGTTGAGACAGGGCTGGTAGGCATACTAGTTGCTTTATTGTTTATGGGTAGTATTTTCTTTATGTATATCCGCAGCTATGCCAGAAGCAGTATGGAATCTAGAGACTCGCATTTTGTGTTTTTGATTATCGCGCTTTCTTTACTGGTTCATAGTCTTATCGATTTTGATCTTAGTTATGTTTACTGCGGCATTGTCTTGTTTATGTGTCTGGGTGCGATGGCTTCGTTTTCAGGAGGAGCTTCGATCAAGTGGAAATGGAATCTGGACAAGCCTGTGATACACAAGGGATTTCCAGCTTTGCTGTTGGTGGTTTCAATCGTAGTGCTTGTCATGTCCATGAGACTGCTCAGCGCTAATACGGCTTTTTTTAAAGCAATTGAAGTATCTACACAAAGCAATAATTATAATGACATTATACAACCTTTGAATGAAGCCATTCGATTGCATCCGAATCATCCCGAGTATGTGCTGCCAACTCAGTATTTTCCAGGGAAAATAGGCATTCTACTGCAAGTGTACAATCAGAATAAGGACGAGAAGCTTTTTGAGGAAGCTCAGCGACTTCTGAATGAATTAAAGCTGAAAGAGCCGCACAATCGCGGATTAGTTGCCCAGCAAATCTACATGTATCAAATGAAGGGCCAGGTCCAGCAGGCGGCTGATTTGGCAGCAGCTGAAATTTTGAATTATCCGTGGGATATTTCGATATATGAAAATGCGATTGATCTTAAAGTACAGATGGGTAATTCGGCTAAGCTTACGAACAATTCACAGAGTGCAGAATCGAATTGGAATAGTGCGTTGGCCATCTATCAATCCGTGGTAACCAAAGCAGAAGTTTTGAAGAGTCTGCCTAAAGAACAGAATCAAGGAAATCCTTTTGGTATGACCGGTAACATTGCAGTCAGTCTCAGCCAGATTCAATATTTTAAAGGTGATTTTGCTGGCGCTGCAAATTGGCTTAAGCCTTATGTTAGCGATCAATTCAATAATCAGAACCAAGCAAGTGATGTGCCGCTAAGAATGATAGCGCGTTGGTACCTTGCAGCTCTACAGAAACAAAATATGCAGGATCAGCCTTTGTATGACAAGCTCATAGCGATAGATCCGAATGAAAAGCAGCTGATTGAGAGCATTGTCAGTGCTGGTAATGGAGTTAAATAAAAAAAGAAATAACGCCCTTTATTCTACAAAGTGTAGGTGAAGGGCGTTAATTTTTATATGAATAGAAGTTACGTTCAGGTGCAGTGATCGCAACCGTGATCTAAAAAAGTCCGGTGAATAAAGAGTGGAGCGGCCAAATAATCCTGGAGAAGCGTCAGCGTTCGCCTTTGAAATCGTGAATACACCTCTTAACCTCATCGAATTTCACGATTTCAACAGCGATCGGAAGGATATTTGGCCGCGCAGCGGGACGTATTCACCGTGCTACTAAATATGCTGAATTTTAATCAAATTGGTCGAACCTGCTTCGCCAACAGGGACACCGGCAGACATGACAACCAGATCGCCCGATACAACGTTGCCGCTTTGCAAGGCGCTGTGGATAGTGGACTGGAACATTTCGTCTGTAGAGGCTACTTGATTGCCTGATACGGGAATGACTCCCCAGCATAGGCTCAGGCGGCGCTGCACACGTTCGCTTGCAGTGACGGCAATAATAGGCGCCTTCGGACGGTATTTGGCTACCATGCGAGCGCTGAATCCGGTGCTGGTGGAAACCAGAATAGCTTTCGCTTCAAGATCAAGCGAGGAGCTAACGGCAGACTGGCTGATCACTTCGGTGATCGTGGCTTTCTGTTGAGCGGCTTTGATCCGAAGCATATCCTTGTATGGCAGCACCTCTTCGATATTGGCTGCAATGGAGGCCATCATGCGTACAGATTCAAGCGGATATTTGCCGGCAGCAGTTTCCCCTGACAGCATCAGAACATCGGTACCGTCATAAACGGCATTAGCTACGTCACTGGCTTCCGCTCTTGTCGGACGCGGATTGTATTGCATGGAATCCAGCATGTGGGTAGCCGTAATGATCGGTTTGCCTACCGCATTGCCTTTTTGGATCATCTGTTTTTGGATAATAGGGACATCCTCGACTGGAATCTCGACCCCAAGGTCGCCACGGGCTACCATTAAGCCATCTGATACTTCCAGAATCGCATCCAGATTATCGACGCCTTCCTGATTTTCAATCTTGGAAATAATTTGAATATGCGAGGCTCCGCGCTTTTCCAACAGCTCTCGAATTTCCAAAATATCGCTTGCTTTACGTACGAAGGAAGCAGCGATAATGTCGATATCCTGCTCGATTCCAAATTCAATATGCATGACATCGCGCTCGGTAACGCCTGGCAGCGAGGTATGGATACCTGGCAAGTTCACACCTTTGCGCGACTTGATCATGCCGCCGTTCAGAATGCGGCAGTGGATCTCCGTGCCTTCAATCGTTTCGACTTGCAGCTCAATCAGTCCGTCATCAATTAGAATACGAGAGCCTGGTTTAACGTCTTGAGTAAGGTCCTGGTAGGAAACAGAGATACGGCTGGAATCTCCTTTAATTTGTTCAGTCGTTAAAGTGAGGCTGGCGTCTGTCTTCAGCTCATATGAGGATTCCTGAAGCAGTCCTGTGCGAATTTCCGGGCCTTTGATATCCATTAAAATCGCTACGGTTGCGCCGAGCTCCTTGGCAGCTTGTCTAACTCTATCGATTCTTCCCTTATGCTCGTCCAGATCTCCGTGAGCCATATTCATGCGGGCTGCGCTCATACCGGCTTGAATCAGCTTCTTCAGCATGTCAACGGAATCACAGGCAGGTCCCATGGTACACATGATTTTCGTTTTGCGATTTGTCATTGTCAGCACTCCTCTATATCTATATAACCTTGAATGGACTTATTGTAGGCAATATTATTGAATAAGACTATGAATAATAGTATGGTATTTGAATAATAGTACTTTAATTAGTTGTGGTCTGAGTGCTGTGAGACCTATTCATCAAACTTTTCAGTAGGGAGGTACAGTGATGATGGACATCAAGACGGTTCGGCTGGACGCAGGGACGAGCTGGTTTGAGGAGTATGAGCAAGGGGCTCTTCATCACACTTTGGTTCTGGTCAGTTATGGCAAATGTGTGTATTGGATCGAGGGAGAGAAGGTACTGCTCGAAAAAGGGGATTTGCTCTTCATTCCTCACCATAAAGCGTACTATGGCAAGTGTATTCCTACGGTTACGCATGAGAAATATGTCGTATGCTTTCAAAGCTCTGCAGCTTTGCTGCTGCCTCTAGTGAATAACCCCTATTACTGCAAATGGAAAACAGGTAAATATGAGCTGCTGCTGCAGCGGTTTCGGGTGCTTCAGGAGGAGTGGAGTGAAAGACTGGCTTTCTGTGAATCCATGTGCGGAGCATTAACTCAGGAAATTTTGACCCACCTGAACAGGGAAGTCGAGGAGGGGCGTCCTTCAGCATTGAAGGAGAAGCACACCAGTCTGATGAAAGGCTATATCCAGAATCATTACCGTGAGAAGGTGACAAAGGAGGAATTGGGGGAAGTCATAGGGAAAAGCCCGAATTATGCCGCATCGGTGTTCAGTGAAGTTACCGGCCAAACCATAGGAAGCTATGTGCATGCGATGCGCGTCAAAACAGCCGTCTATTTGTTGAGTCATTCCCAAAGAACCGTGGGTGACATCTCCGATTATTTGGGCTATTGTGATCCGTCCTATTTTCATCGGGTGTTCAAAAGGGAAACTGGCAAATCACCTGCGCAATATATGAAAGACAGGGATATTCCTGTTCATTAAAATATCACAGTACCAACTATATGGCTTCGAAACATACAAATATAATGAACATCAAATAAGCCCCAAGAAGTTCAGGACTTATTTGATTTGAGAGCAATATATGTTATTTCCATACCCGAAATTTCGTTCACTATCCTTTTACAGAACCTGCTGTAATGCCTGCTATAATATACCGCTGCATAAACAGGAAGAATATGATGATCGGTATTATCGCCATCGTCAATGCTGCCAGAGCCAAGTGCCATTCGTTGGTGTACTCCCCGAAATAGACGGAAGAGGCTAAGGGAATGGTTCGATTTTGTTTGGAGCTGAGCGTGATAAGAGGCAGCAGAAAGTCGTTCCATATCCATAGGGAATGCAATATAGCAATTGTAGTAGTAATTGGCTTTAAGAGCGGCATCAGGATTCGAAAGAATACGCCTGCGGGCCCACTGCCGTCGATCAAAGCCGCTTCCTCCAACTCTCTAGGAATGGACTTAATAAAACCGTGATATAGAAATAGTGCCAATGGGATCCCGAAGCCCCAATACATGATGATGATTCCATGAAGCGAATTAATCAAGTGCAGGTCCTTCGCAACTTTTACCAGCGGAATCATCATGGATTGAAATGGAATAATTAATGAGGACAGAATGGTAAGGAAAATAATTTGGCTGACTCTGCCAGGGCGTCGAACCAACTGGTAGGCGGCGGCAGAACTGATCAGTAAAATCCCTAAGACGGATGCTACTGTGATTATTAGGGAATTCATGAATACCCCAAGAAAGTTGATTTGTTTCCATACTACCGCGAAATTTTTAAACTGAAATATGTGAGGAAGCGCCACGGTGGAGGTTACGACCTCATTATATGTTTTAAACCCGTTAATAAAAGTCAAATATAAGGGAAAGAAGAAGGCTATAGCTAGTAAGATCAATGACAGCTCGAGCACTAATTTCCCTGTACCGTATCGGCCGTTGCTCATGCTTCGACCTCCCTGCGTTTCATTGCAGCCACCTGGATGATTGTGATAATAGCGAGTACAAGAAAGAATAAGACGGATTTAGCTGACGCATACGTAAACAGATTTTTTGTGAAGGCATCCAAATAAATATGCAGCGCTAACGATTCTGTAGTCCCAAACGGGCCCCCTCTGGTAAGAGCAAAGTTCAGATCAAAGCCTTTAAATCCATTCGAAATCGCCAAGAACAGGTTGATGGTCATAGCCGGGCGGATTAATGGGAGAACAACAAACCAAAGCTGCTTTAGGCGTCCTGCTCCATCGATATCTGCTGCTTCCAGAATATCTTTAGGCACCCCTTGGAGCGCTGCTAAATATATAATCATGAAGTACCCCACAGAATGCCATACCGTTACCAATACAAGCGCCCAAAAGGCAAAATCGGGAAGGCTGAGCCAATTTTTCTGAAATAAGGCCCATCCCGTTGCGGCTCCAACCTCTGGAAACCATTGGGTAATTATAAACTGCCAGATGAATCCGATAATGACCGAACCAATGACATAAGGTAAGAAAAAAGCGGTACGAAGCAGATTTTTAGTTTTCAACGCAAGGTTTAACACAAGTGCCAATGCCAATCCAAACAGGTTGAGCAAGATGGTCGTGACGATAACATACTTACTCGTGAAGATTAACGACTTCATAAAACCGGTATCGCTAAAAATCTTTTGATAATTGGCCCAACCAGCCCATCGAATGTCGCTGCTTATTCCATTCCAGTCTTGAAAGGAATACAGGATCGCCCTCAAAAAGGGAATCAATATGATCAACGTGAAAATGATAACGGCAGGTGCTACAAAAGCCGTATAAGTTAACAGCTGTCGAGTTTTTATTTTCGTCAAGTCCTTCTTCCTTCCTATCATGATGTAAAGGATAAAAACGGTGCATAGCTCGATTAGGAGGGTACGCACCGTCTTCCTAGCGGTTCACTATTTTTTCACTCTTGCATTCCAAATATTTTGTACTTCAGCTAGTGCTGCTTCTTTCTTCATTTGACCACCTACATAGGCTTGAAGCGGCTTCGCGAACTCTTGGTTCGAACCGGACGGCCATAGCGTATGTGCCCAAGGAATGGTTTGGTTTTTTGCTGCATAAGAAGTAAGTTCTGCAGCCAACGGACCAAGATCCGGCGTTGTTTTCAAATCAGTGAAGGCCGGGATCAGCTTAAAGGAATCAACCAAATACTTTTGACCGTTCTGATGCAGCCAATTCAGAAACTTTTTGCTTTCTTCGACGTTTTTAGAGTTTTTGTTGACAACATAATAGCCAGGAACACCTACTGGCATTTTGGTTTCTGACGCATTATCATTCAGCGGAATAGCAAACATTCCCATATTTAGATTTGGATTGATTTTCACAATGGAATCGATAACCCAAACTCCTTGCTGCATCATCGCTGTTTTGCCTGAAGAGAAGTCGGCAACTTCATTATCGTAGCTTATCCCTACTGATTGCTCGCCTTTGCCGTATTTCACGGTCATATCCAATACATCAAAGAAACCGTTCATGTTGACAATGTCGTTAACTTTAGCTTCACCTTTATTGATTTTATTAATGGTTGCCACGGGTTCTTTCTCATAAGCGAACGGGAGGTTGAACAAGTGCTGGCCAAGAGGCCACCATTCTTTGTACGCTTCAGAGTAGGAGGAAATATTTGCCGCCTTCAGCTTTTCATTGACCTGCTTCAGTTCAGTAAGTGTAGTTGGTACTTTATCGATGCCCGCTTTGGCAAACAAGTCTTTGTTATAAATAAATCCGTATCCTTCTATCGCTACGGGGAAACCAAGCTTCTTGCCCTTTACTGTCATTCCCTCAAAAGCAGAAGGAGTCACTTTAGACATCCAAGGCTCGTTCGATAGGTCAGCAAGTCTGTCAGACCAATCTTCAATATCTGTGAATGCTTTGACCATGAATAAATCAGGCTCTTCTCCAGAAGCAAAACGGGTCTTTAGTAGTGTAGCGGATTCTTTGGATACTTCTGCTTCGATAACTACGTTCGGGTTTTGCGCCATGTAGTCGGCAGCCATCGCCTTAACTTTATCTGTGATTTCAACTTTAAATTGGATTAAACTGAGTTTCACTTTTTCTTTGTCTTTGGTTGTGCTGTTCGTATTCCCGCTTGTTGACTTGTTAGTGTCTGCGGCTTGTGGTTCATTTCCACCAGCACAGCCTACAAGCGAAGTTAGGAGCAGTGCACCAACGGTTAACATAGAAAGCGATTTTTTCATAAATCTCTGTTCCCCCTAAATAGAATATTTGTGATTTGAACTAATTCTACTGGTAGGCCAGATAAAAAAATAGAGAATATCTTCGCCCAAAAGAGGAATCTATGAATCTCGCTGCTGTTTACGAAACTGCAGGGGGGACATTCCGTTTTGTTTTTTAAATACCTTACCAAAGTAATTTTCGTCAGTATATCCCAGTGAATTCGCCATTTCGGACACAGGCATCTCGGTATGGATAAGAAGGGATTTGGCTTTCTCCATCCGCAGTTCAATTAAGTAAGTCATTACGGTGGTGTTGTAAAGCTCTTTGAATTTTTTGGCAATATATTGCGGACTGAAATGGAATTGCTCGGAAAGCGTTGATAAAGAAAGATTGTCTTGAAAATGCCGATGAATATAATCGTGGATGGCTTGAACCCTGGGATTACTGAATCCGTCGGCTCCAGCTTCTTCAATAAGCCCCCACCATTGTTGGATCAGCACTTTTTCCCATTCGTCCAAATCGCTAATCCACAGCGGTATGAACGTAGCGGTCGATTCCCTGTCAGAGAGTCGCAGCCGGCTAGCTTGCTCCAATAGCAAATTGGCTTCAATGGTGTGAACCTGCAGTTCTTTTAATCTGAGACTTCCGCGTTTGCGCAGCATTTGCGTAAAGGAGCGTATGATTTCAGCAGCATAGACCTTGTCTTCATTTTCCAGGGCTGTTTGAAGCAGCATTTTTTGATCTGTAAATCGAAGCTGTTCCTTGGTTTGGCTTTTTGAGGAAGCAGGGAGCAGAAGATCGTATTTCAGCAGCGCTGCCCTTGCGGCCCCGATCGAAGCGTTCAATGTTTCCACATTCGTTGCGGTTTCGCATAAACCAATGAGTGCATCCAAGCCCAATGTAGACTTCCACGCTTTTGTGATCTTTTCCATATGGCGCCGATGCTCATCGTATTCCCCAATACTGCCCTCGGTAGTCGTTAGCAGGAGCCACTGATAATCATCTAATCGACATAAATAATGAGATCCGTAATTTTTTAAAATTTCATGGGTGATGTTGTTGACTGCAAATAAAAACAGTTCACCATCACCAAAAAAACGTCGATCCACCAATTCGGTTTTGTTTTTTGGCAGTACCAAGGCGACCCTGATATTGTTCATGGAGATCCCTATTTTATAAAACACACTTCGCATTCCTTCGTGAAATGCGGCTTCACCCTTAAAAAACGACGCTAATTTCTGCTCATCCAGTAGGGCATCTGCCCGGCGTATGCGATGTTCAGTTTCGCGTTCGTCCCGCAATGTGTTTTCCCGCTGCTTACAAGCAGTTATCGCTCGTTCAAGTGCTTGCTCCAAATCGTTTTTTCGGAATGGTTTTAACAGATAATCCACGCCATTCGCTCGTATGGCTGCCCGTGCGTATTGAAAATCATCATATCCACTTACAACGATGATCTGAATGTCTGAGCCTTCTTCGCGAATCAAGCTCAGCAGCTTCATTCCATCCATTCCAGGCATACTCATATCACAAAACAAAACAGCGGGGTTATATAGACGAATCATTTCCATTGCCTGCATGCCGTCCTCCGCCATAAGCCGCTCAGTAACCCCAAACTTCGCCCAGTCAATGGCTAATTCAATACCTTCCCGTACATGTTCTTCATCGTCAGCTATCAATATCTTCAATTTCTATTCCCTCCCTAGTAAGGCAATCAGTCGAAATTCGCAGCGAAATAACGGTCACTTCATAGGGTGTACTTTGAATTTCCCAATCAAAATGTTGACCATAATATAGACGCAGCCTTTGCAGTACATTGATTAGACCAATCCCGCCTTCCTGTCCGGATGGCAGTTGAAAATCGGAGTATTCCCGATAGATTCGTTTAATAGTGTCAGGGTCCATTCCTTTTCCATTATCGATGATGCGAATGCAAAATACTTGATCCAGCTCAATACTGATGTGTAATGTACCGGAACCACGGCCTTTTTCAATTCCGTGAACAATGCTGTTTTCAATTAAAGGCTGTAAGATCATTTTGGGGACACGCACCTGGAACGCTTCGTTTGGACAAGATAATGTATAGGATAGTCTATTTTTAAAACGTCCTGTCTGTAAAGACATGTAGTGTTCAATATGCTTGATTTCCATTTGTAAGGTTACCGTTTCCGTCTTCAGATCCATAGAGTATCTAAGTATCGCGCCCAATTCAGCAATCTTATCGTTGATTTCCTCGGAACCATGACGAAGTGCCAGTGTTCCAATGGACTGCAGCGTGTTGTATAGGAAATGCGGATTAATCTGTGCTTGCAGCATTTTTAATTGAGCGGTGGTTAATTCCAGACGATTTCGATACTCCCGGTTCATCAGATCATCTAAATTTCGAATCATGTTTTGAAAACGAATTTCTAACACGCCGAGCTCATCCTTGCGACCTGTCGTTAATTGAATATCAAAATTACCGCTTTCCACTCGGACAATACTACGAAGCAGCCGTTTGACCGGCGAGATGGTCACATATGATAGAACGGAAGCTAGAATGATAACAAAAGCGATTGCAATGAATTGAATGAAAAGGGATTGGTTAAGTGTACGATTGGCCGATTCATTAATGTCTGCGACAGGCACAAATTTGACCATGGTAAGTGGTAAATCCATAAATTGATCTTTAACATAAATAAAAACCCCTTCCCGGCCATCCAGCTCTCCTTTATAAGATCCTTGATTGCCCGGCAGCTTGGATTCCGGGATACGGTCACCCTTCTTAAGTTTATCTCCTTCTCCAGAGGCATATAATAGATTTAAATCTTGGTGAATATACAAAAAAACTCTATCCCCTGTTGAAGGTTTGGAATGGGATCGGATTAGCCTTCCAATCTCATCCAAGCCTACATGAATAGACAGTAATCCCAATACCTTCGGGTTCGGATAATCGACGAGCAGCTTGTGCAAAATCAGAACCTTTTCTTTTCCCAGAATGTTTACTTCATATTTGCGGTCATTGTCCCAATATTCTTCCTCGCTTTTTGGAATTAAAATCGTAGAGTTTTGGACAGTCACTCCAACGTCGGAACTCGTATATCTATGTTCATTAATGCCGCTTATGTAGCGTATAGCGCGAAATTCAGGTCGGTTTCTGTACAGGTTATCTACTTGATTGTTTATATATAATATTTGAACGGGCAGAGCTTCTGTAGATCTCAAATAATGGATGAGTGTCTGGTCCTGGTAGAAGGAAACGGAAACTCGATTCAAATCGTGGAAATAACGCTTGACGTTTTCCATATTGATGGTCATTAAATTTTGGTTCAGCTCGATGACTTGAAGTGCCATTGAGTTTGATGTCGTATTATATGAAATAATGTTGGATAAAGAATAGGGGATAATAGCTGAGACCAGCATGCCTACCAATAGTTTCGCAAATAAACTTCTTTTTAGCCATATCATCATGTTTCTCCTTACTGATTATGAAATAGGTAGGGGCACACCACATTTTACTTAAGGAATGTATTCTCATGTTACAGCAGAACGCCTTTTCTGAAAAGTATGTGGAAGTACAGTTTATTCCTATTTACTTGTTGATGCAGGGAAAAGGCCTATGCCCAAACGTTATCTGCTCAAGCAGCCAGTGCAAAAATTTAAGGATGCTCCCGAATATTCAAGGGCATTTAGCCATTGATTAAACTCAAAAAAACAAATGTCGATTGCTGTAAGTGACAGCTATCGACGTTTGTTTGGATGTAAATCAAATATGCACTACGAGTTCTTTATTGGCGGTTTCAGTTATTTCTTCCCGATCCACACCAGCATTTCCCCAGGCGTACGGTTGCCCCATGCATAGTAGGGAACAGCGCGGAATGCAACAAGCTCTTTGGCTTCATCACTTGGTTTCACTTCGGTACGTCTGTACAATCGACCCTCCCAATGCTGAAGCGAGGAGCGGCTTGCTGTGCCTTCGAGTACGGTAATGCCGCTGAGTAAGGAAGCCTCATAGCAGGCTTGCGGCAATTCATTAAGAGACAAAGCTAAATCGCGCAAATTGGTGCTGTTATCGGTTTCCTCCAGGCAATAAATAATGGGGCCACGCTGCAGAGCAATACGGCCGGCATTGGCACGGACCTCGGGATGAGCTTCTACAGCTTCGACGGGCATCTGCAGGGCTAGCTCAATCAGGTCATCGGGCGACCAGGTTCGGGTGAGCTGTATGTATCCTTTATTCATTAGGGGGGCATAGTCTATGGATTGGCCATTAACCATTACTTGCGCTTCGCGGCACCAACCAGGCAGACGCAGGCTGATGGAAAACACGGCCTCTTGCTCGGGAGTGACTTGAATGGATACCGTTCCATCCCATGGATAGTTGGTTTGTTGCCGAAGCTCAACATGCTGGCTTCCGATATTCAAGCTGGCGTGGCTTTCACCGTATAAGTGAACGACAGCTTCGTCGTTACCTTCAGCGTACATATACTGCCCAAGCGAAGCGATCAACCGTGCGATATTAGGCGGGCAGCAGGCACAACCGAACCATTCCTGACGCTGCTCGGCAACTGCGGTTTTGTTGAATTTCAATGTATTGAATTGATGGGCGGCAGGCAGCACTTCCAGATGGTTGGCGTAAAAGAAGCGGCTTCCGTCCTGTGATACCCCGCTAATTGTACCGTTGTATAAGGCGCGCTCCAACTCATCCATATAGTGGCTGTCTCCACTCTGTAATGCCATCCGATGTGCCCAAAATATGAGCCCGATTGAAGCGCAGGTTTCGGCATAGGCCGTATCATTAGGCAGGTCATAATCATAAGTAAACCGTTCATGATGATCAATCGAGCCTATTCCTCCGGTGATGTACATCCGCTTTTCAACCATATGATCCCACAGCTGCTCACAAGCATCACGTAACGAAGCATCCTTCATTTCGGCAGCCAGATCTGCTACACCACTGTATAAATAAACCGCTCGAACAGAGTGGCCTTCGATAGTATGCTGTTCCCTGATAGGAAGATGAGCCTGGTAATAATCGTAGGGAACATAACCGTTTCGGGTAGGCTGCTTGCCTTTGTTTACGGCTTCCTGATCAAAGAAATGTGGCTGCTGACCGCGTTCCTCAACGAAAAATTGACACAGCTTTAAATAACGCTGCTCCCCGGTTGTCCGGTACAACTTAATCAGAGCAAGCTCGATTTCAGGATGACCGTCATAACCGCGGATCTGACCTACCTCAGGACCAAATACCGTATCAATATAGTCAACATATCGGCACATGACATTAAGCAGCAGCCGCTTGCCTGTAGCTTCGAAATAAGCAACCGCCGCCTCGATCAAATGTCCTGCGCAATATAGCTCATGCCCGTCCTTTAAATCCTTCCAACGATTGTGAGGCTCGACGATTGTATAAAAAATATTTAAATAGCCGTCCTTCTGCTGCGCAGAAGCGATCAAATCGATAGCGTCATCTACCTGACGTTCCAATTCGGCATCGGGGTGGGTGGTCAGACTATAGGCAGCAGCCTCAATCCATTTGGCGATATCCGAGTCCCAGAAACGATGAGGCTGGTTAACGTCACCTGGCTTCCAGTCCAGCTTCCAGGCGTCCAATCTGCCCGTTACTAGGCATTGTTCATATTGAATGGGTAAGGTGATCTTGCGGTTTGTTTCCTGTCGCTGCAGCCAGAAGCCTCCATCAATACAAACCCGCTTTAATGGAACAGGTGTAATTTTACGAATGTTAATAATTTCATTGGTTTTTGACAATTGGATATCACTCCTTGGTTAAATGAATGGATTTATAAATAAAGAACAGCAGTAATATCATTAGAATACCAATGGGGAGGCTCGCTGTCAGTGGACAATAAATCAGAATAGGTGGAAAAAACCGACTATGTAGTATGGGGGAGTTTCAGATGGATAGGCTTATTGCTTGCATGTAGGTTTACCCGTCATTTTTTAAGAATGAAATGGGTATGAATAATAGGTGAGGGGCTTAAGGATCTAGAGTAACAGCAGGATTTAGAAAGGAAATATCGAATAGAATACTGTTGGATATTTTCCGAGGTTTTAACATGAAGGGGAGACATAGATGAACAACAGCTTACTGGATAAATATTGTATCGATACGATTGGTTTCGCGGTTTCCAAAATTGGCGTTATTAAGAAGGTAACCAACCGCACGATTCATGTTGATTGGGGACACAAAGTGATGATTTATATAAACAAAGATTTCAGATGGATACCGCTGACCAAGGAAGAGCTCGAGAAGAAATATAAAAAGAACAAGTTTACCGAGGATATGCTGCGAAGAGCAGCTGCATTAGGTCTGGTTATTCAATAAAAGCATAAAAAGCACAGCAGACCCATATGGTGCCAACAAAATGACAGTCCGGAACTGAAAGAAAAGTTCTAGATTGTCATTTTGTTGATTTTTCATCTCCAAGGTCCCAGTAAACATAATAAGTACCCAGCAAAGCAGTCATTTTTTCGATTATATGAAATGAGGGTAAAGAGCTAGGGGTTGCCATGCTTCCTTTAATCATAGGCAGGGATAAATAAAGTTTTTTGAGCTCTGCAATAAAAGCGTTGCTGGGAGCAGCCTCAGGATCCCTTGTTACCATAATCTCATGAGGTCTATAAAATAAACGTTTCGTGTCTTTTGAAGTTAATTCACAATTCATGAGCACAGATTCCAGCCAAGCATCGGTCTGCAGGCAGATCGTCTCAGGGGTAACAACTTGATGATCAATAAGCTTGGCGACTAAAGATTTTAACATCGTATTGGGGCCAATATTAACCGATGAACAATGGAAATGCGCCTCAGAAATAATGAGCTGCAAAAGCAGCTCTGCCGTTTGGGGGTCTGTGGCTATGAAGCCTTCTTGGAGAGCTAGTGAGGATAACAGCGATTGTGTGGATACGCTAAGAACACCCGTTACTTGGCCGCTTCTAACCCAGCTATCCAAGTGATCCAGTTGGACTATATTAGCATGATTATTCAAAGGGCTCGGTATACGCCCATTAATAATGTCTAATATTTCTGTTGAACGTAAACCATATCGCGACAAAATTTCACTTACTTCGGGAGCACAAATTAAACTTTCCGTTTGTTTATGATGGTCGAAACCTGTTAGCTGTTCGAGAGTGTGGCTAAAAGGACTGTGGCCAATATCATGTAACAAGGCGGCAGCCCTCAATTCAAACCAATCTGGACATATGTAGGCTAACAATGAAAAAACACCTAGCGTATGTTGAAGACGGCTTGAATTGTGCTGCGTATTGATGTAGCTGCATCCACTGTGATGTATAAATTGAAGTCTACGGAGTGCCGATGAATGAAGGAGACAGGATTCAGCTTGCGTTAACCTCGTTTTTAATCCCCAGAGAGGCTCCCATAAGTCTCGGGTTCCAACTAACTGAGCAATATAAGGAACGTTTGGTATGGATTTCACCTTATCACCTCAAGTATGTTCATATCATTCAAACCATAAGTTATCGTTCACCTGTAGTTCTCTAAAATCGATAATCTGCTGCCTCCCTATAAATTCTGTATAATCGTTCAATTATCCTGCCCGATCCTCTAGCTCTAAATGACTGCACAGAAAAGGCAATAATAATCAGTTTGGAAAGACACGGAAATCAGTCGATGCATTCTAAAAACCGATTTCCGTGTCTTTATGTCCATTAAGGGAGAAATTTGCTAGTAGCTAATTTCCCGCCTACTACGAGGGCATCGAACGCATCCATACAACCTGCTGGTTGACCTGCCCTCTGCAGCTCTGCCTTGGCTTCAGCTGTGCGACAATCGAGTAAATATCGTGCATACGCCATAGGATTTTCGTAGGTTGCTTTCCATTCCTGCAGCATGCCTGCTTCACGAAAGCTGTACCGTTGATCCTTGCCATTGCATTCGATTAGCATCGGAAAACCTTCAACCGTAATGCCGACATCAAGTCCGAGATCGGCCATATGAGGCAGATGACTGCCTAAATGCTCAGCTATCTGCAGCGCAAACTGCTGAATGTCCTTGATTACATCCTTCGGCCGCAGGTGTGGATACTCTGCGATAAGAATGGGCTCCAGCCTGTAAACAGACCCACCTTGCGCGACATTGGTGAGAAAGCAGCGTTTGGATGCGACTTTGGCCACAATTCCCGCAACCTGCCATTGTCCCTCAGCTCCACGCTGCACGGAAACACGCAGATCAAAGGGTTGACCCTCGAATGTAGCAAGCGGTAAGCGCTGCTGTACGATATAGCGGACTCGCTGCAGTCTGTTTCGGAGCAGGAGTGGGAGCCGATTACCTTGAAATGTCAACGTGCGCCAGGCTTTATTGTGAATACTTACGGTTGCCGGATAGGTGAGCTTCCAGCCTCGATCCGTTTTTTCCAGCTTCATGACTCCACGCCCCACACTGCTTTTGTTCGGTTTAATAATCAAAGTAGGATACAGCTTCATCATCATGGAGATATGACTCAAGGTTGCTTCATAAGTGCTCGGGATGTGCGGACGCAGACTTGGCTCTTTCATTAATACATTTTGAATATACAGCTTTCCGTAACGGTTCCATTGATTAAACAGCAGTTTACCTTCCTTGATCCATGAGGTAATCTGTTTAAATTGCTTACGCCCCTTATAAATGGCACGATTGTGAATAACCTCTGGGACAGGTACACTCTTGCGAACAAATTGTCCGTTGTCCATTACATAAGCGCTAACGGTTGCTGCACCAGGCTCCATATCGTCTATCCGGAAAAAGCAGGGGGTAAATCCATACTTTACGCCTGCCTTCACATATAAGTGTACGGCTTCATACTTGGTTTTGCCTAAGGGGATGCTGCGATACATCTTATCATTGACGAGAATGCCCACACAGGGATTGGGCATGGTATCACTCCCTCCGTTGTTTTGAATTCCCCCTTAGTGTATGTGAACGCGGACAGACCCGTAATAGACAGGTGCTGTAGGAATAAAGTGGAATTTAACGAGCTCCTCTTTAATTGTGACCAGGAGCTAAAAAATGCTATCCATAGCACAACAAAGCAGATCAAACATAGAGTCGATATCTGTTTTGGACACGATTAAAGGTGGCATTAGACGGATTGTAAGCGGATTGGGAGCGTTAATCAGCAGGCCTACCTGCAAGCATGCAGCAACCAATTCCGGACCGACTGCTTCGGGAAGATCGAAGGCTAACAAAAGTCCCTTGCCACGGATGTGCTGCAGGTTGTATTGATCCGCGATTTGATGTAATCGTTCCAGGATGTAACAGCCCTGCTGTTCTGCGTTAAGAGGAAGCTCCAAGCGAATCAGCTCTTGGACGACGGCCTGCCCCACCGCCATAGCCAGTGGCTGTCCCGTGTAAGTTCCACCTTGGTCTCCGACATCAAAAATATTAAAGGCTTCTTTGGTCAGCATAGCTGAAAGTGGAAATCCGCCCCCAATGCCTTTACCCAGTGTCATCACATCCGCTTGAACCCCATAGTGCTCATAAGCAAACAGCTTGCCGGTTCGACCAAATCCGGTTTGGATTTCGTCAAAGATCAGCATGATGCCAGAGTCGTCACAGATTTTACGAAGCTCACGCACATATTCAACATCTGCCGCATGAACGCCGCCTTCTCCTTGAACAAGCTCCAGCATAATAGCGCATGTATAGGGATTGATTGCAGCTAGACAAGCATCGAGATCATTCAAGGGGACATGCTTGAAGCCTGGTATTTTGGGTGCGAACAGCGGCTCCCACAGCTTTTTGCCGGTTGCTGACATTGTAGCCAGCGTTCGTCCATGAAAACCGTTAACGGTCGTAATGATTTCAAATGCGCCGCCACGATGAATGGATCCATGTTTTCTGGCAAGCTTGATAGCACCTTCATTGGCCTCTGCGCCGCTGCTTGTAAAGAAGGCTCTGTCATAGCCGGATACATCGGTTAAAAGCTTGGCAAACTGGATCATCGGTTTGTTATAGAAGGAGGGGCTTGAATGAACCAGTGCAGCGGATTGCTTCGCAAGAGCTTCCTGGATGACGGTGGGGGAATGGCCTAAGCACGTTACCGCCCATCCTCCGACAAAATCTAGATACTGCTTGCCATCTGTATCCCATAAGTACATGCCTTCTCCGCGTTCCATCACAAGTTCTGGCCTTACAGCGGTTGTTAAAATCGATGTGTCTGCTGCTGCCAGTAAATGTGCAGTTTCTAATTCTGTTTGAATATCCATCCCAATCACTCCTTTTCAATAATGAATTATTATAAATAAAAATGAATAAATATACAACAGTAATTATTGATAATAAGAGTAATTATACAAGGATGTTGAAAAACGAAAGTGTTATTATACATTATTTCTGCATGTGAATGATCAGTTATACGTGATAACGGCGCTGCCGTGCCCGACATTTATGGCGATGAATACACTGGTGTTGTGGATAGTGGCAAAATGCTGTGAAAGCTGATTTTGCCTTAGGCAAAATCTTAAACAGGAGGTTTCCCATGAAGGTACCTGTCGTTGCGATCATTACACCCGGGTCATTCGTAGTGCCTTGTGCGACGAGCAGCTCGGTCGAGCTTGTGGTCGAGCAGGTAGCCCGTCGTATGACAACCGAGGTGTGTCCCATCATTTTTGGCAAACAAAGTCCGAATATGCCAAGCTCAGAGGTACTGGATGGAGTTCAATATATTAGGGTGCCAGCCCGTTCTCCGAGAGGCTATATATCGCAGGTTAGCCAAAGGCTCAAGGCGCTGCGTCCGGCCTTGCTGCAGGTGGAGAACCGCCCCCGGTTTGTCCGTTATTTACGTAAGCGGTATCCGCGGGCGATCATTTGTCTTGTTTTGCACTCTATTACTTACATTTCGACTCCTCATATTAGCCGTACGGAGCTGCAAAGCTGCCTGAGAGCAGCGGATTGTATTGTGGTCAATAGCTATTTTATGAAGGAACAGCTTTTACGAAGAGCGCCCGATATCCGCAGGAAAATAAAAGTAAATTATTTGGGTGTAGACACTGAACAATTTATTTCCCGCTGGACTGCAGAAGGAGCGGAGCGAAGGCTGGAAGCATTGGAGCAGCTTGGCTTAGGCGGTAAAAAGATCATTTTGTATGTCGGACGTTTACTCCGCATGAAGGGGGTTCATCATCTGCTGGAAGCTATGCCGGAGGTTGTGAAACGAGTGCCCAATGCAGTTGTGTTTGTAGTCGGCAGTGCTTTTTATAGTTCTCCAAGGACAACCCACTATGTCAGAGGGCTAAAGCGTATAGCAACCAGACTGAAGGCGCCCATCCGATTCATCCCCTACGTGCCGCACACAAGTATTGTCGATTGGTATCGACTGGCCGACGTGCTTGTGGTTCCCTCCGGCAAAAATGAAGCCTTTGGATTGGTGAACGTTGAGGCTATGGCCTCAGGTGTTCCAGTAGTGGCAACTCATGTAGGAGGAATGAAGGAAATCATTGAGCATGAACGAACCGGATTAAGTATTAATCCTGCACAATTGAAAAAGGAGCTGGCTCCTTCGATTATTAGACTATTGACGAACCCGGAGTGGAGTCAAGCTTTGGGCGAGGCCAGTGTGCTCAAGGTGCAGCAGCAATTCACATGGGAACGAACGGCAGCGAGATGGCTGAATTTTTATAGAGAGCAATTAAATGTGAAATGAAATAAAGTCCCTGTTCAATTCTGAGTATTCCCCTCTTCAAAGACGTATATTCGCTATATAACCGAACCTTTTAAATGCGGAAGAAACTTTTATAGATGAGTTTATTCCAAAAAGAAATTAAGTGTTGTATAATGAATATAGAAGCTTAAGACAGGGGATGCTGCGACATGACAAACAATGAGCAGAATAAGACAACTGTATTAGGGCAAATTTTTTGGTCCTTTTGCAAAATCAGTCCAATCTCTTTCGGCGGCGGCTATGCGATGATTCCGGCTATTGAGAAAGAAGTTGTTGAACAACGCAAGTGGATGGACGAGGATGAAATAAGTGGTGCCTTGTCGATTGCCGGATCGGCTCCAGGAGGGATTGGCGTTAATGCGGCTACGATTATCGGCTATCGGGTTGCTGGGCTGTGGGGTGCCATTGCTGCTATTATAGGGATCGGACTACCGACCTTTGTCATCATGATGGCGCTGGCAATTGGTTATACTTCCGTGGAGGACTCAGTGAAGGCTTCAGCTGCATTTGAAGGTATTCATTCAGCGGTTGTTGCATTTATTGCTGTGGCCGGCTGGCGAATGCTGAAGTCCGCGGTCCATGACAAATCGACATTGATTATCGTAGCTGGTGCTGTGGCCGGGCTGCTGTTCACCTCTATCCATCCCGCTTTGCTGCTGCTAATCGGAACGATTGCAGGTATCTGGATATTTAAAATGAAGGAAAAGCTTATTGAAGTGCCGAAAGAAACGAAGATAAGCGCAAGAACTGCTCCTGTACCCGGTCCCATCCAAGCTGGCCAATATATTTGGGGCGACGGTATTTAGTCGGATGTCAGAGGGAAGGGGGCGGCATTCATGCTGTGGACATTATTAGTTACTTTTTTCAAAATAGGGCTTGTCTCATTTGGCGGCGGCTATGCCATATTGAGTGTGATTGAACGCGAGGCGTTATCTCAGCAGTGGATGACCTCCGTAGATTTTGCCCAAGCTGTTACACTGGCCGGAATGGCGCCGGGTCCGATTGCAACGAACAGTGCTGTTCTGATTGGGTACAAGGTTGCCGGGATTCCAGGTGCGGGAGCGGCTACAATCGGGATGATTTTACCTTCATTTATTATTATTATCGCTTTGGCTGTGTTCTTTTTTAAGGTTGGCCGCGAGCGCTTACTGCAAATGATTTTTTATGGGTTGAAGCCGATGGTAGCCGCACTGATCGTATATGCAGCTTATCGTGTAGGTGTGAATGGGCAGCCGCTGCTTGGGATCAATGGACATACGCTGGCTGTAGTGCTGATTTTTATTTTTGCGATGATTGGAACGATGAAGTATCACCTGCACCCGCTTGTTGTATTGTCGGTTTCGGCGTTGATGGGAATTGCTTTTTTTATGTAAATCAACTACGGTCGGAGACACACAGTCGATGGACTCTTCGCGCACAATAGTAATTTGTACACCAAGGACGCCGCAAGGCGTTTTTCTTATTGAGAAAGCTTTTTTTGAGAAGCTTCTTTCTCTTTAAACAACCCATTACATAATCGAGCAGCAGAAGTCTCAAAGGTGCGCCTATTTTTTTCGTGTTGAATGACTTCCTTCTGGGTGAATGCATATGTTACAAATGACTACTATTTGCGGTGCCCAACAGGAAGCATTACCAACTCGGGAGGAAGTGCAAGATGAAGAAGGTAACTAGCCGTGGTTCGAGTAAGAGCAGACCGCTGCAGAAAAAGCAGAATGGAGCTTATATTAATGAATTGAAATGGTTGGACGATATTCAAGATTCAGAACGACTTAAAAAGCTTCGCAAACCAGAAAATGTAGATATTACGATCAGTCGTACTCCACTTGTCCAGCCTGTTAAACTAGCCGTCGAGGAACCTCCTTTAAAAGCGGAGAAATCGCGGATGGACCATGTACAGCCTTTGCTTCTTGCTCGTAAGGCCGTTGAAGGGGGAATTAATGGGGCAGTCATTTACACGGACGATTTGGCTGACGAAGCAGTAACCGCTGAGAAAATTGCGCGGAATGCGATTGAGGGCAGTAAGGTCAAGCGCGGAGCTATTGGAAACGATCAACTGGCTGACTATGCCGTGACGGCGGCTAAGCTTGGGGATCGCAGCGTGACACAGCAGAAGCTGGCAATTCGATCGGTGACAGAGGAGCATATTGCGTCTTTTGCGATCTCGGGTGACAAGATACAGGAAAGAGCTATTAGCGGCGAAAAGCTGCAGGATAACAGCATAACGTCAGAGAAGCTGGCGGACAAAACGATTGATGCGATGAAAATTGCCGAATATTCGATTCATACCAAACATTTGGCTGATGAAGCAATTACCGGTGAGCTCATTCAAAACCAGTCGATCACTTCAGAGAAAATCAAAAGCGGTACGATTCAAGCAACAAACCTAGCTAATTATATCGTAAATACTGCGAAGCTGGCAGATTTGTCAGTTACAACAGAGAAACTGCGTGACCATTCGATAACGGCAGGTAAAATCGCAGATGGCGAAGTTACGGCAGTGAAGCTGGGAAAGCAATCCGTGACCGAGGATAAGCTGGCCGCTTGGAGTATTAATTCTGATCATTTACAGTCAAAATCGGTATTGCATGAGCATTTGGCAAACGGTGTCGTGCATAGCGATTCTATTGGTGCCAAGCAGGTGACATCAATGCATATCCTTGGCGGTGCTGTGATGAGTGAGCACTTGAGCGATAGCTCAGTAACCTCCGAGAAGCTCGCGAAGCAATCGGTGAGCGGTATCCATTTAACGGATTTGGCGATAGAAAAAAGACATTTTCAGCCTAAGAGCGTGGAAGCCCAGCATTTGACGGATGGTGCGATTACTGCAGGCAAGCTTGCTCCACAAAGCGTAGGTACAGAGCATTTGGGTCCGGTATCCGTAAGTTCAGAAAAGCTGATGGAGCAAGCTGTCACCTCGACTAAACTGGCAAAGAAAGCCGTAACGGGCGAGCACCTGTCCGCTAATGCTGTAAGCAGTGGGCACATCGCTGAGAAAGCGATTCAGTCTCTCCATATCGGGCAGCTTGCCATAAGTAAAGACCATCTACAGGATCAGTCGGTTGTTACTGCGAAGCTGCAGGATAGATCCATTACCTCGGAAAAGATGGCAGCAGGATCGATTCAGCATCAGCATATTCAAGAGGGAGCCGTATTATCCGGACAGCTGGCTAATCATAGCATCACGACCTCAAAGCTATCGAGTGAATCCGTATCGACGGATAAGCTGACTAACTTATCGGTTACGACGGCTAAGCTAGCGCAATCGAGTGTGACGTCGGATAAACTTGGTCGAGATTCGGTATTGGGCGAGCATATTTCTGCTGGAGCCATTCAGTCCTCCCATCTATCAAAGGCTTCAGTAAAAGCAGTCCATTTGGCAACAGAAGCCATTACTCGGGAGAAGCTGTCTGACAAGAGTGTGACCTCGGAAAAGTTGGCGGACGGTGCCGTGACTACTGCACATTTGGGTGTGGCGTCGGTCAAGGCAGCGCAGCTTGCTGATGGTATTGTGCACACAGCGCACTTGAGTGCAGGTGCGGTGAAAAGCGATCAGCTTGCCGAAGGCGTGGTCGTGAGTCGTCACCTGGGAGCTGGCGCGGTTAGCGGACGTGAGCTGTCATGGGGTGCAGTAACTGGGGTTCATGTAGCTGAGAATGCTATTGGCACAACCCAACTGCAAAGTGAATCGGTGACAGGAGCTAAGCTGGCTCGAGATGCTGTAGAGGCGGTGCATTTGGCAGCTGGGGCAGTTGGCAGGGAACAGCTGGCTGATGGCGCTGTATCGAGTGTGCAACTGGCTGCTGGAGCAGTGAGCAGTCGGGAACTGGCAACCGGTATCATTGGCAGTATGCATCTTGCCGAGGAAGCAGTAGGTACGGTACAGCTGCAGGATCGAGCGGTAACGGGGACCAAGCTGGCGTCGGGTTCAGTGGAGTCGGTGCATTTGGCAGCTGGGGCGGTGAACGGTGAACGTTTGGCGGACAGCGCTGTAGCCAGTCGCCACCTGGTTGAAGGTACAGTTGGCGGACGCGAGCTAGCGCTTAGGTCCATTAGCGGCGAGCATGTAGCTCTGCAAGCGATCGGCTCTGCGCAATTGCAGGATCAGGCAGTGACGGGAACCAAGCTGGCGCCAGGAACAGTGGAAGCTGAACACCTGAGTACCGAAGCGGTGGGAAGCGAGCAGTTGGCTGATTGTGCGGTGACGAGCCGACATTTGGCGTTGGAATCGGTGCTGAACGAACACGTTGCGGAAAAAGCTATTGGCACAGCACAAATTCAGGATCGGGCAGTGACAGGAACCAAGCTGGCGCCAGGTACAGTGAAAGCTGATCATTTGAGTGCCAAAGCGGTGGGAAG